>NZ_CP029378.1:5258960-7888441 GCF_003268675.1 Streptomyces bacillaris | reverse complement strand
ATAGGGCCGGTGTCAGGCGGCCCAGCCGATCGAGGAGACGTAGCTGTAGCCGTCGTAGTCCGAGCCGATCAGGTCGAGAATCTCGTCCCACACCGCGTCCAGCTCGGCCAGGTCGTCGTCCATCCACGCGTCCACGGCCCGGTCCCAGACGCCGCGCACGTTGACGCTGCGGGGGGCCAGGTCGCGCCGGTACTTCTGCTCCACCCCTGCCTGGTTCACCGGGTTGATCTCCACCCGGGTCCCGCGCCCGCCGTTGTTCAGCCGCGCCTTGAGATCCGCGGCGACGTTGCGGCGGCGCAGATCCCAGTACGCCGCGTCCAGCCGGGCCAGGTTCGCGCGGTTCGGGGTGCGTTCCTCCGCGAGCCAGGCCATCAGGGTCCGGGGGAGACGTGGATCCCGGCCCGGTCCATCGCCTCGTACCCGCGTCGGACTTGGTGAGGTAGTTCAGGCGGCGGCGAGCCCGCGCTCGCTGTCGACCGGCGAGGCGATACCGCGCACCATCCCTTCCATGGCGATCCCGAGCGCCTCCGCCCCGGCGCTCCGGCCGCCCCGTACTTCCCAAACTCCATCCACCGCCCGGCCATCAGCCGCCCACCTTCCCGACCAGGTACTCACCGGACGTCTTGCCGTCGCCCTGCTTGATCTTCAGCTCGGACACACCCCGCCCTCGGTGAACACCTGCCTCCAGTCCCCACCGGTGACGTGCAGCTCGTCGGTGTTCTTCAGCGCGACGACCTCCAGCCCGGCCTGGTGGGCCTTGTACGCCCGGCCGCAGTGCAGCGCGTACGCCTGGGAGTGGATGTTGTGCATCCAGTCGGGCGGACCATCTCCCGGTTGTGCTGCGACTCCCCCATGGTGCTCACGAATTTCGAGTACATGGCCTTGACGTACTCCAGCAGCAGCCGGTCCCCCGCCTTGATCGCCTCCGACCGGGCGGTCACCAACAGCTTCCTCAGGGCGTCGAGGAAGTTCTCGGTCGCGCCCGACGTCCAGGACTCGTGGACGGTGGGCGCCTGGGTGAGGCCCCACTTGGGGCCGGACAGGCGCAGCAGGAGACGCAGGGTGGCGTCGGTGATCCACAGGGCTCCGGGCTCGTCGCGGTCCCCGAGCGGGCTGGGCAGGTGTGGGTGGGTCCAGGGGCGGGGTGACCAGGTGGACCCCGGACCGCTTCGGACCGACCCCGTCCGATCCGCTGGTGTGCTCCAGCTTCCCGATCGGCAGCCACACCTTCAGCGCCGACAGGTAGGCGGCGTTGACGTCCAGGGCGGTGACCTTGACGTCCCGCTCGGCGGCGCGCATCGAGTAGGCGGGGTTGGTGTAGTTGGGGCGGGCCTCCCAGATCTGATCCGGCTCCTTCTTCGAGGGCTTGTGCAGGATGTCGGGGAGCGCCGGGTAGGCGGTGTATTCGTAGCGGGCCGTGGCCCGCGTCTGGTCGAACAGGTGCATGGCGTCGGGGATCGCCCTCGCGGTCAACGCCTTCAGCGCGGCGTCCTCGTCCCGCCGGCGCGCTCGGCCTCCTGCTCGACCGCACCCCGGATCAGGCCCATCAGGTCAGCCTCCGCACGCGCGGCGCTCTTGGACCGGCGCTGGGGCGGGTCGGCACCCGGGCCGCGACCGGCGACGCCACGGGGGGAACCGGGGCCGGGGCCGCAGCGGCGGGCACGGAGGCAGGTGTGGGGGTGGGGGCGCCGGGGGTGCGGCCTGAGGGCGTACGGGGGCGGGGCGCTGGCACAGGCCCCCGGAGTGGAGCGGGCGGCCGTCGGTGGACTGGAACGTCGTCTCGACGCCGCAGCGCACGCACGGGCCCGGGTCGCCCTCGATGGCGAGACCGTCCGGTCCGCGCAGCGTCACCAGCCCGGTCAGCGCGGCCGGCACCGCGACGGCGGGCGTCTCGGCGGCGGCCGGTACGGGGGCGGTGCCGTACGGCCGGTCGTTGAACAGCGCCCCGATCGGGTTGTCCGCCGGGTCGACCGGGGCGGGGTGAAGCTCGGCCAAGCCCTCCAGCAGGCGCAGGTAGGGCAGGCGGCCCGGCGGGGTCGGGTCACTCTTCCCGCTCTCCCAGGCAAGGACCGTGCCGCGCGCGACACCGACCGCGGTGGCGACCTGGGCGCGGGTCAGCCCGGCCGCCTCACGCAGCCGCAGGCGCTCCTCCGGCGGCGGCATCGCCTTGGCGAGACGGGCCTCTTCGAGCAGCGATTCAACGCTCACTGGATCAGTCATGAGACAAGTGTATCAGCACTGATCTAGATTCGATGCTAGATTGTGCATCAGACGTACCGCATTTGGGCAGCGCGTAGCGAGGAGCATAGGGGTATGCAGCAGACACCGCAGGCGAACGGGTCCGGGATCACCCTCCGGCCGCACCAGGTAGAGGCCGTCGACCGGATCGTGTCGGGCCTCTCCCTCCCGGCCGACGGGGCGCTGCCCGCAGGCGGGCTGCGCGGACAGGTCCACATGGCCACCGGGACCGGCAAGACGGTCACGGCGGCCGTCGCCGCGCTCCGGCTGTGCCCGAACGGAGTGATCGGCGTGCTGGTCCCCACCCTGGACCTGCTGACGCAGACGATCGAGGCATGGCGCCGGGCCGGGCACAACGGCCCGGCCGTCGCGGTGTGCTCGCTCGGCGCGGACCCGCTGCTGGAAGCGCTCGGCGTGCGGTGCACGACCAACCCGACCCAGCTCGCCCTCTGGGCGTCGAGCGGGCCGATGCTGGTGTTCGCGACGTACGCCTCCCTCGCCGGGCAGGGCCTGGCCGACGACCAGGACGACACCCCGGACGCGGCCGCGCCGGGCGTGCTGGAACGGGCGCTGCGCGGCTCCTACGGCCAGAAAATGGCCCCTTTCGACCTCCTGGTGGTCGACGAGGCGCACAGGACATCGGGCGACGGCTCGAAGGCCTGGGCGTCCGTCCACCACCAGGACCGCATCCCCGCCGCCCGCCGCCTCTACATGACCGCCACCCCCCGCTCTGGGAAGCGGGCCCGCGTACGACCGAGGAGAAGGCCGACGGCGGCCAGCCCGGCGCGGACGGCGGGGAGGTGCTGGGCGGGCGGCTCGTCGCCTCGATGGACGACACCACCCTGTACGGGCCCGTCCTCCACGAAACCGGCCTCATGGAAAGTGTCGAGCGAGGGATTCTCGCGCGGTTCGAGGTGGACGTGCTGGAGATCCGCGATCCGTCACCGCTCAGCAAGGACGCCTCCTTGGAGGAGCAGCGGGGCCGCCGGCTCGCCGCCCTCCAGGCCGCGCTGCTCAAGCACGCCGACGAGACCGGCGTCCGCTCCTACATGACGTTCCACAGCCGGACGCTGGACGCGATGAGTTTCGCCCGCGCCATGCCGGAGACCGCCGCGCGGCTGCACGCCGCCGACCCCGCCGCCTACCCGGCCCGCGTCGGGGCGGAGTGGCTCTCCGGCGAACACCCCGCCACCCACCGCCGCGACGTCCTCACCCGGTACGCCGACGGCATCGACGCCGAGGGGTGGGTCACTGAACTCGGCTTCCTGGCGTCCTGCCGGGTCCTCGGTGAGGGGGTCGACATCCGGGGCAAGCGTGGCGTCGGCGCGGTGGTCTTCGCGGACACCCGCTCGTCGCCGGTGGAGATCGTGCAGATCATCGGGCGGGCGCTGCGCCAGGAACCCGGCGACGGCAAGGTGTCCCGCATCATCGTGCCCGTCTTCCTGGAGCCCGGGGAGGACCCCGGCGACATGATGGCGTCCTCCAGCTACCGCGGCCTGGTCGCCATCCTCCAGGGGCTGCGCGCCCACGATGACCGGGTCATCGAGCGCATGGCGCTGCCCACCACGACCGCGCGCGGACAGATCACGTCCGTGCTCGCCCTCGACCCGCAGGCCCCGGCCGCCAAGCACGACGACCAGGACAACGAGCAGCACGGCGAGGACGACGGCCAGGAGCAGGACGAGGAACGGGAAGCCGCGGCGGCCGGCACCGACGATGACGGCGGCCACGAACAGGGAGGCGTTGAAGAGGGTGGGGAGGACCAGGACGAGGACGACGCCTCGCCGGGTATCGCGCCTCTCACGACGCCGCTGCTGCGGTTCTCCCTCCCCCGCGACCCCGAAGCCGTCGCCCTGTTCCTGCGCACCCGCGTCCTGCGCCCGGACAGCGAAATCTGGCTCACCGGCTACAACACCCTGCGGACCTGGGTCCAGGAACACGGACACGCCCGCGTCCCCAGCGACACCACGGTGAAGTCGGGCGACGACGGCGACACCTACGCACTGGGGAGCTGGGTCAGCGAGCAGCGCCGCGCGTTCCAGGCCGGGACGTTGAAGGCGTGGCGGGTGGACCTGCTGAACGAGGTGGGCATGGTCTGGTCGGTCGGTGACGCGGGGTTCTGGAAGAACTTCGGTGCTGCCCGCTCCTACTACGCCGTCCACTCCACCCTCGCCTGCCCGAGGAACGCGGTCTGGGACGGGGTGGCGCTGGGGCAGTGGCTCAGCAACCTGCGCCGCCCCGGCGGGCTCGGCACCGACCCCGCCCGCGCCGAGGAGCGCCGCCGCGCCCTGGAGGCCATCGATCCCGAGTGGAACCCCGGGTGGCCGGTCGACTGGCAGCGCCACTACGCAGCCGCCCGCGTCCTGCTGGCCGAGGAACAGGGCAGCGTCGAACTGCTTCCCGGCGTCACGGTCAACGGCGTCGACGTCGGCACCTGGACCACCCGCCAGACCGCCCCGGACGTCTGGGACACCCTCAGCCCCGAGCAGCGCGAACGCCTGGAGGCCCTCGGGCTCAAGCGCCGGACCGACACCGCTCCCGCCGCCCCGACGGCGGCCGGGAAGGGCGGCAAGGGCGCGGCGTTCGAGCGGGGTATCACCGCGCTCGCTCAGTACGTCCAGCGCGAGGGACACCTGAAGGTCCCCCGCCAGCACACCGAAACCGTCCTCATCGACGGACAGGAACACCAGGTCCAGGCCGGGGTGTTCCTCTCCAACCACAAGAACAGGCGCGCCAAGCTGAGCGCCGAGAAACTCGGCGCCTTCGCCGCACTCGGCCTCGACTGGACGCAGGAGACCACCGCATGAACAGCGAGGAGCGGATCGCGGCGATTCTCTCGGACCCCGAGGTACAGCGGCTCGGAGCCCTCATCCGGCAAGAGGAATCCCGCAGCGGCCAAGAACTGCGCAGCGAGCTACAGGTCTTCCAGGACCGGTACGAGACCGCCGTACGCGAGGGCGGCACCGCCGTGCTGGCCCGGGTGTGCGAGGGCAAGCACGGCCGGTGGGGACGGATCTGCGTACAGGACACCGGCCACGAGACCCGCACACCCCACTGGGGCCTCACCCCCGACGGCGCACCGGTCGCCTGGATCGGCACCGCACCTGACGACGACTGACCCAGCACCCCTCAGAAGAGGGGCCTGGCGCCGGTAGCAGGGATGCCACCGGCACCAGGGGTCCGAGCCGTACTCCCGGGACCCGGACCTGTCCCGCACACTCCATGTCGGCACGGTCTGCCAGCACCCTACCGGCGGCGCGGAGGGTCAGCGGCTCCTCAGGCCGCGACGAGGGCTCCCCAGGTAGCAGGTCTTCCAGCCTCTGCCCGTCCGCGTGATCAGCCCCCACTCTTCGAGGCGGCCGAGCTGATAGGCGACCGAGCTGGTGGAGGAGAGGCCGACCCGCTCACCGATCTGCCGGATCGTTGGGGCCTGCCCGTGCTCGACGATCCAGGACCGGATCACGCGCATGATCGCCTCCTGCCGCTCCGACAGGTCACCGCCGTACCTCACGCCGCGCCCCGGGCCCGGCGGCCGTCAGCGGCCCGCTGCCGCAGCTCAACCCGCGCCGCAGGCGTACGGCCCGCCGGAGTGGCCCAGAACGGATGCCAGTGAGCCTTTTCCAACCTCACACGGATGCGTGGTGAAGGACGAGGACGGCCTTCACGATGTTGGTGATGCGGTTGGTGCTGCAGCGGAGTTTCCGCAGGAGCCGCCAGCCCTTGAGGGTGGCCATGGCCTGCTCGCCGACACAGCGGATTTTGGCGTGGGTGGTGTTGTGGCGGCGCTTCCATCGCTTGAGGCGGCGGCCCCGAAACGGGACCCGTACGGGCCTGCCTGCTCCTTGGTACGCCTTGTCCGCCCAGCACTTGACGCCCGCTGCGGCGAGTGCGTCGATGATCCCGTGCTGTCGAGCGGCGGTCAGATTGTGGGTGGAGCCGGGCAGAGCCGGCGAGACCCAGAGCAGACGGCCGAACGGATCGGTGAGGACCTGGACGCTCATGCCGTGGCGTTTGTGTTTCCCGGAGTAGTACGGGGTGTCGGCGGCGATACGGTCGATGGGCAGCAGGGTGCCGTCGAGGATGGCGAACGCCTTCGTCCGGATGGTCTTCATCGCCTCGGTCAGGGGCGGGGCGAGGGCGGCCAGGGCCTCGATGGCCTCACGGATGTAGCGGTAGACGGTTGCGATCCCGATGCCGAACCCGGCCGCGAGCTGGGCGTAGGTGTCGCCGCAGCGCAGGTGGGCCAGGGCGAGCAGGGCCTGCCGTGCCACGGGAAGGCGCCGCCAGCGTGTCCCGATCTCCTGTCGCCTGGCTGTGAGTTGTCCGGACAGGAACCGCAGGGTGCGGGTGGACAAGTCGATCGAGGACGGATAGACAAGCACGCGAAGCTCCTGGCGGACACGGGTGATCTTGGTCGAGAACTCGTCTACCAGGAGCTTCGTCGTTGCGCAGGATGGTCCAACACGCGGTCAGTGCCGCCAGGTTGGAAGAGGCTCACTATTCTCGAACAATCCTCATCGCGCCCGGAGTCGTGAAGCCCGGCAAGCTCCGGGTACGCCAGCCGGGCCGTCGGCATGCCCGCGAGCGCCACGGGCCGCAACAACACTGTCAGCTCCGTTGCAGACCACCACGAAGGTCGTCTTTAAGCCATCATTTTGATATGACTTCAAAATTTCATCAAAACAACCTATAGTCATCTGCGACCAGATCGACAGAGTGCAATTATTCCGTTGCACCTACGGGGATTGAGTAGATAAAATGAACCTCGCGCGCCGCTTTTTCAGCATCGGTGCCACATTGGCCGTGGTCTCCACATCCATTATGGTCGCATCAGCCAGTCCAGCCGCTGCAGCAGACCCGTGTGCTGGGAAGTCAACGAATCATATAGTGAAGAACTTCACGCGAGGATTCGTCAACGTTCCACTTCGCTGCGGGACGTCGACGTGGGGGTACCGCCACCTGGCCCCGAAGCACGGGTACAACAGCGCCATGATCGCGAACACGGTATCCCGCGGGAAGCAAAGCTTCGGGTTCTACTACCAGAACCTCTCCCAATGCCCCCCTATGACGTTCAAGGTCGTTTTTAACAACGGCCCGATCGGTGGAAGCGGTGTAAGCCCTCAGGGCATCATCACCGCGTACTACCAGCCTGGCCATATCGCATCGGCGGCCTCTAGTAGGGCTGCAGCAGCCTGCTAGAGTGGGACATATGAATGAGGAGCAAGGCCCGGCGGCCCTCAATGCAATGCTTTCAGAGGGCTTTAGCGAACCGGGCAGTCCTGTATTCAGGATAGCTCAGGTAGCCGTAAAGCCTGAAGGGGACGGGATTCGCCTCATCGCAACAGTAGATGTTGTCTGCGACAGCATGCGCGATGAGCAATGGGTCATCACCCTGGATTTCCCCGCAGAAGACTCCGCTGCGGCTGCGCCCGATGCATCGCCGAGCGAACACTCTTGGTTCACTTTGATGGTGAGATCGAACATCCTTGAGTGGTGGCACACGAGGAAGACTGATCCCAACATTCCAATAGCCCCTCTGCGCACAAAGTAGCTTCAGTGAAGCCACCCACTGTGCCTGGTAGGCAATTTACGTAATGAGTCTGAGCGGGATGAGCTTCGCTCTCAAAGAGCTCGTAACATGATCATATCGCGTTACGAGCTCTTATCATCCCCGCTTCAGCCTCCAGCCACTCCGCGATAGTTCGTTGTCCACACGCGGCCCCCCTGTCGCACCCACTCGACGGCGCCGTAGAGCAACTCAACAAGCCTCATCGAACTCGATGCGATGCGTCATGCCTCTATTGATCAGAAACTCATGGGGTTCTTGTCCAGGACGTAGCGGACGTGCGGGCCGCCGGAGTAGCCGCGGACGATGTGTGGTTGACGCTGGCGTCTGTGGAAGAACCTTCGGGTTTCGGCGGCGAGTTCGGCCTGGTTCCTGGCCCGGTGGGTGTGGGGCAGGCTGCGTTCGAGGTCGGCGTTGACGAGCTCGTCGGGGTTCAGTTCGGGTGAGTACGAGGGCAGGAAGTGCAGCTCGATCTGGTCTTGGTGGTCGGCGAGCCAGGCCCGGACGGTCTTCGAGCGGTGGGCCGAGTGCCGGTCGACAATCAGGTGGACCTTGTGGTCGAAGTGCCCGACGAGCCGGTCCAGGAAGCGGCACATGACCTTCGCGTCGAACGACTCGGTGAAGACCATGAAGTGCATCCGGCCACGGGTGCTGATCGCGGACATCGCGTTCACGGAGAACCGGTTCCCGGTCCGGCGGACGATGGGGGTGGAGCCTTTGGCGCCCCAGGTGCGGCCGGTGACCTGGTCCGAGCGGACACCGACCTGGTCGGCGAAGAGAACCTCGGCGTTCTCCGCCTTCGCCCTGGCCCGGATCGCCGGCCAGGTCTTCTCGCGCCAGAGACGGACCGCTTCCGGGTCCTGCTCGATCGCCCGCTTGTCCGGACGCTGGAAGGTCAGCCCCCAGCGCCTGAGGTACTTGCCCACCCCGGGCTCGGTGAAGCGGACGCCGTACAGCTTGAAGATCAGCTCGCCTATTTGCCCCCGCGTCCACAGCTGACCCGAAAGCCCCAGGCCGGCGGGGGTGTGATCAAGGACGGCCTGCCGTACAGCCGCCTGCTCGGCCTCGGACAGGACCTGGTGCTCGCCCACGCGGCGGCCTCGCGGGCGCGACAGCAGCGCGTCCCGGCCACCGGTCTGCCACCTCGTCCACCAGTTGTCCACGGCCTTGACCGACACCTTGAACAGGGCGGCCACCTCCACCCGGTCCCGGCCCTCCACCAACGCGGAAACCGCCAGCAACCGCACGGCTTCCTGCGCGTTCGGCGACCACGTCCGCGCGTCCCCCACCAGATCACTCACACACCATCAACGAGCCCGAACTCAAAGCGTTTCGGGTCAATATCGCCCCGCTGGGCAGCAGGGGCCCCTTTTCTTGCGCCACAGAACTTACTCAGATACCGACGGGAATTGCAGGCCCGGCAATTTTCTCCCGAGGTTTTTTCTGGCTCCGTTCTCCTGGTTCTGGGTGGAGCTGTCCCGCATCGGGGCTACCCCGCTGAGCAGAGGGCCGGCGGCTAGTTCGAACGGGATGCTCACCCCGGTTTTATCGGCGATCGCAGAGAAGGCCGCGACGATTGCCGAGACCCCGGGGTTTCGTGAAGACACCATGTCAGTCTCATCACAAAGAGGATGAAGGCTTTTCGCTCTCAGTGAGGGGCGGTAGCCGGGCTCGAAAGTCTCAACCTCTTCGCCGTTCTGCCAGCTTGCGACCACGTGGAATGCGTCAGCTCCACATGAAGCAGTGATGGAGCGGCTCCTTGAGGACAGCTCTTCCAGCACGTCCCTGCGCACGGAGATCGCCCCGAAGGTCTCAATGCAAAACCCCCAGTCTCCGGACGTTCCAGCCCGGACGAGCGAGTGGTTACTTGGTGGTCCAAGTGCTTCGTGGGCCTGCTCCAGAGTGATCTCTTCCAGGCATTCAACAGAGGCGCCGAAGCTCGCCAGTATCGCCTCCGGGGTTGCTCGGTGAGTGAAGTTGACGCACACTCCGCTCATATCCCTGACCCAACCCCAGGTGCTTTCAGGGGACTCGGACAAATCGTATCCAATCAAGTGCCTGTAGGCCTCTTCGGCAGCTACCGAAGAGGCCTACAGATCAAGCGGGCAGATGCCGTGAGCGACTTCTAGTTCGTGATGACAACCTCGAACTTTTCGTCGGGGATGATGCGTTCTGTCTGGCTATTGCTGCCGAGCTTACCCCCGGCGGCAGTGTTCTGTTCGAGCGGAACGTGCCCTCGAATGCAGGGCTCGTTACCCGTGACGTCAGGAGCGGCGGGATCTCCGTAGAACTGCCAGACCCCGTTTTCCAGCAGCGGGATGACATCTGCGCACAAGGCTCCGTTCCGCCCCCCTTCATGCGTTGCGGCGAAGGGGTACTCGTCACACGAGTCGTTGACCACCAGGTCAGGACGGTGCGTGAACGGCCTCGTGGCGCCTTCTCCGCACACGCGCGTACGGTTGCCTTCTGCGGCAGCGCTGTCAGCCAGACGCCGTAGGGGGTTACTCGCCGATCCCCAGCGGTCCACCAGCTTCTGCTGAGCCCACGCGTATGTGGCTGCCGCCGCACCGTACTGCGACAGGGGCAGCACCAGCTGCGGGCGGGCGTCCGCGTGGACGCAGCCGGTGCTCGTGTTGTTCGCGAACATCTTGTCGCAGCGCACTTTTCGCGGGTTGCCGATATTGGCTTCCGGGTTCAGGGGCACCGATCCCGGCTTGAGGGCCATGAGTGCGTAGCTCGTACTGACACTGGCGTACGCTCCGGCGCTGGGGGTCACCGTGAACTTGGACGTACCCGTCGCCGTCTGCCCCGCTCGGAGGTTCTGCGAACCAGTCCAGGGGCTGGGCTTTGTGGGAGTGCAACCGAGGCTGCACATCGATGTCCAGCTGAAATCGACGGATGTCACCACGCCCGTCATAGTGCCCATCGTGACCTTCTGGGTCTCTTCCCAGGTTCCACTCGTCTGCGACAGTGTCGCCGCCTGGTAAGTCGTGAAACTCGCGGTTCCGAGGACCTTGCCCGGCGTGCTGCTGTCGTACTCGGTGTACGTTCCCTTATGGGTCGCACAATACGTCTTTCGTGTGTGGCGCCACATGCCCGGCTCGAGGGAACATGAGGGCTCGTCCGCCTGAACCGCCGACTCGGTGGCCCCTCGTGCCGCTGCCCCCGTCGAATCCTGCAGTTCGGTGCACACCTCACCGGTGCCTGTCGGCAGGCACTTCTTAGATTCACCGTCCACCGGACTGATGATCACGGCTTCTGCCTGAGGACTTGACGGCGGGGAGTAGGAACCAAGGAGACGAGGCTCCTCGAAGTATTCCTGTGCCTGTGCTCCGCCGGAAAACCCCAGAAGTGTGGCCGTAACGGCGAACGTCGATATAGCAGCGAGTAATCTCGATTTCCCCATTGATCCCCCATAGGTATACATTTTTGCCCCGCTGCTGCGGGACCGTGCCGACCTTACCGAAGCTCTGGGTTCGGATTGCCACGGATTTTCGAGTTGACCTGAACCCGGTGCTGGCGGTCCTGATCCTTCCGCCTACAGCGCGCCTAACGCTGCCCAGGCGGCCTGGACTTCGTTGTACGCCTGGTGGGCGGCGGCATCGCGCGGACCCCGAGGGCCAGGGAGGTGGCCAGCGTGCGTACGGCGGGGATGTCCAGGATCAGCACGGCCACCACGCGCTGCAGGTCGACGAGGCACTGGTCGACGGTGCAGGGCAGCGGTCCCTGCTCCAGCTCCTGGCGCAGTTCGTACAGCTCGCCCGTCTGCGGATCACCAGCCCGTACGCGGCGCAGCACCTGCAGGACCCCCCACAGATGCTCCAGCTCCCACGCGGGCAGGGCGAGCAGGTACAACTGGCCCTCGGGGGTGGCGGGCAGCTGGTCGGCGAGGCGCCCGATGAGACCGGCCGCGGCGTCGTACGCGAAGGCGGGCAGGACACACGGCCGGTCCGGCTCGGACCGGGGGTGGAGGCCGGGGCAGTGTGGCTTGTGGTGATCGCTGTGGCGGGTGCGGGCGGCTCTTCCCGCCTCCTTACGCCCTGTTGGGGACGAGGGGGCGAAGCGGCAGCTCTTCGCGTGGCCGGGGAGGTGGTCGAGGGGTCAGTCCTGTGCGTAGCTGGGGAACTGCGCCCCGACCACGTAGGCGAGCACGATCAGTGCGGCCGTGGCCGCCAGGACGGTGACGTCCGCCGGCCGGACCTTCAGGTGGGCCAGCCGGATGCGGCGGCCATCGGAGTGGACCATGGCGTAGGTGAAGCCGCGGGTCTCCAGTGCCTCCACCGTCGTTCGGGTCCGTTTGGCCGTGTTGAGCATCATGGGGTAGAAGGCGTACACGGTGATCTTCGCTCCGCGCAGCAGTACGCGCCACGCCAGCAGCCCTCGGGAGGCGGGTGGGGCCAAGCGCAGGCGGTATCCGTCGATCACCGTCTGGAACTCGTCCACCAGGATCGGCAGCATCCGGTAGCCGTAGGACACGCCGAAGGTGACCAGGGCCGGCGCTCGCAGGCTCAGCAGGGCGTCGGAGAGCTTCTCCGGGTCCAGCGACACGAACGCCGCCATGCTGGCCATGCTCACGGTGCCCAGTTTCAGGGTGAGTTCGGCCAGGGAGAGCACCGTGGTGAGGTCGCCGTCGAAGAGCCAGGCTGCGGCGATCAGATATCCGGCCTCGGTGACCAGGCCGAAAATGAACAGGCCGACGACAAGCGGGCCGACCCGGCAGGTCACGACGGCCGCCGCGGCCACCGTGAACAGGATCGCCAGAATGGTCAGGTTGTGGGTGAACCAGGGGCTCAGCGCCATCAGCACGTACCAGAAGATCACGATCCGCGGGTCCAGCCGGGCGAGCAGGCCGCCGCGGGTGGCGTACGCGGTGCGCAGCAGTTCGAGCTTGACCCATTCGACGCTCAGGGTGTCGCGTTCGGTCCTCTTCACGATCTGGCCTCCTTCACGGCGGCGGGCAGTCGCCGGACGCACTCGTCCACCGTGAGCGGTGGCGGCGCCAATCCCAGGGCGCTTCCCAGGGCGGTGATCTGCGGTGGTACGACGCGGACGCGGTTCAGCAAGTCCTGGTCGGCGAAGAACTCCGCCGGGTCGCAGTCGCTCAGGACCCGGCCGTCGCCGAGGGCGACGACACGTGTCGCCCACTCGGCGACGAGATGCATGTCGTGGGTGGCAACGACCACGCAGCGGATGCGGTCCGCCAGTGCGTCCAGCATCGCGATCACGTCGTCCCGGGTGGCCACGTCGAGGCTGGAGGTCGGCTCGTCCAGAAGCAGCAGCGCCGGGGTCATGGCGAGGCCGATGCCGAGGGTGGCGCGGCGCTGCTGGCCTCCGGAGAGCGTGCGCCCGTCGCGGTCGGCGAGTGCGGTGAGCCGGATGCGCTGCAGGATGTCGTCCACCAGCGCGTCGGTGTCCGGCCGGCCGCGTCCGGCCGGGAACATCGCGATGTCCGCCCTCACGCTGTCGGCGAGGAACATCTGCTCGGGGCGCTGGTAGAGGTACGAAACGTGCTCGGCAAGCGTGGCTGGCCTGACCGAGCGGGTGTTGGTGTCGGTGACCTCGACGGTCCCGGAGCGGGGCACCTTGAGGCCGGTGAGCAGGCGCAGCAGGGTGGACTTGCCGGCTCCGTTGCCGCCGACGAGGGCGACGCGCTCGCCTTCGCGCAGCTCCAGATCCACGTCCCGTAGTACGGGGGTGAGTCCGCCGTGCACGTTCCGGTAGCCGTGCCGTACGCCGCGGAGCGAGGCCACGACGTTCGGGGACGACGGCAGGGCCGCAGGACCCGTCCCGGCGGCCGGTGCAACGGTGACGGCGGCCGGTCCGGGGAGAATCTCCGCCGGGGCGGGGTGCAGTCCGCGCTCGTCCAGCCAGCGGACGGCCTGCTCCACGGTCAGCGGTACCGGGCCCTCGGGTTCGACCGCGCGTGCGAGGCGCACCACCTGGGGGGCGGGAATGCCGTGGGCGGCCAGCTCTCCCGAGCGGGACAGCGCTTCCTCGACGGGCAGGTGCCACACGGGAGCGCCTTCGGCCATGAGCAGCACGCTCTTGCAGTACCGGGCGACGAATTCAGCGTGGTGCTCGATCACGACCACCGTCGTCCCCAGCCGCCGGTTGATGTCGGTGAGACGGCGATAGATCTCCTCGGCGCGCTCCGGGTCCAGCTCGGCCACCGGTTCGTCCACCACGACCAGGCCGGGCCGCATCGCCAGGATACTGGCCAGCGCCACCAAGTGCTGTTGGCCGCCGGAGAGCTGCCAGGTGTAGTGGTCGCGCAGGGCGGCGATTCCCAGCAGGTCCAGTGCTTCGTCGGAGCGTTCCCGCCAGTCGGTCAGGCCGAAGTTGACGGGACCGAAGGAGACCTCGTCGTAGACCGTCGGCCTGACGAGCTGGTTGCCGAAGTCCTGGTAGACGTAGCCGACCTGGTGGCTCAGGGAGGCGACGTTAGTGGTGGTGGTGTCCTGGCCGAACACCCGGACAGAACCGGTGTACGTACCCGACCAGAAGTGCGGGATGAGGCCGTTGAAGGTTTTGCACAGGGTCGTCTTGCCGGAGCCGTTCCCTCCGACGACGGCCATGAAGTCGCCGCGCTCGATGGTGAGACCGACGCCGGTGAGGCTGTCGTGTTCGGCCCCTGGATAGCGGAAGGACAGTCCCTGGACCTCCACGGCGGGTCCGGTGCCGGGAGCGACGTCGTCCGTTCGTGCCGCTGCCTCGGCCTCGTGCTGTCCGGCGGTGCCGATGCGGGCCGTCACGGCCGGGACCCGCTGCGCGCGGCGCGGGAGCGGCGCAGGGCTCGGGCCGCGAGGACGAGGCCGACCAGTACGATCACCGCGGCCGAGACGCCGATCCACAGGAACCTCTGCCCGTACCGGTCGACGAAGTCCGGCTCCCAGACCCCGAAGTTGGCGTCCAGTTCCTGCATGAAGGCGGCGATCGTGGCGACGAAGGCCAGGAAGATGCCGAGCAGCAGGAAGCGGGCGCTGACCCGGGCCCGCAGCCGCAGCGGCCGGTCGGGGTCGCGCGGTGCCAGACCCAGCAGCGGCTCGATCCGGCCGTGCAACCTCGGCGCGAGATACATCGCCGGGAGGACGCCGAACAGCACCCCGCTGATGAGGAGGTCGGTGGAGAACGCGATGCCCTCCAGCAGGAGCACGCTCTCCGCCAGCCCCTTGACGTACTCGGCCTCGGCGACACCGACGTAGACCTTGCCGATGTCGACGATCCCGCCGAGCATCTTGTCCACGCCGACCGCGACGAGGGCGGCCAGTGCCACCTGGGTCCGCCTGCGCGGGTCGCGCACCAGCGAGCCGGCTATGTAGAGGCCGAGCGAGAGCTGGATGTAGCCCTCCAGTTCGGCGAAGCCGGAGAAGTTGCCCATCAGCAGGTCGACGAAGACGATCTCGCCGAGCGGTGCGCCGAGGGCGGCGTACAGCGGGTGGAAGAGGCTCACCATCACCACGGGCACGAACGCCAGGTAGGAGACGGAGAGTTCGACAGGGCCGAGCTTCACCTCCGGCAGCACTTCGGTCAGGATATTGGCGAGCCCGAAGAGGGTCATCGACAGGACGAACACCATCAGCTTCTGCGCGGAGCCGAGGTCGCTGGGGTCGTCGGGACGGCCGAAGCCGGCGGAGGGCCGGAAGGCAGCCGCTCCTGTTTGGGTGGGTGAGGACATCACTGAGGCCTTGGCCTTTCGTCGGGGCGCGAGAGAGGGGCGGTGCTCCGGCCGGTCACGGGCCGGTGTCGGGAGGAGGTGTGGCGAGGCGTTCGCCGGTCGGCGTACGGGGACGAGGTCAGGGCCTGCCGGAGAGGAGCGGGACCAGTTCGGCGAGGGAGGCCACCACACGGTCGGGGCGGGTGGGGCCGGGCACCGACAGATGGCCGTTCAGGGCCTCGTCGTCGAGCGAGCCGCCGCGTACGAGGACGGTGGTGCCGATCCCGGCGCTCCGTGCGGCGGCCATGTCCCGGCCCGGTTTGTCCCCGGCGAACCAGCACGCCCTCGCATCCGTGGAGAGCCCGCGCAGCGCCTCGCGCACGGTGAGGGCATCGGGCTTGCGCCGGCCGAGTTCGTCGGAGTACACGTGCACACCGATCAGCTCCTCGACGCCGAAGGACGCCATGCGCTCGCGCACACTGCGGCCGCATACGGTGTTGGAGACCACGGCGACCGGAATGCCGAGTTCACGGCAGCGGCCCAGGAGTTCGGCCGCCCCCTCCCGCAGCGCGGGGCGGCTCTTGATGTGGGCCCACTCGTGGCTCAGCGCGACGGCCTCGGCGGCCAGCCACGCTCGCGCTCCGGGAGCCAAGGAGGTTCCGAAGAAATCCCGCCAGTACTGGAGCGGGGTGACCTCGGGCACGACGGGCCCTCGCTCGCCCTCGCTCTTGAAGCGCTGGTGCGCGCCACGTGCCTCGAGCAGCGCGGCGACGGCCTCCTCGTCCGACACACCGTGTCCCGCCCGCCTCAGCCGGGCGGCGAGCCGCAGCCCGAACTCCTTCTGGGCCTGGGGGTCCTTGACCGCGTTGGCGATGACTCCGCCGTGGTCGAGCAGCAGTGCGGCCGGGCCCGCGCCGGCCCGCGTTGAGGCCGTTGCGGTGACGGCCGACGGAGCCGGCGGCGGGGTGTCCAGTGCAGCGGCCAGGACCGGGACCAGGCCCTCAGGCGTGTCATAGACGGCGTGGGGGCGGACGGACACCGGGTAGGGCGGGTTGTCGGTGTGCTTGTCGCGGGTGACGATGACGGCCGCGACACCGGCCCGGTGGCCGGCCGCCACGTCCCGGTCGATGGTGTCGCCGACGAACCAGCAGCGCTCGGGCCGCGTGCACAGGGCGCGCGCGGCCCTCTCCACGATGGTCGGGTGGGGTTTGCGGATGCCTACCTCGTCGGAGTAGAGCTGCACGTCCACCAGTTCCTCCAGCCCGTGCTCGCGCATCAGGGCCCGGTGCGAGCGGCCCGCGTGGGCGTTGCTCACGATGCCGACCCGGACGCCGAGCCGCCGCGCGGTGTGCAGCAGTTCACGGACTCCCGGGCGCACGGTGTGCTCCGAGAGAAGAGGCGTGAGCTCACCGAGCAGCCAGCCCGCGCTGCCCGCCAGGACGGCACGAGCCGGTTCCGGAAGGTCGGAGGCGAGGAAGTCCTCCCAGATCTCACGGTGGGTCAGCTCGACCGGCTCCCGGCGACGGCCGGCGGCGTTCTTCCAGTCCTTGAGCGCCGCCAGGCCCGCGTCGAGAGAGACCCGGAGCGTCTCCTCGGCCACCGCGTGTCCGGCCCTGGACAGGTGGCGGTGGATCAGGGCGGCTGCGTCCGCTCGTCCCTCGGGACGCTTCTCGGTGTGGAAGACCACCCCGCCGAAGTCGAGCAGCAGCGCCTCGGGCCGATGGGCGAGGGCGGGTGATACGGGTGCGTGCGGCTGGTTCATCTGCTCCCCTGGCTGGTGTCCTGACGGCGAACGTAGGGGGGACGGGTGAACTTCCGGCGCCCGGAGAACCAACACCGGACGGTCCCGTCTGGAACGTTCCAACCACCGCCGCGACCGTAGACGCGGAACGTTCCACTACTTGGCGGGGCCGCCGGGTCCCGTGTCTCCGCCTCGGACCCCGCCTGCATACTGGACGCATGCCGCACGCTCCCTCGCGCCGCCCCACGATTCTCGACGTCGCCCGGGCCGCGGGCGTGTCCAAGTCCCTGGTCTCCCTGGCCCTGCGCGGCGACGCCGGGGTGAGCGAGAGCACCCGGGCGCGCATCACCGCCGCCGCCGACCAGCTGGGCTACCGTTCCAACGCCCTGGCGCGCGGCCTCGTACAGGGCCGCACCATGCTGCTGGGGGTCCTGCTGACGGACCTGGCCAACCCATACCACACCGATGTGGTCGCCGGAATCGAAGAGGCCGCGGGCGAGGCCGGCTTCGGCGTCCTGCTGGCCCACGGCCGACGCGACGCCAAGCGGCTCGCATCTCAGCTCGACACACTGGTCCAGCTCAACGTGGACGGTGTGATCGCGGTGAGCAGCTGGGTGGATCCGGCCGACCTCCAAGCCGCCGCACGCCGCACGCCGGTGGTCGTCGTCGGACGCCCGGAGCACCCCCCCGCGGGCATCGACACCGTCGCCAACGATGACGCGGCCGGTGCCGCCCTGGCCATGACGCACCTGGTCGGGCTCGGCCACCGGGAGATCGCGTTCGTCACCACCTCGCGCCGCCCGGCCGCCGAGGGAAGGCGGTGCGGCTATGAGACGGCGTCCCACCGGGCCGGGCTGTCCCCGCACACCGTGGCGGCCGAGAGCGTCGAAGAACTCCCTCTCCGTGTTGCCCCGTTGCTGAGATCCGGCGTGAGCGCCCTGATCGCGAACAACGACCTCACGGCAGTGGCGCTGCTGGACATCGCGCACGACCTGGGCCTACCGGTACCCGAGCGGCTGTCGGTCGTCGGCTATGACAACAGCACCCTGGCCGCACTGGTCAGGCCCCGCCTCACCAGCATCGACCAGCCCCGCCCGGAACTGGGCCGGACCGCGGTGCGCCTCCTGCTCCAGCGTTCGGGCGGCCGCACGACGGACCGTCACGAGGTACTGAACCCCCGCCTGGTCGCCCGCGGTTCGACCGGCCCGTACGGTCGGTGACCCCGGGCGGCGCGTCGGCAAGAGGCGGACGCCACCGGACGGGCGAGCACGGGGCGCCCCTGCGGGCCCGGAAGCATTCGGCGGGCGGCGAAGGGCCGACGGCAGGAGCCGCCCGCGGGCCCGGCTCCGCCTATCGGCGGGTGAACCTTCCCCTTGATCGTGGACACCTGGAGACTGGGACCTGAGGTTCCAGAGGAAGTAGCACCAGGTGGGAAGCAAGTACACGAAGCGGTACACCGCGGAGTTCAAGAGGGACGCCATTGCGCTCGTCGACTCCACGGGCAAGACGGTCACCGCCGTCGCCCGGGAACTCGGCATCAGCTCTGAGTCCCTGCGCGGCTGGTACCGCCAGGCCAAGGCCGACCGTGGCGAGGGCGCCCCGGGAGAACTCACGACCGCCGAGCGCGAGGAGCTCAAGCGCCTGCGTCGGCAGAACGCCGAGCAGGCCAAGACGATCGAGGTTCTGCGAAAAGCCGCGGTCTTCTTCGCGAAGGAGAGCGATCGGTGAGCGAGACGTATGCGTTCATCGAGGCGGAGAAGACCACCCACGGCGTCGCTTTCCTCTGCCGCCTGCTCAAGGTGGCCCGTTCCTCGTTATATGCCTGGCTCGCCGAGGCAAAGCCCCGGGCCGCCCGCCGGGCCGCCGACCAGGCCCTGGTGCACGAGATCACCGTGATCCACGTCGGCTCGCGCCAGACCTATGGCGTCCCGCGCGTCCATGCCGAACTGCGGCGTCTGGGAAGGGCGGTGAACCGTAAACGGGTCGCCCGTCTCATGCGCGAGCACGGCATCCAGGGCGTGACCCGCCACAAGCGGCGTTCGCTGACACGAGCGGACAAGAAGGCCAGGACGGCCCCGGACCTGATCGGCCGCCAATTCCACGCCGAAATGCCCGGCACGAAACTGGTCGGCGACATCACCGCCCTGCCCACCGGCGAGGGCTGGCTCTACCTCGCCTGCTGGCTCGACCTGGCCACCCGCGAGGTCGTCGGCTACTCGATGGCCGACCACCACCGCGCCGATCTCGTCATCGATGCACTGGACATGGCCCACGGCCGCGGTGGACTGCAACCCGGCTGCGTGATCCACAGCGACCGCGGCAGCGAAGGCGGATTCAATCCGTCGTCGCAACACCTCATGATCAGCGAGGTGTGGGATGGTTCGTCGTCAGCAGGCAGCCGATCGGGCGACACGGTCAAAGTTGAGGTCTCCGGGGCATCCCAAATTTCAGCGTCATATCGAAGCAGCTTTCTGGGATGAAATCGCCAAAGGTCTCCTCGCGGAGGAAGCGGCCGCGGATATCGGCGTGGCGCCAGCGGTGGCCACTCGCTGGTTTCGGCAGTGTGGCGGCATGCGACCGTTCGATCCGAAACCGAATTCGGGCAGGTACCTGTCGTTCTCTGAGCGGGAGGAGATCGCGCTCCTCAACGCCCAAGGCAAGGGCGTTCGTGAAATCGCTCGGCAAGTCGGCCGCGATCCGGGGATGATTTCCCGCGAGTTGCGGCGCAACGCGGCCACCAGGGGCGGGAAGCTCGATTACCGGGCATCGGTCGCGCAATGGAAATCGGACATGGCCGCACGCCGGCCGAAGACATCGAAGCTGGTCGCCAATCCGCGGTTGCACGCGTACGTCCAGGAGCGACTGTCCGGACAGATCAGCACGCCCGGCGGCAAGGCGATCGCAGGACCTGCGACAGGCGCGTGGACGGGGCGGAACAAGCCGCACCGCAAGGACCGCGCGTGGGTGCAGGCGTGGAGTCCGGAGCAGATCGCGAACCGGATCAAGTTTGATTTCCCGGATGATGAGTCCATGCGCATCAGCCACGAGGCGATCTACCAGGCGCTCTACATTCAGGGCCGCGGGGCGCTGAAGCGGGAGCTGATCTTGTGCCTTCGCACGGGCCGCGCGCTGCGTGCCCCGCGTGCTCGTTCGCGTCGCAAGACCTGGGCGCATGTGACGCCCGAAGCGTTGATCAGTGAACGGCCTGCCGAAGTCGAGGACCGTGCCGTTCCCGGCCACTGGGAAGGCGACCTGATCATCGGGCTGGAGCGGTCCGCGATCGGCACTGTCGTCGAGCGGTCAACTCGATTCACGATGCTGGTTCACCTGCCGCGCGAGGAAGGCTACCGGCACAAGCGATCGGTCAAGAATGGTCCTGCGCTGGGTGGTTATGGGGCGATCACGATGAAGACCGCACTCACCAATACGATGTCGACGCTGCCCGAGCAGCTGGCGCGGTCGCTGACCTGGGACCGCGGCAAGGAGATGTCGGCCCATGCGCAATTCAGAGTCGAGACGGGAATCCCCGTGTTCTTCGCCGATCCGCATAGTCCGTGGCAGCGCGGCACGAACGAGAACACTAACGGGCTCTTGCGCCAGTACTTCCCGAAAGGCACCGATCTCTCGAGATGGTCCGCCGAGGAAGTCGAGGCCGTCGCTCACACTCTCAACAGCAGACCCCGCAAGGCGCTCGGTTGGAAGACACCCGCCGAGGCGTTCAACGACCAGCTACAGTTGCTTCAACAAGCTGGTGTTGCAACGACCGGTTGAATCCGGTCAATACGTGTCAATTCGGTATACCGACCGGCTCGCGGACATCGGCGCCTCCGCCTCCGTCGGGTCGGTCGCGGACTCGTATGACAACGCGATGGCCGAGGCGCTGAACGGGACCTTCAAGGCCGAGCTGATCGAGATGCAGGGTCCTTGGAAGGACGTCGAGCAGGTCGAGCGGGCGATCTTCCAGTGGGTCACCTGGTACAACGAGGAACGTCTGCACTCCGCGCTCGACTACGTGCCGCCGGCCGAGCACGAGGAAGCCTTCTGGCGCAGCCAGGAGCAAACCCCGCAGTCCGCCTGAACCAATCAAGATCGGACTCTACGAAACTCGGGGCAGCTCAGGGTGAAACCGAAGCCGGGCTCCCAGGTCCGTTCCGATGAGTGCGTCCTGGACGAGCTGATGTCGCCGCACAGGAACCTGGACGGGGCGCGTACGCGGCTGGTGATGCGGGACAACTGGGCGAGCCGCTGGACGGCCGCGTGGCAGATCAACCGGTCGGAGGTCATCTGGCCGGTCCGGGACCTGGGTTCGGTGCCGGTGCTGTCGTCGAAGCCGGTTCGCGGGTTCACCTGGAGGACGAAGCAGAGGCATCGGCCTGGGCTGGAGTTCCTGGTCTCTACAGGGCGGATGCATGGCTTCGAATCGCTGGAGGAGAGGGCAGCGCTGCTGGCCCTGGACTTCATGACGGTGATTGAGGTGCTTCCGCAGCCCTTCACCCTCAGCTTCGAGCACGTCGACGGGCATGGCGGACACATCCCCGACTTTCGAGCCGCACTCGGCGCCGCCTCGCGCCGGGACGTCCGCCAGGCCCTGCGCGGCATGGCCGCCCAGGGGCTGCTCGAGGAGGTCCAGCGCAAGGCCCGCCACGTACTGTTCCGCATCGCGAGCCCCGCCCCGCCTTCCGCCTGACCCCGCCGCAGCCTCCCGTCTGCGAAGCCCGCCGGGAAGTACTCGAGTGCGGCATGACGGGTTGGTGGCGGAGCGAGTGGGGCTGTCTCTGCCTCAGCGATGCATCAGCACTGGTCACGCGGCTGCGGCTCCGATCACCGCTACGGCAGGCGGGCAATATGAGCTTGCGGCGAACGGATCTCGTCGGAGTGCTGTTCAGGTGCCTGTGGGGGGCTCAGCCCTGTTTTCGGTGCCGTCCTCTCCGGCCGGATAGTTGCTCAGGAGGGAAGTGCCGAACGCCTGCAGGCGCTGAAGAGCCTGCTTGTCGGGCTCTGCCCGGCGGGCGAGTGCGTTGCGGATCTCCTGGTAGACGGACACTTCGAGGCCGCAGCGTCGGCAGTCCTCCAGGTGTGCTGCGGCCCGGCGGGCGGTGATCTCGTCCGTTTCTCCGTCGAGGTATGCCTGCATCACGCGTGCGACTTGCAGGCAGTTCATCCGCCGCTCAGCCGCTGGACGACGCCACCATGGACGCTTGTTCACATCACACCTCGCTTCGGTGCCAGTCCTGCTGTGGCCAGTCGTGCCCGTATCCGCTTGCGTGCCCGGTGCAGCCTGCTCATCACGGTGCCCTCGGGCACGTCCAGCAGGTGGGCGGCCTCGGCATAGGACAGGCCGTCGATGTCCACCAGTTGCACCACCTGGCGGTGCTTGTCCGGCAGCGCGCTCAGCGCCTCGTCGACCACCTCGTCGAACTCCCGGCCGACCACGATTTCTTCCGCCGATCCGGTGGGCCCTGTAGAGCTGAGCCGGTCCAGATCGGTGTCGGGGTCGTTCAGCAGACAGGGACGGCGACGCCGTTGGCGGTTGATCTCGGCCCGCCGCATGATGGTCATCAGCCATGCACGCGGGTGCTTCCCGTCGAAGCGGTCGATGGCCCGGTAGGCGCGCAACAAGGTGTCCTGCACCAGGTCTTCGGCGTCCGCCGGCTGTGCGGTGAGCGTCATCGCCACACGCAGCAGGACCGGCACCTCCGGCAGTACATAGGCGGCGAACGCCTGATTCCGCGGGTCCGCAGGGTCCGGTGGCGCTGTCACTTGGTCTTCCACACGGCGGAAACCCCCTCTGCCCGGGCCCGCATTCCCTCTGCTCGTGCTCTGCGGTCCGCCCGGGTGCCACCGTAGTCGGCTGAAGGGCCCGCAAGCGTGCGGGGGCCGCTGGAATGCGGCGGGCGGCTGGAGGGTTCCCGCTGCATGACGAGGCAGAGGGGCCCCGTGCCGGGGCGCGTATGGGTCACGTGCGGGGAGACGATCCGGCATCTCCGGCTGCGCGGACAGGTGGAGGCGTATGCCGATGGTGAGCTTGCCGGGGGCCGGCGTGTGCGGATGGCCGCACACATCGACCGCTGCTGGGCCTGCAGCGGGACTCTGCAACTGCTGCAGCTGATCAAGGCTTCCCTGCGGAACAGTTCTCGGCGGACGCCCCCTTCTCTCGCCTCTGCCCGGATGCGGCGCCTCGCGAAGGAGCTCAGCACACCCTCGGGCCAGGGCCGGCACCGTTGCTGAAGGCTACCGGCCTGGCTGCGGGCGGTCCGGCCGGTCAGCAGCAGCCCGGTGCGGCGCCCGGGCCTGATGCGGCCGCTTCCCCGGCGGGGGCGCAGGGGAACAGGCCGTAGTGCCGGCTCTTGGTGCCGGTGACGGCGAAATGGGGGGCGTAGCGGGTGGCGGAGAGCATGTCGGCGGTGTTGCCGCAGACGAGCACCGGCTTGCCGGCGGGAAAGCGGTGGTGGTCGTCGAGATCGAAAGCGTGCGGGTACTCGCCGATCGTGCCGTGGTAGACGGCGACCTGGCCGTAGTCCTCGCAGCGGTCCTCCAGCGGGAGCTTGAAGGCGCGGACGGTGCGGGAGGTGAAGGCGGCGAAGCCGACCCTCCGCCCGATGTCCGGGTCGCCGATCGTCACCGGGGAGACGCTGACGGTACGCAGGTCCGGGCAGCCGACGCGGTCGAGGATGCGCCGGAAGTCCTGCGTATACAGGGCTCCGGCGAGGCACTCGCCCACGAGGACGGGATCGTCCAGGAGCACGGCGGGCAGGCGGCGGTCGGCGAAGATGTCGGAGAAGTACAGCTCACCGCCGGGCCGCAGGACCCTGAATATCTCGGAGAGAACGCGCGGCTTGTCCGGGGAGAGGTTCACGACGCAGTTGGAGACCACGAGGTCCACCGAGGCGTCCGGGATGCCTGCCCCGGCCAGGTCCTCGATGTAACCGTGCCGGAAGTCGGTGTTCGCGTAACCGAACTGCTCGGCATGCCAGTCCTGGTGGCGGTGGGCGAGGGCGAGTTGTTCCTCGGTCATGTCGACGCCGATCACCCGGCCTGTCGGGCCGACCAACTGGGACAGCACGTAGGCGTCCCGGCCGCTGCCACAGCCCAGGTCGAGCACGGTGGCTCCCTCCAGGGCGGGCGGGATGGGCGAGCCGCAGCCGTAGAAGCGTTCCATGACCTCGTCGTGCACACGGCTCAGAGCCGTAGCGATGTGTGGCGCCGGCGCCACGTCCGTACAGCACGCCGAGGTCTTGAGGTCCGCTGAGGAGGCGAGCACCTTGCCGTAGTACTCCCTGACCGATTCCGCCACGGACGGCAGGGGCGTCTGTCGCCCCGGGGATACGCTTTTCGTCGCCATGTCTCTCCCGGATGAGTGAGTTCTCGCGCACCGCCCGGTGGTTCACCGGAGCAGGATGGGAACCCGCTGTGCGACGGTCGTCATTCCCCTTTGTGTCCTTCCGATTTGTGTCCTTCCAAGCCTCGCTGGATGGGCTAGCGACCAGCCAAGGCCCGTGAACAGCGTTGCCACCTGGGTTTCTCCGTTCCCGTGCCGTCGGCCACGGTCAAGCCCCGGGGCCTCATACCGGGCGGCGGGAGACCAGAAGTCCGGGGGCGATGAGTTTCGCCGTCAAGTCCGGTCTACCCGTACACCTGATCAACCGGCCCCGGGAGCGCATCATGACCGCCACCTACACCTTCGACGTCTTCTCCACCCTTGACGGCTTCGGCAACACCGGCGGCGACAGGGCGGGCTACTGGGGCAAGCGGGGCCCCGAGCTCCTCGCCCATCGGCTGGCCCTGTACGGGCAGGAGCAGCGGATGGTCCTGGGGGCCAACACCTACCGGGAGTTCGCGTACATGCTGGCCTCGAGCACGGAAGGGTCCGAAGTCCGTGACCCATGGGTTACCCGGATGGCCAGCCTGCCGACCACGGTGGTGTCGACCAGGTTGGAAGGCCCCCTGGACGGACTGGATGCGACCGTGGTGAGCGGCGATGCCGTCGACATCGTCGCCCGGCTCAGGGAGGAGTCCGAAATGCCGCTGCGTTCGCACGGCAGCCTGTCGATGAACCGGGCGCTGATGGCGGCCGGGCTGGTCGACGTCGTCCAGGTGACGCTCTTTCCTGTGATCACCGGTCAGAGCGGACTGGACCCGGTCTTCCGGGGCGCAGCCGACTTCGACCTGGAGCTGGTGGAGAGCCGGACGCTCGACGGCAACATCCAAGAGCTCGTCTACCGCCCCGTCCTGCACGTCTAGACCTGTCCAGGCGCCGGCCTGCTCCGAGGGCGGAGCGCCCGTGCCGCCCACCAGCCGCCCGCGCTCAGCACGAGCAGAGCGCCCAGCGCGATCCACAGCCCCAAAGAGCCGGGGTCGCCCAGGGAACCGCCGAGCCCGGTGTAGACAAGGGTGCCCGGGA
The DNA here is from genome assembly GCF_003268675.1 of Streptomyces bacillaris. Classification (NCBI taxonomy): domain Bacteria; kingdom Bacillati; phylum Actinomycetota; class Actinomycetes; order Kitasatosporales; family Streptomycetaceae; genus Streptomyces; species Streptomyces bacillaris. Next base: position 7,862,841 of record NZ_CP029378.1, on the reverse strand, counting down.
TGATGCCCAAGGCCGTGGCAGTGACGTAGGAGGAGAAGCGGACACCGGCCACCCCGGACCCGTAGTTGATCACCGAGAAGGGAAACAGCGGCACCAGCCGCACCAGCAGGACGGCAACAAAGCCCCGGCGCGTCAGAAAGGCGTCCAGCCCGGCCAGCCGCCCCGAACCTGCGTACCGGGCGACCACCGGACGCCCCAGCCAGCGCGCCAGGCCGAAGGAGAGAGCCGCGCCCGCCGTCGCGCCCACGAGCACCGCGCCGGCCCCCACCGGAAGCCCGAACAGCACGCCGGCCGAGGCGGTCAGTACGGAGCCAGGCAGCAGGGCCGTCACGGCCAGGGCGTAGATGACCGCGAAGACGACCGGCCCCCACATCCCGAGCGAGTCAACCCACTGGCGCACATCACGCAACAGGTCTCCGCCCCCAGCGCCACCCAGGAGCCGAGCGCAAGGAGCAGCAACACGAGGAAGGCCAGCCGTATCCACGCCGCACGTGCCGGCCGCCGTCCCACCTCGTCCGGGTCCGTGGCGGACGGTGGAAGCTCGGTCGCGGGCAGACCGGCTGCCGGGCGGTTCATGGTGTCTCCTGTCACGGCTGGTCGGTAGGAAGTTCGGCCACGACGCGACGCAGTGGCAGTTCCAGACGCCGCCCCGGGGTTGCCCATCTCGCGAGGGAGCGCTTGGCGGCCCGAGCCCGGTGGGCGGTGAGGCCGGGCAGGTAGAGAGCATCTGCCAGCAGGGCCGCCGCGTCGGCCGAGTCGATGGCCAGGGTGAAGACGTGCCGCTCGTCGCTGCGGACACGGAACCCGGCCGCGCGCAGATGGGAGGCAAGTCGGTCGCGGGCCTGCGGGTTGGGCCACGGCTGGCGTACGGCGCGCAGGGCCGCCATCACCCGCACCCAGCCGAGCATCCCGGACGGGGAGAGCCCGGACTGGGAGGGCACCAGCGCCGCGAGCACGCCTCCGGGCCGCAGCACACGCCGGATCTCCCCCAGCGTCTGGGGCAGGGGCGTGACCACCGGCAGGCACATGGCCGCGCAGACCGCCCCGACGCTCGCCGAGGCAGCGGGGAGTGCGTCCGCTGCGGCCCGCACCAGCGGCCCCCGGCCTTGCCGGGCCGCCTCGGCGAGTTCCGCGGCCGAAAGGTCGACTCCGACCCAGTCGGCGTCCGGGAGTTCCTGACGGGTGGGTGCTGAACCGCAGGCCAGGTCGAGGACCGTGCCCTCGATGCCTCGCAGCGGTTCGGCCAGCCAGGCATACGGTGAGGCGCTGGCCAGGGAGAAGAGTTGCTCGGTGATGCCGGCGTGCTCTTGGTGGTATGCGGTGATGAATCGTTGCCAGTCCGGTTCGTCCATCCAGCCCCGCCCCTCCTGTGACTTATGGAGGCGGCTCGCGCCCCCTGTGCTTGCCCTCGGGAACCCTGCCGGGCTGGTCACGCATTCCGTTTGGGACACGCCGCAGGCGCGCGGATGAAGCGGGAGGGCCATCGCGACCGAGATCGTGGGGGCGGGAAAGGGAAGGCACCGCCTGTGTCAACGGGTTCCCTTCCCGTCCCCCGCCCGCGCCGGCCGTCCCACGACGGCGCACCGACAGAGAGTCCCGCACCATGAAGAGGTACGACCTGGTGGTCATCGGCGGCGGCAGTGCCGGTCTGACCGCGGCCCGCACCGCCGGACGCCTCGGCGCCCGCACGCTGCTCGTCGAACGCGACCGCCTGGGCGGGGACTGCCTGTGGACAGGATGTGTGCCGAGCAAGGCACTGCTGCATGTCGCCGCCGACGTCCAGGCCGCCCGCCGCGCCACTGCCTACGGGCTCCCGCCGGTGACCGGTCCGGCCGACCTCACGGCGGCCATGGCGGAGGTGAAGCGGGCGATCGGCGCGATCGAACCCCACGACTCAGCTGAGGCACTCGCCCCGTACGGAGTCGACGTCACCTACGGCGCAGCGTCCTTCACCGGCCCGGGAACCCTTACCGCTGGCGGGCGGGAGGTCTCCTTCCGGTACGCGCTGATCGCCACGGGCTCCTCGCCGGCCCTGGTGCCGGTCCCCGGCCTGGCCGAGGCCGAGCCGTTGACCAGCGACATGGTCTGGGGCTGTCGGAGCTCCCGCGTCGCCTGGTGGTGCTCGGTGGCGGGCCGATCGGCTGCGAGCTGGGCCAGGCGTTCGGCCGGCTCGGCTCGCAGGTCACCCTCGTGGAGGCAATGGACCGCCTGGTGCCGCGCGAGGAGCCCCGGGCCTCGCAGGTGCTGCGGGAGCGGCTGGAAGCCGAGGGCGTCACCGTACTGACCGACTACCGCGCCGAGAGAGTCGATGCCGACGCCGTTCACGGGCCCGGTGGTCCTCTGCCCTACGACGCCCTGCTGGCCGTCACGGGGCGCCGTTCCCACACGCACGGGCTCGGATTGGAGGCGGCCGGCGTGGAACTCACCGACGCCGGTCATATCCGCACCGACGGTCGGCTGCGCACCACCAACCACCGGATCTACGCCGCCGGAGACGTGACCGGCCTCTCGGCCTTCACCCACCTGGGCGGCACGCAGGGCGGAGCAGCCGCCGTCGACGCTCTGCTGGGGGTGCGCCGCCCCATCGACTACCGGGCGGTGCCCTGGGTGACGTACACCGATCCCGAGATCGCCCGCGTCGGACTGACCGCGGACGAGGCGCGGGAGAAATACGGCGACGACACACGCGTCCACACCTTGGACAACGACCGGGTCGACCGGGCGGTCGCCGACGGCCGCACCGAAGGCTTCACCACCCTGGTGCTGGGCCCGCGCGGAAAGATCGTCGGGGCCACAGTCGTGTCACCGAGGGCCGGCGAGACCATCGCCCACCTCGCGGCGGCGGTGCGCCTGGGCTGGACGCCCTCCGACTACGCCCGCACCGTGCACCCCTACCCCACCTACGCCGACGGGCCCTGGCACACCGCGCTGGCCGATGTCTACGCCCGTCTCGCCCGGGGCAGCAGCGCGATCGGTGCGCTGCTGAAACTCCGCAGAGGGGTGATCCGGTGATCCTGCGTCTCGTCCTGGGCCTGCTCCTCGCGGCGATGGCGCTCGGCCAGTCCGCTTCATTCGACGCGATGCCCGCCATCCTGACCACCTACGGCCTGACATCAGGTGCGGCCTCGACCGCCCTGGCCGTGGCGCTGATCAGCACCGAGACCGTAACGGCTGTTTGGTTCCTTGCCCGGCCCCGCTCCCGCGCCACCACGCCCGTCTGGCTGTACACCGGCGTGGCGGTGGTGTGGGCCGTCCTGGCCTCTCAGGCGTTCGCCCGGGGACTCGTCGTCGACAACTGCGGCTGCTTCGGCACCTACCTCCCCCAGCCGCTGCGCTGGTACGTCCTCGTCGAGGACGCCCTGATGCTGCTGTACGCCGGGCTGCTGTGGCGCGGCCTACGCCGGGCCCAGCTCACCTCGTCGCCCGCCACAGCTCGTACAGCTCGAACCCGCAGGAGAACCACTGATGCGGATCACCGCGAAACTGCGCGCCCTCGAACGCGCCACCCGCCCCTACGACACCGAGTTCGCCGCGGCGATGGAGCGCCGCTGGGCGGAACTTCCCGACGCGGCCCGGACCCCCGGCCAGATCCTCGGCCGGCACGGCGTCGGCTGTGAGGGCACCCACGGTGTCTTCCCCAAGTGCAACCTCAAGTGCACCCCCTGCTACCACTCCAGAGACGCCAACCAGGTACGCGTCGACGGCCCCCACACCCACGAACAGGTCGCCGCGCAGATGCGCCTGCTGCGCGAACTGCGGGGCCCACGTGCCCACACCCAGCTCATCGGCGGCGAGGTCAGCCTGCTCACCCCCGACGACCACGCCGCAGCCCTCGCGATCATGCGGGACCACGGCCGGGAACCGATGAGCTTCACCCACGGCGACTTCGACTACGACTACCTCACCGGCCTCGCGCTCGGCCCGGACGGCACACAGCGCTTCGGGCGACTGTCCTTCGCCGCGCACTTCGACCAGTTCATGTACGGCCGCCGCGGCATCGAACGCCCGCCCGACGAGCAGTCGTTGAACCCCTACCGCGCCCGATTCGCCGCCATGTTCCGCCGCCTTCGGCGCGAGCACGGAGTGCGGTTCTTCCTCGCCCACAACATGACCGTCACCCCGGGCAACCTGGACGAGGTCGCGAGCGTGATCCGCGACTGCCACGCCATGGGCTTTGGCATGTTCTCCTTCCAGCCCGCCGCCTTCCTCGGCGACGAGCGCCGCTGGAAGGAGAAGTTCCGCGAGGCGACCCCGGACGCGGTGTGGGCGGAGATCGAGCGCGGTGCCGGAGCCCGGCTGGACTACCGAGTCTTCGAGAACGGCGACGTGCGCTGCAACCGCACCGCCTACGGCTTCTACGTCGGCAGCCGCTGGTGTCCGTTCCTCGACGGCGACGACCCGCGCGACCTCGCCGTGCGCGACGCGTTCTTCCGCTACTTCGGGAAGGTGACCTTCACCGGCACCCCGCCCGCCCTCCTCGCGGCAAGGATCGTGCGGGTGGTGGCCCGTCATCCGTCCACCGTGGTGACGGGGCTGCGCTGGCTGGGCCGTATCGCCCGCCACGGCGGGCTGCTGCGGCTGGTCCGCCACCGGATGCGGGTGCGCCCGGTCACCTTCGTCATGCACCAGTTCATGGACGCCGACGTCGTCGCCCCGGCCTGGGAGATGATGCAGCGCGGCGAGCAGGCCGAAGACCCCGCACTGCGCGAAACCCAGGAGAGGCTGGCCGCCTGCCACTACGCCATGGCCCACCCCGAGAACGGCACCCTGGTCCCCGCCTGCGTACAGCACGCCGTACTCGACCCGGCCGAGAACGCGGTACTGCGCACCCTGCTGCCGATCGTCGAGGTCCGCACCCCAGCACGCCGCTCGCCCGGCACGTCCGGCATGTAACCGAAGAACCGAAGGAGAAGCAGTCCATGCGCATAGGCGTGATCACCGGCTCCGGCAGCTACGACTGGCCCCACATGGAGGATGCGGCGGAGCGGACCGTCGTCACGGACCACGGCGAGGTCACGGTCACCGAAGGCCGCCTCGGGGGCGCGGAGATCGTGCAGCTGTCCCGGCATGGCGCCGGTCACCACCGGCTCTCCAACCAGGTCGACCACAAGGCGAACCTCGCCGCTCTGCTGGCCGTCGAGGCGGAGGCCGTGGTGTCCTTCACCGTCTGCGGTTCCCTCGACCCGGACGTGCGGCCGGGCTCCCTGGTGGTCTTCGACGACCTGTACTTCCCCGCCAACCGGCTCCCCGACGGCACCCCCTGCACCTGGTACGACACCCCCGGCGAGGCCGGACGCGGCCACTGGATCTTCGACCGGCCCTTCAGCGAACCGCTGCGCCAAGCACTGATCACCGCCGCCGAACAGACCGGGGTACGGGTGGCGACGCGGGGCGTGTACGGACACGTCGACGGCCCCCGCTTCAACTCACGGTCGGAGGTGGCCGCCCTGGCCGCCGCCGGGGTGAGTGCCATCAGCCAGACCGCGGGCCCGGAGGCCGTCCTGGCCGGTGAGGCCGAACTGCCCATGGCGCTGGTCGGTTTCGTCACCGACTACGCCAACGGCGTCGCCGCGAAACCGGAACCGGTGCAGGCGCTGCTGGACCGCATGGCGGCCAGCACGGAGGTCTTCGCCACGCTGGCCGGGCACGCGCTGCCACCCCTGGGCAGCGCGAGCGCGGCAGGCTTCGTCTACCGGTTCGACACGTGAGCGCCACCGCCCAACAGGGCACCCCCTCGATCCTGGTCATGGCCAAGGAGCCCCGCCCCGGCACCGTCAAGACCCGGCTGCATCCCCTGCTCGGCCCGCAGCGCTGCGCCGAACTCCAGGCCGGACTCATCCGCCACACCCTGGAACTGACCACCGCCCACACTCCGCGGACCTACCTCGCCTACGCCCCGGCCGACGGCGGCGACACCATCGGCACGACGACGTCGGCAGGCGTCCGCTTGCGCCTCCAGCGCGGCGAAGACCTCGGCGGGCGCCTGGCTGCCGCCGTCACCGACGCCTTCACCGACGGCGCGGGCCCGCTGCTGGTCATCGGCGCCGACGCGCCGACCCTCACCAGCGACCACCTGACCGCCGCGTTCACCGCCCTGGAGAGCCACGACGTGGTGCTGGGCCCCGCGCTCGACGGCGGCTACTACCTGATCGGCCTGCGCGCCCCCCACACCTCGCTCTTCGCCCTCGACGTGGATGTCTGGAGCACGGACCGGGTGCTGAGGGCGACCCGCTGCGCCGCCCGGCGCGAAGGGCTGAGCGTGGAACTGCTGCGCCCACTGCGGGATCTGGACACCCCCGAAGACGCGACCGCCCTCCTCGCCGATCCGGCGCTGCCCGCGCCGATCGCCGCTCTGATCCGGCCCGGGCAGGCGCCATGACACACGTGTCGATCATCGTCCCGGTACTGAACGAGGAGGCCGCGATCCGCCGCGCGGTGAGCCGCCTGTGCCGCAACTTCCCCGACTGCGAGCTGATCGTCGTGGACGGCGGCTCCACCGACAAAACCGCCGAACTCGCCGCCGTCCACGCCACCGTGATCACCAGTGAACGCGGCCGGGCCAAGCAGATGAACGAGGGCGCCCGGCACGCCTCCGGCGACATCCTCTGGTTCATCCACGCCGACACCGACATCGACCCCGATGCGCTGGACCAGATCCGGGCCGCACTCGCCGACCCGGCCGTGGTCGGAGGCGGCCTCACCCTCCGCTTCGACCGCCGCACCCCTGCCCTGAACTACCTCGCGTGGACGTCCAACGCCCGCGCCCGCCGCCTCCACCACATCTTCGGCGACCAGGCCATGTTCATCCGCCGCACCGTCTTCGACGAACTCGGAGGCTTCCCTGACCTGGCCATCATGGAGGACCTGGAGATGTCACGGCGCCTGCACCGCCGCGGCCCGCTGCGCCTGCTGCCCGCCACATCGACGGCCTCCTCACGCCGCCTGGTCGCCCACGGGACCTGGCGCATGATCGCCTTCATGCAGTACCTGAAGCTGCTGTACTTCGCCGGCGTAGACCCCGAAGCCATCCGCGCCCGCTACACCGCCGGCCCCAGCCTCTTCCCGAAGAAAGCCCCGGCCGTGCCACACACCGGCCGTCCCTGAGCCCTCTCATCCTGCACGATCCATACGACTCCTTGGAGACCGACCTCATGCGCATCGCAGTCTGCGGAGGGCCCTACGGAAACCCGTACGCCCTCCAGGCATTCGTCGACGACGCCAGCGCCCGGGGCGCCGAGCGGCTGTTCTGTCTGGGCGATCTCGGCGGCTTCGGCGCCGACGTCGACGCTCTGTGGCCGATCCTCACCGACAACACCGTCGAGTGCGTCGCGGGAAACTACGACGTGGCCATCGCCCGTGGCGACACCGACTGCGGCTGCGGTTACCGCGACCCCAAGGACAACGAGTACGCCCAACTGATCTACGACCACACCCTCGCCACCACCAGCCGCGATTTCGCCGCCTGGATGGGCACCCTGCCCACCGAACGCCGGGAGACCATCGACGGCGTCGACGTCCACATGGTCCACGGCTCGACCCTGGCTCTGAACGACTTCTGGTGGGAGTCACTGCCCGAGGAGCAGCACCGCCTGCGCGCCGAGACGTCCGGCGCCGATGTCGTCCTGTGCACCCACAGCGGCCTGCCCTGGCAGCGGCGCATCGGCGACACCCTCGCCGTCAACGTCGGCGTGCTCGGCAAACCCGCCAACGACGGCCGCCGCGAAGTCTGGTACGCCATCCTCGACCTGTCCGACGGGCACGTCACCGCCGAGCTGATCCCGCTCGCGTACGACTGGCAGCAGCAGGCCGCCTCGATGCGCGCCGCGGGGCTGCCCGAGATCTTCGCCGAGACCATCGAGACCGGCTGGTGGACCACCTGCCTGGAAATCCTGCCGCCACGCGAGCGCTCCCGGGGCCGCTACCACCTCTACCGCTCCACTCTGCCCGCCGGCTTCCGCCCCGCGGACGACGGCTGGGGAGAGACCACGCCCCAAGCCTTTCAAGGCGACCGGCCGGTGGTCCCGCTGTTCGGCACCCCGTACTTCCCGTCCCGGCTGTGGATCTACACCAACTTCCACTGCAACCTGGCCTGCGACTACTGCGCGGTCGCCTCCTCCCCAAAGGCGGCTCCCCGCACCCTGACCACCGACACCTTCCGCGCCCTGGTCGACGAGGCCGCACAGGCCGGATTCACCGAGCTGTACCTCACCGGCGGTGAGCCCTTCCTGCACCCCGATATCGTCGGCCTCCTCGACTACGCCTCCGCCGAACTGCCCACCATCGTGATGACCAACGCGATGCTGCTCCGCGGCCGTCGCGCCGACGGCCTCGCGGATCTGGCCGGCCGCAAACTCACCGTCCAGACCTCCCTGGACGGTGCCACCGCCCACACTCATGATCTACATCGCGGCTCGGGCTCATGGCAGCGCACCATCGACGGCATCCGCCACCTGATCGACCTCGGCCTGCCGCCGCGCGTCGCCCTCACCGAGACCCCGGACAACACGCACGAGGTCCCCGCGGTCGCCGAGCTGCTGGCCGAACTTGGTCTACCTGCGGACCACTTCGCGGTACGCCCGCTGCTGCGGCGCGGCTTCGCCGAGACCGGAGTGGAGATCGGCGAGGACTCCAGCATCCCCGAACTGACCGTCACCGCCGACGGACTGCACTGGCACCCCGCCGGAGCCGACCTCGCCACCAGCCCCGACATGCACCTCGCGCCCGCCGGCACCGCGCTCGCCGTGGGCCAACAGCTGGTCACCGAGCGGTTCTTCACCGCCCGCCTGACCGACGGCACCCTGCCCCGCCCCGTCCACTGCGCCATCTGACCCGTACGGAAAGGGAGTGCACCATGCAGCGACACGTCGCGATCCTCGGTGCCGGGCCCATCGGCCTTGACGCCGCCCTCGCCTGCGCCGACGCCGGCTGGCCGTTCACCGTCTATGAGGCCGCAGAAACCGTCGCCGCCCACCTACGGGCCTGGGGCCACGTCCGGCTCTTCACCCCGTGGGACCTCAACGTCTCCCACCGGATGAGGGCCCGCCTGCCGGACACCCCGGCCGGCGACAACTGCCCCACCGGGGCCGAACTGGCCACCCGCCTGCTCGACCCGGTCGCCGCACTGCCCGCCCTCGAAGGCCGCATCCGCTACCGCACCCGCGTGGCCGCCATCGCCCGCACTGGCCTACTCAAGCACGAGCAGATCGGCACCGGCACCCGCGCCACCGCCCCCTTCACTCTCCTGCTCGACACCCCCGACGGCGAGGCCATCGCCGAGGCCGACCTCGTCCTGGACTGCACCGGCGCCTACTCCCACCCCAACACCTTGGGCCCCGGCGGGATCCCCGCCCCCGGCGAACGCGCCCTCGCCGACCGCATCACCCGCACCCTCCCCAACACCGAAGAGTCCGACCGCTGGGCCGGAACCGTCCTGCTCGTCGGCGCCGGGAAGTCCGCCCAGACCGCGGCCCGCGACCTGGCCGGCCTGCCTGGCACCCGCGTCGAATGGGTGGTGCGCAAACCGGCACCCGACTGGGGCGCCGTACCCGACGACACCCTGCCCGGCCGCCAGCACCTCGTCGATACATCCCGGGCCCTCGCCGACGGCGCCAACGACCGCGTCACCGTCCACACCGGCGCCTACATCCATGCCCTCAGCCCCGAGAGTGACCGGATCCGCGTCGCTCTCGCCACCGAGGGCGGTCCGCACGAAATCTCCTGCGACCACGTCGTGGCGCTGACCGGGTACACCGGCGACGCCTCCCTCTACCGGCAGTTGCAGGTCCACGAGTGCTACGCCACCGGCGCCCCCATGAACCTCTCCGCCGCCCTCCTCGGCTCAGCGGGCGGCGACTGCCTCACCCAGCCGGCCGTCGGCATCGACGCCCTGCGCAACCCCGAACCGCACTTCTTCATCCTGGGCGCCAAGTCCTACGGCCGCCTCAACACCTTCCTGCTGCGCACCGGATACCAGCAGATCGACCAGTTCGTTGCCGCCTACGCCGACGCCCCGAGACTCCTGTCCACCGGTACGTGAGGGAGACATGGTGACGACCTTCATTGAGGCGTCGGCCGTACGCCTCCATCTGGACCGGCGCGTTCCTCCTGCCCGGGCCAGATCCCGAGGATCAGCCACGGCACCCGCATCCGGGTCGTTGAAGGGTCCTGCTGGCTCAGCTGACAGCGCGGTCCTGCGGCATGTGTGAGTGCCGTACCGGCGAGGAGTGTTCGCCGGTACGGCTGCTCCGATCATGCCGTGTGACCGACCCCGCCACGGGCGGTCGGCTGTCCCGATGGGCGCTTGGGCGGTCAGTGGGGGAGCTGGTCCATGATCCAGGTGCACAGCTGCTCGGTGATGGCTGTGTGCGCGGTGGTCGTGGTGGAGCAGAGGAAGCTGTCCAGCTCGCTTTCCTCCGCGTCGGCTTCGCCGATGCTGCGGTACAGGTGCTCCTGCTTGTCGATGTCGCGGATCGCGACCGCGCTGACTGAGGGGACGAAGCACACGTCCTCGTGCCGCAGGTCCGCTTTGCCGCCGAGCTTCTCCAGGGTGTCGGCGAGGATCTTGTAGGTGTGCAGGGTTCCGCCCGGTGCACCGTCCAGCTCCGGGAAGCCGTCGGTCGTGATGGTCTTCTCGGCCTTGGGGAACCTGCGGTTGAGGTAGGCGACCGTCGTGTCGTCGCCTTGGGCCTGGGTGTAGAAGGTGGTGCCCGGGTAGATCCGCTCGATCCGCAGAGCGGTTTCGCCGGGCGTCACGTCCGGCAGGCCGGTCCCGTCCGCGCGGCCGTTGGCCACGGCGATCTTGCGCGGGATCATCGGCCACCCACCCAGTCGCTCCAGGGAGGCCAGGAACTCCGTGCGCTCCGGGGCGATGCCGATCTTGCCGGTGTCCTTGTCGTAGTGCTGCCACAGCATCTGGCGTGCGGCCGGGCTGTTCATCTGCCGGGCGAAGTCGTTCGGGAACGGGATGAAGTGGGAGAACGCCTGCACGCCCACCGGGATGGAGGCGCCGCGGTGGGGGCTGTCGTAGGAGAAGTACAGCGCGGTCCGGTGGTTGACGCGCTGCTCCTCGAGACGAGCGAGTGCGAAGCGGGTGACGATGCCGCCCATGCTGAAGCCGCCCACGACCAGGGGCGCGTCACCTTGCTGCTCGGCGGTGGCCCGCATGATGGCGGCCTCGGCCGCCTGAGCGTTGTCCAGGATCGACGCGCTGCGCTCCTCGAAGCCGAGCAGGATCACGTCCCTGCCGCGCCGGCGCAGCTCGGAGATGAAGGGGTATCCGTTGTTCTCGAGCCCGTCGTAGAGCACGTCGAGCTTGCTCCGGCCGAGGTTGAAGCCGTCGGCCATGATCATGGGCCGGGTGAGAGAGCTGTTGCCCTCACCGCGGAAGATCCAGGCGAAGCCGTTCGGCAGGGGCCACTCGTCGTGCTCCGGTACCTCGATCGCCCCGGCGCGTTCGGCGGTCAGAAGACCGCCGATGCTGAACGAACCGACGTTGGGCTCGGCTGTTTCGGACATGGTCGTACTCCTGATGGCAGGGGGGCGGGTGAGACGTCGTCATCATGGAGGAGATGCGGGCACATCAGGCCTCTGATCTGCGGGGTTCACCACATCTGATGGAGCACAGCCGGGAGCGGTTGACGGGCGCGAACGGACCGCCTGCCCGGTCCCGTCGTCCGTTGCGCACCTCAGCGCCCCTACCGGATCCGGTTCGGCGCACGACCGCATGAACGGAGTGCGTGCGCAGAGATCGGCGAGGACACCCGCTGGGTAGGCAACGGCGAGACGACCGGGCGCAGACGCCTCCCAGGACGCTCAAGCTCACTTGCCGGACTCGGGGGACCTGACCTGGAAGGGCGCGCTCCCGGAGGAAAGCGAACCCTTCGCCCGCAACGACGAGAGGAAGCCCGCCATGAGCATTCCCCACCGCCTGATCGGTTCAGGTGACCACAAAGTGCTGGCGCTCCACGACTGGTTCGGCACCAGCGCCGGCTGGGGGCCCTTCCTGGACTACCTGGACGGCGACACCTTCAGCTACGCCTTCCTCGACTACCGCGGCTACGGGGACCGCAAGCATGTCACCGGCACGTACACGCTCGCCGAGATCGCCGGGGACGCCCTCGCCCTGGCCGACGAGCTCGGCTGGGAGAGCTTTTCCCTCGTCGGCCACTCGATGGGCGGCAAGGCGGCCCAGGAGGTGCTGGCCCAGGCCCCGCACCGGGTACGGAAGCTGGTCGGCCTGGCCCCGGTCCCTGCCGGAGCCTATCCGCTGGACGCCGATGGAGAGGCGCTGTTCTACGGTGCCGCGCAGGACCGCGACAAGCGACGGGCCATCGTGGACCTGGTCACCGGCCGGCGCGCTTGCCGGGTGTGGGTGGACCTGATGGTCGACCGCTCGCTGGAGTGGTCGACGCGGGAGGCGTTCGGCGGTTACGTGAAGGACTGGGTCACCGCCGACCTCACGGAACGGATCACCGGCAACCCCGTTCCGGTCAAGGTCATCGTCGGGGAGCACGACCTCGCCCTGACGGCCGACGCGATGCGCGCCACGTGGCTCAGCCACTATCCGAACGCCGAACTGGAGGAGATCTCCAACAGCGGCCACTACCCCATGCACGAGACACCTGTGGCCCTGTCCACCAGCCTCGAGACGTTCCTGAACGCCTGAGCCCCCAGCGGCAGCTCCAAGAACACCTGGCGCACCATCACCATGCCCACAGGCCGGGCCGGGAGCACGCAACAGCGGACCCCGGCCGGTCACGGCAGAGACGACCTTTTGCGCAGTTCACCGTCGGCTGCCGGGTCAACCTGATCGGCAGGGACACCGGTGTGGGCGACGGAGTCCCCCTCTGCGACGCAAAACCCGGAACGAGTGAAGGAAGCCGCCCGACAGCAGGAATGACCGTGGGCACGCTGTGTCTCTGCTGGGGCCCGAAGTGGCATGCCGGGCACGAGGATGGCCGGTCTCCGTACGGGGCCACGGCAGCAAAGCCCGGTGGCCGGCCGTCACCGCAGCTCGCCTCAACCGCACGTCGGGGTACGCGCCCTGCCCGTGTGAGGAGCCACTGGCAGGGCGGGGCGCCTCCCGAGTGGATGCCTATAGTGACCGCGTCATTACTATGCGCAATGGTTCGGCTTCGCTGCCTGCCTGCGCCACATCATCGCTAAGGACCGACATGAACGCACTTCTCCGCGGCCGTAGCCGCAGCGCCCCGCTTCTCGCGGGCCTGCTGGCGCTGCTGGTGACCTTGATGGTCTGGCCCTCGGCCGCCACCGCACAGGAAGGGCGGCTCAAGGGCTGGGGCGCCAACGAGAGCTACCAGCTCGGCGGCGTGGTCGCCAACGCCAAGTACAAGCCCGTGACCGTGCCGGGGCTCACCGGCGCCGACATCGAGAGCATCGCGGCCGGAGCCAGCCACAGCCTCGCCCTGCTCTCCAACGGCACCGTGGAGAGCTGGGGTCTCAACACCAGCGGCCAGCTCGGTATCGGCACCGCCACCAACCAGGACCAGGCGTCCACCGTCACCGGACTGAGCTGCCCCGAGTTTCGTAGAGTCCGATCTTGATTGGTTCAGGCGGACTGCGGGGTTTGCTCCTGGCTGCGCCAGAAGGCTTCCTCGTGCTCGGCCGGCGGCACGTAGTCGAGCGCGGAGTGCAGACGTTCCTCGTTGTACCAGGTGACCCACTGGAAGATCGCCCGCTCGACCTGCTCGACGTCCTTCCAAGGACCCTGCATCTCGATCAGCTCGGCCTTGAAGGTCCCGTTCAGCGCCTCGGCCATCGCGTTGTCATACGAGTCCGCGACCGACCCGACGGAGGCGGAGGCGCCGATGTCCGCGAGCCGGTCGGTATACCGAATTGACACGTATTGCGACCCGCGATCGCTGTGGTGGATCAGTCCGGAGTCCTTCTTGATCCGACGCCGCCAGAGCGCCATCTCCAGGGCGTCCAGAGGGAGTTCGGTCCGCATGTGGTTCGCGACCTGCCAGCCGACGATCATCCGCGAGTACACGTCCAGGACGAATGCCACATACATCCATCCCGACCAGGTGCGGACATAGGTCATGTCCGCGACCCACAGCTGATCGGGCCGCGAGGCGGTGAAGTCGCGGTCGACCAGGTCCGGCGGACGCGGCGCCGACGGCTCCGGGACCGTGGTGCGGCGGCGCCGGCCACGGATGACGCCCTCCAGGCCCAGCTCGGCCATCAGCCGCTCGACCGTGCAGCGGGCCACCTCGACGCCCCGGCGGCCCAGGGCCCGCGTGATCCGGCGGGCGCCATAGGTGCCGCCCGAGTCCGCGTGGACCTCCTCGATCAGAGGCATGAGCTGCTCGTCGCGGAGCCGACGGGCCGACTTCGGCCGCTTCTTGCGGGCGAAGTACGTCGACGGAGACAGGTCCAGCACCCGGCAGACGGGATCGACCCCGAGGCCGTGTCCACGCAGGTGGTCGATCACCTGCTCGGCCTCGTCCGGGGACGGTCGATCTCCTGGGCAAAAAACACCGAGGCGGCTTTCAGGATCTCGTTCGCCCGCCGCAGCTCCGCTACTTCTTTACGGAGTTGCTTGAGCTCGTCGAGCTCTGCGGTGGTGAGCCGGTCGTCCCGCTCGCCGCGGTCGGCCTCGGCCTGGCGGACCCAGCCGCGCAAGGCCTCCTTGTGGATGCCCAGGTCCTTCGCGACGTGCGCGATCGGGCGGCCGGTGGTGCGGACCTCGCGAATCGCGCGCTCGCGCAGTTCGTCCGGATATTTACGGGGTGCTGCCATGGTGCTGGTGGATCTCCTTCGCCAGGACCGTAACCCTGGCATCAGGGACTCCACAAATCTCAGTACAGCTCAGACTGCGGGGCGTGGTCGCCATCGCGGCCGGTTCCAACCACAGCCTGGCGCTGCTCGCCGACGGCACCGTGCGCGCCTGGGGTCTCAACTCCAGCGGCCAGCTCGGCGACAACAGCCTTGCCACCCGCACCACCCCGGTCACCGTAGCCGGTCTCACCGACGTCGAGGCCATCGCCGCCGGGGGCGCCCACAGCCTGGCCGTCCTCGCCGACGGCACCGTCAAGGCATGGGGCCTCAACGGCAACGGCCAACTCGGCGACAACAGCGCCGCGACCCGCACCACCCCGGTCACCGTGACCGGTCTGGCCAACGTCCGCAGCGTTGCCGGTGGCAATGTCCACAGCCTCGCCCGTCTCGCTGACGGCACCGTCTGGGCCTGGGGCCGCGGCTCCGAAGGCCAGCTCGGCGACAACTCCTCCACTCAGCGCCTCACTCCCGTGAAGGTCGACGCCATCGCGACCGCGCGCGACATCAGCGCCGGCATCTACCACAGCGTCGCCCGCCTCGCCGACGGCACCGTCAAGACCTGGGGCTACAACGCGCAGGGCCAGCAGGGCGACGGCACCCTCACCAACCGCCCCGCCCCCATCACCCTGGATGGCGCCACCAACACCCGCGCCATCTCCGCCGGCCACTACCACACCCTCGTCCTCGACCGCGACGGCAAGGTCAGCGCCGTCGGCTACAACAACAACGGCCAGCTCGGCGACGGCACCGCCACCGACCGCACCGCGCTCACCACCCCCATCAACAGCCTCAGCAGCGTCTCACTGATCGCCGCAGGCGGAGCCTTCAGCCTCGCCGGATAGCGGCAGCGAACAGCAGACACCACACCAATGCCGTGACCGGGCAAGCAAGAACACGCCGGTAGTCCTTGGACGGCCCCCGTCCCGCTGGGACCTCCACCGTTCGCCCGTCACGCACGTCAGCCCGGCCGGAGAACCGGCCGGGCTGACTCAGTTGAGCTTCCCGGATCTGGGCCTGACCTTCCCCAACCCGCACCCCAGCACCTACACCCTCACCAGCGGGACCTGGGCGAGGACAACGCTGCCTATGTGCGGCCCATCAGGGCGCCGGGCAAGGTCACACCGAAGTCCGACAGAGCGCCGCGAATGCGGGGCTGATGAAGCGGGTGCGAACGGTCGGATCCCAGAGCGCGGCCAACGTCAACTCCTTGAGGTCGAGTACGTCCGCGGCGCCGACCCGCCGGCCCGGCCTGCACCCCGTCGGCCGACGTTCAGGCCCCGGCGTGCAGAGGCTGAGCACTGACGGCCCCGGCTTTCACTGCTGACCGAAGCCGCTCGCCCTAGCGGCCCGAGCCGCTACCCGTTCCCGGTTCGGGAAGCAGTGTCAGCGGGCAAGGCCCGGCCCGGCCGCCTCCGCGGGCGTGTCGGGAACACCCAGGCGCAGGTGCTCGACGTGGTAGAGGGCCTGCTCCAGCAGCTCGGCCACATGGTGGTCGTACAGGGCGTAGATGATCGACCGGCCGTGGCGCTCCCCGGTGACCAGGCCGAGGTTGCGCAGCAGGCGCAACTGGTGGGAGCAGGCGGAGGCTTCCATGCCGACGGCGTCTGCGAGGTCGCCCACGGAGCTGGGACCTTCCTGAAGCCGGGCGAGGATGTGCAGCCGGGAGGGTGTGGCGAGGGCCTGGAGGGTGGCGGCGACGTCGGTGGCGCCGACCGTGTCGAGCCGCTCGCGGGTGGTGGCACTGCTCCTGGCGTCTGCTCCGTGGCCCATGGCGTCATCATACGCGCAACACATGAAGACCTGTTCATTCATTCCTGTATGGTGGGCGCGTTGCCTGTCGTCCGCCCGTGAAGGGTTGCTTTGTCATGTCTTCTGTCGTGGATCAACGGCCCGAGCCGACGATCGCCGGGGTGTCGCGCCCGGTGGCGCCGAGGCGGCGTACGCGCCTGCTGGCGATGCCGGAGGCGCGGTGGGCCCTGGCCTCCGTGGTGCTGTTCCTGCTCGCGCTTCCGGTGTACCTGCTGGATGCACCGGTCTGGGTGTGGGGCCCGTTGTTCGCCGCCACTTATGTCACCGGCGGCTGGGAGCCGGGGTGGGAGGGGCTGAAGGCCCTGCGGGACAGAACGCTGGACGTGGATCTGCTGATGGTCGTCGCCGCGCTCGGCGCCGCAGCCATCGGGCAGGTGCTGGACGGCGCACTGCTGATCGTCATCTTCGCCACCTCCGGCGCCCTGGAAGCTGTCGCGACCGCCCGCACCGCGGATTCCGTACGCGGTCTGCTCGACCTCGCCCCCACCACCGCGACCCGGCTGCGCGAGGACGGCACCGAGGAGACGGTGGACGCAGAACGCCTCGCCGTCGGCGACGTGGTCCTGGTGCGGCCCGGCGAGCGGGTCGGCGCCGACGGACGGGTCCTGAAAGGGGCGAGCGATGTCGACCAGGCCACCATCACCGGCGAACCCCTGCCGGTCGCGAAACACGCGGGCGACGAGGTCTTCGCCGGCACGGTGAACGGCACGGGCGCCCTGCACGTGCGCGTCCAGCGCGACCCTGCCGACTCGGTGATCGCCCGGATCGTGAAGATGGTCGAGGAAGCCTCCCGGACCAAGGCTCCGACCCAGCTGTTCATCGAGAAGATCGAGCAGCGGTACTCGGTCGGCATGGTCATCGCCACCCTGGCCGTCTTCGGCATCCCCCTCGCCTTCGGCGACAGCCTCCAGTCGGCACTGCTGCGCGCGATGACGTTCATGATCGTGGCCTCACCGTGCGCGGTGGTCCTCTCGACGATGCCGCCACTGCTGTCCGCGATCGCCAACGCCGGCCGCCACGGCGTGCTCGCCAAATCCGCTGTGGTGATGGAGCGCCTGGGCCAGGCCGACATGGTGGCGCTGGACAAGACCGGCACCCTGACCGAGGGCACCCCACGCGTCACCGACAGCCGCCCGGCGCCCGCCTCCGGCCTGGACGAGGACACACTGCTGGCACTGGCGGCCGCAGCCGAGCACCCCAGCGAACACCCACTGGCCCGTTCCGTGGTCCAGGCCGCCCGCGAGCGCGGCCTCGCCATCGCCGAGGCGACCGACTTCACCTCCACCCCCGGCGCCGGCGTGAGCGCCACCATCGCAGGCTCCACCGTCCAGGTGGGTTCCCCGGCCCACCTCGCCCCCGCCGGCAGGCTGGGCGTGGCCGCCGACGTGCGGGCCCTGGAAGACGAGGGCCGCACCGCCGTCCTGGTCCTGCGCGACGGCGCTCCGGCCGGCGTGCTGGGCATCGCCGACCGGCTGCGCCCGGACGCGAAGGCCACGGTGGCGGCGCTCACCGAACTGACCGGCCGGCCCCCCGCCCTCCTGACCGGTGACAACGAACGTGCCGCCCGCCGACTGGCCGCCGAGGTGGGCATCACCGACGTGCGTGCCGGCCTCCTCCCGCAGGACAAGGTCGCCGCCGTACGGGAGTGGGAAGCGCAGGGTCTGCGCGTGCTGGTCGTCGGCGACGGCGTCAACGACGCCCCGGCACTGGCGGCCGCGCACACCGGCATCGCCATGGGCAAGGCCGGCTCCGACCTCGCGCTGGAGACCGCCGACGCCGTCGCCGTCCGGGACGAACTCGCCGCCATCCCCGCCGTCGTGGCCCTGTCCCGCAGGGCCCGCCGCCTCGTCCTGCAGAACCTGGCCATCGCCGGGACCTTCATCGCCGCCCTGGTCGCCTGGGACCTGATCGGCACTCTCCCGCTCCCGCTCGGTGTCGCCGGACACGAGGGCTCCACCGTCATCGTCGCACTCAACGGCCTGCGCCTCCTGCGCGAAGCAGCCTGGCCCACCCCGGCCCGAACCGAAAAGTGAGCGGACAACGTGACCTTGCGCCAATTCCTGAAGGGAGGAACGTCGTACCGGAGCCGCTGCGAGCGTGCACGGAAGCACGGCCGCTGCCGTGGAAAGCCACGGGGCCACGTCGGCCGAAAGGAAAGGCGGGTGGTGCATTCTGTGCGGCACCTCTCATACTGAACGACGATCCAGGACAGGAGCGGGCGCGCTTCCGGTGTTGCAGGCATGCTGACCGGCCCTCAAGACCGGCCCGCCCTCTGCCGACACCTTTTCAGCACCCCCAGTCAGGAGACCGCGTGACCACACCCGCCATGAGCCTCGTGCTGATGTCCGCTGGCGCCTTCGCCACAGCGGCCGGAGCCCTCTTGTACATCCTTCCCGGCCCGGGCCTCCCTCTCCTCATGGCGGGGCTGGCGCTACTGGGAGTCGGCGCGGTGGTCCGGGCCCTCAGCAGACGCAAGAGCCAGCGCGTTCACAGGTCCGGATGAGCTGCCCGGCCGTTCCTGTGGTTCGGCGACGCCCGGGCGTGCTGAGGGGAGAGCGCACGGTCTGCCGGTCGTTGCCGCAAGGTGCCGCAGGGTTTTGAGGGGAAAGCGGTGGGGCTCCCGCCTGCTAGCAGGCGGGAGCCCCGCGTCACGTTCTGGGCCGGGTCAGTCCTGGCGGTCGCCGGTGTAGCGGTAGATGTTGCCGTTGCGGTTGACGCCCCAGACGGTGCCGTCGGCGGCGGCGCCGATGTCGGTGAGCTTGCCCGTGATCTGGTTCCAGGGGCTGGAGGTGCGGTCGTCGTAGCCGGAGAAGCTGTAGATGTTGTCCCCGGAGTTGACGCCCCACACGTTCGTGCGCGACCCGGCCGCGATGCGGGTCAGGTTGCCGGAGATCTCATACCAGTGGTTCTTGTTGTGCTGGTCGCCGGCGTAGCGGTAGATGTTGCCGTTGCGGTTGACGCCCCAGACGCTGCCGTCGGCGGCGGCACCGATGTCGGAGAGGTTGCCGGGGATCTTGATCCACGGGCTCGGGGTGAGGAAGTCGTAGCCGGAGAACTTGTAGATGTCCCCGGCTTCGTTGACGCCCCACACGTTCGTCCGCGACCCGACCGCGATGCGGGTCAGGTTGCCGGGGATCTGGACCCACTGGTCGGCGCTTTCCTCCTGGTCGCCGGCGTAGCGGTAGATGTTCCCCGCCGCGTTGACGCCCCAGACGGTGCCGTCGGCGGCGGCCCCGATGTCGGAGAGGCTGCCCGGGATCTGGATCCACGGGCTGGTACCGAGGTCGTCGTAGCCGGAGAACTTGTAGATGTTGCCGGCCGCGTTGACGCCCCACACGTTCGTCCGGGAGCCGGCCGAGATCGCCGTGAGGTTCCCGCGGATCTGCTTCCACTCGGGCATGTTTGGTGACCTTTCATCGCGAATGGGCCCCCAGAGTGCCGTCGCTGCGGCACACGGTCACGTGCGAGGTGAGCACGGGCAGACCGGAAACTGATGTTTGGCCGCAAGGGGGCCCGCACCCGCCGAAGGGAGCCGCGCCTTGACCGTGACGTTCTTGGCCTGATCGGGCGTAACCCGTACGAGTGGCGCGGGACTGCTGCGCTGACCAGCAGCCCGCCGAACGATCACCCCAGTCACGGTCCTCGGACGACCAGGGCCCGGCCCGTGACTCCGTCGTCCGCGCCCCGAGTCACCTGTCGGGGCGCGGCGTACGCGGCCGCGGAATCCCCGCGGCCGCGTACACCTCAACCAGCGAGCCAGGTCAGGCAGCCGGGTGTGGCGGGCGATAGTGTCCTCGCGCGGCCCCTCGGTGTAGACCTCCAGCGCTTCGAGCTCACGGTCGTCCGCGATGAGACCCCAGCAGAACTAGTGGCTCGGGGCCGGTTGCTGGGCATGCGGCTCCCGCGGGTGGCGGCGTACGGCAGGCTCACCCTTCCGTGCTCATGGAAGGGAGCGCTGCCGCGTCATCGCGTGGCAGGTGCGGAACGTGGTGGTCAGGCCTTGGGCATCAGGACGGTGTCGACGATGTAGACGGTGGCGTTGGCGGTGGGGACGTTGCCGCAGACGACCTTGGAGTTGTCGTTGACGGTGTAGTCCTCGCCGGAGCCCTTGGTGGCCAGGGTGGACTTCTGGAGGGTTTCGAAGGTGCCGCTCTCAAGGGCTTGCGGGGTGAGCTTCTCGCCGACGACGTGGTAGGTCAGGATGTTGGTGAGCATTTCCTTGTCGGCCAGGACCTTATCCAGGTCGGCCTTCGGGATCTTGGCGAACGCGTCGTTCGTCGGCGCGAACACGGTGATGTTCTGCGCGTTGTTGAGGGTGTCGACCAGACCGGCCTTCTTCACGGCGGTGACCAGGGTGGACAGGGCGGGGTTGTTGGAGGCGGCGGTGGCGACCGGGTCCTGGGCCATCCCGTCGAAGGATCCCGCCCCGTCCTGCGGAACCGACGCGCACGCCGGGCCGAACGGCCCGTCCATGGCAGTGCTCTCCTCCTCCGCCGGGCTCGACTGCTCCTCGGCGGGAGCGGAGCTGCTGGCGTTGTCGGCGGCCGCGTCGGAGGAGCTGTCGTCTCCGCCGCAGGCGGCCAGGGTGAGGGGCAGAGTGACGGCCGCGGTGACGGCGATGGCGGCACGGCGGAAGCGGAAGGCGTTCACGGGAAGTCTCCTGTGTATTCGGGTGGTCGCTCTCAGTGCTGCCTGAGAGCTGCAGGGGCTCGGTCCCGGCGCGGTGAGGTTCACGTCGACAAACGCGGTGGGACGCGGGGAAAGCTGATCAGCGAGGTTGTCTCCGAAGAGTGACAGGGACAGCGCTGGGTCCGTGTCGGGCCGCAGCCGTCTCGTTGATCGCCATGCCTGCTATTCGAGGCAACCGGCTCTTCGGATTGGTGTGTTGCTGAAAGAGTTGTGGCCGCTGTTTGCGCTGCTGCTCCCGGTGGCGGGCTTGGCCCGTCCGGTGGGTTTCTCGGCCTCCGACCAATCCGGGGTGCGCCCGGTGGCGAATGCACGGTGTGCGGCGCTTTGGAGGAGGTGCTGCACGTGCTGCGGCAAGCCATGGGGAATGGGGAGCCGCACCGTTCTTCGCGGACCGAGGTCGGTGAGGAGCGGCTGCCGCGGGGCGTTACTCTCCTGGGCGCCCCGCGGCAGCTTTCCCCGCGGTGAGCGCTCTTGACGACAGGCTTCTCGCCCTCCCCGGTTGGGGGCGCCCTCGGAGTACCGCTGGCCTTTCTGCCCGGCTGGAACCCCGGCTCTCTCACCGTCCGCGTGAGAATCGCACCGGCCCCCGAACGGCGCCTGTCCGTACCTCGTCGTGGCAGCCGTTTCCCGGCCCCGCAGGTCCTCGGCCGCTGAGGCACTCGCTGACTCCCCTATGGAGAACCCGGGTAGCCGGACGGGCGCATCGATGCCTGGGCTCGTGGCCATGGCTCTCCGGCGAAGGCCCTCAGGCAGGTTCCGTGCCGGAAGTGGCCCGTATCGGCCCATGTTCGCGTGAATCAAGCCATGTTCCACAAGCCCCGTACACGCGCGCCTCACCCATTGAGACTACGCAGTGCAGTTATCTGACTACACGCATTCGGAGGGGCGTCTTGACGCGCAGGGACGACATCGTGACGATCGTGATCGACGCGAAGAACGAGATCAAGAAGTCGGTCGCAGGGCTGGACGGCCGCGTCAACGACTTGGAACGTGGCCTGCGGGCGGATCTCGTCCATGAGGTCGAAGGACTGCGCAAGGCGCCGCTGGAGGAGATGAAGACATCTCAGACGGCAGCGCAAAGGAGCGCCTCCAGGGCGGAAGCGCGTGCGGGTGAGGCGGTCGCCGCTGTGGCCGAGCTGCGCCGAGACGTCCTTCGCCTGCACGAACGGCTCGACGGCCTGCACGGAGACGTCGGCAAGGTTCTGGAAGCACTGGCCGCCATCGAACCGGCGGCCGGCGCACCGCGCTTCGTACCCGGTGCGGACGCCGGAGCCGAACGGGACCTGGCGCTGCCGCCCGCGCAGGTACAGGGCTCGGGTACCCAGACCGAGCCGGTCCCAGATGCACAGACCATGGCCGAGGCTCCGGCCGAGACTTCCGTGCCCGCCGCGGCCGGAGACGTTTCCACGGCTGCCGAGGATGACCGTGCCCACGACGGGGAGGCGGAGCCCGCCTCCGAGGTACAGGCGCCGCAGATGGTCCCGGATGCCGATGGAGACCGGGACCTCTCCGCCGTGGCTCTGGAAGCCGCCCAGAGCACCGACGACCAGGACAGGGAACCCGCGCCCCTCAGCCGCAGGGGACGGATCTATGCGATCAGCCGGGCCGCCCGAGTCGCCTCGGCCACTCTGGTCTGCCACCGGGACACCTGGGAGTTCGTCGCCGCACAGGCCGGAAGCCACCCGCACTTCAGGCCGCCCGCGCTGGAGGACCGCGAGAACGGACTGGTTGCCGCGGTGCTCTCCGGACGCTCGCTGGTCGCTATGCTTCTGGCGCTCTATCAGGCCGAGAAGACCTCCGTGTACCAGCCCGACACGGGCGACGTGAACGAGATGACCGCCTACGCCGACTGGATCATGGCCACAAAGGTCTACACCGCCACCGCCGACGTCCTCAGGCACGCGTACTCCACCGATGGAGACCCCGTCGTCATCACGATCGACAACCGGCTGCCCACCCGGCACTGACACCCGTGGCCGCCCCGCGCCGGGGCGGCCACACCGCAAGCATCCAGCGCAGACCCCGCGCCGAACCTTTTACCCGGGGTGCGCCGGCGGTCGTTCAGGAGGCGATAACGCCCCATCCAGGGTCCTGTTCCTGCCGGGCGGTGCGCTGGTTCGCTGCGGTTGTCATGGATGGAGCGTACGCCTGGTGCGCCTACCAACGCCCCTTGGGCCCCTGGACTACAGCTGCTGCTCGATCAGTCAGAAGATGAGGCCGACCGCCCCTGCCCCGGTGGCGTAGGCGGCGCCGCACAGAGCGCTGGAGAGCAGAGTGCGGCGTCAGCGGACCAGCCAGCTCCGGACGGCCTGCTTCTGCGAGCGGCCGCCCCAGGGCTCGGGCCAGCGGATAGCCTGCACGATGGTGCTCCGTTTCTATCGGTTGCCGTTGGAGCACGTCGGGGCTGGCTGGGCGGCGTAGCTACCTTCGGCCCCGCTGGTCTCTGATCAGGGGCAGCCGGCCAGGGCGTGGATGTGGATGTGGTCGGCGATCCGGGCGTCGCGACGGCGCACGAGGCCGTCGGTGAACTGGTCGACCACGAGCTCGACATCCGCCTCCAGGTTCCCGGTGGTGACGGCCTGGGTGGGGGCCCGGGCGAAATCGGCGGTCTGGGCGTCCAGGGCGGTCAGGAACTCTTCCGGGTCCCCGCTACGGCTGGGGCCGGGGTCGAAGACCGTGGTGGTGGCCCGCTGCCTTTTCAGAACTGGGCCTCGCGGTCTTGGCCGAGGCTGAGCAGGCCGACGCCGACATCGAAGGGCCGGCAAGTCCCGCGGATCCGGGCGGCGTTCGCGAGAAGCTTGCCCCGGGGGTTGGCGGTCACGGGGTATCCACTCGGCTGATCAGGGGTGTGGCGCGGCGGTTGATGGGGCCTGGTCCTGAACACCGTCAAACGCTGAGCCCGCATGTGCCGGACTCCGGACCCTGCCGATCGATCCGACCTGCCGACCCACCTTCTCGACCCCTGCCGCGGACGTGGGGGTGGACAAAGCCTCCAGCAAGCCGACGCCCCCGGGCTGGGCTTGGCCCCCGGAAGCATCGAGGGGGCGGTTCCGAGAGCGATCGCGGAGGCGAAGCCCGCCACAACCACCTGCGCCGGATGCCGAAGACGCGGCCCCGACCGCCTCACCGGGGTTTGCCAAGCGAGCGGCTCTGGCCCGTAGTCGGTGGTGACGCCGGGTCTGGCATTCCTCGCCGGGCCCGGCTCACTCGGCTTCACGCCAGGCTGCCCGGCCCGGAGGCCGGGCAGCCTGGCGGCTTGCGCTCTCAGCTCTGGTTGAGCGGCAGCGCTACGTCCGTGACTTGGTGGTTCTTGGGGAAGGAGCCGATGGCCGCTGCCTGGCCGGTGAGGATGTTGACACCGTAGAACCCGAAGGAGCCGTTGACGCTCAGGGCCGCGAAGCCGTGGTTCGTCTGGGTCCGGTGGGAGAAGTGGATGTCGAAGCCGGCGTTGGGGCCTGCGTTGATGCCGAGGTTGCCGGTGGGTGCGAGGGTGCCGGCGTTGGCGGGTGATTGCAGGGAGACGCGGTCGGTGGTGGTGTCGATGTCGAAGAGGGTGGTGGCGGTGGCGGGGTTGAGGTCGTTGTTGGTGTAGGCGGCGGCGGTGACGCCTCGGGCGGTGGTGGGCGGTGTGGTGGGGTTGGTGAGAGTGCCGTCGGTGATGGTGGTGAGCGGGGCGGCGTCGTCGTCGATGTTGTGGCGGAGGTTCTGGCCGGTGTCGCTGATGACGCGGAGCCGGTTGGCGGCGGGGTTGAAGTCGACGCCGAAGTGCTTGCCCGTGAGCGTGACGGTGAGCTGGGAGACCTTCATGGCCTTGGCGTTGGTGGTGTTGAGGGTGTAGATGCCGCCCTTGTCGCCGACGCCGTAGAGCTTTTCGTTCTGGACGCGGAAGTCGATGCCGACGATCTTGGTGTCGCCGCGCAGTCCGGACACCTTGCCGATGTTCATCGGCTTGGCGGGCCGGTCGACGGTGAAGCGGACCAGGTGCTGGCCGGTGGTCAGCCCGATCACCGTCAGGCCGTGTTCTGCCACGGTACGCCCGGCCTCACTGCTCGGCGTCGGACCGCCCCGAGCGGGCAGGGGGTCAGCTGCCCACGCACTGGACGACACCGGCACGGCCAGGGACACTGCCGCGGTGAGGGCCACCGCGAGAATCGCTTTGCGCATCTTTTCTACTCCTTCAGGGGGAAACTCCCGTCCATCGGGAGCCCCCGACGACGACACCATGTGCGCCGCTGCGCCGCGCGCCGTGCACGCCAACCGGTCCGCACCCGCATGAGGAGGGGGCCCTGGCGGCGCTGAAGCGAAGACGTCCTTTGCGCTGCTGAGGCATCATGTAGTGCACCCACCCGACGGCTCCCGCTGCGCACGTGCTCCACCCCGAAGGGTGATGCCTCAGGGGCGGTGCTCACGCGGTGCTGCACCGCGCCGGACGCAGCAATGCCCAGCAGCGAGCCTCCGCCATCGTGAAGTCGCAGGTTAAACGGCTGGTGAGGGTGGTGAGGCTCCTCTCCTGCGCTGGGCAGGGGGTTCAGTCGACGGTGACGACGACGGAGTGCCAGCCGCTTGCTCCGTCGGGAACGGTTTTGGTGCGCTTCTCGGTCTGGACCGCTCCGCCGCGTTCGGTGGCCCGGACGGTGAGGGTGTGTCCGCCCGGGGTGGCCTTCCAGGGGTAGGACCACTGGCGCCAGGTGTCGATGGTGGCCTCGGCCGCGAGATCGGCGTCCTGCCACGGCCCGTCATCGATCCGCACCTCGACGCGTTCGATCCCGCGGCGCTGCGCCCAGGCGACACCGGCCACCATGACGGTGCCGGGCTCCAGCCGGGCGAACGGCTTCGGCGTGTCGATGCGGGACTGGGTCTTGACAGGAGCCCTGCGCGCCCATTTCCGTTTCACCCAGTACGGGTCGTAGGTGTCGAACGTGGTGAGCTCGATGTCCTCGATCCACTTGCAGGCGGACACGTACCCGTAGAGGCCGGGGACAAGCATCCGGACGGGAAAGCCGTGGACGAACGGCAGTGGCTCTCCGTTCATTCCCACCACCAGCATGGCGTCGCGGCCGTCCATGACGTCCTCGACCGGCGTGCCCAGCGTCATGCCGTCCACGGAGCGGGCTACCAGCTGATCCGCCGGGCCTCCCCGGGAGGGCGGCCGAACCCCGGCTTCCTGGAGGAGATCGGCCAGGCGGGTGCCGAGCCATCGCGCGTGACCGATGTAGGGGCCTCCGACCTCGTTGGAGACGCAGGTGAGGGTGATGTCCCGCTCGATCAGCTCCCGCTGGAGCAGGTCGTCGAAGGTCACGGTCAGGGGCCGTGCGACGCCTTTGCCGTGGATACGGAGTTGCCATGTGGCCGCGTCGACCTTGGGGATCACCAGGGCGGTGTCCACCCGGTAGAACGAGTTGTTCGACGTGGTGAAGGGGCTGACGCCGGGCACTTCGACCTGGGCTCCGGGAGGGATCGGGGCGGCAGGTGAATCCGGAGCGGGCAGCGTCACCTGCGACCGTGAGGCCACAGCGTCCTGTGCCTTCGCACGGTTCAGGTACCGTCCCAGCGCACCCGCGCCGACGGAGGCGACCGCTACGGCCGGGGCCGCGACCAGGAAGCCCCGCCTGTCCCACCCCTTGTACCCGGTCTCTTCGTCCGGAGTTCGGGCTCCTGCCTGGCGGGGGGTGGTCAGCCGTCCGATCAGCAGGTAGAGCAGCGCTGCGGCCACGATCGCGCCCACCACGGACGGAAGTGCGTCAAAGATGCCGGTCGAATCAGGGCGGGACACCGCCGCGGCGGCGCCGACCACCCCGAAAGCCAGCACGCCCGCAGCACCGGCTCTGCGGAACCTCAAGGCCACCACACCGATCAGCACAGCGAGCACGGCGAGGGTGGTAAGGATGCCCAGCTGGAGGACCAGCTTGTCGTCCTCGCCGAAGTTCCGGATCGCCCAGTCCTTGACAGGCGCGGGGGTACGGTCGATCGCCGCTCCGCCGACAGCCGTGACCGGACCCGACTCCGGCCGCACCGCGGCCGACACCAGTTCCGCGACAGCAAGCGCGGCGAACCCCGCCAGCAGACCACTCAGCGCGGCCAGCGGAACCCTGACCCACAGGTGGCGGGAATCCTTCGTGCTCTTCATATACGTCCAATTCACCGGAGAACGGGGACGCCGCACCCTCGGCTCCAGCTGAGGGCACGGCGTGACGGGCGGTTCGGGCAGCCGGGTACGAACAGACGCAGAGCCTGTTGCGATCGCCGGGCTCTGCGCCGGGTGCCCGCAGGGGGGCTACTGCGGAGTGAGGACGGTGTCGATGATGTTGACGGTCGCGTTGGCTGTGGGGACACTTCCGCAGACGATCTTCGCTGAATCGTTCACGGTGAATTCCTCACCCGATCCGGTGGTGGTGAGGGTGCCTCCCTCAAGGGTCTTGAACGACCCGTCCTGAAGCTGCTTCTGGGTGATGTCCTCACCGACCACGTGGTAGGTGAGGACCTTGGTCAGCTCCTCCTTGTCCGCGAGGAGCTTGTCGAGGTCCGCCTTGGGGATCTTGTCGAAGGCGTCGTTGCTCGGTGCGAATACGGTGATGTTCTCCGCGTTGTTGAGCGTGTCGACCAGACCGGCCTTCTCCACGGCGGTAACCAGGGTGGAGAGCTCCGGGTTGTTGGACGCTGCTGTGGCGACCGGGTCCTGCGCCATGCCCTCCAGGCTTCCCGCGCCTTCCTTGGGCACGGATGCACAAGCAGGACCGTAGGGGTCCTGCGTGGCCGTCTGGGCGAACGCTTGTGGTGCCATGACACCCAGTGACACAGGCAGGACAATGGCGACAGCACCGGCTATCGCGGCGCGGGAGATACGGGGAGTCTTCACGAAGGGTTCCTCCTCGGGGAGGGCGGGCCACGGTTCGCAGCCCGTACAGTTCATGGCTGCCGGTTCGGCGGGGGCGGGGGAGAACCGGGGGCCGGCTATGCGGCCTGCTCCGCCTCGATGAGGTCTCTCGCTGCCACCCCATGCCATCCCCTCCATGGAAGCAGAGGAGACCACACGGCGCCTGGCGAAGCCATGGAAACCCGACCGGACAGCAGGATTCCGCAGTTCCACACCCCATCCTTCGACCGGTCCGCACCGAATTACACATAAGCGGGGGCGGCGGAAACCGAGGAGGTTGTGATGTCAACCATGCACCTGCCCCGCATGCCTCTGCGTGGCGTCCGGCTGGACGAACACCTTCCGGTGGACCACCGGCTCAGTCGTGTCTACCGTGTCGGCGCCGGCTTCTTCGGCGTCTTTCTGCTGATGTTCGGCGTACTCGGGCTGCTCGACCGGATCGGCTTCTTCAGCACCGGTGGTGACACAGTCCTGGGGCTGAACACCAACGGTGCGCTGAGCACCCTCTCCATCGTGATCGGAGTCGTCCTCCTTACCGGTGCGGTCATCGGCGGGAACCTCGCCTCCACGCTCAACATGGTCACCGGAGTGGCCTTCATCGTCAGCGGGTTCGCGAACCTGGCCCTGCTGGAGAGCGACTACAACTTCCTCGCCTTCGAGCTGCAGAACGTCCTGTTCAGCTTCGTGGTGGGCGTACTCCTGATGACCTTCGGCATGTACGGGCGGGTCAGCGCGACCCTCCCGCATGACAACCCGTACTGGCGCGCCCGCCACGAGCAGCACCAGCGCTCCGGGCCACGATCCCGACGTGGCGCAGGGCGCGGCAGAACGGGGAAGGGTTGATGTGCATCCGCGGCCTCGCCATGGGCACGTCGCCTCTGGGCTGGGGATCTCGGCGCCGAGGACGCCGCCCTGCCACGCGGCCAGGCTCGAGGACCCGCCGGAAGGGTCCTCTCCCGCTCATGTCATCGAACCGTAAGCTCTGACCGGCCCGCGGAGCGGAAAGGCGGTTCTAGAGTCACTCCCATCCCGACCACACTGGAGCCCTCGATGCGCGCCCGTACTGCTCTGCCCGTTGCCCTCACCGTCATCCTCCTCGGCCTCACGGGGTGCGGAGCCGGCAGCGGGGCCGATGACGATGCGGCGGGCGCGTCCCGCTCGTCTTCCGCGTCCCCCGCGCAGCCGCCGGCTTCCTCCGACACCAGCCGCAACGCAACACCCGGGCCAGCGGTGCCGGAGGCGCTGCGGTTCACCGCGACCACGGTGGACGGCAAACCCTTCGACGGCAGCACCCTGGCGGGCAAGCCGACCGTGCTCTGGTTCTGGGCGCCCTGGTGCCCCAAGTGCAAGGCCCAGGCAGCCGAGACCGCGAAGGTCGCCGCCGACCGCGTCGGCGAGGTCAACGTCGTCGGCGTCGCGGGCCTGGACAAGAACGCCGCTATGAAGGATTTCGTCGCCGACACGGGGACCAGCAGCTTCCCTCACCTGTCCGACGAGAAGGGCGACATCTGGAAGCGGTTCGAAGTCACCGAGCAGAGCCGCTACGTCATCCTCGACAAGGACGGCAAGACGGTCTACGAAGGCGTTCTTCCCGGAGGCCAGGGACTGGCCGAGAAGGTCGCCGGACTGACCGGCTGAACCACGATGCCCGACCTTCCTCTCGCCCTCGCACTCACCGCCGGCATCCTCGCCGCCGTCAACCCCTGCGGCTTCGCCCTGCTCCCCGCCTACCTCTCCCTCCTCGTCCTCGGCGACGACAGCCCCACCCGATCCGTCGCCGTCGGCCGGGCCCTGACCGCGACCGCCTCGATCACCCTCGGCTTCGCCGCCCTCTTCGGCATATTCGGCCTGGCCATCCAGCCCGTCGCCGGACAGGTCCAGGAACACCTGCCCTGGTTCACCATCGCCTTCGGCATCCTCATGGCCGCTGCCGGAGCCTGGCTCCTCGTCGGCCGCCAACTGCCCGCCCTCCTGCCGAAAGTCCGACGGGCTCCCACCGTCACCCGGTCCGTACCTTCCATGGCCCTGTTCGGCATGGCCTACGCCAGCGCCTCCCTGGGCTGCACCATCGCCCCGTTCCTCGCCATCGTCGTCTCCGCCTTCCGCAGCGGCTCCACAGGCGAGGGAGTCATCCTGTTCGCCGCGTACGCGGCCGGCATGGGACTCATCGTCGGTGCCGCATCCCTGAGCGTCGCCCTCACCCGCAGCACCGCAGTCAGCCGACTGCGCCGCGCCGGCACCCTCGCACCCCGCATCGGCGGCGGACTCCTCCTCCTCGTCGGCGTCTACGTCGCCTACTACGGCTGGTACGAGATCCGGGTCCAGCGCGACCCCGCCACCACCGACCCCGTCATCGACGCAGCGGGCGCCGCCCAGCGCATCCTCGCGGACACCCTCGACACCGCCGGTCCCGCAACCCTGACCGGACTCCTGGCCGCGCTTCTCCTGACAGCCTGGGCCCTCCACCGCAAGGGTTCACGCTCCTCCGGAACCACGGACCGGCCGGAGTCGGCCCCGGAGCACACCGACTGAAGCCCCCCCCGGTGCCCGACGGCGCACCAGGCATACCGTAGCCCGAGGCTTCCCCCTTCGGGGCGGCGGGCGCTCGGCGGCCTCCGCTCGAAGTACTGCGCCAGGTCCGGCCAAAGTGCCCGGCCGGGAGGTCTCAGGGGGTGGCCAGGAGGTTGATGAGCTGGTCGCCGGTGGGTGTCCGTCGCACAACTACGCTCTTCCCGGTCCGGGTTCGGGTGATGAGCTGGGCTGCTTCGAGGCGTCGGCAGTGGTGGGTGACGGCGCTGGGTACGCAACCCAGGATGGTGCTGGCTTCTCCCATGGTGAGAGGGCGTTCGGCTGCTCGCAGGAGCTGGGCCCTGGCGACGCCGAGGACGGCCTCCAGAGCACGCCCCGGAACGGGGGCAGAAGCAACGCCGGATTCCCAGAGTCGGCCGACACCGGGCACGGGGTAGCCGACCCAGACTGACTCCGCCTCCACGTTGTATATGGATGCGGCGGATCCCGAGACGATCGGGATCAGGGTGATGGGGCGGCCATGGAGAGGGATCGTGGAATTCTGGGTGCCTGGAAGCCGGAGGGACTCGTCCGCCAGGGATATCGGGTGGTTCAGTGTCGCAAGGGCCGCGTCCAGTGTTCCGGTGACCGAGGCGGCGCCGATGCGTTCCGCCTCGCGGTGCAGCAGGTCCCGGGACTGCTTCCACACGGGCTCGAACTCGGCCCAGACACGGGCGAGTGTGCGGGTGTAGGCCGCGACGAAGCCGCGAGGGTCATCGATCACGTGTTGCCAACGGGGTGACAGGCCACCGGGGAAGTTGGCCACCACCTCCTCGTACAGATCCTCGGCGGTCGTCTGTGCCATGCGGTCGAGCTGTGAGCCGATCGCGCCGTCATCGAGGGGGTCCGGGCACAAGCAGTCCGGTATCCACAGTCCGTGCGGAGCGAAGACCGGACGCAGTTCACCAGCACTCTCCCCGACCGCCTGGCGCACGGCCCGGCGCCACCGGTCGGGAACTCCCTGCGCCTTCGCGCCCAGCCCGTCGGCGACCAGTGAGAGAAGCGTGACCGCTGGTTGGAAGCCCACCGACACCCTCACGTGCCTCCGCCCGTCCAGCTTCGCTGCCGAAATCCTCGCCATAAGCCCCCCGTCCGGTCTAGGTCTGTGACGAAGCACCAGGCGGACCGGTTGCTTCCGCACCCCCTCGTGCTGCCGCTCCCTTCAAGTCAAGCAGCCCCTGCCCGAGCCCCGACAGTCTGTTCCGGTCGAACCGTCGGCAAAGAGGATGCCTGCCCTGCCGGGCAGCTCGACCGCCGGGACCCGCAGGCCCCTCCACCCGAGGATGAGACAGCCGAATCACTACGTCCAGGCCACCGCGGCCCGAAGGGACAGGGACTGACGCCGGTACAGGCGGGCACTCCCGCAGAGCCGCCCCCCCGAGCTGACGCTTCAGCAAATACTGAAAAGCTTGCTGCCGCCTTCGCCACCTGACGACAGTGGTCGAGCGCTTCCAACGGCGCCTGAGTTCGCCTCACGACACGAAGCACAGCCCGCGCACCGGGGCGTCCCGGCTCTGCAGCGGGCCTCACTCCGTACTGCCCGAGCCGCAGCGACAGTCGCAGATCGGCTCCACCACGTACCCCGGGTCTTCACGAAGGAGATACATGAACAAGAAGCAGATACTGGCGGCAGCAGTGGCCGGGTGCGCGCTGAGCGCCTCAGCTCTCTCCGGCACCTCCCTTGCCGCATCCACCGCCACGGTTTCCACCCAGGCATGGTCGTGCGTGGGAACATCCTTCTCCGCGACACTCCACACCGGAAAGTCCCTCTGCAACGGCAACTACCGGCTCACCATGCAGACGAACGGAGACCTGGTACTTCGCGTCGCCACCACAGGCCGGGCCTGCTACGCCAGCGGCACACGCGCCCTCGACGGCGCGTCCGCGACGTTCCACAAGAACCTGGTCAGCAAACCGTGGGTGGACATCACCAGCCCGTCCCAGGGCCGGATCGGCCGCGTGTACGGAGCCCACACACCCACCACCTACGGAACGAACGCAAGCGTGAACTCCAGGGGCGAGTTCTGGATCGGCTACAAGAAGGTCGGCTGGTGCTAGACGGCTCCAGCCCTCCGCCTCACTGGCCCCAGAGGCCCCGCAACGGTCCGCCTCGCGGCCCTCGCGGCCGGAGACTGACGACAACGAGGAAAGCCCCACCTTCCCCGCCAGGCCCCGGCCACCTGAAGCCGACCGCCCCAGGGGTCCAGCAACGTCCTCCTGAGCAACCACACAACACACAGGAAGTACTCATGACGCTACGACGCGCCCTCGCATCCTCCCTGGCCACCATCGGCCTGACCGGCGCCGCTCTCCTCGTGCCCACGGCGACCGCGCACGCGGCGCCGCAGGACTGCGAGGGCGGACGGAACGGCTTCATCGACATCTCCGACAACGCCACCGGAACACCGATCCGTACCCTCGATATGGGATCGAGCGTCAGCATCACGCTCCAGTACGGCAACATCTCCGGCTCCCAGCGCGGCTGGGCCAAGATCAGCGGCCGCACCTTCAGCGGCGACCGCGTGTGGATGGACTGGACCACCAACGGAGGGTCCAGCTGGCTGCAGTGCGGGCCGTTCACGGTGGGAACCACCGGCACCAGCAAGACGAGCGCCGCCAAGACGACCAGCACCTCCAGCAGCTACAAGTTCCGCGCCTGCGGCAACCTCAACGGGGGTCCCGTCCGCTGCACCACCTGGTGGTGACCGGATTCTCCACCCCGGTGCGCCGCCCCACACCGGGGCGCCGCACCGGGCACCCTCAGCTACAGCCAGCGGAAGGGCCTGCCTCTGTCCCGAGTCGCACCCACGCCGCCCCCAGAAGCACAGCTAGTCCATCTGCAGCTCCACCAACTCCACTGCCGGACAGGGTCCCCCAGAGCCTCAGGAGATCGCAGACAGCCCGATCGATCCATCCACAGCACAGAATTCCACAGGACCACGACGGCATTGGGTACGGGTGAGGTCACCGTCTCGGCGGCATATCGGCAGCGCAGCGGGCTGTGAACCCGACTGGGCTACGGTCGCCCGTCCCGAAGCTCCAGATATCCGAAAGGCGGAAGATGCTGCCGTGCCAGGGGCAGCGGATGCAGCCATCGGTCCCTCGCCCCCGGAAAGAGGACCGCTCATGTGGCTGCACCGGGTCGCCAGCACGCGGACCGTCCCGGACGACTCGTGGACCACGACCACCGGCACCTCGACCAGCCGGCCGCGCACAGGGCCCGGCAGGGAAGATGGCCAGGTCCCCGAGCAGGTGCCGGCCATCTCCGAGCAGTTCAGGGACGTGTTCGGCAAGATGGGCGCCGGATGTCTGCTGAAGCGCCATGTGCCCGCCGCCCGAACCCACCCACACTGACGGCTGTACGACCGGCCAGGCCCCACAACGGCCGCGAGCGAACCTGTAGCGGCGCGCGGGCGGCGAAAGACACTCGTAGAGCTCCACACCGACCGCGTTCGACGCGGCAATGGAGCAGCTCGAGGCGCATCTGCGGGCGGCTTTACTCCGCCCAGTCAGTCCAGCCGGCCGCAGAAGCTGCAGGGAGTACGGCCACCACACCGGCCTCCACCAGGGTTGTGGCTGCGCGCTGCCGACCCGGAACGAAGTTCAGGAACGCCGCGGACATCCAGCTGCCCAACGGCAACTGCACCAACACCACATGCCCCAGCCACCGGCCATGCAGGACATCCCGGCCCGGGCCCCAGAGGTACCCACGCGGCCCGAGTAGCCCACCGGCGCGTAGGGGCAACAGCTCTCCGTACGCTGGCACTTCGGCGACGCAGGTCGGTGCGCCCCGGCGAGGGAGAGAAGGGCGGCGCGTACGCGCCGCCGCTGATGTCGCTGTCGCCGTGAGGGCAAGAGCGGCCTGGAGGACGCGCCGCCAGGCGGCGAAGGCGTCGTAGAGCCGTCTTTCCCCGGGTTCGTTCAGGCGGTGGTCTGATCGCATGCCATGGCGGCGAGGTCGGGTCGACCGAGTGGGCGTCGCCAGTCTGGTCCAGCACATGCCGGAAGGGCTCCAAGGAGAGTAGGTCGCGTCCCCTCTATCGGGATGGAGGCTGATCCACGATGCGCTGGCTGCCCGGCGCTTGCTCGAGCAGCGGGAGGTCCTCCCTTCCTGCTTGTTGCACCCAGGTCGGCGCCGACACCGCACCTCCGGCTGGTGATGACGCCCCGGCTGCGCGCCCGGGGCGAAGCCGACGACGGCAGACCGCCACGCCATCGGGTGCGGCGGCTCAGCCAGGCGAGTGACAGCGGCCCACGCGGAATGCTGTCGGGCGGCCGGTGGTCCAAGATGGGTGCCGCCGCCGCTCGGCGGAGCGGGCGTCGACCGCGTCCGCGCCGGTAACCGGCGCCACCACAGTTGTTCCGAGGAGCCCCATCCCATGCGTTCACGCATCATCGCAGTCGTGGCCGCGGCGGCCGCAGTCACAGCGATCTTCGCGCAACCCGCGCACGCGGCCCCGGTCGTCGACGGGGTCTACCGGTTCGCTGCTCTCCAGGACAGCCAGTGCCTCATCTGGCCCAAATCGCACGCGAGCATCGGCTCGGTCGGGCTGGGCGACTGCACCGAGACCGCGTCGACCTCGGCGAACTGGCAGGTAAGCAAGCGCCCCGACGGGACGATGGAAGTATCGACTCCGGGCTCGAACCCCCGCACCTGCCTGGGCGTGAACTCCGACCACAAAGTGAGGGTGAACGACTCCTGCTTCGACAAATACGCCCAGTGGACCGTGTCCTTCGGCTCCGCCGGGCCCGGCAGCGTGGTGTGGGCCGACATCGAGCACACCCCCGCCGATGGATCCGACTCGTGGGGAAAGGTGGTCGACATCCCTGAGGTAACCGGCCGTGTCGAGGTGAGGCGGGCCCCCGTTGAACCGCACTACTGGGGACTGCAGCAGGTCAACCAGTGACCTGAGCCAGGGGATCGCCCGCGACGGCCCCACTCGCCGCATCTGACGGCGCTGGAGGCCAGGGAGGTGCTCGCCGAGCCTCATCTGCAGTGGGGGCTTCTCGCGGTCGCGCTCACCGGACACCTGCAGCGCACCGCTGGCCCGGCTTTCGACGTCACGGACCTCAAGGCCCCACGTGCCAACGTGCTCGTCGTTCATGGAGCCAGCCGCATCGGCAAGACCACCTCCTGCACGCTGGAAGCCGCGCTCACCGGTGCCGAAAGCGGCCTCAGAGGGGCGAACCCACCTAGGCCGGGGCTGCCCGTGTGTCAGCGGCCAGTTGGATTTCCCCACTGGCGGCCACTTCGGCTCCCCACGGTGACCACTTCAATTCCCCACTGGCGGCCACTTCGTGTACGCAGCGTGAGGTCACCCCCGGCGGGGTTCGCCCCACCACGGCAGGATCGGCGGCAGGTCGCTGGTCCCGCGAGCTGGCCGCTTCGGCATCGGTGATTCCCCGTCGTCTCCGTCCCAGCGGCGCGTGTACTGGTCCGGCAGGTTGCCCCAGCCCCAGTAGGGAACCGGGCGGTCGGGCACCTCGCCGAGTTCCTGGAGGGGATCAATAGGCTTCTGCGCCACCGTGCACAGGTGCGTCCAGTCGTCGCCCATGTCGAAGACGTAGGCGAACTGTTCGCCGGCCTGCAGTCTGCTCAGCTTGGTCGCATGCCCGTCGACGGTGCCGTTCGGGGCCTCGCCGTCCCACCAGTCCAGCGGGCTGACGTGGGTGGCGTCGGACAGCGTGAATAGGTGCAGGTGAGCCAAGTCCCAGCGCGCGAAGCTGAGATCGATGGCCGAGGCGAGCTGCGCGAAGGAGTGCGACCGCGCGGCAGCGAACACCCGGCCGGGACGCGGCCACAGGTCAGCACCGTGACCGGAGACCAACTCCACCCGGATCGACAGCCAGGAACGCGCCACGTCAACAACTCCCTCATGCACCAGATCCGCGAGTCAGCGCCAAGGCTACTGAGTGTGACAGCCGACTGGGGAATCGAGCTGGCCGTACGTGGGGGAATTTCTACTGGCCGCCGTCACCCGTGCGAATCGACCTCGCACGCTCGGGCCGGCACCTCCTTCGGAAACCTGGTGCTCAGGATCGTTCCGGGCCGCGCCAAGCTCACATGGCCGTCCGCGACCCTCCTTCGACTCGGCGCTGCGTCGGTGCGTGACGCCGGTGCCCATGTAACAGCCCCGGCTCCACCGGCAGAACGATGACACCGCCTTCACCACCTGCCAGGCGATCGTGGCAACGTGTACACACATCCCTCCGGTCCAGGCTGTCTGCCAGAGCGCGTGCGTCACAGCCTGCCGACGGCTACGCCCATGGTGTCTCCTGCGCCGACACTGATGGGGATCACCCCGTCGGTCTCGGTGTTGATCGCCAAGACCGTCTCCCGGGGGTGTCCCGTGGCGGTAGGAGCCGACCACATAGGCGCTCTTCCCATTGGAAGTGAGGGCCACCTCGGCGGGGAGGCCCGAAGCGACCAGTGGCGGGAGGAAGCCCGGGCCAAAGGGGCACTCAGCGACATCAGCGGCCGGTCCTTACGAGCCGTCCGCCCGAGATGCGGGGTCTGTGCCTGCGGGTAACGGTGGAGGGAGACCCGTTCCTGCTATCCCCACGGAGAGTCATGGTTGTCAAGATGTTGCACGCGAAGGGTATGAGGTCGGAGCACGCCTACACCGCTGCCTTCGCCTCCATCGGCCTGTCCGTCGCCTCATGGTGCGGGTCGATGAAGGCGGAGTCGGCAGGCACGGCACGCGCCGACCGGTGGGGCATCTTCATCGGGGAGTGGGCACCCACCTTCTTCGCTCTGGGGCTGGCCCTCGCCAACTACGAACGTGACCACGAAGCCCTGCACTCGACAGAGCACTGACCCGGGCGCTGCCGCCCGACATCGAAGGGCAGCCGAGTCGCGGGCAGCGTCCCCCGGGCGGAGAGGGAGATTTCCCGCAGTGACCGCCTCATAGGCCATGTCTGCTCGGTGACCCCGTCGGCCGGATCGACGGCCGCCCGCGGGCGGCCGGGCGTGAACCGGATTCGGTTCCACATGATCACGAGCGTCAGTGAAAGCGCCGGGTGCGGTGGACTCGCGCGGTGGTCCGAATGTGTCGGACCACCGCACGGTCTTCTTCGGTTGCTCAGCCCTGGTCGATGGGCAGGGAGAGGTCGGTGACCTGCTTCTGGCGGGGGAATGCGCCGAGGTCCTGGACGGCGCCCGTGAGGACGTCGACGTGGTAGAGACGCATGGTTCCGCCGGTGTTGAGGGTGGCGAAGCCGTGGTTGGTGCCGCTCTTGGAGGAGGTGTGGATGTCGAAGCCGGCGTTGGGGCCTGCGTTGATGCCGAGGTTGCCGGTGGGTGCGAGGGTGCCGGCGTTGGCGGGTGATTGCAGGGAGACGCGGTCGGTGGTGGTGTCGATGTCGAAGAGGGTGGTGGCGGTGGCGGGGTTGAGGTCGTTGTTGGTGTAGGCGGCGGCGGTGACGCCTCGGGCGGTGGTGGGCGGTGTGGTGGGGTTGGTGAGAGTGCCGTCGGCGGTGGTGGTGAGCGGGGCGGCGTCGTCGTCGATGTTGTGGCGGAGGTTCTGGCCGGTGTCGCTGATGACGCGGAGCCGGTTGGCGGCGGGGTTGAAGTCGACGCCGAAGTGCTTGCCCGTAAGGGTGACGGTGAGCTGGGAGACCTTCATGGCCTTGGCGTTGGTGGTGTTGAGGGTGTAGATGCCGCCCTTGTCGCCGACGCCGTAGAGCTTTTCGTTCTGGACGCGGAAGTCCATGCCGACGATCTTGGTGTCGCCGCGCAGTCCGGACACCTTGCCGATGCCCATCGGCTTGGCGGGCCGGTCGACGGTGAACTGGACCAGGTGCTGGTCGGCGGTGAGTCCGATGGCGGTGAGCGCCTTGTGTGCTCGGCGGTCCGGGCCGTGCCCGTGGCGGCCGTCCGCGGTGGCCAGTGCCGGGACGGCCAGGGCCGCTGCCACGGCCAGGGATACGGCGGCGATAGCGGTCTTGCGCTTACGCATGATTCTCCCGGAGAAGAGAGGGCGCCGACGCGAAAAGTCGGCGAGTCGTAAGTCGTACGAGGCTGTGGCACGCGCGGATTGGGTGAGGCGTTCGGGTTCACTCCGTTGGAGTCGTGCGACGGGTGGGCGGTTGGCATCTCATCGTGCCTTCGGTATGTGCGGCCGCCGACTTGCGGGGATGAGTGCACGGCCGACTGCCGTGGTCCCCTCCTCAGCGCGGTGCTCCAGCGACACCGCCGCGCTGTGCCAGTGATACTGCTAGGCAGTGGCTGTTGCACATATATTGCAGTAAGAGCTGCGTGACTCTTTCGGCCCAGTGCCGGGCGTCTGTGTCGTCGTCATTTCTGCGCGGCACCTTTTCCGCTGCTTTGCCGCTCCCACCGGGCCTTTCGTCTGCATCGGCCCCCGCGGCTGACGTGACGACGTCAGGTTGGTCGGCCCGGAATGGGGTTTCGGCGTGCTTGTCTACGGCGGAGCGACGCTTGACGGTGTGGCCGGGTCCCGGCCCTGCCGGTTGTTGCGTGCGTCCTTTCCGTCGGCACGGTCGGCGCGAGATGTTCCGGCGCTGTGCCGCACGCCATCCCATCAGCCCACCCCCCTGGCCACCGCATGCCCTTACGGCCGCGGTGGGAGACAGGGGCAGCAGACAGAAGGAATGCCGTGAAGCTTTCGAAGGCCAGGCCGCGCTCGCGGCGCGTCCTGGACAAGTCCCTGCTCGTGCTCGGCAGCACCACCCTGGCCGCCGGGCTCGGAGCGATGACCCTCGCCCCCGGCCTCAGCGCGGCCTCCAGCCACCGTGAGGCCCCCCTGATCGCCGGGGACCCGCGGGCGGACAACACCGACGTGTACGCGTTCACCAGCCCCGACAAGCCCGACACCGTGACGATGGTGGCGAACTGGGTCCCCTTCGAGGAGCCCAACGGCGGCCCGAACTTCTACGCGTTCGGCGACGACCTGCGCTACAACATCAAGATCGACAACACCGGTGACGGCGTCGCCGATGTCACCTACAGCTGGCGCTTTCGCAGCAGCTACCGTGACGACGCGAACCAGTTCCTCTACAACACCGGCCCGGTCACCTCGCTGAACGACCCGGACCTGAACTTCCGCCAGGTCTACGATCTGGTCGTCACCGCCGGAGGAAAGAGCCGGACCGTCCTGAAGGGTGTGCCGGCCGCCCCGTCCCGTACCGGCAAGGCGTCGATGCCCGACTACGCGGCGCTGCGCAAGCAGGCGACCTTCGGTCTGCCGGGCGGCGGCAAGACGTACGCAGGGCAGGCCGAGGACCCGTTCTTCGCCGACCTCCGCGTCTTCGATCTGCTGTACGGCGGAGACCTGAGCGAGCGAGGCCAGGACACCCTGGCCGGCTACAACGTCAACACCATCGCGATCCAGGTTCCCAAGAACCAGCTCGCCCTCAGGGGCAACGCCTCCCGCAACCCGGTCATCGGCGTGTGGTCGACCACCGACCGTGGCGGTGTCACGGTCAACGACTCCCGTGACAAGGCTGCCGGGCAGCAGTGGAAGCAGGTTTCCCGCCTCGGGAACCCACTGGTCAACGAGGTCGTCGTCCCGCTGAAGTTCAAGGACGCCTTCAACACCCTCAACCCCAGCCAGGACCGCACCGTCCAGCCTGTCGTCGACAAGGTGTACGACCCGATCCTGCCCAAGCTCATCCAGCAGGTCTACGGCATCCCCGCCCCGGCGACGCCCCGCAACGACCTCGCGGAGATCTACCTGACGGGCATCTGCAAGGCCTGTGGTCCGATCAAGGCCGACCTGAACGCCCACCGCCTCAACAAGGACGCGCCACTCAAGAAGATCGTCCCGGCGGAAGAGCTGCGCCTGAACATGACGGTGCCGCCCACCGCGAAACCGCAGCGCCTCGGAGTGCTCGCGGGCGACCTGGCCGGCTTCCCGAACGGGCGCCGCCTCGCCGACGACGTCATCGACATCTCGCTCCAGGCCGTCATGGGCGCCGCCCAGACCGGCGAACTCGTCCCCGCGCTCGCGGACGGCGACAAGGTCGATGCGAACGAGGTCCCGTTCGGCGCCTCGTTCCCCTACGTCGCGCTGCCGCACACCAAGCACGTCAACCGCGGCCCTGACGCGGCCGGTCGCAGCGCCGAGCAGACCTCGGCACATAACCGCCCGGCCGGCCCCGCCATGGAGACCACCCAGGCCGCGGCGCTCGCCGGCGCCGGTGCGCTGCTCCTCGGCATCGGCGGCTTCCGCCTGCGCCGTCGCAACAAGGACAGCTGACCCGGCAGCGCCACACACGCACGGCGTTCACAGTGCCCGGGCCAGGGCAGCGCTGCACCGGCCCGGGCACCCGCGCCGTCGACGCCCGACACAAGGGGAGGACCTTTCGTGCATCCGGACCACACCACTTCCCAGTCCGCGCCGCCACCACGGGCACGAGGTGGCCGTCGAGTGCGGAACATCGCGATCACCCTGGCCCTCGGTGCGACGATGTTCGCCGTCGGGGCGGTCATGCTGACACCCGGCGGCACCACCTCTTCGCCACCCTCGGCCCACGGGCAGCCGGTCGGTGCGCCGAGCGGGTCGATCGAGGCGCTCCAGGCGCGCGTGACCCGGCTGCCGAAGGACGCAGGCGGCTGGGCCGCCCTGGGAATGGCCTACGTTCAGCAAGCGCGTATCACCGCTGATCCGGCCACCTATGACCGGGCCGAGAAGGCGCTGCGCACCTCACTCACCGTGCAGAGGGAGGACAACACGGACGCGGAGATCGCCATGGGCGCCCTGGCCGCTGCCCGCCACGACTTCCCCACCGCGCTGGAATGGGCCCGCAAAGCAGCCGCGAGTGGTCCGTACAGCTCTTCCGCTTACGGGGTTCTGGCCGACGCGTACACCCAGCTGGGCCGTTACGACGAAGCCGACGCCGCCGTGCAGAAGATGGCTGACCTGCGTCCGGACGCCGCCTCCCTCGCCCGCGCTTCCTACGCCTTCGAACTCAAGGGAGACACCGAGCGGGCCCGCGCCCTGATGGGCAGATCGCTGGCGGCAGCGGCCACGGGGGACGAGCGGGCGTTCGCCCACAACGTCCTGGCCACCCTGGATCTCCAGGACGCCAACCCCCGGGCAGCCCTCACCCGCACACAGACCGCGCTCAGAGCCGCCCCGGGCGATTCGGCGCTCCTGGAGACCCGGGCCCGCGCGCACCTGGCATTGGGTAACACCGCCAAGGCTCTTGCCGACTACCGGGCGGCCATCGCGATCGCCCCCCTGCCCCACTACCTGCTGGGCCTGGGCGAACTGGAGCAGTCACTGGGCAACGGCGCCCGGGCCGAGGAGAGTTATGAACTCCTGCGCGCCCAGGACCGCATCCGGGAAGCGGCCGGCGACCCGGCGGACACCGACGCGATCCTCTTCGAAGCCGACCACGGCGACGCGAAGCGGGCCCTCACCATGGCCGAACAGACCCTTCGCACACGCCCGTTCGTCGCCGTCCACGACGCGTACGCCTGGGCTCTGCACCAGGCAGGCCGGGATACCGAAGCCCTCGCCCAGGCCGACAAGGCCCTGGCCCAGGGCACTCGCAGCGCGCTCTTCCGCTACCACCGTGC
Organism: Streptomyces bacillaris; assembly: GCF_003268675.1. Lineage (NCBI taxonomy): Bacteria > Bacillati > Actinomycetota > Actinomycetes > Kitasatosporales > Streptomycetaceae > Streptomyces > Streptomyces bacillaris. The sequence goes on along the minus strand of NZ_CP029378.1, from coordinate 7,820,557 downwards.
CGCCATCCACCACGCCCTCGGCGACACCGAGGCAGCGCGCCGCGACCTGTCCGAGGCGCTGCGCGAGCCGGCCTTCCACCCTCTGCACGCCGATGCCGCCCGCACCCTGCTCCAGCGAATCGACACCACACCATGAACCACACCCTGCGCCGAACCGTCACTACCCTGGCCGCCACCGCTTTCGCCGCCCTCGCCTGCGTGGCAGCAGCCCCCCACGCAACCGCCCACCCCCTGGGTAACTTCAGCGTCAACCACCACACGGGCCTCGTCCTTCGGCCCGACCGGATCGACGCCCACATCGTGGTGGACCGCGCGGAGATCGCAGCCCTCCAGGAACGCCCCACTGTCGACGCCGACCGCGACGGCCGGGTCAGCGACGGCGAATCGCGCGCCTACGCTGAGAAGACCTGCTCCTCGCTGAGCGGGCAGCTCCACCTGAACGTGGACGGAACGGCAGTGGACTGGAGCCGGTCTTCGGCCGCCCTGGAGTACCAGAAGGGCGAGGCGGGTCTGCTGACCAGTCGCCTGACCTGCCGGCTGAGCGCCCCGGCCGAGCTGGGCGCGCCCGCCGAGATCCGGGCTGAGACGGACTACGACACCCGACGCGTCGGCTGGCACGAAATGACCGCCACAGGCCAGGGCCTCAGCATCACCCGGAGCGACGTTCCCGCCACGTCCGCGACCCGCGAACTGCGCCAGTACCCGGAAGATCCCCTCGCCTCCGCGCTCGACCAGCGCACAGCGGCACTGAACACCGAGCCTGGACAGGGGGCGACCCTGCCGGCGGTGGCGGACCTGCCCGGCGCGGGCGTGATCAGCGCGGCGCTGGCCAAGGTGACCGGGGCCTTCGACGCCCTCGTCGGGGCCCGCGAGATCACGCTCCCGGTGGGACTGCTGGCTCTGCTCCTCGCCATCGTCCTGGGGGCCTCCCACGCGGCGATGCCCGGCCACGGCAAGACCATCATGGCCGCCTACCTCGCAGGCCGCCGCGGCACCAGACGCGACGCGCTCACCGTCGGCGCCACGGTGACCCTCACGCACACGGCCGGTGTCCTCGTTCTCGGTCTCGCTCTGCCGGTCTCCACCCATCTGGCCGGCGAATCCGTCCTGATGTGGCTCGGAGCCGCCAGCGGACTCCTCGTCACAGGCATCGGCCTGTGGCTCCTCAACGGAGCCGTTCGTGGCAGGCCGCAACACAACCACCACCACCACGGACCGCACCACGGTCACAGCCACAGTGACGGCGGCCACCACCATCACCACGGGCCGGGCTACAGCCACAGCCACAGCCATGGTGACGCCGGCCACCATCATGGCCACGACCACGGGCCGGACGGCCCGCACGATCACGGGCCCATCGCATCGCCCACCGAGCCCGGCACCGCACCAGCCGCGGGCCTCCGGCCGGACGTCAGGGTCGCCACCCTCGCCCCGCCGGACCACGAGCACCTTCCGTCGAGCACGTCGACACCCCCCAAGAGCACCCGGCGCGCAAGCAGGTCGGGCCTCGTCGGCATGGGCATCGCGGGCGGACTCGTCCCCAGCCCCTCCGCTTTGGTCGTGCTCCTCGGCGCGGTGGCCCTGGGGCGCACCGCCTTCGGTGTCCTCCTCGTCATCGGCTACGGCCTCGGCATGGCCGCCACGCTCACCCTCGCCGGACTCCTCCTCGTCCGACTGCGTGAACGCATCGAGAGCCATGACCGGACTCGAACCCTGCGCCACAACCCCCTCCTCCGGAAGCTGGTACGGACCGGCCCCGTCATCACCGCGCTCCTCGTCGTCTGCGTAGGCCTCGGCCTTACCCTGCGGGCCGCCACGGGGAACGGGTAGCGAGCGAAGGGCTTTCACCGATCGTGTCTCGGGGCGGTGGCGGCGCGTGAAGCAAGCGCGTGCTCCTTCACCGCGTGGACGGCAGCGACGCGTGAAGCCGGAGAGCATGAACCAGAACGGGCCCTGCGCGACCATCGGACTCAGCAGCGGGCTCCGGTGAACAGCAGCCCGCCGACGGCATCCAGCAGGCCAAGGCGCGCTTTCGAACGCGCCGATACTGAGTGGCTTCTGCACAGTCGGTGGGTGACGTGTACGAGGGCGCAGGCCTGCAGGAGGGCAAGAGAAGCAGGGGAGAACGCCGCCCTGTACGCCCCCGGGCAGATGTCGGCGGCCGGTGCAGGGGTGCGCGGCGGCATGTGGGCGGTGCGCTTGGGGTACGGATAGGGGTCCGCTCACCCTGAGCGGAGGGGCGGGGTGGGATGTGCATGCTCGTGGGGGTGTTCTGGCTCTGATGGGTTCGGGCGAGACGAGCCCGACCATGGTTACGTTGCACCGGGAACTCGTCGCCCATCTGGGCGGCGACGCTGATGCGGTGATCCTGGAGACCCCGTACGGATTCCAGGTCAACCGCGACGACATCTCCAACCGTGCCCGCGAATACTTCCGACGCTCCGTGAGCCTCGCGACAGTGGTCGCTCCGGACAGCGGCGCAGACGCCCCTTCGAGCGGTGCGCCGGGCCATGGCGGCGCGGACAAGGTCCGTGACCTGGTGCGCAGGGCGGACTGGGTGTTCTCGGGGCCCGGCAGCCCCTCGTACGCGCTGAACCGGTGGAACACCCTGCGCCTGGGCGAGATCCTGTGCGAACGGGTGTCACGCGGGCATGGCGTGACGGTGATGGCCTCCGCAGCGGCGTGCACGGTGGGATTCGCGGCTCTGCCCGTCTACGAGGTGTACAAAGCCGGGCATCCTCCCGCGTGGCTGACCGGGCTTGATCTGCTCGGGGTGCTCGGCCTGCCGGTCGCGGTGATCCCGCACTACGACAACGCCGAGGGAGGCACGCACGACACCCGCTTCTGCTATCTGGGCGAGCCCCGCCTCGCCGCCCTGGAGCACGAACTCCCCGACGAGAGCGCCGTCCTCGGCATCGATGAGCACACCGCAGTCATCATCGATCTCGGTACCTCGCTGGTACGTGTGTGGGGGCGGGGTGTCATGACAATCCGGCGGCGGGGAGCGAGCGTCCTGGTGCCCGGCGGCACCACGCTGCCCGTGGAGCAACTGCGCGACCTGGTGGCAGGAACGCAACCCGCAGTGGTTCCCTTGCCTCGCCGACCTGCCGAAACCGATGAGGGTGCCGGCGCCGCCCGCCACGCCGCCACGGCCGGCACCGGCGGTGCGGCGACACTGCAGGAGGCCGTTGCGGCAGCGGAGTTGCGGTTCGACTCAGCGCAGGAAGCGCGGGACGCCCGGACCATGGCCGAGGCGGCGGTGGAGCTCGAGTCGGTAATCGCCGCGTGGAGCGCCGACATGGAGGAGGACCAGGGCGGAGAGTGGGCCCGCACGGTCCTGCACGGCATGATCCGCCGCCTCGCCCAGGCCGCCGGGCGTGGTCTGAGCGAGCCGGAGCACACCCTCGGGCGGATCCTGATGCCCCTTCTCGGCCTGCGCAGGAGGCTGCGTGCGGACGGCGCCTACGACCTGGCGGACGAGCTGCGCGAAGCCCTGGCAGCCGGCGGCGTCCGGCTGACCGACACCGCAGAGAGTAGCCAATGGCGGTGGGAAGAGACCGACGACCAGCAGACCGGCACGCGTCCGCAGGCGTAGAGAAAACCAGTGGACCCCTTTAAGTCGATTTGCGCACTTGCATAGGTTTTGCAATAAGATCGGCAGAGGGGCCCCTCCCCTCCGGACTCTCCCGCCGACGTTGGAGCCGTGCACGATGCCGCTCGCCTCGCACGAAGCGCCTGATGTGCCGCCGGTCGCCGTCGAAGTGGTGCTGCTGCGGCACGATCCACGCGAGGGCTTCACCTATCGCCGGCTGATCACGGCACTCGGCAGAGGGGTGAGCCCGGACCATGCCGCGAGGGGTCTCGCGCTCCTTGGCGAACACGACGAGACGCACTTGGTGCACTCGACCAGCTGGCGGGCCACTCGCGAGGGCGGCATCACCCTGACCTACCTCGTCCACCCGGACCCCGCCCCGGACCAGCCCGGCACCCCGCTCCCGGAACCGCACAGGATTGCCCGCTCACCCAGGCCGGGCCACCCGTCCCCTCCGGACCTGGAAGTCGGCCACGTCGTAGCGCACGCCGTCCGCCATCTCGCGTTCCTGGAACGTACCGATCCCGCCGTCGCCGCACACGTCTCCGCCTGGCCCGGCCTGATGCACGCCTTGCACTCCCTACCCCTTGCCACCGCGGGAGAAATGGCGCACGCCTGAGCCTCCGTCGCACCACGACTCCACCCCGCCACGCCGGGCCGGGCTCTGGCCAGTACACGCCCCCGTTCGGCTCCGCCGCCGTTGCGGGCGCACCACACGCATGGTGACCTGAGAGCAGCCCAGCGTCACATTATGGGACTTTTACCGCGCGCTCCTTATCGCTCCAGGGCAAGCTCGCGCGGGCCCGGACGGCGCTTGGAAGCTTCAGCTCCCAGCCGCCCCACCTGGACTTTCCGGAGGGCAAGCGGCTCTCACCGGAAACGGACCCCCATGCACGCTCCCCGCATGCTCCGACGCCGCCCCGCATCCCGCCGGGCCGAGCGCACCCTCGCCGCCACCGGCGCACTGGCCCTGCTGACCGCAGCGGCGGTCACCGGCCTCACTCCCACCTCCAGCTCGGCCTCCAGCCACCGTGAGGCGCCGCTGATCGCCGGAGACCCGAGGGCGGACAACACCGACGTCTACGCCTTCACCAGCCCGGACAAGCCCGACACCGTCACCCTCGTGGCGAACTGGCTCCCGTTCCAGGAGCCCAACGGCGGACCGAACTTCTACCCGTTCGCCCAGGACGCCCGCTACAACATCAAGATCGACGCGGACGGCAACGGCAAGCCGGACACGACCTACACGTGGGAGTTCACCGACCACGTCCGCGACGACGCCGACCAGTTCCTCTACAACACCGGCGTCGTGAAGTCGGTGAACGACGAGACCCTGAACTTCCGGCAGACCTACAGCCTCAAGGTCACCGACAGCAGCGGGAACACCAAGACGCTCCTGAAGGACTCCCCGGTCGCACCCTCGAACGTCGGCAAGGCGTCGATGCCCGACTACGCCTCCCTGCGCAAGGAGGCCGTGGTTCCGCTGCCCGGCGGCGGAACGGCCTTCGCCGGCCAGGCGTCCGACCCGTTCTTCCTGGACCTGAGGATCTTCGACCTCCTGTACGGGGGCGACCTCTCGGAGACCGGCCACAACACGCTGGCCGGATACAACATCAACACCCTCGCCGTCCAGGTGCCCAAGTCGACGCTGGCACTGAAGGGCGACGCCAAGCGCAACCCCGTCATCGGCGTGTGGTCCACCACCGACCGCCGAGGAGCCGACGTCACGGGCGCAGGCGGCAAGGGCACCGAGGACGCGAAGGCGAAGGAAGTGCAGGGGGAGCCCGCCAAGGACGGAAACGCCGACGAGTGGCGGCAGGTCTCCCGCCTCGGCAACCCGCTCGTCAACGAGGTCGTCGTGCCGCTGAAGTTCAAGGACGCCTTCAACGCGCTGAGCCCGGAGAAGGACGCCACGATCACCCCGGTCGTCGACAAGGTCAAGGACCCCATCGTCCCCAAGCTCGTCGAGAGCATCTACAAGATCCCGGCCCCCGCCACCCCGCGCAACGACCTCGTCGAGATCTTCCTCACCGGGATCTGCAAGGAGTGCGGCCCCATCAAGGCGGACCTCAACTCGCAGCGCCTCAACCAGGACGTCGACAAGGCCGCCGTCGTCCCAGCGGAGATGCTGCGCCTGAACATGTCCGTCCCGCCCGCCGCCAAGCCCAACCGCCTCGGCGTCCTCGGCAAGGACCTGGCCGGATTCCCCAACGGCCGCCGCCTCAACGACGACGTCGTCGACATCGAGCTCCAGGCCCTCCAGGGCGCCGCGCAGACCGGCAAGCTCGTGCCCGCCCTGGCAGCCGGCGACGCCGTCGACACTCCCTACCGCGAGCCGGGTGACACCTTCCCCTACGTCGCGCTCCCCAACACCGCGGCCGTCAACCAGGCCGACTCGCTCCACCCCGACGGCGGCGTCGGCGCCGGCCTCGGCGGCCTCGCCTCCGGCGACGGCTTCCCCGTCGTGCCCGTCACCGCTGTGGCCGGTGGCGCACTGCTGGCCTGCGCCGGAGCCATGGCCCTGCGCCGACGGCGCTCCGGCCAGGCATGAACAGCCCGCTCTTCTCCGGTCGCCCGCCCCGCTCCTGGCGGGGCGGGCGACCGGCCCGCAACCCAGGCAGCCCCCTTTTGCGGCTCGGCCCAACTGTCCCCCTGAAAAGAGCCGTCGGGGCCTTGGCCATCACTTTCGGCATAGCCACGGCCTGCCTCGGCATATCCGAACTGGTGACGGAGCCCGCACGGGCACCCGGCCCTCTCGCCCTGGGCAGTGTGCCTGTGCACACCGGACCCGCCGAGGCCGCCGAGCCCGGGAAACAGGCAAGCGCGGCGCCCCCGGTGCGCATCCGCATACCCGCCATCGGCCTCGACCAGCCCCTAACGGGCGTGCGGGTCCAGCAGGACGGCCGTCTCGGTGTCCCCCCAGACCCCTCAACGGTCAGCTGGTGGAGCGACGGACCGATACCCGGTAACTCAGGAGCGGCCATAGTCGTCGGTCATGTCGACTCCACCACCGGTCCGGGCGCCTTCCACGGACTCTCCGCACTCCGCCCGGGCGACAAGATCACTGTCGCCCGCGACGACCGCTCCCACGTCACCTTCACCGTCCAGGCACTGCGCCAGTACGAGAAGGACACGTTCCCCGACAGCAAGGTCTACGCGACCACCGGCCCGCCCGCACTCCACCTCATCACCTGCTCCGGCACCTACGACCGCACACGCGGCGAGTACCGCAGCAACCTCGTCATCTACGCCACCACAGCGTGAACCAGCAGCGAAGTACCGGGACGAAAAGCCCTCGGACCCCAGACAGGTAATGCGCACCAGCGCCGCCGATCACGGCCGAGACCAGCAGGCGCCTGTTCCGGGCCGGCACACGACGCGCTCCAGACCACCAGTGCGGGGACACTTCCAGCGGGACTCGTCGTTCTCCTAGAACGCACAGACACTTCACCGCACGAGGCTGCTCCCGCGCGGCATGCGGCAGTCGGCGTCCATGACCGGCTCCCTGGGAACTGAGCCCTGTCGCCTGGCCTGCGTTCAGGACGTAGGTCTGGAGACCGCAGGGCGGCCCTGGTCGCCAGGGTGCGGGGCCGAGGCGGCAGTGGTACCGGTTCGGGGCCGGTCGCCTGGGAGGAGCGTCGGCCACCAGGTGCGGTGCCCGAGATCGAGGATGAGGGCCGGCACGAGGAAGAGGCGTACGAGGAGGGTGTCGATCAGGACGCCGATGGCGACGATGCAGCCGATCTGGGCGAGGTACAGCAGGGGCATGACCGTCAGGGTGGCGAAGGTGGCGGCCAGGATGAGCCCGGCGGCGGAGATGACCCCGCTGGTGGTCTCAAGCCCCCTACGCACCCCGGCAGCCGTGCCGTGCCGTACTGCCTCGCTGCGGATCCGGTGGACGAGGAAGATGTTGTAGTCCACTCCGAGCGCGACAAGGAAGACGAAGGAGAACAGCATCACCGCGGGCTCGGTCACGCTGGCGCCGGTAACCAGCCGGAAGACAAGCGCCGCTGTGCCGAAGGCGGTGAACAGACTGGCCCAGGCCGCCGCGACCAGAAGCAACGGCAGCAGCACACAGCGCACTAACAGGACCAGCAGGACCAGGACCACGAGGAGCACCAACGGTGTGATCAGCCGTTGGCCACGCACGGATGCCTCCTGGAGGTCCGCGTGCTGCGCGCTCTGCCCGCCGACCAGTACCCCTGTACCGGCCAGGGAGGCCCGGAGCCGGGTCACCGTCTCACGGGCGCGGGCGCTGTCCGGTGTGTCGCTCAGCGTTGCCAGGACCAGCACCCTGCCCTCCGCTCCGGACGGGACAATGACGGAGGACGCCACGCCGGGAGTCGCCGCAACCTGGTTGCGTACGCCGGAGGCCCCGGAAGCAGGGGCCACAATGGTCAGAGGGCTCGCTGTTCCGGCTGGAAAGTGGCGGGTGAGGACCTCGTGCCCGGCCACGGAGGGCGCACCGGCCGGCAGGGCCTGGTGCAGGGGAACGCCGCTCGACGCGAGGAGTGGTGCGCAGGCCGCTCCCGCGGCCAGCAGCAGAAGGCTGCCCACCCATACGCGGCGGGGGCGATGCGCGAGCGTACGAGCAGTGGCCGTCCAACGGCTCCCGGTTTCCCGCCCGGTAGGGGGCCGCAGCGTCCGCGGGCCGCACAGGACCAAAAGCGCCGGGAGGAAGGTCAGCGACACGGCGGCGCAGCAAACCATGGCGATCGCCACAGCCGGACCCAGTGCCCGTTCGGCGGGCAGGTCGCTGAGGGTGAGGGTCATCATGGCGCAGGCGATGATGCCGGCGCTGGCCAGGACCGGTGGTGCGGTGGCCCGGCACGCCGCGGCCATCGCCGCAGCGGCGTCCGGCTGCCCGGCGAGTTCTTCGCGGTGGCGCGCAGCCAGCAGCAGCGCGTAGTCGGTACTCGCTCCCACGACCAGCACGAACACGATTCCCTGAGTCTGGCCGTCGATCGGCAACAGGCCCCACCGAGCCAAGGCGTACAGGGCAGCACATGCTGCTGCCAGGGCCAGCAGCGCGCCCGCGATCACGAGCAGCGGCATCAGCACGCTGCGGTAGACGAGCAGAAGAATCACCAGGACTCCGCCCAGAGCAACGGCCAGAAGCGTCCCGTCGATCTTCGCGAAAGCATCATCCAGGTCCACCTGGGCGGCTGCGGGACCCGCCAGGTGCACAGTCGTTCCACTGACCGACGCAGCCGCCTCCCTGACGCTAGCGACCCGGTCGCGCAGATCGGCAGGCCCCCGGGGACCACGACAATCAGGGCCCGGCCGTCCTCGGCGAGAACCGGAACGAGAGACGGACCGGCAAGACGGGCAGTGACCTCACGTGCCGCAGCCTCCTGGCCCGGCGTGATCCGCTCACCCTCCTGACGGGGGACCCAGACCACGGCCAGGGGCAATGGCTCGGCCACGCCGGACGGGTTGAGCACGCGGGCCACCTGCTCGGACTCCGCACCGGCGGGCAGCCGCACCTCCGGACCGGCCCGTGCCACCTCCCCCAGACGAACGGTGTAGGGGCCGGTAGCGATGGCCAAGACCAGCCATAACAGAAGCACGGCCAGCGACCCTGCCCGGGTAAACCTCCGCACGACGACGGCCACCTCCCGATCATGGCGGCCGACGCCGCCGGGGCGGCACGCCGAAGCCCGCGAACCCCTGTGGGATGGATGTACGGAAGCAGTTCGGCGCCAGAACCCGGCAGGATGGGCCATGCGTCCAGATACCACCCGAACAGCCCAAACCTCCCGCATCGATGTGCCCACAGGGCAGCATCGTCGCGGGCTCCTCCTGTGAAGCACCTGAGGGTCAACGCCGCACCCTCCCAATGCCGGTAGAAGGCTGAGCGGCGGGCCGAGGCCGCAGACGGCAGGCCCTGCCGTGCCGCAACTCCCTGAGTCGCCCGCGTCGACCGCCACGCTTCGAACTGACCGACGAGTGCCCGATGCCGCGGGCACCCCGGTGCCACCCCATCAAAGCGAGTAGATCTGTAGATCGGGTTCCCCGCACGAAAGGGCGAGCGTGAGGCAGCGAGACGGGTACAGAGAAACCTCTCGCGAGCAGCACGGACGCGAAGAGCTCAACGCCGCGCACACCGGCTACCACGACGTCTGGGAACTGATCTTGCTACGGCGGGGAACGATCACCTTCAGAAGGACCCATCAGCGCAGGCCAGCGGATAGTGTCGGTTGGCCACCGGAGGCTGCGGCTTCGGCGAGACCGGCCGGGGTGCAGTGCCAGTAGCTCTGCTGGGCGCGGTGGGTCCGGCCGACCAGAGCCGGGGACTCCTCCAGAAGGTTGCGCAGCGCCCGGCGTACGTGGTCGGTGTCCTGCTGGTGCGGCAGCAGCAGCGCCTTGAGCTGGCGGGGTGTGGCCAGGCGCAACTGAGCAAGGATGAGCAGGACCTCGCCGCGGAGGTCCGCGCCGACCTTCGCCACCGTCTTCTTCCCGGGCCGGGACGCTTCTCCCCGTACATCCGTACATGGAGAAGAGGAGTTGCAACCGGCCGGAGCCGGTGAATCAGGGGCCTGATCAGCGACGACGCTCAGGCGGCGGCCAGTTGCTGCGGGGCTGGATGCGGGGCTGGATGTGGGGCTTGCCGCAGGGCTCGCAGCGGGGCTCGCAGTCGCAGCGGGGTGCGCCGGGGCCGGGCGGGTGTGCGGGTCGGGTGCGGCGGTCATCGGATCCTCGGGATTCTCCGGCCGTCATAGCCGGATCGGTGACAGGTCCGGCCCGTACGCGGAAGTGTGTACGGGCCGGAGCCACCGTGCGAGGTCACCCCTTGACCGTGGTCTGACGCCCGACCATCACCGGTGCCCGATACGTCCCTTGACCGCCCCTTGTCCTCCCGGTTTGTCCGTGGCTGACGCCACACCGGCAGGCCGGGCTCAGCGGGCGGGGCGCGTACTGGAGGGCGAAGCTCCGCGCCGCCAGTCCGAGGGCTTCTGGCCCCGGAACGTCTCGCCGCTCTCGATCCGGGCCTTGTTCCGGGCGAACTCCCGCTCGGCCGCCGACAGCCTCCGCGGTGCGCACCCCCCAGCCCTCGGTCACCTTCGTGATGACCTCGCCCTTGGCGTAGTCCTTGAAGCAGGCCGGGCAGGTGCCTCCGTACGCGGCCCGCAGCGACCCGCGCGGCAGCAACACCGCCTTCTTCGCCGCCGTCTTCTTCACGGCCGGTTTCGCACCGCCCGCCTTCTTCCTCGCCGCCTGCGCCCGCTTGATCGCTTCGCGCTGCGCCTTGCCGGGCCGCTTCTTCGGCTGCTGCCCACGTGCCGCCTGAGCGGCCTTCTGTGCCGGGTTCTGTCCCACGCGCGGACCGTAGAGGCTGACGTGGGGCTGACCGCGCGCCACGCCCGCCGGAGGGGCCCAGGCGGTGGCGCGCGGGTGCGGACCGGCGCGCGCACGGTGCGCTGAGTTGCGCACGATGGAACGCACTCCCCCACCCGGTGGAGCGCACCGAGTGGCCTCCACTGTCCATCCGGTGGAAACGGTGGCGCGCACTTCCACCCGGTGGAACGCACCGCGATGCGGCGATGCGGGGCACCATCGCGCCACGCACCACCCCACGGACGGTCACGGTGCGCGGTGCGCCGGGAGGGAGAAGTCTCCCCTCCACCACCGTTCATCGGGGGCTTGAAGCGTCCCTCCTGCGAAGAGGTAGCTGACGAGGTCAAGGGGAAACATCGAAGATCACAGGGAACTCGTGGCTGGACAAGGGTTGCTTTCCCACCCGCTGGGCTGGGTGGAACCCGGCGGCGCACCTGGTCAAGGGGGGCGCATCGAGTGCACCGCACCCGATGCGCCGTCACCCTCCGTACGCGCACCGGGTGGAACAGGCGGATGTGGTGTGGTGTCCACTCCCACCCGTGCGGTCCGGTGATTCGCATCGCGTTGCGCGCTGTCGGTGCGGTGGCACGCGGCGGGGTGCGGGCCGGTGCGCGCGATGCAGCGCATCGCCGGAGTGGGGCCCACTCCCACTCGGTGACATCACGGTGGGCTCCACCCTCACCTATGGACATCAGGGTGGAGTCCACTCCGGCCCGACGCGCGCCGCCCGGCCCCCCTCACAGGTCGGAGCCGGGTCTCCTGCCCTGGTCGGGCTGCGCCGTGTGGTGCTGCTGCTGTGTGTCGGCGGCCGGGGCCTGCTTCGCCTGGTGCGCGCGCTTGGTCTGGTCCGCCTGCTCTTCGACCGTGCGGCCGCGGGCCTCGGCTGCGCGGGTGAGGGCGGCGAGGTGGGCGAGGTTCTGCGGCGAGGTGATCCACGTCGCGGGGTCCGTGGTGCGGCCCTCCAGGTACTCCTGGGGCATCGCGGCCTGCTGGTGGGCCTGGATGGCGGCGGCCCGCTGCGCCGGGGTCTGAGCGGCAGCCCGGCCAGGATGGTCGACACCGTGCGGCGCCGCCTGGTCGTGCTCGTGGTCGCCGATGGGAGGGGGTGCGGCCGACGCGGTCGCGGCCGGGGCTTTTTCCTCCCGTGCGGCCGGTTCGGTGAGGGCGGTACGGATCGCGTTCTGCAGGGCGAGGCTGGCGACCTTGGCCCGCTCGTACCGGGTCGACTCCCGGGGCAGCTTCCCATCGGTGCCCGCGATCCACCAGCGGCTGGGCGAGGTGAACTCGGCGGTGTAGGAGAGCTGGTCCGCAGCCGGGGCCCGCCGGCCTTTCTGGGGCACGGTGAGCTGACGGCTGTAGCGCTCCAGAGCCCGGTCGGCGATGTAGCTGTCGATGCCGGGCACGTAGGCGCGGCCGCGCAGGGTCTCCAGCAGATGCCGGCGCGCTTCGGCCAGGACGTGGCGGCGGTAGAAGACTCCGCGCACGGTGAAGACGACCGCGGCGACGTCGACCGCGGCGAGCGCGGTGTCCACCCAGGGGCCCACCCGGGCCCGGATCGCCGCCCCGGCCGCCTGGCACCGCTGGAGGAGCCCGTCGACCATCCGTTGCCCGAACTTCAGGAGCGCGGAGACACGCCACCACGCGAGCAGCTGGTCCAGCGGGCGCGGGGATTTCTTCTCCGGGCGGGTCTTCTGCGCCGCCCACCACGCCAGACCATGGCGGGCGCGCTCGCCGGGCAGCCGGCCGTGCTTCTTCACGTAGTCGTCGGTGACGCCCTTAAGGACGTCCTCGATCCGGCGGCGGCGGGTGGAGGACCAGTCGATGAGCTCCTGGTCGACGCCGGCTATCTCCATCACGGGGCGCAGGCCCGGCGTCACTTCCCTCGGCACGGTCGCCAGCCCGAGCTCCTCGCACACCTCGGTGGTCATCGTGAGGGTGTACAGCGTGTCGGCGGCCACGATGTTCTTGTACAGCCGGGCCGTGTCCAGCGCGTACCAGGAGCCGTCCGGGCGCTGCGCCCGGTTGGCGATCAGACAGTGCTCGTGCAAGAGCGGGAACCCGTTCCTGTTGTCGTAGTGCCGGAACACCGCAACGACCAACGCCGGGGCCTTCGCGCGCCCCCGGCCGGACGCCCACCGGGTCTGCGCGACCTCATCCTCCAGCCAGCGCAGCGTCGTGGCGACGGCCCGCTCGTGCGCTTGCTCGATGACCCGGCGCGTCCGGTCGTCTCCCAGCGCCCACAGCACGACCAGTGACGCCTGCGGCCGGAACACGAAGTCCAGGGCGAGCAGCGGGGTCTGCTTGCGGTGCTCGATCTCCTCGATCGGCTGACCCAGGACGGTGGCCCGCCGGGCCGTGGCCGGGTCGACGCCGTCGTCCAGGAGCTCGCGCTCCATACGGTCGGCGTCCGGGTGCCGGCCTTCGCCGAACAGCAGCTTCATCTGCCGTTCCGTCACCACCTGCCCGTCGGTGAGGCCCAGCGCAGGCAGGCCGCGCCCTCTCCACACCCCGGGCGGGAGCCCGGCCATCTCCTGGGCGTCCTTCAACGACTGGCCGACGGGACGGTGCCCGTCCCCGAACGCGACCCCCCGCACGTAGTACCGCCAGGCATTCCGCCGCTGCACCTTCGCAACACTGATCATCCCGGCAGCGAACACCGGCTCTGACCTGCAGAAAAGAGCGATCCCGTGGGGCGGGAGAGTTCACCGGAACTTCACGGCCGATCCCGCACAGCGGGCGCCGGCGACAACGTCGCGCCCACCCTGCGGGTGCCTCCGAGGCCATGCAATTCCTGCGCGGCGCCCGGTCACATGCGCCTCACCGGCCCCGAAAGCCTCCAGCAGGCGCCGCTATCGCCACGACGCGTACACCTACGCACCGCTCCCCCACCGACGGGCCAAAGACGCCCCGTCCCAGCACCACGTCACCGACCCCCTTCAAACCGAGTTGGACCCGCCGCCCCCGGCATCGCCGGGGGCTTCTTGCTGCCCGGAGGACCGACGTGCCGACCTACGAGACGCTGCCCCGCTTCACCCGCGACCTGGAACACCTCACCCCGGACCAGCACCGCCGGTTCCGCCGGACCGTGGCAGCCTTCGTCGACGACCTGCGTACCGGCCGCCAGTTCCGCCCCGGGTTACGGGTCAAGCGCGTCCAACGCGCAGCCCGCATCTACGAACTCACCTGGTCCATGGGGACCGGCCCCGCAGGACGCGCCACGTTCGAGTACGGGACCGAGGTGCGACCCGGCACACCGCACGTCATCTGGCGACGCATCGGCACCCACGACATCCTCACCGGACCGTGATCACTGGAGGAGCCGGAGGCTCGGCATCGTGATCTGCTGGTGGCTCCTTCACCCCATCACCCACTGACCCCGGCCCTCGATCCTCCGGTTTGGGGTCACGGCCGCAGTAAGCCCGCCTGGACGGAGCGGGACAGAACGTCACAGTGGAAATGTGAGCTATCCGGACCGGCACGAACATCGAAGTGGCGGGTAAACTGGCGCGCCCTCCGGGAGCGCTCGGCTTCCCAGGACCCACCAAGCCCATGGTCGATGCCGGGTGGCCGCTCCCTGAGTGAAGTCCACCGGCCGGGAACGGGCGCCATCGAGAGGGTCCATCGGGCGACCGGAATCTGCGAGGTCAACCGGTACATGGGCTGGGTCCCTGGGCGTGGCTGGTTTACCGCTTCATCCAGGTTGAGAAAGCGTCGACGAGGCCGTTGTAGAACTGCTCGCCGGGTACAGAGCCGGGGTTCTTGCTGGCGTCGTAGAAGGCAACGTTGTTGAAGGTGGCGGATGCGGAGGCGTTGAGGTTCTTGTAGAAAGCGAGCTTGCCCCGGCCGAAGCCGACAAAAAGCCAGAAAACTCCCAGAGCGGCGGAGTTCTGCAACAGGGCGCGGACTTCCGCCTTGTCCCATGGTTCGTCGCCGACCTGGATGACCACGAAAGCGGGATCAGCGGCTGCGGATTCCTGGTAGTGGCTGACAGCGCGGCGCATGGCGTCGGCGACGTTGCCCCATCCCCAGTCAACCTGGGTGTGGAGCTGGCCGATGCGGCCTCGGTAGTTGTCGAGCCGGATCTCTTCGAGGAACGGTTCCCTGCCGCTCGAGAAGATCACGGGCACCGTTCCCGTCGTCCAGGTTGGCGGAGAGGGCCAGAACCCGCTCGGCGAATGCCTGAACGGCGAATGACTCGTACAGCTCCTCCATGTGCCAGTCGTGGTCCAGAACCAGATAGACCGCAGCGCGGCGTCCCTCGAGTCCGGTCCGCACGAGGGCCTGGCTGGCCTGCCGGGCCGGCTCCAGAAGGGCGGGTGCCTGACGCTCCACCTTGGTCAGGTTCACCGCCGCGTCCGTGGCTGCGGACCGCGTCTGTGGGGGCAGCAGCGGGCCGGGCGGCTGGGTTCCGGGGTCGTCGATATCAACGCCGTAGTCGGTCGCCAGACCGGCCAGGCCGGATGCGTAGCCCTGGCCCACGGCGCGTGCCTTCCATTCGTCGCCTCGCCGGTAGAGCTCGGCGAGGACCACCACCGTCTCCTTGACGGTGAAGTCCGGGGCGATGAACGTCTTCGCCTGCGTGCCCGGCTGGGTGATGGTCAGGTGTGGTGCCGTGGTAAAAACGGCTCCCGGCTGCTGAGGGTCGACGCTGACGACCACAGCGACCGTGGCGACGTCGGCCGGCAATCGGTTGAGATCTGCCGTGACTGTGTTCCCTGAGATGCTCACCCCGTCGTGCTGGGGATGGTTGTAGAACACCAGATCATCGTCGCCGCGGACCTTGCCCCCGGCGCCCAGGAGCAGCGCCGACACGTCCACAGCCAGTCCCGTCGACTTCACCGTGAACGAAACCGGCGCGGCGCTCAGAACGGTGTTCTGACCTTTGAGTAGTGATGTGGACACAGACACCCCAAGTTGATCGTCGATGCGTGCGCCCTGATTCTTCCCTTGAGCCCCGGGACCGCGCAGGCCAAACGCACATCACAAGAGGTTCTGGACGACCATGCACTACGAGCTGCCCGGCGGGGGAGCGTGCTGGTCCCGTGCGGCACGGTCAATACCACCGTTGCCGATTGACCGAGCAGCACGTCGTATGGGCCCGAACGCGGTCCCAGTACACACCGCACGTGGTCTGGCACCGCCTCGCCACGACATCCTCACCGGCTCTTCAGGCAACTCGGCGCTCCCGCACTTCGCGGGGGGCACCTGCGCCTCGCGTCCGTTCAGGTGGGGCCCTCCTGGTTCTCGGCGCGTGACCTCGCTTTCATAATTCGAACAGTCGTACTATTCAGATGTGGCCACGTACGACTTCCCCAGGACCTCCGCGACGCCCAGCTCGCCCTCCACCAGACCCGTGCGGCGTACGAGGAGTACGCGCGTGCTCTGCCGTGGTCGGCGGAACCTCTGCCCGGCTGGGAGGCCGAGAAGCAGCTGCACTCCGGCTTCCGGTCCGCGAAACCCGACAGCCCCGGCTACACCGAGGAGCAGCACGCGGAGGTGGCACGCTTCCGGGCCGAGTTGCTGGAGCTGAGCATCACCGTGTCGACGCATCCGTTCTGGGAGCAGGTGGAGCGGGGCCAAGTCGTCGATGCGCGGATGCGGCTGAAGCACCAGCACGAGGCTCCTGAGGCGGCCTGATCATCGCGCCTGGGTCCGGGGGCATTCTGTCGGGATAGGTTCCGGATCATCCGGGACTTCTTCATCTGTCAACTGCGGATGTCCGAACAGCAGGTCCGCATGGCCCTGCGGGATCCTCATTTTCCGCACCCCTCGGGTCCTGCCGTCGCTGGAAGCGCGGCAGGGCCCGACGCCGCTCCGGGCATTTCCCACGGGGGAACGGACAGGTCAGGCGGCCGGGGTGTAGCGGACGATGGTGTCCTCGCACGGCCCCTCGGCGTACACCTTCAGCGCTTCCAGCTCGCGGTTGTCCGCGGTGAGCTGCCAGCGGAGCTTGATGGCCCGTCGGCTACTCGATGGCCGAACACCACCGCGCCGATCTTGTCATCGATGCACTGGACATGGCCCACGGCCGCGGTGGACTGCAACCCGGCTGCGTGATCCACAGCGACCGCGGCAGCGAGTACACCTCGACCCGATTCCAGGACCGAATAAGGGAGTTGGAACTCCGCCAGAGCTGCGGACGCACCGGGTCCTGCTTCGACAACGCCGCCGCGGAGAGTTTCTGGGCCCTGCTCAAAGAAGAGATCGGCACCCGCGTCTGGCCTGACCGGGCCACCGCCCGTGCTGACGTTTTCGATTTCATCGAGACGTTCTACAACCGGCGCCGACTGCGCAGACACAAGGTCTTCGGCTACCTCACCACGACCGAGACCCGCCAACGGCACACCCTCGCGGCATAACCATCGAGTGTCCAAGATCACGGGGAAGCTTCACCGCTACGTCTTGGACAAGACCCCCATGAGTTTCTGATCAAATAGAGCATCCTCGGCACGCCTCGATAGATTATTTCAGCGAATAGGGCGAACGTATCCCCCTGAAAGCATTCGCGACTTCATTCAATTTCGTAGCCGTCTCGCCGCTACTATCGCACCGAAGAGCGCCACTACAAAAACTACTGCCCCCTTGTATGAGGAATTTTCAGAGATCGCACCGATGGAAAGCAGAAAGAAAAGAAGGGCTACCCCAACACCGCACCAGAGGAGTGTCCACAGTGACAGCTTTAGGTAGAAATTAAACATGTGCTACACCTCGTGTTTATGGAGTGCGCAGGGGGTGCGTAGTCATTCTAACGCACCCCCTGCATTTGAATCCGCGATTAGGTCTTACGTGACCTAAAGCATTCCCGCTCTTCGATCACTTGCGACGCTTTCCGCTTCCTCTGAAGAACTTGCTTAGATACTTGAGCTTTCCCACGCTCGCGCCCGCAACTCCAGGAATTGCATACAAGCCGATGTTCTTGACATGGTCGTTCCTGTTCATTCGCTTCTTGCGCTGGAAAAGGAACCTCGCCTGGTAGTCGATTGAACCTGCGGCGGTCCCGAGAACAAACCCGGCAACGATGCAACCGGCCCCTGCGGTCATGGCACAGATTGCCCCTGTTCCCACAGCGGCTCCGACAGCCGCACCAATCCGGATTCCTCTTCGGGTCCACTTCTTCCAACTCTTGGTCCTGAAGGTCTTCCACTTCTTCTTCCAGCTGAACTTTCCGTCCAGGTCGAAGCGATTCAAGGGGTCGCCGTGCACGTAGTCGTACGCGTTGGCATTGCCACCGTAAACGGGGTCAAGGGAGAGGAAGCGGCCGCTGTTCGGATTGTAGAGGCGAACACCCATGAGGGTAAGGCCGGTAAGCGTCTCGGTGGAGCGCTGTTTGGCGCCGAGCCAGTTGTAGCGGGTGGCCGCTTGACCGGCCCGGGGGCTGCCGTACTCGTCAGAATCCAGGGAGGTAGGTGGCTTGCTGGTATCCAGTGGGAGCTGGAGGGCCACGTCGCCGTGGATGGTGGTGAGTTGCAGAACGGTATCGCCGGCCTTGCTGGTGGTGGCGGCAAGGTCACCCGTCGCGGACTGGACGTTGCGAGTCAGGGCACCCGAGGCGGTGTCCTCAACGATCCAGCGGGGGTTGTCGCTGTCACTGTCGTAGTGGTTCAGCTTGGAGCCAGTCTGGGTCCAGGTGCTGCCACTTCCGGTCTCGGTCTTCCAGGAGCGGGAGCGCAGGTTGGCGTCGAGCTGCCAGGTCTGTCGCTTGCCGTCCGCAGTCTGCTGGTGGGCGAGGTCGTTGACGTAGAAGCCGATCGTGCCGTTGCCAGGGACCGTGGTAGTGCGACCGAACGCGTCGTATACATAACCGGCGTCGACCAGGCGGTCGGCACTGTCGTACGTGTGGCTGATCGTGGTGCCCCCGGTGGTGGGGCAGTCGGCGCCGGGAGCGCCCGTTGCCCGTGTGAGGGATTTGCGGTTTGTGCGGCTGTCGAAGGCGTAGGTCCGTTTGGTGCAGATGGTGTCCGCGGTGTCCTCGACCGTGACCAGGCGACCGACCGCGTCGTAGCCGTAGGTCTGGTCAGACCAGCCGTCGTGGCTGGTGACCTGGCCATGGATGGACTCGGTCACGGTGTCGGAGTAGACAAGCGTGCCGTCGCTATCGCGCGTGTATGAACGGTTGAGGGTTGCGCCGGTGGAGTCCTCGGTCTGGGTGAGGGTGTAGCCGCCGGGCAGCTTCTCGGAGCTGACCGACCCGTCGGCGTCGTAGGTGGTCTGGAAGGCACCGGCGACCGAGTCGGTGGTCCGGGTGGCGAGGCCGCGCGGCTCCACGTTGTGATCGTAGGTGTAGGTGACGGTCGACGGGACGTTGTCCGTGTTTTTGACCGGGCGGTCGAGGAGGTCGTACTCGGTCGTGGTCACACCACCGTCGGCGTCGGTGTAGGACACCTGGCGGCCGAGCTTGTCGAACACCTTGGTGATGGTGCCGCCGGTCGGCGAGACCGTCCTGACCGCCCGGCCGGTGGCCGGAGCGTACTCGGTGGTTGCCTCGGGAACCGCCGCACCAACGCCCCCGGTGACGGTGACCTTGATCTGCCGTCCGGCGGTGTCGTAGGTGGTCGTGGTCGTGCGAGTAGCGCCGTTGGCAGTATCGGTAACCTTGGCCGGGTTGCCCCACCAGTCGTACTCAGTAGTGGTGGTCGGCAGGGCGGTTGGGTTGCTGCCGCCGCCGGTGATCGCGCCAGCGGGTCCGGTGGAGCAGACCAGGTCGGCCCACTCCGGGCGACCCTGGCAGGCGCCGGTGCCCGTGGCGGACCAGTAGGCGGTCACCCGGGTCGCGGCGTCGCTGCCGGTCGCCCCGGGCAGGAGCTGCTTGGTGATCCGCCCCTGGGCGTCGTACTCGGTGGTCTCGGTGATCGCGAGACCACCCGGGTCCTTAACGGTCTTCGTCGGCAGGCCCTTGGCCCAGTCGTAGACCGTCTGCGTGACCCGCGCTTCACCGAGCACGGTGGAGTGCTCACGCACCTGAGCACCGGTGGTGACCTTAGTGACCTGGTCCCTCACCTTCGCCGTGCCGTCGGTGGGGCGCCCGGCGTCGTACTCGTTGACGGTCCAGGAGCGGGCGGTGACCGGTGTCCCGACTGGAACCAGCGTCGCGGTTCCGGACTTGAGGTCGGCGGTGAGGTCGATCCTCCGCAGCGGGCCGAACTCCTCCAGCTCGCGCGTGCCGGTGTCGTTGTACACGGACTTGGTGGCGAGCAGGTCGGCCCGTTCGGCTGCGGCCAGCTGGCCGATCCCGAGTTCTGCCTGGGCTGCCCGGTCTCCGGCGCTCAGTCCGAGCGCGAGGGCCCGGTTGCCGGCCGACAGTTCGCGGACGGTGTTGCCGAAGCGGTCGTACTCGGTGGTGGTGATGTGCCCGCCGGGGGTGGCGGTGTTGACCGCGCGTCCGGAGACGCCCAGATAGGTGATGTCGGCGCGGGCGTAGGAGCCAGCAGCAAGGCCGTTGCCGGAGTGAGAAGCAGGGCTAACGTCAGCGGGGAAGACGGCGGTGGCATCGGTGGGCGCGTCGGCCTGGCCCCAGGCCTTCACCTCGGCGGCGCCCATCGTGTACGGAGCTGCCCCGCCGGTCAGCGGTACGTCGTACACCACCGAAGTGGCGGCGGTGCCGGTCTCCGTGCCCGTGGTGCCCTGCTGGAGCCCAGAGCGAGATGCCTTCAGGAGCATGCCGTCACCGGCGGTGGCGGCGTTGCCCGCCTTGCCATAGGTGAAGGCCCAGGGCAGTTCGCCGGGCGGCGTGAGGCTGGTGACGCGGCCTGCGCTGTCGTAGGTGTACTCCGTCTTCAGAGACGGGGTGATCTGTGGGTTCCAGGTCTGGCGCAGGCGGCCGGAGCTGTCGTATAGGTACGTCTGCACGGTGCGGGCGGTCGCGGCGGTCGCACCGGGGGCGGTGGACCACAGGCGGACCTCCTTCACCTGGCCGACGACGTCACCGAGGGTGCTGCCGGTGGCCGTGGTGGTCGCGCCGTACACGAACTCCATCACCCGGCAGCCCTTGGTCGCCGGGTCCGCCGTGCAGGCCGCCGCCGTGGCAGCCGAGGTGGGAGCGATGACCCGCTTGGGGCGGGCCAGCTTCTTGCCGTCCACGGTCACGGTTTCTGAGACGACGGTGGTGGTGGTGTTGGCCAGACCGTCCAGCAGAGTGCTGGAGACCTGCCAGGTGGACGCGGCCGGGTCGGGCTTGGTGAAGGTCGTCACCGTACCCTCACTGTCGGACAAGGTGAACGACCCGGTCACACTCCCCTTGAGCGTCAGATCCTCAGCGCCCGGCTCGGGGATCCAGCCGGTCTTCGCTGCGTTGGCGGTGAAATGCGTCTCCTCAGCCTCGGAGTCGACCACGGCGACGGCCGTGTCGGAGATCTTGCGGATGTGGGAGAAGTCGGACTCCGTCAGCTCTGCGGCGGTGCCCGAGACCCACTCCTTGCCGAAGATGGCTGCCTGGCCCTCCTGCTTGTCGCCCTTGTCCGGGTTACGTGAGGAAGCCGTACGGGAGACCGACAGATCGAAGCCGGAGGCGTCGGTGGCGGAGAGCGTGTAGTCGCCCGTGAGCAGGTTCACCGATCCTGGTCCGACGTTGCCGGTGGCGGCGCCGGAGGCGTTGCGGTCGACGATGACGGTGAGGGGCTCGGTGGAGCCGGTGGCGGAGTTGGGGCCGGTGAAGTCGGCCTTGATCTGAACGCTGCCATCCGGGTCGACGGTGTCGGTGGCGTTCCAGACGAGCGGCGCGCTCTTGCCGCCGGTCATCGGGACGGGCCAGGCGGCCAGCGGGGTGCCGCCGGAGGTGACCTGTCCGGCCGGGATGCGGACCCAGGGGTCGGCCTCGGAACGGCGCCAGGAGAAGGCCACGTTGTTGAACTTGGAGGCTTCGGCCTCGGACACCAGCGGGAGACGGCGTGCGGTGCGCTCCCCCTCGGAAGGCTGGATGAATCCGCCGGGGCCGGCGTGGAAGGTGTAGTCGATGGCCTCGGACTTGTTGTCCGCCTTGTCCACCGCCCGCACCTGCAGGGTGTGGGTGCCGTCCTTCGGCGGGGCGATGTTGATGGCCTTGCTGCCGGAGGTGCCGCCGGTGGTGACCTTGGTCCAGGTCAGTCCGTCCAGTGACCATTCCAGCCAGTTGTGGTCACTGCCCGAGGGCGGGGTGACGGTGAACGTGCCGGCCTGGCCCGCGCCCTTGACCCACTGGCCTGTCGGGTAGTCCGTCGACGATATTGCTGTCGGGGCTGAGGGGGCGGTGGTATCGACGGTGAAGGTCTTCCACGCCGACCAGCCGGTGTTGTAGTGGGCTCCGTCGTAGGGGGAGGTGCGGAACTTGTACGTCTTGCCGTTGGTGAGCACGCCGGCGGGGACGGTCACCGAGGCGACCTGGCCCGAGGGCACGTACGGGGAGACGATGACGTTGCCGACCTGGGTGTTGGTGGCGTTGTCGAAGATCTGGAAGGTCCCGTTGACCTTGTCACCGTCGGCGTCGACGAACGTGTCGCGCAGCGTCGGGGTGAGGGTGTTGACGGTGTAGGCGCCGCCGTAGGAGAAGTACGGCGGGCCGGCCTCCTGCTTCGTACCCGTCCGGGGCCGGTAGTTGTAAGTGACGACGAGCTTTGGGGGGTTGGTGGCGGCGTTGGCGGAGTTGACCCGCTTCCACTGCCCGGTGACGCTCTCGTCAGTGGCGCGCAGGCCCATGTGGCCGCGGGATGCCTTCGCGGAGGCCCATTCCTGCACCAGCGTGGTGACGTTGGCGTTGATCCACCCGTCGGGCTGGGTCGAGCAGGAAGGGTTGCCCCTCGTTTCGGAGGAGGTGGCCTTCTTCGCGGTCCACGCCGGCTGGGCCGTCCAGCGGGAGGAGGTCGTCGCGGCCCCGGTGGACCACACTTCCCACGGCTGAGTGGGGCACGAGGATCCGGTGTAGTTGGCGGAGTGGAAGTTCCACAGCGACAGCTTCGCGTCCGTCACGAGCGCGTCGGAGATCGGGGCGGTGTTCCAGGAGATGAACGACCGGGCGGTACGGAAGGTGCCGTCGGCGTTCTTCGTGCCGGGGTTGCCCAGGTCGAGTTCGACATCCGTGGACCAGTCACGGGTCTCGCCCTGCTGGACGTAGGTGTCGAAGACGTTGGAAAGCGCCGACGTGGAGGGGTCGACAGTGACCGGGTACTTGGTGGCGGGGTCCGCGAGGAACTTCGGGTCGGGGGTGACGACCAGGTCGATGGTCGAGCCCTTCCTCACGACCTTCATCGCCACGGGCACGCGGCGGGTGTGTTCACCGGAGGCCTCGTCGACGGTGGAGTCCCACATCACCGGCGCGGGCATCACCGCGGTCTTCTTGTTCTTCTTGTCCGTGAACACCACGCTGCCGTCGGCCTGCTGCTCGGCCTTCAGGCCCTTGGCCTTCAGCGGCAGTGTGTAGGTGTAGCCATCCGTCGTGGGCTTCTGCTTGATCTCGACGTACTGCTCGAACCCGGTACGGGTCGCCTCGACCACGACGTCCGCGCCGGGAACGGCGTTGACGTACTCGGCACGGTTCCCCTCCAGCTTCGGGGCGGGCAGACCACCCTTCCACTGCAGCGTGATCTGCTCGTCGCCCTCGCCGAGCGTGACCAGATCGGTGGCCCTGGCGGCCTGGGCGGCCTTCAGCGAGGTGGCCGGGGTTCCGGTCCGGCCGGCCAGCTTCAGCCCCTCGGGGTGCGCCTTGGGCTCCACCCCTGCCCCGGCGGCGACCAGATCCAGATCGACATCGCGCCACTCCCCGGTCGCCTCGTCCTCGAAGCGGACCGGACCGGCCGTCAGCTCGGTGGTGAGCGAGCCGTCCTTGTTCACCCAGGTCGTGGAGGTCTCCGTACGCTCCGACAGAGCCTCCACCCGCTTGCCCGACAGCCGGGCGGCGACACGGGCGGACGGAATGTCCGCGGCCTGCGTGACGGCCGCCGGCTTCTCCGGTGCGGCAGGCGCCTGGCGCTGTGTAGCCATCGCGATGGTGCCGTCGAGCAGCGTGACGGACAAGGCCAGAGCAAGACTCCCCGCTATGTAGCGCAGACTCCCCCCGGACCAAGGCCGCCCGCGCTCCTCCGGCGCAGGTATATGAATCGTCATGATCCCTCGGTCTCGTAAACACATCTGCATCACTGATGTGACGCCGATGTGAAAGTACCGAGGGAGAAAAGACGGCCAACTGAGACAAGGGCGGCAAGATCGACTTTGAGGTTCCTGGAATTGAAGTGATCTTCGTCTCTTGCATAGGTGACGTGGGAGGTGGCTCGCACTTGGCTGTGCTGGTGAAACGGGTTCATCAGCATGGTGTGAGCACCCACGAGGGCTCGTGGGAGAGATGTATGTTCCCCTCACGTGTGCCCTGTGCGCGGGCCGCTGGGCTCTGCCGCATTTGGTGCGAACGGATCAGTCGAAGGGGTGGGGCTGCATGAAGCGGCGAAGAATCGCAGGAGGAGCGGCTGCAGTCGTGGCAGCGGGAATATCCGGTGTGCTGGCCTTCCAGTCCACAACCGGCACTCCCCTGGGAAACGCAGCAGCGGACACCAAGCCAGGCCCGGTGAAGGCCAATACCCGAAGTGCCCCGCTGAGGGCGAACGAGGATGGCCGCAAGGCGAGCCTGAAGCAGGACGACACCAAGCAGTTCAGCATGCTCGGCATTACCTGGAGCGACCCGGACGCGTTCGTCGCCGGCACGGTGGAGGTCCGCACCCGCGACGCCGGCAGTGGTCAGTGGTCGTCGTGGCTGCGGCTGGAGGGCGACAGCGGACAGGGTGAAAGCGGCGCGGCACGGGGCGGCACCGAGCCCGCCTGGGTCGGCCCTTCCGACGGGGCCGAGGTCAGGGTCAGCGCTGACGGGAGGACATCGGCCGGGCTCCCCGCAGGGCTACGCCTGGACATGATCGACCCCGGGAAGGGAACCGTCTCCGCTATGGAGCCGGCGGCCTTCCGCGTCGAGGAGAGCCAGGAGCCGACACCTTCGGTGCCCACGCCTGCGCAATCCGAGCCGAGCAGCACCGGGACGCCCGAGCCTTCGGCCAGTGAGGAACCTGGCCCCGCCCCTTCGGTAAGCGATCCGGCACCCACCACCACGGCACCAGGCAGCACACCGTCGGTTTCACCTTCCGCCTCGCTCACATCGAGCCCCGCACCGTCCCCGACAGCGACGCCTTCGCCGACCACGACGACGCCCTCGATACCGACCCCGCCCATCACCTCGCGAGCCGGGTGGGGCGCGGACGAGTCGATCAGCCCGGAGGCACCCGGGTACCTGCCGGGCGGCAAGGTCAAAGCGGTCGTGGTGCATCACACCGCCGAGTCCAACACCTATACCTGCGAGCAGGCCCCCGCCGTCGTACGGGCCATCTACGCCTACCACGTCAAGCAGCTCGGCTGGAAAGACATCGGATACAACTTCCTCGTCGACAAGTGCGGCACCGTCTACGAGGGCCGCAAGGGGGCGTGGACCGGCCCGTGATGGGCGCGCACGCCTACGGCTTCAACGCCGAGACCGCCGGGATCTCGGTCCTGGGCACGTACACCGACGCTGCTCCGTCGCAGGCCGCGATGGCCTCGGTCGCCCAGGTCGCCGCTTGGAAACTCGGCCAGTACGGTGTCAGCCCCACCAGCACCACCAACCTCACTGCCGGCGACAGCGGCCGCAACTACTTCGGCAAGACGTGGGCCAAGGGCGCACAGCTGTCCTTTCCCACCGTGCACGGACACCGGGACGGCTACAACACCCAGTGCCCGGGCAACGCCTTCTACAACCAGCTGCCCACCATCCGTAACTGGGCAGGCGGATCGGTCGCCGGACTGGCCATCAAGTCCGTCACCGGAGCCGGCACTGTCGGCCCGACGTACTACACCAAGGCCGGCATCACCGTGAGCTGGACCTCCACAACTCCCGCATCGCTGATCAAGCAGTTCGAGCTGCTCGTCGACGGCAAGAGCGTCGCCACCACCACCGGCACCGCAACCTCAGCCAGGGCAACCCTGCCCCTGGGCACCCGCAAAATCGCCGTCCGCGCCACCCACCACTCCGGCAGAACCACCACGACAACGGCCGCGACCGTGATCGCCGAGACCACCGCACCCACCTTCACCAGCAAACCGACGCTGGCCCTGCGCACCGGCACCGTGAACACCACCGCCGTCCCCCTCACGCTGAGCTGGAAGGCCACCGACACCGCCGCTCTGAAGGAAGTACGCCTTACCGCGCCGGTCACCAAGACCTACGCACCGGCCACCACCAGCGCCGCCCACACCGCCAAGCCGGCTGTGACCACGACATGGTCCATGACCGCGCACGACCAGGCCGGGAACACCACAGCCTCCTCCACCTCAGGTACCCCGGTGATCCTGCAGGAGAGCGCCGCCGTCAAGTCCGGCACCTGGAGCACCAGGTCCTCCACCAGCTACCTCGGCGGCAAGTCCTACTCCAGCGCCTCCAAGAACGCCAGCCTCACCTGGACCTTCACCGGCAGGTCAGCGGCCTGGGTCGTCTCCCGCGCCACCACCTCCGGCCAGGCCCACATCTACGTCGACGGCGTCAAAACGGCCACCGTCGACCTCAAGTCGTCCACCACCAAGTACCGCGACGTGATCTGGACCAAGACCTGGAGCTCCAGCTCCAAACACACGATCAAGATCGTCGTCGTCGGAACCTCCGGACGCCCGACCATCACCACCGACGGCCTCGTGTACCTGAAGTAGCCGGATCGGGGCCACGCCAGCGACTGAAGCGACCGTATAACGAACACGACTCGCGAATATTGCGAGGCGTCCGGCGGCTGCCGCGACCACACCGTCAAGGCCCTCGCCACCGTGCTGGTTGACCTCACCACCTGCGCCACCACCCCCGAGAGCGCCGCACCCTCACCGACCGCGCCAGGTGGGGCTCCGTCGCCCGCAAACCCCGACCCGCATGCCATAACTACCGCGCCGCGCCCGCCTCTTCGAGGTGCGCGGCGCGGCCTGCCTCCCGGGGCTTGCACCATGGGCACCTCACGCACCGCCGAGCCCACCGGGGTCGCGGCGTCCACGGTCGCCACCACCCCCAGCAGCACTCGGCCTGCCAGCTCCGCCCGCGGCCGGGCACCGTTCTTGCTCTGGCTCCCGGCCCCGCCTCGGGCGGTGACCGTATGCCGCTGGTCGCCCAGGCGGCTGTCACCCTCCGTGCTCCCGGCCCCGGGCCGGACGCTCCCGTACGCGTGGGGAGGGTCTCGGTCCTGCCGTGCGGGGGTCTCGACACCGAGGCGGCCCGCACCTGGGCGACTGTGTCCTCGACAGGCTCGATACCCACCTGAGGATCGCGCTCGCCTGCTGACTGCGCCACCACGCCCATATCGCCCCCGCCGCGAACGAACTTCACGTCCACCGCACCACGCTGACCCTGTGGCTGGCCCAGGCCGCCGACCAGCTCGGGGGCCTGCACCTCGACGACGCCACCACCCGTGCCGAACTCCACCTCGCCCTGGAGGCCACCGCCCCCGACGGCGGCGACGACCCCGCACGGCTCCCCCGACGCGGCGGACGCACCTACCGGCAGCCATAGCCAGCCGACCGTACGGGCCTGGGTGGTGACCAGCTGGTCGTGGCACAGCCGCAGGCCCGCACCGATCGTGATCGGTGCGGGCCTGCCGGGTTCAGCGTGCGGGGGCGAAGCCCCAGCCGGGGTCCGGCTCTTGACGGTATGCGGGAAACGCTGCTGTAGGTGTCATGGGCCGGAGCGTACGCCCGCCGAACCACCGCGAACAGCCCCGGACCACGGCTCGGATACTCGATCGGGTACGCGAGCCCGACGCCCTGCGCCTGCGGCCCTTGCTGGAACGCCCAGACCCGTGCGTCGACTCAGGGCTTGGTCGCGACATAGTAGATGTTGAACGGGTCGCCCTCCACGGTCTTGATGTCGATGCTCTCGAAGCCGGCGTCCCGGAGCATCCCCTCCGCCGTCTCCTGGCCCCAGGCCGTACCCAGGCCCGCACCGCCGGTACTGAGCGAGGTCGTCATGCAGTAGAAGACGGAGAACGTGTAAAGCGCGGGACCGAAGGGGTGCCCGATGTTCTCCTCCAGCCTGCTGGAGGCGGCGAAGTCGCCCATGAGGAAGGTGCCGCCCGGGCGCAGGGCCTTCGCAATCGCCGTCAGGGTCTCGGCCGGCCGCGCCAGGTCGTGGATCACATCGAACGCGGTGATGACGTCATACTCCCCGGTGATCTGGGTCGAATCAGCGAGCATGTAGCGGAGGTTGTCCAGCCCGGCGCGGGCCGCCTCGGCGCGTGCGGTCTCGATGGCGGGTTCCGACTGGTCCAGGCCGTTGAAGCGGCTGGCGGGAAACGCCCGCGCCAGGACGAGCGGAGCGTGCCCTTGCCCGGTGCCCACGTCCAGGACGTCGATGCCTTCCCGTAGCCGCTCCGTGATCCCCGGCACCAGCGGCACGATCGTGTCCACGAGCGCCAGGTCGTACACCCGGGCGCTCTCCTCGGCCTGGAGCCTCTGGAAACGGGGATAGGCCGAGTACGGCACGCCGCCGCCCTCGCGGAAGCAGCGCACCACCTGTTGCTCAACCTCACCCATGAGCCCGATGTACTGCATCATCCCCGCCAGGTTGTCGGGGCCGGCCGCGGTCGTGAGGCAGGCGGCGTGTTCCGGAGGCAGGACGTACGTGTGCCGCTCCGGGTCGTACCCCACGAATCCGCCGACGACCATGCCGCCCAGCCACTCGCGCACGTACCTCTCGTTCAGGGCCGCCGCCTCGGCGATCTCGGCGCTGGTCGACGGCGGGAGGGCGGCCAGCGTGTCGAAAAGGCCGCACTGGTGACCGGCGCTGGTCAGCAGTGCGAGTGCGCTCTTGTTCAGGACGTCGAGGACTTCACCCGCGAACGCCTCCTGCTTAGCGGTGTCCAGAGGCGGATGCGGTGTTGCGGGAGTGGACATGGCCATTCCTTCCACCAAGTGTCAATGCGCGCACCGAGAGCGATACCTATTGTCATAATACGTCTGGAAAGTGGAATCGATCCTGGCGGCCCGATCGCTACCAGTCAGGCCGTATGCGCTCACCTCGCCCTGGAGGCCACCGCCCCGGACGGTGGCGACGATCCCGCCCGGCTCCCCCGGCGCGGCGGGCGTACCTACCGGCAGCCTTAACCCCCGGGGCCCGACCGTACGGGCCTGGGTGGGGACCAGCTGGTCGTAGGCGAGGACGGTCCGGCCCTCGGTGACCTTGCGGAGCCGGGGAAGCACCTTCGCGAACGGGCGGGCGTCGGTGACCATCTCGTCGGTGATGCCGTGCACCCAGCGGGCCCCGTCGCTGATCGGAGCATCCGGGTTGACCAGGGTGCCCATCAGCTTCCTGCCGGTGGCCGCGTCGATGACGGCGATCTCGACGGTGCGCCCGTCCAGGGCGGTGGTCTCGGTGTCGAGGATCACCGCCCGGCCGGGCTCCAGCAGTGCCCGCGCCTCCCGGGTGATCTCGCCCCAGGCCGGGCACAGGGTGATCTCCGAGGCGTAGGCGCCAGCCTCAGCGTCGTCGGCCAGTTCCCGGCGCACGGTGGCCACGCTGGGCAGGTCCTCGATCCGCTCCCAGTCCAGCTCCCAGCAGCCGGAGTACGGCGAACTCCAGGCCCAGACGGTCACGCCGTGCCGGTCGGCCAGGGACTGAGCGAAACCACGGACGGCCGCCGCGCGGGTCGGGGCGAGACGGGCGTACTCGCGCAGCGGGGACGGTGCCCCCTTGGGCAGGCCCCGTACGGACTCCCAGTCGACGCCGGGCAGCTCCAGCAGCGCGCGGACGTCACCGAGCCGGTACAGCGCGACGGTGACCGTACGGTAGCGGCCGACCTCCTTCTCGTACGTCTCCGCCGGGCGGATCCACCCGGCGGCCTCCACGTACTTCCAGTCGCTCGCCCGGATCTCCAGCACGCCCGTGGCCGCGGACTGCGCGGTGACGTGCTGCTCGCCGTCGGCCTCCTGCGCCATCGCGTCCAGGTCGGTGACCAGGTACCGGCCGCCGCGCCCGGTGGTGATCCGGCCCGCCTCGCCCATGCGCACCAGATCGCTCCAGTGCCAGCCGATCCGGGCGGCGGCCGCGTCCCGGGGCAGGCTCGCCGCCTCCCACGCCACCCGCTCCCCCACGACGGCGCGCACCAGACCGGCATCGAGGTCACGCGCGGCGGCCGTGGAGTACATCGGCCAGCCCTTGTAGTGGTCGACCACCTCCAGGTGCTCCTGGGCGACGAGTTCGGTGACGTCCTCGGCGGTGACCAGCTCGCCGGTGTGCTCGGCAAGCAGGAGGGCGATCCGGGTCGCCCCGAGGGCCTCGGGAACGTACGGCTCCTGCGCCGGGACCACCACGGTGGCCTCAGCCGTCTCGGTCTCGATGGTCGTGTCCGTCACGGCCGGTCTCCTTCTCTACGGGGCGGTGCTCTCGGCAGGTGCGTCGCGTACGCGGTCGATGTCCGCTCTCTCCTCCCTCGCCATCACATGAGAAATCAGCATCTAACGGTCACCACTAGGAGCAAATGGCCTATTATGGAAGCTATTTGACTTATAATAACTGATTTGCTCTGATTAGTTCAGGTTCTTACTGGTCTGTCGGGTCCGAGGCCCCGGCCAGCCACCCAGATCTCCGGATCGGCGGACGCCTCGGTACTGCGACAGCACCCGCGCCCGAGGAAGGAGCGCCCGGCGCCGAGCCCGACCCCATGACGACTGCCGAGGGGCAGGCGGCGGCAGACGAGGAGAGCCAGCTCGGTCTCTTCCCCAACGAGACTCCGGACGCCCCCGCTCCTCACCGCCCGGCTCGCCGGCGCGGAACCAAGAAGACCGAACCCGCAACTGCGCCAGGTACCGAGGGGGCGGAAGCCGGTCGGCTGGGCGTATACGGACACGCCGACCACGGGGAGTGCGAGCGCTGCAGAACCGCCGACACCGACCGGTACACCGTGGTGTGGCATTGGTTCGCCCCCGGCCAGGGCGAGATGGCTGCCGAGTGCGCACCCTGCGTCGAGCTGACCACCGGTCTCTCCCGCACCGAGATCACCCGGCATGCCGATGCCGCCGAAGCCCAGCGTGGCGGCCTTCGTGTCCAGCCCCGCCCCCTCCACCAGGACGAGGACCGCACCACGATCCGCCGCACGGCGGACAACGAGTGGACGACCGTCCACCTGCCGACCGGGATGCGTTTTCGCAGTGCGAGGGAAGCGGAGAGCGGCTACCGCGGGTACGTGACCCCGCGACCTGAACGGTGTCTCCCACGGCGCCACCGGGGTTAGCCCCTGGAGGGCGTCACCCGTGTGGGTGAGTCCTGGGCCGTACGGCTGCGGTGGACCGTCACCCGGCGGCCGAGGGCGCCGGCCCGATACGCCTCCGTCGGGGAAGCGCCTTGGGCGAGCCGGTCGGCCTCGATCCGGTCCGCGTACGGGTGGCGGCCGCGCTCGCCGAACAGGTTCCGCAGCTGCGCCTCGGTGACCTCCTCATCCGGCGCGAGACCGAGCGCGGCCAGGCCCCGGCCCATCCAGCGCCCTACCGGGACACCGGCTTGCTCCTGGGCGGCACGCAACGGCGTACGGGCCGGACGGCGGCCGTCACCGACGACGGTCTCCCGCAGGTAATAGCGGTACATCTGCCCGGCCCGAACGATCCTGATATCGACTGCCATGCAGACCACGCCACACGGCTCTGACCTGCAAGAAAAGGCCGATCAGCCCGGCGTCCCGCCAGGCGGGAGCAACGGCCCGACTTTCTTCTCGGGCGCCCGCCGGACGGGAAGCGGCTTTGGGCCGGACGCGAATGTCATCGCTGTCCGGCAGCAAGCACAGAACGACCCGAACGACACCAGCAAGCACCGCTGAGCATCACCAAGCGCCAAGGACGAGTACCGCCAAGGAAGCACCGCCTACCCAGCCCCCGGCACCCGCCGGGGGCTGGGTCGTGCTGTCCGGAGGAGACACCGTGCCCACCTTCGAGACCTGCCCCCGCTTCACCGCCGACCTCCAGCACCTCACCCCCGCCCAGCGCCGGCGCTTCCACCGCGTCGTCCTGGACGCCTTCGTGCCGGACCTGTGCGCCGGCCGCCGCTTCCGCCCCGGCTTACGGGAAGCCGGCAGGCTCCTCGGTGCCGGCTCGGTGGGCGTGTGACGTGTGCGGCCCCCTGACCTGTTTCGGTCAGGGGGCCGCAGAGGTGTGGTTGGCGGGGGATCAGCTGGGCTGGTCGCCGGTGTAGCGGAAGATCTCACCACCGGCGTTGATGTGCCAGACGGTGCCGTCGGCGCCGGCGGCGATGTCGACGGCAGTGCCGGGAATCTTGATCCAGGGGTTGGTGCCGCTGGCGTCGTTGTTGGTGTACCGGTAGATGCTGCCGGCCGGGTCGATGCCCCACACGTTGGTCCGGGAGCCCACCGCGATCCGCTTCAGGCTGCCGTTGACGTCCGCCCACGGGTCGGAGGGGTCCTGGTCCCCGGTGTACCGGTAGACCCGGTTGCTGCTGTTGACGCCCCAGACGGTGCCGTCCGCCCCGGCGCCGATGTCACTGAGCGAGCCGGGGATCTTGAGCCACGGGTTGGAGTCGTGGTTGGTGTACCGGTAGATGCTGCCGGCGGAGTCGACGCCCCACACGTTGGTCCGGGAGCCCGCGTCGATGCGGACCAGGCTGCCGTTGATGCCCACCCAGTTCGTCGTGCTCTGGTCTCCGGTGTACCGGTAGATCTGGTTGCCGCTGTTGACGCCCCAGACGATGCCGTCCGCCCCGGCGCCGATGTCACTCAAGCCTCCCGGGATGTTGATCCAGGGGTTTCCGTCGTAGTTCGTGTAGTGGTAGATCGCGCTCGCCGCGTTCACACCCCACACCGTCGTCCTGGACCCCGCCGAGATGGCCGAGAGACCTCCCGCGACCTTCACCCAGTCCGCCATGATGCAATCACCCTTCGTTGACAGGCATTTGTCACCATCCTGAGCGAACTGGGCACGCTTAAGGAGGGCGTGACTGCTTGTCCTGATGCAGGACCTGCCGGAAAGAGTCGGTTTCAATTTCTGCCCGCCTTGCAGTCCAGCGGGGGAGGCGCCTCGGTTGCGGAGATTGCGACCGGAAGAGCTGTCACTCCCGTCGGGGATGGACACGAGATGCGGTTCGTGCATTTCGTCGAGATGGCGCCGCCGGACAGTCTTCGGCACCAGCGGGGCGTCACGGCCGCGTTCCCGAGCGCACGTCTTCTCCGGCCTGGAGGTCGTCACTCCGGCCGGGTTACGGCCGGGCTGACGTGCGTGTGGGGTGCGCGGGGGCAGGCCCCTGCCGCGCGAGGGCCGACTGGAGGCCTACCGGCGTGTTCCCACTGGCCCGGCCACGGCGTTGGTGCGGTGTCCGGTGTGCTGCCGTTATCCGGCGAGGCTGAAGGCTCCGCCTCCGGCGATCAGCGAGACGCTGCTGAGGCCGGGCGGTCCCAGCATCCCGCCCGTACGGGTGATAGCCGATCACCGCGCGGCGCACAGAGCGGCCAAGCACGGCTGAGCGTGAAGTGACGCGACCTCACGAAGGTCTGTGAGCTGGGATCATGAGCCCGCATCAGCCCCGATTCGTTGGAAGCTGCGCCGCCTCGGCTCCTTGTGCACCGCCGTGCTCACCGCCGCTGCCCTGACCGCCTGCTCGGCCGAGACGGTGGAGGCCGACGACGCCAAGCCCACCGCCACCACGTCCGGGAGCACCAATCCGTCCGGTGCGCCCGGCGGTGCACCGGAGGAGGCGGGGCTCCCCCTGGTCGAAGTCATCGGGTCGATTCCCGTCGCCGAGGAGCAGCGGACCGGGTACGAGCGGGACAGCTTCAAGCACTGGGTCGATGAGGACGGCGACTCCTGCTCGACCCGGGCGGAAGTCCTGCTCGCTGAGGCGGTCACCGCGCCGGAGCAGGGCGCCCGGTGTTCGCTGAGCGGGGGAAGCTGGCTCTCGTACTACGACGAGGTCGAGGTCACCGACGCGCGGAAGTTGGACATCGACCACATGGTCCCCTTGGCCGAGGCGTGGGACAGCGGCGCTCACGCTTGGACGCCGGAGCGCCGTGAGGCATACGCCAACGACCTCGGCGCGGACAGGAGCCTGGTCGGGTCACCGCGAAAACCAACAGGTCCAAAGCCGACCGGGACCCGGCCCAGTGGATGCCGCCCGCCGAGTCCGCCACGTGCACGTACCTCGTCGACTGGACCGCCACCAAGCTCCGCTGGGCCCTGGCCATGGATGAAGCCGAGAAGACCGCACTCCTCAACCTCGCCGAACCGTGCACCGACTCCGTCGTCCAGTACGAGCCAGCCTCGTAGCTCCTTTCACCGAGGGGGCGAACTTCACCCCCTCGGTGAAAGCGGATTCGTCTCTGGACCGTGCGGGGTGACCGCAGCTTCAGGAGCAGGCACGAAGGAAATCGATGAGCAACACCTCGTCGAGTCGGGCCTGGTGGTGCTCGACATCACCGTGGACGACGACGAGACCGCGCACCGGGTCGTCGTCGCGTCGGGCCAGCACGGGGGAAACTAGTCGGCTGCGGCGACACCCGCGTGCCTGGCCTCCATCGCGGCGATCACCCGTTGCCGGGCCAGCCGTCGGGCCTGCCTGAGCTTCGATTCGGCCAGCAGGAGGGGTGCGAACCAGATCCAGCCCCACACGCTGTAGGAAACGACCCCGCTCAGCACCAGGGCCTTGTTGGTGGCGAAGACCAGCGCAAAAGCCGTGACGTACGCGGCCGCCCGGTGACGGATCACGAGCCGCAGCGGGGCCCGCCACGGACCGGCCAGCAGCTCCAGAGCAGCCGCGACCTCAGCGGCCCGCACGTCTTCCGGGTCGGCTGATACCTGGGCGCCCTGCTCCAGCGCTTCAGCAACATCAGCACTATGGGACGTCAGGGCTGCTCGATCTCTCCTGGCAGCCGCCGTCCTCTCCCGTACGTCCTGCCAGTAGCCTCGCCCTGCCCAGCCGAGCGCGTCCTCCACCCGTGCCGCCTCAGGCGACCCCGCCGGTGCAAGGACCGCGATCCGCTCCTTGAGCCGTTCCACCCGGGCAGCGCGTCCGGGGTACGTCCACGTGTCAGCACGCAGGCACAGTTCCAGGTAGGAGACAAGGAGTCCGAGGTCGTCCGGCCACTGCGCAAGGCCGGCCTCGTAGGCCTTCTCCGCTTCGGCATCGTGGTCGTCCTCGTCCTCCGCCACGTGCGCGAGACCGAGCCACCGGTATAGCACCGGATCGGGCCCGAACTCCTCCAGACCGGACTCCGCCGCCCTCCGAGCTTCACAGAATCCACCCACCGCGAAGAGCTCCTCGCAACGGTCGGCGTATTCGTCACGCGTCATGCATCCCACCCCAGTCAATCAGGAGCTCCACTCTCAGCTGCACAAACGCTCTGGTCAAGGCGACTTCCACAGGGGCCAACGCTTTAGACAGAAGCGCGACGGCGAGGTTCCATGCCTTTCGGCTCAGATCTTCAACAAGGCGGCACGGTACCCCAATGTACTGGGGCCGCGGCCTCGAGAACTTGTTGGCTGTGCGCCGCCTACACCTGCTCCCACCCCGCGGCGTGCCCGGCTCGGCCAAAGCCGGACCCACCCGCTTCGTCGCGGCCCCAGCCCCCGAAGGCACGCGAGGCGAGAGGTTGACCGCAGGAACGCTTCCCCTAGCCGGCCGCTCCCCCAGGCATCGGAACGTGGACCGGTCACCTGCTGTCGGCACCAGGGTGGAGATGCGGGCTCCCCTGCCCCGCGTGAGGATCAGGAGTACGACGTGGCAGCCCGAGCGCCTCAGCTGGGCGGCTCCCTCGCCGAGCAGCGGCGCAGGGTCCTGGAGGTGGAAGAGATGCCGCGACCGTTGTGGGCCGGTGCCATCAGCTTCGGGCTGGTCACGATCCCCGTGAAGATCGTGTCCGCGACCGAGGACCACGACGTCCACTTCCACCGGGTGCATCTCGCGGACATGGGGCGGGTGCGGACGCGGAAGGTCTGCGAGCTCGACGATCAGGTGGTGTCGCAGGACGAGATCGGCAAGGGCTACGAGATCGCGAAGGACCAGACGGTCCCGGTGACGGACGAAGAGCTGGAGCAGATGCCGCTGCCGACGGCGAAAGCGATCGAGATCGCCGCGTTCGTCGACGCCGACACGATCGACCCCGTCCGCATCAGCGACTCCTACTACCTCGCCGCCGACGGACAGGTAGCCGCGAAACCCTACACGCTGCTGCGCAAAGCGCTGGAGCGGTCCTCGAAGGTCGCGGTGGCGAAGTTCGCGTGGCACGGCCGTGAGCGCTTGGGTCTGCTGCGCATCCGCGAGGGTGCGATCGTGCTGCACTCGATGAAGTGGCCCGACGAGGTCCGCAACCCGGACGAGCTGGCCCCGCGCGAGGTCGAGGTAGGCGAGGAGGAGATCGAGCAGGCACTCCAGCTGGCCGAGCGGATGACGATCGAGGACCTGTCCGGGTTCCATGACGAATACCGCGAGGCCCTGGAAGACATCATCGCCGCGAAGGCGGAGGGCCAGCCCCTGCCCGCCCCGGCCGAGGACGAGGGTAGGGAGAAGGGCGAGGTCGTGGACCTGATGGCCGCCCTGAACGCCTCCGTCAAGGCCGCGAAGGAGTCCCGCGGGGAGGATGGCGAGGACGCCACCGTGCACGAGATGCGGCCGTCGAAGAAGTCCCCCAGGAAGAAGACACCGGCGAAGAAGACGGCGAAGAAGACGGCCGCGAAGAAGCGCAGTGCCTCCTGACCCTCCCCGTGCTGCTGGTGCCGTGCTGCCGAGGATCGAGCCGATGCTCGCAACGCCCGGCCCGCTGCCGTCGGCGGGGGTGGAGGACCGGTGGGCGTTCGAGGTGAAGCAGGACGGCCAGCGGGCCATGGTTTACCTGCCGGGCGACGGCACCATCCTCCTGCGCGCTCGTTCAGGTACGGACATCACCGCCGCCTACCCCGAACTCCTCCCCCTCGCCGGGGCACTCGGCGCACGCAGCACCGTGCTGGACGGGGAGATCGTCGCACTCGACGATCAGGGCCGCAGCGACTTCGAACGCCTCCAGCAGCGGATGGGCCTCGCCAGCGCCCCCGCAAAGGCCGCGCGGATGGCGAGCCGGGTGCCCGCCCACCTGATGCTCTTCGACGCCGTGCACCTCGACGGCCGGCTCCTGACCGGGCTGCCGTACGCGGAGCGGCGGGAACTGCTGGAAGGTCTCGGGCTCGCCGGGCCCTCCTGGTCAACACCCGCGGCGATCACCGGGCACGGGACCGAGGCATGGGAGATGGCCAAGGACGCCGGGCTGGAGGGGCTGATCGCGAAGCAACTCACCTCCCGGTACGAGCCCGGGGCACACTCGAAGACCTGGGTGAAGATCAAGGTCCACCGCCTCGCCGATGTCGTGATCGGCGGGTGGGTCCCCGGACGCGGGCGGCTGACCGGCCTGCCCGGGGCCGTTCTGGTCGGCGAACGACGCGACGGATCTCTGCATTACGCGGGCAGCGTCGGCACCGGCTGGAGCCAGGCCGAACGCACCCGCCTCGCCGCCCTCCTCCAGGCCGCGGCCAGCGACATCTGCCCGTTCACGCAGCCGCCCCCGGCGGCCGGTGCCCGGTGGGTACTCCCCCTGCTCACCGGCGAGGTCCGCTACACCTCCCGCACCCGCGCCGGCCGCCTGCGCCACCCCTCCTGGCACCGGCTACGCCCCGACCTCACCCACGACAACCTGGCCTGAAAGCGCGCCGGGCGGGCGGTTGAGGCGGGGTGGAAGCAGCAGGACGCTCTGTGCTCCCGCCTGGCCACCCGGCAAGCGTCCGGCTGGTACATCGCGGCTCGTCGGGCTCAGCTGAACATGTCGAGGTAGTGCTGTGTGTGGACCGGGTGGTAGTCGCTGAAGTCGACGGATGCCGGGTCGCCGCCGGTCTCGGCGGCGACGAGCCGGTCGAGGTAGTAGTCCCAGCCGGGACCCACTCCGCCCGCCATCGCCGGGTCGTCGCCGACGGACTGCGTGAAGGTGAGGGCCGTGGCGCCCTCGTGCTCGGCGAGCGTGAGCGTCATGTGCCAGACGGTTTCCTCACCGGGCACCTGCGAGATGAGGACCAGACGGCGAGGGGCTTGGCACTCCTGGATGGTGAAGACCTCGGCCTGGTGCTCGTCGCCCTCGTAGAGCATCCGGAAGTCGACCGAGCCGGTCGACGGGTCGCCGGTCCATTCGCCGATCCACCGGGCCAGACGGTCCGACTCGGTGACCGCCGCCCAGACGTCCTCGATGCCGGCCCGGAAGGTGCGGTCGAAGGCGATGCTGTCCCGGCCGTCGACGGTCACGCGACGGCCGGTGGGGGTGCTGGTCATGCGGATTCCTCCTGAGGTCTTCCGGTACCGGGAGCGGCGTCTTTGCCGGCCCGGCGGTCGTGGACGGTCCTGCGGACTTCCAGGTCGAGGGCGTCGAAGGCACTCTCGGGGATCGGGGGACGGCGCCCGCTGAGCTCGTCGAGCAGGGCGCGGACCGGGGCGAGACCCGGGCGGGCGAGCGCGTAATGGCGCTCGCGACCGCGGTCCTCGGCCGTGACCAGCCCTGCCTCGGTGAGTAGCCGCAGATGCTTGCTCACCGCGGGCCGACTGATCGGATGCCGTGCCGCAAGGTCCACCACCCGGGCCGGGCCCGAGGCAAGGGCGCGCAGCAGATCACGGCGTACGGGGTCGGCCAGGGCGACGAACGGGTCCATCACTCATTGGTAATCCATAGGTTACCAATAAGCAAGTCCATGCGCGCCACTGTGACTGAGCACGGCAGATGGCGCGGATGGACAACTCCGATGCACAGCTCCGCCCCCCGGCCGGTCAGGTAGCCCATGGAAGCCGTACGGCTTCGAGGTCCCCGTCGTTGAGGAGGGCTTCGATCAGCGCGGTCGGGCCGGCCACCTTGGTGGCCCAGAGGTCGTAGTCCGTGCACAGCACCCAGGACTGGTCCCACGGCCAGAGGTTGGACGGGCTCCAGCCGTCCTCCTCAGGGTGGTCGTACAGCACGTGGGCGTCCGCGAGCGTGCCGGTGCGGATGTGCAGGTTGTCGAAGTCATCGGCTCCATGCAGCAGCGGGCTGTAGTAGGCCAGGCAGGGGGTGTCGGGGCCCTGCGGGCTGCGCTCGGTGAGGATCGTGATCAGGCGATTCCAGGCGGCCCGGTCCATGCCGCCTTCGGACGGGACCTGGATCCCGACCGGCCAGGGGCGCGGCGCGATCGAGGGGAAAGAGCTGTTGCACGGCAGGCGTCCCTCAGGCACGGTCGGGTCACCGATCCGGCGCGCGAGCTCCGTCCATCGCAGTCGGCGCCAATGAGGTCCGGGGTGCTCACCGGGGACCGCGTCCATCACGTCTGCCGGGTCCAGACCTGGGACGATCTCAGGCCCGCCGCCCAGGAGCACGCGCCGCTCGTACTCGACGTAGGACATGCCCGTCGGTCCGAGCTCGTGCTCGTACATGGAGTGAAGCACCCAGACCGCGTCGGGCAGCGCTGGCGGCATGAACCCCGTCAGTCCGTCATCGGAGGTCAGGTCCCGCAACCAGTCGGCTTCCCGGCCCGCGGTGAGGGGCCACTGAGCGGTCGCCAGAGCTGCAGCTGTCTCGTGCATCCGCCCAGAGTCGCACCCGGCGTGAAGGGCCTCCCCGGCGGGGCCCAGACTGCCCGGCACACCCCACTCAGGGTGCTCCCGCGCCAACCATCGCGCTCAGTCGCATCCACCCTGTGGCCGAGATTCACCTGCATCGAACTGTCGGGTGGCCCGGGGGAATCGCACCCCCGGGCTCCCACAGAACCGTGCGTAACGGTCTCCCGTTACACGGCTCTTGTCATCTTGATCACCAGAACGTCGGGGTCCATGCCCACTGGGCAAAGAGCCTCGGGTGTTGGCGGGTGATACGTAGCCAGCACGCGTGGGCGCTTCTGAACGCCCGGAGCCGTCGGTACTTCTTGCGGATCCAGCGCAGCAGGTAGGTGTTGATGCGCTGGAGGAGGGGGTGCAGCAAGGTGCGGTAGTGCGCCCCGTAATACTGCATCCAGCCACGCACGATGGGGTTGATCCACCGGGCGAGCTCGTGAAACGTCATGTGCATCCGCATGTGAAGTCGCCAGGAGCGGACTTCTCTGCTGATCTTCTTCAGGGCGTCCTTGCTGATCCCGGGCAGGAAGCTGGTGAAGTTCACCTGGAGCTTCCTGTTCCGGGCCGAGCGGGCTTGGAACGTGTAGCCGAGGAAGGTGAACGACGTGTGCTCATGAGAGCCGCGCCGTTTACCGTCCTTGCAGTACACGATCCGGGTCTTGTCGGGGTGCAGTCGCAGCCCGACCTCTTCCATCCTGTTTTCCAGAGCCTCGAGGACCTCGTGGGCCTGGTGCTCGGAAACGCAGTGCACAACTGCGTCATCCGCGTACCGTTCGAACTGGATCCCCGGGTAAGTCCGGTTCAGCCAGCGGTCGAAGGCGTAGTGCATGAACAGGTTTGCCAACACGGGTGAGACCGCGGACCCTTGCGGGGTTCCCCGGTCACGCTTCTGCAAGGTGCCGTCGGGCAGTTGAAGCGGGGCGCGGAGCCATCGCTCAACGTATAACTTCACCCATACGGCATCCGTGTGCGCCTCCACAGCCTTGACAACGAGGTCCCATCGGACGCTGTCGAAGAACTTCTGGATGTCGAGATCGATCACCCAGTCGCGCTTCCAGCAGCGCTGCCGGCAGGTCTCGATAGCGTGCAGTGCCGACTTGCGGGGCCGATACCCGTATGAGTCCTCGTGGAATACAGGCTCCACTCGAATTCCCAGGTGCCGAGCCACGACGGTCTGCGCGACCCTGTCCGAGACGGTTGGGATGCCAAGCATCCTTGTGCCGCCATGCTGTTTCGGAATTTCCACGGCGCGTACCGCTGGCGGAAAATACGTCCCCGAGGACATTCGGTTCCAGATCTTGTAAAGGTTCCCCTTGAGATCCTTCTCGAAGTCCTCGATGGACTGATCGTCCACCCCCGGAGCTCCCTGATTCCTCTTGACGTCCCGGTAAGCCTCCAGAACTTCCCACTTCGAGATATCAAACGGCTTGTTTGGTGATTTCAGCTTGTCCATAGGCTCCTCCCGGAGAACGTCCGGTTGACCAATACACATAGCTACAGATGACCCGGCCCCTTCGCTCCACCTCCGTTACAGAGGCTTCAGCACTACTACGGGCCGGTCCGCCAGCCCGCCTCGCTTCGGTACTCAGCACCTCGCGGTTCATCCGCTCAGCGCGCTCCCTCTCGCCCACAAGGGACAGTGTCGAGGCGGGCCTTCCCACGTTCCATGCAAGAGCAGCAGATTAAGCTCGCGCCACCTACGTGCCGGACACCACCTGGCCAGTAAACGGGTTTCCGCCAGACTCATCCCGGGGGACACACGACACCCGCCGGTTTTGATGCCACTTAAAATCGATAACGACACTTCAGCAGTGGTTCACTTGCGTTCGCCTTCTTAATCCCTACCTGACGCCTCACGGACGCCTTTTTCCACATCGCTAACCACGGTCGCGTTACCACTTCCGCAGCATGTGGCGGTTTGGAACCTCCCCCGCAGGGCGATTCCGAAGGGCCTTCCTTCATCTCTTGCACAGCACCGTTTTCGAGAGCTACCTACATAAAGCCCCTTTCAACGTTCGTGGCGCACCGCGTGTTCGAATTAATGTTCGATACAGTCGATGGAGAAGAGTTCGATTAGTAACGCTTTGGGGGTTAGGGGCGGAGGGTGCCATGCGGGAAAGCGTCCCTCACCTGCATGTCTGTAGTGGGTTTTCGGCCCGCTACGGTGCCTCGCACCCCCATGACCTCGTCGCGCGGGCGTCCGAGCGCGGGATCGGTGCGCTGGCGCTGACCGACCGCGACACGGTCGTCGGCACGGTGCGCTTCGCGAAGGCCGCCACAGCCGCCGGGGTGAAGCCGCTGTTCGGCGTCGACCTCGGCATCGCCCCTCATGTGCCCGCGGTCGAGGCCCGCCGGCGTTCCCCGGTGCGGGGCGGTGCGCACGTAGCCGAGGCAACGTTCCGGGCCACGCTCCTCGCCCGGAACGGTGCCGGGTGGGCGCGGCTGTGCCGGATGGTGTCTGCCATGCACGCGGAGGCCTTCGCCGCGGGGGCGCCGCCGGCGGCTTCGTGGGAGGTGCTCGGCCGGTACGGGGGGGAGGGGCTGGTGGTGCTGCTCGGTCCGGCGTCGGAGCCGCTGCGGGCGCTGGCCGGTGGCCGCCCGGACATGGCCGAGCAGCTCCTCGCCCCGTGGCGGCAGGTGGCCGGTGGCGGGCTGGGGCTGGAGATCGTGTGCTGGGGCCTGTCCGGCACGGGCTCGGGGTCGGTCCGTCTGGCCGCGCACACCCTGGCGCTCGCCGACCGGCTCGGTGTCCCGGCCGTGCTGACCAACGCCGTACGGTACGCCGACCGGTCCCAGCACCGGGTCGCGGACGTGCTGGACGCGGCCCGCCTCCTGCGGCCCGTCGACCGGCGGCGGCTCGACTGCGGAGAACGCTGGCTCAAGGGCGGGCCTGCAATGACGGAGATTGCCGAGCGGGTGGCGGCCGCGCACGGGGGCGGCCGGGCGCGTGCCGTGCGGCTGCTCGCCGACACCGTGGCCGTCGCGGAGGCGTGCGAGGTCGATCCTGTTAGGGATCTGGGGCTCGGGGTCCCGCATTTCCCCGAGCCGTCCGTGGTCGGGGCCGAGGCTGGGGCGGGTGGGGCGATGCGGCTGCTGCGGCAGCGGTGCGAGAGCGGCATGGCCGCCCGCGGCCTCGACCGGGACCGCCGTTCGATGGACCAGCTCGACTACGAGCTCGGCGTCATCGGCCGGCTCCACTACGAGCCGTACTTCCTGGCCGTGGCCCAGGTCGTCGCCGACGTACGGGACATGGGCATCCGGGTCGCCGCCCGCGGCTCCGGAGCCGGCTCCATGGTCAACCACAGCCTGTTCGTCGCCACCGCGAACCCGCTGGAGCACAACCTGCTCTTCGAACGGTTCCTGTCCGAGCGACGCGCCTCGCTGCCGGACATCGACATAGACGTGGAGTCCGCGCGCCGACTGGAGGTCTACGACAAGATCATCGACCGGTTCGGGCGGGATCGGGTCGCGGTCACCGGGATGCCCGAGACCTACCGGGCCCGGCACGCCCTGCGGGACACCGGCCTCGCGCTCGGGATCACCCCGGCCACGGTGGACCGGATCGCGAAGTCGTTCCCGCACATCCGGGCGTGCGACATCCGCTCCGCGCTCTCTGAGCTGCCCGAGCTGCGGGAGCTCGCCGCGGAGGCAGGGCGGTACGGGCCGCTGTGGGAGCTCGCCGAGAGCCTGGACGCGCTGCCGCGCGGGATCGCGATGCACCCCTGCGGCGTGATCCTCTCCAACACCAGCCTCCTGGACCGGCTGCCCGTACAGCCCACCCCCGGCGGCGAGTACCCGATGCTCCAGGCCGACAAGGACGACGTCGAGGACCTGGGCCTGCTCAAGCTCGACGTGCTGGGGGTGCGGATGCAGTCGGCGATGGCGCACGCCATCACCGAGATCCGCCGCACCACCGGCCGGGTCATCGACCTCGACAACCCCGACCACGTCCCCCTCGACGACCGATTTGCCTTCGCTCTCATCCAGGCCTCGGACACGGTGGCGATGTTCCAGCTGGAGTCCCCCGGCCAGCAGGACCTCGTCGGCCGGCTCCAGCCACGCGGCCCGCAGGACGTCATCGCCGACATCAGCCTCTTCCGCCCCGGCCCCGTCCAGGGCGGGATGCCCGCCCTCTACATCGCCGCCCGCCACGGCGCCACCCCCACTTACCCGCACCCGGACCTGGAACCGGTCCTGCGCGATACGTACGGGGTGACGATCTGGCACGAGCAGATCATCGACATCCTCGCCGTCATGACCGGCTGCGACCGCGCCCTCGGAGAGGTAGCCCGCCGCGCCCTCAGCGACAAGGAGCGGCTGCCCAGGGTCGAGGCGTGGTTCCGGCAGCAGGCCGGCGCCCGCGGGTACGGCCCCGGCGTCCTGGACGAAGTCTGGTCGATCGTCGCGTCGTTCGGGGCGTACGGGTTCTGCCGGGCCCACGCCGTCGCGTTCGCCGTGCCCGCGCTGCAGTCCGCCTGGCTCAAGGCCCACCACCCCGCCGCTCTGTACGCCGGACTACTGGAGCACGACCCCGGCATGTGGCCGGCCCGCGTCATCGTCGCCGACGCCCGCCGCCACAACGTCCCCGTCCTGCCCGTCGACATCAACGCCTCCCAGCCGCAGTACACGGTCGAGCGGACGGAGAAGGGGTGGGGGGTGCGGATCTCCCTGTCCACGGTCCACGGCATCTCCGAG
Organism: Streptomyces bacillaris; assembly: GCF_003268675.1. NCBI lineage: Bacteria > Bacillati > Actinomycetota > Actinomycetes > Kitasatosporales > Streptomycetaceae > Streptomyces > Streptomyces bacillaris. The sequence goes on along the minus strand of NZ_CP029378.1, from coordinate 7,776,344 downwards.
GAGGAGGTCGCCCGGATCGCCGCAGGCCAGCCCTACACCTCCCTCCAGGACTTCTACGCCCGCGCCCACCCCAAGCTCCCCACCGTCGAGCGCCTCATCAGCATCGGCGCCCTCGACCAGCTCAAGGGCGAAGCAACACGGCGAGACCTGCTGCTCCAGGCGACCGAACTCCACCGCCAGGCCCGCACCCGCCCCGGGCCCGGGCAGCTGCCGCTCACCACCACCCCGCACACGGCCGGGGCGTCCGGGCTGCGGGAGATGACCGCCCGCGAACGCCTCGACGCCGAGCTCGGCGTCCTCAAGATCGACGTCTCCCGGCACCTCATGGAAGACCACCACCGGCTCCTGCGGGAGATCGGCGCCACCGACGCCAAACACCTGCGGGCGATGCACCCCGGGCACCGCGTCCTGGTCGCCGGCGTCCGCGCCTCCACCCAGACCCCGCCCATCGCCTCAGGCAAACGCATCATCTTCGTCACCCTCGAAGACGGCTCCGGCCTCGTCGACCTCGCCTTCTTCGAGGACTCCCACGAACGGTGCGCGCACACTGTCTTCCACCACGGGGTGCTCCTCGTACGCGGCACCGTCGAAGCCCGCGGCCCCCGGCGCACCGTCGTCGGCGAGATGGCCTGGGACCTCGACGAACTCGCCACCGCCCGCGCGACCCATGGACCCCAGGCCGTCCTTGACCTCCTCGGTCAAGCCCCGGCGCCGACGCCCGCCGAGCCCGCGGCGGGGCGAACCATTCCCGACGGCACTGCGGGAGCCCGCCTGCACCCCTGGAGCGACCTCCAGCCCGCCGGAACCCGCTCGGCCGACCTCACCCGCTTCGGGCACAGGAGCCAGGGGAGCGCCGGATGAACACCACCAGGTCGCGGCCGCGCGCGATCCTGCGCCTCCACTTCCACCCCGCCGAACGGAGCGAAGAGCTGTACGGGCAGCTGCTCACGGTCGTCGACGGCATCAGCTCCCGCGTCGAGCCCCTGCCCGCCGACTGGTCCGCGTACGCCGACCTCACCGGCGCCCTCACGTACTGGGGCCGCGACGCCGAGGGCCTGGTCGCCGTACTCCGGCTGCGCCTGCTCGCCCTCCACGGCGTTGCGTGCTCCGCCGGCGCCGGACCCACCCGCTCGATCGCAGCCATAGCCGCCGACACCACCCCGCCGGGGGCAGCCACCGTGGTACGGGACGACCCGTACGAGGTCGCCGCGTTCCTGCGCACGAAGCCGGCCTCCGCCCTGCCCGGCATCGGGCCCAAGACCGCCCGCACCCTGGCCCGCTACGGGATCAACACCGTTGGCGACATCGCCGACACCCAGCTCCCCACCCTCCAGCGCGTCCTCGGGACCACCGCGGCCCGTCTGGCCCACGACCGCGCCCGCGGTATCGACGAGCGCCCCGTCGTCCCCGGTGCCGCGCCCAGGTCGATGAGCGCGAGCCGCCGTTTCGACCGCGACGAGCTCGACCCCGACCAGCATCACCGCGCGGTTCTCGGCCTGGTTCAGGACCTCGGCGGTCGGCTCCGTACAAGCGGGGAGATCGCCCAGGCGCTCACGCTCACCGTCACCTACGCCGACGGCACCCAGACCGCCCGCAGCCGCAGCCTCGCCGAACCCACTGCGCACACCCCCGCGTTGGCGGCCGCCGCCCGCGCCCTCCTCACTGGCTTCGGACTCCAGCGCGCCCGCGTCCGCACCATCGCCCTGCGCGCAGAACGCCTCCGGCCCGCCGAGGACACCGTCCACCAGCTCACCCTCGACGCCCAAGACGACAAGCTCCGCCGCCTCGAAACCGCTCTCGATAAAGCCGCGACCCGCTACGGAACCGGTGTCGCCGGAGCCGCCTCGACATTCCCCCGGGCCGGGTAGGGATCCGGCACGCCGAGCATCCCAAGGCCGGGGCTACAGGTGCGCGTCTGAGCACCCACCGGGCACCCGGGGTAGTGAACGAGCCCAACGGAGGAACGCGCCGGGCCGTACCTGGTCAACTTGAGCATTGATCCGGATCCACGGCAGGCCGACTCATCACCGATTGGCAACCTTTGGGCAGCAACGGAGCAATGCTCGGAACCTGTGGATCGGCTCCGGGAGGAACGCGGAGGGCGTACCTTCCCGAATGATCCTTTGATGGTCTCCGAGTAGGCCCGCGTTGCAGCGCGGGTCGGGAAGGCACGCCCGTGCTCAGCGTAGTGACCGACGACGGCTCCACACAGTCCGGCTCCCTGATCGACGAGATCGTGCGGGAAGGTGCCCGCCGGATGCTGGCCGCCGCCCTGGAGGCGGAAGTCTACCAATACATAGCCGAGTTGGCGGCCGAGACCGACGAGCACGGGCGGCGCTTGGTCGTCCGCAACGGCCACCACCGGCCCCGCACCGTAGTCACCGCGGCCGGCCCGGTCGCGGTCACCGCGCCGCGCGTCAACGACCGTCGCGTCGACGAGGTCACCGGCGAGCGCAAGCGGTTCTCCTCCAAGATCCTGGCTCCTTGGTGCCGCAAGTCGCCGAAGATCTCGGAGGTGCTGCCGCTGCTCTACCTGCACGGGTTGTCGTCCGGGGACTTCGTGCCGGCGCTGGAGCAGTTCCTCGGCGGCACGGCCGGCCTGTCGCCCGCGACCGTGACCCGGCTGACGAAGCAGTGGACTGACGACCACGCCGCCTTCCAAGACCGGGACCTGTCCGACCGCGACTTCGTCTACGTGTGGGCCGACGGCGTGCACCCGAAGGTGCGGCTCGGTCAGGCGCACTCGTGCGTCCTGGTCCTGCTCGGTGTCCGTCTGGACGGCACCAAGGAACTGGTCGCCCTGGCCGAGGGACTGCGGGAGTCCACTGAGTCCTGGGCAGACTTGCTGCGGGACTGCCGCAGGCGCGGAATGCGCGACCCGGAGCTGGTCGTCGGCGATGGCGCCATGGGCCTTTGGCGGGCTCTCGCCGAGGTGTTCCCGGCCGCGAGGCAGCAGAGATGCTGGGTTCACAAATCCCGCAACGTCACCAACTGCCTGCCCAAGTCCACGCAGCCGGGTGCGACGAAGGCGATGCAGGAGATCTACAACGCAGAGGACCGCGCCCACGCGGAGAAGGCAATCGAGGGGTTCGCCCGCACCTACGGCACGAAGTGGCCCAAGGCCATTGCGAAGATCACCGACGACCGGGACGAGCTACTGGCGTTCTATGACTTCCCGGCCGAGCACTGGGTCCACCTGCGGACCACGAATCCCATCGAGTCGACGTTCTCCACGGTCAAGCTGCGGACGAAGGTCACTCGTGGCGCCGGCAGCCCGGCCGCGGCCCTGGCCATGGTGTTCAAGCTCGTCGAGTCCGCGCAGGCCCGCTGGCGCGCGATCACCGGAGCCCATCTGGTCCCGCTCGTTCGAGCCGGAGCCCGCTTCGAGAACGGCCTGCTGGTCGAACGCACCGAGACCCGCGCGGCATGAGGAGAATGTCCAGATGACCGGCTTCGACACCACGTACGGCACGAACTCCTACACGGCCAAGGAGTTGTCAGACCTGATCGCCGACCGACTCGCCGCGACCTTCACCAAACGCGAGAGCGACTACCTCGGCGTCTACTTCCTCGGCACCCTCGCCGACACGACCCGTCTCCAGGTCCAGCCGAACGCCATTCCCGGAGACGATGGGAAAGACGATCTCTACGAGGACGAATACCCCGACGTGTCCGTACTCGTGCTCGTCACCTCGGCGGCCGCCGACGAGGCCCTCAGCGACGAACTCTCGGCGATCGAAGGACTTACCCGACTCCGATCACTTCGAAGCTGAGCAACCGCTGATCCACAGGTATTGACGATTGCTCCCGACTGCCTCCCGTCGAATCCGAGACTGCCTGACCGGATCGGCCCTCTAGGCCGCATGACTCAACCTGTGACCCGAACCTGCATCCGACTGGTCGGGCTTCCGTCTCGGATACCGTGTTCCTCTATGGGGTGCCATAACGGATGTGACGCCCCCCACCGGAGGTAATCAGCGTATGAGTTCAAAGCGCAGCAAGAATCCAGCCCTGCCCGTACTCGACGACGCATTCCGACTCGCGTCGGTCAAGGACGCCGAAGAGTCCACCCGTGACTTGGCCGCACGGCTGGCCACCACCGAGCTGCGCCGCGCTTCCCACCCGGGCCGGGTCACCTGGGAACCCACCGATCAGGCCGAGCCCGTTCCGGTCCCGCCGACTGTGGTCGACGGTGACGGGGACCTGTGGCTGCGGGACCGGGGCACCGGCACCTGGACCATGCCCGAGTTCAACCCGAAGGAGTTCCCGGCCCGCTGTGGCGAGGTTCTAACGTGGAACGAGCTTGCCTGCGAGTTCGGCCCCCTTACCGCACTGGCCGACGACCGCCGCATCGGCCGCGGCCGGCGTCGCTGACCACGCATTCTTCGCGCGGATCGTAGGGCCGAACAGGACTCTGGATCGCCGTCGGGTCCGGTGTTCGCAGCTAGCAGCGAGGCGGCTTGGCTGCCGAGGACAGCGACCACGTAGGTCGTCCCCACCGTGCGCGGACCTCGATCAGTTTGCCCACAGCGTCGTCGATGCGGTTCGCGGCCTCCTCGTTTTGGAGGAACAACCCGAGCCGGTCGGCGAGGAACATCCAGACGGGCGCCACACGGCCGGCCTGGTCGAGGGTGAGGGGGTGTGCCGGATGGAGGCACGCTGCAGACGCGGGTGAGGGGGCGTCGCCGACGAGCACCAAGGCGCGGCACGCAGGCTCACCATGCGGTGGTCAGCTCCTTCGCGGTGGGGCGGTCGGCGGGGTCAGGGGCGACGGCGCGGGCGGTGCCGGTGAGCAGCAGGGACGGTCTGGTCGACGTACGTGTCAGGTGCCCCGTAGACCGACCGCGAGCATCAGTTCGAGGGCCCGGTGCGGCGATGTGAGGTCCGGGAACAGCTCCCGCAGCTGCGACATCCGGTACCGGACCGTCTGGGGATGGACGAACAGCGCCGCCGCCACCTCCTCCCGCCTGCCTTGGTGCAGCAGCCACGCCCGCAGCGTGTCCTCCAGCCGCCGTGCGGTCGCGACCGGCAGCGACCGCAGCGGTGCGAGGGCTCGGGCCCGCAGGTCCGCGAGCGCGTCCATGTCGGCGCTCAGTACCAGCTCGGGCAGGTGCTCCTCGGTGTCGCGGATGCCGGGGTGAAGGGAGCGCGCGCGTGCGGCTCGTGCGTACGAGGCGGACGCGCGAGCCCAGGGCCGCGCCGGGCCGACCACGGCGGTGCGGTCGGTGAGCTGCCGCAGGAGGTGCGACCGGTCGGCATCGGGGACGAGCAGCACACCGGTGGCGTCCGGCAGGTCGTCGAGGACGAGGGTGCTCGGATCGAGCGTGCGGTAGGCAGGCCGGGCCTGCGCGGCGGGCAGGAGGACCGCGGTGAGCGAGACCGGGGTCTGCCACTCGGCCCGTTGCGCAGAGGCCAGCAGCACGTCCGGGCTCACGCTGGCGAGGAGCTCGCGGGCCAGGTGTTCCAGGTGGCGCTCGTGGGCCCGGCCCTGGGCGGCAAGCTCGTCAGCGTGGCCCGCGGCGCTCGCGGCGGAGAGCTCGTCGATGTAGGCGAAGGTCAGCTCGGCGAACTTGGCGACCTCGGCGGCGGGCAGACCTGCGGAGACGGCACCCGCCGCCAGGCATCGCCAGGCCACGCGGGCGCCGACGCGATAGGCGCTGAGCAGGGCGTCCATCGAACGGCCGTCGCGGACCTCGCCGCGGCCCAGCTCGTAGGCTGCGTCACCGCCGTCGCCGCCGGTGGCGTTCCCGCTCGCGAGGTCCAGGTAGTACCCCAGGGCGGTGCGGACGGCTCGGCGGATGGTGGCGCCCATACGGCCCGAGAGGGCATTGGCGTAGGAAGGGACCTCGTCGATGATCGCCTGGACGACCTCGTCCGCGGTGGTCTTCAGCGCGGCCCGAAGCGCGGTGACCGTCGTCTCGTCGAGGGCCAGTTCACTGGCCCTTCGCATGGCATGGCTCACGTTTTGTTTCCTGCGAACAATTCAGCCGATCAAATTCACATCTTTCGGTCAGGACCTTACCCCCTGAGGGGCAGCAAGCTGGAGGCATGACGAGAGCAGCCCTCCGCGGCAGGGCGTGGAAACTGTTGGAGATGGTCACGACGCCGCTGCTGCCGTCGGACTACCTCGACCTGATCAGCCCGCTGCGGGCGGGTGCCGACCTGCGCGGGCGCATCGAGGCCGTGCACCCCGAGACCGATGACGCCGCGACTGTCGTGATCAGGCCCGGACGGGGCTGGCGCGGCCACACGGCTGGCCAGTACGTGCGGATCGGGGTCGACGTCGACGGAGTGCGCCTGTGGCGTGCCTACTCCCTCACCTCGCCGGCGAACCGCGTGGACGGCCGCGTCACGATCACCGTGAAGGCGATCCCGGGCGGCAAGGTCAGCAATCACCTGGTCCGCAGGGCGGGACCGGGCACGCTGATCCAGCTCGACCAGCCGACCGGTGACTTCGTGCTGCCGCGGGCCGAGCCCGCCAAGGTGCTGTTCCTGACGGCTGGCAGCGGCATCACTCCCATCATGGGCATGCTGCGCGACACCGACTTCGACGACGTCGTCATGGTCCACTGCGCGCCGCGGCCGCAGGACGTGATCTTCCGCGGAGAACTGCACGACCTGGTCGCGGCCGGGAAGCTTCGGCTCACCGAGGTGCACACCGACGCGGACGGCATGCTCGACATCGCCCGGTTCGACGAACTCGTGCCCGACTGGGCCGAGCGCGAGACCTGGGCTTGCGGGCCCGCGGGCCTGCTCGACGCCGCCGAAGAGCACTGGACCGAGCACGGCGTACCAGAGCACCTGCACACCGAACGCTTCCGCCCCAGCGTCGTCGTCGCCGGCGACGGCGGCGAGGTCACGTTCAGCGCCACCGGCAAGACCATCGACGCTGACGGCGCCACGCCATTGCTGGACATCGGCGAGGAGGCCGGCGTGCTCATGCCCTCCGGGTGCCGCATGGGCATCTGCTTCGGCTGCGTCACGCCGCTCAAGGCCGGCGCCGTCCGCGACCTGCGCACCGGTGAGATCACCGAGGCCGAGCCGGGCGTCCTCATCCAGACCTGCGTGTCCGCCGCGGCGGGCCCCTGCGACATCGAACGGTAGGAGCACCTTGACCGCCATCGACCCCACCGCCCACCTGACCGCGGACCAGATCGAGGAGCTCGGCCGCGAACTGGACGCGATCCGCGACGAGGTGATCGCCGGCCGCGGCGAGAAGGACGCCGCCTACATCCGCCGGGTCATCTCGGCGCAGCGCAAGCTGGAGCTGGTCAGCAGGGGGGTGCTGCTGTTCTCGATCTTCCCGCCCGCGTGGCTGATCGGCACCGCCGGGCTGTCCGTGGCGAAGATCATGGACAACATGGAGATCGGCCACAACGTCCTGCACGGCCAGTGGGACTGGATGCGGGACCCGAAGATCCACTCCACCACCTGGGAATGGGATCACGTCTCGCCCTCCGATCAGTGGAAGCACTCGCACAACGAGCTGCACCACACGTACACCAACGTGATCGGCAAGGACAACGACCTCGGCTACGGCATCATGCGCGTCGACGAGGACCAGAAGTGGCACCCCTTCCACCTCGGCCAGCCGCTGTGGAACTTCATCAACGCTTGCTTCTTCGAGTACGGCATCGCCGCGTACGACCTGGAGCTCGGCAGGAGCCTGAACAAGCGCCGCCGCAAGAACCCGGAGTTCCGTGCGCGGGCCAAGGCCGTGGGTCGCAAGATCCGCAAGCAGGTGCTGAAGGACTACGTGATCCACCCGCTGCTGTCGGGCCCGTCGTTCCTCCCCACGCTGGCCGCCACGTTCACCGCGAACCTGGTCCGCAACCTCTGGTCCCACTCGGTGATCATGTGCGGGCACTTCCCCGAGGGCGTACAGGTCTTCGAGCGCCGGTCGATCAAGGGCGAGACGCGCGGCCAGTGGTACCTGCGCCAGATGATGGGCTCGGCGAACATCAGCGGCAGTAAGGCCATGCACTTCATGACCGGCAACCTGTCGCACCAGATCGAACACCACCTGTTCCCTGACCTGCCGAGCAACCGGTACGCCGAGGTCGCGGTGAAGGTGCGCGCGCTGTTCGAGAAGTACGAGCTGGAGTACGTCACCGGACCGCTGCCCCGGCAGGTGTTCTCCGCGTGGCGCAAGGTCTTCCGGCTCTCGCTGCCGAACAGGAAGCCCAAGGTCGACACGCCGGACCGCCGCGAGCAGGAGCTCGTCGCGGCCTGACTCCCGGTATTGGTTCAGATCTTTCGTCCGGACCAGCGGCACCGCCGGTCCGGTCCGCTGCGATGGAACAGGTCACCCCGTGTTGCACCCCTCCGGCGGGTCAGCCCGAGCGGTCGTGGCGTCCGGGTCGGCCTGGGCGAGGCGCCCGGCGGACTTGAGGTCGCCGTCGACCGGGGTGCCGGTGCGGGCGAGAACAGCGATGCACGGGCGCGGCGCGGACGGGTACGGGAACGGGGACGGGCAGCAGGGCGACGACGGCCGCGTGGTGGTCGCTGTTCTCGTCCGGGAGGTCAGATGGTCGCACGCCCCGGCGGCTGACACCAAGGGCCTCCTTCGCGCCCCGGTTCCCCTGCCGGAACCGGCGGCCAGGGACGACCCGGCCCGCGCACGAACGGGAACTCGTGAAACGCGCTGTCACCTCACGCGGATGATCAGCGATTTCACGTGTGTACCGGCCGCGGTCGGTGAGGCCGCATCCCGAGCCACGCCATCGGATGACATGGCTCGGCCAGACGAGTGATAGCGGCCGCCGCGGGCCGCTGCCGGACGGGCCGGTGTCCCAAGATCGGTGCCGCCGCCGTCTCAGGCGACATCTACTCTCCGCCGCGTCTGTGCCGTGCGATCGGATCGACCACGGCTGTTCGAGGAGTCCCACCCATGCGTTCACGCGTCATCGCCCTCACGGCCGCCGGGCTGGCGGCCACCGCGGCACTCGCGCAACCCGCCCACGCCGCCCCGCTCGTCGACGGGGTCTACCGGTTCGCGGCTCTCACGGACGGCAAGTGTCTGGTCTGGCCCAAGACACACGCGAGCATCGGCGTGGTGTCGCTGGGCGACTGCGCGGAGACCGCATCCACGTCGGCAAACTGGCACGTGCTGCAACGCCCCGACGGAATGATGGAGATCTCCCCGGCAGGCTCGGACTCGCGCACCTGCATGAGAGTAACGTCGCAGCACACCGTATCGGTCAGCAGCTGCGGTGACAGGTACGCCGAGTGGACCGTCTCCTACGGCTCCGCCGGGCCCGGCAGCGTGGTGTGGGCAGACATCGAGCACACGCCCGGCGACTTCTCCCCCTCATACGGAAAGATCGTGGACGATCCCGGCGTCAACGGCCGGATCGTGGTGAGGCACGCCCCCGTCGAACCGCACTACTGGGCACTCCAGCCGGCCGGATAGCAGTCGTCGGGCCGATCACGGTCTCGGATGCCCCTTGCCGCCTCGTGCCGCAGGCGTGCCCTCCTGGCCCTGGTCGATGCCGGGAGACCCGCTCGGCGAGCGCGGCCGGCCTTTTCTTGCCGTACACCGACGGCGGCCAGAGCCAGGCTCGCTCGCGCACCAGTCCGGCCTCCTTCAGGCGGGCCAGCACGAGGTCGAGAAGACGGTCGGCACGGCCATCCTCGGCGAGACGATCGCGGAAGTCGGCCAGCACACTGTGGTGGAAGCCTGGATCGTCCAGTTCCATGGCCATCGCGTACTTGAAGTCGATGCGGCAGCGGACCGCCTCGTCGGCCTGCCGGTCCGACAGGCCGAGAAGGAACTGCAGTACGCAGACGGTGGCCAGTTGAGCGGGCGAGAAACCCGGCCGTCCGTCCCTGGGATACCAGTCGGCGAAGTCCTCGTCGCGCCACATCCCGTCCAGCCGGTCACGCACCCATATCGCCTTCCGCGCCGCCCGGGTTGCTTGCCCGCGCGATCTGCGCGGTCAGAGGCGGAACGTGCTCACCGGAACGGGGGCGCAGGGACAACGAGCACCTCGACAGCTGCAACGGTCGGCAGAACTACCCGAGCATGCCCGTTGACCATGCTGCCGCACCGGGAAACGCCAAGATCGCCGACAGAGTCAAGCTGAGAGCCGTTCAGCCGGAAGCGCGCGTGTCTGTCCGTCCGCCCGATCCAGTGTGGCTCTGATGACAGCTCAGTTGATGGTGAGGGTGGCGACGCTGTCGATTCGGGAGACCGTTCCCAGGCCGAGGGTGCAGGCGAGGACGTCGGTGGAGGGGGCGACGAGCTGGTAGAGGACGGTGTCTCCGGTGAAGAGGCCGGAGGTGACGGTGCCTGTGACCGTGGTGGTGAGTACGGCGGCGGCGAGGTTGACGGTCCTGGTGCCGGTGACGACGGTGGTGGCGCCGGTGTTCCAGGTGAAGCTGATGGTGGTGGGGGCGGTGTTCAGGAGGGTGAGGCAGGAGTAGGACGGGATGGTCACCTGGCTCACGGTGACGGGTGCCGAGTTGATGGCGGGCACGCTCAGCGAGGTGCAGGTGTTGAGATCCCGGGTGATGGTCACGGTGGTGCTGGCAGGTGTCAGGCTCAGGGGCGGTGAGTAGCTGGAGGAGTCGTTGCTGGGCGTCGTGCACAGGATGTCGCCCACTGCCGCATGGGCCGGTGACCCAGCCGCTACTACCGAGGCCGCGGCCAGCGCCAGCGCGCTGAACAAGCCGATGGCAGAATTTCGCTTCATCGAGGAGCCCCCCTTCCTAGGGACTCGACGGTCCCACGGGCAGGTCATCGCAGCTAGCGGCAATCCGGCCACCGTCTCGGTGGCCCGGAAGGCCCACCGAGACGGGCTTCGGCGCAGGCCGGTATGCAGCGATCTCGGTCAGGTGGTGACGCTTGGTGCCATAGGCGGGGAGGGCGCAGTTGTGGGTGGACGCGCAGGCAACGGCATGCCAGCCGGTAGCCCGGACGGACGCGACGGGACAGTGGCGACGGTGACCGTCGTAGCCTCAAGGGCCTGGGGAGGCATTCGTATCACGCCGCGCCTGATGAGGAACGTCTCCACCCCGCGGCTCGGCTACGCACCGCCCCCGAGGAGGACGGGAGCCTGCGGACGGACTCGGCAGCAAGTCCGCAGTTCGCCTGAACCAGCAGGGCCGAGCTCCTCGAAGCTCGCCCCAGGAGCCCCAGGAACAGCTCCCCAGCTCACCACCCTTGTCCTGAAATGGGGCTGTGCGTGACGAGTGTCTCGCTGTCACGCTGCACAGGTACTCACCCTCCCGTCAGGGCGTGACGTCGTTTCGATGACACCCCTGTGTCCTGCGGTGCGTGGGGAGAGTTCCTGGAAACGACTGAGGGAAATCCATGTCCGTAAGCAGACGTATTCGTGCTCTTCTCGGTGTTGGCGCGCTGACCGCCGCAGCGGTTCTGCTCCCCGTGCAGCCGGCCGGCGCGGCCGAGCAGGTCATCCCCTACCAGGTGGTGTGCGGAGGCAGTCAGACCACGACGTATAACCCTGGGCTCACCAACACACCCCAGTCGCTGACACGGTCGGGGCAGAACATCCACGCACCCTGCCTTGCGACGGTGAGCCCTTTCACCTTCACGGGCTCGACGGGGTTCACCTCCAACACCACTCTGTCCTGCCTCAGCCTGACGGAGGCCAACACCGGAGTCGACCTGATCTCGTGGTCGACAGGAGCCACCAGTACCTTCTCCTACAACCGGACGGTGTCCATCGTTCAGGGCCAGACCGTGGTGACGCTGACCGGCGAGATCACCAGTGGCTGGTTCCAGGGAGCCACCGCGGTGGAGACCATCACGAGTGTGGCCCTGGACCTGGGCGCGTGTGCGACAGCTGAGGGCATCACGTCAACGTACGGGGTCTCGGAGCTGACGATCACCGGCAGTTGACCGTCAGTTCGACAACAGCTCCACAGGCTCACACATGATCCGTCGAGGCTGTCACTCCTTGGGCCCGACTGTGGCCGCGTCGGCGCCACACGATCCGTCGGACCCCGGGCGGGGTGTCGCCGCCTCGGGGGTGCCGGCGGGCCGCTGGCATCCGTCGGCGGATGCCAGCCCGCGGACACGGCCACGGCCGGACCCGAAGCCTCGGACCGCTGCCAGTACCTGTCCCGGCTGATCCGTGGCCAGCCCATGCAGAATGCCCCGTCGACCGCACCGCCTGACATCCGAGTTCACCATGACCAAGCACTACTAGGTGAACGGACAAGTACGTCGGGCCCGTCGCGTTCGTAGCGGCGCTTGTTCGGGCCGGTGGTCCGGTCCAGGTGCGTGAGCCGCGCCAGGCCGAAACGGGCCACGGTTGGTGGACGGTCGAGGGCACCGTGCCCAGCAGGTGGGCGAGGCCGACCAAGCTTCGATGAGACGAAACAAGAAGCCTCGTCGCTGGGAATACCTGGACGCGAGAACCCGCCCCGGGACGTTACCCGGAGCGGGTTCATAGCGGGTGTGTGCTACGCCCAGAGAGCAGCTACTTGTCTGTCGCCCTGCGGACGATCCGTAGGACAGCTCCTGCGGCCATGAGCGCCAGCCCTATCAAGAGGACGGGGAGTCCGGGGCCCGGGAGGACGTACATCAGGGCTCCCGCCGCAGTGGCGACAGCACCGACGGACATCAGCACGACGCCCATGGAGGAATTGTTCACGTGTCTCCCGACTGGTGCTGAGGCGATTCTGCCGACGGCTGCCCGGACATACGCGCCGGGCAGCCTGGGCCGGTCAGTACCCCCAGTAGATCTTCGATGAGTAAACGTAGGTTCTGCGATGCGTCGTCGTCCACCACGAGGTTTCACTGAACCTGAAGTTGGTGGACGTCTTACGGTAGGTGATCCTGTCCTGGTACTGAGTTGTGTAGACCGACACCCATTCAGCCAAAACCTTCTCGCTGCGCCAGGACAACAGGGTGCAGCGGACACCGCGCTGGGTGCGCCGGCGAGGGCGGTGGATGACCGGCTGATCGACGAGCTGGTCTCGCGGGCTCAGGCCGAGGGTCTGCAGCTGACCGGCGAGGGCGGGCTGCTCCAGCAGCTGACGAAGCGGCTGCTGGAGTCCGCCCTGGAAGGCGAGATCACCGATCACCTCGGCTATGACAAGCACGATCCGGCCGGCAGGAACGGCGGTAACTGCCGCAACGGCAACCGCGCGAAGACCGTCCTGACGGACGTCGGACCGGTGGAGATATCCGTGCCCCGCGACCGTGACGGCTCGTTCGAACCGAAGATCGTCAAGAAGCGACAGAAGCGCCTCACCGGCGTGGACGAGATGGTCATCTCCCTGTCCGCGAAGGGCCTGACGACCGGCGAGGTCCAGGCCCACCTCGCGGAGGTCTATGGCGCCGAGGTCTCCCGCCAGACGATCTCCACGATCACCGACAAGGTCCTCGACGGCATGGCCGAATGGCAGAACCGGCCGCTGGACGCCGTCTATCCGGTCGTCTTCATAGACGCAATCCACGTGAAGATCCGCGACGGTGCCGTCGCGAACCGGCCCATCTATGTGGCCCTGGCCGTCAGCACCGAAGGCCGACGCGAGATTCTCGGGCTGTGGGCCGGCGACGGCGGCGAGGGCGCCAAGCACTGGATGCACATCCTCACCGAGATCAAGAACCGTGGCGTGAACGACGTCCTCATGCTCGTCTGCGATGGTCTGAAGGGCCTGCCCGACGCGGTCGAGACCGTCTGGCCCCGCACCACTGGCCAGACCTGCGTGGTCCACCTGCTGCGGAACTCCTTCCGCTATGCGGCCCGCCAGGACTGGGACAAGATCGCCAAACTCCTCAAGCCCGTCTGCACCGCGGCGACTGAAGAGGCTGCCCTGGAGCGGCTCGCCGAGTTCGTCGACGCCTGGGGCCGCAAGTATCCGGCGATCGTGAGGCTCTGGGAGAACGCCTGGGAAGAGTTCACCCCGTTCCTTCGGTTCGACACCGAGATCCGCCGCATCGTCTGCACCACGAACGCGATCGAGTCCGTGAACGCCCGCATCCGACGTGCGGTCAAGGCCCGCGGACACTTCCCCAACGAGACCGCCGCCCTGAAGTGCGTCTACATGGCCATCATGTCCCTCGACCCCACCGGCAAGGGACAAACCCGCTGGACCATGCGCTGGAAGACCGCCCTGAACGCCTTCGACATCACCTTCGACGGCCGCCTCTCCGCAGCACGCCAATAGCCCCAACCACCCCTGTTACACCGTTCGATTGACAGACCCGGTGAGTGGCTCGACTCCGCGAGCCTGAGCTGACCTTCCCGTACGCCTGGGGGCCCGGGCTCGCAGTCCCGCTCCCCCTCACTCGCTCCTGGACAGCAAGCCCCTGGGCCACGGGGCCGGCCGGGGTGTGCACGATGAGGTGGCCGGTGCCGTCCGCGGTCTTGGAGGTGATCTCCCCGGTGATAGCGGTGAGCCGGGGGGCGGGGATCGTGCGGGCCTCCGACTCGGTCTTCTCCAGGAGCCCATCGAACGGCTGGGGTGGGCATGGCGAGCCATTCACGCTTGTACCTACGGTCGGCCATGCACTGGTAGAAGGCTTCCTGCCGGCAGGTACGAAGCCGTGGCCAGGGCATCGCTGTACCCCCCCTCAAGGGCTGCGCGGACGGCAGTGATCGGTGCGTGGCTGGTCGCACTCTGCGCTTCGGCGATGGTCTCGGAGTGTGAGGGGATGGCCAGTCGGACCTCAAGGACGTTCCGTATCCAAGGTATCGCAGCCAATCGGGTTCTCTACCCCGAGAACTCCGCGTGCCGCGTGTGCCGCCGATGGGTCGGCTGGCCAAGGTGGCTTCGCAGGCATACGCCGCTAACTCGAAGGAGAGCGTTCATGATTCGTCGTATCGCGATCACCCTGGCAGCTGTCGCCGCGGCCGGATTCGTCGCCGCGGCCCCGGCTTCCGCAAACGGCTGGGACGGCCCCGCCGGCGGCGGCCACGCGGGCATCGAGGGCGGCTGGGCCATCGGCGAGTACCAGAACCTGGGTGGCCCGTACGGAATCACCACCATCAAGGGACAGGCAGCCTACTTCGACGCGGAGCGCGGCTGGATCGTCCGCTGACTTCGGGAGCCGGGCGCACGCGACCGCGTAGTTCCGGATGAGAGTGAGGGGCCTGTGCCGTCGTGACACGGGCCCCTCGCTCATGCCGTCACCAACAGGTCAGCGCCCCCGGCGTTCAAGGAACACCGGGCGATGCGCGGGGAGTTGCCCGGGCGTCTGTCCTGTCCTGCGCGAGCGCCGAGGTCCCACCGGCCCGGCCCCGGGTGACCGCCCGGTACTCCGTACAGATGGCGGGCACCTCGGTACGACGTGGGCAGAACCGTCCGCCGCGAGACGTCGGACAAGGGTGCCCGTCCCGGCTCGGACCCCACGGTGCAGTTCGTCATCGGCGTTCATCCGGGCGGGTGCGGCTGCGGGGGCGTATGTCCTCTCTCCGATGCGGTTCAGAGCTCCAGGTCGACGGCTAGACCGACGTTCTGGCCCCGCAGCCAGAAGTCGAGGGCCAGGACCAGTTCGGTCCCGGTGCGGTAGCCGGGCTGCGGGTCCTCGGCGGTGGCGGCGGCGAGCGCGGACTCGTCCAGCAGTTCGCGTACCGGGGCGTCCGGGCCCTCGGTAGCACGCTTGAGTGCGGTCCGCAGGCCCTCGAGGTAGCGTCGGTCCCGGCTGGTCGGGTACGGGGCCTTCACCCGGTCGGCGATCTCCGCGGGGAGCAGGTCGCGGGTGGCGGCGCGCAGGAGACTCTTCTCGCGGCCGTCGAACGACTTCATCGCCCACGGGGTGTTGAAGACGTAACTCACCAGCCGGTGGTCGCAGAACGGCACACGGACCTCCAGGCCGACGGCCATGCTGGCCCGGTCCTTGCGGTCCAGCATCCAGGGCAGGAACCGGGTGAGGTGGAGATAGCCGATCTCGCGCATCCGCCGGTCGGTGGCGGACTCCCCGGCCAGGCGCGGGACTTCGGCGAGCGCCTCGTGGTAGCGCTGGGCCCGGTAGCCCGGGAGGTCGATCTTGGCCAGCAGGGCGGGGTCGATCAGGGATTCGCCGGGTCCGCTGCCGGGGCCGGAGATGCCGGTGCCGAACGGTGGCGCCAGCCAGGGGAAGGTGTCGGCGGTGACGGTGTCGGGGTGGTTGAACCAGCGGTAGCCGCCGAACACCTCGTCGGCCGCCTCGCCGGACAGCGCGACCGTGCAGTCCCGCCGGACCTCCTGGAAGAGCAGGTAGAGCGAGGTGTCGCCGTCTCCGAGGTCGAAGGGCAGGTCGCGGGCGCGCATGATGGGCTCCCGGGCCTCCGGGGCAAGGAGCTGTCCGGGGGAAAGGGTGACGGTCCGGTGGTCGGAGCCGACGTGCCGGGCGAGCAGTTCAGCGAAGGGCGCGTCGGGGGTGCCGCGCCAGTCGTCGGCCCGGAAGCCGTCGCCGTGGCCGTCGAAGTCGAGGGCGAAGGACCGGATCGGCGGGGCTCCCTGGGCGGCCCGGTGGCGGGCGGCGAGGGCGGTGATGATGCTGGAGTCCAGTCCGCCGGAGAGCAGCGTGCCCACCGGGACGTCGGCCACCAGCTGCCGGGCGACGATGTCCTCCAGCAGCTCACGGACCCGGCCGATGGTCGTGTCCAGGTCGTCGGTGTGCTCGTGGGACTCCACCGCCCAGTAGCGGCGCAGGGTATGGCCGCCGCGCCCGACGCGCAGGGTATGGCCGGGGCGCAGCTCGTACATGCCCTTGTAGACGGCGTGGCCGGGGGTCTTGGTGAAGCCGAGCAGTTCAGCGAAACCTTCGGTGTCGATCGCGGGCCGTACCGAGGGATGGGCCAGGATCGCCTTGGGCTCGGAGCCGAACAGCACGCCGCCGCCGGGGAGCGGGTGGTAGTAGAGCGGCTTGATGCCCAAGCGGTCGCGGACCAGCAGGAGTTCCTCGGTGCGGGCGTCCCACAGCGCGAAGGCGTACATGCCGTTGAGGTGCTCGGTGAAGTCCTCGCCCCACTCCAGGTAGGCGTGCAGGACGACCTCGGTGTCGCTCCCGGTACGGAAGCCGTGCCCGCGGACCTGCAACTGCCGTCGCAGCTCGCGATAGTTGAAGACCTCGCCGGTGTAGCTGATGGCGACGGCCGGCGTGCCGTTCTCCTCGAAGACCATCGGCTGGCTGCCACCCGCCGGGTCGATGACGGAGAGCCGGCGGTGGCCGAGGGCGACGGTCCGGCCGAGCCAGAGGCCGTGCGCGTCCGGCCCCCGGCAGGCCATGGTCGCGGTCATCGCGTCGGCCACCGGGGCCGTGACGGGGGCTTCCGGGTCGAAGGAGACCCATCCTGCTGTTCCGCACATGTTGATGTGGCCTCTCTCGACGTGGTGGGACGGGGGTCAGCCCTGTGCGGCGGACCGCTTGGCCGGAGGCGGGCTGAAACGCTTGAACGTCCAGGTCGTCCACATCACGACGAGGACGAGCAGGAAACTCGCGGCGGTCGCCCAGGCCATCGCGAGGGACCAGTCGGCCGTGGTGGGCCGGTTGCCCGCCACCGTGAAGAACAGCGCGCCGATCGCCGCGACTCCGGCCGCGCTGGCGAACTGCTGGGTGGTGGTGAGGATGCCGGAGGCCGTCCCGGCGTCCTGCGGAGGGACGTTGATGAGCGCGGCGCCGAACAGGGCGGGCAGCACGACACCGTTGCCCGCGCCGACCAGGCAGAGGCAGAACACCACCCACGGCAGGCCGACCGGGGAGTCCGAAACGGCCAGCGGCACGGCCAGCAGCGCCAGTCCGAGCGCGGTCACCCCTCCGGAGACCACCAGGGCGTTCATGCCCCAGCGTGCCGTCAGCCGGCCGCCGATCATCGAGGTGGCGGTGAACAGCACGCCCATCGGGGAGAACATCAGTCCGGCCTCGAACGGGTCCAGCTTCAGCCCGGACTGCAGGAGCAGCGTCAGGGTGAACATGAAGCTGCCGAAGTAGAGCATGAACGCCGCGCCCGCGATCACCCCGCCGCGGAAGGAGTCGCTGCGGAACAGGGAGAGCACGAGCACCGGATTGCCGCCGCGGGCCTCCAGCGCCCGCTCCCACCGCAGCGTCGCCACCATGACGGGAACGGCCAGGGCCATGCTGACCCAGGTCCAGGCCGGCCAGCCGGAGACATGGCCCATGGTCAGCGGAACCAGCAGCAGGGCGAGCGCGAACGAGACGCCGACCGCGCCGACCGGGTCGAGGCCCGCCCGGATCCGGCTGACGTGTGCGGGGAGCACCCGAAGAGCGGCGAACGCGATGACCAGGCAGAACGGTACGTTGATCAGGAAGATGGTGCGCCAGCCGAGTCCGGCGAAGTCGGCCGAGATCAGCGCGCCGCCGAGCACCTGGCCGGCGATGGACCCCAGGCCGGCGGCGGCGCCGTACCAGGCCATCGCCTTCCCCTTCTTCTCGTTGGGGAAGTACGCGGTGATGACGGCCAGCACGGGCGGCACCATGACCGCCCCGGCGAGTCCCTGGGCCAGGCGGGCGGCGATCAGCTGCCCGGGGGTGACGGCCAGTCCGCACAGCAGCGAGGTGAACCCGAAGGCGAGCGTGCCGATGATGAACAGCAGCCGGTGCCCGTAGCGGTCGCCCAGCCGCCCGGCGGTGATCATCCCTCCCGCGTACGCGAACGCGTAGCCCCCGACGATGAGTTCCAGCGCGGCCGGATCGGCGTTGATGCTGCTCTCCAGGGAGGGAGCGGCCACGTTCACCACGAAAAAGTCGAACTGGGCGAAGAACATCGCCGACAGCAGGACGAGCAGCACCGGCCCGGTGCGCCGCAGGAGGGGAGGAGCGGCCGTGTCCGGCTCGTTCGGGTCGTGAAGCGTGGTCATGGCACTCCTCGGGGCCTGTGTGGCCCGGCGGCTGTGACGGACGGGGAGAAGGGGAATCTGTCGCTCGGGGCGGGGAGGAGGCTTGTGCGGGGGCGGGTGCGTTTACGGGGGTGGGGGGGCGTTCTCGTACGGGAGCGGGGGCCGGGCGTCATCGGCCAGCGCGGTGGGTCAGCAGCGCTTGCGCCTCCCGTGGATCGCACACGTGATCCGTGCGGTGCAGACCCGGCGGCCCGCCTCGTCGGTGATCACGACCTCGTAGCTGGCGGTGCTCGCGCCCAGGTGCAGGGCTGTCGCCACTCCGGTCACGGTGCCCGAGCGGACGGGCAGGTGGTGGGTGGCGTTGATGTCCACCCCGACGGCGATCCGGCCCTCCCCCGCGTGCAGCGCCGCGCCCAGCGAGCCCAGCGACTCGGCCAGGACGGCGGAGGCGCCGCCGTGCAGCATCCGCTGCAACTGGGTGTTGCCGGTGACCGGCATGGTCGCCACCACCCGCCGGGGGGCCGCCTCCAGGAAGGTCAGGCCCATCCGGCCGGCCAGGGTGTCGGAGCCGGCCTCGTTCACCCAGGCGGCAACGACCTCCGGGCCCGCCTCGGGGGCGGGCGGCGCGGCGAAGGTGGTCATGCCAGGGCCTCCGTCGTACCGTGGCCCACCGCCGCCGTGACGGCCACCGCCTTGGGGTCGGCGGGGCGGTACTCCTCCAACGCGGCGTACTTCTCGCGCAGTCGGCGCTTCAGTACCTTGCCGGTCGGGCCGAGCGGAATCGCTTCGGGTGTCGGCGCTATCTCCAGCAGGGCCAGTCGCGGCTGACCGGCCCGGTCCAGGGCGGCGTTGGCCCGCCGCAGCAGGTCCTCGGCCGTGGTCTCCCGGCGCAGCGTCACGATCGCCGCCGGGACGGTCCGGCCGCGGTCCTGGGCCGCGACGACCGAGCAGTCCGCCAGCTCCTCGACGGCGAGCAGGAGTTCCTCCTCCATCAGCGCCGAGTAGCCGTCGCCCGCCTCGGTCCGGATGCGGTCGACCGCCCGGTCCACGTGGAAGAACTCGCCGTCGGCCGAGCGGCGCACCAGGTCGCCGGAGAGCCAGTAGCCCGCGAGCATCGTGCGGTACGTGGTGTCGGAGTCGTTCCAGTAGCCGTGCGCGAGCGCCTCGCTGCGGACCCCGAGCAGGCCCACCTCGTCGGCCGCCGCCTCGGTGCCGTCCTCGCGCAGGACCGCGACCTCGCCGATCGGCACCCGGGTACCCAGATGCCGGGCCCTGGGCGGGGTGTCGGCGGTGAGGACGCGGCGCAGCGCTGCCCAGCCCAGCTCGGAGGAGCCCAGACCGTCGTCGATGATCGAGCCCGGTGTGCGGGTGCCGTCGGGGGCGGTGGTGTGCCCCAGCCGCATCAGCCGGCGCATGTGCGCGTCGTGGCCGCAGTCACCGAGGTTCACCCACACCGCGACGGAGTCGAAGTCGGCCGGCTCCGGCTCGTGGGTGGCCAGGTGCGACAGTGCCTCGTTGAAAGCGAGCACGACGTTCGGCCGGTGGGTGGCGCAGCCGCGTGCGATGCCCGGTCCGGTCGGGTCGGACCAGCCGATGGTGGGCACCCCGGCCAGTAGCGAGTAGAAGGTGAACGCGATGGCGCTGGAGTGCGACTGCGGGGCTCCGGCCAGTACGAGGGTGCCTTCCTGCTCCGGGTGGTTGACCAGCCGGAAGCGGGCCCCGGCGACGCTCTGCCGGTGCGCCCAGACGACCGGCTTGGGGTTGCCGGTGGTGCCGGAGGAGTGACAGATGACGACAGGGTCGTCGTCCCCGTGCCGGTACAGCTGGGAGGGCTTCGGGGCGCGGACGCCGAGGGTGCCCACCTCCTCGTCCAGGGCGGTCCAGCGCAGTTCCGGCAGCTCGCGCTCCTTCCCGGCGAGCAGGGCGAGCCGTTCCCTGTCGGTGAACAGCCCCACCGATCCGGTGCGCCGGACCAGCCCGAGGGCGAGGCCGGGCCGCATCCGCCCGTTGATCAGGACCCCGATCGCACCGATGCGGGCAAGCGCGGTCAGGTGGACCTGGTACGCGAAGGTGTCCTCCAGATAGATCGACACCCGGTCGCGCGGCCCCACTCCCCGGTCCAGGTACCAGGCCGACCAGGCGTCCGCCAGGGCGTCCAGCTCGCGCAGGCTGAACTCCCGTCGAAGGGTGCCGTCCGGTCCCGTCAGCGGCCGGTCGGCGAGCAGCACCGGCAGGTCGGCCGCGGGGTTCGTCTCCGCGGCGATCCGCCAGGCGTTGCCGCCCCCGAGACCGGGGAGCTCCGCGAGCCGGAGACGTGCTTCGGGGGACAGCAGCGGTGTGGACGTGAGCGGCATCGATTCCCCTGGTCTCGGTCGGGCGGGCTTTCTGGTGTCGGCGGCGCGACCCTCCGCGTAACGCGTGCCGGCCGACGCGACGGACCTGTGGGGCGTCGGTCCGCGGCGGCAGCGCGTGCAGAAGTTACAAGTGGCTTCTCCGCCATGGCCATCGCCCGGCGAAAGTGCGTCAGGTCGGCGCGGCCGCGAGGGTGTGGCGCCGGAAATGCCGTATATGCCACGCCCTGAAGCCCCGATGGGCCTGTGGAAGGGCCGAAAGGTGTCTGTACGCGGCTGGATCGGACTTGACGAACTCAGTGCAGGGTCGCTGACGGGCCGATGCACGCCCGGCTACGTTCCTGCCGAATTCCACCGGAGCCGACCGCAAGCCGTGGCTGCCGGCCCTCGTGCAGCCCGACAAGGAGCGCGTCGCGTGTCGTCTGAACGGATATCCGATGCCGTGGAGCGGCTGCGCCACATCGTTGCATCCGTCCTCGAACTGGACCTCGCGGAGGTGACGGCCGAGGCTTCCTTCCAGCACGACCTGAAGATGGATTCGCTGGAGAAGGTCGAGTTCGCGGCCCGGGTCGAGTGGGCCTTCGGTGTTGCGCTGAGCGACGAGGAGGCGAGCGGGATCGACAGCGCTCACGGCGCCGCCGTACTGCTGGACGCCCGGCTCCCGCTTGCCGCTGGGGCGAGTGCCGGGGTCTCGGTTCCGGAAGCCCGGGTCGCGGTTCCGGAGGCCGCACGGTCCACCGTGGGGCCGTCCGCCGGGGTCCGGACCGCGCCGCCCCCGGCCGTTCCCGGGCCGTCCCCGCTGTCCTCGTCACGGCCCGCGCCGCCCTCACCGCGCCCGGCCCAGCGCCCTGCGGTGCCGTACGCGGGGCCCGGCGTCTCCGCGTCGGCCGACCGCCCGGGCAGGGCGCCCGTCTCCACCGGGATCGACCCGGCCGCCGGGATCGACCTGGTGGACAGACTCGTCGGCCGTCATCTCGCGGCCGGTCACGGTGACCGTACCGCCTATCTCGACCCCGGCCTCGGCGCGGTCTCCTACCGGGCGCTGTACGAGGCGGCGCGTGGCTACGCCGGTGCGCTGCTCGCCCACGGTGTCGCACCCGGCGCCCGTGCCCTCGTCGTGGCCGAGGACTCCGTGGCCACCGTCGCCGCCGTCCTCGGCCTGTGGTGGCACGGCTCTGTGCCCGTCCCGGTCAGCCCGATGCTCGGCGAGGCCGGCCTCGCTCCCGTCGCCGCCGACTGCGCGGCCGAGGTCGTCCACCTCGACGCCGCACCGGCCGTCCCGCCCGCAGCGGCGGTGCTGCTCACGGGTGACGCCGTACGCGCCGGCATCCGTACCGGCGGCCCCAACGCGGCGAACCGCCCCGACCTCGCCCGGCCCTCCACCGGACACCGTCCCGGCCGGACCGCCCTGATCCAGTACACCTCCGGCAGCACCGGCCGCCCCAAGGGCCTACGGCACGCCGCCTCCGCGATCACCGCGATGCTGGACGGCTTCGGCGGCCTGCTCGCCCTGGACGCCGACGACATCGTGCTCTCCACCGCCCGGATGTCCTTCGGCTACGGCTTCGGCAGCTCCGTCCTGTGCGCGCTCGACGCCGGGGCCACCACCGCGCTGATCGGCGGCGCCGTCGACCTCCACAGCGTCCGGGCCGCGCTGCGCCGCCACCGTCCCACCGTGCTCTGCTCCGTCCCCCGCCTCTACGCGGCCCTCCTCGGCACCCTCCGCCCGGGGGACGAGGCGGTGGCCGCGCTGCGCCTGTGCCTGACCGCCGGTGAGAACTGCCCGGCCGACCTCAACCAGCGTATCCAGGACGTCTTCGGCGCCCCGGTGATGAACTGCCTCGGTGCCACCGAGGTCATGCACGTCGTCGTCGCCACCCCGCCGGACCGGCCGATGCCCGGGCGCGCCGGGCTGGCGGTGCCCGGCACCACCGCCACCGTCCGCGACGAGCACGGCAGGCCGGTGCCCGACGGCACCGAGGGCCGCCTGCACATCGCGGGACCGACCGTCGCGCTCGGCTACCTCGACCGCCCCGACGACGACCGGACCACCTTCACCGACGGCGGCGCCTACACGGGCGACCTGGTCCGCCGTGAGGCCGACGGCACCCTGACCCATCTGTGCCGGGCCGACGACATCCTCAACCTCGGCGGCTACAAGGTGCCGCCCGCGGAGATCGAGGCGGTGCTCCGTACGGTCCCCGGTCTCCGCGACTGCGCCGTGGTCGGCGGTCTCGACGCCGACGGCCTGGAGTGTGCCGTCGCCTTCGTGGTCCCGGAGACGGGGGCCGACGAGGAAACGATTCGCCGCGCCCTCCGGGCAACGGTCCGCGCCGACCTCGCCCTCTACAAACGCCCGGCCCGGGTCGAGTTCGTCGACGCACTGCCATCCACGGCCACCGGCAAGGTGGCCGCCTACAGATTGCGTGAGCAGGCATCATGACGTGGGACATCACAGGGATGGGGGCGGTCGCCTGCAACGGCACCACCCCGTCGGAGGTCTTCGACGCGCTCTGCGCGGGCCGCGACGGCCGCGGACCGTTGCAGGTCTTCGACCACGAGAAGTACCGCGCCCGGAACGCCTACGAGATCACCGACCGCGCCCTCCCGGGCGTCGACGAACCGGGCCGCGCCACCCGCTGGCTGGTCGACGCGATCGACCAGGCCCTCACCGACGCGGGCCACCCGCGCGATCTCACCGATGTGCCGGTCCTGGTCGGCACCACCCTCCAGGAGCAGCGCAGCGCCGAACTCTGGTGGCGCCACGGCGCCGCCCTCGACCCCGCCGACCTGCACTTCGGCACCGCGCTGCGGGAGGAGTACGGAGCGGCCCGCACCTATACCTTCGCCAACGCCTGTGCGGCCGGTCTGTACGCGCTGGCCATGGCCACCGACCTGATCGAACTCGGTGAGGCGGACACCGTCGTGGTGGCGGGCACCGACGCGATCGGCGAGAGCGCCTTCGGGACCCTGGACCGGGTCCAGAACGACGTGCCCGACGCACTGCGCCCCTTCGACCGCTCCCATCGCGGGATGCTGATGGGCGAGGGCGCCGTCGCCGTGGTACTCACCCGCGCTGCCGCCCCCGGCCGCCCGGTGCACGCCCGGCTGCGCGGCGTCGGCGTCAACTGCGACGCCCAGCACTCCACCGCCCCCGACCCCGAGGGCATCACCCGCGTCCTGCGCGACGCCTACCGGCTGGCCGGGGCCGCCCCCGAGGAGATCGACCTCGTCATGCTGCACGGCAGCGGCACCCCGAAGAACGACTCCACCGAGGCCACCGTGCTCTCCCGGATCTTCCCGCCCGGGAGCGGGCCGCTCATGACCGCGGTCAAGTCGATGACCGGCCACACACTCGGCGGCTCCGGTCTGCTCAGCCTGACGACGGCGGTACTCGCCCTCCAGCGGGGCCAGGTACCGCCCGTGCTCGGCCTCACCGACCCGATCGAGGAGGCGGCGGGGCTGCGGCTGGTCCGTGAACACGCGGCCACCGCACCGGAACTGACGCTGGCCCAGGTCGACGCGTTCGGCTTCGGCGGGATCAACGCCGCCGCGATCCTGGAGGCAGCCCGATGAGCACAGCGCACCCCGCCGCATCCTCGGCTCGCGTGGCGGTCGTCACCGGGGCGGGACTCGCCGTCCCCGGCCTGACCCTGCCCGACGAACTCCTCGGCACCGTCCGCGAGGGCGGCTTCGACCCCGCCACCGGCCTGGTCGGGCGGGACCTGCGGCACAAGGACCGCGCTTCCCGGCTCGCCCTCCGCGCCACCGCCCCCGCCCTGCGGGCCGCCGGTCTGTTCGACGGCGACCGCTACACCGGCTCCGGTGACACCACCGCCGTGGTGGTCAGCACCAACGTCGGCATCCTGGAGAACGTCTGCTCCTTCGCGGACACCATCGCCCGCGACACCGTCCTCGGCCTCAGCCCGCTCGGGCTGCCGCAGACCTCCAGCAACGTCATCGCCGGATCGGTCGCCATGGCCCACGGCCTGCGCGGCCCCAACGTCACCCTGTGCAACGGTCCCACCAGCGGCCTCGACGCCCTCTACTGGGCCCGCGCCCTGATCGTCACGGGGCGGGCCGACACCGCCGTCGTCATCGGCGTGGAGCCGGCCGGCGACATCGTGACCAAGCTGCTCGGCACCCCGGCCCTGGACGGCGCCGTCGCCCTCGTCCTGGAGTCGGCCGACCGCGCCACCGAGCGCGGCGCCGAGATCCGCGCCACCGTGGCCGGCTGCGCCCGGGAGGCGGACCTCGCCGGTGCCGTCGCCCGCGCCGGGGGCCTCACCCCCGACCTGTGGCTGACCGAGGCTGCGGACGACCCGGCCGGGCCGCCCGCAGGCTCCGTCCTGGACCCCGCCGCCGGGCTCGGCGCCGCCTCCGGCGCGCTCGGCGTGCTCCAGGCGGCCGCCGCCGTCGCCCACCTCGACACGCACGGCGGGCACACCGTCCTGGCCACCTGCGGCGGACCCGAGGGCGACGGCGTCGCCGCGGTGTTCCTGACCGGCCCCGATCACACCCCCTGAGAACCCGCCCCCGAAGAAGAGGAGTGCCCCATGACCGCCCGCACCGACCAGGCGTTCGACGCCGAGGAACTGCGTACCGTCGTCGCCGAGGCGCTGGAACTGCCCCTGGACGAGGTCACCGACGACGCCCGGTTCAAGGAGGACCTGGAGGTGGACTCGCTGATCTCGCTGGAGATCGCCGTCCGGGTCGAGGAGCGCTACGGCGTGAAGATCGACGAGTCGCGGCTGGCCGAGATCGGCAGCTTCCGGCTGGTACGGGAGCTGATCGAGGCCGAGCTGAACGGCGCGTCCGCCACGTGACCGGCACCGGAACCACGGGCGGGGATGCCTCGACGCGCCCGGTGGCCCTGGTCACCGGCGGCTCGCGCGGTATCGGGCGCGCCGTCGTCGCCCGCCTCGCCGAGGACGGGTACGACATCGCTTTCTGCTACCGCTCCGACGCGGAGGCCGCCGCGGAGGCGGCCCTGATCGCGGAGAAGGCCGGGGCCCGGGTCCTCCACCGGCCGGTCGATGTGGCCGACGCCGAGCAGGTGAGGGAGTTCGTCTCCGCGGCCGAGGAGGAACTCGGGCCGCTGTCGGCCGTCGTCACCTCGGCCGGGATCACGCGGGACCGTCCGCTCGCCCTGATGGCCGAGGACGAATGGCGTTCGGTCATGGACACCAATCTCCACGGCACGTACAACGTCTGCCGGGCCGCCGTGTACCCGCTGATGCGCCGTCGGCGTGGAGCCGTCGTCACGCTCTCCTCCATCGCCGGCGTGCACGGCAGTGCGGGCCAGACCAACTACGCGGCTTCCAAGGCCGGGATCATCGGCTTCACCCGCTCCCTGGCCAAGGAGTGCGGCCGCTACGGCATCCGCGCCAATGTCGTCGCGCCCGGCCTGATCTCCACCGACATGACAGCCTCCCTCCCCGCCGACGTGGCCGAACGGCACCTCAAGAACATCCCGCTCGCCCGCGCCGGCACGCCGCAGGAGGTCGCCGACCTGGTCTCCTTCCTGGTCTCGGACCGCGCCGCCTACATCACCGGCCAGGTCGTCGAGATCAACGGCGGCCTACCGAGCTGACCGCTACAGGGCCCGGCACCGGACCAGTGCCTGTCCGGCCCTTCCCGTCCCTGTCCTGAGGACGGCCGTGCGGCGTCCGGGTGGGTGCTCCCGCCGTACCGGCCCCGGACCCTCGTACGCTAAGTACTCGGGTCCGGGGCCGGTGCGGCGAGCGTGCGTGCGGATCGGCCCCCGCTCCGATCCGGAGTCACCTGAACCTCATCCGATTCCCGCTTCGGGAACCAACCCGTATCGACGCCACAGCGTCTGACTCCACGACGGACAACCGGCCGGTCATCAGGGAGAGCACGTGGCGCGCAAGGACAGGACGATGGACGCGGCAGCGGAGAAGGACCGCGAAAAGTGGATGGCTCGTTTCCAGGTGCGGCTGGCCATGCAGCCGGGCGTGGACCGGGCGGTCGTGCTCCAGGCGGTCAAGGAGGTCACGGCGCACTGCGCGGAGACGGGAGAGCACCCGCGGACCCACTTCGGTGATCCGGACGCCTACGCCGTCGAGGCCGCGGCGCGGCTGGTGCCGGCCGACCGGGCGGCCCGCGCGAAGCGGCACAACGGCGTGCTGAAGACCGTCGAGTCCGTCGTCAAGAAGATCAGGGACGTCCCCGGTCTGTGACCGGTCGGAGCGTACGGGGCCTGGCACAGCTTCCGGCACAGCTCCGTCCGCCGGGCTGCTCGGCAGCCCGGACGACCGGCCGAGCACCTGAGCCGGGTGACAGCGGCACTGCTCGATCCGTCAGCCCGTATTGCTGGCGCGCCACTCGAGCGCTTGCGGGGTTTCGCTGAACTCCACCAGGTGCTCTCCCGCGAAGCGTTCCAGTGCGGTGCGTACCTCGGCGGGGGTGACGTAGAAGAACTCCTTCCTGCTGTTGACGCGGTTGACGCGCCGGTCCGCGAATTCCTGGTGGAGGCGGGTTTCCAGGCCGACGGCGTCCTTGCTGAAGATCAGGGCGTGGACGTCGAAGCGGAAGGGGACGGCGGCGCCGCTGAGTTCGTAGACGCGGTCGAGGGGTTCGAGGCGGCGGGTCATGCCGATCTTGACGATGCTGTCCCCGAAGGCGCCGATGTTGGAGACGACGTAGACATAGCCGGTGCGGACGTTCGCGGCGCGGGCGTCGACGTCCTGGAGTGCCTGCTGGATCTCGGCGAGTTTGGCTTCCATGTCGCGTACTGCGTCGTGGTCGCCCTGAGCACGCATGCGTTCGATGGCGGCCTCGTAATGGTTGAGTTCCTTGTTCAGCTTGTCCCGTTCGCGGTCGAGTTCGCGCTGGGCGGCCGCCTCCTCGCGTTCGCGGGCCCTGGCCTCGCGCTGGGCTTCTTTCTCCTCGTCCTTCTTCTGCAGGAAGTCGGCGGTCAGCTGCAGTTCGCGGACGCGGGCGTCGTGGTAGGCGTCGGAGATGCGGATGTGCATGGTGGCGCCGAGCTTGGCGATGGTCTCCCGGCTCTTGTAGAGGCGGTCGATCAATGAGGTGAGGCGGTGGGGGCGCATGGTGCGGACGGCGTATTCGGCCTCCGCGTTGTAGGCGCGGAGCATCAGTTTGGAGAAGTCCCGGATCATCTTCCGGCCTTCGCGGGCGGAGCCGTTGACGGTCCAGTCGGTGGCGGCGAGAACCGCCTGGTTGTTGCGCGCGAGGTTCTTGATCTCGGCCTTGAGGGAGTCCAGGCGCGTGCGGTAGGCGACCGCGTCGTGGAGCTGGTGGTGGTAGGCGTAGATGCCTGCCTGCTGCAGGAGAACGGTCTCGTCGGTGATGACGAGCTGCGCACGCAGCGCGGTCAGGCGGCTTTCGGCCTGATAGATCTCACCGCGGTGCCGCTCCGCTTCCCTGCGGGTCTTCTCCGCGTCCTTGGCGACCTGCTTGGCCTCGCTCTTGACGTCTCTGACGGCTTGGCGGGCTTCCTCGACGATCGCCTCGGCCTGTTCCCGGGCCTGTGTCAGCAGCACGGCCGCCTCCTGGCGTGTGCGCCGCACCAGTCCGGCGACCTGGGCGGCGTCCGCGCCGTAGGCCTGGGCGATCCAGGCCCTCAGCTCTTCGAGCTCGCTCGTCCCATCGTGTCGCCGACGGCCGAACCAGCCCCGCTTCCGGCCGGCGGGAGCCGCGGGCGGAGGCGCGTACTGGTGGGGGACGGCAGCGGTCACCGAAGCGGCTTCGGGAGGGTCGGCCAGCCACAACTGCCAGCCCGGCGGAGGCGGTGGCCACGACGGGTCGGGCTGCCAGCCCTCCGAGGGAACCCAGCCCTCGGGCAACAGCCAGTTCGGCGGTGGATTGAACCGGAAACCGCTCGCGCTCACTCGTACGCTCCCCCACCCGGCCACCGTTCGGTGACCCGCCCTCAGCAACTCTCGCGATCATGCCGCGCAGCCTGCCGGGAGGACGGCCGATCACGGAGAACGGCGCAAAAGGCACCCTGGCAGGTCCACTTCGGACGCGTACGGCCCGTCGGCAGGCCCCGGGTGTTGCCGTCCAGTCTGCCAACGTTGCACGAGCACAACTGGCAACACGGTGCCGCCGGACGCCGCTGACCTGGGCGAACGACCGTGCACCGCTTCGCCGCGGCCGTGCGGCCCCGTTGCCACCACCGCGATCACGTAACGCAACGGCCGCGTCACACCTCATGCTGTGTCTCACCCCCCTGGCGGTCTGTCGGGCGGGGATGTCTCCCGGCCCTGCGGGGGCGGGACGGATGGAGAGGGGGAGGCCGTGGAACGGCCCTTACTGCCGCTGAGATCGGCCCTGGTGTTCCTCATGGCGGTGATCAGCGGCATGACGGCGGGGTGCCTGTGCTGGATCGCGGGGGAAGGCGTCGCGCGCGGTGTGCTCGCCGGGCTCGCCGTCGTCGGGCTGTCGGTCCCGTTCTTCGACCGCCTGATCGCCCCCGAAGCCGCCGGGGATCCCCGCGGGGAGGTTCGGGAGCATGGGTGAGCTGCGCCCTCTCGGAGAGGATCTGACGCAGGAGTCGCGGGCGCTCGCCCAGGCGTTGCGGGAGTTGTTCGAGGGTCTGGACGTGTCGGTACGCCGTTACGCGGCCAGGCACCGCCGCGACCCGGGCACGTTCTCCCGGTACCTCAACGGAACCCGTCTGCCTCCCTGGGAGGTGATCATGGGCATCATGACGGACCTCGCCGAGCACCGCGGCACGACCGTCACCCCGGAGGCCATCGAGTTCATCCGCGGCCTCCACGGGTCGGCCTTCGACTCCAGCTCCTCCCCCAAGCACGCGGTGGAGATCATCGAACAGCAGCTGGCCGACGCCGACCACGTCTCACGCCGTTCCAGCGTCCGCGGCGACATCCTGGGCGATGCCCTGCTGGAGCGCCAGAACCGCATCGCCAACCTGGAAGTGCGCCTCAGCCAGATGGAGGCGGCCCTCACCGCCGAGCGTGAGCGCGCCGGTCAGCTGGCGTCGGCTCACCCCGACGTATCGGAGCTGCGGGGGGAGCGCGACGTGCTGCGGCAGGAGGTGACGCGGCTGGGCAACGAGCTCCAGGCCGCCCACGAGCAGCGGGACGCCGCCGAGGCGCGCTGCGACCTGCTGGAGCGGCAGCTCGCCGCCGTCGAGCACCCGGCCGCCCTGCCGGCGGCGCCTCCGCTGCGGATGCCCAAGGTGCTCGTCGTGGACGACCAGCCCGACAACCTGCTGGCCATGACCGCCGTGCTGGAGACGCTGGACCAGGAGCTCGTCACCGTCTCCTCCGGCCGCGACGCCCTCAAGGCGCTGCTCCACCACGACGACTTCGCCGTCATCATCATGGACGTGCAGATGCCGGAGATGGACGGCTACGAGACCGCCGCCCACATCAAGCGCCGGCCACGGAACCGGGATGTGCCGATCATCTTCCTCACCGCGATGGGCGTCGACCCCGAGCACACCGCCCGCGGGTACGCGGCAGGCGCGGTGGACTACATCAGCAAGCCCTTCGACCCCTGGGCCCTGCGCGCCAAGGTCGCGGTCTTCACCGAGATCCACCTCGAACGCCGGATCGGCCCGTCGGAGGGAACCGCCTCCCGGCCGTCGTCGACGTAGGTACGGGTCACCGCTCGGCACGGTCGAGCCACGCGGCGGTGCCCTTACGGACGCCGACCTCGACGGCACCGTAGGAGGTCTCCAACCGGACGTCTCCCCGGGCCACTTCGGAAACGAGGAGAGCGCCGTGCGCCGCCGTGGCGGTGACCGATCCCCCCGGCGCGCGTACTCCCCGTCCGGCGGGGCAGCCGACCTTCATGACTGTTCTGCGCAAAGTCGCCCGGCCCCTGCTGGCCTCGATGTTCGTCAGCGGCGGATTCAACGCGGTGCGTGATCCCCAGCGCCTGGTCCCCGCCGCCGCGCCCGTGACCGATGTCCTCTCCTCGGCCGTCGCGCCGCGGACCTCCCTGCTGCCGGAGGATCCCGAGCGTCTCGTACGCCTCAACGGCGCCGTACAGCTCGGCGCCGGCCTCCTCCTGGCGCTGGGGCGGGCGCCTCGGCTCGCCTCGGCGGCCCTTGCCGCGACCCTCGTCCCGACGACCCTGGCGGCCCACCGGTACTGGACGATAGAGGACCCGGAGGAGCGGGCCGCCCAGCGGATCCATTTCCTCAAGAACGCGTCCCTGTTCGGCGGGCTCCTCATCGCCGCCGCCGACACCCACGGCAAGCCCTCGCTCGCTTACCGCACCCGCCGCGCCGCCGCTCACGCCTCCGACGCCGTCACCCACCAGGCGCATACGGCCGTCGACCGCGTCGGCGGCGCCACAGGTGGCGCGGTGGACAGCGTCGCGGGCGCCGTCGAAGCGGCTCGCAGGCGTCTGCCGTGAGCCCGGACCGTCGGCCGCCATCCCGCCCCTCCCGGCCGGACCGCCTCTGCGCCACCGCCGGTACCGCCCGGTCATGGGGTCACTCGGTCACCTTGGCGATGAAGGCGGACAGGTTCGCCACCGTCCGCCGGATCTTCTCCTCCAGGGTGAGCGACTCGTGCAGCCGCGCGCCGATCCCTGCGTCCTTCTTGCCCCGTACGTAGAGCGAGCAGGCCAGATCGCTGCACATGTAGGCGCCGACCGAGTTGCCCTGCTGGCCGGCCTTCCCGGACCGCGGGGCCACCAGCAGGGAGACGCCTCCGGTGTGGGTGGTCACGCACATCGAGCACATGCTGCGGCGCGTCTGCCAGGAACCCGCGTCCGAGGAACGCAGCTGGACACCGACCGGGCGGCCGTCCCAGGCCGCCACGAGATACGCCCGGCCGGGGGCCTGCGGGTCGCGCCAGCCCAGGAAGTCCAGGTCGTCCCAGGGCCGTTCGGCCAGGTCACGGGGGACGTGCAGACGCTTGGCCTCGCCCTTGGTGCAGTTCACGAACGCGGTACGGATCTCTTGCTCGGTCAGCGGTCTCATAACAGTCACGCTAGTTTGCCTAATAGGGTTAGGCAAACGTATATTTCCTTAGGTAATCATGGGGAAGTATTCGGATGGTGGTGGCATGGCGAAGGCAGGACCGGCCGCGGAGCGCGTGGTGAGGGCGGGGGCCGAGCTGGCGGACGAGATCGGGTTCGAGCAGGTGACCCCCTCCGCGCTGGCCCGGCAGCTGGGCGTCAGGACCGCGAGCCTGTACTCGCACGTCAAGAACGCCCACGACCTCAAGACGAAGATCGCGCTGCTCGCCCTGGAGGAGCTTGCCGACCGGGCCTCCGCCGCCCTCGCGGGACGGGCCGGCAAGGACGCCCTCAGCGCCTTCGCCGACGCCTACCGCGACTACGCCTTCCAGCACCCGGGGCGCTTCGCGGCAGCCCAGTTCCGGCTCGACGCCGACGCGGCCGCCGCCAGTGCCGGCGTACGGCATTCGCAGATGATGCGGGCCATCCTGCGCAGCTACGACCTGACGGAGGCGCAGCAGACACATGCCGTACGGCTGCTGGGCAGCGTCTTCAGCGGTTACGTCGGCCTGGAGGCGGCCGGCGGCTTCAGCCACAGCGCCCCCGCCTCCCAGGAGAGCTGGACCGAGATCCTCGGTGCGCTCGACGCCCTGCTGCGCAACTGGCCCTCTGCCGCCTGACCTCTCCGCCCTCGACCTCTCCGGAGCCCGGGCCTCTCCGAAGCCTCAGCTTCTCCCAAGCCTGGCCTCCGATTCCTGGCCTCCCAACCCTGCCTCCGGCCGGACGAACCCTCGCGAGGAGAACGCGACGATGAACACCCCGCACGAGTGGATCACCACCCCCATCGGCCCCGGCATCCTGCGCGGCGCCCTCGACCTGGAGCGCACCGACCGCGGCGTACTGCCCCACCGGCTGCCCGCCCACGCCCGGGCCCAGATACCCGACGGGCAACTGGCCATGGCCGAGGCGCAGCCCTCCGGGGTCCGGATGGCCTTCCGCAGCCGGGCCACCACCGTCGAGCTGGACGTGATCGCCACCAAACGCGTCTACCCCGGGGCGCCGCGCCGTCCCGACGGTGTGTACGAACTCCTCGTCGACGGCCGGCACGCGGGCCGGGCCAGTGCGCGCGACGGCGACACCCTCACCATCGACCTGGCCTCGGGCGCCTCGCACACCCGCCCGGGGCCCGTGGAAACCCTCCGCTTCGGCGGCCTGCCCGACGCCGAGAAGGGCATCGAGATCTGGTTGCCGCACGACGAGACCACCCAACTGGTCGCCCTGCGCACCGACGCACCCGTCCACACCCAGCAGCCCGGCGGCCGGCCGGTCTGGCTGCACCACGGCAGCTCCATCAGCCACGGCTCCAACGCCGCCACCCCCACCGGCACCTGGCCCGCCCTGGCCGCCGCTCACAGTGGAGCCGAACTGATCAACCTCGGGTTCAGCGGCAGTGCTCTGCTCGACCCCTTCACCGCCCGCACCCTCCGAAACACTCCCGCCGACCTCATCAGCATCAAGATCGGCATCAACCTGGTGAACACCGACCTCATGCGGCTGCGTGCCTTCGGCCCGGCCGTCCACGGCTTCCTCGACACCATCCGCGAAGGCCACCCCACCACGCCCCTGCTGGTCATCTCACCGATCCACTGCCCCATCCACGAACACACCCCCGGCCCCAGCGCCTACGACCTCGGCGCGATGAGCGAGGGACGGCTGCGGTTCACCGCCACCGGGGATCCGGCCGAGACCGCCGCCGGGAAGCTGACCCTCACCGTCATACGGGACGAACTCGCCCGGCTCGTCGACCGGCGGACCGCCACCGACCCCCACCTCCACCACCTCGACGGCCTCGACCTCTACGGCGAGGACGACCACGCCGACCTGCCGCTCCCCGACGACCTCCACCCCGACCCCGCCACCCACCGCCTCATCGCCGAACGCTTCGCCCGGCTCGCCTTCGGCCGCGGCGGCCCCTTCGCCGGCCGGAACCGCTGACTACGACGGCCCGGTCCCCACGGGGCAAGCCGGAGCCCGGCCCGCCACTCCCCCATCAGCCGCCGTCCCGCCCGTCACCGCCCCGCGAACCGACGCTCCGCCAGCAGGAGACCACCACCAGGAAGGGCCACAAAGCCTGAACGAACGTCACCACCCGCTCGGCCACGCCCGGCGCCCCCGCACTCTGCAACTCCGCCAGGAACCACAGCACCGTCACTCCCATCAGCGCACTCGCCCCCAGCGCCACATCCAGCCGCAGCCCCCACGGCACCGGCCCCCTCCCCCCGGGCAGCCGCCAGCGGAGGCCACACCGCCAGCAGCACGAGGCCCAGGGCAGCCACGGCCCCGTGCTCCAGCGCCCCGCCGCTGCTCGGCGCCGGCACCACCGTCAACGCCAGGGCGCACAGTCCGCCGCCGGCCAGAGCCACCCGCCCGGCCGGGGCCGCCTCCCGGAGCGCGTGTGCCGTGACCACGTAACAGGTGCCGAGCACCAGCAACATGCCCGTCATCAGCCAGTAGCTGGTGGCCCCGTAGGCCGCCAGCACGCTCGGGGTCTCCTTCGCGGGGTCGTACTCCGGGCCCTGCCGCTGCTGCGCGATCATCCAGGAACCGACCAGCAGCACCGGGGCACACCCGGAGGAGAGCAGGGCCCACCAAGGAGCAGATCGCATCAAAGCAACATAGATCACTCACGATTGTCTGTCGTCGATCCCTTCGCGGGCGGTCGGCGCGAGCCGGTACGGCCGGCGGTGCGATCTCGTAGTCCTTGGCGCGCACGTGCGTGACGACCGCGCCGATGAAGTACAGGACGACGCCGACGGCCGCGGCGGCTCCGATCACCGGCACACCGAGGCCGACCAGGAGCCCCGGGGCGCCCGCCGCCTTCAGCGAGGCGAGCCACGGGAACCAGGAGTCGGGGACACCGACCTTGCCCATCGAGGCCGTGATGGCCTCGTTGCGCGCGAACGTCAGGACGGCCGAGGCGCCGAGGGCGAGGAGGACGCCTGGAGCCGCATGCGCGGACTCCGCGCCCCCTCACCCCGTACCGGTCAGTCGGCGGACAGGGCCACCGCCCCCACCGGGCAGGCCCGTACGGCCTCCCCCACCAAGGGATGCCCTCCAGCGGTCTCCGCGCGGCCCGGGAGCACCTCGCTGAGGCCGTCGTCGTCCTGCGTGAACACGTCCGGCGCGGTCAGCGCGCACATGCCCGCCCCCACGCAGCGTTCCCTGTCGACCTGGACGCCCATGCCGCTCACCAGGCCACGGGCAGTTCGAGCATGCCCTGGATCGTGTCCCCCGGTTTATGGGGGATCTCCTGCGCGGGTACGGCGAGCCGGAGGCCCGGCAGCCGCTCGAAGAGCGTGCGCATCGCGATGTCGAGTTCCGCGCGGGCCAGGTTCTGCCCCAGGCACTGGTGTACGCCGAAGCCGAAGGCCAGATGGTGACGGGCCGGGCGGTCCCAGTCCAGCGTTTCGGGCTGCGGGAACACGCCGTCGTCGCGGTTGATGAGCGAGGTCGAGAAGACCACGCCTTCGCCCTTGCGGATCGTCACCCCGGCGTCCGGCACCTCGATGTCCTCGGTCGCCAGTCGCTGCAGGCCGTCGGCGATGGAGAGGAACCGCAGCAGTTCCTCGACCGCCACGGCCGTCGTCGTCCCGCCGGCCCGCAGCGCCGCGAGCTGTTCGGGGTGGCGCAGCAGGGTGAAGGTGCCGAGCGAGATCATGTTCGCCGTCGTCTCGTGCCCCGCGATGAGCAGGATCACGGCGAACGAGACCAGTTCCTCGCGGTCGACCGGTCCGCCGGGGTGGTCGCGGTGGATCAGCTCGTCGAGGAGGCCGTCGCCCGGTTCCGTACGCTTGCGGTCGATCAGCGCGCCGAGGTACTCCTCGAGTTCGTCGAGGGCCCTGTCCACGTCGGCCGCGCCGGGGCCGCGCAGGAGCCGCCGCGAGCGCTCCTCGAAGAACTCGTGGTCGGCGTACGGCACTCCGAGCAGGGAGCAGATCACCATCGACGGCACCGGCAGGGCGAACGCGCTCACCAGCTCGGCCGGTGGCCCCTGGCGCTCCATCGCGTCGAGCAGCCGGTCCACGGTCTCCTGGATGCGGGGGCGGAGAGCGTTGATCCGCTTCACGGAGAAGGCCGGGATGAGCATTCTGCGCTGGGTGTTGTGCTCGGGGTCGTCGACGCCGAGCAGGGCCACGCGGCGCCGGTTGGCGTTGGCGAAGCGCGGGGCCGGGGCGGGGAAGTCCGGGTGGGTGCGGTCGGTGGAGAGCCGTGGATCGGCCAGCAGCCGGCGGGCCAGGGCGTGTCCGGTGACCGCCCAGACCGGGCGCCCGTCGAAGAGGGCGACCCTGCTGAGCGGTCGGCCCTCACGCAGCGGCGCGTACCCGGCGGGCGGGTGGTACGGGCAACCGCGGTCCTGCGGGAAGGGTGTCGCGAGGGTCGGGTCGATGGCGGTCGCGGTGGCAGCGGCGGGGGCGGTGGAGTCGAGGGCCTGGCGGGTCGTCGGGTCTGTCGTGGATTCCGTCATGGGGTCGGGTCGCCTCGCAGTGCTCGGTCGTGTGCGCGGAGCCGATCGTTCCGCGCCTCGACACCATTGGATGCCTCAGGCACCTATCTGGTCGACAGGTAGACCGGCCAGCTCAGCAGGGCCGTTGGACTGGCCGGTGTCTTTCGTACACGTTCGAACCGCGTCGCATCCGCTCAGTTCCGGGCGTGCCCATGGTCCGCCGCCGGGCAGGAGACCGGGGCGCCCGCGGCCTGAACCGTGCGCGAACACGGGGCCGGAATCATGCCGTCTCGGCTGCTGCCGCGCACTCCCGTGGTTCGGGGTGGCATCGGGCCCGGCGAGGGGGCGCGCCGCACGGTCGGCCGTTCCGTGCGGGGTGCGTACGCAGGTCCACAGCCACTCCCCTGCCCGCCTCGGGGCGCTCCCGGGACCCGTGCTTGGATACCGCCCATGGACGACCTCACCCGTATGTGGATCAGCACCATCCCGGCCCTCGACCCGCAGAGCCGGGAAGTGATCCTCGACCTCGACCAGGCGTCGGCCGATCCGGCCGAGCGCATGGCCTGCCTGCTGCTGAACCGGGGGCACGAGGGGGAGGACGGGGTCTTCTACCTGCTGCCCGACGATCTGGCCGCACGGTACGAACGCACCGGTGACCGGCTCACCGTCATCGTCTCGGCGCACCGGGACGTCCTCGCTCACGATCTCGCTGCGCACGGGCAGGAGTTGCTCGGCGCCCTGGACAACCTGCCTCTCGTTGCTTCCGACGGTGGCGAGCATGTCGTTCTTCTGCGGCGGGAGATCAGCACCGGCTTCGTGCCCGCCGAGCAGGACGGTGAGCCGCAGCCCGTCCTGCTCGTCGACCACGTCGGCGGGCCGGTCGGTCCGGCCGAACTGTCCCGCCTGTTCGAGAGCGGCGAGGCGAGCATCGCGGTCGTCAACGCCACCTGGAGCCCGCGGGGGGCCGCGCAGCGCACGAGTTCCTGACGCGGTTCCTCCCTGGTGACGGCGCCTCCCGGTCGTCCGCTCCCCCGCGTTGCGACGGGAGCGTGGTCGACACGTACCGTACGCAGGTGAACGAACTGCCCGACGCCATGACCGGACCCGCCGTGGACGAGCGTGAACAGGCCGCCACGATCCGCGTGTTCCTGGCGCTCGCCCCGCCCGACGATGCCAAGGACGAGCTGGAGCGGGCCCTGCGTCCCGCCTATGCGGCCCACCCCCGCCTGCGGTGGAACCGGATCGAGGACTGGCACATCACCCTGGCGTTCCTCGGTGAACTTCCCCTGGCCGCCGTCCCGCCCCTGATGTCCCCGCTCTCCGGGCTGGCTGCGCGACGTCGGCCCCTGCGGCTGGCGCTACGCGGCGGTGGGCACTTCGACGAGCGGGTCCTGTGGAGCGGGATCGACGGGGACCTGGAAGGGCTGCACCGGCTCGCCACCGACGTACGTGAGCTGGTCCGGGCCTGCGGTGTCTCCTTCCCCGAGCGGCCGCTGCGGCCTCATCTGACGCTGGCCCGCTCCCGCCGGGGTGACCGGGGCGGGGCGGTGGAGATCGCCGCGGGGCTCGCCTCGTTCTCGGGCCGGGCCTGGGAGGCCGAGCGGCTGCATCTGGTGGGCAGCAACATCGGCCGGGGTCCGGGGCCGATCCACTATCGAGACATCGAGGCCTGGCGTTTCGGTCACGCGGCCTGACGATCGGTGCCCCGCCTGGCAAGACACCGCGTGTCGCCGCGCGTTGAGCGTGTCCGGGCCGGTACATGTAGGCGAGCACCCGCGAATCGATCATGGTTTTCGCGGGTGCGCACACCGTCGCGGGGTGCGGCCCTCGCCGTCCTTCCGTGCGCGAACCGCCCCCGCCACCACACGCGGTTCACGGCCGCACGCGAGGAGAAGGACATGCGCTACGGAAGCGCGCTGCGCGAGCAGATCCACCTGCCCGGGACCACCCCGCTCGTCGGTATCTACGACATGTACTCGGCGTCGGTCGCCGCCCGGCACTACGACGGGTTCTTCGTCTCCGGTTTCGGTTTCGCCGCCTCCCACTACGGGCTGCCGGACATCGGCTTCATCGCCTGGCCGGACATGGTCGCCTTCGTCGAGCGGCTCCGGCTCGCCTTCTCCTCGCACCATCTGCTGGTCGACATCGACGACGGGTACGTCGACCAGGAGGTGGCGTGCCATGTGGTGCAGCGGCTGGAGCGGACCGGGGCCTCCGCCGTCATCCTGGAGGACCAGCGGCGGCCGCGCCGGTGCGGCCACGCGGACGGCAAGACGGTACTGCCGCTGGAGGAGTACCTCGACAAGCTGAACCTCGTTCTGGAGACCCGGCAGGACCTGGTCGTCGTGGCCCGCACCGACGCCACCGAGGAGGCGGACATCCTGCGCCGGGCCCAGGCCCTCGCGGAGACCGACGCGGATGTGGTGCTGGTCGACGGTGTGCGGGACGTCGAGTGGATCCGCCGTATTCGCAAGGTCATCGACGACAAGCCTCTGCCCTTCAACCAGATGGCGGGCGGCAAGTCGCCACGGCTCTCGCTCTCCGAACTCACCGATCTGGAATGCCAGCTGGCGATCTACAGCACCCCCTGTCTCTTTGCTGCGCATGCCGCCATCGACAGCGCGCTCAGTGAACTGAAGGAGGCCGACGGGCGGTTGCCGGACTTCACGCCCGGCACGTCGATCGGTGTACGGGCGTCGACCGCTCTGCTGGAGCGGAACATCAGCCGGCACCACCTGCCCGGCCCCCGGGCCACCCCCGCCGCCCGGAGCGGTGAAGGCGTCAGCGCCGGTGGGACACCGCCAGCTCGATGAGGTACCGCTTGGTGACCGTGCCGCCGTAACCTCCCTCGATCAGCGCTTCGACGCATCCCAGCAGCCCGTTCCTGGCGGCGTCCGGGAGGGCTCGGTGGCCGGAGAAGGTCCGCAGCAGCTCCAGATAGCCGGAGGTGGTGAAGGTGAGGTCCTGCTCGTAGCGGCGCAGGGCCGTGGGGCCGAACCGGCCGCTGTCCGCGACCTCCCGCAGGTGGTCCGATCCGTCGACGTCGGCCGCCGCCGGGGGTCTCAGCCCGGGTGGGGTCCGTGGGTCGAAGCGCTCGTAGCAGCGCTGGACCTCGACGAAGAACTCCTCGGTGCCGCCCCGCACATGCTGGCCGCGCACCACGGCGAGCGCCCCGCCCGGACGCAGTGCGTCGGCGGCCCTGGCCATCCGTACCGCCGGGTCGATCCAGTGGAAGGCCGTCGCCGAGACCAGCACGTCGTACGGTTCGCCCGGCAGTGGCCAGTCCTCGAAGCGC
Organism: Streptomyces bacillaris; assembly: GCF_003268675.1. Taxonomy (NCBI): domain Bacteria; kingdom Bacillati; phylum Actinomycetota; class Actinomycetes; order Kitasatosporales; family Streptomycetaceae; genus Streptomyces; species Streptomyces bacillaris. The sequence goes on along the minus strand of NZ_CP029378.1, from coordinate 7,736,512 downwards.
GCCGTCACCACCTCCGCCTCCGCCGGGCCGAAGCCGGCCCCGGCCAGGTTGCGGCGGGCGATCGCGGCCATGCGGGGGCCCGCGTCGACGGCGGTGACACGGCAGCCTCGTGCGGCCAGCGGCACCGTCGCCCGGCCGGTCCCGCAGCCCACCTCCAGGACGCGACTGCCGGGCCCGGCACCGGCCAGCCGCCCGAGATCCTCGTACAGCTCCGGCGGATATCCGGGCCTGGCCCGGTCGTACAGCTCCGCGTCCTCGTCGAAGGTGCGGGCCAGATGCTCCCGCCGGGGCTCCTCCGGGTGGTCGTCGCGCCGGGGCGGGGGCCCGCCGGTCATGCGGGGTCCTGCCGCGCCGGACGGGCATGGGCCAGGAGGAACTCGGTCGCCCGCGCGATGGCCTCGGCCGATGTGCCGTACGCGGCCTCGGACTCCTCCTCCCGCCGGTCCGCCGCCGTGGCCGTGTACCACCAGGCATCCGCGCCCGGGTCGTGGTGGATGACAGCGGAACCGCCCGCGTAGTCGAGCGGGATGGACTCGTCGGCGGGCCTCTTCACCACCGCGTGCGGCCATTTGAGGCGGGCGGACTGGCGTTTGATGCCGCCCCAGGCCGCGCCCAGCTGCGTGTAGCTCGCCCCGCCGCGCCCGGCCGCGGTGGCCGCGCTCTCGGCCAGCCGGTCGACGGAGCGCCTGGCCTCGTACAGCGAACGCAGCAGCGCCAGTTGCAGGTCGGGGGCGGCCATGAGCGCGGCATCGAAAGGCTCACCGGCGGTGCGGTAGGCGTGGGCACGCGTCGATATCCGCTCGGCCAGGGCGCGGGCCGCGTCGAGCACCTTCCCGTCCATCTCGAACGTGTCGTCGTCGCCGGGCTCGCTCCATGCGGGCTCCACCGGTGCCATGACCACGGACCAGAAGTTCTCGTCGTGGCGGGCCGGGGTGGGGATGACCGTCGCTTCATCCATGCGACAAGCTTAACTGTCATCCATGGGTAATGACAAGAGAAACTGTCAGACTTTCGGAGATTCGGCCGGAGCGTCGGCCGCCTCCCCCAGGGCGGCCGTGAGGCGGCCGAGCGTCTCCTGCAGCGCGAGCACCTCCCCGACCGACAGGCCGGTCGCCGCGAGCACGCCCCGGGGGATCGACAGCGCGCGCTCGCGCAGCCGCACTCCGTCGTCCGTCAGTTCGACGACCACGGAACGCTCGTCCTGGCGGCTGCGCTCGCGCCGGACCAGTCCCGCCGCCTCCAGCCGCTTCAGCAGGGGCGAGAGGGTCCCGGAATCCAGGTGGAGGCGCTCGCCGATCGCCTTGACGGGCCGGGGGTCGTCCTCCCACAGGACCAGCATGACCAGGTACTGGGGGTAGGTGAGGCCGAGATCCTTGAGCGCCTGCCGGTAGAAGCCGCCGAACGCGCGCGACGCGGCATGCAGCGAGAAGCAGACCTGGTGGTCCAGTCGCAGCAGCTCCGCGTCGGGCACGGCGGCGAGGTCGGGCGAGGGGGCAGGGGCAGGAGCGGATGTCGGCGTCATGGGTCCAGCGTACCGCCGACCACACCATTAAGTTGTGCACAACTTAATGGTGTGCAACTATTTCTTCCGTGACCGCGGGCGATCCGTTCGCGGTACCGACGAAGGAGGGTCACCCCATGGACGCGCTGTACACCGCCGCCGCCACCGCCAACGGCCGCGAGGGCCGGGCCGTCAGCTCGGACGGTCAGCTCGATCTGCCGCTCGCCCTGCCCCCGGCCCTCGGCGGCAACGGCAAGGGCACCAACCCCGAGCAGCTCTTCGCGGCCGGGTACGCGGCCTGTTTCGCCAGTGCGATGGCGGCGGTCGCCCGCGAGATGAAGGTCGACACCAAGGACGTCTCCGTGACCTCGGAGGTCTCCATCGGCAAGGACGGCGACGGCTTCGGCCTCGCGGTCGTGATGCGCGTGGAGCTGCCGGACTCCCTCACCGGTGAGGTCGGGCAGCGGCTGGTCGAGGCCACCCACGCCTACTGCCCCTACTCCAAGGCCACCCGGGGAACATCGACGTCGAGCTGGTCATCGAGTAATCGGGCCGCCGCGCTCCAGGCGCGCCAGTACCGCCGTGACCGCGCGGTGCACGGCCTCGCGGGACTCGGCCGTCCGGTCGAGGGTCTCGAAGCCGTGGCGGCCGGCCGGTACGTCGACCACCTCGACGTCGGCCCCGCCGCGTGCGGCCGCGGTCAGGAACTCCTCGACGGTCGCGGCGATCTCGGGCATCTCGCGCCCCGCCCGGACCAGCACGATCGGGAGTCTCCCCGCGTGAGCGATCGCCCGTACCGGCCGGAACCGGGCGTCGGTCACTCCCCAGCTCGGCAGCGGGGCGAGAACGGGGTAGTTGAGGGCCAGGCAGCGCAGCCAGGGCGGGGGCGCGGCCAGCCAGTCGGCGGTGAGCGGGCCGCCGCCGGAGAAGAACCACAGGGCCACCCGGTCGCCGTCCACCCGCGGATCGGCCCGCACCCGTTCCACCGCGTCGGCCACGTCCTCGGCGGCCCGCCCGTAGTCGGTCACGGCGTGCAGGCGGTGGTCGAGTACGGCGCTCACGGCCCCGCGCCCGGCGACGTACCGCGCGTACCCCGTCAGGGTCGGCCAGTCCCGGGGCGTCGGCCGTGCGCCGGCGGGTACGGGGCCGCCGTGGACGAACACCACGGCCGGGTGCGGTCCCGGTCCTTCGGGCAGGTACAGGTCGGTGTTCCCGGTCCGTTCGCGGGGCCGTTCGGGGACGTCGAGGAGGAACGGCCGCAGATGCGGGGGCGGGCCGTCGGTGCCGGGGGCCTTCAGCCGGTGGCCTCCGCCTGCGGCCGCCTCGGTCAGGACACCGGCCAGCTCGGCGGGGCAGGAGAGCATCGGCCAGTGGCCCGTGGGGAGTTCGAAGAAGGTCACCCGGGGGTCGGCCAGGGCCTGGAGGGCGGGTTCGCCCATGTCCACCATCAGCTGGACCAGTTCGATGCCCGGTCCGTTGCCGGTGCACAGCACCCCGGTCACGGGCACGTCCGCCACCGCGCCGGTGAGCCGCAGCGGCTGGAGCAGGGTGCCCAGCGGCTGCGGGGCGGCGAGGGCGGTGAGTCCGTCCAGCGCCGCTTCGGAGAGCCCTGCCGTACTCCCCCACCGGGACCAGCCGTCCCGCGCGGGCGGCGGCAGTTCACCGGCGGTCCGCCCTCCCCCGGCGAGTTCCTCGCGCAGACGCTGATCCGGTACGGCGGCCAGGGCGGGTACGCCGTCCCTCGGCATCCCCGAGTCCAGGTGGACGATCCGGGCGACCACCTCCGCCCGGCGGTCGGCCGCGCCCAGCACCGGGTGGATGCCGTAGTCATGGCCGACCAGCACGACGTCGCCCCTGCCCTGGGCCGCCACCTGGTCAATCACCGCGAGGACGTCCGCGATATGGGTCTCCAGGTCGACGGCCTCCACCGGACCGCCCGTGCCCTTGCCGAGTCCGGTGAGCGCCACCGTACGGACGTCCGCGCCTCCCGCCACCAGATACGCGGCCGTGTCCCGCCATACGTGCGGTCCGGTGAACGCCCCGGCCACCAGGATGAATACGGTCATGGTTCCTCCTCGTCAGGCACTTCCGTGCGCGCACCGGCCCGGCTGGTCCGGCAGCGCTCGCCGGTACCGTAGGAACTCCTCTTGGGGGAGGTTCAAGTGTTCTCGTCGCGCGACGGTCTCTGCACGATCGGTGAGCTGGCCGGGTACGCGGGGGTCAGCGTCAAGACCGTCCGCTTCTACTCGGACGGCGGGCTGCTGCCGGAGGCGTCCCGCAGTGCGGGCGGGCACCGCAGATACGGGCCGGAGGCCGTGGAGCGGCTGGCCCTGATCCGGTCGCTGCGGGGGCTCGGCCTGCCGGTGGCGGAAGTGCGCCGGATCCTCGACGAGCAGGACGCCGGGGGTCCGGGGGATGTGCTGGAGGGTGCCGTCGCCGGGCGGCTGCGGACGCTCGGCGCGGAGCTGAGGGCGCTGCGCTGGCGTGAGGCGGCGCTCATGCTCGTACGGGACTGTCCGCCGGCCGAACGCGCCGCCCGGCTGCGGCTGGTCGGGGCGGTGGCCGAGGCGCCGAGCACCGCCCCGCTGGTCCGGTTCTGGCGTGCCTGGCTGCCCGCGCGGATGCCCGCCCGGTCCGTCGGGGCGTTCCTGGAGGTGGCGGTAACGCAGCCGCCGGAGGACCCCCGGCCCGCGCAGGTGCTCGCCTTCGCCCGGCTGAACGCCTTCGTGTCCCGGTCGTGCGACGGCAGGGGTGGCCCCTGTCAGCCCGGCGCGCACGAGGCGGCGGGGGCGCGCGAGTCGGCCGTGCTGTACGCGGGGCTCGCCACGGCGTACGACCTGGCGGGCGAGGAGCTGCGGCGGGGTGGGGTGCCCCGTCCCGGGGAGGCGCTGGACGGCTTCGTGGACGCGTACGCGAGTACGTACGGCATCCGCGATACTCCGTCGTTCCGCCGCCGGCTCGTCGGGCAGCTCGCGGTCGATCCGCGTATCGACCGGTACTGGGAGCTGACCGCCGAGGTGCTCGGAGCCCCGGACGGGCCTCCGGAGCCGACGCCCGGGTCGGCCCACGACTGGCTCCTGGAAGCGCTCGGCGCGCAGGTGTCGGCCGTGTTCGGGGAAGCCGCCGCGCCCGGGGCGCGCTGAGGTCGGCGTGATGCCAGGTCGGAGGACTCCGCGCCGCGAGGAGGGTCGCGGCGCGGAGGTGGCTCAGGTGTCGGGCGGGCGCCAGTTGGCCGCTAGAACGCGGTCCAGGTGAAGGCGACCTTGTCCCCGGCGTTCAGCTTGAACTGGCAGCCCCCGACCGGGATCGACGTGCCGTTGACGGCGATGTTCCAGTAGGCGACGCCACCGCCGCTGACGTTCTTTATGGTGTCGACCGAGTAGTCGTCGAACGAGGCGTACCAGGTGCCGTCCCAGGTGAAGTGTCTTTTCTTGGCGGCGTCGTCCAGGGCCGCGGTGGGCGTGGGAACGGCGCTCGGGTTCGCGCCGCCGTTGGTGCCGTCGCAGCGGTGCGTGCCGCCGGTGGCGGTGGTGACGTCATGCCCCTTGGTCTTGATCTTTCCCTTGAAGAGGAGCCCGTCCGGCCCCTTCACGGTGACCGTCACCTTCACCGGGGCGTTCGTGGAGGCCGTGGCCTGCGGCTGGGCCACGGCGGGGGCGGAGGCGAGAGCGAGGCCGAGGGCGGCCGTGACGACGAGGGTGCGGCGGGCGGATGTCAGATGCACGGGCGTGCCTTCCGGTACGGGGCGGCCTGCCGTGCCGCGCCGTGGACTGCCGTCCACGGCGCGTCCCGTCCGTGCGTCGCACGGCGTACGCGCAGCGGGGCGCCGCCGCGGGGCTTCGCACTGCAGACCATGACAGGGGAAGCGGTACGCGTCACGCGCCGGGCTGTCCGACTCGCGGCCCGAGCGGCCGCACACGGTTGCAGGTCAGCGCCGGATTCCCACCGGCTTCCCCCAGTCACGCACGCATTCAGTTGTCGCTCCGGATCACCGAAGCCCTCGCATGCTACGGCCAGTTAACCGTGCGCGGCCGGGGAATGCCCCAATACGCCGGTGGGCGGCGACCCTCTTCCCGTGCCCCTGCCCGTCAGCGGAGGGAAGGGGGGCCGAAGCACTCGGGGGCCAGGGTGGCGAGGAGGGAGGTGACCACCAGGTCCGTCGAGGCGGCCATGTCCACGGAGTCGGGTGACAGCAGCCACTGGACCTGGAGGCCGTCCATGACCGCGATGATGGCGTTGGCCGCGTCCCGGGTGGTGCCCGCCCGGTCGGCGGGGAGGTCGCATGCCTCGTGCAGGGCGTCGGCCACGAAGGCCCGCAGGCCGTCATAGCGGTCGCGGAAGTACTCCTGGGCGGGGTGGTCGTCGGTGACGGACTCCGCCGAGAGGACCGCGTACAGCCTCACGATCCCTTCGCGTTCGGCGTTGCGGAGCGCGGTGTTCACCAGGTGACGGAGGAACTCCAGCCCCTGCGGGCGGTCGGGGCCGAGCTGTTCGATGTCGGCCCGGTCGCGGAGTTCGAGGACGCTGGTCAGGAGCAGCGCCTTGGAGCGGAAGTAGTGCAGGACGCCCGCCTGGGTGAGGCCGACACGGTCCGCGATCTCCGCCAGCGAGGCGTTGTTGTAGCCGCGGGCGGCGAAGGTGTCCATGGCGATGGCCAGGATGTCCTGCTGCCGCTGCTGGGCTTCGGGGCTGCGCGGCGTACGGGGCCGCGCGGGACGGCGTGCCGGTCTGCCCACTGACTGGTTGCTCACCGGATCAGCTTAAGCCCGCCCCGGACGGCTCTTCGGGAGCCGTTCGCCTACTACTTACTAACCACTTAGTGGGTGTGGTTTCATGCCGTTGCCCCTCCGCTTCACGTCGTTGCCCCCTCATGCGTACGCGTACCGACCGAAGGAGAGCCGCACATGTCCCACCCCCGTCCCCCACGTCCGAGAGCACGCGCGGCCGTCGCCGCACTCGCCCTGGCCCTCACCGGGCTCGGCGCCGACGCCACCGTCACCACCGCCCGGGCCGCCGACCCGGTCGCACAGGTCTGGGTCACCACCGCCGACGGCGGCAAGAGGCTCGCCGCCGAAGGGAACGTTCCGTTCAACGGCACCCCGCAGGGCGTCGACATCCGTATCGACGCGGGCAGCAAGGGCCAGAGGTTCACCGGTGCGGGCGCCTCCGTGACCGGCGCCTCCGCCCAGCTCGTCCAGGGCCTTCCCCAGGCGCAGCGCACCACGCTGCTGCGGTCGCTCTTCTCCGCGGAGGGGGACGGCATCGGGCTCAACTATCTGCGGCAGCCGCTGGGCAGCACCGACTTCGACGCGAACTCCGACGCGTACACCTACGAGGACACCCGGGGTTCCTTCTCCATCGACCGGGACCGGGCGCGGATCATCCCGGTCCTGAAGCAGGCCACCGCGATCAACCCGGCCATCCGGTTCATGGGCTCCCCGTGGTCTCCCCCGGCCTGGATGAAGACGAACAACTCCCTCAACGGGGGCAGTCTGCGGACCGAGCACCACCAGGCGTACGCCGACTATCTGGTGAAGGCGATCAGGGCATACGGGCAGGAGGGGATCACCCTCACCGACCTCACCGCGCAGAACGAGCCGGAGTTCGCGACCAGTTACCCGTCGATGAGCATGACCGCCGCTCAGCAGGCGGACTTCTTCCGGGTGCTGGACCGTGCGCTCACCGCCGCGAACCTGCCGACCAACCTCCTGGCGTACGACCACAACTGGGACCATCCGAACTATCCGCTGGACGTCTTCGCCCGGACGGGCGGCATCCAGCGCGTCATCGGCGCGGCCTTCCACTGCTACGGCGGAGCCCCGTCGGCGCAGCAGCAGATCGTGAGCGCGGGGAAGCGGGTCTTCTTCACCGAGTGCTCCGGCACCGACAGCGCGAACCCCGCCACGACCTTCGGTGACACCCTCAGGTGGCACGCGGAGAACCTCGTCGTCCAGAACATGCGCAACGGCGGCGAGACGGTCATCAACTGGAACCTGGCCCTGGACCGGAACGGCGGCCCCCACCAAGGGCACTGCGGCAACCGGTGCAACGGCATCGTCGAGATCGCGGACGGGCAGGTGAACCGGAACGCGGAGTTCTACGTCCTGGGGCACGTCACCAAGTTCATCAGGCCCGGCGCGTCCCGGATCGGCTCCACCAGCCAGGGTGCCGGGGGTGTGCAGAACGTGGCGTTCCAGAACCCGGACGGGACCCGTGCGGCCGTCGTCGTCAACACGGCTTCCGGTGCTCAGCGGTTCTCCCTGACGGACAACGGGAGGTCCCTGGCGTACACCCTGCCCGCCGGGGCAGTCGCCACCTTCACCTGGAGCGGGGACGGCGGTACGGGCGAGCCTCCGGCCGGCTCCATCGACCCGGCCGCCTGGTACCGGGTCCAGAACACCAACAGCGGGGCCTGCCTGGATGCCGCCGACTGGGGTACGGGGGACGGCACCGCGCTCCAGCAGTGGGCGTGCGGCACCGGGGCCAACCAGGGCTGGCAGTTCCGGCCGACGAGCGGTGGCCACTACCAGGTGGTGAACCGGCACAACGGCAAGGTCTGGGACGTGGACGGCGGGGCCGGGGCGACCGGCGACGGCACCCGGGTCCATCTGTGGTCCTACGTCGGCTCCACCAACCAGCAGTGGCGGCCGGAGGCCCTGGCCACGAGCGGCCGGTACCGCTTCGTCGCCCGGCACAGCGGCAAGTGCCTCACCGTCGACGACTCCTCCACCGCCGACGGGGCGCGGCTCTCCCAGCAGCCGTGCAGCGGGTCCGCCGCCCAGTCGTTCGCGCTGACCGGCTGACCGTGCCTTCCCCAGGGCCCCGCCGCATCCGGCGGGGCCCGCTCCATGCCCTCTGCTCCATGCCGTCCGCGGACGGCTCAGCCGCGGATCGCCGTCAGCAGCCGGGCGCAGCGCGCGGCCATGTCCGCGGCCGACTCGTCCGGGTGCGAGGTCCACCAGCCGACCAGCGCGCCGACCGTTCCGGTCCACACGTGCTTCAGCGCGTCGGCGTCCAGCGGGTCGTCGTTGCCGTGGCCGCGCAGGAGGTCCGCCGTGCCGGAGGCGGCGAGTTCGTCGATGGTCCGGCGGTGCCGGTGTGCGGCGGTGTGCAGGTCGGTGCCGGGCCTCAGTGTCCGGTCGTACAGCACGAACCAGGCGCCCCGCTGCCCCTCCAGGACGCCGAAGACGGCGCTCAGCACGCGGTACGGGGTTTCCGCCGCGGGCCGCTCCGGTGCCATCGCCTCCTCGATCGCGGTGAAGAGCCGGGGCGCGACGCGTTCCAGGCAGGCGAGGTAGAGCCCGTCCTTGGAGCCGAAGTAGGTGTACAGCATCGGCTTGGTGACCCCGACGCGGCGGGCGATCTCGGCCATCGACGCCGATGCGTGGCCGTGGCGGCCGAACTCGTCCATGGCGGCGGCGAGGATCTGTTCCTCGCGGCGGGCGCGGGGCATGCCCTTGGTCCCGGCGCCGCCGGGCGGGCGGGAACCGTCGGCGGGACGGGCGGCGGTGGCTGGGCCCGAGGCGGCGGATGCGGGGTCGATGCCGGTCGGTGAGGTCTCGGCGAGGGTGGCCAGCTGGTCCAGGAGGCGGCGGACCGCGCGGCCGCTCTGTTCGAGGGCGCGGTCCCTGCGCCCCGCCCCGGCCGGGCGTTCCGCCGGTGGTACGGCCGACAGCCGCAGCCGGGCCCCGACCTCGCGCAGCCGTTCCGGTGGTACGCCGCCGGGGGCGGTCCCGCGGGCCGCCTCGTCGAGGGCGCGGGCGATGCGTTCCCGGTAGGGGGTGGCGGGCGGGTCGGGCAGCAGGAGTTCGAGGGCCGTGAGGAGCAGGATGCCGATGGTCAGGCCGGACAGCCGCTGGCCGAGCGTGTCGGGGGCGTACGGCGGGAAGCAGGCGAGGATGTAGAAGAGCTGGAGGCCTGGTCCGACGCCTGCGGGGCGGGGGCCGCCGACGGCGGCGAACGCCAGCAGGAAGCCGACGACGAGCATGCCGCCCACAGCCGCCCAGGTGTCGACCGCGAGCAGGGTGCCCAGGGTCGCCAGGGCCAGGGCCGGGGGGAGCGCGCGCACCATGACGGAGGCGCGCTGGCGGCCGGAGCCGGGGATGGGCGAGAGCAGGCCGACGGCGATGGGGGCGAAGAGGGCGTACAGCGCCATGACCGGGAGTCCGGCGCCGTACAGCAGCGGGTAGAACCCGGCGCCCGCCGCGACGGCGACCCGGACGGCCCGGCGGACGATGGTCGCCCTCTCCTGCCCGGTGGGGAGCACATCCGCCATTGTCGGCCCGCGCGGGGCCGTCCGCCCGGTGTCAGGACTTGGCGGTGAGGCGGCGGGCCACCGCGTAGCCGTACGGGGCGGGCCAGCGGGGCTCCGCGCCGAGGGCGGCGGCGGCGTGGTGGGCCCAGTGCGGGTCGCGCAGCAGCTGGCGGCCGAGCATGACGGCGTCGGCCTGCCCGGAGGCGACGATCTCCTCGGCCTGGGCGGGCTCCAGGATCAGGCCCACGGCGGAGGTGGGGGTTCCGGTGGCCTGCCGGACCTGTTCGGCGAAGGGCACCTGGTAGCCGGGGCGGGCGGTGATCCGGGCGTCGGGGACAAGGCCGCCGGAGGAGACGTCGAGGAGGTCGACGCCGTGGGCGGTCAGCTCCTTGGCGAGGCGGACGGTGTCGTCGCCGGTCCAGCCCTCGCGCGGGTCCTCGGGGTTCTCGGTCAGCCAGTCGGTGGCGGAGGTGCGGAAGAGGACGGGGAGGTCGTCGGGCCAGACCGCGCGGACGGCGTCGACCACCTGGAGCGGGAAGCGCACCCGGTTCTCCCAGCTGCCGCCGTAGGTGTCGGTGCGGTGGTTGGCGGCCGGGGAGAGGAAGGAGTTGATGAGGTAGCCGTGGGCGCCGTGGATCTCGATGACGCGGAATCCGGCGGCGAGGGCGCGTTCGGCGGTCGCGGCGAAGTCCCCTACCAGCTGCTGGATCTCGTCCCCGGTCAGCTCGTGCGGGACGGGCAGGCCGTCGAAGACGACGGGGCTGGGGGCGACGGCGCCCCAGCCGCCCGCGCTCCCGGGGACGGGGCCGTCGCCGATCCAGGGCCGTTCGGTGGAGGCCTTGCGCCCGGCGTGGGCGATCTGGATGCCGGGGACCGTTCCGTGGGAGGTGATCGCTGCGGCGATGCGGGCGAAGGCATCCTGCTGGCGGTCGTTCCACAGGCCCAGGTCCCAGGGGGTGATCCGGCCGTCCGGGCGTACGCCGGTGGCCTCGGCCATCACGAGGCCCGCGCCCCCGGCGGCGCGGGCGGCCAGATGGGTGAGGTGGAAGTCGGTCGGCGCCCCGGCCTCGGGCCCCTCGGCGGCCGCCGAGTACATGCACATCGGGGACATCCACACGCGGTTGGGGATCTCCAGGGACCGCAGGGTCAGGGGCGTGAACAGGGCACTCACGGGATGTCTCCTCGGGGTCGGGCGCGGGGCCGGGCGCCCTGCCGGCCAGGAGGGGCGGCGGCGCCATGCCCCGTACGAAATCCTCGTAGTACGGTAGTTGTCAAACTACGATGATTGTCGTACTTTCAGGATCCGTCGGACCTCGAGGAGGCTCCATGTCCCCCACCGAACCCGCGGTCACGTCCGGGCGCCCGCTCGCCCATCCGTCCGTGGCGGAGATCGGCCTGGAGGGTGTGCTGCGGGCGCTGGCCGATCCCGTCCGGCTGCGGATCGTCCGGGGGCTGGCGGACGGACACCCGGACATGGCGTGCGTCGCGTTCGACCTCCCGGTGAGCAAGTCGACCACCACCCACCACTTCAAGGTGCTGCGCGAGGCGGGCGTCATCCACCAGCACTACGAGGGGACCTCCCGCCTGAGCCGGCTGCGGGAGGCCGATCTGGAGGCACGATTCCCGGGCCTGCTGGCGGCCGTCCTGGAGGCGGCGCGGCGGACCGCCCCCGGCGCCTGAGCGTGCGGGTGTGCCCCGGGCCCTCGCAGAGCCCGGGGCACACCCGCATCCGTACGCGGGAACCCTGGACAGCGCACCCGCGTACGGCTGCCGGACCGGTCAGATGGTCGCCGTGTCGATCACGAAGCGGTAGCGGACGTCACTGGCGAGAACGCGCTCGTACGCCTCGTTGACCTGGTCCGCGCCGATCACCTCGATCTCGGCGCCGAGGCCGTGCACGGCGCAGAAGTCGAGCATCTCCTGCGTCTCCGCGATGCCGCCGATCGCCGAGCCCGCCAGCGACTTGTTGCCGCCGATCAGCGAGAAGAGGTTGAGCGAGACCGGCTCCTCGGGCGCGCCCACGTTGACGAGGGTGCCGTCCGTGCGCAGCAGGGCGAGGTAGGCGCCGAAGTCCAGCGGGGCGGAGACCGTGGAGAGGATGATGTCGAAGGTTCCGGCCAGTTCCTCGAAGGTCTTCGGGTCGCTGGTCGCGTAGTAGTGGTCGGCGCCCAGCTTGAGCCCGTCGTCCTTCTTCCGCAGGGACTGGGAGAGGACCGTGACCTCGGCGCCGAGGGTGTGCGCGATCTTGACGGCCATGTGGCCGAGACCGCCGAGGCCGATGACGGCGACCTTCTTGCCGGGACCGGCGCCCCAGCGGCGGAGCGGGGAGTACGTGGTGATGCCCGCGCAGAGCAGCGGCGCGGCCTCGTCCAGGGCGATGCCCTCGGGGATGGAGACGACGAAGCTCTCACGGACGACGATGTGCGTCGAGTAGCCCCCGTACGTCGGCTCGCCGCTGCGGTCGAGGGCGTTGTACGTCTGGGTGTTCCCCTCGGCGCAGTGCTGTTCGCGGCCCATGCGGCAGGCGTCGCACTGTCCGCAGGAGTCGACCATGCAGCCGACGCCGACGCGGTCGCCGGCCTGGAAGCGGGTGACGCCGGGGCCGGCCTCGGTGACGATGCCGGCGATCTCGTGGCCGGGCACCATCGGGAAGATGCCCTCGCCCCAGCCGTCGCGGGCCTGGTGGATGTCGGAGTGGCAGATGCCCGCGAACTTGATCTCGATGAGGACGTCGAACTCGCCCACCGGGCGGCGCTCGATCGTGGTGCGCTCCAGCGGGGCCTTGGCACGGGGAGCGGCGTAGGCGGCAACGGTGGTCATGCCGGAGGTTCTCCTCTGGGTGATGCGGTAGGAACGTCATCCAGCATCACGGGACCGGCAGTGTTTACCCAGGTCACCGTCTTGCCTACGTCCGCCGGTCCTACTACTGGCAGGGACAGGCTCCTGTGCGTACGACCAGGAATAATGGGGGCCATGGACGATCAGCCCGGCACCTCCGCCCCCGAGCCGCTCGACCGGCGCGCCGAACTCAGCGAGTTCCTGCGCACCCGGCGGGCCCGGCTCCGGCCGCAGGACGTGGGGCTGCCGGAGTTCGGGCGGGCCCGCCGGGTGCCGGGGCTGCGGCGGGAGGAGCTGGCGCAGCTGGCCGGGGTCTCCGTGGCGTACTACACCCGGCTGGAACAGGGCAACGGGCGCAATGTGTCGGCCGAGGTGCTCGACGCGATCGCCCGGGCGCTGCGGCTCAGCGACGCCGAGCACGCGCATCTGACCCATCTGGCCAAGCCCGGGCAGCACAAGAAGAAGCGCCGTCCGGCCCGGGTGCAGCGGGTGCGGACCGGGCTGCTCTATCTCCTGGAGAGCCTGGAGGGCGTTCCCGCGTACGTGAGCGGGGCGCGCTCCGACATCCTGGCGTGGAACCCGATGGCGGCGGCGGTGTTCGGTGACTGGGGCGCGCTGCCGCCCGAGGAGCGCAACTGGGCGCGGCTCGTGTTCCTCTCCCCCGCCTACCGGGACCTGTTCGTGGAGTGGGACACCAAGGCCTCGGACATGGTCAGCTATCTGCGCATGTACGCGGGGTGCCACCCGGACGATCCGCAGCTCTCCGCGCTGGTGGGTGAACTCTCCGTCAAGAACGACGAGTTCAGGCGGCTGTGGGCCACGCACAACGTCAAGGAGAAGGGCCACGGCGTCAAGCTGCTGCGGCATCCGCTCGTCGGGGACATGGCCCTCTCCTACGAGACCCTGCACCTGCCGGACGACCCGGAACAGTATCTGGTCACCTACCACGCGGAGCCCGGCTCCGAGTCGGCCCAGGCGCTGCGCCTGCTGGCGAGCTGGGGCGCGGACGCGGGGCGGACCGAGGCGGTCGGCCGGGCGGGGCGGGTCGACCTCGGCGGCGGGGCGGGCCGGGACCGGACCTGAACCTCCGCCGCCGCAAGGTCAGATGGGGGCGGCGGCCCCCACCCCGGAGGTGCGGTGGCCGTCCGGGCCCGTGGCGACGGCGTCCGTCGCCACGGCGGTGCCCGAGGGGTCCAGGAGGGGCAGGGTCTCCGGGGTGGCGAGGCGGGGCAGCAGGAGCCGCCAGAAGCCGGTGGGGGTGGGGGCGGAGAGCCATTCGGAGTCGTACCGTCCGAGCACCTCGAACCCGGTGGTCGCGGCCACCGTCGCGGCCGTGGCGTCCGTACGGGAGACGTCCTCGGCGAGGGTGCCGGCGGCGGCCGCCTCGTCCAGCAACTCGCCTACGCAGCGCTGCCATTGGGCGGGCAGGCCCGGTTCGTCGCCCCGTACCCCGTCGCAGCTGAGCCGGAAGCCGGCCCGGGTGACCGGGTCGCGGGCGAGGAGGTCGACCAGGGCGTGGGAGGTGTCGACCAGGGTCTGCAGGGCCGTGTCCGTCCGGCGGCGGATGGAACTGGACACCTCCAGCAAGCCGTGCGAGGCCTCCGCGACCACGGCCTGGGCGACCGCGGCCTTGTTCTCGAAGTGGAAGTGCAGCGCGCCCGTGCTGACCCCCGCGCCGGAACTGATCAGCGCCAGGCGCGCCTGCGCGTACCCGTGCTGCTCGAACACGATCGCGGCGGAGCGGATCAGGGCCTGGCGGGTGCGCGCGGCGCGCACCTGCTTGGTCACCGGAGCCTCCGCCGGGGGGAGAAGCGGATGGGAAGGGGGCCTGGGCCAGGGGCCGCGGGGGCCGGGCACTCTCCGCCGGAGCGGGCAAGCAGCGTCATGGGAATATCAAACCAACTTACCGGTTTGATTTCCAGGGGAACGTGTGCACGGTCGGCCACCGTGCGGGGGCGCGTTCCGCTAGACGCCCAGGTCGACCGCGGTGAAGGACTCCGCGTGATCCGACGCCCAGGTACGGAATGTCCTGGCGGGGCGGCCCGTCAGCTCCTCGACGGTGGGCACCACGGCCGCCTTGGCTCCGGCGCGCTGGCGCTCGGCGCTCTCCAGGAACGCCTCGGCCACGGGGCGCGGATACTTCGCGAGCAGGGCCTCGCGCGCCCGGTCCAGGGGCAGTTCCTCGAAGCGCAGCGGCCGGCCCAGCACCTCGGAGAGGCGGTCCGTCTGCTCGCGCGCGGTGATGGGCTCCGGGCCCGACACCGCGTACGCCCGCCCCTCGTGGCCCGTGCCGGTGAGGGCGGCGACCGCCACCGCAGCGACGTCCCGCGGGTCGACGCACGCGACCGGGGAGTCGCCGTACAGGGCCCGCACCACGCCGTCCGACGCGATGCCCCTGGCCCAGGAGAGCGTGTTGGACATGAAGGTCCTGGGGCGGACGAACGTCCAGGGAACCCCCGATTCCCGTACGGCCTCTTCGTTGCCCCGCTGGAGACGGGTGATGAAGTCGTCCGCGCCGGGCTCCTCCACCGCCATCATCGACAGCTTCACCAGGTGGCGCACGCCCGCCGTCCGCGCGGCCGTCGCGACCCTCAAGTCGTCGGGTTCCGTGGGGCTGTTGGTCACCAGGAACACCGCGTCGATCCCCCGTAGCGCCCGGTCGAGCGCCTCACGGTCCGCGTACTCCCCCGCCACGACCTCCACACCGGGGCCGTGCACCGTCACGCGTTCCGGCCGCCGCGCCAGGATCCGCACCGGGCCCTCGGCCGCCAGCAGTTGTGCGACCTCACCGCCGACCGCCCCGGTCGCCCCTGTCACCAGAATCACGTCACGTACTCCTCATGAACCGTCAGCGGACCGTCGCCGGGCCGCCCGTAACCACCGCGCCGTCCGGACGCGTGCCTCAGATCGTGCCGGACGGGCCCGTCAGCACCGAATCGAAGACCGGCTCGCCGTCCTGACGGCCCGTCACTCGGACTCTGGCCTCGCCCGGTGCGGCGCCCGCCAGGACCTCCGCGGCGATCGTGCACGGGGTGCCGAACTCCGCGTACCGGTAGAAGTGCGTACGCCCCTCGGCAGGGACGAACCTGCCGTCCCCGGCGGCGAGGCACGCCGCCTGACGGGCCGCCTCCAGCAGCAGCATGCCCGGCACATGGTCGTTGGGGCGCTGGAAGAGCGTCGGGTGGCGGGTGTCCACCCGCAGCTCCCAGACCCCTTCGCGCGCACCCCTCGACAGCACCACGTCCTCGACCCGGTCGCGGCCCGCCCGGGCGGCGTCGACCGGCACCGTGCACGGTATCGCCACGCCCGGCTCCGCCGACCCGCCGCGCATCCGCCGGTAGACCCGCGGGCTGGTGAACCTGGTCGCGCCCATCCCCGTCGCGACCAACTGCCCGGCGCGGCGCACCACCCAGTCGACCCGGCCCTGCACCGGCAGCCCGGCACGCCACTTCAGCTCGGAGCAGGCCACCTCGACGTCGATCACGGTGGGCAGGCCGCCCACGACCAGGTGCTCGGGGTGGGTCGCGTAGTCCAGATCCGCCATCAGGAAGTGGTGGCCGACGGGGACTCCGTACCCGGCGTGGAAGGCGAGCATCGCGGCCTGCCGCATCGCCTCCGTCACCAGCAGCGGGTCATGGCGGTCCGCCCCGACCGGGGCGAAGAAGGGGTGGTCGTGCGGCAGCACCGCCTCGACGTGGAACCGGTCCGGTCCCAACCGCACCCAGTTGCGCGGGAACGCGTCCTCCGCCCTGCTCCGGTGGACCAGTTCCATGGGCACCGGATGCGCCGTTCGGGCTTCCGAACCCACGGCTGACGCCGTTACAGGATCGGTCAACACTGCTGCTTCGGGCATAACTCCCCCCAGGGGTTATGTGATGGGCGAGCCGTTCCTGCGGTGCACACGCGCTGATAAGATACAGACTAAGCGGTTTTTTTTCTATCCCCAAGACCCTCACAAACCGCCCGCCCGGCCCACGTCCGGCACAGCCCACGAAGGAGACAGGGATGGCCAAGCAGGACCGGGCGATCCGCACCCGTCAGGCGATCCTGATGGCGGCAGCGGAGACTTTCGAGAAACACGGGTACCGGGCCGCGACCATCACGGAAATACTCAGAATCGCCGGGGTGACGAAAGGCGCGCTCTATTTCCATTTCCCGTCCAAGGAAGAACTCGCGCTCGGGGTGCTGGAGGCGCAGGAGCCCCCGCCGCCCGCCCCCGATCAGCCCCTCAAACTCCAGGAACTGGTGGACATGGGGATGATGTTCAGCCACCGCCTCCACACCAGTCTCCTCACCCGCGCCGGCGTCCGGCTCTCCATGGACCAGCAGGCCCAGGGGCTGGACCGGACCGGCCCGTTCCTCCGCTGGCAGCAGACCACCCACGACCTCCTGGCCCACGCCAAACAGAACGGCGAACTCCTCCCGCACGTCAACCCCATGGAGACCGCCGACCTCTATGTCGCGGCCTTCACCGGCATCCAGGCGGTCTCCCAGACCCTCACCAACTACCGCGATCTGGAACAGCGTTACATCGCACTCCAGCGGCACATCCTCCCCAGTATCGCCATACCCTCCATCCTCACCGCGCTCGATCTCACCCCCCAGCGCACCACCGACCTCGCCCGGCTCGCGCCCGCATACTGACCACCACGCGACCGCCCGGAAGTCAGGCGGTCAGGCGGTCAGGGCGAGTCGGACGCCGAGGCCGATCATCATCGCGGCGACCAGCCCGTCCAGCACCCGCCACGACGACGGGCGGGCCAGCACCCCGCTCAGCAGCCGGGCCCCGAAGCCGAGAGCGGTGAACCAGCACACGCTGGCGAGGACCGCGCCCAGCCCGAAGGTCCAGCGCAGCGGGCCGCGGTCGGCGGCGACGGAGCCCAGCAGGAACACGGTGTCCAGGTAGACGTGCGGGTTGAGCCAGGTCATCGCGAGGCAGGCGAGCACGGCACCCCGCGTCGCCCCGGAGGGCGCGTCCCGCGGCAGGAGGGCGGAGGGGCGGAAGGCCCGGCGCGCGGCCAGGAGGCCGTAACCGATCAGGAACAACCCGCCCAGCAGGGAGACCACCGTCAGGGCGGAGGGCCAGGCCACGACGACGGCCCCGACCCCGGCGACACCCAGGGTGATGAGGACCGCGTCGGACAGCGCGCAGATGGCGACCACCGCGAGAACGGCCTCCCGGCGGACGCCCTGGCGCAGGACCAGGGCGTTCTGGGCGCCGATGGCGACGATGAGGGAGAGGCCGGTACCGAACCCGGCGGCTGCGGTGGTCAGAGCGTTGGTCATGGACCAGACGTTAGGGAGTCCTGATATTCATGTACAGCTAAAGATTCTTACGTATCATTAACTGTCGTGATGTCGGAACTCCCCCTCGATCAGGTGCGGACCCTCCTGGCGGTCGTCGACGAAGGCACCTTCGACGCCGCGGCGAGCGCCCTGCAGGTGACACCGTCGGCGGTCAGCCAGCGGGTGAAGGCCCTGGAGCGGCGCACCGGCCGGGTGCTGCTGATGCGGACGAAGCCGGTACGGCCCACCGAGTCCGGCCAGGTCGTGGTGCGCCTCGCCCGCCAGCTGGCCCGGCTGGAGCAGGACGCGCAGGCGGCCCTCGGGATGTCCGGCCCCGGCGAGCCGACCCGGCTGACGATCGCGGTGAACTCCGACTCGCTGGCCACCTGGTTCCTGCCCGCCCTCGGCCGGGTGCCGGAGGAGCTGGGCATCTGTTACGAGCTGCGCCGGGAGGACCAGGACCACACCGCCGCGCTGCTCCGCGAGGGGCTGGTGATGGCCGCGGTGACCTCGTCCCCGGAGGCGGTGAGCGGGTGTTCGGTGCGGAGTCTGGGGAGGATGCGCTATCTGCCGGTGGCGACGGCGGCCTTCGCGGAGCGGTGGCTCGGGCGGGGGACGACGACCCCGCTGCGCGAGCTGATCGTGGACGCGCCGGTGGTGGACTTCGACCGGCGCGACGACATCCAGGCCTCCTTCACCCGTGCCCTCGGGTGCGGGCGGCGGGCCGCCCGGCGGCGCCACTTCGTCCCCACCTCGGAGGGGTTCGTGGACGCCGTGGCGGCGGGGATGGGCTGGGGCATGCTGCCCGACGTCCACGCCCGCCCGCTGCTGGACTCCGGCCGGCTGGTCGCCCTCGCCCCGGACCGGCACATCGACGTCCCCCTCTACTGGCAGCAGTGGAAGCTGGACTCACCGGCCCTGGCGACCGTGGCCGAGGCCGTGGCGGCGGAGGCCGCGGAGGCACTCGGCGGGGGCGGCAGCTGACCGCAGGGGGCAGGCGGGCAGGCACCGGCCGGGAACGCGCGCAGGGCGGGCAGCGGCCGACCGGGAACGCGCGCAGGGCGGGCAGCGGCCGACCGGGAACGCGGGCGGGGCGGGCCACGCCTTAGGATGGCGGGTCTTCCCCAGGTCAGGCTCCCGGTGCCGGTACGGAGGCGTCCGGGGCCGGCCCCGAGCGACCCGGAGGCGTCTCCTTGCGCGTGCTGCTGGTGGAGGACGACGACGACCTGCGAGCGGTGATCGCCGCCGGGCTGCGCGAGGCCGGGTTCGCCGTGGACGGTGCGGACGACTGGCCGGAGGCGGACGTAATGCTCCATGTCACCGCGTACGACTGTGTGCTCCTGGACCGCATGCTGCCCTCCGGCGACTCCCTCGCACGGCTGGAGGACCGGCGCCGGGCGGGGTGGGCGGTGCCCGTGCTCTGCCTCACCGCGCTGGACGCCCTCGACGAGCGGCTGCACGGGCTGGAGAGCGGGGCGGACGACTACCTCGCCAAGCCCTTCGCGATGCGTGAACTCGTCCTGCGCGTACGGAGTCTGACCCGGCGGGCGGCCGAGCGGCTGCCCTCCTTCCTGAGCTGCGCCGACGTGGTGATGGACCTGGCCCGGCGCGAGGTGCGGCGGGGCGGGGTGCTGCTCTCGCTGAGCCCCAAGGAGTACGCCGTGCTCCAGCAGCTCCTGGTCCACCGGGGCGGCGTCGTCACGCGTACGGCGCTGCTGGAGCACTGCTGGGACGAGATGGCCGACCCGGTCTCCAACGTGGTGGACGCCGTCATCGCCGGGGTGCGGCGCAAGCTGGGCTCCCCGCCCCTCGTACGGACCGTGCGCGGGCAGGGGTTCCTGATGGGCGCCCGATGAGCCGGATGCGAGGCCCCGGACCGGCACGGCGCCGCTCCCCCGCCAGGGACCGGCTGCGCCGGCTCCAGCTGCGCCTGACCGCCGCGTACACGCTGATCACCCTCGCCGGACTGAGCTGCCTGGCCTGGCTGGTGATCCGTACCGACGACCGGTCGCGGGAGGCCGCCGAGTACGACGAGATGCGCCGCCGGGCCTCCGTCGCGGCCTCGCTCGTCTACTACGAGGACGACCGCATCCGGCTCGACGGCCTGGCCGACGACGAGGCGACCGCGGGCACGCCCCAGATTCTGGTGCTGGAGGACCGGCCCGGGGGTGGCCCGGCCGTGGTGTTCCGGGGCAGCGTCCAGCAGTTCGACGTACCGGCCACGGCGCTCGCCCGGGCGGCACGCGCGGCGATGCGCGGGGAGGAGACCGTGCGGCAGGAGGCTCACGACCGTACGGGCGGCCCCGTCCGGCTGCTGGCGGTGCCCTTCTGGCACGACGCGACCGACGAGGTGGCGGGCGCGGCCGTCGCGGTCGGGGACCCGGCGTACGGGGCGGCCGAGCACCGCAGCCTGGTCCTCTCGCTGGTCGTCGGGTGCGCGGCCCTCACCGCCCTGGCCGCGCTCACCGCCCATGTGCTCTCCGGGCGGAGCATGCGGCCCGCCTGGCGGGCGCTGGAGCAGCAGGAGCGGCTGCTCGCCGACGCGGCGCACGAGCTGCGGACGCCGGTGGCGGTGATGCGCGGTTCGGTGGAGCTGGCCGAGCGCGGTTCCAGTGGGGCGGACGCCTATCTGCCGGGGATCCGCCGGGCGGCCGACCGGATGGGCCATGTGGTGGAGAACCTGCTGACCCGGGGCCGGCTGGAGGCCGCCGTGGAAGCGGTACGGGCCGAGCCGCTGCGCCTGGACCAGCTCGTGGAGGAGCTCTGCGCCGAACTGCCGGAGGGCGGGCAGCGGTTGGAGCTGCGGGCGGCGGAGTCGGTGGTCGAGGCCGACGCGGCGCTGGTCCGGGTGGCCGTACGCAACCTGCTCGACAACGCCGTACGGCATGGCCGGACGGGCGGGTCGCTCGACCGCGACGGACGCGACGGTCCTGCGGCCGGGGAGCCCGGCCGGGCCGATCTTCTCGTGACCGTCGACGGGCCCGAGGTGTCGGTGGCCGACCGGGGACCGGGGGTGGAGCCGGGGCGGCTGCCGGAGCTGATCGAGCGCTTCCGTTCACCGGGCGGCGGTACGGGCATCGGGCTCTCGCTGGTGCACCGGGTGGCCCTCGCCCACCGGGGCGCCCTGACCGTCCACGCCCGGCCCGGCGGCGGTGCGGTGTTCGTGCTGCGGCTCGCACCGGCCCGGTCGCCGCGGAGGGCGGGGGCGGGGCGGGCGGACAGGCCGGCCGGAGAGTGACGCTCACGATTCGCTCATGATCGGCCGTCCATGATGCAGGGGCAGGTACGCAGACCACGCCCGGGAGTCCCCATGTCCAAGCATGCCGTCACCCCCTTCCTCCGCCGCGGGTCGACCCTCGCGGCCCTGGCCGGCGGGGTCGCCGTGGCGGCCGGGGCGGGGGTCCTGCTCTCCAGCGCGTTCGCGGCCAAGCCCGCGCCGAAGGTCGTCCTCCCGCAGGCGAACGCCACCTTCGACTACCAGATCGGCGGGGCCTACACCCCGCCCGCCGGGGTCGAGGCGCTCTCGCGGGACCGGGGCGCCAAGCCCGTACGCGGGCTGTACAACGTCTGTTACGTCAACGCCTTCCAGACCCAGCCGGACGCCCTGGACTGGTGGGACAAGCAGCACCCGGACCTGGTCCTGCGCGACAGCGGCGGTGAGCCCGTCAACGACGAGGCGTGGGGCGAGGCGCTGCTCGACACCTCCACGGCCGCCAAGCGCACCCGGCTCGCGAAGATCGTCGGCGGCTGGATCGACGGCTGCGCGCAGTCCGGGTTCCAGGCGGTGGAGCCGGACAACCTGGATTCGTACGAGCGCTCCGGCGGCCGCCTCACCCGGGCGCACAACGCCGCGTTCGCCAAGCTGCTGGCCGCGCGGGCGCATACGGCGGGGCTGGCCATCGGGCAGAAGAACACCACCGACCTGCTGGAGCAGCGCGAGGAGATCGGCTTCGACTTCGCGGTCGCGGAGGAGTGCGGCCGCTACGACGAGTGCGCCGACTACGCCACCGCGTACGGCAACCGGGTCTTCGTCGTCGAGTACACCACGCGCGACTTCGCCAAGGCCTGTTCCGCCGTGGGCGCGAAGGTCTCCGTGGTCCGCCGGGACCTCGACGTGCGGCCGGCGGGGCAGGAGGGGTACGTCTTCGCCACCTGCTGATCCCGGCGGCGCCCGTTACCCGGCCGGTGTGGGTGACCGGCGGGCACTGACCGTGAAGAGGGCGCCGTCGGGGTCCTCGATCATCGATTCGGGCCCGTCGTCCGGGGAGACGGTCGGCGGGGAGACCTCGCCGCCCGCCTTCCGCGCGGCCTCGGTGGCCGCCGTCAGGTCGTCGACCTGGAAGCGGACGTGCCAGCGGGGGCGCAGCCGGGGGTCGGGGGACGCCCCGTCGCCGCCGCCGCGCAGGGTGGCCACGGTGTGGCCGCGGTGGCTGACGACGACGGTGTCCTGCTGGTAGGCGTAGCCGACCTCGCAGCCGTCGGGTTCGAGGGGGTCCCAGCCGAACACCTCGGAGTAGAAGATCGCGGCGTCGAAGGCGTGGCTGGTGCGCAGTTCGAGGGCGGCGGGTGCGCTGCCCCGGCCGATCGACCAGGGCGGGGTCCGCCCCTCCCAGAAGCCGAACCCGGCCCCTTCGCGGTCCGCCGCCAGCGCTCCCCGGCCGGGGCCGACCCGGATCGGGCCGACGGCGATGGTGCCGCCGCGCTCCCGTACACGGGCGGCGGTGGCGTCCACGTCGGCGACGGCGAAGTACGGGGTCCAGGCGGTGACGGTGGGCAGTCCCGGGCCGATCCGGCCGATCCCGGCGACGGGCAGGCCGTCGGCGTGGGCGACGGAGAATCCCTCGCCGAGGGTGCCGGAGCGGTAGGTCCAGCCGAGGACGGCCGCGTAGAAGTCCTGGGCCGCGTGCAGGTCGCGGGTCATGAGACTGACCCAGCAGGGAACGCCGTGCGCAGGAGTGGTCCGCTCTGCCGCCGTCATCGCCGATCCGTCTCCTCGCCGGAACACCATGCCCTACACATACCTACGCTGCCCGGGTCGGCGGCGCCACCCGGGCGGGTACCCCTGGGCGAGACTCCTGAACGTGGCATTCCTGAACGTGACTCTCCTGGGCGGACGCTTCCGGGCCCTGCGGTCTTCACCGTACGGAGACCGCCGCGGGTTCGCCCAGGTGCCGGGCGGCCGTGCGCCAGGCGGTGGTGACGGCCTCGCGGGCGGTGGCGGTCGCCGCCTCGACGCCCGGGGGCAGGTGGACCGGCAGGCCCAGGTGGACGTGGAGCCGGGGGCGGCGGGCCGGGGCGGTGAGGAACCCGGCGAGCTGCTTGGCGGTGGAACCGGAGATCACCCGGCGGGCACCGGCCTGGCCGAGCGGGACGACGGGAGCGCCCGCCGCGTGGGCCAACCGGGCGAGGCCGCTGCGGAAGCTCTCCGGGGGCGCCTCGGCCGCGTCCTTGCGCAGCGGGATCCGCCCCTCCCCGTAGATCAGCACGTGCCGGCCCGCCCCGAGCGCGGCGGCGGCCGTGTCGAGCGCGTCGGCCGCCCGGTGGGTGCCCCGGTGCACGGGGACGTGGCCGCCGCGCTCCAGGAGCCGGCCGAGCACCGGGATGCGCCAGAGGCCGGCGGTGGCCAGGACGACCGGTTCGACGTCGAGCCGCCGCAGCGCCGCGAGGACGACGCCGGGGTCGGCCAGGGAGGTGTGGTTGGCGACGATGATGGAGCCGGGCTCCGGGGCGCTGCCGTGGTCGGACGTGACGGTGAGGCGGCCGAGGCACGGGATGACGGCGGCTGCGACGCTGCTGAGCACGGCTCTCCTGGGATCCGGTCGGTGAGGCGACCTGTGGTCGGTCACCCGGTCGGTCGCCTTCATCGTCGTGGCGGCCGGGAGCCCGGACCTGAGTTCGCGTACTCAGCGGGGGTGGGTAGGTGTGGCGCGGGTGCACGTGCGGTGCGCAGGGGGCTCGGGCCGGACGGCACACTACGGGCATGTCCGACCGAGGAGTTGCCGCCGTATGAGCCCCGTCCCTTCACCCGGTGTCGAGGTCCCCGGCGCCCTGATCGCGTCGTACGGCTCCCCCGGTGACGCCCGGGGCCGCGCCTGGCTGACCGCGCTGCCCCGGCTGGCCGCGGAGTTCCTCGGCCGCTGGGAGCTCCGGCGGGACGGGCCGCCCGGCCACGGCATGGCGGGGCTGGTGCTGCCGGTGGTCCGCGCGGACGGTACGGCGGCGGTGCTCAAGCTCCAGCCGCCCGGCGAGGAGACCTCCGGGGTGGCCGCCGGGCTGCGGGCCTGGGACGGCGAGGGGGCGGTACGGCTGCTGGACATCGATCCGGGGGCGGGCGCGCAGTTGCTGGAGCGGCTGGACGCGGGGCGCCCGCTGTCGGCGGAACCGGACGAGGCCGTCGTGATGGAGGTGCTGGCCGGGCTCATGGCGCGGCTGTCGGCCGTGCTCGCGCCGCCGGGGATGCGGAGGCTCGCCGGCATCGCCGCCGCGATGGTCGAGCAGGCACCCGAGGCGTCGGCGCTGCTGCGCGATCCGGCGGAGCGACGGCTCGTCCGCAGCTGCGCGGCGGCCGTGGCCGAGCTGGCCGGCGAGGCGGGTGACCGGCTGCTCCACTGGGATCTGCACGACGGCAACGTCCTGGCCGGGCAGCGCGAGCCATGGCTCGCCATCGATCCCGAACCGCTGGCCGGTGACCCGGGGTTCGAGCTGTGGCCCGCTCTCGACATCCGCTGGGAGAGCGTGGTGAGGGGCGGGGTGACGGGCCCGGTGCTGCGCCGGTTCGATCTGCTCACCGAGGCGCTGGGCCTGGACCGGGCGCGGGCCACCGGCTGGACGCTGGGCCGGGTGCTCCAGAACGCGCTGTGGGACGTCGAGGACGGGAAGGACGCCCTGGAGCCCGCCCAGGTCGCCCTGGCCACGACGCTGCTGGAGCACCGGTCCGCATGATCCGGTACGCGGCGTGAGCCGGTGCGGGGCATGATCCGGTACGCGGCCGGGGCGGCGCGTCAGCTACCTTGTTGCATATAAATTGCAACTACTCATGCCGCGCAAGGAGGCTCCCGTGGGCTCACCCGTGGTGCTCGGGATCGAGTCGTCGTGCGACGAGACCGGGGCGGGCCTGGTCCGGGACGGGCGACTGCTCGGCCATGCGCTCGCGTCGAGCATGGACGAGCACGCCCGCTTCGGCGGGGTCGTGCCCGAGATCGCCGCGCGGGCCCATGTGCACTCCTTCGGCCCGGTCGTCCGGCAGGCGCTGGACAGTGCCGGGCTGCGCATGTCGGACATCGGGGCGGTCGCCGTCACCACCGGTCCCGGGCTCTCCGGGGCGCTCCAGGTGGGGCTGGCCGGGGCGAAGGGGCTGGCGTACGCGCTGGACGTGCCGCTGTACGGGGTCCATCACCTGGCGGGGCACGTCGCCGCGGACACCCTGGAGCACGGCCCGCTGCCCGACCCGTGCGTGGTGCTGATCGTCTCCGGCGGCCACACCTCACTGCTGCTCGTGCGCGATCTCGCCCGGGACCGGATCGTCCATCTCGGGGACACCGTGGACGACGCGGCCGGTGAGTGCTTCGACAAGGTGGCCCGGGTCTTCGGGCTGCCCTATCCGGGCGGTCCGGCGATCGACCGGGTGGCGCGGGAGGGCGATCGGCGTGCGGTGGCGTTCCCGCGCCCGATGACCGGGGCACGGGACGCCCCGTACGCGTTTTCCTTCTCCGGGCTGAAGACGGCCGCCGCCCGGTGGGCCGAGCAGCGGCGTACGGAGGGCGGCGAGTTGCCGGTGGCCGATGGGGCGGCCTCGCTCCAGGAGGCGGTGGCCGATGTGCTGACCCGCAAGGCGGTGGCGGCCTGCCGGGACCACGAGGTGTCCACGCTGGTCGTGGTGGGCGGGGTGGCCGCCAATTCACGGGTACGGGAGCTGGCCGAGCAGCGGTGCCGGGCGGCCGGGATCACGCTGCGGGTGCCTCCGCTGCGGCTGTGCACGGACAACGGGGCGATGATCGCGGCCGTCGGTGACCTGCTCGTACGGGCGGGGGCCGAGCCCGCCCCGATGGACGTGTCGATCGATCCGTCGGCGCCGCTCGAGTACGCCGCGCTCCACCCGGTGGCGTCGCGGGGCGCGGCCCGGGCCGCCTGAGCCGGGCGGGCCGTGCCCTGCGGTCTGCGTGAGCCCTCGACCGTGGGGCGTCGGCGGACAGTCGATCGGTACGGCCCCGGGCGCCGTGGTGGTGTCCGGGGCCGTTGGCCGTACGGCGTCGGGCGAGTGTCCCCGTACGGGATCGGGCACGAGCTTCCGCACCTGGTGGGCCGTTCTCCGTACGGGATCGGGCCCATGCTCACGTACGGGGTCGGGCACCTTCTCCCGTACGTGGGCCGGTCACGCCTCCCGGACCGCCAGCCACACCGCCGTGTCCTTGGGCAGTCGGCCGTCGGCGTCCAAGGGGTTGCTGGCGAGCAGTACGCGGGTGTGGGCCGGGAGTTCGGCGGGGGTGTCGGCCAGGTTGACCGCGCAGACCAGGGCGGTGCCGCGCGCGAACATCAGGACGTCCCGGTCCTCGCTCAGCCAGCGCAGCTGCCCGGTGTGGAGTTCGGGCAGCGAGCGTCGCAGCCGCAGCGCCTCGCGGTAGAGGGTCAGCATGGAGGCGGGGTCGGTGGCCTGGAGGTCGGCGGCGCGGGACGCCCAGTCGGGCGGGAGCGGCAGCCAGGGCTCCACGGTCGAGCCGAAGCCCGCGTACGGTCCGTCCGCCGCCCAGGGCAGCGGGGTGCGGCAGCCGTCGCGGCCGGGGGCCCGGCCCTGGGAGCGGAAGTACATCGGGTCCTGGATGCGGTCCAGCGGTACGTCGGCCTCCGGCAGGCCCAGCTCCTCGCCCTGGTAGAGGTAGACGGAGCCGGGCAGGGCGAGCGAGAGCAGGGCGGCGGCCCGGGCCCGGCGGGTGCCCAGCTCCGGGTCGCTGGGGACGCCGAACGCCTTGCTCGTGAAGGCGAAGCTGGTGTCCTCACGGCCGTAGCGGGTGACGGTACGGGTGATGTCGTGGTTGCACAGCACCCAGGTGGCGGGGGCGCCGACGGGGGCGTGTTCGGCGAGGGTCTCGTCGATGGACCGGCGCAGCCGCTCGCCGTCCCAGGGGCAGCTGAGGAAGCTGAAGTTGAAGGCGGTGTGCAGTTCGTCGGGGCGGAGGTAGCGGGCGAAGCGCTCGGAGTCGGGGAGCCAGACCTCACCGACGAAGATGCCGCC
This sequence comes from Streptomyces bacillaris, assembly GCF_003268675.1. NCBI lineage: Bacteria > Bacillati > Actinomycetota > Actinomycetes > Kitasatosporales > Streptomycetaceae > Streptomyces > Streptomyces bacillaris. Next base: position 7,709,404 of record NZ_CP029378.1, on the reverse strand, counting down.
GAACTCGTCGGCTACCGCCCGCCAGCTCCGGTAGATGTCGTGCAGCTCGTCCCGGTCGACGTACGGGTGCGGGCCCGGGTGTCCGGCGAGATCCGGAAGCGCGGGGTCCTTGGCGACGAGGGCGGCGGAGTCGATGCGGACCCCGGCGACACCGCGTTCGAACCAGAAGCGCAGGACGTCCTCGTGCTCCTGGCGTACGGCGGGGTGGGCCCAGTTGAGGTCGGGCTGTTCGGTGGCGAAGAGGTGGAGGTACCACTCGCCGTCCTCCACCCGGGTCCAGGGCACTCCCCCGAACTCGCTCTCCCAGTCGTTGGGCGGCAGTTCGCCGCTCTCGCCGCGTCCTGGGCGGAAGTGGAAGAGTTCGCGCTCCGGGCTGCCGGGGCCCGCTGCCAGGGCCGCCCGGAACCAGACGTGCTGGTCGGAGACGTGGTTGGGGACGATGTCGATGATGGTGCGGATGCCTGCCTCACGGGCCTCCGCGATGAGCTTCTCGGCCTCCGCGAGGGTGCCGAAGGCCGGGTCGACGACCCGGTAGTCCGCGACGTCGTAACCGCCGTCCGCCATCGGGGAGAGGTACCAGGGCGTGAACCAGAGGGCGTCGACGCCTAGTTCGGCCAGGTAGGGCAGCCGGGACCGTACGCCGGTCAGATCCCCGGTGCCGTCGCCGTCGCCGTCCGCGAAGCTGCGGACGTAGACCTGGTAGATGACGGCCGAGCGCCACCAGTCGTCGGCGGCGAGCTGGCTGCCTTCCATAAGGCGGGTTCCTTTCGGACGGGCGCGGTCGCCGGCGGGGTGTGCCGGTCCGCGCAACGGGGAGGAGCTGGGGGTTCTGGCGCCGCCGCCCCGGATCGGGGCGGGATGGCGGGGGCGGGTCCGGGTGGGCCTTCGGTGCGGGCTCTCGGGGCGGGGCGTCGGAGGTGGGGTGGGGTCGGGTGCGGCCGGTCAGCCCTTGGTGGAGCCCGCGCTGATCCCGGCGATGATGTGCCGCTGGAAGGCCAGGAACATCAGGACCATCGGGATGCTCGCGATGACCATGGCGCCGATCAGCACGGTCAGGGGCACGTTCTGGGAGAGCTGGACCAGGGCGACGCTGATCGGCTGCTTGTCGGTGTCGGAGAAGACCATCAGGGGCCAGAGGAAGTCCTGCCACACGGCGACGAGCGCGAAGATGGAGACGACGCCGAGCACCGGCCGGGACAGGGGCAGCACGATGGACCACAGCGTACGGAGCCGGCCCGCGCCGTCGATCTCGGCGGCTTCCAGGACGTCGCGCGGGATCTGGTCGAAGAACCGTTTGAGCAGATAGAGGTTGAAGGCGTTGGCGACGGCCGGGAGCCAGATGGCCAGCGGGTCGTTGAGCAGGTTGACGTGGATCAGCGGCAGGTCCGCGATGGTCAGGTACTTCGGTACGACGAGGGCCTGGACCGGCACCATCAGGGTGGCCAGGATCCCGCCGAGGATCACCGTGCCGAAGGCGGGCTTCAGTTTGGAGAGAGCGTAGGCGGCGGCCGTGCAGAAGACGATCTGGAGCACCCAGGCGCCGGTCGCCTGGACCACGGTGTTCCACAGGTGGGTGGGCAGCCGCATCAGGTCCCAGGCCTCGGTGTAGCCGGTCACCCGCCACTGCTCGGGGACGAGGGTGGGCGGGGTGCGCACCGCCTCCTCGGGCGGTTTCATCGCGCCCGTGACCATCCAGTAGACGGGGAAGAGGAACGCGAAGGCGAAGAGGACGGTGACGAGGGTGAACACCGCCCAGTAGGTGGCCTTGCCGCGCCACCGGGCGAGTGCGAGCGGAGAGACGAGCGTACGTACGGACCGCTCGGCGGGGGCGTCCACGGGCCGCTGGACCAGGGCGGCGGGGGGCCGCTGTACCGGGGGCGGAGCTGTCTGGGTCATGGTGGCGGGCCCTCCTTGCTCAGTCGGTGCGGGTGAGTCGCAGATACAGGGCGGAGAAGGCGCTGAGCACCAGCAGGAGCAGCACGCTGAGGGCGGATGCGCCGCCGAAGTCGTTGTAGAGGAAGGCGTATTTGTAGATGAGGTAGAGCACGGTGACGGTGGAGTTCTCCGGCCCGCCGCCGGTGATGACGAAGGGTTCGGTGAACACCTGCATCGTCGCGATGATCTGAAGGAGCATCAGCATCAGGATGATGAACCGGGTCTGCGGGACGGTGACGTGCCGGACCCGCTGCCAGAGCGACGCGCCGTCCAGCTCGGCCGCCTCGTACAGCTCGCCGGGGATGCCCTGAAGAGCCGCGAGGTAGATGAGGACGGTGCCGCCCATGTTGGCCCAGGTGGCGACGATGACCAGGGAGAGGAGCGCGGTGTCGGCGCCGTTGGTCCAGTTCGAGGTCGGCAGGTGGAGGAAGCGGAGGACCTCGTTGGCGAGGCCCGCGCCCGGATCGTAGAACCACTTCCACAGCAGGGCGCTGACCACCGGCGGGATCATCACCGGCAGGTAGACGACGACCCGGAAGAACGCCTTGGCGTGGCGGAGTTCGTTGAGGACGAGGGCCATGACGAACGGGATGGCGAAGCCGATGACCAGGGCGAGCACGGTGAAGGTGAGCGTGTTGCGCCAGGCGGCGGCGAACTCGGGGTCCTGGAAGACCCGGGTGAAGTTGGCGGTGCCCACCCACTGCGGGTCGGAGCCGGGCGTGTACTTCTGGAACGCGATGATCACCGACCGGACGGCCGGGTACCAGGAGAAGAGGATGAAGCAGAGGAGGCCGCCGGCCAGGAACGCGTAGGCGGTGGCCTGGTCGGCGATCCTCCGGCGCCACGGGCGGTGGGGCCCGCGGCCCGCCGGGCGGGCGTCCCTTGGGGGAGGCGTCGCACCGGCGGGCCGCGTCACCGCGGGCGGGGCGGGCTGGGACGTGGTCTTCATGGCTCAGCCCCGGGAGAGGATTCCGTCGATCTTGGACTGGGCGTCCTCGAGGAGCTGGTCGATGTCGGCGTCCTTCTTGGTGAGGACGGCGGAGACGGCACCGTCGAGGACGGCGTAGATCTGCTGGCCGTGCTTGGGCTCCAGCTTCATGTCGAGCTGCTGGCCGCCGTCGATGAACGCCTGGTAGTTCTCCACCGGCACATTGGCCGAGGCCTTCTTCAGCTCCTGGTCCTTGGCGTCGGTGGCGCCGGTGAACAGGCGCGGCTCGGGCAGGCCGACCGGCGACCTGTCGGCGGCGGCACGGGCGTAGTTGTTCATGTAGCCCTGGCCGGGGGTGAGGAAGGTCCACTCCAGCCACTTGAGTCCGGCCCTGATCTGGTCGGGGGTGGCCTTCTTGTTGAACATGTAGCCGTCGCCGCCCATAAGGGTGCCCTTGCCGCCGGGCATCGGGGCGAACGCGAGGTCCTCGTACTTCCCTCCGGCCTCCTTCACGATGCGCGGCACGTTGTCGGGGGCGGCGAGGTACATGCCGAGCTTGCCGGAGCCCATCATCTGGAGGGTGTCGTTGATGATGAGAAGCTGCTTGGTGCCCATGGAGTTGTCGCGCCAGCGCATGTCCTTGAGGTTCTGCAGGACCGCCCTGCCCTCGGGGGTGTCGACCGTGGCCTTCTTGCCGTCCTCACTGACGACCGAGCCGCCCTGCGAGTAGATGTGGGCGGTGAAGTGCCAGCCGCCCTGGTTCTGGGCGCTGTACTCCGCGAAGCCGACGGTGCCGTCGCCCAGGGCCGCGATCTTCTTGGCGGCGGCCTGGACCTCGGGCCAGGTGGCCGGGGGCCTGGCCGGGTCGAGGCCGGCCTTCGTGAAGAGCGCCTTGCTGTAGAGCAGTCCCATGGAGTAGTTGGTGCGCGGGATGCCGTAGATCTTGCCGTCGACCGCGTAGGCGTCGCGCAGGGGCTGGGCTATGTCCTTGTACGCCTTGAGGTCCTTGACGTACTCGGTGATGTCGGCGGCCTGGTTGATGGAGACGACGCGTTCGGTGTCGGTGAAGTACGTGTAGAAGACGTCCTCCATCTGACCGCCGGCGAGCTTCGCGTCGAACGTCTTGGGGTCCTGGCACGGGAAGGCGTCGTGCGCGACGACGTCGATGTCCGGGTTCTGCTTCTCGAACGTCCTGACGTCCTCGTCGAACCGCTGGTGGTCGATCTTCGCACTCGGCTGGGGCCAGCAGTTGACGGTGATGCGCGTCTTGCCGTCCGCCGCGCTCCCGCCCTCGGAGTTGCAGGCGGCCAGTCCGGTGACGGCCAGTGCGGTGGCGACGGCGGCAGTGCAGGTACGACGGAGCACGGAACTTCTCATCGGTGGACCCCTCTTGGGCAGGAGTGCGGGAAGCCCACAGCCCCCGGCTGTGCGGCGGAGCACACTCAACCACCGCCGACTAATGTCCGCAAGATGTCGCGCTGGTTTCGTAAATCATTGACAGCGGTGACCCGTGACGAACGACAAGCGACCGACAGGCGCCCGCAAGCCGTGGCAGCCACGAGGGGCCGCGGACGGCTGCGGGCAGCGGGGAGAGCAGGGGATGTACCGGGATCCACCGCGGGCGAGCGGGAGCGGGCCCTTGGTGCGCCGCGCGGAGGCGTCGAGCCCCGGACGGACGGGCCGAGCCTCGCCCTCCGGGGCCTGGAAGTTTCTGGGAGCGCTCTCCGCGGGGACACGCGGGCCGCTCACCGGGGCGGAAACGAACCTTTCGGGGTCCTTTCGATATCGCCCTTCAGGCTCGACCGCCGGGCGGCCGCGGTGACGCCGGTGCCTCGTCGGGCACTCGACCGGACCGCGACCCCACCCACTCACGCCGACGACGGCTGCTCAGTAAGTCATCGCCTTGGATACGCAAGAATACGGCAATAGTTGCATGACGTTTATCGCCTCGTGATGGACATGCCCATCACCGGCGACGGGCCCTAGCGGGCGGCGGACGGCCGTACGCCGCCGAAGTCGACCGCGCGGTCCGCGTCGCGCAGGACCTCCTCGGCCACGCGCCGCACCTCGGCGGGCACGTCTCCCTGCTCCTCCACGAGGCCGGCGTAGATCGGCGCTTCGATGCTGTCTGCGGAACTCATGATCATTTTCCCCGTCGGGTCTGGGTGCGAAAAGCCCCGCCGGTCGGCGGAGCGGGGGCGAGTGTACGTGGTGGGCGGCGGACCCCGCGATTCCCGGTCCGGTGACCGAGACGGCCCCGGACCTGCCGGAACGGCGACAGGGCCGTGTCCCGGCGGCGTCCTGGGGCGGTCCGCTCAGCCTCCGCCGGGGCCCGTACCGAGGTGCTGTACGGGGAATCCGGCGCGGGCGGCCAACGCGGTGAGCTCCTCGGCGCGGGCCGCCGACAGCCCCACCACCGGGTAGCAGTCGGACTCGATGTCGAGGACGGCCAGCGCCGCGCCGACCTCCCGGTAGCGGCGGCCGCAGGCCTGCAGGAAGGCGTCCGTCGGCAGGGACAGCTCCGGCGCGTCGAACAGCGGCCACGGGTCCACGGAGGGCCGCGACCCCAGCCCCTCCAGCTGGGCCCGGATCTCGTGGGCGTCCTCCTTCCAGTCGAACTCGGCGAGCAGCCCGTGGGCGTGGAGCGCGTCGATGAGGGCGATCCAGGCGAGGTTCTCCACCGGCTCGTCGATGCCGCGCTCGTCGAGCCGGTCCTCGAAGGCGCTCACGTAGTCGTGGGGGTGGTCGTGGGCGTGCAGCACCTCCTCGGTCACCGAGGGGTGCGCCGAGGCGAGCAGCGCGGCGATCCCGGCGAGTGCGTCGCGGACGTGGTCGGGGGTGCGGGGCGCGCGGGACTCGTGGAGTGCGGACATGGTGGTGCTCTCTCCTTCTGCGTCCGGCCGCGCGTGCTTCGGGGTGCGGCCGGGGTCGGTGGTCCGGTGTCTGCGGTCGTGCGGGGTGGTGCGGGCGCGGGAAGGGCCCGGACGGGCCCCGGCGCTACCGACGCCGTCGTCCCGCCGTGGGCAGGGGGCGGTGGCCCTCGGTCCACTCGTTCACCCAGCCGCAGCCCGAGCAGGCGTAACGGCCGTCGAGCCCCGCGATCTGGGTGCCGCACCGGGCGCAGCCGATGTACGTGATCTCCGGGTGCTCCGTCCCCGGCTCGGCGCGGGCCGCCGTAGCCTCGGGGCTGGACTGCCGCAGCTCGGGGCGGGGCTGCCGGGGCTCGGCGTGGGGGCGTTGCCCGGGCTTCGGGGCGTTCGGCACCGCACCCATCGTCAGCGCCCCTCTCCGACGGCGTCCAGCAGGACGCGGGCCAGCTCACGGGGGCGGGAGAACATCGGCCAGTGGCCCGTCTCCATCGTGACCAGCTCCCACCGCTCGCCCTCGAGCAGCACGGCCACCTCGCGGCTCGGCTCGTCCCCGTCGAGCAGGCACTTCACGTACGTCGCCGGAAGCCCGTCGAGCGGGGTCGGCAGGACGGCCGGTTCGGTGAGGGTGGCGCCCGGGTGCGGGGTCGCCCCCGCCACCAGCCGGGCGGCCTCCTCGTCGGTGAGCCCCTGACCCGCGCAGTCCGCCGCCGTCAGCGGGGGCCAGAAGCCGTCGTTCGCCGCGATCGCCGCCTCGACCTGCGCCCGGCCCTCCGGCCAGCTCGACACGAACGAGCCGCCGTCGACGGGAACGCTCGCGTCGAGGAGGACCACGCGGGCGAGCCGGTCCCCGATCCGGCCCGCCGCCTGTCCGACCGGAATGCCCGAGTAGCTGTGTCCGACCAGCACGACGTCCCGCAGATCGAGGCGCTCGACATGGCCGACGATGTCGTCGACATGGGTCTGCTGCCCGGCCTTCCCGCCCTGCTTGTCGGCGAGGCCCGACAGCGTCAGTGGGTGGACCCCGTGCCCGGCCGCGCGGAGGTCGGGGAGCACGTCGCTCCACGCCCATGAGCCGAGCCAGGCGCCTGCCACGAGTACGAAGTTCGTCATGGCAGCAACGTAACGCAGGGGTCTGACAATCCCCCGGGTCTCCTGGAGCCGCCGCCGGGAGCGCACCGGCGACCGCACGGACCACCCTTCCGGATGCGCCAACTTCCGATCGACAAGCGGTCATTGTCAGCCGTTTCTGACTGTTTTTCGCTATGGACGGAGGCCGCGGGACCGGGCGAGGCAGGATGGCCTGCGTGATGGGCAACCTCCCTGTCGTGACGACCAGCTTCGTCGGCCGCGACAGCGAACTGGACAGCATCGACCGGGCACTTCGGGATCACCGGCTGGTCACCCTCAGCGGGAGCGGCGGGGTCGGCAAGAGCCGCCTCGCCCTGCAGACCGCCGGGCGGGCGGGCGACCGGTACGCGGACGGCGTGTGGTGGGCCGACCTCTCCCATCTGGACGACGACCAGCTGCTCACCACGACGGTCTGCGACGGTGTGGGGCTGCTGGACCACAGCGCCCGCCGTCCGGTGGCTGCGCTCTGCGAATGGCTCTCCGACCGCCGGCTGCTGCTCGTCCTCGACTGCTGCGAGCGGCTCGTCGACTCCTGTCGGCAGCTCGTCACCGAACTCCTCGCCGCCGCACCGGGGCTGACCGTCCTCGCCACCAGCCGCCAGCCGCTCGGGGCGGAGGGCGAACACGCCGTGGAGGTGCATCCGCTCTCCGCGGGTGAGGACGGCGACGAAGCCGTCCGGCTCTTCCACGACCGGGCCGCCGCCGTCGTCCCGGGGCTGGCGCTCGACTCCCCCGGTGACGCGGCCGCCGTGGCCGAGATCTGCCGTCGGCTCGAAGGGATACCGCTGGCCGTCGAACTGGCCTGCGCCCAGCTCCGCGAGAGCAGCGCCCAGGAGATCACCGGGCGGCTGGCCTCCCGGCTGGACGCGCTGAGCGACGACACGCTCTGGCCGCGCCGCCACCGCGCCCTGCGCACCACGATCGGCTGGAGCCATGAGCTGTGTGCCCCGCTGGAGCGGCTGCTGTGGGCGCGGCTCTCCGTCTTCCGGGGCGTCATCACGACGGCCGACGCCGAGGCGGTCTGCTCGGGCGGCCCCCTCGGCGCCGAGGCGATCGCCCCCGCGCTGGAGAGCCTCGCCGGGCAGTCCGTGCTCCGGCGGACAGGCGACGGCTACCGGATGCTCGACACGCTGCGCGAGTACGGAGCGATGTGGCTGGCCGAGCTGGCGGAGGACGCGCTCTTCACGGACCGGCACGCCCGGCACTTCGCGCAGACGGCCGTGCAGGCGCACGCGGGCTGGCTGGGCCCCCGGCAGGTCGAGTGGTACGGCAAGGTCGCCGCCACCCACGCGGACCTCTGCGCGGCCCTGGAACACCTGCTGGCCGAGGACCCCGAGCGGGCGATGGAGATGGCCGGGTGCGCCGGGCTGTTCTGGAGCTGCTGCGGCCATCTGCACCAGGCCCGGACCTATCTGGAGCGGGTGCTCGCGCTGCCCCTCTCGGCCGGTCCGCACCGCACCCGCGCGCTCTGGGCCCTCGGCATCACGCTGACCCTGCAGGGGGACCACGAGGCGGCCCGCCGGGTCGGCAAGGAGTGCGAGGAGGCGGCCCGGCTCGGCCGGGACGTGGAGGGGGCCCTCTCGGCGGCCCACTCCATGAGCTTCACGTATCTGATGATGGGCCGCCCGCAGACGGCGCACCTGGTCAGCGACCACGCCCTGCGCCGCCACCCCGGGGACCCGGCCGACGCCCCCTCCCAGATGCGCTGCCGGGTGATACGTCTCTTCGCCCTCTCGGCCCTCGGCCGGCTGGACGAGGCGTACGAGGAGGCCACCCGGCTCCAGCGGCTGAGCCTGCGCTTCGGCGAGCACTGGGCGCGGGCCTACGCCGATCACCAACTCGCCCTCATCCACCTGCTCCAGGGCCGCCCCCGCCAGGCCGAGAGCCACGCCCGGGCGATGCTGGCGAGCAAGCACCAGCTCCACGACAGCCTGGGCATCGCCCTCGGCCTCGATCTGCTGGCCGGTGCCATCGCCGCCCAGGGGGACGGGGTCGCGGCGGCCCGTACCTCCGGTACGGGACACACGTACTGGCGGATCATCGGCCACCCCCACCGCGGCACCCCCGAGCTGGGGGCGATCCGGGAGCAGTGGGAGCTGCGGGCCCGGCAGGCGGCCGGAGACACGGCGTACGAACGGGCCTACCGCCGGGCCTCGGCCGACGACGCCGAGCGCGGTCTGGCCCACGCCCTGGAGCGGCAGCTCCCCTCCTGATCGGGCTCCGCCTACGGTCCGGCAGGGCGGGTGGCGGTGATCGGCCGGATGGTCCACCTCGGGGGCAGGTCCCGGCCAACCGCCCGATGCTGGGCTCGCGGCAGCCGGTGGCCAGGGGCGTAAGGACCTCTCGAGGCACGGTCCGCCGCCCCCGACCACACCTCCAGGAGGTACGCCCGTGCCCACACGTCCCCTGCCACACACCCTTTCCCGGCCGCTGGCACGCAGAGCCGTCGTCGCCGCGGTGGCCGCCGCCTCGCTCGCCGGGCTGATGACCGGTCCGGCCCGGGCGGGCGGTGGTGGAGGAGAAGGAGGCGACGGTGGCCCTGTCGACCGGGAGTTGCAGCGCAGGCTCCAGGCGTTCGTGGACACCCCCGGCGGTCCGCCCGGGGCCATCGCCGTACTGACCGCCGGCGGGCACAGCGAGGTGTACCGGGCCGGTACGGCGGAGGTCGGCACCGGGCGGCCGCCGCGGACCACGGACCACATGCGGATCGCCAGCGTGGCGAAGGCCTTCAGCGGCGCGGTCGCGCTCCACCTGGCCGACCGGGGCCGCATCTCGCTGGACGACACCCTGGGCCGGTGGCTGCCCCGGCTCCCCGCGGCCTGGCACCGGGTCACGGTCGCCCAGCTCCTCGACCACACCAGCGGGCTGCCGGACTACACCGAGTCCCCCACGTTCATCGAGGAGTTCGCGGCGGACCCGCGCCGTCGCTTCGACTCGCGCACGCTGCTGCGGTACGTCGCCGGGGAACCGCTGCGGTTCCGGCCGGGTTCGGCGTACCGCTACTCCAACTCGGACAACATCGCCGTCGCCCTGATCGCGGAGGCCGCCACGGGCACCCGGTACGAGCAGTTGCTCGACGAGATCGTGTACCGGCCGCTCGGGCTGCGGGCGACCTCGCTCCCCCAGGGGTACCGGCTGCCCCGGCCGTATCTGCACGGGTACGCCGTGGACCCGCCCAGCCCGCCGAAGGACCTCTCCATCGCGATCAGCGCCTCCGGGGTGTGGGCGTCGGGCGGCATCGTCTCGACCCCCCGGGACCTGGGCGCCTTCATCCGCGCCTGGGCCGGCGGCCGGGGCCTGGGTCCGGCGGTCCGTCACCGGCAGCTGACGTTCGTCGCGGGCAGTTCCGAACCGGCGGGCCCCGGGCGCAACGAGGCCGGGCTCGCCCTCTTCGCGTACCGGACGCGGTGCGGGACCGTGTACGGCCACACCGGCAACTTCCCCGGCTACACCCAGCTCGCGGCGGCCACCGAGGACGGCAGGCGGTCGCTGACCGTCTCGCTCACCTCGCAGGTCAACAGCGTCACGAACCCGCGGCTGCTGGCCACCCTGCGCGGTCTCCAGGAGGACTTCGTCTGCCGGCTGCTGAAGCGGCCGAAACCGCACGGGGCATAGGGGAAACGGGGCATGGGAGAAGGGGTACGCCGGGTGTCCGGCGTACCCCTTCCTCATGTTCTTCATGGAGCGGCGACCCGTCCGGGGACGGGTCAGTCGTTGTCGGTCTCCTCGCGGACGATGGTGTCGTTCTTGGCGTCCACGTCGAACGTGGTCTTCTTCCAGTCGGAGCCGACCACGTCGACCGACCAGATCACACCGTTGCCGTCGTTGTCGTCCAGGCTGACGGAGGTGACGGTCCCCTTCTTCTTCTCCGTGGCGACCTTGGCGGCCTGCTCGGGCGTCTGCGTGGCCTCGGAGAGCCACCGCGCCGTCTGCTGCTTGTCCTGGTCGTCCTGGTCCTCGTCGACGCGGGCGTCGATCACCTTGCCGTCGACCGCGTTGATCCGCACGGTGTGGACGGTGCCGTCCTTCTCGGCCACCTCCGCGACCCAGACGGGGCCCTCGGCCCCCGGACTCGCGGTCGGTGAACCGGTCGCGGTCGGGCTGCCTGTGGGGCTGCCGGTCGGGCTCGCCGCGTCCGTGGGGCTCGGACTGCCGGTGGGGCTGCCGGTCCCGGTCGGGCTGGGGCTCTCGTCCCGGTCGTCGTCGTCGACACCTTCCAGGTCCAGGTCGACGAGCTTGCCGCCGGCCACTTCACCGACCGCGGTCGTCGCGGCGTCGTCGAAGGTGACCTCGGTGGCGTCCAGGACCCTCTTGCGTTCCTGCTGGGCCTCGGTGAGGTCCGCGGTGGCCGACGGGGACGCCGTCGTCTTCTGCGGGAGGACCTTGGCCGCTTCGGTGGCCGCGGACGTCGCACTGTCCGAACTCTGACCACAGGCCGTCAGCAGCAGAGCGGCGGCCGCCACGCAGGCGGCGGCGCCGGTCACTTTGAGGTTGCGGGAGCGTGGGGAATGACGATTTTTTCGTCGGGGGTCAAGTCTCATGTACCGATGCCTAGCCCTTGCCGCTGCCGGTCATGTTGTCGTACCGGTCGGAGTCACCCGATCGACCGGTCGCGCCTCCACCCGTTGGCCGTCGCGAGGCTCCTCACGTCTGCCCGGGCAGCGTGCGCCCGGGTGCGAAACAATGGAGACAGGGCCGACCGCTGTCGTCGTGGCCCCGCCGGGAGGCCGTCATGGAGCACACGGAACGCTACGAACTCATCTTCCAGATGTCCGGCGCCGAGGACGACGTGGTCACGGTCCGGCTGACCGACCGGACCGGGGCGGGCGGATCCCCGGTGTACGAGGACGAGACCGGGATCGTCCGCGCCGAGATCAGCGACCGGGGCGAGGTACGGATGCTCGCCAGCGGCGGCCACCAGGTCCCCGGCACCCCTCTGCTCGCCCGGCCGCTGAGCGAAGGCGTTTCCGGCAGGCGCTGAGCGGCCGGAGACGGCGGAAGGACACGCGGGACGCACCGACAGGACGGTGCGTCCCGCCGACGTATGCGCGGAACCTGCGCCTCCGCGCTCCTCTTCCTGCCCGTCCATGCCCAGGTCTCGCCCGAATGTGTTTACTTTCCCGAACCACGGACGTAACCTGACCACGAAACCACAGACTCGGGCATGGAACGGACACGAAACCACATGTACGCACCGGAGCGTCAGCAGGAGATCCTCCGCCTCGCCCAGGAGAGCGGCCGGGTCGACGTGCTCTCCCTGGCCGAGGAGTTCCAGGTGACCGCCGAGACCGTCCGGCGCGACCTGAAGGCGCTGGACCGGGCGGGACTGCTGCGCCGGGTGCACGGCGGTGCCATCCCGGTGGGGCGGCTCGACTTCGAGCCGGACCTCGCCGAGCGGGACTCCGTGGCCGCCGACGAGAAGGACCGCATCGCGCAGGCGGCGCTCGCGGAGCTGCCCCCGGACGGCAACGTGATCATCGACGCCGGGACGACGACGGCCCGGCTCGCCGCAGCCCTCCCGGTCGACGCCTCCCTCACCGTCGTGACGCACGCGCTGCCGGTGGCCGCCCGCCTGGCCGACCACCCGGGCATCGCCCTGCATCTGGTCGGCGGCCGGGTCCGGCACCGGACGCGGGCGGCGGTGGACGCCTGGGCGCTGGGCGCGTACGCCGAGATCAGCGCCGACGTCGTCTTCCTCGCCACCAACGGCTTCGCACCCGACAGCGGCCTGACCACGCCCGATCTGGCCGAGGCCGCGGTGAAGCGCGCGGTGGTCAGGGCCGCCCGCCGGGTCGTGCTGCTGGCCGACTCCGGCAAGTTCGGGCAGCGGCACTTCGCCCGCTTCGGCGACCTCACCGATGTGGACCTCCTCATCACCGACACGGGCCTCAGCCCCGACGACGCCCGCTCCATCGAGAGCCGGGGCACGGAAGTGGTACGCGCATGATCCTCACCGTCACCCCCAACCCCAGCCTGGACCGCACCTACGAGTTGCCCGGCCTGGTCCGCGGCACCGTCCTGCGGGCCACGGCGGACCGCGTCGACCCGGGCGGCAAGGGCATCAACGTCTCCCGCGCGGTCGCGGCGGCCGGCCACCGCACGGTCGCCGTCGCCCCCATGGGCGGCCCGGAGGGCGACCTGCTGGCCCGGCTGCTCGGGGAGCACGGCATCGAGGCCGCCGGGGTGCCGGTCACCGGCAGCACCCGGATCAACGTCACGCTCGTCGAGCCCGATGCCACCCTCACCAAGATCAACGCGGCCGGTCCCGAGCTGAGCGCCACCGAGGCCGAGGACGTCCTGGAGGCCGTGCGGACCCGCTCCGCCGCCGCCGACTGGATCGCCTGCTGCGGAAGCCTGCCGCGCGGACTGCCGCCGCAGTGGTATGCGGAGCTGGTCGCCCGGAGCCACCGGGCCGGGGCCCGGATCGCGCTGGACACCTCCGGTGCGGCGCTCACCGCCGCGCTGCGGGAGGCACCCGATGTGATCAAGCCCAACGCCCAGGAGCTGGCCGAGGCCGTCGGCCGCCCACTGGCCACGGTGGGCGACGCGCTCAAGGCCGCCGAGGAGCTGCGCGAGCGCGGGGCCGGGGCGGTGCTGGCCAGCCTGGGGGCCGACGGCCAGCTGCTGGTGGAGGCGTCGGGGGCGTACTTCGCGACCGCCCGCGTGGCCACCGTACGCAGCAATGTCGGCGCCGGGGACGCCTCCCTCGCCGGCTTCCTGACGGCGGGCGGGCAGGGTCCGCGCGCGCTCGCATCGGCCGTCGCCCACGGGGCGGCGGCGGTGCAGCTGGCGGGGAGCCTGATGCCCACCCCAGCCGATCTCGATCTGTCGGCGGTCACGTCGAGCGCCGATGTGCCCCTGGACCGCCCGCTGACGGAGCCCGTCCCGTGACCGCCGCGCCCTGGGCACCCCACGGCCCGCCCCACACCCGCCGTCGCCCGACCCCCATGACCGCCACCCCTCCCCCGGGGCCCGCCCCGACGAGCCCGCCGCCCCACGTCCCCCGAGCCGCCGCAGGGCGGTCCCCGAGCAAGGAGCACCGCGATGAGTGAGCTGATCACCGCGGAACTGGTCGACCTCGATCTGTCCGCCGCAACGAAGGACGCCGCCGCGAGGTCGCTCGCCGAGCGGATGGTGGCCGCCCACCGCGTCACCGATCTCGACGGCTTCCTGGCCGATGTCGCCGCCCGCGAGGCCCAGATGCCGACGGGCCTCGACGGCGGGATCGGCATTCCGCACTGCCGGAGCGAGCATGTGAGCGCCCCGACCCTGGCCTTCGGGCGCAGCGCCCGGGGCATCGACTTCGGCGCGGCCGACGGCCCGGCGGACCTGATCTTCCTCATCGCCGCGCCCGCCGGGGCGGACGACGACCATCTGACGATCCTGTCGGGGCTGGCCCGCAGGCTGATGGACCCCGAGTTCACCGCCGCCCTGCGCGCCGGGGACGACCCGGGCACGGTCGCCGCACTGATCCGTGGCGAGGAACCGGCACCGGAGACCGAGGCAGCGCCGGAGGCCGCCGATGTGCCGGAGGGCAAGGCGCCCGAGGCCGGGGCACCGGAGCGGGCCGCCTCCCCCGCGGACGACGGCGACGGCGCGCCCTTCCGTATCGTCGCCGTCACCTCCTGCCCCACCGGCATCGCGCACACCTACATGGCCGCCGAGTCCCTGACGGCGGCGGGCCGTGCCGAAGGGGTCGAGGTGACGGTGGAGACCCAGGGGTCGGCCGGCTTCAGCAAGCTGGACCCGGCCGTCATCGCCGCCGCCGACGCGGTCATCTGGGCGCACGACGTCGAGGTGCGGGAGAAGGCCCGGTTCCGGGGCAAGCCGCTGGTGGACGTCGGGGTCAAGGCGGGCATCAACCGTCCCGCCGAGCTGATCGCCGAGGCCCGTCGCAAGGCGGAGCGCGGGGAGATCTCCGCCGTACCGGAGGGCGGGGACGGGCCGGAGGCCGGTGACGGGGGCGGATCGGGTGCGGACGGCGCTCACTTCGGGGTCCGGCTGCGTACGTATCTCATGTCCGGCGTGAGTTACATGGTGCCGTTCGTCGCGGCGGGCGGGCTGCTGATCGCCCTGTCGTTCGCCATCGGCGGCTACGAGATCGCGGACGCCAAGTCCGTGGCCGACCACTTCGTCTGGGGCCAGGCGGACAGCTGGGCCGCGCTCCTCAACCAGATCGGCTCCGCCGCCTTCGGCTTCCTGGTGCCGGTGCTGGCCGGGTACATCGCGTACGGGATGGCGGACCGGCCCGCGCTGGTGCCCGGCTTCGTCGGCGGAGCGATCGCGCTCACCGTGGAGGCGGGGTTCCTCGGCGGTCTGGTCGCCGGTCTGCTGGCCGGTGCGGTGGTGATGGCCATCCAGCGGGTCCCGGTCCATCCCACCCTGCGCGGGATCATGCCGGTGCTGGTGATTCCGCTGATCGCCTCGGCGGTGGTCGGGTTCCTGATGTTCATCGTGGTCGGCAAGCCGATCGCGGCCCTGCAGGGCGCGCTCACGGACTGGCTGAACGGTCTGTCGGGCTCCAACGCGGTGATCCTGGGTGTCGTCCTCGGGCTGATGATGTGCTTCGACATGGGCGGCCCGCTGAACAAGGTGGCGTACGCGTTCGCGGTCGGCGGTCTGGCCGATCCGACCGACGGCAGCCTCAAGGTGATGGCGGCGGTCATGGCGGCCGGGATGGTCCCGCCGCTGGCGCTGGCCCTCGCCACCACCGTACGGAAGAAGCTGTTCACCAAGACCGAGCGGGAGAACGGCCGGGCGGCCTGGGTGCTGGGTGCCTCGTTCATCACGGAGGGCGCGATTCCGTTCGCCGCCGCCGATCCGCTGCGGGTGATCCCGTCGGTGATGGCGGGCGGCGCGGTCACCGGTGCGCTCTCGATGGCCTTCGGGTGCACGCTGCGCGCTCCGCACGGCGGGATCTTCGTGGTGCCGCTGATCGGTGAACCGTTCCTCTACCTGCTGGCGATCGCCGCGGGCACCCTGGTCGCGACCGCGCTGGTCGTCCTCCTCAAGGGCGCCCGGCGCACGGCGGCGGTCCCGGCCGGGGAGGGTGCGGCGACGGCGCCCGAGGCGCGGGTGAGCGCCACCGCCTGACGGCCTCGCACGCTCTCCCCTGGACGCCGGAACGGGACGGATGACCGCTGGTCATCCGTCCCGTTCCGGCGTTCCGCCTCCGCGCCTGCCGCTAGGTTGAGGGCATGACCGAGAGCTGGAACCCGGCCGATCAGGCCGTCCTGACGCTGCCCTCCGGACGTCTGATACGCGGCCGGGGGCTGCGCAACCCCCTGCCCGGGGGCCTGGAGCCGGAGTTCGCCGTCCATCTGCTGGGGCGTACGCCTCCCCCGGTCCGGTGGGAGTCGCGGTGGCTGCGCTGGCCGGACTTCCGGCTTCCGGCCGACCCGGACGAGGCCGGGGACGTGCTGGAGGAGGTGTGGCGGCGGGCCCCGAACGAGCGGGTCGAGGTCGCCTGCGGGGGCGGGATGGGGCGGACCGGGACGGCGCTGGCCTGCCTCGCGGTGCTGGACGGAGTGCCGGCCGGGGAAGCGGTGGCGTTCGTCCGGAGCGGATACCACCCCCGGGCGGTGGAGACCCCCTGGCAGCGGCGGTACGTCCGCAGGTTCACCGGCCGCCGGGCCGGTTGGCGCCGAGCCGGATAGCCACGGGCCGCCGCTCCCGTCAGTTCGCCGTGGAGGCGGCGGGGACCGACTTGAAGGTGTCGGGGATCGGGAGGGTGGACCAGCGGCCGACCGGCCAGGCGACGACGACGGCGCGGCCGACGACCTCGTCGACCGGGACCATGCCCTTGTTGCGGTCGTCGGTGTTGTAGCGGGAGTCCGACGAGGCCTGCCGGTGGTCGCCCATCACCCAGAGCTTGCCGGGCGGGACGGTCACCTTGAAGGTGCCCTTGGGGTCGTTGCTGCACGGAGTGTTGCCGGGGAACACATAGGGCTCGTCCAGGGCCTTGCCGTTGACCTTCACCGGTCCGTCGCCCGCGCACTCCACGGTGTCGCCGCCGACGCCGATCACCCGCTTGATGAGGTCCTTCTCCTCGGCCGACGGCATCAGGCCGATGAAGCTCAGCGCCTCCTGGAAGGCGTTGGGCGGGTCGACGGCCACGTCGTCCAGCCAGCCGTCCGGGTCGTGGAAGACGATCACCTCGCCCCGTTCCGGCTCGGAGCCGAACCACGGGGTCAGCTTGTCGACGAGGACCCGGTCGCCCTGCTGCAGGGTGTTCTGCATGGAGTCCGACGGGATGGAGAAGGCCTGGACGAGAAAGGTCTTGATGAGCAGGGCCAGGATCAGGGCGATCCCGACGAGGAGCGGAAGCTCCACCCAGAACGGCCGGTGTTTCCGCGTCCTCGTCCGCCGCCCGCCCGCACGCGCCATCTGCCGCTCCTCGCCCCGTGTCCCGCGTACCCGCCCCGGTGGGGAACGGATCTTGTCGGGCCACTCTATGGGGCGCTGCGGGCACGGTGTGTCGCGGCTCCGTGCGCGGGGGCCCGTCAGGCGCTAGGAGGCGGGAGCGGGTGGCGCGGCGGGGGCGGTGCCGTCGGGCGGGACCGTGGCTCCGGCTCCGGCGCGCACGGCCTCGACCACGCTCTGGTGGAACGCCCGGCTCTCCTCCTCGGAGGGGCACGGCACGGGGCTGCCCGCCAGGGTGAACCAGTCCGATGACCCGCTGTACTGCACGGCGACCGACGCCTGGCCGTCGGACCACGTCGTGTGCACCGTGAGGTCGCCGCTCAGGATGCCTGCTTCTTCGGTGCGGACTCCGCCTGTTCCCGCGAAGACACCGCTGGTCGTCCACGATGCCCAGCTCATGACGTGTCGCCTTTCGGACGATGACAAGCCTCTGCGGCGGACTGCTTTCGAGTATGGCACCGCCGTCCGGCAGGTGCACGGGGTGCGGAAGCGGTTGGTCCGCCGCCCTCTACTGGTGACGTTCCCGCAGGCCGCGGACATATGCGGCCTGGCCCGCATGCTGGAGGTCCTCGGCGATGACGCTGATCAGCCGGACGCCCAGGGTGACCGGAGGTGACCAGGCCTCGTCGACGATCCGGTCGAGGCCGCGGCCGTCCAGTCCGCGGACGAAGGCGAGGGTCTGTTCGTGGACGGCGTCGTAGTAGCCGAGGAGGAGGTCGGCGGAGTCCACCTGGACGGCGGCGACCTCGTCGCCGCTGTGGCCGTATCCCGTCGCCGTCTCGTCGAACGGGAGCCCGAAGCGGTCGGCCCAGCCCTTGGTCAGCCAGACCTGGCCGGTGCCCGCGGCGTCCGCGATGTGGTCGTCCTGGACCCGGGTGAGGTGCCAGATCAGCCAGGAGATCGAGTTCGCGTCCCCGTCGGGGCGGGCGTTGAGGTCGTCGGCGCCGAGTCCTCCGGCCGCCCCGTGGACCGCTTCCCTGACCCGCTCGAACGCCTCGGCCAACATGTTCGCACTGTTCATCCCCTCACCTTCGCCCCCTGTCCGACGCGAACCGGGCTCCGACACACACGCACGCCCGCGCAACGGGGTTCCGGGAGTCGACCTCACTCGCGTACGGGATCTTCTCCGGGCCGTCGCGGCGACCCGCGGCCCCTCCTGCTGAGGGGCCGCTGCCGGGGCCGGCGCGGCGGGCGGCCCCGGGCGGACGGTCAGACGAGCAGCCGCAGCAGGTGGGCGCAGGCGGTGGGCTCGTCCGGGTGGCGGGCCAGGATCTCGTCCCGGCCGCGTTCGTACGCGCCGGTCTCCCATCCTCCGCCGGCCGCCCGGCGCACGAAAAGGAAGTCGGGCGGGGTGGGGACGGGCTCGTGGACGCCTTCGATCCGGTAGTAGCCACCGGGGATCCTGGCCTCCACGAGTGCGGCGTGCAGCGCCTGACGGTCCACGGGAGGTTACGCGGCCGGGGTGAGGTAGCCGTTGTCCAGCAGCCACTTCACATTCAGCCGCTCGCCCTCGCCCGGGTTCAGGAAGACGGCGTCGAGCTTGATCTGCTGGCCGCCGCCGGGCTGCTCGAACCACGGGGCGATGCTGCCCTGCCAGACCCAGAAGGGCTTGGCCACCTTGTAGACGCGGTAGTCGCAGGGGGTGGCCGCTTCCCGGGTGTTGAGGTTCTGCGGGGGCAGCGCGCGCTCGGCGTAGGCGTCGCCTGCGGGGGCCAGGTAGCCGCCGTACTCGGAGCCGAAGCGGTCCAGGCGCTGGCCGGTGCGGAGCTTGGCGGGCTCCTTGTCGATCTCGCCGTTGACCTCGGCGAAGCCGTCGTTGGGCGGGTACTTCCAGCTTCCGGTGTCCGCGGGCCCCTCCCAGTACTTCTTGAGAAAGGCCTGCGGGGAGAGGTCGCCGGTGCGCTGGTAGCCCTTGAGGAGGGGGCCGACCGGGGCCAGCCGGTTGTTCGGCAGCCACTTCGGGCCGAGCCGGGCATCGCCCCGGTACTCGCCGGTGCAGGGGGCGTGCCGCTCGGCGGCGGCCACGGTGGCGTCGGGCTGCGGGGCGGCGTTCGCGGCGGGCGCGGTGATCAGTCCGGCGGTGATGCCGAGCGCGGCAAGTACGGTACGGATGCGGTTCATTCGGGAATCCCCTCGAAGCACTGATGATCAATCAGACAGCTGACGAAGGGTAACCGTTCTGCTACCGGGAGCTTCCGCGCCATGCCGTTTTCCGGCCACGTCGCGCGGCCCCTCACCACGGTCCGCCTCGTGACGCGGTCGCGCCCCGGCCGGGTGGAGCACGGGCCCGGCCGGGGCGCGATGGGGACGGCAGAGCCTGCGGCTAGCCGACGTTGACGTCGATGCAGGCGTAGAAGGCGTTCGAGGTGTCGGCGATGTTCCAGACGGCCAGGACCTTCTGCTGACCGGTCTTGTCGCCGAAGTCGACCTGGTGGGTGACGGTCGCGCCGGGCTGCGCGCCGCCGTCGTCGAACTCGGCGATCTTCTCGCCGCCGACGAAGTACTGCCAGGTGCTGGTAGCGTGCCGGGCGGTGAGCCGCCACTCGAACTGCTGCGAGCGGTTCACCGGGGTGACCGCCCAGCCCTTGGAGTCGTCGTCCAGTTCGGCGAAGCCGCTGTTCCCGCCGCTGCAGCTGGTGAGCCCCTTGGGACCCTCGACGCTCTGCGGTTCGTAGCTGATCGAGCCGCAGCTGACCGTGCCGGCGGCGCACTGGGCCTGCCTGCTGGGCGGGTTGGAGATGTAGCCGTGGGCGTTGGCGGAGGTCGCCGGGAGGCTCAGGGCGAGGACCGGGGCGAGAACGGCGCCGACGGCGAGTGCGGTCTTCCTCTTCGTGTGCATGCTTCTCCTTCACTTGAGACCGCACCGCGCGGTGGCGGGCCGTGGGGGACCCGGCTTCGGCGGCGAGGCCTCGCGAGTGTGGGGCCTACGAGGCGCGAAGGGCCGCAAGTCCCTTGCCGGACAGGCCGGATGACCGGTGCCGGAAAGGCCTTGCACTTGGCCTAGACCATACTCTCCGTCGCGTACGCGTCAAGGGAGCAGTTGCGGTGGGGCGAGGGGTACAAGTGGCGGCGGAAGGGGTACGGACCCGGGCGCGGGCCGCGACGAAGGGTCACCGCGCCCGGCGCCGGGACGCCATCAGCCCTGGTCGTCGCCGTAGCGGACGGTGACGCGTTCGAAGCCGAGGGAGCCGAGCAGCCCCTTCAGCATCTCCGCGGTGTTCTTCTCGGCGCGGGCGGTCAGTCCGCTCTCCTTCGCGGCCTCGCCGATGTGCCGGACGGCGAGTTGGTTGACCGCCTGCTCGCTGCTCGGGTTGTCGGAGAAGAAGTCACCGAGCCGGTCGAGGAGTCCGCGCTGCTTCGACACGGCGTAGGAGCGGTCCGGGTCCAGGGCCGGCTTGCCCAGCACCGCGTGCGGCAGCCGGATCTCGGCGGTCGTCCGGTCCTCGTCGATGACCACGCTGTCCTCGGTCACCTTGCCCAGGTCGACGGAGGCGCCGACCGTGCCCGCGCCGACGAACAGGGTGCGGGTGCCGCGTACGGCGTCGGGCAGGAACCTGGCGTCCTTCTCCAGGTCGACGACGACCTGGAAGTTGCCCGAGGCCGCCTCGTACGCGCTCATGTCCTGGATCGACTTCAGGACCGCGGGGCCGGACCGGTCGTGGGTCCGCTCCCCGAAGAGGCCGTCCAGGCTGGGCAGCAGGCTGAGCCGACCACCGGCGAACAGCAGGGCCAGGACGGCCGCGCCGATGCCGACGACCTTCAGCAGGCCCCGCCAGGGACGGCGCGTGGGCTTCTTCCCGCTCTGCGCGGCGGTATCCGTGGGTGCGTCGCTGGACGTCATGGACTGCATGTGACCCGCACCCACTATTTCAACCCATCTACCTCGCCATATCGGCCAGTTCGGGTATGCGGATGCAGACGCCGGGGGGGTGTCTCAGGGGGTGCCGGAGAGCCGCGTGGTGTCGTCGGAGTCCGAGGTCGTGGTGGTGACCGAGGTGGTGATGTTGCCCAGGAGGCCGAGCACCAGGAAGAGCACCACGAGCCACTTCCCGGCGCTGCTCATGACCAGCGGCCGGGTGGCGGAGCGGGGGTGCCCCTGCGGTACGGCGAGGTCGTCGTCCCCGAAGAGCCCCTTGGGGTAGGCCGGGGTGAGCATCATGGTGTAAGCGGAGAACCGCATCCGGTAGCGCAGGGTGGCCGCCGTCGCCTCGAAGAGGGGGCGCGGCATCCGGCCCAGGGCCAGCGTGATCACCCACCAGACGAAGGCCAGGGCCCACCACCCGTACACCGCGAGGCTCTGCACGATCGCCGCCGGGATCATCAGGAAGATGCGGAACAGCACGGCGAGGCGGTTGAGGGCCGTGGGCTGTACCTCGATCTGGACCGGGTAGTCCGGCGGCGGGGTCAGCGCGAAGGGCGGATAGCGGTCGATCAGCAGCATCTGGCTCGCCGACACGCGCATGTCGTAGCCGAGGAACCCGGCCAGGAACCGGAAGACGGGGTCGGGCAGCCGTCCCAGCACCAGGGCGGCGAACCAGCCCACGATCACGGTGAAGAAGGCCGCGATGTGCAGGAAGAACAGCACGATGAAATGAGGGATCAGCAGCAGCAGTCGCAGGAAGACCGTCAGCCGGCGCTGGTGGCCCGGCTCGACGATGTCGAGGACGGGCCTGAACTCGTCGGCGTCGGCCTCCTTGCGGCCCGGGCTCCACCGGCCATCGGCCATGTCGCTCCTCCTCGGCAGGGGGTCCGTACGGCGTCCGCGCGCAGGACATGCCCCCACGCTGCGTCCGCGCGCCGCGGCCCGCAAACGGCCGCGGCCCGAACGGGTGGAGCGGGTGCCGACGCGGTCAGCGCCTGCGGATCCGGTTCAGCAGGGCGCGGCCGGACCCGGGCTGGGTGGCGTCCCCCGCCGGGCGGCCGCTCGCGCCCCTGGCACCGGTTCCGGACTTCGCCGGTGTCCTGGTCCCGGTGCGGGAGGCCGCCTTGGCCGCCTTCGGCTTCGCTGTCCTCGGTTCCGGCGTCTTGGAGTCGGGCGTCTTCGCGTCCCTCTCCTTGGGCCCCGGTGTCTTCGGCTCCGCTGCCCTCGGCTCCGGTACGGGCTTCGGCGCCTCGGCCCGCGAGGGATGCGCGTACACGTGGTAGCGGTGGCTGAGCCGGCGGCCCAGCAGGAAGTAGCCGAGCAGGGCGCCCGCCGTGTTGAGGATGACGTCGTCGATGTCGAAGGCGCGTCCGGTGACCAGGGCTCCCTGGATCAGCTCCACGAGCACCATCAGGGCGGCGGTCAGCAGCGTCATGCTGATCATCCGCAGACGGCGCGGCACGAGGAACGGCAGCAGCAGCCCGAAGGGCACGCCGAGCAGCACGTTTCCGCCCGCCTGCTTGCAGGCGGCGAGGAAGGTGTAGTCCTCGGCGTACTGGCGCAGGGACCGCCCCGGCTGCAGGTTGGAGGTGACGATGTCCTCGGAGGCAGGTGACGGGGTGAGCGTCACCTTGGCCAGCAGGACGGAGAAGGCCACCAGCCCCAGCAGCACCACCGTCAGGACGGTCATTCTCAGTAGTACGCGTGCCCATGTCCCCTGTCGCGCAGGAGTGTTCGTCTCCGCAGTCATGGCGGACTGGTGCCCCCACCGGGGCCGAAGACACCCGGCCGGCCGCCCGGGCCCGGAAAATCGCCCGGCTGTCCGGTGGCGCCTGCGACGATGGGCGTATGAGCGCACGTGAGAAGAAGGACCTGCTGGCCGAGACCGACCGGCTGCGCGAGGAGGGCCGGGCCGGGGAGGCGCGGGAGAAGCTGCTGGCCCTGACGGCCCGGTTCCCCGACGACGCGGAGGTGGCCTACCGCACCGCGTGGGTCCATGACGTCCTGGGCCTGGAGTCCGAGGCGGTGGCGTACTACGAACGCAGCCTCGCGGGGACGGGGCTCGGTGCGGAGGAGCGGCGGGGAGCGCTGCTGGGCCTCGGCAGTACGTACCGGGTGCTGGGGCGGTACGGGCAGGCCGTGGAGACGCTGCGCGGGGGCGTCGAGGAGTTCCCGGACGACGGGGCGCTCCGGACGTTCCTGGCGATGGCGCTGTTCAACACGGGCGAGCACCACGAGGCGATGCGGTTGCTGCTGCGGCTGGTGGCGTCGACCAGCGACGACCCGTATGTCCAGCAGTACCGTCCGGCGATCGAGCACTACGCGAAGGACCTCGACGAGACGATGTGACCGGAGCGTTCCGGGTGGCGGCGGCATCGGGCGGGGCGTCGGAACGGGCGGCGGGGGACGGATTCACGGCGCGCCGCGTCGGTCGTGGAGTGCGGCCCCGGGCCCGTACGTATCGAGAATGCTCGCGTGCACTCCCCTCCCCCGCCCGCGTCCCCTTCACCCGGCTCCCCCGCCTCCGCCGCGCCCCGGGCCGACGGCCTCTCCCGGCGCGGTGAGGGGGTTCTGCTGCTCCTCTCCGCGGCTTCCGGCGCGGCGGACGCGTTCGTCTTCCTCTGTGTGGGCCAGGTCTTCGCGGGCGTGATGACCGGGAATCTGGTGCTGCTGGGGGCCTCGGCGGCCGGGGCGGGCGAGGACGGTGTGGCGTTGCGGGTGGTCACGGCGTTGACGGCGTACGCCTGCGGGGCCGCGTCCGGGGCGCTGATGGCCCGGCTCCCCCTGGCCGTGGTGCTGCTCGCCGAGGCCGTCCTGCTCGGGGCGGCGGCCGTGCTCTGGGGGTTCGCCCTGGTCCCCTCGTACGGTGACCGGCTCGGGCTGCTGGCGCTCGTCTCGCTGGCGATGGGGATCCAGGGGCGCGCCCGGGTGACGCCGACGAACTACTTCACCGGGACCCTCACCTCCCTGGCCGGCCGTGCGGCGGCGCGGGAGCTGGGGCCGGGCGACGGGTGGGTGCTGGGCCGGCTGGGCGCGGTGGTGGCCGGGGCGGGGCTCGCGGCGGTGACGGAGCGGTGGTGGAGTCCCGGGGCCGCGCTGGGTGCGGTGGTTCTGGTGGCCGGGGCGCTGGCCCTCGAAAGCGCGCGGCGCGGAGGGTGGCGGGCGGGGCCGGAAACGGGGAAGCCCCGGCCGGATCGGGGGAATCCAGCCGGGGCGGCTTGAGGGTGGGTGCGACGGGCGGTCGCCTCTCGGCGGAGGGCTCCGATGGGTGTCGGCCTTACGGCTCTCCCCAGGGGTTGTCGGTGAGGCCCGGGGGCGCCGTCCCGCTCACTCCCACGTATAGATGAACGATAAACCATCTTGGACTGTTCCCGGGAACCGGCCCCCGCCCGTGTGACTCATGGCACGGAACCCTTGATGCTGATTCCGCCGGTGGTTCAGGGTGCGGCGGGTCAGCCGCGCGGCGCATCGCCGGTGCCGTGACGGCGGCGGAACCGCTCCACGCGGCCGGCCGTGTCGAGCACCTGACGGCTCCCGGTGTAGAACGGGTGGCTCGCCGACGAGGTCTCCACGTCGATGACGGGGTAGGTGTTGCCGTCCTTCCAGGTCACGCGCTCACCGGAGTCGGCGGTCGAGCGGGTGAGGAAGGCGACGTCCGCGGCGCGGTCACGGAAGACCACGGGGCGGGAGACGGGGTGGATACGGGGCTTCATCGATGCGTTCCTTCCTCGCCGCGGGGCGGGCGGCCGAGGCCCGGAGGGAGCCCGGCGCCACCCCCGTAACGGAGATGGGATTCGTTTTCATTCTGCTGGGACAACGCACCTCACCCCGTCGGCATTCCCGGGCCGGGTCGGCCGGCACTTCCCGGGCCGGATCAGCCGCGCTCGACGGCCTCCGTCACCGCCAGGAAGCGGGTGGCCTCCTTCTCCCCGGCGCGCCAGGACGGTCCGGCGAGCCCGCTCAGCGCGACGAGGCGGAAGATCAGTGCCCGGATCAGCATCTGGCGCCAGCGGGGGTCGTCCGCACCGACGGCCAGGAGGTCCGGCGGCAGGTCGTACCAGAGCAGGCCGTCCACGATCACCACGGCCTCGGCGTAGAGGGGCGGGCGCCAGTAGGGGGTGAAGTCGATGACGGCGGGGTCCCGGCCGGGCGCGAAGAGCACATTGCCGGCCAGATCGCCGTGGACGAGCTGCGCCACCGCCTCCACGGGCCGCCGCCGGGAGAGCAGCAGCGCGAACGGCTCGGCCAGCTCCGCGACGACGTCGGCCTCCCGCTCACCCCAGGCGACCCGGTCGGCCACCGCCCAGGGGTGCGTCCGGCGGTCCAGGAATTCGGGGCGGTGCTCCTCCCGCAGGGCGGCATGGAGAGCGCGGCCCGCCGCGAGGACCCCCGACCACTGCCGCTGGGGGCCGGTCCGGCCGTCCAGGAACTCGGCGGCGGTCCAGCCGTCGACCACGGCGTCGCCGTCGGCCGACCGCAGGGGCCGGGGTACCCGGAACCCGGCACCCCGGGGCAGCCGCTCCAGCACGGACGCGGCCCACTCCGACTCCCCCTCCACCCCCTCCGCGGGCTTCAGGACGGCCCCGCCGACGCGCACGCTGCGCCCCTGACCACCCGTCAGCGGCTCGGGAACGCCCCGCAGGCCGAAGGCGTCGAGAACGGAGTGCGGGGGCAGGGGAACACTCGGCAGTTCAGGCATGCGGGGCATCCTGCCGGGCCGCCCCGCCACCCGCACGCGATTTCCGGTCGGGCGTCTCGACCGGAAATCGCGTGCGGGTGCCTATGCCACGGGGACAGGCCAACCCCCCTTACCCGTACGCCCGTTCGGAGCATCGCCCCTCCCGTACAGCCTGTGGCATATGCCAGAAGCAACTACGTGATGAGTGTTGTCGAATGCCTTACGGGCCGCCGCGGCCTGTGCGAAAGTCGATAGCGGCCGCCCCTGAGACCCGGCCGCGCCGCGCCTGTATCGGAGTACGAGATGCCGTCCCATCTGTTCGCGGACCGCCCCGCACCGCAGCCCCCCGCGCACGAAGCCGTCGACGCGCTGATCCACCGCGCCCGGCAGCTGCGCGGGGATGTGGCGGCCGTGGGACGTGACGCGGCGGCGACCAATGAGGACGACCCCCAGGCCCGCTGGCAGCGTGCCCTGTGCGACCTGGCCGTCCAGCATCTCGACAACCTCGACCAGCATCTGGGTCAGCTCAAGGCCGGTCCCCCCGCCCAGCGTTCCGGCGCACGGCACGCCCCTGCGGAGGACCCGTCGGCCGGCGGTCTCCCGCCGCAGCGGGTGGGCAGCGCCGAATGGAACCTCCTCACCGACGAGGTCAGCTGGTCCGAGGAGCTGTACGAGATCTTCGGCCGGCCGCCCGGTTCACCACCGCTCTCCCTGGACGACCTGCCGTCCGTCCTCCTCCCCGACGACCAGCCGAAGCTCACCGCCATGGTGACGGGCTGTCTCGTCGACGGGCGGCCGATGGACGGGGAGTTCCGCATCGTGCTCCCCGACAACCGGGTGCGCACCCTCCATATGACCGGCGAACCGGTCCTCGACGCCGAGGGCTGCACCGCCGCCATGTGGGCCGTGCTCCGGGACGTCGGGGAGCTGCGTCGCGGCGAGGAGAGCGTCGGCCGGAGCCGGGACGCGGCCCTGCGCGACGAGCACCACGACACCACCCCGTACGACACCACCCCGCACGAAGCAGCCCTGCGCGACGGGCCCACCGGACACATCTCCCCCGAGCACGCGGAGGAGCCGGCGGCCGCGGAGCCTCAGGAGACCGTGGCGCCGCCGTGGCGCGGTTCACTGCGCCTCCCGCCGCCCGGAGACCGCCCCGGCACCCTGGACATCGCCGCCCACCACCTCCCTTCCGCGTCCGGCGGCCTCATCGGCGGCGACTGGTACGACGCGATGGAGCTGCCCGACGGACGGACCCTGCTGACCGTCGGCGATCTGACCGGGCACGCGCTTCCCGCCACCTCGGCCATGCCCCTGGTCCTCGGCGCGCTGCGCGGCATGGCCGTCGCCGGTATCGAGCCGGGTGCCCTGATGGGTCACCTCGACCACCTCCTCGAATCGTCGATGCGGTCCGTCCTGGGCAGCGCCCTGTGCTGCCGGTACGACTCCGCAGGCGGGGTGCTCTCCTGGGCGCAGGCGGGACACCCGCCGCCCCTGCTCTTCCGTGACGGGACGGGACGGCAACTGCCGCCCCCGGACGGGGTCCTCCTCGGTGCCGGGTCGCAGGTCGCGTACGAACAGGACGAGGTGCGGCTGCTCCCCGGCGATGTGCTGGTGCTGCACACGGACGGCCTCACCCGGCGCGACGACCGGGGCGCGGGCCCGGAGCGGCTGCTCGCCCTCGCCCCCCGGTTCGCCCACGCCCGTACGGCACAGGAGTGCGTGCGGGGCGTGGTCGAGGAGTTCGGCGGGGCCGAGCGCCTGGACGACGCGTGTGTGCTGGTCGCCCGCATCAGGGCGTGACGGGGCTCGGGGCCGGCCCTCGGGGCTGCCGGACTCCATGACGAAGGAGCGCCGGAGCATCGGGAGGGAAGACCGCCGGGTGCCATGACGGGGGTCAGGGCGTCCAGACGTCACGTCGTCGGGGCGTCAGGACGGAAGGTGCGCGCGGCGGTTACGGTCTCCGCCGGCGGACCCGTACGGAGTTCACGCCTGGGCCCCCTTGGCCTTCCTGGCGATCGGACTCTGCGGCAACGACCGCTCGATCTGCTCGCGGAGGTCCTGGATCCTGGCGTGCCCGGCGAACTGGCCGGTGAGCCGGTACATCTCGCGGAGCCGGTCCCAGGTGCGGTGCGACGAGGTCTCCCCCATCGAGATCAGGGCGAGCCTCGCGTACCGGTCGCCCTGTTCGGGGTCGTTGGCGATGAAGCAGGCCGAGGCGAGCGAGATGTGGTCGAAGAGCTTGGACCGCTGACGGCCGCCCACCCGCAGCTCCAGGGCCTGCTTGGCGTGGTGCTGGGCGATGACGGCGGCGGCCGGGTCGTGCTCGGCCAGCGTGCGGAACGCCAGGGCCTGCATGCCGTGCAGGTCGGCCTCGTCGAACATCTGCATCCAGCTGGGCGGGGGCACGTCGCCCTTGTCCGAGACGAACAGCTCCTCGGCCTCACCGAGGGTGCGCCGCATGGCCTGGCCCTTGCCCATCGCCGCCTGTGCCCAGGCCTCGATGGTGCGCAGCATCGCCTGCGTACGGGGCAGGGTCTCGTCGCCCGAGCCGGACTTGGCGAGCTTCATCAGGTCGAGGGCGTCGTCG
Source organism: Streptomyces bacillaris (assembly GCF_003268675.1). Lineage (NCBI taxonomy): Bacteria > Bacillati > Actinomycetota > Actinomycetes > Kitasatosporales > Streptomycetaceae > Streptomyces > Streptomyces bacillaris. The sequence goes on along the minus strand of NZ_CP029378.1, from coordinate 7,680,991 downwards.
GGACGGCCCAGGTGGACCATCTGCCGGGCGGCGCGGGAGAGCGCCTCACCGGCGCGCGGCCGGTCGCCGCCCTCGCGGGCCGCGTGGGCGGCGATGACGAAGTACTTCTGGGCGGTGGGTTCGAGGCCGACGTCGTGGGACATCCAGCCCGCGAGCACGGCGAGGTTGGCTGCGACGCCCCACAGGCGGCGCTGGAGGTGGTCGGGGTGGCGGTAGGCGAGCATGCCGCCCACCTCGTTGAGCTGGCCCACCACGGCCTTGCGCTGGAGCCCGCCGCCCCGGGAGGCGTCCCAGGCGCGGAACACCTCGACCGAGTACTCCAGGGCCTCGATCTCCTCGGAGCCCACAGGCGCGGCCTCGTACCGGTCGAGACCGGCGGGGTCGGCGTGCTGCGGTTCGTTGGCGCGTGGCGCGTCGGCCGCCAGGACGGGGTCGCTGTGCAGCCAGTCGTACATGGGGCCGGCGATGGTCGAGCCGGCGGCGAGCGCGGCGCCCGCACCCACCAAGCCGCGTCGGTTGAGCATGAGGTCCATTCCCGTGAATTCGGTGAGGACCGCTGCCGTCCGCTCGGGCGCCCACGGCAGTTGATCGGGATCGCGTTCCGTCCCGGAGTCACGCCGTTTCCCTGCACGCCCGCGTCGGCCGAACCCGAGGTCCTCGATGGTCACGACACGGCCGAGCCGCTCGGTGAACAGGGCTGCCAGCACTTCGGGCACGGGATCACGGGGGGACTCCCCCATGTCGATCCAGCGCCTGACCCGCGAGGTGTCGGTGGCCAGCTGCGGGTGGCCCATGGCCGCCGCCTGCCGGTTCACCATTCTCGCGAGTTCGCCCTTGGACCAGCCGGCCAGGCCGAACAGGTCGGAAAGACGGGTGTTGGGTTCTCCGGTCACGTCAAGCCCCCAGGTTCTCGGCTGACTTGACACTAACCCCCTGTCAGATGCGCTGTGACTATTCGCCAGGGTTCGCCAGGGTCCGCCAGATGGTCTGCCACCCGCGCTCCGGTGTCAGGTAGGAAAGCGCCACCCCGCCCGGCAGCCCTAGGTACTCCCCAGGGTGCCGAACGGCCGTCGGCCGGGTTGGCGTACGTAACTTGTCGGCGCACGAAGGGATCTGTCTCGCCCATGTACACAGCATCGTCCTCCGTGTCCGCCCCGCCCCGGCCGCTCCGTCCCATGGGGACGGGCGGCGGGCCGTATCTCGCCCCCCACGCCGGTGCGCCGGCTCAGGGTCTGGGCGGCCGGACCCGGCGGGCGGCGGGACCGGGTGCCGGACCTCTCAGCGGCAGAATCGACCTCTCCGGGCCGCAGGGCGCGCAGGTGCGGATGGCCATCGCCTCCGTGCAGCGCATCTGCCCCGAGTTCAACCCGGTCCAGGTGCTGCGGCGCAGCGGCCGTTCCGTACTGATCGTGGGCGCCACCGGGCGGGCCACCGCCGTGGCCAAGTGTTTACTGGACCACTCCCCCGCCTGGACGGAACGGTTCCAGCACGAAATAGCGGCATACCGCGCGTTCGTCCGGCACCGCCCCCCGGTGCGGGTGCCCCGGCTGATCGCGGCGGATCCGGAGAACTGCACGCTGGTGATCGAGCGGATGCCCGGACGGGTGGCCGCGCTGACCCGGCATCCGGCGGAGGCCCCGCCGCGGGCCGACATCCGGGCCGCGCTCGGGGCGATCGCCCGGGTGAACGCCTGGCGGCCGCCGCCCGGGCTGTTCGAGGCGCCGCTCGACTACGGTTCGCGGATCGCGCGCTACCACGAGCTCGGTCTCTTCACCGACCGGGATCTGGGCGACCTGCAGAAGCTGCTGCACGGTCTGGCCCAGACGGGCGGCCGTCAGTCCATGGGCCAGTTCTGCCACGGTGACGCGCTGCTCTCCAACATCCTGCTGTCGCCGACCGGCCCGGTGCTGGTCGACTGGGAGCACGCGGGCTGGTATCTGCCGGGCTACGACCTGGCGACGCTGTGGACGGTGCTGGGCAACGCCCCGGCGGCGCGGCGCCAGATCAGCCAGCTGGCGCAGGCCAGGGGACCGGCCGCGCGGGACGCGTTCCTGGTGAACCTGATGCTCGTGCTGACCCGCGAGATCCGTAACTACGAGACGGCCGTCCAGCGCACCATGCGCGAGACGCCCCCGGTGAGCGCGGGGCAGGACCGGCCGTGGGTGCTCTCCTCGGGCGAGGAGCAGCGGCTGCTGCTGCGCCGGCTGCACGACGACTGCGCGATGGCGCGGCGGGCGGTGCGGGCGGCGGTCGGGACGCGCTGAGTCCGGACGGCGAGAAGGCCACTGTGTAAGGGAAGCGCGCTGCGGGACAGGTGCCGACACACCGGTCCCGCAGCGCGCTGTGCTGTGTCCGGACGGGGGCGGGGACGTACGGGCATACGGGCATACGGGCATACGGGCATACGGGCATACGGGTCCGGCGTAGCGGGCTCGGGCGGGCGGCGGGCGAAGTCCGCCAAGGCTGTGCCGCTCCGTGACGGGGCGCTGACCGATCGCCACCCGAGGGGCGTCCCCGGGTGAGGCGCGCCACGAGACCCACGTCACCTACGAGCGGGGGTAGTGGGCGCGACCCCTCCCCTGCCGCGCAACGAAAACGCCAAAAGGGATATTTCTCCCTATCAACTACTCATCCTAGTAAATAGGGTCATTGCCTCCTGTCTCGACGGCCGTTAACCATGGATCCCGGCAAGCACCGAGACCGAGCCCGCGACGAGCGCCCTACGGCGGTCGCGGCCGACATCTCTCGGTCTCTGCTCACGCGGCCCATGGCCGCAGGCCCCGTCCCCCACAGGAAGAGCTACGCATGCCCCGCACCATCCGCATCACCCGCTCCCACAAGCTCGCCGCCGCCGTGCTCGTCGCGGCCGGTTCCGTCACGGCCATCACCGCGACCGGCGGGCAGAGCGAGGCGCAGCCCACCGCCGCCAAGTCCTCCGCCACCGCCGGGAAGGCCGCCACCGGCGCCCCGACGGCCCAGGAGATCGCGGCGGAGAAGGCTGCGGCGGAGAACGCCGCGAAGAAGGCGGCCGCCGACGCCGCCGCGGCGAAGAAGGTCGCGGCCGACCGCAAGGCCGCCGCCGCGAAGGCCGTCGCCGAGCGCAAGGCCGAGGCGAAGAAGGCCGCCGAGAAGGCGCGCTCCGAGAAGCAGGCCGCCAACCGCTCCACCGAGCGCAAGGCCGTTGCCGCCCCCAAGAAGGCCGCCCCCAAGGCCGCTCCCAAGAAGTACGCGAACAACCTCGACGGCTGGATACGCGAGTCGCTCGACATCATGAAGAAGAAGAACATCCCCGGCTCCTACGAGGGGCTGCACCGCAACATCATGCGCGAGTCCAGCGGCAACCCGAACGCCGTCAACGACTGGGACATCAACGCGCGCAACGGCATCCCCTCCAAGGGCCTGCTCCAGGTGATCCAGCCGACCTTCGACGCGTACCACGTCAAGGGCACCCCGAAGAAGCTCACCGACCCGGTCGCCAACATCACCGCCGCCGCCAACTACGCCGCGGACCGGTACGGCTCGATCGACAACGTCGACTCCGCCTACTGAGTCGACGCCGCACACTGCGGGCCGCCACACCTAACGGGCGCGCCGAAAAGGCACGCCCAACAGGCACAGACCAGACCACGATTATCTGACTAATCCCTCTGGTGCGTGCCCCGGTTGGCCGAAGGGTAGGGCTGGCGCGGACACCATCGATCCGCGCCCTCGCCGCGCGGAGCCTTCCGGAAAGGCCTATCGCACATGGCACAGCCCTTCTCACTGCCGGACTTCTATGTTCCGTATCCGGCCCGGCTCAACCCTCATGTGGAGGCGGCACGGACACATACCCGGGAGTGGGCACGCGGGATGGGGATGCTGGAGGGATCCGGCATCTGGGAGGAGAAGGACCTCGAGGCGCACGACTACGCCCTGCTCTGCGCCTACACCCACCCCGACTGCTCGGCCGAGGCCCTGTCCCTGGTCACCGACTGGTACGTGTGGGTCTTCTTCTTCGACGACCACTTCCTGGAGCTGTTCAAGCGCACGCCCGACCGTGAGGGCGCCAAGCGCTATCTGGACCGGCTGCCCGCCTTCATGCCGATGGAGCGCGGGGCGGCCATGCCCGAGCCGGAGAATCCCGTCGAGGCGGGCCTCGCGGACCTGTGGGAGCGGACGATCCCCGCGATGTCGGACGCGTGGCGCGCCCGGTTCGCGGTGGCGACGGAGAACCTCCTCAACGAGTCGCTCTGGGAGCTCTCCAACATCAACGAGGGCCGCATCGCCAACCCCGTCGAGTACATCGAGATGCGCCGCAAGGTCGGCGGCGCCCCCTGGTCGGCCGGGCTCGTGGAGTACGCGGCGAACGCCGAGGTGCCCGCTGCCGTCGCCGGGTCGCGCCCGCTGCGGGTCCTGCGGGACGCCTTCTCCGACGGGGTGCACCTGCGCAACGACCTCTTCTCGTACCAGCGCGAGGTCGAGGACGAGGGCGAGAACAGCAACGGGGTCCTGGTCCTGGAGAAGTTCCTCGGGTGCACGACCCAGGAGGCCGCCGAGGCCGTCAACGACCTGCTGACCTCGCGGCTCCACCAGTTCGAGAACACCGCCCTCACCGAACTGGGCCCGCTCTGCGCGGAGAGGGGCCTCGACCCGGCGCAGACCGCTTCCGTCCTCGCGTACGTCAAGGGGCTCCAGGACTGGCAGTCCGGCGGCCACGAGTGGCACATGCGCTCCAGCCGGTACATGAACGGCGGCGGGGCCGGAGAGGCGGTGGCGGGCTTCGGCATGTCCGCCGCCTCCATCAAGTTCACCCTCCGCTCCGAGACGGCACGGGCCCGCAGCCACAGCCACCGGCCCTTCCAGCACGTCGGCCCCTCGGTCGTCCCCGACCTGAAGCTGCCGTTCTCCACGACGCTGAGCCCGCATCTGGAGGGAGCCAGGCTCCGGCTGGTCGACTGGGCGCGCCGCATGGGCATCCTGGAGGCGCAGCCGGGCGTCCCGGGCTCGCACATCTGGGACGAGGAGCGGATCCTCGCGATCGACCTCCCCCTCTGCGCGGCGGGCATCCACCCGGACGCAGCACCGGAGGAGCTGGACATCTCCTCGGCGTGGCTGGCCTGGGGTACGTACGGTGACGACTGGTTCCCCGTGGTGCACGGGCGGACCAGGGACCTGGCGGGGGCCCGGCTGGCCAACGAGCGGCTCTCGCTCTTCATGCCGCTGGACGGCGAGGCCACCCCCGAGCCGGTGAACGCGCTGGAGCGGTCGCTGGGCGATCTGTGGCTCCGGACGGCGGGGCCGATGGACCCGGAGGCGCGGCGCGCCTTCCGGACCGCGATCGAGTCGATGACCGAGAGCTGGCTGTGGGAGCTGGCCAACCAGGCGCAGAACCGTATCCCTGACCCGGTCGACTACACCGAGATGCGGCGGGCGACCTTCGGTTCGGACCTGACGATGAGCCTGTGCCGGCTCGCCCACGGCAGGAAGGTGCCCGAGGCGGTCTACCGGAGCGGCCCGATGCGGTCGCTGGAGAACGCGGCCGCGGACTACGCGTGCCTGCTCAACGACCTGTTCTCGTACCAGAAGGAGATCGAGTACGAGGGTGAGGTGCACAACGGCGTCCTGGTCGTCCAGAACTTCTTCGGCGTCGACTATCCGACGGGCGTACGGATCGTGCACGACCTGATGGAATCCCGGCTGCGGCAGTTCCTGCATGTGGCGGAGGTGGAACTCCCGGTACTGTACGACGACTTCGATCTCGACGCCGAGGCGCGGGAGGTGCTGGCGGGCTATGTGCAGGAGCTGAAGCACTGGCTCGCGGGCATCCTCATCTGGCACCGGGGCTGCCGCCGCTACCGCGAGGAGGACCTGCGCCGCGGGCACGGCGCCCCGCAGATCCTCGCCGGGCCGACCGGACTCGGCACCTCGGCGGCCCAGGTGACCCGGCTGATGGCGGACCTGGCGGGCAGCAGGGCGTAGTTCCCGGCCCGCGGACGGCACGGCCACCGCCGTGCGCCGCACGGCCCGTCGCGACTGACACGCGGCGGGCCGTTCGCCGTGCCCGGACGCTCCTGGAGCCGGATGCTCCGGTGGTCAGCCAGGACGAGTGGCCGGAGACGAAGAGAGGCCGGGCATGAAGAAGGACCAGGCAGGAGAAAGGCCGCCCGGCATATTCGGGCGGCCTATGCAGTGACGTTTCAGCCCTGCTGGAACAGCTCGGCGGGAAGGGGCTTCAGAAGGGTGTAGAGATCGTCGGTGATGGGCCGGTCCCAGCTGGCGATGGTGACGAGCACCCCGTCGCTGCGGTCGAACTGGACGCAGGCGATACGGCTCTCCGAGAGCTTCACCCGGCGGACGATCAGCAGGTTGTCGCCCTGCATCACGGGGACGTCCTCGCTGCTGACGACCTCGATCGGCTCGTCGTTCTCCAGGGCCAGCAGCAGCTGCGCGACCTCGAAGGGAACCTGGCCCTCCTCGGTCTCGCGGGCGGGCGAGCCCTCCGGGAGATTGCCGATGATCATGGCCGGGCCACGGCCGCCGTACAGGTCGTATCGGAGGAAGACGCCCTGGCAGCTGCCGTCGGGCGCGGGGAGCAGACCGGCGCCCAGGTTGCCGGGCCAGTCCCCCGGGTCCATGGCCAGGACATCGAAGTCCGGGCCCGCGGGTGTTGCGGCGCTGCGGCGGCGGAGGAAGGACATGCTGACATGGTACGTGGCCCGGCTCACGTCGCGGAGCCGGGCCCGGGCCCGGCCACCGCCCCGGGCCCGGCCTTCCGGCCACCGGCGGACATCGTGCGCGGCACCCCGGCCCTTACCCTCCCGGCACCGCGTCGGCGCACGTTCGGGCACACCCTCGACTCTTCCGCGTGGAATCGGCGCAAGTTCCTGCACGACGGACCCATGTGCCGCATACCGTTGGATCACCGCCGTGCCCGGTCCGCCGTGGCAGTGGTGGGTGCGGGGACGGCGGTGCGCCGCGAGACGGATACGGCGATGCGCCGGAGGAGAGGACAGGATGACGGTGGAGGGCACAGTGGGCGGGCTGGAAGAGCGGGTGGCGGGGCGCGCGTGGATGGTGCGTCTGGACCCGGCCGACCGGGGCGGTACGGCGGTACGCGTCTCGTGCGGGCGCCCGGGCTGCGCCCCCCAGGTCCTGCCGTCCGCCGCCGTCGGCCGTACCGCAGCCGTCGCGCACCTGGCGACACATCTGCGGGCCGCGTCGGGGCCCCGGCCCGAGGCGTACTGCGCCTGCCGGGCCGATGACTGCCACACCCATGTGCGGACCGACGGCCCCCGCGACCGGGCCCCGGCGTCGCGGTGCGGGGGCCCGGTCGTCCTGGCCGTCATCAACGACCGGCAGGGCCGCTGGTGGCGGGCCCTGGAGTGCTGCGCGCGCTGTGCGGCCGCCCATCCCACGGCGAAGGTCGTCGCCACCGCCCCGGCGGTCGCCTCCCCGTCCGCCGCCCCCGCGGCAGGGGCTCCGGCCGGAGGGGCCCGGGCCGCCGCGCCCCGGCCGCCCGCCCAGATCGGCCCGCAGTTCTCCCACGCCGCAGCGGCCCCGGCCCCCGTCCCCGAGGGGGTGCCCGCGGCCCGTCCCCCCCGGCCCCGCCGCAAGCGCCGGTCCGGGAAGATCGCGCAGCGGATCGTGCCGTTCGACCTGCACCCCGTCGCCCTGCGCGAGGAGCTGATCGAACTGGGCGATCTCTTCCGCGCCTATCAGCAGCGCCCCGAACCGGATCTGGTCGAGCTGTCCGAGCTCCATTCCCGCAAGGCGAAGGCCTTCCGGACCTGGGCGGAGGTCACCGGGGAGACCGAACTGCGGCTGGAGGCGGAGCGCGCCGAGCAGGCGGCCGCCGCCGCTCTCCTCCAGCACCAGCAGCGCACCGGCCAGAGCCCGGCGGGCGACGGTCAGGTCACCAGCCGGCTGCTGCCCGGCCTCACGCAGTGGGACCACGCCCGGGCGATCCTCGCCCATGTCGCCGAGCACACCCCGGTGCCCGGCGCGGAGGCCCGCCTCCTGGCGGTGCTGCTGACCCTGCGCTCGGCGCTCACCGGCACCGGCAACCTCGTGGGGCAGGACGTCAGGGGGCTGCCCCTGACGGATCCCGAGGAGCTCATCGGCCGGCTCGTGGAGAGCGGCTGGCTCTCCTTCCCCGGTACGGTCGAGGAGTTGCTCGCCTCCCGTCCGGAGAGCCCCACCCCGATCACCATCCCGTCCCTGATGCCCGACGAGGACGGCCCGGGTCCGTTCGTCTTCGGCCGGAAGACCCGCCCCAAGCTCAGCGGGTGGGCCCAGCGGGTGGTGGGCGACAAGAAGCTCCGGAAGAAGAAGACCGGCGCCGATGTCCGGCTGCTGGCCCTGGCCCTGGCCGTACGGACCAGCGCCGACGGGCGGCTGGGGCCCGACGGCGAGGGCGTCGAGGTGGAGCCCCTCGCCTCCTGGTGCGCTGTCGAGCCCGACGGGCTGGAGGCGCTGGTGGAGCAGCTGACGGTGGCGGACTGGCTCACCGATGCGGAGTTCACCGCCGACGGCCTGCTCCGGGGGCGGCTGACCGAACGGGTGCTGCCGGTCAGCTGCCCGCTGGCCTGAGCCGGTGCCTCCCAGCCCCCGCCCGGGAGGCCCGGGCGGGGGGGCCGTCATCCCGGCGGGGGCTGTGAGCCGACGAGCCACATGGCGAAGAACTGCGCCCCGCCGCCGTAGGCATGGCCGACCGCCCGGGTGGCCCCGTCGATCTGGTGGTCGCCCGCCCGTCCCCGTACCTGGAGCGCCGCCTCGGCGAAGCGGATCATGCCCGAGGCGCCGATGGGGTTGGTGGACAGCACCCCGCCCGACGGGTTGACGGGGAGGTCGCCGTCGAGTTCGGTGACGCCCGCCTCGGTGAGCTTCCACCCCTCGCCCTCACCGGCGAAGCCGAGGTTCTCCAGCCACATCGGCTCGTACCAGGAGAACGGGACGTACATCTCGACGGCGTCGATCTCCCGGCGCGGGTCGGTGATCCGGGCCTGCCGGTAGACATCGGCCGCGCAGTCCTTGCCGGCCTGCGGAGAGACGAAGTCCTTGCCCGCGAAGAGGGTGGGTTCGCTGCGCATCGCGCCGCCGTGCACCCATGCGGGCGGGTACGGGGCGCGGCTCGCGCCCTCGCGGTCGGTGAGGACCATCGCGCAGGCTCCGTCGGAGGAGGGGCAGGTCTCCGAGTAGCGGATCGGGTCCCAGAGCATGGGGGACGCCTGGACCTTCTCCAGGGTGAGGTCCGGGTCGTGGATGTGCGCGTAGGGGTTCTTGAGCGCGTTGCGGCGGTCCTTGTACGCGACGAGGGAGCCGACCGTGTCCGGTGCTCCCGTACGGCGCATGTACGCGCGGACGTGCGGGGCGAAGAAGCCGCCCGCCCCGGCCAGCAGGGGCTGCTGGAAGGGGACGGGCAGGGAGAGCCCCCACATGGCGTTGGACTCGGACTGTTTCTCGAAGGCGAGGGTCAGGACGGTCCGGTGGACGCGGGCGGCGACCAGGTTGGCGGCGACGAGAGCGGTGGAGCCGCCGACCGAACCGGCCGTGTGGACGCGGAGCATCGGTTTGCCGACGGCTCCGAGCGCGTCCGCGAGATACAGCTCCGGCATCATCACGCCCTCGAAGAAGTCGGGGGCCTTGCCGATGACGACGGCGTCGATGTCGCTCCAGGTCAGTCCGGCGTCCTCCAGCGCGCGGACCGCCGCCTCGCGGACCAGTCCGGCGATGGAGACGTCGTGCCGGGCGGCGACGTGCTTGGTCTGGCCGATGCCGACGACGGCGACGGGCTCCTTAACCATGAGCGCTCTCCCCTTCCAGGACGGCGACCAGGTTCTGCTGGAGGCAGGGCCCGGAGGTGGCGTGGGCGAGCGCCCTAACTGACGCGCCCCGGTGGATGCGGGCGGCGGCCTCGCCGAGCCGGATGAGGCCCGCCGCCATGATCGGGTTGGCGGCGAGGGCTCCTCCGGAGGGGTTGACACGGACGTCGTCGCCGAGGTCGAGGGCCGTGCGGAGGATCACCTCCTGGGAGGTGAAGGGGGCGTGCAACTCGGCTGTGTCGACAGGCCGTTCGAAGGCTCCGGCATGCCGGGCGGCGAGCCGGGTGGAGGGTGAGTCGGTGAGGTCGCGGACGCCGAGGGCGTGGGCCTCGATGCGGTGGTCGATGCCCCGGATCCAGGCGGGGCGGGCGCAGAGGGCGCGGGCGGTGTCCCCGGCGGCGAGGATCACGGCGGCGGCGCCGTCACCGATGGGCGGGCAGTCGCCGGTGCGCAGCGGGTGGACCAGGAGGCCCCCGGCGGGGACGTCTCCGGTGAGCTGGGCGTACGGGTTGGCGGCGGCGTCGGTGCGGCTGCGGGTGGCGATGGCGGTGAGGGCGGCTCGGTCGGCGTGGCCCGCGTCGAGGAGTGCCTGCGCCTGGAGGGCGGCGAGGGCGAGGGAGTCGGGCCAGAGGGGGGCGAGGTAGTAGGGGTCGAGCTGGCGGGTGAGGACGTCGCGGACCTGGCCGGGCGAGGACTTGCCGTACGCGTAGACGAGCGCGGTGTCGGCCTCCCCTGTCATGATCTTCACCCAGGCCTCGTACAGCGCCCAGGCCCCGTCCATCTCGACATGGGACTCGGAGATCGGGGGGTGGGCGCCGACGCCGTCGAGCGCCATGGTGAAGGAGAAGGCGCGCCCGGCGAGGTAGTCGGCGGAGCCGGAGCAGGTGAAGCCGATCTCGTTGGCCTTGAGGCCGGTGGTCTCCAGCACCTGGTGGAGGACGGGCATCAGCAGGTCGACCTCGGAGAGTTCGTCCGTACGCCGTCGGTGCGGGCTCTGGGCGAAGGCGACGATCGCCACGTCTCGCATCTACACCAGCTCCTTGTACGTGTCGTAGCCGGCGTCGGGCTCCCCGGTGGGCCGGTAGTGGTCGGGGTGGCGGGCGCCCTCGGCCCAGACCGGCTCGACGCGCAGCCCCATGCGGACCTGGTCGTACGGGATGCCGGCGATGCGGCCGTGGAGCGCGAGGTCGGCGCCGTCGAGGGCGATGTGGGCGTAGACGTAGGGGACGTCGATGTCCAGGTTCTTCGCTTTGATGTTGACGATGCAGAAGGTGGTGACGGTGCCGCGCGGGCCGACCTCGACCTGCTCGGCGGTGGCGATGCCGCAGGTGGGGCAGGCGCCGCGCGGCGGTACGTAGACCTTGCGGCAGGCGGGGCAGCGTTCGCCGACGGTGCGGTGGTCCTCCAGCGCCTTGAGGTAGGCGCTCTGGGCGCGGCCGGGGGTGTGGACGTAGTCCAGGCGGGCGGGGACGGTGATGCCGGTGACGGAGTCGGTGAACTCCCCGCCGTGCGGCACGGGTTCGGTGGTTCCCGGCTCACCGTCGTACGGCTCGAAGCAGGCGATGTCGGTGATGGCTCCGGTACGGGTGGCGGCCCAGCGGATCCGGACGCGCATCCCGGTGTGCACGGCGTCGGGTCCGGGGGCGTCCAGGGCGTGCAGGAGCGCGGTGTCGGCGCCGTCGAGGCGGACGAGCACCCAGGCGAAGGGGGTGCCCAGGGGCTGGTCGCGGCGCGGGGCGGGGTTCCAGGCCCAGGTGGTGACGGTGCCGGTGGGGGCGACCCGGAGGAGCGAGCGGAGTTCGTTCGCGGTGACGGGGTCGTACTCGACGGGCGGGACGAGGACCCTGCCGTCGTCGGTGCGGACGCCGAGGACGGTGCGCTCGCGCAGTCCGGTGAGGAAGGCGCTCTGGACGGGGCCCAGGGAGCGGGTGAAGGGGAACTCGACCACCAGCGGGGCGCTGAGGATCTCGGTCATGGCTCTCTCCTAGGCTCAGGAATCAGAACTCCGGTCTCCGGGCTGAGGACTTGGGGCTCGGGGCACGAGACGCGGGGTCAGGCGCGGCGGTAGACGGGCGGGCGCTTCTCGGCGAAGGCGCGGGCGCCCTCCTTGGCGTCCTCGGTGGCGAACACGGGCCAGCCGCGCTGGAGTTCGGCGGCCAGCGCCTCGCTCTCGGTCAGCTCGGCGCCTTCGTAGACCGACGCCTTGACGGCCTCCACGGCGAGCGGGCCGCAGGCGTTGATCCGTTCGGCGACGGCGAGGGCCTCCTCCCGGGCGGTGCCGTCGGGCACGACCCGGCCGATGAGCCCGATGGAGGCGGCCTCGTCGGCGGTGTACGGGCGACCGGTGAGGAGCATTTCGAGGGCGTGGGTGTGCGGGATCTGGCGCGGCAGCCGGACGGTGGAGCCGCCGATGGGGAAGAGGCCGCGCCGGACCTCGAAGAGCCCGAAGGTGGCGCCCGCCCCGGCGATACGGATATCCGTTCCCACGAGGATCTCGGTGCCCCCGGCGACACAGGGGCCCTCCACGGCGGCGATCACCGGTTTGCGCGGGCGGTGGTGGCGCAGCATCGCCTTCCAGTGCAGGTCCGGGTCGGCGGTCATCCGCGCGCGGTACTCCTGCCCCGCCATGCCGTCGCCCGCGAGCGCCTTGAGGTCCATGCCGGAGCAGAACGCGCCGCCCGCGCCGGTGAGGACGATCGAGCGGACCCCGTCGTCGGCGTCGGCCGCGAGCCAGCCGTCGTAGAGGCCGACGAGCATCGGCAGCGACAGCGCGTTCCTGGCCTCCGGCCTGTTCAGGGTGAGCACCAGTGTGGCGCCCTCGCGCTCCACGGTCAGGTGTTCCGTACCGCCCATGACGAACTCCCCTCTGCGGACCTGGAACAGGTTGCAGGAGGCGGGTTCACAGTTCAATAGTTTTCTGACTGTCAGTCAGATTCTTTCGACGCCGCCCCTTCCCACTTGTGCCGACCGGCGCTCTAATGACGGCCGAGTCGCCAGTCATCCGGGGTCAGGAGGAACGGTGGAGTACAACCTTGCCGACCTGTTCGAGTCGGTCGTGGACGTGGTCCCCGACCGTGAGGCACTCCTCTACGTCGACCATCCCGGTACGGGCGCCGAGCGGCGTCTCACCTACCTCCAGCTGGACGCCGCCGCCAACCGGATCGCCCACCACCTCATCGGCGCGGGCCTCCGCCCGGGCGAACACCTGGGTCTGCACCTCTACAACGGGATCGAGTACCTCCAGACAGCCCTGGGGGCACTCAAGGCCCGGCTGGTGCCGGTGAACGTCAACTACCGCTACGTAGAAGAGGAATTGGTCTACCTCTACCGGGACGCGGATCTGGCGGGGCTCGTCTTCGACGGCGCGTTCGACGAGCGGGTGGCGGCGGCGTCCGCGCAGGCCCCGGCACTGCGCCACCTGGTCCGGGTGGGATCGACGCCCGCTCCACCGGACCTGGAGGCCGCCCCCTTCACCGAGGCCGAGAGCTCCGGCTCCCCCCTGCGCGGCTTCGAACCCCGCTCCGCCGACGACCAGTTCATCATCTACACCGGCGGCACGACCGGTATGCCCAAGGGGGTGATGTGGCGTCAGGAGGATCTGTTCTTCTCGGGCCTTGGTGGTGGCGCGCCGACCGGGGAACCGGTGAGGAGTCCGCAGGAGCTGGCCGAGCGGGTGGCGGCGGGCGGGGACGGCATCACCTTCTTCCCCACTCCCCCGCTGATGCACGGCACCTCCACGCTCACCGCGTTCATCGGCTTCAACTTCGGTCAACGGGTCGTCGTGCACCGCAAGTTCGTCCCCGAGGAGGTGCTGCGGACGATCGAGAGGGAGAAGGTCACCAGCGTCTCCCTGGTGGGCGACGCGATGCTGCGTCCGCTGATCGACGCCCTCAACGGGCCGCTGCGCGGGACGGACTGTTCGTCGCTGTTCTCCGTCTCCAGCTCCGGGGCGATCATGTCGGACTCGGTGCGGGCGGAGTTCCAGGCGCTGGTGCCGACCGTGATGCTGCTCAACAACTTCGGCTCCTCCGAGTCCGGCTTCAACGGCACGGCGACCGCCGACTCCGGCCCCGAGCGCGGCTTCCGGGTCCAGGTCAACGCCCGTACGGCCGTGGTCGATCCGGCGACGTACGAGCCGGTGGCACCGGGCGAGGTGGGTCGCATCGCCCAGCGGGGCCACGTACCGCTCGGCTACTACAACGACCCGGCCAAGACCGCCGACACCTTCTTCCACAAGAACGGCGAACGGTGGGTGCTGCTGGGCGACATGGCGACCGTGGACGCGGACGGCATCGTCACCGTGCTCGGCCGGGGCTCGCAGTGCATCAACACCGGCGGGGAGAAGGTCTATCCGGAGGAGGTCGAGCAGGCCCTCAAGTCCCACCCGGACGTGTACGACGCACTCGTGGCGGGCGTCCCCGACGCACGCTGGGGCAGCAGGGTCGCGGCCGTCCTCGAACTCCGCGAGGGGGCGGCGGCGTTGGACCTGGACGCGGTCCAGGCCCACTGCCGGACCCGGCTCGCCGGATACAAGATCCCGCGCGCCCTGGTCCTGGCCGACCGGATCCAGCGCTCACCGAGCGGCAAGGCTGACTACCGCTGGGCCAAGGCGGTGGCGGCGGCCGGGGCGAGGGCGGACGACTGAGAGGTCACCGCCCGCCGAGGGCGTGGGTCACCAGGCCCTGTACGTACGCGGCGTCCAGGCCACCGGGGCGGAACAGGATGCGGTACATGACCGGTGCCACGACCAGGTCGATGAGCGTTTCCGTGTCCGGGGCCGGTTCGCCGCGCCGGGCGGCGCGGTTCAGGATGGCCTCGATCTGCTGGGCGGCGTACGCGGAGCAGCGGCCGGCGTTGTCGCCGTCGGGGTCACCGAGGAGCGCGTCCCTGATGGAGGCGCGTCCGGCCGGGGAGGCTATCTCGTCGAGGAACTGCTCCGCCCACGCGTCGAGGTCGGCCCGGAGGCTGCCGAGGTCGGCGGGGTCGGCGTCCGGGCGCAGGTGCTCGACCGCGACGTCGGAGAGCAGCTCGCGCAGATCGCCCCAGCGGCGGTAGACGGTGGACGGCGTGACCCCGGCTCGGGCCGCCACCAGGGGCACGGTCAGCGCGTCCCGGCCCACTTCACCCAGGAGGTCACGGACCGCCGCGTGGACGGCCTCCTGCACCCGTGCGCTGCGCCCGCCGGGGCGGGCCATCGGCCTGGGGCTCATGCAGCTCCTCCTCGGATACGTAAAAGCAATGTGTTTGCGTTAGCTCTGCTCTGAGGGGCCCCGTGATCAGGCAAGCCAGCACCGGACCGGCATCCACGCGCCCCGTCCCCACGTGGTCCGTGGGCGACCACACCGTCCGGCGCATCGACGAGACGCCCCTGCCGCCGGAGACCGGGCCGTGGCTGCTGCCCGAGGCGACCGCCGATCTCGTCACCCGGACACCCTGGCTGCTCCCCGAGTTCGCCGACGACCAGGGGGTCCTCCGACTGGCGAGCCACGGTTTCGCCGTCGAGACGGACGGCCTGCGGATCGTCGTCGACACCGGCATCGGCAACGGGAAGCAGCGGGCCAACCCCGCCTGGCACCAGCAGCGGACCGCTTACGAGGAGCGGCTGAAGGCGGCGGACTTCGCGCCGAAGAGCGTCGACCTCGTCGTGCTGACCCACCTCCACACCGACCACGTGGGGCGGAACACCCGGGCCGAGGGCGATAACCGGGTGCCTATGTTCCCCAACGCGCGGTATCTCACCTCGCGCACCGAGTGGGACCACTGGGCAGGCGCCGAGCCGGACGAGCCGCAGCAGCAGATGTTCCGGGACGCCGTGCACCCCGTCCGGGAGGCGGGTCTCTTCGATCTGGTGGACGTCTCCGACGGGGGTACGGACATCGCCCCGGGCGTACGTCTGCTGCCGACGCCCGGCCATACACCGGGGCAGGTGGCGGTGGAGCTGAGCAGCCACGGCGAGCGGGCGGTCGTCACCGGCGACAGCATCCACCACCCCGTCCAGCTGACGCACCCCGGGATCTGCAGCTGCGCGGACCTCGACCCCGGTCTCGCGGCCCGGACCCGGCACCGGCTGCTCGACTCGCTGGCCGGCACCCGGCGCTGCTGCTCGGCACCCACTTCCCGCCGCCGACCGCCGGATCCGTCCGGCGCGCGGGCGACGCGTACCGGCTGGTCCCGGCCCCGCCGGAGCGGCGCTGACGGTCAGCCCAGGCCGAACGACCGGAGCGCGGCGAGGAACTCCTCCGGCCGGGCGGTGTGGACGAGGTGGCCCGCCTCGATGGTGACGAACACGGCGTCGGGGATGGTCTCCGCCATGTGGGCCAGCTGTTTCTGGTCGATGTGGCTCGTCGCACCGCCGCCGATGACCAGCGTCGGGGCGGTGATCTCGGCCAGCCGCTCGCGGGAGGCCGGGTCCGGGGCGTTCAGCTGGGCGTCGGTGTGCGGGACGACGGGCCAGTCGAAGTCCAGCTCGCCTTCGGGGCGTTCGGCGGCCGGGCGGGGCGGGTCGAGCGGGAGGAGCGGCGGGGCGTCCTCGATGACGAGCCGGCCGATGAGCCCCGGTTCGCGCTGGGCGAGGAGGTAGGCGGCCACCCCGCCCATGGAGTGCCCCACGACGGTGGCGCCCGCCAGGTTGCGGGCCTCCAGGAAGGCGTGCAGGTCGTCGCGGAACAGCTCGAAGGAGTAGTGGCCGGGCCAGTCGCTGAGCCCGTGGCCCCGGAAGTCGGGGGCGTACACGCGGTGTTCGGCGGCCAGTTCCCCGGCGATCCGCGTCCAGGTGAGGGAGGAGCCTCCCCGGCCGTGGAGCAGGACGACCGGCGGGGCGGCGGGGTCGC
Source organism: Streptomyces bacillaris (assembly GCF_003268675.1). Classification (NCBI taxonomy): domain Bacteria; kingdom Bacillati; phylum Actinomycetota; class Actinomycetes; order Kitasatosporales; family Streptomycetaceae; genus Streptomyces; species Streptomyces bacillaris. The sequence goes on along the minus strand of NZ_CP029378.1, from coordinate 7,664,361 downwards.
CCCACACCCGGTAGGCGAGCCGGACACCGCCCGCCGACACACTCCGGACCTCCCCGTCGAGGAAGGCCGCGACCGTACGGGAGAAGGCCCCCGGATCGTCGAGCCACGGGAAGTGCCCCGCGCCCTTCTGGACGGTGAACTCGCCGTACGGGAAGAGCGCGGCCAGCTCCGTCGCCCGGTCCGGGCTCGGGTGACCGTCCAGCTCCCCGGCGAGGACGAGGACCGGCGCGGTCAGCTCGCGCAGGGCCGGGACGGTGGTGGCGGGGTCGTACGCGCCGTCGTCGTACCGGCCGCGCGCCTCGGCGTTGGTCTGCCCGGCGGAGGCGGCGGCGTGGGCCTTCGCCGTCCCGTCCCAGCGGCCGTAGGTGAGCGGCCGGACGGCGGGCCACAGCTCGGCGAAGGGCCCGCCCGCGAGCAGCGCCTCCTGGGCGGCCCGTGCCTCGGCGTACCAGGGTTCGCCGCTGCGCAGCCGGGCCGCGTCGCGCAGGTCCTGGTGGGTGACGGGGATACCGGCGGCCTGGGTGGAGGGGGTGATCAGGGTGAGGGTGCGCAGCCGCTCCGGGTGCCGGGCGGCGTACAGCTGGGCCAGGTTCGCGCCCGCCGAGTGGGCCAGCAGGTCGATCCGGTCCAGGCCGAGGTGTTCGCGCAGCGCCTCCACGTCGTCGACGAGCCGGTCGCACCGGTAGGTGGCGGGGTCTTCGGGTGCGGCGGAGTCGCCCGTTCCGCGCAGGTCGAGCAGGACCAGCTGCCGTACGGCACCGAGCCCGCCCAGCTCCCCCAGGCAGGCGCTCGCCCTCATCGGCCCGCCGGGCAGGCAGATCAGCGGCTCGCCCTCCCCCACCAGGTGGTAGGCGAGCCGGGTGGTGTCGTACGCGGAGAAGGTCGGCATACCACCCATCCGAACAGGCGCACGGGGCCGTGCGCAACGTGCTTCGCCACGAGCCGATCCGCGGAAGCCGGCGGGAGGCCGTCGGGGAGCCGCGCCCCCGGTCCGCGGGGATGATCCGTGCGCCGCTCTTGCCAGCGCCCCCGGCCTCCTGAATTACTGCTCCCAGGAAGATCGACCGAATGATCGGTCGCCCGGTTCGGGAGGAAGGGCCCTGATGACAGCCATGCTGGACGCGGCGGAGCGGCTCGGACGCGCGGAGCTGGAGGCCCTCCAGCTGGAACGGCTCCGCACGACCCTGCGCCACGCCTACGAGAACGTCCCCTTCTACCGGGCCGCCTTCGACGGGGCGGGGCTGCGGCCGGAGGACTGCCGTACGCTCGCCGACCTCGCCCGCTTCCCCTTCACCACCAAGGCCGATCTGCGCGACAACTACCCCTTCGGGATGTTCGCCGTGCCGGAGCGGGACGTCCGCCGCATCCACGCCTCCAGCGGGACGACCGGGCGCCCGACCGTGGTCGGGTACACCGAACGGGACCTGGACACCTGGGCCGACGTGGTCGCCCGGTCGATCAGGGCGGCGGGCGGCAGGCCCGGCCACAAGGTCCATGTGGCCTACGGCTACGGGCTGTTCACCGGCGGGCTCGGCGCGCACTACGGGGCCGAGCGGCTCGGCTGCACGGTGATCCCCGCCTCCGGCGGCATGACCGCCCGGCAGGTGCAGCTGATCCAGGACTTCCGCCCCGAGATCATCATGGTGACGCCGTCGTACATGCTGACGCTGCTGGACGAGTTCGAGCGGCAGGGCGTCGACCCGCGGACGACCTCCCTCGAGGTGGGGATCTTCGGCGCGGAGCCATGGACCGAGGCGATGCGGCGGGAGATCGAGGACCGGTTCGCGATCGACGCGGTCGACATATACGGGCTCTCCGAGGTGATGGGCCCCGGGGTGGCGCAGGAGTGCGTGGAGACGAAGGACGGGCTGCACATCTGGGAGGACCACTTCTACCCGGAGGTGGTGGACCCGTTCACCGGTGAGGTGCTGCCCGACGGGGAGGAAGGGGAGCTGGTCTTCACCTCGCTGACCAAGGAGGCGATGCCGGTGATCCGCTACCGCACCCGGGATCTGACGCGGCTGCTGCCGGGGACGGCCCGGATCTTCCGGCGGATGGAGAAGGTGACCGGGCGCAGCGACGACATGGTGATCCTGCGCGGGGTGAACCTGTTCCCGACCCAGATCGAGGAGATCGTGCTCCGTACGCCCGCCGTCGCCCCGCACTTCCAGCTGCGGCTGACCCGGCACGGGCGGCTGGACGCGCTCACGGTCTTCGCGGAGGCGCGGCCGGACGCGACGGCCGACGAACGGGAGAAGGCGGCCCGGGCCATCGCGGCAGGCGTCAAGGACGGCGTCGGGGTGTCGGTGAACGTCGAGATCGTGGACCCGGAGTCGCTGGAGCGTTCGGTGGGCAAGATCCGGCGGATCGTGGACCTGCGGGAGACCGGGACGGAGTGAGCGAGACCACCCGAAGTCAGGCCTCCCACCACGGAGTTCACACGTCCGCAACACCCCTTCTCACTATGCGGACAGTTGCTGGAAAATCTCGACAGGGAGGCCCGCGCACTGGAAGTCTCCCGCTATGCATCTCGCCAACCGTTCCCTGGTCACCGCCGCCTGCTCCGCCGCCGTCCTCCTCGCCGCCCTGACCGGCTGCGCCCCGCAGCCGGAGGCCGGACCGCAGACGAAAGCATCGGGCCAGGCCGGTGGGACGGCCGGGGCGTGCGCGCCGGGCAAGCTCGCCACCGAGGTCCCGGGGAAGCTGACCGTGGGCACGGACAAGCCCGCGTACGCCCCCTGGTTCTCCGACGACGACCCGTCCAACGGCAAGGGGTTCGAGTCGGCGGTGGCGTACGCGGTGGCGAAGCAGCTCGGCTACGAGCGCGATGCGGTGGTCTGGCAGCACACGCCGTTCAACAGCGCGTTCGCGCCCGGCGCCAAGAAGTTCGACTTCGACATCAACCAGGTCTCCATCAACGAGGACCGCAAGAAGGCCGTCGCCTTCTCCTCGGGCTACTACGACGTCCGCCAGGCGGTCGTCGCCCTCAAGTCGTCGAAGGCCGCGAAGGCGACGAGCCTGGCCGATCTGAAGGACGTCAAGCTGGGCGCCCAAGTGGGCACCACCAGCCTGGAGTTCATCAACGACCTGGTGAAGCCCGACCAGAAGCCCGCCGTCTATCAGCGCAACGACTTCGCCAAGTCGGCGCTGAAGACCGGCCAGGTGGACGCCATCGTGGTGGACCTGCCCACCGCCTTCTACATCACGGGGGCCGAGGTGCCGGAGGCGACGGTCGTCGGCCAGTTCCCCAACTCCACGGACAATCCTGAGCAGTTCGGTCTGGTGCTGGACAAGGAGTCCGCCCTCACTTCCTGCGTGAGCGGTGCGGTGGACGCCCTGCGGAAGGACGGCACCCTCGCCGCCCTGGAGAAGGAATGGCTCTCCGACGCCGTCGACGCGCCGGTGCTCAAGTGACGCTGCACAAGACGCCGCCCGTGGTGGGCACGGACACCTACACCCCCTCCGAGCGCAGGCTCGCCCGTGAACGCCACCACCGCACCCGCACCCGGCGGGCCACGGCCATCGCCGCGACCAGCACCCTGGTCACGGGGGTGGTGCTGTACTTCCTGATCACGGGGTCACCGGGCTGGCAGCGTACGCAGGAGACGTTCTTCAGCCTCCACTACGCGCGCGAGGCGCTGCCCGAGGTCCTGGAGGGCCTCTGGCTCAACCTGCGGCTGCTGCTGATGTGCGGTTCCGCCGTGCTGGCGCTCGGGCTGCTGCTGGCCGTGGCCCGTACGCTGCGCGGTCCGGTGTTCTTCCCGATCCGGGCGCTGGCCACCGCGTACACGGACTTCTTCCGTGGACTGCCCCTGATCATCTGCCTGTTGATGGTGGTCTTCGGGGTGCCCGCGCTGCGCCTGGAGGGGGTGACCAACGACCCGGTCCTGCTGGGCGGCGCGGCGCTCGTGCTGACGTACTCGGCGTACGTGGCGGAGGTCTTCCGGGCCGGCATCGAGTCCGTGCACCCCTCGCAGCGGGCCGCCGCCCGGTCGCTGGGGCTCAGCAGCGGCAAGACCCTGCGGTTCGTGGTGCTGCCCCAGGCGGTACGCCGGGTGGTGCCGCCGCTCCTCAACGACCTGGTCTCCCTCCAGAAGGACACCGGTCTCGTCTCGATCGCCGGTGCGGTCGACGCCGTGTACGCGGCGCAGATCATCGCCAGCAAGGACTTCAACTACACCCCGTACGTGGTGGCGGGGCTGGTCTTCGTCGCGCTGACCATCCCGATGACCCGGCTCACCGACTGGGTGACGGCCCGGATGGACCGGCGGCGGGCGCAGGGAGGACTCGTATGAGCAAGGCAGCCGCCCCGGGAGGCCCGGTGCTGCGGATGGAGGCGGTCCGCAAGTCGTTCGGTACGTCGCTGGTGCTGCGGGACGTGGACCTGGAGGTCGCCCCGCACACGGTGACCGCGCTGATCGGTGCCTCCGGGTCCGGCAAGTCGACGCTGCTGCGGTGCGCCAACCTCCTGGAGGAGGTGGACGACGGGGCGATCTGGCTGGACGGCGAGGAGATCACCGACCCCCGGGCCGACGCGGACGCGGTACGCCGCCGGATCGGGGTGGTCTTCCAGGCGTACAACCTCTTCCCGCACCTCACCGTCCTGCAGAACATCACCCTCGCCCCGCAGCGCGTGCACGGCCTCTCCCGCGCCGACGCCGAGGCACAGGCCCGCGAACTGCTGGACCGGCTCGGGCTCGGGGCCAAGGCCGACGAGTACCCGGACCGGCTCAGCGGCGGCCAGCAGCAACGTACGGCCATCGTGCGGGCGTTGGCGGTACGGCCCCGGCTGCTGCTCCTGGACGAGATCACCGCCGCCCTGGACCCGGAGCTGGTGGGCGAGGTGCTGAACCTGGTCCGCGAGGTGAAGGACGAGGGCATGACGATGGTGATCGCCACCCATGAGATGGCCTTCGCCCGTGAGGTGGCCGACCAGGTCTGCTTCCTGGACGCGGGCGTGGTGCTGGAGCGCGGCACCCCGCAGGAGGTGTTCGGCGCGCCCCGGGAGGAGCGGACGCAGAAGTTCCTGCGCCGGATCGTGGAGGCGGGGCGGCTGTAGCGGCCGGGTTCAGGTGAGCTCGTCGCGCAGTTGCCGCTTGAGGATCTTTCCGCTGGCGTTGCGGGGCAGCTCCTCCACGAAGACGATCCGCTTGGGTGCCTTGAAGGGGGCGAGCTTCTCGCGGGCGTGGGCGATGAGTTCGGCGTCGCTCGCCTCGTCGCGCAGGACCACGACGGCGGTGACGGCCTCGATCCAGCGCTCGTCGGGCAGGCCGACGACCGCGGTTTCGGCGACGGCGGGGTGGGTGTAGAGGGCGTCCTCCACCTGGCGGGAGGCGACGAGGACGCCGCCCGAGTTGATGACGTCCTTCACCCGGTCGACGACGGTGAAGTAGCCCTCGGCATCCCGGACCGCCAAGTCGCCCGAGCGGAACCAGCCGTCGCGGAAGGCCTCCGCCGTCTCCTCGGGCTTGTCCCAGTAGCCGGTGCAGAGCTGGGGCGAGCGGTAGACCACCTCGCCTGCCGTGCCGTCGGGGACCTCGCGGCCCTCCTCGTCGACCACCCGGGCCTCCACGAAGAGGACGGGCCGGCCGCAGGACTCCATCCGCCCCTCGTGCTCGTCGGGTCCGAGGACGGTGGCGAGCGGGCCGATCTCGCTCTGGCCGAAGCAGTTGTAGAAGGCCAGGTGGGGCAGGCGGGCGCGGAGCCGTTCCAGGACGGGCACGGGCATGATCGACGCCCCGTAGTACGCCTTGCGGAGGGCGGAGAGGTCGCGGGCGGCGAAGTCGGGGTGGTGGGAGAGGCCGATCCAGACGGTGGGCGGGGCGAACAGGCTGTCGGCCAGGCCCGCTTCGACCAGGTCGAAGATCCGGCCCGCGTCCGGCCCGTCCAGGATGGTGTTCTCCGCGCCGACCGCCAGATACGGCAGCAGGAAGACGTGCATCTGGGCGGAGTGGTAGAGCGGCAGCGAGTGCACGGGCCGGTCGCCCGCCGCCAGGCCGAGGGCGGTGATCGCGCTGACGTACTCGTGGACCAGGGCCCCGTGCGTCATCATCGCGCCCTTGGGGAGGGCCGTGGTCCCGGAGGTGTAGAGCAGCTGCACCAGGTCGCCGGAGCCGGGGGCCCGCTCCGGGGTGAAGGGCCGCTCGGTCCCCAGGGCGTCCAGGAGCGAGCCCGGAGCGTCGCGCAGAGCTCGTACGGGGCGGCCGACGGGGACCCGGTCCGCGAGGTCCGGGTCGGTGAGGACGAGGGCGGATCCCGACTGGTCCAGGAGATAGGCCAGGTCGTCGCCGGTGAGGTTCTGGTTGACCGGTACGTGGATGAGCCCGGCCCTCGCGCAGGCGAGGAAGGCGATCAGATAGGCGTCCGAGTTGTGGGCGTACGAGGCCACCCGGTCGCCGGGGTGCAGGTCGTGATCCCCCGTCAGGACAGCAGCCGTGGTGGAGACCGCCGCGTCCAGGGCCCGGTAGCTCCAGACGCGGTCGCCGTACCGTACGGCGGTCCGTTCCGGGGTGCGGCGGGCGCTGCGGGTGAGGACGCCGTCGACTGTGCTGCTGCGTACACCGGTCATGGCGTGATCCTGTGCGGCCGGGCCCGGCGGGTCAAGGGGCCGTCGGGGAGTGTCGGCACGGGAGCGGGGATGTCGGGGCGGAGGGCGGCGAGCGGGGCGTGTCACGGGGAGGCCGGGGTGTGCCGGGCGGCCGGATACCGACCAGACGGTTGACAGCGGGCGCGGCGCCCTGGCTGAGTGGCGCGTGGCTGCCCGGCGGACCGGGCGAACCACCCTGGCCACCCGCTGTGTTGGGAGGAACACCCTTGACCTTCCGTAACCGCCTCAGACTCTTCGCGGTCTCCGGTCTCGCCCTGTTCACCGTGTCGGCGTCGCTGCCACCGGCCGCCGCCTCCGGTGCGCCGGAGGCCCGGCACCCGAAGGGCGGCGGGCTCTCCGCCACCGTCCGGTACACGGAGTACGGCATTCCGCACATCGTGGCGAAGGACTACGCGAACCTCGGCTTCGGCACCGGCTGGGCGCAGGCCGCCGACCAGGTCTGCACGCTGGCGGACGGGTTCGTCACCGTGCGCGGAGAGCGGTCGAAGTTCTTCGGCCCGGACGCGGCACCGGACTTCTCCCTCTCCTCGGCGACCACGAACCTCTCGAGCGATCTGTTCTTCCGGGGCGTCCGGGAGAGCGGGACGGTGGAGAGGCTGCTGAAGGTTCCGGCCCCGGCGGGTCCGAGCCGGGAGGCCAAGGAGTCGATGCGCGGGTTCGCCGCCGGGTACAACGCGTGGCTGGCGCAGAACCGTCACCGCATCACCGATCCCGCCTGCCGGGGCGCCTCCTGGGTGCGGCCGATCACCGCGCTGGACATGGCGGCGCACGGCTTCGCGCTGTCGGTGCTCGGCGGGCAGGGGCGTGCCGTCGACGGCATCACGGCGACCCGCCCGCCGACGGTCGCACCGCCCGCAGCGGGAGTCACCCCCAAGGAGGCGGCAGCGGCGGCCGAGCGCCTCCTCTCGACGCAGAACGCCGACATGGGCTCCAACGCGGTCGCCTTCCGGGGCTCCACCACCGCCAACGGGCGCGGCCTGCTCCTCGGCAACCCGCACTACCCGTGGGACGGCGGCCGCCGCTTCTGGCAGTCCCAGCAGACGATCCCCGGTGAGCTGAACGTGGCGGGCGGCTCCCTCCTCGGCTCGACGACCATCTCGATCGGGCACAACGCGGACGTGGCGTGGAGCCACACCGTGGCGACCGGCGTCCCCCTGAACCTGCACCAGCTGACGCTGGATCCGGCCGATCCCACGGTCTATCTTGTCGACGGGAAGCCGGAGCGGATGACGCAGCGCACGGTCACCGTGCCGGTGAAGGACGGGGCGCCGGTCACCCGGACGCAGTGGTGGACCCGGTACGGCCCGGTGGTCACCGCGTTCGGGGCGGCGCTCCCGCTGCCCTGGACGGCGACCACCGCGTACGCGCTCAACGACCCGAACGCGACGAATCTGCGCGCCGCCGACACCGCGCTCGGCTTCAGCAAGGCCCGCTCCACCGCCGGGATCGAGCGGTCGCTGCACCGCTCCCAGGGGCTGCCCTGGGTCAACACGATCGCCGCCGACCGGTCGGGCAACTCCTTCTTCTCCCAGGCGCAGGTGCTGCCGAGGATCACGGACGAGCTGGCGGCCCGCTGCTCGACCCCGCTGGGCCAGGCCACCTACCCCTCGGCCGGTCTCGCGGTGCTCGACGGCTCGAAGGCGTCGTGCGCGCTCGGCCGCGACCGGGACGCGGTGCAGCCGGGCATCTTCGGGCCGGGCCGGATGCCGACCCTGAAGAACGCCCCGTACGTCGAGAACTCCAACGACAGCGCCTGGCTGGCCAACGCCGACCGGCCGCTGACGGGGTACGAGCGAGTCTTCGGCACGACCGCCACCCAGCGGTCGATCCGGACCCGGGGCGCGATCGAGGACGTGGCGGCGATGGCGGAGCGCGGACGGCTGCGCGTCGGTGACCTGCAGCGCCAGCAGCTCGCCAACCGGGCGCCGACCGGCGATCTGGTCGCGGCCGATGTGGCGCAGTGGTGCGCGGCGCTGCCCGGCGGGACGGCCGTGGGCAGTGACGGGGCGGCGGTCGATGTGTCGGCGGCCTGCCCGGTGTTGCGGCGGTGGGACCGGAGCGTGGCCGACGACAGCCGGGGCGCGCTGCTCTTCGACCGGTTCTGGCGCAAGGCGACGGCCGGGGTACCGGCGGCGGAGCTGTGGAAGGTGCCGTTCGACGCGGCCGATCCCGTACGTACGCCGCGTGGCATCGACACCGCCGCGCCCGGCCTCTCCAGGGCGCTGGCCGACACGGTGACCGAGCTGCGGGCGGCCCGTATCGCGCTCGACGCGCCTCTGGGCAAGCACCAGTTCGTCGTACGGAACGGGAAGCGCATCCCGGTCGGCGGCGGGACGGAGTCGCTGGGCGTCTGGAACAAGATCGAGCCGGTGTGGAACCCGGCGGCGGGCGGCTACACCGAGGTGTCGGCCGGTTCGAGCTACATCCAGGCCGTCGGCTGGGACGACAGCCGGTGCCCGGTGGCCCGGACGCTGCTCACGTACTCCCAGTCCTCGAACCCGAATTCGCCGCACTACAGCGACCAGACGCGGCTGTTCTCGGACGGGCGGTGGGTGACGTCCCGGTTCTGCGAGAAGGACATCGCGCGCTCGCCGCAGCTGCGGGTGGTGCGGGTGCACGAGCGGCGGTAACTGATGGGCGGGGTCCGTGAGGGGGCTCTTCCTCACGGACCCCGCGTCCTGCTACAGGGGCCGTTCCTGGCCCTCCCAGTACGGCTCGCGCAGCCGCCGTTTGTAGAGCTTGCCGTTGGGGTCGCGGGGCATCGCGGCGATGAAGTCGATCGAGCGGGGGCGCTTGTAGCCCGCGAGCCGCTGCTCGCAGTGGGCCAGGATCTCGGCTGCGAGCGCCTCGCCCGCCTCGTATCCCTCGGCCGGTTCCACGACGGCCTTGACCTCCTCGCCCCGGTCGGCGTGCGGGATGCCGAAGGCGGCGGCGTCCGCGACGGCGGGGTGGGTGAGCAGGGCGGCCTCGATCTCGGCGGGGTAGATGTTCACGCCGCCCGCGATGATCAGGTCGATCTTGCGGTCGCGGAGGAAGAGATAGCCCTCCTCGTCCAGGATGCCGAGGTCTCCGACGGTGAAGAAGTCACCGATGCGGCTGGAGCGGGTCTTGGTCTCGTCCTTGTGGTAGCTGAAGCCGCCGGTGAGCATCTTCATGTAGACCGTGCCGAGTTGACCGGGCGGGAGCCGGTTGCCGTCGTCGTCGAAGACGGCGAGTTCGCTGATCGGCCAGGCCTTGCCGACGGTTCCGGGCTTCTTCAGCCACTCCTCGGCGGTGGCGAAGGCTCCGCCGCCCTCGCTGGCCGCGTAGTACTCCTCGACGCAGCTCCCCCACCAGTCGATCATGGCGCGTTTCACGGGGGCGGGGCAGGGGGCGGCCCCGTGGATGGCGTGGCGCATCGAGGAGACGTCGTACCGCTCCTTCACCTCCTCCGGCAGGGCCAGCAGTCGGTGGAACTGGGTCGGGACCATGTGCGTGTGCGTGCAGCGGTGGGTGTCGATGAGGCGGAGCATCTCCTCGGGCGCCCAGCCGTCCATGAGGACGAGCCGGTGTCCTATGTGGAGAGCGGCGCTCGCGAACTGGAGCACCGCTGTGTGGTAGAGCGGTGAGCAGACCAGGTGGACGTTGTCGTCGAACGGCCGGATGCCGAAGATGCCGAGGAAGCCGCCGAGGTACGTCTCCTCGGGGAGCCTGCCGGGGAGGGGGCGGCGGATGCCGCGCGGGCGGCCGGTGGTGCCCGAGGTGTAGTTCATGACCCAGCCGAGCGTGCGGTTCTCCGGCGGGGTGGCGGGGTGTCCGTCGAGCAGGTCGGCGTACGGGCGGCAGCCGGGGGCGATCCCCACGGCGTAGCGGTGGCTGCCGGGGAGTCCGGCCTCGTCGGCGGCGGCCGTCGCGGCGGTGGCGAAGCGTTCGTGGGTGATGAGGACGCGGGCGCCCGAGTCGGAGACGATCCAGGCGGTCTCGGGGCCGGTGAGGTGGTGGTTGACCGGGACCAGGTAGAAGCCTGCCTGGGATGCGGCGAGGTGGGCGGTGAGGAGTTCGGTGCCGTTGGGCAGGACGACGGCGAACGCGTCCCCTGTGCGCAACCCGGCCGCCCGCAGCCCGTGGACCATGCGGTTGGCGTCGGCGTGGAGGCGGCCCGCGCTCCACTCCTCGCCGTCGGGGGCGACGAGGACGGTGCGGTGGGGGTCGGCGGTGGCCTGGGCCCAGAAGCCGTTGGGGGGCGGGGTCACGGAGCGCTCCTTCCGGCGATGCGGTTGATGCGGGTGACGGCCCGTTCGAAGCCGCGCGTCAGATCGTCGACGACCGCCTGCACACTGCGTTCGCTGGTCATCCGGCCGACGATCTGCCCGACCGGGGTGCCGAGCAGCGCCCCGACCTCGTACTTCTGGATCCGGGAGACGGCGTCGGCGACCAGCAGCCCCTGGAGGGGCATGGGGAGGGTGCCGGGTCCGGCCGGGTCGTCCCAGGCGTCGGTCCATGCGGTACGGAGCTGGCGTGCGGGTTTCCCGGTGAGGGCGCGGGAGCGGACGGTGTCGCCGGAGCCCGCGGCGAGGAGCTTGCGGGTGAGGGCCGGTGAGTGGAGGTCGGCCTCCTCGGTGGTGAGCCAGAGGGAGCCGAGCCAGACGCCCTGGGCGCCGAGGGCGAGCCCGGCGGCGATCTGTTCGCCGCTGCCGATGCCTCCGGCGGCGAGCACGGGCAGCGGGGCGACGGCCTCGACGACTTCGGGGACGAGCACCATGGAGCCGATCTCGCCGGTGTGGCCGCCCGCCTCGTACCCCTGGGCGACGACGATGTCGATACCGGCCGCCGCGTGTCTGCGGGCGTGTTCGGCGCTTCCGGCGAGGGCGGCGACACGGACGCCGTGGTCATGGGCGCGTTCGACGACATCGGCGGGCGGGGAGCCGAGGGCGTTGGCGAGCAGCTTGATCGGATACTCGAAGGCCACGTCGAGCTGGCGCCGGGCGACCTCCTCCATCCAGCCGGTGATACGCCAGCCGCTCGCCTCGCCCTCGGGAAGTTCGGGCACGCCGTGACGGGCCAGCAGTTCCTGGACGAAGCCCCGGTGCGCGTCGGGGATCATCGCCTCGACATCGGCCTCGGTGACACCCTCGACCTTCCTGGCCGGCATGACGACGTCGAGTCCGTACGGCCTGCCGTCGGCCAGCTTGTCCAGCCGGTCGAGGTCGCGGGCCAGCTCCTGGGGGTCGGTGTAGCGGACCGCGCCGAGCACGCCGAAGCCGCCGGCTCTGCTGATGGCCGCCGCGACGGCGGGGAACGGCGTGAAGCCGAAGATGGCGTGCTCGATGCCCAGTTCTCTGCTCAGCTCCGTCTCCATGGGCGGCAGGATGGCGCAGCCGAGCGGCCGAGGGAAGAGATTTTCTGATGCAGTGTCAGATTCTTTGCGGGTCCGGAGGCGTACGGGACGGCGGGGGCGACAGTAACCTCGGCGGCGGCAGGAACTTTCACTGCTCGGCGAGATTTCGGAAGTTACTTTCGCGCCGGGGCCGTGGCCGTGGCGCGGGCACCACCGGGCGGCGACCGGCTCCGGGCACGGGAAGGGGTTGCGGATGACCGGGTACGCGGCAGGGAACGGGGAGACCCCGGGGAACGGGGACACGGCGGAGAACGGGGTCACGGCAGGGACCACGGACACAGCTGGGGCCGGGGGCGTCGGTGCCGCGGTCGGCGCCACCGGGATCGGCATCGGCCGCCGGAGACTGGGCGGCGGGATACTGGCACTGGGCGGCGCGCTCGCCCTGGCGCCGATCCCCCTGGCCGGGGCGGCCGAACGGGGCACACCGGGCACGGGCCCGGCGACGACGGAGGCGGGAGCGGCAACGGGCATGGCACCAGAGGCAGGTCGTCCGCACCGGCCCACGCTGCGGCGCGGCAGCGCGGCCCGCGCCGGGCTGCTCCAGGGGCCGCTGGACCAGCTGGTGCGCGAGGCCGAGGCGTATCTCGCGGACTCCCCCAAGCACCCCTGGTACGCGGGGGCGGTGCTGCTCGCCGGGCGGGGCGGGACGGTGGCGCTGCACCGGCCGATCGGCAAGGCGGTGCGCTACGCGGCGTACGACGAGACGACGGACACCGGGGTGGAGTTCCCGGCGGAGCAGCAGATCCCGATGGCGGAGGACACCGTCTTCGACCTGGCCTCGATCTCCAAGCTGTTCACGTCGATCCTGGCGGTGCAGCAGATCGAGCGGGGGGCGCTGGAGCTGGAGGCCGCGGTGGCCACGTACCTCCCGGACTTCGCGGGCGGCGGCAAGCAGGACATCACGGTCCGTCAACTGCTGACGCACACTTCCGGTTTCCGGTCCTGGATCCCGCTGTATCAGGAGCCGACCCGGGAGGGGAAGCTCCGGATGCTCTGGAAGGAGGTGCCGGCGAGCACACCCGGCAGCACCTACCTCTACTCCGACCTCAATCTGATCTCGCTGCAACTGATCCTGGAGGAGATCACCGGTCGCACCCTGGATGTCCTGCTCCACGACGAGATCACTGCTCCGCTCGGGATGCACCGCACGCGCTACAACCCGCCCGCCTCCTGGAAGCCGAGGATCGCCGCCACCGAGGACGCCCGGCTCCCCTGGTCCGGCCTCGAACGCGGCCTGGTCTGGGGCGAGGTGCACGACGAGAACGCCTACGGCTTCGACGGGGTGGCCGGGCACGCCGGGGTCTTCTCCTGCGCCAGGGACCTGGCGGTCCTCGCCCGTACGCTGCTCAACGGCGGGGTCTACGGCCGTTCCCGCATCCTCTCCGAGGCCTCCGTCGATCTCCTCTTCACCGACTTCAACACCGCGTTCCCCGGCGACGAGCACGGCCTCGGCTTCGAGCTCTACCAGCACTGGTACATGGGCGCGATGGCCACCCCGCGCTCGGCGGGCCACACCGGGTTCACCGGGACCAGCCTGGTGCTCGACCCGTCGACCGACACGTTCCTGGTCGTGCTGGGCAACTCGGTCCATCCCGTACGGAGCTGGCGCTCGGGCAGCGCGCCCCGGGTGGCGACGGCCAACCAGCTGGCGCGGGCGGTGCCGGTCCGGCCGGAGCGTGGGCGTACGGCCTGGTTCTCCGGGATGGCGAGCGCGTCGACCGCCACGCTGACCCTGCCCGCCCTGCGCCTTGACTCCGTACGCGCCCGGCTTGAGTGCGGCCTGTGGTGGGACACCGAACCCGGCTCCGACCGGCTGGTGCTGGAGGCGTCGGCGGGGCAGGAGTGGCGGCCGGTGCCGTTCACCACGGTGGGGCCGGGGTCCGGGCCGGGTGCCGGTCACGCCGGTGCGGGGCCTGGCCACCACCGGCCGGGACCGCAGCCGCATCCGGCGGGCTGGGTATCCGGCTGGTCGGGGCGGGTCTGGCACCGGCTGGAGGCGGACCTGTCGGCGTGGCGCGGGAAGCGGGTCCGGCTCAGGTGGCGCTACACCACGGACCAGTTGTACGTGGGGCGCGGCGCGTACGTCGACGCTCTCCGGGTCCGGGACGGCGGCCGCACGGTCTTCGACGCGGACCGCCCCCGGGACGCGGGGCGGATCGAGGCGACGGGCTGGGTGGTCTCGGCGGACTGAGCCGAGCTAGGGGCGCGGGGGCGGTGGGGCGGGGCCCGGGGAGCCGGGGGCTGGCGGCGCGGGGCCTGGCGAGGCCGGAGGCCGGTAAGCCCGGGGGCCAGCGGCGCGGGAGCCGGTAAGGCCGGAGGCCGGTGAGCCCGGAGGCCTGGCGAGCCCGGGGCCTGGCGAGGCCAGGGACCGGCGGCGCAGGGCTCGGCGAGGTCGAGCCCTCACCTGCCGGGGTCCCGCGCGCCGGGCCCCCGCGTGCCGGAAGCCCGCGCGACGGGCCCCCGCGCGGCAGGCTCAGGAGGCCTCCAGCACCGCCATCGCCGCGTTGTGGCCCGGCACTCCGCTCACACCGCCGCCGCGCACCGCGCCCGCGCCGCAGAGCAGCACATTGGCGTGGGCGGTCTCCACGCCCCACCGCCCGACGCCTTCCTCCGCGTACGGGAAGGAGAGGTCGCGGTGGAAGATGTGGCCGCCGGGGAGACGGAGGTCCCGTTCGAGGTCGAGCGGGGTCTTGGCCTCGATGCAGGGCTCGCCGTTCTCGTCGAGCGCCAGGCAGTCGGTGATCGGCTCCTCCAGGTGGGCGTCCAGTTCCGCGAGGGTGGCCTTCAGGAGGGTGGCGCGGGCGGTCTCGTTGTCGGCGGCGAAGAGCCGGGCGGGGGTGTGGAGGCCGAAGAGGGTCAGGGTCTGGTAGCCGCGCGCGGCGAGGTCGGGGCCGAGGATCGAGGGGTCGGTCAGCGAGTGGCAGTAGATCTCGGACGGCGGGGCGGTGGGGAGCCGGCCGGCCGCCGCCTCACGGTAGGCGTCGGCCAACTGCCCGTACCCCTCGGCGATGTGGAACGTTCCGGCGAAGGCCTGCCGGGGGTCGACGGACCGGTCGCGGAGGCGCGGGAGCCGGGTGAGCAGCATGTTCACCTTGAGCTGGGCACCCTCGGCGGGCGGGGGCGGGGTCTCCCCGAGGAGGGCGGCGAGGGCCTGCGGCGAGGCGTTGACCAGCACCCGGCGGGCGGCGACGGTCTGGTCGCCGTCGGGGGTGCGGACGGTGACCTCGGCGTGGCCGCCGTCGGTCTCGATGCGGGTCGCCTCGTGCCGTACGCGGATCTCGGCGCCCGCCGTTCGGGCGGCCCGGGCGAGGGCGTCGGTGAGTGCGCCCATGCCGCCGACGGGGACGTCCCAGTCGCCGGTGCCGCCGCCGATCACGTGGTAGAGGAAGCACCGGTTCTGGAGCAGCGAGGCGTCGTGGGCGTCCGCGAAGGTGCCGATCAGGGCGTCGGTCAGGACGACGCCCCGTACCAGGTCGTCGGTGAAGTTCCGTTCGACGGCCACCCCGATGGGCTCCTCGAACAGTGCCCGCCAGGCGTCGGCGTCGTCGATGCGGGCCCGTAGCACCTCCCGGTCGGGGAGCGGTTCGGTGAGGGTGGGGAAGACCCGTTCCGCGACGCGCTGCGTCATGGCGTAGAAGCGCTGCCAGGCCGCGTACTCCCGCTCGCCGCCGGTCAGCGCGGCGAACGACTCCCGGGTGCGGTCGCCGCCGACGAGCAGGCCGGTGGGGCGTCCGTCGCGCAGCGCCGGGGTGTAGGAGGAGACGGTCCGCTTCCGTACGGCGAAGTCCAGGCCGAGGTCGCGGACGATCTTCCGCGGCAGCAGCGAGACCAGGTAGGAGTAGCGCGAGAGGCGGGCGTCGACCCCGGCGAAGGGGCGGGTCGAGATCGCCGCTCCCCCGGTGGTGTCCAGGCGTTCCAGGACGAGCACGGACTGCCCGGCGCGGGCGAGATAGGCGGCGGCGACCAGACCGTTGTGGCCGCCGCCCACGATCACGGCGTCGTAGCGGTCCCGGGCGGGCGCGTGCGGCTGGCGGGCGGACGACGGGGATGCGGACGGCTCAGGTGCGGGCATGCACCTTCGTAACACGGGCGGCCGGGTCCCGGCCAGGGGTGCCGGGCACGTCGGGCCTGGCAGCCCCCGGGCCCGGCGCGGGCCCACGGCCAACGCGGCACCCAGGGGCGGCCGGGCGCCCGGAGCCCGGCACCGCGCCCCGGGCCCCGCTCAGTGCTGGGGTGGCAGGGCGTTCTGGGCGCGGTGGGCGGCGAGGGTGCGGTAGAGCTCGGCGGCCTCGTCCTTCCGGCCGAGGCGGTCCAGGCAGTGGGCCTCGTCGTTGCGGGCGGCGAGGGTCTCCGGGTGGTCGGGGCCGAGCGCCCGGCCGCGTGCCTCCGCGACCTCCCGGTACGCGGTCAGCGCGTCGGACCACCGCCCCAGCCAGCCGAGGGCGACGGCGACCTCGCGGCGGCTGATCACGGTGTCCGGGTGGTCGGGGCCGAGGGACTCCTCCCGGATCGCGCACACCTCGCGCGCCTCGGTCAGCGCCTCCTCCCAGTGGCCCATACGCCCCAGGTTGACGCCGAGGCCGTGGCGGGCGCGGAGCGTCTCGGGGTCGGTCGGGCCGCCCACCCGCGTACGGTCGGCGACCAGGGCGCGGTACAGCTCCAGCGCCTCCGCGCTGCGGCCGAGCCGGCCGAGGCTGATGCCCGCCTCGTAGCGGGCGGCGAGGGTGTCGGGGTGGTCGGCGCCGAGGGTGGCGGCGCGGGCCCGGGCGATGTCCTGGTACGTCTCCAGGGCTTCCGCCCAGCGCCCCAGCCTGCCCAGGGTGTAGGCGACCTCGTACCGGGTGGCGAGCGTGTCGGGGTGGGTCGCGCCGAGCAGCCGGGACCGGTCGTCGGCCACCTGACGGGCCAGTTGCCAGGACTCCTCGGGGCGGCCGAGCCGGCTGAGGTTGAAGGCGAGGTTGTGGCGGCAGCGCAGGGTGTCGGGGTGGTCGGGGCCCATGGACCGTTCCCGGGCGGCGAGGACCGCCGCGTACACCTGGTGGGCCTCGAAGTGGCGGCCGAGCTGGCCGAGGACGTACGCGGTCTGCTCCCGGGCCCCGAGGGTCTGCGGGTGGTCGGGGCCGAGGATGCGCTCGCGGCCCGCGGCGACCTGGCCGAACTCGCGCAGCGCGTCGGCGGCCCGGCCGGTGCGGCTGAGGGTGAGGCCGACCTCGTACCGGCTGGCGAGCGTGTCCGGGTGGTCGGGCCCGAGGAGGCTCTCGCGCTCGGCGGCGACCGCGCGGTGCACCTCGACCGCCTCCTCCCAGCGGCCGAGCCGTCCCAGGTCGACGCCCTCGCTGTGGCGGCTCGCCAGTGCGGTGAGCCGGTCGGCGGCGGGGGTGGGGGCGGAACGGGCGGGCGGCACGCCGGCGGAGCCGTCGGTGAGCGGGGGCCGGGGAGCGGCGGTGCTCGCCGCAGTGGTCCAGCGGCGGGTGAGTCCGGCGGCGGGGTTGGGGACGGCGGGGCTGCTCAAGGAGCCGTTCGCCTTGTGACCGGACGTCATGTTCCGGGCCCAGGAGGGTAGTTCGGTGTCCGATCGTACGGAACCCGCATGCCCGGACGCCGGCCGTGCGGACTCCTGTCGTACGACACCGGGCACGGGCTGTTCGCCCGAGCGGCCGAGCACGATGCGGCGGCGCAGGTCGCTCGCGTCGGCGGGCCGCTCGTCGGGGGCCTTGGCCAGCAGGTCCAGGACCACACGGTCGAAGAAGCCGGGGAGTTCGGCGCGGTGGGTGCGCGGCGGCTCGGGCCGGGTGTCGCGGTGCCCCACGAGGATGGCCCAGGGGTCCGCCAGGTCGAAGGGCGGCACGCCGGTGGCGATCTCGTACAGCACACAGCCCAGCGAGTAGAGGTCGCTGCGGTGATCGACCTCCTTGCCGCCGATCTGCTCGGGCGACATGTAGTGCGGGGTGCCCATGGCGATGCCGGTGGTGGTGAGCCGGGAGGTCATGCCGATGTCACGGCCGAGGCGCGCTATGCCGAAGTCGCAGATCTTCACCGTGCCGTCGGTCAGCCGCATGATGTTGGCGGGCTTCAGGTCGCGGTGGACGATGCCCTGACGATGCGTGTAGCCGAGGGCGTCCGCGACCTGTTCCGCGATGTCGACGACATGGTCGACGGGGAGCGGGCGCTGCTGGTTCTCCTCCAGGAGCTGGCTGAGGTTCTGTCCGTCCAGCAGCTCCATGACGAGGTAGAGGACGCCCTCGTGCTCGCCGAAGTCATGGACGACGGTGACGCCCCGGTGCTGGAGGGAGGCGGCGACCCGGGCCTCGCGGCGGAAGCGCTCGCGCAGGATGCGGGTGAACGCCTGGTCGTGCTGGGGGCCCATGGGCTTGAGGCATTTGACGGCGACCAGCCGGCCCAGCGACTCGTCGCGCGCCCGCCACACCTCGCCCATGCCACCGCGCCCGATCAGATCGAGCAGCCGGTACCGGCTCTGGATCAGCCTGGTGTCCGCCATCTGCCGTTTCCCGCCCCCGTCGTTCCCCGCCGCCGGTGCTGCGCCCTCCCCGGCCCGTCCAGTATGGCTGCCTCCCGGCGGAGTCGGTACGGCGGCGGGGCGGCCGGCCCGGCGCGTCGCAAGATCGGGAACAATGGCGGGCGCGGGTGTCCTCCACGGCGGAGGGCGGTCGCGCCACGGCGGTACGGTCGACGAGCGGGGGAGAACATGCCCAGGTGGGGGCTGCTGGTGGAACAGAACCTCGGGTTCGGGGGCCAGCGCCGGGTCTGGTCGGGCGGGGTCATCGACCATGTGGACGGCACCCGTGAGGAGGCGCTGGAGGTCCTGCGGCAGCGGGCCGAGGAGTACCGGCCGGTGCATCCGACGAGTCCGAAGCGGCGGCGGCTCTACCGGGAGCGGGACGGGTTCGTGCTGGTGCTGGACGGGGGCTGGCAGAGCTTCCACTGCCGGTTCACGGTGATCGAGCAGCTGTACGACAGCGCCCAGCCGAAGCCCGTACCGCAGCCGGAGGCCGTGCCCCGGCCGCCGCATGCCCGGGAGCCGGAGCCCGACCCTCAGCCGGAACCGGGGCACCCGCTTCCGCTCTCGCCTCCGCCCCCGCCCCCGCCTCCGTCGGCGCCCGAGGAACCGCGGGCGTGGGACGCGGATGTGCCCGAGGTCCCGTCGTGGCTGAACCGGGACCGGCCGTCCTGAGCCGGGAGGCCGGGGCCGGGAGATGTCCCCGGCCCCGACTCCGCACAACAGCACGGTCGGCCCCGTACGGTCCCGTCACTCCCCCACGTACGCCGCCAGGTGCTCGCCCGTGAGCGTGGAGCGGTCCGCGACCAGGTCGGCCGGGGTGCCCTCGAAGACGATCCGGCCGCCGTCGTGTCCGGCGCCGGGGCCGAGGTCGATGATCCAGTCGGCGTGTGCCATGACCGCCTGGTGGTGCTCGATGACGATCACCGACTTCCCGGACTCGACCAGCCGGTCCAGCAGCCCGAGCAGTTGCTCCACATCGGCCAGGTGCAGGCCGGTGGTCGGCTCGTCGAGCACGTACACACCGCCCTTCTCGCCCATGTGGGTGGCGAGCTTCAGCCGCTGGCGCTCGCCGCCGGAGAGCGTGGTGAGCGGCTGGCCGAGGCTGAGGTAGCCGAGGCCGACGTCGGAGAGGCGGGTGAGGATCTTGTGGGCGGCGGGGGTGCGGGCCTCGCCCTCGGAGAAGAAGGTCTCGGCCTCGTCCACCGACATCGCGAGCACCTCGCTGATGTCACGGCCGCCGAGGTGGTGGTCGAGGACGGAGGCCTCGAACCGCTTGCCCTCGCACTCCTCGCAGACGGTGGCGATGCCCGCCATCATCGCCAGGTCGGTGTAGAGGACAGCGGCGCCCTTGCAGGTGGGGCAGGCGCCCTCGGAGTTGGCGCTGAACAGGGCGGGCTTCACGCCGTTGGCCTTGGCGAAGGCCTTGCGGATCGGGTCGAGGAGCCCGGTGTACGTCGCCGGGTTGCTGCGGCGGGAGCCGCGGATCGCGGTCTGGTCGACGGAGACGACGTCCTCACCGACGGGGATCGACCCGTGGATGAGCGAGCTCTTCCCGGAGCCGGCAACCCCGGTGATCACGCAGAGCACCCCGAGCGGGATGTCGACGTCGACGTCCTTCAGGTTGTGCGTGGAGGCGCCGCGGATCTCCAGCGTGCCGGAGGGCGTGCGGACCTCCTCCTTGAGGACGGCCCGGTCGTCCAGGTGGCGGCCGGTGAGGGTCCCGCCCGCGCGCAGGCCGTCCACGGTGCCCTCGAAGCAGACGGTGCCGCCCGCGCTGCCGGCCCCGGGGCCGAGGTCGACGACATGGTCCGCGATGGCGATCGTCTCCGGCTTGTGCTCCACGACGAGCACGGTGTTGCCCTTGTCCCGCAGCCGCAGGAGCAGGTCGTTCATCCGCTGGATGTCGTGCGGGTGCAGGCCGATGGTGGGTTCGTCGAAGACGTACGTCACGTCGGTGAGCGAGGAGCCGAGGTGGCGGATCATCTTGACGCGCTGCGCCTCGCCGCCGGAGAGGGTGCCCGAGGGGCGGTCGAGCGAGAGATAGCCGAGGCCGATCTCCACGAACGATTCGAGGGTGCCGAGCAGGGCGCTGAGCAGGGGCGCCACCGAGGGCTCGTCCAGCTCACGCACCCAGTCGGCCAGGTCGCTGATCTGCAGGGCGCAGGCGTCGGCGATGGAGATCTTCTTGATCTTCGAGGACCGGGCGCTCTCGCTGAGCCGGGTGCCGTCGCACTCGGGACAGGTGGTGAAGGTGACCGCGCGCTCCACGAAGGCGCGGATGTGCGGCTGCATCGCCTCCTTGTCCTTGGAGAGGAACGACTTCTGGATCTTGGGGATGAGTCCTTCGAAGGTGAGGTTGACGCCCTCCACCTTCACCTTGGTGGGCTCCCGGTAGAGGAAGTCCTGCATCTCCTTCTTGGTGAACTTACGGATCGGCTTGTCCGGGTCGAGGAACCCCGACTCGGCGTAGGTCCGTACGGTCCACCAGCTGTCGGACTTCCAGCCGGGGATGGTGAACGCGCCCTCGGCGATCGACTTGGTGTCGTCGTACAGCTGGGTGAGGTCGATGTCGGAGACCGTGCCCCGGCCCTCGCAGCGGACGCACATCCCGCCGGTACGGGTGTAGGTCTGCTTCTCCGTCCTGGTCCCGGCACCGCGCTGGACGGTGATCGCCCCGCTGGCCTTGACGGAGGCCACGTTGAAGGAGAACGCGTTGGGCGAGCCGATGTGGGGTTTGCCGAGCCTGCTGAAGAGGATGCGCAGCATGGCGTTGGCGTCGGTGGCGGTGCCGACGGTGGAACGGGGGTCGGCGCCCAGCCGCTGCTGGTCGACGATGATCGCCGTCGTCAGCCCTTCGAGTACGTCGACCTCGGGGCGGGCCTGCGTCGGCATGAAGCCCTGGACGAAGGCGCTGTAGGTCTCGTTGATCAGCCGCTGGGACTCCGCGGCGATCGTGTCGAAGACCAGCGAACTCTTGCCGGAGCCGGAGACCCCGGTGAACACCGTCAGCCGGCGCTTGGGGATCTCGATGTCGACATCCTTGAGGTTGTTCTCGCGCGCCCCGTGCACACGGATCACTTCGTGGCTGTCGGCGACCGGCTGCGCAGCCGACTGCCCCGCCGACCGCGATCCGGTCTTCCCGGCCTTGCTCATCGTCTCTCCATCTGTTGCCCACACGCTGTCGCACACATCGTCTTCTCGTCGCCACGGCCCCGCCGGCCCCGTGCGACGACGGAACCGGTCCATCGGCGGGTGTCAGCCCTTGCGCGGCTGGTTGAAGCGCAGCATGTTCCCGGCGGGGTCGCGGAAGGCGCAGTCGCGGACACCGTACGGCTGGTCGATCGGCTCCTGGAGCACTTCGCCGCCGGCCGCTCGGATGCGTTCGAAGGTGGCGTCGACGTCGTCGGTGGAGAAGATCACCCCGCGCAGCAGGCCCTTGGCGAGCAGCTCGGCCATGGCCTGCTTGTCGGCGGCCGGGGCGTTGGGGTCGGCGAGCGGCGGTTCGAGGACGATCTCCACGTCCGGCTGGGCCGGGGAGCCGACCGTCACCCAGCGCATCCCCTCGAACCCCACGTCGTTGCGGACCTCCAGGCCGAGAACGTCCCGGTAGAAGGTGAGGGCCTTGTCGTGGTCGTCGACGGCGATGAAGGTCTGTGCGAGCTTGATTTCCATGGCTCTCACGCTACGGAGGGGGCGGAGGTTTTGCTTCTCCATTCCTGATCGGTCGCGTGCGGATCTTGGCGACGCACGCCGGAATGGCGGCACCTTCCTCGTGCGGCCGGGCCCGGTACGCGCTGGGGCTCTCCCCGACCAGCTCGGTGAAACGGGAGCTGAAGGACCCCAGCGACGTACACCCGACCGCGAAGCAGACCTCGGTCACCGACAGGTCCCCCCGGCGCAGCAGCGCCTTGGCCCGCTCGATCCGGCGGGTCATGAGGTAGCTGTACGGGCTCTCGCCGTACGCGGCCCGGAAACTGCGGGAGAAGTGGCCGGGCGACATCAGCGCACCCCGCGCCAGCGCGGGCACGTCGAGCGGCTCCGCGTACTCACGGTCCATCCGGTCACGGGCCCGGCGCAGCCGGACGAGATCCTCCAGCGTCACCCGGCCATCCTCCCACGGCGGGCCCGACGGCTCGCGGTGCCGGGCCCGCCGTGGCGCGACGCCGCCCGTGGCGTCAGGCCAAGCCGCCGTGGCGTGGGAGCGGGCCCGGCGTCACGCCGTCCGGGCCCGCTCCCACGCCTGTTCCAGGGCCCGGTCCCGGGCCTGGCGGTGCGCCGTGATCCGCGCTTCCCTCTCCCCCGCAGCGGCTTCCCGGCAGCTCCCGTCGGCGCTGCGACGGGAGCTGCCGCAGAACCCCGTCGCGGCGCTCGTCACGCGAGGGCGCGGATCGCCTCGATGGTCCGGTCCACGGTGAGGGTTCCGTTCGCACAGTCGCGCAGCAGGGCCGTCACCCGTTCGTCCTGGTATTCGCGCAGAGGCGCGGGTGGGGCCTCGGGCGGTGCGGACCCGGCGATGTCGTCGCGGGTCAGGAGATAGTCCGCCAGGGCGGCGCAGGAACGGTGCTGGAAGATGACGTCCGGTTTGATGGGAACGCCGAGGACCGTCCCGGCCCGGCGGGCCAGGCGGACGTAGATGATGGAGTTCAGGCCGAGCTGCCGGAACGACGCGTCCTCGTCGAAGGCCAGCGCCTCGTCTCCGATCTCCGGCTGGAGGATCTCGCGCTTGATGCGCTCGATCAGGTCCCGGCGCGGGTCGGGCGCGGGCTCCTCCGCGGGCTCCCGCGCAGGGTCCTCTGCGGGCTCCTTCGCGAGCTCCGGTGCGGGCTCCTTCGCGAGCTCCGGTGCGGGCTCCTGCGCGGTGGTGATCCGGTCGATGAGGGAGGTGAGCACCTTCGATTCGCCCAGTTCCGTGAAGGCCGACACGCCCGCGTCCCGCAGATACCGGATGCAGTCGGTCCAGCGGACGGGCTGGGCTATCTGGTCGGCCAGCAGATCGCGGACTTCCTGCGCGTCGGGGCCGAACGGGCGGCCCGTCACGTTGGAGATGACCGGTGTCCGCAGTTCGCCCACCTCGACCGAGGCCAGCAGGGAGCGGAAGCGGTCGGCGGCCGGGGCCATCGCCGGGGCGTGGAAGGGGCCGCTGACGCGGACCGGGACGAAGCCCCGGACGCCCTCCACCTGCTCGAAGGCCGGTTTGATCCGCGCCAGTTCCTCGCGGCTGCCGGAGAGCACGAACTGCTCGGGCGCGTTGTAGTTGGCGATGACGACGCCGGTGGCACCGTGCCGCTTCAGGGTCTCCTCGACGATCTGCTCGGAGAGACCGACGACCGCGGCCATCGCACCGCCGCTGACCTGGCTCATCAGTTCCGCACGGCGTCGCACCAGCGTCAGGCCGGTTTCGAAGTCGAAGGCGCCGGCCGCGAACAGGGCGCTGTACTCACCGAGGCTGTGGCCCGCGAAGAAGTCCGCGGGGGGCAGGTCCTCCTGCGCCGCCGACCAGTGCAGCGCGTTGACGACGTAGATCGCGGGCTGCGCGTACGCCGTGTCGGACAGCCGTCGTTCCGGGTTCTCCAGGCAGAGCTCTTCGATCGGGTAGCCGAGCACCCGGTCGGCGCGGCGGCGGAGGTCGGGGAACCTTCCGAAGAGGCTCCGTCCCATCCCCTTCTTCTGGGTGCCCTGTCCCGGGAACACGTAGCAGCGCATCAGATCCGCCCGCCTCCGAGGCCGGATCCGGCCGACGGCGCCGGCCACTCGGGAAGCTCGACGATCCGGACCACGGCGCACGTCCAGGTGAAGCCGGCGCCGACGCCGAGCAGCATGCAGAGGTCACCGGCGTCCACGGCGCGCTGCTCCACGAGGTGGCCGAGTCCGGCGATCTGGTCGCCCGCGCCGAGGTGGCCGACGGTGCGGCCCCAGGACCAGGTCGTGAGGTCGAGGTCGATGTCGAGTGCGGCGAGGACCTCGCGTTGCAGCACGATGCGCCCGAAGTGCGGAACCACGAACCGGGCGATGTCCTCCAGACCCGTGCCCGCGTCGCGCAGGGCCCGGTCGACGCAGTCGCTGAGGCCGGCCCGGAACCGGCGGGTGAACTCGTCGAGTTCCACGTCTCCCAGGTACTGCAGCTTGCGCAGCCGCAGATCGATGGGGAGCGTGGGGTCGTGGTGGGGCGTGAAGGGGGCGTCGCCGCGGTGCAGGCGCTCGAGGGTGGGGTCCGACACCGTGGAGGTGCTCAGCACCTGGGCGAACCCTGACCTCTTGCTGAGCACCATCGCCGACGCGCCGTCGCCGGGGACGATGCCGATGTCGCTGTTCCAGCGGTCGATCGCGGGCGGGCTGACCTTGTCGGCGGTGGTCACCAGCGCCGCCACGTCGTCGGTGGCCGCGAGGGACCGCGCCGCCATGTCCAGCGCGGTCATGCAGCCGTTGGAAGCGTTCTTGACCTCGAAGGCGAGGGCCGAATGGTCCCCGAGCACTTCGCGGTGGATGTAGGAGGCCGTCGGGTACAGCTCGAGGCCCTGGAAGTACACGCAGGCGTGCAGCAGCAGCGCGATGTCCTCGGCCCGGTGCCCGGACCTTTCCAGGGCATCTCTGGCAGCGGCCACCGCCATCTCGGGCGGAGCTTCGTCCGTGGCCTCGCGGACCGACTCCAGCTGCGTGTCCTCGGCGTCCTGGGCGTCGAACAGGCCGTCTGCGACGGCTTGTTCGACCTTGGTCGCCGGGGGCAGGTAGGTGGCGACACCCGCGATGAACAGGGCCTCTGTCTTCACTTCTCGTTCCCTCTCAGGGTGGTGGCGTCATGGAGCAGGAGCCCGGCGATGGCCTCGGCGGTCGGGTAGTCGAACACCAGGGTGGCGGGCAGCGTGGTGTTCAGCCGCTTGGCGAGGCGTTTGCGCAACTGGACCATGGTGAGCGAGTCGATCCCGAGGGACCGCAGGGCCCGGTCGGCCGGCACGCTGTCGGGTCCGGGCAGACCGAGCACGTCCGCGACTTCGCTGCGTACGAGGTCCAGCAGCAGAGCCGGTCGTTCGGCTTCGGAGGCGTCCGCCATCCGGGTGTCGAGCGACTGCGTGGTCCCGGCGACTTCGGTCCCGCGCCCTTCGGTTGTGCGCTGCAGCATGGCGCGCAGCAAGGGAGGCGCTTCCGCACCGCCGAGCGCGTGGCGCAGCGATGCCAGTTCCAGGCGTACGGGCATCAGCTGGGTCTCGGGCCGGGCAAGGGCGACATCCAGGGCATGCAGGCCCTCGGCCAAGGTGAGGGCACCGATCCCCTGACGCCGCAGGCGTCCCAGCTCGGCCTTGCCGAGGTGGGCGGTCATGCCCACTCCGGCCTGTTCCCAGAGCCCGAAGGCGAGGCTGAGTCCGGCAAGGCCCCGCTTGCGCCGGTTCGCCGCCAGGGCGTCCAGCGTCGCGTTGGCCGCCGCGTACCCGCTCTGTCCGGCGGTGCCCAGCGTTCCGGCCGCCGAGGAGAAGAGGACGAACGCGGCCAGGTCCAGCCGTTCGGTCAACTCGTCGAGCAGCAGCGCGCCCTGGACCTTGGGGGCCATCACCCGGTGCAGCCGCTCTGCGGTGAAGCCCTCCACCAGGCCGTCGTCGAGCACGCCGGCGAGGTGGAACACGGCCGTGAGGGGATGGCCCTGGTCGATCCCCTCCAGTACCGCGGCCACCGCGGCCCGGTCCGCGATGTCGCCCGCGACCAGGTCCACCCGCTCGGCGCCTGCGGCTTCGAGGTCCCGTACGAACGAGGCGGCTTCGGGGGCGCTGCCACCGCGCCGCGAGAGCAGCACGAGCCGCCGCACCCCGCACGCGCGGACCAGGTGGGCGGCGAGCGCGCTGCCCAGCTCGCCGAGACCGCCGGTGATCAGCACCGTGCCGTCCGGGTCGAGGGCGCGTGGCAGGGTCAGTACGCTCTTGTGGGCGGCGTTCTGCTGCGCGTGGCGCAGGGCGTACGGCGCTTCGCGCACGTCGAAGGCGGTGAACGACCCCCTGTCGTGCCTCGGTTCGGTGGCGGACGGATCAGCGGCCGCCTGGGCGAAGGCGAGGTTCGCGGGCATCGGCCTGAGGGCGGCGCCCTCCACCCGGATCTCCTTGCCGAGCGCGGCTGTCGCACGCCCCATGACCCGGTCACCCGTGCGTACGGAGGTGACGGCGCTGCCGACCTCCATGACGGTCCCCGCGAACTCCAGGACCTGTGCGTGCCCCGGGCTCATCGCGGCGGCCCGTACCTCGACGCGGGCCTCCGACGGCGCGACCGGCTCCGGCGCGCCCTCGTCGTGCGGGGCGGCGACGACGTCCACCTGGCCGTCCTCCCGCTGGTGCAGGTGCCAGCCGCCTCCGTCCGGCAGGACGAGCGCGTCGGTCTCCTCGACGGTCGGCCTTGCCCGTGGTACATGGACCGTCCCGCCGCGCACTACGCACTCCGGCTCGCCGCCGGTCCCGATCACGCGTGCCAGGAGCGGGAAGTCCGGGGTACCGGGATCGAGGTCGATCAGGCGCAGGACGCGCTCCGGTTGTTCCGTGCGGGCCGTGCGTACCATGCCCCACACTGCGGCGTGGGCCCAGTTCCGTACCTGATCGTCAGGGCTCGACGACACCGCGTCCCGGGTGATCCAGACCAGCTCCGTGCCCTGGAGCCGGGCATCACCGAGGCACACCTGAAGCGTCCGCAGCGTTTCGGCGGCGCTCCGTTCCGCGTCGTGCCCCTGGGCGGACGCACGGTCGGACAGCGTGAACAGCAGCCGCCGAGGCGCATCCGCCCTGCCGTCGAGCCGTTTCACGAGGGCGTCCAGGCCGGGTACGGCGTCGGCGCCGAGCCCCGCGCCCAACTCCGCGTCACCGACCACGAGAGTGCCCGCGGGGTCGGGGGTTTCGGCCTGGGGGTGTACGGGTTCGAAGCCGACGCGGTAGAGGTGCTCGGCGAACGGGTGTCCGCGGCGTCGGCCGCGCTGGAACTTCAGCCCGCCGATCCGGGCCACCGGGTCGCCTGCCGGGTCAGCCAGCCAGACAGTGGCCGGTGCGAGGTCCTCGTCCCCGCCGGACCCGTACGACACGCGCACGGTCAGTTCTCTGCCTGCGGGGCGGAACAGCTCGACGTCCGACCAGATGAACGGGACGAGCGGCCCGGGAGCCGCGCCCGCCTCCATCAGACCGGCGACGACCACCTGGAGTGCCGCGTCGAACAACGCCGGATGCAGGCCGTGTTCGCCCGGGTCCAGCGCGTCGGGAAGGGAGACCCGCGCATAGTGGACGCCGTCGCGGCAGGTGAGTTCGCGCAGTCCCCGGAACGCCGGTCCGTAGTCGAGCCCGTTCGCGAGGGCGCGTCCGTAGAAGGCCTCGACGTCGAGGGACCGGGCATCGGGGACCGGCCAGTTGCCGAGGTCCGACGGCACCGTGGCGTCGGCGCCCTCCCGGGTCACGCACTCCCCGGTCACGTGCTGCTGCCAGACCAGCGGTTCGTCCGTGTCCTCGGGCTGGCTGTGGAACGTGAAGGGGCGCCGTCCGTGCGCATCCGGCTCACCGACGGTGGCCTGGATCCGCAGTGCCCGGCCCGGCAGGAGGACGACCGGCTCCAGCAGCGTGAGGTCCGCCAGGGCGTCGGCGCCCGCGGTCCGGGCGGCGGACAGCGCGGCGTCGATCAGGCCCGCGCCCGGCACGTAGACCTGCCCGCCGACGACGTGATCGGCCAGCCACGGGCCGTCGTCGAGCGACAGCCGACCGGTGAACAGGCGGCCGCCACCGCCTGCGAGCGTCGTGGTCGCGTCGAACCACGGGTGGCCGTGCGTAGATTGACGTGCCGTCACTGCAACGGGCCCGGAAGGAAGTTCGCCGATCCAGAAGCGCTGGCGTTGAAACGCGTACGTCGGGATGTCGACCTTGTCGGCGCACTGGGGCCCGAGGACTCGCTCCCAGTCCAGCGGGAAGCCCCGCTCGAACAACTCGGCGGCCGCCCGCCAGAGTTGGTCCACGCCGCCCAGTGAGCCTTCGGAGGGCGGGCCGATCTCGACGAACGCTCCGAAGCCTTCGCCGCGCAGCCGCTCCAGCGCGCGGTCGAGCGTCCTGGGCTCCGGCTCCGGCAGGTCGCGGAACCAGTGGTCCCCGCCGAGCTGCGGGCCCGGTACGACCTCGCCCGTCAGGCGCGAATGGAAGGGGACGGACGTCCGGGCAGGAACGATCCCCGGCATCGCACCGCCGACCGCGCCCCCCGAGCGTGCGCGGGCTTGCAGGGCCACGACGCGGGCGCCGTCCGCCAAGGTCAACGCCCCGCTCACCACGGCGGCGGCGACCTCGCCCCGCGCGTCGCCCGCCACCGCCGCAGGCTCCACACCCCAGCTGCGCCACAGCGCCGCGAGTCCGAGGTGGGTCGCGAACAGCGTGCACGGCAGCGCATCCGGACTGCTCCGGTCCTCCTCGCCGCGCAGCACCTTCAGCACGGACCAGCCGGTCAACGGCGCGAGGGCGGCGTCGCACTCCGCCACGGTGTCGCGGAACACCGCGCTCTGCTCCAGCAGTTGGCGGTCCACCCCTGTCAACTGCGGTTCCTGGCAGCCGAAGACGAAGGCGATCTTCCCCATCAGCTTGCCGGAGCCGGGCTCGACCGCCCGCAGGGCTGCGGCGGCATCCGTGGCGTTGCCCGCGAAGACCACGGCGCGGGCGTCGAAGTGCGTACGGCCGACGGCGGAGGTGTGGGCGATGTCCCGCATCGGCGCGGCGGGCCGCGCGTCGAGCCACTCGGCCCAGTGCCGGGCCTGCGCGCGCAGGGCGGCCGTGTCGGTGCCCGAGATCACCAGCGGGTGGACGAGATCGTCGCCGGGCCGGTCCGCGACGACGGCCTCCGGTGTCTCCGGTGCTTCTTCGATGATGACGTGCGTGTTCGTGCCGCTGATACCGAACGAGCTGATACCGGCGCGACGCACCCGCCGGGTCCGGGGCCACTTCCTCGGCTCCCGCAGAAGCTCCAGTTCGCCGCCGGTCCAGTCGATCCGGGTGTTCGGCTTCTCCGCGTGGAGCGTGCGGGGCAGGAGTTCGTGCTGGAGGGCCAGCACCATCTTGATGACGCCGATGACGCCGGAGGCCGCCTGGGCGTGGCCGATGTTGGATTTGGCCGATCCCAGGTGCAGGGGTCGTACGCGGCCGGAGAACACCGAGGCAAGGGCTCCGGCCTCGATGGGGTCGCCGAGCACGGTGCCGGTGGCGTGCGCTTCGACGGCGTCGATGTCGGCCGGGGTCAGGCCCCCGTCGGCCAGGGCGCTGCGGACCACGCGCTGCTGCGCGAGGCCGTTCGGGGCGGTGAGGCCCTGGCTGCGGCCGTCCTGGTTCATGGCGGTGCCCCGTACGACGGCCAGTACGCGGTCACCGTCGCGCCGCGCGTCCGAGAGCCGCTTGAGGACCAGGACGCCGCAGCCTTCCGCCCAGCTCGTCCCGTCGGCGTCGTCGGCGAAGCTCTTGCAACGGCCGTCGGCAGCGAGCCCGTTGAGGCGGCTGAACTCGACGAAGATCTGCGGGGTGCTCATCACGGTCACTCCGCCGGCGAGCGCCAGGTCGCATTCGCCGCTGCGCAGCGCCTCGCACGCCAGGCGCAGGGCCACGAGCGAGGAGCTGCACGCGGTGTCGATGGTGAGCGCGGGCCCGGACAGGCCGAGGGTGTAGGACACCCGGCCGGAGATCAGGCTCGACCCGTTGCCGGTGATCTTGTAGCCGTCGCTGCTCCCGACGTCCCAGCGGCGGGCGACGTCGTAGTCCGAACTCATCGCGCCGATGTAGACGCCCGTGTTGCTGCCCTCGAGGGACGCGGTGCGCAGGTTGGCCCGCTCGATCGCCTCCCATACGACTTCCAGGACGAGCCGCTGCTGCGGGTCCAGGGAGAGCGCCTCACGTGGGCTGAGTCCGAAGAACGCGGCGTCGAAGTCCTCGACGTCGCGTACGAAGCCGCCCTTGCGCTCGAAGCGCCTGCCGGTGGCGGCGCGCTCCGTCTCCTCGATCGTGCCGAGATCCCATCCGTCCCAGCGCTGGGGGAACGGGGAGGAGGCTTCGCGGCCGTCGGCGAGCAGGTCCCAGAACGCCTCGGGCGTGTCGATGCCGTCCGGAAGCCGGCAGGCCATGGACACGATCACGACGGGGTCGTCATCATCGGGCCGTACGGGCGCCGCCGCGACGGCGGGCGGGACGTCCGGGGCCCGGTCCTGCGGGTCCTGTGCATCGGCGTGCGTCAGCAGCAGGGTCGCGATCGCTTGCGGGGTCGGGTAGTCGAAGGCGAGCACCGTGGGCAGCGGGACCCGCGTGCGTGCGCTGAGCCGGTTGCGCAGCTCGACCACCATGAGGGAGTCGAAACCCTGTTCGCGCAGCGTCAGGTCGGGGCGCACGGCGTCCACGGGACGGCCGAGCAGGGCCGCGGCCTCCTGCGTGACGAGTGCGACCACCGATCCTGGACGCTCGGGTTCGGGCAGTGCCATCACGTCCTCGCGCCATGAAGCCGTGCTGACGGCCGGGATCGCGTCGTCGTGTTCGTCCAGCCAGTAGCGGCGGTGTTCGAACGCGTACGTCGGAAGGTCCGTCCTGTACGTGTCGGAGGCCGGGAACACCCGCTGCCAGGAGACCGGGACCCCTTGGACGTGCAGCTCCGCCAGCGCCCGCAGCGGCTGTTCGAGCCCTCCGCGATCACGGCGCAGGGTGCCCACCACGACGGCCGCCGCGTCGGCCTCGGTTCCCTGCGCCAGGGCTATCTGGAGCACCGGGTGCGGGCTCACCTCGACGAAGGTCCCGAACCCGTCCGCCCGCAGGCGTTCCAGCGCGCGGTCGAAGCGGACCGGCTCGCGCAGGTTGCGGCACCAGTAGTCCGCGCCGAGTTCCGGACCGGCTGCCCGCTCCCCCGTCACGCTCGAATAGAAGGCGATCCCCGTATCCGTGGAGGCGAGGCCCGTGAGCTGTTCGCGCAGGGCGGGCAGCAGGGCGTCCATGTGGGGGCTGTGCGAGGCGTAGTCCACGTCCACGCGCTGGCAGTACGCGCCGGTGGCCTCCATCTGCGCGAGGAACCGGTCCAGCGCCTCGGCGTCTCCGGCCACGACGGTCGAGCGCGCGGTGTTCACCACCGCGACGGACAGCGCGTCGCCGTAGGCCGCCAGCTGCTCGGTGACCTCGCCCACCGGGCGCTCCACGAGCCCCATCGCCCCGTCCGGCGCATGGTCCTGCACGGCCCGGGCGCGCAGCGCCACGATGCGGGCGCCGTCCGCCAGGCTCAGCGCCCCGCTGACGACCGCCGCGGCCACCTCGCCCTGGCTGTGGCCGACGACCGCCGAGGGCTCGACGCCCCAGGCGCGCCACATCGCGGCGAGCCCGACGTACATCGCGAAGAGCGCCGGCTGCACCACGTCCGTACGGGTGAAGGGCGGCGCGGTCCCGTCCTGTCCCCGTACGACTGCGGCGACCGAGAACCCGGTGTGCGGGGCGAGGGCTTCGTCGCAGGCCGTCACGGCCTCGCGGAACGCCTCGCTCTCCTCCCACAGCGACCGGCCCATCCCCCACCACTGGGCGCCCTGGCCGGGGAAGACGAACGCGACACGGCCACGCTCGGCGGCCAAGCCCGTCACCACCGCGTCGTGGCTCTCATCGGCGGCGAGCGCCCGCAGACCGGCCACGGCCTCGTCCGTCGTACCGGCGATCACCACACCGCGCGTGGGGTGGTGCGTACGGGTCGTCGCCAGTGAGTGGGCGACGTCGGACAGCCTCGTGCCCGGCGACTGCCCGAGGTGGCTCGCCAGCCGTGCGGCGTTCCGCGCGAGCGCGTTCGGGCTCCTGCCGGACACCGCCAGGCAGACCGGCCCGCCCGCGTCCGGTGCGGCCGGTACCGGCGCGCTCCCGGGCGCCTCACCGAGGGCGACATGGGCGTTGGTGCCGCCGTATCCGAAGCTGCTCACCCCCGCGAACCGCGGCCCGTCCGGCCAGGCGGCCGCCTCGGTGACCACGTCCAGCCGTTCGGCGGCGAAGTCGATGCGCGGGTTCGGTGTGCGGAAGTGCAGGCTCGGCGGAAGGACGCCGTGGTGCACCGCCAGTGCGGCCTTGACGAGTCCGAGCACACCGGCCGCCGCTTCGAGATGGCCGAAGTTCGTCTTCGCGGAGCCGATGCGCAGCGGCGCGGGCCGGTCGGGCGCGAACACGGTGCCGAGCGCGCCCGCCTCCGTCACGTCGCCCAGGGGCGTGCCCGTGCCGTGCGCCTCGACGTACGACACCGACGACGGTGCGACCCCGGCGTTCTCCCACGCCGACCGCAGCACCTCCGTCTGCGCCTCGTGGCCGGGGGCGGTCAGTCCGTCCGTCGCGCCGTCGTTGTTGACGGCGCTGCCGTGCACCAGCGCGTAGACGCGGTCGCCGTCCGCGAGCGCGTCGGAGAGCCGGCGCAGCGCGACCACCGCGCAGCCCTCGCCCCGGGCGTAGCCGTCGCCGTCGGCGTCGAAGGCCCGGCACAGGCCGTCGGGGCTCTGTGTGCCGAGTTTCGTCATGGCGACCGAGGTGTTCGGATGCAGCATCAGGTTGACGCCCCCGGCCAGGGCGAAGTCCGACTCTCCGGAGCGCAGGCTCTGCACGGCGAGGTGCACCGCGACGAGGGAGGAGCTGGACGCGGTCGCCACGCCCATCGCGGGGCCGCGCAGCCCCAGCGCGTAGGCGATGCGGGACGGGATCACCGAGTTGTCCCAGCCGATGGCCGAGTGGGCGTGGATCGCCTCGGCGGCGCCCTGCGTGAACAGCGGGTACTCCTGCCACATCGCGCCCATGAAGACGCCGGTGCGGGTGCCCGCGAGACTCGCCGTGGAACGCCGCGCGTCCTCGACGGCGGCGCACGCCACCTCCAGGGCGATCCGCTGCTGCGGGTCCATCTGCCGTGCCTCGGCCGGTGGGATACCGAAGTACTCCGCGTCGAAGCCCGTGACGTCGTCGAGGAATCCGCCCCGGCGGTTCGCCGCCCCGCCGGACGCCTCCGCTTCGGCCCAGGCGGTGGCGTTCCACCGGTCGTCCGGCACCTGGCGTACCGCGTCGACGCCGTCGAGCAGTGCCTGCCAGAGCGCGGTCGGGTCCTCGATCCGGGCCGGCAGTCGGCAGCCGATGCCGACGATCGCCACCGGCTCGTGGCGGCCGTACGTCCGGGCGGCGGTCAGGTCAGACACGGGTGGCCCCGATCTCGTCGGGCGCGTAGAGCGCCAGGCAGGTCTCCTCGATCGCGGCGAGCGGCCCCGCGTCGTTCAGGATCGTCATGTGGTTCGCGGCGTCGATCTCCACCAGGCGGAGGCCCGGCAGCTCGCGCTCCCAGTCCTGCCGGTAGTTCACGTGGTCGAGGGAGAAGGTCTCGCCCGCGACCTGGAAGTAGGGTTCGACCTCGCCCAGGAAGAGCCCGCGCCGGTTGCGGAAGTAGGTGCACACCACGGCTTCCGGCCGTGGCAGAGGTCTGATGGTGTGCTCTCCGAGCCGGTAGGCGAGCTGGATCGCCATGTTGCGTCCGACGAACCGCGCGGTCCGGTCGGGTCTCATGGCGAGCCCGCGCTCGGCCGCCAGCTCCGCGAGCCGCAGGACGAACGCGTCCTCGTCCAGGGCCTCCGCGATCTCGTCCCGGTGGATCAGACGGGCGCGCAGGACCGCCGGGTCCTTCTCCCCCGCCGGCCAGAGCAGGGAGTTGACGACCTGGAGGGCCGCGCTCCGGGCCGACTGGAACCCGTTCGCGTTCGCCTTCGCCAGGCCCGTCTCGTCCGGCGAGTCCACCATCGTCAGCGAGGCCACGTCCTGGCCCTGCTCCTGCAACCGCCGGGTCACCTCGTAGGCGACGATGCCGCCGAGGCAGAATCCGCCGACGTCGTACGGCCCTTCGGGCTGCACCGAGCGGATGATCCCGGTGTAGTACTCGGCCATGGCCGTGACGCCCTCGATCGGCGCGTCCTCGGTCAGCAGGCCGCGGGCCTGGATCCCGTAGAAGGGCCGGTCGATCCGCCCGGCGATCGTACGGTAGGACTCGACGCCGGCGAGGGCGCCGTGGATCCAGAAGACCGGCCTGCCCTCGGTCGCGCCGTTGAGGCGCACCAGCTCCGGGGCCGACGCGCGCGTGGAGCGGGCCTCCGCTTGGGACAGCCTCGCGACCACGTCGTTCAACGTGTCGTGCGGCTGCCACCATTCGGGCCGGAACCCCGGGAACACACTGCTGATCCGGCCCAGCATCGCGACCAGGAGCAGGGAGTTGAGACCGTAGTCCGCGAGCGACCGCGTGCCGTCGATCTCGTGGCGCGGCAGGCCCAGCACCGAGGCGACGAGATCACCCACGAAGGCGTCGCCGTCCTCGCCTTCCGGAACGCCGACGCCTGTGTGCGCGGCCTGATCCGGCTGCGGTGTCTGCTCGGCGAAACACGTCAGCCGCGCGAAGGGGTACCCGGGCAGGGGGATCCGCCTGCGCCGGGCGCCGCGATGCATCAGCTCCCAGTCGATGGACGTGCCCGCGGCCCACTGTTCCGCCACGTCGTCGAGGTGCGTCGGCTGCCCGTCGTGGCCGGCCTCGGCAGCGGGATCGACGCCGTCGGTGAACGCCACGCGGGCGAGCGTGTCCGGGTCACCGTCGAGCCAACCGCCCAGGGTGCGAGCGGCCTCGTCGGTACTCCGCGCGACGAACGCCAGCCGGCAGCCCATCGCTTCCCGGCCGACCTGCAACGTGTACGCGATGTCCGCCCAGGAGCGCGGATCCGCCCCGGCCAGCCGGTGCGTCAGCCGGCGCGCCCGCTCGCGCAGGGCGTCGGCGCTCCGCGCGGAGAGCACGAGGACCTGCGCACCCGGGTCGTCGTCCAGGTTCGCGGAGGCGAGGTTCTCGGAGGCGAGGTTCTCGGAGGCGATGTGCTGCTCCAGCACGACATACGCGTTCACGCCGCCGATCCCGAAGCTGTGCAGGCCCGCGCGGCGCGGCAGCGGGCGGCCGGCGTCGTCGGTGCGCTCGGGCCAGGGCAGGTTCCGCGTGGCGATGCGCAGCCGCGTCCCCTTGAGGGAGAGGTCGGGGTGCGGCTGCCCGAACCCCGGGATCGCCGGGATGACGCCGTGCCGTATCGCCTGCGCGGTCTTCACCAGCGCGGCCAGGCCGGAGACCACCTCCGTGTGCCCGATGCAGGGCTTCACGTTGCCCAGATACGTCACGTCCTCCCCGCCGTCCTCGCTGCGGTGTCCGGCGCCGAGCGCCGCCAGCTCCGCGCTGTCCGCGAGCAGCGAACTCATGCCGTGGGTCTCGATGTAGTCCACGGCGCCCGGGGCGATCGCGGCGTCGGCGTGGGCGTGCGCGACGGCTGTCTTCATGCCCCTGATGTTCGGTGCCGTGAAGGACACGCCCCTGCCTCCGTGGGCCACGCCGGTGCCGCGTACGACGCAGTGGACGAAATCCCCGTCCTCCAGGGCCCGCCTCAGCGGTTTGACCAGTACGGCGGCGACGCCCTCGCTGCGCGCCGTACCGTCGGCACCCTCCTGGAACGGCCGGACGTCGCCGCCCGGGCTGAGCATCCCCGCGGCCCGCATCCCGCCGAACCCCGCGGGCGACATCACCAGGTTCACCCCGCCGACGATCGCCTGCTCGCACTCGCGGTCGCGGATGGACCGGATTGCCCGGTGCAGGGCCACGAACGAGGACGAGCACGTCGTGTCGTACTGCTCACTCGGGCCGTTGAGGTCGAGCAGGTACGAGATCCGGTTGGGCACCATCGCGGGCGACGGCAGGCTCATCAGGTCCCTGGCCGCGGGCCGGTATTCGCTCTGCGTCGTGGCGACGAAGACGCCCGTGGGCCGGTTCCGCAGCTCGGCAGGCCGGTAGCCCGCGTCCTCGACGGCGTTCCACGACGCCATCAGCAGCAGGCGCAGCTCCGGCGTCACCTGGCGTGCCTCGGTCATCGACATGCGGAAGAAGAGAGGGTCGAATTCATGCACGCCGTCGAGGAATCCGCCCCGCAGCGCGGCTGCCTCGTCGCCGTGGCCCGCCCAGTCCGGACGCTTCTCCGGCGGTGCGGTGATGCAGCGTCTGCCCTGCTCGACGATCCGCCAGAACTCTTCGACGTCGTCGGCCCCGGGGAAGCGTGCGGACATGCCGACGATCGCCATGCCGTCGAGCGCGGCCCCGTCCGGCTCGGGCCGAGGCCGAGGCCGTACGGGATCGGGCGCCGGGTCCGGCGGTGCGGGCTCCGGCGGTGCGGGCTCCGGCGGAAGCGTCTCCCGCAGCTCCTCGGCGTACTCGGAGACGATGAACTCGCCCAGCTCGGCCAGGGTGTTGTGCTCGAACAGCACGGTGATGTCGAGGTCGATGCCGAGTGTCCCGCCGAGGGTCCGGGCCACGTTCACCGCGAAGATCGAATCGAGCCCGTAGCCGGAGAAGGGCTCGTCCCGCGCGATCCTCGACCGCGGGATGTCCAGCGCCTCTGCCAGCACGTCGAGCGCGACCGCCTCGATGTGAACACGCAGCCGGTCCCCGGGCTCGCTCCCGGTACTGTGACCGGCCACGGCCCGCACCGGGCTCTCGGGCATCGGCTCCGCTCGCGGCGCGGA
The DNA here is from genome assembly GCF_003268675.1 of Streptomyces bacillaris. NCBI lineage: Bacteria > Bacillati > Actinomycetota > Actinomycetes > Kitasatosporales > Streptomycetaceae > Streptomyces > Streptomyces bacillaris. Next base: position 7,627,321 of record NZ_CP029378.1, on the reverse strand, counting down.
CGGGCGCGGTACGGCGGCCGCCTGCCGTACGACGCCGTCGCTCTCGGCCACGATGATCTGCTGTCCCAGATCCTCGGCGTTCTGCGCGGGCAGAGCGATCGCGCGGAATCCTTCCTGCGTCAGGACGCGCTGCCAGTTGTCCGTGGAGAGCAGCGGGCTCCCCTGGATCCGCAGGTGCGGGTCCTCGTAGCGCCACCATCCGTCGAGGAGGCCGAACGAGAACTGGCTGAGCAGGTTGTTCGCGGTCAGTTCGTTCAGGACCAGCACTCCGCCGGGCCGGAGCAGCGCCTTGGCGTTGCGCAGGGTGTGGCGGATGTCCCGGGTGGCGTGGAGGACGTTGGCGGCGACCACGGCGTCGTACGCGCCGAGGGTGAGCCCCTGCTCCGCCACCGGGCGCTCGATGTCCAGGGTTCCGTAGGTCAGCCAGGGGTTCGCCGCACCGAACGAGCGCTCCGCGTGGTGCAGGAAGGCCCTTGATATGTCGGTGTAGCAGTACTCGCGCACGTCCAGCCGCGCGGACCGCAGTGCCTCCAGGACGACGGCGCTCGTGGCGCCCGTACCGGCGCCGATCTCCAGGATCCGCGCTCCGTCCGCCGTACGGGCCTGTGCCCGCCGTCGCAGCCGCGCCACCAGGTCGGCGGCCAGCACCCGGTTGAAGAACGCGGACGCCGGGTTGGTCGCGTAGGCGTTCTGCACCAGCTCCAGCGATCCCCCGGGGAAGAGGACCTCGGTGGCCGGCCGCCGTCCGCCGAGGATGTCGGGGAAGGCGCGTAAGGCGGTCTCCACCAGGAGGTGGGTGGCCGCGAGGTCGGGATTGCCCTGCCAGGCGGGCTTCTCCGCCTCCCATGCGCGCCACAGCTGCTCGATCGGCCGGTGCGGCCTGGCATCGTCGAGCAGGATCCTGCCCTCCCGCCGATCGAGGTAGCCGGCCCCCTCGAAGATGCGCAGGCACTCGTCGAACCAGGGTCCGTACCCGGGCGCGAGGCCTGCCGACTCCCGTGCGGCCTCCGGAGTCTGCCCGGATTCGCGGAACGCGCCGAGCGAGCGCAGCTGGGACCAGAGAAGGTCGAGCAGCAGCTGTTTCATGATCAGTCCCTTCGGAGGCCGCGATCAGATCGCGAGCGCGGTCAGCTCGGCGATGCGGGCGCGCACCAGCTCCAGTTCGCCGTCCGGCACCGCCGCCGGTTCCCGGACGTCGGCGGGTTCGGTGTCCGGCAACACGGCCGTGGGCAGGCTGACTTCGTCGTCGCCCAGCACGATGCCCCGGTCGTTGAGCGCGGGACTGAACTTCATCAACGTCAGTCTGCCGACCGGCGCCGCGCAGAGCCGTTCGATCGCCGCCGTCAGCTCGTCCGGCTGGATGAGCGGTGCCTGCGCTCCGACCACCGCGCCCCGCTCTCCCTCGGTGGGTGCGTTGTTGAAGCAGTACCCCAGGTTCAGCACCTTGCCTTCGGCCCCGTACTCGCGTTGCACGGTCAGTGCGAACGCGTCGAGGAACGTGCAGGCGGCCGCGTAGTTCGCCTGCTTGATGGCCTTGAGGTAGGAGTTGATCGAGGACAGGAACAGGGCGAAATCGAGCGATTCCCCGCCGAACACCTCCATGCACCGGACGCCGGCGTCGACCTTGCCGCGCAGCACGTCCTCGAACTGCGCCTCGCTCATCCGGGACAGGGTCGCCCCCGCGAACACGAGGCCCGAGTGGATGACGCCGTGCACCGCGCCGAACCGTCGTACGATCTCGTCCTTCGCCGCGCGCAGGGACGCGAGGTCGGTGGCATCGCACCGCAGGTAGAGCGGCGCGGGCCCGTCCGCGCCGGTCGCCCGGGCGACGGCGGCTTCGACGCGCGCGTCCTGCGGCCTGCGGCCGAGCCACACCACCTGGGCGCGGTACCGCCGGATCAGGTACTCGCTGATGACCGTGCCGAGGGCGCCCGCCCCGCCGATGATGACGTACGTGCCGCCCTGCCGCAGCCGGGACGACGTGGGCGGGGCCGGCCGAACCGTCATCAGCCGCTGCTCGTGCCACCGGCCGTCGCGGTGGATACGCAGGTTGCCGTCCGGATCAGCTGCCAGGTCCAGCACCGCGGCGAGCGAAGGCGCGTCGTACTCCTCGACGTCCGCCACCCGCACCCGCCAGTTCGGGTACTCCTTCGCGGCCGCCCCCGCCAGGCCCGCGACACCGGCGTGCGCCGGGTCGACGGCCTCGGCCTCATGGACGGCGTGCGCCCGCTCGGTGATCACGGTGAGGCCCAGGGAGCGGTCGCCGTACCCCGCGGCCAGCAGGGCTTTCACCGTACGGAAGGCGTGCAGCGAGCCGTCGGCCTGGTCCTCGACGACGCTCGCCGCGGACCGGTCGTCCACGGCGCCGGGCGCCACCCAGATCAGATGGTCGAGTTCCGGGACCGACCGGAGAGCCGTCTCCAGGTCGTCGTGCGTACGCCGCGCCGGGTCCGCCACCACGTGTGCGCCGGGAAGGCGCGCGAGGAGAACGTCCCGTGCCCGCCCCGGGGGCGCGATGATGCCCACGGACGCGGAACTCGGCGGCCACGGCGCGGATTCCGTCGGCTGAACGGGATCCCAGACCGGTATCAGCGTGGTGACGCCGTCGTCCGCCGGGGCCGCAGTCGTCTCCTCGGCACGCGCCGGGTCCGGCGTCCACTCGGTCCGTCGGCCTGCGATGCCTCGCAGACGCAGGCACACCGTGCCGTCGTCGGTCGTGAGGTCGATGTCGATCCGGTCCGCGCCGTGCGTGTCCTCGGCCCGGCGTATCAGGGCCCACATCGTGGTCGCGCCGGGGGCGAGGACTTCCACCGACTTGATGGTGAACACCAGCCCGACCCGGTCGTCGCCGCCGTCGCCGTCGCCGTCGAGCAGGCGCATGCACTGCATCGCCGCGTCCACCAGCGCCGGGTGCGGAAGGGGACCTTCCATGGATCCTGACGCCGCGCCGGGCAGCCTCAGTCGGGCGAGCACCCCGTCGTCGCCGCGATGAACCTCGGCGACCCCCTGGAACGTGGGGCCGTAGGCGATGCCGCGATCCCGCCACTCGGCGTAGAACCGCTGGGGGTCGAATGCCGTGGGCCGGAAGTCCCGGAGCAGCGCGGGCAGATCGAGCGCCCGCACGGCCGTCGGCTCCGTGGCGGACACCTCGCCCTGACAGTGGAGTACGGGCTCGTCTCCGGCGGACTCCGTGGAGGACACCGTGAACCGGGTGACGTCACCGTCCGCGCGGAGAGCCACTCGCAGTGCGCGCGGTGCCCCCGGCACCGAGAGGGGCCGCAGGAAGACGACGTCGTGCAAGCGCACCGGAGCGCTCGCGGTCCGCCTCGCCGCAGCCGCGGCCCACTGCAGATACATGGCACCCGGGGCGATCCCGGTTCCCTGTATCCGATGTTCCCGCAGGTAGAACTCGTCGCCGGTGAGGAGTTGCCCGTCGTGCCGCGGTGCGTCGTCCGCCGCAGCGCGGTTCGGCAGTGCGTAGCGTTCCCGCTCGAAGGGGTAGCCGGGCAGCGGAACGCGACGGTAGCGGCTGTCCCGGAACAGCTCGGCGAAATCCGGTGCCTCACCGTCGAGGAACTGCTGGGCGAGTGCCTGCACCTGGGAGTCCGCGCCCCGCGCCGGAATGTCCTGCCCGGAGAGCCAGGCGGTGCACCGGCTCTCCAGTTCCGTGATGTCCCGGACCACCGTTGCCCATCGGTGCCGCAGGTGTCTGCGGCCGAGCAGAAGGGTGTGGCTCACGTCTCCGGGATCGAGGTCCGGGTGCTCGCGGCAGTGGCGCGCGAGCCGGACCACCTGTTCGCGCAGGGCGTCCTCCGTCGCGGCTGACAGCGCAATCAACCGAGCCCTGCCCTGCCTGCTCAGCGGCGGCGTCGGCGTCGGCGGTGCGGACGGCTGCTCGATGACGGTGTGGGCGTTGGTTCCGCTCGCGCCGAGCGATGTGACGGCGGCGCGCCGCCTGCCCCCCTCGGGCACGGCCCACCGCCTGGGCTCCGTGTGTACGAAGAACGGGCTGCCGGCCAGCGTGACACTGGAGTTCGTCTCCGTGTGGTGGGGCAGGCCGGGGATCACCTCGTGCCTCATCGCCAGCAGTGTCTTGATGACGCCGATCACGCCGGCCGCGGCCTGCGCATGGCCGATGGAGGCCTTGGTCGAGCCGAGCGAGCAGAACCGCTCGGCGTCCGTGAAGCCGCGGAACGCGCGGTCGAGCGCCCGGAATTCCACCGGATCACCGAGCTTGGTCCCGGTGCCGTGCGCCTCGACCAGTCCGATCCCCGCCGGGTCGATGGCGAAGTCCTGGTAGATCTGCCGGATCAGCCGTTCCTGCGAGGTCCCGTTCGGCGCGGCGATCCCGTTCGTCGTGCCGTTGTGGTTGATCCCGATGCCGCTGATCACGCCGTGGATGTGGTCGCCGTCCGCCTCGGCGTCCGAGAGCCGTTTGAGGACCAGCGCACCGACCCCCTCGGCGGGCACGAATCCGTCGGCCGCCTGGTCGAACGCGCGGCTCCGGCCGGTCGGGGAGAGCATTCCGGCCCGCGACGCCGCCAGATACAGCCGCGGCGAGTTCTGTACGTAGACCCCGCCCGCGATCGCCGTGGTGACCTCGCCCGCCCACAGGGCCTGACAGGCCAGGTAGAGGGAGACCAGCGAGCTGGAGCACGCGGTGTCGACCGCGAGCGCCGGCCCGTGCAGGTCCAGGTAGTACGCGATGCGGGACGGCACGAGCGAGTTCATGTTGCCCCACAGCGCCTGGCCCGGGTAGTCGGACGGCCCCGTCAGATCCAGGTAGTCGCCCGCGGCGCAGCCCACGTAGATTCCGCACCGGTCCCGGTCGAGCGAGTCGCCCGCGTGGCCCGCGTCCTCGAGCGCCCGCCACGCTTCCTGGAGGAACAGCCGCTGCTGCGGCTCCATGTAGACGGCCTCGGCACCGGAGATCCCGAAGAAGAGCGGGTCGAACTCGTCGACGCCGTCCAGGAGGCCGCCGTCCAGGCAGACGCTGCCCAGCGACGCGAGGTCCCAGCGGTCCACCTTCGAGACGGCGTCCCGGCCGGAGGCCAGCAGGTCCCAGAACGCGTCGGTGTCCCGGGCGCCCGGGAACCGGCCACTCATACCGACGATCGCGACGGGCTCCCGGCCACGGCCCGACGGCTCGGGTACGGCGGGCGCCTCGGGTACGGCAGCCGGCTCCGGTGCAGCGAAGGGCTCGGATACCACCGACGGTACGGGGGCGGCCGACGGACCAGGTACGGGAGACGGCTCCGGCACCGCGGCCACGAGGGCGGCACCTTCCTCGTCGACGATGAAACGCGTCAGCCGCCTGATCGACGGGTTCTCGAACAGCACGCTCGGATCGAGGTCGGTGCTCAGCGACTCGTTGAGCCGCTGCACCAGGGAGACGCCGGTGAGCGAGTCCAGTCCGTAGTCGGCGAAGGGCTTGTCGGCCGCGAGCTCATCCGCCGTCAGCTTCAGCGTCTCGGCGAGGATCGCCTCGACGGTCGCGCGGACGTGCTCCTCGACCGAACCGGACGCGGCAGGCCGCGGATCCGGGCGCGAACCCCGGTGCGGGACGGGCGAGCCGACGCGCGCCAGGAGTACCTGCTGGCCCAGGTCGCGGGCGGGTTCCGCCAGCGGCTCGACCGTGTCGAACCCGCACTCCCGCAGCACGTCGCGCCACGCGTCCGGGGACAGCGCCGGTCCGCCCTGGATACGCCGTCCGTCCGTGAACCGCCACCACCCGTCGAGGAGCCCGAAGGTCAGGTGCGACCACCAGTCGTTCCGGGCGAGTTCGTTGAGTACGAGGACTCCGCCGGGCCGCAGCAGTGCTCGGGCATGGCGCACCGTCTGCACGATGTCCTCGGTGGCGTGCAGGACGTTGTTGGCGACGACGATGTCGTACTCACCCGTGGCAAGGCCCTGTGCGCCGGGCTCCCGCTCCACGTCGAAGGCCGAGAAGGACACGTAAGGTACACGGTCGGCGAACCGCCGCTCCGCGTCGATCAGGAACGCCTTCGATATGTCCGTGTAGCGGTACTCGGCGAGGTCGCGGCCCGCCAGTCGGGCGAAGACGCGCTCGCTGGTGCTGCCGGTGCCCGCTCCGATCTCCAGCAGCCGGATCCCGTCGCCGCGGGCGTCCACCTCCGCTCGGACCGCACCGGCCGTCACGTCGTTGAAGTAGTCGGCCGTCGCGTTCCCCCGGTACACCGGTTCGACCAGCTCGAACGAGCCGCCCGGGAACATGACCGCCGTGGCCTTCGTCCGCCCGGACAGGATCGCGGGCAGGGCCTCGATCATGCGCTCGGTCAGGCCGGTCTTGGCCGCCACCTCCGGATCGTCCGCACGGGCGTCCTTCCACGCACGCCAGGCGCGCCAGACCTGTTCAGGGTCCGGCGCGCTCTTCCCGGGCGCCACGAAGTCGCCCTCACGCACGAGTTCTCCGTGGTTCAGCAGCACGGTGACCGTGTGGTCGAGCCACTGGGCGAGGGAGAGCGTGATCCGCTGCCCGATCAGGTCGCGACGAACGGGCTCGTCGAAGAGGCCCGCCGCCACGAGCTGGGCGAGCACGAGCGGGCGCGAAAGGCTGTCCAGCTCTTCCGTGGCGGACGTGCGACCGGACAGGAACGTCTCGACGCCCTCGGGCCCGGCCGCGGCCACGAGCAGCGCTTCCGCGTCGAGCGGGTCGGTGGCCCGAGGCGCCGACACGGCGCTGAGCCGATCGGCGGCCCGGGGAACCGGCACGGCGTCGAAGGAGTCGGCGGCCCGAGAGACCGACACCGCCCCGCCATCCGGCCAGTACCGTTTCGCGGCGAACGGATACGTCGGCAGGCTCACCCGCACCGGCGGGCGGGCGCCGTGGTGGGCGTGCCAGTCGACGTCGATGCCGTTGACCCACAGGGGCGCGATCTTGTCCCACTCCCCGCGTTCGAGCCACCGGGCCAGGAGGTCCCGCAGCTCCCCGGGGCGCTCGAACATGGCCCGCAGCTCGTCCTCCGGCCGTCGGGCCGTCCCTTCGAACACCGTTCCGCGCGCCCCGCGCTCGACGTAGTCCTGAAGCGATGCGATCAGCCCGTCGACGTCGTTCGCGACGAAGACCACGCGTTCGGCCATCGCCCGCCGTCCGACCTGCAGCGTGTACGCGAGCGACGCCAGGTCGCCGTGCGCGTCCCGGTATCCCGGCAAAAACTCCAGCAGCTGTCGCGCGAGGACGCCGAGCCGCTCCCCGTCGCGGGCCGAGAGGACCACCGCCTGGGGGCCGGGGCGTCCGGCGGCGGCCTGCACACCGGTCGGCGCCTGTTCCAGCACCGCGTGCGCGTTGGTGCCGCCGATCCCGAAGGAGCTGAGTCCCGCCCGCGCGGGTCCGTCGCCGTCCAGCGGCAGATTCCGGTCGGCCACGAAGAACGGCGAATCGTCCCAGTCGATTTCCGGACTCGGCACGTCGCAGTGCAGGGTCCGGGGAACCTCGCCGTGCTGCAGGGCCAGGGCCACCTTGATGAGGCCCGCGATCCCCGCGGCAGCGTCCAGGTGACCGATGTTGCTCTTGACCGAGCCGATGGCGCAGTACTGGCTGCGGGCCGTGTACTGGCGGTACGCCTCGGTCAGCGCCGCCACCTCGATGGGATCGCCCAGCCTCGTGCCCGTACCGTGCGCTTCGACGTAGCTGATGGTCGACGGGTCCGTGCCCGCCTTGTCCAGCGCCTTGCGGATCACCTCGGCCTGGCCGCGTACACCGGGCGCGTAGAACCCCGCTTTGTCGCCGCCGTCGTTGTTCACCGCGATGCCGCGGATCAGGCAGTAGATGTGGTCGCCTGCGGCGATCGCCTCACCGGCGCGCTTGAGGACGACCACGCCGACACCCTCACCGCCGGACATGCCGTCGGCGCCGTCGGCGAACGCGCGGCTGCGCCCGTCGCTCGAGAAGTTCAGGCCCGGCTGGTGCACGTATCCCAGTTCCCCCGCGGAGAACAGGCTGGCCGCGCCGACGAGCGCCTGGTCCACGTCACCGGCCAGAAGTCCCTGACAGGCGACGTGCACCGCGCTCAGCGCCGAGGAGCAGTTGGTGCTCACCGCCATGCTGGGGCCGCGCAGACCCAGCTTCGTGGAGATCATCGTGGGCACGGTGCCGCCTTGCGCGAACAGCCACGCCGCGTACGTCTCGGAGCCGGCCAGGACCCGCGGGCCCGAGGCGTTCGCCATCAGGGCCGGGAGCAGGGCCTGGTAGAAGTTCGAGCTGGTGGAGGTGGTGACGCTGGTCTGGGGAACGTCCTCCGGGCGGTAACCGGCGTCCTCCAATGCCTGCCACGCGTGCTGCAGCAGCAGGCGCGCCTGGGGGTCCATGAACTCGGCGTCGCGGGGCGAGATGTCGAAGAACGCCGCGTCGAACTCCGCCCTGCCCTCCACGACCGACCGCTGCGGTACGTATCCGGGTCGGGTGATCAGCTCCTCGGGCACTCCGAGCGCGCGCAGCTCCTCCACCGACCAGGACGTGGCGCCGCTGCGTCCGTCCACGAGCGCGGACCAGAAGGCACGGTGGTCCAGGGCTCCCGGGAACCGGCAGGAGATGCCGATCACCGCGATCGCATCACCGAGCGAGGCGTCGTCGGCCGCCGGAGTGGTACGGCGCGGATCAGGGTGCCGCTCGGGCTCGACCGGCTGCGCCGCAGATCCCTGCGCCCCAGCGGCTGCCTGTCCAGCACGTGCCTGCCCGTGCGGTGCCTGCCCACCCGGTACCTGCCCGGCAGGCAGCAGCCCCGTCAGGTGCCGGGCCATCGCCGCGACGGACGGGTGCGCGAACATGCTGGTGGGCCGCAGCGAGCAGCCGAACTCACGGTTGATCCGCTCCACCGCTTCGATGGCCGCGAACGAGTCTCCGCCGATGTCGAAGAAGCCCGCGGCACGGTCGATGTCACGCGAGCCGAGCACCTCTTCGAAGATCCCGCGCACGGTCCGCTCGACGTCGGGCGCGGCCACCGGACTGTCGGCAGTCTGGCTGTCGGCGGCCGGGCTGCCAGCGGCCGGGGGCGGCTCCGTCCGCGCGGCCTCCGCCAGCTTCGCCCGGTCGACCTTGCCGTGCGGCGTGAGCGGAAAGGCGTCCAGGGCCACGAACGCGGCAGGCAGCATGTAGGCGGGAAGGGTCTTGGCGAGTTCCGCGCGCAGCAGCGCGGCGTCGACCGGCGCGTCCCCGTTCCCCGTGTAGTAGGCCGTGAGCCTGTCGGAGAGACCGGCATGCTCGAGCAGGACGATGCTTCGGGCGATCTCCGGGCGGGCGTCGAGCACCGCCTCGATCTCACCGGGTTCGACGCGGTGGCCGCGCAGTTTGAGCTGGTTGTCCATCCGGCCCAGGACGACGATCTCGCCGTTCGGCAGCCGGCGCGCGCGGTCGCCGGTCCGGTACAGCCGTCCGGGCGCGAACGGGTTGTCCAGGAAGCGCTCGGCCGTCAGCTCCGGCCTCCGGTGGTAGCCCAGGGCGACCCCGTCGCCCGCGATGTGCAGCTCGCCGGTCACGCCGACCGGCAGGGGGTTGAGGTTCCGGTCGAGGACGTACAGCTGGGTGTTGGCGATGGGGCTGCCGATGGTCACCGGCTCCTCGCGGCGCAGCCGCTTGGCCGCCGACCAGATGGTCGTCTCCGTGGGCCCGTACAGGTTCCATGCCTCGCCGCGCGCCACGAGTTGGTCCTTCAGGCCGTCCGGCAACGCCTCGCCGCCGCACAGCACCTTGACGCCCTCGGTGTTCTGCCATCCGACGCGCACCAGCATGGCCCAGGTCGCCGGGGTGGCCTGCATGATGGTGGGCCGCCAGTCCGCGACCTTCTCGGCCAGCAAGGTGGCGTCTGCGGCCGTCGCCGCGTCAGCGACGCAGACCTGCCCGCCGGTGATCAGCGGAAGGTACAGCTCCAGGGCGGCGATGTCGAAGCTGTGCGTGGTGACGGCCAGCAGCCGGTCGTCGGACGTCACTTCCAGCGTGTGGGCCATGGCCAGCAGGAAGTTGGTCAGCGCCGTGTGCGGAACGACGACGCCCTTGGGCTTCCCCGTGCTGCCCGAGGTGTAGATGATGTAGGCGGCCCGCGGTGTCGCGGCTCGCGGGTCCGGCGCAGCGCCGGTCGTCTCCCCCGCCGCTGCCGGTGCCTGGGCGGCCTGGTGACCCTGGCGGTCCGTCACGTACAGCCTCGTCTGCGGCGTCCCCACGGCGGCCAGCCTGTCCAGCACCGCCTCATGGCAGATGACGAGGTGCGCACCGCTGTCGTCGACCATGTAGGAAAGGCGTTCGGCCGGCGTCCGGCTGTCCAGGGGCAGGTACACCGCGCCGAGCCCCATGACGGCGAGAAGGGCCACGACCAGGTCCGCCGACCGTTCGTAGCAGACCCCTACGACGTCCCCGGGGCCGACGCCCTGACGCCTCAGCGTCTCCGCCAGCGCCGAGCTGCGGTCCGCGAGTTCGCGATAGGTGAGAGTCCGCTGCCCGCAGGTGACCGCCGGGGCCTCCGGGTTAGCCTCCGCCTGCTCCGTGAAGAGATCCCAGCACGTCCGGTGCGCGGGAAGGTCGGCCTCGGTGCGGTTGAATTCCTCGATGACGAGACGCCGTTCCTCGTCGTCGAGCAGGTTCAGCCCGCCGATCGGCGACTGCCCGTCCGCGTCGAGGATGCTGTCCACCAGGGTGGCGAAGTGTCGTGCCATGCCCGCGACGGCGTCGGCCGGGAAGGCGTCGGGGTGGTACTTCCAGTTCACCAGGAACCCGTCACCGGGAGCCACGTCCACCGTGAGGTCGTACTCGCCCAGTTGGTACAGCCCGTCGACGAGGTCGAAGTCCGTCTCGCCGGTGGCGCGGGCCCGCTCGCCCAGGTAACCGGAGAGAGCGGAATCCTGGTAGTTGTACACGATCTGGTAGAGGGGTGACCGCGGGTTCACTCCCCGGGCGCCGAGATCGGTCACGATCCGGTGGAACGGGTAGGCCCCGTGCTCCAGCACGTCGAGCACCGTGGACTGTACGCGCCGGGCGAACGAGGTGAACTCCTCGGAGGCGTCCGGTCTGCTCCGGACGGGCAGCGTGTTGACGAAGTGGCCGACGATCGGGTCGAACTGTTCCGTCGGGCGCCCGGCCACCGGCATCCCGATGACGAGGTCCTCGCTGCCGGTGTACCGGTGCAGCAGCGTCAGGAAGGCCGCCAGGAAGAAGATCCCCGGGCTGATCCCGTGGGCGGCGGTGAAGGCCGCGACGGCGGCGGCCCGCTCCTCCGACAGCCGGCTGGTGTGCACCTCGCCCACATGAGGCGCGTCCGGCTCCAGGGCCACCTGGGAGGGTAACCCGGTGAGGACGTCCGCGCCGGCGAGTTCCCTCACCCAGAACTCCCGGTCCTCCACGGCGCGTTCACCGGTGAGCGCGTCCCGCTCCCACGCGACGAACTCACCGAACGAGGCGGCGCCCACCTCGATCGGGACGTCCCGCCCCTCGACCCGCGCCCGGTAGGAACGGAACAGTGTGTCGATGACGAGACGCGCCGACACCCCGTCGATCACGAGGTGGTGGACGACCAGCAGGACGTACGCCTCCGAAGCGGAGCACCGCAGCACGGCCAGCCTGGCCAAGGGCCACCGGCCAGGTCGAACGGCCGCCTCGCCCTTTCCTTCAGAAGGTCCGGCACCTGGTCGGACGGCACATCGGAGATGTCCACATCCTCGATGACGAAACCGTCCGCATCCCCGTGGGACAGAAGCGGCCCGTCATCGGTCTCGCGCACCGTGGCCGAGAGCAGCGGATGCCGGGAGAGCGTGTCGCGGAACGCGGCCTGAAGCGCCTCGGTGTCGACGTCCGCGGCCGAAAGACACACGGGAACGTTGTACGCGTACGTCTCCGGCTCCAGCTTGGCCAGCGCCCACAGGCCGCGCTGCCCCTCGGAGAGCGGAGTGTCCGCACGCCGGGAGAGTTCGGCCAGTACCCCCGCCGTCGACACCTTGCCGTCGGCGTACATGCGGGCGAGCGCGTGAAGGCTCATGACGGATTCCCTCCTGCCACTCCACCGGACGGTTCGGGACGGTCGGACCGCTTCGGCACGCTCACCGGCATCTCGGCCAGGTCGTGGGACCAGCCGTGGTGGGTACGGGCGCAAGGGCGGATCGAGCCGAAAGGGGCGCGGCTCACCGGGGTGCCGCGGTCAGGGCACGAGTCGGGGCCTGCGCGCAGGAGCGAACAGCAGGCGTCCACGGATGTGCCCTCGGTGTCATGACACTCAGTATGTCTCGCAGGCCGTTGCGTGTTCACACGTTTGTTCCACTGTGAAACACGTCACTTGTATGTTTCGGCCAGCGTGGAATGCGTGATCCATGCTGTGCGCTGCGTGCTGCCGCCGTGATGCGGCGTCCTGCCGTCCGTTCACCGCCGCACGCGTGGCATCCCCAGTCCGATCCAGGAGATGATCTCGCGCTGGATCTCGTTGTTGCCGCCGCCGAAGGTGAAGATGACCGCCGACCGGTAGCCGCGTTCCAGTTCGCCGTGGAGGACCGCGCCGGTGGAGCCCTCCTTCAGGGGGCCCGCGGAGCCGGTGATCTCCATGAGCCAGGCGTAGGCGTCGCGGCGGGCCTCGGAGCCGTAGACCTTGACGGCCGAGGCGTCCTGCGGGGTGAGGGTCCCGTCCTGGAGGGCGGCGACCATCTGCCAGTTGAGCAGTTTCATGGCGTCGAGGCGGGTGTGGGTGCGGGCGAGGAGGGCGCGGACCCAGGGGAGGTCGATGACGCGGCGGCCGTCGGCCGACTCCGTCTCCGCTGCCCAGCGTTGGACGTTGTGCAGGGCACGGACCGCCATGGTGCCGTGGGCGGCGAGGGTGACGCGTTCGTGGTTGAGCTGGTTGGTGATGAGCCGCCAGCCCTGGTTCTCCTCGCCCACCCGGTGGGAGACGGGGACGCGTACGTTCTCGTAGTAGCTGGCCGTGGTGTCGTGCGAGGCGAGCGTGTTGATGAGGGTGCAGGAGTAGCCGGGGTCGCTCGTGGGGACCAGGAGCATGGTGATGCCCTTGTGCGGCGGGGCGTCGGGGTCGGTGCGGACGGCGAGCCAGACCCAGTCGGCGGTGTCGCCGTTGGTGGTCCAGATCTTCTGGCCGTTGACGACGTACGTGTCCCCGTCGCGGACCGCGCGGGTCCTGAGGGCGGCGAGGTCGGTGCCGGCGTCCGGTTCGCTGTAGCCGATCGCGAAGTCGATCTCACCGGCGAGGATCTTCGGCAGGAAGTACGCCTTCTGCTCCTCGGTGCCGTACCGCATGATCGTGGGGCCGACGGTGTTCAGGGCCATCAGCGGCAGCGGGACGCCCGCCTGGGCCGCCTCGTCGAAGAAGATGAACTGTTCCATCGGGGTGAGCCCCTGGCCGCCGTACTCCTCAGGCCAGCCCGCCCCCAGCCGGCCATCCGTGCCGAGCCTGCGGATCGTCTCGCGGTAGAAGCGCTTCTGGGCGGCGGGTTCCGCATAGCGGGCGTAGGCGTTGTCGGGGACCAGGGCGGCGAAGTACGTACGGAGTTCGGTGCGCAACTGCTCTTGTTCAGGCGTGTATGCGAGGTGCACGACCCCTCCAGAGTCTCGCGTCTGCGTCGCCCGTGTGCGGCGGCGCACACAGTAGAACGTGTTGCAAGAATCCGGAAGGGCCGGGGCGACGGGGATGTGCCGTCAGCGCTTCACCGCGCGCAGGACCACGAACTTCGGGTCCCCCGCCACCGTGGTGCAGTTGCCGAAGATCCGGCGCAGATGCGTGTGGTACGAGAGGTGCCGGTTGCCCACCACCCAGAGTTCGCCGCCCTGCCGCAGCGCCGTCCGCGCGCCGACGAACATGGTGCGGGCGGTGGCGTCGGTGGTCGCCAGGTGGGAGTGGAACGGCGGGTTGTTGAGCACCAGGTCCATGGAGCCGGGCGCCAGGTCCGCGAGTCCGTCGCCCACCAGGAAGTCCGCCTTCGCCCCGTCCGGCGCGCCCAGGCGGAAGGTCTCCTCGGCGGAGGCGACGGCCCCGTACGACTCGTCCACGAAGGTGAGGTGCGCGTCGGGGTTCGCGAGCGCGGCGGAGAGGCCGAGGACGCCGTTGCCGCAGCCCAGGTCGGCGATCCGGACCGGCCCGGTCCTGGTGGGCAGGTGCTTCAGGAAGAAGCGGGTGCCGATGTCCAGCCGGTCGGCGCAGAAGATCCCGGCGTGGTTGACGACCGTGCGGCCGGAGGCGGGGCCGATGCCGGTGGGGAGTTCGTAGCGGTACGGCCACGGGTTCGGCGTGCGCTCCGGCGCCGGGTCCGGGTCGGGGGTGGTGAAGATGAGCCGCGCCTTCCGTACCGCCAGGGAGGTGCGGGTCGGCCCGATGATCCGCTCGAAGAGCTTGAGGGTGGAGGTGTGGATCTCCTTGACCATGCCGGTGCCGATGATCACGGTGCCCGCGTGGACGGCGGGGGCGATCCGGTGGAGCTGGTCCTCCAGGAACGCCAGGGACTTCGGCACCCGTACGAGCAGGACGTCGACCCGCTCCGGCGGGGTGTCGCGCGAGGACAGCAGCGTCACGGCGTCGGCGTCCAGGCCGTTGCGCTCGAGGTTGGCGAGGGTGGCGCGCCGGGCCAGGTAGGAGTCGCTGATCTGGACGGGCCGGTGGGCGGCGAGCGCGGTGGCCAGGACACCCCACCGGTCCCCCACGACGGCGACCGTGCCCGAGAGGTCGACGGGCCCCGTCTCGGCGTCCGTCAGCTGCCGGAGCAGGTATTCGTCGGATGCGTCCCAGGCCCGGAAGGGATCGCTCGGGTGCTCGGGGAAGCGGGCCAGCTCGAAAGTGCCCTGTGAGGTCGTCAAACGGTTCATATGCCGCTCAGGCTAACCGAGAGGCCGGGGGCGCCCCACACGCTCCCCGGCCCCTCGGTCGTAGCGCGACCCGACGGCGGTCCTAACGCGACCCGACGGCCCTGTCCGCCGGGGCCGCTCCGGAGTCCCGGCGGGCCTGTCCTTCCGGTCTCCCGGCGGATCTGTCCGTCCCGGTGGTCCCTGCGCGGGGCGGTGCGCTCCGTCAGGGCAGCTGTCTGTCGAGGGCGGAGCGCCCCTCGTCGGCCAGCTTGCGCCGCGCCCACTCCAGGGTCTCGGGCGTCACGTCCCGCCCGGAGGCGAGCACCAGGTCCTCCGCGCTCGGCCGGTCGCTCCCGCCCGTGTGCAGGAGCCGGTCCGGGGTGATGCCCGACGCCTGGGGCGCGGGCGCGGATACGGATTCGGGGTCTTCGCTCATGCCGCCTCCTCCTCGTCCTTGTGCCGCAATTCTCGCGCCGTACGGGCCGGGCCGCATCCGAGGGGCCCGGGCCCGGTGTGCCACCCGGGAGAGTGAATCCGTCATTGGGCCGGACGAGGAGTGGGCAGAACCGGAACGTCGTTTCTCATCTCTCGAGGCGGTGCCCATGCTCCACGGCGTCGACGTCAGCGCCTACCAGCCCTCCTACGACACGGACGGCCTCGACTTCGTCTTCATCAAGTCCACCGAGGGCCGCAGCTACGTCAATCCGCGTCTCGACGCCCAGGTGAAACGGGCCCGGGACGCCGAGTGCGTCGTCGGCTTCTACCACTTCCTCTGGCCGGGGGACATCGAGGACCAGGTGGCGTACTTCCTCGGCAGGACCCCGGAGAAGGAGGGCGACCTGCTCGCCGTCGACTGGGAGCAGACCGGCGGCGGAACGCGCGCGAGCAGCGCGGAGAAGGACCGTTTCCTGCGCGCGGTGAAGCGGGAGCGGCCCGGTCACCGGGTCCTCCTCTACTGCAACCGGACCTTCTGGCGCACCCATGACACCAGCGGCTACGCGGGCGACGGGCTCTGGATCGCCGACTACGTCTCCGCCGGGAAGCCCCGGATCGAGGCGTCCTGGCGGATCCACCAGTACACCGACGACCCCCTGGACAGGAACGTCGCCGACTTCGGCTCGGTCCAGGCCCTGCGCGACTGGGCCGCCGGCTAGCCGCACCCGCCGGACAGCGCCTGCCCCCCCCCGGAGCGGGCCTGCTCCCGGGGCCGACCGGGCCCAATCTTGACCTGCACATGATAGGTACACAGCGTTCACACGCGGGCCACGGTCCGTGTGCGACTCTCCCGGGTACCACCCATCGCACGGCACCCCGACGAGCGCCCCCACCCAGGGCGAGCGCCGTGGCGCCCGCGTTCCGAGAGGACACCCCACATGTCCCGTCGCCATCCGTTCTACGCGCGTCCGCTCCTGGCCACCGCAGCGGCCGTAGCCGTACTCGCGGGCACCGCCGCCGCTGCGCCCGCCGACACCCCGCCCGACCGTCCCGCCACCCTCGCCGCCGCGCTCGACGACACGTACTACCAGGACGCCCTGGGCAAGACCGGTTCCGAGCTCAAGGCCGCCCTGCACACGATCATCAGCGACCAGACCAAGCTCTCCTACAGCCAGGTCTGGGACGCGCTCAAGGCCACCGACGAGGACCCGGCCGACTCCTCCAACGTGATCCTGCTCTACACCGGGCGCTCCCAGTCCAAGAACGACAACGGCGGCAACGCCGACCAGTGGAACCGCGAGCACGTCTGGGCCAAGTCGCACGGCGACTTCGGCACGGCCACGGGCCCGGGCACCGACATCCACCATCTGCGCCCCGAGGACGTGTCGGTCAACTCCGCCCGCGGCAACAAGGACTTCGACGAGGGCGGCGGCGAACTGGGCGAGGCCCCCGGCAACTACACCGACGGCGACTCCTTCGAACCGCGTGACGCGGTCAAGGGCGACGTCGCCCGCATGATCCTCTACATGGCGGTCCGGTACGAGGGCAACGACTCCTTCGCCGACCTCGAACCGAACGAGCAGGTGAACAACGGCTCGGCCCCGAAGATGGGCAGGCTGTCCGTGCTGAAGCGGTGGAGCCAGGAGGACCCGCCGGACGCCTTCGAGAAGCGCCGTAACGACGTCATATTCGAGCGGTTCCAGCACAACCGGAACCCGTTCATCGACCACCCCGAATGGGTCGACGCCATCTGGTAGTCCCGGCCTCCCGGCCCCGGGTCACCCCTCCCCGGCCAGGGCCTTCGCGCTGCCCTCCACCGCGGCCTCCCGGGTCGCGTAGCGCGGCAGGTCCTGGCCGATGCCCTCCCGGACGACGTCCGGCGGGCCCAGCAGGTCGCGCGGGTCGACGATCGCGACGCGCCGGCCGTCGGCGGAGAGCCGGCCCAGCCCCGTGTGCAGCATCCCCAGGCCGACGGAGTCGGCCGAGGTGACGTCGTGGAGGTCGAGCACGACCGGGCTCTCCTCGTCCGGCCCCGACTCGTCCAGGGCGTACAGCACCCGCTCGGCGGCCGTGAAGTCGATGGACCCCTGCGCGGCGACCACGCCGACCTGCTCGTGCAGGACCCGCTCGTGATCGGCCGAGGGCGCGGACGGCAGGTCGTCGGCGGTGGTGACCAGGCTGACGGTGGAGCCGGGCAGCGCGGGGTTGAGCATCAGATGGAGCCCGTACCGCTCCGAGAGCGCGCGCAGCGCCGCCTGGCCGCGTACCGAATTGCCCGCGGTGTCCAGCGGCGGGCTGTAGGTGGCGAGGCCGAAGCGGGCCGGGCCGACCGCGATCAGGCCGCCGGAGACCCCGCTCTTGGCGGGCAGCCCGATCCGCAGCAGCCACTCCCCCGAACCGTCGTACATCCCGCAGGTGGCCATCACGGCGAGCACCCGGGAGGTGACCTCCGCCGAGACGACCTGCTCCCGCGTGACGGGGTTGAATCCGCCGTACGCGAGGGTCGCGGCCATCGTGGCGAGGTCGAGGGCGGTGACGCGCACCGCGCACTGGCGGAAGTACCGGTCCACCGCGAGCACCGGGTCGACGGGCATGGTGCCGGTGGCGCGGATCAGGTAGGCGAGCGCCCGGTTGCGGTCACCGGTCGTCGCCTCGGAGGTGAACACCTCCTCGTCCACATCCAGTTCACGCCCGGCGAAGCGGCCGAGGCAGTGCAGGATGCGCTCGAAGGCGGGTTCGTCGGGGGCGTCGGGGATCAGGGCGGTGGTGACGATGGCCCCGGCGTTGACCATCGCGTTGGCGGGGCGGCCGGTGCCCGGTTCGAGGCTGATCGCGTTGAAGGCGTCGCCGCTCGGCTCGGCGCCCACCCACCGGCTCACCTCGTCCAGGCCGAGGAGGGAGAGGGCGAGGGCGTAGATGAACGGTTTGGAGACCGACTGGATGGTGAAGGGCACGTCGGCCTCGCCCGCGCTGTAGCAGTGGCCGTCCATGCTGACCAGGGCCAGCCCGAAGGCGTCGGGGTCGGCGAGCCCCAGCTGCGGGATGTAGTCGGCGGGCCGGCCGCCGGGGAGGTCCCGGAATTCGGCGCGCATCCTGTTGAGCGAGTCGGTCACCGCGTCGGAAGCACTCATCTGCGTCTCCTTCCTCAGCCGCGCTCGGCCTGGGCGACCCGGGGAAAGGTCTTCACCCCGGCGGCCTTGCGGCTGTTGGCCTGGGCGGTGACCGTCCGGTCCGGCGGGGCGTCCTCCACGCCGACGAACACCGTGTCGAGGACCTTGTCCTCCGCGTCGACGAACTCCACCTTCACGGCGTAGAAGGCGGGCGCGTCCGTGGGGTTGGTGATCCGGACGAGGGCGCTGCGGACCTCCTCCGACGCGGCGACGGGCAGCCCGTTCACCGAGACGTCGGCGACCGCGTTGCCCCGGCCCTGGACGCCTCCGAGCTTCGCGGCGGCCTCCTGCCGGAGGCGTTCGGTCTCGGCGGAGACGGAGGCTGCGAAGCTCCGCTGGGTGCGCGGGCTCTCCCCCGCGGAGGGCGACCCCTCCGGTTCGGCGTGCGGGGACTCGGACGACGACGCCGACTCCGCGTGCTCGGAGTGTTCCGGCGTGAGCGTCCGCACGCTTTGGGAGGTGCCCTCGCCGCTGGTGTCGGAGTCGCAGGCCACGGCGGAGGCGGTCAGCAGGGCGCCGGCCGCGGCGGGCACCAGGAGCCGGGCCCTGCGGCGGTGGAGGTTCGCTGTCACGGACGATCCGTCCAATCGAGGGATGAGAAGCGGGCGGAGGGGAACGCGGAGGCCGCGAGCGTGGACATCGCGCGCACCTCGACGGCCGATGATCACCAACTCGCCCATACTAGGATCAAAAGGTATGAATTGACTCGTCGAAGCATCCGCTTCATACGGGAGCGGGTTCGAGCCCCGGGAGGGAACGATGGACACGGACGCCCTGACCGCCGGAGTGTTGCGGGAGCTGCGGGCGACCCGGCCCTATCCGGCCCTGTCCCTGACGATGCCGACCCACCGCACGGCCCCCGACAACGCCCAGGACCCCGTGCGGCTGCGCAACCTGGTGGCGGAGGCGGGCCACCGCCTGGACGCCGATCCGCGGGTGAGCCGGGAGACGGCCGCCGCCATCAGGGCCGAGCTGGACCGGGCCGTCGACGAGGTGGACCCGCGCCGGGCCCTGGACTCGCTGGTCGTGCTGGCCACGGCCGACGAGCACCAGGTCTGGCAGCTGCCGCGCACCGCGCCCGAACGGGTGGTGCTCAGCGACTCCTACCTCACCCGCAACCTCGTCGCCGCGAAGGCCCAGGCCCGTCCGTACTGGGCGCTCACCGTCGCCGCCGACCACGCCACCCTGTGGAACGGCACGGACGGGGGCATCGAGGTGCGGGAGACCGGCGGCTTCCCCCTCACCGCGCCGAAGGAGCCGCCCAACCCGCAGCGCGAGGAGCGGACCGGGGGCACCCCGAGCACCTTCACCGACGAGGACACCCGGAACTTCTTCCGTACGGTCGACGAGAAGCTGCGCGCCCTGCTGGCCGCCGACCCGCGTCCGCTGTACGTGATGGGGCTGCCGCCCGCCCTCTCGCTCCTGGACGACGTCGGCGAGAGCGCGAAGGCGGCCGTCGGCCGTGTCGCCAAGGGCGCACCGGCCGACCTGCCCCCGGCCGAGGTCCTCAAGGAGCTGCGGCCCGCGCTGGAGGAGGGCGCCCGGCAGGCCACCGCCGACGTCGGGCGGCGCCTCGACAACGCGCGCAGCGCCCACACGTTCGCCGGCGGGCTCGACGAGGTGTGGGCGGCCGTCCGGGAGGGCCGGGTGGGGCTGATCGCGGTGGAGGAGCACTTCCAGACCACCGTCCGGGTGACCGACGGGCACCTGGAGCCGGTTCCCGAGGGCACCACGGCGGCGGAGGACCCGGAGATCCGCGAGGACATCGTGGACGAGCTGATCGAAGCGGCCCTGGACGGCGGGGCCGACGTGGTGTTCGTCGAGGACGACTCCCTGGCCGGGCACGGCCGGATCGCGGCGGCGCTGCGGTTCTGACGACCGCCGACCGGCCGAGGCCGCCTCCGTACGCGACCGTACGGGGGCGGCCTCAGCCGATCCGCCGCACCGGCTCCCCGTCGAGGAACGCCCGGATGTTCTCGACCGCCTGCCCGTAGTACGTCGCGTAGTTGGCGCGGGAGACGTACCCCAGGTGCGGGGTCGCCAGCAGGCGCGGGGCAGTGCGCATCGGGTGGCCGGACGGGAGCGGTTCGACGTCGAACACGTCGATCCCGGCCCCGGCGATGGTCCCGGCACGCAGGGCCGCGAGCAGGGCGTCCTGGTCGACGATGGCGGCCCGCGAGGTGTTGACCAGATAGGCGGTGGGGCGCATCCGGGCGAGTTCGGCGGCGCCGATCAGGCCCCGGGTGCGCTCGCTCAGCGCCAGATGTACGGAGACGAAGTCGGCGCTCTCCAGCAGCTCTTCCTTGGACCCGGCGAGCGCGGTCCCGACCTCCCGCGTACGTTCCTCGGTGAGGTTCTGGCTCCAGGCGACGACCTCCATGCCGAAGGCCCGGCCCACCTCCGCGACCCGGCCGCCGATCTTGCCCAGGCCGAGCAGTCCGAGCGTCCGGCCGTGCAGGTCGGCGCCGAGGGTGGACTGCCAGGGGCCGTTCCCGCGCAGGCCGTTCGCCTCGGGGACGATCGAGCGGGCGAGGCCGAGGAGCAGGGCCCAGGTGAGTTCGACCGGCGGGGTGGAGGAGCTGGCCGTTCCGCAGACGGTGACGCCGTGGCGCTCGGCGGCGGCGAAGTCGATCACGGAGTTGCGCATGCCGGAGGCGATCAGCAGCCGGAGCCGGGGCAGCCGCGCGAAAGCCTCCGCCGGGAACGGGACCCGCTCGCGCAGGGTGACGACGATGTCGAACTCCGCGAGGGCGGCGGCCACTTCGTCCACCGAGCCCAGGTGTCCGGTGAAGGTGACGACGTCCACGTCGGCGGTGACGGGCGACCAGTCGGCGACGGTGGTGGCGGCGGACTGGAAGTCCTCGATCACGGCGCAGCGCAGCTTCATGAAGGCTCTCTCCAACGAGGCGGGTCGGGCGGGGCGGTCGGACACCACCCATGATCACCCGGCCTGCCCCGCGGCCCTCACCCGCCCCAGCTCCACTCCGCGACCTCCGGCAGATCGACGCCGTGCTCGCGGATCCAGGCGTGGTGGCGGGTGCGGGTGTCGGCCATCGCCTGGCGTACGGCGACCGCGCGGACGCCGAGCCCCGGCACCCGGTCGATGACGTCCATGACCAGCCGGTAGCGGTCCAGGTCGTTGCGGACCACCATGTCGAAGGGTGTGGTCGTGGTGCCCTCCTCCTTGTAGCCGCGCACATGCAGGTGGGCGTGGCCCGTCCGGCGGTAGGCGAGCCGGTGGATCAGCCACGGGTAGCCGTGGTACGCGAAGATCACCGGCCGGTCCCGGGTGAACAGGGCGTCGTACTCGGCGTCCGTCATTCCGTGCGGGTGCTCCTCGTTGGGCATCATGCGGGCGATGTCGACGACGTTGACCACCCGGACGGCCAGCTCCGGCAGGTGGCGCCGGAGCAGATCGGCGGCGGCCAGCACCTCCTGGGTGGGCACGTCCCCGGCGCAGCCGAGCACCACGTCCGGCTCGCGGCCGCCGTCCTCGGTCCCGGCCCACTCCCACACCCCGGCCCCGCGCGCGCAGTGGGCGCGGGCCTCCTCCATCGTGAGCCAGTCGAAGGTCGGCTGTTTGCCCGCCACGATCACGTTGACGTAGTCCCGGCTGCGCAGGGCGTGGTCGGCCACGGAGAGCAGGGTGTTGGCGTCCGGCGGCAGATAGACCCGGACGACCTCGGGGCTCTTGTTGAGGACGTGGTCGACGAAGCCGGGGTCCTGGTGCGAGAAGCCGTTGTGGTCCTGACGCCAGACGTGCGAGGTGAGCAGGTAGTTGAGCGAGGCGATGGGACGCCGCCAGGGCAGCCGGCGGGCGGTGCGCAGCCATTTGATGTGCTGGTTGACCATCGAGTCGACGATGTGGGCGAACGCCTCGTAACTGGAGAAGAGCCCGTGCCGTCCGGTCAGGAGATATCCCTCCAGCCAGCCCTGGCAGAGGTGTTCGGAGAGCACCTCCACCACCCGGCCGTCGCGGGCGAGGTGTTCGTCGGTGGGCAGGGTCTCCGCCTGCCAGGCCTTGCCGGTCGCCCGGTAGAGGTCCTGGAGCCGGTTGGAGGCGGTCTCGTCGGGGCCGACCACCCGGAAGTCCCGGCGTTCGGCCGTCGCGGCCATGACGTCCGCGAGGAGTCCGCCGAGCACCTGCGTCGGCGAGTGGGTGGCCGAGCCCGGCTTGTCGAGGCGTACGGCGTGGTCCTCCAGGGCCGGGATCGGCAGCGCGCGCAGGAGCAGACCGCCGTTGGCGTACGGGGTCGAGCCGAGGCGGGCCGTGCCCTCGGGGACGCAGGCGAGGACCTGTGCGGTGGGGCGGCCGTCGGCGTCGAAGAGTTCCCCGGGGCGGTAGGAGCGCAGCCAGGCCTCCAGCTGCCGCAGATGGGCCGGGTTCTCCCGGACCCCGGGGAGCGGGACCTGGTGGGAGCGCCAGGTGTTCTCGACGGGGAGGCCGTCGACCTCCTCGGGGCCGGTCCAGCCCTTGGGGGTGCGCAGGACGATCATGGGCCAGCGGGGGCGCTCGGTGGCCCCGTCCTCGCGGGCCGCGCGCTGGTGGGCGGCGATCCGGTCGGCGGCGGTGTCCATGGCGGCGGCCATCGCCCGGTGGACGGTGGCCGGGTCGTCGCCGGTGACGTACAGCGGGTCATGGCCGTAGCCGCGCAGGAGGGCGTCGAGTTCGTCCTCGGGGAGGCGGGCCAGGACGGTGGGGTTGGCGATCTTGTAGCCGTTGAGGTGGAGGACCGGCAGGACGGCCCCGTCGTGGACCGGGTCGAGGAACTTGTTCGCGTGCCAGGAGGCGGCGAGCGGTCCTGTCTCCGCCTCGCCGTCCCCGATCACGCAGGTGACCAGCAGGTTCGGGTGGTCGAAGGCGGCGCCGTAGGCGTGGGCGAGGGCGTAGCCGAGTTCGCCGCCCTCGTGGATGGAGCCGGGGGTCTCCGGGGCGACATGGCTGGGCACCCCGCCGGGGAAGGAGAACTGTTTGAAGAGGACGCCCATGCCCTCGGCGGTGCGGGGGACGTCGGGGTACGTCTCGGAGTAGCTGCCCTCCAGCCAGGCGTTGGCGAGGACGGCCGGGCCACCGTGGCCGGGGCCCCAGACGCAGAGCGCGTCGATGCCCCGGTCCTTGACGATGCGGTTGAGGTGGGTGTGGACGAGGTTGAGCCCCGGTGAGGTGCCCCAGTGGCCGAGCAGCCTCGGCTTGATGTCCTCGGGGGTCAGCGGCCGGGTCAGCAGGGGGTTGGCCATCAGATAGATCTGGCCGACGGCGAGGTAGTTGGCCGCGCGCCAGTGCGCGTCGAGCGCGGCCAGTTCCTCGCCGGAGAGGGTGGGTGTGGTGTTGTGGGTGTCGCTCGCATCGCGGGGGTCGCTCACGGAGCAGGTCTCCTCGTCGGGTGACGGCGCACGGGTGGGCGGGGCTGCCCCGGGAAGGCCGGGGCTGGGGGCCCGGGGCTTGAGGTCGCGAAACCCCGGGTCAGGAGTTCTCGGGGCCGTACCAGAGCGTGGTCGCGTTGCAGAACTCGCGGATGCCGTGCCCGGCCAGCTCCCGCCCGTAACCGGAGCGTTTGATCCCGCCGAAGGGCAGGGCCGGGTGCGAGGCGGTCATTCCGTTGAAGAAGACCCCGCCCGCCTCCAGATCGCGGGCGCACCGCTCCTGCTCCCCCGCGTCCCGGGTCCAGACGTTGGAACTGAGCCCGAACGGGGTGTCGTTGGCCAGGTGGACGGCTTCGTCGAGGTCCGCGACCCGGTAGAGAGTGGCGACCGGGCCGAAGGTCTCCTCCTGGTGGATGCGCATGGCGGGGGTGATCCCGGCGAGCACGGTGGGGTTGTAGAACCATCCGTTCTCCAGGCCGCCGTCGAGCTTGTCGGGCCGGCCGCCGCCGCACAGGACGGTGGCGCCGCGCTCCACGGCGTCGTCGACCAGTTCCTCCAGGTCGGTGCGGCCCTGTTCGCTGGAGAGCGGCCCGATGTCGGTGGTCTCCTCCAGCGGATCGCCCACGGTGAGGGCCCGCATCCCGGCGGTGAAGTGCTCGGCGAACGTGTCGTACACGTCGGCGTGGACGATGAACCGCTTGGCGGCGATGCAGGACTGGCCGTTGTTCTGGACGCGGGCGGTGACGGCGGTGGCGGCGGCCTTCTCGACGTCGGCCGAGGGCAGCACGATATACGGGTCGCTGCCGCCCAGCTCCAGCACGGTCTTCTTGATCTCGTCCCCGGCAATGGCGGCGACGGCGCGGCCCGCCGGTTCGCTGCCGGTGAGGGTGGCCGCCGCGACCCGGGGGTCGCGCAGGACGGCCTCGACGGCGCCCGAGCCGATCAGCAGCGTACGGAAGCAGCCCGCCGGGAATCCGGCCCGGTGGAACAGGTCCTCCAGGTAGAGCGCGGTCTGCGGGACGTTCGAGGCGTGCTTGAGGAGGCCGGTGTTGCCCGCCATCAGGGCGGGGGCAGCGAAGCGCACGACCTGCCAGAGCGGGAAGTTCCACGGCATGACGGCGAGGACGACGCCGAGCGGCCGGTAGCGGACCAGGGCGCGGGAGGCGCCGGAGTCCGTGACATCGGCGGGTTCGGGGTGCTCGTCCGCGAGCAGGCGCTCGGCGTTGGCCGCGTACCAGCGCATGGCCTTGGCGCACTTGGCCGCCTCGGCGCGGGCCGCCGTGACCGGCTTGCCCATTTCGAGCGTCATCGTCCGGGCGATGGTGTCGCGGTCCGTCTCCAGCAGGTCGGCGGCCCGGTTCAGCCAGGCGGCGCGCTGCTCGAAGGGGGTGGTGCGGTACTGCTGGAAGGTGGTGTGGGCGGCGGTGATCCTGCGCTCGGTCTCCTCCTCGCCCAGGGCGTCGTAGGACCTGATCAGTTCGCCGGTCGCGGGGTT
The DNA here is from genome assembly GCF_003268675.1 of Streptomyces bacillaris. Taxonomy (NCBI): domain Bacteria; kingdom Bacillati; phylum Actinomycetota; class Actinomycetes; order Kitasatosporales; family Streptomycetaceae; genus Streptomyces; species Streptomyces bacillaris. The sequence goes on along the minus strand of NZ_CP029378.1, from coordinate 7,602,078 downwards.
GACCGTCGCGATGGGCATGGCAGTGGCCTCCTTGCATCGGTACTTCGACGGTGCCGCGTCGTGTGGTCGGGCGCAACGTGGCCTCTCCCCCGCACGTACCCGGCCGACGCGGATCATGCGTGCCGGTGAGGCACGTTCCGCGTCGGCCGGGTGGGGTGCTGTGGCTATACGAGCGTCTGCGCGAGCGCCGTGAGCGGGGCGCGGCGGGACTCGCGCACGCCCGGCAGCGGCGGGTACGGGAGCAGGCCCGCGGTCTGCGGCGCCTGGGCGTAGCGGGTGAACCAGACGACCTTGCCGTCCGTGGTCCGGCAGGTGCCCCAGCTGTCGCTGAGGGCCATCACCCGGCTGAGCCCGCCGCCGGCCGCCAGCAGCCGGGGCATCCGGGGGCTGTTGTCCGCGACCGAGACGGTGACGTGCCGTCCGGTCCAGCGGAGTTCGACGACACAGGTGTTCTCGTCACCGACGTGCCGGTGGACATTGGTCAGGAGTTCGTCCAGGGCCCGGCAGACCGGCCGGACCTGGAGTTCGAGACTCCAGTGACGCAGGTGGGCGGCGACGATGCGCCGCACCTGGGAAACGCGCTCTGCGGACACCCGCAGTTCGACCGCGTAGTGCCGGTCGGGTGGAACGGTCATCGTCGAGGCTCCTCACCACGAGGCCCATCTGCTTCACCCCGTCGTACCAACGACCCCCGAACACGAAGCGTGAGCACTGATCACTTCTGGGTCACTCAACAGGGTGACCCGGGTGAGCCGTCCCCGCAACAGATGAGCTGTCGCCGCTGGTGAGGGCCGTTCGGCGGGGCTCGTCACGAGGAGGTTCAGAGGAGGTACGGCAGCAGTCGGTCGGGGGTCAGGGGCAGTTCGCGGATCCGGGCCCCGGTGGCATGGCGGACCGCGTTGCCGATGGCGGCGGCCGTGCCGACGATGCCGATCTCCCCGATGCCCTTGGAGCCCATCGGGTTGAGGTGGTGGTCGTCCTCGTCGATCCAGTGGGCCTGGATGTCGAGCGCGTCGGCGTTGACCGGCACGTGGTAGGAGGCGAGGTCCTTCGCGGTGAAGTCCCCGAAGACCGGGTCGATGGCGGACCCCTCGGTGAGCGCCATGCCCAGGCCCATGACCATGCCGCCGACGAACTGGGAGCGGGCGGTACGGGCGTTGAGGATCTTCCCGGCCGCGTACACCCCGAGGAGCCGGCGCACCCGGATCTCGCCGGTGACGGAGTCGACGGCCGTCTCGGCGAAGTGGGCGCCGAAGGCGTGTCGGGCGTACGGGGAGTCGGCGGCGGTCTCCTCCTCGGTGTCGGCGGTGGTGGTGAGCCCCTCGGCGGGCAGCGGCCCCCGGTGTCCGGCGAGGCGGTCGGCCAGACCGGACGCCGCCTTGTGGACCGCCCACCCCCAGGAGGCGGTGCCGGAGGAGCCGCCGGCGAGCGGGGCGGTGGGCAGGTCGGTGGAGCCGATGGCCACCTCGACGCTCTCCACGTCCACGCCGAGCGCCGAGGCGGCGATCTGGGCGAGGACGGTCCGGGCGCCGGTACCGATGTCGGTGGCGTTGACCTCGATCCGGAAGGTTCCGTCGGCCGCCGCGTGGGCGCGTGCGGCGGACCGGGAGACGAGGACGGGGTACGTCGCGGAGGCCACGCCCGTACCGAGGAGCCAGCGGCCCTCCTGGCGGGCGGCGGGGCGGGGGTCGCGCCCCTGCCAGCCGAACCGGTCGGCGCCCTCGCGCAGACAGGCGGCCAGGCCCCGGCTGCTGAAGGGGCGCCCGCTGTCGGGTTCGGCGGCCGGGTCGTTGAGCAGCCGCAGCTCGACCGGGTCCATGCCGACCGCGGAGGCGAGTTCGTCCATGGCCGACTCCAGCGCGTACATGCCCGAGGCCTCGCCCGGCGCGCGCATCCAGGAGGGGCTGGGGACGTCCAGGGCCACCACCCGGTGGACAGTGGTGCTGTCCGGCGATCCGTACATCACGCGGGCGGGGACGGCGGCCTGCTCGACGAACTCCTTGAGGGTGGAGGTCTGGGTGACGATCTCCTGGGAGACGGCGTGCAGGGTGCCGTCGAGGTCGGCGCCGAGGCGCACCCGCTGGATCGTCGGAGCGCGGTGGCCGACGACCTCCGCGAGCTGGGCACGCGGGAAGACCGTCTTCACCGGGTGGCCGGTGTGGCGGGCGGCCATGGCGGCCAGGACCGGCTGGGGGCGGGTGGTGCCCTTGGAGCCGAAGCCGCCGCCGACGTGCTCGGAGTGGACGGTGATGCGGTCGGGGTGGAGGCCGAAGACCTGGGCGAGGCTCTTGCGTACGGCGTTGGAGCCCTGGCTGGAGTCGTGGACGGTGAGGTGCCCGTCCTCCCACCAGGCGGTGGCGGCGTGCGGCTCCATGGGGTGGTTGTGGAGCGGGACCATGCGGTAGGTGGCGTCGACCTGGACGGGGGCGGCGGAGAAGGACCACTCGAAGTCGCCGCGCTTACGGACGGCGGGGAAGCCGCCGTTGGCCTCCTCCGGGGTGTAGAGGCCCGGATGGTCCTCGGTGAGGATCACGTCGTGCTCGGTGCTCTCGTACTCGACCAGCAGCCGGCCGGCGCCCGTGCGGGCGGCCTCCGGGGAGTCCGCGACGACCAGGGCGACGGTCCAGCCGTGGTGCGGGACCCGGTCGCTCTGGAGGACGGCGAGGATGGGGTCGTCGGGTTCCGCGAGCCGGGGCGCGTTGTCGTGGGTGAGGACGGTGTGGACGCCGGGGACGGCGAGCGCGTCGACGGCCCGTACGGCGGTGACCCGGCCGGCCGCGATGGTGGCGGGGACCGGCCAGGCGTACAGGGTGCCGGGCGGGGTGTGCTCGGCGGCGTACCGGGCGGCGCCGGTGACCTTGTCCCGGGCCTCCCTGCGGACGACGGGCGCACCGGTGGGCTGCGGGTCGAGGGGCATGGCGGTGGGGCCTCCGGTCGGTGGGGCGAAGGGGGTGGGTCAGACGGTCGGGCCGGGCTCGGGGCCCTGTGGCCTGGTGAGTTCGCCGAGGACGTCGAGGGCCACGCGGCGGACCAGGTCCACCTTGAAGGCGTTGTCGCGCAGGGGCCGGGCCTCGGCGAGTTCGGCGATCAGGGCGTGCTGGAAGGCGGCGGGCGTGGCGGGGGCGCCGCGCAGTTCGGCCTCCGCCCGGTGGGCGCGCCAGGGCCGGTGGGCGACTCCGCCGAAGGCGAGCGTGGCCCGGTCGACGCGGCCGTCGTCGACCTGGAGGGTGGCGGCGACGGAGACCAGGGCGAAGGCGTACGAGGCCCGGTCGCGGGCCTTGCGGTAGCGGGAGACCGTGCCGGGGGCGGGCGGCGGGAGCACCACCTCGGTGATGAGTTCGCCGGGCCGGATGACGGTGTCCTGGTCGGGGTTCTCGCCGGGCAGCCGGTGGAACTCGGCGACGGGGACGGTCCGTTCGCCCTCGGGGCCGAGCAGCAGCACGGTCGCGTCGAGTGCGGCGAGGGCGACGGCCATGTCGGAGGGGTTGGTGGCCACGCACTCGGTGGAGTGGCCGAGGATCGCGAGGTCGCGGTGGTGGCCCTCGCGGGCGGGGCAGCCGGAGCCCGGGAGCCGCTTGTTGCAGGGCTTGGAGACGTCCTGGAAGTAGCTGCAGCGGGTGCGCTGGAGGAGGTTGCCGCCGGTGGTGGCGGCGTTGCGGAGCTGCCCCGACGCCCCGGCGAGCAGGGCCTGGGCGAGGGCGGGGTAGGCGCGGCGTACGTCGGGGTGGGCGGCGAGGTCGCTGTTGCGCACGGTGGCGCCGATGCGCAGGCCGCCGTCGGGGGTGGCGGTCACCCGGTCCAGGGGGAGCCTGGTGACGTCGATGAGGAGGCCGGGCTCCTCGACGCCGAGCTTCATGAGGTCGACGAGGTTGGTGCCGCCGCCCAGGAAGCGGGCTCCCGATCCTTCCGCGCAGAGCCGTACGGCCTCGGCGGTGGTGGTGGGTCGCTGGTAGCCGAAGGGCTTCACGGTGTCACGTCCTCGATGGCTTCGACGATCCGGGGGTAGGCGCCGCACCGGCAGAGGTTGCCGCTCATCCGCTCGCGGATCTCGTCCGGGGTGAGGGTGGCGGGTTCCGTGGTCAGGGCGTCCGGAGGGGTGGCGTGGGACGGGTGGCCGTCGGCGGCCTCCGCGAGCATCCCGACGGCCGAACAGAGCTGCCCGGGGGTGCAGTAGCCGCACTGGAGGGCGTCGCGTTCCACGAAGGCCTGTTGCAGCGGGTGGAGGGTGTCGCCGTCGGCCAGACCCTCCACCGTGGTGATCTCCGCGCCGTCCTGGGCGACGGCGAGCAGCAGGCAGCTGTTGGTGCGGCGGCCGTCGACGAGGACGGTGCAGGCGCCGCACTGGCCGTGGTCGCAGCCCTTCTTGGCGCCGGTCAGGCCGAGCCGTTCGCGCAACAGGTCCAGGACCGTGGTGCGGTGGTCGAGCGTCAGCTCGGTCTCCTCCCCGTTGATGCGGAGGGTCACGGTGGAGCGTTCGACGGTGACCGGTTCCGGTGCGGTGACCGTCTCCAGGGCGAGGGAATCCATGCGCGAGCACCTTTCGCTTCGGGCCCTTGTCGACCCGGTTCACAGGCTTTTCGGCGTACGTGGCGTCCATCGGGGGCGCCGTGCGCGTCAGCGGTTCTCCAGGCGCAGCCGTACCTCCTGCTCCTGGTCCCCCGCCGCCGTACCGACCACGCGGACGGCGAACGCGCCGGTGAGGTGGGTGCGCAGCCGGTCCACGGCCCAGTAGCCGCCCTGGGCGTCCACGGTGACCGGGGCGGTGAGGGTCACGGGTTCGGCGGCGGCCCTGGGCTCGGTGACGTCGACCGTGGTGACCCAGACGGTGGGGCGGGGGCCGCTCGTCGCCTCGGGCTCGTCGTCCGCCTCGCGGTCGGAGTCGAAGGCGTGGCCGAGCACACCGAAGACGCTGCGCGCGTCCGCGAGGTCGCACCGGCTCAGCGACACCAGCACCTCCTGGCCGTGGCCGTCCGTGGCTCCGTCGCCGCTTCGTTCGGGGGTGCTGTTCACGGGGTTCCTTCCGTCGGATGCCGGCCTTCGGGTCCACTCCAGGCTGACCCCGCATCGGGCCGACGGCGACACGGGAAGGGCCGAAGAGGGCTACAGCTCCCGGAGAGCGGGCAGGAGGGTCTTCTCCGCCCACGAGATGAAGGACTGCTGGTGTTCCCCGCCCACCTGGACGAGCGCGACCTCGGTGAAGCCCGCGTCGCTGTAGGCGCGGACCGCGTCGACGAACGTGTCGACGTCCTGTCCGCAGGGGATGGCGGAGGCGATGTCCTCCTCGCGGACGAGTTCGGTCGCCTGGGCGAAGCTCGCCGGGCCGGGGAGTTCGGAGTTGACCTTCCAGCCGCCGACGGACCAGCGGAACTGTTCGTGGGCGCGGGCGACGGCGGCGTCCCGGTCGGGGTCGTAGCAGACGGGCAGCTGGCCCACCCGGGGCTTCCCCGCCCCTCCATTGCGGTCGAAGTCGTCCAGCAGCGCGCTCTTGGCCTCGGTGGCGATCACCAGGTCGGCGCGGCGCCCGGCGAGGGCGCAGGAGGCCGGGCCGGAGACGGCGACGCCGATGGGCACCCGGGTCTCCGGAAGGTCCCAGAGGCGGGCGTTCTCCACGTCGAAGTGGGTGCCGTGGTGGTTGACGTTCCCGCCGTCGAAGAGGGCGCCGATGATCTCCACGGCCTCGTCGAGCATCTCCAGCCGTACGTGGGCGGCGGGCCAGCCCGCGCCGACGACGTGTTCGTTGAGGTTCTCGCCGGAGCCGAGGCCGAGCCGGAACCGGCCCTCCGCGAGGATCTGCAGCGTCGCGGCCTTCTGGGCGACGACGGCGGGGTGGTAGCGGGTGGTCGGGCAGGTGACGTACGTCATCAGGCCGATGCGCTCGGTGGCCTGTGCCGCAGCGCCGAGGACCGCCCAGGCGTACGGGGCGTGGCCCTGCTCCCGGAGCCAGGGAAAGTAGTGGTCGGAGGTGACGGAGAAGTCGAATCCCGCCCGCTCCGCGGCCACCACATCCCGTACGAGTTCTCGCGGTCCGGTCTGTTCGGTCATCATCGTGTAGCCGATTCGCACCATGCGAAACGCTTTTCCCGTTACATACTCATAAAACATGAATTGATGTGACTGGCCGACTGACGCCCTTCCCTCGGGGTATGCGGCAACCATGGACGTATCGAACGGAGCCACGCAGGCACTGGCCGCCCCACTCGCCGACGGGACGGGCGCGCTGGCGGCCATCCTCTTCCCCATCGCCGCGCTCGCCGTGGTGGGGCTGCTGATCGGCGGTTTCCTGCTGGGGAAGCGGAAGCGGGACGCCGAGCTGCCGCCGCCGCGCCCCGATGAGCAGCCCCACAAGCCCGAGGGACGCACGCACATCGAGGCGCACGACCCGCACGGCACGGACCGCTTCCCCACCGACGGCAGCGCGCTCAACCCGCACCAGCTCGACGACCACGGGAACGCACCGCTCCCGCCCCACCGGGACGATCCGCGCACCGACACCGATCCCCCGCGCAGCTGACCCGTTCCCCCGCAGGGGGCGGGCCCGCCCGGCCCCCTCGTCACCAGAGGTGGTGATGAGCCGGTCGGCCGCCGACCGACAGACCCGTTTCACCGTCCTGGTCGCGCTCGCGGCCAACCTGGTGATCGCGGCAGCCAAGACCGCGGGCGGGCTGATCTCCGGCTCGCCCGCGCTGTTGTCGGAGGCGGCCCACTCGGTCGCCGACAGCCTCAACGAGATCTTCCTGCTCGCCGCGCTCCGGCGCAGCCGCCGCCCCGCCGACGCCCATCACCCGTTCGGCTACGGCAAGGAGCGGTACTTCTGGGCGCTCCTGGCCGCCGTCGGCATCTTCGTGATGGGCGGCTGCTTCTCGTTCCACCAGGGGCTCCACGCCCTCCGGCGCGACGACGACGAGTCCCCCAGCGGCTACACCGCCGGGCTGATCGTGCTCGGTGTCGCCCTGGTCGCCGAGAGCACCTCGCTGGCCCGGGCCCTGCACCAGGCGCGCGGCAAGAAGGGCGCGGCCATCGACCCGGCGCTGCGGACGGTCATCGCGGAGGACAGCACGGCGGTGCTCGGTGTCAGCCTGGCCATCGCCGGGATGTCCCTGCACCTGGCCACCGGCAGCGTGGTCTGGGAGGCCGCCGCCTCCCTGGGCATCGGGCTGCTCCTCGTGTACGTCGCCTTCCGGCTCGGCCGCAACGCCCGGTACCAGTTGATCGGGGAATCCGTCGATCCCGAACTCCACCGCGAACTGGTCGGCTTCCCCATGCGCCAGCGCGAGATCGACAACGTGGCCGAACTCCTCACCGTGCGACTGGGCATGCACTCCGTGCTGGTGGCGGCCCGCATCGACCTGGCTCCCGGTATCGGACAGCGAGCGGGTGGAGGAGGTCTCCATGCGCATCCGGCACGCGATGTGCGAGCGGTGGCCGCAGGCGGACCAGGTCTTCCTGGACATCACGAACGCCCCGCCGCGCATCGGACTGTGAGCGCGGCCCTCGTGCGGCCCCGCGTTGCGCCGCCGCACGGACCGTCCGAGGGTGGGTGCTGGACCACGGCGGCCGCACCTCGCGCCGCACCCCCGTGAGAAGGCAGTGGACCATGACCGGAAGCGATCCCCGTACGGCCCCCTCGACGGCGCCCCTGACCGGCCCGGCCGCGCCGTGCTGGGTGACCCTGATGACCCGGGACCTCCAGGCCGCCCAGCGGTTCTACTCCGGGGTGCTGGGGTGGACGTTCCGCCCGGGGAAGATCGGCGCGGAGTTCTCCGTGGCCCGCCGCGGCGACATCCCGGTCGCGGGCATCTTCGCCGTCTCCACCGCGTACCAGGTCGCGGTGGCGTGGACGCCGTACTTCGCGGTGGCGGACGCGGATGTGGCCGCCGCCCGGGTCCGGGAGCGCAGCGGGACGGTGGCGGTGGGGCCGCTGACGCTCGGCAAGGGGCGCGGCGTCCTGGCCTCGGACCGGGACGGCGCCTCGTTCGGCCTCTGGGAGCGCACGGAACCGGCCACTTCGCCGCCGGCCCCCGACGACCACGCCCACACCTGGCTGCGGCTGCGGACCCGCAACGCGTTCGACGCGGCGATCTTCTACGGCGAGGTGCTCGACTGGGCCAGCGGCCGCCCCGGGTGCTGCGACGTCGCGTACGAGGGCGACGAGGTCATCGTGCGGTGCGAGGGACGCCCGCTGGCCCGGATCAGCTCCGGGGCGGTGGAGACCGCCGTGGACCCGCTGGTGCGCCCGCACTGGCAGGTGCAGTTCCCGGTGGCCGACGTCCCCGTGACGGTGGCCGAGGCCGTACGGAAGGGCGGCACCCTGGTGGAGGAGCGGACCGTCGTGGGCGGCAGCGAGGCCACCCTGCGGGACCCCGACGGCGCGCTGTTCACGGTGACGGACGTGCGGGGCCCGGTGGAGGCGCCGGGCTGAGCCGCTCATTCCTCGGACGGCACGTCCTCGCGCGGTCCCGAGCGGTTGCGGGCCAGCGCCCAGACGGGGAAGACGATCCAGCAGGCCAGGAACCACAGCGCGATGCCGCCGACCAGCCAGAGGGCGAACGTGTTGTGGAGCGCGACGCGCATGATCAGCAGCAGGGTCGAGCACATCGTGAAGAACAGCAGCACCAGCCCCACCATGGTCATGCGGGAGGCCCAGATGACGGTCTGAGGCTTCAGCCGCCGGCCGGTGAGCAGCCGGTGGTAAGTGACGGGGCCGATGAGGGCGGCGACGGTCGCGGAGCCGAGCACCACCGTGGTGACGTAGATGTCCCGGTCCACCTCGGACAGTTCGGCGAACCTGGGCTGGAACACCACGGCGAGGAGGAACCCGAAGAGGATCTGCACCCCGGTCTGGGCGACGCGCAACTCCTGGAGCAGTTCGGTCCACTGCCGGTCCGCCCGCTCCTCCTGGGTCTCCTCGCGGCCTCTGCCGTTGGTGGTTGACACGGGCACCCTCCTCGTCTCGACGCGACCGGGGGCACTGACACACCCGTTCGATCCGCGTCTACAGGTTCCCCGGCCCCGCAGGCTCAATCCCGCCGGTGAGGCCCACGGTCGGCTCGACCGCACCGGACCGGTCGCCTAGGATCGCGCCTACGGCATCGCGCGCCGGTCACCGTCCGGGTGAGGCGTGGAGGTAGCCCGTGAGATGCCCGTTGGAGGCATTCCACCGTGTCGGTCGAGTTGAATCACACCATCATTCATTCCCGCGACAACCGCGAGTCCGCGGAGTTCCTGGCGGAGCTGCTGGGCCTGGAAGCCGGACCGGAGTGGGGCCCGTTCGTCCCCGTCGTCCTGGCGAACGGAGTCACCCTGGACTTCGCGACGGTCCCCGAGGAGTCGATCACCCCGCAGCACTACGCCTTCCTGATCTCGGAGGCGGAGTTCGACGCCGCGTTCGCCCGGATCCAGGAGATGGGGATCGCGTACTACGCCGATCCGCACCTCAAGCACCCGGGCGAGATCAACCACAACGACGGCGGCCGGGGCGTCTACTTCCCCGACCCCAGCGGCCACGGCATGGAGCTGATCACCCGCCCCTACGGCGGCTGAGCGGCCTTCACGCGCCGAGGGGCAGCAGAAACTCCGGGCGGTCCCACAGGACCGCCGGCGGGTTGGCACGGACGGTGCCGGTGGGCTCGGCGCCCACGCTGCGGTAGAAGCCCTCGGCGGGCGGGTGGGCCACGATCCGGATCCCGGTGAGGCCCGCCCGCCCCGCCTCCTCGCGCAGATGGCCGATGAGCAGCCGGCCGATGCCGAGCCCCTGCGCCTCGTCGGCGACGAACATCAGGTCCAGCTCCGGCGGCTGGAGGGTCAGCGCGTAGAAGCCGAGGACCCGGTCGTCGTCGCGGTCGGCGGCGACGAAGACCCGGTGCGCCTCGATGTAGTCGGGGCCGACCCGGTATCCGGCGACCATCGGGGCGTACGGGCCCTCGTAGGCGCGTGACGTCCGGACCAGCCGGGTGAGCCGGCGGGCGTCACCCGCCGTGGCCCGGCGGACCAGGGGCACGGCGCGGTGCGGGCCGCGCACCGACCTCGTAATGGCTGATGTCATACGTCGAGTATTACGTACGTCGACGTCTGCACGGTACACGGAGCGTTCGGCCGCCCTCGGCCGCATGAACGGCTGTTCGGGGGTACACGGACCCCTGCACGTCGCCCGGTGGCCACTCCGCCGGGCCGGACCGAGAGGGGTTGACCACTGTGCGACACCACAGCCGCGTACCGGCCGACGAGCGGTGGGGGCGGTAGCCGTGACAACAGCGATCATCGTCATCGCCGTGGCGCTCGTCGCGGCCGCCGCCGTCTACTTCTTCCTCGTCCGCGGGGGCGCCGCCGGCGGCCGGGGGCTGCGCGGCCGCTTCGGCCCCGAGTACGACCGGGTGGTCGCCCGGCACAACGGCGACACCAAGGCGGCCGAGCACGAGCTGGGCGAGCGGGTGCGGCGCCACGGGGACCTGGAGAAGCGGCCGCTGACGGAGGCGGCCCGCGCGGAGTACACCGCCCGCTGGGCCCGTACGCAGGAGCAGTTCGTCGAGTCGCCGCAGCAGGCGGTGGCAGAGGCCGACGCGCTGCTGGCCGACCTCGCCCGGGACCGGGGCTTCCCGGCCGGTGAGAGCTTCGAGGAGCGCGCCGACGCGCTCTCGGTCCACCACGCCCGCCATGTCGAGGGCTACCGCCGGGTGCACTCCGCGTGCGACGGCGGCACCGGCACCGAGGAGATGCGCGAGGCCTTCGTCGAGGCGCGCGGGCTCTTCGACGCACTCCTCGCGGACGGCCCGGCGCCGCGCGGCCACGACAACCGACAGCTCACGAAGGGACGCGGCACATCATGACGCAGACTCCGAACACCGGCGGCACCCCCGGCGACGCGCCGAACCGGGCCACCCCCTCGACCGGCGCCGAGCGCGTCCCGCCCGTGGCGCCTCCGCCCGGGAACGCGCCCGCCACCCCCGTACCGCCGACGGCCGCCAAGCCGTCCGGTCCCCCGCCGACGGCCGATCAGGCGGGCCCCGACCGGACGTCGGTCGACCGGACGCACACGGACCCGGCCCGGGCCGTCCCCGCCCGCCCGGACGAGACCCCGGAGGCCTCCCGTACAGCGGCTTCGACGGCCCCCCGCACGACGGCCTCCCCCGGCCGCACGGAGACACCCGCGCACAGCGGCCGTCCGCTCTTCGCCGCCGAGCAGCGGGAGAAGTTCGACGCGCGCATCCACCAGGCGGTGGCCGGCTTCGTGGAGAACCCGCGCCAGGCGGTGCAGGAGGCCGACGCGGCCTTCGACGACGTCGTCGCCGGGCTCACGGAGGCCCTGGCCGAGCGGTCCCGGCTGCTGCGCGCCGACCGGGACGGCGGGCGGTCCGAGGCTGGGACGGAGGATCTGCGGATCGCCCTCCAGCAGTACCGCGATCTCACGGAGCGGCTGGTCCGTCTCTGAGCGGCGCACACGCCGTTCACGCGGGTGCGGGGCCGGTCCGACCGATACGTATCGGTCGGACCGGCCCCGCACCATGTGGTGGGTCAGTGGCTCGCACCGCTCTCCTCCGGGTGGGTCGAGGAGTGCGGGGTGGCGGGCTGGTCGGTGCTGGGCCCGGGGGTGGGTTCCGGGTCCGGGCCCGCCACCCTGCCCACCCCGAAGGCGATGGCGAAGACGGCGGCGACCGCGGCGGCGAAGGCCGCGATCCTCAGTCCGGTGTTCATGGCTCTCTCCCGGCGGACGACAGCGGTTTCCGACACCGCCAATATACCCCCTAGGGGTATCAAAGTCACACCGGAGCGTCGGACCGGGCCCTCTCCGCACGGCGATCGGCCGACCGCCGGCCACCGATCACCAGCCCCTCGCGCAGCCGGTCCAGTACCGCTTCGGGGAGGCGCAGCCCGGTCCGTACATAGCCGTCGAGCCCGCCCCACCGCTCGTCCATCGCGTCGAGCGCCACATCCAGATAGCGGGGGCGCACCTCGACGATGGCCGCCGCGACGGCCGGGTCGCCGCCGCCGTCCAGGAACTTCTGGACGTAGGGCGCGAAGGCGGCGCGTACGGCGGGGTTCACGGCCAGGAAGTCCGCGCGCACGGTCTCCCGGGAGGCCCCCAGGATCATCAGCAGGACGGCCGCCGCCCAGCCGGTGCGGTCCTTGCCCGCCGTGCAGTGGAAGAGCACCGGGCGGGCGGCGGGGTCGGCGACGGTCTCCAGGAAGGCCCGGTAGGCGGCGGCAGCGCCCGGCGAGAGCACCATCTTGCGGTAGGTCTCCGCGAACAGCTCCTCGGCCCGGCCGCCGCCCAGCGCGCGGTCCGCCTCGTCCGGGTCGGCCAGCAGCGCCTTGAGCCGGGCCGGGGCCACGCCCGGGTGGTCACCGAGGACGTCGGCCACGAAGAGCCTGGCGCGGGCCGGGAGCCGGTCGGGGGCCCACCGGCGTTCGTCGGCGGTGCGCAGGTCGACGACCGTACGGATGCCGAGCGCGGCCACCGCCCGGTCGTGGTCGGGCGCCAGCTCGCTCAGCTGCCCCGAGCGGAACAGGACCCCCTGCCGCACCCGGCGGTCCCGGCCCAGGGCGATACCCCCCAGGTCACGCAGGTTGACGACGGTGGCGGCCGGAACGGTCCGGGCGGTCTCCACGATGCACTGCCTCTTTCCCTGATGAGAACACCCAGGACCCCACCGGTCCCGGCTCAGTCCGCCAGCAGCTTCGCCTTCTGCTCCGCGAACTCGGCGTCCGTGAGCACGTCCCGCCGCCACAGCTCCGCGAGCCGCTCCAGCCGGGTGATGATGTCGTCCCCCTCCGGGGCCTCGTCCGCGTCCGATACGGCCGCCGCGCCGAAGCGCTCGTGGGCGACGAAGGCACCGCCCGCCTCCCGGAAGGTCCGGGCGAGCTGCGAGGTCCACAGGTCCTCCCGGACGACGAGGGCGACCACCTCGCCCTGCGGCACGCTCCCCTCCAGGACCTCGATGTCCCCGGCGCCCAGCTCCACAGCGGCCCCGTTCTCAGCCGGGTCGGCGGGAACCGTTCCCTCCGGGTCGAGTTCCCGCAACTCCACCGGGATCGGCGCACCCCCTTCGGCGCGGCGGACGAAGGCCAGATCGGCGGGGCGTACGGCGCCGGACGCCACGGCATCGGCGAGAACGGGCACGACGGTTCCGGTGAAACCGCTGCCGGGGAAGGCGATGACGAGGTGTTCCACAGGTCCGACGGCCACGGTCGCGTCCTCTCCGCATCCCGGCGGCCACGCGGGCTCCGGGGTGGATACGGGCATTCCAGAGATTGCAGGTATGACAGGGATTGCATAAGAAACCGGAAAACTTCCCACATAATATGCATCAACCGGTCAATTCACCCCGATGTCGAGCATCGCCGTGTTGCGGCGGGCCCGTCCCGGCCTTTTCTTGCACGCAGAGGTCGCTCCGGTAACGCGACGGTAAGTAAAGGATCAAGTGCGGACCGGAGAGGGCAAGGTCACAGCACGTGCCCCTGCTGCTCGTTCCCCGCGCTGGCCTAGCATCTGAGCATGACGGTCCAGCCTGCTGACGGGCTCTCTCCGGCCGCCGCGTTCCCCGACCCCTCCCATGACCAGTGGCAGAGCCTCGTCGAAGGCGTTCTGCGCAAGTCGGGCAAGGAAGTCTCGGGCTCGGCCGCCGAGGAAGCGCTGTCCACCACACTGGAGGACGGGCTCACCACCCGGCCTCTCTACACCGCGAACGACGTCTCTCCGGACACCGGTTTTCCCGGCTTCGCGCCCTTCACCCGGGGCAGCAGGGCCGAAGGAAACGCGGCGGGCGGCTGGGACGTACGCCAGCGCCACGCCCTGACGGACCCGGCCCGGCTCAACGAGGCGGTGCTCGGTGATCTGGAGAACGGGGTCACCTCCCTCTGGCTCACCGTCGGCGGTCCGGCCGGGGTCCCCGTGGACGCGCTCGGCCGCGCGCTGGAGGGCGTCTACCTCGACCTGGCGCCGGTCGTGCTCGACGCTCCCGCCGACCTGGACGCGGCCGCCACCGAACTGCTGCGGCTGTACGGGGAGCGGGGCGTCGCCAAGGGCGAGGCGCGGGGGACCCTGGGCGCCGACCCGCTCGGCCACGAGGCCCGGACCGGAATCGAGGCCGACCTCACCGCGGCCGTCCGCTGGGCGGAGGTCTGCGGTGCGGAGTACCCGGGGCTGCGGGCGATCGCCGTGGACGCGCTCCCGTACCACGAGGCCGGTGGCTCGGCCGCCGAGGAGCTGGGGCTCTCCCTGGCGACCGGCGTCGCCTATCTGCGGGCGCTGACCGGGGCCGGGATGGGCGTGGAGGCGGCCTGCGGGCAGCTGGAGTTCCGTTACGCGGCCACGGCCGACCAGTTCCTGACGATCGCCAAGCTGCGGGCCGCGCGCCGGCTCTGGGCGCGGGTCGCCGAGGCGTCGGGGGCGCCCGCCGCCGGGGCGCAGCGCCAGCACGCCGTGACCTCCCCGGTGATGATGACGCGCCGTGACCCGTGGGTGAACATGCTGCGCACCACGCTCGCCACGCTGGGCGCGGGGGTCGGCGGCGCGGACGCCGTCACGGTCCTGCCGTTCGACCACGCGCTGGGGCTGCCCGACGCGTTCGCCCGCAGGATCGCCCGTAACACCTCCACGATCCTGATGGAGGAGTCGCATCTGGCCCGGGTCATCGACCCGGCGGGCGGCTCCTGGTACGTGGAGCGGCTGACCGACGAACTCGCCGCAGCCGCCTGGGCGTTCTTCCAGGAGACCGAGCGCGCGGGGGGGCTGCCCGCCGCGCTGCGCTCGGGGATGGTGGCGGAGAAGCTGGCCGCCACCTGGGCCGCGCGCAGTGCGAAGCTGGCCCGTCGCAAGGAGCCGGTGACGGGGGTCAGCGAGTTCCCGCTGCCCTCCGAGCGGCCGGTGGAGCGCGATCCCGCGCCCGATCCGTACGCGGACGCCCCGGGCGGTCTGCCCCGGGTCCGGCGCGACGAGGCGTTCGAGGCGCTGCGGGCCCGCTCGGACGCGCATCTGGCCGCGACGGGCGCGCGGCCGAAGGTGTTCATCGCCGCGCTGGGTCCGGCAGCCGCGCACACCGCGCGGGTCTCGTTCGCCGTCAACCTCTTCGGGGCGGGCGGGATCGAGGCGGTGCACGAGCCGGTGTCGGTGGACGCGGAGACGGCGGCGGGTGCCTTCACCGCCTCCGGTGCGGGTGTCGCCTGTCTCTGCTCGTCGGACGCGCTGTACGCCGAGCAGGCGGCCGGGGTGGCCGGGGCGCTGAAGTCGGCGGGCGCGGCGCAGGTGTTCCTGGCCGGGCGCCCCGGCGAGTACGCCGATGTCGACGCCTACGTCTTCGCGGGCTGCGACGCGGTTGCCGTTCTCACCTCCGTACTCGATCGCATGGGAGTGGCGTGATGCAGACATCGCCCACGGAACAGAAATCCTCCGTTCCCGACTTCTCCGAGGTCGCGCTGGAGTCGCCCGCTCCCCCGGCCGCCTCCGCCTCGGCCGAGGAGTGGCAGGCTGCCGTCGCCAAGGCGGCCGACGGCGGCGAGCCGCCGCTCTGGGAGACGCCCGAGGGCATCACGGTCAAGCCGCTCTACACGGGCGAGGACCTGGAGGGCCTGGACGCGCTGCACAGCTACCCGGGCATCGCCCCGTATCTGCGCGGTCCGTACCCCACGATGTACGTGAACCAGCCCTGGACGATCCGTCAGTACGCAGGGTTCTCCACGGCCGAGGAGTCCAACGCCTTCTACCGGCGCAACCTCGCGGCCGGGCAGAAGGGCCTCTCGGTCGCCTTCGACCTGCCGACCCACCGGGGGTACGACAGCGACCACCCGCGCGTCACCGGTGACGTCGGTATGGCGGGCGTGGCGATCGACTCGATCTACGACATGCGCCAGTTGTTCGACGGCATTCCGCTGGACCGGATGTCGGTGTCGATGACGATGAACGGCGCGGTGCTCCCCGTACTGGCGCTGTACATCGTGGCCGCCGAGGAGCAGGGCGTACCGCCCGAGAAGCTGGCCGGGACCATTCAGAACGACATTCTGAAGGAGTTCATGGTCCGCAACACCTACATCTATCCGCCGACTCCGTCGATGCGGATCATCTCGGACATCTTCGCGTTCACCTCGCAGAAGATGCCGCGCTACAACTCGATCTCGATCTCGGGCTATCACATCCAGGAGGCCGGGGCGACGGCCGATCTGGAGCTGGCGTACACGCTGGCCGACGGGGTGGAGTATCTGCGCGCCGGGCAGGAAGCGGGCCTGGACGTCGACGCGTTCGCGCCGCGCCTGTCGTTCTTCTGGGCGATCGGGATGAACTTCTTCATGGAGGTCGCCAAGTTGCGGGCGGCCCGGCTGCTCTGGGCGCGCCTGGTCAAGCAGTTCGACCCGAAGAACCCCAAGTCCCTTTCACTGCGCACCCATTCGCAGACCTCGGGGTGGTCGCTGACCGCGCAGGACGTGTTCAACAACGTCACGCGTACGTGTGTGGAGGCGATGGCCGCGACGCAGGGCCACACCCAGTCGCTGCACACCAACGCACTGGACGAGGCGCTGGCGCTGCCCACCGACTTCTCGGCGCGGATCGCCCGTAACACCCAGCTCCTGCTCCAGCAGGAGTCGGGCACCTGCCGGGTGATCGACCCGTGGGGCGGCAGCGCGTACGTGGAGAAGCTGACGCGCGATCTGGCGGAGCGGGCCTGGCAGCACATCGAGGAGGTGGAGGCGGCCGGCGGGATGGCGAAGGCCATCGACGCGGGCATCCCCAAGCTCCGGGTGGAGGAGGCGGCCGCGCGGACGCAGGCGCGGATCGACTCCGGGCGGCAGCCGGTGATCGGGGTGAACAAGTACCGGGTGGAGACCGACGAGCAGATCGACGTCCTCAAGGTCGACAACTCCTCGGTGCGCGCCCAGCAGATCGAGAAGCTGCGCCGGCTGCGCGAGGAGCGCGACGAGGTGGCCTGCCAGGAGGCGCTGCGCGCGCTGACGGCCGCCGCCGAGCGCGCACCCGGCCCGGGCCTGGAGGGCAATCTGCTGGCGCTCGCGGTGGACGCGGCGCGGGCGATGGCCACGGTCGGGGAGATCTCGGACGCGCTGGAGAAGGTGTACGGGCGGCACGCCGGGCAGATCCGTACGATCTCCGGTGTGTACCGCAAAGAGGCAGGGGATTCCCCTTCGGTGGACCGGACCCGCGCGCTGGTCGACGCGTTCGAGGAGGCGGAGGGGCGCCGTCCGCGCATCCTGGTCGCCAAGATGGGCCAGGACGGCCACGACCGGGGCCAGAAGGTGATCGCCACGGCCTTCGCCGACCTGGGCTTCGACGTGGACGTCGGCCCGCTGTTCCAGACGCCGGGCGAGGTGGCGCGGCAGGCGGTGGAGGCGGACGTGCACATCGTGGGCGTCTCCTCGCTGGCGGCCGGGCACCTCACCCTGGTACCGGCGCTGCGGGAGGAGCTGGCCGCCGAGGGACGCGAGGACATCATGATCGTGGTGGGCGGGGTGATCCCGCCGCAGGACGTCGAGGCGCTGCACGAGGCGGGGGCCGCCTCGGTCTTCCCGCCGGGGACGGTGATCCCGGACGCGGCCCACGATCTGGTGACGCGGCTCGGTGCCGCGCTCGGCCACGAGCTGTGAGCCGCTGACCGGATGGCTGCCAAGATCGACATCGACAGTTATGTGCAGGGAGTGCTCGACGGGAAGCGGGCGTTCATCGCCCGCGCGATCACGCTCGTCGAGTCGACGCGGGCCGAACACCGGGTGCTGGCCCAGGAGTTGCTGAGCCGGTTGCTGCCGCACGCGGGGGCGGCCCGGCGGATCGGGATCAGCGGGGTGCCGGGCGTGGGCAAGTCCACGTTCATCGACGCGCTCGGCACGATGCTCACCGGGCTCGGCCACCGGGTGGCGGTGCTGGCCGTCGACCCGTCCTCCAGCCGTACGGGCGGCTCCATCCTGGGCGACAAGACCCGGATGGAGCGGCTCGCGGTGGACCCGGCCGCCTTCGTCCGCCCCTCCCCCACCGCCGGGACGCTGGGCGGGGTGGCGAAGGCGACCCGGGAGTCCATCGTGGTGATGGAGGCGGCGGGGTACGACGTGGTGCTCGTGGAGACGGTGGGGGTCGGGCAGTCGGAGACGGCGGTCGCCAACATGGTCGACACGTTCCTGCTGCTGACCCTGGCCCGGACCGGCGACCAGTTGCAGGGCATCAAGAAGGGTGTCCTGGAGCTGGCGGACGCCATCGCGGTGAACAAGGCGGACGGTCCGCACGAGCGCGACGCCCGGTCGGCGGCGCGTGAACTGGCGGGCGCGCTACGGCTGATGCACCCGGCGGACGCGGCCTGGACGCCTCCGGTGCTCACCTGCAGCGCGCGCGAGTCCACCGGGCTCGACACGCTGTGGGACCGGCTGGAGCAGCACCGTACAGCCCTGGAGTCCACCGGCCGGCTGGCGGCCAAGCGCCGTGACCAGCAGGTGGACTGGACCTGGTCCATGGTTCGGGACGAGCTGCTGGACAGCCTGCGCAACCACCCGGCCGTACGGAAGCTGGCACCGGAGCTCGAACAGCGCGTCCGCGAGGGCACGTTGACGGCAACGCTGGCGGCCGAGGAGATCCTGCACGTGTTCCGGGGCGACGATCCCGCCTGAGCCGTGCGGCTACGGACCGATGGGCCCCTGGACGGAGGGGCCCATCGGCGTTTTCGGGGACGCTTCCTGACGGCTTGTCGAAGGCTTTCTGACGACTTGTCAGGCAGCGACGGGAGGCACGCTCACGGTCGGCACGACGACGGGGGTGCCGTCGGAGGTGGCGGTGAGGATCTCCGCCTCGATGCCGTACAGCTCGCGGACCAGGTCGGCGTCGACGATCTCGCGGGGCGGGCCGGAGGCGACGATCCGCCCGGCGCGCATGGCGACCAGGGTGTCGGCGTAGCGGGCGGCACCGGCCAGGTCGTGGACGACCATGACGATGGTCCGCCCCTCCGCCGCGACCTCGCGCACCAGGTCCAACACTTCCACGGCGTGGCCGATATCCAGGGCGCTGGTGGGCTCGTCGAGCAGGACGATCGGGGTCTCCTGGGCGAGGGCCATGGCGAGCCAGCAGCGCTGGCGCTGGCCGCCGGAGAGCTGGTCGAGGCGGCGGTCGGCCAGGCCGGTGGTGCCGGTCGCCTCCAGGGCCCGGGTGACCGCCTCCTCGTCCTCGTGCGACCACTGCCGGAACAGCCCCTGGTGGGGGTGGCGTCCGTACCGTACGAGCCCGGCGACGGTGACGGCCTCCGGGGCCTGCGGGGCCTGGGGCAGCAGGGCGATGCGGTGGGCGGCGTCCCGCTGGCGCAGCTCCCACACATCGGCGTCCCCGGCGAACACCTTGCCCGAGCGCGGCTGGTGGAGGCGGGCCACACAGCGCAGCAGGGTCGACTTGCCGCAGCCGTTGGGCCCGACGATCGCCACCACCTGTCCGGATCCGACGGTGAGATCGACACGGTCCACGGCGGTATGACCGGCGTACCCAGCGGTGAGCTGTTCAACACGGATGTCCACGAGGACCGGCCTTTCCGAAGAAATGGGGCATCACCTTGCCTGATGCCACTAAAGTAAGGCTAACCTTAGCTCGCCGAGAGGTCGTCGGTGGCCCCGTGCTGCCTTCTGCCCTCGTCGCTTCATGTCCCGTTGATTCCGGAGCCCTTGATGAACCTGCACCGCCCCGCCCGCACCGCCTCCCGAAGAGCCGCTCAGGCCGTCGCCACGCTCGGGGCCGCCGTGCTCCTCCTGACGGCCTGCGGAGGGGGCTCCGACTCCGGCAGCAGCAGCAAGCCCGCCGCCGACAAGACCGCCGAGGCGGACTCCGGATCGGCCAAGACCCGGACCGTCAAGGACGCCACGGGCACGGCCGTGGAGATACCGGCGGAGCCGAAGCGCATCGTGACGCTCACCCAGGAGGACCTGGACGCGGTGCTGGCGCTGGACATCAAGCCGGTCGGCATCACCAACGGCCAGGGCCTGGACAAGCCGCCGGCCTACCTGGCCGACAAGGTCCAGGGCATCAACATCGTCGGCAACCTGCTCCAGCCGGTCATGGACAAGGTCGTCGCCGCCAAGCCCGACCTGATCCTCGCCGGGGACATGCAGGACGAGCAGGTCCTCAAGCAGCTCCGCCAGATCACCCCGGCCACGCTGGTGACGATGGCCCCGACCGACGACTGGAAGCTGTTCTTCCGCGGGGTCGGCAACGCCGTCAACAAGCTGGACGCGGCCAACAAGTTCATCGCCGACCACGAGGCCGCCGCCGAGGCAGCCGGTGAGAAGCTCGGGAAGAACAAGGGCGCCGAGGTCTCCATCGTCCGCTGGAACCCGGACGGCCCGAGCTGGATGGAGAACAAGCAGTTCGCCAGCGGTGTCGCGCTGGAGATGGGGCTGAAGCGGCCCAAGTCCCAGAACAAGGACGGCAACGCGCACACGCCGTCGCTGAGCCTGGAGAAGATCAACGAGATCGACGGTGACTGGCTGTTCCTGTCGACGCTGACCTCCGACGGCGCCAAGGCGCTCAAGGACGTCCAGGACAAGCCCGCCTACAAGGAGCTGGGCGCCGTCAAGAACAAGCAGGTCGTGACGGTCGACGGTTCGGTCTGGTCGACGCGCGGCGGGCCGCTGGCGGCCGACGTCGTGATGGAGGACTACATCAAGGCGCTCTCCGCCAAGTAGTCGCGACGCCGCGACACCCTGACGTCGTTCGGCCCGGCCCGGAATTCCGGGCCGGGCGGGGATCAGACGGTGGGGGCGGCTTCCGCGCCCGCCGCACCTGCCGTACGGGCCGCCGCGAGGTCCGCCGCCGTCCAGGCCATCCCCACCGCACCGTCCAGCAGGGCCTGTTCGGCCGCCGGGGAGACCGCGGCGGCGACGAACTCGAGCTCGTGCGGGCCGCAGGCCCCACCGCTGATGTCGAGGACCGGGTGGATGGACGGCACCACGTGCGAGACGTTGCCCATGTCCGTACAGGCGAAGGGCGGGCGTTCCACGGACTCGGCGCGGCCGAGCACCCGGGCGTTGGCGGTCCAGAGCCGCAGCAGCTCTGCGTCGCCCCGGAAGTCGAGGTAGTCGGGCTCCGGCTGCTCCAGGGTCACTTCGCACCCTGTGGCGAGCGCACCGGCCCGGAAGCAGTCCTCGACGCGCTGCCGCAGCTCGCGCAGGTCCTCGGCGGCCAGCGCGCGGATCTCGTAGGTGGCGGTGGCCCGCTCGGGTATCACGTTGGGCGAGGTCCCGGCCGCCGTGGTGATGCCGTGCACCCGCCACTGGGGCGGCAGTTGCTGGCGCAGCAGCCCCAGGGCGACCTGGGCGACCGTGAGCGCGTCGGCGGCGTTGCGGCCCTCGTGCGGGTTGAGGCTGGGGTGGGCGGAGCGGCCGGTGTAGGTGACGTCCAGGGTGCCGAGGGCGAACGAACGGAAGTCGGCCAGCTCGAAGGGGCAGGGGTGGACCATCATCGCGGCGTCCACGCCGTCGAACGCCCCGGCCTCCAGGAGCAGCGCCTTGCCCGCGCCGCGCTCCTCGGCGGGGGTGCCGATCACCCGGACGGTCAGGCCGAGTTCGTCCGCGTACGGGGCGAGGCCGAGGGCGGCGCCGACCCCGGCGGCGGCTATGAGGTTGTGGCCGCAGGCGTGGCCGAGGCCGGGCAGCGCGTCGTACTCGCAGGCGATGGCGACGGTGACGGGGCCCGAGCCGATGGTGGCCCGGAAGGCCGTCTCCAGGCCGTGGGCGGGCGCGGTGACCTCGAAGCCGCGCGCGGCCAGGAGCTGGGCGCAGAGCGCGGCGGAGCGGTGCTCCTCGAAGGCCGTCTCGGGGTCGGCGTGGATGCGCCGGCTGAGGGCGACCAGCGCCTCGGCGTTCTTCATGACCGTGTCCCGGACGGCCGCTTTCAGGGCGTCCAGCCGTTCGTCGGCCCTCTCGTCGGCCTGCGGCGCGGAGGGGTCGGTTCCGGCTGCGGTCATGGGTTCTCCTGGCGTTCCGGACCGTCCGGGGACGGTCGCCTGCACTGTCGGAAATAGGTTAACTTAGCCTTACCTAAGTGCGTACCGGGGAGCCTGGTGGCCCGGTGTCCGTTGTCCTTCAGGGGAGTCGTCACACACATGCATGAGCGTCCGAACCGCCCGACCAGCTCTTCGGCAGCGCACCCCGGCGGCCCTCCCTCCCGAGCGCTGCCCCTCCTGACCTCCCAGTCGGGGATCTACTACGCGCACCAACTGGCCCCGCTCGGCACGGAGCTGAACACGGCCGACTGCGTGGAGATCGCCGGGCCGCTCGACGCCGACCTGTTCACCGAGGCCCTGGTGCGGACGGTGGGCGAGGCGGACACGCTGGCCCTGCGGATCTCCGAGGCGGACGGCACCCCGGTGCAGCACGTCGTCCACGGCGAACCCGTCGTCCACCGGCTCGACCTGACGCCGGAGCGGGCCGAGGCCTGGATGCGGGAGGACCTGGCCCGGCCGGTGGACCTCGCCTCCGCCGACGGGCTGATGACCCAGGCGCTGATCCACGTGGGCGAGGACCGCCACTGGTGGTACCAGCGGGTCCACCACATAGCCGTCGACGCCTACGCCCTCTCGCTCATCGGGCAGCGGGTCGCCGAGCTGTACACGGCCGCCGTCACCCAGGAGCCCGCGCCCGAGGGCCGGTTCGCCCCGCTGAGCGAGCTGACCGACGACGAGACGGCGTATCTGTCCGGCGAGGAGTACGCGGCGGACCGCGCCTTCTGGGCCGGGCGGATGGCCGGGTACGCCCCCGAGGCCGCACCCGTGAACCCCGAGGCCCCGGCCGGCGGCGCACTCCTCCACCGGATCACCGACCTCCCCGCGAGCACCCTCGACCGGCTCTCCGAGGCGGCCCGGGCCGCCAGGGCGACCTGGGCCGAGCTGATCGTCGCCGCCACCGCCGGGCATCTGCACCGGCTCACCGGCACCGAGGACGTGGTGCTGGGCCTGCCGCTCACCAACCGGCGCGGCCCGGCCGCCCTGCGCACCCCGGCCATGGCGGTGAACGTCCTGCCGCTGCGCATCGCCGTACGCCCGCAGGACACCGGCGCCGAGCTGCTGCGCCGGATCGTGCTGGAGATCCGCGAGGTCCGCCGCCGCCAGCGCTACCCGCAGGCCGACCTGCGCCGCGATCTGGCCCTGGAGTCGGCCGACGCCCCGCTGACCGGCCCGATGGTCAACATCAAGGCCTTCGACACCGCCCTGGACTTCGCCGGGCTCCCCGGCACCGTACGCAACCTCGCCGCGGGGCCCGTGGAGAGCCTGGCGGTCGGCGCGGCCCCGGGGCCCGACGGTGGCCTGCGGCTGACGCTGGACGCCAACCCGGCCGCGTACGGCGAAGCGGACCTCGCCGCCCACGAACGGTCCTGGCTGCGCTACCTCGACGGCCTGACCGAGCTGCTGCTCACCGACCCGGACCGGCCCGTCGCCTCGGTGGACCTGCTCACCGACGACGAGGTGCGCGAGGCCACGGCGGGCCGCACCGAGCCGGCCCCCGTCCTGACGTTCCCGCAGACGTTCACCGCGCAGGCCGCGCTGACGCCCGGAGCCGTCGCCGTACGCTCCACCCTCGCGGGCACGTTCCGGGGGGCGCTCCCGGAGACGGACGCGGCCGGGACCGCCCTCACCTACGCCGAGCTGGACGCCGCCTCCGACCGGCTGGCCCACCTGCTGGCCGGGCTCGGGACGCCCGGAGCGGGTCAGGCGCGGACCGGTGCCACGGTGGCGCTCGCGCTGCCCCGCACCGCCGACATGGTGGTGGCCCTGCTCGCCGTGCTCAAGGCGGGCCTGGTCTGCCAGCCGCTGGACCTCGGCCACCCCGCCGCCCGGACACTGGCCGTCCTGGAGGACGCCCGGCCCGTCGCCGTCATCGGCACGGCCGAGACCCTGGCCGCGCTCCCGCCGCACGGCGTGGCCACGGTGGCGCTCGACGAGCCCGCCACGGCCGAGGCGCTGGCCGCCTGCCCGGACGGCCCGCCCGCCACCGGGCCCGCGCCCGCGGACCCCGCCTATCTCATCCACACCTCCGGCTCCACCGGCCGCCCCAAGGGCGTCCTCGTCGGCCACGCCGCCCTGGCCAACCTCGGCGTCGGCCACCTCACCGACCACATCGCCCCGGCCGTCGCCCGCACCGGCCGGGAGCGGCTGCGGGTCGCGCACAGCGCCTCGTTCGCCTTCGACGCCTCCTGGGACCCGCTGCTGTGGATGGTCCACGGCCATGAGCTGCATCTGCTGGACGACGCCGCCTACCGGGACCCCGCGGTCCTGTCCGCGTACGTCGACAGCCACCGTGTCGACTATCTCGACGTCACCCCCTCCTACGCCGAAGCGCTCATCGCCGAAGGCCTGCTGGACGAGGGGCGCCACCACCCCGCCCATGTGGTCGTCGGCGGCGAGGCCGTACCCCTGGCCCTCTGGGAGCGGCTGACCGCCGCCGAGGACGTCCACCCGGTCAACCTCTACG
This sequence comes from Streptomyces bacillaris, assembly GCF_003268675.1. NCBI lineage: Bacteria > Bacillati > Actinomycetota > Actinomycetes > Kitasatosporales > Streptomycetaceae > Streptomyces > Streptomyces bacillaris. The sequence continues at coordinate 7,577,652 of NZ_CP029378.1, read as the reverse complement.
GCCCCACCGAGACGACCGTCGACGCCTACTACTGGCTGCCCGGCGAGTCCGCCGACCGGCCCGAGGGCAGACCCGTGCGGGGATCGCGGGTCTATGTCCTGGACTCCTCCCTGCGTCCCGTGCCCGCCGGGGTGACCGGTGAGCTGTACGTCGCCGGGCCCTGCCTGGCCCTCGGCTACCTGGGCCGCCCCGACCTGACCGCCGAGCGGTTCGTCGCGGACCCGTTCGGCGCGCTCCACGGCACCCCCGGCGGCCGGATGTACCGCACCGGGGACCTGGTGCGCCGCCGCGAGGACCACACCCTGGAGTTCCTCGGCCGCAGCGACGACCAGGTCAAGATCCGCGGCTTCCGCATCGAACTCGGGGAGATCCAGGCCCGGCTGGCCGCCCACCCGCAGGTCGCGGCCGCCGCCGTCATCGCCCGGGAGACCGGGCACGGCAAGCGCCTCCTCGCCTACGCCGTCCCGGAGAAGGGCGACACGGCCCCCACTCCGAACGCCCTGCGCGACCACCTGGCCGCCGCGCTGCCCGAGCACATGGTCCCCGCGACCGTGACGCTGCTGGACGCCCTCCCCCGGACCGCCAACGACAAGCTGGACCACCGCGCCCTGCCCGACCCCGAACCGCTCTCCGCCGCCATCGGCGCGGAGGTCGTCGGCGAGAGCGGGCCGCACACCGAGATCGTGCGCGGGCTCTACGCCGACGTGCTCGGTATCGCGGAGCCCCCGGCCGCCGACGCGGGCTTCCTGGACCTCGGCGGGCACTCCCTGCTCGCCGCCCGGCTGGCCGCCCGCGTCCGCGAGCACTTCGGCGTCCCGTTCTCCATAGCCGACGTCTTCCGCCACTCCTCCCCCGCGGCCGTCGCCGCGCAGGTGCGCACCCGCAGTGGCGCGGCCACCGCGTCCGTACCGCTCTCCCCCGTGCCCCGCACCGGTCCCCTCCCGCTCTCCCCGGCCCAGCAGCGGCTGTGGTTCCTCCACCGCCTCGAAGGGCCCAGCCCGACCTACAACATCCCACTCGTGCTCAGCGTCAACGGCCCTCTCGACCGGGACGCCCTCCAGCTCGCCCTGCACGATCTGGTGGACCGTCACGAGACACTCAGAACGGTATATCCGCCCACTGACAACGGGTCCGGAGCCGACGGCGACGGCACCCCCCACCAGGTGATCCTTCCGCCGGGCCATGAGGCGGCCCGCCCGGTGCTGCGCCTCGCGGAGCCCGGCAGCGACCTCACCGAGGCCGTGCGGTACTGCTTCGACCTGGCCGCCGAGCCGCCGCTGCGCACGGTCCTCTTCAGCGACGGGCCCGACCACCACACCCTGCTCCTGCTGCTCCACCACATCGCGGGCGACGGCGCCTCCACCACTCCCCTGGCCCGCGACCTGGCCACCGCCTACACCGCCCGTCTCGCGGGCGGCGCGCCGGAGTTCACGCCGCTGACCGGGCAGTACGTCGACCACGCCGCCCGGCTCCAGGAGGTCCTGGGCTCCCCCGCCGAGCCGACCCCGCTGGCCGAGGCGCAGCTCGCCCACTGGCGGGAGGCACTGGCCGGGCTGCCGGACCAGCTGGAGCTGCCCACCGACCGGCCCCGCCCGCCCGTGGCCACCTCGGCCGGTGACACCGTGCCGTTCGCGCTCGACGCGGCCACCCACGAGGCGCTGCGCCGGCTGGCCCGGGAGCACGGGGCGACGGTCTTCATGACCGTCCAGGCCGGTCTCGCCGCCGTGCTGACCCGGCACGGCTGCGGCACCGACATCCCCCTCGGCACCCCCGTGGCGGGGCGCGACGACGACACCACGGCCGGGCTCGTCGGCTTCTTCACCAACACCGTGGTGCTGCGCACCGACACCTCCGGCGACCCCGGCTTCGGGGTCCTGCTGGACCGGGTGCGGGCCACGACGCTCGCTGCCTACGAGCACGACGCGCTCCCCTTCGACCACCTGGTTGAAGCGCTGAACCCGCCGCGCTCGCTGGCCCGGCACCCGCTGTTCCAGGTGATGCTGGCCTGGCAGTCGATCGCGGACGGCCCCGCCGCCTTCGGCCCGGACGCCACCGCGCGGCTCGCCGCCGTACCGTCGGGCACCGCCAAGTTCGATCTGACGCTGAACGCGGGCGAGCTGGCCGGGGGCGGGATCGCCGGGTTCCTGGAGTTCCGCACGGACCTCTTCGACCGAACGACCGCCCAGGCGCTCGCGGACCGGCTGGCCCGGCTGCTGACCGCCGCCGCCACGGAGCCGGAGACCCCGGTGGGGCTGCTGCCGGTGCTCGGTGCGGACGAGGTGCACCGCGCCCTGGTCGAGGCCAACGGCGTGCCCGCCGACCGGCCGGTGCCGCTGACGCTCGCGGAGGTCTACGAGGTGGCGGCCCGCCGTCACCCGGAGCGGGTGGCCGTGAGCTGTGCGGGCGATTCACTGACGTACGCTCAACTTTCCTCCCGTGCCCAGTCGTTGGCGCGGCTGCTGGCGGCCCGTGACATCGGCCCCGGCTCCATCGTGGCGCTGGCTCTGCCGCGCTCGCTGGACCTGGTGGCGGGGCTGCTGGCGGTGTCGCTGTCGGGGGCCGCGTATCTGCCGATGGACCCGGACTACCCGGCGGACCGGCTGGCGTACATGCTGGCGGACGCCCGGCCGGCCGCGCTGATCACCGACGCGGCGACGGCGGACCGACTGCCCGCGCACGACCTGCCGCTGATCACGGTGGACGAGGCGGCGGGCTTCCCCGACGGGCCGCTGAGCCAGTCGGACCGGACGCGGCCGCTGAGCCCGCAGGACCCGGCGTACGTCATCTACACCTCGGGTTCCACCGGCCGCCCCAAGGGCGTCGTCGTCACGCAGCACAATGTGACGCGGCTGATGACGGCGACCGAGCACTGGTTCGCCTTCGGCCCCGAGGACGTGTGGACGCTGTTCCACTCCTACGCCTTCGACTTCTCGGTCTGGGAGCTGTGGGGCGCGCTGCTCTACGGCGGCCGGGTCGTCGTCGTCCCGCATCTGACGAGCCGTGACCCGCAGGCGTTCCTGCGGCTGTTGGCCGACGAGCAGGTGACGGTCCTCAACCAGACGCCGTCCGCCTTCTACCAGCTGGCCGCCGCCGACCGGGAGGCACCGGGGCACGAACTGGCCCTGCGGTACGTGGTGTTCGGCGGGGAGGCGCTGGAGCTGGGGCGGCTCGCGGACTGGTACACCCGGCACGGCGAGAACGCGCCGACGCTGGTCAACATGTACGGCATCACCGAGACCACGGTCCATGTCTCCTACCTGGCGCTCGACCGGGCGACGGCCGCCTCGGCGGTCTCCAGCACCATCGGGGTCAACATCCCCGACCTGCGGGTCTATGTGCTGGACGACCGGCTCCAGCCGGTGCCGCCCGGGGTGACCGGTGAGATGTACGTCGCCGGTCAGGGCGTGGCGCTCGGTTATCTGGGACGGCCCGACCTCACGGCGGGGAGGTTCGTCGCGGACCCGTTCGCGCATCTCTTCGGGGAGAGCGGCACTCGGATGTACCGCTCCGGCGACCTGGCCCGGCGGCGGACCGACGGGGCGCTGGAGTACTTCGGCCGGGGCGACCAGCAGGTGAAGATCCGCGGGTTCCGCGTCGAACCGGGCGAGATCGAGGCCGTGCTGGCCGCGCACCCCGAGGTCGCGGATGTGGCGGTCGTGGTCCGAGAGGACGTCCCGGGCGACAAGCGGCTGGTCGGTTACGTGGTTCCCGCGCCCGGCTCCGAGCCGGTCCCGGCGGCGTTGCGCGAGCACGCGGCCGCCACGCTGCCGGTGCACATGGTGCCCTCGGCCGTGGTGGTGCTGGAGCGGCTGCCGCTGACCGGCAACGGGAAGCTGGACCGCAAGGCGCTGCCCGCGCCGGGGGTTCCGGTGGGCGGGGGCGGCCGGGCGCCGCGCACGGTCCGCGAGGAGCAGCTCTGCTCGATCTTCGCGGAGGTGCTGGGGCTGCCGGCAGCCGGGGTGGAGGACAACTTCTTCGACCTGGGCGGCCATTCGCTGCTGGCGGTGCGGCTCGCGGGCCGGATCAGGTCGGCGTTCGGCATCGAGGTGTCGATCGGCACGGTCTTCCAGGCGCCGACCCCGGCCGCGCTCGACGCGGCGCTGGACGTCTCGCGCGAGGACGATCCGCTGGACGTCCTGCTGCCGCTGCGCCCGGCCCGCCCCGGCGACCGGGCGCCCGTCCACTGCGTGCACCCGGCCGGTGGTCTGAGCTGGTGCTACGCGGGGCTGATCCGCCATCTCCCGGCGGATGTGCCGATCTACGGGCTCCAGGCGCAGGGCGTCGGTGAGGCGACGGCGGACGAGCCGCTGCCGACCACACTGGAGGAGCTGGCCGCCCACTACGCCTCCCGGATCCGCGAGGTACAGCCCGAGGGGCCCTACCGGCTGCTCGGCTGGTCGACCGGCGGGATCATCGCCCACGCCATCGCGGCGGTGCTCCAGGAGGCGGGCCAGGAGGTCGAGTTGCTGGCGATCCTGGACGCGTACCCCGCCGAGGGGTTCCGGGACCTGCCGGTGCCCGATCAGGCGGAGGCGCTCGAATCGCTGCTCACCATGGGCGGTTACGGCCCCGAGAGCCTCGGCGACAAGGAGCTGACGACGGCCAACGTGGTGGAGGTGCTGCGCCGCGAGGGCTCCCCGCTGGCCGCGCTCTCCGCCGCGAAGATCGAGGCGCTGGGCGAGGTGTACCTCAACACCAACGACCTCGTACGCGCCTACGACCACCGGGTGTTCCAGGGCGATGTGCTGTTCTTCCGGGCCACGGTGGACACCATCGACGACACCCTGACGCCGGAGACCTGGACCCCGTACGTGAGCGGGCGCATCGACAACACGAACGTCGCCTGCTCGCACAAGGACATGACCCTGCCCGAACCGATCGCGCACATCGCGCGCGTGGTCGCCGACCGACTGACCGAGCTGGAGAAGTGACACCGATGAGTGACGCACCCGCCAACCCCTTCGACGCGGACGGGGAGTTCCTCGTCCTGACCAACGACGAGGGCCAGCACTCGCTGTGGCCGCTCTTCGCGGCGGTGCCCGCCGGCTGGTCGACGGCGCACGGCCCGTGCGCCCGCCAGGAGGCGCTGGACTGGATCGGCGCCCACTGGTCCGGCCCCCTCGCCGCCCGGTGAGCGGGCTGCTGATCCGGCCCCGGATACGTCCCCGGGTCGCCGTCGTCCTCGTCTACACGGCCGCCATGTGCATGAACGGCCTGGACTCGACGATCGTGAACCCGGCGCTCTACACGATCGCGGGCGACTTCGGCCGCCCGCTGTCGGCCGCCAACACCGTGGAGACGGCCTTCCTGGTCGCGCTCGCGGTGGGGCTGCCGGTGGCGGGGTGGCTGGGCGACCGGTTCGGGACGAAGCGGGTGTTCCTCGGCGCGCTGACCGCGTTCACGATCGCCTCGGCGGTCTGCGGTCTGGCGCCCGATCTCGACACGCTCGTCGTCGCCAGGGCCGTACAGGGCCTGGCCGGTGGGCTGTTGACGCCGGTCGGGATGACGCTGCTGTTCCGGGCGTTCCCGCCGCACGAGCGGATGAAGCTGGCCAAGGTGCTGATCGTGCCGACGGCGCTGATGCCCGCGCTCGGTCCGCCGCTGGGCGGGCTGCTCACCGAACACCTCTCCTGGCACTGGCTGTTCTTCGTGAACGTGCCGATCGGCACGGCGGCGGTGCTGCTGGGCGTCTTCGGGCTGCGCGAGCATGTCGAGGGCCCGGAGGGGAAGTTCGACACGGTCGGCTTCTGGCTGGCCACTCCGGCGCTGGGGCTGCTGACGTACGCGCTCGGCTTCGGCCCGTCCCAGGGCTGGACCCGGCCCGCCGTCGCCGTCAGCGCGGCCCTCGGCTCGGTCCTGCTGCTGGCGGCGGTGCTGCACCAGGTGCGGGCGAAGACGCCGCTGCTGAAGCTGCGGCTGCTCGCGGACCGGGTGTACGGGTCGGCGTCCGCGCTGGCCGGGGTCACGGCTGCCGGGCTGATGGGGGTGCTGTTCGTCTTCCCGCTGCTCTACCAGGCGAGCCTGGGCGCCTCGGCGCTGGACGCCGGGCTGAGCGTCTTCCCGGAGGCGGTGGGGCTGATGCTGGCCTCGCAGGTGGTGGACCGGCTGCTCCCCCGGCTCGGCCCCCGGCTGCTGACCGTCCCGGCGCTGCTGGTCGCAGCGGCCGTCTTCGCCACGCTGGCGATTCCCGGCGTGGCGGAGAACGCGTGGAGCGTGCGCGGGCTGATGTTCCTGATCGGCCTGGTGCTGGGGACGGCGGTGCTCACCGTGCAGATCTCCGGCTTCGAGTCGATCGGGCCCGCGGACATGGGGCAGGCGATGGGCCTGTTCCAGATCGTCCGCACCCTCGGCGGGGCGCTGGGCATCGCCGCCTGTGCGGCGGTGATCGGCGGCGGCCACGTGACGGAGGCCGCCGCCGACCCGGGCCCGTACCGCACGGCGGTCTGGGTCACGGCGGGGCTCGTCGCGCTCGGGGCGGTGATGGCGCTGCGGCTGCCACGTGAGGCTCCGCAGCCACCGCCGTTCGACGACGAGGACGCGCCGCCGCCGGGCGAGGGCCTGGCGGCGGACGAGGCTCCGGCCGTCAAGGGCTGAGAGCGCACGAGGCTCGCAAGAGCTGAGTGCATACGGAAAGGGGCGGGGCGGCATCCGGAGGGGGATGCCGCCCCACCCCTTTCCGTATGCGTCCGGAGAGCGGGTTGTACGGGGGCGGGTCAGCGGCCGCCGAGCAGCGCGGCCAGGCCGTCCGCGAGGCCGCCGCGCCAGCAGGCGTAGTCGTGGCCGCCGTTGAACTCCCGGTAGCGCACGTCGTAGCCACGGGCCCGCAGGATGTTGCGGAAGCGGCGGTTCTCCGCCAGGAGCATCCACTCCTGGTGGCCCACCTCCAGGTGGAGGGTGACGGGCCGGCGCTCGCCCCAGGCGTACTGGCGGGTGAGCCATTCGCCCCCGCGGTCGTCGTCGGGCCACCAGAAGGAGCCGGACTGGGAGAGCGCGAGGCCGAACCGCTCGGGGCGGCGGAAGGCGGCGAAGGCGGCGGTGAGGCCGCCCGCGCTCTGCCCGGCGATCACCGTACGGGCCGGGTCGGCCCCGGCCCCGTACTCCTGCTCCGTCCAGGGCAGCAGGGTGTCGGCCAGCCAGTCGACGAACGGGCCGCTGCACGCGAGGTCCTTCATGCGACGGCCCATGGTGTCGACCAGGACCGTGACGGTGGGCGGGAGTTCGCCGTCGGCGTGGAGGTTGTCGACGATGTCACCGACGCCGAGGACCGGCCCCCACATCTCGCCGTCCAGGAGCACCGCGAGCGCGTACGGGCCGCCGTCCGGCCGGTGGCCCGACGGGAGGTGGACCGTGATGCGGCGGCCGTCGACCTCGGTGTCGAGCGTGGTGCCGCGCGCCACGCCGTCGCGGCGCCGGATGCGTGACTGGTCGGGTGCTTCGGGGAGTTCGAGTACGGAGGCGGGGTTGCGGCCGTCCCGGGAGGGCAGCGGGGCCCCGGTGTTGAGCGGGTCGGGTTCGGCGTGGTCGAGCACCCGCAGCCAGGAGGCCCGGTCGGCGCGGACGGCGTCCTCGCGGGTGCCGCCGCTGGCGTGGAACTGGTAGGAGGCGCGGTGGTCGGTGCGCAGCCGGTGGCTGATGGCCCAGACCCCGGTGCCCTCGACGCGCTCCATCAGGTGCGGGGCGAGGTCTCCGGCGTGCCGGTCCTTGTCGGTGACCGTGTGGACCAGGGCCAGGACATGGGTGGCGGGGCGGGCGGGGTCCTCGCGGCGGACGAAGGTGACCAGCCGGTGGTCGGCCTCGCCCTCCGGGTCGGGTTCGACGAGGGGGGCGCCGGTCTCGGAGACGTACGCCCAGAACGCCTCCTCGGCGCCGGGCTTGCCCGCTCGTACGTCCTCGACGAGCGTACGCAGCACGGGACTTCGCACGGCGGTCACCTCGGATCCGGTCGGTCCCGCGGGGGCGGGCGGGTTGCGGCGCGGTGGGTAGGTCATGTGCGGGGCGCCTTTCAGACGCGGGTGGCGGCGGAGCGGCCGAGGAGCACCCAGAGCAGGAACGGGCCGCCGAGGACGGTGGTGACGATGCCGACGGGGAGTTCGACGCCGTCGAAGACGATCCGGCCGAGGGTGTCGGCGGCGACGACGAGGACGGCCCCGGTGAGCATCGAGCCGACGAGCGGGACCCGCAGGGGTCCGGCGAGCCGGGAGGCGATGACGGGGGCGGCGAGCGCCACGAAGCCGACCGGTCCGCAGATGCCGACCGCGAGCCCGGCGAGGCCGACGGCCAGCAGCAGGGCGAGGGTGCGGACCCGGCCGGGGGCCGAGCCGAGCGAGGAGGCGGTGGCGTCGTCGAAGCGGAGGACGGCCAGGTGGCGGGCGACGGCGAGGCTGACGGGGACGAGGATCGCGAGGCCGATGAGGACGGGCACGGCGACGGAGTAGCTGCGCCCGTTGAGGCTGCCGGAGGTCCACACGTACAGCGAGCTGGCGGAGCTGAGGGAGCGGCGGGAGAGGACGACCTGCGTGATGGCGGAGGCCAGGGCGGACATGGCGAGGCCGACGACGAGGACGCGGTAGCCGCGCTGGCCGAGACCGCCCGAGACGGTGGTGACGACGATGACCGCGACCAGGGCCCCGATCGGCCCGGCCCACCAGGCGCCGAACGTGCCGGTGGCGCTGAGGGTGACGGAGAGCAGGACGGCGGCGGTGGCCCCGTCGTTGACGCCGAGGAGTTCGGGGGTGGCGAGGCGGTTGCGGGCCAGGGTCTGGGTGAGGCAGCCCGCGAGGCCGAGGGCGGCGCCCGCGGTGAGCCCGGCGACGATGCGGCCGAGGCGGAAGTTCTGGACGAGCAGTACGTCGAAGCGGTCGCCCTGGCCGAAGACCGCGCGGAAGGTGCGGCCGACGCCCATGTCGCTCTGGCCCGCGTAGGCGGAGAGGACCACCGCGCACACCAGGGCCCCGGCGAGCGCGACGGCGGCGATGGCCGCGCGCCGGGTGAGCAGGACGGAGAGGGGGCCGCGGCGGACGACGAGGGTGTCCGGCGGGCGGACCCGGACGGCCTTGGGCTTACGGGGCTTGGGGCGCGGCAGGGAGAACGCGAAGCGGCGCGGGCGGTCCGGGGTGCGCTCCTCGGTGGCCGGTTCCGTCATGCCCATCGAGGCCAGTTGCCTGGAGCGGACGATGGCGATGAGGACGGGGGCGCCGATGAGGGCGACGATCACGGAGACGGGCGCCTCGAAGGGCCGGGAGACCACGCGGGCGGCGACGTCGGAGACGGCCAGCACGCAGGCGCCGATGAGCCCGGCGAGCAGCAGGCGGGCGGCCAGCCGGGTGCCGGCGATGGCGCGGGCCAGGAATCCGGCGAGGAGGCCGAGGAAGGAGATGGGCCCGGCGAGCGCGACGGCGGAGGCGGTGAGGAGGGTGACGCCGATGGCGACGACCGTACGGATCACGGGGGGCCGGTGGCCGAGGCTGCGGGCCAGGTCGTCACCGAGCGCGAGGGCGGAGAGCGGCCGGGCCACCAGCAGGGCGACGAGGAAGCCGACGGCGAGGACGGGGGCCAGGCGGCCGAGTTCACCGAAGCCCTCGACCCCGGCGAGGGAGCCGAGGACCCAGAAGCGGAATCGGTCGTAGGTCTCGGCGGAGTTGACGACGATGACGCTGGTGAGCCCGCCGAAGGTGGCGCCGAGCGCCGCACCGGCGAGGACGAGCCGCATAGGGGAGCCGCCGCCGCGCCGTCCGGAGATGAGGAGGACCAGGCCGCTGGCGACCACGGCGCCGACGAACGCGCAGACCAGGTAGGCGTAACCGGAATCGAAGCCGAGGAGCGCGATACCGGCGACGACACCGAGCGAGGCGCCCGCGTTGACGCCGAGCAGACCGGTCTCGGCGAGCGGGTTGCGGGTGACCGCCTGGAGCAGACAGCCGGCCACGCCGAGGGCCGCGCCGACGAGGAGGGCGGTCAGGGTGCGCGGGAGCCGCAGGTCCCCGACGACCAGGGAGAGACGGGCATCCGCGCGGGCCCCGTCCCGGTTGAGCAGATAGTCGAGCACCCCGCCGACGCCGACCTCGCCCGCCCCGACGGCGAGGGAGAGGCCGCTGAGCAGCAGGACGGCGGCGGTGAGCCCGGCGACGGCGAGCGCCACCGTGCGGCGGCCGGCCGCGGGTGCGCCGACGGCCTTCCCCGTGCCCGCGGGTGTCTCCGTGGCAGCCGCGGGTGTCTCCGTACCGGGTACGGGGCCGGGTCTGGAGCCGGGTGCCGGAGCGGGTTCGTCCGCTTTGGCGGGCGATGTCTTCGCCTGCCGGTCGCTCTCCTCTCCGTCCAACTGGACGGTCGAGGAGTCATGTTCGGGAGCCGAGGCCGGGGTCCCCGTGTGCGGCGTTTGCATAAGGTGAGGCTAACCTAACCGTATATCGACGGCTCGACACCCTTCTGGGCGGTCGAATCAATTTAGGTTACCCTTACCTAACACCCAGGGGGAGGTTCGTTCATGCCTGAGCACATACCGGGCAGAAGTGACGAGTTCGCGGGCCGCACGGCCCTGGTCACCGGTGCCGGACAAGGCATCGGGGCCGCCGTGGCCGAACTGCTCGCCGACCTCGGCGCCCAGGTGGCCGCCACCGACCGCGCGGGACACAGTATCGAGGCGCTGGCGGCCGACTGGCCCCGGCGGCAGGAGAAACTGTCCGCGGGCGAGCGGTCGGCCGGCCGTCTGGAACCGTATGTGATGGACGTCACCGACCGGGTCGCGGTGGAGAACACCGTGGCACGGGTCGAGGACCAACTCGGGCCGGTGGACATTCTGGTGAACGTCGCGGGCATCCTGCGCACCGGCCCGGCGACCACGCTCTCCGCGCAGGACTGGGCGGACACCTTCGCGGTGAACACGACCGGTGTCTTCCAGGTCTCCCAGGCCGTCGCCCCGCTCATGGTGACGCGGAAGACCGGCTGCATCGTCACCGTCGGCTCCAACGCCGCCGGGATCCCGCGCACCGGCATGGCCGCCTACGCCGCCTCCAAGGCCGCCGCGGCCATGTTCACCAAGTGTCTGGGGCTCGAACTCGCCCGCAGCGGCGTACGCTGCAACGTCGTCGCCCCCGGCTCCACCGACACCGCCATGCAGCGGGCCCTGTGGACCGACCCGGGCGCCGAGGCGCGGGTGATCGACGGCGACCCGTCGACGTACCGCACCGGCATACCGCTCGGCCGGATCGCCGAACCCGCCGACATCGCCCAGGCCGTGGCGTTCCTCGCCTCGGACCGCGCCCGCCACATCACGCTCCAGGAGCTGTACGTCGACGGCGGCGCGACCCTGCGCTGACCGGCGGCCCCGCACCACCCCTCCGTACCACGTCACTTCTCCCACCAGCCCCCCGCACCCGCTGACGGGACCATCGAGAATGGAGTCCCCCGTGTCGACGGCATCCCAGGTCGCCACGCACGTCCCCCCGGCCGATCCGGCCCACCCCGCCGTAGGAGCGGCCACCTCCCTCCTGGACGCCTACGCACCGGGCGACCACTTCCTCGCCACCCCCGGGCGCACGCTGCTCGCACGGGGCGCGGGACGCCAAGTCCCGCACGACGAGAGACCTTTGACCGAGCGGGTGGACGCCGCCCTGGCCGAGGCCGTCGCCGTGGGCCAGGAGTCGCCCGTGGTGATCGGCGCCATCCCCTTCGACCACACGGCACCGGCCGCGCTCCACATACCGGCCACCGTGCGCTCCGCCCCGCCGCTCGCCTCCGACCCGCTCATCGCCCTGCCCGCGGGCTCCTCGGCCACCGCGGACTGGCGGATCCGGCCGGTGCCCGAGCCCGAGGTGTACGGCGAGGGCGTCGCCGCCGCCGTGGCCCGCATGTGGCGCGGCGAGTTCAGCAAGGTGGTGCTGGCCCGCACCCTGGAGCTGACCTCCGACGCCCCGCTCGACCTGCCCGCGATGCTCCAGCGCCTGGCCCGCCGCGACCCCTCCGGCTACACCTTCGCGCTGCCGACCGGCCCCGCGCGCACCCTGATCGGCGCCAGCCCCGAACTGCTGGTCTCCCGCCGGGGCAACCAGGTCGTCTCCAACCCGCTCGCCGGGTCCACCCCGCGCAGCGACGACCTCGCCGAGGACGTCCGCCGGGCGGCGACGCTGCTGGAGTCGGTCAAGGACCTCCACGAGCACGCCGTGGTCGTGGACGCCGTCCACCAGGCGCTCGCCCCGCACTGCACCGACATGACCGTCCCGGCCCGGCCGACGCTGATCCGCACCGCCACCATGTGGCACCTGTCGACCACGGTCACCGGCACGCTCACCTCCCCCGACACCTCGGCGCTGGACCTGGCGATGGCCCTGCACCCGACGCCCGCCGTGTGCGGCACGCCGACGCAGACGGCCCGTCAGGTCATCGCGGAGACCGAGCCGTTCGACCGCGGCTTCTTCACCGGAGTCGTCGGCTGGGGCAACGCCGAGGGCGACGGCGAATGGGTCGTCACCATCCGCTGCGCCGAGGCCGAGGAGCGCACCCTGCGCCTCTACGCGGGCGCGGGCGTCGTGGCCGCGTCCGAGCCCGAGGCGGAGACCGCCGAGACCGGCGCCAAGTTCCGCACCTTCCTGAGCGCCGTGGGAGCCGAGCTGTGAGTACGCAAGCCGCTCCCACCTGGCCCGCCGAGTTCGCCGAGAGGTACCGGGCGGCCGGCTGGTGGCGTGGCGAGACCTTCGGCGAGATGCTGCGGCAGCGCGCCGAGGAGCACCCGGACCGGGTCGCGATCATCGACCCGGTGGCGGGGAGCCGGTGGACCTACGCCGATCTCGACCGGCGGGCCGACCGGCTGGCGGCGGGCTTCCTCGCCCGCGGCATCGCCAAGGGCGACAAGGTGGTGGTCCAACTCCCCAACATCGCCGAGTTCTTCGAGGTGATCTTCGCCCTGTTCCGGATCGGGGCGCTGCCCGTCTTCGCGCTGCCGGCCCACCGCGAGACCGAGATCGCCTACTTCTGCGAGTTCACCGAGGCCGTCGCCTATGTCATCGCGGCCGAGCACGGCGGCTACGACTACCGGGAGCTGGCGGCCAAGACCCGCGCCCACGTGCCCACGCTGAAGCACGTGTTCGTCGCCCAGGGCGACCCGGGCGACTTCGAGGCGCTGGCCGAGGTGGCCGAGGAGCCGGTCGGCTACGGCGGGCCGCGCCCGGACGACCTGGCCTTCCTCCAGCTCTCCGGCGGCAGCACCGGCGTACCGAAGCTGATCCCGCGCACCCACGACGACTACATCTACTCGCTCCGGGGCTCCAACGAGATCTGCGGGGTCGACGAGAACAGCGTCTACCTGTGCGTGCTGCCCGCCGCCCACAACTTCCCGCTCTCCTCCCCCGGTTCGCTCGGGATGCTGTACGCCGGTGCGCGCGTGGTGCTCTGCCCGCAGCCCTCCCCCGAGGTGGCCTTCCCGCTCATCGAGAGCGAGGGCGTGACCATCACCGGTCTGGTGCCGCCGCTGGCGCTGCTGTGGACCGAGGCCGCGCCCGGCTCCGCGCACGACCTCAGCTCCCTGGACGTGCTGCTCGTGGGCGGCGCCAAGTTCAGCGAGGAGGCCGCCCGCCGGGTCCGCCCCGCGCTCGGCTGCACGCTCCAGCAGGTCTTCGGAATGGCCGAGGGGCTGGTCAACTACACCCGGCTGGACGACCCGGTGGAGACCATCGTCACCACACAGGGCCTGCCCATCTCGCCGGACGACGAGATCCTGGTCGTCGACGACGAGGACCGGGAGGTGGCTCCCGGTGAGACGGGCCACCTGCTGACCCGGGGCCCGTACACGATCCGCGGCTACTGGAACGCCCCCGAGCACAACGCCCGTTCGTTCACCGAGGACGGCTTCTACCGCACGGGCGATGTCGTCCGGGTCACCGAGACCGGGCACATCGTGGTGGAGGGGCGCGCCAAGGACCAGATCAACCGGGGCGGTGAGAAGGTCGCCGCCGAGGAGGTGGAGAACCACATCCTCGCCCACCCGGCCGTGCACGACGCCAATGTGGTGGCCGAGCCGGACCCGTATCTGGGCGAGCGCGTCTGCGCGTACGTGATCCTGCGCTCGGGCGCCGGACCGCTGAAGGCCGTGGCCATCAAACGGTTCGTGCGGGAGAGGGGGCTGGCCGCCTTCAAGGTGCCGGACAGGGTCGAGTTCGTGGACGCGTTCCCGCAGACCGGGGTGGGCAAGGTCTCCAAGAAGGACCTGCGCAACGCCGCCGCCCGCACCGCCTCCCCGTCCCTCTGACGTCCCCTCCCGCCCGCCTCCCGCACCTTTCGAACGGAACCCTCTCCACCATGGCCCTGCCCGCCATCACGCCCTACCCCATGCCGGCCGCGGACGAGCTGCCCGCCAACCGGGTCGACTGGACCGTCGACCCGGCCCGCGCGGTGCTGCTCGTCCACGACCTGCAGAACTACTTCCTGACGGCGTACGACCGCCAGGCCGCCCCCGTACCCGAACTCCTGTCACACGTGGCCGAGTTGAAGAAGGACGCGGCACGCCTGGGCGTCCCCGTCCTCTACACCGCGCAGCCCGGCGGCCAGAGCCCCGAGGAGCGCGGGCTCCAGCAGGACTTCTGGGGCCCCGGCCTGCCCGCCGACAAGCACCTGGCGGCCATCGCGGACGAGGTCGCCCCCGACGCGGACGACACCGTCCTCACCAAGTGGAAGTACAGCGGCTTCGTCCGCACCGATCTGCTGGAGCGGCTGCGCGAGCAGGGCCGCGACCAGATCGTCATCACCGGCGTCTACGCCCACATCGGCGTCCTGATGACCGCGTGCGACGCCTGGATGCAGGACATCCAGGCGTTCGTCGTGGCCGACGCCGTGGCAGACTTCTCGGCCGACGACCACGCGATGGCGCTGCGCTGGGCGGCCGGCAAGTGCGCCGTCGTCACCACCACCCGAGCCGTCTTCGAAGGAAAGTGACCGCTGTGGCCCTGACGCTGGAACAGTTGCGCGCCGATGTCGCCGACATCCTCGGCGAGGAGCCGGAGGAGATCCCGCTCGACGAGAACCTCGTCGACTACGGGCTCGACTCCGTCCGTCTGATGTCCCTGACGGCGGCCTGGCGCCGCGACCACGGAATCGAGGTGGCCTTCGCCGACCTCGCGGAGAAGCCGGCCCTGGAGGCCTGGGCGCCACTGCTCGGCGTCACCGCCTGAGCGGACGGCGGCAGCAGGCAGTTCTCGAGAGGGTGGTGCGGACCCGGCAGTACCGGGTCCGCACCACCCTCTCTTCGTTCACGCACGCATGGGGGCCGCCTGCCGGATCAGGCGCCGTCCAGCGCCTCGGAGACCAGGGCGCGGGCCTCCTCCTGGACCCGGGCGAGGTGGTCGGGGCCCTGGAAGCTCTCCGCGTACACCTTGTAGACGTCCTCCGTGCCCGAGGGGCGGGCGGCGAACCAGGCGCTGTCGGTGCAGACCTTGAGGCCGCCGATCGCCGCCCCGTTGCCGGGCGCCTCGGTGAGGACGGCGGTGATGCGTTCGCCGGCCAGGGTGTCGGCCTTGACCTGCTGCGGGGAGAGTTTGGCGAGGACCGCCTTCTCCTCGCGGGTGGCGGGGGCGTCGACGCGGGCGTAGGCGGGGTCTCCGAAGCGGGCGGTGAGCTGGGCGTACCGCTGGGAGGGGGTGGAGCCGGTGACGGCGGTGATCTCGGCGGCGAGGAGGGCCAGCAGGATGCCGTCCTTGTCGGTGGTCCAGACCCGGCCGTCGCGGCGGAGGAAGGAGGCGCCGGCCGACTCCTCGCCGCCGAAGCCGAGGCTGCCGTCGTACAGCCCGTCGACGAACCACTTGAAGCCGACCGGGACCTCCACCAGGGTGCGGCCGAGGTCCTGGGCGACCCGGTCGATCATCGAGGAGGAGACCAGCGTCTTGCCGATGCCCGTCCCGGCGGGCCAGGACTCGCGGTGGGTGTAGAGGTAGTCGATGGCGGTGGCCAGGTAGTGGTTGGGGTTCATCAGGCCGCCGTCGGGGGTGACGATGCCGTGCCGGTCGGCGTCGGCGTCGTTGCCGGTGGCGATGGTGTACGCGTCGCGCTGCTCGATGAGCGAGGCCATGGCGTGCGGGGACGAGCAGTCCATGCGGATCTTGCCGTCCCAGTCCAGCGTCATGAACCGCCAGGTGGGGTCGGCCAGCGGGTTGACCACGGTGAGGTCGAGCCGGTGGCGCTCCGCGATGCGCCCCCAGTACGCGACGGAGGCGCCGCCGAGCGGGTCGGCGCCGATCCGGATGCCCGCCTCCCGTACGGCGTCCAGGTTCAGGACGGAGGGAAGGTCGTCGACGTACGCGGTCAGGAAGTCGTGCCGGTGGGTGGTGTCGGCGGCCAGGGCGCGGGCGTACGGGATGCGACGGACCCCGTCGAGCCCCGCCTCGATCAGGGCGTTGGCCCGGTCCTGGATCCAGGAGGTGGCGTCGGAGGCGGCCGGTCCGCCGTTCGGCGGGTTGTACTTGAAGCCGCCGTCGGCGGGCGGGTTGTGCGACGGGGTGACCACGATGCCGTCGGCCAGGTGCTCGGTGCGCCCGTGGTTGTACGTGAGGATGGCGTGCGAGACGGCGGGCGTCGGGGTGTAGCCGTCCTCGCTGTCGATGAGGACGGTGGCCCCGTTGGCGGCCAGGACCTCCAGGGCGGTGGTCCGGGCGGGCTCGGAGAGGGCGTGGGTGTCGGCGCCCAGGAAGAGCGGTCCGTCGGTGCCCTGGCGGGCCCGGTAGTCGCAGATCGCCTGGGTGGTGGCGGCGATGTGGTCGTCGTTGAACGCCGCCGCGAGCGCGGAGCCGCGGTGGCCCGAGGTGCCGAAGGCGACCCGCTGGGCGGGTTCGGCCGGGTCGGGGTGGAGGGCGTAATAGGCCGTCACCAGCCGAGCCACGTCGACCAGGTCCGTGGACTGTGCCGGCTGCCCGGCCCGTGCGTGCGCCATCGGGTCTCCTCTTGCGTCTTCGTCGTCGTCGGCCCTGGGGTGCGGGCCGTCGTCCCGGGGTGGGCGATCGCCCCGATCCGTACCCGATTCTGTCCCCTTGCCCCGCCCGGGTGTGCGACGGGTCCGCCTCCGTACGGGGGCGGCGTCGCGGCCGGACGCACCGCGCCCCCGGCCGGGGTGGACCGGGGGCGCGGCACGGCGGGGAGTGCGGGGGTCAACGGCCCTGGAGCACCTTGACGTTGTCGCCGAAGGTCCAGTTCCGGGAGCCGTCCCAGTTGATGGACCAGGTCATCAGGCCCTTGAGGGAGCCGTTGTAGTGGTTCCAGGCCTGGGAGACGAGGGAGGGCGACATATGGCCGCCGCCCGCGCCGGGCTGGGCGGGCAGGCCGGGGACCTGCTTGTCGTAGGGGACCTTGATGGTGGTGCCCTGGATGACGAGCCCCCGGTTGAGGCAGTCCGTCTGGGCGACGAAGCCGGCGACCGTACCGGCGCTGTAGGAGTCACCGGAGCAGCCGTACATGCTGCCGTTGTAGTACTGCATGTTCAGCCACCAGAGCCGGCCGTTGTCGGCGTACTTCTTGATGACGGGCAGGTACGCGCCCCAGATCGAGCCGTAGACCACGCTGCCGCCGGTGACGTACGCCGTCTCGGGGGCCATGGTGAGGCCGAAGTTCGAGGGCATGGCGGCGAGGACCCCGTCGATGATGCGGATGAGGTTGGCCTGCGACGGGGAGAGCTGGTTGATGTTGCCGGTGCCGACGAGGCCGGTCTCGATGTCGATGTCGATGCCGTCGAAGTTGTACTTCTTCAGGATCGGGACGACGGTCGCGACGAACCGGTCCGCGACCGCGCTGGAGCTGAGGTCGATCCCGGCGGTCGCCCCGCCGATCGACATGAGGAGGGTGAGCCCGGAGGCCTTGGCCTGGCACATCTCCGCAGGGGTGGCGACCTTGACGGTGTTGTCCATGCCGTCCTCCCAGAGGACGGTGCCGTCGGAGCGGATCACGGGGAAGGCCGCGTTGATGACGTTGTAGCCGTGCTGGGTGATACGGGAGTCCGTGATGGGGATCCAGCCGAGCGGCGGGTGCACGCCGTTGGCGGCGCCGTCCCAGTTCTCCCAGTACCCGTGGAGCACCTTGCCCGTGGGCTTGGACTTGACCGCACAGGTCTCGGCGGCAGCAGCCTTCGAGGGAGTCTCGGCGGTCTTCGCCGGGGCGGCTCCTACCAGCATCGGTACGACGAGCGCCGCGGCCAGCCCGAGGCCCAGCAGTCGTGAGGTACGGCTCATGATCCGTATGTCCTTCCTGCCCGGGTCCGCCGCCGGCCGGACGAAAGGTTCGCCCGGCCCCGCCCTATGTCGTGACCCTGCCAAACCGTAGAATGGTCCAGACCTTCGGTCAAGAGGTCTGGACCAAGCCACGACCGCAGCGGCGGGAGTGGCGGAAACACACCGCAGCGGGGTGGGAAGCAGCACAGTCAACTGCTCCGCACCCCGCTCTCGGCACCGGACGCGGTCCCTCAACCGCGGCCCGGACCCGGGCCCCTCAGCCCCGGTCGTACGTGTGGAACCCGCGGCCGGTCTTCCGGCCGAGCAGCCCCGCCTCCACCATCCGCTGGAGCAGCGGCGGCGGGGCGTAGAGCGGTTCCTTGAACTCCTCGTACAGCGATACGGCGATGGAGGCCACCGTGTCCAGTCCGATCAGGTCCGCCAGCTTGAGCGGGCCCATCGGGTGGGCGCAGCCCAGCTCCATCCCGGCGTCGACGTCGGCGGCGGTCGCGTAGCCGGACTCGGCCATGCGGATCGCGGAGAGGAGGTACGGGATCAGCAGCGCGTTGACGACGAAGCCGGACCGGTCCTGGGAGCGGACCACGGTCTTGCCGAGCACGGAGGTCACGAACTCCTCCGCCGCCGCGACGGTGGCGGGCGCGGTGTGCAGGGAGGGGACGACCTCCACCAGCGGGAGCACGGGGACCGGGTTGAAGAAGTGCAGGCCCAGGACGTGGTCGGCGCGGTGGGTGGCCATGCCGAGGCGCATGACGGGGATGGCGGAGGTGTTGGTGGCCAGAATGGCCCCCGGGTCCTCGACGATCTTGTCGAGGGCGGTGAAGACCTCCGTCTTGGCCCCGGCGTTCTCGACGACGGCCTCCACGACGAGCCGGCGGTCGGCCAGGGCGTCGAGATCACCGGTGAAGGTCAGCCGGCCGAGGGCGTCCTCGGCGCTCAGCCGGTCCAGCTTGCCGCGCTGGACGGCTCGTTCGAGGGAGACCGCGACCCGCTCGCGGGCCCGGTCGGCTGCGGTGGCGTCCGCCTCGCAGACCATGGTGTCCACCCCGGCCCGGGCGCAGACCTCGGCGATCCCGGCCCCCATCTGGCCGCCGCCGACGACTCCGACCTTGGTGATACGAGCGGCGCGCGCGCTCATGCCCGCACCGCCGGGCGGCCGACGAGGTGGCGGGCGTACGCCTCCGTGGTGAAGAAGGCGGGCAGCTCCTTGGCGAGGGCGGTACGTTCGAAGAGGTCGCGGACCTGGTCGAGGCGGGCCCAGGGGTAGGTGGCGCCGAGCGCGGCCAGCTCCTCCTCGAAGTGGCGCTCCACCGTCTCCCGGGCGACCGTACGGTGCTTGAGCCACTGCCAGATCTGGACCCGGGCGATCTCGGCGGTCGCCGTGTCCTCCATCAGGCCGTTGAGGGCGACGGCTCCCTGGCCGCCCAGCCAGGCGTCGTAGTAGCGCAGGGTGACGGCGATGTTGTCGCGTACGCCCTCCGGGGTCGGACGCCCTGCGGTACGTCGTACGGCGACCAGTTCCTCGGCGGTGACATGGACGTCGTCGCGGGTGCGTTCCAGCTGGTGCGGCCGTTCCCCGAGGACCCCGTCGAAGGCGGCCCGGCAGACCGCGACCAGGCCGGGGTGGGCCACCCAGGAGCCGTCGAAGCCGTCCTCGGCCTCGCGCTCCTTGTCGAGCCGCACCTTGGCCAGCGCCGCTTCCAGGGCCTCCGTACCGCCGCCGGGGATCTGGGCGGCCATGCCACCGATGGCGTGTGCGCCGCGCTTGTGGCAGGTGCGCACCAGGAGTTCGGTGTAGGCGCGCAGGAAGGGGGCGGTCATGGTGACCGTGGCCCGGTCGGGGAGGACGAAGTCGGGGCGGTGCGCGAAGTTCTTGATCAGGCTGAAGAGGTAGTCCCAGCGGCCCGCGTTGAGGCCGGCGCTGTGGTCGCGCAGTTCGTAGAGGATCTCCTCCATTTCGAACGCGGCGGTGATCGTCTCGATGAGGACGGTGGCGCGGATGGTGCCCCGGGGGATGTCCAGCAGGTCCTGGGCCAGCAGGAAGACGTCGTTCCAGAGGCGGGCCTCATACCGGTTCTCCAGCTTGGGGAGGTAGAAGTACGGTCCGCTGCCCGCGTCGATCTGGCGCCGGGCGCAGTGGAAGAAGTAGAGCCCGAAGTCGACGAGGGCGGCCGGGACGGGCCGGTCGTCGATGACGAGGTGCTTCTCGGTGAGGTGCCAGCCGCGCGGCCGGACCATGATGGTGGCGGGCCGGTCGGTGAGCCGGTACTCCTTGCCTGCCTCGCTGGTGAAGTCGATGCGCCGGTCGATGGCGTCGATCAGGGTCAGCTGGCCCTGGACGATGTTCTCCCAGGTGGGCGAGGTGGCGTCCTCGAAGTCCGCCATCCACACCTGGGCCCCGGAGTTGAGGGCGTTGACCGCCATCCGCCGCTCGGGCGGGCCGGTGATCTCCACCCGCCGGTCGGTGAGGCCGGGGGCGGGGCGGGCCACCTGCCAGTCGGGGTCGGTGCGGATCGGCTTGGTGGCGCGGGAGAAGTCCAGCGGGGTGCCGCCGCGCAGCAGGGCGGAGCGGCGGCGGCGCTCGGTGAGCAGGTCGAAGCGGCGGGCGGCGAAGGCCGCGTCGAGCCGGGCGATGAAGTCGAGGGCCTCGGGGGTGAGGACCTCCTCGGGGCGGTCGCCCGGTACGCCGAGGACCTGGACGCGGCCGGTCGTGACAAGGGTGGTCATGCGGGTCTCCTCAGCGGGGTGTGGGCGGGATCGGGCCCCGGCCGCGGGGGTGGCGGGGCCCCCGCGGCCGGCCGGGACTTCTAGTGGAACTGCTCCTCCTCCGTCGACCCGGTCAGCGCCGTGGTCGAGGAGGCGGGGTTGATGGCGGTGGAGACCTGGTCGAAGTAGCCGGTGCCGACCTCGCGCTGGTGCCTGACGGCGGTGAAGCCCTGCGCCTGGGCGGCGAACTCCCGCTCCTGGAGGTCGACATAGGCGGTCATGCCCTGCTCGGCGTAGCCGCGCGCCAGGTCGAACATGGCGTGGTTGAGGGAGTGGAAGCCGGCCAGGGTGATGAACTGGAAGCGGTAGCCCATCGCACCCAGCTCGCGCTGGAACTTGGCGATCTGGTCGTCGTCCAGGGCGGCCCGCCAGTTGAAGGAGGGCGAGCAGTTGTACGCGAGCATCTGGTCCGGGTGCTCGGCGTGGATGGCCTCGGCGAACTCACGGGCCTGGGCGAGGTCCGGGGTGCCGGTCTCGACCCAGATGAGGTCGGCGTACGGGGCGTAGGCGAGGCCGCGCGAGATGACCGGCGCCATGCCGTTCTGCACCCGGTAGAAGCCCTCGGCGGTCCGCTCGCCCGTGATGAACTGGGCGTCGCGCTCGTCCACGTCGCTGGTGATGAGGTTGGCGGCGAGCGCGTCGGTGCGGGCCACGATCAGGGTCGGGACGTCCGCGATGTCGGCGGCGAGGCGGGCCGCGTTGAGGGTGCGCACATGCTGGGCGGTGGGGACGAGGACCTTGCCTCCGAGGTGGCCGCACTTCTTCTCGGAGGCGAGCTGGTCCTCGTAGTGGATACCGGCCGCACCGGCCTCGATCATCGCCTTGGTCAGCTCGAAGGCGTTGAGCGGGCCGCCGAAGCCGGCCTCGGCGTCGGCCACGATCGGGGCCAGGTAGTCGGTGGTGTCGCCCGCGTCCTCGGCGGTGGCGATCTGGTCGGCGCGCAGCAGGGCGTTGTTGATGCGGCGGACCACGCTCGGCACCGAGTTGGCCGGGTAGAGGCTCTGGTCGGGGTAGGTGTGGCCGGCCAGGTTGGCGTCGGCGGCGACCTGCCAGCCGGAGAGGTAGATGGCCTGGAGCCCGGCCTTGACCTGCTGGACGGCCTGGCCGCCGGTCAGGGCGCCGAGCGCGTGGATGTAGTCCTGCTCGTGCAGCTGGCGCCAGAGCCGCTCGGCGCCGCGCCGGGCGAGGGTGTGCTCCTCGCGAACGCTGCCGGAGAGCCGGACCACGTCCTCCGCGCTGTAGGTGCGCTCGATGCCCTTCCAGCGGGGATCGTTCGCCCACCGCTGCGCCAGCTCTTCCGCCGTCGTCCTTGCCTGCGCCATGGCGTTTACTCCCGAAGTCGTGTGGGTCGATCGTGTGAAGGGTGCGAAGCCATGTCACCGGGTGACGCGCATCCCAGGTGCGGCCCACCGGACCTCCGAGGTGGAACGGTAAGCAATGCGCCCGGCGGACCGGTCCGGGATCCCGAGGAGTACGACGTCAGGGCATGAAATCGTGCTCGATACCCCGGTCCGGAGCCGGTGTCCGGTGGGCCGCTGGAACAACTCTGACAGTGGCACTGAGTGCCATCAACAGAGGACGTCTGCCAAGTTCTGCAAATCTTCCCGCCCACTTTGCCAAGGTTGCGAAGGCTTCCGGGGGTCGTATCGCGGCTAGGGTTGTCGACATGTTGACCACGGCTGGGAGGGCTCCGGCATGAGCAAGACCTACGCGGGCGCGCGGCTGCGCAGGCTGCGTGAGGAGCGCGGGCTGAGCCAGGCGGAGCTGGCGCGGATGCTGGCGATCTCGCCGAGCTATCTGAACCAGATGGAGCACGATTCGCGCCCCCTCACCGTGCCGGTGCTGCTGCGCCTGACCGAGGCGTTCGGGGTGGACCCCGGCTTCTTCTCGGAGCGGGACACCACCCGGGTGCTGGCGGATCTGCGCGAGGCGCTGGCGGACGAGGTCGGCGCGGCGCGGGTCTCGGCCGCCGAGCTGTCCGAGCTGGCCTCCCGGCTGCCGGGGGTGGCGAACGTGCTGCTGGATCTGGGCCGCCGCAACCAGGCGCTGGCCTGGCGGCTCGCGGAGGCCGCCGAGCTGCGGGGCGGCGGCGGGACGGAGCTGCCGCGCTCACCGCACGAGGAGATCCGCGAGTTCTTCTACCGGCGGCAGAACTATCTGCACGAGGCGGACCTCGCGGCGGAGGAGCTGGCGGCGGAGATCGGGGTGCGCCCGGGGGAAGTGGTACGGGCACTGTCGGCCCGGCTCACCGAGCGGCACGGCATCCGGCTGGCCACCGCCGACGACCGGCAGGGCCGGTCCGGAGGCCACGGGCCGGTGCCGGGCCGGGGTGACCGGGGCGCCTCACGGAGAGCCGCTCCCCCGCGCCCGGACACGGGCCGGCTGCACCACTACGATCCGGACGCGCGGGTGCTGTACCTCTCCGGCCGGCTCCGGCCCGGCCAGCAGGCGTTCCGGATGGCCACCCAGCTGGCGCTGCTCGAATACGGCCGGGAGATCGCGCAGTTGGCGTCCGAGGACTACGACGAGGGGTCGGCGGTCTGGCCACTGGCCCGGATCGGGGTCGCCAACTACGTCGCGGGCGCGCTGATCCTCCCCTACCGCGCCTTCCACACGGCGGCGGAGGAGGTCCGGTACGACATCGAGCGGCTCACCGACCGTTTCGGGCTCGGTTACGAGACGGTCTGCCACCGGCTCTCCACGCTCCAGCGGCCCCGGCTGCGCGGGGTGCCGTTCTCCTTCGTCCGGGTCGACCGGGCGGGGAACATGTCGAAGCGGCAGTCCGCGACCGGGTTCCACTTCTCCCGCGCGGGCGGCACCTGCCCGCTCTGGAACGTGTACGAGGCGTTCGCCGCTCCCGGCCGTATCCACGTGCAGATCGCGGCCATGCCCGACGGGCAGCGCTATCTCTGGACCGCGCGGGCGGTGACGCGCCACCGGGGCGGGTGGGGCGAGCCGGGCAAGACGTTCGCGATCGGGCTCGGCTGCGAGATCCGGCACGCGGGGCGGCTCGTCTACTCCGACGGCCTCGACCTGGACAACGCCTCGGCGGCCACCCCGATCGGGATGGGGTGCCGGATCTGCGAGCGGCTGGACTGTCCGCAGCGGGCGGTGCCGCCGCTGGGGCAGCCGCTGGCCATCGACGAGAACAGCAGCACGTTCGTGCCGTACCCGGTGCAGGGGGCGCCGCCCGCCTGAGGCGGTGTGCGGGCCCCCGCACCGGTCCGGGTCAGGAGTAGCGCAGGGCGATGGTGTCGCCCACGTTGATCACCTTGTCGCGGGTGGCCCCGGCGAACGCCGAGCCGTCGACGGAGACCTTCCAGGTCGCCGAACCGGCGTTGGCCTTGCCGTTGACCGAGGTGATGGTGCCCGTCCCGGAGGAGGGGACCACGGAGGTGACGCACCCGGCCGGGGTGGAGGCGGTGGACGCGGCGGCCAGGACGGTGCCGAGGTCGGTCGTGGTGCCGGTGGGGGTGAAGGCCACGTTGCAGACCTTCAGGGTGCCGGTGCCGTCGTCCACGGTGAGCGCCAGCTTCGTCGCCGTACCGGAGGTGAAGCCGCTCGCCGCGACCCAGGTGGGCGCGCCGGAGGTGACCGGGGTGGGCGGGGCGGCGGTGAAGCCGCCGCCCGCGACGGCGCGCAGTGCGTCGGTGGAGGAGTAGGCGGAGGGGCTGGTGTCCGAGGGCTGGTACTTGAAGCCGCCGGCCGGGTTGAACTGGTTGGCGATCAGGAAGTCGATCGGGGTCCTGCCCATGGAGGTGAGGAAGTCGCCGGTCTGCGGGTTGATGCCGCAGGCGTTGAGGCCGGAGACGGCCCAGCCGTTGGAGCTGGTGTTGATGCCGTACATGGCGTTGAAGGCGCCGGAGGCGTTGACCAGCTTGCTCTTCAGGAACGCCTTGGCCTGGACGATGTCGGGGTCGGTGTTGGGGACGCCGGAGGAGCAGAGCGCGGCCATCGAGGCGCCCGTCATGTCGATGTCGCCCGGCTTGGCCAGCTCGGTGGGGTTGCCCTCGGCCTTGGCGTAGGTCCAGCCGCCGTCGGCGTGCTGGTTGGCGCGGATCCGGGTGACGATCTTGTCGACGAGCGCCTGCGGGACGCGCTGGGCGCCCGCCTGCGTTCTGGCACCGCTCAGCGCGAGGGCGGCGAAGACCGTGCCGTTGTAGTTGGCGGAGGGGCCGAAGTAGCCGGCCTCGGCGTTCTGCCAGTAGCCGTAGATGTCGGCGATGAGGTTGCGCGAGGCGGAGACCCGGGCTGGGTCGATCCCGGCGGCGTACGCGTTGAGCGTGCCGCGCTGGTAGTCGGTGACCACGGGGGTGGCGGAGGGCCAGCCGGGGGTGGTGAGCAGATTGCGGTAGACGGTCCGGGCGTTCTTCGTGGCGTCACCGCCGGGCGTCACGTCCACGGCGGCCGTCCCGGCGGCGGCGAAGGCGCTGAAGGCCCACTCGTTGGAGAGGCCGGAGCCCGCGTACGAACCGTCGGCGGCCTGGAGGGACTTGAGATACGCCACACCGTTGGTCTTCGAGGTGGCGATCTGGGCGGGGGTGGAGGTCGCGGCGGCCGGGAGCGCGGTGAGGACGAAGGCCCCCAGGGCGGCGGGCACCACGAGGGCGATGCGACGGGACGTACGAGAGGTACGGGAGGTGAGAGAACGGGGCATGTGCCTGCTCCTGGAGTGAGGGGCGCACGGCACCGCCCGCCCCCGCGTCCACGCACGGGCAGAGGTGGGTGGCCGACGCCCGAACGCGTGGGTACGGCTTCGCTGGTACAGCTGCCAGCAGGGCATTCGGGCTCGGGAACGGCCCCCTGCCGTCCCACACCGCTGCGCGTCAGCCCCGGATTCGCACCGGGTTCCCCCTCGTGGCAGGCCAGGACGCTACCCGAGGCGGCAGGGGCGCGCCAGGCACGGCCGGGAGCGTAGGGGGGCGCGAAGGGAACGAGACGTAAGCCACCTTGACGCTCTCTTCGAGAGCGTGTTCCAATCCGCCTGATAAGCACTCAGCCTCAGGGGAAGCCGGTCGGAATCCGGCGCTGACCCGCAACCGTAGGCCCGCCACCGCGCGGGCGAGCCGGAATGCCTGGGGCCTGGAACGTCAGCGAGAAACGCCGTCGCGGACTACGGCGTGGTTCGAACAGCTCCCTGTGGGCGGCCCCTTGTGCGGCCGCGTCCCCGCGGGGGGCCTTCCGCCGCGCACGGGCCGCCCGGACGACACGAGGGGCCGTGGTGGGGACCGCACAGCAACATGACCGGCTCGCGGCCGGGCGAAGACTCCTGTCGCTGTTCTCGGCGGCGGCGACCTTCGCCGCGGGCCTCACCTTCGTCACCGGTGCCGCTCCGGCCGCCGCCGACCCGCTCGAGCAGTGCACACCGACGCACGGCGCCGTCGTGGCCGTGGACTTCGGCCCGTTCGGCGGCGGGGTGGTGCGCGGCTGCGACACCACGCCGACCACCGGGTACGAGCTGCTGCGCGACGGCGGGTTCACCACCGAGGGCACCCAGCACGACGGGGAGGGCTTCATCTGCCGTATCGGCACCGCCTCCTTCAACTCCGGTACGCGGTACCCGACTCCGCTCACCGAGGACTGCGTGCTCACCCCGCAGGCCACCGCCTACTGGTCGTACTGGATCGCCTCGCCCGGCCAGTCGAGCTGGTCCTACAGCCCGCTCGGCGCCATGGACCGCAAGCCCAAGACGGGCGACGTGGACGCCTGGGTGTTCGGCGGCACCGACGTCGGCGGCTCAACCGGCCGCCCCACCTTCACCCCGGACGATGTGCGCGCGGGCGGGGGCGCGACCCCGGGCCCCACGCCGACGCCGACGGACGGACCCAGCGTGCCGGTCGGGAAGATCGATGTCCCGGCCGCCGCCCGCTGGGTGTCGGAGCAGTTGCACGACGGCTCCCATGTGGTGGACGAGGGCTCCGAGACCCCGAACTACTTCCTGACCACGGAGGCCGCGTACGCGCTGGCCGCCGCCGGAGGGAAGAGCCCGGCCCTGGACAAGGTGGTGGCCGAGCTGGCCTCCGGCGCCACCGAGTACGCCTACCCGGCCGGGCCGGAGGAGGCTCCGGACGCCGCCGCGGCGGCCCGGCTGGCGCTGGTCGCGGCGGTCACCGAGGGCGACCCGCGCGCCTTCGGCGGGCGCGATCTGCTGGGTGACCTGGAGAAGAACGTCTGCGCGTCGGGCCCCGCACCGGGGTGCACGGCGAAGGGCGACTTCCGGGGCGCCGCGTACGGCGACGGGCAGGCGCTGGCCGTGCTGGCGCTGCTGCGCGGCGGGGTGGTGCCGCCGGCCGATACGGTGACCCGACTGACCCAACTGGTCTGCGAGGACGGCTCGGTGACCAGCATCCTCATCGGGCCCGGGGAGTACTGCGACGGCGACCCGATGACCACCGGTCTGGTGGCCCAGGTGCTGGACGAGGCGGGCGGCCAGGACGCGGCCGTGGCGAAGATGGTCGCGTACCTGGAGAAGGCGCAGCTCAGGAGCGGCGCGTTCCCCCCGTACAACGGGGCCACCACCGGCTCCGTCGCGGCGACCGCCTACGCGGCGCAGGCGCTGCGCGCGCTCGGTGAGGCGCGGGCGGCCGACGCGGCGGTCTGGTGGCTGTCCCGGGAGCAACTGGCCGACGGCGGCTTCGGGTTCGACGAGGGTGCCGAGTCCGGCGCGCTCTACGCGACGGCCCCCGCCGTGCTGGCGGGCACCGGCACCAGCCTGGTCACGCTGACCACGAAGGCGCCCGAGCCCACCGACCCGCCGACCACTCCCCCGACAACCCCGCCCACCACCGCACCGCCCACGACGCCCCCGGCCGCTGGGGACGGCCCGGACCTCAAGAAGGCCGTCGCCTATCTCACCAGCCCCGCCAACCTCCAGCAGAGCCGCTACTACGCGGCGGGCGGGTCCACCACCCGGGCCGACTTCGGCCTCACCATCGACGGCGCGTTCGCGCTCGCCGCGACCGGCCACGACAACGACGCGCTGCGCACGGTCGTGGACTTCCTGGACCGGGGCGGCAAAGACGGCGAAGCCCGTACGGTGCACGACTGGACCAACGTCGGCTCCGCGCACGCCATGGGCGGCTCGATGGGCAAGGCGGCGGTGCTCGCCCAGGTCGTCGAACGCGACCCGCGCGACTTCGGCGGCAAAGACCTGATCGGCGGTCTCGCCGACGCGGTCTGCACCGCCAAGAGCCCGCAGCCGGACCGGAGTTGCGCCGACAAGGGCGCCTACGCTTATGCGATGTCCGTCTTCGGCCAGTCCCTCGGTGTCATCGCCCAGATACGGGCAGGCGAGACCAAGGCCGCCGAGGCCCCGATCGGCTATCTGGCCGGGCTCCAGCACACCGCCACGGGCGCCTGGCCGAGTCTGGTCCCGCCGACCGGTGACGCGGACGTCGACTCCACCGCGATGGCGGCGATGGCCCTGGACCTGGTCGCCGGCGACACGCACGCGGGGGCCGTGGACCGGGCGCTGGCCTGGATCGCCGCCCAGCAGCTGCCGGACGGCGGCTTCCCGGGCGCGGCGGGCAACTCGGTCAACTCGGCGGCCCTCGCCGTGCAGGGTCTCTCCCTGGACGCCGGGAAGTACGGCGCGCAGATCGCCAAGGCGCGTAAGTTCCTGGCCTCGCAGCAGAACGCGGACGGCGGCTTCAACGTGGCCAAGGAGGGCCAGCGCGGCTCCGACCTGCGCGCCTCGACGCAGGCGGTGGGCGGTTCGACCGGCATCTCGTTCGGTGTGCTGACCCGCTCCCTGGAAGGGACGACCCCGAATCCGGTGCCGTCACCCTCCGCCTCCGCCCCGGTGATCGTCACGCCGGGCGACAGCGCGGGCTCCGCGGGCGGACCGGGCATCGTGGACACCGACGGTCCGGGCGGCGGCAGCGGAGGCGGTGGTGGCCTCGCGGCGACCGGCGGTCAGGCGCTCGGCCTGGCGGCAGCGGCCGCCGTGCTCGTGCTGGCGGGCTGGGGCGCGGTCGTGGCCGCCCGCAACCGGCGTTCGGCCGTGGGCGGTGGGCTGTGAGGTCCCGCCTCCGCCGGGCCGTCGGCCATGCCGTGGCTGCGCTGGGGCTCGCGGGCGCGGCGCTGCTCGCGCCCGCCGCCCCGGCGGCAGCGGCCCCGCAGCCGATCGGGCAGTGCACGACATCGTCGGGTGTCGTGCTGGCCGTGGACTTCAGCCACTGGGGCGGTCCCGTCTACCGCTCCTGCGGTACGACGCCGACGACCGGCTACGAGCTGCTCAACCAGGGCGGCTGGCGGACCACCGGCACCGGGCACGACGGTCCGGCGTTCATCTGCCGGATCGGCTACAGCGGCCACCAGGGCGGCAAGCAGTATCCGACGCCCCAGCAGGAGGACTGCGTCCTCACCCCGCCCGCCTCCGCCTACTGGTCGTACTGGCACGCCAACCCCGGGCAGAACACCTGGGAGTACAGCCAGTTGGGCGCCATGAGCTACAAGCCCGAGCCGGGCAGCGTGGATCTGTGGATCTTCGGCGGGACGGACATCGGGGGCACGAAGGGCCGCCCCACGCTCACACCCGACCAACTGCGTGCCCACAACACCCGTCCCACGGGCGGCGATCCGGCCCCGCAGCCCCCGCCGAAGCCGAAGCCCCAGCCCGACCCCGTGAGGACGACGGAGCAGCCGGGCGGCGGCGCCCCGGCGGCTCCACCTCCGCCGGCCGCCACGGCCCCGGCGACCCCTTCGCCGTCCTCCTCCGCCAACACCTCGCCGTCCGCGTCCCCTTCCGACTCCCCGTCCCCCTCCCCCAGCGTGTCCGCGTCCCCCTCCACCTCGCCGGGTGAGGTCGTCGCGGCGCCGGGCGGGGAGGCGAAGGTGGTCGACGCCGCCCCGGCGCCGGACGCCGAGCACGACTCCGGCTCGATGGTGCCGCTCGCGGCGACGGCCGGTCTGGTGACGGTGATCGGCGGCGCGGCCGTCTTCGCCGCCAAGCGCCGCCGCCGTGCGGAGTGACGCCCGCGTGACCCGTACCGCCGCCGCGAAAGCCGCGACAGCCGGTGCGCCGGTGTCCGCCTCCGGGCCGGACACCGGCGGCAGGCGGCTGCCGCGCACCCTGCACCCGCTGGCCTGGTGGATCTGGGCGCTCGCCCTGGCGACCGCCGTCAGCCGGACCAACAATCCGCTGCTGCTCTTCCTGGTCCTCGCCGTGCTCGGCTACGTCATCACCGTGCGGCGGACCGAGGCCCCCTGGGCGCGGGGGTTCAAGTACTACCTGTATCTGGCGCTGACGGTCGTCGCGATCCGGGTGATCTTCCGGGCCGTCTTCGGCACCGGTATGCGGCCGACCGACCACCACCTCTTCTCGCTCCCCCACATTCCCACCCCGGACTGGTACGCGGGCATCCAACTCGGCGGCCCCGTCTCGCTGGAGGCGCTGCTGTCGGCCGCCACGGACGGGCTCCGGCTCGCCTGCATGCTCTGCTGCATCGGCGCGGCGAACACCCTCGCCAACCCGAAGCGGGCACTGCGCGTACTTCCGGGCGCACTGTACGAGTTGGGGGTGGCCGTCACCGTATCCATCAGCGTGGCACCGCAGTTGGTACAGAGCGTGCAGCGGGTCTCGCGCGCCCGCCGGCTGCGCGCGGGCCGCAACAAGGGGCTCAAGGCGCTGCGGGGCATCGTCGTGCCCGTGCTGGAGGACGCGTTGGAGCGCTCGCTCCGGCTGGCCGCCGCCATGGATTCGCGAGGGTACGGGCGGGCGGGTTCGGCGACGCGCGGTTCGCGGCGGCTGACCGGGGCGCTGATGCTCGCGGGCATGTGCGGGCTCTGCGCCGGGGCGTACGGGCTCCTCGACCCGACCGCGCCGAAGCTGCTGGGGCTGCCCGCGCTGGCGGCCGGTTCGGTGCTCTGTCTGGCGGGACTGCGGCTCGGCGGGCGCCGGGTGACGCGGACGACCTACCGGCCCGATCCCTGGCGGTTCGCGGAGTGGGCGGTGGCGGGGTGCGGGGTGCTCTCAGCGGTGCTGCTCTTCGCCAACGTGGGGTACGACCCGGCCGCGTTGAACCCCAGCTACTACCCGCTCACCTGGCCGACGCTGCCACCGGTCCCGGCCGCCGCCATCCTGCTCGCCGGGGCGGCCGGGTTCCTGGCGCCGCCGCCGGCCAAGCCCGTCCCGTACGTCTCCGCACCGCGCACCGAGGAAGCCGCATGATCACCTTCGACCAGGTCACCGTGGAGTACGACGGGGCCGACGAGCCGGTCCTGCGGGAGGTGGACCTCACGGTCGAGGAGGGCGAGCTCTGCCTGGTGGTGGGGCATACGGGCATCGGCAAGTCGACGCTGCTCGGCGCGGTCAACGGGCTGGTGCCGCACTTCACGGGCGGCACGCTCTACGGCACGGTCACCGTCGACGGCCGCACCACGGCCGACCATCCGCCCCGCGAGCTGGCCGATGTGGTCGGCGTGGTCGGCCAGGACCCGCTGGACGGTTTCGTCACGGACACGGTGGAGGAGGAACTCGCCTACGCGATGGAGCAGTTGGCGATCTCCCCGGCGGTGATGCGCAAGCGGGTGGAGGAGACCCTCGATCTGCTCGGGCTGGCGGATCTGCGCCACCGGGCGCTGTACGAACTCTCCGGCGGGCAGCAGCAGCGGGTCGCCATCGGCTCGGTCCTCACCGCGCACCCCCGCGTCCTGGTCCTGGACGAGCCCACGTCCGCGCTCGATCCGACGGCGGCGGAAGAAGTGCTGGCCGCCGTGACCCGCCTGGTGCACGACCTCGGGGTCACGGTGCTGCTGGCCGAACACCGCCTGGAGCGGGTCGTGCAGTACGCGGACCGGGTCATCCACCTCCCCGGCAACGGGCTGGTGGTCTCGGGCGCCCCCGCGGACGTCTTCACCACGTCGTCGATCGCGCCGCCCATCGTGGAACTGGGCCGCGCCGCCCACTGGTCACCGCTCCCGCTCTCCGTACGGGACGCCCGCCGGGCCGCCGCTCCGCTGCGCACCGCCCTGGCGGCCACCGCTCCCCCGCCACCGCCCGTCCGACCGGTGCCGGAGACCCCGGGCCCGGCGCTGCTCACGGCGCGCGGGGTCACGGTGGCGTACCGGGGCGTGGCGGCGGTGCGTGAGGTGGACCTCGAGCTGCGGGGCGGCGAGATCACCGCGCTGATGGGCCGCAACGGTTCGGGCAAGTCGTCGCTGCTGTGGGCGCTCCAGGGCTCGGGGCCGCGCAAGTCCGGTACGGTCAGGGTGGGTTCGAGCAAAGATGTGGGCTCGACGAAAGGCAGCGACCCCAAGTCGCTCTCCGCCGCCGAGGCCAGACGGCTCGTCGGTCTCGTCCCGCAGACCCCGACCGATCTGCTCTACCTGGAGAGCGTCAAGCAGGAACTCGACCAGGCGGACGCCGAGTCGGCGGCCGGGGAGGACGGTGGGCTCTCCGCCCGCGCGATCCTGGAGCGGCTGGCGCCCGGCATCGACGGCGCCACGCATCCGCGCGACCTCTCCGAGGGCCAGAAGCTGGCGCTGGTGCTCGCCATCCAGCTGACGGCGGCGCCCCGGGTGCTGCTGCTGGACGAGCCCACCCGGGGACTGGACTACCGGGCGAAGACCCAGCTCATCGCGATGGTGGACGGACTGGCCGCCGAGGGGCGGTCGGTGGTGATCTCCACCCATGACGTCGAGTTCGCGGCGCGGGCGGCGGACCGGGTGGTCGTGATGGCCGAGGGCGACATCGTCGCGGACGGCCCGACCACGGAGGTGATCGTCGCCTCGCCGGTCTTCGCCCCGCAGGTGGCGAAGATCCTGGCGCCGCTCCCGTACCTGACGGTCGATCAAGTGGCGTCCGTGCTGCCGGAAGAGGGGACGGGCGCATGACGGAGCTTCCGCCGCTCACCGAGCGGTCGGCGGGTGCCATCCGGATCGGTCCGCGCGCCGGGATCGTCATCGCCCTGGCGGCCTTCCTCGGCCTGGTCGCCTTCTTCTGGCCGTTCCTGGTCGCCCCGGGCAAGCTGGGGGCCAACTACGCCCCACCGCTGATCTTCGGGGTCCTGCTGGTGCTCGTCCTGTGCGCGGTGATCTCCGAGATCTCCGAGGGCGGCATCAACTCCAAAGCACTGGCGATGCTCGGGGTGCTCTCCGCCGTCAACGCGGCCCTGCGCCCGCTCGGCGCGGGCACGGCGGGGATCGAGACGGTGTTCTTCGTGCTGGTCCTGGCGGGCCGGGTCTACGGTCCGGGGTTCGGCTTCACGCTGGGCTGCACCTCGCTGTTCGCCTCCGCCCTGATCACGGGCGGGGTCGGGCCGTGGATGCCGTACCAGATGTTCGGCTGCGCGTTCGTCGGGATGCTCGCCGGGCTGCTGCCCCGGGCCACGGGCCGCCGTGAGGTGATGATGCTCGCGGTCTACGGTTCGCTCTCCGGCTACCTCTTCGGGTTTCTGCTGAACCTGTCCTTCTGGCCGTTCTCGGTGGACCCGAACAGCTCCATCGCCTATCTCCCCGGGCTCCCCTTCACCGAGCAGTGGCAGCGCTATCTCGCCTTCGACGTGGCGACCTCGCTCGGCTGGGACACGGGCCGGGCCGTCACCAACTTCGTCTGCATCACCCTGGCGGGCCCGGCGGTCCTCACCACGTTCCGCCGGGCCGCCCGCAAGGCGCGTTTCCGGGCCCCGGTGCGGTTCGCGGGGCCGAAGGGGTAGGAGCGGGGGGGGGCGCCCCGTGGGCCCCCGGCCACGGAGCGCCTCGCCGGACACCGTACGGACGTATCCCGCCTATCCTGGGCCCGTGGAACCACCCCAGGGACACCAGGACGATGCGGAGACCGCCCGCTACCGCGCCGAGTTGAGGCGGGTGCTCGACACGGCATCGACCACGGTGGCCCGACGGCTCGAAGCGATCCGGGACACCGCGACGGCACGGACCGACGGGGTGGTCGTCGTTGTGTTCCCCGACCAGGACGGCGAGGGCACGTTCGCCGTGTGGGCGCGGTTCGAGGGCGCGGACTCCTTCGAGCTGGACCGCCGGCTCGGGGAGGAGCGTGAGCTCTTCACGGCCGTCCGGACCGGGACCGGCTGGGAACCACCGGTCCCGGAGCGGCCCGCCTCCTGGTCAGCCGCACTCCTCGAGAACGTCCTGTTCGACGTCGTCACCGAGTGGATCGACCCGCTCGTCCCGGCCGACGCCACCGCCCTGTTCCGGGAGGTCACCACGGCGGACGGGACGCAGGACCACCGCCCGGTGGGCCCGAGCCGCTGATGCGGGGGGGGTCCGGTCGTCAGCTCGTACGGTTGTAGATCGCCGTACCGGGGCAGGCCGTGACGCCGAGCCGGGTGCCGCAGCCGGAATACTGGCCGGAACCGTTCCACCAGGCCCAGCCGCCGATGGTGCGGCCGTTCAGCCAGGTGTACTGGCCGTTGTAGTTGGCGTCGTACGTGCGCAGGCTCCAGTGCACATGCGCGCCGGTCGCGGAGCCACCGGCACAGGTGTCGGTGCCGATGGTGCCGAGCAGCGCGCTCCGGGCGATCGACGTCCCGTTGTAGTAGGTGGTGTTCCGCATGTGGTAGTAGTCCGTGGAGAAGCCGCCCGGGTGGATGACCCGGGTCCAGCCGCCCCCGGCGCCGCACATCGAGGTCGCCGTGCCCTCCCGTGAGGAACGGACCAGTCCGCTGGCGTTGCCCCCGGCGAAGTCGAGGGCGCTCCAGTAGCCGGACCCGCCGTCGTGGGCGTGGGGGCCGCCGGTGAGGGTCATGTAGTAGTCGGGCATCCAGGGCAGCAGCAGGCCGTTGGTGTTGGCCAGGACTCCCACCTCACCCGCCCCGGCCTGCGGCTCGGTCCTGCGCTCCGCGTACGCCGTCATGTTCCGCCGCTCCGCCTCGCCCACCAGCGGGGAACGGGCCACGTACGCGGCGAACTCGCGGTCACCCTCCAGGCCCGGGATCCACCGCCCGTTCTGCCGGTGCGCGATGTAGAGCCAGCCCTCCGGTTCACCGTGCTGCGCACGGGAGGCCTCGACATAGGCCACGCCCCGGGCCCAGTCGCCGGCGACGGTCCGTACGTCGACGACCACCTTGCGGCCCTCGTCGGCGAGCTTGGAGACGGCCGCCTCCGGGGCGAGGCCCTCGGCGTCGTGGGACCGCGCGAGGACGTCGGCGGAGACGGCGTCGACCAGCTTCTCGCGGTCGGCGCCGAGGCGGTCCCCGACGGCGGACGGCATCTTGACGACGACGTCGGCGGAGGTCGCCGCCGCGGAGGCGTCGGGGGCCGCCGACGCCACCGGGGCGACGGCGAGGAGCCCGGTGACGGCCAGGGCGGCGACGGTGATTCTTATGGACAGTCCGGGGAACACGGGCGGTCTTCCTTTCGCGTGGGAGGAGCCGGGGGCGGGCCGGGGGATCGATGCGGCGGACGGCCCGACCGCGACGGCTGGAGGTGGCGCCGGAACTCTTGACGGAGGGGTCGGCTCACCGACCCCCTCCGCGCAATTTGGCGTGCACCTGTCAAAGATTGACGTCTCGGTCAACGCGCGTCAACCAGCGAGAACAGGCCATACCTCAGAGGTTCGATCAAGACGCTCGCACGCCTGGTCGGCCGCTCCGTGCCCCGGCTCTCAGCAGAGGCTCAGGGCCCGGAGCGGCCGACCAGGCTTCAGGGCCCTCAGCCCGCCCCCGGCTCCGGACGGGAACCCACCGCTCCCCCGCCGTTGAAAGTCAGCCCCGAGATGTCGTGCCCCTGGATCACCTGGCTGTAGTAGGTGCCCCCGTTGGTGCTGTTGTTCACCGTGACGGTCGGGGCGGCAGGCTGGTGGGGCTCCAGTTCGTCCAGCAGCTCCCGAAGCTCCCGCGCGGCCTCCGGGTTGTCGCGCAGGGCCCGGCGGAGCCTGATCCGCCACTCGGCGGTCACATCGGCGGCACCGTCCTCGTCGCCGCTGCGGCGCGCTGCCAGCAGCGCCACGCGGGACTCCTCCAGCTCCGCGTCGACGGCCTCGCTGTCCTCGCCGTCCTCACCCCGCGCCAGGAACCGGGCCACCCGGCCGCGCACCTGGTTCCACGCCTCCGTCGCCATCAGCCCCACGAAGGCCGTCGCGCCTGATGCCGCCAGCGCCGTCAACTCGGCTTCCACCGGACCCCCCTCTTGCCTCACCCGTCACCGTACGGGCACGTAACCCGTCACGGCGCCCACCGTAGAGAGCGAACGGTGCCATCGGAAGCGGCATCGGGGGCGCGGCACCGTACAGTTCCGGCCATTGCCCCGAGCCGGGGGCGGCCGTGCGCCCGGGCTGTGCGGGGGCGTGGGAGCAACCGCGAACCGGCCGGACGCGTGATGATGGATGAGGGGCCCGACACGGCCATGCTCCGCCGGGACGGCCGGCCGGTGCCCCGGAAGGACGGTCGTCGCCATGTCCGTAGCCCTCCGAAGGCCCGCACGCCCCCGCACGTCCGTGATCCACCGGCCGAAGGCCTCGCTCACCGCCCTGATCGCCGCGCTCCTGCTCGCCCTCCTCGCGGCCGGCTGCACGGGCGGGGGCGGTGCGGAGCCCGAGAGCGAGAGCAGCAGTCCGTCCGGTACGGGGGCGGGTGCGAGGGTGCTCGCGGTGAAGATCGACAACGTGGGACCGGCCCGGCCGCAGACCGGGCTCGACCGGGCGGACGTCGTCTACGTCGAGCAGGTGGAGGCCGGGCTCAGCCGCCTCCTCGCCGTCTACTCCTCCGAGGTGCCGCCCGTCATCGGCCCGGTCCGCAGCGCCCGGGAGACCGATCTGGAGCTGCTGCGCCAGTTCGACCGGCCGGTGCTCGCCTTCTCCGGGGCGCAGAGCAGGCTACTCCCGGCCATCGAGCAGGCGCCGCTCGACGCCGTACCGCCGTCCGTCGCGCCCCGGGCGTACTTCCGGGGTGCCGAGCGTCCCGCCCCGCACAACCTCTATCTGCGGGCCGAGCGGATTCCGTACGTGGCCCCGGGCAGCCAGGCCGTGGAGGCGCTGGGGCTGCGGTTCGGCCCGGCGCCCTCCGGCGGGAGTGCCGAGGAGAGCCGTACGGTCCGCTTCCCGTCCGCACGCACCACCTTCACCTGGTCCGCCGAGCGGGAGCGGTGGCTGATCGCCATGGACGGCTCCCCCGCCCGGACGAGCGAGGGCGAGCGGCTGGGGGCCGCCACGGTGATCCTGCAGGAGGTGACCGTACGTCCGTCGTCCTTCGGTGACCGCTCCGGGAACAACACCCCGTTCACCGAGACCGTGGGGGCGGGCACCGCGCAGGTCCTGCGCGACGGCAGGACGTACGAGGCCCGGTGGTCCCGGCCCGCGGCGGACGCGGACACCCGGTTCACCACCCCGGACGGTCAGCGGATCGACCTGGCCGAGGGGCCGCTGTGGATCGTGTACGAGGCCCGCTGAGCATCCGGGAAGGGGTAGGGCGTGCGGTCCGGACCACGGCCTGCCGCGGCCCGGACCGCACGCGCTTCAGCGAAGGGTCACTGCCGGACCTTGCTGAAGGTCACTGCCAGACCTTGATGTAGTCGACGCTCAGCTTCTGCGGGAAGCGGGTGGTGGTGTCGGGCGGGCCCGGCCAGTCACCTCCGACCGCGTTGTTGAGGATCAGGAAGAAGTCGTGGTCGAACACCCACGGACCCCGGGTGCGCTCCAGCTCCTCCCTGTCGACCCGGTGGGTCACCCGGCCGTCGACCCGGAACGTCATGCCCGTGCTGTTCCAGTCGACGGCGAAGGTGTGGAAGTCGTCGGCGAAGTTCGCGCCGCCGGGGAGTGAGTAGGGGGCTCCGTAGCCCGCCGCGCCGTGGTAGGCGGGGGCGTGCAGGGTGGAGTAGGTGGTGTTCGGCTCCTTGCCGACGTGCTCCATGATGTCGATCTCACCCGTGTACGGCCATGGGCGCCGCTGGTCGAAGTAGTCCGCGCCCAGCATCCAGAAGGCGGGCCAGAGCCCCTGCGTGCCGGAGACCTTCATGCGTGCCTCGACCCGGCCGTAGGTGAACTGGAACTTCCCGTAGGTGTTGAGCCGCGCCGAGGTGTACTGGCAGGTGGTGCTGCCGCTCAGCGGGTCGCGCGGGCAGGACGAGCCCGGGGTGGGTTCGCGGCGGGCCTCCAGGACGAGGTTGCCGTTGCCGTCCTGGGCGGCGTTCTTGTTGTCCGTGTAGTACTCCAGCTCGTTGTTGGGGCCGGTGCCGGTCTCGGGGACCCACTTGGCCGGGTCGGGGGCGGCACCGGCGGGGCCGTTGAACTCGTCGCTGAACACCAGCCGGTCGTAGGTGGGTTCGGGTGGCTGCGGCGGGGCGGGTATCGGTGCTCCGCCGGTGCCCCAGACCTGGAACTCCCAGAGCGAGTAGCCGTATTCACCGCTGCGCTGGGTGGCGTACAGCCGTACGTGCCGGCCGGTGCCGCTGACGTTCAGGGTCTCCTTGAAGCCGGTGCCGGTGGTGGTCTGGTGGATCGTGCGCCAGTCGGTGCCGTTGTCGGAGACCTCGATCCGGTACGCGCGGGCGTGGGCGGGGTCCCACTGGAGGACCACCCGGTTGATCGTGGCAGGGGCGCCGAGGTCGACCGCGATCCAGCCGGGGTCGGTCCAGCCGCCCTCGGGGCTGGTGGCCCAGCGGCTCGCGGGGTCGCGGTCGAAGGCCTTGTCCGGGGTGCACTGCCAGCAGGTGGAGTCGTGCTGGGAGGTGGAGGCCGAGCCGGTCCTGCCGTACGAGAGCAGGACGTCGCCGCCGGGGCCGCTGCCGCCGCTGGTGGAGTAGACCTGGAACTCGTACAGGGAGTAGCCCCACGGGGTGGCGCGCTCGGTGCCGACGAGGCGGATGTGGCGGCCGGTTCCGGAGACGGTGAGGGTCTCGGTGCCGCCGGTGCCGGTGGTGGTGGAGTGGATCGTGGTCCACTGCTGCCCGTCGGCGGACAGTTCGATCCGGTAGCCCTTGGCGTACGCGGCCTCCCAGTTCAGCACGACCTGGCCGACCGCCGTGCTCGCACCGAGGTCGATACGGATCCACTGGTCGTCGGAGAACGCGCTGGACCAGCGGGTCCCGGGGTCGCCGTCCACGGCGTTGGGAGCGGTGAAGGGGCCTTCGGCGCTGGAGGCGGTGGCCGGTTTCCCCTGGGAGACGAGGACCGGTGCGGCGACCGCCCGCTCCGGGGCGAGCGCCACCGAGAGGGTGAGCAGGAGGGCCACCACGGCCATGACGGCCAGGGTGCCTCTGAGCCGTGGTGTTCCACGGGCATACATGCGGACTCCTTGGTCTGTAGCGGGACAGGTCGAGAGAGCGCTCCCCGCATGGGGGAGCGTGGCGGGAGCGGCGCCGACCGTCAAGGGTTCGCGTGCCTTCCTCTCAACTTCCCTTCTGCTTTCAGGAGATGAAACATCAATCGGCTCCGGAGCCCGTTCGCACCGAGCCTGTACACAACTCTTGACGTGGCCGAAACGTGGGAGAATCATGCGCGTATCGAGAGAGCGCTCTCTCTCCCTGTCGGAGCTTGCGCCCGCCCCCACCTCTCCACTCCACGTGCCCCCGCGCCTCTGAGACCTCAGGAGATCCGGACATGTCCGTTGCCCTCGTCAGACCCTCGCGGCCCCCGATGGCCGTACTCCACCGATGGCGTGCGCTCGGCTTCGCCCTGGTAACCGCTCTGGTGGCGGCCCTCCTCGGGGTGGCACAGGCCGGCCCGGCGCAGGCCGCGCCCGTCCTGCTCTCCCAGGGCAGCCCGGTCACCGCCTCCAGCGAGGAGAACGGCGGTACGGCCGCGCGCAACGCGGTCGACGGGGACGGCGGAACCCGCTGGTCCAGTGCCTTCTCCGACCCGCAGTGGCTGCGGATCGACCTCGGTTCACCGGCCGCCCTCAGCCGGGTCGAACTCGCCTGGGAAGCCGCGTACGCCAAGAGCTACCGCATCGAGCTGTCCACCGACGGCTCCACCTGGCGAAACGCCTACAGCACCACCACCGGCCAGGGCGGCAACGAGACGCTGACCGTCTCGGGCGAGGCCCGGTACGTACGGCTGACCGGCACCGAACGCGCCACCGGATACGGCTACTCCCTCTGGGAGTTCAAGGTGTTCGGTACGCGGGACGGGGGCGGCGGTCCGGAGATTCCGGGCGGCGGTGACCTCGGCCCGAACGTCCATGTCTTCGACCCGTCCACGCCCGACATCCAGGGCAAGGTCGATGCGATCTTCCGGCAGCAGGAGTCCGACCAGTTCGGGCTCGGCCGCCACGCGCTGCTGTTCAAGCCCGGCACGTACAACAATCTGAACGCCCAGATCGGCTTCTACACGCAGATCGCGGGGCTGGGGCTGCACCCGAACGCCACCACGTTCAACGGTGATGTGACGGTGGACGCGGGCTGGTTCGACGGGAACGCGACCCAGAACTTCTGGCGCGCGGCGGAGAACCTGACGCTGAACCCGGTGAACGGCACCAACCGCTGGGCGGTCTCCCAGGCGGCCCCCTTCCGCCGGATGCACGTCAAGGGCGGGCTGAACCTGGCGCCCGACGGCTACGGCTGGGCCAGCGGCGGCTACATCGCGGACAGCAAGATCGACGGCACCGTCGGCCCCTACTCCCAGCAGAAGTGGTACACCCGCGACAGCTCCGTCGGCGGCTGGACCAACGCCGTCTGGAACATGACCTTCTCCGGTGTGCAGGGCGCGCCCGCGACCAGCTATCCGAACCCGCCGTACACCACGCTCGACACCACCCCGATCTCGCGCGAGAAGCCGTTCCTCCACCTGGACGGCAACGAGTACAAGGTGTTCGTCCCGGAGAAGCGCGTCAACGCGCGCGGGGTCTCGTGGGACGGCGGGAGCCAGCGGGGCGAGTCGATCCCGCTGGACCGCTTCTACGTCGTCAAGCAGGGCGCCACCGCGGCGACGATCAACGCGGCGCTCGCCCAGGGCCTCAACCTGCTGTTCACGCCCGGCGTCTACCACCTCGACCGGACCATCGAGGTGAACCGGGCCAACACCGTCGTCCTGGGTCTCGGCCTCGCCACGATCATCCCGGACAACGGGGTGACCGCCATGAAGGTCGCCGATGTCGACGGGGTGAAGCTGGCCGGTTTCCTCATCGACGCCGGTCCCGTCAACTCGCCCACCCTGCTGGAGGTCGGCCCGCAGGGCGCCTCCGCCGACCACGCGGCCAACCCCACCACCGTGCAGGACGTGTTCATCCGCATCGGCGGCGCGGGCCCCGGCAAGGCGA
Organism: Streptomyces bacillaris; assembly: GCF_003268675.1. Classification (NCBI taxonomy): domain Bacteria; kingdom Bacillati; phylum Actinomycetota; class Actinomycetes; order Kitasatosporales; family Streptomycetaceae; genus Streptomyces; species Streptomyces bacillaris. Next base: position 7,536,542 of record NZ_CP029378.1, on the reverse strand, counting down.
CCACCAGCCTGGTGGTCAACAGTGATGACGTGATCATCGACCACACGTGGGTGTGGCGGGCGGACCACGGCGAGGGCTGGGGCTGGGAGACCAACCGGGCCGACTACGGCGTCCGCGTCAACGGCGACGACGTCCTGGCCACCGGCCTCTTCGTCGAGCACTTCAACAAGTACGACGTCGAGTGGTACGGCGAACGCGGCCGCACCATCTTCTTCCAGAACGAGAAGGCCTACGACGCCCCCAACCAGGCCGCCATCCAGAACGGCTCCACCAAGGGCTACGCGGCCTACCGGGTCGACGACTCCGTCGAGCAACACGAGGGCTGGGGCATGGGCAGCTACTGCTACTACAACGTCGACCCCACGATCATCCAGGAGCACGGCTTCAAGGCCCCGGTCAAGCCGGGCGTGAGGTTCCACAACCTGCTGGTCGTCTCGCTGGGCGGCCACGGGCAGTACCAGCACGTGATCAACAACATCGGCGCCCCGACCTCGGGGACGTCGACGATTCCTTCCACCGTCGTCAACTTCCCCTGATCTCCAGGGAGTTCCTTTGATCTCCCGGGTCTTCCCCTGATCGCACCGCAGGAGCCCTCCGGTGGACATGAGCGTCCGCCGGAGGGCTCCGTCCTGTGCGCTCAGCGGCGGAGCCGGTGCTCGACGAGGACGATGGCGTCCTCCACGTACCGTTCGAAGTACGCGTCGCTGGTGAGCGTGGGCAGTTCGGCGGCGGCACGGGCGTACGGCACGTCCAGCTCGGGGTGGACGGCGAGCCAGGGGGCGGGCACGGGCTGCTGCATCATGGCCCGGACGGTCTCGTCGCTGCGGTCGTAGCGGTAGTCGATCAGCAGGGTGAAGGCGAGGACGTCCTGGAGGAAGCGCCCCCGGACGTGTCGCCGCCGTCGATCCGCAGACCGAGGCCAGGATCCAGGAGGCGCTGGCCCCGGCTGGTGGCGGGGCGGACGACGGTCGTCATCGCCCACCGCCTGGACACGGTCCGCGAGGTGGACCGGATCGTGGTCCTCGCCGGGGGCACGGTGGAAGCCGCCGGGACGCACGAGGAGTTGGTCACCACGAGTCCGACGTACCGCGCGCTGCTGGAGGCGCACGGCTCGTAGGAGGTCTCGTTAGGATCACGGCAAGGCTCCGGGCCGAGAACTGCGGGCCGAAATGAGCGCCCGTGCCCGAGGAACTGCGGTGAAGGAGAGAAGTGCTCCCCGAAACGGTTCTCCGAACGGACGACGTGGCACCGGACATCAGATTCGACGTGTGGCGGGACGCCATGGCGGCGACGATGTCACCGATGCACGTCAGCAGTCAGCACTCTTCCGATTTCTGGGGCGAGACACGCCTATTGACTCTGGAGGACATCCTGCTCTGGCCGGTGGCGATGCAGGCGTCCCGCTATCGCCGGACGCCGAAACTGATCCGCCAGGGCGATCCCGAGCTTTACCACATCACGCTCGTCCTGCCGGGGAGCGGGCGGCTCAGGGTGGACCACAACGACCGGAGGCACATGTCCCTGGTCAACGACCTGTACATCCTGAACAGCTCGTACCCCTGCGATGTCGAGGTGGAGGAGAACGAACTGGCCGTGGGAATCGGCGTCGAGATTCCCCGGAGCCACTTTCCGCTCGCGACCGAAAGGGCCATCGGCCGCGTGCTCGGCCAACGCCTTCCGGGACAGGAGGGGTTCGGGGCGGTCCTCGCCCATTTTCTCTCCCATCTCGTCGCCCGCAACTCCGCGCACCAGCCGTCCGACGTGCCCCGGCTCAAGCAGATTCTGCTCGATCTCGTCACCGGACTCGTCGCCCGCGAACTGGACGCGGAGACGGCGCTCAGCAAGGAGACAAGACAGAGGAACAAGTTCCTGCTCATCCGCTCCCACATCAACCGGCACTATCACGATCCGGGGCTGACCCCGCGCACCGTCGCCGCCGCCCATTTCATCTCCCCGCGCCAGTTGCACCGGCTGTTCGAGGCCGAGGGGATCACGGCGGCGGCCTACATCCGCGGCCGGCGCCTGTCGGAGGCCCGGCGCCGACTGGCGGACCCCGCGCAGTACACGACCTCCATCCAGTCGATCGCCCGGCGCTGCGGCTACACCAGCGCCGCGCACTTCAGCCGGTCGTTCTCCGCCGCGTACGGGATGGCGCCCCGGGAGTACCGGGAGCTGGAGCACCGGCAGCAACTGGACACGGAACTCCGGACGCTCACTCGGCCGCCCGCCACCGGCCGCGACCCGATACCGGCGTAGGACCGCATGCGGCCAAGGTGTCGCTCCGGGGCAAGGGGCTGGCGCCGATGGTCAAGGACAGCTCGCCGCCGATCGGTCAGTGTTCTCTTCGGGCCCTGGGGAACGACCCCTGGAGACCTGCCCCGGAGAACCGCACGACAATTCGGCGCGCCCTGCGCCCGGGCTGCCGTGCCACGACCCGAGAGGGAACAGCATGCGATCGACCGTCCTGGTCAAGACACTCGTCAGTGTCACCACCGCCGTCGGCATCGCCGCCGGAGGACTGGCAGCGGCGGGCACGGCCGCCGCGTCACCCGCACCGGCCGAGAAAGCCGCAGTGAGCACGCAGTCCGTAGCGCCTCTCTCGGTGAACAACCTCGGGCTGAGTGTCTCCCAGGCCAAGAAGGTCCAGCACTTCCTGGCCAAGTACTACAAGTACGACGGGGCCATCGACGGACAGCTCGGTTCCGAGAGCTGGAAGGCGCAGCAGCGCTGGCTGAAGAGCTGGGACTACACCGGCCCCGTCGACGGGATCGCCGGAAGCGGCACGATCAAGGCGTTGCAGCGCTTCCTCAAGACCCGTCACGGCTACACCGGTGCCATCGACGGGATCGCCGGGACCGGAACCCGGTCCGCGTACGAGCGGTTCGCCAACCGGCTCTGAGCCTGCCGCGACCGGCCTGGCCCCGGACATCGGCCCCGGGAAGACCCACGACGATCCGGCGCGCAGGCCGTCCGTGCCGCGGCGCCACGACCCGAAAGAGACCTGCATGCGATCGACCGTCCTGGTCAGGACACTCGTCAGTGTCACCACCGCCGTCGGCATCGCCGCCGGAGGACTGGCAGCGGCAGGCGCGGCCTCCGCCACACCAGCACCCGCCGAGAAGACCGCGGTGAGCACGGTGAGCACGCAGTCCGTCGCACCGTACGCGGTGAACAACCTCGGGCTGAGTGTCTCCCAGGCCAAGAAGGTCCAGCGCTCTCTGCCCGCCTGGGGCTACAGGGGAGAGATGGACGGGTACCTGGGCACCGGGAGCTGGATGGCCCTGCAGCGGTACATGAAGGCGTACTGGGGTTACAACGACGCCATCGACGGAGTCGTCGGACCCAACACCGTCAAGGCGCTCCAGCGCTGGATGAAGACGCAGTTCAACTACAAGGGTCCCATCGACGGGATCGCCGGGCCGGACACCCGGGCCGCCTTCAAGCGGTACGCCAACTTCGTCTGACCGTCCCGCGACACGGACCGGCAGGTACCAGGGGCTTCCTCCATCGCCTCCGGTACCTGCCTCTTCCCGTGCCGTCAGGGGCGGCTACGGCTGCACCACGATCTTCCGCCCCACCCCCGCCTTGAACTGGTCGATCGCCTCCGGGTACTGCTCCAGCGGCAGCCGGTCGCTGATGAAGACCGCCGGGTCCAGGACCCCGCTGGCGAAGAGTGCGGCGGCCCGTTCGTAGCTGTGCAGGACCGCCATCGAGCCGGTGATGGTGATCTCCTGGTTGTAGATGCGGTACGGCTCGATGACCGCGGTCGTGGCGTAGTCGGCGACCCCGAACTGGAGGAACGTGCCGCCCTTGGCGACCCGGCCCAGCCCGTCCTGGATGGCGCCCGCGTTGCCGGTGGCGTCGATGACCACGTCCCAGCCGCCGGGGCGGTCGAACTCCTCCGCGCGGGCCGCCGCCCCCGTGCAGCCGAGGAGCGTGGCGGTCTGCAGGCGCTGCGGGTTGACGTCCAGGACCTCCACCGAGGCGGCGCCCGTCCGCTTGGCCAGCTCCAGCATCATCAGGCCCATCGTGCCGGAGCCGTAGATCAGCACCTCGGCGCCCAGGTTGCCCTTGAGGACGTCGTAGCCGCGCACCGCGCAGGAGAGCGGCTCGATCAGGGCGGCGTCGGCGACGTCGATGTGCTCGGGCAGCTTGACGCAGTTGGCCACCGGGGCGACGGCGAACTCGGCGGCGCCCCCGGGGACGGTGACGCCGATGGCGGCCCAGTTGTCGCAGAGGTTGCCGCGGCCGGAGCGGCAGTAGCGGCACTCGTGGCAGTGGAGCGAGGGGTCGACGGCCACCTTGTCCCCGACGGCCAGTTCGGTGACGTCGGTGCCGACGGCGACGATCTCCCCGGCGAACTCATGGCCGGGCACGATCGGCAGGGTGGGGGCGAACTCCCCCTGGAGGATGTGGAGATCGGTGCCGCAGAGCCCGCAGGACGCCACCTTCACGACCACGTCACGGCGGCCGGGCGTGGGGTCGTCGACCGTGGTGACCGACACCTTGCCGGGGGCCTCGACGATGGCTGCCCTCATTTGACTGCTCCCAAGGAAAGGCCCTGGACGAGTTTGTCCTGGGCGGCGTAGCCGGCGACGAGCACCGGCAGGGACACGACCACCGACGCGGCGCACAGCTGGGCGAGGAAGAGGCCCTGGCTGGTGACGAAGGTGGTCAGATGGACGGGGGCCGTCCCGGCGACCACGCCGGTCAGCACCCGGGCGAACAGCAGCTCGTTCCAGCTGAAGATGAAGCAGATCAGGGCCGTGGCGGCGATGCCGGGGGCGGCGACCGGGGCGACGACCCGGCCGAGGACCGTGGGCAGCTTCGCCCCGTCGACCTGGGCCGCCTCGATGATGGAGACCGGGACGTCGGCGAGGAAGGACTGCATCATCCACACCGCGATCGGCAGGTTCATCGAGGTGTAGAGCAGGACGAGCAGCCAGATGTTGTCCAGGAAGCCGGTGTTCTTCGCGAACAGGTAGATCGGCAGCAGTCCGGCGACCACCGGCAGCATCTTGGTGGAGAGGAAGAAGAACATCACGTCGGTCCACTTGCGCACCCGGCGGATGGAGAGCGCGTACGCCGCCGGGAGCGCCAGCAGGAGGACCAGCACGGTGGAGAACACCGACGCCATCAGGGAGTTGACCAGCGGCGGCCAGGGGGTCGGGCCGCCTCCGCCGCCGAAGAACGTCCGGTAGCCGTCGAGCGTCAGCGCGGCCGCCAGGGAGGGCGGGTTGGTCGCCGCGTCGGCCTCCGAGTGGAAGGAGGTGAGCACCATCCACAGGGCGGGCAGGCAGAAGACCAGGCCCACGGCCCAGGCGGCCAGGCCGAGGGCGGTGGAGCGCCTGCGGGCCCGGTTGGTCGGGGCGGTGGCCTTCGCGGTGGCGCGGGTGCGGGTCGGTGCTGCGGTCGAGGCGCTCATGCGCGGCTCGCCTCCTCACGGAAGAGGGAGGAGACCACCCGGAGCGCGAACGTCGCGATGATCACGGTGCCGATCACCACGACCACGCCCACGGCGGACGCCAGTCCGTACTCATGGGCCCGGTAGAAGGTCTCGTAGACGGTGTACGGGAGGTTGGCGGTGCCGAGGCCGCCCGCGGTGATGGTGAAGACGGCGTCGAAGTTCTGCACGATGTACACCGAGCCCAGCAGGACGCCGAGTTCGAGGTAGCGGCGCAGATGGGGCAGGGTGAGGAAGCGGAACATCTGCCAGGCGCCCGCGCCGTCGAGCCGGGCGGCCTCCATCATCTCGGCGGGGCGGCTCTGCAGTCCGGCCAGCAGGATCAGCATCATGAACGGGGTCCACTGCCAGACGAGGGCTGCGGCGACCGCCATCAGGGGCATCTCGGAGGTCCACTCCGGCTGGACCATGGAGTCGATGCCGAAGAGGTTCCCGAACCAGGTCAACGCCCCGTTGAACAGCCCGTACTCGGGATTGTAGAGGGCGTGTTTCCACAGCAGCGCCGCCGAGACCGGCACGATCAGGAACGGGGTGATGAGGAGGGTGCGGACGAAGCCCCGGCCGAAGAACGTGCGGTCGAGCAGCAGAGCGAAGGCGAGGCCGAGGACGACGCTCACGATGACCACGGTGGCGGTGAGCAGGACGGTGGTCAGGACCGAGTCGCGTAGGGCCGGGTCGGTGAAGACGGAGCCGTAGTTGGCGAAGCCGGTGAAGTGGCGCTGGTCCGGCTTGAGCGAGTTCCAGTCGAAGAAGGAGATCACCAGCGTGGCCACGAAGGGCAGTTGGGTGACCACGATCAGGAAGACGAGGGCGGGCAGGAGCGGTGCGCGGGTCGCCCAGGCCTTCGCTCTGCTGCCCGTGGGGCGCTTGCCCGATGGGGCGGGACGGGGCGGGGTCGGCCGTACGGCGGTGGTGGTGGTCATCGGTACTCCTCCGCGACCTTCTCGGCCAGCTTCTGGGAGGTGGCGAGTGCAGTGTCCACCGACTGGCGGCCCGCGATGGCGGCGCTGATCTCCTGCGCCACCTTGGTGCCGAGGTCGGTGAACTCCGGAACGCCGACGAACTGGATGCCCGCCGTGGGGCGCGGCTGGGTGCCGGGGTTGTTGGGGTCGGCCTCGGAGATGGCCTGCTGGGTGACGTCCGCGAACGCCCCTGCTTCCTTGCGGTAGTCGGGGTGGGCGTAGGTGGACGCGCGCTTGCCCGCCGGGACGTTGGACCAGCCGCTGGTGGCGCCGACGAGTTCCTCGTACTCCTTGCTGGAGGCCCAGGAGATGAACTTCCAGGCGTCGTCGGCCTTCTTGGAGGCGTTCTGCATGCCCCAGGCCCAGGTGTAGAGCCAGCCAGAGCTGTCGGTCCGCTCGACGGGGGCCGGTACGTACCCGATCCTGCCCTTGACCGGGGAGCCCTTGGCCTCCAGCGATCCGGCGCCCGCGGTGGCGTCGTACCACATGGCGGTCTTGCCCTGGGTCATGTTGTTGAGGCACTCGGCGTACCCGGACTGCGGGGCGCCGAGCTGTCCGTGCTTGCGCACGAGGTCGACGTAGAACTTCGTCGCCTTCTTGAACTCCGGTGCGGTCAGCTGCGGTTGCCAGTCCTCGGTGAACCAGGTGCCGCCCATGGTGTTGACGACGGTGGTGAGCGGGGCGATGACCTCGCCCCAGCCGGGGAGCCCCCGCAGGCAGATGCCCTTCATCCCGCGCTGCGATCCGTCGGTTTTCGCGGCGAGTTCGGCGACCTCTTTCCAGGTGGGCTTGGCGGGCATGGTGAGCCCTTCCTTCTCGAAGACGTCCTTGCGGTACATCAGGAAGGAGGACTCGCCGTAGAAGGGCTGGGCGTAGAGCTTGCCGTCCTTGTGGGTCAGCGACGCGCGCAGCGGCGGGAGGATGTCCTGCTGGTCGAAGTCCGGGTCGGCCTCGACGTATTGGTCCAGCGGGCGGAGCCAGCCGTTCTCGGCGAAGAACGGCAGCTCGAAGTTGGAGATGGTGGCGATGTCGTACTGACCGGCCTGGTTGGAGTAGTCCTGGCTGATCTTGTCGCGGACGTCGTTCTCGGGCAGCACCGTGAAGTGGACGGTGATGCCGGTCTCCTTGGTGAAGTGCTCCTTGGTCAGCTTCTGCAGTTCGACCATCTGCGGGTTGTTCACCATCAGGACGTTGAGGGCGTCACCGCCCCCGAAGGAGGTCCCGCCCGCTCCGGCGCAGCCGGTGGCGAGGAGGGCGAGTGCCGTGGCCACGGCGGCGGCGCGCGGCAGGCGGCGTGGTCCGTGGCGTCGGCGGGGGTGGTGGCGCATGGGGACTCCTGATCAGTCGTAGCGGCTCGGTGATCGGGTCGGGCGGAGGCGGCAAGGGGATGCCGGAGGCGTACGGCGGCAGGACGGACCGCGCCCCGACGGGGGGCGGGGCGCGGTGGTACGGGGGTCGCGCGGCCGGTACGGGACCGGGGGCGCGGGTCGGGTCAGGTGCGGATGACCTGGGGGCCCAGGAGGGAGTAGCGCTGGGCCTCGGCGGAGGAGAGCCCGGCGTCGGTGACGATCGTCTCGAAGTCCCCGACCCCGGCGAACCGGCAGAAGCTCACCGCGCCGAACTTGGCGTGGATCCCGACGAAGACGCGCCGCCGGGAGCTGCGCATGGCCTGGGCCTTGACCTCGCTGACGGCCGGGTCGGGGGTGGTGAGGCCGTACTCGCGGGAGATGCCGTTGGCACCGACGTACGCCAGGTCGATGACGAAGCCGGCGAGCATCCTGGAGGCCCAGTGGTCGACGGTGGCCATCGTGGAGCCGCGGACGCGGCCGCCGAGCAGGATGACGGAGATCTTCTCGGCGTCCGCGAGGACGGTGGCGACGGCCAGGGACGCGGTCACCACGGTCAGCGGCCGGTCCCGGGGGAAGGCCTCGGCGACGAGCTGGGGGGTGAAGCCCTCGTCGACGAAGACGGTCTCGGCGTCCCCGAGCAGATCGGCGGCGGCGGCCGCGATCCGCGACTTCTGCGGGACGTTACGGGTGGTGCGGACCGCGAGCGTGGTCTCGAAGCCCGCCGACTCCACCGGGTAGGCGCCGCCGTGGGTGCGGCGGACGAGACCGTGCTCCTCCAGTACGTGCAGATCGCGGCGGACGGTCTCCTTGGCCACCTGGAACAGCGCCGCGAGGGCGTTCACCTCGACCGATCCGTCCCGTCGGGCGGCGTCGAGTATTCCTCTGCGGCGTTCGTCGGTGTCCACGACACACATCCCTGGCTCTTGCGGTGGCGCTTTTCGGGGGTGGGTCCCGTCCGTTCGGGCCCATGTGACGTTTTTACAAGCAGGGTCAGCCGCTCGACCAGGCTCTTCGCGGGATTCCCTCTGCCCGTTCCTGCCCGTTTCCCCGGCGGGCCGCCGCTGGTCACGGGCCTGCCAAGGGCTTTCCGGGCGCTTCCGCCGCCCGCTCGGCGGAGGCGGGCGCCCGAATCGCGCCCGAACCCGGGGAACGGTGCCCGTTGGACGGCTCCCGTTCCCCGGGGAGGTGCGGCTCCCGTCCCCGGGGAGGGGGTCAGACGGTGGTCTCCTCCTCCAGCCCTTCGAGGCTGTCCATGAAGGAGCTGACGGAGAAGACGGCCCGGCCGGGGCCCGCGGGGCCGTAGCCGGGCGGGGAGTTGAGGCCGAACTCCTCCAGCGTCGCCCGGTAGGCCTGGAGCAGCCGGATGTGGTACTCCAGCGGCGCGCCGAGCGGGTTGGCCTTGCCGAGCGGAGTGGTGGGCTCGGGGCACCAGGTGGTGAAGCGCGGCACGACCCCGTTGGACATGAAGAACCGCAGCCCCTCGGTGGTCGAGTCGATGGCCTCGCTCACCTTGGTGAAGCCGAAGGGCTCGGCCATCTCGATGCCCGCGACGAAGTTGGGGATGACGTTGCGCGGCCCGAAGACCTCGGCGGAGTCCAGGATGCGGCGGTGCCACTCGTCGCGGCCGACGTACCGCTCCTTGCCCGGGCAGTGCAGCTGGAAGAGCCGGCGGTCCCACACCTCGAAGTTGGGGTGGTAGATGCGGATGCCGTAGTCGTGGAAGCGCTGCACGTCCTCGCGGGGCAGCGCCTGGGCGACCACCTTGCCGGTCCAGCGGCCGGGGAAGCGCTCCTCGATGGCCTTGGCGTAGTGGCCGTAGAAGTCGGCCTCGTCGCGTCCGCCGACCTGGGAGGTGATGGAACCGCCGGTGAGGGTGTAGGCGCGGGAGACGCCGGCGGTGTCGTACCGGTCGATGATCTCCAGGGCCTCCAGCACCTCCTCGACCGGCTTGACCCCGGTGTAGGGGCGGCCGGCCGCCTTGTGCTGGCGCCAGTTGTGGTTGATGTCGCAGAACTGGCACTCCTCCTTGGCGCCGAAGTACTGGCACACCCGGAAGACCGTCAGATAGATGAGGTAGCCCCACTGGATGGTCGGGGCGACCTCCATGACGGACTTGCCGTTGGAGAGCTGGTGGCGGTAGTACTCCGGCATCGGCGGGAGGCCGACGTCCGCGATCCGCGCCCCGTCCAGGTAGAGGCCGAGCGTCCCGTCCTCGCCGCCGCGCACGACGTACGGGGAGTCGGGGTTGACCCGCACCGAGACCACGGTGCGGCGCAGCCCGTAGGGTCCGCCGGTGAGGACGACCTCCTCCGGCGGCCGGTTGAGCGCGGCGGCGCCCAGCTCGGGCAGGGTGCGGTGGTCGAAGGAGAAGATGAAGTACGACTTCGGCTTCACGTCACCGGTGGCGCCACCGATGGATCCGCTGAGCGCGGACTCGTCGAAGGCCATGCCGCCGCGCAGCAGGTCTTCCTTGATGACGGCTTCCCGGGGCACCTCGGGGAAACGCCCCATAAGGTCCTCGACCAGTGCCGTACGACTGCTGCTCGGCATGTACGCGAACCTCCGTTGTCACCCCACCCGCGACGGCGCACGCACGGGTGGGCGGGTCTGTCCAGTCAGGCTGGCAAGCCTACGCCAACGGCTTCTCCCACCTGCATTGACCAGGTGGAAACGGGCTGCGGGGGCGGTTCGGCAGGTACGTCGCCGCCGTAGCTGGGACAATGCGGGTGAGGAGACGGGGGCCACGCGTCGACCGAACACCTGGGGCCGCACATGTCCGGCACACCGACCGCCGAGGGCGGGGACCCGATCCGCGTCTTCCTGCTGGACGACCACGAGGTCGTCCGCCGGGGGCTGCGCGATCTGCTGGGGTCCGAGCCCGGTGTGGAGGTCGTCGGGGAGGCGGCCACGGCTGCCCAGGCGCTGGCCCGGGGCCCGGCGCTGCGGCCCGATGTGGCGGTGCTGGACGTCCGGTTGCCGGACGGGGACGGCATCACCGTCTGCCGGGAGCTGCGTTCGCGGATGCCGGGGCTGGCCTGTCTGATGCTGACGTCGTTCGACGACGAGGACGCCCTGCTCGACGCGATCATGGCCGGGGCGGCCGGGTATGTGCTCAAGCAGATCAACGGCTCGGACCTGGTGTCGGCGGTACGGACCGTGGCGACGGGGCAGTCGATGCTCGACCCGGCGACCACGGCCCGGCTCATGCGGACCCTGCGCGCGCCCGAGGCCGCCGGCCCCGTGGAGGACGAGAGGCTGTCGGTCCTCTCCGAGCGGGAGCGGTCGGTGCTCGGCCTCATCGGGGAGGGGCTGACCAACCGGCAGATCGCGGGGCGGCTGTTCCTCTCCGAGAAGACCGTGAAGAACCACATCTCCCGGCTGCTGGGGAAGCTGGGGGTGGAGCGCCGGGTGCAGGCGGCCGTCATCGCGACGGAGGCGCGGGAGCACGGGCAGCAGTGAGGCCGCGGGACCGGGCGTGCGGGCTCGGGCGGCGCGGCTGAACGCGTACGGCTCGCGCACGCCGCGTACGTGTCCGGCCCGCCCGTCCCACGTAGTACGTGTCCGGTCGCGCCCGCCCACGTACGTGCCTGCCCGCCCGTCTCCGTACGCGCACCGCCTGCCCCCACGTACACGCTGGCCCCGCCCGCGTACACGCACCGCCGACCCCCACGTACGCGTACGGTTCGCGCGCCCTATGCGCGCCCCGTCGGCAGCGGGACCCGCCACTCCAGGACCGTGCCGTGGTGCGGGGCGGGCCGTGCGGTGGCGGAGAAGGTGCCGCTCAGCCGTTCGGCCCGCTCCGCGAGGTTGCGCAGGCCGCTGCCGTGGACGCTCTCCGGGAGGCCGGTGCCGTCGTCGGTGGCGGTCACCGTCAGCGTGCCGCTCCCGGCGACGACCGCCACCTCGGCCCTGCCGGCCCCCGCGTGGCGGGCGACGTTACTCAGGGCCTCCACGATCACCGCGACCACCTGGTCGGCCACCTCCTGGGGCACGTCCGTGTCGATCAGCCCCTCCATCCGCAGGGCCGGGGGAAAGCCGAGCGAGGGCGCGGCGGCGTCCACCGCCTGGACGACCCTGGTCCGCAGGCCGGGGGCGTCGCCGGTCGGTTCGTGGTCCCGGAGGCCGAAGATCGTGGAGCGGATGATCTTGATGGTGGTGTCGAGGTCGTCGATCGCGCGGCCCAGCCGCTCGGCGGCCTCCGGGCGCTCCACGAACGGGCGGGCGCTCTGGAGGGTCATCCCGGTGGCGAAGAGCCGCTGGATGGCGAGGTCGTGCAGGTCGCGGGCGATCCGGTCGCGGTCCTCCAGGAGGCTGACCCGTTCGGCGGCCCGTCGGCGCTCGGCCAGTTCGAGCGCGAGCGCGGCCTGTCCGGCGAAGCCCGGCAGCGAGGCGATCTCCGGCCCGGCGAACGGTGGACCGCCCTGGAGGCGGGCGAGGATCAGGACCCCGCTGAGCTTCTCCTTGGTGCCCACGATGACGGCCACCGCGGGCCCGAACCCCTCCCAGCGCTCCGGCCGCACGGTGATCCGGGGGTCGTTTCCGACGTCCGCGACCGTGACGAGGCTGTCCGCGGCGAGCGTGGCCCCGGCGAGGGTGCCCCGGGTCGTCGGCAGCGCCAGCCCGCGATGGGCCCCGGCCCGCTCCCCGTGGGCGAGGGAGCCGCTCAGCTCGCCGTCGACCCCCACCAGGTGGAAGACGCCGACGTCGGCACCGGCGATGTCCACGGCCCGGGCGAGCATCCCCTCCAGGACCTCCGTCTCCGCCGAGCCGGAGAGCAGCGCCCTGGTGAAGTCGGAGCCGGCGGCGAGCCAGCGCTCCCGCAACCGTCCGGCCTCGTAGAGGCGGGCGTTCTCGATGGCGATGCCCGCCGCGACGGCCAGGGTCGAGACGACCGCCTCGTCCTCCGCGTCGAAGTCGGCGCCACCGCGCTTCTCGGTGAGGTAGAGGTTGCCGAACACCTCCTCGCGGACCCGGACGGGCACGCCGAGGAAGGTGTGCATGGGCGGATGGTGGGGCGGGAAGCCGTACGAGGTCGGGTGCTCGGAGAGTTCACCGAGCCGCAGCGGCTCCGGGTGGCGGATCAGCTCACCGAGGAGGCCGTGGCCGGAGGGGAGGTCGCCGATCCGTTCCCGTACGTCGTCGTCGATGCCGATCGGGAGGAACTCGGAGAGCTTCTGGTCGTCCCCGATCACGCCCAGCGCCCCGTACTCGGCGTCGACGAGGACGACCGCCGCCTCGACGATCCCCCGCAGCACCTGGGGCAGCGCCAGTTCCCGGCCGACCGACATGACGGCCTCCAGCAGGCCGTTGAGCCGGTCGCGGGTGCCCCGGGCCTCGTCGATGCGGCCCTGCAGTTCGTCCAGCAGCTCGTCGAGCCGCAGGCGCGGGAGCCTGGCCCGCCCGGTCTCACGGGCATCCCCGCCCATGGGTACCTCCGGCGGCTTCGAGGGAGGCGGACTGCCGGCGTCCGCTCCTCCAACGTAGCCGCCGCACCGCGCGGCCTCATGTCGAGCGCCCGGCCGTACGGGATCAGCTCGGGGCCGTACGAAATCGGTACGGGTCCGCACGGGATCAGCTCAGGGCCGCACGGGTTCGGTACGGGTCCGTACGGGGTCGGCGCGAGGTCGTACGGGATCAGCACGAGGCCGTGCGTGGTCACGGCCGCTCCTCGACCGGGACCGTGATCACCGGGCAGGGGGCCCGGTGCAGCAGCCCGTGGACGACCGAGCCGACGCGCATGCCCAGGTAGCCGCCGTCGCCCCGGCGGCCCACCACGAGGGCCTCCGCGTGCTCGGCGGCCTCCGCCAGCGCCTCGACCGGGGAGCCGGTCACCACCTCGTGGCTCAGCCGCACACCGGGGTACTTCTCGGCCCACCCGGCCACCGTCTCGGCCAGCAGCCGGCGCTCGGTGTCGAGCGGGGCGTCCCGGCCCCGGAGCGAGAACACCGGGGGCTGCCACACCGCCACGGCCCGCACGGCGCAGCCCCTCAGCTCGGCCTCCTCCAGGGCCAGTGCCAGGGCCGCCTGCGAGGGCTCGCTCCCGTCCACGCCCACCACCAGGTACGGCGGCTGCCCGGTGCTCCGCGCGGTGCGGACCACGACGACCACGGGGCAGTGCGCCTGCGCGCTGACGGGGACGGCGAGGGAACCGGCGCTGAGGAACTCCGCCACCCGGTTCAGCCGCCGGGAGCCGAGCACCACCATGCGGGCTTCGCGGGTCAGGCCCGCCAGGGTGGGCGCGGGGACCCCGTCGAGGAGCGTGGCGGTGGTCCGGATCTCCGGCTGCCGCTCCCGCACCCAGGCGTCGGCGGCCTCCAGCGCACGGGTGGCGGCCTCCTCGAACTCCCGGTGGCGGGGGAGGTCGCCGGGGCGGCGGGGCTCGTGGAGCGGGGGGACGGCGACGACGAGCCGCAGCAGAAGGCCGCGGCGGTGGGCCTCGTCCGCCGCCCACGCGACGGCCGGGCGCCAGTCCTCGCGGGGGTCGACGCCGACCACGATGTCCTGGCGTGTCGCCGAGGTGCTCATGAGGGGTTCCTCCTGCCGCACGGGGCTGCCTCTTCTCCGGGGTCTCCCGGGCGGTACGGGAGGCTCCCGGACCGGTAGGTACGCGGGGACAACCGGGGGATTCCAGGCTGATACGGCGGCGAGGGGCGCGGGAAGGGCCGCTGGGGGCCGGAAAGGGGCCCCGGTCGGTCCGGGGACAGGGCCGTTCGGCCCCTCCCCTCCCGGGGCGGTCGCGGCGGAGGGTGGAGCTGCGGGGAGCGCGGAGAGGAAGCCATGCCCACCACAGACGAACTCGTGGAGACCGTGACGGCGCTGGTCGAGGACGCCGTCACCGCTCCGTCCATGCACAACGCCCAGCCGTGGAGGTTCATCCACCGTGCGGGCACCCGTTCGCTCGCCCTGTACGGCGACCCGTCCCGCACCCTGCCCGCCGGGGACCCGGAGGGCCGCGGGCTGCATCTGGGGTGCGGGGCGGCGCTGTTCAATCTGCGGGTGTCGGCCGCCCACCACGGGTGGGACGCCGCCGTCGAGCTGCTCCCCGACCCCCGCGACCCCTGGCATCTGGCCGATGTGGTGCTCCAGGAGCCCGATCCGGTGGAGCCGGAGACTCCGGGTCCGGTGCTCGCCGACCTCCACCCCGCGCTGCCGAAGCGGCACACCAGCCGCTTCCCCTTCTCCGACGAGCGGATCCCGGGCGAGATCCTCGACGGGCTGCGCGGTGCCGCCCTGCTGGAGGGGTGCCGGCTGATCGTGCCGGGGTCCTGGCACTCGGACGCCGTCCTGGACCTGGTCCGTGACGCCGAGCTGTTCGAGTCCGCCGACGCGGCGCTGCGCGAGGAGATCGCCTCCTGGACCCGTACGGGCAGGGCCGGTGAGGGGCCCGCCACCGAGGGCGTCCCGTCGTACGCCTTCGGCCCCCGCCAGTACGGTGTGACCGCCCCGGCCCGTGACTTCGACCCCGAGCGCGGCCTGCCGGGCCGGATCTCCGCCGACTTCGAGGAGCGGCCGCAGATCGCGCTCCTGGGCACCCTGGACGACTCCCCGGCCGACTGGCTGCGGGCGGGGCAGGCCATGGAGCGCGTACTCCTCCAGGCCACGCTGGACGGACTGTCCACCTCGCTGATGTCTCAGCCCCTGGAATGGCCCGAGCTGCGTGCCCTGACCCGTGAACCCGGCTCGCCGACCGGCTTCGTCCACATGCTGTTCCGGTTCGGGTACGGGCCCCGGGGCACACGGACGCCGCGTCGGCCGGTGGGCGAGGTCCTCACCGTGGAGTAGGAGGTCGTCATGCCGTCCGGCTCCGGACCGGCCCCGCACGCCGCCCGCGCACCCGCCCGGCCCGCCCTGCTCACCCTGCTGGGCGGGGTGGGCACCGTGACCGGCAGCAAGTTCCTGGTCGAGAGCGACCACGCCCGCATCCTCGTGGAGTGCGGGCTCTTCCAGGGCCACGCGAAGCTGCGCAGGCGCAACTGGGTGAAGTTCGCGCGGGCCGCGTCCGATGTCCACGCCGTCGTCGTCACCCATGCCCACCTGGACCACTGCGGGTATCTGCCGCGCCTGGTCCGGCAGGGGTTCCGGGGGCCGATCCTGATGAGCACCCCCACGGCGCGGTTCGCGGAGATCGTGCTGCGGGACAGCGCCCGGCTCCAGACGGAGGCGGCCCGGCACGCGAACGAGCACGGCTGGTCCAAGCACCGCCCGGCCGACCCGCTGTACGACGACGCCGATGTGGAGCGGACGCTCGCCTTCTTCGACCCGGTGCCGGTCGGCAGCGAGGTCGAGATCATGCGGGGCACCCGGCTCACGCTCCACCACGGCGGCCACATCCTCGGCTCCGCCTGGGCGCACCTCACCCTGGAGGACGGGCACGCCCTGGCCGTCTCCGGCGATCTCGGCCGCCCGGGGCATCCGCTGCTGCGGCCCCCGGATCCGTTCTCCGGCGCCGACGTCCTGCTCATGGAGTCCACGTACGGCAACCGCCGCCACGACCGGGAGGGCGGCCGCCGGGCCTTCGCCTCGGCGGTCGGCCGGACCCTGGCCCGCGGCGGCTCCGTGGTGATCCCGGCCTTCGCGATCGACCGCACCGAGGTGGTCCTGCACGAGCTGGCGGAGCTGCGGTACACGGGGGCGCTCCCCCGCTCGGTCCCCGTGTACGTCGACAGCCCGATGGCCCTGGCCGCCCTGGACGTCTACCGGGACGCGCTGCGCGGCCGCTCCGCCGAGCTGCGCCCGGAGATCCTGGACCGGGGCACGGACGCGCTGAGCCCCGATCCCTTCCTCGCCGCCCGTACGGTCCAGGAGTCCATCGCCATCAACAGCGCGCGGGGCCCCTGCGTCATCGTCTCCTCGGCCGGTATGGCGACGGGCGGCCGGGTGCTGCACCATCTGCGCCGACTGCTGCCCGACCCCCGCAACTCCGTGGTCGTCGTCGGTTTCGCCGCCGCGGGCACCCGCGCCCGGGACCTGGTGGACGGGGCGCGGGTGCTGAAGATGTTCGGCGAGTACGTTCCCGTACGCGCCGAGATCGTCGACGTACCGCACTTCTCGGCGCACGCCGACGCGGACCAGATCCTCGACTGGCTGCGGGACGCACCCGCCCCGCACACCACCTATCTGGTGTACGGGGAGGAGGGCGCGTCGGCCGCGCTGCGTGACCGGCTGGACCGGGAGCTGGGGTGGACGGCGGTCGTACCGAAGCCGGGCGAGGCGGTCCTGGTGCGGTGAGGGTGCTGCCCCCGACGGTTCGACTCGACGGTTCAGCTCGTGGCCCTGTAGCCCGGCGGGATGATCTGGACCGGGCAGTGGCCGTGGTGCAACAGGGCGTGGGTGACCCGGCCCAACGCCGTCCCGGAGCCGAGCATCCGGCGCCGGGCGCCCATCACCAGCAGGTCGGTGAGGGCCGTGGCCTCGACGAGGATGCCCGGCACGCTGGTCCCCGTCTCCACGTCGTGGGTGACGGTGAGGCCGGGGTACCGCTTCCGTACCTCTTCTGCGACGGCGGCCGTCTCGTGCACCTTCTCCTCGGTGATCTCCCCGATGCTGTCGAGCATGGTGGTGAACCTGCCGACGTGGGTCAGCACGTTGCTGACGCTCAGCAGCCGCAGGGACGCCTTGCGTGCGTCCGCCTCAGCCGCCGCGATCAGCAGCCAGTCCAGGTCGGAGGTGCCCTGCACGGCCGCCGTGACCACCCCGGTCGCCGGCCGGTCGGTCTCGCCCCGTACGACGATCACCGGCACCTCGGTCCGTGAGGCCACCCCCAGGCCGACGGAGCCGAGGGTGAGCGAGGCGAAACCGCCCAGCCCCCTGCTGCCCACGACGATCGTGCCCCGGTCACCGGCCGCCGCGTGCAGCGAGGACACCGCGTCCCGGTTGCTCAGTTCCTTCGTCACGGTCAGGTCGGGGTGGGCGGCCCGGACGGCCTCCGCGGTCCCGTCCAGCAACTCGTTCCCCGTCTCCCGCAGGGCCCGGAGGGTCTCGGCCGGGGTGAGGACGGACCGGCCCTCGATGTCGGCGGCATGGACGATGTTCAGCGGCTGCCCGCGGTGGGCGGCCTCGGCGGCGGCCCACAGGGCGGCCGTCCGTGCCTGCTCGGACGCGTCCACTCCGACGACGACGGCGCCGAGTTCCACGGGGTCGGGAAGGTCGCTGGTCATGGCTCCTCCTCGGGGGCGGCCATCATCGGGGGTGGCCAGGGGACTACCTCTCCACGGTCGCACCGCGGGGCGGCCCCCGCAGATGGGCCCTTCGGCCCCGATCCGGCCCTGTCGGCCCCTGTCCGGCGGCCGCCCGGGCGGGGAGGCTGGATCCGTGGTTCCGCAACCGAAGCCCGCCGTACCGAGGAGGCCCTGGTCATGACAGCGCACGTCACCGTCGGAATGGACGAGTCCCCCGAGAGCCTCGCGGCGGCGCGCTGGGCCGCGGAGGAGGCCTCCCTGCTCGACGTTCCGCTGCACCTGATGCATGTGGAGGAGTGGCCGATCACCGCGGAGGTGCCGGTGCTCTCCGCCGATGCCCTGGTCGAGCGGTACGAGACCCTGCTGCGGAACACGGTGGACCGGGTCCGGCGCGAGCGCCCCGGGCTCGAAGTGACCACCGAGATGGCCCGGGGGCGCGCCCCGGCCGAGCTGACCGCCGCCGCCAACGAGTCCGAGGTGACCGTGCTGGGTTCGCGGGGGCTCGGCGGTGTCGTCGGCTTCCTGATCGGTTCGGTGTCGCTCGCGGTCGTCGGCCGGGCGCGGCGGCCGGTGGTGCTGGTGCGCTCCCCGGAGGACACCCGGGCGGCCACGTCCGTGCCGGGCGCCGACGGCCCGCCCTCGGGGATCGTGCTGGGGCTGGACATCGACCAGCCGTGCGACCCGGTGCTGGCCTTCGCCTTCGGTCAGGCCGCCCGCAGGCACGAGGAGCTGCGGATCGTCCACAGCTGGTCCCCGTCGCCCGCCTACGGGTACGCGGCGATCCTGAACCCGGGCGTCGGCAGCGGGCTGGGCCGGCGGGCCGCGGAGGGGCTGGCCGACATGGTGCGGCCCTGGCGGCAGAAGTTCCCGGCCGTCCGGGTGACGGAGCGGGCGGTGGTGGGACCGGCGGCGGCCGAACTGGTGGACGCGTCCCGGAGTGCGGGGCTGCTGATCGTGGGGCGGCGCAGCCGGCGCTCCCCGGTGGGGCCGCACCTCGGCCATGTCGCGCACGCAGCGATCCACCACAGCCCGGCGCCGGTCGCGGTCGTGCCGTTCGAGTGAGCCGGGTTCATCCACCCTGCGGGGTCAGGGGGTGTCCTCCGGGGCGTCGGCCACGATGATCCTGCGCCCGGTGGTGCGCCGGGGCGTGAGGATCATGACGTGTTCGCGCCCCTCCCCCGCCCAGGGTCCCGAGTACGCCGCCTCCCTGAGCCGGAGCGCCTCGCTCTCGTCCTCCACGGCCCGGACGGTCCCCACGAGCAGCACGCTCCAGCCCTTGCTGAAGGCGTCGTCGAGGTGGTCGGTCTCGAAGGCGATCTCCGTACCGGCCGCTCCGGCGAGCGGGGAGCGGTCCCCGGTGGTGAACATGACCTCGCCGTTCAGCACCTGGTAGTTGATCGGCAGGACCACCGGCCCGTCGCCCCCGGTCAGCGCCACCCGCCCCACCCCGTGGTCACCGAGCAGCTCCCGGCACTCCGCCTCGTCCAGTTCGACCATCCGGGCCTCACGGGCCGCCCGGCCGAGCCCGCCCGGCAGGTCCACGGTCCCGCCGGTCAGCTCCTGGACCGTGGTCTCCAGCGCGTCCGCCAGCCGGAGGAGGAAGCCGATGCCGGGGGTGGCGGACTGCTCCTCCACGTACTGGATGTAGCCGGGCGCGGCACCCGCCCGCAGGGCCACGTCCTGCCGGGACAGACTGAGTTGGTGGCGGCGCGCCGCGACGCGTCGGCCGATGTCGCCTCGCGGCGACTGCGGTGCTGGGGACATCGTATGGTCCTTCGGCTCGTGGGGCTTCGACTCAGGGGGGCGGGGCCCTACGTGCTCACGCTAACGAGACCCCGGACCGGGCGCAGTCCGGAAACCCGGGCCGAAAGCCCCTAAGGTTAGGCTCGCCTTATGCAGGGCGGGCCCGGCCCTTCCCCATCCCCTCTCGCAAGGAGATGTTCATGCGCCTCGCGGCGGACGCGACCAGCCCTTTTACTCCTTTCGGGCTCCCCGGTGAGCCCGGCACCGACGCGTTCTGGGCGGCGGCCCGGCCCCCGCTCTCCGTTCCCGCCGACGACGGCTGGACGACCCTGTTCCTGTGGCGGGGCTCCCCGGCCGACCTGGACTTCGAGAGCTGGTCGGGGCCGGTCCCGCTGCTCCGGTGGAAGGACACGGACTGCTGGTACGCGGAGGTGGCCCTGCCCGCGCGGCTGCGGGTGACCTACCGCTTCCTGGTGGACGGCGAGCCCCGCGCCGACCCCCTCAACCCGGCCGGGGCGGGCGGTGACCGGTCCATCGCCGCGACCCCGGACGCCCCGCCCCAGCCGCACTGGCCCGCCCTCGGCCCGGACGCCGTGCTGCCGCTGCCGGAGACCCGGCTGCGCTGGAGCAGCGAGCGGCTCGGCGGGCGGCGGACCGTGCGCGTCCAGCCGGTGGGCGGTGGCGGCCCGGTGGTCCTGTTGCTGGACGGGGACGACTGGCTGTACCTCCATCCGGCGATGACCGCCTTCGCATCCGCCGTGGCCGCAGGGGAGTTGGAGCCCGTCACCCTCGTGTTCCTGCCGGCGAAGGACCGGTCGGCCGAGTTCGGGTGCCGCCCCGGGCTGTGGGAGGCGGTCCGGGACGAGCTGCTGCCGCTGGTGGCCGGGTCCGGCGTACCGGCCGATGTGGGCCGGCTGGTGGTCGCCGGGCAGAGTCTGGGCGGGCTGAGCGCGCTCTACGCGGCGGTGACGTTCCCGGAGCTGGTCTCCCGTGTCGCCTGTCAGTCGGGGTCGTTCTGGTGGGCGCCCGGCGCGGACGAGGTGGCGGACCCGCTGGGCGGGCCGGTCGGCGGGACGATCGCCGGACTCCTGCGCGAGGGGCCCGACTTGTCCGGGCTGCGCTGCGCGTTCGACGTGGGCGAGCACGAGACGCGGATGCTGCCCCACTGCGAGCTGGCCGAGTCGCTCACCGAGCGGGCCGGGGCAACCGTACGGATCTCCCGGTCCGCCTCGGACCACGACCGCGCGGGCTGGCGGCACGCACTGCTCCGGGATGTGGCCTGGGCGCTGGGCTGAGCGAGGCCCCCGGGCGGGTGGGGTACTACCGCGCCACCGCCAGGCAGTACGCCTCGTCCTCCGCGAGCAGGTTGCGGTGGGTGTCCTCTGCGGTGATGATCCCCTCGTCCAGGACCAGCACCCGGTCGGCCGCGTCCAGGAGCGCCGGGCTGCTGGTGATCACGAGCGTGGTGCGGCCCCGGCGCAGCTTGGCGATGTTGCGGGCGATGAGCTGTTCGGTGACCGCGTCCACGGCCGTGGTCGGGTTGTGCAGGACCAGGATGTCGGTGTCGGCGGCCAGCGCGCGGGCCAGGGAGAGCCGCTGGCGCTGCCCGCCGGAGAGGTTGGCCCCCCGGTCGCGGACCGCGTAGTCGAGCCCGTCGCGGTGGAGGGCGACGACATCGGTGAGCATGGACGCCTCGACGGCCTCGGGGAGCGTACGGCTGCTGCCCGACGGGTCGATGTTGGTCCGCAGGGTGCCGCCGAAGATCTCCGCGTCGTACGGGTTCACCAGCAGGTGTTCCCGGACCGCCTCCACCGACAGCTCCGCCAGCTCCCGGCCGCCGAGCCGGACCACTCCCTCGTACGCGGGTGGCGGCACGTTCACGGCGAGCACGGCGGCCAAGTCTGCGGCCGCACGCGGCTGGTAGGGCGCGATCGCCACGAACTCCCCCGCCCCGACGCGGAACTTCACCCCTTGCAGGGTCCCGTGGCGTACGCCGTCGACCTCCAGGTCCCCGCCCGGCTCGGGGCGTTCGGGCCCGGGTGCCGCGACCGGCGGGGCGGAGAGCACCAGGGCCATGCGCTCGGCGGAGGCGCGGGCGATCATCACGTACTTGGGCATCTCCGAGAACATCTTCAGCGGCTCCATGATGAACTGCGCGAGGCCCACGGCCATGACCAGTTCACCGATGGAGATCTGGCCGCCGAAGGCCAGCCAGCCCGCCGTCAGCGAGACCGCCGCGGCGAGGACCGCGTTGAGGGCCAGGGCGGTGCCCGCGTAGGCGCCGTTCACCTTGGCGACGGTGATCGCCTGCCGCTTGGCGTCGGTGCTGACCTTGCGGTAGGAGCCGAACGCGGCGTGGTTGCCGCCGAAGCCGTGGAGCGGGCGCAGCCCGATGATGAGGTCGGCGACCTTGGCCCCGGCCCGCGCCACCTTGGCCTGCTGTTCCTGGGTGCTGGAGCCGATCCGCCCGGACATCACCGCGAGGATCGACAGGATGCCGACCGTCCCCACGATCACCAGCAGGCCGAGCCTGATGTCGGCCAGGCTCAGCGCGACCGCCGCCACGACCACCGCGACCAGGGAGCTGATCAGCAGCGGCACCACCTCGATGATGTCGGCGGTCTGGTCGGCGTCCTCGGTGGCGATGGTGAGGATCTCGCCGGACTTGAGGCCGTCCACGTCCCGGGCCACCGGCTGGAGCCCGCAGGCCGCGACCTGGACCCGCCAGCGGTGCGCCTCGGTCGTGTTGGCCTTCTGGAGCACCCGCATGCCGAACCGCCACGACAGGGAGACCGTCGTGATGATCACGGCGAGGGAGCCGATCGACACCCCGAGCGAGCCGAGGCTGCGGTCCTGCATCGTGTGCTCGACGATCATGCCGAGCGCGATGGGGAACGCGGTCTCGGCCGCCTGGTAGAGGCCCATCAGGACGGTGCCCGCGATCATGGCGCCGATGTTCCGGCGCAGGGCGGTCCGCAGGATGGCGGCGCCGGGGCGGGGCCGCTGCGTGTCAGTCTTCATCAGGCAGTGTCAGTTCTCGTCGAGGTGGCGGGCGATCGCTTCGGGGGTGCGCAGGGCGAACAGATCACGGATGGTGATCACCGGACCGTACTCGCGGCGGAGCAGCCCGATCAGCCGGACCGCCAGCATGGAGTGTCCGCCGAGCGAGACGAAGTCGCTCACCGCGCTCACCTCGTCGTCGTCCAGGTCCAGTGCCTCCGCGAAGAACTCGCAGACCACGGTCTCCGTCCCGGTCTCCGGCCCGCGCTCCCCCGCCGTGGTCAGCGCGCCGAGGGGCCGGGCCTCGGGCAGCGCCTTGGTGTCGGCCTTCCCGTTCACGGTCAGCGGGATGCTCTCGACCTGGGCGAAGTGGGTCGGGCGCAGGAAGTCCGGCAGCCCCGCACTCACTTCACCCGCGACGGCCGCCAACTCCGCTCCCTCCAGGACCAGATAGGCGGCGAGCCGGTGGGCGCCGTCGACCTGCGGGTCGGGCTGGGCGACGGCGGCGACGAACCGCACCGCCGGGTGGGCGGCGAACACGGCCTCCACCTCGCCCAGTTCGACCCGGTGGCCCCGGATCTTGACCTGCTGGTCGGTACGGCCCAGATAGGCGATGTTCCCGTCGGGCCGACGGATCACCAGGTCCCCCGTGCGGTACATGCGCTCGCCGGGCGCACCGAACGGGCAGGCGACGAAGCGGTGGGCGGTCTGGGCGCTCTGGCCCAGGTAGCCGCGGGCGATGCCGACGCCCGCCACGTACAGCTCGCCGGGCGCCCCGTCGGGCAGCGGTCGCAGCCAGGGGTCGAGGACGTACACCTCGGTGTTGTCGATGGCGACGCCGACCACCGGGTCGGGGCATTCGAAGGTGCCGACGCCGAGGGTGTTGATGGTGTACTCGGTGGGGCCGTACAGGTTGTAGCCGACCGTGCCCTCGGTCTCGGCCAGTTGCCGCCAGAGCGTCGGGGTGACGGCCTCGCCGCCCAGCAGGACGAGTGCGGGCCGCCGTCCGGGGTTGTCGAGGAGTCCTTCCGCCACGAGCTGCTGGGCGTAGGTCGGGGTCACGTTGATGACGTCGATCGCGTGCTCGCCGCAGTACTCGACGAGTCGGGGGGCGTCGCGGCGCAACTCCTCGTCGCAGATGTGGACTTCATGTCCGTCGGCGAGCCAGAGCAGCTCCTCCCACGACATGTCGAAGGCGAACGACACGGTGTGCGCGATCCGGAAGGTCCGGTGGCCGTGTTCGGCCAGGACCGGTGCGAAGATACGGCGCTGATGGTTGATCAGCATGTTGGTGAGTCCGGCGTACTCGGTCACCACGCCCTTGGGCTTCCCGGTCGATCCTGAGGTGTAGATCGTGTACGCGGGGTGGCGCAGCCGGTCCGGGTCGTCCGGGGCGAACGTCACATACGGTTCGGCGGTCGGCAGCGGGCGGTCCAGTTCGATCAGCTCGCCGCTCAGCCGGTGCGACACGCTGCTCACGGTGAGGACGACCTCGGGCCGCGCGTCCTCCACGATGGTGGCGATCCGCTCGTCCGGGTGGTCCAGCTCCAGCGGTACGTAGGCGGCGCCGACCCGCAGGACGGCGAAGAGCGCGGCGACCCAGTCGGGGGAGCGCGGGATCGCCAGGCCCACGGTGGTCTCGGGCCCGATGCCCCGCGCGGCGAGCACGCCCGCCAAGGTCCGGCTGCGGTCGCGGAGTTGGGCGAAGGTCAGGGTGGCACCGTCCGCGACGAGCGCGATCCGGTCGGGGTGCCGGTCGGCGGCGAGGTCGAAGCGGTCGACGACGGTGTCGGTGCCGATCTCGGTGCGCGCGGCGGGCTCGGGGTCCGGCCCCAGTCCCCGCAGCGCGCCCAGCGGCCCGGTCGCCCGGGCCACGTCCTCCAGCACCCGCAGGTAGTCGTCGAGGAGGCGGCGGGCGGATGCGGGGTCGCCGTGGCGGTGCTCCAGCTTGACGGTGAGCCGGTCGCCGGGGGTGACGACCCAGGTGTACGGGTAGTGCGTGGAGTCGTCCGCCCGGACCGAGGTGATGCCGTGGCGGGCGTTCATCGCGGCGAAGGCGTCCAGGTCCAGGAAGTTCTGGAGGACGAAGAGGTTGTCGAAGAGGGTGTCGTGGCCGGCAGCCCGCTGGATCTCCCCGAGCCCCAGGTGCTCGTGGTCCATCGCCGCCACCCGGGCCGCCTGCACACCCGACAGATAGGCGCCGACCGTCTCGTCGGGCCGGGCCCGGGTCCACATCGGCACGGTGTTGAGGAGTACGCCGACGATGTCGCCGTGCCCCTCGCCCTCCCGGCCCGATACGGTCACACCGAAGACGGCGTCGCTCCGTCCGGTACGGGCCCCGAGCAGCAGGCCGAACGCCCCGGTCAGCACCGAGTTCAGGGTGACGCCGTGGACCCGGGCCGCCTCCTTCAGCGCCTCCGTCAGCTCGGCGGAGAGGGTCTCCACGAGCGGGCTCGGCAGCTCCTCGCCGAGGACCGGGGCGGGTCCGGCGAGCAGCGTGGGCCCCGCGAGACCGGCCAGGTGGTCCGCCCAGAAGCGCTCCGACGCGACGTGGTCCCTGGCGGCGAGCGCCCGCGCGTACTCCTCGAAGCCCGGCACGGCCGGGGTCGCGTCCCACGGTTGACCCGCCACGACGGCCTCGTACGCGTCGAACAGGTCCCGCAGCACGATCTCCCGGGACCAGCCGTCCCAGAGCAGCAGGTGGTAGCTGAGCAGCAGCCCGTCCCGGCCGTCGGGCATCCGGACCACGGTCACCCGGATCAGCGGCGGCTCGCCCGGGTCGAAGCCGCGCTCGCGGTCGCGGGTGCGGAGGTCGTCCACCTCGGTGTCCGTGACCAGTTGGACCGTGCGGACGTCGACGCGGCGTCCTGCCTTGAGGAGTTGGACCGGGTTGCCGTCGTCGTCGGTGGTGAACCCGGCGCCGACGACCGGGTGGCGGGCGATGACGTACGCCATCGCCTCGGCCAGAGCGTCGGTGTCCAGGCGCCGGTCGAAGGTGAAGTAGCTCTGCGCCACGTAGTGCCCGGCCGCGCCCGCCAGTTGGGCCTGGAAGAACAGGCCGCGCTGGAGCGGGGTGACCGGGGCCGTGCGCTCGGCGGTCGCGGCGGCGGTGGAGATCAGGGTGAGGGCGGTGAGCCAGTGCTCGGTGATCGCGTCGGGAATGCCCGCGGCGAGGGTGAAGGCCGCGTGGAGGCTGCCGGTGGCCTCGTCGGTCCAGGCGTTGACCTCCACGGCGTACGGGCTGTGCTGCTCACCGCCGGTGATGTGGAGAGCCTGCGACTCGCCGCCGCGGCCGAGGTAGTTGAAGAGCACCTGGGGGCGGGCGGTGAGGAGGGGTGCCGTCTGCGCGTTGAGGTGGCGGAGCCGGCCGTATGCCACATGGCCCTGCTCGTCGGGCTGGCGGGCGGCGACCTCGCGGGCGGCGGCCACGGGGTCGGTGTGCGGGGTGAGGCGGACGGGGGCGATGGAGGTGAACCAGCCGACGGTGCGGGTGTAGTCGTGGTGGTCCGCCGCCGGGACGCGGCCGTGGCGCTCCAGGTCGATCGCCAGGTCGGTGGGGTCCGGCTGGACCTGGGTGAGCGCGGTGCGCAGGGCGCCGCAGAGCAGTTCGGTGAGGCCGACGCCGAGCGCGGCGGGGGCGCTGCGGGTGACCAGGTCGCTGACGTCGGGCGGGAGGGTGACGGCGGTCTCCCTCAGCCCGGTGGGCGCGGGGAGCGGTGCCGGGGCCTGGAGGGTGGTGATCCAGTGCCCGAGCCCGTCGGCCGACTCGGCCGCGCGTAGGGCGAGGGCCTCGGCGTACTCGGCGTACGGGGTGGTCGGGGGCGGCAGGGCGGAACCGGCGAGGGCGGTGGTCAGGTCGTCCAGGAGGATCAGCCAGGACACCGCGTCGACGGCGAGGTGGTGCACGGTGACGACCAGGGTGCGGGTCGCCGCCAGCCAGGTGAAGGCGATGAGGTTCCCGGTCTCGGGGTCGAGCCGCCCGGCGGCCTCGTTCGCGGCGGCCGTGGCGTCGGTGGTGTCCGGGGTGGTGACCGTGGCCTCGCGGGCGGGTTCGGTGCGCAGGGCCCAGACGCCGTGCTCGATGTGGAGCCGGAGCCGCAGGGCCGGGTGGGCGGCCAGGACGGCGTTCGCGGCGCGCCGGATGTCGGGCAGGCCCGTGGTGTCGGGGACCTCCAGGGTCCTGGCCTGGGCGAACCGGTCGAGCGATCCGCCCAGCTCGCGCTGGCGCAGGATGATCGGCGTGAGAGGCAGGGGGCCGTCCTCGCGGCGGGTCTGCGGTGCGGGCGCGGTCTCGGGGTCGCTGGTGGCCAGGTGGGCGGCGAGGGCGCGCGGGGTCTTGAGGAGGAAGACGTCCCGGGGGGCGATCGGCAGGCCGAGGGCGCGGGCGCGGTTGATGACGGTGATGGCGACGATGCTGTCGCCGCCCGCGCCGAAGAAGTCGGTGTCGGCGTCCACGGTGGCGCCGGGCAGCGCTTCGGCGAAGATGGTGACCAGCGCGGCGAGTCGGGAGCCGGTGGGAGCGGCTTCGGCGCCGTCCTGCTCCGCGGCGGCGCGTTCGGTGAGGGCCTTGCGGTCGAGCTTGCCGTTGACCGTCAGCGGCAGTGCGTCGAGGGCCAGCACCCGGCCCGGGATCATGTGGACGGGCAGCTTGGCGGAGAGGCGGGCGGTGAGGTCGGCGGGCGCCTCACCGACGACATGGGCGACGAGGTGGTCGCCGCTCTCCGCCACGGTGACGGCGACATCGACGACGCCGTCCACCTCCCGTATCACGCCCTCCACTTCGCCCAGCTCGACCCGGAACCCCTTCAGCTGCACCTGGTCGTCCGCCCGGCCCGCGAACTCCAGCTCTCCGTCGAGCGTCCGGCGGGCGAGGTCGCCCGTGTGGTACATCCGGGAGCCGTCACCGGCGAACGGGTCGGCCACGAACCGGCTCGCGGTGAGTCCGGGGCGGCCCAGATAGCCGAGGGAGAGCTGATCGCCCGCGACATAGATGGCGCCCACCCGGCCCGGTGGCACCGGCCGGAGCCGGTCGTCGAGGAGATAGGTGGTCAGACCGGGGATGGGGCCGCCGATCGGGCTGACGTCTCCCCCGTGGGCGAAGTCCCGTGCGTCCAGCACCCGGTGGGTGACGTGGACGGTGGTCTCGGTGATGCCGTACATGTTGACCAGCTCGGGCGATGTCGTGCCGTGCCGCTCGACCCAGCCGCGCAGCCGCCCGAGGTCCAGCGCCTCGCCGCCGAAGATGATCCGGCGCAGGGCGGTGACCGGTCCGTCCGCGTGCAGGTCGGCCTCGATGAACTGATAGAAGGCGGAGGGGGTCTGGTTGAGGACGGTCACCCCGCGCTCGCGCACCAGCCGGTGGAAGTCGACCGGCGAGCGGGTCAGCGCGTACTCCGGCACCAGCAGCTCGCCGCCGTGGACGAGGGCGCCCCACAGCTCCCAGACGGCGAAGTCGAAGGAGAAGGAGTGGAACTGGACCCAGACGTCCTGCGGCCCGAAGTCCATCTCCGGCCGGGTGTTGGCGAGGAGCGTGACCACGGCGGAGTGCGGGACGACGACGCCCTTGGGGCGGCCGGTGGAGCCGGAGGTGTAGATGACGTACGCGGGGTCCTGCGGGCGCGCCACGGCTGCCGGGGCGTCGGCGTGCGGGAGGCCGTCCTCGCCCTGGACGAGCACCCGGGCGTCCACCCCGGCCCGGTCCAGCAGCCGGGTGAAGCGGTCGCGCTGCTCCCGGCCGACCAGGACGACCTGCGGGGCGGCGTCGGTGAGGATGTACTCCAGCCGTTCGTCCGGGTAGGCGAGGTCGAGCGGTACGTACGCGCCTCCGGCGGTGACGACGGCGACGAGGGCGGCGACCTGCTCCAGGGAGCGCGGGACGGCAACGGCGACCCGCTGCCCGGGGCGGACCCCGGCCGCACGCAGTACGGAGGCCAACGCGTCCTTCTCGGAACGCAGTTCGCCGTACGTCAGGGAGCGCGTGGAGCCGTCCAGGGCGCACTGGGTGACGGCGGTCGCGGCAGGGTCGCGGTCCGCCGCCGTGTCGAACAGCTCGCCCAGGGTGGTCGCGGTCACCCGCTCCGGGGCCCGGTCCGTCCCGGCCGCCAGCTCGTCGACCCGGGCGTCCGGGCGGCTGAGCAGCTCGGTGAGGGTCCGGGTGAAGGTGGTCAGGATGGTCTCGGCGCTCTCCCGGCGCAGCAGCTCTCCGTCGTAGATCAGGTTGAAGCGCGGGCGGCCGTCGGGCGACCGCTCGACGAGGAGCGTCAACGGGTAGTGCGGGGCACCCTCGTTGACGATGTCGGTGATGGCGAGGGTGTCGTCCGGGCCGCGCAGGGCGGCCACGTCGGTGGCGACGTCGAAGACCACCAGGGTGTCGAAGAGCGAGCCCGCACCGGCCGCCTGGCGGCCGATCCTCGCCAGGGAGACGTGCTGGTGGGCCAGGACCGCGCTCTGGTGTTCCTTCACCGCCGTGAGCAGGTCGTACGCGGTGTCGGTCGCGGACCAACGGGCCCGTACGGGAATGGTGTTGATGAAGAGGCCCACCATGTCCCGGATGCCGGGGACATCGGCGTCGCGTCCGGAGACGGTGGAGCCGAAGACGACGTCCCGGCCGTGCAGGAGGGAGCCCAGGGTCACCGCCCAGGCGCTGTGGACGGCCACGCTGAGGGGGACGCCCGCCGAGCGTGCGGCGATGTCGATGTCCTCGGCGGGCTCGGTGGCGACATCCGCGAACTGCTCGGAGGGGGTGTGCCCTTCGGCGACCAGGGAGGGGCCGGGCAGCTCCGCGAGTTCGTCGCGCCACACCCTGTCGCTCTCGTCCTGGTCCTGTCCGGCGAGCCAGCCGACGTAGTCGCGGTAGCCGCCGACCGGGTACACGGAGCCCGGTGCGTGGTACTCGGCCAGCAGGGCGCGGAGCATCGGCGGGACGGACCAGCCGTCCGCGATGATGTGGTGCACGGTCTGGACGAGGACGGTGCGGCCGGCTCCGGCGCGGATGAGGGAGTAGCGCATGAGGGGGCCGGTGGCGAGGTCGAACCCGGCGCGGCGGTCCCGCTCGGCCAGGTCGCGGATCTCGTCGTCCGTGATGGCGGGGCGGTCCAGGGTGGTGAAGGGCGCCCGGCGGCCGCTCTCGACGACGGAGACGACACGGCCGTCGGCCAGGGCGGTGAAGCGGGCGGCCAGGTTGGGGTAGAGGGTGAGCAGCCGGGTGGCCGCCGCCGCGAGCCGGTCGGCGTCCACCTCGCCGTCCAGGGTGAGCAGCTGCTGCTCGACGTAGCTGCCGGTGGTGTCGTCGTCGAAGACCGAGTGGAAGTAGAGGCCTTCCTGGAGCGGGGTGAGCGGCAGGATGTCCCGCAGCTCCGCGCTGTCGAGGTCGTCGACGTCGGCCTGGGTGAGCGGGACCAGCGGGAAGTCGCTGGGGGTGTGGCCGCCCTCCTCCAGCGTGGCGAGGGTGGCCAGGGCCGAGCGGAAGTAGCCGCCGAGCGTGGTGATGTCGCCGTCGGTGAAGAGGCCGTCGGGCCAGGAGATGGTGGTGACGAGTTCGTACGCTCCGCTCGCGTCCGGTTCCGCGATGGCGTTGAACTCCAGGGCGCGCGGCAGCCGCATCCTGGGGTCGCGCTTCTCGCCCAACTGGCCGGTGGTGCCGGTGAGCTGCCAGTCCCCGGCGGCTCCCGCGTCGAAGCGGCCCAGGTAGTTGAAGAGCACCTGGGGTGCGGGGGCGGTCGGCGGGGTGTCGGTGAGGTAGCGCAGGGCGCCGTAGGAGAGGCCGTTGCTCGGGACCCGGGCGAGGTCTTCCTTGACCGCCTTGAGGGCGGCGGCGAGGTGGCCGGGGGCAGTGAGGTCGGGGGCCGTGCCGGGGTCGACGGTCACCGGGAAGAGGGTGGTGAACCAGCCGACCGTACGCGAGAGTTCGGGTTCGAACCCGGCCGCGTCCGCGACGAACCGCCCCTCACGGCCGTGGCCCTCCAGCTCGATGTGGGCGAAGGTCTGCTCCTGCCCCCGGTCGCGTCGCCAACGGGCGAGGGCGACGGCCAGGGCGGTGAGCAGGACGTCGTTGACGCCCGCGTGGAACCGGGCGGGGATCTCGCCCATCAGCGCGGCCGTCTCCTCGGGGCCGACGGTGACGGTACGGGTCCGCTCCCGGGCCACGGTGTCGGACCCGGTGAGGGCGCGTCGGCCGATCGGCGCGTCCGGGCCGGGCAGGGCACGCCGGAAGTGGGCGCGGTCCGCGTCGAAGGGGGTGCGCCCGAGCAGTTGGGTCCAGCGCCGGAACGACGTGCCGACGGGCGGGAGTTCGACGGTGCCGCCCGAGGTGTACTGGCGCCAGGCGATGGCGAGGTCGTCCATCAGGATCCGCCAGGACACGCCGTCGACCACCACATGGTGGGCGACCAGGACCAGTTGGCGGGCCTCCCGGCGCCAGACGGCGCGCAGCATCACGCCGTTCTCCGGGTCGAGCCCCCCGGTGGCCCGCTCGACGCACTCCTCCAGCGGCCGGTCGCTCTCCTGCCAGCCCACGCTGGCCCGTCCGGCCGGGGGGATGTCGAAGCTCCAGCGGGCGCCGCGCACCAGCCGGGCGCGGAGCATGTCGTGGCGTTGGAGCAGGGCGTTCAGGAGGGTGTCGAGGGCGTCGGCGGTCAGCCCGGCCGGGGTGTTGAGGACGACGGACTGCACGAAGCCGTCGATCGCGTCGGTGGTCTCGCCGAGCCACTGCACGATGGGTGATCCGACGACGGCCCCGGTGGCGGTGTCGCCGTGGTCCACGGTGGCGACGTCCTCGCGGCTCGCCACGGCCGCCAGGGCTCCGACCGTACCGTGGGTGAAGATCTGGCGGGCCGTCACATAGAGGCCCGCGTCCCGCAGGGCGCTCAGCAGGGAGATGGCCAGGATGCTGTCGCCGCCGAGCTGGAAGAAGTCCTGGTCGACGCCGACGTCGTCGAGCCGCAGCACGGTGGCGACCGCCGCGCACACCAGGCGCTCGTTCTCGGTGGTGGGTGCGGTGACGGTGCCGGTGGGCCGGGCGGGTTCGGGCAGGGCGGCGCGGTCGATCTTGCCGTTGGCGGTGAGCGGGAACTCGGTGAGGACGACGAGGTGGGCGGGGACCATGTACTCGACCATGTGGGCGGTGGCCCAGGCCGTCACCTCCTCCGCCGTCAGTTCCTCACTGCCGCCCGTGGGGATGACGTACCCCACCAAGTAGGTGCCTCCCGCGCTGTTCTTCCGGGCGACGACACAGCTGTGCCGTACGCGGGGGTGTTCGGCGAGGGATGCCTCGACGTCCTCGATCTCCAGCCGCATCCCGCGGATCTTGATCTGGTTGTCCGCCCGGCCGAGGAAGTCCAGGGAGCCGTCCGGGGCGTACCGGGCCAGGTCACCGGTGCGGTAGAGGCGGGAGCCGTCGGTGGCGAAGGGGTTGGCGACGAAGCGGGATGCGGTGAGGCCGGGGGCGCCGACGTAGCCGCGGCCCAGGAGGAGCCCGCCGACGTACAGTTCGCCGCCGACCCCCACCGGGACCGGGCGCAGTTCGTCGTCGAGCACATAGAGCTGGGTGTTGGGGTTGGCCCGGCCGATCGAGGTCGACAGACGTTCGGCCGCGCCCCGGTAGATGACGTGGGAGACGCCGATGGTCGTCTCGGCGGGGCCGTAGCCGTGGTACATGGGGATGTCGAGGCGGGAGCGGAACCGCTCGTACAGCTCCGGGGTGAGCACCTCGCCGCCGCACCAGACGTGACGCAGGCTGTCGAGGCGGCCGGATCCGGCCTCGATCTCCAGGAGGACGTCCAGCATGGACGAGACCAGGTAGGTGAAGGTGACGCGCTGCTCGTCGATCACGCTCAGCAGATGGTGCGGGTCGCGCTCGCCGCCGGGGCGCAGGATCACCAGCCTGCCGCCGGAGACCAGCGGGAGGAAGATCTCGTTGATGGAGATGTCGAAGGAGAGCGGCGCCTTGAAGAGGGACGCGTCGTCGTGGCCGAACCGCAGGATCTCCTCCCGCTGCCACAACAGCCGCTCGCTGATCGCCTCGTGGCGGATCATGGCGCCCTTGGGACGGCCGGTGGAGCCCGAGGTGAAGATGGTGTACGCCAGTGAGGTGGCGTGGACGGTCACCTCGGGCGCCTCGGCCGGGCAGGAGCCGTACGCCCAGTGGCCGAGGTCGACGGGGACGGCGTCCGGCTCGGCGGGGTCGGCGTCGGGTGAGCCGCTGAGCTGGAGCACGACGTGGGCGTCCTCGATGACGACGGCCCGGCGGGCGGCGGGCCACTGGGGGTCGAGCGGGACGAACGCGCACCCGGCCCGGAGGACGGCGAGGAGGCCGACGACCATGTCGGCGGAGCGGCCGAGGGAGATCCCGACGACCTGTTCGGAGGTGAGTCCGCGCTCGATCAGATGGTGGGCCAACTGGGCGGACTTCTCGTCCACTTCCCGGTACGTCAGGGTCCGGTGCTCATCGGTGATCGCGACGGCGTCCGGCCTGGCGCGCGCCTGCTCCTGGAACAGCTCCACGACGGTGGGGCGGGTGCGGTCGGTCCGGTTGTCGTTCCACCGGGCGAGGGTCTCGATGCGCGCCGCGATGCTGGAGGGGGCGATGGTGGCGACGGGCCGGTCCGGGAAGTCGGCCAGGTCGTCCAGGGCGAGCTGGGCCTCGGCCTGCTCGACACCGTCCGGGACCGTGATGCTCAGGCCGTCCGCCGCAACCTCCCACCCCGGGCTTCCGCCGCCGCCGTTGTCGACCCAGCCGAGGACGTCGGCGAAGGAGGTGCCCGGGGTGAGGTCGATGCCGTCGGGGCCGCTGCCCGTCGCCCAGTAGGCCAGCCCTATGGCACACGCCTGGGCG
Organism: Streptomyces bacillaris; assembly: GCF_003268675.1. NCBI lineage: Bacteria > Bacillati > Actinomycetota > Actinomycetes > Kitasatosporales > Streptomycetaceae > Streptomyces > Streptomyces bacillaris. The sequence goes on along the minus strand of NZ_CP029378.1, from coordinate 7,503,015 downwards.
ATGGTCCGGTCGTGGTGCTCGCCGCCGATCCGCCGGCGTACGGAGGTGAAGTGGGCGGGAGAGAGGAGAACGTGAGGAGCGGTCGGTCCCGTCATCGAAAACTCAGCACCCTTCCAAGGTACGTAAGTTGGCCTGACCTTACTGAGGTTGACCTAACTGCCTTCGCGCCACGCACGCCACAGTCGCGCGTACATGCCCCCGAGCGCCACCAGTTCCTCGTGTGTGCCCTCCTCCACCACCCGGCCCGCGTCCAGGACGGCGATCCGGTCCGCCGCCATGGCCTGGGTCAGCCGGTGGGCGACGAAGAGCGTGGTGCGGCCCGCGCAGGCGGCCAGGACGGCACGCTCCAGCTCGGCGGCGCCCTCGCTGCCCGCCTCGGCGGTCGACTCGTCCAGGACGACCACCGGGGAGCGGCTCAACACCAGCCGGGCCAGTGCGACTTGTGCGACCTTGGTGACGTCCAGCCGCTCACCGCCCTCCCCGACCATGGCGTGCAGTCCGCCGGGGAGCAGTTCGACCCAGCCGTCGGCGCCGACCGTCCGCAGCGCCTCCATCAGCTCCTCGTCGCTCGCCTCGGGCGCGGCGAGGCGCAGATCGTCGGAGAGCGGCCCGGAGAAGACGTGCGTCTCCTGGGTCAGGATGCTCACCAGGGACCGTGCCTCGGCCTCGTCGAGCCCGGCGAGATCCCGGGACCCGATGCGTACGGCTCCGGACTGCGGGGTCCCGATACCGGCGATCAGCGCGGCCAGGGTCGATTTGCCGGCCCCCGTCGCGCCCACCAGCGCCAGGGAACCACCGGCCGGAATGGACAGGCCGACCTCCCGCAGCACCGGTTCCTCGGTGTCGGGATAGCTGAAGGTCAGGTTCTCCACCGTGACCGCGTACGGCACGTCCTCGGCGCGGGCGACGGAGGCGTCGCCCACGAGCCGCTGCTCCGCCGGCTCCCCCAGCACCCCGACCAGGCGGGTGAGGCTGGCGCCGGACTTCTGGGCCTCGTCGAAGGTGAACATGATGGCGCCGAGCGGAGTGAACAGCCGGTGGAACATCAGCGGGGCGGCCGAGACCTCACCGAGCGTCGCGGCGTCGGCCTCCAGGAGGGCGTATCCGACCACCAGGATCAGGACGAGGCCGATGAACTCGGCGCGGTTCTCCCGTCCGACGAACCGGCCGAAGAAGCGGAAGACCTCGATGCCGAGGTTGCGCACCCGCCAGGACTCGGCGGTGACCTTCTCGCGGACGTCGCCCTCCAGGCGGTACGCCCGTACGGTGTCTATCCCGTTGAGCCCGCTGATCAGCGCCTGGGCGCGGTCCGCCTGGGCGATGCGCTGCTTGCGGTAGAGGGGCGCGGAGCGCGGCAGATACCAGCGGAGGGCGAAGGCGTACGCGGGCAGGGCGCAGGCGCCGGCGATGCCGAGCCGCCAGTCCAGGCCGAACATGCCGAGGGTGGCGATGGCGACCAGCACCCCGGCCGAGAAGACGGTGGGGATGGCCTGCCGGATGCCCTTGGAGAGCACGGCCACGTCGTCCCCGACCCGGGAGAGCACATCGCCCCGGCCGACCTGTTCGACGCGGGCGCTCGGCATCCCGAGCACGGCCCGGACGGCGCTCTCGCGGAGCTGGGCGAGCAGTTCGGCGCCCAGCCGCCCGATGAGGTACGTGGAGGCCGCGGTGGCCGCCGCGCCGAGCAGCGCGGCGGCCCCCATCAGTACGCCGACGGTGATGAGCACCGAACGCGGTTCGCCACCGACCACCCCGTCGACCACCCGGCCCAGCAGGAGCACGGGGACCACTTGGAGGGCCGCCCCGGCGACGGTGGTGAGCACGGTGGAGAGGGTGAGCCACGGGGCTCTGCGGCAGTGTGCCGCGACCCATCCGGTGGCCTCCCTCCCCGTCGCCGTACGCAGCTTCGTCGGGGCCGCGGGGATGTCGGTGACGTTCACGCAACCGCCAGTTCTCGTTGGAGGGAGGGCAGTTCGGCCACCATCACTACTTGGCCGACTTCACGAGTTCGTCGATCGCGTACGGCAGGGAGAGCAGGGTGCCCTGGGACATGGCGGCGCCGATGGCCGGGCCCTCGCTGTCCAGCAGGTAGGAGACCTTGCCGTTCTTGACGGCGGGGAGGTTGGCGAACAGCTCGAACTTCTTCAGCGCCTCGGTGTCGGCCTTGTCGTTGATGACGAAGATGCGGTCGACGTCGATCAGGTCGATGCGCTCGGGCGAGAGCTGGGTGGAGAAGTTGCCGTCGGCGACCTTGTCGATCTCGGTCTGGTACGTGAAGCCGCTGCCCGTCACCAGCTGTCCGCGCACATCGGTGGAGGTGAAGGGGTGCACCGCGTCCTTGTACCAGGAGAGGGCGACGGCCTTCTGGTCCGCGAAGTCGGGGTTGGCCTTCTTGGCCGCGTCCAGCTTCTCCTGGATGCCCTTCACCAGCTCCTCGCCCTCGGTCTCCTTGCCGAGCGCCTTGGCGATGTGCACCGCGTTGTCCTGCCAGGGAGCGCTGAAGGGCTCCTTCTCGGTCCTGGTGCGGCCGACGGTGGGGGCGATCTTGGAGAGCTTGTCGTAGGCGGCCCGGTCGACCTCGGAGTAGACCGCGATGATCAGGTCCGGGCGCAGGGAGGCGATCTTCTCGAAGTTGGGGCCCGCGTCGCCGTTCTTCATGACGACCTCGGGGCGGGTGTCGCCCCACTTGTCCTTCACCCAGGGCCACTGGGTGTTGATGTCGGGGACCTGGCCCACCGGGTTGGGGTACTGGTCGACCATGCCGACCGGCTTGATGCCGAAGGCCAGGATGGCCTGGTCGTCCGTGTAGCCGACGGAGACGACCCGCTGGGGGGCCTTCTCCACCTTCGTGGACCCGAAGGCGTGCTCCACCGTGACCGGGAACGCGCCGGTGGCGGCGGCCGGGGCGTCGTCGCTCTTCTTCCCCTCCGTCTCGGTGCCGCAGCCGGTGAGGAGGCCGACGCCGAGAGCCGCGACGGAGAGTGCCGCGGCCAGCCGCCGTCGCGGCCGAACAGGCGTCGTTCGATGGAGAAGCATCCAGGATCCCTTGCTTTCGCGCTGTCCACTGCGCCCCGGTACGAGGGCGAGCAAACCTTATCCCGCTCAAGTGAGGCCAGCCTAGCCTTACTTGGAATTTTCCCTCGTCCGGGTCAGGTGGGTCCGAGTGGCCAAATCGCTTTGCTGCAGCCCTACTTCACGGGGGCGTCGTTCACCGGTTCGATCCGTACATGCGTGCGGCCGATCGGGACGATGAGCGGCCGGTCGCCCACCGGATCGTCGATCACCGCGGCCTGCAGCCCGAAGGCCTCGTGCAGCAGCTCGGCGGTGATCACGTCCCGGGGGTGTCCCTGGGCCAGGATCCGGCCCGACCGCATCACGATGAGGTTGTCGCTGTAGCGGGCGGCGAGGTTGAGGTCGTGCAGCACCATCACCACCGTGCACCCCGACTCGTGCAGATCGTCGACCAGGTCGAGCACGTCGATGGCGTGGGCGAGGTCCAGATAGGTGGTCGGCTCGTCCAGGAGCAGCAGGTCGGTGCCCTGGGCCAGGGTCATGGAGATCCAGACGCGCTGGCGCTGGCCGCCGGAGAGCGAGTCGACCGGGCGGTCGGCCAGATCGGCCACCCCGGTCATGGTCAGCGCCCGCTCCACCACCCCGGCGTCGTCCGAGGACCACTGGCGCAGCCAGCTCTGGTGCGGATGGCGGCCCCGGGCGACCAGGTCCCCCACGGTGAGCCCCTCGGGCGCCACGGGCGCCTGCGGCAGCAGGCCGAGCTTCTTCGCCACGTCCCGGGTGCGGAGCTTCGCGATGTCCTCGCCGTCCAGCACGACCGTCCCGTCGGCCGGCTTGAGCAGCCGGGTCAGGGTGCGCAACAGGGTGGACTTTCCGCAGCCGTTGGGGCCGATGATCGTGGTGACCACACCCGGCGGGATCTCCACGTCGAGATCGTCGATGACGGCCCGTCCGCCGTAGCCGACCGTGACGCCCCTCGCGGCCAGCCGCGAGACCTCCTCGGCCCCGGTCCGCTTCTCGGTGATGAACTGCGTGGCCACCAGCCCCCCTTGGTTTAGGCTCGCCTAACCTTAGTGCCTCCGGCGGGAGTTCGTCTCCGTACGGCGAGGAGGCCACGCGCTAGCGGAGGTTGGCCCGGACCAGCAGATACACGAGGAACGGGCCACCGATCGCGGCCGTCACGACCCCCACCGGCAGGGTCACCGGCAGCGCCGTCCGCGCGACGAGGTCCGACCCGGTCAGCAGCACCGCCCCCAGCAGGCCGGACGCCACCAGCGGCGGCGTCGGGCACCGGGCCAGCCGCATCGCCACCTGGGGCGCCACCAGCGCGACGAACGGTACGGGCCCCGCGGCGCTCACCGCGACGGCGGCCAGCAGCACCGCGCAGAGCAGCAGGACCGCCCGCACCCGGGTGTACCGGACGCCCAGACCGGCGGCCACGTCGTCCCCCAGGTGCATCGGCTTGAACTGGAACGCGGCGGCGGCCACCACCACCAGCAGCACCAGCGAGCCCCAGGACGCCACCAGGACCTCGCCCCAGGACCGGCCGTCCAGGGAGCCGACCAGCCACGCCTGGGCCCGGGCCACGTCCCGGATGTCGGCCGACACCAGCAGCCAGGTCGTGAGCGCCTGCATCACGGCGCTCACCGAGATCCCGATGAGGATGAGCCGGAAGCCGTCGATCCCGCGCCGCCAGGCCAGGAAGTAGACCAGCAGCCCGGTGCCGAGGCCGCCCAGGAGCGCGGCCGCCGACAGCCCCACCGAGCCGGCGACCGCCGCGGCGGCCCCGCCCGACACCGTCACCAGGAAGACCGCGACCGTACTGGCCCCGCCGGTGATCCCGAGGATGTCGGGGCTGGCGAGCGGGTTGCGGGCGACGGACTGGGTGATGGCCCCGGACACACCCAGGGCGATGCCCACGACGAGACCGGCCAGGGCGCGCGGCATCCGCAGGTCCATCACGACGAACTCGTCGACCTGTTCGCCCTGGCCGGCCAGGGTGGCGATCACCCGGGACAGACCGATGGGGAAGTCCCCGACGGCGATGGAGAGGCAGAACACCAGGAAGGCGGAGCCGGCGAGCACCAGGGTGACCAGGACGAGCCAGGGCCGCCAGACGAACGACACCTGCCCGAGCCGCACACCGGCCGCCAGCGCGGGCCGCGTCTCCACCTTGCTCATGTCCGCCCTGCTCATCTCTGTTCCGCTCATGCGCTCTTGAACTTCCCTCGCCAGACGAGAACGGCGAAGAATGGGGCGCCGAGAAGCGCGACCACGACGCCGGGCTCCAGCTCACCGGGGCGCACCACCAGGCGCCCCACGATGTCGCAGACCAGCAGGACGACGGCGCCGAGCAGCCCCGCGTACGGCACGAGCCAGCGGTAGTCGGGGCCCGTCAGATACCGGGCCACATGGGCGACCATGAGCCCGAGGAAGGCGATGGGGCCGCACGCCGCCGTGGCCGCGCCCGCCAGCAGGGTGATGGCGACGATGCCGACGGCGCGGCTCCGCACGATGCCCACGCCCAGGCCTCGCGCCACGTCGTCGCCCAGGTTGAGCAGGTTGAGGGAGGGCAGCGTGGACAGCGCCAGGACGAGCCCGAGGGCGATGAACCCGGTCACCGGCCAGATGACGTCGAACCCCACCCCGGCCACCGAGCCCGCGTTCCAGAACCGCAGAGCGTTCAGCGACTTCTGGTCGGTGAGGGCGACCGCGGTGGTCATCGCCATGAGGAAGACGGTGATGCCCTGCCCGGCCAGGGCGAGCGTCAGCGGGTTGCCCGCTCCCCTGCCGATGCTGGCCAGCCCGAAGACGACGACCCCGGCGAGGGCCGCTCCCGCGAAGGCGAACCAGACGTACTGGAAGGGGTTGGTGAACCCGAACACGGCGATCGCCGTCACCACGGCGAAGGAGGCCCCGGTGTTCACCCCCAACAGCCCGGTGTCGGCGATGGGGTTACGGGTGTAGCCCTGGATCAGCGCCCCGCCGACGCCCAGGGCGATGCCCGCCACGACCGCGAGGACCGTGCGGGGCACCCGTACGGTCTGCACGATGAGCCTGATCTCGGTGAGCCGCTGATCGGGGTCGGCCGCCGCGAACAGCCCCTGCCAGACCTCGGCCGGGCTGAGCGCCCTGGCCCCACGGCCAGCGAGAGGGCGGCGGCGAGCGCGAGGCCCGCGGCCAGCGCGCAGAGGCCCCCAAGGCGCCCTCGGCGTACCTCCGTTGCGCCCTTGGGAGCTGGGCGCTCGACTGCAGTCGTGCTCATGTGGACGTACGTTATCCCTATTGATCGTCATCGCTGTCGGTCCCGCCGGAACGCATGATCGGCCGGGCAGGGGCGCACCCGCGGCCGGGTGCGCCCGTACGGCTGCTAGCCGACGGTGCTGCCCGTGCCGTCCGCGACGGGGCGGGCCTCGTCGGAGCTGGACTTGACGCTCCGGTCGAGGAGGGAGTCGAGGATCTCCCCGACGCGTATCGCGGTGTTGGAGAGCAGGGACGTGGTGATGCCGTGGGTGTGCTCCGTACCGCCCTGGAGATAGATTCCGCAGGTCAGGGCGGGGTCGGTGGCGATGCGATAGTCGCGCTCGACCCGGACACGGCCCTCGTCGTCGAGCAGGCAGCGGTCCGCGACCTCGCCGAGGAGGCCGAGCGGGTCGGCGGGGCTGTAGCCGGTGGCGAAGACAACGATATCGGCGTCCAGGGGGGTCTCCTCGCCGGTGACGAGGGACTTCACCGTCGTACGGACCCCGTCGGGGGTCTCCTCGACGTCGGTGACCCGCGAGACGTTGAGGAAGCGCAGCCGTTCGGTGCCGAGGACCTTCTCCCGGTACATCTGCCGGTAGAGGTCGTCGATCAGGTCGATGTCCACCACGGAGTAGTTGGTGTTCCCGTGATAGGCCATCAGCTGACTTTTGACGTCGTCGGGGGCGGCGAAGTAGTCGTCGACCGCACCGGGGTCGAAGATCCGGTTGGCGAAGCTGCTGTCGTCGGCGGGGCTGTAGCCGTAGCGGGAGAAGACCGCGCAGACCTCGGCGTCGGGGAAGCGGCGGTGGAGGTAGGCGACGTTCTCGGCGGCGCTCTGCCCGGCGCCGACGACGACGAAGCGCGAGGGTGAAGTACCCTCCAGCGCTTCGACGTTGCGCAGCAGGTCGGAGTTGTGCCAGACGCGGTCGCCGCGCCGTACGCCTTCGGGCAGGAGCGGGCGCAGCCCGGTGCCGATGACGAGGTTGCGGGTCCGGTGGACCTCCAGGCCGCCGCCCGACCGGACGGTCACGTCCAGATACTCCACGGTGCCGTCATGGACCAACGGCGTGACGGAGACGACCTCGTGGCCGTAGGAGACCATGTCGTCGACCTTGGCCGCGGCCCACTCGAAGTAGTCGTGGAACTCCACGCGCAGCGGGAAGAGGTTCTTGTGGTTGATGAAGTCGATCAACCGGTCCTTGCTCTGGAGATAGCAGAGGAAGCTGAACTCGCTGGCCGGGTTGCGGAGTGTCACCAGGTCCTTGAGGAACGACACCTGCATGGTCGCGTCGTCGATCAGCATGCCGCGGTGCCAGCCGAATTTCGGCTGCTGCTCGAAGAAGCGGGCGGTGACCGGCGCCTGCCCGCCGACGCGTGTGTTGTGCTCTCTGAGCGCGATCGCCATGGCCACATTGGACGGGCCGAAGCCGATTCCGATGAGGTCGTGGACCGGTGGTGCGTCGCCAGGATGAACCTGTGACATGTCACTCCCATCGTGCGGGAAAGCCGCCTGTCAGGCGCCGGGGAAGGTGGGCGAGATGGGCACGCCGACAGAGCGGCCCAGTCCGACTTAGGTGAGCCTAAGCTAATCAATTCGCAACTGTCGATAGGGCAAAGCGGATACCGAAGATCTGACGTTTCATCAATTCATCTGCACGTCAGTCCTGTTGTCGAACACGGTGAGTAATCCATCACCCTGTGCGACCACAACGCCGACCGAAGCGAACGCGCCACCGCACCCGTCCGGCGGGACGGCCGGGCACCCCCTAGAGTGCGGGGGTGCCTTCGTACAGCATTGGCCAGGCCGCGCAGTTGCTGGCCGTGAGCCCGGAAACGGTCCGCCGGTGGGCGGACGGCGGTCACCTCGCGATGGACCGGAGCAGCTCGGGAAACCGGCTGATCGACGGCGTCAGCCTGGCGGCCTTCGCCACGGAGCGTGCGGCCGGGCTCCACCCGGTACCCGAGGGCGGCGCCCTGACCTCGGTCCGCAACTCCTTCGCCGGCATCGTCACCGCCGTCACGATGGACGACATCGTGGCCCAGGTGGAGATCCAGTCGGGTCCGCACCGGCTGGTCTCGCTGATCAGCCGCGAGTCGGTGGAGGAGCTCGGGCTGGAGGTCGGCGTGCTGGCGACGGCCCGGGTCAAGTCGACCAACGTACACATCGACCGCCCCGGAAGCCCGGCCTGAGCCCTCCGGCACGCCGTCACTGCGGCGGATATGATGACATCCCCCGTCCGGGCTTCACAGAAGCGAGCCCGAAAAGGCCTGCAGCCTGGCAGACGCGACTCGGCGGGATATCCGCCGGGCATACCTCCCCGGCAGCCGCCGCCCTGCGGGCCGTCCGATCGGGGGAATGAGCACGAGCCGACCCGGTGCGCCACTCGGCGCCTCCGCCACACAGCTCGCATCGCTCTCCGTGATCGGCGAGGTCGATCTGCCCGCCACCCTTACGGTGCGTGATTTGCGCGAGGGGTGGCGCCCGCACCGGGCGGAGGTCGTCTTCGACTGCGCCACCAGTGGGCCGCGACGCCATGTGCTCGAGGGCCCCCGCTGCGCGAGGTCGCCCTCGCCTCCGACCCGCTCTTCGACATCCGCCGGCGCAAGGAGCGGTCCCGGTTCACCCTGACGGTGTCCGGCGGCGAAGGGCACCGCACCGTGCCGGCCCGGGCGGAGATCGACGCCGATTTCGGGGACGCGCCCGTCCTCCTGGCCACCCGCCTCGACGGGGGGGCCTGGACGCGGTCGGCAGCCGGCCGGTGGTCCCCGTCGACCGGTACGGGGCGCGCTACATCAGCGCCGTGACACGGGTCCGGGTCGGTGCGTGGCCGGGGGCCTGGTAGAGCGGGCGGCATCCGAACCCCGGCCCCCGACTGACACGTGGAGCGGTGTACGCCGGTTTCGGGCAGTCTCCGGTCGAGCGCCGGAAGAGGCCGTTTGATCCCGGTCAGGTCTCGGAATGCCCCGGAGAGTTGACGTTTAGGTTAGGCAAACCTTAGATATTCATGACCATCACTTGAGAAAGGCTTTTCCATGAGACGCGCAACCTCTCGTCGTATATCCGCTCTGGCCGCGGTCGCCCTCCTCGTGCCGCTCGCCGCTGCCTGCGGTTCCGACGACAAGGGCGCCAAGGACAGCGGCACAGCTGCCGAGGAGAAGGCGACCGGACCGCTGGTCATCTACTCCGGGCGCAACGAGGAACTCATAGCCCCGCTGCTGGAGAAGCTGGAGAAGGCGACCGGCACCAAGGTCGAGATCCGCTACGGCGACAGCGCCGAACTCGCCGCCCAGCTCCTGGAGGAGGGCGACAAGACCAAGGCGGACATCTTCTTCTCCCAGGACGCCGGTGCCCTCGGGGCCCTGGCCAAGGCGGGCCGGCTCGACGCGCTGCCGCAGGGGACCCTGGACCAGGTCGACAAGGAGTACCGCGCCGAGGACGGCAGCTGGGTCGGCGTCTCGGGCCGGGCCCGTGTCATCGCGTACAACAGCGACAAGGTGGCCAAGGCGCCGGAGAGCGTCAAGGACCTCACCAAGCCGGAGTGGAAGGGCAAGGTCGGCTACGCTCCGACCAATGCGTCGTTCCAGGCGTTCGTCACCGGCATGCGCGTGCTGGAGGGCGACGACGCCACCCGTACCTGGCTGAAGGACTTCAAGGCCAACGAACCCCAGGTGTACGAGAAGAACGGCGCCGTCCTCACCGCGGTCAACGACGGCAAGGCCGAACTCGGCCTCATCAACCACTACTACTGGTACGAGAAGGCGGCCGAGGAGGGCGCGGACAAGCTCAAGGCCGCGCTGAGCTTCCCGAAGAAGGGCGACCCTGGCGCGCTCGTCAACGTCGCGGGCGCCGGCGTCCTCAAGGGCAACGACCAGAAGGCCGCCGCGCAGAAGGCCGTCGACTTCCTCCTCGCCGAGGAGGCCCAGACCTACTTCGCCGACGAGACCCACGAGTACCCACTGGCCGCCGGTGTCACCAGCAAGGACGAGCTCCCGAAGCTCGACACCCTGGGCGTGCCCGAGATCGACCTGAGCAAGCTGGAGTCGCTCGAAGTGACGCTGGAGATGCTGCGGGAAGCCGGGATGGTCTGACCCGTATGAACGACCCGGGTACCCGGGGCCGCGAGGCCCCGCCGGCGCCCGCCCGCACCGCCACCCGCCCGGACGCCGCCCACGCGGCGTCCGGGCGCGGGCGTGCCGGGCGGAGGCCGCCTCTCGTCCTGATCCTGTCCGCCTCCGTCGCCGCCGCCCTGGCCCTGCTTCCGCTGATCTATCTGGGTGTACGGGCCCTGGAGCGCGGTCCCGCCTTCGCCTGGGAGGTCGTGGCCACCGGCCGTACGGGCCAACTCCTCGCCCACAGCGTGGGCCTGGCCCTCGTGGTCGTCGTCGCCTCCCTCGTGCTAGGCGTCTCCCTCGCCTGGCTCACCACCCGCACCGCGCTGCCCGCCGCCCGCACCTGGTCGGTGCTGGCCACGCTGCCGCTCGCGGTGCCCAGTTACGTCGCGGCCTTCGCCTGGGTCTCCGCGCGCCCGGGTCTCGCCGGGTTCGGCGGCGCGGCGCTCGTGCTGACCCTGGTCAGCTACCCGTACGTCTATCTCCCGGTCGCGGCGGCGCTGCGCGGGATCGACCCCGCCCAGGAGGAGGCGGCACGTTCGCTCGGGCACGGCCCCTGGCGGACGTTCCGGCGCGTCACGCTCCCCCAGTTGCGTCCCGCTGCGGCGGGCGGCGGGCTCCTGGTCGCCCTCTACGTCCTCTCCGACTTCGGGGCCGTGTCGATCATGCGGTACGAGACGTTCACCCTGGCCATCCACACCTCGTACAAGGCGAGCTTCGACCGCACCCCGGCGGCGGCGCTCGGGGTCGTGCTGGTCCTCATGACCGTGCTGCTGGTCGCCGCCGAATCCCGTACGCGCGGCCGCGCCGGGTCCGCGCGGACCGGCTCCGGAACGGCACGGCCGACGGTGACCGCGCCCCTCGGCCGGCTGCGGCTGCCCGCACTGGCCTGGTGTTCCGCCGTCGCCGCGGCCGGGGTGGTCTTTCCGCTCGGCACCCTGGCGTACTGGCTGGCCGTGGGCGGCTCCGCCACCTGGGAGCCCGCCCGGCTGCTGGAGACCGGGACGACGACCCTGCTGGTCGCGGCCCTCGGCGCCCTGCTGACCACCGTCCTCGCTCTGCCGGTCGGGGTGCTCGCCGCCCGGTACCGGGGGCGCGCCGCGCACTTCCTGGAGCAGGCGGCGTACGCGGGCCACGCCGTGCCCGGGATCACGGTCGCGCTCGCCATGGTCTTCCTCGCGGTGCGCTACGCCTATCCCCTGTACCAGGAGCTGCCGTTGCTGGTGATCGCCTACGCGGTGCTCTTCCTTCCCGTGGCCGTCGGCGCGACCCGGGCGGCGGTCCTGCAGTCCCCGCCGGTGCTGGAGGACGTGGCCCGGTCGCTGGGCCGGGGGCCGGTACGGGTCCTGCGCGAGGTCACCGTGCCGCTCGCCGCCCCCGGCATCGCCGCGGGGGCCGCGCTCACCTTCGTCGTCTGCATGAAGGAACTCCCCGCCACCCTGCTCCTGCGCCCCACGGGCATGGACACCCTGGCCACCCGGCTGTGGACCGAGACCGGCACCGCCTCGTACGCGGCGGCCGCCCCCTACGCGGCCGTTCTCGTCCTGATCGCCGCCGTCCCCGCGTACCTCCTCGGAAGGCACCGCACATGAGTGACCTGCACATCACCGGCCTCACCCGCTCCTACGCCCCCGGGGTCCGGGTCCTGGACGGGCTGGACCTCACCGTTCCCGGTGGGCGACTGGCCGCGGTGCTGGGCCCCTCCGGCTGCGGCAAGACCACGATGCTGCGGATCGTGGCGGGGTTCCTGCGGCCGGAGGCGGGTTCGGTCGCGCTCGGCGGGCGGGCCCTCACCGGCCCGGGCGTCCATCTCCCGCCGGAGCGGCGCGGGATCGGGATAGTCCCGCAGGAGGGCGCGCTCTTCCCGCACCTGGACGTCGCCCGCAACGTGGCGTTCGGGCTGACGGACCGACCGCATGCCGAGCGCCGTCGGCGCTCCGAGGAGATGCTCGAACTCGTCGGCCTGCCCGGCTACGGCCCCCGCATGCCCCACGAACTCTCGGGCGGCCAGCAGCAACGGGTCTCCCTGGCCCGGGCGCTGGCCCCGGCGCCCGCCCTGGTGCTGCTGGACGAGCCGTTCAACGCGCTCGACAGCGCCCTGCGTGCCGGGGTGCGGGCCGACGTCCGCACCGCGCTCCGGGCGACCGGGGCCACCGGCGTCCTGGTCACCCACGACCAGCAGGAGGCGCTGTCCACCGCGGACCTGGTCGCGGTCGTCCGGTCGGGCCGGGTCGCCCAGTGCGGGACGCCGGAGGAGGTGTACCGCAGGCCGGCCGACCCGTGGGTGGCGGGCTTCGTCGGCGGTGCCGTGCTGCTGCCCGGCAAGGGCGAAGGTGCCACCGCCCGGACCGCCCTCGGTCCCGTACGCCTGGAGGTCCCGGCCGACGGAGGCGGCGGAACGGTCGTGCTGCGGCCCGAACAGCTCGCCCTGACCGCCCCGTCGGACGGTGCGGCGCGGGCCACGGTGGCGGACGTCTCGTTCCACGGGGCCGACACGCTGGTGAACGTCACCGTGCCGGGGGTGGACGCCCCGGTGCAGGTGCGCGCCACCGGTCCGGTGGACCGGCGCCCCGGCGACCCGGTCGGGATCGTCGTCACGGGAACCGCCACCCTCCACAGCTCGGACGAACCGTTCCGGACAGCTTCGGGGCGTGAGTGAGGCCACACCCTTTCACGTTTGACAGAAGAATCTTCACGAAGTCGACGCCGGATCCGCAAAAGCTCCCGCCACGATCCCGTTCTGTCGGTCGAACAGAAAGATCAACTTCGTTGAAGGCCGCACGGTCCCTTTCGGTCTGTCCGTATGACGGTGAACCGACCGGCCGTGACTACACCCTCCCGCGCATGTGGCTGTAGGCATATGACAACACGGTCCACCGGACGTGCCGGCCCTGACCAGGTCGAGCGCCCGGCCGGTGACATGCCGTCAATCAAGGGGGGTCCGGGGGCAGTAGCCCTCGCACTCCCCCATGCCACTGCCGCACTTGGGGGGACTTTCCCATGTCTCGAATCACCCGTCGCCATGCCCTGGGGGCCGCTGCCGCGACCGCTCTGACCGGCCTCGCCCTGGCCGGCCTCGCGCGGACGGCCGGAGCCACGTCCGCCCCCGGGCCACCGGCCACCAGCCCCCCGAGGGGCACGCCGGGCACGACGGCCCGCAGCCCTTCAGCGAGACCTTCCAGGGGCGCCGCATCGAGGGCGCCCCGTCGCACGCCGACGGGCACCACGGCGGCTACGCCGTACGGATCGACGGCGAGGAACTGCACGTGATGCGGAACGCCGACAGCACCTGGGTCAGCGTCATCAACCACTACGAGACGTTCACGACCCCGCGCGCGGTCGCCCGGGCCGCCGTGATCGAGCTCCAGGGCGCCCGACTCGTACCCCTGGCCTGATCCCGTCCCCGCGATTCCGCAGAACTTCTCAACCCTTTCCTGAACCGGGGAGCACCCTCATGACCGTACGCAAGAACCAGGCGAGCCTGACCGCCGCCGAGAAGCGCACCTTCGTCGACGCCGTCCTGGAGCTCAAGCGCACCGGCCGCTACGACTCGTTCGTCACCACGCACAACGCCTTCATCATGAGCGACACCGACAACGGTGACCGGGTGGGTCACCGGTCGCCCTCCTTCCTGCCCTGGCACCGCAGATTCCTCATACAGTTCGAGCAGGCGCTCCAGGAGATCGACCCCGCCGTCGCCCTGCCCTACTGGGACTGGACGGTGGACCGCACCGTCGCGTCCTCCCTGTGGGCACCGGACTTCCTCGGCGGCACCGGCCGTGCCAGGGACGGGCAGGTCGCCGAGGGGCCGTTCGCCGTCAGCAGCGGCAGATGGCCGGTCACGGTGACGGTCGACGGGCGCGGCTTCCTCCGCCGGGCCCTCGGCTCCGGCGTAGCGCAACTGCCGACCCGGGCGGAGGTCGAATCGGTCCTCGCCATGCCCACGTACGACACCGCGCCCTGGAACAGCGCGTCGGACGGCTTCCGCAACCACCTCGAAGGCTGGCGCGGCGTCAATCTCCACAACCGGGTGCACGTGTGGGTGGGCGGCCAGATGGCCACCGGCGCCTCGCCCAACGACCCGGTCTTCTGGCTGCACCACGCGTTCATCGACCGGCTCTGGGCCCAGTGGCAGGCACGCCACCCCCGCTCCACCTACCTGCCGGCCGCGAGGACCAGGAACGTCGTGGGCCTGGATGACGTCATGCGCCCCTGGAACGACGTGACGCCCGCCGACATGCTGGATCACACCCGGCACTACACGTACGACACGATGGCGTAGCTCGGCGTACGGGCCCCGGGGCGGGGGGCGGTTCGGTGGCCTGTCGGGGGGCGGCGGCCGGCCCGGGCGTTCCGTGGCCGGTCGAGGGGCGGAGGCCGGCCCGGGGCCGATGGCCGGAGCACTGTCGGTCCCGGGCCGCCGTCCCACCCGCTCAGCCTCCGTGCAGGGCCGTCCTCAGGGCGTCGACGGCGAGCTTGCGGGCGACGTGGGCCGCACGGGTGTCGCGCAGGCTGTCCAGGAGCAGGAAGTCGTGGACCATACCCGCCACCCGGACGGAGGTCACGTCCACACCGGCCTCCCGCAGCCTGTTGGCGTACAACTCCCCCTCGTCGCGGAGGACATCGGCCTCGTCGGTGATGACCAGGGTGGTGGGCAGCCCCTTGAGCTGTTCCAGGGAGGCCCGCAGCGGGGAGGCGTACACCTCGGTGCGCCGGGCGGGGTCGGGGATGTAGGCGTCCCAGAACCACTTCATGCCGTCGCGGGTGAGGTAGTAGCCCTCGGCGAACCGGAGGTACGACGGGGTGTCGAAGTCGGCGTCGGTCACCGGGTACAGCAGGACCTGCGCCTTGAGGCCGATCCCGCCGCGCTCCTTGTTCATCAGCGCGAACACCGCCGACATGCAGCCGCCGACCGACTCACCGGTGACGGCGATCCGCGAGGTGTCCAGGCCGTGTTCCGCACCGTGCTCCAGGACCCACTGGCCCACGGCGTAGTTCTGCTCCACCTGGGTGGGGTACCTGGCCTCGGGCGCCCGGTCGTAGACGGGGAAGACCCCGGCCGCACCGGCGCCGACGGCGAGTTCGCGGAAGAGCCGGTCGTGGGTCCTGTCGTCGCCGAAGACCCAGCCGGCGCCGTGGATGTAGAAGACCACCGGCAGCGGCCCGGTGGCCCCCTCGGGCCGGATGATCCGGGTACGGACCGTGCCCCACTGGCCCGCGTCCACGTCGACCCACTCCTCGTCGACGTCCGGGCGGGGGACGCTCTCGTCGCTCTGCAGGCCGAGCAGGATGTCGCGGCCCTTCTCCGGGGGCACCTCGTAGATCCGGGGGTGCGGATCCGTGGCCTCGCACAGCTCCTTGGCGGCGGGTTCGAGGTAGGGCGTGATCGGAGGGGGAAGGTCGCTCATGTCAGCTCCCTGTCGCGGGCACGCGCGGGTGCCCTGTTCGCGGTCGCACGGGTGCCACGGATCGCGGGGCTCACCGACGTACCACCGTGAGTCTCATCGGCGTGGGTCCTCCCCCGTGTGCTGCCGTCGGTCTCACCGGCCTGGCACGACTACGGATACCCCGGCACCCATGCCCGGGTTTCCATAGTTCGTTCCGCCTTCCTCCTCCGCAATCCGGCACGGAAACCATCGGGAGTTCATGGCCGGCGCCGTCGCGCCGCCGTCGCGTCGGCGTCCGCGTCGATGCGCCGGGCCAGGCGCTCGGAGGAGGCCGCGCTCCGCCCGGCGCAGAGGCTGCGGTCGGCGACGACGCACGGGCGGAGCGGCGGGCTCCCTCGATGCCGAACCCGGTGCTGGCACGGAATCCGTCCACCTCGGGAAGCTCCGGGGCCGGCTGTGACCGAGCGCCGTGGTTGGCCGGTCCGGCCAGGTGTGTGCTCACTTCGGGAGGAGCTTGTTCGTGCCCGGTGCCGGCCCGCTGCTCCTGGCTCGGCCGGGTGTCGTCCTGAATCCGGTGATGCAGGCGGCTGCGGAGAGTGCTGCGAGGGCGATGAAGAGCTGTGGGTAGCCGCCGAGTGGTGGGGCGACGGCGGTGGCGGCGAAGGGGGCGATGGCGGCGGCTGTGGTGGTGGGGGCTGCGAGGAGTCCGGAGAGGCGGCCGTAGTGGGTGGTGCCCCAGCGGTCGGTGATGGCGGTTGCCTGGAGGAGGGTGAGGTTGCCGCGGACGGCTCCTGCTGCGACGGAGAGAGCGACCAGCATCGCGTAGGGGCCCGAGGTGACGGCAAGGGCTGCGGTGGTGAGGGCGCCGAGTGCGACAAGCGTGACGGTGCGGGTGGTGGGGCTGGTGCGGCGAGCGAGAGTGGCGTAGAGGGTTCGGCCCAGGGTTTGTCCGGCGCCGCCGAGTCCGAGTGCCCAGGCTGCTTCGGTGCTCGTGTAGCCGCGTTCGGCCATGAGGGGGACGAAAGCGATGACGGCGGCGGAGACGGTGAAGGCGGACAGCGTCAGGGTGGCTGCGAGCATCCAGAAGGGGCGCGTGCGTGCGACCTTCTCCACGGCACCGCCGTTGTGGGGTCCGGTACAGACGGAGGCTCTGGGCCAGGGGGCTCTGAGTGCCAGGGCGTGGGCGGGGATGGTCACCGCGGCGAGGATCAGGGCGAGGACGGCGTAGGTGGCACGCCACGACAGGTGATCGGCGAGGGTGGCGGTCAGGGGTGCGAAGGCGGTGGAGGCCAGGCCTCCCGCGAGCGTGACGATGGTGAGCGCGCGGACGTGGTCGGGTGCCCACCAGCGGGTCAGGGCGGCGAAGGCCGGCTGGTAGAAAGTGGCTGCCATCGCGAGTCCGGCGAGCAGCCAGCCGGCGGTGAAGGCGGGCAGGTTGGGTGCCGAGGCGATGATGAGGACGCTCAGGAAGCCGAGGACCGAGCCGGTGGTCATAACGGTACGCGGGCCGTGGCGGTCGATGATCCGGCCGACACGGATCCCGGCGAGGGCGGAGACGAGCAGGGCGGCGGAGAAGGCTGCGGTGGTCGCCCCGGCGGGCCAGCCGGTGGCGGTGGTGATCTGCGGGTTCAGGACGGGGAACGCGTAGTAGACGACGCCCCAGCTGGTGATCTGCGTGACGCACAGCGCGGGCAGCGCGGCGCGGGGCCGTGACCGGACCCCCGTCCCGGTCACGGCCCCGCGCTCGGGAGTGTTGAGGTCGGTCATGAGCCGCAGCAACCACCCGCCGGCGATTCATCGGCCGACTCCGCCGTGACAGGCTTGCCGACGCCGAGCTGCACGAGGGCCGGTTCCGGCGTCGCGCAGCAGCCTCCGGCATCGGTCTTGGCCGCGTCCGGGGCGTCGAAGAGTCCGGCTCCGCCGCAGACTCCGGTCTCGGGCAGGGTGAGTTCGACACGGTCGGCGGCTTCCAGGTCTCCGGCGAGGGCGGCCGCGACGGAGCGGACCTGCTCGTAGCCGGTCATGGCGAGGAAGGTGGGGGCGCGGCCGTAGGACTTCATGCCGACCAGGTAGATCCCGGCCTCCGGGTGGGAGAGTTCGCGGTGGCCGTGCGGGTAGACGGTGCCGCAGGAGTGCTGGTTGGGGTCGATCAGGGGGGCGAGCCCGGTGGGGGCCTGGAGCCGATCGTCGAGGCCGAGGCGGAGCTCGCCAAGGAAGCCGAGGTCGGGGCGGAGGCCGGTCAGCACGATGACTTCGTCGACCGGATCCAGGCGGCGTCCGTCCTCGCCCACCAGGACCAGGCGGCCGTCGGTGTCGCGTTCGATCGCCTCGGTACGGAATCCCGTGACCGCGTCCGCGTGCCCCTCGTCGACGGCGGCCTTCGCCGCGAGGCCGAGGGCTCCGCGGGCGGGGAGCTGGTCGGCGCTGCCGCCGCCGAAGGTGGAGCCGGAGATGCCCCGGCGCAGGACCCACACCCCCTTCGTGCCCGCGCCGTCGTCGGCCGTCGCCAGGCCGGCGAGGGAGGCGAGGGCGGTGAAGGCCGAGGCCCCCGAGCCGATGACGGCAGTGCGGCGCCCCGCGTAGCGGGCGCGGACAGCCGGGTCCTGGAGGTCGGGGACGCGGTAGGTGATCCGGTCGGCGGCGGCCTCCTCGCCCAGGGCGGGCAGGCCGGAGGCGCCCGCCGGGGACGGCGTGGACCAAGTGCCGGACGCGTCGATGACGGCGCGGGCGAAGACCCGCTCCTCGCGGCCGTCGGCGTGGGCGATGTGGACGACGAACGGCTGCCGCTCGCGGTCGGCGTCGACGATCCGGTCGCGGCCGGTGCGCGAGACGCCGGTCACCCTGGCACCGAGGCGGACCCTGTCGCCGAGCGCGTCGGCGAGCGGCTGCAGGTACTGCTCGGCCCAGTCCCCGCCGGAGGGATACGTGGCCGCGTCGGGGCGGGTCCAGCCGGTGGGGGCCAGCAGCTTCTCGGCGGCCGGGTCGATCAGCTCACCCCAGGTGGAGAAGAGGCGTACGTGCGCCCATTCCCGGACGGCGCTCGCGGCGGCGGGGCCGGCTTCCAGGACGAGCGGGAGGAGGCCGCGCTCGGTGAGGTGGGCGGCGGCGGCAAGGCCGGCGGGACCCGCGCCGATCACGGCGACCGGCAGGCCCTCGGGGGTGGTGGTCATGGCGGTGATCTCCTCCGGGAAAAGGCGGCAGGTCGGCTGCTGTTTCGATTGCTGTCTATGTTTGGAGCTTGCCACTCACATCGACAAGCGTCAACATAGACATATGTCGAATTCTGAGGTTGCCGAGTCGCCGGTGCCGGACCCGGAAGCGGTGGTGCCGTGCTGCCCGCCCCTCACCGCCGGGGAGCTGTCCGCCCCGGACGCGGAGCGGATGGCCGCGATGTTCAAGGCGCTCTCCGACCCGGTGCGGCTGCGCCTGTTCTCCAAAGTCGCCTCGCATCCGGGGGGAGAGGCATGCGTCTGCGACATCCAGGACGTCGGCGTCTCCCAGCCGACCGTCTCCCACCACCTGAAAAAGCTCCGCGCGGCAGGGCTCCTGACTTCGGAGCGGCGCGGAACGTGGGTCTACTACCAGGTCGCACCCTCCGTCGTGGCCGCCATGTCCGCCATGCTCGACCTCCGCCCGGCCGCCCGCAGATGAACTGTCGGCCTGCCCCCGTCCGGCGTCAGCAGACGGTTCCGGGCGGGCAGCAGACCGCCAGGTACGCCTGAAGGTCGGAGAGCCGCTCGGCCATGGCCGCGCCGTCGGCGCGATAGAACACCTGCCTGCCCTCCTTGCGGGCGACGACCAGCCCTCCCCGGCGCAGCAGGCTCAGGTGCTCCGAGGCGGTCGACGCCTTCAGTCCGCACCGTTCTGCGACCTCGCCGACCATCAGCTCGGCACCACCGGCGAACTGGAACATCACCCGCTGGCGGGTCTCGCTCGCCAGCGCCTTGAGGAAGTCGGCCGTCGCCGGATCGAGCACGGCCCCCTCACCCCTGTCCTCCGTCAACGCCCCACACCCCACATTTCGTTACTTCCCGAAACAACGACTCATTGTGAGAGGTCCAGGTTCTCATGGAGCACGCTGATCTCATCGTCATCGGTGCCGGACAGTCCGGTCTCGCCACAGCCGCCCTCGCCCCGCGCCACGGCTTCGCCCGGGTGCTGGTCCTGGAGAGCGCCGAGGAGCCGGGCGGGGCCTGGCCGCGCTACTACGACAGCCTCACCCTCTTCTCCCCTGCCCGGTACTCCTCCCTGCCCGGAATGCGGTTCCCCGGCGACCCGGACCGCTACCCGCGCCGCGACGAAGTCGTGGACTACCTGCGCGCCTACGCCGAGCGCCTGCCCGCCTCGATCCGCACCTCGACGGTCGTCGCCTCCGCTATCCGCCAGGACAGCGTGTGGAGGGTGCGGTCCGAGGACGGACGGGAGTTCACCGCCCCTGCGGTGATCGCCGCGACCGGCGACTACGGCACACCGTTCTCCCCCGATATCCAGGGACACCCGGGGTTCGGCGGCCGTGTCCTGCACGCCGCCGACTACCGCAGCCCCGGCGCGTTCGCCGGGCAGCGGGTGATCGTGGTCGGCGGAGGAAACTCCGCGATCCAGATCGCCGCCGAACTCGGCCCGGTCGCCGACACCACCCTCGCCACCCGCCGCCCGGTCGGCTGGACTCCCCAGAAGCCGCTGGGCCGGGATCTGCACTGGTGGCTCAAGTACTCCCGGGTCGACATCGCACCGATCCGCCGTCTGCTCGCGAAGGTCCCCGTGTCCGTGATCGACGACGGGCACTACCGCGCCGCACTCGACGGGCACGGCGTCGACCGCCGCGACATGTTCAGCCGGTTCACCACCGGCGGTGTCCTGTGGGCCGACGGGTCCAAGGAGGACGTCGACGCGGTCGTCTTCGCCACCGGCTACCGCCCCGTGTTCAGCTACCTGACTGGCTCGGGAGCCCTGGACGCGGCGGGAGCGCCCGTTCACCGCGGCGGCTTGTCCACCACGGTGAAGGGGTTGGGCTTCGTCGGCATGGACTTCCAGCGGAGCTTCTCGTCGAAGACGCTGCGTGGAGTGGGGCGTGACGCCACCTGGCTCCTTCACCGCCTGCCAGCGCCGCGCCGCTGACGTCTCAGGCATTGCCGCTCTGCGGCCGCAGCTCCTCGAACCCGATCACCTGTTCGGAGGTGAGGTGGCTGGGGCGCAGGCCCCTCACCAACGTGGTGTCCCAGGGGCGGCTGCCGCTGTGGTTCGGGGTGAGTATCACGCCGTCGCTGCACAACGAGTCCGGGTGGCTGTATGGGCGTTGGCCTGTCCGGCGCCGGCCGGGACCTGGGGAAGCAGGGGCGTGAAGAACCGGTGGCCGCCCGGGCCGACGCGTTCGGTGTCGATGTCCACGGGCGGCGCGGCGGCGTCGGCCGCCGCGTGCTCGCAGTAGGGCACCAGCTCGTCGTTCAGCGCGATGGGCGACTCTCCGGCCACTCGGAGCAGCGAGTCCAGCACCTCCGTGGTGGCGGGACCCCGGAACATCTCGTGGCCTTCAGCGTCGTGGCGCGCCGAGTGGACAGCGCAGCCCTCGACGCATCCTGAGCACGGCCGGGAGGCATCAGCCCAGCAGGGCGGCGATCTCCCGGACGGCGTCCCGGGCCGGGCGGCCGACGCCGATCAGTGTGGCCGATGCGGGACCCGTCCAGTCGCCGTAGCCGAGGAGGTGCAGGCGAGGTTCGTCGACGGCACGAGTGCCGTGGGTGGGGATGCGGCCGCGTTCGCCTCGCAGGCCCAGCGGGGCAAGGTGGGAAAGCGCGGGGCGAAAGCCGGTGCACCAGATGATTTCGGCAGCTTCCGCTCTGGTGCCGTCCGCCCACTCCGCGCCCTTCTCGGTGAGACGGGCGAACATCGGCTGGGCCTTGAGGAGGCCGGCATCCCGTACGGCGCGGACCGGCGCGACGGCGACGATATCGCCGAGCGAGGCGACGCCCCCCGTGTCGGTGTCCCCCGTGTCCAGCGCGCGGCGGCGGGCCGTGGCAGCGTCGAAAAGGGCACGGCCGTCGATGTCGTCGGCCAGGTAGCGTGCGGGCCGTTGGGTGACCCAGGTCAGGTCGGTGTGCGGGGCGAGGTCGGCGGCGATCTGGGCTCCGGAGTTGCCTCCTCCGACCACGATGATCCGCCGTCCCGCGAAGTCGTCAGGGTTGCGGTACTGCACGGTGTGGAGCTGGCGGCCGGTGAAGGTCTCGCGGCCGGGTACGGCAGGGAGGAAGGGCCGCCACCAGGTTCCGGTCGCCGAGACGACCGCGCGGGCGGACCAGACACCCGCGTCCGTCTCCACCCGCAGCCGCTCCTTGTCACGGCGTACTGCGCTGACCTGGACCGGTCGCTCGACGGGAAGGGCGTAGCGCTCCTCGTACGCACTCAGGTACTGGACGACGTGGCGCGCGTCCGGGTACTCCCACCCGTCTTGGGAGGGCATCAGCCAGCCCGGCAGGGAGGAGTAGGCGGCCGGGGAGAACAGGCGGAGCGAGTCCCACGTGTGCTGCCACGCGCCGCCCGGTGAGGGCTGGGCGTCGAGGATGACGAAGTCGAGGTTCTGGCGGCGCAGGTGGTAACCGGCGGAGAGGCCCGCCTGGCCGCCGCCGATCACCACCACGTCCACATCCACCGCGTGTGTCACCGGACCGCCCCCGGACCGACGGCGAGCGTCTCGGCTCCCGCCCCACCCCTGCGCGGCGCAGCTTCCGCCGCCGGGCGCACGGCGAGGTGGGCCGTGGGGCGGACGGCGGGATGCGGGCGGGAACCGAGGCGGTACATCAGTGCTGCGTGGTGCTGGTGGTGATCGCGGTCGGGGCGAACCTCTTGCGCCAGGCCAGCGCCACGTACACCAGGGCGATGAGAACCGGGACCTCGATGAGCGGGCCGACGACGCCCGAGAGCGCCTGACCCGAGGTGACTCCGAACGTGGCGATGGCCACGGCGATGGCGAGCTCGAAGTTGTTCCCGGCGGCCGTGAAGGCGAGTGTCGTGGTGCGGTCGTAGGCCAGGCCGATCGCCTTGCCGATCACGAAGCTGCCGAAGAACATGATCGCGAAGTACACCAGGAGCGGAAGCGCGATCCGCACCACGTCCAGAGGCTGCGAAGTGATCGTCTTCCCCTGGAGGGCGAAGAGGATGATGATCGTGAAGAGCAGGCCGTAGAGGGCCCAGGGGCCGATCTTCGGCAGGAACTTCGCCTCGTAGGACTCGCGGCCCATCTTCTTCTCGCCGAGGCGGCGGGTGAGGAAGCCGGCGAGCAGGGGCACGCCGAGGAAGATGACGACGTTGAGGGCGATCTTCCACATGGAGATGTCGAGCGTCTCCCCTTCGCCGAGGCCGAGCCAGCCTGGCAGCAGGTCGAGGTAGAGCCATCCGAGAAGGCCGAAGGCGATGACCTGGAAGACGGAGTTGAGGGCGACGAGGACGGCTGCGGCCTCGCGGTCGCCGCAGGCGAGGTCGTTCCAGATGATGACCATGGCGATGCAGCGGGCGAGGCCGACGATGATCAAGCCGGTGCGGTACTCGGGCAGGTCCGGCAGGAAGATCCAGGCCAGGGCGAACATGACGGCCGGGCCGATGATCCAGTTGATGACCAGCGAGGAGACCATCAGCTTGCGGTCCCTGGTGACGACGTCGAGCTTGTCGTAGCGGACCTTGGCCAGTACCGGGTACATCATGATCAGCAGACCGACGGCGATCGGCAGCGAGATACCGCCGACCTCCACCTTCGCCAGGGCGTCGTTCAGCCCCGGGATCAGCCGACCGAGGCCGAGGCCGAGAGCCATGGCCAGGAGGATCCAGACGGCGAGGAAGCGGTCCAGGATGGACAGCCTCTGCACGACCGAGGACTCCTCGGTCATCGCGGGTGCTTGCGTGGGGGTCACGGACAGGCCCTCTTGTTCTCGGCGGCGGTACGAGCGGACTCGGCCAGATCGGCGAACTGGCCGGCGAGCTGGGCGATGACGTCCGGGCGGAGCTTGTAGTACGTGAAGCGCCCGCACGGTTCGGTCTCCACCACTCCTGCCTCGCGCAGGACCCTCAGGTGGTTGGAGAGGTTCGTCTGCTTCGCACCGGTCTCCTCCACCAGGTGGGTGGTGCACAGCGTCTCGCGGGCGAGCAGGGTCACGATCCGGAGGCGGAGCGGATCGCCCAGCACCCGAACCAGTTCAGTGTCGACTGACGTCATCATGGGCTGATACTCTCACATCAGTTGCCACTGACGCCACCAGGTGCTGATGTCATGTGCGCCTGATTCGACCCTATGACGAGAGAGACCTCCTGATGCCCGAGAAGCCCTCTGTCCTGTTCGTCTGCGTCCACAACGCCGGCCGCTCCCAGATGGCCGCCGCCTGGCTCACCCATCTCGCCGGGGACCGCGTCGAGGTCCGCTCCGCCGGATCCAACCCGGGTGACGCGGTGAACCCGGCCGCTGTCGAGGCGATGGCAGAGGTCGGCATCGACATCTCCGCCGAGACCCCCAAGATCCTCACGGTCGACGCGGTCAAGGAGTCGGACGTCTGCATCACCATGGGCTGCGGCGACACCTGCCCCGTCTTCCCCGGCAAGCGCTACCTCGACTGGAAGCTGGAAGACCCGGCCGGCCAGGGTGTGGCAGCGGTCCGCCCGATCCGCGACGAGATCAAGGTCATGGTCGAGGGCCTGATCAAGGAGATCGCGCCGGAGACGTCCAAGTGAGCGCCGACACGGACGTCCGGAACGTCATCGTCATCGGCTCCGGCCCTGCCGGATACACCGCCGCCCTCTACACGGCGCGCGCCGACCTCAAGCCGCTGGTCTTCGAAGGCTCGGTGACCGCGGGCGGCGCGCTCATGAACACCACAGAAGTGGAGAACTTCCCCGGCTTCCCCGAGGGCATCGTCGGCCCGGACCTCATGGACAACATGCGGGCCCAGGCGACACGCTTCGGCGCCGAGTTGGTCCCCGACGACATCGTCGCCGTCGACCTCACGGGCGACATCAAGACGGTCACCGACAGCAGCGGAGCGGTCCACCGGGCCCGCGCCGTGATCGTGACCACCGGATCGCAGCACCGCAGGCTGAATCTGGAGCGCGAGGACGAGCTGTCGGGCCGCGGCGTCTCCTACTGCGCGACCTGCGACGGCTTCTTCTTCCGCGACCGCGACATCGTGGTCGTCGGCGGCGGCGACACCGCGATGGAGGAAGCCACGTTCCTCACCCGGTTCGCCCGCTCCGTCACGGTCGTCCACCGCCGCAGCACGCTGCGGGCCTCCCAGGCCATGCAGAGCCGCGCGTTCGCCGACGACAAGATCTCCTTCGCCTTCGACAGCGAGATCGCAGAGATCAAGGAGGAGAACGGCGCGCTGTCAGGCCTCGTCCTGCGCGACACGTTCAGCGGCCGGACGCGCGACCTGGACGCCACGGGCCTGTTCGTCGCGATCGGCCACGACCCCCGCACGGAACTCTTCGCCGGTCAGCTGGACCTGGACGACGAGGGATACCTGAAGGTCGAGGCCCCCTCGACCCGCACGAACATCCCCGGCGTCTTCGGTGCGGGAGACGTCGTCGACCACACCTACCGCCAGGCGATCACCGCTGCCGGTTCGGGATGCGCCGCAGCCCTGGACGCCGAGCGCTACCTCGCGGCTCTCACCGACACCGAGGCGGGCGCGGAACCCGAGATGACCCCGGCAGCTGTCTGAACGTCCCGGCCGAACAACTCCGCGCACGAGCTCCGGGAAGGCTCTCCGCGCATCGAGAAGTGCGCGCGGCCGCCATCATTCCAAGGCGGGCGAGAGGGCCGGCCAGGGCTCGACAGCCCAGCAGAATGCGCTGAAGCACTTACTTCAGAAGCATCGGAGCTCTAGTCTTCTGAGTTAGGAATTCTGTTCAGATGTATAGGCTTGGCCTGTGGCGCGTACTGGGCGGCCGAAGGCCGAGTTGATCCTGTCGGGTGAGGAACGGGCCGCGCTCGAAGGGTGGGTGCGGCGTCGGTCCACGCCGCAGGCGTGGGCCTTGCGCTGTCGGATCATCCTGGCCTGCGCGGAGGGCGCTTCGAATAAGGACGTTGCTGTCCGGCTCGGCTCGACGCCGCATGCGGTGGGCCGGTGGCGTGCGCGTTTTGTCGAGCACCGGATCGCCGGCCTGGGCGACATGCCCCGCTCGGGCGGTCCCCGGACGGTGACCGACGAGCGGGTGGCCGCATTGGTCACCAAGACGCTGGAGTCGGCGCCGAAGAACGCGACCCACTGGTCGACGCGGTCGATGGCGAAGCAGACGGGTCTGTCGCAGTCGACCGTATCGCGGGTCTGGCGGGCGTTCGGCCTGCAGCCGCACCGCTCGGAAACGTTCAAGCTGTCGACGGATCCGTACTTCGTCGACAAGGTCCACGACGTCGTCGGCCTCTATCTGGACCCGCCCGAGCGGGCCCTGGTCTTCTGCGTCGACGAGAAGTCGCAGATCCAGGCCCTGGACCGCTCTCAGCCGGTGCTGCCGATGATGCCCAAAGTGCCGCAACGCGTCACGCACGACTACGTCCGTGCCGGCACCACCACCCTGTTCGCCGCACTCGAGGTCGCCACCGGCAAGGTCATCGGTTCCCTGCACCGCCGCCACCGCGCCGAGGAGTTCAAGAAGTTCCTCATCAAGCTCGACCGGGAAGTGCCGGACGGCCTCGAGGTCCACCTGGTGCTGGACAACTACGCCACCCACAAGACCCCGGCCATCAAGACCTGGCTGCTGGCCCACCCCCGGTTCCACCTGCACTTCACACCGACCGGGTCGTCCTGGCTCAACCTGGTGGAGCGATGGTTCGCCGAGCTGACGAACAAACAGATACGGCGAGGCGTCCACAAGACCGTCCAGGCCCTGGAGAAGGACATCCGGACCTGGATCGCAGCCTGGAACACCGACCCCAGGCCCTATATCTGGACCAAGACCGCGGACGAGATCCTCGAACGCCTCGCCTCATATCTGAACAGAATTCCTGACTCAGGAGACTAGGGCCTGTCGTCAAACTGCCGTCGTTGCCCGAAGGGCGGCCGTGCGGCGTCCGGTGCGTGCGATCGCAAGGCGCCGGAATGGTCTTGTAGCGGAGCTACCAGGGCATTTCGGCAACGCCGCGAGCGTGCGTGCCGGGCGTCGCACGGCAGGCGGCAGTTTGACGACAGGCCCTAGTCCCGCAGCGCGGGCAGCGGCGCCTCGCCGGGAGCGTCCCGGAGGCGGGTGCGGAGGGTTTCGGCGAAGTCTTCCGCGCGGGTCAGCTGGGTGCGCAGGTCGTCGATCTTCCGGGCGGCGGCCCGCTCGTAGGCTCTCATGCGTTCCAGGAGCGCTTCGCGTTCACCGCTGTCGCCCGACAGGGCGGCGTCGAGGCGGTCGGTGATGTCGAGGAGGTCGCGCATCTCGTCCAGGGTGAAGCCGAGAGGCTTCATCCGGCGGATGACCATGAGCCGGGCGACGTCGGCCTCGGTGTAGAGGCGGAATCCGCCCTGGGAGCGGGCGGAGGGGGTGACGAGCCCGACTTCCTCGTAGTGGCGGATGGTGCGCAGGGACAGCTCGGTCCGCGCGGCGACTTCGCCGATCTGCATGTGCTCGTCGTCCACGCCTGTGGCCCCGGCCCTTCTCGTCGCGGCGGCCCGCATCGGTACGACCCGCCGATCTCCACTCTAACGTTAGGGTAGAGTTGCTGGTGCGGAGCGGCTGGTCCGTACCGTGGCTGTTGTTCCAGGGGCAGCAGACGCCCCCGGCGAAGGTTCCTATTCCTGCAGGAGACAGAGCGTGCGCGAGTCGATGACGCCGATCGCCGCCACCTGCCCGCCGTGAATCTTCGCACCCCGATGTGAGCCGTCGGCCGCACACCTGCGCCAAGCTCCGCCCTCATTCGGCTTCCGGCCCGCCACGCGGGCCGTCCGCAGGGTTCCGCTCCGGCCCCTGCGTGTCCTTCCCGCATGCCCCGGCTTACCCGCGGGCTGTGCCCGAGCACGACAGGTGCCTGCTTCCTTGTCTTCTTCCGTACTGACTCCCACCGGACGGCTGCGCGGTCTGCGCCCGGACTGGCTGAACAACCCGAAGGTCTGGCGCACCGAGATCCTGGCCGGCCTGGTCGTCGCGCTTGCCCTGATCCCCGAGGCGATCTCCTTCTCGATCATCGCCGGTGTCGACCCGGCGGTCGGCCTGTTCGCCTCGTTCACCATGGCCGTGGTCATCTCGATCGTCGGCGGGCGCCGGGCGATGGTCTCCGCCGCCACCGGCGCCATCGCCCTCGTCATCGCCCCCCTGAACCGCGAACACGGCCTGGGCCACCTGATCGCCGCCGTCATCCTCGCCGGAATCATCCAGATCGCCCTCGGCGCCCTCGGCGTGGCGAAACTGATGCGGTTCGTCCCGCGCTCGGTGATGGTCGGCTTCGTCAACGCCCTCGCCATCCTGATCTTCATGGCCCAGGTCCCCGAGATGCGGGACGTCCCCTGGGCCGTGTATCCGCTGATCATCGGCGGTCTGGCGCTCATGGTGTTCTTCCCGAGGATCACCAAGGTGATCCCGGCCCCTCTGGTGTCCATCGTCATCCTGACCGTGATCACGGTCGCGGCCGGCATCGCGGTGCCCACCGTCGGTGACAAGGGCGAACTGCCCTCCTCGCTGCCGGTGCCGGGCCTGCCCGACGTGCCCTTCACCATGGACACCCTGACCACGATCGCCCCCTACGCGTTCGCGATGGCCCTGGTCGGGCTCATGGAGTCGCTGATGACCGCGAAACTGGTCGACGACATCACCGACACCCACTCCTCCAAGACCCGCGAGTCCATCGGCCAGGGCATCGCCAACATCGTCACCGGCTTCTTCGGCGGCATGGGCGGCTGCGCCATGATCGGACAGACCATGATCAACGTGAAGGTCTCCGGCGCCCGCACCCGCCTCTCCACCTTCCTCGCCGGGGTGTTCCTGATGGTGCTGTGCATCGTCTTCGGCCCGGTCGTCTCCGACATCCCCATGGCCGCCCTCGTCGCCGTCATGGTCATGGTGGCCTTCGCGACCTTCGACTGGCACTCCATCGCCCCGAAGACACTGAAGCGCATGCCCGCCGGGGAGATCGCCGTCATGGCCATCACGGTGATCGTGGTGGTCGCCACCGACAACCTCGCCATCGGCGTCGTCGTCGGCTCCGTCACCGCCATGATCATCTTCGCCAAGCGCGTCGCCCACCTCGCCCGCGTCCACGCAGTCACGGACCCCGACGGCAGCAGCGTCGTGTACTCCGTGACCGGCGAGCTGTTCTTCGCCTCCTCCAACGACCTCGTCGGGCAGTTCAACTACAACGACGACCCCGACCGGATCATCGTGGACCTCTCCGCCGCCCACATCTGGGACGCCTCCTCCGTCGCGGCCCTCGACGCCATCGAGACCAAGTACGAGCAACGCGGCAAGACCGTGGAGATCATCGGCCTCAACGACCCGAGCGCCGACCTCCACTCCAAGCTCACCGGCGAACTCACCAGCCACTGACTGACCCCCGCACCCGCAGCCCCACAGCCCAGGGCCCCGGCATCAGCACCGGGGCCCTGGGCATTTCGAGGCTCTACTCCGGCGAAGGTCCACGGTAGGTGCCGAAGGTCCACAGGTTGTGCTCGGGATCCCGCACCGTGCACACGAACGCCGCAGCACCCGACCCGAACCGGGTCTCGTGCGGCGGTTCGAGGACCTCTCCCCCAGCGGCGACGACCCGTCGGTGCACCGCGTCCACGTCATCGCTCACCACGTAGACCGCGCTGGTACCCGCCCGCATCACACCGTGCACCGAGTCCGTGTGCCGGGTCGACCCGAACACCAGCGCACCGCCCCCGGGCCACCGCAGCTCGGCATGCACCACACCGCCGTGTTCGTCCCGCGCCGCAACCACCGGCGCAAACCCCAGGACGTCAACCAGAAACCGCAGCGCCCTCTCCGTATCGTCGTAGTGCAGGACGGGCCACACCGAGGACACAGCAGCATCGGACGACATGCCACCCATCGTAGGCCCGAGCATCCTTACGCTGTCTGCCACGTACCCCAGGTGGACGCACTCAGGGCGGTCGACGGCGAACCGGTGCGGCTCTCTCCGCGGAAACTCACCATCCGCAAGTGCCGCCGCTTACGTCAGGGCTGCCGCCTTTCGGTTGCCGAACGGGAAGACACCAGGGCCTGGGCTGCGCCCGCCCGTAGCTCCCCGCCGCAGCAGTCGCGTGCGTAGTGTGGACCGGATGCTCCTCACAGCAGCTTCGACGAACGCAGTGCGCACGCCACAATGGGTCTGCAGAATCGGTGAGAGATGTTCGGCAGCCGGGGCCGAGCCGCCCCGAGGCCTCACGACCCACAGGTGACGGGCAGTCTGGTAGATCGGCAACCGGTCAGCACGAGCGCCGTCTAACGAAGCTTCCGGACGCCGAGGATCACCCGTATCGATACCGCACCGCATCCCCCTTCACCAGTAAAAAGCAGATCGAGAAGCCCTCTGCCATCGCCCCTGGGAGACAGTCGTGAAGATGCTCATCAACGTCCCCGAGACCGTGGTCGCCGACGCCCTCCGGGGCATCGCCGCCGCCCACCCCGAACTGACCGTCGACGTGGAGAACCGGGTCGTCGTGCGGCGGGACGCGCCGGTGGCCGGGAAGGTGGGGCTCGTCTCGGGGGGCGGGTCGGGGCACGAGCCGTTGCATGCCGGGTTCGTGGGGCCGGGGATGCTGTCGGCCGCCTGTCCGGGGGAGGTCTTCACCTCGCCGGTGCCCGACCAGATGGTGCGGGCAGCCGCGGCGGTGGACAGCGGGGCGGGGGTGCTGTTCGTCGTCAAGAACTACACCGGTGACGTGCTGAACTTCGAGATGGCCGCCGAACTCGCGGAGGACGAGGGCATCCAGGTCGCCCAGGTCGTGGTGGACGACGACGTGGCGGTGAGCGACAGCACGTTCACGGCCGGGCGGCGCGGTACGGGGGCGACGCTCTTCGTGGAGAAGATCGCCGGGGCCGCCGCCGACGAGGGCGCGCCGCTGGACCGGGTCGTCTCGGTGGCCCGCCAGGTGAACGGGTCCTCGCGGAGCTTCGGGGTGGCCCTCAGCGCGGTCACCACCCCGGCGAAGGGCAGCCCGACCTTCGATCTGCCCGCCGGAGAGCTGGAGTTGGGCATCGGCATCCACGGGGAGCCCGGTCGCGAGCGGCGGCCCATGATGACCTCGGGCGAGATCGCGGACTTCGCCGTGGAAGCGGTGCTGGACGACCTCCGCCCCACCGGCCCCGTACTCGCCCTGGTCAACGGGATGGGGGCGACCCCGCTGCTGGAGCTGTACGGGTTCAACGCCGAGGTGCAGCGGGTCCTCACCGAACGGGGTGTGCCGGTCGCCCGTACGCTCGTGGGGAACTACGTGACCTCGCTCGACATGGCAGGCTGCTCGGTGACGCTGTGCCAGATCGACGAGGAGCTGCTGCGGCTGTGGGACGCGCCCGTGGAGACGCCCGCGCTGCGCTGGGGCCGCTGAGCCCCGCGCTCCCGGTGACGCAGTCGCACGGACAACCGTACGCACCGGGCCTCACCGGCCCGGGGAACAGGAGACCAGGTGCTCGACGCCGACTTCTTCCGCCGCTGGATGGCCGCCGCCGCGGCCTCGGTGGACCGTGAGGCGGGCCGACTGACCGAGCTGGACTCCGCGATCGGGGACGCCGATCACGGCAGCAACCTCCAGCGCGGCTTCGCGGCGGTGGCCGCCGCGGTGGACAAGGACGCGACCGCCACCCCGGGAGCGGTGCTGACCCTCGCGGGGCGGCAGCTGATCTCGACCGTCGGCGGCGCGTCCGGGCCGCTGTACGGGACGCTGCTGCGGCGTACGGGCAAGGCGCTCGGCGAGGCCGCCGAGGTGGACCGGGACCAGTTGGCCCGGGCGTTCGCGGAGGGCGTGGCCGCCGTTGGGCAGTTGGGCGGGGCGCAGGCCGGGGACAAGACGATGCTGGACGCGCTGCTGCCGGCCGCCGAGGCGCTGGGCTCCTGCTTCCGGGGCGCGGCCGAAGCGGCCCGGGCGGGAGCCGAGGCGACGATCCCGCTGCAGGCGCGCAAGGGGCGGGCCAGCTATCTCGGGGAACGCAGCATCGGCCACCAGGACCCGGGGGCGACCTCGGCGGCCCTGCTGGTCGAGGCGCTGGCCGACACGGCACGGGCCGGGGGTGCGGAGGCATGAGCGAGGCTGCGCAGGTGGGCATCGTGCTGGTCTCGCACAGCGGCCCGGTCGCGGAGTCGGTGGCCGAGCTGGCCCGGGGGCTGGCCGCCGGAGGGGTGACGGCCCCCGTCGCGGCGGCCGGCGGGCTGCCGAACGGCGGTCTCGGCACCAGCGCCGAACTCATCGGCCGGGCGGCCGCGTCGGTCGACCGGGGCGCCGGGGTGGCGGTCCTCGTCGACCTCGGGAGCGCGGTCCTCACGGTGAAGGCGATGCTGGCGGAGGGCGACGAACTGCCGGAGAACTCACGGCTGGTGGACGCCCCGTTCGTGGAGGGCGCGGTCGCCGCCGTGGTGACGGCCTCCTCCGGTGGTGACATCGACGCGGTGGAGGCGGCGGCCTCGGAGGCGTACGGGTATCGGAAGACGTAGGAGCAGGGGTGGAGGGGCGGGCGGGGGCCGGCGATTCCGTCCCCCCAAGCGGTTCCATCCCGCCCGGCGGTTCCGGAGCCGTCGCCTCCATCGCCCCCGCCCCTCCGTTCGCGTCTCTCCCCGCCCCGCCGCAGACTGGGCCGCATGGCGGCGACCAGGCGCAGTGCGGGGCTTCTCCTCTTCCGGACCACCGGTACGGGAGGTGAGCGGGATGTCGAGGTGCTGATCGGGCACATGGGCGGGCCGTTCTGGGCGGGGCGGGAGGCGGCCGCCTGGTCGGTGCCGAAGGGTGAGTACGGCCCCGAGGAGGACCCGGCGGCAGCCGCGCGGCGGGAGTTCGAGGAGGAACTGGGGCTGCCGGTGCCGGAGGGGGTGTGGCTGCCGCTCGGTGAGGCCCGGCAGCGCAGCGGCAAGACGGTGTCCGTGTGGGCGGTGGAGGCGGAGCTGGACGTGGCGGCCGTGGTGCCGGGGACCTTCACGATGGAGTGGCCGCGCGGCTCCGGCGTGCAGCGGGAGTTCCCGGAGATGGACCGGTTCGCCTGGTGCACGCCGGAGCAGGCCGCCGAGCGGCTGATCGCCGGTCAGCGGGTCTTCGTGACGCGGCTGCGCGACCGGGTACGCGAAGAGGGCTCCGGCTCCCCGGAGGCGTAGGCGAGTCCCGGCGGGGTCGGGCCCGCTTCCCCGGAGGGACAGTCCGCGGCGGGGCGGCCCGCCCTCAACTCCAGTACGTCACCGGTGAAGCGGGCGCGGAAGCTGCGGTCGTGCGACACCACCACGACGGCTCCCGGGTACTGGGCGAGCGCCGTCTCCACCTCCTCCACCAGGTCGAGCGCGATGTGGTTGGTCGGCTCGTCCAGCACCAGCAGATCGGCCGGCCGGACCACCAGCCGGGCCAGGGCGAGCCTGCGCTGCTGGCCGATGGAGAGGGACGCGACCGGCACCCCGAGGTCCTCGGGGCGGAACAGGCCCAGCTCCAGCAGTTCGTCCGCGTACTCGTCCGGGAAGCCCGGGCGGCCCGCCGCGTAGGTGGCGAGCAGGGTGCGCCGGGTCGGCCGGGCGGGCAGCTCCTGCGGGAGGTAGCCGACCCGGGCGCGGCGGGCGACCGTCCCGGTGTCGGGCGCCAGGTCCCCGGCGAGGGCCCGCAGCAGGGTGGTCTTCCCGGCCCCGTTCTCCCCGGTGACCAGCAACCGCGCCCCGGGCTCCACGCGCAAGGCCGGGATGTGGAGCCGGTCGCCCACGGAGATGTCGGCCAGCTCCACCAGGGGGCCGGGCCCGGTCTCCCCCGCGAGGGCCGGACGGCCGGTGAAGGCGAGCGGCTTGGGCGGGGGCGGTACGGGGGTGCGGCGCAGCGCCTCCAGCCGGGTGCGGGCGGCCCTGACCTGGCCGGAGAGCTTGGCCTCGTGGGAGCGGCGGTGCTTGCCGAACCCCTGCTTCGGGTCCTTGCCGGTGGCCGCGAGCCGCTGTCCGGCGGCGTCCACCAGCTCCTGCGTACGGGCCAGTTCGTCCAGGTACTCCTGGTGTTCCCGCGCCCAGCGGCGGCGGGCTGCCGCCTTGGCCGTACGGTAGCCGTCCCAGCCGTCCCCGTACCGGGTGACCGTGCGCAGATCGCGGTCGACCTCCAGGATCACGGAGGTGACCCGCTCCAGGAAGGCCCGGTCGTGGGTGATGGCGACGACGGTGCCGCGGTGGGCGCGCAGGTGTTCCTCCAGCCAGGTCACCGCCCGTACGTCCAGGTGGTTGGTGGGTTCGTCCAGGAGGAGCAGTTCGGGGGCGGCCGCCAGGACGCAGGCGAGGGCCAGCCGGGACTGTTCGCCGCCGGAGAGGGTGGCGAGCGCACGGTCCCGGGTGAGGTGGGCGAGGCCGAGGCCGTGGAGGGCGGCTTCGGTGCGGGCGTCGGCGCGGTAGCCGTCGCGCTCCTCGTAGGCGGTGAGGAGGTCTCCGTACGCGGCGAGTTCCGCCTCCGTCGGGTCGCCCGCCGACAGTCTCTCCTCGGCCGCGCGGATGGCCCGTTCCAGGGTGCGGAGTTCGGCCAGGGCGGCGTCGACGACGTCCTGCACGGTGTCGGCCGGGTCGAGGGCGAGGGTCTGGGCGAGATAGCCGGTGGAGCCGGGGAAGCGGACGGTGATCTCACCGCTGTCCGGCTGCTCGGCCCCGGCCAGCAGACGCAGGAGGGTGGACTTGCCGGAGCCGTTCTCGCCGATGACGGCGGCCTTCTCGCCGGGGCGGACGGTGAGCGTCACCTGGTCGAGTACGGAGCGGTCCCCGTACGCCTTGGAGACGTCCTTCATGGTCAGTTGGGCGCGTTCGCGCTGGGGGTGCATGGGTGCCTTTTCCCTGATTCCTGGGTGCCCGGCCCGCGGTGGCGCGTGCGGGGACGCGCGGGGAGGGCGGGGCGTGACGTGGGTGTCCGGACGGCGGAGGGACAGCGGCACACCGGGGACGGCGACGAGCGGGGGCCGCCCGGTGAGGTCACGGGCGGTGCTGTGCTCGGCGGCGGTCGGGCCGGTGGGTGCCTGCCGGTGACGTCAGGCGTCGGGCGGCGGCTGTCCGGGCCGGGGAATCAGCGGAAGTAGTAGTACGAACCCATGGCATCGAGTGTAACGGGGTGCGGGAAGCGGGGCCGGGGATTCTTCCCTGCCCCGCTCGCGGACGTACGGGTACGGCTCAGCCGTTCGGCAGGATGACCGCGCGGCCGTTGATCCGGCCCTCGTGCAGCCGCTCGTAGGCGCGCGGGGCCTCGTCGATGGAGTACGTCTCCACGTGGACGTCCACGGCGCCCGCGTGGGCCAGGTCCAGCACCTCCGCCAGCTCCTTGCGCGAGCCCCAGTAGGGGGCGCTGACGTTGGTGCCGTACGGAAGCGTCCCGAAGCCGACGGGGAGCGCGCCACCGCCGATGCCGACGATCGTGACGTCGCCGTCGACCCGGGCGGCGGCCCCGGCGGTCTGCACGGTGGGCGGGGCGCCGACGAAGTCCAGGACGACGTGCGCGCCGAGTCCGCCGGTCAGCTCCAGGACGCGGGCCGCCGCCTTCTCGTCGGAGAGGACGGCCTCGTGGGCGCCGACGGCCCGGGCGAGGTCGAGCTTCTCCTCGGTGACATCGAGTGCCACGACCCGTACGGCCGTCATGGCGCGCAGGAGCTGGATCGCGACATGGCCGAGGCCTCCGGTGCCGATGACGACGGCCGTCGCGCCGGGGACGAGCTTGGGCAGGGAGCGCTTGATCGCGTGGTACGGGGTGAGTCCGGCGTCCGTGAGCGAGACGGTCTTCACCGGGTCCAGCTCACCGATGGGCACCAGGTGGCGGGGGTCGTCGACGATCATGTACTCGGCCATGGCGCCGGGGGCGCCGAGGCCGGGCGGCATGATGCCCAGCTCCTTGGCGCGCAGGCAGTAGTTCTCCTTGCCCTCGGCGCAGTTGACGCAGATCCCGCAGCCCCAGGGCCCGTACACCGCGACGGAGTCGCCTTCGGAGAGGCCGGTCACGCCGTCCCCGAGCGCGGCGACCGTGCCGACGCCCTCGTGGCCCAGGGTGAGCGGGAGCGGGAAGGGTATCTGGTCGGCGGTCCAGCTCATCACCGCGATGTCGGAGTGGCAGACACCGGCGGCGGTCACCTTGAGGAGGACCTGGCCGGGGCCGGGCTCGGGGTCGGGGACGGTGACGACCTCGGGGGCGGCGCCGACGGCTCGGTACTGGACGGCTTTCATGGGGTCTCCTCGCTTCTTCCCGCTGGTTTCTTCCTGGCCCTCGTTGCCCCCGTGCCCTCGTTGCCCCCCGGCTCCCTCGCCCCCGTGCCCGTATCGCTCTCTCCTTTGTCCCGCCCGACTCCCCCGTCCGCCACCCGGGCGCCGTCGTCACGGGGCGGAGTAGCCGCCGTCCACCAGGTGGTAGCTGCCGTGGATGAAGGAGGCCTTCTCTGAGAGGAGGAAGACGGTGAGTTCCGCGACCTCCTCGGCGGTGCCCAGGCGTCCGGCCGGGTGCAGGGAGATCAGGTGCTCGCGGGCCTGGGGGTCGGCGTTCCGCAGGAGCGGGGTGTCGATGAAGCCGGGGCCGACGGCGTTGATCCGGACGTTCTGTGCGGCGTATTCGAGCGCGGCGCTCTTGGTGAGGCCGACGACGCCGTGCTTG
This sequence comes from Streptomyces bacillaris, assembly GCF_003268675.1. Lineage (NCBI taxonomy): Bacteria > Bacillati > Actinomycetota > Actinomycetes > Kitasatosporales > Streptomycetaceae > Streptomyces > Streptomyces bacillaris. The sequence continues at coordinate 7,466,537 of NZ_CP029378.1, read as the reverse complement.
GCGGCGACATAGGCGGGCGAGCCCGCGAAGCCGTTGGTGCCGAGGATGGAGGACATGTTGACGATCGCGCCGCCGCCCGCCGCGACGATGGCGGGGAGTTCGTGGCGCATCGAGTAGAAGACGCCGCTGAGGTTGGTGGCGACGACCCGGTCCCAGTCCTCGACGGGGTAGGCCCCGGTGGGGGCGGAGGGGCCCGCGATCCCGGCGTTGTTCACGGCCAGGTGGAGGGCGCCGAAGGTCTCCACGGTGAACCGCACCCCGGCTTCCACGGAGGCCGGGTCTGTGACGTCCATGCGGACGGCGGCGGCTCGCGCCCCGGTGCTCTCCAGCTGGGCGGCGGCCTTGCGGGCGCTCTCCTCGTCGTAGTCCGCTACGACGACGGCCGCACCGGCCGTGGCGAGCAGCCGGGCCACGGCGAGGCCGATGCCGGAGGCGCCGCCGGTGACGAGGGCGGTACGGCCGGCGAACTCGGCTGCGGGGGTGGTGGGGGTAGTGCTCATGAGGTTGCCTCTTCTGCTTCTGCTTCTGCTGTGTCTTCGGTGGCGCTGTCTTCTGCAGTGCCGGGCCGGTGGCGGCCCGTTGCGGTGTCCGGTGCCGTGAGCAGGTCCGCCGAGAGCGCGTCGAACGCCTCGGTGACCAGCGCGGGCAGGGCGTCCGGGCGTCCGCCGCGCACCCAGGCGGCCTGGGCCGCGAGGAGCGCGCCCGCGCCCGCCGCCACGGTCACGGCGGGGCGGATGTCATGGCGCGGGTCGACGCCGAGCCGGTCCGCGACGATGGCGATCGAGTCCTCCTGGGCGTCCACCCGGATGTGGTGGAAGGCCGCGTAGAGGGTCGGTTCGTCCTCGGCGGCGACCAGGAGGTCGAAGATCCGGGGGCGGCGGTGCCAGGGCTCCGCCTCGGGGTCGGCCAGCCAGGCGAGGACGGCGCGCCGGTAGGCGAGGAGCGGGGGCTCCTCGGCCGGGCGGGCACGCAGGGCCGCGTTGATCCGGTCGCCGTCGCCGCGCAGGGAGTCGAGGGCCGCGGCCTCCTTGCTCGCGAAGTAGCGGCTGAAGGTGCGGCGGTCGACGTCGGCGGCCTCCGCGATCTCCTCGACTGTGACGTAGCGCAGCCCCCGGTCGAGCACCAGCTCGAACGCGGCCTGCGCGAGGGTGTCGCGGGTGCGGCGGGCCTTGCGGCTGCGCCGCTCGGGCGCCCTGCGTTCAGCTGTCCCGCGCTCCGGGCGCTCCGGGGTGCTCTCTTCCGGACTCATACATGCACCGTACACCTGAAAATGTCCCCATGCGACATCAGTCTCATGGGGACATCGGGCGGCTCTCCGTTCAGTCGGTCACGGCGCCCTCAGTCGGTGACCGCACCCGCGACCGGCCTGGCGGCCTCCCCGGCCCCGGAGGCCGGTCGCGGTCCGCCGTCGCCCGGGGCGCGGCGCAGGGCGAGTGCGGCGACGTCGTCGCGCCGGACCCCTCCGGTGAACTTCTCCAGGTCGGTGCGGAGCGCGTCGAGCAGCTCGCGCGGGCCGTGCCCGGCCCAGTCGGCCAGCCGCCGGTCGAACGGGTAGAAGGCGCGGGCCGCGTCACGGGCCTCGGTCACCCCGTCGGTGACGGCCAGGAGAGTGGCGCCGGGTGGGAAGGCGAACGATTCCGCCGTACGGGTCTCGCGGCTGAGCCCCGCGAGGCCGAGGGGCACGGAGATCTGGCGCAGCGGGACGGCGGAGGCCCGGCCCTCGTGCAGCAGGCGCGGCGGCAGATGGCCGCAGTTGACCGCCTGTACGCGGTCCTCGTCGTCGAACCCGAGGACCAGCGCGGTCACGAAGCGTTCGGCCTCGCCGGTCTGGGCGGAGAACACGTTGTGCCGGACGACGGCGTCCTCCAGGGCCTCCACCACCCCGGTCAGCGTCGGCTCGCGGACCGCGGCCTCGCGGAAGGCGGCGATGGCGGCGAACCCGGCTCCTATGGCCGCGAGCCCCTTGCCCTGGACGTCCCCGATGATCACCCGGGTCCCGTACGGCGACTCGACGACCTCGTAGATGTCGCCGCCGACGAAGCGGTCCTCCTCGATCGGCTCGTAGAGCCCGTACGCGAAGACCTGGTCGGTGACGACCGGCAGCGGGCGCAGGATCTGCCGCTGGAGGGCGACGGCGGCGGAGCGGAGCCGGGCCACCTCGGTGGCGTGGCGTATGCGGGCCGCGCAGGCGGCGACGCCGAGGGCGCAGGCGAGGACGGTGAAGCCGATGCCGAAGACGAAGTCCCAGAAAGTGCCGTCACCGCCGAGGCCGGACGCGACGACGACCACCGTGATCCAGACCGCGACCCAGACCGTCTGCCGGAGGGTGCAGAAGACCGAGGCCAGCGCCGGGACGACCACCAGCAAGGGGATGACCCGCAGGTCCTCGCCGACGGCCAGGTCCAGGAGGACGATCAGGGCGGTGAGCAGCGCCAGCCCGCCGGCCAGCGCCCCGCTCCCGATCCGGCCCGTGGCCGCCGCCGCGACCGCGTCCGTTCCGGACGGGGCCGCCGTCCGGTCCCGTGCCGTGCGCCGTCTGCCCAGGGCCACGGCCGCTCCTTCCGTCCACTCCTCGATGCCGCCCGCTGTTCGGCCGGTCCCTTCCAGTTGACCGGGGTCCGGGCCCGGGCGCAGGGGGGCATAGGGCCCGCAGGGGGTGCCGAAGGTCCCGAACGGGTCGTTCGGCCCGGGACCTCCGGCGGGCCCGGCGGGGGTACGAAGTCCTGGAAGCCGACCCGGCGGCGGGTGCCGGAAGTCCCGCCGCCGGGCCGTGGGCGCCCCGGGTCCCGCCGCCGGACCGGGCCACCGGAGCACGGCCAGGGGCATCGCAGCGCGATCCCGGTCACCGGAGCACGGCCCTGGTCACCGCAGCGCGGCCTCGCGGGCCTCCTCGGTGGGCGGGAGCGCGGCCGGGGCCTGGAGGGAGAGGAACTCCGGGTGGGCGCGGAGCCGGAAGCCGAGCGCCTCGTAGAGCCGGATCGCCCCCGTGTTGGCGGCCGAGGTGTGCAGGAACGGGGTCTCGCCGCGCTCCCGGATCCCGTACGCGACCGCCCGGACCAGGCGGCTCGCCAGCCCCTGCCCCCGTACGGACTCGTCCGTGCAGACCGCGCTGATCTCGGTCCAGCCCGGTGGGTGCAGCCGCTCCCCCGCCATCGCCACCAGGGCGCCGCCCCGGCGGATGCCGAGATAGGTGCCCAGCTCCACGGTGCGCGGCAGGAAGGGGCCGGGGCGGGTGCGCTCCACCAGGTCCAGCATCTCCGGTACGTCGGCCGGGCCGAGCCGCACGGCTTCCGCGTCGGGCTCCGGGACCACCGACTCGTCGACGAGCTGGACCCCGGCGACCCGCTGGAGGATCTCCCACCCCTCCGGCGGCTCCTCCCGCAGCGTGTTCAGGCCGATGGCGCCGCCCGGACCAGCGAGCGCCGCGAGATCGACCCAGTCCCGCGCGTCCGGCGCGTCGGGGTGGGCGGTCCAGGGGGTGACGTCGACGGGGTAGCGCAGGATCCGGCCCCGGCGCTCGGCGAAGTGGGCGTGCGGGCCGGTGAGCGAGGCGAGGGCGGGGGCGTCGAGCGGGTGCGGGTCCCCGGCCACCGGACTGGGCTCCCCGGACCCGGCGCCCGCCGCCCGGGCGGCGGCGGACGGCTGTCGGAGGGCTGGTCCCTGGTGCCGGTCGAGGGTGCTCACAAGATCACCCCGGCGATCGGATCGGGCCGTTCACCGGCACCCCGTGCCATGCCCCGGCACCCCTCTTCGTACGCGTACGAATGGCGCATGCTCTCCCTCGTTCCGGTCCATCGCGCGGTTCCTCCCTGCGGGCACCCCGGTGCCCTGGCGTCGCGCGCCCGCCACCCGGCAAAAGCCGATGCGCGCAGGGCGTATTCCGTGTCGGGGAACTGTTCACGCGGCTGCAACGGAGCGCTCGGCCGGGGGCTCCGAAGGGCTCCGCGCCGCCCGGAGGGAGAGGTTCCGGAGCACGGTGCGGACCGGCGTGCGCCCGCCCCGGGGACCGGCGAATTCGACTCATCCGTCAGCCAATACGGCCCGGTCCGGCCCCAACTGCCCGTCAGCTGTGGCACTCTGGTGGAGACCGCCCCACCGGGCTCCCCCGTACCGGTGGGGCGGTTCTGTGCGCCCCCTGTGGATCCGTCCGCCCCATGACGGGGTTTCAGGGCTCCAGGCAGGCCGTTCCCGGCCACTTCTCACCGGCCGACTGAATCCCGTCCCCTGCTCCATGCATGAGGGCGGGAGTGCAGGGCAGGCGAGTAGACCTCATGGCCTACGAGCGAGGGGAGCGTGACGAGATGACGGCACAGACCGCGCGGACCACCGGTGCGGACCACCGGACGAGCACCACGGAGGACCTTCCTTGGATCGAAGATGCCGGCAAGGTCGCCCCCATGGACGCGCGCCGGCTCTCGCGCCTCTTCTTCGACCGTCTCCAGGTGCTGGAGGAGGGCACGCACGAGTACCAGTACGCGCGCAACACCCTGATCGAGATGAACCTGTCCCTGGTCCGGTTCGCCGCCAACCGCTTCCGGAACCGGGGCAGCGGGGACATGGAGGACATCGTCCAGGTCGGGACGATCGGGCTGATCAAGGCGATCGACCGCTTCGACCTCTCCCGCGAGGTCGAGTTCACCTCCTTCGCCGTCCCCTACATCGTCGGTGAGATCAAGCGGTTCTTCCGGGACACCAGCTGGGCCGTCCATGTGCCCCGGCGCCTCCAGGAGCTGCGGGTCGACCTCGCCAAGGCGAAGGAGCAGCTCTCCGCCGAGCTGGACCGCGACCCCACGGTCAAGGAGCTGGCCGAGCATCTGGGCATGGACGAGGCGGAGATCACCGAGGGCATCGTCGCCTCCAACGGCTACACGGCGGGTTCCCTGGACATGCCGACCGACTCCACGGAGTCCGGTCCGCAGAACACCGCCGGGCGGACCTTCGCCGATGTGCTGGGCGAACCCGATCCGGCGATGGAGGCCGTGGAGAACCTGCACGCCCTCGCGCCGCTGCTGGGCGACCTGGACGAGCGGGAGCGGCGGATCATCGACATGCGGTTCGGCCAGGAGCTGACGCAGGCCCAGATAGGGGCCGAGCTGGGGATATCGCAGATGCACGTCTCCCGGCTGCTGAGCCGGATGCTGGGCAAGCTGCGCAGCGGGATGCTCACCCAGGAGTGAGACCTCAGGAGTGAGATTTCGCCGCGTTGCGGCACGGGATGAAGGCCGGTCCGGGGTTCCGGACCGGCCTTCGCATTGCCGCCGTATTGCAGGTTCGTGGCCAAGAGGGCGACACGCTTCCGGGGCGGTCCGGCACGTCCTACGGTCCGTAATCAGCCCGGTGCCGCCCGGGCTGCCGCCGACCGGCGGACGTACGCCGTACGGCGACCGAACCACGTGCGAGGAAACACATGAGCCAGCCCCTCGACTCCGTCACCGCAGGCCACACCCCCGAGGACACCGACCGCCGGAAACCCGGGGCCGCCTGGTCGTTCGAGACCCAGCAGATCCACGCCGGAGCCGCCCCGGACCCGACGACGGGCGCCCGCGCGGTGCCGATCTACCAGACGTCGTCGTTCGTCTTCCGCGACACCCGGCACGCCGCGGACGTGTTCTCCCTCGCCGAGCCCGGCAACATCTACACCCGCATCCACAACCCCACGCAGGACGTCCTGGAGCAGCGGATCGCCGCGCTGGAGGGCGGGGTCGCGGCCGTGGCGCTCGCCTCCGGGCAGGCGGCCGAGACCCTGGCGCTGCTGACGCTGGCCGGTTCGGGCGACCACATCGTCTCCTCGCCCTCGCTCTACGGCGGCACCTACAACCTCTTCCGCCACACCCTGCCCCGGTTCGGGGTCGAGGTGACGTTCGTCGAGGACCCCGACGACCTGGAGGCCTGGCGGGCCGCCGTCCGCCCCAACACCAAGGCGTTCTTCGCCGAGACGCTCGGCAATCCGCGCGGCGACGTGCTGGACGTCCGGGCGGTGGCCGACACCGCGCACGCCGCCGGGGTCCCGCTGATCGTGGACAACACCGTGCCGACGCCGTACCTGCTGCGGCCCATCGAGCACGGCGCGGACATCGTCGTCCACTCCGCGACCAAGTTCCTCGGCGGGCACGGCACCACCATCGGCGGGGTCGTCGTGGACGGCGGCACCTTCGACTTCGGGGCGCACGCCGAGCGCTTCCCAGACTTCCACGAGCCGGACCCGAGCTACCACGGGCTGCGCTACTGGCCCGCCCTGGGACCGGGCGCCTTCGCCATCAAGCTCCGTGTCCAGCTGCTGCGCGACCTGGGCCCGGCGCTCTCCCCGCACTCTGCGTTCCTGCTGCTCCAGGGGGTGGAGACGCTGAGCCTGCGGCTGGAGCGGCACACCTCCAACGCCCTGGAGCTGGCCCGCTGGCTGGAGGGGCGCGACGAGGTGGAGACCGTGCACTACGCGGGTCTGCCGTCGAGCCGCTGGTACGAGGCCGGGCAGCGCTATCTGCCGCGCGGCGCGGGAGCGGTGCTCTCCTTCGAGCTGAAGGGCGGGGCCGAGGCGGGCAAGCGTTTCGTGGACGCGGTGGAGCTGTTCAGCCATCTCGCCAACATCGGTGACGTACGGAGCCTGATCATCCACCCCGCCTCCACCACCCACAGCCAGCTGACGGAGGAGCAGCTTCTCCTCACCGGCGCCACGCCCGGTCTGGTGCGGCTCTCGGTCGGTCTGGAGAACGTAACCGACCTCAAGGCCGACCTGGACGCCGGGTTCCGGGCCGCGAAGGCCGCGTCCTGAACCGTACGACCGCGCCCGCCGCACTTCCCTTCCCACCGGCCTCCGGCGGCCGGCGGGAGGGGGACCCGCCCGGTCGTCGCCGCTGGGTGACGATCGAGGACCCGCTGCCCCTGGAGTCCGGCGCCCGGCTACCGGGGGTCCGCCTGGCGTACGAGACCTGGGGGCAGCGGGCGGCGGACGGCTCCAATGCCGTGCTGGTCCTGCACGCGCTGACGGGCGACAGCCATGTGGCCGGAGCCGCCGGTCCCGGCCACCCCGCCCCCGGCTGGTGGGACGCGCTGGTCGGCCCCGGCCGGGCGCTCGACACCGACCGGTGGTTCGTCGTCGCCCCGAACGTGCTCGGCGGCTGCCAGGGCAGTACGGGCCCCTCTTCCCCGGGGCCCGACGGCGCGCCCTGGGGTTCCCGGTTCCCGTATCTGACGGTACGGGACCAGGTGGCGGCCGAGGCGGCGCTCGCCGACGCGCTCTCCGTCGAGCGGTGGGCGGCGGTGATCGGCGGGTCCATGGGCGGGATGCGGGCCCTGGAGTGGGCGGTGAGCAGACCGGAGCGGACCGGTTCGCTGCTGGTGCTCGCCGCCCCGGCCGCCGCCTCCGCCGAGCAGATCGCCTGGGGCTCGGTGCAGATCGACGCGATCCGCTCGGACCCGGGGTGGCGCGGCGGCGACTACCACCACGCCCCGCCCGGCACCGGTCCGCACCGGGGCCTCGGCCAAGCGCGCCGCATCGCCCACATCACGTACCGCAGCGAGCCCGAACTCGCCGTCCGCTTCGGCCGGGAGCCACAGCCGGGCGAGGAGCCGCGGCGCGGCGGGCGCTATCAGGTGGAGTCCTATCTCGACCACCACGCGGGGAAGTTGGTGCGCCGGTTCGACGCGGGCAGCTATGTGACGCTCACCGAGGCGATGAACGGGCACGACGTGGGACGGGGCCGGGGCGGAGTCGAACAGGCGCTGCGCCGAGCCGAGTTGCCCGCGCTGGTGGCAGGCGTCGACTCGGACCGGCTCTATCCGCTCTCCCAACAGCGGCAGTTGGCGGAGCTGCTGCCCGGCTGCGACGGACTGCGGATCGTCGAATCTCCTTACGGCCACGATGGGTTCCTCATCGAGACGGACCAGGTCGCCTCTCTCGTAAGGGAGTTGCTGCCCACGGTCCCGTCCGCTCCCCCTGCCGCCTCCCCACCGTCCCTCCCCCACCAGGAGCTGCCATGACCCCACTGTCCCCGGCCTCCGAGGCCGCCTACGACCGGATACGGCTGCGCCAGTGGTCCGCCGGGCGGGCGCGTTCCGCCGGGATCGACCGCCGCGATCTGCTGCGGCTCGTCGCGGCCGCGACGGCCGCCGTACCGCTGGCCTCCGTCACCGCCCCGGCCCGGGCGGCGGCTCCGGCCCCCGCCGCCGGGCTGCCCGGGGTCGTCAAGCCGCTGCCTCCGGAGCTGTTCACGCTGCGCGGCACCAACGCGGAGACCAACTTCGCCGCGCTCAAGGGCACCGGGCTGCTCACCCCCGCCGACCGGTTCTTCGTCCGCAACCACACCGCGACCCCGGACATCGACCGGGCCACCTGGAAGCTGACGGTCTGGGGCGACGGCCTCAAGGGCGGCCCGGTCGACTTCACGTACGCCGATCTGCTGCGGCTGCCCTCGGTCACCCGTACCGCCTTCGTGGAGTGCGCGGGCAACGGGCGCAGCTTCTTCGCCTCGCAGCAGGGGCAGCCGGTCAGCGGCACGGCGTGGACGCTCGGGGCGATCGGCACGGCCCGCTGGCGCGGGGTGCGGCTGGGCGATGTGCTGCGCCGGGCCGGGATCGGGCGCCACGCGGAGGACGTGCTGCCGCGCGGGCTGGACGCCGAGGTGGTCACGGACGGAGTGAGCCTGGGCCGGGTGCGCCGTCCGCTGCCGGTGGCGAAGGCGCTGGACGACGTGCTCCTCGCGTACGAGATGAACGGCGAGCCTCTGCCGCCCGACCACGGGTACCCGCTCCGGGTGATCGCGCCGTCCTGGGTGGGCATCGCCGACGTCAAGTGGCTCGGGGACATCGAGGTGAGCGCCGAACCGCTGCTCACCCCGTGGAACACCGGCCTCTACCGGCTCTTCGGCCCCGGCTACCCGCCGGAGGGCAGCGCCCCGCTGACCCGGCAGACCCTGAAGAGCGCCTTCGAGCTGGAGCGGGGCGCCACGTTCCGCGCCCGTCGCCGTACGGTGCTGACCGGCCGTTCCTGGTCGGGCGGGGCTCCGGTGCGGTCGGTGGAGGTCAGCACCGACGGCGGGCAGCGGTGGCGGCCGGCCCGGCTGCACGACGTGCCGCGGGCCGGGAGCTGGGTGCGGTGGTCGGCGGACTGGGTGCCGGTGCGGACGGGGCCGGTCGAGCTGCTGGCGCGGGCCACCGACCGGTCGGGGCGTACGCAGCCGAAGGAGACCGCGCACAACACGCAGGGGTACCTCTTCGACGCGGTGGTGCGGCACCCGGTGACGGTCAGCTGAGGTCCCGCGCCGGGCGCGCTCCGGCCAGTACGGCGGTGTGCACGGCGCGGGCGATGCGCGCGCCCCAGGGGGAGCGGGGTCCGGCGAATGGCTCGCCGCCGTCGGGCCCCGGCTCGGGGGCGGCGATACAGACGGCGTCCGTGGGGGTGCCGGAGCAGTCGAGTCCGGCGTCCAGGAGGGCCTGGACCTTGGCCTCGGTGGCGGTGGCGACGGCGTTGACCAGGGCGGCGTCGGAGAGGGCGACGGGGAGTCCGACGACGATGTTGACCGTGCCGGGCCGGGGCGGGGTGCGGGGTTCCGTGCCGGGGGCCACAGGTTTGGGAGCCGTGGTTTCGGGCGTCGGGGTTTCAGCGGCCACGAACTCCGGGGCCGTGGTTTCGGGCGTTGAGGTTTCGCCGGTCGCGGTTTCGGCGGCCGCGCGTTCCGGGGCTGCGGTCTGGGAGGCCACGGTATCCAGAACCGTGGTTTCGGGGGCCGCCGCCCAGCCCCGTACGCCGAGGCCCGTGGTGACGGTCGCGGTGACGCCGCCGTCGTGGCCGGTCGTGTACGCGGCGACCTCGGCGGCGGTCATCAGCCCGACGCCCGGGCCGGTGAGCCCTTCGGCGGCGGCGATCTCCGCGAGATGGCGGTCCGGGTCGAGGCGGGGATAGCCGCCGGGGACCTGGGCGTTGAGGATCCAGGCGCGGGGGCCGATGCCGCCGCCGAGCACCGCGCTGCTGCACACCCGCACCCCGGGGCCCAGCCGCCACACCAGGTGGTGGAGGTGGTGGCCGTCCTCGTGCCGGTCGCGAAGCTCGGCGCGCGGTTCGCTGCGGGGTTCAGCGCATCGGCCGGGCAGGTGGACACGTACGGAATCGATGGCGCACCCCTGGTGGCTCGGCGGGACCGGCTCTGGCCCGTCCTCCCGGGGCCGCCGCGCTCCGCCGATCATATGCGGGGCCCGCACCCGCTCACCCGATTGGCCTAACCGGGTCACGGGCCGCCGGGCGGCTCCGTACGGGGCCAGCAGGGTCCCCGGGGCCTCCGGGGGCCCTTCGGCCGGGTGGCCGGGCGGTTGCACCGTCCAACCGGGTGAGGCGCGATGGAAGCCGGACGTGCCACATCTGGTGGAGCCACCCACAGGGCGCGCCCAGCGAGGAGGGTTCGGTTATGGGAGCCGCTGACGGTTTCACGGATTCCGGAGAGCTCGACGGTCTGACCGTGTACGACAACGAGGGCGAGAAGGTCGGCAGTGTGGGCCGGGTGTACGTCGACGACGACACCGGCAAGCCCGACTGGGTCACGGTCAAGACCGGCCTGTTCGGCATGAAGGAGAGCTTCGTACCGCTCGCCGGAGCCCGTCGAGTGGGCTCCGACCTGCATGTCTCGCACTCCAAGGAGACGGTCAAGGAGGCGCCCCGCGTGGACGCGGACGCGCACCTCTCCGTCGCCGAGGAGGAGGAGCTGTACCAGCACTACGGCATGACCCGTAAGGCGGGCAATCTCGGCGGTGACGCCAAGGGCACCGGCACGGGTACCGGCGCCGACGCCCGGACCGTCGCCGGAACGGGCGCCATGGGCGCGGCCGGAGCGGGTGCGGCGGGCACGGCCCGAGGCACGGGCACGCCGCCGCCGAGCGCCAAGGCGACCGGCCACACCACGACGGGCACGGGCGCCGCGGGGACGACGGCCGGAGCCGGCATGGCCGGTGCGGGCGCCGGTACCGGCAGGCACCGCGACACCTCCGCCACCTCCAGGCCGCTCGCGGGCGCGGGCGCGTCCCGGGGTGCCGACATGAGCGGCAAGGACGAGCTGATCCGCTCCGAGGAGCAGCTGCACGTCGGTACGGAGGAGTACGAGAGCGGCCGGGCCCGGCTGCACAAGTACGTGGTGACCGAGGAGGTCACCCGGTCCGTTCCGGTCTCCCACGAGGAGGTGCGGGTGGTCCGCGAGCCGTTGCAGCCCGGTGAGAAGGTGACCGGTACGACGGACTTCGGCGAGCAGGACGTGGAGGTCACCCTGCACGCGGAGCGCGCCACCGTGCGCAAGGAGGCCGTCCCGGTGGAGCGGGTGCGGCTGGAGACCGAGCGGGTCACCGAGCAGAAGGAAGTCTCGGCCGAGATCCGCAAGGAGAAGATCGACTACGCGGACGGCAAGGACATGGGCACCGGCAAGGACGCCGGTGGCGAGTTCGGCCAGGGGCGCCGCCGCTGACGGCACCTCCTTCCGGCGGCCGGAAGGCCGCTCCCATGTCCTCGACCTCCGGGCGGGCCCGTACGACGGGTCCGCCCGGCGGGCTGTCCGGGACCGGTGCCTCCTGCCCGGCATTCATGCCGGACCCCGACGGCTACCGACGCGGCAGGAACCGTACCGAAGGTCGTCCCTCCGGCCCGTCCGGGGTGACGACCGCACGGACCCCGTACACGTCCTCGATCAGCTCCTCGGTGAGGACCTCGGCCGGGGTGCCGCCCGCGACGACCCGGCCCGCCTTCATCACGGTGATCCGGTCGCAGAACATCGCGGCCAGGTTGAGGTCGTGCAGGGCGACGACACTGGTCAGGGGCAGTGCGGCGACCAGGGCGAGCAGTTCCAGCTGGTGCTGGATGTCGAGGTGGTTGGTGGGCTCGTCGAGGAGGAGTTCGCGGGGCTGCTGGGCGAGAGCGCGGGCGATCTGGACGCGCTGGCGTTCGCCGCCGGAGAGGGTGTGCCAGGACTGGGCGGCCCGGTCGGTGAGCCCGGTGCGCCGCAGGGCGTCGGTGACGGCTTCCTCGTCACCGCGGTCCGGGGCGGACCAGGCGCGGCGGTGCGGGATGCGGCCGAGGCGTACGACATCCAGGACGCTCAGGTCGACCTGGGTGACGGCGTGCTGGTCGACCACGGCGATCCGGCGGGCCACGGTGCGGCGGCCGAGGCCGGTGAGCGGGTCGCCGTCCAGGGTGACGGTGCCGGTGTCCGGGGCGAGGAGCCCCGCGAGGATGCGCAGCAGGGTGGATTTGCCGGAGCCGTTGGGGCCGAGCAGTCCGACGGTGGCGCCGGGTGGCGGGGTGATGTCGACGCCGTCGAGGATGAGCCGCCCGCCCGCCTTCCGGCCGACCCGTTCGGCACGCAGGCCGCCGCCGGTGGTGGGGCTCATGAGGCGCTCCGGGTGCGGTACAGGACGAGGACGAAGGCGGGGACGCCGATCAGCGCGGTGACCACTCCGACGGGCACTTCCTGCGGGTCCAGGACGGTCCGGGCCAGGGTGTCGACCCAGACGAGGAAGATCGCCCCGGCGAGCGCGGTGACCGGCAGGAGCCGCCGGTGGCCGGAGCCGGTGAGCGCGCGGGCCGCGTGCGGGAGGACGAGGCCGACGAAGCCGATCGCCCCGGCCGAGCTGACGAGGGCGGCGGTCAGCAGGGCGGTGGTGCACAGCAGCACGATCCGGGTGCGGGCGACGTCGACACCGAGCGCGGCCGCGGCCTCCTGCCCGAAGGCGAAGGCGTCGAGCGTACGGGCGTGGGCCAGGCAGATCACCAGGCAGACGGCGAGGACGGCGGTGCAGAGGGCCACTTCGCCCCACCCGACCCCGCTGAGCGAGCCCAGCAGCCAGAAGAGCACTCCGCGGGTCTGCTCGGCGTCGGCGGAGGTCATCACGACGAAGGAGGTCAGGGCGGAGAAGAGCTGCATCGCGGCGACCCCGGAGAGGACCACCCGGTCGGTGGTGGCGCCGAGGGTGTGGCTGAGCAGCAGGACCAGGGCGAAGGAGCAGAGGGCCCCGACGAACGCCCCGGCCGAGAGCGACACCGCTCCCCCGCCGACCCCGAGGACGACCACCACGACCGCCCCGGTGGAGGCCCCCGAGGAGACGCCGAGGACGAAGGGGTCCGCGAGCGGGTTGCGCAGCAGGGACTGCATCACCGTGCCGCACACCGCGAGCCCGGCCCCGCACACGGCGGCGAGCAGGGTGCGGGGCATGCGCAGGTTCCAGATGATGCCGTCCCGGATCGGGCTCAGCTCCGAGGTGCCGAAGCCGAGGTGGGAGGCGACGGCGGACCAGACGTCGGGGACGGAGATCCGGGCGGGCCCGATCGTGACGGCGACGGCTGTGGAGAGCAGCAGGAGCGCGAGTCCGCCGGTCCAGAGCAGCGCCTGGAACGGCGCGCCCACCCGCCGTGCCCCGGGGGACGTCTTCGCCGTCGGGTGGCCGGCGCTCACCCCGTGAGTCCGAAGTCGCGCAGCCCGGCGGCGACGCGCTCCAGTCCTTCGACCGTCCGGATGGTGGGGTTCATGGCCTGGCCGCTGAGCAGCACGTAACGGCGGTTCTTCACGGCGTCCATGGTCCTGGTGACCGGGTTGGACTCCAGGAACTCGATCTTCTTCTCGGCGCTCTCGGCGGTCTGCATGGTGCGGCTCAGGTCGCCGATGACCAGGACGTCGGGGTTGCGGTCGGCGACGGTCTCCCAGCTGATCTGGGGCCATTCGTCGTGGGTGTCGTCGAAGACGTTCTTCGCGCCGAGTTCCCTGGTGATGACGCCGGGGGCGCCGCAACAGCCCGCGAGGTAGGGGGCCTTGGAGTCGGAGAACCAGTAGAGGAGGGAGGCCTTCGAGCCGTCGATGCCCTCGGTGGCCTTCGCGACCCGCTCCTGGAGCTTCTTCACCAGGGCGTCGCCGCGCTCGGGGACGCCGAACACCTGGGAGAGTTCCCGGACTTCGGTGTAGACGCTGTCCATGGTGAGGGGCGCGGTACGGGCTCCGTCGCCGCCGCCGCTGTTGTCCTTGCCGACGCAGTCGGCGGGCGAGATGTAGGTCGGCACGCCCAGCTTCTCGAACTGTTCGCGCGGTGCGACGCCGCCCTTGGCGAGGGTGGAGGCGAAGGAGGCGGAGAGGAAGTCGGGCTCCTTGTCGAGGACCTTCTCCGAGGAGGGCCGGTTCTCGGAGATGCGCTCGACGCCCGCGTTGGCCTTCTCCAGGCCCTTCATGACCGGGTCGCTCCAGGTGGCGGTGCCCGCGAGCCGGTCGGCGAGGCCCAGTGAGAGGAGGATCTCCGTCGATCCCTGGTCGACCGAGACGGCCCGCTGGGGCGGCGCCTTGACGGTGACGGTGCGCCCGCAGTTCTTCAGGGTGACGGGGAAGCCGTCGGCCTGGTCGCCGCCCTCGGCGGAGGATGTGGTGGTCCCGCCGCCGCAGGCGGTGAGCAGGACGGCGGCGGCCGCGAGGAGGGCGGCGGTACGTATCGGGGCGGGGGTGGCCTGGGGCAGCACGGAGGACCTCGGTTGTCTCTGGGCCCAGCCGCGGAGCCCGTCGTACGGTTCCGTGCCCCGGGTGCGGGGCGCGGGTGCCAGCAGGTCTTCGGACTCGGGTTCGTCCGGGCGGGACGCCTTCCCGGAGCGTGTGGGTGCTCCAGTGGCCGTGGCCCCGCCCGTCCCCCTCACCGCTGCGCGTCAGTTCCGGTCTCGCACCGGATTCCCTGACCCCGTCGCCGGGGTTCGACTGGCCCCGGCAAGCTATCACGGGCCTTCGCCCAGGTCGGAGCCGGTGCGCGGGCCGCTCCCCCGTGGGCCGGTGCGGCGCGGGATCGTCCCGCCGCACCGGCCCGGCCGCCCCTCAGGGGGCCTGTCGGACGGTCTACGGGGCCTCCAGGGCGATCACCGCGTTCTGTCCGCCGAACCCGAAGGAGTGGCTGACGGCCCGTCGTACGGGCACCTCACGCGGGGTCTTGGTGACGCAGTCGATGGCGAACCCGGGGTCGGGGGCGTCCAGGTTGGCGATCGGCGGGACGATGCCGTGCTGGAGCGTCAGGACGGTCAGCCCCGCCTCAATGGCCCCGGCCGCCCCATGCAGTGGCCCAGGACGCCCTTGGGGGCGGTGACGGGCGGCCGGTGCGGGTAGGCCCGGCCGATGAGGGCGGCCTCGGTCGCGTCGTTCAGGGGCGTCGAGGTGCCGTGCGCGTTGACGTGCTCCACGTCCTCGGCCCGCCAGCCCGCGTCCCTCAGCGCCGCCTCCACGGCGGCCTGGGCGACCGCCCCGGAGGGGTGCGGGGAGGTCGGGTGGTGGGCGTCGGTCGTGGCGCCGGTGCCGGCGAGCAGCGCTCGGGGGGCCGCTCCCCTGGCCCGGGCGTCCGCCGCCCGCTCCAGGACCATGATCGCGGCGCCTTCGCCCATGACGAGCCCGGCCCGGTCGGCGGCGAAGGGGCGGCAGAGGCGGGCGGGGTCGCCGCCCTCCGGCCCGTCCGCGTCCCGCAGGGCGGCCGCGCCGGAGCGGGCGAAGCCGGTCATGGCGACCGGGAAGACGATCGACTCGGTGGCCCCGGCGATCGCGATGTCGCACTGGCCGAGCGCCAGCATGTCGCGGGCCACGGAGAGGGCGGTCACCCCGGAGGAACAGGCCGTGCAGGGCGCCAGGCTGGGGCCGGTGGCCTTCATCTGGATGGCGATCTCGGCCGCGGGCATGCTCGGGATGGTGAGCAGGATGCCCGAGGGCGAGGTGGCCTCGGGGCCGCGCCGCTCCAGGGCGACGGCCTGTTCGGTGAGTCCGGCGGAGCCTCCGCTGCTGGTGCCGACGACGACGGCGACGCGGGCGCCGTCCCAGTGGGCGGGGTCGAGCCCGGCGTCGGCCACCGCCTCCCGTGCGGCGAGGACGGCGAACTTGACGTACCGGCCCATCCGGAAGGCGCTGCGGCCGCCGACCGCTCCGTCCAGGTCGATGCCGGTGACCGTACAGGCGAAGTCGACGGCGCAGCCGTGCAGTTCGGGGACGGTGCGGGCGAAGGAACCGCCTCGGCAGACGCCGTCCCAGGTGGTGTCGGTGGTGTGGCCGGCCGGGGTGATCATGCCCAGGCCGGTGACGGCGATGGCGGGTCGGTTCATCGGGTGTTGCTCACCGGCACCGCACTGCCCGCCGCCTCGCCGCCGACGGCCGCGTCGATGAACGCGGTGATGTCGGCGAGCGTGGCGTCCTTGTAGAGCTTCTCGGAGTCGGCGGTGACCCCCAGGGTCTCCTTGATGATGACGGCGAACTCCGCGACGGCCAGGGAGTCCATCTCCAGGCTGTCCATCGTGGACTCCGGCAGGATCTCGGCCGCGGGCACCTTGAACGTCCCGGTGAGTACCTCGGTGATCTTCGGGTGGATGGTCTGGGTCTGCACGGCGTTTCCTCTCATCGGTTCATCGGCCCGCCGACGGCTTCATCAACCCATCGGGGGCTTGACGCGGGGCGGGTGGCTGAAATCAGCCCCCGCCGAAGTAACTGGATGAAGATCTTCCGGTTACGCCCTGGGGCGAACCGATTCATCTGCGCCCACCTGCGGCTTCTCGAACCACCGGGAGAGCACGGATGTGGTCCCCCAGTACGCCAGCAGCACCCCGCGCGTCCCGAGCGCCGCGACCTTCTCGCGCAGCGGCCGCCGCCGCTTGCTGCCACAGGCGGGCCGCAGGAAATCCGCCGTACGACGCCCGGCCCCGGCGCCCGTACGGGTGCCGCTCCCCTCTCCCGTGCGGCTGCCGCTCCCGCCCGAAGCGCCCGCCCCGGTCCCTGCCGGCCCGCGGTCCCGGTGCCAGGGCCCCTCCGGGTCGTCGTAGGCGTCCGCGTAACCGGGTCCGGCGATCGGCCAGTCCGACATCAGCCGCTCCGGCAGCGCGAAGGACCGCACCAGCTCGGGGGCGTGCCGGGCGACGGTCGCGATGAGCCGCTCCTCCGCGTCGGGCAGCGCGGACACCTGTCCGGCGGTCAGCCGTCCGGCGGCGAGGAGGTCGCCGCTGTTGCGGGCGATCCACCGGAGGGCGAAGAGCCGGTGCAGCTCGGTGAGCCGCTCGCGGGCCGGTCCTTCGGGCAGTGCGGCCACGGCCTGTTCGAACGCCTCGCCCGCCTGCCGGTAGCCGTACGCCTCCACCCCGCGCAGCGCCGGGCCCGAGGCGGCGTTCCACCGGCCGAGCGGGTCCCCGGCCGGGGCGGCGCTGATCCGCTCCCGGGCGCGGTCGAACCAGATGTCCTCCACCGCCGCGAGCAGCCGTCCCAGGAAGTGCGGGTCGTCCAGGTCGCCGGGCCCGTCCCCCTCCTCCTCGTCCCGGACCGTGACGCCGAACAGCATCTCGGCGGCGGCCTTGGCGTGGACGGCGAGGTTGTCGCCCTCGGCGGTGATCGCCCCCTCGATTCCGGTGAACAGCTCGGTCATGCCGTTGTTCTCCAGCAGCCCCTGCGCCCCGCACCGCTCCCGGCACTCGACGATGACGCCGCGCGCCTGCCAGGTGATCCACCCCTTGGCGACGGCGACCAGACGCTCCGCCTCGGCCCGGTCGGCAGCCGGGGCGGACTCCCAGCGGTCCAGTGCCCTGCGGTGCAGGAGGCTCATCGCGAAGACGGTGGCCATCGCCCCGGCGAGCGGGCCGTGGTGGCTGCGGTGCGCGTAGACGGGCACCCGCCGGTCGCCGCGCGCCCCGGAGACCAGCCGGTGGCCCGCGTACCGGATCGCGATCGCGAGGGTGACCCGGGCGGAGCCGACGGCGCAGGCGCTCATGGAGAGCTTGCCGGGGGTGACGCGCCCGATGGAGAGGAGGAACCGCCTTCTGCGGTTGGCCAGTCGGCTGGTGAACCGGCCGTCCGCGCCGATCCGCCCCTGCTCCCCGGCGAGCAGCGCCTCGCGCGGGACGAAGTACCGGTCGAAGGAGGTGAGGCAGTGGTCGACCGGGGAGCCCATCCGGGCGGGCAGCCGCCGCACCCGTACGCCGGGCAGCGCGGCCACGGCATCGGTGAGCGGGGCGAGGAAGAGGAAGACCCCGTGGTCGGTGCCGTCGGCGAGGAGCCGGGCGGCGACCACTCCGGTCTTGGGGCCCCCGGCGGGGCTGGTGTTGGGCATGAACTTCTGGGCGCCCGCGTGCGGGGTGTGCAGGACGAAGCCGTCGCGTTCGGGGTCGTACGTCGCGGTCGTCTCGACGGCCGCCGCGTCGTTGCCGTGCGCCACCTCCGTACAGAGGAAGGTGCCGATGTTCCGCAGCTCCAGGAAGTCCGACAGGTCGCGGAGCGTGCCTGGGTCGTGGTCGAGGAGGGAGCCGAGGAAGAGGTTGTAGTGGATGCCCGCGACGGTGGTCAGCGCGGGGTCGACCGGGCCGAGCCATTCGTGCAGGGCGGCCAGGGCGCGGGGGTCGGCGGCCAGCCTCGCGCCGCTGTCCAGTGCGTCGTTGAGGATGCGCAGCCGGTGGTAGGAGAGGGCGAGCCGCTCGTCGGGGGTGCCGCCACCGGGCCGCCGAAACGGTTCTGTTGTGATCAGCCGACGCCAGAAGGCGTGCTCCTGGCGGAAGTTGTCACCGTAGAGCGTTCGGGTGAGCAGATCGATCGTCGTGGACGGGGGCGTTTCATGCATGAATACGGTCACGACAGAGTAACGATCAAGGAACGGCGAGGACACCCCTCGCCGTTCCCGAACGGCCCTTTCGGGTCAGGCGCGTTGGAAGGCGAGCGCCACGTTGTGACCGCCGAAGCCGAAGGAGTGGCTAACCGCGCGTTCGACCCGCTGGTGGCGGGGCTCCTTCACCACGCAGTCGAGCGGGAAGGCGTCGGGGAGGGAGTCCAGGTTGGCGATCGGCGGGACGAGCGAACGTTCCAGCGTCAGGACGGTGGCCACCGCCTCGATCGCGCCCGCCGCCGCGAGGGTGTGCCCGATGACGCCCTTGGACGCGGTGACGGGCGGGCGGTGCGGGAAGAGCCGGGAGATGAGGTTGGTCTCCATGGCGTCGTTGAGGGGGGTGGAGGTGCCGTGGGCGTTGATGTGGTCGACCTCGCAGGCCGTCCACCCCGACTGGTCGAGGGCCGCCCGCACCGCGCGTTCGGCGCCGCGCCCGTCGGGGGCCGGGGCCGTGGGGTGGTGGGCGTCGGTGCTGGACCCGGCGCCGGTGAGCAGGGCGCGGGCCCGTACGCCCCGGGCGCGGGCCGCCTCCGCCCGCTCCAGGACGAGCATGGCGGCGCCCTCGCCGATCACGAACCCGTCCCGGTCGGCGGCGAACGGCCGTGACGCGCCCGCCGGATCGTCGGTACGGGTGGAGAGCGCGCCCATCCGTGCGAACGCGGTCACCACCAGCGGGGTCAGCACCGACTCGGAGCCGCCCGCCACCACGACGTCGCAGCTCCCGCCGAGCAGCAGATCCCGGGCGACGGCGACGGCGGTGGCCCCGGAGGCGCAGGCGGTGGCGGGGGCGAGGGAGGGGCCGCCCGCCTTCAGCGCGATGGCGACCTCGCCCGCCGCCGCGTTGGGGATCATCATCGGGACGAGCAGCGGGGACACCGCGTCGGGCCCCGAGGCGGCCAGTTTGGCGGCGTTGTCGACGAGGACGGAGACGCCCCCGACGCCGACGCCCAGCACCACGCCGACCCGCCCGCCGTCCCACACCGCGGGGTCGAGCCCGGCGTCCGCGACGGCCTGCCGGGCCGCGACGACGGCCAGTTTCACGAAGCGGGCCATCCGCCACACCGAGCGGCCGCCGACCGCCGCATCGAGGTCGATGCCGTCGGCCGCGCAGGCGAAGTCGACCGGGAGACCGGCCAGTTCGGGCCGGCGGCGGGCGGTGGAGTGCCCGGCGCACAGCCCCTCCCAGAAGCTGTGCTCGTCAGCCCCTGCGGGTGTCACCAGGCCGACGCCCGTCACCGCGACGGCGGTTCCGGATCCGGCTCCGGTGCCCTGATCAGCGGACTGCGACATGCTGTGTTCCTTCCGTAGAAATCGTCGAATCGGTCTGCGGGGTTCCCGGCCAGCGGAGTGCGGCCGAGCCCCAGGTCAAGCCGCCCCCGAACGCGGTGAGCAGCACCCGGTCGCCGCCCCGGAGCACCCCCCGGCCCGCCGCGTCGGCCAGGGCGAGGGGGATGGAGGCGGCGCCGGTGTTGCCGACCCGCTCCAGATGGGTGACGCAGCGCTGCGGTCCGATCCCGACCCGGTCCGCGACGGCCCGCAGGATGCGGGCGTTGGCCTGGTGCGGCACGAAGCGGTCGACCTCGGCCGGGTCCCAGCCCACCCGCTCCAGCAGCGTCCGGCAGGAGCCGGTCATGCGCTCGACGGCGTGCTGGTAGACGGTGGAGCCCTGCATCCGGAAGTACGCGTCCGGCAGCGCGGGCGGCTTCCCGCTCGCGCGGGCGCGGGCACCGCCGCCGGGGACGGTGATCAGCTCGTAGCCCGTGCCGTCGCTGCCCAGGTCGAAGGCGAGCAGTTCACCGGGGTCACCGGCCTGCCCCGCCGCCACCAGGGCCGCGCCCGCCCCGTCGCCGAAGACGACTCCGGCGGAACGATCCTCCGGGTCGAGCCAGGTCGAGTAGACATCGGCGCCGACCAGCAGGACGCGCCCGTACAGCCCGGAGGCGATGAGCCCGTGGCAGAGGGCGAGCCCGTAGACGAAACCGCTGCACACGGCGGCGATGTCCAGCGCCGGTACGGTGCCGAGCCCGAGTCGGGCCGCGAGGGCGGGGGCGGTGCCGGGGCAGAGGTGGTCTGGGGTGGCGGTGGCGAGGACCACCGCGTCGACGGGCCCGGCCGCCGGGGCGCCCGCGAGGAGCCGGGAGGCCGCCTCGTAGGCGAGGTCACCGGTGGCGGCCCCGGGTCCGGCGCGGTGCCTGCTGCCGATGCCGGTGCGCCGACGCACCCAGGCGTCGTCGACGCCCCAGCCGGCCGGGAGCAGTTCGTTGGGGACCGGCTCCCCCGGCACCCAGCCCGCCACGCCCTCCAGTACGGCCGTGCGTCCACTCCCGGTCGCTAAGGCGCGCTCGCGTCCCCGCGGCCCCGCCCCGCTGCCTGCTGCTCGTCTTCCCGTCACCCGCTGCCCCGATCCCGTTGTCATACTGCGGCCGGTTGACGAACGGCGGGGCGCCTGGCGAGGATGCGTTCGACTGGGCCGAACGGGTCATGACGGTCTGTCAGTTACGGTCGGGCGCCTCCCTGCGCGTCGAGCGCCTCCCTCAGCTCCGCCGCGTCGGGCGGGTTGGCACCGGCCCGGGAGACGGTGACGGCCGCGGAGGCGACCGCGTGGCGCAGTACGTCGGTGAGGGTGGCCCGGTCCACCGTGCGCAGCCGCTCCCGTGCTCCGGCGCCGAGGAGGCCGTGCGCGGCCAGCGCGTGGAGGGTGCCCGACATGAACGCGTCGCCCGCGCCCACGGTGTCCACCACCTCCGCCCGTGCGGCGGCCACCGTGAACGGCCCGCCGGGCAGCACGGCGAGGGCCCCGTCGCCGCCCCGGGTCACCAGCACGGCGGCGGGCCCGTGCTCCAGCCAGCGGGCGGCCACCTTCTCCGGCTCCTCCCCCGGGTAGAGCCAGGCCAGGTCCTCGTCGCTCGCCTTGACCAGGTCGCTCAGCCCGACGCACTCCTCGACCCGCCGCACGGCCTCGGCGCGCTCCCCCATGAGGGCGGGCCGCACGTTGGGGTCGTAGCTGACGGTCGCCGTGGCGCGGGCGGCCCGCACGATCTCCAGGACCGTGTCCGCCCCCGGCCCCACCACCGCTCCGATCGACCCCGTGTGCACATGGCCCGGGGCCGGGTCCACGGCGACCGGGGCGAGGGTCCAGGAGACGTCGAAGGCGTACGAGGCCTGCCCGGCCGCGTCCAGGGTGACGGCGGCCGACGGGGTGCGGGCGGGCGCCCCGTCGGTGCGGACCGTGACTCCGGCGGAGGTCAGGTGGTCCCGGATGAGCCGCCCGTTCGCGTCGGGGCCGAGCTGGGTGAGGAGGGTGGCCCGGTGGCCGAGCCGGGCGAGGCCGTACGCGACGTTGGCGGGGCTGCCGCCAGGGTGGACCCGGTCCTCCTCGTCCGGCAGCCGGACGATGTCGGCGACGCATTCGCCGACGACCAGCAGGTCGCTGTGGTCGAGCATGGGGGTGGATCTCCTCAGCTGCTGTGACGTGGGGTGGCGACGGATGGACCGGTCTTCCGCCGTCTCCGTACCGGTGCGGGTGACCGGTGCGGTCTCCGCCCATTCAGCCCGATCGTGCCCCTCCGGCGGAAGCCGCCCGGGCGATCGGGCACCGGCCGGTCACCGTTCGGACGCCGATCCGGCCACAACGGGCAGCGGGGAGGGCAGCCGCTCCTCCGGGTTCCCTGCGGTCCGGCGCACCCAGAGCAGCGCCCCGGCGAGCACGACGGCGGCGGCCAGCAGCCAGGGCAGCGGCCCGAGCGGCAGCAGGCCGAAGGCGATCCCCGCACCGGCGGCGACCAGTTGCAGGGCCAGCGACTGGACGGAGAGCGCGGTGGCCCGGCCCGAGGCGTCGACCCGGCGGTGCAGCAGATCGTTGGCGTTGGGGGCCGCGATGCCCAGCCCCAGGTACGCCAGCCCGAAGCCGGTGCCGGCGGCCGCCGTGGCGAGGGCGCTCGTCGAGGACGCGGAGGCACCCAGCAGGACGAGCCCCAGCACCACCACGCCCCGGCCCGCCAGCACCGCGCGCCCACTGCTGCCGGTCGACCGGGCGGCGAGCGGCGCCAGTTGGCTGCCGAGGGCGGCACAGAAGAACCCCGCACAGGCCAGCCCGGCGAAGACCACGGCGCCGGACTCGGCCGTACCCGTGAGGGCGGCGGCCCGGCCCGGGGTGAGGAGTTCGAGCACCGCCAGTCCGGCCCCGGTGGTGCCTGCGGTCAGCAGGAGCGGCCGGATCACGGCGTCCCGGCCGCCGAGCCGGAGCCCGGCCCCGATCGCGGCGGGCACCCCGCCCAGGACCCCGCGCAGGGTGGCCCGGGGCCGGGGCGGTTCGGGCAGGGCACTCACCACGTAGAGGACGAAGCCGACTTCGACCAGGGCTCCGAGGAGCGCGGGCACGGAGAGCAGGATGACGTGGCCGCCGGTCGCCCCGGTGAGCCACTCCCCCGCGCCGGGGACGCGGCCGAGCAGCCAGGGCAGCCCGCCGCCGAGCAGGGTGCCGAGCGCGAGGGCGGCCGAGGTGGCGGAGCTGCCGCGCGCCAGCCCCGTACGGAGGTCGGCGGCGGGTCCCGCGTGGGCGTGGACGGTGTCGACGTACCAGGCCTCGGCGGGCCCGCTGGACAGGGCACGGGCGCACCCCATGAGGGCCATGCCGAGCGCGATGGCCCAGGCGGCGGAGGCGAGGCCGAAGAGGGTGAAGGCGGCCACGTTGAGCAGCCCGGCGGTAGCGAGGACGGCGCGCCGCCCGATGACGTCGGAGAGGCCTCCGGTGGGCAGCTCCATCGCGGCGGCGGTGAGCGAGTGCACGGCGAAGAAGCCCGCGACGGCGGCGAGGCCCATGCCCCGGTCGGTGAAGAGGAGCACCCCGGTCGCGATGGACATGCCGATGGGGAGCCAGAAGAGGAAGGAGACCGTGACGAACCGGCGGCGCGCGGTCAGCGGGTCCAGTCGCCGGGCGGCGGGCGGTGGCGGTATCGGGGCGCCGGGGGCTCCGGCCGTCCCGCTCATGAGGCGCGCCCGTCGGCGGGGGCGTTCCCGTCAGCGGGGGCGTTCTCGCTGGTGTGGGCGGACCCCTCGGTGGCCGCGGACCCGGCGGAGGCCACGGGCGGTTCCGGCGCCAGTGGGAGCCCCGCCGTGAAGACCACGACCTGCTCGGCGCGGGGGTCGTCCGCGTCACGGGCGGCCAGTTCGGCCGTCTTGGCGGCCAGCGCCTCCCACAGCTCGGTCAGCGACTCGGGGGTCAGCCGGGGCAGGCTGTCGCTCAGGCCCGACGGCTCCTGCCAGGCGCTGTCGAGCCGGCCGCTCTCCAGATCCGCCTCGTGCCGACCCAGCGAGCGCTCCAGGTGCTCGAGCTGGCGGCGGCGGAGTGCGCTGAGCGCGGCCCGGCCGCCGGGGGCGCGGTGCATGGCCTCGTTGCTAAACGAGGTGAGGGCGTGCACGGACTTCCAGCGGCGCTCGCGGCCGTCGCGGTGCTCGGCCTCGGCGACGAACCCGTATTTGGCCAGGACCCGCAGGTGGTAGCTGGTGGAGGCGGAGGACTCGCCCGTGCGCGCGGCCAGCTCGCTGGCGGTGGCCGGGCCGTGCTGCCGCAGCAGGCCGAGCAGCTCGATCCGCAGCGGGTGGGTGAGGGCCTTGAAGGCGGCTCCGTCGCGCTCGGGATCGAGGACGCGGCGGCTGGGTTCGCTGGTCATGGCAGCAGCGTAGAGCGGCCCGGCCACTTTCCCAAAGTATTTTTGCAGAATATCTTTTGGAGAGTTGCGCGGACCCCCTCAGGCCGCACGGACCCTCCTCAGGCGGACCGCGCCCGCAGGACGTCGATCACCTCCCGGCACCAGTCCCGGTTGGCGCGCTCGAAGGCGAGCCCGCGTCGGCAGGTCAGATAGGGCCCGATCCGCTCCCCGTACCGCAGGAACTCCGCCTCCGTCCGCCCGCCGCGCATCCCCTTCAGCAGCGCCACGAACTGCGCGGCCTTGGCCTCGGCGAACTCCGCCCGCTCGGCGAGCCGGGCGATCAGCTCACCGGCGTCGAGATGGTCGGCCGCCTGCACCTTGACGAGCAGGTCGTCCCGGATGAACGAGGGCTTGGCGCTCTCCGCAGCGAACCGCTCCAGCTCGGCCAGCCCGTCGGCGGTGACCCGGAACAGCCGTTTGTTGGGCCGGGCGTCCTGGACGACCTCGCGCCCGTCGACCAGCCCCTCCTTCTCCAGCCGGGCCAGCTCGGCGTACAGCTGCTGCGGCTGCGCGTGCCAGAAGTTGGCGACGCCCATGTCGAACGCCTTGGCCAACTGGTAGCCGCTCAGCTCCTCGTCGAGCAGCGCCGCCAGTACGGCATGACGCAGAGCCATCGGGCCGCCCCCCTCTCCCACTCGTTCCCCCGCACCCCTGTTCCGGAGCGCAGGACCATGGTAGTCATAAAAATGACTACTCACATTCATGACTAGTCACTTTTATGACCGACCACCTCCGAGGGGACGCCATGACCACCACCGCAGTGGACCGCTTCCGCGCAGCCGTCGACACCCGCGACCTCGCCGCCCTGGACGACCTGTTCACCGAGGACATACGGCTCTACAGCCCGGTGAAGTTCACCCCGTTCGAGGGCCGCCCCATGGTGCTGGGCCTCTTCGGGGTGCTGCTGCGCACCTTCGAGGACTTCCGGTACGTCGGGGAGTTCGCGGGCACGGCACAGACCAGCGCCGACGGATCCGAGGCCCCGGCGGCGGTCCTCCTCTTCCGGGCCACCGTGAACGGCAAGGGGATCCACGGCATCGACCTGGTCCACCTCGCCGAGGACGGCCGGATCAAGGAGTTCACGGTGATGGTCCGGCCCCAGTCCGCCGTCCACGCGCTCGGCGAGGCGGTCCTCGCCGGGCTCGTGGCCGACGGGCTGGTACCGGCTCCGTAACCGCGCCTACCGCGCCCGGGCCGCCTCCAGCGCGTCCGCGACCAGGCCGAGGAAGCGGGCGTGGTCGCGGGGGCCGTACAGCGGCTCCGGGTTCCACGGCACGACGGGCACCGCGCCGTGCTCCTCCCCGCGCAGTTCGTCGAGCGGGGCGGCGTGGGCGCGGATGTCGGTGAGGATCACCTCGGGGCGGAGCGCGAAGGTCTCCGCCCGGCCGAGGGTGGACCAGTTGGCCCCGGGGCCCGGGGCCGGCTCCACCAGGCGGACGCCCAGCTCGGTGAGGACGCGCAGCTCGGGCCACATCTTGGGGCGCGCCACATGCGCCTGGTCGGGTCCGGCCGGGGAGAAGGCGACCACCCGGGGCCCGTCGGCCCCGCCCGCCGCGGCGGCGACCGCCCGCAGCCGCTCCCGGGCGGCGTCGAGGTCGGCGTCCGCGTCCGCGCGGCCCTCGGCGCCGAGCGAGCGGGCCAGTTCGGCGAAGCGTTCACCGATCTCGGTGAACGTGCGGGCCTGGCTCACATCGATGACGACGACCGGAACCCGCTCCTCCAGCGGCTTGGCGGTCTCCGGCGCCAGCCCGTACACATGACCGCCGCCGTAGCTCACGGTGACCACCAGATCCGGCCTGCCGGCGAGCAGTCGCTCAACGTCCAGCGCGCTGCCCGCGCCGACGTACGCCACCTCGTCCAGCGGGAGCGTCCCGGTCTTGGCCCGGTCGGGGTCGGGGCCGTCGTGGTCGGAGCCGAAGATGCCCTGCGGCCGGATGCCGAGGCCCCACAGCGTCGCCCCGGCCTGCGCATAGGCGAGCACCCGCCCGGGCCGCCGGGGTGCCGCGGACAGCTGCCCCCGGTCGTCGGAGAACCGCCATTCGCTCTGTTCCGTCACGTCACACACGCCCCTCTACCGCCGACTGCCGTACCGCTTGTGCGAGTTCGTACACGTGTACCTGCCCACCTCCTCACCGGCACATCCCTCGGTCCGGCCTCAACCTTCGTACCGCCCGGTATCCGGCGCGACCAGCGGCCGGGTCGACCGAGTGTTAGAAAGCCGTCGCACTTGGTAAGCATGAGCGGCACCTTCCGCCGCCCTCTCCGGATGGAGTCAACTCCCCATGCGCGCGCCCCTCCTGAAGGCGGCTCTGGCCGTCTCCCTCGCCGCCTCCCTCTGCGCCGCCCCGTTCCTCGTCGGCCGTTCGACGAGTGCTCCGGCCGCTCCCCCGGCGGAGGGCAAGGCGGCAGGGGCGGCGGCGTGCCCCGTGGTCGACGTACTGGTGGTGCACACGCCCAAGGCCGCGCAGCGGGTCGGCGGCGAGCACCGGGTCCGGGCGTCGGCCCAGCGGATCGCGACCCGGCTGAACCGCTCACTGGCGGCGGACGGGCTCTGCGGGACGATCCGGATCGTCCACCCGTACACGGCGAAGGGGTACGACGGTCCGGAGGAGTTCCGCGGCGCGTACGCCGTCCTCAAGGACCACACCCGAGGGCTCGGGCGCCAGGTGCACCAGCAGCGCGACCGGTACGGCGCCGATCTGGTGACGCTCGTCGTGGAGCGGGCCGAACGCGGCGGCGGCACCGCGGACTACACGCCCGCCCTCGACAGCTCGACCCATGAGTACGCCTACGCGGTCGTCGAGGTCGACGGCATCGAGCTGGACTCGGCCAGCCACGAGATCGGCCACAACCTGGGCCTGGCCCACGACCGTACGACGCTGGCGTCGGACGGCGGCGGGGCGATGAGCGTGAGCCGCACCCGCCCGTACAACACCGGCTGGATCACCGAGGACGGGAGCCACTACACGCTCATGGCGTACCGCGCCGCCTGTGGCGGCCACTGCAAGCGGATCAGCCGGTTCTCCAGCGCGGAGGGGGTGTGGAAGGGGCACCGGCTCGGGGACGCGTCGAACGACAGTGTGCGGGTGCTGCGCGAGACGATGCCGATCGTGGCCGGATACCGTGCGAAGGCCTGACCGGCCGGGCCGCTCGCCCGGGACCGGGCCGAACCGTCGTACGAAGGGTCCCCGCCATGGACCGCATGCGCGCCGTGCGCCTGCACCTGCCCACCCGCACCCTCTCCGTCCAGGAGGTGGCGAAGCCGGTACCGGGCCCGGGTGAGGTGCTGGTGAAGGTGGGCGCCGCCGGGGTCTGCCTCTCCGATGTACACCTCGCGGACGGCACGCTGACGCCCCTGTATCTGGAAGGAGAATCGGTCACCCTGGGCCATGAGGTGGCCGGGACGATCGAGACGCTGGGAGCCGGGGTCGGCGGCTGGACGGCCGGGCAGCGGGTGGTCCTCCAGGCGGGCGAGCGGCGCGGGGGCCGGACGCATACGCGGGGTGTCGACTACGACGGTGGCTGGGCGGAGTACGCCGTGGCCTCGGCCACCACCCTGGTCGCCCTGCCCAGCACGCTCCCCCTGGAGCAGGCGGCGATCATCCCGGACGCGGTCTCCACCCCCTGGGCGGCGGTGACCGGCACCGGTGACGTGCGCCCCGCGCAGGCCGTCGGCGTCTGGGGCGCGGGCGGGCTCGGGGCGCACGCCGTGCAGCTGCTGCGGGCGGTCGGGGCGTATCCGGTCATCGCGGTGGACCCGCACCCCGCCGCCCGCGACCGGGCCCTGCACTTCGGGGCCGACCTGGCGCTGGACTCCGGCGACCCGCTCCTGCGCGAGCAGGTGCTCGGGGCGACGGGCGGTGCCGGTCTGGAGGCGGCCTTCGACTTCGCGGGCGCGCCCCCGGTCCGGGAGCAGGCGCTGAGCGTGCTGGCGCCGAAGGGGCGGCTGGTGCTGGTGGGGCTGAGCGACCAGCCGCTGACGGTCGACCGCTCCACCCGCTTCAGCTACCTCCAGCACCGCATCCTGGGCCACTACGGCTCCGAGGAGCACCATGTGGCGCAGCTGGTCCGGCTGGCGGAGGGCGGGCGGCTGGACTTCTCCCGGTCGATCACCGACGTACTGCCGCTGGAGGAGGTGGCCACGGCGGTGCGGCGGATGGAGACCAAGGAGGGCGCCCCGGTCCGCCTCATCCTTCGCCCGTAGCGGGCGTGACGGCCCCCTTCTCCGACTGCTTCTCCGGCTCCGGGCGGTCCAGTTCCACGTTGAACTGGGCTCCGGCGAGCAGGGAGAGGTTGGCGAACCAGACCCAGATCAGGAAGACGACGAGGCCGGCGAGCGAGCCGTAGAGCCTGCTGTAGCTGCCGACCTGGGTGGCGTACAGGGCGAAGAACGCCGATGCGGTGAGCCAGAGGAACGCGGCCAGCACCCCGCCGGGCAGCCCCCGGCGGATGCCGCGCGCGGAGCGGGGGCCGGTGCTGAAGAGGACCAGGATCAGACAGGCGACCAGGCAGAGCAGCACCGGCCACTTCAGCGCCACCCACAGGGTCTCGCCCTCGTGGGGCAGACCGACGCGGCGGCCGAGCCAGCGGGCCAGGGGGCCGGTCAGGACGAGGGCGAAGGCGCTGGTCATCAGGAGGACGAGCAGGCCGATGGCCGAGACGACGATGATGTGCGCCTGGCGGAGCGGCGGCCGGTTGTCCCGTACGTGGTGCATGGCGTGCATGGCCCGGCGGAAGACGGCGAGATAGCTGCACGCGGACCAGATCGCGCTGACGGAGCCGGTGCCGACGAGCAGCCAGACGGCGGTGCGCTGCTCGGTCGCCGCCTCCAGCGGGCGGCGCAGCGCCTCGCCGGATTCGGCGGGGGCGAAGGCGGTGATGTCCGCGATCAGGGCGGTGGTGGCGGCGGGGTTGGCGAGGCCGATCACGGAGACGGTGACGAGGAGCGCGGGGAGCAGGGCGAGGATCGCGTAGTAGGTGAGGGCGGCGGCCCAGTCGGTGATGTCGTCGTTCCACAGCGAGACCGGGGTGCGGCGCAGGGCGGTGAGCCAGGGGCGCGGCGTGCGGGGGCGCCCGGCGGGGGTGGTGGTGCGGTCCGCGGGGGCGGCGGTCTGGGTGGTCAAGCTGGTACTCCGGGGACGTGGATCGGACGCGGCGGGCGGGGGTGCCCGTCCGTCGGACGCCCCTGCTTGTCTCGATCCTCTCCTGCCACGTCGGCGGCCGGACACACCTGTCCGGGCCGTACGAGTCCGCAGGCCCTGTTGTTCCTCTACGGTCCGCGGCTTCTTCTGCAGCCCGCGGCTTGTCCTGCGGTCCGCAGCCGTCAGTCGTTGACCGCCGTGAGCAGCACCACCGCGTCCTGGAGGGCCACCAGCCCGTGGCGCTCCTGCGGGATCGGGTGGAGCGTGCCGGTCGGGAGTTCCGCGTCCCCGGACGCGGCGGTGAGGCGGACGGTGCCGCGCAGCACCAGGAGGGAGGCGGCGGGCGGGGCGTTGTGCTCGTCGAGCGCGGAGCCGGAGGTGAGGGCGATCACCGTCTGGCGCAGGGGCGGTTCCTGGATGAGGAGGTGGGCGCTGCGGCCGTGCGCGGAGGCGCGGGCGGCGGTCAGGTGCTCTTCGGCGAGTGCGTTGAGGTCGTCCATGGTGCCCACTCTGCCGCAGGGCCCGCCGCCCCGCGATCCTGGAGGCGCCTCCCGCCGGGCAGGAGGCGCCTCCGCGTCGGACCGGTTCTCCCTTCGCCAGGGGTCGGTACGGATCCTGCTCCGCTACGGGTTGATGTTGATCTTGAAGGTGGAGGTGGTGTTCCGGATGTCCTGGGCGTTGTCCGCTGAGCCTCAGCCCGTTGAAGGTGACCTCACCGACGGCCGGGCCCTGCCCCGCCTCCGGCCGCCCGTACCTCCAGCTCGGAGAGCTGGGCCGCCTGCCAGCCGGTGTTGGCGGTGATGTGCACCCGGACGAAGCGGGTCAGGGTGGCCGGGAAGGTGACCTTCACCGTGTTGGCGGCCCCCGGGGTGAAGGAGTAGGCGGCCGAACTCCTCAGCGTCGCGAAGCTCGTGCCGTCCGCGCTGCCCTGGAGCGACAGGGTCTGCGTCCGGCTCTCCCAGGACGGCGGGAGCTTCAGGGTCACCTCGTCGACCCGGGCGGGAGTGCCGAGGTCGGTCTGCACCCACTGGGGCAGGCTGCCGCCCGCGCTCTCCCAGTACGTCGACGCGTTGCCGTCGGTGATGCCGGTGGCCGGGTACTCGGCGTGGGCGCTGCTCGCGGCCGTGGCCCGGCCCGCGGCGAGGTTGGGGCCGTCGGCCGCCGATGCGGCGAGCGGCGGCCCGCCGATCAGCAGAAGACTCGTCGCGACGAGGGCGGATATCGCCCGCCGTCTCCAGCGTTGGGCTCTCATGGTTCCCCGATCGTCGGCCCCGGCGCAGAGTGCGTCGAGG
This sequence comes from Streptomyces bacillaris, assembly GCF_003268675.1. Classification (NCBI taxonomy): domain Bacteria; kingdom Bacillati; phylum Actinomycetota; class Actinomycetes; order Kitasatosporales; family Streptomycetaceae; genus Streptomyces; species Streptomyces bacillaris. Next base: position 7,435,790 of record NZ_CP029378.1, on the reverse strand, counting down.
GCGCGGCTCTGGATCCGTAGTCAGGAACACGCGATTCTGCACGCACTACGGCTTCTTTTGCGCTATGCGGTCAGAGAGTTGCAGAGAAATGAGAGACCGTCCACCGTTCCGGCAACAGCCGGACAGGGCGGGGGCCGGTGGGCGGGAGGCCGGTCGGCCACCGCTCACCGGCCCCGGCCGGCGGTACGGGTCAGAGACCGCCGGTGTGCAGCAGCAGGTCCGGCGAGCCCTGGCCGAGGCCGGAGAGCACGTCGGGGGTGGCGGTCTCGGTCAGCGTGCGCGCGAGCGCGGCGGGCGAGGCCTCCGGGTTCTCCTGCAGGTGCAGGGCGGCGACCCCGGCGACATGCGGGCTGGCCATGGAGGTGCCGTTCAGGGAGACGGTGCCGCCGCCGAGCCGGGCGGAGACGACATCGGCGCCCGGGGCGTAGAGCGAGACGCAGGAGCCCCAGTTGCTGAACGAGGTCTCCCGGTCCTGGCGGTCGCTCGCACCCACCGTGACCACCCCGTCGGCCGCCGCCGGGGAGACGTTGCAGGCGTCCTGGTCCTCGTTGCCCGCGGCCACCACCGGCAGGACCCCCGCGTCGGCGACGGCCTCGACCGCCGCGTCGACCGCCCGCGAACGGGCCCCGCCGAGCGAGGCGTTGAGAACGGCGGGGGTGGTCCCGGCGGCCGCGTCCTTGGCCGCCCAGTCGAACCCGGCCAGGATCCCGGCCCAGCTGCCCCGGCCCCGGCAGTCCAGCACCCGTACGTTGACCAGCGAGACGTCCTCGGCCACCCCGGAGGTGGCACCGCCGACGGTCCCGGCGACATGGGTGCCGTGACCGTTGCAGTCCTGGCCCGTCCGGCCGTCCCCGACCGAGTCGTACCCGTTGACCACCCGGCCGCCGAACTCGGCGTGAGCGGCGTCGATCCCGGTGTCGACGACGTACACCTTCACGCCGTCGCCCGTGGCGGTCGTGGTGAAGGTGCCGTCCAGCGGCAGGGCGCGCTGGTCGATCCGGTCGGTGCCCCAGGTGGCGGCGGGGGCCCGGAAGAGACCGCCCGTGCGGGGTGCCTCCACGGCCACCTCGGCGTTCTCCTCGACGGCGAGCACCCCGGGGAGGGTCCGGACGGCCTCCAGCTCGGTGGCGGTGAGCGTGACGGCGAACCCGTGCAGGACGTTCCCGTACGTGAAGAGCGGGCGGAGCCCGAACTCCTCCAGGACGGTGTCCGGGGAGAGTTCGGGCTCCAGGGTGACGATGTACTGCCCGGGGACGGCCCGGGCGCTCCGCTCCACCGGGACCCCCTTCGGTCCGGTGTCGGCGGTGGCCGGGGTGGTGGTGCCGATCAGTGGCGCGATCAGCAGCAGGGCTGCCGGGGCCCATCGGGCGCGCAGGCGCATGCAGGTCTCCTTGGGTGGGGTCGGTCCGCGGTGCGGGTGTGCGGCCGCGAAGCGCGAATACCCGGTCCTTCGTCCCCTCCCGTGCGGCGCCTTAACACGGGTTCAGCCGGACAGCGCAACGCCCGTCGTGAGCTCCAGCTCGGCCAGTTCCCGGTCGGGGCCGGCGGCCGGGTCGTGGTGGGTCCAGCTGCCGACGGCGACCTCGGCGGTGATGCCCGGGCCGAATCCGGCGATCATGCCCTGCGCCGAGGGGGCCGCCCCGCCGTCGTCGAAGAGACGGGCGAGCGCGTCGAAGACGACGGAGCTGGCGATGTTGCCGCGTTCGGTGAGGGTGGCCCGGCTGTAGCGGAACATCTCCATCGGCAGGTCGAGGTAGTGGCAGAGGTCGTCGAGGATGCGCGGTCCGCCCGCGTGGATGATGAAGAAGTCCATGGCCGGGACGGTCCAGCCGTGCAGGTCGACGATGTCCTTGAGGACCGGCGCGAGCATCTCCATGGTGCCGGGGACGCGCTTGTCGAGCAGGAAGTGGAATCCGGTGTCGCGGACGGCGTAGGAGATCCAGTCCTCGGTGTCGGGCACGAGGTGGGAGCCGTTGCGCTCCAGGCTCATGCCGGTGCCACCCTCGCCCCGGACGACGGCGGCGGAGATGGCGTCCCCGAACAGGCCGTTGGAGAGCAGCGACCCGACGCCGATGTCAGTGGGCTGGTAGCAGAGCGAGCAGAACTCGCAGGAGACGATGAGGACGTTGGAGCCGGGGTAGGCGCGGCAGAAGTCGTGCGCCCGGTTGATCGCCGCCCCGCCCGCCGCGCAGCCGAGCTGGGCGATGGGCAGCTGCCGGGTCTCGGCCCGGAACCCCATGGTGTTGATGAGCCAGGCGGTCAGCGAGGGCATCATGAAGCCGGTGCAGGAGACGTAGACGATCAGGTCGATCTCGTCCGGTTCGGTCCCGGCGTGGGCGAGGGCCTGCCGTACGACGTCGGGGACCCGGGACTTGGCCTCGGCCTCGTACACCTGGTTGCGGAGTTCGAAGCCGGGGTGCTGGAGGGTCTCCTCGATGGGCCGCACCAGGTGGCGGGTCTGGACGCCGGTGTTACGGATGAGCCGCAGGACCAGGTCGCGCTGCGGGTGCCCGTGGTGGGTCTCCCGCGCCAGGTCCAGCGTCTGCTCCATCGTGATGATGTGTTCGGGCACAGCGATGGCGGGTCGGCACAGGGTCGCCATGGGTTCTCCTCGTATCTGGGAGCGGAGGCTCTCGTCACCATGTGACGGGCAGGGCGAGCGGGTAACGCCAGATGGACGTGGTGTTCCACCGGATGTCCTCGGGTGCGGCGTCGAGACGCAGGCCCGGGAAGCGGGCCAGCAGCGTGGTGAAGGCCACCTCCAGCTCCATGGTGGCCAGCGGTGCGCCCAGGCAGTGGTGGGCGCCCCAGCCGAAGGTCATGTGCGGGATGGAGGACCGGTCGGGGTCGAGTTCGTCGGGGCGGTCGAACTTGGCGCCGTCCCGGTTGGCCGTCAGGTACGACACATGGACGACGTCGCCCGCCTTGATCGTGACCCCGCCCAGCTCCACGTCCTCCATGGCGATGCGGGGGATGCCGACGCCCTTGCGGAAGGGGATGTACCGCAGCAGCTCGTCGATCGTGCGGGGCAGCCGCTCGGGTTCGGCCCGGAGCGTCTTGAGCAGGTCGGGCCGGGTCAGCAGGGTGTAGGCGATGTTGCCGAGTTCGTAGGTGGTGGTGTCCTGGCCGGTGATGAGCAGGACCATCGCCATGACGGCGAGTTCCTTGTCGTCGAGCAGTTCGTCACCGTCGCGGGCGGTGGCCAGGGTGCTGATCAGGTCCTGGCCCGGGGAGCGGCGGCGCTCGGCGGTCAGTTCGGTGAAGTAGCCGCGCAGTTCGGCCTTGGCCCGTACCGCGTCCTCCTTGCCCGCCGCGCCGACGCTCATCATCGTCATGGCGTGGGCGCGGAGCCAGGGCCGGTCGGCCTCGGGGATGTCGAGCGCCTCGCAGATGGTGATGAGCGGCAGCGGCGAGGAGACCCGGGCGACGAAGTCGGCGGGTGAGCCCTCCGCCTCCATCTCGTCGAGCAGCCGGTCCACGACGCGCTGGGTGCCCGGCCGCATCTGTTCGACGCGGCGCGGGGTGAAGCTCTTGGCGACCAGGCTGCGCAGCCGGCTGCTGGCGGGCGGGTCCATGAGGTTGATGGACTCGGCCTGGACGATCGGCTCGGGGGTCATCCGGGGGAAGTCCCGGCCGAGGACGGCGCCGCGGCTGAAGCGCCGGTCGGTGGTGACCGTCCGGACGTCCTCGTACCGGGTGACGAGCCAGGCCTCGCCCTCGCCGTACGCCATACGGATACGGGAGACGGGCTCCTCGGTGAGCAACTCCTTGAGCTGGGGGTCGAACTCCAGCCGCTCCGCGAAGTCGAAGGGGCAGCTCCGTACGGATTCCTTGTCCTGCGCCGGGGCGTTCTGCACCGAGGTGTTCTCCACCGAGGTTCTCCCAATGGCCGGTTCGGGGGTGTCGGGGCGTCCGGGCTCCGGGCCCGGGGACAGACCTCCCCTGTGTCCCCCGTCAGGGGGGAAAACATGTACGTCACCCTCCGCAGTCAGCCGATCAGAGGGGCGCACGCCCCGGCGCTCGTCCGCTCGGCGCACAGAGGTGGAGCCTCGGAGCAACATGCGTGGTGAGCTGGTGGTGAGGGGGAGGGTCGCGGAAGGGGACCCCCAGAGCCATGGAGAGTGCGGACATGACGGAAAGTATCGAGGACCAGCGTGCGTATCCCGGCCGGCGCGCCTTCGCCCGTGGCGCCGCCGGGCTCGCCGGAGCCATGGCGCTGACCGGGACGGTGCCGACGGGCAATGCGGTCGGCGCGGTGCGCTGTCCATCGGCAGCGGAGGCGGGCCGGGTGCCGTTCCACGGCCCGCACCAGGCCGGGATCATCACCCGGCAGCAGCCGTTCGGCGGCTTCGCCGCCTTTGACGTCCTCGCCCGCGACCGGGCGGAGTTGGTGGAGCTCTTCCGGCGGCTGACCGTGCGGTGCCGCACCCTGACTGCCGGGGTGACACCTCTGGACCCCGAGGTGGCAGCGGTGCGGGGCCCGGAAGACCGGCTGACCATCACCATCGGCGTGGGGGCCTCGCTCTTCGACGGACGGTACGGGCTCGCGCACGCCCGGCCGCCCGGACTCGTCCCGATGCCTGCGTTCCCGGGAGACCGGCTCGACCCGGGACGGTGCCACGGTGATCTCTCGGTGCAGGTCTGTGCCCAGCACCCGGACGCCGTCCTCCATGTCGTCCGGGACCTGGCCCGGGAGAGCTCGGGACTTCTCCGGGCCAGGTGGCGGACCGACGGTTTCCTCAACCCGCCGCGTCCCGAGGGTGCGCCCAGATCGTTCGTCGGCTTCAAGGACGGCACCGCGCACCCGGACACAACCTCGCCGCGGGAGATGGACCGGTTGGTATGGGTCGGGGCGGAGGGGCCGCGATGGGCGCGAGGCGGCAGCTACCAGGTGCTGCGCACCATCCGACTGCGCGCCGAGGCATGGGACCGGGTCCCCCTCCGCGAGCAGGAGCAGATCTTCGGCCGCCGGAAATCGACCGGGGCCCCGCTCGACGGCCGCAAGGAGAGCGACCTGCCCGACTACGGGCGGGACCCGGAGGGGCGGGTCACCCCGCTGGACTCGCACATCCGCCGGGCCAACCCGCGGACACCGGGCAGCGAGGACTCGGTCCTGCTGCGACGCAGCTACAACACCGACCACGGCCTCGCGCCGGACGGCACCCTTGACGTGGGGCTGGCCTTCTGCTGCTACCAGCGGGACATCGCGCGGCAGTTCGCCACCGTGCAGAAGCGGCTGGAAGGCGAGCGCTTCGCCGACTTCAGCACGACGACGGGCGGCGGCTACTTCCTGGCGCTGCCGGGGGTGGCCGACGCCTCGGACCGGTACGGGTCAGCGCTGTTCGGCTCCTGAGTTCCGGCCTGGGCGCCCTGTTCCCGCACATGGGTGGTCGCCGGTGGGGAGCGTCAGGGACGGCTCGAGACGAGGCCCTCGATGTCCTGCTGCGTCAGCCCGGAACAGGCGCCAGGGTGGCATCGGGCTTGGTGTCCCGCGACGGCCTCGAAGTCGATCCCGTCGGTCCCCGTCGCAGAGCACCGGCGTCCTGGCCGCGAACCGCGTCGGCCACTCCTCATACCAAGGCAGCACGCCGTTGCCGCCGCCGTCACCGACGTTGGCCGTCGCTATGACGACGAGCACGCCACCGAGCGCGGGCGGCACTTCGTGGTTGGCCCGGTTGACCGTGGCGAAGCTCTTCGGCCCTGCGGGGATCGTGGACTCGCCGAGGGCATGCCCGCCGACAGCGGGAAGCAGCCGACCGTGCTTCCCCCAGCCTTCTGGTTCGTGGTGTCACCAGCCCCGCCAGGCAGCGACGGAGACGAGGGCGGCGGCCAGGGGTGTCGTGGGTGACGACCTCGTCGTAGGGCTGGATGACGAAGGGGGTGTCGACCGCGCCGGGCGCGTGCGCGGGCAGCGATCGGGGCTCCCGGGTCGTGGCCGGTCCGGCTTCCCCGGTCCCGACGGGCGTCACTCGCATCCGTCCACCCTGGAAGGTGGGCCCGGCGGTCCCTTCCCCCGCTCCCTCGGTACGACACCGCCGTCGGCGGACCGTACCGGGGCGTGCAAGGGGCGCGGGCCCGGAACGTCTGCCTCAACTGGACGTTTGCGCCGGGGCGGTTACGTCCTTCAGGTGAAAGGGGGACGACTTTCGCCGCGCCCGCCCCTTCCCGGCCGGACAGTGGGTCCCGCCGACCGGGCTCCGGTCGGCGGGACCGTACGGCGAAAGGTGACGGATTCATGACCACTGAGGCCGACCGGCGCGTGGCGCTCGTCTTCTCCCTGTTCGATGCCAACGCCAATGGAGTCCTGGAGGCCGACGACTTCGAGATCATGGCCGACCGGGTCATCCGGGAGGCGCACGCCTCGGACCAGGCGGCGAAGGACGCGATGCGGGCGGCGTTTCGGCGGTACTGGCGGACCCTGCTCACCGAACTGGACGAGAACGGCGACGGTGAGATCAGCTTCGAGGAGTTCACCGCCTGTGTGCTGTCGCCGGAGCGGTTCGACGAGACCGTGGCAGTCTTCGCGGAGGCGCTGGCCGCGCTCGGGGACCCGGACGGCGACGGGCTGATCGAGCGCCCCCTGTTCATGGCGCTGATGACGGCCATCGGGTTCGAGCCGGCCAACATCGACGCGCTCTTCGACGCCTTCGAGCCCTCCGACGGGGACCGGATCCGGGTGGAGACCTGGGTCGCCGGGATCAAGGACTACTACGCCCCGGGCAAGGCGGGCATCCCCGGCGACCAGCTGACCGTCGGCACCGCCGTCTGACCGGCCGCCCCGCTGAACCGTCGGAGGCCCCCGCCCTCACAGGGTGGGGGTCTCCGGCGTACGTCCGGCCGGTCAGCCCGTGAGCAGATCCGGGTTGTCCGCCAGGGCGGCCAGCCGGCCACCCGGGTCCGGGACGAGGCGGCGGGCGGTCAGGTCCAGGACGCCGCCCACGCCGGTGATCTCGGCGGCCACCGTGCCGTCCTCCTTGAGGATCCGCTGCTCCAGGGTGAACGTCTTCCCCGTGCCGTAGTCGAAGCGGCAGGTCACCCGTACCCGCTCACCGCCACGCAGCTCGCGCAGGTACTTCACGGTGACCTCCAGCGCCACCGGCCCGATCCCGTCCGCGAGCAGCTTCTCCTGCGGCAGCCCGGCCGCCCGCAGCAGCTCCCAGCGGGCATGTTCCGCGTACTGCAGGTAGACGGCCTGGTTCAGATGGCCCTGGGTGTCCAGCTCGTAGCCGCGCACGGTCACATCGACGGAGAAAGTCATGACCGTGCGAACGCTTCCGGACGGCGGTCCATTCCGGCCACCGGTCCCGCACAGGTCTGCCGAACCGGCCCTGCCCGATCCCTTTACGGGCCTGTCATGCACCGGTAACTTCCACCCCGCAAGAGATTGCAGCAACATTCCGGCAGAGTTTTCTGCCGGGCCGTGTTCCAACTCGCCGAACCCCGAGGCGCGTCAGGGTTCTCCCCCTCCCCTGGAGACACGCATGAGACGCACCCCTCGCCGGCTGCTCGGCCGCCCGCTCGCGGCGGCCCTGGCGGCGGCCGGACTGCTGGGACTCCTCACCGCCGTACCGCAGACCGCCCCCGCACCGGCCACCGAACCCGTCGCCGCGGACGGGACCACGGCGACCGTCTTCTACTCGACCAAGACCCGCGACTGGTCGGCGTACCACCTGCATTACGCCCCCGACGGCGGCTCCTGGACCACCGTGCCCGGCACCCGTATGCAGTCCGCCTGCACCAACTGGGTCAAGCTGACCGTCCCCCTCGGCGGCGCGGCCGGGCTCCAGGCCACCTTCACCGACGGCTCGGGCACCTGGGACAACAACGCGGGCCGGAACTACGACCTGGGCACCGGGAACATCACCGTCAAGGACGGGGTCGTGGCGCACAGCGACCCGTGTACGGGGACGGGCCCCGAGGAGCCTGATCCCGGCGGGCCGAACACCGCGTCCGTCTACTACGCGACGTCCACCGTCGGCTGGTCCACCGTCAACCTCCACTACCGGCCGCACGGCGGAGCCTGGACGGCGGTTCCAGGGGTCGGCATGGAGGCGGCCTGCACCGGCTGGGTGCGGCGGACGGTGGACCTGGGCAGCGCCACCGGTCTCCAGGCGGCCTTCAACAACGGCACCGGGGTCTGGGACAACAACAACGGCGCCGACTACACCCTCCCGGCCGGGCTCACCACGGTGCAGGACCGCAAGGTGACCGCCTCCGCAAAGGACCCGTGTGCCGCCGAGGAGCCGGACACCGAGGCGCCCTCCGTGCCCACGGGCGTGAAGGCCGTGGCCGACGGGGTGTCGGTGCTGGTCACCTGGGAACCCGCCACGGACGACCGGGAGGTGACGAAGTATCAGATCACCCGGATCGGTGGCACGAAGGGCACCCTGGTCACCGATGTCGGATCAACCATCGTCGCGGATACCGGACTTGAGGCGAAGACCGCCTACCGCTACACCGTCCGGGCCGTGGACGCCGCCGGGAACGTGTCGGCCGAGTCCGCACCGGCCACCGCCACCACCGGCGAGAAGCCGACCGCCCCGGCAGCCGGTACGCCGCTCGGCACCGATCCGCGCAAGGACCCGATCTACTTCGTACTGACCGCCCGCTTCAACGACGGCGACCCCACCAACAACCGGGGCGGCAGCCAGCACGAGAAGTCCGGCAACGCGGCCAACGACGACCCCATGTTCCGGGGGACTTCAAGGGTCTGGTGCAGAAGCTCGACTACATCAAGGGGCTCGGCTTCTCCGCGATCTGGATCACCCCGGTCGTCCTCAACCGCTCGGACTACGACTACCACGGGTACCACGGGTACGACTTCTACAAGGTCGACCCGCGACTGGAGTCGGCAGGCGCCTCCTATCAGGACCTCATCAACGCGGCCCACGCCAAGGGCATGAAGATCTACCAGGACGTCATCCACAACCACTCCTCGCGCTGGGGCGCCAAGGGGCTGTTCACGCCGAAGACGTACGGCGTGCGCGACGCCCAGTGGAGCTGGTACTACGACGAGCGCAACGACGGTTTCGCGTACGACGGCCTCACCGTCGAGCCCAAGTCGGGGAAGTCGTACTACAACGGCGACCTGTGGTCCACGGCCGAGCCGACCGGCAACACCTGCGTGGGCTGGGGCACGCCCACCGGGCACACCTCGCCGGAGGGCTACCGGATCTACAACTGCCAGTGGCCGAGCCCCACTTCGGGGATGTTCCCGAAGGCTCTCTACCACAACTGCTGGATCGGCAACTGGGAGGGCGAGGACTCCCGTTCCTGCTGGATCCATGACGACCTGGCCGACTTCAACACCGAGAACGCCCAGGTCCAGAACTATCTGATCGGCGCCTACAACAAGTACATCGACATGGGCGTGGACGGCTTCCGCCTGGACACGGCCGTGCACATCCCGCGCACGACCTGGAACCGCCGTTTCCTGCCCGCGATCCAGGAGCGCGTCACCCAGCGGTTCGGGGCCGAGGCGGCGGAGAACTTCTTCGTCTTCGGTGAGGTCGCCGCCTTCGTCAACGACAAGTGGAACCGCGGCTCGGTCAACCACTCCGCCCAGTTCTTCACGTGGAAGGAGCGCAAGGAGTACAGCGCGGACGACGAGAAGGCCGCCCTGGAGATGTACGACTACGAGCAGCAGCAGGGCACGGCGGCGCAGCCCGTCTCCGACAACGCCTTCCTCAGGGGCAACGCCTACCACGCCCCCGACCGCAGCCGGTTCTCCGGGATGAACGTCATCGACATGCGGATGCACATGAACTTCGGTGACGCGAACAACGCCTTCCACAACGGCAAGGACTCCGACGACAGTTATCACGACGCCACCTACAACGTGGTGTACGTCGACAGCCACGACTACGGGCCCAACAAGAGCAGCGAGCGGTACACGGGCGGCACGGACGCCTGGGCCGAGAACATGTCGCTGATGTGGACCTTCCGGGGCATCCCGACGCTCTACTACGGCTCCGAGATCGAGTTCCAGAAGGGCAAGAAGATCGACTGCGGGCCCACCTGCCCGCTGGCCTCCACCGGACGGGCCTACTTCGGGGACCAGCTGACCGGTGAGGTGACCGCCTCCGACTTCGGCAAGGTCTCATCGGCCACCGGCAAGGTCGCGGACACCCTCGCCGCGCCGCTGGCCCGCCACCTCCAGCGGCTCAACGAGATCCGGCGGGCCGTGCCCGCGCTCCAGATGGGCCAGTACTCCACGGAGGGCATCAGCGGCTCCATGGCGTACAAGCGGCGCTACACCGACGCGGCGACCGGCACCGACAGTTTCGCGCTGGTGACGGTCTCCGGGGGCGCCACGTACACCGGCATCCCGAACGGCACGTACACGGACGCCGTCACGGGCGACACCAAGGTGGTGAGCGGCGGCACGCTCACGGTCCCGGCGCCCGGCAAGGGGAACCTGCGCGTGTACGTCCTGGACCTCGGCGGGAAGAACGCCGCGCCCGGGAAGATCGGCACGGCGGGCCCGTATCTGAAGTAACACCCGTGCCCGGAAACGAAGTTGCCCGGGCTCACCCCGCGACCCGCCGCACCGTGCGCAGGAGGTACTCCTTACGGTGCAGCGGGTCGTGGTCGGTGCGCGGGCGCTCCGGGACCGGCCCGGTCACCGGGCGGTGCCCGTCGAAGGCGGACTCCAGCACCCCCTCGCCCCGGGTCGCCCCCGGCAGCAACTGCTGGAGTTCATGGACCCGGGCGGCCGGGATCACGCCCTCCACCATGCAGAGCGCCCCGCGCGGCTCGGGCGGATCCGGTACGGCCCCGAGCCGGGCGAGGACCGGGACCAGCGCGCCGAAGGTGTCCGTGGGCAGCTCCAGGCGGAAGCGGTGCATCGGCTCGTACACCCGCGTCCCGGCCCGGCGCAGCGCGTCCATCAGCACCAGCGGTGTCAGATTCCGGAAATCGCCCGCCGTGCTCGACATGCTCTCGTCGAACGTGCCGTGGGAATGGCTCTGCCGGGGCCAGTATCCGGAATGCGTCTGTGTGACGACGCAATCGGTCACCTGCCATCCGTGAATTCCCTGGCTCAGCGTGGAATACACGGTCTCCTCCACCGCCCGCATCAGCGAATAGGGCATCGAGCCCAGTTCCACTTCGCGGCGGAATTCCACCCCGCTGCCGTACGGGGCGGGGTCGACGCGGAGTCCGACGGTGGCGAGGAAGGGGTTCGGGTCGGTGTCGATGAACTCGGCGGCCGCCCCCGTACCGACCGGGCGTTCCAGGCAGATGGTCGTGGTCGTACGGAAGGTGACGTCGACGCCGAACTCGTCGGCCAGGGTCGCCTGGATGACCTCTTTCTGCACCTCCCCGTAGAGCGAGAGGGACACTTCCCGGCGGATGTCGTCCCGGCGGACGGCGATCAGCGGGTCCTGGTCCGCGAGGTGGGCGAGGGCGACATGCAGGGCGCCCCGGTCCTCGGGCCGTGCGGGGAGGACGACCGTCTCCAGGGTCGGCGGGGCGAAGTGGCGGCCCCCGGCCTCCGCCCGGGCCTCGCCCACACTGTCACCGATCCGGATGCCGGTCAGCCCCTTCAGCCGGGCGATCCGCCCGGCGCCGACGGCGGGCACCGGCACCTCACCGCCGTCCTCGAAGAGGCCGACCGCCGAGACCTTGCCCTCGCCCTCCCGGCCGTCCGGGCTGCGGAAGCGCAGGACCTCGCGGGTGCGGACGGTTCCCTCGACCATGCGGACGTACGCGGTCCGCTCGCCGTTCGCGGTCCGCTCGACCTTGAACACCGTGCCCCGGGCCGAGGCCTGCGGATCCCCCGTGGCGGCGGGCAGCAGTGCGGTGATGCCGTCGACCAGGGCGTCGATGCCCGCGCCGGTCGCGGCGGAGCCGAAGAAGACCGGGTGGACCAGGCACCGGGCGGTCTGTCGAGCCAGCGCCTCCAGGAGCCGGGGATGGGTGAGGGCCGCCGGGTCGTCGACGTACGCGGCCAGCAGTCCGTCGTCATGGCGGGTCAGCAGCTCGGTGAGCGCGGCAGTGAAGCCGGGGTCGGCCGCCGTGAACGGGGTGGTGGCCGCCTCGCGGGTGCCGAGACGGCGGGTGGCGCCCATGGCGACGGTGTCCGGGGAGAGGCGTTCGGCGATGCTCGCCAGGAGCGAGCCGTACCGTGCGCCGGTCCGGTCGGTCTTGTTGACGAACAGCAGGGTCGGGATACGGAGCCGGCGCAGGGTGCGCAGCAGGACGCGGGTCTGTGCCTGGACGCCCTCGACCGCCGAGACCACGAGCACGGCCCCGTCGAGCACGCCGAGGACCCGCTCCACCTCCGCGATGAAGTCGGGGTGGCCGGGGGTGTCCATCAGGTTGACCGTGGTGGTGCCGAGGGTGAAGGAGACGACGGCGGACTTGATGGTGATGCCGCGCCGGCGCTCCAGGGCGAGGGAGTCGGTCCGGGTGCTGCCGTCGTCGACGCTGCCGAGGGTGTCGACGACCCCGGCGGTGTGGAGCAGCCGTTCGGTCAGGCTTGTCTTACCGGCGTCGACGTGCGCCAGAATTCCGAGGTTCAGCGTGTGCACGAAGCTTCATGTCCTTGAGAGAAAGGTCAGTTTCTGTCGGGAGGAACACGAAAGCTCCGCGCATAATCAGACTCCTGGGTCGTTCCGATGACGTTCGGGGAGTAGATCAGGGGGCCGCGGAGAGCCGCAACCTATTTTCCTTCGGCGCCCAAGTGCGGAAAGCGCCATTCGGTGCGGCTGTGCAGGGTTTCGCCAGGGCGCAGGACGGTGCTGGGGTGGTCGGGGCGGTTGGGCGAGTCGGGCAGGTGCTGGGTCTCCAGGCAGAGCGAGCCGTGGCGCTGGTGGGGGCGGCCGGTGCCGTCGGTGAAGGCCCCGTCGAGCTGGTTGGCGGTGTAGACCTGGAGCCCCGGTTCGGTGGTCCAGAGTTCGAGGGTGCGCCGGTCGCCGGGGGCGGTGAGGCGGGCGGCCCGGCGGAGCGTCGCGGGGTCCGTGCCGCGCAGCACCCAGCATTGGTCGAACCCTCCGGCCAGGGCGAGTTGGGGGTGGTCCAGGGCGAGGCGTTCACCCAGCGGGCTTGGGGTGGTGAGGTCGAAGGGGGTGCCGGTGACGGGGACTTGGGGGCCCTCGGGGATGGAGTCGGGGTCGACGGGGAGGTAGTGGTCGGCGTCGACCTGGAGGGTGTGGCCGAGGATGTCGTCGGCGCCGAGGTCGAAGTAGGCGTGGTGGGTGAGGTTGACGACGGTGGGCCGGTCGGTGGTGGCCGTGTACTCCAGGGCGAGGGTGCACCAGGGCCAGGCCCCGGCCGCCGACGAAGAGGGCGAGGGTGGCGACGATGGGTTGCAGCCCGACGAGCGAGACCAGCGACCCGTTGACGGCCCCGACGACCGCTCCGGCGAGCAGTGCGACGACGAGGCCGGGCACCAGCCCGTAACCGAGGTAGAGCGGGAGGAGGGCGGCGGCGAGCGCCATGGTGGAGCCGACGGAGAGGTCGATGCCCTCGGTGCCGAGATTCTTCGCCGTGCGGCCGATCTCCGGGACGGTCTCGGCCCCGGACGTCAGTCCGCCCTTGCCGTCGTAGACGACCTTGACCCGCTGGCCCTTGAGGACGGGGGCGGCGAGGTCGACGACCAGTGCCCGGGGTTGTCCGAGGCGCGCCGCACCGCCTTCACCGGCATCGGGGAGGTGTCGACCTCGATCTTGAGGTGGTCCTTCACCTTGCCGTGGTTGCCGACCCGGTCCTTGAAGGTGGCCTGGAGGCGCTCGCCGTTCTGCGCGACGCTCAGGGCGACCGGGTAGACCTCGAAGTCGGCGGGCGGGGTGAAGGCGGACTCGGGCACGATCTGCTTCTTGACCGTGTCGCTCTGCCAGCGCAGGAACATGCTGGCGCCGGCGACGTCCTGGAACATCTCCAGCTTGAAGTCGTGCCTCTCGCCCGCCTTCAGCGCGATCGGCTCGCTGTGCCGCTCGTTGTCCCAGTCGGGCTACCAGTGGTCGATGACAACGTTGCCGTCGAGGAGGAGCCGGAAGCCGTTGTCACCGATGGCGGAGAAGGTGTACGTCCCCGTTTCGGGGGCTTCGAGCTGTCCGGTCCAGCGGGCGGTGGTGTGATCGGTCCGGCCGGTCGCCGACTCGAAGGTGCCGGTGAGGCCGGGGAAATCGATCTCGGGGTCCAGGGCGGTGGCGCCGAGTTCGGCGAAGTCCCGGGCGCCCGGGGCGGACATGCGGAAGTACTCGCCCTTCAGCCCCCGTACATCGGTGACCGGGTCGTCGGCCGTGAAGGCCGTCACGGCGGCGGGAGCGGGGGTGGCAGGGGCGGCCGCCGCCGTCGGGACCAGGGTGGCGCCGACCGGCATCAGAAGCGCGGCGGCGCAGGTGAGGGCCCTGAACAGGGCACGGTGGCGCGGGTGTTGTCGCCTCAAGGCGTCGTCCTCGTCGCAGAGCCGGGGAGTGACTCGAACCGGCGAGGCACTGCGCATAGTCGAACATTGAGCCACAACACCAAACACTCCACAACGGTCGTGCACCGAGAATTTTCAACGATAGAAAACGGCGGTGCGGTACGGCGCGCGAGCCCGCCCCCCTGCCCCGGGGGTGGCCAGTCCGGGCCGCCCGCCCCGGGCGCTTTCCATGAAACGCCGTTCCGGGGGTATCCGGTTCTTCAGCCAGAAAGCTCACGCGACGGGGTGACCGCCATGAACGACCGCATGCTGATGACACTTTCGCCGGACGGGGAGACCCGCACCGATTACGTCTGCAGGCCGGAGAAGGCCGCCGACGCGCGGGACGCCGTCACCAGCTTCGTCGCGCGGCTGCACCCCGCGCCGGCCGCCCACGCGGTGCAGAACCTCCTGCTCCTCGTCTCCGAACTGGTCACCAACGCCATCCGGCACGCGGGCGCGGTGACGGCGCTCCGGCTCACCGCGGACCGGACGGGCATCCATGTCCGGATCAGCGACCCGAGCCCGGCGTACCCGCAGGACCGCACGCCCGACCTGACCGGCCGCACCGGGGGCTTCGGCTGGCCGATGATCCGGCGGCTGGCCCATGAGATCACGGTCCAGGAGTCGCCGGAGGGCGGGAAGGTCATCCTCGCAACCGTGCTCCGCTGACCGTGGGCCACTGACCGCTGAGCACCGGGCGCCGGGGCTGGGGATCGCAGCGAGGGCCGGGGCCGCGGGTCCGGGCCCGGGCATCCGAGGGTCCGGGTCGGGGGCCCGGGGATCCGAGGGTCCGGGTCAGGAGCCCAGGCCAGGGGGCTGGATCACGGTCGACCGGCCCGGGGACGGCAAGGTCGACGCAGCCCGGCAATGGGGCGAGCGCGCCTCGGCCATGAGGTCGACGCAGCCCGGCGGCAACGGGGGCAACGCGGCTCGGCGGTGAAGCGAGCACAGCCCGGCGATGAGGTGAACATGGCTCGGCGGTGAAGCGAGCGCAGCCCGGCGGCGACGGGCGCCGATCGTGACGTATCGATAGAATTCAGGACATGGGAGAGCGGCCCGCAGCACCGACTGCGCCCGAGCTCGTCCTGGAGACCGATCTCGGCTCCACGGTGATGAGTCCGAGCCGGGACTACCATGTCGGGCGCGACCCCGAGAGCGACATCGTCATCGACGACGACCGGGTCTCCTGGCACCACGCGGTGCTCCACCCCGAGGCCGGTCACTGGCTGCTCCAGGACGAGGACAGCACCAACGGCACGTACACCGGCGGTCATCGCGTCCGCACGTCGGACGTCGGCGCGGGTACCGTCATCCGCTTCGGCAACCCGGGCGACGGCCCCCGCGCCGTGCTCGTGGGCCGCGAACCCCCTGCCCGCCCGGCCGCCGCCGACCGGCCCTCCGCCGTCTCCGTGCCCGCCGCCACCGGCACCTTCCGGCAGCCCACCACCGTACGGCCGCTCCCCGCGAAGACCGTCCGCATCGGCCGCGACGCGGGCAACGACCTCGTCATCGACGACCTCGTGGTCTCCCGGCGCCACGCCGAGCTGCGGGCGCTCCCCGACGGCCGGCACGAGATCGTCGACCTCGGCAGCCACAACGGGACCTTCCTCAACGGCCAGCCCGTCGACCGGGCGGTCGTGGAGGCCGGGGACATCATCGGTATCGGCCACTCCGCCTTCAGCCTCGTCGGGGAGGTGCTCCAGGAGTTCGTGGACACCGGTGAGGTGTCGCTGGACGTGCAGGATCTGGAGGTCCACGTCGGGCGGGCGGGCCGGGGCCGCAAGACCCTGCTGGACAAGGTCTCGTTCCCCGTCGGGGAGAAGTGCCTGCTCGGGGTCGTCGGGCCCAGCGGGGCGGGGAAGTCGACGCTGCTCAACGCCCTGACCGGGCTGCGCCCGGCCGACACCGGCACCGTCCTCTACGACGGCCGCGACCTCTACCGGGACTTCGCGGAGCTGCGCCAGCGCATCGGCCTGGTCCCGCAGGACGACATCCTCCACTCGCAGCTGACCGTACGGAAGGCCCTCGGGTACGCCGCCGAACTCCGCTTCCCGCAGGACACGGCGAAGGCCGAGCGGCAGGCCCGGGTGTCGGAGGTCATCCATGAACTGGGCCTGGAACAACGGGTGGACCAGCCCATCCACTCCCTCTCCGGCGGCCAGCGCAAGCGCGTGAGCGTCGCCCTGGAGCTGCTGACCAAGCCCTCCCTGCTCTTCCTGGACGAGCCGACCTCGGGGCTCGACCCGGGGATGGACCGCTCCGTCATGCACATGCTGCGCGGGCTGGCCGACGACGGCCGTACGGTCATCGTCGTCACGCACAGCGTGCTGAGCCTGGAGGTCTGCGACCGGCTGCTCGTCCTCGCGCCCGGCGGCCGCATCGCCTACTACGGTCCCCCGGACGACGCCCTCGCCTTCTTCGGCTTCGAGGAGTGGCCGGAGGCCTTCGAGGCGTTCGAGAACGACCGGGACCGGGACTGGGCGACCACGTACGCGGACTCGCCCTTCCACCGGCAGTACATCGCGGGCGCCTCGGCCCAGCCGCAACTGCCCCCGGCCGCGCCCGGCGCGTCCGTCGCCCCGCCGCCGAAGACCCGTAACTGGGGTGCGCAGCTGGGCACTCTGGTCCGCCGGTACGCCTCCGCGCTCGCCGCCGACCGCACGTTCCTCATCATCATGATCGCGCTGCCCTTCGTCATGGGCGCCATGGCCCGCGCCCTGGCCGGGAGCAGGCTCACCCAGGAGACGGCGATGAACGCGCTGCTCATCCTGTGTGTGGGCGGGGTGCTGACCGGGGCCGCCAATGCCGTACGGGAGTTGGTCAAGGAGCGGGTGATCTATCAGCGGGAGAGAGCCGTCGGCCTCTCCAGATCCGCCTATCTGATGTCGAAGATCGTGGTGCTCGGCACCATCACGGTCCTCCAGGCCATCGTGCTGACGCTGGTGGCACTGGTCGGCGTGAACCTCAACGCGCCAGGTGACGAAGGGGTGTTCCTGCCACCGCTGGTGGAAATCACCCTGGCCGTCGCCCTGTTGTCCTTCACCGCGATGATGCTCGGTCTGCTGGTCTCCGCCCTGGTGCGCAAGGAGGAGGTCACGATGCCGCTGCTCGTCCTCCTCGCCATCGTCCAAGTGGTGTTCTGCGGTGCCCTGCTGAAGCTGAACGGGGTGCCGGGGCTGGAGCAGCTGTCCTGGCTGGTGCCGTCGCGGTGGGCGCTGGGCGCGATGGCCGGCACGATCGATCTGGCCCGGATCGTGCCGGGCGACCTGACGTCCGACCCGCTCTTCGGGCACTCGGCCGGGGTCTGGCTGCTCAACATGGGCATGCTCGTCGTCCTCTCCGCCCTCTTCGGATACATCGTCGCGAAGCTGCTGCGGCGCCATGAGCCCGCGGTCATGCGGAAGTGAGGCGGTGCCATGGCGACCCCGGACCCGGCCCCGGCCCTTGATTTCCGCCCCACCCATGTCGTCCCCCCGGACGGGCTGCCCGCCTGGGAGGCGCCGGACGCCGCCCGGCCCACCGACCCGCTGGACGCGCTGCTGCCGGTGCAGCTGGCCGAGCGGCGCGGTGACTGGGCGTACGTCGTCTGCTCCAACGGCTGGGCGGCCTGGGTCGACGGCCGGCTCCTCGTCTCCGTACCCCGCACTCCCCCGGCCCCCGGTCAGCCGCTCGCCCGCACGGCGGACCCGCGCCCCCTGCTGGCCCGCGCGGAGGAGGCCCTGAACCGGTACCGCCGCGCCGCCCAGGATCTGGCCGAGGGCCGCAGCGACGGTGAGGGCTTCCGGCAGCGGACGCGGGGGCTGCGGGTGGGCATGGTCGTGGACGGCGAGTCGGTGTGGCTGTACGACGCCGAGCACGAGCGGTGGGTCTTCTGCGACGGGACACAGCTCAGTACGTACGCGGCGGAGTCCGGGCCCGGGTCGGGGACGGCGTTCACGGGGCCGGGCGCGGCAGGACCGGAGCCCACCCGGGTGGTCACGGCGGACGGCCCACCGGAGGCGACGCGGGTGGTGGCTCCCGAGGGCGCCGAACCGCCCGAGGCGGTGGCGTCCGGCGGCCCCGAGCCGACGCGGGTGGTGACGCCGGAAGGGCCACCGGAGCCCACGCGGGTCGTACCCGCAGACGAGCCCGAACCGACCCGCGTGGTCACCGCCGACGGCCCCGAACCAACACGCCTGGTGACGCCGGAGGGACCGCCGGAGCCGACGCGGGTGGTGGCCCCCGACGCCCCCGAGCCCACCCGGGTCGTACCCGCCGACGGCTCCGAACCGACCCGCGTGGTCACCGCCGACGAGCCCGAGCCCACCCGGGTCGTCGCTCCGGACGAGTCGCCCGACGGCGGGCGGTGACGGGCCATGGCGCCGCCCCCGCCTTCTCCGCCGCCGCCCTCGCACGATGCCGGGCTCCCCACCGGCCGGGACGACGACCTGGTGGGGAAGCGCATCGCGGGCTATCTCGTGGAGGCCGAGATCGGCCGGGGCGGCATGGCGGTCGTCTACCGGGCCAAGGATCTGCGGCTGGACCGGGTCGTCGCGCTCAAGCTGCTCGCCCCGGAGCTGGCCCGTAACGACACCTTCCGGCAGCGGTTCACCCATGAGTCGCGGGTGGCGGCCGCGATCGACCACCCCCATATCGTGCCGGTCTTCGAGGCCGGTGAGACGGACGGGCTGCTCTACATCGCGATGCGCTATGTGGCGGGCGCCGATCTGCGCGTGCTCATCGACCGGCGTGGGCCGCTCGATCTCACCGCCGCCGTCCGGATCGGCGGGCAGGTGGCGTCCGCGCTGGACGCGGCGCACGACCACGATCTGGTGCACCGCGATGTGAAGCCGGGGAACATCCTGGTGGCGGCGGGCACCGACAGCGACCATCCGGAGCATGTGTATCTGACGGACTTCGGGCTCACGAAGAAGTCGCTGTCGCTGACGGGGTTCACCACGGTCGGCCAGTTCGTCGGGACGCTCGACTACGTGGCGCCGGAGCAGATCTCGGGGAAGCCCGTGGACGGCCGGTGCGATGTGTACAGCCTCGCCTGTGTCGTACAGGAGACGCTGACCGGGGCTCCACCGTTCCAGCGGGACGACGACATGGCCCTGCTCTGGGCCCACCAGTACGATCCGCCGCCCCCGCCGAGCGGGCAGCGGCCCGATCTGCCGGGCGCGGTCGACGGCGTTCTGGCGAAGGCGCTGGCCAAGTCGCCGGACGACCGTTACGAGACGTGTCTGCGGTTCATCGCGGCGCTGCGGGCGGCGGCGTCGGGAGCCCCGGCCGGGCACCGTACGGCGACCGTCGTGGACGCGCGGGCCGGTTCCTGGTCGGCCACGCCCGAGCCGGTGCCCCGGCCGCCGCGCTGGGCCCTCCCGGTCTTCCCCGAGGTCTAGGTCTCCTCCGGCGGCGGGACCTCGCCGTGGTGCCGGTGCACCCGGGAGGCGGCGAGCGCGCCCAGGAAGCCGGCGACCAGGCCCCAGAGGAAGGCGATCCCGAGCGCGGTCCAGAGCTGCGGGCGCACCGAGACCTCACCGCCCAGGCCGCCGCCGAGGTCCCCGATGCCGAGCAGGGAGAGCCCGTAGCGGGCGGAGACCGCCGCCGTCAGGCCGATGAGCAGCACGGTCAGGGTCAGCGCGACCGCCAGGTGCAGGGCGTGCTGCCAGGGGCGCATCCGGGCGGGTGAGCGGACCGCCATGAGGAAGGCCGCGCCGAGCACCAGGAGCGCGGCGACGACGAGCAGCCACCAGACGCGCCCGTCCTGGGCCGCGAGGGTGCGCAGGTTGACGGTGGAGAGGTCGGGCGTACGGAGTACGGAGTCGAGCACCTGGGGCATCGGCAGCCCGAAGGGGCCCTGTACCTTGCCCTCCCAGGAGGCTCCCAGGCCCACCGTGAACGCGAGCCAGACCAGGTTGGGCAGGCCGAGGAGGATCACCGCGAGGGTCTGGGCGGGGTGGCCGCGCACCACCATCACGACCAGCCCGGCGACCACGCCCAGGGCGACGGAGGCCAGGAGCAGCGCCACCATGGCGGAGGCGGCGGGGCGCACGGTCTCCTGGAAGCGGACCAGCCGGGGCGGGAGCGGCGCCCGGCGCGAGACCAGGAGCGCCAGCAGGAGGACACCGGCCAGCCACACAAGGCCGATGATCACGGTCAGCGGGATGTCGGCCCGGAATCCGACCCGGGCCGAGTCGCCCAGGACGTCGCCGAAGGCGTCTTCCGTCCCGTCCCCCGCTCCGTCTCCCGTGAGGTTCTCGGCCGGGAGGGTGAACGTGTGCCGGGCCACCAGCGAGAGGACGACCAGCACCACGGCCCAGAGGACGGCGACCCGGCCCGCCCAGCCGGCCAGCTCCCGCACTCCGGCGACGGCCCGGTGGCGCAGCGGGCGGAGGAAGCCGTGGGCGATGAGCAGCGCGCCCGCGAGGGTCACCGAGAGCGGCAGCACCGAGAGGCCCGCCTGCGCCCCCACGAGGGACCCGGCGTCGCCCGCCAGGCCGACCGAACCGCCCGCCGCCATCACGACGACCGCGGCCACGACCCGGGGGAAGCCGCCGTCGGGCAGCCCCGCGGCATCGGCGGCCCACAGGCCGAGGGCGGCCGTCACCAGCATGGCCAGGGTTCCGGCCAGCACCGCCACGAGGGCGTCGAACCAGCGGTGCGGCGCGCGCGCCGCGCTCTTCCTGTCGTTGCTCGCCCGGACGTTCACGCTGCCACGCTAAGCAGTGGTACGACGCTCCGCTCCCCGGGGAAGCGGTCGCTCCCTCCGCTTGCGGGGAGCGCGCGGACGGTACACACAATGAGGGCAATAGGCCCGGATCACCCGCGTATGCCCCGGTTGTGGGAGCGGGAGTCCGGAGCGGGTCCCAACCTCGGGGAGTGCAGCCCGTGAGTGTCCAACCGCCGTCCTCCGGCCGACCCACAGGACCGCCCTCCGGTCCGCTCTCGGGTCCCTCCCAGCCAGGCCCTTCCGAGTCGGGTCCGACGACACCTCCGCCCCCCACCGTCTCCGGTGCCCCTCCCGGCCCGCCCAGCGGCGGTGACCACGGATCGGGCGGCTCCGGTGGTTCGGGCGGCTCCGGGGACTCCGGTGGCGGTTCGACGGGCGGCCCGGGAGGCGGTTCCGGCAGTGGTTCGGGGGCCGCCCCCGGGTCCGGTCCCGGGCGCCCCTGGTGGCGCTCCGTCCCCCGGATCGCCGCGATCACGGCGGCTGTCGTGGTGGCCGTCGCGCTGGTCATCTTCCTGACCCGCCCCGACGACGGCGGCGGCTCGAAGGCGGGCGGCGAGGTGTTCCTCCAGGCGGCGGGCACCTCCGGCCCGGACCCGTTCACGGAGTCCACCGCGCGCGACAGCGACCCCGAGCCGTCGACCGCCTCCCCGTCCGCCGTGCCGAGCGCCTCGGGCACCGGCTCGCAGGTGACGCGCGGGGTGGACGGCGCGGCGCCGGGCCTCTACGGGGGGACCCGCAAGGTCGCCAGCTGCGATGTGGAGAAGCAGATCAAGGTGCTGGGGGCGGCCCCGGAGAAGAACCGGGCGTTCGCCTCGGTCCAGAAGATCGAGCCCTCGGCCGTACCGGAGTATCTCCGCTCCCTCACCCCCGTACAGCTGCGCATGGACACCCGCGTGACCAATCACGGCTTCCGGGACGGGAAGGCCACGGCGTACCAGGCGGTGCTCCAGGCCGGTACGGCGGTGCTCGTCGACGACCGCGGGGTGCCCCGGGTGCGGTGCGCCTGCGGCAATCCGCTGCTGCCGCCCGTCGCCCAGAGGAGCACCCCGAAGCAGACGGGGAAGGCCTGGCCGGGGTACCGGGCGTCGGACGTGGTCGTGGTGGAGCCGTCGTCGAAGCCGGTGGACGAGTTCGTGATGGTCGATCCCGAGAACGGTGAGTGGTTCACCCGTCCGGCCGGTGACACCGGCGACGGGGACA
Organism: Streptomyces bacillaris; assembly: GCF_003268675.1. Taxonomy (NCBI): domain Bacteria; kingdom Bacillati; phylum Actinomycetota; class Actinomycetes; order Kitasatosporales; family Streptomycetaceae; genus Streptomyces; species Streptomyces bacillaris. The sequence goes on along the minus strand of NZ_CP029378.1, from coordinate 7,413,465 downwards.
AGAAGACCGATCCGCCCGAGGGCACGGAGAGGGACGAGTCCGGTTCGCCCTGCCCGCCGGGTGCCGGTGACGACAGCCGTTCCTGTCCCCCGAGCCCGGGTGAGTCGCCGCCCGACGGCGAGTCCCCGCCGCCCGGTGACTCCCCGCCCCCGGCCGACGACGGGACGACGGCACCGCCGGACAGCCCGCCTCCCTCCGACCCGCCGCCGGACAGCCCGCCCGCGGACACACCCGACTCGCAGCCCGCACCGCCGCAGGAGCCGCAGCAACCGGAACAGCAGCAGTCGGAACAGCAGCAGCCGCAGCCCCCGGAGGAGCAGCAGCCCGGCTCCGGCGCGGCGGCCCTGTCCCGGAGCGTCTAGAGCACGGCGTCCGGCCGCTGGTCCGCCCTGCCGGTCTTCTCCGGGCGCGGGAGCTCCACCGGGGCGCCCGCGCCCTTGGCCCGTCCGAGTCCGGCCGAGGCGGCGGCGGAGTGCAGGGAGCGCAGCGCCAACAGCAGGAAGCCGATGTCGTCGAGGTAGACGGGGTCGGGCAGCAGGTCGACCGGGGAGACGGTGTAGACGACGGCCGCCCAGACGAGGGCCTTGTTGCGCAGCGGGATCCCGGCGTCGACCAGGAGCTTCCGGGCCTTGAAAACGCGCACCAGCAGTACGGCGGCCAGGGCCAGCATGGCCAGGGCGGCGACGGCTGCGACAACGAGCCAAACGGTGGTGTCCATGGCTCATCGTCTACCCACTGCCGCCGATGACGAAATTCTCCGTCCGGGCGGACATCGGTGACGACGGGGCCGTGGCGGGAGGTCAGCCGGCGGAGTTCTTCGTACGGCGGCGGTTGCGGCGCTTCAGCGCGCGTCGTTCGTCCTCGGCGAGGCCGCCCCAGACGCCGCTGTCCTGGCCGTTCTCCAGGGCCCATTCCAGGCACTGGGCCTGCACCGGGCAGGTCCGGCAGACCGCCTTGGCCTCCGCCGCCTGGACGACGGCGGGGCCGGACGTCCCGATGGGGAAGAACAGGTCCGGGTCCTCGTCGCGGCAGGCCGCGTGTGTGCGCCAGTTCTCCATGCTGCTCACTCCCGGGTGTCGGATGCGTGCCGTAGGCACCTGCTTACGGCCGTACCGTGCGGGTGACCGACGATCGGCGCCTCAAACACGTGGCGGCCGGAGAACCGGGCTGGTCGCCCCGGTGGGGCGGTGCAGGGCCAGGAGGGCCTGGTCGTCCTGGATGCGGCCGCCGGTGTGGCGCCCGACGTCGTCGCTCAGCAGTTGGCGGATCTGCGCGGGGGCCGGCGGGTCACCGACGAGCGAGCGGTGGCGCAGCAGGTGGGGCAGGCGTACGGCCGCGTCGTAGAAGACCCCGTTCTCGTCGCGGGCCTCGGTGACGCCGTCCGTGTAGCAGAGGAGGGTGGAGCCGGGCGGGAAGGCGAACGTGTCGACGGGGGCCTGCCAGGTGCCCAGGTCCCCCATGCCGAGCGGGGACGCCTCGCGGGACGGGCCGAGCACGGCGGCCCCGCCCCGGGCGTCCAGCAGCAGCGGGGGCGGATGGCCGCGGTTGACGATCCGTACGGTGTCGAGCCCGGCGGCGAACTCCGCGATCAGGGCGGTGGTGAACCCCTCGTCCTCCTCCTGGCCGCCGCGCCGCCCGCCCTCGCGCAGCAGGGCCCACTCCAGCGCGTTCACCAGGCGCGGCAGGTCCTCCGCCTCGTCGGCGGCGTACCGGAAGGCCCCCAGGTCCGCGCAGACCGCGCTGACGGCGCCCAGCCCCTTGCCCCGGACGTCCCCGACCATCACGCGGACGCCGTGCGGGGTGTCCTGGACGACGTAGAGGTCGCCGCCGATCATGGCCTCGTCCTCGGCGGGGATGTAGCGGGCGGCGATGGCGAGGTCGCCCAGCCGCGAGGGGGGCCGGGGCAGGACGGCGGCCTGGGCCACGGCGGCGACCTGGCGGGCGCGCCGGGTCCGGGCGCTCTGGCCGGTGAGGGTGCGGTTGATGAGGACGGCGAGCACGGTCACGGCCACCACGGTGAGCTGGTTGCGACGCCCCCGTGCCAGCCGAAGGTGTGGTCGACCCGGGCGAGGATCACGTGGACGATCATCGACAGGACGCCGACGGCGACGATGCCGACCGGGCTCAGCAGGGCGCGGCGGCGACGGGCGCCGTCGCGATCAGGGGCGCGGAGGTCACGTCGGTCGGGGTCACCAGATCGATCACGACTGCCAGCGCGATCACCCCGACCGGGATCCACTGGGCCCTGCGCTGCCGCACCACTCCCCCACGCTGTACGGCCCCGGCCCGCACCGCATCCGGAGCGGTCCGTACGGACCCCGGGGCCGCCCTGCCCTGCGCCCCGCCCGGGGAGTCAGCCGGCCGCGAGGTCCGGCAGCGGGGTCTCCGGCGGTGGGGCGGCCGCGCATGCGGCGTCGAGCCGGATGCGGTGGGCCATCACGGCCTCCGGGTCGTCGATGAGGTCGACGCGGACCCCGGGCGTCTCCAGCACCGCCTGGTCACCGATCTCCGGGGCCGGGACCCGCAGCAGGTGCAGCGGCGGCATGGCGGTCATGGCGTGCGGCGGATGGTCCAGCGGCACCACCTGGACGGTCACGTGCTGCTGCTCCATCGCCCCGGCCAGCGCCCGCCGCTGCCCGGCCATGGTCTCCGGGTCGCCCACCCGGGTGAGCAGGGCGGCGGCCGGGAACAGGGCCCACAGGGCCGTACCGCGCTCGTACAGCCGGCGCTGCCGCTCCCGCAGCAGCTCCACGCGGCGCCCGATCCGGTCGGGTCCGTCGTCCGGGTACCGCATCCGGTAGAGCCCGGCGGCGTAGGCGGGCGTCCGCAGCAGTTCGGGCACGAGGGCCGGGTGCCAGGTGCGGACCAGACTGGCCGAGGACTCGACCCCGATGACCTCCTGCTGCCAGCTCTCCATGGTGTCGCGCCACTGGTGCCACCAGCCGGGCAGGTTCGCGGCGCCGAGCCCGGCCAGGATCGGTTCCGCGATCCGGGGCGGAGCGCCGTAGCAGCGCAGCAGCTCGGTGACCTGCCGGGCGTCGAGCCCGGTCTCGGCCCGCTCGATCCGCCGTACGGTGGCGGGGTGGGCGCCCAGGGCGTCGGCGGCGGCCCTCAGGGAGACCCCGGCCTGTTCCCGCAGGATGCGCAGCCGGGCCGCCAGGACGCGGTGCTGCACCGTGGGGCCGGAGCGGGGTCGCATGCTCGTACCTCGTTCGTCGAGCCCCGGAACGGAGCCTTAAACACTCTGTCGCTTGCAAAGTACGCGTTTTGCGCCGAGAGTGCATACATGTCGGAAATAGTCAGTTGCGCAGAACGCGCCCCCGCCGAGGGGAGTGTCAGAAGTGCACACAGCTGGTGGGTCCCCCGGTTGCCCGGGGGCGTTCCGGAGGCCCGGCACCGGGTGCAGGAGGTGATGCACGCGTGGGGAGAACCCGCGGAACGCATCGAGGCGGCGGCGCTGATAGTGACCGAACTGGTCACCAACGCCGTGCAGCACACCAGCACCCGCAGGATCCGCTGTCGCCTCCTCCGCTCGGCGGACGGGGTGCGTATCTGCGTGTGGAACCGCGGCCGGGCCCGGATCCCGGCGCCCGCCTGCCCGGCCGATTCGGCGGTGCTGCCCGTCGAGGCGGCCCCGGCGGCGGACGGCCCGGACGGCGATGATTCGCTCGACTGCCTCGCCGAGGACGGCAGAGGCCTTCTTCTCGTGGACGCCCTGGCGGCCCGCTGGGGCACGCGCGCCGCGCTGGCCGGCCGGCTCGTCTGGGCCGACGTCTGAGACCCACCGCGTGACCGCCTCCCGCGACTCCCCGCAGCGTCCGGACCGTCCCTGATCAGACGGTGGCCGTACGGCACTCCGGGTGACCCCAGCCGTTGGGGTTCTTCGCGATCGGCTCCTTCGCCGCGTACGGCTTCCCGCAGTGGCACCGGCCGGCGAACCGCGCCTTGATCGTGCCGCTCGACGACCGTCCGTTCCGGGACGCGCCCCCCGCGCCCTTCGCCCTCGCACCGCCCGCGCTGCCGCCGCCCGTCTCCGTACGCCCCTTCGTGGAGCGCGCCGGGGCGGGGACGGGCAGGGCGGTCGCCCCGTGCGCGGTACCGGCCGGGCGCTGCGCCACCGCCGCCTCGCTGGCGGCCTGGTCGGCGAGCGCGTTGAGCAGGTCCCCGTCCACCTGGTGGGCGGGGACGTAGCGGAACGTCACCGTACGGGCGGTGAGCAGGGCGTCGATACGGGTGACCAGCTCACGGTTGGCGACCGGCTTGCCCGCCGAGGTCTTCCAGCCGTTGCGCTTCCATCCCGGCAGCCACTTGGTCACGGCGTTCATCGCGTACTGCGAGTCCATCCGCACCTCGATACGCGCCGCCGGGTCGGTGGACTCCAGCAGCTCGGCCAGGGCGGTCAGCTCGGCGACGTTGTTGGTCGCGGTGCCCAGCGGGCCCGCCTCCCAGCGCTCCGGCCTGCCCTGCGCGTCCGCGACGACCCAGGCCCAGGCGGCCGGTCCGGGGTTTCCCTTGGACGCGCCGTCACACGCGGCGATGATGCTCTCGTTCATCCCCCGATCATGCCAGCCCCGCATGACCGTCAGGACCGGCCCACGCCCCTCCGCAGCGCCTCGGGGCGCCTCGCTCAGGAACGTCCCAGGAGCGCCTCGCGCCAGGACTCCTCGCTCAGGGCACGATCGAGTCGACGTACCCGCCGTCGACCCGCACCGCCGCCCCCGTCGTCGCGGATGCCTGCGCGGAGCTGAGGTAGACCACCAGGTTGGCGATCTCCTCGGGCTCGATCAGCCGCTGGAGCAGGGACTGCGGCCGGTGCAGCCGCATGAACTCCCGCTGGGCCTCCTCCCACGGGAGGTCCTTGTCCACCAGCTCGTGGACGAAGTCCTCCACGCCTCCGGTGTGGGTGGGGCCCGCGATCACGGAGTTCACCGTCACTCCGGTCCCGGCGGCCTCCTTGGCGAAGCCCCGGGAGACGGCGAGCAGCGCGGTCTTGGACATGCCGTAGTGGATCATCTCGGCGGGGATGACGAGCGCGGAGTCGCTGGCGATGTTCAGCACCCGGCCCCAGCCCTTGCCGGTCATCGAGGGCAGGTAGTGGCGGATGAGCCGGACCGCGCTGAGCACATTGGTGTCGAAGTACGTCCGCCACTCCTCGTCGGTGATCTCCAGGGGCGGGCGGGAGCCGAAGATGCCGAGATTGTTGACGAGGACGTCCACCGCCGGGACGGCCGCGTACAGCTCGGCGGCCCCCTCCTCCGTGGTCAGGTCGCAGGCCACCGCCGCGACGGCCGCACCGGGGACCTGATCCCGCAGGGAGCCCGCCGCCGCGTCCAGCCGGTCCCGGGAGCGGCCGGTGAGGACGACCTCGGCACCCGCCGCGGCCAGCCCGGTGGCGATGGCGAGGCCGATGCCCTGCGAGGAGCCGGTCACCACCGCGTTCCTGCCCGTCAGATCGATGCGCACACCGTCGCTCCTCTGGTCCGTTCGTCCCGTCTGCCGGTCGGCCGACTACCCGGCGAGGGGCGTTCTCACCCTCAGGCTCGCACCGGGCGGAGGGCGGCGCCCGGCGGAGGGCGGCGCGCCCTGTTGACCTCAACCAAACTTGAGGTCCTAGCGTTCCGATCAGTCCCCACCATCCAGGTCGGCAGAGTTCGGAGCACCCCATGGACATGGAAGTCACCGCATGGACCTCGCTGCACAGCGCGATGAACGCCGAGCAGGACCGGCGCCCCTTCTCGAAGGCGACGCTCCGCCGCATCCTGGTCTTCGCCCGGCCGCACAGGGCACGTATCTACCGGTTCCTGCTGCTCAGCACCGTGACCGCGCTGCTGGCGGTGGCCACCCCGGTCCTCGCCGGGCGGGTCGTCGACGCCATCGTGCGGGGCGCGGAATCGGGGACGGTCACCCGGCTCGCCCTGCTGATCGCCCTGATCGCGGTGGCGGAGGCGGGGCTCGGTCTGGTCACCCGGTGGCTGTCGGCCAACCTCGGTGAGGGGCTGATCCTCGATCTCCGTACGGCGGTCTTCGACCATGTGCAGCGGATGCCGGTCGCCTTCTTCACCCGGACACGGACCGGTGCCCTGGTCAGCCGCCTCAACAACGACGTGATCGGCGCCCAGCGGGCGTTCAGCAACACGCTCTCCGGGGTCGTCTCCAACCTCGTGACCCTGCTGCTGACGCTCGGCGTGATGCTCACGATCTCCTGGCAGATCACGCTGCTGTCGCTGGTCCTGCTGCCGGTCTTCGTCGTGCCCGCCCGCCGGATGGGAGCCCGGATGGCCGGTCTCCAGCGGGAGGCGGCCGCCCACAACGCCTCGATGGGCACGCAGATGACCGAGCGGTTCTCCGCCCCCGGCGCCACCCTGGTCAAACTCTTCGGCCGCCCGTCGCTGGAGTCGGCCGAGTTCGCCGAGCGGGCGCGCCGGGTGCGGGACATCGGGGTGCGCTCCGCGATGGCCCAGTCCGCCTTCATCACCGCGCTCACCCTGGTCTCCGCCCTCGCGCTCGCCCTGGTCTACGGGCTGGGCGGCTACTACGCGCTGCGCGGCACGCTGGAGCCGGGGGCCGTGGTGGCCCTGGCCCTGCTGCTGACCCGGCTGTACGCCCCGCTGACCGCGCTGGCCGGGGCCCGGGTCGAGGTGATGAGCGCCCTGGTCAGCTTCGAGCGGGTCTTCGAGGTGCTGGACCTGAAGCCGCTGATCGCCCAGAAGCCGGACGCCCGTGAGGTGCCGGAGGGGCAGGTCTCGGTGGAGTTCGACAAGGTGTCCTTCGGCTACCCGTCGGCGGAGAAGGTCTCCCTCGCCTCGCTGGAGGAGGTCGCGACGCTGGACAACCGGGGCGGCACCCCGGTCCTGCACGATGTGTCGTTCCGCGCCGAACCGGGGCAGATGATCGCCCTCGTGGGCTCCTCCGGCGCGGGAAAGTCGACCATCGCCCAGCTGCTGCCGAGGCTGTACGACGCGGACGCCGGTTCCGTACGGCTGAACGGGATCGACGTACGGGATCTGAGCGCCGACTCCATCCGCGACACGCTGGGGATGGTCACCCAGGACGGGCACCTCTTCCACGAGTCCGTACGGGCCAATCTGCTGCTCGCCCGGCCGGATGCCTCCGAGGACGACATCTGGGACGCCCTGCGCCGGGCCCGGCTGGAGGGGCTGGTGGCCTCGCTGCCCGACGGGCTGGACACGGTGGTGGGCGAGCGCGGCTACCGGCTCTCCGGCGGTGAGCGCCAGCGGCTCACCATCGCCCGGCTGCTGCTGGCCCGTCAGCGGGTCGTCATCCTGGACGAGGCGACCGCGCACCTGGACTCCACCTCCGAGGCCGCCGTCCAGGAGGCCCTGGCCGAGGCGCTGGAGGGGCGGACCGCCGTGGTGATCGCCCACCGGCTCTCCACCGTACGGGCGGCCGATCAGATCCTGGTCGTCGAGGCGGGCCGGATCGTCGAGCGCGGTACCCACAGCGAACTGCTGGCGGCGGGCGGGCGGTACGAGGAGCTGTACCGCACCCAGTTCGAGCGGCCGTCGGCGGACGAGGCCCAGCCGGTCGGCTGACAGCGGACCGGCCTCAGCGGCGGACGAGGCGGGGACGTCCCGTGGTGCGCAGGCGCCGCAGGGCGTCCCCGCCGCAGCTGCGCCACTGCTTGGGCGAGACCCGGGGGCGGTGGCTGCCGTTGGTGACGAGGGCGTTGACCGAGGTCATCGGGTCCGCCGCCATGGACTTGGCCAGCAGCACGCCGACCACCAGGGGCAGCAGGGAGACCGCCAGGGCGGTACCGGCGGTGGTGACGTGCTGGATGCGGGGGCTGCGCCGCGCTGCGGAGTCCATGGCCTCATTCGAACAGCGGCCGGGTGGCCGGAACATCGGGCCGGGTACTCAGCGTCCGGCGCACCGCATACTCAGACGCGCGTACGGGGACGCTGGGGACGCGGCCCCGGTCGTCGGGGGCGCGGCTCCGCGAAGCCCCTCGTACGGAGGCTTCGCGGAGCCCCTCGTACGGAGGCTTCGCGGAGCCCCGTACCACCGGAAGGACCACGCCCATGAGCGACCAGACCCCTGGACGGCCCGCGGGGCTCCCCGCAGCGACGGTGTTCGACGCGCTGGGCGCCGAGTACGAGCGGGCGTTCGGCGGTTCGGCGGCCCACCACGCCTCGCTGGACCGGCTGCTGGAGCGGCTCGCGCCGGGCAGCCGGGTGCTGGACGTGGGGAGCGGTACGGGAGTGCCGACCGCGCGGCGGCTGGCGGCGGCCGGGCACCGGGTGGTGGGGGTCGACGTCTCGCCGGTGATGACCGCGCTGGCGGCCCGGCAGGTGCCGGAGGCCGAGTTCCGGTGCGGGGACATCCGTGAGCTGCCTCTGGTGGACGGGGAGTTCGACGCCGTCTGCGTCTATTTCTCGCTGCTCCAGCTGGCGCGCGGCGAGCAGCGGGAGCTGCTGGGCCGCCTCGCCCGTGCGGTGGGGCCGGGCGGCCGGCTGGCCGTGGCGACGGTGCCGGTGGACGTGGCGGAGGTGAGCGCGGTGTTCATGGGGCAGCCGGTGGTGGTGTCGAGCTTCGGCGAGGAGGAGTTCGTCTCGGTGGTGGCCGGGGCGGGGTTCACGGTCGAGGAGCGGCAGAGCGTGCTGTTCACCCCGGACCACCCGATGGGCGAGCCCGAGCCGCATCTCTTCCTGGACGGCCGCCGTCCCTGACGCCCCCGCAGGACGCATCCCGCTCCCCTGCCGTCGCATAGGGCGCCATTGCCCCAAAGGTTTTCGCAATCACAAAGAACAAGCCGAATGAATGACAAGAATGGCGCATTCGCGCTCCTTCACGAGAAGGTAATGCGATAGCAAAGTTCTCGTCTATATGCTGAGCTGTAGTCGTACCCGTTCGGATGCCGTGCGCACGGCTTCACAGCCCGGATGTTCGACAAAAGCGGGAGGTGGAACACAACTCCTCCTCCGAACATTCATCCGGATTTAATCAGCGCATTCGTCCCCATGACCCGACCACACCGCTCCCCGGAACCACCGGGCGCAGGAGGCAGGCCACCCCATGAAGTCCCTTGTCTTACCCGCCCGGACTTTCACCGAGCACGACACCGCGAACGCAAAGGAGGCCGGGCTCCCCACGTACGCCCGGCCCCCGAGACCTTTCCCTTCGGTCCGCGGCGCGGTGCGCCCCGGACCGATCAGCGTTCACCGGCCGGAGAGCGGCCCGTCGTGCGGCCGCCTCTGACGGCTTCCCGCCCCCACCCTTTCCGTGCCCGGCCCCGGCCGGGCACGGATCTGACCCCCGAGGGAATCGTCACCGTGATCTCCGTGAAGGAACTCAAGAACCCCCACGTCGTACGACGTGACCTGCTGGCGTCACTCGTCGTCTTCCTGGTCGCCCTTCCCCTCTGCGTCGGCATCGCCGTCGCCTCCGGCGTACCGGCCGAACTCGGCCTGGTCACCGGGATCGTCGGCGGCATCGTCGTCGGCCTGCTGCCCGGCAGCAAGCTCCAGGTCAGCGGCCCGGCCGCCGGTCTCACCGTCCTCGTCTACGAGGCGGTCACCGAGTTCGGTCTCGCCACGCTCGGGCCGATCGTCCTGGCCGCCGGTCTGCTCCAGGTGGTGATGGGCTTCGCGCGCTTCGGCCGCTGGTTCCGCGCCATCTCCGTCTCCGTGGTGCAGGGCATGCTCGCGGGCATCGGCCTGGTCATCGTGCTCGGCCAGCTCTACGCGATGGCCGACACCGCACAGCCGGACACCGCCCTCGCCAAGCTCGCCGGACTCCCCGGGCTGGCCGCCGAGATCGTCACCGACACCGAGGCGATGACCGCCTTCGGCCTCGGCGCCGGGACCGTCGCCGTCCTGCTGATCTGGCCCAAGCTCCCCGCCCGCGTACGGATCGTCCCGGCCCCCCTCGCCGCGGTCGGCCTCGCCACCGCCGTCGCCGCCCTGGCCGGGCTGCGGCCGATGGTGGCCGATGTGAACGGGCTGCTGCACGCCATCGACCTGCCGGGCGCCGCCGAGTTCGGCAATCTGGCCAACGTGGCCGTCATCGGCACCGTCCTCGCCTTCGCCCTGATCGCCTCGGCCGAGAGCCTGTTCAGCGCGGCGGCCATCGACCGGATGCACGACGGTCCCCGTACGAACTACGACAAGGAGCTGGTCGCCCAGGGCGTGGGCAACACCATCTGCGGGGCGCTCGGCGCGCTCCCCATGACCGCCGTCATCGTCCGCAGCGCGGCCAACGTCCAGGCCGGGGCCACCACCGCGCTCTCCCGGGTCGCCCACGGCGTGTGGCTGCTGCTCTTCGCCGCGCTGCTGCCCGCCGCCATCGGCATCATCCCGCTCGCCTCGCTCGCCGGGATCCTGGTGCACGCCGGGTGCAAGCTGGTGCCCTGGAAGGAGTTCGGCCCGCTCTGGCGCGAACACCGCGGGGAGGCCGTGCTCCTGGCGGTCACCGCGCTCGCCATCGTGGTCACCAACCTCTTCGAGGGTGTGGTGCTGGGGCTGCTGCTCGCCGTGGTCAAGTCGGCCTGGGAGACCTCCCACGTACAGCTCTCCACACGTGAGCTGACCGGCGGCCGGGTCGTGGTGACACTCACCGGCAACGCGACCTTCCTGCGGCTGCCGCGCATCCTGGAGCAGTTGGAGAAGCTGCCGCAGGACCAGCCCATAGAGCTGGACCTGACCGGGCTGCGCCACCTCGACCACGCCTGCCGGGTGGCCCTGGAGAACTGGGCGCGCCGGCACAACCACGCGGAGATCGAGCCGGTGACGATCCGCCGGTAGACCGGTGGTTCAGGCGGCCGTGCGGGTCGCCGAGCGCTTCACACAGGCGCCCGGCGTCTCGCCGAAGTAGCGCCGGAAGGCCAGGATGTAGCCGTTGGTGGAGACGAAGCCGAGCCGGGCGGCGACCGTGCTCACCATGTGCCCGGCGGCGAGCAGTTGGAGCGAGTGGTTGAGGCGCAGCCGGGTCCGCCACTCGGAGAAGGCGAGCCCGGTCTCGGCGCGGAATCCCGGCGCAGGCTGGTCGAGCTGGTGTAGAGGCTCTCGGCCCACTCGGAGGCCGTACGGGGGTCCCCCGGGTTGCGCATCAGCTCACCGGCCACGGTCGCGGCGGACCGTCCGGTGGGCCGGGGCAGCGGCAGGACGTCGCGGTGGCCTGAGCAGAGGGCGGCGAAGAGCGCCGGGTTCTCCTCGGTGGGCTCCGACGCGCGCATCCGGCTGAGCAGCAGCTGCCGCTGGGCGCCGGAGACGTTGACGCTGGTCACCTCGGAGTAGGGCAGCCGGTGCAGCTCCGGGTCGAAGTTCTCCGGGACCACCAGGGAGTCGGGGTCGAAGCGGGCGCTGTGCGGGATGCCGGCGGGGATCCAGAGCGCGACCGACGGGGAGAGTTCGTGGTCGCGGCCGAGCGCGGTGACCACGATCCGGCCCAGCGGTACGTGGAGGAACTGGTGGAAGTCGTGGACATGGGTCGGGTGTCCTCCGGCCGCGATGAACTCGTCGTCGACCAGGACCTCGGACGCGGGCTCGGCTCCGGCCGACGCCTCGGACGCGGCCCGGGCTCCGGCCTGCGTTTCGGGCGCGGGCTCGGCTCCGGTCGGGGCCACGGTCCGCAGGGCAGCTTCCGCCACACCGTCCTCCGAGCAGCGCGGGGCCGGCTAGTTGACACCTGATTGTGAGCGCAACGGTTCCGGCATTGGACCGTCCCAAAGTTGGATAAGGGTAACCTCACCTGCGGCTTGCCCAGGTGAGGAGCCCAGGAATCCCCATGTACGCCACGTCCCCGCCGGCGCCACCACCAGCGCCACCGGCGAGGATCCGCTCCTCGCGCGGTACGGCGCTGGTGGTGACCGCCTGCGCCCTTCTCTTCGTCGCGGTCGTCGCGAGCATCGCGCTCGGCTCCGTGACATCTCCCCGCCGGAGGTGGTGCGCATCCTGCAGCACCCCGACAGCACCGGATACAACAGCCATATCCTGTGGACCGAGCGGATTCCGCGCACCCTCCTCGGGCTGACCGTGAGGGCCGCGCTGGGGGCCTCGGGGCTGATGATGCAGGCGCTGACAATGAACCAGCTGGCCGACCCCGGGATCCTGGGCGTCGAGCAGGGCGCGGCCATGTTCGTCGTGCTCGGCATCCTGTTCCTGGACATCAGCGGGGTGACCGGATACTTCTGGCTGGCGCTGGCGGGGGCCGGGGTCACCTCGGCGCTGGTCTATCTGATCGGGACCCGGACCAACGCGGGCAGCTCCACCCTCGGGCTGGTGCTGGCCGGGGCGGCGCTGGCCGCCGTGATGTCGTCGCTGATCACCCTGCTGGTGGTCCGGGACGAGGCGGTCTACGCGCATCTGCGGTTCTGGTCGGTGGGGCAGCTCACCGGGCGGGCGAAGGTGCTGGACGAGATCCTGCCGTTCGCGGTCGCCGGACTGCTGCTGGCGCTGCCGTTCGGCCGCACCCTCAATGTGCTGAGCATGGGCGAGGACGCGGCGCGCGGGCTCGGGGTGCGGGTCGAGCGGGCCCAACTGCTGGGCGCGGCGGTGGCGGTGCTGCTCTGCCCGGCCGCCACCGCCGCCGTGGACCGGTGGCGTTCGTGGGTCTGGTGGCCGCCCACTGCGCCCGGATGCTGGCGGGGGCGGACCACCGGTGGTCGCTGCCGCTGTCGATGGCGTGCGGGGCGATCCTGCTGATCGGCGCGGACATCGCGGGCCGGCTGGTGCTGGGCCGCGGCGAGATCCAGGTGGGCGTGATGACGGCGGTGATCGGCACCCCGTTCTTCGTCTGGCTGGCCCGCCGCCGGAATCTGGTGCGTGTCTGATGGACCTGCTGATACGGGTCGCCGCACCCGACTCCGCGTTGCGCGAGGCGACGCTCGCCCGGCTGCTGGCGGACCGGCGCCCGGACGCGCCGTACGGTCCTCGCCGTCTCCGTCCTGACCGCGGTGCTGCTCGGGCTGCTCGTCGCCCCGGTGCTGCTGGGTCTGGTGTACGCGCTGAGTCTGCGCGGCGGGCTCAACACCTACCGGCTGGTGCTGGTGGGGATCGGGCTGAGCGGGGTCTGCACCGCGTACACCAATTGCCTGTTCAGCCTGGCCGACCAGCACAGCATCGCCGTCGCGATGCGCTGGCTGGTCGGCAGCGTCAACGGCGCCGACCGGACCGGGGTGTCCGCGCTCGCCATGGGGCTGGCCGTCTGCGGGGACTGTGCCGCGCGGCTCGGCCGCCCGCTGGGCAGCATGTCGCTCGGGGACGAACTGGCCACCGGGCTCGGCACATCGGTGCCCGCCGCCCGGGTCGCCGTCCTCGCGCTCGGTGCGGGCGCGGCGGCGCTCGCCACCAGCGTCGTCGGGCCGATCGGCTTCGTCTCGCTGATCAGCGGGCCGATCGCCGCCCGGCTGGTCGGCGCGGACCGGGCCCTTCGGGCTCGCCCCGTTCGTCGGCGCGGCCCTGGTGCTCGGCGCCGACGTCCTCGCCCAGAACGCCCCTCTGATCAGCCCGGTCCCGACCGGGGTCCTCACCGCGCTGCTCGGCGCGCCCTACTTCGTCTGGCTGATCCTTCGGCGCAGACCGGAGCCACGTCGTGACCCACCACATCGAAGCCCGCTCCATCACCGCCGGGTACGGCAAGGTCCCGGTCATCGACGGTCTCTCGGTCGCGATCCCCGCCGGGGAGATCACGGCGCTGGTCGGCCCGAACGCCTGCGGGAAGTCCACGCTGCTGAAGTCCGTCGCCCGGCTGCTGCCGATCGCCTCGGGCTCGGTGCTCCTGGAGGGCTCCGACATCCACGCGATGCCGACCCGGGAGGTGGCCCGGAAGCTGGGCATCCTGCCGCAGTCCCCCATCGCCCCGGAGTCGATCGCGGTCGGTGATCTGGTCTGGCGGGGCCGCCATCCGCACCGCCGGTTCGGCCAGCGGCGTACGGCGGCCGACGATGCGCTGATCACCGACGCGCTGCTGGCCACCGGGACGGCCGAGCTGATCGACCGCCCGGTGGACGAACTGTCCGGCGGTCAGCGCCAGCGTGTCTGGATCGCGCTGGCACTCGCCCAGGACACCCCGGCGCTGCTGCTGGACGAGCCCACCACCTATCTCGACATCGCCCACCAGTTCGAGGTCATGGACCTGCTGGGCGATCTCAACGAGAAGACCGGCAAGACGATCGTGCTGGTCTCCCACGACCTCAACCAGGCCGCCCTGTACGCCGCGTCGATCGTCGCCATGCGCGACGGCCGGATCGTGCACCAGGGACCGCCCGAGCATGTGCTCACCGAGGAAACCGTCGCCGACGTGTTCGGTCTGAACTGCGTCGTCGTCCCCCATCCCCGTACCGCGAAGCCCCAGATCTTCCCCCTGGGCCGCCGCACCCTCACGCAGGAGAAGTGAACGATGTCCCTTTCCGTACGCCGTCGGCCGCTCGTCGCCGCCGTGCTCGCCTACGCCACCTGCCTCGGCCTCCTCACCGCCTGCTCGGGCCCCTCCGACACCGGCTCCTCCGACGGGAAGGCGGCCGCCGCGGGTGACGGCTCCTTCCCCGTCTCGCTCACCACCGCCTGGGGCCGTACGGAGGTGAAGGAGAAGCCGGTCCGGGTGGCCACCGTCTCGGACGGCGACACCTCCATCGCCCTGGCGCTCGGTCTGGTCCCGGTGATCACCCCGGACGTGGAGGACGGCGACCCGGTCGCCGAGTACAAGCAGCGGGCGGTCGAGAAGCTGGGCAAGAAGAAGCTGAAGACGTACGACGACACGGACGGCACCGACTACGAGGCGATAGCCGCCGAGGAGCCGGACATCATCCTCGGGGTCAACACCTGGGACGTGGACACCGACTACGCCAAGCTCAGCCCGATCGCCCCGGTCGTCACCTTCGCCGACAAGAACCAGGCCAACACGCTGACCTGGCAGGAGCGGCTCAAGACCGCCGCCAAGGCGCTCGGCCTCAGCGAGAAGGCGGAAGAGGTGATCGCGGCCAACGAGAAGACCGTCAAGGAAGCGGCCGCGGCCCACCCGGACTTCAAGGGGAAGACGTACACCTACTCCGTCGTCCACCCCGAGCAGATCACCTACATGTCCTTCGCCGACCAGGACCCGGGCGTCTTCGAGCAGTTGGGGTTGGTCAAGCACCCCCGGTCCAAGAACTACACCGCCGACAAGGACAGCGTGAGCCTGGAGAACCTGGACGAGCTGGAGGCCGACGTCCTGCTGATGACCTACCCGTTCGGGGACGAAGGGCTGCTCTCCGCCTCGGAGTTGGAGAGCAACAAGCTGTTCCGCTCGCTGGACGTGGTGAAGAACAAGCACTTCGCGGTGGTGCCCTCGGAGAACACGCTCGCCTCCGCCATCGCCTACCCGGACGCGCTGAGCGCCCCGTGGGTGGTGGAGAACCTGACGCCGATCCTGGCGAAGGCGGTCGCGGGCGAGTAGCGCCCGGACAGGGGTGGCCTGCCGGTCGGTGACGGCGCCGGTCGCATCGGCCGGCCCGACCACGGCGGCCGGTCCGGGCCCGGGGCGGGCCCGGACCCCGGAGGCGGGTCAGGGGACCGGGGCCGTCATCACCGTACCGTCGCCGAAAGCGAGGAAGTAGGCCCCGCCGGACACCAGCACCACGCTCGGTTGGACCTTGCTCCCGGCGGTACCGCCCTCCAGGGGCCAGTTCCGGACGGTGCTCAGGGCCGCCCCCGGGGCGCCGTCGGCCAGGGCGAAGGTGCGCACACCGTCACCGCCGAAGACCAGCAGCCTGTCCCCGGCCACCACCACGGAGTCCCCGCGCGTCCAGGGCGCGGTCCACCGCTCGTCCCCGCTCCGCACGTCGACCGCCGCGATGTACCGGGAGCCCGCACGACGGCCGTCCCCCTCGACGAAGAGGAGTCCCTCGCGGCTCACGGCCTCCGGGATGCCCGGGTAGGTGCCGTTGCCCACCGGCCGCAGGGTCCGTGCGTCCACGACGCGGCCGTTGCAGGCGTCGTAGAGAGCGCCGCGGATGCGGCGGTCACAGTTCCACGGGGCCTCGGCCAGCGTCTTCCCGGTCTCCGGGTCGAGGGTGAAGGTGGCCCGGCTGCCGGTGAGCCACACGCGGTCGCCCACGATGTCCAGGCTCGGCGTGAACGCCCAGGGGATCACCCGTTCCCAGACCTGGGCGCGGTCGTCGGCGTCGTACGCGCGGAAGAGCATGTTGGCGGCCAGGCCCGCTCCGGCGCCGCCCGCGTACGAGGTGAAGATCCGCCCGTCGTGGACGCGGACCACCGACGGGTCGTACCCGGTCCGGCCGGGCAGCCGGGCGACCGGCTTGCCGTCGGACAGGTCGAGCACCTCGAAGCCCTCCCCGTCGGCCGCGGTGACATAGGCGTGCCGGTCGTCCACGTCGAGGCCGCCGACCCCGAGGAGGCCGGTGGCCTCGCCCTCGGCGGGATAGCTCCACAGCCGGGAGCCGTCGGAGGCGTCCCGCGCCTCCAGCCGGGTCTGCCGGGTCGGCTCGTCCCGGAGCCGGCAGACCAGTACGTCGCCGCTGAGCGCGCAGTCGTCCGCCGCGCCGGGCCCCTCGAAGGAGACCGCCCAGGGCCGCCAGTCCTCGGGCTGGAGGGTGCGGTCCAGGGCATCGGGCCCGAAGTCCGACATCTTGCTCGCGGCTATGGGGGCGGTGCGCGGGGGTGGCGTGGGCGAGGGGGTGGCTCCCCCGCTCGCCCCGGCGCTCCGCTCCGGTGTCGCACGGGAGTCGCCCGGGGTACGGCGTGCCGGATCGTCAGGGAGGAGCAGCAGGACGGCCGTGAGCACTCCGGCGAGCACCGCCGCCCCCGCCGCGACGGCGAGGCCCCGTCGACGGCCGCGCGCCCCGGCCGGTCCCCCGGCGCGGGTCTGCCCGGCGGGGTGCCCCGCCGGAGGTCCGGCCGAGGGCGGCGCCGGGGCCGGGGCGGTCCGGGGCATGGGAGGCGCGGCCAGGGCCGCCGCCGCGGCGCTCTCGTACGTACCGATCAGCTCACGCACGTCGTCCGGCCAGGGGAAGGCCCGGGGTGCCGGTGCCGGGCGGACGCCCGGTCGGTCCGGCGGGGAGGACGTGTCGAGCGCGCGGATCAGTTCCGCGGTCGTCGGTCTGCGGCCGGGGTCCCGGTGCAGACAGTCGGTCACGATCTGCCGCAACTCCTCCGGCACCCGGGAGAGGTCGGGCCGCCCCTGGGCGATGCGGTGCACGATCGCGGCGAGTTCGCTGTCCTCGAACGGCCCGTGGCCGGTGGCGGCGAAACAGAGCACCGCCCCGAGGCAGAACACGTCGGACGCACCGGTCACCGACCGGTCGGCCGCGATGTGCTCGGGCGACATGAAGCCCGGCGACCCCACCATGACCCCGGTCGCCGTCAACGCCGTCGCGTCGTAGGCCTGGGCGATGCCGAAGTCGATCAGCCGAGGTCCCGTGGCGCCGAGGACGACATTGGCCGGTTTCAGGTCCCGGTGGACGAGCCGTGCGCCGTGCACGGCCGCCAGCCCGCGGGCGACGGCCGCGCCCAGGTCCCGGACGACGGGCACGGGGAGCGGGCCCCGTCGGTCCACCGCCTCCTCCAGTGAGGGCCCGGCGATGTACTGGGTGGCCAGCCAGGGCCGTT
Source organism: Streptomyces bacillaris (assembly GCF_003268675.1). NCBI lineage: Bacteria > Bacillati > Actinomycetota > Actinomycetes > Kitasatosporales > Streptomycetaceae > Streptomyces > Streptomyces bacillaris. The sequence continues at coordinate 7,395,904 of NZ_CP029378.1, read as the reverse complement.
CGGCGTCCGGGGCGGCATCGACGAGCGCGGAGACGTACGGGCCGCGGACGGCACGCGCCGCCTCCGCCTCGCGCCGGAAGCGGAGCCGGAAGTCGCTTGCCTGCTCCAGATCGCGGCGTACGGTCTTCAGCGCGACCAGGTCCGCGGTGCCGCCGCCGGACGGGACGGCGAGATGGACCGTGCCCATCCCGCCGGAGCCGAGTGAGGCGAGCAGGCGGTACGGGCCGATCTCGTACGGGGAGTCGGAGTCGAGCGGGCGCAGCACGGGGTACCTCTCGGGAACGGTCCGGCGCCACGGGGAGCCGGACGGGTCTGCGGTCGGGGCTGAGCAGGGGCTCGCGGGACGGCGGCCCCGTTCGTCAGGCGGGCAGTTCGACGGACCGGACGGTCCCGTCGTGGAAGACCAGGTAGAGCACTCCGCCGATCGAGATCACCTCGGGCGCCCAGGCCTTGTCCGCCAGGTCGTCGAATTCCCCGGTGCCGTCGGTGCCAGTACCGGATCCAGCGGGCGGCCCGTGTCCGGGCGCTCCCTCGATGTCGTGCCGTTGGCTCCCGCCGCCGCGCAGGGGCAGGGTGTAGAGGCTCCGGTTGTCGGCGAAGAGAGCCGTGGATCCGACGATCACCGGCTCCGAGTGGAGGCCGCCGCCCTTCGCCGACCCCGCCTGGTCCGCCTCCGGTCCGGGCAGCGCCCCGACCGTGCGCGGGGACCGGTCGGCGCCGGTGGCCGACAGGTCGGTCAGCTCGACCGCGCCCTTGGCCTCATTCGGTTCCAGGGCGTACTCCCGGCCTCCGGCGGCGACGACGCCCCGGGCCCGGGGAGCGCGGCTGCCCGGGTCCAGCTCATCGAGGATCGGGCGCAGCGTGACGGCGTCCAGGACCGCGGTGTCCTGGCCCTCGATGTCGCAGTAGACCTGGCCGCCGTGGACGCGCATCGCGGCGCAGCTCTTGTCCCCCGGTACGGTCACCGGTGTCCGCTTCCCGGTCCGGGCGTCGAACGCGACCAGGCCGCCGTCGGTCACGGCGATGAGCCTGCCCTCCACGAACACCTCGGCGCGGTAGCGGCCGTACCCGGCCATCGGGGCGTCGTGCGAGGTGAGTTCCGCCTGCCACAGCCGTTCGCCGCTGCGGACGTCCACCGCGTACACGCTTCCCGCGCCGCCCAGGGTGAAGAACGCGACGTCCTCACCGAGCAGCGGGTCTCCGTAGACCTCGGTCTCCTCGCCGCCGCCCGGGTCGCTCTCCCAGCGGACCGCCCCGTCCGCGGCCGAGCGGCCCCTGATCACACCGGCCTCCATGGTGACGACGACATCGTCCTGGATGAGCGGGCTGCTGCCGCGCCCCGGGAGGACGACACCCCGGTTGCCGGTGACCGCGCGGTCGCCGGGGAAGGGAGAGGCCGCCTTCCACAAGGGTCTGCCGTCGGACGGACGGACGGCCTCAAGCCCGCCCGCGAGCGTGCGGCAGACCAGCACGTCGGGGCTCAGGGCACAGCTCCACGGCCGCTCGTCGAGCTTGGCCGACCACGGCTTCCAGCCGGCCGGGCGGGCGTCGGGGGCCGCCGGGAAGTAGCGGCTGCGTTCGGCACCGAGCGGGCCCAGCCCGGTGCCTGCCGTGGCCCCGCCCGGCGGTGAGCCGGACTCCGAGGGGGAGGCCGAACCGGACGGCCCGGCCGGAGCCGCCGTCCCCGGCCCTCCGCCCCCGGCCTCGTCCCCGCCACCGTCGTTCTGCCAGGCCCGCAGACCCACGGCGCCCAGCACACCGAGGACGAGCACCGCCGCGACCGCCGCGGCGATCGTGCGACGGCGCCGACCGGGGCGAGGGGCGTCGGGAACGGTGGGGGCCGCGCCGGGGGACGCCACGGGGTCGGGGCCGCCCGGCGGACGGGTGACCGTTTCGGCGCTGTGGACGGGCGAGGCGCCCGGCATCGTGGGCGCATGGGCGGTGAGAGGGCCCGCCGCCGCCACGACGGCGGCCAGTTCGCTCTCGTGAGCGGCCACCAACTCCCGTACCACGGGCGGCCAGAACGGCCGGTCGCCGCCGCTCCCGGGCCGGGCGTCCTCCGGAGCACCGGGCTCCCGCTCGGACGCGCCGGGCTGGCGGGGCGGTGTGGGCTCGTGGGGCAGCTCCGACTCGTGCGGTTCGGCGGGTTCCCGGTGCACTGCGGGCTCATGGGGCGGCGCGGACTCGTCCGCTGCGGTCCGGGGGTCCGCCAGGACCGCCGCACGGAACCGTTCCTCCAGGGCCGTCGAGTCGGGCCGGCGGGCGGGATCGGCGGACAGGCAGTCCTCGATCAGCTCGCGCACGGCGTCGGGCACCGCGCGGAGATCCGCCTCCGCCTGCGAGATCCGGTAGAGCACGGCCGCCAACGGGCCGTTGCCGAACGGGGATTCGCCAGTAGCGGCGTAGCACAGCACCGAGGCCAGGCAGAAGACGTCCGACGCCGCCACCACATGCCGTCCGCCCAGCACATGCTCCGGGGACATATGGCCCGGTGACCCCAGCATCGCCCCTGTCGCGGTCATGGTGCTGGCGCCGAAGGCCCGCGCGATGCCGAAGTCGATCACCTTGGCGCCGTCCCGGCCGAGCAGCACGTTCGACGGTTTCAGGTCCCGGTGCTGGACACGGGCGTGGTGGATGCCGCGCAGCCCCCGGACCAGATCGAGCCCGAGGGCCCGCACGGTCGCCACGGGCAGGGGCCCGGCCGCGCGGACCGCCTGCTCCAACGTGGGCCCGGCCACGTACTCGGTGGCCAGCCACGGTTCCGCGGCCTCCGCGTCGCCGGACAGCAGCCGGGCGGCGAAACGGCTCTCCACCGAGCGGGCGGTGTCCATCTCGCGGCGGAACCGGTCACGGAACGCCCGGTCCCCCACCAGTTCGCGCCGGACGGTCTTGACCGCCGCCAGCTGCGGCCCGGTGCCCCAGGGCGCCGGGCGGGTGTCGGCGCCGAGGTAGACCTCGCCCATGCCACCCGCGCCCAGACGGGCGAGGATCCGGTACGGGCCGATACGCCGGGGCGCCCGCTCCGGCAGCGCACCGAGCACTCCCCTGCCCGGCCCGTCCCCGGCCGACTCTCCGACTGCCATGCTCCACACCCCCGTTGACGCGTCGCCGCCTTCGCGGCCCATCCGACGATCAAGCCTTGCACCTGGCAACCTTCCGCGCCACCCTCGGCCGCCGCCCGGGCACGGCCCTCAGCCATCAGCCGCACACTTCAGAACCCTGTCGGCCTCCTCCTGCACGACGTCGGTGAGGCGGCCTCCGGGCATGCGCAGCAGGCGGCGGCCTCGGGCGAGGGTGTCCGCGCGGTGGGCGATGACGACGAGGGTGGAGAGCGCCTCCTCGATGCGGGCGGCGGTCGCGTGGTCGACCCCGGCGGTCGCCTCGTCCAGGATCAGCACCGCCGGATCGGTGAGCGCGGCCCGTGCGACGGCGACGAGCTGCCGCTCCCCGGCGGAGAGGGTCCGGGTGGAGACGGCGGTGTCGAGCCCGTACGGGAGGGAGTCCACCCACTCCGTCAGCCCGAGCAGCCCGAGGGTGCGGGCCACGGCCGCCCGGTCGGGGCTGCCCGCCGTCATGGCCAGATTCTCCGCGAGGGTGCCGTCGACGAGGGGCACTCCCTGCGGTACGAGGACGGTCCTGGAGCGCAGCCGGTCCGGGTCCACCGTGGCGAGGTCGTGGCCCGCGAAGCGGACGGTGCCCCGGTCGGGGGCGTACAGCCCGGCCAGGAGCTTGCCCAGGGTGGACTTGCCGGAGCCGGTCTCCCCGGCGATGACGAGCCGTTCGCCGCTGTCGACGGCGAGCGTGAGCGCGTCGAGGACGGGTGGACCGGTGCGGTAGCCGAACGTGACGTTCTCCAGGGCGAGTTCACCGCACGGGGGCAGCTGGCCGCGGGCGGCCGGGCGGTGCTCCTCGCCGGTCGCGCGGAGGAGGTCCAGAAGTCGTGCGAGCCGTACGTGGGCCTCGCGGGCGTCCCCGACGGCCCCGGCGAGGTCCTCGAAGCGGTGGAAGATGTCCCGGGTCGCCAGGACGAACACCACCGCCACGCCGACGCTCAGCGCCCCGCGCCCCACCATGACCGCACTGACCACGAGCAGCCCCGCCACACAGACCGCCTGGGTCAACGCCAGCTGGTTCAGACGCAGGAGGAGGACGGTGGCGGCGACGGCGAGGCGGTGTCCGGCCAGGAAGGGGGCGGCTCGGCGGAGGACGGCACGCTGGTCGGGGAGATCGGTGAGCAGCGCGGGGTCAGCCATGGAGCGGTTCCTGTTCGGGGGCGGGGGGGTGCGGCGGGTGCGGGGAGGGTGGCGGTGGCGGCGGTGGTGGCCTGCCCGGTGCCGGGTGCCGTAGGGGTGGCGGCGGCCGTGCCCCTGGTGCCGGATACGGGAGGCGCCGCGAGGGTGATCTCCCGGTCGGCGCGGGCGCGGACGGCGGGGGCGTGGGTGGCGAAGAGGACGATCCGGTCGGCGGTGGCGGCGCGGAGCCGGTCCAGCACGGCGGCCTCGGTGGCGGCGTCCGGGGCGGAGGTGACGTCGTCGAGCAGCAGGACGGGCGAGTCGCGGAGCAACGCCCGTGCCAGGGTGACCAGTTGGCGCTGACCGCCGGAGAGCGCCCCACCGCGCTCCCCCACCTGCGTGTCCAGGCCGTCGGCCGACTGGGCCAGCGCCAGGTCGAGTCCGGCGGTGTGCGCGGCGGCGACCTCGGCGGGCGGCCGGTCGCCGGGGAGGAGCAGGTTCCCGGGACGGTGCCGTGGAGCAGGAGGGGCCCTTCGGGGACGAACCCCACCAGGGCGTACAGCTGTTCCGGATCCAGGCGGGCCAGCGGTACCTTTCCGTAGGCGGCGGTGCCGGATGCGGGCACGAGCTGGGCGACGGCCCGGAGCAGGGTGCTCTTGCCGGAGCCGGTGGGGCCGGTGAGCACCACCCACTCGCCGGGGGCGGCGGTGAGGGTCGGCGGCCCGACGGCCGCCCGGTCGGGCCTCCGTACGGTCAGCCCGTCCACCCGCAGGACGTCCCGCCCGGGCAGGTCGACGTACGGGCGTGCCGGTTCGGGCAGTTCCAGGATGCGGGCGATCCGGTCCGCCGCGACCCGGGCCTCGGCGAAGCCCCCGAGCCGGGCGATCATCGCGTTGACGGCGAGGGAGACCGTCCCCGTCCAGAGGACGAAGGTGGTCAGCGCGCCGACGGTGATCCGTCCGTCGGCCACGGCGAGACCGCCGACGAGGAGCCCTGCGGTGACCGCCAGCAGCGGCACGGCGAACGCGACGGCCTCCCACACCGAGCCGACCGAGGCGAGCCGCTTGGTGGCGCGGGTGACCTCGGTGCTGTGCCGGTGGTGCCGCTCGACCAGCAGGTGGTCGGCGCCGACGCCCCGGAGCGGGAGGTGGGCGGAGAGGAGTTGTTCGGCGGCGGAGCCCCGGGCCCCGTGGGCGGCCGCGAGGTGTTCGGCGCGGCGGCCGAAGAGCGGCGGGAAGACCCGGTTCACGGCGAGGAGTACGGGCACGGTGGCGGCGGCGACCAGCAGGAGCAGCGGGTCGAGTCCGGCGACGGCCGGGACCAGGACGAGCGCGGTGAGGCCGATGACCACCCAGGTCGTCAGTCCGTGGATCCAGACGATGACGGTGTCCACGTCGCGGGTGGCGCGGGTGGTGATGTGCCCGAAGGTCCCGGTGCGGCGCTGGAGGGTGTCGGCGTCGACCGCGAGGATCGCCGTCAGCAGCCGGGTGCGCAGCCAGGTCCCGGCCCGGTTGTCGGCGAGCGTGGCCCACAGCTGCCAGCCGCGCATCCCGGCGTACTCGACGCAGGCGGCGGCCAGGAACGCGCCCCCGTACAGCAGCGCGCCGCGGGGCGATCCTGCCTGCACCCCGGCGTCGACGGCCCGGCCCAGCAGCCAGGGCATGGCCAGGAAGGCGCTCTGGCGCAGGGCGGCCCAGGCGACCGAGCGCAGGACGTGGCCCCGCACCCGGGAGAGGGTGCGGCGCAGGAGCCGCGCAGCGGGGTCGGCGGGGCGGCGGGAGAAGATCCCGGGCGGCTGCGTCCTCGGTCACGGGCGGCGGCGGTGCGGGCGGGTCCGGTCACCGTAGGAGCGGCGCGCGGGCCGTGGTCCGAGGCAGAGAGCGGCCGGTCGAAGCGGCAGGTCGCGGCTCTGCCCTCCGAACTCCGGGTACTCGACGAGCGGATCCTGGACACCGACGTCTCACCGAGCGTCGAACTGATCCCGCAGACCGGGCCGGTGCCGCATGGGGGCAGCACCGTCCTGGTCTCGCGTCTTCTGGAGCGGCTGGCCGACGAGGACGCCGTCCTGGCGCTCACCGAGGCGTCCGCCGCCCTGCCCGCCGACGGGACGCTGCTCCTGGTCGAGCAGATCCGTCCCGTCGGCGGGGACGACCTCGATGCCACGCTCCAACACCTGCGGCCGGCCTGCCTGTTCGGCTCGGGGCTGCGCTCGCGGGACGAGCCGGCCGCACTGGCGGTACGGGCCGGGCTGCGGGTCCGCCGCTGCGACGACATCGGGTGGGACCGCCGGCTGTGGGTGCTGGAGCGCGGCGCCGGGGAGTGACGGGCCGGGGGCCGGGGCGGTATCGCCCGGGCCCCGGCGGTGTTCTCGGGCCGTTCGGGCTGCCCGGCCCTCACGGGCTCCCAGCTCCCTGGACTGCTCAGGCTGCCCGGGCCTCCTGGGCCGCTCGGACCGCTCAGGCCGCCGCGCCGAGCTGGGTCCGGGCCGCTGTGGTGAGCTGGGCGCGGCCGAAGAGCAGGGCGTAGCCGGGCGGCAGGGACTCGATGACCCGGGTGACGAGCGCCGGGTCCATCAGCGTGGCGACGGCCGCCAGCACGGTGCCCGCGTCCCAGCGGGCGGTCGCCGCCGTACCGCCGGTCCGCGCGGCCAGATCGTCCACGAAACGGGCGGCCGGGGCCGGGTCGATGCCGGGGGCCTCGGCGGTGAACACCCGGGCGGCCTCCCTGGGGAGCGCGGCGGCGAACGCGACCCGCTCCTCACCCGTGATCTGCGCGCCGAGCCCGCCCAGTACGGCGTTCAGGGCCTCCTCCGCCCGCTCCCGGGTGGGGTAGGCACCCTCGTATCTGATCTTCTCCAGCAGCCGGTCGAACGTCATGGCCTTCGGGGCGGCGATGGTCCGAGGCTCAGGAATCATGGCGGCAGCAGCCCTTCTCGTGGTCCTGCGGTGTCGTGTTGTCTCTGGCTTCTTCTCCGAAAGCGCCGCCGTACACCCCCCGGGGGTGATCCGAGAGTGATCCGGACAGGGTCCGGGGGTGATCAGGCGGTCACAGGGGCTGCGGGCGGCCGAAGAGGAGGTCGTACCCCGTCGGCAGCTGCAGCAGGATGCGGCGCAGGAGGTCCTCGCCCGCCGCGTCGGCGGCGACGCTGAGGACGGCTCCCACGTCCCACAGGGCGGTCCGTTCGGTGGCGCCCTCGATCCAGGCCGCCGTGGCGCGCACGAACCGCTCGGGCGAGAGCGGTTCGGCGGCCTGGAGCGGGTTGAGCAGGATCAGGGCCATGGTCTCGGGCAGCCGGGCGGCCAGTTCGGCCCGCTCCGCGCCCACCAGGTGTGCGCCGAGAAGGGCCAGCACCACGCGCGCGGCGCGCTCGGCCTCTTCCCGGGTCTCGTACGTGCCGCGTTCCCGGACCCGGTCCAGGAACGCCTCCCATCGCAGAGTCACGGTGACCGCTCCCTCGGACGTCCCCCCTCGGGTTCCCCCGGCGGCCCGTCCCCTGGGGCCCCTCCAGAAGGAGGACGGGGACGGGCCGGGTGCCGGTCAGCCCTTGATCTGCTTGCGCGAGGAGCCCGCGCCGATGGAGATCTTGCGGGGCTTGGCGCGCTCGGCGATCGGGATGCGCAGGGTCAGGACACCCGCGTCGTAGTCGGCGTCGATGCGCTCGGTGTCCAGGGTGTCCGCCAGGACGATCTGCCGGGAGAACACGCCCAGCGGCCGTTCGGACAGCTCCATCTGGACGTTGTCGGCGTTGACGGCCGGCCGCCGCTCGGCCCGGACGGTCAGCATGTTGCGCTCGACGTCCACGTCGATCGCGTCCGGCGAGACACCGGGGAGATCGAACGCCACCACGTACTCGTCGCCCTCGCGGTACGCGTCCATCGGCATCGCCGAGGGCCGCGACCAGGTGCCGGGGCGCAGGATCTGCTCGGTGATCCGGTCGAGTTCACGGAAGGGGTCGGTACGCATGAGCATTGCGGAAACACCTCCAGTCGGTCGGGCGGTAGCCCGCGCGTTTCACCTGACACCGTTGTAGCATGTCATCCATTCGATGACAAATGAAATGTCACCGAAAGGACGACATGACGTCGAACCTGTCGTGAAACCGCACCTGCCGAAGGAGTCACCGTGTCAGCAGCGGAGCAGCCCGACCCCACCCGCCACCCCGATCCGGACGCCGTCTCCCTCCTCGCCGCAGCCGCGGCGCTGGGCATCATCGACGGCGCGGTCCGTGACGCCCGGACCGCCACGGCGGAGCAGGCCGACGGCCCGGCGACCGATCCGGACCGGGCCCAGGCACTGGCCTCGCTCCAGCTGCTGCGCGAACTGCGGGAGCGGCTCGCGGGGTGGGAGACCGGGCTGATCGAGGCCGCCCGGGCGGCGGGGGCCAGCTGGGCCGAGCTGGCCGACCCGCTCGGTGTCGCCAGCCGGCAGGCGGCCGAGCGCCGCTATCTGCGGCTGCGTCCCGGCTCCCTCGGCTCCACCGGGGAGGAGCGGGTCAAGGCCACCCGGGACCGGCGCGCGGCCGACCGCACCATCACCACCTGGGCCCGTCAGAACGCCGCCGACCTGCGCTCCCTGGCCGGTCAGGTCACCGCCCTCACCGGGCTGCCCTCCCCCGCGGGCGCCCCGCTGGACCAGTTGCGCCAGGCCCTCGCCGCCGACGACGCCGCCCTCCTCGTCGCCCCGCTCACGGCGGTCCGGCCGCATCTGCCGTCGGGGCAACGGCAGCTGGCCGCCCGGATCGACTCCCTCACCCGCCGCACCGGCGAACTGCGCGAGGACACGGCGGCGCGGCGGCAGGGCGGCTGAGTACGGGAGCGGCACGTCAGGCGGAGCCGCGTACGGACGCCACGTACGGAACCGGGCCGGGCCGAACGGAGCGCGAGGAACACCGCGTACGGGACAGGCCGCATACCGGACCCGCTCGCGAGGAACACCACGTACACGTACGCGGGGAAACGCCCGAGGGGCGGAGGGTTCCGCAACCCTCCGCCCCTCGGGCGTGCCACACTTCCCCGCTCCCGGCTACGGCTTGCGGGCCACCAGCCCCCACTGGTCGACCAGCACCGGGTCGTCCTCCTCGGGGCGCCACAGGGCGATCGACAGGAAGCCCGGCTCGATGATCTCCAGACCCGCCGCGCAGTCCGTGATCTCCTCCGGCTCCCTGACCAGGTACGGGGGGTTCTCGCCGGAGTCGTACGCCTCCTGGGCGGCCAGCGTCTGCGGGGTCTTCACCGTGTCGCAGAGCACCAGGTAGCTGCCCGAGGGCATCCGGGCCATGTACTGCTGGACGACCCTGATGCCGTCGGCCGGGACGAGGTGCCCCAGCGTCGAGAGCAGCAGCACGGCGACCGGCTCGGAGAGGTCGAGCGTCTTCGCCGCCTCGTCCACCACCGTGTCCGTCTCGGAGAGATCGGCGTCCACGTAGGCGGTCCGGCCCTCCGGGGCGCTGGTCAGCAGGGCGTGGGCGTGGGCGAGGACGATGGGGTCGTTGTCCACGTAGACGATCCGTGCGTCCGGCACGATGCTCTGGGCCACCTCGTGGGTGCTGTTCGCCACCGGCAGACCCGTGCCGACGTCCAGGAACTGACGGATGCCCAGGGAGGCGAGGTGCCGGATCGCCCGGGCCTGGAAGGCGCGGGAGGCGCGCGCGATGTCGACCATCTGGGGGTAGGCGGCGCTCACCGCGTCGGCCAGCTCCCGGTCCACGGGGTAGTTGTCCTTGCCGCCCAGCCAGGCGTTCCACACCCTCGCCGAGTGCGGGACATCGGAGCGGATCCTGCGGCGGAACTCAACGTCGTCGACGCTCATGTCTCTCCTCTACTCACTGTCCGTGCAAGGCCGTTGACCGCATAACCGCCGGTGAGAGCCTTGAGCTGACCGTACATCGCCATTCCTCTCCGCGCTGGACCGGCTCCCGCTCAGACCGGCTCCCGCTCAGACCGGGTCCCGTTCAGACCAGGTCCGCGTCCAGCCCGGTCAGCCGTGCCGACTCCTCCCAGAGTGCCCGCGCCATGTTCCTGTCCCGCGCCCGTCCGGACCTGCGGGCGGGTCCCGGGGCGCCCCGGGTCTCGCCCAGGTGCCGGGGACCGTAGTACGAGCCGCCGGGCGCGTCCGGGAGCGTCGCCGCGTACAGCGTGGGCAGCGCACCGGCGGAGGCGGGCTGGGTGTACAGGCGCGACGCCCGCTCCAGCTTCGCCGCCCACTTCCGGCCGGACAGCAGCGGTCCGGCCTGCCCCAGCTCCGTGGCGGCGAGGCCGGGGTGGGCGGCGAGCGCGAGGAGGTCGCGGCCCGAGGCGCGGGCGCGCCGGTCGAGTTCGGCGGTGAAGAGCAGGTTGGCGAGCTTGGACTGCGCGTAGGCGCCCCACTTGCTGTAGCCGCGTGCGGCGTCGAGGTTGCCGAGGTCGATGCGGCCGATGCGGTGACCGAGCGAGGAGAGGGTCACCACCCGGGCGGGTCCCGTCACGCCGAGGACCGGGAGCAGCCGGAGGGTGAGGGCGAAGTGGCCGAGGTGGTTGGTGCCGAACTGCATCTCGAAGCCGTCCGCCGTACGCAGGAGCGGCAGCGCCATCACTCCGGCGTTGTTCACCAGGAGGTCGAGGCGGCCGTCCGCCTCCTTCGCGACGGTGTCGGCCGCCTCGCCCACCGAGGCCAGATCCGCCAAATTGAGGCGGACGAGCCGGGCGTCCGAGCGCGGCGCGGCCCGGCGGACGGCCTCCAGCGCCCGCCGCCCCCGCTCCGGGTCCCGGCAGGCGAGCAGAGTACGGGCCCCGGAGCGGGCGAGGGCGAGCGCGGTGACCGCGCCGATGCCGCTGTTGGCGCCGGTGACGACGGCGGTCCTGCCGGAGAGGTCGGGCATGTCGTCGAGGTTCCAGGAGTGCATGCCGCACACCTCCCCGGCGGGGGCCGGGTCACACCCACCGTTCGGCCGGAGGTCGGCCGAAGGCCGACCGGCGACGGGGGCCGGGGGCCGACTCTCACACGCCGTTCGGCCGGAGGCCTGCCGGGGAGGGGGAGCCCAAGGGGGCCGGGGGAGGCAGCCCGGGGTCAGCCGAACTGGCCCACCTGGTAGTCGCCCGCAGGCTGCTGGACGATGACGTTCAGCCGGTTGAAGGCGTTGATGAGGGCGATCAGGGAGACCAGGGCGACGAGCTGTTCCTCGTCGTAGTGCTGGGCGGCCCGCGCCCAGACATCGTCCGGGACGCCGCCGGCCGCGTCCGCGATGCGGGTGCCCTGTTCCGTCAGCTCCAGGGCCGCGCGCTCGGCGTCGGTGAAGACCGTGGCCTCCCGCCAGGCCGCGACCAGGTTGAGGCGGAGCTGCGTCTCCCCGGCCGCCGCGGCCTCCTTGGTGTGCATGTCCGTGCAGAACCCGCAGCCGTTGATCTGGCTCGCACGGATCTTCACCAGTTCCCGCGTCCTGTCGGGCAGCCCGGTCTCCGACACCGCCCGGCCCGCGGCGGTGAGGTTCTTCAGGATCGTGCCCGCGGTGGGGCTGCCGAGCATGTTCAGTCGGGCGCTCATCTTTCCGGCTCCTTCGTGATGGTCATCGGTCCCTGCACCTCGAGGGTGTCCGACCACCCTCAGGACGGAAAGGATCTTCCTGATGTGACACGCGGACCCGTCACCTCTGTCGTCGCGGTGCACCGGCCACGTCCCCTGCGCCGAATCGAGCCCGCAGCCCGGTGCGTTGTGGCCACAGTTCCCGTGGGTGGCGGCAACTCGGGCTGTACGGGGGCATGGTGGGCGGTTCCGGAACGACTCAACTGGTGTTCGTCCATGGGATCGGCGGACCGCGGGACGCGGCGGAGGAGCGGCGCGAGTGGCTGAACGCCCTGGCGGACGGGGCCCGTGCGGCCGGACACGCCGACGCGGTGTCCGGGCTGACGCAGGGCCGGCTCGCGGAGACCCGGTTCGCCGACTACAGCGACCTGTTCACCGACCCCGACGCCCAGGGGGCGGAGGCGATCCCAGGGGCCGGAGCGCTCGGCGGACCCGAGGACCGGCAGGACACGGAGTTCATGACCGCGTTCGTACGGGCCCTGATCGACGAGGTCGACCACCAGGCCCGGGAGCGCGGCGACCGGCGGACGGCGGCGGTGGCCGAGGACGCGCTCGCCCAGTTACCGGACGAGGACGGAAAGGACGACGAGGAGCAGGGCGTCGGCGAGCCGTTCCGCGTGCTGGGCCGGGTCCTGACGACCCTGCTGCAGGCACCGGGGCTGCGGGGAAGCACGCAGTGGGCGAGCGGCCTCCCGCTCCTCAGCCACCTCTCCCAGGTCGGCCGCTATCTGCGCAGGCGGGAGGCGGACGGCGACAGACGCACGCTGGACGCCCGGATCCGCGAGCGGGTGCTGAGCGGAACGGACCCCGACCGGCCGCTGATCGTGGTGAGTCACTCGCTGGGCACCGTAATCGCCTTCGAGGCGCTGAGGGGTTACGAGGGGCGGGTCCCGCTGCTGGTGACGCTCGGCTCCCCGCTGGCGACGGGAGCGGCGGTGCTCCAGCGGCTGGAGCCGCAGCCGCCCCGTACCCCGGCCCGGGTGGAGCGGTGGCTGAACTTCTGGGACCGCGACGACATCGTGGTGGGCCGCCCTCGCCTGGAGCGGTGGATGCGGCCCAACGCCTCGGGCGTCGTCCCGGTGACCGCGCGGGTGGACTCCGGCGGGCTCTGGGTCCACACGGCCACGAAGTATCTGCGGCAGGCGGCGGTCGCCGGACCGCTGGTCGAAGCGCTCAAGGCCGGGCCGCTGGTCGAAGCGTTCGAGAAGTGACCGACGAGCAACACCGGCCCGGGGACGGGCCACGTCGGCATGTGCTGGTCGTCGGTGCGCAGTGCCGGTCCATGGGCACGCTGACCCGGCTGGAGGAGGCGGCCCGGGAGCTGCACACCGTACTGACCGACCCGGCGCGCGGCGGGTGCGCGCACCGTACGGGCGAGCGCGGGTCGCTCCTGGTCGGGGCGGAGCTGACCCCGGAGGACGTCGTCACCTCGGTGCGCGAGGCGGCGCTCCGGGCCCGGGCGGACAACGCCGTGCTGGTGATGGCGCTGCTCGGGCACGGCTTCACACCACCGCAGCAGAGCGAGCTGTACTACATGGTCGCCGGGTCCACGACCGGCAGCACTCTGTCGGCGCTGAACGTCGGGCAGCTCCTCGCGGAGGCCGTCGACGAGCCCGGCGTCGAGGGCGTGATCGCCCTGATCGACACCTGCCATGCGACCGGGGCGATGCCGGACGCGCGCCGGATCGCGGGCGGGGTCAAGGCCGGACGCACGCGGCTCTCCGTCGTCACCGCCGCCGCGGCTGATCAGGCGGCGCGCGGGATGCGCCTGTCCTTCGCACTGGCCGACGTGTTGCGGGACGGCATTGCCGGGGCCGGGCCGGCCGTGTACGCGGACGCCCGGCTCACCGAGGCGCTGCGCGAGCGGATCGTGGGCCAGGTCGTCGGACGGTTCGACTACGACAACGATCCGTTCACCGCGGAGGGCCTGTGGCTGGCCCGTAACGTACGCTCTGCCCCCGGCACGGCGGGCGGGGTGGTGGGGCCGCTGGGCCGGCAGGACCTGGAGGAGGCCGTCGCGATGTGGCGGGGGGACGGCCTGCGGCTGCCCGCGCCCCTCACCCTCGCCGCCCTCGGTGAGCTGGATGCCTTCGCCCGGGAGGGGAAGGCGGACGGGAGCGCCGACCCGCGCTGGCACGGCCGGGTCCGCCAGGTGGTGGCCACGCTCCTGCGCTGTGCCGGGACGGTGGACCTCCTGACCACGGTGCTGACGTCCGTGCTGACCAGCGACGTCCTGCGCGAGGCGCGCCGGCTGTCCGGCCTGCCCGCCGAGGCGGAGGGGGCCGAACTGCTGCGCGGGCTGGTCGAGTACGCGGCCCTGCGCGCGCCGGGCGCCGACGAACCGCCGTGGAAGGCGTCGGCACGGTTCCTCGCCGCCCTCGCCCAGGTGTCCGGGTCCGACGACGTGGCGGCCCGGCTGCGCGCGTGGGCGCGGGACCTCGGCGCGGTCACCGAGTTCAACGACGCCCTGGCCGAGTTCGCCCGCAGGCGGCAGGAGGGGGAGCTGCGGCTGGTGGTCAGTCTGGCGGGGGCGCTCACGGACTGGCCCGAGGAGGTGGACGCCTGGCTGGTCGGCACCGGCGAGCCCCTGCCCGTACACCGGCGCTTCGCGTGCGCATCGCCGGACCGTGCCGGGACGTGCCGGGCGATCGGTACGGCCCTGGCCTGGGCGCGCGCCCTGCTCCCCGCGCCGGCCACCCTCGTCCATGTGGACATCGCCGCCCCGGCCCATCTGCTGGCCCGTTGGCGGCCGGAGGAGTCGAAGGTCGGGCTCCGGCTGCTCGGGGTCAACCACGACGTCGTCGTCCGGTGGAGCGGGCGCATGGACCCGGCCGACGAGAGCGCCGAGATGAACGACGCCGCCCGCAAGGCCCTGAGGTCCATGGCCGGCTGCACCACCGTGCCGGTGGAGTGGCTCGGCGCGGCGGTGCTGGGCGACCACGAGGCGCTCGAACGGGGGCTCAGCACCGGCCGTTACGACACCGTCGTCGGCCTCGACCACCACCCCGACGCCCTGCAGGACGTTCTCGAACAGCTGCTGCCCTACGCCCCGATCATCCTGTGGCCCCGCCAGGACGCCCGCCCGTCCGACGACGGGCTGGCGGGCCTGGTGCGGCAGCACTGGCAGAGCCTGCCCCACGGTCTGCCCGCCGCCTACCGCAACCGGTGGAGCGAGCAGCACGAGGGATGCGTGGCCTGCCTGGGAGACGTACGCGCGATCTGGCACGACGAACCATGGCTGGAATTCTGCCGACCCTTCGAACAACGCGTCGTGGCCGGCCCTGAGGAGGAGTGGTGACCTGGAAGCCCTACTACCGTGGCGACGGCGAGCAGCGGGAGGCCGCACTGGCGGACCCGCCGCCGTGGCGGACGTTCCCGCGCAGGCCGCAGCACCGCGAGTACCGGCCACCGCCCGGCCTCGTCGACGCGGTGAACGCGGCCCTGCACCTCCGCCGCCCGCTGCTCGTGAGCGGCCCTGCGGGGTCCGGGAAGTCCTCCGTGATCGAGCAGGTGGCCCATGAGCTGAGGCTCGGCGGTGTGCTGCGCTGGCACATCACCTCGCGCAGCTCGCTGACCGAGGCCCTGTACCGCTACGACGCGCTCGGCCGCATCCACGCCCAGAGCCTGCGCTCGGCCATGTCCCAGGGAGCGGCGGCCCGGACGGGGCGCGGGCGCAGCCGGGACGAGATCGGCCCCTTCCTCCAGCTCGGCCCACTGGGAACGGCGTTGGTCCCGTCGGAACAGCCACGCGCGCTGCTCATCGACGAGATCGACAAGAGCGACCTGGACCTGCCCAGCGACCTGCTGGAGGTGCTGGAGCGCGGCGAGTTCGTGATCCCGGAGCTCGTCCGGTACCGCAAGCCCCGGGTGGCGGTCCGGCTGTGGGACAGCGACGAGGAGTACGTGGTCGAGCGCGGGCGGGTGCCGTGCACACAGTTCCCGTTCATCCTGCTCACCAGCAACGGGGAGCGCGACTTCTCACCGGCCTTCCTGCGGCGCTGCATCCGCTACACCATGCCCCCGCTCACCGCCGACCTGCTGCACGGCATCGTCGAGGCCCATTTCGACGGTGCGCCGGAGGGCAGCGACGAGCTGGTCCGGCTGTTCGCCGAGCGGGTCGGGGCGGGCGAGCACCTGGCCATCGACCAGTTGCTGAACGCGGTGGCCCTGCTGCTCGGTGAACAGGCCCCGGGGGGCAGCCAGTACGAGGAGCTGCGCGAGCTGATCCTGCGGGAACTCTCCCGTGCCTGAGGGGGCGGGGAGCGGCGATGCGGTGGGAGGGCATGCCTCCGCGCCCGGGGACGCGCTGACCCGCTTGCTGCGGGCGCTCGGGGAGACGCGGGCGGTAGGCGGCGCGGCGGACGCCCGTACCCTCGCGGACGCGCTCTGGCTGGCGGCGTCCGGTGTCCTCGGGGAGGGCACCGGCCCGGCGTCCCGGCCGCCCTTGGAAGCGTCCGAGGAGCCGGAGCCCGAGGAGCCGGAGCGGTCCGGGGCCGACGCACTGCCGGGGCCGGCTCCCGGGGCAGTCGCGACGACCACGAGCACCGCGGTCTCCGTCCGCCACCGGCCCGGGTCGGGAACGACGGTACGCGGCGTGCCGCTCTCCCTGGGACGGGCCGACCCGCTCCCGGACGCCCTCGCCGTCGGCCGGGCGGTCCAGCCGTTCCGGCGGCCATGGCTGCGGGGCGGCCGCAGCGAGCTGGACGTCGAGGCCACGGTGGAGCACTACGCGCGCGGAGGGCCGCTGGTCCCGCTGTTCCGCCCGGCCCCGGAGCCCTGGTTCGAGGTGGTGGTGCTCGTCGACGCCTCGCTGTCCATGAGCGTGTGGGAGGAGACCACCCGTGCGGCGACCCGGCTCCTGACCGCGCTGGGCGGGTTCCGCGCCGTCCACGCCTGGCGCCTGGAGTGGCAGGGGACGGAGCCGCTCGTACGGGACCACCACGGCCGCGAGGTCCCCGGCGACCGGGTCCCGCACCACGGCAGCGGGGCCCTGGGCCGACGCCTGGTCCTGGTCTTCTCCGACTGCGCGGCCCGGGGCTGGCACGCCCCGGCCCCCTGGCTCCTGCTCCGCGACTGGGCGAACCGGGTTCCGGTGGCCCTGGTCGACCCGCTCCCGCCCCGCCTGTGGCGCCGCTCGGCCCTGAACCTTCCCGCTGTACGGGTCACGGGCAGCCGGGTGGGCGCCCACAACGGCACGTTGCGCTTTGCGCTGCCCCGACGGCTGGGCACGGAGGCGGGACAGGCGTACGCCGGGGGCCGGAGCACGTCTGCCCGGGGCGCTTCCGCCGGGGGCGCGTCGGCCGGGGACGGGACCGCCGGGGGCCAGGGCGCTTCCTCGAAGGGCGCGTCCGCGAGGGCCGCGTTCCCCGGGCCGTGGACCGCGCTGCCGGTCGTGTCGTGCACGCCGCACCTCCTGGGCGCCTGGGCCTCTACGTTGATGCGCTCCGACCCGGCGGGGTGCGGGGCCGTCCTCATCCCCGCCACCGGCCGCCTGCCCTCCCGTACCCGCGAGGGCGAGACACCGCCCCGGCGGCCGGACCCGGCGCGTCTGGCCGAAGCGTTCGCCCACACGGCCCCGGCCCCCGCCGTCCGGCTCGCGGTCCTCTGCTCAGGCCTCCCCGACCTCTCGCTCCCCCTGCTGCACGTCCTGCACAAGGAGGTGGTCCCCGAGGCCTCCCCCTCCGACCTGGCCGAGGTCCTGACCAGCGGCCTGCTCACGGTACGGCGCGAGGCCGACAGCGACCCGGTGCTGGTGTTCCACCCCGCCGCCCGGCAGTACCTGCGTACCCACCTCACCACGCACGACGAGTGGCGCACCCGGGCCGCGTTCGGCCGCCACGCGGCCGCCCACCCGAGCGCGCCGCAGGGCATCGCGGCGGTGCTGCACAGCGCCTGGGCGGAGACGGAACTTCCGGCGCAGGAGGAGCCGTTCGCGGAGGTGGCGACGGTGGCGCGAGCGGGTGCGGAGGCACCGCGACGGACGGATGGCCGGTCCCCCGGTGGCGGCACCGGAGCGGTCGCCGCTCCCGGCGGGGCGTCACCCGTCGCCCGCCGGGCGGTGGGCCGGCTGCGGTCCCTCCTCGGCACGGCCGTGTCGGGTCGCACCGTCCGGGAGGCCGAGGAACTGCTGCGGCTCCTGATCGACTACACCCACTCCAGACTGCCCGCCCCGGCCGGAAGCTGGCCGAGACCGGACACCCTCTTCGACGACCTCCGTACGGCCGACAGCTTCGTCCGGGCCGCAGATGTGGCCGACGACCTGCGCAGGTTCTTCGCCCGCCGCGGCATCACCCTGCTCCATTCCGCCGGCGGGCAGGACCCGGCCGTGCAGAATCTGGTCCGGCCGACCGCCGATGGTCCCATCGGCATCCGGGTCGACACCCCGTTCGTGTTCTCGTGGTCGGCGCTGACCTCGGCCGCACGCTCGGCACCCGACCGCTTCACTGCCCACGCCTGCCCTGTCGAGTTCCTCGTCTCCCTCGACAATTCGGACCGGAAGGACGGCTTCCAGGACCTCGACCACTGTGTGCGGCTGACCGAGTGGCGCGGCGAGCGCCCGGGGGTGACCGTGCACATCCGCGTGCAGACCCGCTACGGACGGGACCCCTCCCACAGCCGAGCCGCCTTCGCGGGGGAACTGCGTGCCCTCTACAATCGCGCCGGCAGCCCGCCGTTCTCGGAGCTGGTCCGGGAGGCCGACGCGGCGACCCCTCCGGTGGCCCTGCGGAGCACCACCCTGCACAGCTGGCTGACCGGGCGGAGTGTTCCGGCCGAGGCCCCGCCCTTCGACTGGCCGGCGCGCTATCTCCTGGCGCGGGCCGACCTCCAACCCCCCTCCGGCCCGACACTGCCCGACGATCTCGCCGTTCCGCGCCACCACGC
Source organism: Streptomyces bacillaris (assembly GCF_003268675.1). Lineage (NCBI taxonomy): Bacteria > Bacillati > Actinomycetota > Actinomycetes > Kitasatosporales > Streptomycetaceae > Streptomyces > Streptomyces bacillaris. Next base: position 7,377,233 of record NZ_CP029378.1, on the reverse strand, counting down.
CCTCGGTGGGACGGCTCGGCAGGGCGATCGCCCCTCGCCGGAGCGCATCGCGCGGCTCGGCCGCCCTGTCCGCACATTCGACCGGGCGGAGGAGGAACTGGGCATGCCTCGCTTCGTCGAGCGGCTCCACGATCAGGCTCTCCGCGATGCCGTACGGGAGTGTGCCGCCGGGGCCAGCCGGATGGTGACGCTCGTCGGTCCCGTAGGGTCGGGGAAGAGCCGGTCGTGCATGGAGGCAATGCGTACGCTTCCGAGCGACTGGTGGTTGTGGGAGCCCGGCGGGAGCGCCGACCTGGCCGCCGTACTCGACGCGGTCCCGGAGGTCCCTCCCCGTACCGCGATCTGGCTGGACCCCGGGGAGCGATACCTGCTGGACCGGTCGGAGGGGCGCAGAGGTGCCCGCACGGCGGCCGGGCTGAGGAGGCTTCTACACGAGACCGGCAGCGGGCCCATCCTCGTACTGGCGTCCCTGCGGCCCGAGGACTGGAGCCTCCTCACGGCCGGTCCTCGTCCGGACGGGACGCATCCGTACGTTCTGCCCCGGTCCTTGTGCGAAGAGGGCCTGGTCATCCGCTCCGAGCCGGACGGCACCGCCACGTTGGACCACTTCAGGTCCGGTCCGCCCGCCGCCCGCGCATTCGTGACCGCTGCGCTCGACGCCCGCCACTACGGCCACGGTGCCGTGATGTCCGAGCAGTTGCTCATCGACGCGGCCCGCGGATATCCGGGCGATCGTGCATCGCCCTTCTCGTCCGCGGACCTCCCTCCGGCCGTCCTCGCGAGGATGGGCCCGTACCGGCTGCCACGGACGACCGACGAGAGCGACGGCCCCGGGCCCGTACCGACGTACTACCGGCTCTCCGAGTCGATGGAGCAGTACGCGAAGGACCCGTTGCGGCGGCCCTCTCCCCCGGACACCCTGTGGGACGCCCTGGCCGCACATGCCCCGGGCTCCGACCTGGACCGGATCGGGCGGACCGCGCGGAACTCCGGCCACTCGCAGCAGGCGGACCGCTTCCGTGTGCTCGCCCGGTCCGACCGGGTGCGGCGCGGATCGCTCGCCCGCCAGGTGAGGCAGGCCCGCGCACTGCGCTCACAGCTCCAGCAGGCGAACCGCACCGGGTTCGCGGTACGAGGCACCGCCGACGAGGCTCTGGCCTGGCTCCGGGCCGAGGACCGCAGCAGCGCCGCCCAGTACGTCCTCAACGGCCTGCTGTCGTGCACCGGGCTGCCCTGGACGGTGACGGCGGAGACGTTCCGGCAGGCCCTGGACTGGCTGATGGTGCACGGGGACACCCCCTATGCGAGGTTCGTCCTCCGTCCGCTGCTGCAACGGGCCGACCTCACACCGGAGCAGGCGCACAGAGCGACGGCTCTCGCGTTCGACTGGTTGCGGGCTCATTGCACCGTACGCGACGCCGGGTTCGTCCTGAGCGCCCTGCTCGGCCGTCCCGGGCTCCGTCCGGCAACGGTCGAGGCTGCGGGACGGCTGGCGATCCGCTGGCTCGGTGTCCACGGCACCGACTCCTCGGCCCGGCACGTTCTGCGCCCGCTGCTGGAACGCGACGACCTCGGGATGGAGCTGCTGGTGGACGTGATAGCGGCGGACGAGACCTGGGGGCGTACGCGGCCGCCAGGTGAGCGGGCCGACGCGATGCGCGCCCGAGCCCCCGGGAAACGCCGGGCCGAGGAGCAGGTGGCAGAGGAGCGTATCGTCCTGGTCGCGGAGATCGTGGGCGATACCGACATGCAGGGGTACCAGATCTCCGCACTGGCGGGCGTCCTCTCCCGGGTCCTGGAGCGTCGCGAGAGGCTGCTCTGGGACAGTGAGTTCTCGGGAGACGGTATGACAGTCGTCCTCGCTCCGGACCAGGTGCGGCGCACGCCCCTCGTCCCGGAACTCCTGAGAGACCTGGAAGCCGAGTTGCACGACCATGCCGTCGTCGGAAGGCTGCGGCTGCGGGTCGCTCTGCACCGCGGTGCGGGCGTCAGCGACGGATGGGGCTGGCAGGGGACACCGGTCACACTCACCCGGCGGCTCGTCGATTCCGCGGTGCTGCGCACCGCACTGCGTGAAGCCCACCGGTCGCCCTTGGCCGCGGTGGTGTCCGACAGCCTCTTCAGGAGCGCCCACTTCGGACGGGAACACCCGCTGGTCGACCGGTTCCGTTCGGTGTACATCCCGACCAAGGAGCGCACAGAGAAGGCGTGGATCTCCGTCACCGGCTACGAGGAGCCGCCTGGCATCGCGCTGTGGACCGCGCCACGGCCCGATGGGGGAGCCGGAAACATTGCCCCCGGCCGACCCCGATAAGCCGGCCGACGTCGGTCAGCCCTCCCCCGACGTCCGCCGGAACCACGCCGGCCCCTCCGTCAGCGCCTGCTTGATCCGGAAGAGGGCGAACTCCGCGAGCGGCGGCAGCCCGTCCAGGGGGAACCAGCCGACCTCCAGGGACTCGTCGTCGTTGACGCGGGCCTCGCCGCCGGTGGCGCGGCAGCGGAAGGTGATGTCGAGGTACTGGCAGCGGTCGCCGTTGGCGTACTGCACGGGCGCCAACGCCTGCGTGAGGACCAGGCGCTCGGCCACGCAGTGCACCCCGGTCTCCTCCAGGACCTCGCGCTCGGCCGTCAGCGCGGGCTCCTCGCCGGGCTCCGCGATGCCGCCGATCACCGACCACCTACCGGTGTCCGCCCGCCGCCCCAGCAGGACCCGGCCCTCGTCGTCGAAGACGATGGCGGTCACCCCGGGCAGCAGGAGCAGCTGGTGGCCGGCGGTGGCGCGGATGGTGCGGATGAAGTCGGGAGTCGCCATGGGTCCGAGCCTACGTGGCCGGTGCCGGGCTACCGCGCGCTCCCCGGCCCTGCCCGGCAGCCGGTCCGGGGGCGGCCCTTCGGTCCCCCGAGCCCGGGGCTACCCCTCGGTCCCCCGCCCCCTCCGGGCCCGTACCGCCGACACGCCCACCCAGCCCAGGCCCGCCACGGCCACCAGGGCGATCAGGCCCTCCGGCAGCGGGCCCAGCCGGGTGGCCGGGGTGAGGGAGGAGCGCAGCGGGACCTCGGCGACCAGGGCGTCGGGGGTGAACATGCCGCTCCGGTCGGCGATGGTACCGTCCGGCCGGATGACGGCGCTGACCCCGCTGGTGACGGGGACGACGACGGCCCGGCCGTGTTCGACGGCCCGGACCTGGGACATGGCGAGCTGCTGGTAGGTCATCTCGCTGCGGCCGAAGGTGGCGTTGTTGCTCGGTACGGCGATCAGCTGGCCGCCGTGGAGGACGGTGTCGCGGGCGGCGTCGTCGAAGGCGGCCTCGTAGCAGGTCACCAGCCCCACCTTCGTACCGGCGAGGTCGAAGACGCCGACCTCGGTCCCGGGGACGAACTCGCGCTGCACCCGGTCGACGTCCTCGCTGAAGAACCGGGCGACCGTCCGCATCGGCATGTACTCACCGAACGGCTGGATGTGCCGCTTGTCGTAGGTGTCCACGGGGCCCTGTTCCGGGTCCCACTCGATCAGGGTGTTGCGCAGGCTGTCCGAGCCCTTCTCGACCACCGAGCCGATGACCGTCGGGACCCCGATCGCCTTGACCGCGTCGTCGATGACCTGGTGGGCGTCGGCGTTGAGGTAAGGGTCGAGGTCGGAGGAGTTCTCCGGCCAGAGGACGAAGTCGGGCTGCTTCGCCTTCCCGGCCCTGACCTCCTCCGCGAGCTGGGCGGTGCGCCGGGCGTGGTTGTCCAGGACCGCGCGGCGCTGGGCGTTGAAGTCCAGGCCGAGCCGCGGCACGTTGCCCTGGATCGCGGCGACGGTGGCGGTGCCGTCCTCGGCCGAGTCGTCGACGAGCGGGAGCGCGGCGACCGCGGCCACGACGGGGGCGAGGACGCAGGCGGCGGCTCCGGCGGCCGCAGCGCGGTGGGCGTGCCCGGAGGTGCGGTACGTACGGAGCCGGCGCGCCGTCTCGTAGAGGCCGAAGCCGCACAGGACGACGGCGAAGGAGAGCAGCGGGGTACCGCCGAGCGCGGCGAGCGGCAGGAACGCGCTCTCGGCCTGGCCGAAGGCGATCTTGCCCCAGGGGAAGCCGCCGAACGGGATCCGGGCACGGACCGCCTCGTCCAGGGTCCAGACGGCGGCGGCCCAGACGGGCCAGTACGCGAGCCGGGTCACGGCGGCGATCCCGAGGCAGCCCACCGCGATGAAGAGCGCCTCCGCGGTGGCGAGGGCGAGCCACGGCACCGGGCCGACGTCCTCACCGGTCCAGCGCAGCAGCGGGAGCATGAAGCCGAGCCCGGCCAGCAGCCCGAGACCGAAGGCGGCGCGCAGCCTGCGCCCGTGCAGCACCCAGCCGAGCAGGGCGAAGCCGGGCAGGACCAGCCACCACAGGGGCCGGGGCGGGAAGCTCGCGTACAGCAGCACCCCGGAGAGGGCGGCGGCGGCCGGGCGCAGGAGCCGCCGGGGCCATCCGGCGGGCTGGGGCGTCGGCGCGGGCTGCGGGTCGTCGACGGGGGTCATAGTGGCGCTCACCTGGCGGAGTCTACGGTGGGCGGCTGTGGAGAGCGGTGCAGGAGTCGGTGCCAGAGGGCGGTGCAGGAGGGCAGTGCCGGACTGGACACGCCGGGGGCCTCCGGCGCTTCCGGCCCTGCTCCCCGCGTCCCCTCAGCCCCGGTCCCGTTCCCCGCGCCCCGTCAAGTGGAGGCGTTCCCGGATGAACCGTACGGCGGTCTCCGCATCGTCGACCGTGACGGTGAAGGTGCGGCCGTCGCCCAGGCGGAGGGCCATGCCCTCGCCCTTGCGCACGACGACGGCGGTGCCCTGTTCGGGGCGCCAGCGGTAGCCCCAGCCGCCCCACTGGCGCGGGTTGATCCGGGAGACGTACTCCGCGCCGACCACATGGTCGAGCAGGATCCTGCGGCGCGGCAGGCCGGCGTGGCCGCAGCGGACCTCCAGGGCGTCGCCGTCGACCTTCACGGCCACGTGGACGAAGGCCAGCGTGCCGAAGAGGATCAGCAGGCCGACGGCGAGGCAGCCGATGACGGACATCAGCAGCGGGGTGAGACCGGAGGACCAGGGCGAGGCGACGGCCAGCTCGACGCCCAGGGCCATGCAGCCCGCGCCCGCCAGGGCCAGGAGCCACTGGAAGTGGTTGGTCGCACGGCCGGTCCAGACGGTGGACGGTGCCTGCGTCGAGCCGTGGTATGCGCTCTCGGGGTGGTCCGTCATATGCGCAGCGTACCCACGTCGAGGCCGCTCGGCCCGGGGTGGCCGAGCGGGGCGCGGTGGTTCCGCACGGGCGGAACCGCCGGACAATCCCAGGTCAGCGGGTGGAGGCGACGGCCTGGAGGGCCCGGCCCTCCGCGTAGGCCAGGGCGGGCTGCGGCAGGGTGCCGGGGCGGCCGCCGAGCAGGACGGTGAGGGTGCCGGAGGGGGCGGCCGTCGGGGCGGGCCGGGCGCCGATCCGGCGGAGCGCCTGGGCGGCCACGGCCCCGGCGGAGCCGTGCAGGACGAGCGGCGGGCGGCCGGGCTGCTGGACGGCGGCGCGGATGCGGTCCGCGACCAGCTCGTAGTGGGTGCAGCCGAGGACCACGGCCTGTACGCCCGGCGGAGTGAGGGCGGCGGCAGCGGCGACGGCGCGGTCGATGCCGGTCTCGTCGCCGTGCTCGATGGCGTCGGCCAGTCCGGGGCACGGGACCTCGGTGACGTCGACGTCCCCGGCGAACTCGGCGATCAGCCCGCGCTGGTAGGGGCTGCCGGTGGTGGCCGGGGTGGCCCAGATGGCCATGGGGCCGCCGCCCGCCGCGGCGGGCTTGATGGCCGGGACGGTGCCGATGACCGGCAGCGCGGGCTCCAGCGCGGCACGGAGCGCGGGCAGCGCGTGGACGGAGGCGGTGTTGCACGCGACGATCAGGGCGTCCGGCCGGTGGTCGGCGGCGGCGCGGGCCACGGCCAGGGCGCGGGCGGTGACGTCCTCGGGGGTGCGTGGGCCCCAGGGCATGGAGCCGGGGTCGGAGGAGACGACCAGCTCGGCGTCGGGCCGCAGTCGGCGAACGGCGGCCGCTGCCGCCAGCAGGCCGATTCCGGAGTCCATGAGCGCGATCTTCACCCGGTCACCCTAGCCGACAGCCCTTGCGGACCGGGCTCAGTGGGGCAGACTGCGGCGAATGAGCGCCGTTGCCTGGATCGCCGTGGGTTCGCTGATCGCGTGGGGGTGGCTGCTGCTGGGGCAGGGCTTCTACTGGCGGACCGACCAGCGGCTCCCCCGTCGCACCGATCCTGCCCGCTGGCCCTCGGTGGCCGTGGTGGTCCCCGCCCGCGACGAGGCGGAGATGCTGCCGGTGAGCCTGCCCTCGCTGCTGGTCCAGGACTATCCGGGCGAGGCGTGGATCATCCTGGTGGACGACTGTTCCGGCGACGGTACGGGGCAGCTGGCCCGGGAGCTGGCCGCCCGGTACGGCGGGCTCCCACTGACCGTCGTGGAGCCCGGGGAGCCGGAGCCGGGGTGGACGGGCAAGCTCTGGGCGCTGCGGCACGGAATCGCGCTGGCCCGGCGCCACAAGCCGGACTTCCTGCTGCTGACGGACGCGGACATCGCCCACGAGCCGGACAGCCTGCGCGACCTGGTGGCGGCGGCCGGGGACGCGGGGCCTGCGGGATACGACCTGGTGTCGCAGATGGCGCGGCTGCGGGTGGAGAGCTTCTGGGAGCGGCTGGTGGTGCCCGCGTTCGTCTACTTCTTCGGGCAGCTCTACCCGTTCCGCCGGGTGAACCGGATGGAGTCGCGGACCGCCGCCGCGGCGGGCGGCTGTGTGCTGCTGCGCACGGAGGCCGCCGAGCGGGCGCGCATCCCGGAGTCGATCCGGCAGGCGGTGATCGACGACGTGTCGCTGGCCCGGGAGGTGCGGCGCGGCGGCGGCCGGATCTGGCTGGGGCTGGCGGACCGGGTCGACAGCGTGCGGCCGTATCCGCGGCTCGCGGACCTGTGGCGGATGGTGGCGCGCAGCGCGTACGCCCAGCTGCGCCACAGCCCGCTGCTGCTGGCGGGGACGGTGCCGGGGCTGCTGCTCGTGTACGTGGCTCCGCCCGCGACCCTGGCCGCCGGGCTGGCGACGGGCGACACGGTGGCGGCCTGGGCGGGTGGCCTGGCGTGGGCGGTGATGACGGTGACGTATCTGCCGATGCTCGCCTACTACCGGCAGTCGCCGTGGCTCGGGCCGCTGCTGCCGCTCACGGCGGTGCTGTACCTGCTGATGACGGTGGACTCGGCCGTGCAGCACTACCGGGGGCGGGGGGCGGCCTGGAAGGGGCGGACGTACGCCCGGCCGGAGCCGGACGCGGCCCCCGGCCGGAAAGGAGACGTGGCCTCCGGCCTGGACGGAAGGGCCGGGCCGGACGTGGCGCCCGGTCGGGGCGGAACCGCTCAGCCGGACGTGGTGCCGGGAGCCGGGCCGGACGGAGCGCCTGGGCCCGCGCCCGGGCGGTGATGCGACGGGGGCACGTGCCTGTCACGTCACCGGCCGGGCGGCGGAGAGCAGCGCCCGAGGCGCGGCCCGGAGGTGCGTCAGGCGCTGCTCACTTGCGGCCCGGCGTCCAGTTCATGCCCCAGCCGTAGGCGGCGTCGATCGTGCGCTGCGGGCTGACTCCGCGCTGCGGGACGAGGTAGCGGGCCTCGCGCTGCACGGTGAGGTCGTCGCCGTTGTTGGTGATCAGCGCGAGCGCGCAGACCGTGGAGGGGACGGTGCACTCGTCGAGGGAGAAGTCGATCGCCGCGCCGTTCTGCGGCTGGAGGGTGACCGTGGCGTGGAGGTCGGCGAAGCTGCGGGCGCCTTCGTAGATGGTGACGAAGATCAGGACGCGGCGGAGCAGGTTCTTGTGGTCGAGGTTGACCGTCATGTTCTCGCCGGTGGAGACCGCGCCGGTGCGGTCGTCGCCGTCGAGGTGGATGAAGGGCGGCTGGTGCAACGACCCGAAGGCGTTGCCGAGGGCCTGCACGACTCCCTTGCGCCCGTCGGTGAGTTCGTACAGGGCGCAGAGGTCGAGGTCGAGGTCGGAGTGCATCGCGACGGCCCGGCCGAGCTTGGCGCCCCAGCCCTTGAACTGCTTGCGCACCTCCCAGTTGAGGTTGACGCGGAGCGCGCCGGAGGTGCCGCCCTGCTTGGCGAGGGAGACCGCCGGGGCCTCCTTCGTCAGCGTGATCTTGGACAGCCGGACGGGCTCCGCGGGCGCCGGGGCGGGCGGGGCCGGAGGGGCGGGAGGCGCCGCCGGGGTGGAGAGCGGGGTGTGGAGCGTGGGCGCGGTGTGGAGCGTGGGCGCGGGCGCGGAGGGCGCCGGCGGGGCCGGGGGCTGTACGGAGCCGGGGGCGGCGGGCCAGGCCGGGGCGGGCGGCGCGACGGGAGCGGGCGGTGCCACGGGGGCGGCCTGCTGCGGTTCGTCCACGGAGATGCCGAAGTCCGTGGCCAGCCCTTCGAGCCCGGTGCTGTAGCCCTGGCCGACCGCGCGGAACTTCCAGGCGCCCTGGCGGCGGTACAGCTCGCCGAGGATGAACGCGGTCTCGACCGTGGCGTCGGTGGGGTCGAAGCGGGCCAGCTCGGCGCCGTTCGCCGCGTCCACGACCCGTACGTACAGGCCGCTCACCCGGCCGAAGCTGCCGCCGTCCGCCGACCCGGCGACGACGATCCGCTCGATCGCCGGCTCGACCCGGCCGAGGTCGACGAAGAGGGTGTCGGTGACCGCGTCGCCCGCGGTCCGCTTGCCCTCGTGGCGGACGGCGCCGGAGGAGTGGGCGGGCTGGTTGTAGAAGACGAAGTCGGCGTCGCTGCGGACCTTCCCCGATGCCAGGAGGAGTGCGGAGCCGTCGACGTCCGGGGTGCCCGGGGCGGACCGCCAGCCCAGTTCGACGCGCACGGTGCCCGCCGGCACCGGAACGTTGGTTCCCTTTTGCATGGTCATGCTCGCCCCCATCAGGTGTCCGGCTGCCCGCAGGCCTCTCCTCCACAACCTAATCCCTCCGGGGGGCGATGGACCGGCACGGTCGGGCGGTCAGCCGTCGGTGTGGCGGTCAGCCCTCCGTGTGGTGCGGGCGGAGGACCGTGAGCGCGTCCTCCTGGGTCGCCACCATGGCGAAGGGGAACCGGTCGAGTTCGAGGCAGAGGGCGATGTCGTCGGGGTGGACGCCCAGGCGCACCCCCTCCGCCAGTTCGTGGGCGGCGCGCGAGTCGCGGGCGCGGCGGAGGTGGTCGGCCGGGTCCGTCCCGGGGCCGTCCTCGGTGGCCCTCCGTGCGATGTACTGGGCGCAGGCCAGGTCCTCGTCGGCGCGCCCGTCCTCACCGGTGACCACGTACGTGACGCTGTCGCCCCCGTGGGCCCGCAGCACCCGGGCCGTCGCCTCCGCCACCACGAACCCGGCGCAGAGCACCAACGGCGCCTCCTTGACCGCGAGGGCGCCGACCGTCCCCGCCGTGGTCTTCTGCACGACGGTCCGCCCGCCGAGGTCGAGGGAGCGCAGCAGGCCCGGGGAGTTGACGGTGTCGAACCCGGGGGCGGGCGCCCCGTCCTTGAGCGCGATCCACTCCGGGTTGCGGGCCTTGAGCGCCAGGGCCTCGTCCGGCGACCCGGCGAGCACGATCTTCTCGGCCCCGCGGGCGAAGGCCCAGGCGGCCACCGTGAAGGCACGCATGACGTCGACCACGACGGCCACGGACGGAGTGGAGCGCAGTTCACCTATACCGAGGAAACGGGATTCCATCCGATCATGGTCGCATATGCCCTGCGGGAAGCGTCCGACGGGTGTGCGCCCGGGTGCCGGTTTGCCGGTATGCCGTTCATGACGGGGGGACACAAAGCCGTACGGGCACGGCAGTTGCCGACGCCCGGGCCGGGGGAACACGGAGTCGCGTTGCCGGAATCGTATCGGACCTTTGTCGCCGGGATAGCGGGCGGGTCACGTCCGGGCCCTCGTTTACGGGCGGCCCGGGGCGGCGCCCGAATGCGGGCCGCCGCCATGCCCGGAGCCGCCCGGTCACGGGCCGCCCGCCGTGTCCCGACCCGCCCGGCGACGGTCCCACGCACCGGGTCACCACGGCCCGTCATCGCTTCTCGGGCACATCCGCATTACCGAGGGAAATGACAGCCCCGGCCGACCGGGGGTCGCCCTTTGTAACCCGCCCGCCACTTCTCGTCAACAATGGCGACCATGAAGAGAAAAGCCCCCTGGTGAGGGTGGGATGAGCGGTGTTTTGGCAGTTCCGGCCGACAGAACCGACGAAAATCTGATGAGCCCAGGATTGGGGCTCCCCAACCGGCTCATCGTGGGCTTAACTTAGGTGCCATGACCTCCCCTCGCTCCGCCTTCGGCGGCGGCTACTACGCCGCGTCGTTCCCCGACACTCCGATCTACGACTCCCTGGTCGCGGAGCGGGGCACCCCGCAGATCGCCCCGATCCGCGTCCCTGCCGCGTACGACACGTCCAGCAGCTATCTGCCGGCCCTGCCGTCCGCGCTGCCTGCTCTTCCCTCGGCGCCCTCGCAGCCCATGGGCGGCTCCTACGGCTACCCGCAGCAGCAGCCGGTGCCGCAGTACCAGCAGGCTCCCGCGCAGAGCGCCCCGATGTATCCCGCCGGGCTGCAGAACGCCCCGGCGCCGTACATCCCGCAGCAGCCCTCGGCCGTGCGCGGCTATCCGCAGCAGCCCCAGCCGCAGCGCCCCGCACCCGCCTCCGGGTACGAGTCGATGCGACCGGCCGCGCCGCGGCCCGCGCCGACCCCGTCGCCGTACGAGGATCCGTACAACCGCCCCTATCAGGGCCGCGGATACTGACAGCGTCCACCTGACAGGTCCGCGAGAGACCGGGCGTACGCGTGCGGGGTGACTGGCAGGATGGGCTCATGGTCCTTCCTGTGCTCCGGTCCGTCCATGTGTATCCGGTCAAATCGCTGGGCGCCCAGACATCAGATGAGGTCGCCGTCGAGCCATGGGGACTCGACGGCGACCGCCGCTGGATGCTGGTCGACAAGACCTCGCGGGGGATCACCCAGCGCGAGCAGCCGTCCATGGCGCTGATCTCCGCCGCGCCGCTGCCCGGCGGCGGGATCGTCGTCTCCCTGCCGGGCCGTCCGCCGCTCCGGGTCGAGGTGCCGGGCCCCGAGCGGCTGATCCGGGCGGAGGTGCGCCGGGACACCGTCACGGTGGCCGAGGCGGCACCGGAGGCGCACGCCTGGTTCAGCGAGGCCCTGGGGGTGGAGCTCCGGCTCGTCCATCTCGACGAACCGGCCCACCGCAGGCCCGTCGACCCGGAGTACGCGCGCCCCGGCGACACGGTCTCCCTCGCGGACGGCTATCCGCTGCTGCTGACCACCACCGCTTCGCTGGACGCCCTCAACGACCTGATCGCGGCGGGCGGCCACCCGCACGAGGGGCCGTTGCCGATGAACCGCTTCCGGCCGAACGTCGTGATCGACACCGCCGAGGCCTGGGCCGAGGACGGCTGGCGGCGGATCACCATCGGAGATGTTCACTTCTCCGTGGTGAAGTCCTGCGCCCGCTGCGTCATCACCACCACCGACCAGCACACCGCCGAGCGCGGCAAGGAGCCGCTGCTCACCCTGGCCCGGCACCGGCGGGTCGGCAAGCGGCTGCTCTTCGGCCAGAATCTGATTCCGGACGGGACCGGGGTGATCCGGGCCGGGGACCCCGTCAAGATCCTCGACTGAGGACGGCGGGCCCGAGGGGGGAGGTGTCGGCACATGGGGGCGATCAGGGGAGTTCGGCGGTGGCGGCACAACCCGCTGTGGCGCGCCACCGACCGCCACGAGGCGTGGGTGACGCTCGGCGCGCTGGTGCTGCTGACCGTGGGGGCGCCCACGGTTGGCTGGGCGGCCGGGGCGCTCGCGGACGCCTCGCTCCAGCGGGAGGTGAAGGCCCAGCACGCCGAGCGCCGGGCCACGGCGGCCACCGTGGTGGGCGGAGCGCCGGGGGCGCGGCGGTTCACCGGTGACCCGGACGTGACGTCGGGGCGGACGGTGGTGGCGGCCTGGCGGGCGCCGGACGGCTCCCCGCGTACGGGGGAGGTCACGATGGTGTCGGGGTCCGGGGCGCCCGGTTCGCCGGTGCGGATCTGGACGGACGGCGCCGGAGTCCCCGTACCGCCCCCGATGGCCCCGGGGACGGCCCGTACGCATGCGGTGCTCGGTGGCATCGGCGCGTTCCTGCTGGCCGCCGGGTGTGTCGAGGCGGGCAGGCGGCTGATCGTGGGGCGCCTGGTGCGGGCGCGGTACGCGCGCTGGGACCGGGCGTGGGCCGAGGCGGGGGCCGACTGGGGCCGGGCGGGGACCGGCAGCGGGGAGCCGGAACCGTACGGCGGACGGTGACGGGGAGCGCACAGCAGGCCGGCGCGGACGGTGACGGGAAACGCACAGCAGGTCGGCGCGGACGGACCCTCCGCCCCGCACCACCCCGACTCGTCAACTCCCGCCCCTCCCGCGCGCTACGGTGGTCCGACCGCGTCCGGCTCCCCGAGCAGTTGCACAGGCAGGGCGGGCGGACGGACCCGAGGCAGCGCACGGCACGAGGTGGGGGCAGAGCAACTCCATGGCACAGGGCACGGTCCAGGTGACGCACACCGGCACATCGCGATGGCGCCGCCGCACGGGCGAGTACGCCTCCCTCTCCGCGGCCCTGGAAGCGGCGGCCGACGGGGACGTCCTCACCGTCGCGCCCGGGACCTACCGGGAGAACCTCGTCGTCCACCGGGCGGTGACCCTGCGCGGCCCCGAGGGGTCGGTCGGCTCCGTGCGGATCGCGCCGGTCGACGGCGTACCGCTGACGGTCCGGGCCTCCGCGATCATCCAGGATCTGCACATCGAGGGGCAGGACTCGGCCGCCCCGGCGCTGCTGGTGGAGGACGGTACCCCGGAGTTCACGGATCTGCGGGTGGTGACGCGGTCGGCGGCGGGCGTGGAGGTACGGGGAGCGGCCCGGCCGACCGTGCGGCGCTGCACGGTCGACAATCCGGCCGGGGTCGGCATCGCCGTCCTGGACGGGGCGGGCGGGGTCTTCGAGGAGTGCGAGATCGTCTCGGCCGGACAGTCCGGTGTCTCGGTCCGCGACGGCGGCCACCCGCGCCTGGACCGGTGCCGGATCCACCACGCCTCCGGTGCGGGCATCGGCGTCACCGGCGAGGGCAGCGGCCTGGAGGCGATCGGCTGCGAGGTGTACGAGGTGAAGGGCAGCGGCGTCCAGGTGACCGCCCGCGCCACCGCGCACCTCACCGACTGCACCGTGCACCGCACGTCGGGCGACGGCGTCACGCTGGACACCGACGCGGTGCTGACGCTCGCCGACTGCGACATCCACGACATCCCGGAGAACGCGATCGACCTGCGGTCGCGTTCGGTGCTCACCCTCACCCGCTCCACGGTCCGCCGGTTCGGCCGCAACGGCCTCTCGGTCTGGGACCCGGGGACCCGGGTGGACGCCAACCAGTGCGAGATCCACGACAGTACGGGCGACTACCCGGCGGTCTGGGTGAGCGACGGAGCCACGGTGATACTGGACGCCTGCCGGGTCCACGACGTGCCGGACGCCCTCTTCGTCCTCGACCGGGGCTCGCGCGCCGACGTGGTGGACAGCGATCTCTCGCAGATCCGCAACACCGCCGTCTCGGTGAGCGACGGGGCCACCGCCCAGCTCGACGACTGCCGGATCCGGGAGACCTCCACCGGCGCCTGGTTCCGCGACCACGGCAGCGGCGGCACCCTCAACAACTGCACCATCGACACGGCCCAGACCGGGGTCATCGTCACCAAGGGCGCCGACCCGGTGATCGAGCGGTGCACCGTCACCAACCCCGCCGAGGCCGGGTTCTACGTCTCCGCCGAGGGCCGGGGCACCTTCGACAGCTGCCGGGTGACGGGCAGCGAGGGGTACGGCTTCCATGTCATGGACGGCTGCCGCACCACGCTGACCCGCTGCCGCACCGAGCGGTGCGCGCGCGGTGGTTACGAGTTCCCCGAGGGCGGCGACGGGTCCGGCGCGTCGGGCCCGGCGGTCACCGACTGCACGAGCGACGAGAGCGGTCTGCGGACGGCACCGGCTCCGGCGCCCACCGTGCTGACGGCCACCCAGGCGACGCCCGGCCTGCTCTCCGCCCTGCCCGGCCAGCGCCCCGTGGCACCCGAACCCGCCGCCCCGGCGCCACCGTCCCCCGCCGCCGAGCCCGCCCGGGACGCCTCGGCGGTCCTCGGTGAACTGGACGCGCTGGTGGGGCTGGAGAGCGTCAAGCGTGAGGTGCGGGCGCTGACCGACATGATCGAGGTGGGCCGCCGCCGCCAGGAGGCCGGGCTCAAGGCCGCCTCCGTCCGCCGCCACCTCGTCTTCACCGGCTCCCCCGGCACGGGCAAGACCACGGTCGCCCGGCTGTACGGGGAGATCCTGGCCTCCCTCGGGGTGCTGGAGCGCGGCCACCTGGTGGAGGTCTCCCGGGTGGACCTGGTCGGGGAGCACATCGGCTCGACCGCGATCCGGACCCAGGAGGCCTTCGACCGGGCGCGCGGCGGGGTGCTCTTCGTGGACGAGGCGTACGCCCTCTCCCCCGAGGACTCCGGGCGGGATTTCGGCCGGGAGGCCATCGACACGCTGGTGAAGCTGATGGAGGACCACCGGGACGCGGTGGTGGTGATCGTCGCCGGGTACACCCACGAGATGGAGCGGTTCCTCACCGTCAACCCCGGGGTGGCGTCCCGCTTCTCACGGACCATCACCTTCAGCGACTACATCCCCGAAGAACTGCTGCGGATCGTCGAGCAGCAGGCCGAGGAGCACGAGTACAGCCTGGCGGACGGGACCGGCGAGGCGTTGCTCAAGTACTTCACGGAGCTGCCCAAGGGCCCCGCCTTCGGCAACGGCCGCACCGCCCGGCAGACCTTCGAGTCGATGGTGGAGCGGCACGCGGGCCGGGTCGCCCAGCTCGCCGAGACGAGCACGGACGACCTGACCCTGCTCTACCCGGAGGACCTCCCCGAACTCTTGTGAAGCCGCCCGCCCTCCTCTCCCCCGGTCTGCCGGGGCAGGCGGGGGCCCAGCTCCTCGAGGAGGGCGGTGCGCTCCTGGGCGAAGACCGGGTCGGCCTGGTAGTCGGAGTGGCCGAGGATCGGTTCGGGCAGCGGGAGCGCGGTGGTGCGCCCGTACGCCAGCGGGTCCTTGAGGGGTCCCCGGTCGACCCGGGGGTCGTGGTCGGTGGCGAGCCGGACGGGCCCGCCGATCGGGTCGGTGGCCCGCCACAGGTTGCGCCAGCAGTGCACCGAGTCGTGCAGGCCGAGCAGGGGTACGGCCCCGAAGTAGGCCGGGAACCAGCGTCCGTACAGCCGCTCGATCGGGGAGCCGTAGGTGAGCAGCCCGACCCGGCGGCGGGCGGTGTCGGGGAGCTGCCAGACGGCGGCGGCCGCGAGGACGCTGCCCTGCGAGTGGCCCGAGATGATCAGTCGGCCCTTGGTCGTCGCCGTCCAGGCGCACATGCGGGACGCCAGGTCGGGGACGGCGCGTTCGGCGTAGCAGGGGGGCGCGAAGGGATGGGCGGCGCGCGGCCAGAAGGTGCCCACGTCCCAGAGGATGCCGATGGTGCGCCGGGCGGAGGCGTCCCGGTAGGCGCGGCGGCCGCCCGCGACGAACAGTATGAAGCCGAAGCCGATCAGCCAGGAACCGGTCGACTGGGCGGCCTCCGCGAGCGATTCGACGGGGGCGGCGGCCCCGTCCGTCGCGAGGCCCGGCACTTCGCCGCTGGTCCAGGAGCCGACGACGGCCGCCGCGCCGAGGAACAGGGTGGCGGCGGAGACCACGCCGACGATCCAGGGGGCCGAGTCGGTGAGGGCGGCGGTGGCCCGGATCCGGGCGATCCGCCGGGTGCGGGCGCGGTCGGGCGGCTCGGGGGCGTACTCCGCCTCGATGTCCGGCCCCATCCGGCGGGCCCGGCGGGCGGTGCGGACGACCAGGTAGAGGACCGGGACGAGCAGCAGGAGCAGCAGCACCGGGATGACGGAGGCCTGCCAGCTGAGCAGGACGGGCGGGCCCTCGATGATGGAGCCGCGCCCCATGCCCGGGGTGCCGGGCCCGTCCAGCCAGTCCGCGACGCGCTGGGCCACGCCCCCGGTCATCACGCCGCCCAGGGCGCAGGCGAGCATGGCGACGGAGGGGCCGCCGAGCCCGTACAGCGTGGTGCGGGGTTCGGGGGTACGCCGGTAGAGGCTGCGGGCGACCAGGGCGAGGATCACGACCAGGAGCCCCTGGGTGAGGGCGAGGAACCGGAAGGCGGTCTCGCCGGGCAGGCTGCCGGAGGACTCCCACGCGGGCCGCGACCACCCGGCGTGCAGGACGGCGAGGACCAGCAGGGCGAGCGCGGAGCCCGGGAGGTACGTGATGAGCGCGCCGTCGAGCCGGGTGTCACGGGCGTTCTCGCTGCGGCCGCGCCGGCAGACCACCCACACGGTCACCACGGCGCAGAGGACCAGGGCGGCTTCCAGGGCCGCGCCCAGCACCTGGGGCACCGGGCTGTCGGCGGTCCGGTCGTGGCGGGCGGCGGCGACGGTGACGGCGGCGGCCACCGTGAGGAACCCGGCGGCGGTGTGCGCGGCCCGCAGCCGCGCGACGAGCCGCCGCCCGTACCAGAATCCGGGCCGGCCGAGCGCGGGACGGACGGCGGGGGCCGGGGGCGTGGGGGCGGGGACGCCGCACGGGAAACCTGGGGAGGCCTGGGGCTCCGCGGACCGCGGGGCGGCTGGGGAGCCTTGGGGCCCCACGGACCCCGAGGCGGCCGGGGAGCCCGCCGGGTCAGGGGTGTTCGTGGTGTTCGCGGTGGCCGGGGTGTTCGCGCCGTCCCGGGCCTCCGGGACCTCCGGGGCGCCGGGCCCGTGGGCCTCCTCCGCCCCGTCCGGGTCGCAGGCGTCGGCGTCCGTGGCGTCCAGCGGGCTCTGGGACTCGTAGGCGCTCCAGGTCCGGTTGGAGAGGTACCACAGCAGCCCCACCAGGGCGGCGGGCACGACGGCGGCGAGCGCGAGCCGCCGCCCGGGCTGGGACCACCAGCCGCCCTGATGGCTCGACAGGAAGCCCAGCCAGGAACGGCGTTCGGAGCAGGCGGAGGTGCCCGCGCACTGCCAGGCCACCAGGTCCAGGGCCACCTCGCAGGCGGCCGCGGTGAGCAGCACGGTGAGGCTGAGCGCGACGAGCCGCACCACCAGCCCGTACAGCCGGACCGCGCGGGTGCGGCCGGTGGCGGTGGGGCGCATCCAGTGGGCCAGGTTGACCACCATGAACGGCAGGAGCAGCAGCCACAGGGCGCGGGAGCCGTTGCCGGAGGTGAGCCCCGACCAGCAGTACGCCTCGGCCACGGGCTCGTCCCGGTAGCGCTCGGGGTGCTTCTCGCCGTGGGCGTCCTCGGTGCGCCGGTAGACGGCGGCGGTCGCGTCCCCGGTGACCCGGACCGTCCGGGGATCGCCGAGCATCTCCTGCGGGGTGGCGCCTCCGACGCCGTGGACCAGCAGTTCCAGCGCTGCCCCGGTGTTCGGCGGGGGTGGCTGCGGGGGCGGGATGGCAGGAGCCAAGGGGGAACTCTCTCTCGGGCGCGTCGGCCGTGCGTTCGGGCCGACGGAGACATGACAGGGGTGGAGCGGCGAGGGGCGCGGGGAGCCGTGGGCCCCGGCCCGTGGCCCGGTCCCAGAATCCTTCGGGCGGGGCGCGTGCGTGAGCGGTCTCACGGAATCTCCCCAGGTGGTACGCGGGACATGCCTGCGTGGCAGGATGAGCGTGTCTCGCAGACCGCTGCGGACCGTACGGCAGAGGGAAGGACCGGGCGACCGCGTTGAGCGAGAATCAGAATCTGCTCGCGGAGCAGCGACGTGCCCTGATCCTCGACGAGGTGCGCAGGCGCGGCGGGGTCAGGGTCAACGAGCTGACCCGCAGGCTGAACGTCTCCGACATGACGATCCGTCGGGATCTGGACGCGCTGGCCCGCCAGGGGGTCATCGAGAAGGTCCACGGCGGTGCCGTCCCCGTGGTCGAGGCGAGCACCCACGAGCCGGGTTTCGAGGCCAAGTCGGCGCTGGAGCTGAGCGCCAAGGAGGACATCGCGCGGACGGCGGCGGCGATGGCCCAGCCCGGCAGCGCGATCGCGCTCTCCGGCGGTACGACGACCTACGCACTGGCCCGGCAGCTGCTGGAGGTGCCGGATCTGACGGTGGTCACCAACTCGGTGCGGGTGGCCGATGTGTTCCACGACGCCCAGCGCCCCGCGTCCGGCCGGGCCGCGCGGCCGGGGACGGCGACGGTGGTACTGACGGGCGGGGTGCGGACGCCTTCGGACTCGCTGGTGGGACCGGTCGCGGACCGGGCCATCGACTCGCTCCACTTCGATCTGCTCTTCCTCGGCGTGCACGGGATCTCCGCCGAGGCCGGTCTCTCGACGCCCAACCTCGCGGAGGCCGAGACCAATCGCCGCTTCGTCCGCTCGGCGCGGCGGGTCGTGGTGGTGGCCGACCACACCAAGTGGGGGACGGTGGGGCTGAGTTCGTTCGCCACCCTGGACGAGGTGGACGCCTTCGTGACGGACGCGGGGCTGACGGCCGGAGCACGCGAGGAGATCGCGGAGCATCTGCCGGGGCTGGTGGTGGCGGGCGAGGCGCGTGAGCCGCAGGAGTCGCGTGAGGCGCACGGGTCGCGTGAGGCGGCCGGGGAGACCGTCCACCCCGGCTGACAGGGCGGCCCGCTGCCCTGAGCCGGATTCCGTTCGGGTCGCCGTCCGGCCGTGACGTCCTAGGATCGAAGAATGGCCGTCTTCCGGATCGAGCGCTTCTCCCCTCTCCCCGCAGCCGAGGCCTGGCGCCGGGTCACCGACTGGGAACGGCACGCCGAGCATGTCCCGTTGACCGCCATCACGGTGACGGGCGGGGCGCCGACCAGGGTCGGCACGGTGTTCACGGCGCGTACGGGGGTGGGCCCGCTGGCCTTCGACGACCCGATGGTAGTGGTCCGCTGGACGCCCCCGGCGGGCGGCCGGGCGGGGATCTGCCTGCTGGAGAAGCACGGTTCCGTGGTGCTGGGCCGGGCCTCGATCGACGTCCTGCCGACGCATTCCGGTTCCCATGTGGTGTGGGTGGAGGAGTTGCGGGTGCGGCTGGTGCCCCGATGGGGTGATCCGCTGCTGGCCTCGGCCGGGCGGCGGCTGTTCGGCGGGGTGCTGGACCAGCTGCTGGCCTCGCCGGGAGGGCCGTCCCGGCGAGGATGACCGCATGGGTGACCGCGCGGGTGACCGGTGCGGGTGATGTGACCGTCACACGATTGACTCGTTTGCCGGTATGACACTTCCCCGCCACGGCCCCGGAAGGCACCGAACCCATGCCGATCCATCCACCGCAGCAGCAACAACATCGGTCCGCCCCCGCACCCGGTCGGCCCCTGGGCGTGCAGCAGGCCGAGGCCGCGCTCGTCGAGCACTACCCGCGCCTGGTCCGGCTCGCCTATGTCGTGCTGCCGCCCGCGCTGGGCCGGCACCGCCGGGTCCTGGCCGCGCACGGGGCCGTACAACGGGCGCTGCCGGGGGCCAGGACCGTCCCGGCGCCCGCCTCCCGGGTGCCCGCCCAGTCCCGCCGTCGCTCCTCCGAGGAGGCGGCAGCTGAGGCGGTGGGGGCGGACGCCGCGAAGGGGCCGGTGAGCGCCCCGTACGCGTGGATGCGGCTGCGGGTGCTGCGGACGGCCCTCGCGTACGAACGCAGGCCCCGCTGGTGGCCGGGGCGGCTCCCCGCGCCCGCCGCGCTGCGGCCGACGCTGCCGGTGGTGTGGGGGCTGCGGCTCTTCCCCCGCGCGGGCGGCGCCGACGAACTGGCCCTGGACCGGGCTCTGTCGGGGGTGCCGGGTGCCGTACGGGCCGCGTTCGCGCTGCAGTTGCTGGAAGGGCTGACGGAGTCCGGGGCACGGGCGCTGCTGGCCGAGGCGGGGGCGGACGATCCGGCGGGGGCGGTGCGGCGGGCGGCCGGGCTGGGGACACCGGACCGGGCGGGGGCCCAAGTACTGCTGCGGTCGGACGAGTTCGACCCGTGTTCCGTACAGACCCGGCCGAGCGATCTGCTGCGGCGCAGGCACCGGACCCGGGGGCTGGCCCTCGCGGCGGCGCTCTGCGTGGTGGCGGGCGCGGTCGTGGTGACCGCCGAGCGCGGCGTGCAGGGTGCGGGTGACGAGAGGGCCGGGGTCTCCGTCCCCGCGCTCGACCCGGCGGCCCTGCTGCGTACGGCGGCGGAGCAGTGGGCGGACACCTCCCGCATCGACTTCACCGCCTGGCCGGTACGCGGCGACCGGCGCGGCGATGACGGACTGCTGGGGCGGGCGCTGCGGGCGTGGGCCGAGCCTTCGGGGGCCGTACGGGTGTCGGCCACGCCGGGCACCGTCGACGTACCGCCCGCGCAGCCGCCCCAGTTGCTGTTCGCGGGCGAGGTGGACGGGGCGGCCGTGGTGCTCTTCCACGACCGTGGCGTACGGGTGGTGCGGTACGCGGAGCCGTCGGCGGGCGGGGGCGCGGCGGCGCTGGACTTCGCCCGGACCGATGACGCGGACGTGACGACGGGGGCGGCCGTGGTCGTGAGCCGTACGGGGGACACGGCACGGTTCCTGCTCGCCCCCTGGATCTCCACGGCCACCACCCGGGACCTGCTCGCGCCGGGCACGCCCGACCGGCCGCTGGAGGTGGCACCCGACGGGGTCACCGCCCCGGTGGAGCGCCCGGCGGCGGGCGGTGGCTGCGACTCCTGGCCGGTGCTCCGGCTGCGCTCCTCCGAACGCATCGTGGAGAACCACGCGTTCCTGCTGACCGACCTGGGCGACCTGACCCCCGCCCACCTGACGTACACCCCGCAGCCGGGCAGCGGCGCGCCCGCCCGGCAGCCCCGCGAGGCGACCGGCCCGGAGGCGCTGGGCGCCTGGGCGCGTACGGCGTGTTCGCTGCGGACGCTGTCGGGCTCGGGGGTGCGGGCGGTCAACAACTGGGCCTTCGCGGAGCAGCGGCTGCCCGAGGGCGGGGCGCGGGCGGAGTGGCTCTGCACCCGCGCCGACACCTGGCGCGGTCCCGGCCGGGTGCTGGTGCAGTTCCTCCAGCCCGCCGGCTCCCCCACCACCCCGGCGGCCGTCGTCGCGGACCGGAACGACACCGCGCTGTGCAGCCGGTTCGGGCAGCACATCCTGGCGGGCACCCACTGGAAGGCCGCCTCCGGCCGGTGGTACGTCCTGGCGGCGGGCAGCCGTGCGGTGGACCGGATCGAGGCCACGGGTCAGGTGCGGGGCACGGCGGACGGCCCGACACTCGCGGTACGGGCGCCGCGCGACGCCTCCGTACGGCTGACGGCCGGACTGCGCGAGGGCGGGACGCTGGCGGCGGTGCGGTGAGCCGCCGGTGACGCGCACTCCGCCGTACGGAGTCCTCTTACCGCCCCCGTACCCGATCCGGTGCGAGACTCGGACGGGTGACGGATCTTCCTGAGGAACCCGGCGTACGCGACTCCACCGACAACTCCACGGGCGAGGCCGGGCCGCGCTGCCTGGTCACCGGTGCCACCGGCTACATCGGCGGCAGACTGGTGCCCGCGCTGCTCGACGCGGGTCACCGGGTCCGCGCGCTGGCCCGGACGCCGCAGAAGCTGCGCGACTACCCGTGGGCGGACCGGGTGGAGGTGGTGCGCGGCGATGTCACCGACGCGGACTCGCTGACGGAGGCGATGCGGGACGTCGACGTCGCGTACTACCTGGTGCACGCGCTCGGCTCCGGCTCGGACTTCGAGGAGACCGACCGCCGGGCCGCCCGGAACTTCGGCGAGAAGGCGCGGGCGGCCGGGGTGCGGCGGATCGTCTACCTGGGCGGGCTGACCCCGGCCGGGGTGCCGGAGAAGGAGCTGTCGCCGCATCTGCGCTCGCGCGCCGAGGTCGGGCGGATCCTGCTCGACTCCGGGGTGCCGACGGCGGTGCTGCGGGCGGCGGTGGTGATCGGTTCGGGTTCGGCCTCGTTCGAGATGCTGCGCTATCTGACCGAGCGGCTGCCGGTGATGGTGACCCCGAGCTGGGTCTCCACCCGGATCCAGCCCATCGCCGTACGGGATGTGATCCGGTATCTCGTGGGGAGCGCGGCCCTGCCGTCCGAGGTGAGCCGCACCTTCGACATCGGCGGCCCGGACATCATGACGTACCGGGACATGATGCAGGGGTACGCGCGGGTGGCGGGGCTGCCGCGGCGGGTGATCGTGCCGGTTCCGGTGCTCACGCCGACGCTCTCCAGCCACTGGATCGGGCTGGTCACCCCGGTCCCCCGGTCGATCGCCCGGCCGCTCGCGGAGTCGCTGCGCCACGAGGTGGTCTGCCGGGAGCACGACATCGTCCGGTACGTCCCCGATCCGCCGGACGGGCCGATCGGCTTCGACCGGGCCCTCGGCCTCGCCCTCCAGCGGATCAAGGACGCCCAGGTGGCCACCCGCTGGACCTCCGCCTCGCTGCCGGGGGCGCCGAGCGACCCGCTTCCCACCGACCCGGACTGGTCGGGCGGCAGCCTCTACCGGGACGAACGGGAGCTGGCGGTGCCGGTGGACCGGGCGGACCTGTGGCGGGTGATCGAGGGCATCGGCGGCGAGAACGGCTGGTACTCCTTCCCGCTCGCCTGGGCGGTACGGGGCTGGATCGACCGGATCGTCGGCGGGGTGGGGCTGCGGCGCGGCCGCCGGGACGCCCACCGGCTGCGGGTCGGGGACTCGCTGGACTTCTGGCGGGTGGAGGAGATCGTGCCGGGCGAACTGCTGCGGCTGCGGGCGGAGATGCGGCTGCCGGGCCGGGCCTGGCTGGAGCTGTCGGTCGACACGGACGACCGGGGCCGCACGCTCTACCGCCAGCGCGCGCTGTACCACCCGCAGGGGCTGCTCGGCCACGCGTACTGGTGGGGCGTGTCACCGTTCCACGCGGTGGTGTTCGGCGGGATGGCCCGCAACATCGCGGAGGCCGCGAGGACCGCCGCCCGGGCACGGCGGGGGGGCCGCCGGGACGCGGTGGCCGACTCCGGGCCCAAACACCGCACCCCGGGGGCCGACTCCCGGCCGAAGGGCCGGAAACCGACCTCCGGCAGTGGTACAGACAACTGACGCCCCGGCCGCTAGGGTGTGCCTCCCCCATACGCGCAGACCGCCGGGAGGTGCAGCGATGGCACGCCGACTCCGTACCGTAGGGCTGGAGTTCACCGACTCCGCGCCGATCCTTCTGGTGTTCGCCGCCGAGGTGTCCGCCGCCCCGGACGTGGTCTACCGGGCGCTCGCGGACGACGTCGCCTCCTGGCCCTCCTGGTTCACCGCCGTCACCCGGGCCACGCCCACCGACGGGGGCGCGGGCCGGGAGGTGCGGCTGCGCGGCGGGGTCCGCTTCCGGGAGACGGTGGTGGCCGCCGAGCCGGGCGAGCGGTACGCCTACCGGGTGGACGAGACCAACGCCCCCGGGCTGCGGGCCCTGCTGGAGGAGTGGCGGCTCACCGCTGACGGGACCGGCACCCGGGTGCAGTGGACCTTCGCCGCCGACGGGACCGGCCCGTTCCGCGCGGTGCTGGGGATAGCCCGCCTGGGGATGGGCCGGTCCTTCCGGGACGCGGTGCGCCGGCTCGACGGACGGCTGACAGCACCGGCTGCCTGAGGGCTCGACGGACGGCCGACGGCACCGGCGGCGTGATCCGCGCGAGGCCCCGGCTCAGCCGGTCAGGGCCCCGGTCGTGAGGAAGGCGTCGATCGCCGCGCTGTACGGGGCGATGTCCAGCCCCTGCTCCTCCAGCCAGGAGTCGGAGTAGTACTTGTCCAGGTAACGGTCGCCCGGGTCGCACAGCAGCGTCACGACGCTGCCCCGCTCCCCCCGCTCCACCATCTCCGCGATCAGCTTGAAGGCGCTCCACAGCCCGGTCCCCGTCGAGCCGCCCGCCTTCCGGCCGATGGCCCGCTCCAGCGCCCGTACGGCGGCGACGCTCGCCGCGTCGGGCACCTTCATCATCCGGTCGATGGCGCCGGGCACGAAGCTCGGCTCCATGCGCGGGCGGCCGATGCCCTCGATCCGGGAGCCGCAGTCGCTGCTCGCGTACGGGTCGTCGCGGGTCCAGCCGTCGAAGAAACAGGAGTTCTCCGGGTCGGGGACGCAGACCCGGGTGTCGTGCTGGAGGTAGTGGACGTACCGGGCGATGGTGGCCGAGGTGCCACCGGTCCCGGCGGTGGCGACGATCCAGGTGGGTTCCGGGTAGCGCTCCAGCCTGAGCTGCTGGTAGATCGACTCGGCGATGTTGTTGTTGCCGCGCCAGTCGGTGGCGCGCTCGGCGTAGGTGAACTGGTCCATGTAGTGCCCGCCGGTCGTGGCGGCGAGCGAGGCGGACTCCTCGTACATCTTGCGGGAGTCGTCCACGAAGTGGCACTGCCCGCCGTGGAATTCGATGAGCCGGCACTTCTCGGGGCTGGTGGTGCGCGGCATCACGGCGATGAACGGCACCCCGATCAGCTTCGCGAAGTACGCCTCCGAGACGGCGGTCGAGCCGCTGGACGCCTCGATGACCGGCTTGCCCGGCCGGATCCAGCCGTTGCAGAGCCCGTAGAGGAAGAGCGAGCGGGCGAGCCGGTGCTTGAGGCTGCCGGTGGGGTGGGTCGACTCGTCCTTGAGGTAGAGGTCGATGCCCCACTCCTCGGGCAGCGGGAAGCGCAGCAGGTGGGTGTCGGCGGACCGGTTGGCGTCGGCCTGGACCTTGCGGACGGCCTCCTTCAGCCAGGCCCGGTACTCGGCGTCGCTGCGGTCGACGTCCACCGTCTCCAGGACCGCCCCCGTGGCCCCTCGGTCATGTCCCGGCTCGTGGCTGTGCATCGCCGTGCTCCCTGTTCCGTACGTTGCTGGTGTGCCGCCGGTCCGCATGCTCGTCCAGGCGGTGTTCCTCCCTTTCACGATAGGCCCCCGACCTGCACAAACGTTGACTTTGACCGTCCATAGCCCTGCCTTTGGGCAGGCCGGCGGGGGCAGTTGGGGCGGGCGGGGCGAACGGCGCGCGACCGGGCCGGACGCCCTCTGGCGGCCGGGGCCCCGGCGCGGCACACTGCAACAGGAGAAGTGGTGACGAAGGGGGGCGAAGCCGCAATGGCGGACGCCGAGTTCAGTGC
Organism: Streptomyces bacillaris; assembly: GCF_003268675.1. Classification (NCBI taxonomy): domain Bacteria; kingdom Bacillati; phylum Actinomycetota; class Actinomycetes; order Kitasatosporales; family Streptomycetaceae; genus Streptomyces; species Streptomyces bacillaris. Next base: position 7,352,071 of record NZ_CP029378.1, on the reverse strand, counting down.
GTCGGGGGTCAGGATCGAGCGGTTCACCCGGTCGCTGACCCATGCCGGCCAGGTGGTCGTCAAGGACGGTCGGCTCTCGCTGCTCACGAGCAACGGGCGGGAGATCGACAGCGCTCCCGTGACCACGGTGAGCGCGGGCAAACGGTGGTTCTTCGCGGCGGATTCGGCCATCGCCCGGGTGAACGGCGTGCGCTACCGGTTGACGATGGGGCAGCGCAACCGCAGACGCGACGGAGCGGCCCCGCTGCGCCGCTTCCTGGAAGCCCTGCGCAGCGCGGGAGGACGCCGGGGCTGAGACGGGACGGCGTGGCGGATGCATCCCGGGTGCAGCGTCGCGTATCGGCGCGGCGTGCGGGCCTTGGGGTGGCGTACGGATCTTGGGTGCGGCTCCGCGAGTTGCGGAGCCGCACCGGGTGGGCCACGCTGGATCCACGTCACTGAAGGTGAACTTCCGGTGACAGAGCGATTCGCCTCATGGGCTCGCCCCGGGGGACGGGTCGCGCGACACGAGCAGACACGACAAGAGCAGAGCGGATTCGGCAGCCAGTCGTCCGCCGGCTCCGTTCGTCCGTCTTCTTTCTTCCGGACCTATTTCGGGGAGTCGCAGCCGTGATCAGCGAGCCAAGCAGGCACTGCACGGTGGAGCTCCAGGCCCTGCCGTCGCGGATCGGTCAGGTCCGCAGGATCATCTCGGCGCAACTGCGCTACTGGCATCTCGATCCTCTGATCGACCAGGCAGCCCTGGGCGTCACCGAACTCCTGACCAACGTCCACCGGCACGCACAGCCGGACAAGTCATGCACCGTCGACATCGAGCTGCTGCTCGACCGGTTGACGGTCTCCGTCCACGACCACGACCCCCGTGTCCCCACGGTGAACGAGGCGGATTCCTTCGCCACCTCGGGCCGGGGTCTGGCCCTGATCGCCGCTGTCAGCGAGAGCTGGGGCGTGCGGCCGAGCGGCGCGGCCGGAAAGGCCGTCTGGTTCACCCTGCCGGCGACCTGCGACACCTCGACCCTGCCGCCGCTCGCGGTCTACGGGTCGACGACCGACGGGCCGTTCGGGTCCGTGCCCATCAGCCCCGAGGCCGTCGCGGCGGCCCCGGCCCGGTCGGCCGTCGTCGGCTGACCGGGCCTCCCGGGTCCTCACGTCGTTCCGGCGGTGCGGCGAGCGTCATGCCGCACCGCCGGAACGGTGCGCCCGCACCGTCCGGGCCTTCCCCGTACAGCTCCCTCGGCCAGTTCCCTCAGCCTTCTGTACCTACTGTTATGTACAGTGTCCGCATGAGCACTCCGGACCGGCTGATCGAGGCCACCCAGGACCTCCTGTGGGAGCGGGGCTACACGGGGACGAGCCCCAAGGCCATCCAGCGCGCGGCGGGTGCGGGCCAGGGCAGCATGTACCACCACTTCACCGGCAAGTCCGATCTGGCGCTCGCCGCCATCTCCCGTACCGCGCAGGAGATGCGGGAGACCGCGGGCAGGCTGCTCGACGGGCCCGGCACCCCCCACGAGCGGATCACGGCGTATCTGCTGCGCGAGCGCGAGGTGCTGCGCGGCTGCCCGGTGGGGCGCCTCACGATGGACCCGGACGTCATCGCGGACGACGCGCTGCGCGCGCCGCTCGACGCCACGCTGGAGTGGCTGCGGGAGCGGATCGCCGCCCTGCTCCAGGAGGGCCTGGACAACGGGGAGTTCGCCCCGGGCACCGTCCCCGGCCCGGTCGCGGCCACCATCGTGGCCACCGTGCAGGGCGGCTATGTCCTGGCACGGGCCTCCGGCTCGTCCGCCGTTTTCGACTCCGCGGTGGGCGGGCTGCTCTCGCTGCTCGCGACCCCCGCCCGGCCCGCCTGAGGAGAGACAACGCCGTGCACGCCATGCAGTACGAGATAACGCTGCCCGCCGACTACGACATGGACATCATCCGCACGCGGGTCGCGACGAAGGGACACCTCCTCGACGCCTTCCCGGGGCTCGGCCTCAAGGCCTATCTGATCCGGGAGCGCGCGGGCGGCTCCCCGGTCAACCAGTACGCGCCGTTCTATCTCTGGCGCGCCCCCGAGGGGATGAACGCCTTCCTCTGGGGCGCCGGGTTCCAGGGGCTCGTCGACGACTTCGGGCGCCCCGAGGTCCAGCACTGGACTGGGCTGTCGTACGAGGAGGGGCCGGCCGCCGACGCGCTCCCCCGGTCGGCCGTCCGGCTGCGGCGGTCCGTCCCCGGTGCCGTACGCCCGGCCGCCGCCGTCGACGCGGCGCTGGAGGAGTCGCGCCGGACCGCCGCGGGGCCGGGGGTGGTCGCCACCGCGCTGGCGGTGGACCCGCGCCGCTGGGAGCTGGTGCGCTTCACGCTGTACGAGGGGGCGCCGCCGGGGGCGGAGGGCGAGGCGTACGAGGTGCTGCACCTGTCGGCGCCGGAGGCCGGGCGGCTGGGGCGGGGGCGGCAGTGGTGAAGCTGGTCCGTACGGCGCTCGGGGACGTTCCCGCCGATGAGCTGGGGATCTGTGACGCCCACGACCACCTGTTCCTGCGCAGCCCGCGCCTGCCGGGCCAGGAGCTGGACGACCCGGAGCGGGCGGCCGGGCAGCTGGCGGCGTTCCGGGAGCTGGGCGGCGGGACGGTCGTGCAGTGGACGCCGTACGGGATGGGGCGGCGGGCGGCGGATCTCGCGGCGCTCTCCGCCTCGGCCGGTGTCCATGTGGTGGCGGCGACGGGGCTGCACCAGGCGGCGCACTACGCGCCCGAGGTGCTGCACCGGCTCGGCCACTCGCACCCAGGCTCCCCGGCCTCCCCCGCCCCCACCTTCCTCCCCGACCCCGCCCGCCTCTCCGACCTCTTCGTGGCCGAGCTGACGGAGGGCATCGGGGAGAGCGGCGTACGAGCCGGGATGATCAAGGTGGCGGGGGCCTTCCACGGGGTGGACGCCCACGCCCGGCGCACCATGACGGCCGCCTCCGAGGCCCACCACCGCACCGGTGCGCCGATCGGCGTCCACCTGGAGCTGGGCACCGGTGCCTTGGACGTCCTGGACCTGCTCTGCGGCGAGCTGGAGGTGGCGCCGGACCGGGTCCTCCTCGGCCACCTGGGCCGCTGCCCCGACGTGGGCGTCCAGCGGGAGGCCGGACGGGCGGGGGCGTTCCTCGCCTTCGACGGCCCCTCCCGGGCCAACCACGCCACGGACTGGCGGCTGCCGGACCAGCTGGTGGCGCTCGCGGAGGCGGGGCTCGGCGGCCAGCTGCTGCTCGGCGGCGACACGACGGTGCCGGAGACGCCGGGCATGCCGCATCTGCTGCGCCGGGTACGCCCCCGGCTCGAGGAGGCCCTGGGCAAGGAGCTGCTGGACACGGTACTGACCACCAACCCGGCCCGGGCGTTCGGCTTCGTGCGGGGGCCGGGGAGCTGAGGGGCGGGGGCCTACGGCCTGGGAGCCGGGGCCCGGCCACAGGCTCCCCTCGGCCAGCGGCCCACGCACCCGGCGCCCCGCGCCCCCGCCTCCTCAGGCGAGAACGGCCAGCGGGTCGTCGAGGACCGGCTGCCAGGCCAGTTCGGCGGCGCCGACCAGGCTGTTGTGGGTGAGGGTGCAGGGCAGGATCGGCACGCTGCCGCTGCGCCCCCAGAGGCTGCGGTCGGCGACGACGGCCCGCAGCCGCTCCGGGTCGGCCTCCAGCAGCTCGCGGTGGAGGCCGCCGAGGATGATCCGGTCCGGGTTGAGGATGTTCACGAGCCCGGCGAGGCCCAGGCCCAGGCGGTCGATCAGCTCCTCGGCGGCATGCCGTACGTCCGCGTCCTCGTACTCCGTACGCAGCAGATCACCGGCCTGCTTGAGCAGCGACTCCTCCGGGCCCGGGTCCCGGCGGGCGGTGGTGAGGAAGGCGAGCGGGTCCGTCTCGACGTCGAGGCAGCCGCGGCCGCCGCAGTGGCAGGGCCGCCCCTCGGGGTTCACGGTGAGGTGGCCCACCTCCAGCGCGAGCCCCGAACTCCCGCTGTGCAGACGGCCGTCGAGGACCAGGGCCCCGCCGACGCCCCGGTGGCCGGTGGCGACGCAGAGCAGGTGCTGCGCGCCGCGTCCGGCGCCGTGGCGGTGCTCGGCCAGCGCGGTGAGGTTGACGTCGTTGCCGGTGAAGGCGGGCCCCGCGATGCCGGCGTCCCGTACGCAGGCGGCGAAGATGTCCCGTACCGGCGAACCGGCGGGCCAGGCGAGGTGCAGCGGGTTGAGGGCGGTGCCCTCGGGTTCGGCGACCGCCGAGGGGACGGCGAGCCCGGCGCCGACGCAGCGCAGCCCGCTCTCGCGCAGCAGCCCGGCCCCGGCGGCCACCACCTCGCCGAGCACCTGGGCGGGGTCGGCCATCACCGTGACGCAGCCGGGCGCGGTGGCGACGATCCGGCCGCCGAGCCCGACGAGCGCGGCCCGGAAGCCGTCGGCGTGGACCTGGGCGGCGAGGACGACGGGGCCGGTCTCCAGGACGGCCAGCCGGTGCGAGGGGCGGCCCTGCGAACCGGCCGCGGAGCCGGGGCTGGAGTCGACCCGGATCAGCCCGAGCGCCTCCAGCTCGGCGGCGACCGCCCCGGCGGTGGCCCGGGTGACGCCCAGCTCGGAGGTGAGGACGGCGCGCGTGGGGGCGCGCCCGGTGTGGACCAGTTCCAGTGCGGGCCCGAGCGCGCTGCGGCCCCTCTCCAACTTCGTCCGGGTGGTGGTCGCCTTGCCGTTCATGAGGGCGAGTCTCCCATGATCCGGCGGGTGCCCCGGACCCCGAGGGAGCCCACCGGAACGGGTGATGTGCCCCTCCGTCAGGCAGGTGGCACCGAGCCCGTCGGGCGGGTTGTGCCGGACCGTCGTCCGCGTCGCGCCCACCCCGCCGGCCCGGTCGCACCCGCACCGTCGGCTGTGTTGCACCCGCCGTCCGGCCGCCCCTATGCTGAATTTGTGCCGCAACTAAACAAACTGCGGACGGCCCTACCGGGGGGACCTGGCGGAGACACCGCCCCTCCCGCGTCGGCCCGCCTCCGTACCGCGCTGACCGTGTTCTTCGCCCTCGACGGGTTCCTCTTCGCCGGCTGGGTGGTCCGTATCCCGGCCATCAAGCAGCAGACCGGAGCCTCCGCCTCCACCCTCGGCCTCGCCCTCCTCGGCGTCTCCGCGGGCGCCGTGATCACCATGATGCTCACGGGCCGGCTCTGCCGCCGCTACGGCAGCCACGCCGTCACCGCTGCCTGCGGTGTCCTGCTCCCCCTCTCCATCGCCCTGCCCGCCCAGACCCACTCCGCACTCTCCCTCGGCCTCGTCCTGCTGGTCTTCGGGGCGGCGTACGGCGGGATGAACGTGGCGATGAACAGCGCGGCCGTCGACCTGGTCGCCGAGCTGCGCCGACCGGTGATGCCGAGCTTCCACGCGGCGTTCAGCCTGGGCGGCATGGTGGGCGCCGGACTCGGCGGGCTGGTGGCGGGCGGCCTCTCCGCCTCGGCCCACCTGTTCCTGCTGGCCGGCATCGGCCTGCTCGTCACCGCGTTCGCGGGCCCGGCGCTGCTGCGCCACCGCCCGGCCCGTACGGCGTACGAACCGCGCACGCCCCGGCAGCAAGGCCCCCGGCGGAAGCTCGACCCGCGGGCCCGCCGGATCGTGCTGCTCTTCGGCGTGATCGCCCTGTGCACGGCGTACGGGGAAGGCGCACTGGCCGACTGGGGCGCGCTCCACCTGGAACAGGACCTGGGCGCCCACCCCGGCCTCGCCGCCGCCGGCTACGCGCTGTTCGCCCTGACGATGACCATCGGCAGGCTCACCGGGACGCTGCTCCTGGAACGGCTCGGCCAGACCCGCACACTGGTCCTGGGCGGGCTGGTCGCGGCGGCCGGAATGCTGCTGGGCTCCCTGGCGCCGACCGCCTGGCTCGCGCTGGCCGGGTTCGCGGTGACCGGGCTGGGGCTCGCCAACATCTTCCCCGTCGCCGTGGGCCGGGCCGGTGAACTGGCCGGACCGAGCGGGGTGGCCGCCGCGTCGACCCTCGGCTACGGCGGGATGCTGCTGGGCCCGCCCGCGATCGGCTTCCTCGCCGACTGGTTCTCGCTGCCGGTGGCGCTGACGACGGTGGCCCTGCTGGCGGCAGGGGCGGCGGTGCTGGGGTACGGGGCCAGGAACGCGACGCACACGTGAGCCGAGCGGGCTCTGCCGCAGGCGGCGGAGCCCGCTGGCAGAATCCCGCCATGGAGATCACCCAGTACATCGCGTCCCTGTCCGAGGAAGGCCGGCTCCTCGCGGCGGCGGCCGAACAGGCGGGCCCCGGGGCCTCGGTCCCGACCTGCCCCGGCTGGCAGATACGCCATCTGCTGCGCCACACGGGCATGGTGCACCGCTGGGCGGCCGAGCTCGTCGCCGAGGGACACACCACGCCCCACCCCGACGGCGGCGAACCGGACCTCGACGGCACGGCACTCCTCGACTGGTTCCGGGAGGGCCACGACCACCTGGTCCGTTCCCTGGAGGCCGCTCCCACCGGTCTGGAGTGCTGGACGTTCCTGCCCGCCCCCTCCCCTCTGGCGTTCTGGTCCCGCCGCCAGCTGCACGAGACCACCGTCCACCGGGCCGACGCGGAGTCGGCGCTCGGCGGCCCGCTGTCGCCGGTGGACGCCGACCGGGCGGTGGACGGCATCGACGAACTGCTCACCGGCTTCCACGCCCGCCCCAAGAGCCGCGTGCGCTCCAGCACGCCGCGCACGCTGCGGGTGCGGGCGGTGGACACGGACGCGGTGTGGACCGTACGGATCTCGGAGGAACCGCCGCAGGCCGTACGGACGTCCGCCGCGAATCCCGGGACGGACACCACGGATCCCGGGGCAGGCGCTGCGGATCCCGGGACGGGCGCTGCGGACTGCGAGCTGAGCGGAACGGCGGAGGGGCTCTACCTCGCCCTCTGGAACCGTCTGCCGCTCACCGCCGTCACCCTGCGCGGCGACCGCTCGGTGGCCCGGCTCTGGACGGACAACTCGGCGGTCACCTGGTGAAACCGCGCGGTACGGGGACGGGCGAGCGGCCCACCCGTACGGATCGGAGCCGTACACAGCAGAGCCGTACGCGGGACGGGGCACGCTTGCCGGGAGCGTGCCGTCCCTGTGACACTGCGTCAATGGGACGGCGGACGCAGGCGGAACGGGACGCGATGACGGTCGAGATCGGCTTCGCGCTGGTCAGCGCCGCCGTGCTGGCCGGCCTCACCTTCGCGGCGATCTCGGCCCCGGCCCTGCTGCTCCTCGACCTCGGCCGCACAGCGCGGACGGCGGTCCTCGGAGTCGCCGTCACGACGGCCGCGGTGGCGTTCGTCGCCCGGACCGTCCATGTCCTGTGGCGCTTCCCGTCGAGACAGCGGGGCCACCGGCTGGACGGCACCCCGGACCCGGCCGGACTGAGCCGCCCCGGCTCCACCGACTCCTCCCCGTAGAGCGGCGGTTCCGCCCCCACTCTCAGCGGCCGGCCGGACGCCCACGGAGGCCGACCGAACGGGCCAGTTCCCCCGCCGCCTGCCGGAAGAACGCCTCGCGCGCCTCGACCATGCGGTTGAACTGGCCGAAGAGCTCGAACGAGATCAGGCCGAACAGCTGCGCCCAGGCGGCGACCAGGGCGAGCGCGGCGGCGGGCGGGAGGTCCGGGGCGATCTCGGCGGTGATCCGCTCGGCCTCGCCACGCAGCTCCGGTGCGAGGGGCGGCACGGCGAGACCGTCGGCCCGGAACGCGTCACGGATGAGACCGATGAACACCATCCCCACCCGGGAGGCCGGGCCCACGGTGTCCATGGGGGCGCTGTACCCGGGGACGGGCGATCCGTAGATCAGGGCGTACTCATGCGGGTGGGCGAGGGCCCACTCCCGTACGGCACCGGCCACGGCGACCCAGCGCTCCGCGTACGGGGCGGGGTGCGGGCGGGCCCGGTCGGCGGTGGCACGGGCGGACTCCGCCACCTCGCCGATGGCGTCGTAGGCGTCGATGATCAACGCGGTGAGCAGCTCGTCACGGCTCGGGAAGTAGCGGTAGAGCGCCGAGGAGACCATGCCGAGTTCACGGGCGACGGCCCGCAGGGAGAGCTTGGCCGCACCCTCCGCCGCCAGCTGTTTCCTGGCCTCGTCCTTGATGGCGGCGGTCACTTCGACGCGGGCACGTTCCCTGGCCCCTCGGATGGTGCTCATGACGATCAGTCTGCCACCCGGCCGGAGAGCACCGGCCGGAGGAGGTGCGAGCACATCGCCCGGGGGCCGGCCCTCGGTCGGCGAGTCCGCTCCAGGGCGTCGGACCCCACGCCCGCCGTCCCGTCGGCATGGCGCCGGTCGTGCTGGTTCCGTCAGGGGCTGGGGCTGGGGCTGAGGCCCTCGACGGCGAGGGCGAAGAGGCGGTCGGCCTGGACCGATGGTTCGGTGTGGTGCTCGGTGGCCAGGGCGATGCCGACGGCGAGGGTGAGCAGGTCGTGGAAGGTGGTGCCCGGCCTGACAACGCCGTCGTCCAGGGCGCGGGCCAGCAGCGGGGCGGCCGCGTCCGCGAGCTGCGCCCCGCAGGAGTCGGGCGCGGCGTCGGCCGGTCTGTCGGTGGGGGGCTCGAAGGTCAGGGCGTCCGCGAGCCCCCGGGCGGAGACGGCGTACGCCACCAGGTCGTGCAGCCACTCCAGCAGCGCGGCGCGGCTGCCCTCGGTCCGGTGCAGCTCTGCCGCGCGTCGGCAGAGGGCCTGGATGCGCTCCTGGAAGACGGCTTCGAGGAGGGCCTGCCGGGTGGGGAAGTGGCGGCGCACGGTGGCGGACCCGACGCCGGCGGTACGGGCGACCTGTTCGAGGGAGGCCGCCGAGCCGTGCCGGGCCACCTCGGCCTCGGCCACGGCGAGGATGCGGCTGTAGTTGCGGCGGGCGTCCGCTCGCTGACCGGTCACGTTCTCTCCCCGTTGCCAAGTGGTGGGCCCCGCCATATCGTAGCGACCACGAAACGGCGGGGTCCGCCGTTTAGCGTGGCGCACACCCCTGCCCCTGCCCCTGCCGCTCTGCGCGCGGCCGGTTCCGCCGATCCCGAGGAGACACCGACATGACATCGCCCACTGCCCCTGTACTGGTCACCGGCGCCACCGGACGACAGGGCGGGGCCGCCGCCCGCGCCCTGCTGGCCGCCGGGGTGCCGGTCCGCGCGCTGGTGCGCGACCCGCTGGCCCGGCGCGCGAAGGAGGTGGCGGCGCTGGGCGCCGAACTGGTCACCGGCGACCTCTCCGTGCGGTCCTCGCTGGACCCCGCATGCGCGGACGTACGCGCCGTGTTCTCGGTGCAGATGCCGCCGATGAGCGAGAGCGGGGTCGACTTCGCCGGGGAGCTGGCGCAGGCCACGAACCTGATCGGGGCCGCGCGGGCGGCGGGCGTCCCGCAGTTCATCCAGTCCTCGACCAGCGGGGTGGGGCAACACACGGAGACCCCGGGCTGGGCGGCAGGGCAATGGGCGGCGATGGAACCCTACTTCGCCACCAAGCAGGCGATCCTGGAGGCCGTACGCGGGGCGGGCTTCGCCCGCTGGACCGTGGTCAAGCCCGCGTTCTTCATGGAGAACCTGCCCCAACTGGCACCGAACGGGCCGGAAGGCGGCCTGGCGACGGTCGTCCGGCCGGAGACGACCCTGGCGCTGGTGGCGTGCGAGGACATCGGCACGGCCGCCGCCCACGCCGCACGGGAGCCCGACCGCTTCCACGGGGTGGAGCTGGAACTCGCGGGCGACCGGCTCACGATGGAGCAGGTGGCCGAGGTGCTGTCCGAGGTGTGGGGCGTACCGGTGAAGGCTCCGACGATGGACCTCGACGAGGCGCTCGCGGCGGGCATGCCGGCCTGGGGCGCCGGTCACACGTGGAGCAACGCCATCACCCAGCCGGCCCGCCCCGAACTCGCCACGGAGCTGGGGATTCCGGTGACCTCGTTCGCCACCTGGGCGCACCGGCACCTCTCGGCGGCGAGCTGACAGCGGACGCCGCGCCTCCGAGGGAGCGAGCGCGTCGCTTCGGATGCCCCGCCCCTGGGGCCCGGCGGCGCTCGCCGCGGCTTCACCGAACGTCACGGCGTGACGTCGGCACCCCCGTTCGCCTCACGCCACAACTCCTTCGCGTACGCGTCCCAGTCGGCCGGCGGGTAGGTCGCCTCCGGAGCGGCGAGCGCACGGTCGATCCGATCGGCGAAGCCGTCGCCGAAGAAGGTGTCGAGTTCACGGAGCAGTTGCATCGCCCGCACGGTGTCCTCGCCGAGCGGGCGCGCCATCCGGTCGACGCCGGAGGGGACGGAGAGCGGCGCATGACGGAGAAGGGCGCGTTCACGCGCGGCCTGGTTCTCCAGACCGAGGGTCATGAAGCCGACGTACTGGGCGAGACCGTCCATCCGCTTCCGCAGACCGTCGACCATTCCGCCGAGCCCGATCAGTGTCTGCCGGGGGCTCCCCGCACTGCTGTCGTGGCTCCGACCGGACCGTCGTTCCTCGAGGCGTTCCTTCTCCCTCCTGAGCAGAACGAACGCTTCGTTCAGGATCCCGCCGACGCGCTTGAGCTCTTCCAGATCATGGTCCATCCGTGTTCCTTCCTCCGGGCCTGCACCGACCTCAGAGGCGGATGTACGGAGCGGATGGCGCTTTTCCGTACATCCGCGGAGACCGCGCCGACAACGTCGAGGGGGGCACCGAGCCCGCGCCTCCGGCCTGCTCCATCGGCCCGAACTCACAGGCCTGCGGCGAGGCCCGCACAACGGAACGAGAGCAGTGCTCTTGCTTTTGAGCAGCGATCTCGCACACACTGGTCTCAAGCAAGAGCACTGCTCTCTCAAGAGTGCGGCTCCGCCCCGGCGCAGCGCGCACGGACAGCACACGGGAGTCACCATGTCGCAGACGTACTACCTCCGGGCGAGCGCCTCCGCCCAACGTCTCAACAAGGCCGTCGGCTGGCTGGCGCGGCACGGTGTCAGCCTCATGGGCTCCGCCGAGCTGTCGGTACGCGGACGTAGGAGCGGGCAGCCGCAGCGCGTCCCCGTCAACACCCACACCTTCGAGGGCGAGCGATACCTCGTCTCGGCCCGGGGCCACTCCCAGTGGGTGCGCAACATGCGCGCCGCGGGCGGCGGCGAACTGAGGCTGGGGCGCAAGGTCAGCCGCTTCACCGCCGTCGAGATCCCGGACGACGCAGAAAAGGCCCGGATCATCCGGGCCTATCTGGAGCGGTGGGGCTGGGAGGTGAACCAGTACTTCCAGGGCGTCACCGCGAAGTCCACGGACGCCGAACTCCTGGCCGCCGGCCCGGACCACCCGGTGTTCCGCATCACGGTCACCGACTGACGGCCCCCGCCCCCGCCAACAGCCACCGACCAGCGACCACCGACCAGCGCCAATAGCTACCGGCTACCGGTCCATCGCGCTCAACGCCCGCTGGGCCAGCGGGTGCGTACGGACCAGCTCGGCCAGCGACGTCGTGCCGCGGGTGATCCCGGCGAACGCCTTCCAGGCCGGGCGGAAGCCCGTCAGGACCGCGTGCAGCACCCCCGGGCGGCGCTCGAAGAGCTTGAGCATGCGGCGGCCCACGCCCATCTCCACGCCGAGACCGGCCTTGATGGCGAAGGCGTAGTTGAGGGCCTGCCGGCGGGCGTCCACCGCGTCGTGCGACTCGGCGATCCTGACGGCCCATTCACCGGCGAGGCGGCCCGAGCGCAGGGCGAAGGAGATGCCCTCCCGGGTCCACGGCTCAAGGAGGCCCGCCGCGTCGCCGCAGACCACGACCCGGCCGCGCGAGAGCGGTGAGTCGTCGCTGCGGCAGCGGGTCAGATGACCCGAGGAGATGGACGGCTCGAACCCGGCCAGGCCGAGGCGGGCGATGAAGTCCTCCAGATACCGCTTGGTGCCCGCGCCGTCGCCGCGCGCCGAGATCACCCCGACCGTCAGCGTGTCGCCCTTGGGGAAGACCCAGCCGTAACTGCCGGGCATCGGGCCCCAGTCGATGAGCACCCGGCCCGCCCAGTCCTCCGCCACCGTCGCCGGAACCGGGATCTCCGCCTCCAGGCCGAGGTCCACCTGGTCGAGCTTCACCCCGACATGTGCTCCTATCCGGCCCGCGCTGCCGTCCGCGCCGACGACCGCCCGCGCGAGCACCGTCTCACCGCCGGCCAGCACGACCGCGACCGTACGCCGGTCGGGCACGGCCGGTCCGTGCTGCTCCACCCGCACCACCGAGGCGCCGGTGCGCAGTTCGGCACCGGCCTTCTGCGCCTCCTCGACCAGGCCGGCGTCGAACTCCGGCCGGTTGATGAGCCCGAAGAGCATGCGCCGGGAGCGGCGGGTGCGGGCGAGCTTCCCGTTGAGGGAGAAGGTGACCGCGTGGATACGGTCCTTCAGGGGCAGTTCGAATCCGGGCGGCAGGGCGTCCCGGGAGAATCCGATGATGCCGCCGCCACAGGTCTTGTAGCGCGGCAGTTCCGCCTTCTCCAGCAGGAGGACCCGCCGGCCCGCCACGGCTGCCGCGTACGCCGCCGATGCGCCGGCCGGTCCGGCGCCGACGACCACGACGTCCCAGACCGACGACGACTCTTCGTTTTCCCGCCCGGCGTCTGCGTTCTCGCTGCTCACGATGTGCTTCTGCTCCCGATCCGACCAGTGGCCCCAAGCTGCTCACGGCATCCTACGGCGCGCCCCGGCCGAGCCCCCCTGTGGGAGGATCGGCCATGATTCTGTCCTGCCTCACGGCACCGCACCCACGGTGTCGTGGCGGGGCGCGTACACACCGTGCCCTACCCATAACGTCGCACCCACGAGGAGCGTGCCCATGACCGCCCGCCCGATTTCCGAGACCGTCGCCTCGCTGATGCCCCGTGCGCGGGCGGAGCTGGCCGAGCTGGTCGCGTTCCAGTCGGTGGCGGACCCCGCGGTGTTCCCGAAGAGCGAGTGCGAGGCGGCGGCGAACTGGGTCGCGGACGCCCTGCGCGCCGAGGGCTTCACCGACGTCGCGCTGCTCGACACCCCCGACGGCACCCAGTCGGTCTACGGTTTCCTGCCCGGCCCGGCCGGTGCCCCGACCGTGCTGCTCTACGCCCACTACGACGTGCAGCCGCCGCTGGACGAGGCGGCGTGGCTCTCACCGCCGTTCGAGCTGACCGAGCGCGACGGCCGCTGGTACGGGCGGGGCGCGGCGGACTGCAAGGGCGGGTTCATCATGCACCTGCTCGCGCTGCGCGCCCTCAAGGCGAACGGCGGCGTCCCGGTCTCGGTGAAGGTGATCGCGGAGGGTTCCGAGGAGCAGGGCACCGGCGGTCTGGAGCGGTACGCGGAGGCCCACCCGGAGCTGCTGGTGGCCGACACGATCGTCATCGGGGACGCCGGGAACTTCCGGGCCGGGCTGCCGACGGTCACGGCGACGCTGCGTGGGATGACGATGCTGCGGGTGAAGCTCGACACGCTCGAAGGGAACCTGCACTCGGGCCAGTTCGGCGGTGCCGCGCCCGACGCGCTGGCCGCGATGATCCAGCTGCTCGCCTCGCTGCGCGACGAGAACGGCACGACGACGGTCGACGGTCTGACGGGTGACGCCGACTGGGACGGACTCCAGTACCCGGAGGCGGAGTTCCGGCAGGACGCCAAGGTGCTGGACGGCGTGGAGCTGATCGGTACGGGCACGGTCGCGGACCGGATCTGGGCGCGCCCCGCCGTCACCGTCATCGGCATCGACTGCCCGCCGTGCGTCGGCGCCACCCCGTCGGTGCAGGCGAGCGCGCGGGCCCAGATCAGCCTGCGGGTGCCGCCCGGCCACGACGCCGCCGAGGCGACCAAGCTGCTCACCGCGCACCTGGAGGCGCACACCCCGTGGGGCGCGCGGGTGGCGGTGGAGCAGGTGGGCCAGGGCCAGCCGTTCCAGGCCGACACCTCCAGCCCGGCGTACACGGCGATGGCGGAGGCGATGCGGGACGCCTACCCGGGCCAGGAGATGCAGTCCTCCGGCATGGGCGGCTCCATCCCCCTCTGCAACACGCTGGCGTCGCTCTACCCGGAGGCCGAGATCCTGCTCATCGGCCTGAGCGAGCCCGAGGCGCAGATCCACGCGGTGAACGAGAGCGTGTCGCCGGAGGAGCTGGAGCGGATGTCGGTGGCGGAGGCGCTGTTCCTGCGCAACTACGCGGAGTCGAAGAAGGTCTGAGGGCCGGACCGTGAAGCCCCGGTGGCGGCCCCGACCGGCCGCCACCGGGGCTTCGGTGCCTCCGCCACGCCGTCGGCCGCTATGCCGTCGGCGAAGTCGCCGGAAGCGTAGCTCCGTACGGTGGGTGCCGTCGGCTGCGTACGTTCACGGCATGGATCTCATCGAGGTGCTCCCCCACCGGCTGTACATGTTCCGCTTCCGGATCGGCCAGGCCTATCTCTGGCACGACGGCAACGGCGACGACGGCAACGGCGACGACGGCACGTCGGAGCTCACTCTCGTCGACGCCGGTGACATCGATGCGGCTCCGGCGATCGAGAACGCGGTACGGGGTCTGGGCCTCGCCCCCGCCCGGATCGCCCGCATCGTCCTCACCCACGGCCACCGCGACCACTACGGCGCGGCGCAGGAGCTGGCCGACCGCCACGGCGCCGAGATCCTCGCCCACCCGCTGGACGCCCCGGTGATCCGGGGTGAGCTTCCCGTACCGGAACCGGACCTCCTCGACTGGGAACGTCCGCTGTACGAGCACGGGTTGACGGTCCCCGAGGCCCCGCCCACCCGGGTCGACCGCGAGGTGGCCGACGGTGAGGTGCCGTTCGGCGGCGGGGCCCGGGTGGTCCATGCCCCCGGCCACACGCAGGGCTCCATCGCCCTCCATCTGCCGCGCCACGGGGTGCTGTTCACCGGGGACTGCGTGGCGGCGGTCGAGGAGGTGATGCTCGGCGTCTTCAACGTGGACCGGGCGCGGGCGCTGGAGACGTTCCGGCGGCTGGCCGCGCTGAAGCCCCGTACGGTCTGCTTCGGCCACGGCGACCCGCTGACGGAGAACGCGGCGGAAGTCATGCGGGCAGCGGCGGAAGCGGCGGCCTAGGACGTGCGTGCCGGGCGTCGCACGGCAGACGGCAGTTGGACGACAGCCCTGGGACGTGTCCGGCGCATGGGGTCCGCTCAGCCCACCGGGACGCCCGCCTCCAGGTTGAGAACCGTGGACCGTTCGCGCGCCCGCAGCGCCCAGCGCAGCCGCTCGTAGCGGGTGGGGGCAGCATCCCCGCCGCCTCCTGCTCGGTGACGAAGCGCCAGCCGCGCAGTTCGGAGCCGGGGAGCAGGAGCCGTGCGGCGTCCTCGGAACGCAGCAGGCCCCCGTCGAAGAGGAAGCGCAGCCCGCCGTAGCCGGGCGGGGAGGGCGGCTCCCAGTCGACGAGGAGCAGGGTGGGGACCCGGTCGAGCCGGAGCCCGGTCTCCTCGGCGACCTCCCGTATCCCCGCCTGGGCCGGGGGTTCGCCCTCCTCCACCACGCCGCCGGGGAACTCCCAGCCCGGCTTGTACGTGGGGTCGACGAGGAGCACCCGGTCCTGTTCGTCGAAGAGCAGCACCCCGGCGGCGACGGTGGCGGCGGTCGGCTGGGGGCTCTGGACGATCTCGCACGGCCCGGCGGCACCGGTGCGGACGGCCTCCGCGATGCGTTCGGCGGTCTCGCGCGGGGTGAGGGCGCCGTTGTCGACGACATGGGCGTCCTCGGTGATCCACCCGAGCGCATCCCGGTAGGGGCCGATGTGGTCGTACGCCCACCGGTTGACGCGCTCGCTCCGCTCCCGGTCCCCCGGGTGCTCCGCACGACCGGCTATCCGGCTGCGCAGGATCGTTTCCTCAGGTGAGAGCAGCACATGGCGGACCGGGATACGACGGGAGGCCAGCCCGCCGAATATCTCGTCCCGGTACTCCTGTCTCAGCAGCGTCATCGGTACCACCAGCACCCCGGGTGACTCCGCGAGCAGGGCGGCCGCCGTGTCCACCACCAGCCGCCGCCAGATCCTGAGGTCCTGGAAGTCGTCCACCTCGGCCAGCTTCTTCGGGGGCAGCAGCCCGCGCAGTCCGGCCCCGGTGAGTTCCGGGTCGTACAAGGTGCTGTTCGGGATCAGATCGATCAGTTCGCCTGCGACGCTGGACTTGCCCGCGCCGAACGCCCCGTTCAGCCAGACGATCACGGTTCCCCCTCTTCGTAGCCCCCTGTGGCTTGCCCGCAACACCCTGCCGGGGAAACCCCACCACGGCGACGGCGTTTCCGGGACGGGGCGATCCGGCCTGATTTGGGACGTGCGCCGGTACGGAGGCGGGGCGCGCGGCGGTACGACGTGGGGGGCAGGAGGTAGCACGAGGAGGGCACGGAGGCGACAGGGGGCGCGAGGGTGGTACGGGGGTGGGGCGCGGGGGCCGGGGCAGGCGCCGCGCCACCGCCCGCGCGCCGACGGGACGCCAAGTCCTCCCCGTGCGCCCTGTGTCGTGGTCAACCCCTGCCCGTACGCCCGGCGCCATGGTCAACCCCTCCCCGTACAGCCCGTGTCGCGGCCGGCCTCTCCGCCGTACGGCCCGTGTCGCGGTCAAGCCCTTCCCGTACAGCCCTGTCGTACTACTCGCATCTACGGGGTCAGCGCAGCGCGATCGCCGCGGCCGCCGCGCCGACCAGGCCCGCGTCGGTGCCCATCACGGCGGGCGCGATGTCGAGGCCCTGGACGAAGGAGAGCGTGGCGTAGTCGTGCAGGCTGCGGCGCAGCGGGGCGAATAGCACGTCCCCGGCGCCCGCCACTCCCCCGCCGATGACCGCGATGTCGATCTCGACCAGGGTGGCGGTGGCGGCGATCCCGGCCGCGAGGGCCTGGGCGGCCCGTTCGTACGAGGCGATGGCGACCGGGTCCCCGGCGCGGGCGGCGGCGGCCACCGCGGCGGCCGTGGTATCGCCGTCCGGGCCGGGGAACCAGCCGTCGGCCAGGGCGCGGCGGGCGATGTTGGGGCCGCTGGCGATGCGTTCGACGCAGCCGCGCGCGCCGCAGGGGCACGGGTCGCCGTCCAGGTCGACGCTGATGTGGCCGATGTGGCCGGCGTTGCCGGAGGGGCCGGGGTGGAGGGAGCCGCCGAGGACCAGGCCGCCGCCGACGCCGGTCGACACGACGAGGCAGAGCGCGTTGTCGTAGCCGCGCGCCGCGCCGAGCCAGTGTTCGGCCGCCGTCATCGCCACGCCGTCACCGACCAGGGCCACGGGCAGCCCGCCGATCGTCTTCTGCACCCGCTCCACCAGCGGGAAGTCTCGCCAGCCGGGGACGTTGACCGGGCTGACCGTCCCCGCGCCCGCGTCCACCGGTCCCGCGCTGCCGATCCCGGCCGAGCCCGCCCTCTCCCACAGCGGGGAGGCCGTCAGCTCGCCCAGGACCTCGTCCACGGCGCCCATCACCGCCTCGGCACCCTCCCGGGCGGGCGTCGGCCGCTGCGCCCGTACGAGAAGGGTGCCGTCGCCGTCGACCAGCGCGCCGGCGATCTTGGTGCCGCCGATGTCGAGCGCGGCGACGAGGTCGGTATGCATCGGTGTGGCTTCTCCGGTGGGTGAAGGGCGGGACCTGCGGGTTCAGTCAATAGTCTGCACAGTCTCTCTGGCCTTGACAACGTTGTCCAGGGCCTATGCTCGACGCCAAGGCCTCCGTTCGTGTCCGCAGCGGGCTCCGCGGACCGTCCGGAGGTGCCCGTTTGCCGCCCGAATCGCCGACCGCTCCCCTTCCTCCCCCGCCCGTATCCGACGACAGGACAGCGCACCGTGGACCGGACCACCCGTCATTCCGAGACCCGTTACGGCAACCGGCCGACCATGAAGGACGTGGCGGCCCGCGCCGGTGTCGGCCTCAAGACGGTCTCCCGGGTGGTGAACGGCGAGCCCGGCGTCACGCCCGACACCGAGCGCCGGGTACAGGAGGCGATCGAGGCGCTGGGCTTCCGCCGCAACGACAGCGCTCGCGTGCTGCGCAAGGGGCGTACGGCCTCGATCGGCCTGGTCCTGGAGGATCTCGCGGACCCCTTCTACGGCCCGCTGAGCCGCGCCGTGGAGGAGGTCGCCCGGGCGCACGGGGCGCTGCTCATCAACGGCTCCAGCGCCGAGGACCCCGAGCGGGAGCAGGAGTTGGTCCTGGCGCTGTGCGCCCGCCGGGTGGACGGGCTGATCGTGATCCCGGCGGGCGACGACCACCGGTATCTGGAGCCGGAGATCAAGGCGGGCATCGCGACGGTCTTCGTGGACCGCCCGGCCGGCCGGATCGACGCGGACATGGTGCTCTCCGACAGCTTCGGCGGCTCCCGCGAGGGGGTGGCCCACCTGATCGCGCACGGCCACCGCCGGATCGGGTTCATCGGTGACCAGCCCCGCATCCACACCGCCACCGAGCGTCTGCGCGGCTACCACGCGGCGATGGCGGACGCCGGGATCACCGTCGAGGACTCCTGGGTCTCCCTCGGCACGACCGACCCCGGCCGGGTCCGGGCCGCCGCCGAGGCGATGCTGGAGGGGCCCGAGCCGGTCACCGCGCTCTTCGCGGGGAACAACCGGGTGACGGTAACGGCGGTCCGGGTCATCGCCGAACGGCAACGGCCGGTGGCGCTGGTCGGGTTCGACGACATCGAGCTGGCCGATCTGCTCGGCATCACCGTCATCTCGCAGGACGCGGCAGCCGTGGGCCGCACCGCCGCCGAGCACCTGTTCCGCCGCCTCGACGGCGCCGACCACGCCCCGGCCCGGGTGGAGCTGCCGACCACACTGATCCCACGCGGCTCGGGCGAACTGCCTCCTGCGTGAGGGTGGTTGGCGGATGCCGGGGCTTCGTGCCGCCCGCGACGGAACTGCGGGACGTGCCCTGAGGGCAGCCACTGGAGCCGTCACTCCCTCCCCGCGCCGAACTCCCGCGTGAGCAGGGCCAGAAGCTGCGCGGGCGCGTCCTCCTGGATCGCGTGGCCCGCGTGCTCCACCCAGTGCAGCTCCGAGCCCGGGATCAGCGCGTGCAGTTGCTCACCGAAGGGCGGGGGCAGGAAGCGGTCCTCGCGCCCCCAGATGATCCGGGTCGGCACCGGAATGGCACCCAGCAAGTGCTGGAACTCGTCGGTGGCGGCCTGCTCAAGCTGCCCGTACTGCCGGTAGTACGCCGCCCTGCCTGCCTCCCCGCGCCAGGGATCGAGGTGGGCGGCGAGGACGTCCGGCCGGTAGCCGGAGTGGCTGGCGTACCGCAAGTGGCTCTCGGCCAGCGCCTCGTGCGCATATACGGGGAGCTGCTCGAAGACGCGGGCGTTCTCCCGTACGAGCCTGAAGAGGCCGGTCCCCCAGTCACCGCAGGCCACCGCGTCGACCAGGGTGAGATCTGCGTACCGGGCCCCCTCCAGCAGGAGCGCCCGCAGCGCCACGGCCCCGCCGATGTCGTGGGCGATCACCCGGGGGCGCTCCAGCCCCCAGTGGTCCAGGAGCCCGGTGAACGCCCGCGTCTGCGCCTCGAGCCCCACGTCCTGGCCGTCGCGGCGCTCGGAGCGCCCGTAGCCGAGCAGGTCGAAGAAGTGGACGCGGTGGTCCCGGGCGAGTGCGGGGGCGATCTCCCGCCAGATGAACGACGAGAACGGGGTGCCGTGGAGCAGGACGGCCGGGTCGCCCTCCCCCAGCACGCCCCAGCGGACCGCGCCGTCCGGGGTCTCGAAGGTCCTGGTCGGACGGACGTTCATGACACGCCTCCTGACGTCGGGGGCAGAACCCTGCCGGATTTTCGACGTTACCAGAGAAAGGATTATGTCGGTAACGTTGATAAGGTGGCGATCATGCGACGGAAACCGGCCCCGACGGAACTCGAACCGGTCGAGGTGTTCTGCAATACGGCGGTCCAGCTCCACGGCGAGGACGAGTTCGCCCGGCCGGAGACGGCGAGCAGGTGGCTGCGGGCGCACGGCCATCCGGAAGCGGTCGCCCCGCCCGAACTGGAGGCCCTCGCGGAGGCCCGGGAGACCGTACGGGCATTCCTCGTCGACCGTTCCTCGCCCGAGGCGCTCGACGCCCTCAACCGGCTCATCCGCTCGGTCGCGGGCGCCCCCGTCGTACGCCCCGATGGCACCCTCGCGCTGCACCCGGCCACCGACGAGCCGGTGGCACGGACCGTGCGGACGGTGCTCGAAGCGCTGTTGCGGGACGGCCTGACCGGACGTCACGCGGCGCGGCTCAAGGCCTGCGCGGCGCCGGAGTGCCGGTGGGTCTTCTACGACCGGGCCCCGTCGTCGAACGGCCTCTGGTGCGACATGGACGTGTGCGGCGCCCGGCACAAGATGCGCGCCTACCGGGCCCGTACGGGTGGATCCGGCGCACACCGGGACGGCTGAGGGCGGACCGCCGCGGACTGTTCCGGTGGCCGGGCTCGACTCCCCGTACCGCCTGGCCTCCGCCCCGACGGGGACGCTGCACATCGCGGACTTCGGCAACGACCGGGGGGAGCTGCCGGTAGGCGGCGGCCGGCGGACCCTGCCCGCCACGGACCTGTGCACCCCGGCCGGACCGGCCGTACCACCGCCGGGGCGCGACGCCCGCTCAAGGCGGGTACTGAAGGCGGGCCGCTACGGGGCCGTGACCGTCAGGTCGCCCCGGCGCGGCGAGGCGAAGGCGTCCAGGTCGGCGCGGGTAAGGCCGGTGAGCCGGGCGACCTCGGCGGTGTCGAGCGCGCCGCAGTCGATGCCGCGCAGCAGGTAGCCGCTGAGGGCCTTGGCGGTGGCGGGCTCGTCCATCACGTCACCGCCCGCCTTGGCGACGTACGCGGCGAGCCGGGCGGCCGCGGGCTCCAGGCCCTCCCGGTAGAAGGCGTAGACGGCCGCGTAACGCGTCGGGAGGTGGCCGGGGTGCATGTCCCAGCCCTGGTAGTACGCGCGGGCCAGAGCGCGGCGGGTGAGGCCGTAGTGGAGCCGCCAGGCCTCGTGGACCCGATCGGTCGGGCCGACGGGCAGGACGTTGGTGGAGCCGTCGGAGACGCGTACGCCGGTGCCCGCCGCGGCGACCTGCATGACGGCCTTGGCGTGGTCGGCGGCCGGGTGGTCGCTGGCCTGGTAGGCGGCGCTGACCCCGACGCAGGCGCTGTAGTCGAAGGTGCCGTAGTGCAGCCCGGTCGCCCGGCCCTGCGCCGCGTCGATCATGCGGGCGACGGCGGCGGTGCCGTCGGCGGCGAGGATCGACTGGCTGGTCTCGATCTGGATCTCGAAGCCGAGCCGCCCGGCGTCCAGGCCGTGGGCCTTCTCGAAGGCCTCGAGGAGTCGGACGAAGGCGGTGACCTGCTCGGGGTACGTCACCTTCGGCAGGGTCAGCACGAGCCCCTCGGGGAGCCCGCCCGCCTCCATCAGACCGGTGAGGAAGACGTCGGTGGTGCGGATGCCCCGGTCGCGCACCCCGGCCTCCATGCACTTCATCCGGATGCCCATGTACGGGGCGGCGGTGCCGTTCGCGTACGCCTCGGAGACCAGGCGGGCGGCGCGGGCCGCGGCCTCGTCCTCCTCGGCGTCGGGGCGGGGCCCGTAACCGTCCTCGAAGTCGATCCGCAGGTCCTCCACCGGCTCGCGCTCCAGCTTGGCGCGTACGCGGTCGTGGACGGGGCCCGCCAGTTCCTCCGGAATCCCGAGGACGGCGGCGAAGGAGGCGTCGTCGGGGGCGTGTTCGTCGAGGGCGGCCAGCGCCTGGTCGCCCCAGGAGCGGAGGGTGCCGGGTGCGAAGACGTCACCGGGGACGTAGACGGTGTGCACGGGCTGGCGGGTGCCGGGGTCGCCCGGGTAGCGGCGGGCCAGCTCCGCGTCGACCGCCGTGAGGGAGGCGCTGATCTCCTCGCTGACCGTGCCCGCGAGGCTCGTTGCCACCTTCTCCTGCTGACCCATGACCGTAACCCTCCACGCTCTCGCAGTTTCCGCTTCCCGGAATCAACAATCCGTATAGTGAATTTATAAGGCCGCTCGACCTGCGTCAATGGTGACCCGGAACGGCTCCGGGCCGCATGGTGGGGTTCACCGTGCGGCCCGGAGGGGTGGAGCGGGAGGGAAGGGGATCAGCTCTTGCGGTTGTTGATCTCTTCGGTGAGCTGGGGCACGACGGTGAAGAGGTCGCCGACGACGCCGTAGTCGACGAGGTCGAAGATCGGGGCCTCGGGGTCCTTGTTGACCGCGACGATCGTCTTCGAGGTCTGCATCCCCGCCCGGTGCTGGATCGCCCCCGAGATACCGGAGGCGATGTACAGCTGCGGGGAGACGGACTTACCCGTCTGGCCGACCTGGGAGGTGTGCGGGTACCAGCCCGCGTCCACCGCAGCACGCGACGCCCCCACCGCAGCCCCCAGGCTGTCCGCGAGGGCCTCGATCAGGGGGAAGTTCTCCGCCCCGTTCACCCCGCGACCGCCCGAGACCACGATCGCGGCCTCGGTCAGCTCCGGACGCCCGGTCGACTCACGCGGCGTCCGCGCAACCACCTTCGTCCCCGCCGCCGCCGCACCGAACGACACGTTCAGCGCCTCCACCGCACCCGCAGCAGCAGCCGGCTCGACCGGAGCCGAGTTCGGCTTCACCGTGATGACCGGAACACCCTTCGACACCCGGGACTTCGTGGTGAAAGAAGCGGCGAAGGCCGCCTGAGTGGCGACGGGACCCTCGGAACCGGCCTCCAGATCGGTGGCGTCGGTGATGATCCCCGACCCGATCCGCAGCGCCAGACGCGCCGCGATCTCCTTGCCCTCCGCGGAGGACACCACCAGCACCGCCACCGGGGAGACCGCATCGAACGCGGCCTGCAGGGCATCCACCTTCGGCACCACGAGGTACTCCGCGAACTCGGAGGCATCCGCCGTCAGGACCCGCACGGCACCGTGCTCGCCCAGCACCCCGGCGGTCGCTTCGGCACCCGCACCCAGGGCGACGGCGACGGGGTCACCGATACGGCGGGCCAGCGTCAGCAGCTCCAGGGTGGGCTTGCGGACCGCACCGTCCACGTGATCGACCAGAACAAGAACATCAGCCATGACAACGCACTCCAGACACAGAGACAGAAGAGACAGAAGAGAGGGAGGGAATCACCCGGGGGCGGGGCTCAGATGAACTTCTGGCCCGCGAGGAACTCGGCCAGCTGCCTGCCGCCCTCACCCTCGTCCTTCACGATCGTGCCCGCCGTCCGCGCCGGCCGCTCCGCCGCCTCGTCCACAGCCGTCCACGCACCCTCCAGACCGACCTCGTCCGCCTCGATCCCCAGATCATCCAGATCCAGCGACTGAACCGGCTTCTTCTTCGCCGCCATGATCCCCTTGAACGAGGGGTAACGCGCCTCACCGGACTGGTCGGTCACCGACACCACCGCCGGCAGCGACGCCTCGAGCTGCTCCGATGCCGTGTCACCGTCACGCCGCCCGCTCACCACACCGCCGTTCACCGCGACCTCGGACAGCAGCGTCACCTGCGGCACACCCAGACGCTCCGCCAGCAGGGCCGGGAGGACGCCCATGACACCGTCGGTCGAGGCCATCCCGCAGATCACCAGGTCGTAACCGGTCTTCTCGACCGCCTTCGCCAGCACCAGCGACGTCCCCATCACATCCGTGCCGTGCAGATCGTCGTCCTCGACATGGACCGCCTTGTCCGCACCCATCGACAGAGCCTTGCGCAGCGCGTCCTTCGCGTCCTCCGGACCCACCGTCACCACAGTGATCTCCGCGCCGTCCGCCCCGTCCGCGATCTGCAACGCCTGCTCGACCGCGTACTCGTCCAGCTCCGACAACAGACCGTCCACATCCTCACGGTCCACCGTCAGGTCATCGGCGAAACGCCGGTCACCGGTCGCGTCGGGCACATACTTCACACAGACAACGATCCTCAAGCTCACGCCGGCTCTCCTACTGCATCGTCATTTCTGGGCTGCCTTGTTGCACGCAGCATAGGCGCCTTACAGGGCCGTTTCCGGCCGGGCCGACCGAGGCCCCGCCCGATATTACTCGCCAGTACACCCAGTCTCTTACCCCTGAGCAAGCGCTCCGCACTGTGACCTTGCCTACGGCGGAAACGGTCCTGCACGGCGCGCTCGCACGCGCTCAGTCTCGCAGAGCCGTGAACCGTCCCTGGTGGTAGACCAGCGGCCGGCCGGCCCCCGAGGGGTCGCCCGCCACGGCCTCCGCGATCACGATGCGGTGGTCGCCCGCCGGGACCCGGGCCACGACCCGGCAGACCAGCCAGGCGGAGACGCCGGCCAGCAGCGGAACGCCTTCGGGGCCGCTGCTCCAGTCGGTGGACGGGCCGAAGCGGTCGGCGCCGCTGCGGGCGAAGGTGGCGGCCAGCTCCTGCTGGTGCTCAGCGAGTATGTGGACGCCGACGTGTTCGGCCTCGGCCAGCACCGGCCAGCTGGAGGAGGACGTCCCGATGCCGAAGGAGACGAGCGGGGGCTCGGCGGCGACGGAGTTGAGCGAGGTGGCGGTGAAGCCGACCGGCCGGTCCCCGGCGGCGGTGATCACCGCGACGCCCGCGGCGTGGCGCCGGAAGACCGAGCGCAGCAGCTCGGGCGAGGCCTTGAGGACGGGGGCGGGAGCGAGTTCGGGTGAGGCCGTCATGGAGGTGTCCTTCTGCGAGGAGGGCGTACGGGGCCGTGGTTGCTCAGGCACCCGGACAGCGCGCACTCGCGTGGCGTGCGAGGTCCACGTGGACCCGGCCGTAGAGAAGGAGTTCTGGCGGCATAGCGTCAGACTGACGATGCGTGGCGGGTGCAGTCAAGTGCGTCCCGGAATGTGGGAGATGTGTCACGGTCCGTCATATGGCCCGTCCCAGCGCCGCGACGACGTCGGCGGTACGGGGCTGGCCCGAGGCGCGCCGGACCACTTCGCCCGCGCTGTCGAGCACGAGGACGGTCGGGGTCCGCGTGATGTCGAGCTGCCGTACGAGCGTGAGATGCGCCTCGGCGTCGATCTCGATGTGGGCGACCCCGTCGACCATGGCGGCCACCTCCCCGAGGGTGCGGCGGGTGGCCCGGCACGGCTGGCAGAAGGCGGTGGAGAACTACACGAGTGTGGCCCGTTCCCCCAGTTCCGCGCCGAGTTGGGCCGCGTCGAGCCGCTGCGCGGGTGTTCCGCCGTCCACGTGTCGCCTCCTGGTCCAGAGCCCTTCGCAAGGAGTCAGCACCGGCCGGCCGCAGGACATTCCCGCAGCTCGGAGGCGACGCCCACGTGACGAGAATCTCGCCGCCCGGGCCCACCGGGACTGGTCACGGGCCCGCACATGGGGCACCATCGCCACAATGCCGAAAACCTACGGCTGCGTAACTTCCGCCGGGAGAACCCT
This sequence comes from Streptomyces bacillaris, assembly GCF_003268675.1. Taxonomy (NCBI): domain Bacteria; kingdom Bacillati; phylum Actinomycetota; class Actinomycetes; order Kitasatosporales; family Streptomycetaceae; genus Streptomyces; species Streptomyces bacillaris. The sequence continues at coordinate 7,326,795 of NZ_CP029378.1, read as the reverse complement.
CCCCAGGCACTGAAGAAGGGTCTTCCCCAGATGGCAGAACTCGTCTATCGACCGGTCATCGGCGCCGCTCGCACCATGTTCAAGGCGCTCGACCTGAAGATCGACACTCAGGGTTCGGAGCACATCCCGAAGACCGGCGGCGCGGTGCTGGTCAGCAACCACATCAGCTATCTCGACTTCATCTTCACCGGTCTGGGCGCCCTGCCGCAGAAGCGGCTCGTCCGCTTCATGGCGAAGGAGTCGGTCTTCCGGCACAAGGTCTCCGGTCCGCTGATGCGCGGGATGAAGCACATCCCGGTCGACCGCAACCAAGGCGAGGACGCGTACGCGCACGCCCTGCGGTCGCTGCGCTCCGGTGAGATCGTCGGCGTCTTCCCCGAGGCGACCATCTCCCAGTCGTTCACGCTGAAGAGCTTCAAGTCGGGTGCCGCGCGCCTCGCCCAGGAGGCCGGGGTCCCGCTGATCCCGATGGCGCTGTGGGGCACGCAGCGGATCTGGACCAAGGGGCGCCCGCGCAACTTCAAGCGCAGCCACATCCCGATCACCATCCGGGTCGGTGAGCCCGTGGAGGCGCCCGCCGACCAGTACGCGGGGGCGATCACCCGGCGGCTGCGGGAGCGCGTGCAGGAGCTGCTGGAGGCGGCGCAGCGGGCGTATCCGGTGCGGCCGAAAGACGCGAGTGACACGTGGTGGGTGCCCGCCCATCTCGGCGGTACGGCCCCGACGCCCGCCGAGGTCCGCGAGCGCGGCTGATCCCGGCCGCCCTCATGACCTGAGCGTGGCCACTCCCACGGCCTGAGCGTGGCCACTCCCACGGCCTGAGCGGCACGTCTAAGGCCGTGAGAGGCATCCTGAGCCCCCGGCGCACCCCGCCGGGGGCTCAGAGCTGCGTGGGGAGCATCCGCCACAGCTCCGTACGGTCCTGGGCGCTCCGCAGCGCGTGGAGCACGGCGGCGGGCGGGGTGGCATGGAGGGCCGGGTAGTCGATCTCGCCCAGTTCCTCGCGTACCGCCCAGGCCAGCCGCTCGGTGTCGAGCGAGAACCGCGCGTCGACGCCCGGCCTGTTGCCCCGGGGGTCCACCCGTGCCCAGCGGTCGCGGCCGGGGAGCCGGAGCGCGACCAGACCGTGGACCACGGGGTTCGTGCCGTCGTCGGTGAGCCGCTGGTAGCAGAGCCCGGCGGGGACGGCGTGGGCCCGGAGCAGTGCGGTGAGGGCGATGGACTTGGCGTAGCAGATGCCGGTGCGGGTGGCGAGGACGTCGGAGGCGCGCCAGGTGACGCGCGGATCGCCCGAGTCGGCGGAGTGCGGGATGGTGTCCCGTACGTACGCGAAGGCGGTACGGGCGTATGTGTATGCGTCGTCCGCCCTGCTCGCCAGCTCCGCCGCCACGCCTCTCACCTGCGGGTGATCGTGGTCGATGGCTTCGTCGGCGGCCAGGTAGGCGGCGATGTCCGGGGTCTGCTGGATCAGCTCCATGGCCCCGGAGCGTACGGAAGCGGCCGACCGGAGATCAATCGATTTCCGGTCGGCCGCATATCCATGCGAACAGTTGGGCGTCCGCTACCGCGCCATCTCTTCCTTCAGCGCCTGGAGGAAGGCGTCCACGTCGTCCTCGCGGGTGTCGAAGGAGCACATCCACCGGACGTCGCCCGCGGTCTCGTCCCAGAAGTAGAAGCGGAAGCGCTCCTGGAGCCGCTCGCTGACCGCGTGCGGCAGCCGGGCGAAGACGGCGTTGGCCTGGACCGGGTAGAGGATCTCCACACCGTCGATGGCGCGGACGCCCTCGGCGAGCCGCTGGGCCATGGCGTTGGCGTGCCGGGCGTTGCGCAGCCAGAGGTCCTTGGCGAGCAGCGCCTCCAGCTGGACGGAGACGAAGCGCATCTTCGAGGCGAGCTGCATGGAGAGCTTGCGCAGATGCTTCATCGCCCGGACCGCGTCCGGGTTCAGCACGACGACGGCCTCGCCGAACAGGGCGCCGTTCTTCGTGCCGCCGAAGGAGAGCACGTCGACGCCGACCGTGTTGGTGAACGTCCGCATCGGCACGTCCAGGGAGGCGGCCGCGTTGGCTATCCGGGCCCCGTCGAGGTGCACCTTCATGCCGCGCTCGTGGGCGTGGTCGCAGATGGCGCGGATCTCGTCAGGGGTGTAGACGGTGCCCAGCTCGGTGTTCTGGGTGATCGAGACGACCTGCGGCATGGCCCGGTGCTCGTCGTCCCAGCCGTACGCCTGCCGGTCGATCAGCTCGGGGGTGAGCTTGCCGTCCGGCGTGGGTACGGTGAGGAGCTTGAGGCCGCCCATCCGCTCGGGCGCGCCGCCCTCGTCCACGTTGATGTGCGCGGACTCGGCGCAGATGACCGCGCCCCAGCGGTCGGTGAGCGCCTGGAGGGCCACCACGTTGGCTCCTGTGCCGTTGAAGACCGGGAAGGCCTCGGCGGTGGGGCCGAAGTGGCTGTGCATGACGCGCTGGAGGTGGCCGGTGTAGTCGTCCTCGCCGTAGGCGACCTGGTGGCCGCCGTTGGCGAGGGCGATGGCCGCGAGGATCTCGGGGTGCGCGCCGGCGTAGTTGTCGCTCGCGAACCCGCGCACCTGCGGGTCGTGGTGGCGGCGCGCGTCGGTCCTCACGGTTGCGGGGTCAGCCACAGGCGCTTTCCGTTCACTTCGGGGGCGGGCCGGTCCCAGACGCCGGCGATGGCCTCGGCCAGCTCCTTGACGTCGGTGAAGCCCGCGAACTTCGCATTCGGGCGCTCGGCGCGCATGGCGTCGTTCACCAGTGCCTTGACCACCAGGATCGCAGCCGCCGCGGCGGGGCCGTCGTCGCCCCCCTCCTTGCGGAAGGCGTCCGCGAGGGCGAGGGTCCAGGCCTCGGCGGCGGCCTTGGAGGCGGAGTAGGCGGCGTTGCCCGCGGTGGGCTTGCCGGCGCCCGCGGCGCTGATCAGCAGATACCGGCCCTTGTCGCTGCGCTGGAGAGCCTCTTGGAAGGCGAGCGAGGTGGACTGGACGGTGCGGATCAGCAGCTTCTCCAGGGTGTCCCAGTCCGCGAGGCTGGTCTCCTGGAAGCTGGGGCTGCCGCGCCAGCCGCCGACGAGGTGGACCAGGCCGTCGATCCGCCCGAACTCGGCCTCGGTCCGCTTGGCCCAGTCCCGGGCCGCGTCGAGGTCGAAGAGGTCGACGGTCTCGCCGGTGACGGTCGCACCGCCGTGGGCGTAGCGGGCGGCGTCCACCGCTTCCGCGAGCCGCTCGGGGTTGGCGTCGCAGCCGACGACGGTCGCACCGGCCTCCGCGAGCCGCAGCAGCGTCGCGCGGCCCGCGGGCCCCGCCGCTCCGGCGACCGCGATCACAGCACCTTCGAGCACACCTGTCCCCTCGCCCTTGCCTGTTCCGTTCATGGCCACCGCCTCCTCAGGAGATGCGTTCACGCGGCTGCCTTCTCGGCGCTCGCGGCGGTAATTCCCTTGGCGGAGGCAATCACGTGCTTCAGCTTCTTGGCGAGCGCCTCATAGAACATGCTCAGGGGAAACTCGTCCGGAAGCACGTCGTCGACGAGCTTGCGAGGGGGCTGAGTGAGGTCGAGGGCGTCGGGACCCTTGGCCCAGGTGGATCCGGGGTGCGGGGCGAGGTAGGTGGAGACCAGGTCGTAGGCGGCGAACCAGTGGACCAGCTTGGGGCGGTCGATGCCGTCGCGGTAGAGCTTCTCGATCTCGGCGCAGAGCTGGTTGGTGACCTGCGGGGCACGCTCCCAGTCGATCTTCAGGGTGTTGTCGGTCCAGCGGACGACATCGTGCTTGTGCAGGTAGGCGAAGAGGAGCTGGCCGCCGAGGCCGTCGTAGTTGCGGACGCGGTCGCCGGTGACCGGGAAGCGGAACATCCGGTCGAAGAGGACGGCGTACTGGACATCGCGGCCGTGGCTGTTGCCCTCGGCCTCCAGCTTCACGGCCTCCTTGAAGGCGGTGAGGTCGCAGCGCAGCTCCTCCAGGCCGTACATCCAGAACGGCTGGCGCTGCTTGATCATGAACGGGTCGAACGGCAGGTCACCGTGGCTGTGGGTGCGGTCGTGGACCATGTCCCACAGGACGAACGCCTGCTCGCACCGCTTCTGGTCGCCGACCATCTCGCGGATGTCCTCGGGCAGCTCCAGGCCGAGCAGCTCGACGGAGGCCTCGGTGACACGGCGGAAGCGGGCGGCCTCGCGGTCGCAGAAGATGCCGCCCCAGCTGAAGCGCTCGGGGGCCTCGCGCACGGCGATGGTCTCGGGGAAGAGGACCGCGGAGTTGGTGTCGTAACCGGCGGTGAAGTCCTCGAAGGTGATCCCGCAGAAGAGGGGGTTGTCGTAGCGGGTGGCCTCGAGGTCGGCGAGCCACTCGGGCCAGACCATCTTCAGCACGACGGCTTCGAAGTTGCGGTCCGGGTTGCCGTTCTGCGTGTACATGGGGAAGACGACCAGGTGCTGGAGGCCGTCGACCCGGTTCCGCGCGGGCTGGAAGGCGAGCAGCGAGTCCAGGAAGTCCGGTACGCGGAAGCCGTCGGCGGCCCAGCGGCGCAGGTCGGTGACGAGCGCACGGTGGTAGGCGGCGTCGTGCGGCAGCAGCGGGGAGAGCTCCTCCACCGCGCCGATCACGCGCTCCAGGACGCGCTCGACATCGGCCGGGGACGGGGCGCCCTCGGCATCGAAGTCGATGGAGCCGTCCTTGGACTGCCACGGGCGAAGCTCCTCGACGGCATCCCTGAGCGCGGGCCACGCCGGGTGCTCGACCACCCGCGGGGCAGCAGCTATCGCGCCTTCGGTGGCATCGTGCACAAGAATTTCCGTCATAACACTTCCTCCACGGGAGAACCTCGCGTGCAGTCACCGTAGCCGCGCCGGGTTACTTCACACAAGTGAAGACCCGAAAATTATCCTGCCGACCCCCTATGGTCACCGCTGTTTTTCCTGTCGTATGCCGGGTAGGCGGATAGTTCCCACTGCCCTCCCTCCCTCCGGCCCATCGGGCCCGCACGGCGGCAGACATCCATGGCCCCGGCCGCTACCCTCACCGGTGCCGTCTTGCCGTATCTCCTTCCGTATCTCCTTGCGGGCACGAGCAGTTGGCGGGCAGCCGCCGACGGGAACGAGGTCGCCTTGTCATTTCTCACCCTGGGCCATCGCGGCGTGATGGGCGTCGAGCCCGAGAACACCCTGCGCTCCTTCGTCCGCGCGGAAGAGGCGGGGATGGACGTCATCGAGCTGGATCTCCACCTGAGCAAGGACGGCGCGCTCGCCGTGATGCACGACGCGGACGTGGACCGGACGACCGACGGCACCGGGCCCATCGCGGGCAAGACCCTGGCGGAGCTGCGGGCGCTCGACGCCGGGCAGGGCGAGCGGGTCCCGGTCTTCGAGGAGGTCCTGGACGCGGTGAAATCCCCGCTCCAGGCCGAGATCAAGGACGTGGCGGCGGCCCGCGCGCTGGCGGACGTGCTTCTCGCCCGCGACCTGGTCGAGCGGGTTGAGGTCTCCTCGTTCCACGACGAGGCCGTCGTGGAGATCGCCCGGCTGGTGCCGGGGGTACGGACGGTCCTCGTCGCCAGCCACTGGAGCGGGGACATCGTGGAGCGGGCGAAGGCGGCGGGCGCCCAGAGCCTGGCACTGAACATCCGCCGGCTGACCCTGGAGGTGGTGGAGCTGGCGCACGCGGAGCGGGTCAAGGTGATCGGCTGGGTGGTGAACACCCAGGACCACCTGCGCCTCGCCCGGGCCCTGGAGCTGGACGGCGTCACCACGGACTTCCCCGAGATCCGCCGCACGGGCCGCTTCACGGCCTGAAGCCGGGGCGGGGGCGGGGCCCCGGTGGGGGGACTGGAGGCCTGAGACTGGCGGCCGGGGCCGGAGGTCGGGGGCGTACGGAACCCGAGGCCCCGGGAGCCGGAGGCCTGAGGCCGACGGCCGGCGGCCGGGGGCGGAGGGTACGGGGCCAGGGACGTACGGAACCCGGGGCCCGGGGCCTTGTAAGCCCGGGCCCGGAGGCCTGAGGCCCGGGTCCTGGCCTCTAGAGGGCTTCGATGTTCTTGACCAGGAGTTCGAAGGCCAGGTCGTCCCGCTGCGGGATGCCGAAGCGCTCGTCGCCGTACGGGAACGGCGTGAGCTGCCCCGTACGCCGGTAGCCGCGCCGCTCGTACCAGGCGATCAGCTCCTCGCGCACCGAGATCACCGTCATGTGCATCTCGCGCACGCCCCAGCTCTCCCGGGCCGTGCGCTCCGCCTCCGCGATGATCACCTTGCCGAGGCCGCCGCCCTGGGCGCCGGGGCGGACCGCGAACATCCCGAAGTACGCCGCGTCGCCACGGTGCTCCAGCTGGCAGCAGGCGATCAGTTCGCCGTCGCGCTCGACCGCCAGCAGCCTGCTCGCGGGAGCGTTGATCACCGCGCGCACACCCTCCTCGTCGGTCCGCTGCCCCTCCAGGAGGTCGGCCTCCGTGGTCCAGCCGGTGCGGCTGGAGTCGCCCCGGTAGGCGGACTCGATGAGCGCCACCAGCGCCGGGGCGTCCGCGTCGGTCGCGTCGCGGAAGGTCAGGCGGGCCGAGCCGGGGGGCGTGGCGGTGTCCATGGGGAAACGCTCCGTTCTCTGCTGCTTCGCTGCTGCTCGCCGCGTGGGGTGCACGCGTGCGGGTCGAGAGTAACGCGACCCGGAGCGCCCCTCCCGGGCCCCGGCGCACCCCCTTCACGCCCCCACGCGCCGGGTTCGGCGGCCCGGGCCTGGGCATCGACCAGAACGGTGCCGTACGCCGCCGCGCGCGGTTTCGTGGCCGTACGCCGCCGCACTGGGCTGTACGTCCGAGGGGGAGGTTCGCCGTGCACGGAGGGGCCCTGGCCGGCTGGCTGATGGTGGCGTTGTGCGCGGTGAGCGGCGCCTACTGCCTGCTGCGCACCCGCACCGGCACCCCGCAGGAGCGCCGGACCGCGCGCAGCGAGGCGCTGATGGGGTTCGGCATGGCGGCGATGGCCCTCCCCGCAGCGGTGCTGACGCCTCCGGAGTGGGCCTGGGCGGTGTACGGGGTGGTGTTCGGCGCCGCCGCGCTGCGGGCGCTCCGGTGGGCCCGGCACGGCGGCCACCATCTGCACCACCTGGTGGGTTCGCTGGCGATGGTCTACATGGCCGTGGCGATGGCCCCGGGGGTGGCGGGCGCGGGCGGGCACGCCGGGCACGGGGCGGTTGGGGACGGCGGCATGGGAGGCGCGGGGGGCCTCCCCCTGCTGACGGGGGTGCTGCTCGTCTACTACGCGCTGTACGTGCTGCGCTCGGCCGGGCACCTCATACCGGCGGGGACAGCAGTGGCCGGCTTCGCGGGCGGGAGTGCGGAAGGGATCGTACGGGGCGGTTTCGGAGGCGGTCCGGGCGGTGTCCCGGGCGGCCCGGCGGGCGGGGGGACCGAGCTGACGGCGGCCTGCCGGCTGACGATGGGCCTCGCCATGTTCGCCATGCTTCTCACCCTGTGAGACGGATCGTGGGACAGAGGCCTTCCAAACCGTGGTCTACGTCACTTGCCGGGCAGAGCCGTACCCGTGGATCGCCCGCCCCTCATAGGCTGACGTCATGCTGGTCTCCCTCGCGCTGCTGCTGCTCGGTGCACTGACCGCTCTGGTGACCCCGCGCCTGATGGCCCGGGCCCGGTGGCCGGAGCGGGAACCGGTGGTGGCGCTGTGGGTATGGCAGTGCGTGGTGGCCGGGGTGCTCGTCTCGTTCGCGCTCTCCATGGTCTTCAGCGCGGCCGCCGCCTGGCAGGCGGTGCGCGGCCATGTCTTCGCCCCCGCCCCGCACGCGGTGGTCGAGGCGTACGCCCTGGCCGCGTACGGGCCCTGGTCGGCGGTGATCGCGGTGCTGCTGGCGTTGGGCGGCCTGTGGAGCGGCGCGATGCTCCTGCGCGAGATCCGGCGCGCGCGGCGGCGGCGCAAGCAGCGCCGGGCGGAACTGCTGGTCCGCGCCCCGCTGATGCCGGGCGAGGAGCCCGGTGCCGACCGTCTCGTGGTGCTGGAGGGCGCGCGCCCGGACGCCTGGTGGCTGCCCGGCGCGGCGCCCCAACTGGTCATCACCACGGCGGCGCTCGGTCGGCTGAAGGGCCGTCAGCTCGATGCCGTGCTCGCCCATGAGCAGGGCCATGCGCAGGCCCGCCACGACTGGCTGCTGCACTGCTCTTCGGCGCTGGCCAACGGTTTCCCGCAGATCCCGGTGTTCGCCGCGTTCCGCGACGAGATGCACCGGCTGGTGGAGCTGGCCGCCGACGACGTGGCCTCGCGCCGCTTCGGCCGGCTCACGACCGCGCTCGCCCTGGTCGGGCTCAACGAGGACCGCGGGGTCTTCGGGCCTTGCCCCACCCCGGACGCCCAAGTGCCGCTGCGGGTCAACCGGTTGCTGGCCCCGGTCGACCGGCTGACGGCGGGGCGGCGGCTGCGGCTGACGGCGGCGGCCGCGCTGGTTCCGGTCATCCCGGTCGTGGTGGCCTTCGTCCCGGGGCTCCGCGCGCTGGGCTGAAAGCCTGGGGGCGCCGACCGGCCGACGCGGCGCCGAACCGGCGAACCTGCCGAACCGGCCCGGAATTTCGTGCTCCGGGTTGGCCATGCGGCGGTGGCGTCCGCGAGGATCGGCCCATGTACTCCCCCCACATCACCCGGCCCGCCCCCTCCCCCCGCCCCACGGCCGCGCTGGCCGCCGGGATCGCGGGCACGGCCCTGTTCGTGGCGCTGCTCGCCCTGGTGGTGGCGCAGTGGTCCCCGCTGATGGCCCTGGACCGTACGGTCGCCGACGGCCTGCACCGGCACGCGCTGGCCGACCCCGGACAGGTCCGGGTCAACCGGGTGCTGACGGACTGGTTCTGGGACCCCTGGACGATGCGGGCGCTGGTCGCGGTGGCCGTGGTGGTCCTGTGGTGGCGCGGTGCCCGGCGGCTCGCCCTGTGGGTGGCGGCGGCCAGTCTGCTCGGCTCGCTCCTCCAGCAGGGGGTGAAGGCGGCCGTCGACCGTGACCGCCCGCGCTGGCCGGAGCCGGTGGACACGGCCCACTTCGCGGCCTTCCCCTCCGGGCACGCCATGACGGCCGTGGTGAGCTGCGGACTGCTCCTGTGGCTGCTGCGGCTGTACGGGGCCGGTCCGGCGCTGTGGGCCGGTTCGGTGGGGGTGGCGGCGGTCTCGGTGGCCGGGGTGGCGGTGACCCGGCTGTATCTGGGGGTGCACTGGCTGACCGATGTGGTGGGCGGGGTGCTGCTGGGCGTCGCGGTGGTGGCGTTCGCCGTCGCCGGGTACGCGTGGAGCGTGAGCCGACGGGAGGCAGAGCCCGTAACCCGTGGAGCGTGAGCCGACGGAGGGCGGAGCCCGTAACCCGTGGAGCGTCAGTCGGTGGAGGGTGAGCCCGTGGCGGCCCAAGGGCCGCCCGTAACCCCTCCAGGGCCCGGAGTGTGACCGAGATCCCGCCCCGAATCCCCGCTGTGTGAGGGATATCCCGTCCCGCGAGGGGTCGGATCATCGGATCGGGGCCGTAGCCTTGTATCCATGTCCCCGATGTCGTCGTCGTCCGTTTCCACGCGCTCCGCCACCGAAGTCAACGCGGACATCCGCGGCCTGTGGCAGCGCTCGGGCGGCTACCTGTCCCCGCAGGACGAGGCGGAGTACCAGCGTCTGCTGGTGGAGTGGGCCGCCGCGACCGGCGCCGGCGCCCGTAACGCCCGTACCGGCGTCTGAGCCCCTGACGAGCCGTATCCCCGGGAGCGCGCCTGACTCCGGCGATCCCCCGCGTCGCCGGATCCAGGCGCGGCCTACAGCATGTCCCTGCCCCGCCTCATCGGTCAATGAATAATCTGCGTCGCACGCGCATGCACACGCACTGATGGGGCCGGTGTGTACCGGCCCCATCAGTGGGGCGTGCTCGGCGGAGTACGTGCCCTGCCCTCGATCAGCGGGCGAAGTAGTCCGGCTGCGTCTGCACGTTCAGCTCGTCCAGCTTGACCCGTTCGGCCGGGTCGGTGCGCTTGTCCGTCAGCTTCAGTACGTCGAAGCCCTTGGCGATGTCGCTGGAGTAGATGTGGCCGTTGTAGTAGTACGTCGACCAGGGGCCGGCCGTGGTGACCTGGCTCAGCGTGACCGGGCCGCGCTCGAAGAAGGCGATCTCCCTCGGCTTGGAGGAGTTGGTGAAGTCCCAGACGGAGATACCACCCTGGTACCAGGCCTGGACCATGATGTCGCGGCCCTTCACCGGGATGATCGAGCCGTTGTGGGCGACGCAGACCTCGACGTCGGCCTGGTGGCGGTCGATCTTGAAGTAGCTGCGGAAGACCAGCTTGCGGTGGTCGCCCTTGCCCACGATGTCGTAGATGCCGTTGGCACCCCGCTTGGGCCCGATCTCCTCGTTGCAGGTGGCCGCGCCGCCGCCGCCGAGCTCGTCGGTGAAGACAACCTTCTTCGCACCCTGGTTGAAGGTGGCCGAGTGCCAGAACGCGAAGTTCACGTTGTCCTGGACCCGGTCGATGATCTTCGGGCGCTCCGGGTTCTTGATGGAGAACAGGATGCCGTCACCCATGCAGGCACCGGCCGCGAGGTCCTGGGAGGGCAGGACCGTGATGTCGTGGCAGCCCGACGTCTTGGTGACGCCCGGGTTCTCCGGCGCTCCCGGGTTGCCGCCGTCCGGGAAGAGGACCGAGAAGTCCACGAGACGGGCCTTCTGCGGCGCCTTGAGCGGCACCTTGATGATGGAGATGCCGTCATGCGGCGGCCGGCAGTCGGGGAACGCCTCGTTGGGGCCGTAGGAGGAGACGTAGATGTAGATGTTCTTCTTCGTTTTGTCCGGTACGAGGGTGTGCGTGTGCGAGCCGCAGGCGGTCTCGACGGCCGCGATGTACCGGGGGTGGCGCTTGTTGCTGATGTCGAAGATCTTCATGCCCTCCCAGGAGGACTTCTCCGTGGCGGGCTGGGTGGTGCTGGAGCAGGAGTCGTCGCTGCGCGAGGAGTCGGTGGAGAGGAACAGCAGGTTCCCGGAGACCGAGATGTCGTTCTGCGAGCCGGGGCAGAGCACCTCGGAGACGGTCTTCGGCTTCTTCGGGTTGCTGATGTCGTAGACGACGAAGCCGTCGTAGTTGCCGACGTAGGCGTACTTCCCCTGGAACGCGAGGTCCGTGTTGGTGCCCTTCAGGGCGCCCTTCGGGACGTTCGTCAGGTGCTTGATGTTGGAGCTGTGGACGATCTCGTCCACGCCCGGTATGTCGCCGCCGCGGATGGCGGCGCGGGCCTCGGCCTGCTGACTGGTCGTCACGGAGCCGCGTTCGAGCGGGACGTCGCCCGGGTCGGGTGTCGCCGCTGCGGGGGCGGCCGTCAGCAGCGCGGCGAAGAGCCCGGCCGCGGCTGCCGCCACGCCCAGACGTCTGCGCCGCACGCGGGTGGTGTGCAACGAGATCACTGCGTCCTCCCTTGTATCCGTTCGGGGTTCGAACGGTTCTCGGACCCCGGCAGTATCGTCCCTCTCATGTACACATCAACAGATGGCAACAGAGACGTAATGAAGTTTTTGATCTTCGCCCCCGAGGAAGCGTGCTAGGAACGGTCTGCAACACACCCATGTGGCACAGGAGGTCGCCGTGTTGATCCACCGCCCGTCCGCCCGGCTGCGCACAACCGCCCTCGCGGCGGCGGTCGTTGCCGCCGTCCTCACCCTGGGCGGCTGCGACGACGGCGGCGACGCCACGAAACCGGCCGCGGGCAAGGACACAGGTCCGGGGGTGGTGGCCCCCGGCAGACCGGGCGAGCCGGCCAGGACGCTCACCGCCGAGGAGGCGGCGAAGGAGGCGAGCAGGGACACCGCGAACTCCGCCGACTTCCGTTACGCGCAGATGATGATCGAGCACCACGCCCAGGCCCTCGTGATGACCGAACTCGTCCCGGAACGGGCCTCGTCCACCTCCGTGAAGAACCTCGCCGAGCGCATATCCGCAGGCCAGAAACCGGAGATCGGCGCGATGGAAGGCTGGCTGAAAAGGAACGGCGCCGAGGACCGTGAACAGCCGGAGCACCATGACCACGGCGGAATGCCCGGTATGGCGACCGAGGAGCAGCTGAAGGAGTTGCGCGCGGCGCGGGGCAAGACCTTCGACCGGCTCTTCCTGGAGCTGATGATCACCCACCACCAGGGGGCGATCACCATGGCCACGGAGGCGCTCTCCGAGGGGAACGACGTGTTCGTCGAGGAGATGGCGAGCGATGTCGTCGCCTCGCAGACCGTGGAGATCAACCGGATGCGTGCGCTGATGACGTGAGCGGGGGCTGCTCGGTGCGCGCGCTGGACGCCGGTGTCGGCGCCGGGCAGCGTGCAGGAGGCGCGCAGTACGCGATCCGGCCGTCGGTGCGATGCTGGAAGCACCCTCCGAAAAGAGGTGTGCCGTGCTGCGAGTCGCCGTCGTCGGTTCCGGTCCCAGCGGGGTCTACACCGCCCAGGCCCTGCTGAACCAGTCGCTCGTGCCCGAGGTCCGCGTCCACGTCCTGGACCGGCTGCCCACCCCGTACGGCCTGGTGCGGTACGGGGTCGCGCCCGACCACGAGAAGATCAAATCGCTCCAGAACAGCCTGCGCGCGGTCCTGGAGGACGAGCGGGTCACCTTCGTCGGCCATGTGCAGATCGGCGGGGCGGACGGCGTCCCTCCGGCCCGGCTCGCGGAGCTGTACCACGCGGTGGTCTACTGCGTGGGGGCCGCCGCCGACCGCCCGCTCGCGGTGCCGGGCGAGGAACTGCCGGGGAGCTGCTCCGCCACCCGGTTCGTCTCCTGGTACAGCGCGCATCCGGACTCCGCCCCCGACGACTTCGCCCTGCGGGCCCGCTCGGCCGTGGTCATCGGGGTCGGCAACGTGGCGGTCGACGTGGCCCGGATCCTGGCGCGCGGTGCCGACGAGCTGCGCGCCACCGACGTCCCCCGGGCCGCGCTCGGGGCGCTCGCGGGCAGCCGGGTGCGCGAGGTGCACATCGTGGGGCGCCGCGGCCCCTCCCAGGCCCGGTTCACCACCAAGGAACTGCGGGAACTGGGCGCGCTGCCCGGCGCCCGGATCGTCGTCGACCCGGCGGAGCTGGCGCGGGACCCGGCGTACGCGGCCCCGGACGGGCTGCCGCTGCCGGCGGTGGTCCGGCGGAACCTGGAGGTGCTGCGCCGCTGGGCGGTACGGGGAGAGCCCGCGCCCTCCGGGCCGGTGTACGGGCCGTCCGGGGCGGCACACGGTCCGTCCGAAACCGTGTACGGCCCGTCCGGGGCGGCGTACGACGGCGTACGACGGATCCGGCTGCGGTTCTTCCTGCGCCCCGTCGAGCTGCTGGAGCGCGGGGGCAGGGTGGCGGGGGTGCGGTTCGCCCGTACGGTCCCCGACGGCGCCGGTGGCGTACAGGACACGGGAACGTACGAGGACATCGAGGCCCAGCTGGTGCTGCGGGCGGTCGGCTACCGGGGCGTGGAGCTGCCCGGGCTGCCCTTCGACCCGGTGCGCGGGACGGTGCCGCACGCGGCGGGGCGGGTGCTGCGGGACGGGGTGCCCTCGCCCGGGCAGTACGTCGCCGGGTGGATCAAGCGCGGACCGACCGGGGTGATCGGGTCGAACCGGTCCTGCGCCAAGGAGACCGTCGCCTCGCTGATCGAGGACGCGCCCCTGCTCGCCCGGCGGCCCGCCGCCGACGACCCGCTGGCCGTGCTGCGGGCGTGGGGGCAGCGGCCGGTGGAGTGGGACGGCTGGCTCTCGATCGAGCGGGCGGAGGAGGCCCTGGGGCGCTCGCTGGGGCGGGGGCCGGTGAAGATCCCCGACTGGTCCGGGCTGCTGGCGGCGGCCCGGGGCGAGGAGCACTGAGGGCCTGCCGCCTCGGAGCGGTGAAGGCGCCCTGGCCGGCGGGGTGAAGGTCCCGGTCTCACTCGCGGGCCGCCACCACGAGGCGGGCGCGCGGGGAGCCGTCGGGGCGCTGCCCCAGATCGGTCAGGGCCCTCAACTCCACGGTGAAGCCGGCGTCGGTGAGGTCGTCGAGCACATCGGAGAGCCGGAACGTGCGGTAGTACATGATGAACTTCGGGCGCCACACGGCGTTGCGCACCCGCATCGCCGCGTCGAAGCCGAGGAGCGACCAGTAGGCGCGCGACCCCACGGCGGGCGGGGCCCCGATCGGGAAGACGAACCGGCCGCCCGGCCGGAGCGACCCGTACACCTCCGCGAAGAGCCCGAAGCGGTCCGCGGGCAGGAAGTGGCCGAACGCGCCGATGCTCAGGGCGAGATCGAAGCCCGGGGCGAACGGGAGGGCCAGGGCATCGGCCCGTACCCAGTCGACCGCCGGTCCGCCCTCCCCCGGCGGCAGCGCCGCACGGGCCTCGGCCAGCATGCCCGCGCTGAAGTCGACCCCGACCACCCGCTCCCGGCACACCTGCCGCAGCACGCCCACGCCCGCGCCGGTCCCGCAGCAGACGTCGAGGCCGGTGCCGAAGGGGCCCAGCGGCTCCAACGCGCGGGTGACGCTGTCGAGTACGCGGTCCGGGGTCCGGTAGGGCGTGTGGTCGAACTTGGGGGCGAGGAGGTCGTAGCCGCGCTCCGTCGACGAGAGCGCCTGGACGGCCAGTTCGCGGAGGGTGGGGCCCTGTTTGGTGAACATCGCGGCCAGCCTATCGAGGGCGGGAGCGGCCCGGAGGCCGAAGCCGTCGCCTCCCGGGGCGCATCGGCGGGCGGACCTGCGGCCGAGCGGGTCAGCGGGTGCCGGGAAGCCGGCGCCTGAGGGTGATCGCGGTGTTGACGTCGTAACTCTGGGTCCAGGTCCGGCCCTCGACGGACTTCCAGGTGATGTGGGCCGTGGAGCCGTCGGTCCTTGCGCCGTCCACCGTCATGGGGCGTTCCCCGTCCCGTACGTCACCGCGGCGCAGTTCGTCCGCCCGGACGGTGACGGGCCCCTCGGCGGACGCGTTCTCCGCCTCCTCGGCCGCCCGGACCAGCGCAGCGGCCAGCTCCCGGGCCGCCGCCGGGGTGCACGACCAGCGCAGCTCGCCCGTCGACGGCGACGGGGCTGGCGCCGGCGACGGGGCTGGCGCCGGTGACAGCGTTACGGAGACACGGGCGTCGGCCCCGGTCTCTTCCGGGACCACGGCGGTCTCCACCCCCACCGGTACGTCGTGGTTCTCGGCGTCCGTGAACGTGAACCCGCTGCCTGCCGTCATCGTGCGCTCCCTGTCGGTGTGTGCCGCTCCAGCATCGCAGCCGCGCCGGAGATCCCCGAACCGGCCGTGAACAGGGGAATCCGGTTGTGCGGGCGTCGACTCCGCCCGTAGTTTCACCGTCTGTGAACCCTTTGCTGCGCACCGATCGCCTCCTGCTCACCCCGTACGCGCCCACCGACGAGGAGGAGTTCGTCGCCCTCTTCCAGGACGTCCGGGTCTCCCGGTGGATGGGCGACGGGCCGTCCACGGAGGCGGAGGACCGGGCGCTCTTCGGCCGGATCTTCACCAGGGTCTACGCCGAGAACCGCTTCGAGGTCTGGGCGGTCAGGGCCGACGGCGAACTCGTGGGGCACGCCGAGATCAAGCCGACCGAGGCGTCCGGCGGCCACGAGATCATCTACGCACTGGCCCCCTCGGCCTGGGGCCGTGGCCTCGGTACGGAGCTGGCGCTCGCCCTCGTCTGGCACGGGTTCACCACCCTCGGGCTGGCGGAGGTGCACGCGACCGTGGCCGCCGAGAACGCCGCCTCGCTGGCGGTGCTGGGCCGGATCGGGTTCGAGCACGTCCGGGACATCCAGGAGGACGACGGCAGCACGACACGGCTGCTGACGTGCTCCCGGGCGGACGCACCCGCCGAACGCTCGGTGCAGGCGCAGGCGCAGCTCCGGTAGTGGCACGGACTCAGACCCGATAGCAGCGCAGGAGACCCCGTAGTGGCTCGGGCTCAGACCTGGTAGCGGCGCAAGGGACCCGACCCGGTAGCGGCACTGGCTCAGACCCGGAGGGGCGCGGGCTCAGACCCGGTAGCGGCGGCAGGGCACCCACTAGCGGCGCGAGCGGCTCAGACCTGGTAGACGTCCAGCCGGCCGCACATCCCGAACCGTCCCCGTACCACCGGCCGTCGCTCGTGCACCCGGGCCCCGGCCAGGTGGTCCCCCTCGCCGCGCCCCAGCGCGTCGAGCTGGTCGGCGGTCGCGGCGGCGGCCTGGGCGGCGCCCTGCTCCCAGCGGGTGCGCCACTCCTCGGTGCGGGGGCGGACGAGGGCGGCGGCGGCCCGGTGGAACGCGGCGAGGGGCTCCGGATCGCCCGCCTCCGCAGCCTCCCGCAGGGCGAGGAACCCCGCCACGGCGAGGTCCCGCCGGGCCCGGGCCGCCTGCTCCCGTTCCGCTTCCGTGCCGTCCGGGGGCAGGGCGGCGGCCGCGCCGTAGGTCTCCGGGTCCGTGAGGAGGTCGGGCGGCAGGGTGAGGACGGCGTCCCCGGCCTCGGGCAGCCCGCTGTTCTGCATGAGCACGACGATGCGGAGCCCGCCGTCGTTGACCAGCCGGTGGATCGTGCCCGGGGTGAACCAGACGAGGGTCCCGGGCGCCAGGGGCGTCTGCCGGAAGCCGGTGGTGGTGAGGGTCTGCACCGAGCCGGTGCCGCCGATGACGACGTACCCCTCGGAGCAGGTGAGGTGCAGATGCGGGGTGCCGCCGCGCAGGCCGTCGGCGGCGGGCCAGTCATAGACGGTCAGGTGCGAGACGGCGACGGCGCCGGGCAGTCCTTCGAAGGTCACCACGGGTGCTCCAGGGTCTCGGGGTCAACCAGGGTCCCGACGGGGCCCACCGCAGGGCCGCACGGGCTCCACAGCCCTAGCCCTACCTCTAGCCCCACCTCTAGCCGCGCAAGCGCTTTCTACGCCGCTGAACGCTAGGTCCGCCGCCCCAGGCGGTCAAGGGTGCCGCGTGCGGCAGGACGTCCGGGGCCGGTGACCGGGCGGGCCGGGCGCGTGCGCGAGCCACTGTCAGTGGTCGGGTGCAGACTGGCTCACATCCGGCACAACGGCGTTTCGGGAGGTCTCGACCATGACCGACGTACTGCTCACCGTGGGCACCCGCAAAGGTCTCTTCATCGGCCGCAGGCGCGAGGGGAACTGGAAGATCGAGGGGCCGCACTTCAACGCGCAGGCGATCTATTCGGTGGCCGTCGACACCCGTGGGGACACCCCCCGGCTGCTGGCGGGCGGCGACAGCGCGCACTGGGGGCCGTCCGTCTTCCACTCCGACGATCTGGGCGAGAGCTGGGTCGAGCCGCAGCGGCCCGCGGTGAAGTTCCCGGAGTTCACCGGGGCCTCGCTGGAGCGGGTCTGGCAGTTGCAGCCGGCCGGTCCCGAGGCACCGGACGTGGTCTACGCGGGCACCGAGCCGGCCGCGCTGTTCCGCTCCGAGGACCGGGGCGAGTCCTTCGAGCTGGTCCGCCCGCTCTGGGAGCATCCGACCCGGTCGAAGTGGGAGCCGGGCGGCGGCGGGGAGGGGCTGCACACCATCCTCACCGACCGCCGGGACCCCCGTGCGGTGACGATCGCGGTCTCGACGGCGGGCGTGTTCCGGACGAAGGACGGCGGGGCGAGCTGGGAGCCGGCGAACAAGGGCGTCTCCGCGGTCTTCCTGCCGGATCCGGACCCGGAGTTCGGCCAGTGCGTCCACAAGGTCACCCGGGACGCGGCCGACCCGGACCGGCTCTACCTCCAGAACCACTGGGGGGTGTTCCGCAGCGACGACGGGGGCGACAGCTGGAGCGGCATCGGCGCGGGCCTGCCCTCCGACTTCGGGTTCGCCGCCGTGGCGCATCCGCACCGGGGCGACACCGCGTACGTCTTCCCGATCAACGCCGACGCCGACCGGGTCCCGGCGGAGCACCGCTGCCGGGTGTTCCGCACGAGCGACGCGGGGCGCACCTGGGAGCCGCTGACGGTGGGCCTGCCGGGTGGCGCGCACTACGGCACGGTGCTGCGGGACGCGCTCTGCACGGACGACGCGGATCCGGCGGGGATCTATTTCGGCAATCGCAACGGGGAGTTGTACGCGAGCGCGGACGACGGCGACAGCTGGCAGCAGCTCGCCTCGCATCTGCCGGACGTGCTCTGCGTCCGGGCGGTGACCCTGGACTGAGACCGGGTGCGGGGCGGGGGCCTTCGGCCGACGGCAGTTGATCGGAGTGGTCGTATCACCAGTAGAGTGCGGCGCGTGGCAGCACGACCGTTGAAAGAAATCATTGAGCCGGGGTGGGCCGATGCTCTCGAACCCGTGGCCGAACGCATCGCCGCTATGGGCGACTTCCTCCGCGCGGAGATCTCCGCGGGCCGTACGTATCTGCCCTCCGGGGCCAACGTCCTGAGGGCGTTCCAGCAGCCGTTCGAGGAGGTGCGGGTCCTTGTCGTCGGGCAGGACCCCTACCCCACACCCGGGCACGCGATCGGGCTGAGCTTCGCCGTGGCCCCCGATGTCCGGCCGCTGCCGGGCAGCCTGGAGAACATCTTCCGGGAGCTGAACGCGGACCTCGGCCTGCCCCGCCCGTCCAACGGTGATCTGACGCCGTGGACCAAGCAGGGGGTGCTGCTGCTCAACAGGGCGCTGACCACCGCACCGAAGCGGCCCGCCGCCCATCGGGGCAAGGGCTGGGAGGAGGTGACCGAGCAGGCGATCAAGGCGCTGGTGGCCCGGGGCACCCCGCTGGTGTCGGTGCTGTGGGGGCGCGACGCCCGCAATCTCCGCCCGCAGCTGGGCAACTTCCCGGCGATCGAGTCCGCGCACCCTTCGCCCATGTCGGCCGACCGCGGGTTCTTCGGCTCGCGGCCGTTCAGCCGCGTCAACGAACTGCTGGAGCGCCAGGGGGCGCAGCCGGTCGACTGGCGTCTGCCGTGACGGACACCCGGCCCTCGGCGATCACCCCCGATGCGTATGTCCTGGGGGTGGACTCCGGTGGGTCGGGGCTGCGGGTGGCGCTCGGCCGGGCGGGCTCGGACGGGCCGCTGTCCACGGCCGTCTGCGCCGAGCCGGTGCGGACGGGGACCGGTGGGATCGATGCCGCCCATCTGCTGGACCAACTGCTGCCGGTGGCGGCGGAGTTGCTGGAACGGGCGGCGGCCGGCGGCGGCCGCCCGGGGAACGGCCCTGCCGGAAACGGGCCTACGGGATCCGGTCTTACGGCGGACGGCTCCGCGCAGGTCGCCGCGCTGGCGGTCGGGGCGGCCGGGATGGCCACCCTGGGCGGACGGTTGCGGGCGGAGCTGCCCGGGGCGCTCGCGGCGGCGCTGGGCGTCCGCCGGCTGGCGCTGGCGGCGGACGCGGTGACGGCGTACGCGGGGGCGGTGGGGCAGCGCCCCGGGGCTGTCGTGGCGGGCGGCACGGGCATGATCGCCCTCGGTACGGACCTTGTCGAGTGGCGGCGGGCCGACGGCTGGGGCCATCTTCTGGGTGACAACGGCAGCGGTGCGTGGATCGGGCGCGCGGGGCTCGAGGCGGCGATGCGGGCCCATGACGGCCGACGCGGCGGCTCCCCCGCCCTGCTGGACCGGCTGCGGTCGGTGTTCGGCCCCGCCGAGGAGCTGCCGGGGCTGCTCTACCCGCGCTCCGACCGCCCGGCGGTGCTCGCCTCGTTCGCCCCGGAGGTGGCGGCGTGCGCCGGAGCGGACGCGATCGCGGCGGACATTCTGCGGAGGGCGGGCGTCCATATCGCCGAGGCGGCGGCGGCCGTCTGCCCGAAGGAGGGCGCCGAGGCCGACGGCGGGTGCGAAGTGGCCCTGACCGGTGGGCTGTTCCGGATGGGCGAGCCCCTGATCGGACCCGTGCGCGAGGAGTTGGCACGGCTGGTTCCACAGGCCCGCCTGACCACCGGTACGGGCGATCCGCTGACCGGCGCACTCCGGATCGCACGCGCTCTGGCGGCGGACGACCTGCGCCTGCCGCACCACCCCACGATGCTGTCCGTGCAGAACACGCGGAACGGAAGCGCCCCTTCCGGGCGTGCGACGACGACGGTACGGAACGGAGAGCCCGGACCCGACGACGTACCGGCGCACGGGGCTCCGTAGGAGGCGGCCGCAGGGGACGGACAGGGCGACAGACACGGACACTTCACCGGTAGGCCACTCATCGGACATAAGCGGATAGTTGACGCTCGACCGGACCCTCCCCGAACAGAGGGGCAGCCAAAACCAGTAGCATGCGGCGCCATGAGCACCCCCACTGGGCCCGCTTCCGGCCTGCCTGTACGAATGCCGCGACCTCGCCAGTCCGGACGGCACCGCCGCCCGGAGCCGGTGGTCGCACCCGAGGGCGCTGCCGCGCTCGTTCTCGCCGTTCCCGGTACCCCCTCCTCGGCCACGCGCGCGCTGGCCGAAGAGGTGATCAGCATCGCCCGTTCCGAGCTGCCCGGCCTCAACGCCCGGATCGGCTACCTCGACGGTGACGACGCCGAGTACCCCACGCTTTCCTCCGTTCTCGCCCACACCGCCGCCGAGCGCGTCGCGCGGTACGAGCAGGCCGTCGCCGCCGGCCGTGAGGTCGCCGAGCCGACCGGTGCGGCCGCCGTCGTGGTCCCGCTGCTGGCGGGTCCGGACAGTGAGCTGATCCGGCGGATACGGCAGGCCGTGATGGACAGCGGTACGCAGGTGGAGCTGACCGACGTGCTCGGTCCCCACCCGCTGCTCGCCGAGGCCCTCCACGTACGGCTGTCGGAGGCCGGTCTCGCCCGTGCCGACCGGGCCCGGCTGTTCACCGTGGCCACCGCCGCCGACGGCATCGTGCTGGCCACGGTGGGCGGCGAGGAGGCCGTGCGGGCCGCCGGGATCACCGGCATGCTCCTTGCCGCCCGGCTCGCCGTGCCCGTGATGGCCGCAGCGCTGGACGTGGAGGGTTCGGTGGCCTCGATCGCTGAGCAGCTCCAGAACTCCGGTTCCGCGCAGCTCGCGCTGGCGCCGTACCTGGTGGGTCCGGAGGTGGACCCCGGTCTGCTGGACGCCGCCGCCAAGGAGGCGGGCTGCGCGACCGCCGAGCCGCTGGGCGCCTACCCGGCGATCGGCAAGCTCGTGCTCTCGCTGTACGCCACGGCGCTCGGCATCACGCCCGCGACGCCGCAGGGCGCCCAGGCTCACTGACCCGGGTCCACCGGCCCGGGCCCACGGAGGCGGCACGGACATACGGAAGCCGCGGTCCGGAACGGAGGAGGTCCTCCCGTTCCGGACCGCGGCTTCCGCGCGTTCACGGGTACGGCCCCGGAGTCGCCTTCGCGGGTACGGCCCCGGGACCGTCCTTCGCGAGTACAGCCCGGGCTCTGCTTTCGCGGGTACGGCCCCGGTCAGCCGAGGACGACGCAGGAGGCCGCCGGGACCTCCACGGAGCCCGCCTGCCGCGGGATGCCCGTCTCGGCGTCCACGGCGAACCAGCTGACGTTCCCGGAGCGCTCGTTGGCCGCGTACAGCCACTGGCCGCTCGGGTCGAGGGTGAGGTCGCGGGGCCAGTGGCCGCCGCAGCCGACGGTGGCCACCAGCGCTGCCTTCTCGCCGCTCTCGTCGAGGGTGAGCACGGAGATGCTGTCGTGGCCCCGGTTGGCGGTCCACAGGAAGCGCCCGTCCTGGGCGACGACCACCTCGGACGGATAGGTGAGCAGCGAGCCGTCCTCGAAGTGGGCGGAGGGGTCGGACTCGGGCAGCACCAGCACCTCCCCCAGCGGCTCCAGGCGGCCCGCCTCGGCGTCCCAGCGGCACACGGTGAGGGTCGGGACCAGTTCGTTGAGAACGTAGGCGTAGCGGCCCGAGGAGTGGAAGGCCAGGTGGCGGGGTCCGGTGCCCGGGCGCAGGGCGGTCTCGCCGTGCGGCTCGAGGGTCCCGGTGGCGGGGTCCAGGGCGCCGACCCGTACCGAGTCGGTGCCGAGGTCCACGCTCACCACCCAGCGGCCGGAGGGGTCGGCCAGCACCTGGTGGGCGTGCGGCCCCTCCTGGCGCTCGCTGTCGGGGCCGCTGCCCTCGTGCCGGACGACCGAGGAGACCGGGCCGAGGGAGCCGTCGGGGAGGACGGGCAGGACGGTGACGCTGCCGGAGCCGTAGTTGGCGGTGACCAGGTGGTCCGCGGCGAGGGCGAGGTGGGTGGGGCCGTCGGCGTCGACCGGGCGCACGGGGCCCAGGAGGGCCGGTACGTCGCCGCTGACGTCGAAGGCGGCCGCCGAGCCGGGGGCGCTCTCGCCGACCGCGTACAGGACCGTTCCACCTGGCGCGAGGGCGAGGAACGAGGGGTCGGTTACGGCGTCCGACGAGCCGAGCACGGTGAGCGCCCCGGTGTCCCGGTCGACCTCCGCGACGGTGACGCCGAGGCCGCCCGCCGAGGTGAACGACCCCATGAATGCCCGCCCGGTGCTGCTGCCGCCCATCGCACTACCCCACTTCACCGTCGCCGTGATCTCCAGGCCGACGGTAGCAGGCGGCCCATCTCAGGTCTGGACCAATCTCGCGGGACGGTGACACCGGGGCGGGACGGTGACGTGGGGTGCGCAGGGCCGACCGTCGGCCCTGCGGGTGCGGCCTCAGGCCGCGATCGGGGCCCGGGGTGAGCTGTGCAGCGGTGCGGCGAGGTCGCCCAGGGCGCGCTCCAGGCCGTGCAGATGGGCCAGGGCGGGGTGGTCCGGGGCGGCGGCGGGCTGCACGGCCGCGCGCTCGGCTCCCCGCGCCTGCCGGCTCTCCTGGCGCAGCAGTTCCTCCACCGCCTCCTCCACCCGGGAGCAGGCGGCCGAGAGCCGGGCGTCGTGCGAGGCGGCCGGGTCGGCGGCGATGGAGGCCAGCCCGCGCACCTCGCGTACGCAGTCGTCCAGCAGGGCCAGCACCTGGCGCGCCCGCGCCTTGCGGGCCTTCAGCGGGCTCAGGGGGTGCACCAGCGGGGCGAGCGAGAGCCGGACCCGGCCGAGGAGCACGTCGAGTTCCGCGACGCGGGGCGCCGGGTCGGCGCTCAGGGACCCGGCGAGGCGTTCGGCGGCCTCGGCCGTGCAGGCGTGGACGCACCGCAGGGCCTTCCGGATCCACGCGTCGGTGACGGCGTGGGTCGTGACGGGCAGGACCAGCAGCACGGCGAGGACGGCGCCGAGCGCGCCGACGGCCGTCTCTGCGACCCGCAGCCAGAGGAGGGAGGCATCCAGGACTCCCAGGACCCCGTAGAGCACGCCGACCATGACGGTGACGAAGAACATCATCCAGCTGTATGAGACGGCGGCCGTGTAGAAGATCCCGAAGACGCAGACCGCGACGATGGCGGCGGTCGGCGCCCCGGCGCCCTCCAGCGGGATGGCGACGAAGAATCCGGCCGCGATACCGATCACGGTGCCCAGCACCCGCCGGAAGCCGCGTACGAGGGTCTCGCCGCGCGAGGTGGTGTTGACGAACACCCACCAGGTGGCACCGACGGCCCAGTACCAGCGCTGGTCGGAGAGGACCTGCCCCAGGCCCAGCGCGAAGGCGCCGCCCAGGGTGGCCTGCACCGCCTGCCGGGTGGTGATACGGGCCAGCCCCCGGCCCTCCGGGGGTGCGGGCACGGCCACGGCGGGCAGCCGCCGCTCGTAGCACCACAGACCGAAGCGGACGGCGGCGGAGGCGGCCAGGGAGAGCAGGACGGCGGCGTACAGCTCGGGCAGCTGCCCCGGCACCGTGTGCAGGAACTGGGCGGCGAAGAAGGTCATGAACGCGAAGATGCCCAGCGCGTGGCCGCGCGGGCCCCAGCGTCGGGCGTAGACGCCCGCGCCCATGACCGCGAGGAAGACCAGGTCGCGGGCGAGGGGCTGGTCGTGCAGCAGGGCGGCGACGGCGAGGACGGGGAGCCCGGCGGCGGGGAGCAGCGCGGTCGTGACGACCTGCTGCCGCACGGTGGCGTCGGTGACCGTGAAGAGGGCGAGCAGCGCCGCGAGACCGCCGGTGATGGCCGCGACGAGCGAGTGCCCGACCAGCCCGCACAGCGCGACCGCGAGCCCGACCCCGATGACGGCGCGGCTCGCGAACCGCAGCCGCACCCGCCCCGGGTCCGGCGCGACGAAGACCCTCTTCAGCACTCTGCTCCCCTTCCGCGTCCCCGGTGGCCCGTGCCCCGGGTGATCCGCGCGCTCGGCATGAAAAAGGCGCCGCGGAAGTCCGCAGCGCCATCGACACCAGTATCAGAGCATCCTGGGGGCCCTTGGATCAAACGAGGGCGAAAAGGGTGAGCCAATGGCCCAGTCTCGGCCGCAGGCCGTCGGCCGGGAGGATGCCAACGGACCAGCGGGGAGAGGAGGCAGGCCCCAGGGTCGGGCCTCGCACGGCAGGCGGCAGTTTGACGACAGGCCCTAGCGGACCGCGCCCATGACGAGGAAGGCGGAGACGGCGACGGGAACAGCGAGCGCCAGGGCCTCGGCCGTCCGGAGCGTCCGGCGGAGCAGCCGCGTGAGCGCCACCAGGGCGAGCATTCCCCATGCCGCGTTGATGAGCAGGAGGACCGGGCGGAGGTTCTCCTCGGCCAGGCCACCGGCGACCGAGCCGGCCAGCGCGGCGAGGACCGTCACCCCCGTGGCTGCCCATCCCAGCGGGAGAAGGCCGCGCTCTCCTGCCGGCGGTGGTGTACCGCGTTTCCGTGCCGTCTGGTCACGGATCCCGGCGACGGCCATCAGGACCGCGCTCAGGGCGGGCAGCAGTACGGGGACGAACGTGGGCATCTGGGCTGGACCCTCACTTCTCACCGGCCGCGCCCGGACGTTCCCCCGTCCCGGCGCACGGCTCCACCGGCTCGGCAGCATAGCCGTACGCGTTCGACGGTCGAACGATCGAGCGGCCGGACAGTCGCGCCCACCGGCCTTCGAGTGGGCCATCGGTACAGTCGGAGCCGTATCGTCCGGACCGGAAGGAGGCCGACGGACCATGGCCGTGGACGCGCTCGACACCCGGATCCTGCGCCTGCTCATCGAGCAGCCGCGCACCAGCGTGCGGGAGTACGCCCGCATCCTCGGGGTGGCCCGGGGCACGCTGCAGGCCCGGCTGGACCGGCTGGAGCGGGACGGGGTCATCACCGGTACCGGGCCGACCCTCTCCCCCGCCGCCCTCGGCCATCCCGTCCTCGCCTTCGTCCACCTGGAGGTCACCCAGGGGCACCTGGTGGAGGTCGGGGACGCGCTGGCGGCCGTTCCCGAGATCATCGAGGCCTTCTCGACCACCGGCGGCGGGGATCTGCTGACGCGGGTCGTGGCCCGGGACAACGGGCACCTGGAGGACGTCATCCAGCGGCTGATCCAGCTGCCGGGCGTTGTCCGGACCCGGACGGACGTGGCGCTGCGCGAGCGGGTGGCGCACCGGGTCCTGCCGCTGGTCGAATCCGTGGGACGGGCGGCGGGCGGCCAGAGCTGAGGCAGCCGTCGCGGGGCCGACCACCGCTGGTCACGGCCCGATCCACCCCTTGCGGCATGCTGGGGCCATGACGTCACGCCCCGGACCCCAGGTGATCTTCGACCTCGACGGAACGCTGGTGGACAGCGAGCCGAACTATTACGAGGCCGGGCGGCGGCTGCTCGCCCGGTACGGGGTGACCGGCTTCGGCTGGGAGGACCACACCCGGTTCATCGGGATCGGCACCCGTCAAACGCTGGAGACCCTGCGTTCCGAGTACGGGATCGACGCCCCGGTGGACGAACTGCTCGCCGGGAAGAACGCGCTCTATCTGGAGCTGGCCGGGGCCTCCACCGAGGTGTTCGGGCAGATGCGGGTCTTCGTGGAGCGGCTGCACGCCGCCAGGGTGCCGATGGCGGTCGCCTCCGGCTCCTCCCGGGCCGCGATCGGGGCGGTGCTCGCGGTCACGGGGCTCGACGCGTACATCCCGCTGTACGTCTCCGCCGAGGAGGTCGCGCACGGGAAGCCGGAGCCCGACGTGTTCCTGGAGGCGGCCCGGCGGCTGGGGGCGGAGCCGGGCGACTGCGTGGTACTGGAGGACGCGCCGCCGGGGGCCGCCGCCGCGCGTGCGGCGGGGATGCGGTGCATCGCCGTCCCGTATGTGCCCGCGACCGCCTCCGACCCGGCGTTCGCGACCGCGGATCTGCTGTTCGCCCAGGGGCAGTCGGCCTTCACGGCGGAGGCCGCGTACGGCTGGCTGCTGGGCGGGGCGGAGGAGGCGGGCCGACCCGCCGGACCGGGCGCGCGGACCTGAACGTGCCGGGGCGTCAGCAGTCGTCCGGCGCGGGGCCGTCGGGACATCGGCGGCCCCGCGGACCGATATCCTGATCATGTCGTTCACTCCGCCGTGCAGGGCCCCTCGGGGGCAGGTCGCCGCGCGGTGGGCCGGCAGTCGGAGCGGGCCACGATTCGAGTTAGGTGAACAGGTGCTGGTAGCTGGTCGGTACCGGTTGATATCCCCCATCGGCCGGGGCGGCATGGGCGAGGTCTGGCGCGCGGCGGACGAGGTGCTGGGCCGTGCCGTGGCCGTGAAGCTGCTGCTGGGGGACCAGGCCGACGCGTCGGCGACCGCCCGGTTCCGGCTGGAGGCCCAGACCGCCGCCCGGCTGAGCCACCCTCACCTGGTGGCCGTCTTCGACTTCGGGGCCTGGGAGGACCGGTTCTTCCTGGTGATGGAGCTGGTCGAGGGGCAGAGCCTCGGTGATCTGCTGGCCGCCCAGGAGCGGGTCCACCCCGAGCAGGTCGCGCGGATCGCGGGCGAGGCGGCGGCCGGGCTCGCCGCCGCGCACCGGCAGGGCATCGTCCACCGGGACATCAAGCCGGGCAACCTGATGCTGGACGCGGACGGTTCGGTGAAGATCGGTGACTTCGGGATCGCCCAGTTCGTCGACGACCCCTCGACCGCGCTGACGACGGCCGGTCACATCGTGGGCACCAGCCTCTACCTGGCGCCCGAACGGGCCCTGGGCCGTACGGCGGACTCCGCGTCCGACATGTACTCCCTGGGCTGTGTCATCTACCAACTGCTGCTCGGAAAGCCGCCGTTCACGTCCGACACCGCGACTGCCACGCTGTATCAGCACGTCGACACCCCGCCGGTCCCGCTGCGGCAGCGCGGGGTGGACATCTCGGCCGCCTTCGACGCGTATCTGCTCGGTCTGCTGGCCAAGAAGCCCGAGGAGCGGCCCACCGCGCAGCAGGTCTCCGACTGGTTCCGTACCGACGCGTGGCGCGGCCGCGCGGAGCCCCTTCCGGCGCCGAAGCCCGCCTCCCGCCGGGCCCCCTCCCCCACCCGTTCCGCCGCCCCGGCCCCCGTGTCCCCGGCGGCCGCGCCGCCCGCCCCCGTGGGCCCCTCGACCTACCGGCTGCCGCAGCCCACGGGGCGCAGGCGCAGCGCCGCGTCCCGGTCGGCCCCGGCCCGCCGCCGCTCCACGCGGGAGGCGATCCGGCGGCGGCCGAGGGTGGCGAGCGCCATCGCGGGTACGGCGACGTTCCTGGCGGCGGTCTATCTGGGGATGATCCTGTTCTCGCCGGACTCCAGCTCCGCCGACACCCCCGCCCCCACTCCCTCCGGCCCGGCCTCCCAGGGCGTCCAGGACGGACAGGGCGGCCAGGACAGCGGGGACAACCAGGACGGCGGCCAGCAGCCGCAGCAGGACCACGGGCAGCCGGACTCCCACGAGCAGGAGGACGACGAGCGGGACGACTGAGTCCCGCCCGCCCTCCTCGGGAGCCCCGGCCGCCGCCCCGGGTCACCAGCGGTCATGGACCTCCGGGCGGATCGACCGGTCGTACAGCTCCCGTACGGCGTCCAGCGTGGACTGCGTCAGCGGCGGCAGGGCGGCGGCCGCCGCGTTGGCGCGGGCCTGTTCCACCGAGCGGGCGCCGGGGATCACGCTGGTGACGCCGGGCTGCTGGATGATCCAGCGCAGCGCGGTCTGCGCGGGGGTGGCGCCCTCGGGGGCCAGTGCGGCGAACTCGGCCGCGGCGGCGACGCCGGTCGCGTAGTCGATGCCGGAGAACGTCTCGCCCCGGTCGAACGCCTCGCCGTGGCGGTTGTACGTACGGTGGTCGTCGGGGCCGAAGACCGTGTCCTTCGTGTACTTCCCGGAGAGCAGCCCGGAGGCGAGCGGGACGCGGGCGATGATGCCGACGCCCGCCGCGACGGCCGCCGGAAGGACCTCGTCCAGGGGCTTGAGGCGGAACGGGTTGAGGATGATCTGCACGCTCGCGACGCCGGGGCGGGCGATGGCGGTCAGCGCCTCGGCGCAGGTCTCCACGCTCACCGCGTAGGCGGCGATCCGCTGCTCGTCGACGAGCGTGTCCAGGGCGTCGTAGACGGCGTCGGAGGAGTAGACGCTGCTGGGCGGGCAGTGCAGTTGTACGAGGTCGAGCGTGTCGACGCCGAGGTTGGCGCGGGAACGGTCGTTCCAGGTACGGAAGTTGTCCAGGACGTAGCTCTCCGGCACCTGGTCGGCGCGGCGGCCCATCTTGGTGGCGACGAGGACGTCCGCGTCCGGGCGGTTCTTGAGGTAGCGGCCGATGAGCTGTTCGCTGCGCCCGTCCCCGTACACGTCCGCGGTGTCGAAGAAGGTGACGCCGGAGTCGACGGCCGCGTCCAGGACGTCGAAGGCGTCGCTCTCCCCGACCTCTCCCCAGTCACCGCCGAGCTGCCAGGTGCCCTGTCCGACGACCGAGACGTCACGGCCGGTCCTGCCGAGTGTGCGCTGTTCCATGAGGATCATGCTATTCCGCTTCCTCTGCCGGGGGCTTCTGCCCGGGAATGGGTGGGCGGCGACAGGAGCACCTCTGCCGCCGTCCACCGTTCAGGGCCGCCCGGGACGGGTGTCGGTCGGACGGGCGGGCGTCAGTCGTTCGTCGTCACGCGGACGTAGTCGATGACGAGTTGCGACGGGAAGGGGGTGGAACCGTCGGGGTCGCCGGGCCAGAAGCCGCCGACCGCGAGGTTGAGGATGAGGAAGAAGGGCTTGTTGAACACCCACTCCTTGCCGCCCAGGTCGGCGGGGGTGCGCCGCTGGAAGACGTTGCCGTCGACGGACCAGGTGATGGAGTCGGGCGCCCAGTCGACGGCGAAGGTGTGGAAGTCGTCGGCGAACGCGGCACCGTCGGGCAGGGTGTACCCGGCACCGATGCCCTCGGCACCCGAGTAGCCGGGGCCGTGCAGGGTGCCGTGGACGGTGCCGGGTTCGAAGCCGACGTTCTCCATGATGTCGATCTCGCCGCTCTGCGGCCAGCCGACGTTGCCGAAGTCGTCGCCCAGCATCCAGAACGCGGGCCACATGCCCTGGCCGCGCGGGACCTTGATGCGGGCCTCGACGTGCCCGTAGGCCGCGGAGAACTTGCCCGCCGTGTTGAGCCGGGCCGAGGTGTACTCGCAGGTGCCGTACCAGCACTGGTAGTTGCCGGGGTTCTCCTTGCGGGCGGTGATCACCAGGTTGCCCTGGCCGTCGAGGGCGGCGTTGCTGTTGCCCCCGGTGTAGTACTGCCGCTCGTGGTTGTTGACGTTGTCGCCGGTCTCCAGCTGCCACTTGGAGCCGTCGACCGCCGAGCCGGCCGGGCCGTCGAAATCGTCGGCGAAGACCACGGCCGCCGGGCCGGGAGCCGGAGCGGGGACGGGCGCGGCGGAGGCGCCGCCGGGCAGGGTGGCGAGGAGGGCGGAGCAGCAGAGCAGGGAGGCCGCGTAGAGCGCGGTGCGGCGGCGCCGGGAGTGCGTGCGGGCAGGGTGGTGCGGACGGTGCACGGTCATCACATCGCTCCGTGGGGGGAGTGGGGGGACGTGTGGGAGAGGGACGTGGGGGCGTGGGGGAAACGAACAGAAAGTCATGCGCATGACAGCTTGACGCCGAGAGGTGAACGATTGGGGCGAACACCTCGGGCGCATATTTCACTTCTTGATTTAAGGGAGTGCCACAGGAACCGTCAATAACCTGGTCCGGACCGGAAAGCGAACGGACCATGTCATGGGCATATGCGCCTGAAGGCGGGCGGGCCCGCCGTGCGCTTCCCTCCGGGCGGCGGCAGAGTGGAGATACCGGCCCGGTCGCACGGCTGAGCTGCACCGGACAGCCCGGCGGGACCGACGGTGCGGGCGGAGGGAGCACGGCATGCGGAACGACGGCGTACCCGGGCCCCGGCCCGACGGCGCACCGCGCCCCTGTTTCGTCGTGCAGATCCATGACGCGCGGCGCATGCACTTCGACTTCCGCCTGGAGGTCGACGGCGTACTCAAGTCCTGGGCGGTACCCCGCGGCCCGTCGGAGAACCCGAGCGACCGGCGGCTCGCCGTGGAGACGGAGGACCACCCGCTGGAGTACCGCGAGTTCGAGGGGGTCATCCCCCAGGGCGAGTCGGGCAGCGGCACGATGATCGTCTGGGACCAGGGCACCTACGAGCCGCTCGGCCACGACCAGCAGGGCGGGGCCGTCCCCTTCGCGGAGTCGCTGGCCCTCGGCCATGCCACGTTCTGGCTCCACGGCTCCAAGCTGCACGGCGAGTTCGCGCTCACCCGCTTCCGGGTGGGCGACGAGCCGGAGAGCGGCGGCCGGGAGGCGTGGCTGCTGATCAAGGCCGCCGACCGGCTCGCCGTACGGGGCAGGCCCGGCTCACCGGACCCGTACCACGCCCGCTCCGCCCGTACGGGACGCACCCTGCACCAGGTCGCCCTGGCGGCGGCACGGGGCGACGGGGACTGAGCAGGGGGTACGACGGGGCGAGGCCTGGTTCCGCCGCGGCCCCTCCTGGCCGATGATGATGTTGCCCGGGGTCGGCACCCCGGCACAGCATCGGCCGTCCGTGGGAGGGGTTGTGATGCGGGAGTTGTCACCGGAACCGGAACCGGAACCGGCAGCAGAACCGGCAGCGGCGGGCGGGCACGCGGGTGAGCCGGTCGGGAGAGCGGGTGAGGACGCCCAGGTCATCGTGGTGGGGGCGGGCCCGGCCGGCTCGTCGGCCGCGTACCACCTGGCGCGCGCGGGCGTGGACGTGATCCTGCTGGAGAAGGCCCGCTTCCCCCGCGAGAAGGTGTGCGGCGACGGCCTCACCCCGCGCGCGGTGCACCGGCTCATCCGGATGGGCGTCGACATCTCCGCGCCGGGCTGGGTCCGTTCGCGCGGGATGCGCTGGGTGGCCGGGGAGCACCGGGTGCACATCGACTGGCCCGCGCTCGGCCGCTACCCGGACTTCGGGCTCTCCCGCAGCCGCCACGACTTCGACGACATCCTGGCGCGCCACGCGGTGGCGGCCGGGGCCCGGCTCTTCAGCGGCTGGAAGGCGGAGGCACCGCTGACGGACCGGGCGGGCCGGGTCACCGGGGTCACCGCCCGGTCGGACTCACCGGACGTCCCAGGATCGCCGGACGCCCCGGGCTCACCGGACGCCCCCGGCCCGTCAGGTCCCCGCACGCAGATCGGAACCGGCGCGAAAACCCCTGCCCGTACGCCCGTCGACTTCCGCGCCCCGGTCGTCATCGCCGCCGACGGGGCCTCCGCCCGGCTCGCCCTGGCGCTGGGTCTCGAACGGGACCCCCGGCGGCAGATCGCCACCGCGGCCCGCCGCTACTACCGGAGCCCGGAACGCTCCCAGGAGGAGTATCTGGAGCTCTGGGCCGATCTGCGCTTCCCCGACCACGGCCCCTACCTCCCCGGTTACGGCTGGATCTTCCCGATGGCCGACGGACGGGTCAACGTCGGGCTCGGCGCGCTCCCCCACCGCCGGCACGGCAAGGCGGACCTGCGGGCCACCCTCGATCAGTGGCTGGCCCGGACCCCCGAGGAGTGGGGGCTGCGCGAGGAGAACGCGCAGGGCCCGGTCCGCAGCGCCGCCCTGCCCCTCGGCTTCAACCGCCACCCGCTGTACGCCCGCGGGCTCCTGCTGGTCGGGGACTCCGGCGGCATGGTCAGCCCCTGGAACGGCGAGGGCATCGCCCAGGCCCTGGAGGCCGGTGAGGTCGCCGCCGAGACCGCCGCGCTCGCCCTGGCCCACCCGGAGGGCCCGCGCCGCGAACAGGTGCTGCGCGGCTACCCGGTGGAGATGCACCACCGCTGGGGCCGCCACTACCGCCTGGGCAACGCGGCCGCCGACGTCATCTTCAGCCGCTCGGGGTTCCAGCCGGTGCTCAACCGGTACGTCATGAACTCCCCGTTCCTCCTCAACACCCTGGCCCGCCTCCTCACCGACCTCACGGACAAGCCCTCGCGCGATGTGATCGACCACGTCCTCAACACCGCGTTCCGCGTCGTCCCCGCCCCGAAGCCCGGGCGCGCGCCCGCCCGCCGGCTCCGGCCCGGGCTCGGGAGAGCGGTTCGGTGACGTCCTCCCGTCCGCGATCCGCATCGGGGCGGGTCACCCTCCGGACGACGCCACCGTGCGGCTGCCGCCCGGGGGCCGACCGGGCAGCGGGTCCGGGGGCCCGGTCCCCGGTGAAGCGTCGGCCAGGGCCCGTTCGAGGTCGTCCAGGGCGCGGCGGGCCGCCGCCACGCGGGCGCGGAGCAGGACGGGATCGCCGGTGTACGGGGGCTGCGCCCCGGCGGCCGGGGACTCCGCGGGCCGGGCAGCGTCCTCGTCCTCGTCCGCCTCCATGGAGCGGGCCTCGTCCAGGGAGGTGATCACGACCCCGATCAACACGTTCACCAGGACGAACGAGGCGAGCAGGACGTACGAGGCGTAGTAGAGGATGCTCCACCGGGAGATCTCCAGGCCCGCGCGCACGGCGTCACCGAGACCGTCCAGGGTCATCAGCAGGAAGAGGGTCAGGACCGCACGGCCGAGCGAGCCGAAGTGTTCCGGATCCTCGGCCGAGAAGCAGATCCAGCCGACCATGGCGTACAGGTAGAGCAGCAGGCCCCCGACGAGCAGGAAGCTGGCGGTGCCCGGCAGGCTCCGGCCGACGGCGACCAGGATGATCCGCAGCTGCGGCAGGAAGCGGGCGGCGCGCAGGACGCGGGCGAGGCGCAGCAGCCGGAGCACGGTGCCGTTCTCGCGGATGACCGGCAGGAACGCGGAGAGGACCACGACGAGGTCGAAGAGGTTCCACGGGTCGCGGAAGAAGTCCTTCGGGCGGTCGGCGTGGGCTCCGGCGCGCAGCAGGATCTCCACGGTGAACGCGGCGAGGAAGGCGTACTCCGTGGTGCGTAAGCCCTGTTGCCAGCAGTCGCTGAGGCCGCTGTAGGTCTCGATGCCGAGGACCGCCGCGTTGGCGAGGATGAGGGCGAAGACGAGGACGGCGAACCAGCGGGCCTCGGTGATCTCCCGGCAGCGTCCGGCCACCGCCTGCCGGCGGCGCGGCGTCCGCGCCGTACGGTCCGTCATCGTGCTTCCCCGGTCGTCCGAGGCCCGCCGAACACGGCTGGCCTGAAAGGCGGTTGTACGGGGAGCCTGATCACAGAACCCGTGAGCGGATACTCTACAGGCCTGTAGATTCAGCTAGGTTCGGTTCAGGTTCGACTCTGCCGGTCCGTCAGGGGCCGGACGGCCTCCGGGCCGGTTCCTCCCCAGAGAAAGCGGCAATCATGTTCGGGATCGGCGAACTCACCATCCTTCTCCTGGTGATCGTGGCGGTGCTGGCCGTGAAGAGGCTGCCCGACCTCGTGCGGTCGGCCGGAAAGGCCGCGCGCATCCTCAAGAGCGAGAAGCAGGCGCTCAAGGAGGAGGACGGCGGCCCCTCCCAGCCGTCCCCCCGCGTGATCCGCGGGGAGACGACCGAGCGGGACACCACCGCCTGACCCGATCCCGCCCTAGGCGGTCGTCGGGGGGTGGAGCAGCCGGGCGAGGAGATCGTCCAGGCTGACCAGCCCGGAGAGCCGGCCCTCCCCGTCCCGTACGACGGCGAGCGTCGCGTGCCGCTCGCGGAGCCGCTCCACGGCGTGGGCGGCCGTCTCGTCCGGCGCCAGTTCCGGCACGGGCCGGGCCAGGGCGCGTGCGGTGACGCTCCGGCCGCCGGCGCGCGCCACCAGGGCGTCGCGGGCGTGCACCGTTCCGAGGACGCGCTCCCCGTCCCGTACGAGCAGGCGGGTGCGGTCGGCGGACGTGGCGACGGCCAGGATCCGGTCGAGATCCGCGCCCGCCGGTACGGTCACGATCCGCTCGGCGGGAATCTGGAATTCGGCCACCGGGGTCTGCGGCTCGGTCAGCGACCGGGTCACCAGCCCCGAGTCGCCCTTGCTGATCAGCCCGAGGCGCTCGGACTCCTCGATCAGGTGGGTGAGCTGGTCGCGGTTGTGGACCGAGGTCAGCTCGTCGCGCGGGGTCACCCGGCAGAGCCGTACCAGGGCGTTGCTGACCGTGTTCAGGACCCGGATCAGCGGGCGTACGACCTTGACCACGGCGCGGAACGCCGGGCTCAGGAGCATCGCGGAGCGCTCCGGATGGGCGATGGCCCAGGACTTGGGCGCCATCTCACCGACCACCATGTGCAGGAACACCACGATGATCATGGCGAGCGCGAAGGCGATGCCGTAGCTGAGCGCGGTCGGCAGTCCGAGCCGCTGCAGGAGCGGGTCCAGTTCGTGCGAGATGGCGGGCTTGGAGAGGGAACCGAGGCCCAGGGTGCAGACGGTGATACCGAGCTGGGCACCGGCGAGCATCAGGGACAGCTCGCGCATCCCGGCGAGGGCCGCCTTGGCGCCGCGCTGACCGGCCAGGGCGGCCTGTTCCATGCGGTGGCGCTTGGAGGCGACCAGGGCGAATTCGGCGGCGACGAAGAAGCCGCTGCCGATGAGCAGCAGGACGGTGACGAAGAGCGCCATGGGGAAGCTCATGCCTGCGGCTCCTGTTCGCCGTGTTCCGTGCGCTGCGTCTGTTCCGCGCGCTGCGCCTGCTCTGCGGGCTGTGCCTGGTCCGCCTGGTGTGCCTGCTGGGCGGGTTCCGTGTGCTCGATACGGACGTATTCGGCCACATGCCGGTCGAGCGTGCGGACCTCGATCCGTACGTCCGCGACGGTGAGGCGGTCCCCGACGGTGGGGAAGCGGCCGAGCCGGTCGATGATCAGCCCGGCGAGGGTGTCGTAGTCGCCCTCCTCGGGCAGCACGATGCCGGTGGCCTCCTCGATCTCGTCCAGGCGGCTCCCCGCGTCCACGATCCAGCCGGAGCCGTCCGCGACCGCGAGTTCGGCGACCGTGTCGGACTCGTCGGAGATCTCTCCGACCAGCTCCTCCGCGATGTCCTCGTACGTGACGATGCCCGCGAGACCGCCGTGCTCGTCCAGGACGACGGCGAACTCGTCGTCCCGCTCCCGCATCTCCGCGACCGCCGCCGGGAGCTTCATGATCTCGGGCAGCAGCAGCGGGCGGCGGGCCAGCTCCCCGGCCGTGGTGCGGCCGAGGTCGGCGGCGGGCAGCCCCATCAGCTCCCGTACGCCCAGCACGCCCGCGGGGTCGTCGGGGTGGTCACCGAGCACCGGGTAGTTCGAGTGGCCGTGCCGGGCGATCAGCTCGACGGCCTCCAGGGCCATGGCGTCCCGGCGTACGAAGGTGACGTCGGCGCGCACCACCATGACCTCGCCCAGGTTGCGTTCGGAGAAGTCCAGCGCGTGGTCGACGAGTTCGGCCGTCGCGGCGGGCAGCTCGCCCTGCTCGTGGGACTCACCGATCAGATGGCCCAGCTCCTCCAGGGTGGCGCCGTGGTGCAGCTCCTCCACGGGTTCGATGCCGATGCGGCGCAGCAGCCGGTTGGCCGCGCTGTCGAAGATGTGGATGACGGGGCCGACGATCCGCAGATAGATCAGGGTGGAGGTGGCCAGGGACTTCGCCAGCCGCTCGGGCACGGCGAGGGCGAGGTTCTTGGGCGCGAGTTCGCCCAGGACCATCTGGATGACCGTCGCCAGGACGAAGGAGAGGGTCACGGAGACGGCCGAGACCGCTCCGGCGGGCAGGCCGATGCCCTCGAGCACCGGGCGCAGCAGGGCGGAGACGGACGGCTCCGCGAGGAAGCCGACGATCAGACCGGTGACGGTGATGCCGAGCTGGGCGCCCGAGAGCATGAACGAGAGCCGCTCCAGGACCTTCACCGCGCGGGCGGCCCGCTTGTCACCGGCCGCGGCCTCCCGGGAGAGGGTCAGCCGGTCGGCGGACACATAGGCGAACTCCTGGGCCACGAAATAGCCCGTCCCCGCGGTCAGGACGAACACCGCCAGGAGGCCGAGCAGGGCGGCGATCACCGCTCACCCGCCAGGTCGTTGCGGCCCTGAGGGCCTGGGGAGCCCTGGGGGCTCCGGGGGTCGAGGGACCTTCGAGGTCCCTGATACGCATACTCCGAAGGCCCCGAAGGGCCCGGACTGGCAGACAACGTGTCGCTCCTCATAGCCGGGCTCACGAACTTTACAGGCCCGTAGATGTCAAGGCCGCACACCCCACATGGCTCGATTCCGGCGCCCCCCGGAGCCCCCGGGAACTCCCCCGCCGCTCCGCGCAGTTCTGCTGGCGGTCCCGTCCGGGACCGGCCGCCGTGACGGCGGAGGAACGAGTTCTCAGGAGGCAGCAGTGGCCCAGATCGACCTGGACAAGGTGCTCGACAAGGCTTACGCGGACAAGGACCTGGCCACGATTCTCGCGGCGCCGGTCTCGGCGCTGAAGGGTGTCTCGGACCGCGACGGCGAGCTGCTCCAGGAAGCGTTCAACGTCAAGACGGTGGCAGATCTGGCCAACTTGAAGTACGCCCGCTGGGCCCAGGCCCTCGCCGCGCTGGACGTCTGACCGGCCCGACCCGACGGCGTCGGCCCGCCGGAGCGATCCGGCGGGCCGTTCGGGATGGTCGGAGCGGGTGGAGGCAGTGAACCGGCGCGGCCGGGGGCCTCGTACCGGCGCCGGGGGGCGCCCGTGCGAGGAGGTCACAGCGGCGTCGTCGCCGCCTCCAGTACGAGATAGAGGGCGACGGCCGCGTTGAGCGCCGAGAGCGCGGAGACGGTCGTCCCCGCTGCGGCGACGAACGCGGCGGCACCGGCCGGTGTCAGCGCGGGCGGCCAGCCGCGGTCCGGCGGGACCGGGCCCAGCAGCGCGGCCACCCGTCGGGGCACCGGCCCCGCGGCCGCGAAGCCCGCCACGGCGGCGGCCCGGGGGTCGGGGCGGGAGATGAGCGCCGCCTTGCCGACCGCCCGGGCCGTCAGCCTGCGGTCGCCGGTGGCCCGGGCCGCCTCCTCGTCCGCCCACCGCTCGGTGGAGTAGACGAGGGCCGCCTGGAGGGGCCGCAGCAGCGGGTTGACGCATCCGGCGAGCCGGGTCGCGAGCAGCAGCCGGTGGTGGCGGCCCGCCAGGTGGGCCCGCTCGTGGGCGAGCAGCGCCCGGCGCTCGGCCGGGTCCAGGGCGGCGAGCATGCCGGTGGAGACCATGACCCGGCCGGGCGAGCCGGGCAGCGCGTAGGCGTACGGCACGTCGTCGGGGAGGACGGCGAGGTCGCCGCCGCCCGGCAGCCCGGCGAGCGCGCGGTGGGCGCGGGCGCGGAAGCGGTAGTGGCGGTGGAGGGTGAACCCGCAGGCCATGGTGACGGCGACGAGCGCCAGGATGGACGCCTTCCCGGCGAAGGCGTCGTGCGGGACGGCCTCGCGGACCTCGTCGTCGGACCAGCCGTCGGGCAGCGGGTTGCCGGGCAGCTGCGCGGTGCCGACCACCACCAGCAGCCCGAGGCAGACCAGGCTGCAGGAGGCGAGGATCACGGCGACGGTGGTCAGCAGGCGTGCGGCTCTCCGTGGGTGCAGGTGCTGCTCGGCCAGGCGCGCGATCGGCAGCGCGGTGAGTGGCAGGACCAGGGGCAGATACACGAAGACGCCCATCGTCAGCCCTCCGGCCGGTCCGTCGCCGCGCCGGACCGGCCGTGACCGGGCCGACCGGAACCGGACCCACCGGAACCAGGCCCACCGGCACCCGGCTCCCCCGGAGCCGCCCCGCCCGCCCCGCTCTCCGCCAGCAGCGAGCGCAGCAACTCCTCGTCGTCAGCCGACAGGACGGAGACGAAGCTGGAGAGCACCGCGTCCCGGTCGCTCTGCTTGTCGAGGAGGCGGCGCATGCGCAGCGCGGCGAGCCCGGCCTCGTTGGCCACGGGCTGCCAGAGCACGGGACGCTTGGGCCCGGTCCGGCTGACGGCCTGCTTGGCGTGGAGCCGGGTCAGGATGGTGATGACGGTGCTGTACGACAGGCCGCCGCCGAGCCGTTGCAGCACCCAGGCGGCGGTGACCGGTTCGGTCGCCTCGCCCAGCACGGACAGCACCTGGGACTCCAACTCGCCCTGGCCGCGCCTGCGGGCAGGCGTTTCCCGTTCACCACCGGTTCCTTCGGCGTCCACCGTCCGGCCCCCCTCTCGCTCGGCGGCCCGGTCACGGTCGTTCACCTGCCGGGCACCGGGGAATCGTATCCAGCCGTCGGCCCCCCGGTGGCGGCCGGGAAAATCTACAGTGCTGTAGATTTTAGGGTGTTGCCGCAGCGTGTCCACGCCGTCACCCGTAGCGGTGCGGTCCGTGCGCGCACCCGTCACCACACAAGGGAGAACACCATGGGCGTGAGCCTGGCCAAGGGCGGAAATGTCTCGCTGACCAAGGAGGCTCCGGGGCTGACCGCGATCCTCGTCGGCCTCGGCTGGGACGTCCGCACGACCACCGGCACCGACTACGACCTCGACGCGAGCGCGCTGCTCTGCGACGAGTCGGGCAAGGTCCTCTCCAACGAGCACTTCGTCTTCTACAACAACCTGAAGAGCCCGGACGGTTCGGTCGAGCACACCGGCGACAACCTCACCGGTGAGGGCGAGGGCGACGACGAGATCGTCAAGGTCGACCTGTCCGCCGTGCCGGGGACCGTCGCCAAGATCGTGTTCCCCGTCTCGATCCACGAGGCGGAGGGCCGCGGCCAGAGCTTCGGCCAGGTCCGCAACGCCTACATCCGTGTGGTGAACCAGTCTGGCGGCGCGGAGATCGCCCGTTACGACCTCAGCGAGGACGCCTCGACCGAGACGGCGATGGTCTTCGGCGAGCTGTACCGGCACGGCGCCGAGTGGAAGTTCCGTGCGGTCGGGCAGGGTTACGCCTCCGGGCTGAGCGGCATCGTCGCCGACTTCGGCGTCGGTCTCTGAACACTCCGGCCCGGTCCGGACGTATCCATCTCAGCGAAGCCACCGAAGGCGGAAACATGACGATCAACCTCTCCAAGGGCCAGCAGGTCAGCCTCAGCAAGTCCGGCGGCGGTGAACTCGGCGTCGTCCGGATGGGGCTGGGCTGGAAGTCGGCGCGCAAGGGCTTCCTGGCCCGGCTGACCGCCCGTGACATCGACCTGGACGCCTCGGCCGTGCTCTTCGCCGGCCAGGAGCCCCAGGACGTCGTCTTCTTCCAGCATCTGACCAGCGACGACGGCTCGGTCCAGCACACCGGGGACAACCGGGTCGGCGGGGCGGGCGAGGGCGGGGACGACGAGTCCATCGTCGTCGACCTGCGCCGGGTGCCCGCCCATGTCGACCAGATCGTCTTCACGGTGAACTCGTTCACCGGCCAGACCTTCGAGGAGGTCGAGGCCGCCTTCTGCCGTCTGGTCGACGAGAGCAACGGCCAGGAGCTGGCGCGGTACACGCTGACCGGCGGCGGGCGGCACACCGCGCAGATCATGGCCAAGGTCCAGCGGTCCGGAGCGGGTTGGCAGATGACGGCCATCGGCGCGGCGGCCGACGGGCGCACCTTCCAGGACCTGATGCCCGCCGTCGCGCAGCACCTGTAGGAACGCCTTAGCGCCGTGGGGGCTCGCGGGACCTCCCGTGGGCCCCCACGGCCACACATCGATCGAGGGAGAGTATGGGCAGGCCTTCCCGGCTCGGGGACGAGGACAGATCCGACTACGCGGATGTGCTCGACGAGGTGCTCGCCTCGGCGGAGATCCGCCGGCTGCTGGAGCGGTCCGGGCTGAGCGCCGACCGGCTGCGCACCCGGGCCCTGGCCGCGGCGGCGCGGACCGCCCCGGCGGCCGCCGCCGAGCACCGGGCGTACGCGGCCCTGCGGCGCGCCCACCACGACCGGGTCCCGGACGGCGGGCGCCCCTCCCTGTCGGGCCCCGGGGCCCAGGAGCGGCCGGGCGCCGGGGTGCTGGCGGTCCTCGGGGTGCTGACGCCGATCCTCGCCGCGGTCGCCGCGACGACGTTCCTGCTGCTGGGGTACGGGCTCCGCCTGACCGACAGCCTGACGGACCTGGCCGACACCCTCGTCCGGGTGGGCTGGGTCAGCCTGGCCATCGCGGCGGCCACCTCCCTGATCAGCCTGGTCGCCCTCTACCGCACGGCCGCGCTCCAGTCGGCCCCCGGCTCACCGTCCGGCCCGTCGCGCGACGAGCACCGCTCGCCCGACCTTGACCGTGCCCGGGATGCCTGGCGCACCGCCCTGCGGGACAAGGCGATCCGGCCGTTCCTGCTCCAGGAGCTGGCGGCGGCGGACCGGACGGCCGAGGCCCCGAGGGCCGATCGCGCCCGGCCCCGCCCGCGTTCACGGGCCCGGACTTCTCCGCGCCGGACTTCACCGCCCCTGACTTCTCCGGGCCCGGTGCCCACACCCGCCCCGCCTACAGCCGCCCCGACTTCACCGGCCCGGGTTTCTCGGGCCCCGGGGCACCGGGCGCCTGAGCAGGGCACCTGTACACCGCAGCACCGCACCTCCCCGGCGCTCGGCGCCGACGCGGCCCCGGACGGCGGCCGGGCCCCGGTCACCGGCTCACCACGCCTGTACGGCCCCGGGGCACGCACAAGGGGCTCCCGGCGCCGACGCCTACACCGGCGTACGCTCCCGCTGTCGGCGGCCGGCCGCGTCCGCCAGGGCCGTCATGACCCGGAGGTCCTCCCCCATCTCCGGGTGCCACTGGACCCCGAGCACCAGGCTCTCGCGGTCCGGGAGTTCCAGCGCCTCCACCGTGCCGTCGGGGGCGTGGGCCGAGGCGATCAGGCCGGTGCCCAGGCGGTCCACGGCCTGGTGGTGGTAGGCGGGGACCGTGGTCTGTTCCGGGACGGCCGCCGCGTACGCCGTGCCTGGGACGGGGTCCACCGGGTGGCCGCCGAAGACGGCGTGGCCGCCGGTGTGGCCGTCCAGGTGCTGGTGCAGGGTGCCGCCGAGGGCCACGTTCAGGAGCTGCATGCCCCGGCAGATGCCCAGCAGCGGGACGCCCTGCTCGATCGCCGCCTCGATCAGGGCGAGTTCCCAGGCGTCGCGCTCCCGGGCCGGAGGCCCCGTACGGGGGTCGGGGTCGGCTCCGTACCGTACGGGCTCGACATCCGCTCCCCCGGCGATCACCACCCCGTCCAGGGCGGCGACGAGCTCCCGGGCCGCGTCCTCCGCCTCGTCCGGCGGCAGGAGCACCGCGAGTCCGCCCGCCGCCCGGACCAGGCGGGGGTAGGCGGCGGGCAGGAGCACCGCGGGCATCTCCCAGACGCCCCAGCGGGCGGGGTCCTGGTAGGTGCTGATGCCGATGACGGGCCGGGACATGGGACGGCTCCTTCGGTTGTCTCGTTACGGATCAGGGGGCACGGGCGGTCGGTTCTCGTCGCGGCCCCCGGAGCGCGGGCGGTCAGCCGCGCCGGAGTTCGGCCTCCGCCGCCGCCAGTGCGGCGAACTCCTCCTCCGGGGCGCCCGCGACCAGCCGGTGGCGGCTGTAGAAGGCGAAGTAGGCGAGCGCCACCGCGTACACGCCGAGCGCGATGAACGCCGCGTCCCGGTCCACCAGGAAGGTCGCCACCAGCGCCGAGCATGCCAGAACGAAGGCGACCGACGAGGTGCCCGCGCCGCCGGGGGTGCGGTAGGGCCGGGGCAGTTCGGGTTCGCGGCGGCGCAGCACGATGTGGGAGAGGGCCATGAGCGCGTAGCTGATGGTGGCCCCGAAGACGGCGACGTTGAGCATCCGGCCGCCGTTGCCGCTCCAGGCGGCCAGGGTGAAGCCGATGATCCCGGGGATGAGGAGGCCGAGGTAGGGGGACTTGCGGCGGTTGGTGAGGGAGAGGAAGCGGGGCAGATAGCCGGCCCGGGAGAGGGCGAAGAGCTGGCGGGAACCGGCGAAGACCAGGGAGAAGAAGGAGGCCACCAGTCCGGCGAGGCCCGCGTAGTTGACGAACCGGCTCAGGACGGTGGGCTCGCCGCCGCCCTGGAGGGCGACCACGAGCGGGTTCCCGGCCTCCTTGATGGCGTCGGCGCCCCGGGCGCCGGTGGCGGAGACGAAGGTGATGAGGGCGAGGAAGACCAGGACGGCGAGCGAGATGGCGAGGGCCTTGGGCATCGAGCGGACCGGGTCCCTGGCCTCCTCGGCGGCGAGCGGCACGCCCTCCACCCCGAGGAAGAACCACATGCCGAAGGGGAACGCGGCCCAGATGCCGAGCAGTCCGTACGGCAGCCAGGAGTTGGAGCCGAAGGCGGTGGTGTCGGCCGGGATGTCGTTGAGGCGGCCCGCGTCGAACTCGATGAAGGCGCCGATCGCGAAGATGAGCAGGGCGGCGACCGCGATGGCGGTCACGACCAGGCTGAAGCGGAGCGCTTCGCCCACGCCCCAGAGGTGGATGGAGATGAAGATCGCGAAACAGGCGAGGTAGACCGGCCAGCTGGAGGTCAGTCCGAAGAGGCCGAGCGATTCTACGTAGTCACCGATGAAGAGGGAGATCGCGGCGGGGGCGAGGATGTACTCGATGAGGATGGCCGTGCCGGTGAGGAAGCCACCCCAGGTGCCGAGCGCGCGCCGGGCGAAGCCGTAACCCCCGCCCGCCGTGGGGAGGATGGCGGAGAGTTCGGCCAGGGCGAAGACGAGACAGGCGTACATGACGCCCATCAGGAGCATGGCCACGGCGAGTCCGCCGAAGCCGCCCTTGGAGAGGCCGATGTTCCAGCCGGAGAAGTCGCCGGAGACGACGTAGGCGACGCCGAGCCCGGTGAGCAGCAGCCAGCCGGCGCTGCCCCGGCGCAGGGTGCGGCGGTCGAGATACGCGGCGGTGCCGGAGGCGTCGGCCGCGCCCTTCCCGGTGCCGGTGCTCTTGCCGCCCGGCGGTCCGGCTGGTGTTTCGGTTCCCTGGGCCATGAGGTGCTCCAGACGTGTGTCGACTCCGTCGACGGAATCCCGTCGCTCAAAGGTTC
Organism: Streptomyces bacillaris; assembly: GCF_003268675.1. Classification (NCBI taxonomy): domain Bacteria; kingdom Bacillati; phylum Actinomycetota; class Actinomycetes; order Kitasatosporales; family Streptomycetaceae; genus Streptomyces; species Streptomyces bacillaris. The sequence goes on along the minus strand of NZ_CP029378.1, from coordinate 7,283,829 downwards.
GTCGGCACACCTTTGTGGAACGTCGGGGCGGATGGCAAGGGGCGCGCGTTAAAGAGTGGTTACGGATCCACCGTGCGGGGGCCGGCGGGGCGGCCGGTCAGGAGAGGAAGCCGCGCAGCAGGGCCGCCGTGCCGGCGCAGTGTTCGCGCATCATCTCGCGCGCCGCCTCCGCGTCCCGGTCGAGCACCGCCTCGACGACGGCCGCGTGCTGCTGCTGGGAGTGCTCCAGGTTGCGGACCAACAGGGGGATGCAGTCGAGGAGTTCGTTGAGGGTGGCGCGTACGGAGGCGTACTGGGCGGCGAGCGAGCGGGAGCCGGAGAGTTCGGCGAGGGTGAGGTGGAGCAGGGTGTCCTGGCGGCGGTAGTCCTCCAGCCGGGCGCCCTGGGTGGCCTCCAGGGCCGTACGCAGCCGGCCGGCGCCGTCGGCCGCGAGCCCGTCGGCGCAGAGCCCGGCGGCCCCGGTCTCCAGCACCTCGCGGAAGCGCAGGGTGTCCTCCACGTCGACGGCCGCGATCCGGCGGCGCAGCTCGTCGCCGCTGCCGGGGGCGGTGGCGCGGGGCAGGACGAACGTTCCGCCGTAGCGGCCGCGCCGGCTCTCCACCATGCCCTGGTCCTGGAGGACCTTGAGCACCTCGCGCAGGGTGACCCGGCTGACGCCCAGGTGCTGGGCGAGTTCGCGTTCGGCGGGGAGGCGGTCGCCGGGCGGGACGAGGCCGAGCCGGAGCAGTTGCAGCACCTGTTCGAGGGTCTCCTCGAAGCCGTTGCCCGCGCGGACGGGCCGCAGCACGGAGGCGAGCGGCCCGGGCCCGGCGTCGGCCACCCCGCCCGCCGCCTCCCCGCCCGCCCCCTCGACGGCCTCCGGGGGGCGTTCCGCTGCCGCCGGACGGGTGTCGTCGGTTCTCCTCCTGGCGGCCATCCGCGCATCCCCTTCCCAAGCAATGGTTTCCTGTCATACCTTAAGCCTCCCGGTTCACCCAAGGAGGAATCCCGTGGCAGACCGCACATCCCCGCTCACCGTCGACGAACTCTGTTCACGGGTCGCGGAGGGCTCGATAGACACGGTGGTGCTGGCCTTCCCCGATATGCAGGGCCGGCTCCAGGGGAAGCGGTTCGCCGCCAGGTTCTTCCTCGACGAGGTGCTGGAGCACGGTACCGAGGGCTGCAACTATCTGCTGGCCGTGGACACCGAGATGCGTACGGTCGACGGCTACGCGATGTCCTCGTGGCAGAACGGCTACGGCGACTTCGGCATGGTCCCCGATCCCGCCACGCTCCGCCCGGTGCCCTGGCACGAGGGCACCGCCCTGGTGATCGCGGACCTGGCCTGGCACGACGGCGGCCCGGTCGTGGCCGCGCCGCGCCAGATCCTGCGCCGCCAGCTCGACCGGCTCTCCGCGCTCGGGTACACCGCGCAGGTCGGCACGGAGCTGGAGTTCATCGTCTTCCGGGACAGTTACGAGGAGGCCTGGGACCGCGACTACCGCGGGCTGACCCCGGCCAACCAGTACAACGTCGACTACTCCATCCTCGGAACCGGCCGCGTCGAGCCGCTGCTGCGCCGCATCCGCAACGAGATGCAGCAGGCGGGGCTGACCGTCGAGTCGGCCAAGGGCGAGTGCAATCCCGGCCAGCACGAGATCGTCTTCCGTTACGACGAGGCGCTGACCACCTGCGACCAGCACGCCGTCTACAAGACCGGCGCCAAGGAGATCGCGGCCCAGGAAGGCGTCTCGCTGACCTTCATGGCCAAGTACGACGAGCGCGAGGGCAACTCCTGCCACATCCACCTCTCCCTCACCGACGAGAACGGTGAGAACGTGATGGCGGGCGACGGACCGGACGGGATGTCCGAGCTGATGCGCCACTTCCTGGCCGGACAGCTCGCCGCCCTGCGGGACTTCTCCCTCCTCTACGCGCCCAACATCAACTCCTACAAACGCTTCCAGCCCGGCTCCTTCGCCCCCACCGCCGTCGCCTGGGGCGTCGACAACCGCACCTGCGCCCTGCGGGTCGTCGGCCACGGCCGGTCGATGCGCTTCGAGAACCGGCTGCCGGGCGGTGACGTCAATCCGTATCTGGCCGTGGCCGGGCTGGTCGCCGCCGGACTGTACGGGGTGGAGCAGCGGCTGCCGTTGCCGGAGGCGTGTACGGGCAACGCCTACACCTCCGCGTACGACCAGGTGCCGACGACCCTGCGGGAGGCGGCCGAGCTGTGGGAGGCCAGCCCCATCGCGAAGGAGGCGTTCGGCGAGGAGGTCGTCGCGCACTACCTGAACATGGCCGAGGTCGAACTCGCCGCCTACGACTCGGCGGTGACCGACTGGGAGCTGCGCCGCTCCTTCGAACGCCTCTGACCATCCCTGCTTCCTGATCGAGGTCCGTACGTGTCACAGCACTCCGCGGCGTCCACCCTGGACGTCCTGAACCCGGCCACGGCCGAGGTCATCGCCAGCGTGCCCGCCGCCTCCCCCGCCGATGTGGACGCGGCCGTCGCCCGCGCCACCGCCGCCCAGCGCCCGTGGGCCGCCGCCGCGCCCGCCGACCGGGCCCGGCTGCTGCGCCGCTTCGCCGCCACCGTCGACGAACACATCGAGGAACTGGCCCAGTTGGAGGTGCGGGAGGCCGGTCACACCATCGGCAACGCCCGCTGGGAGGCGGGCAACGTCCGCGACCTCCTCGACTACAGCGCGGGCGGGGCCGAGCGGCTGCTCGGCCGGCAGATCCCGGTGGCGGGCGGCATCGACTTCACGGTCCTGGAGCCGCTGGGCGTCATCGGGATCATCGCCCCCTGGAACTTCCCGATGCCCATCGCCGCCTGGGGGCTCGCCCCGGCGCTCGCGGCGGGCAACGCCGTCCTCCTCAAGCCCGCCGAGACCACCCCGCTCACCGCTCTGCGGCTGGCCGAACTCGCCCTGGAGGCAGGGCTTCCCGAGGGACTGTTCCAGGTGCTGCCCGGTGAGGGGCCGGTGGCCGGGAGCGCCCTGGTGGACCATCCGGGCGTGGCGAAGATCGTGTTCACCGGCTCCACCCGGACCGGGAAGCACATCATGACCCGGTGCGCCGAGCGCGTGAAGCGGCTGACCCTCGAACTCGGCGGCAAGAGCCCCAACATCGTCTTCGCGGACGCCGATGTGGAGGCCGCCGCGGCCGCCGCCCCGATGTCCTTCCTGGACAACGCGGGCCAGGACTGCTGCGCCCGGACCCGGATCCTGGTCGAACGGCCGGTGTACGACCGGTTCCTGGAGCGGTTCGCCCCGGCGCTGGCGGCCGTGGTGGTGGGCGATCCGGCTGACGGGAAGACGCAGATGGGCCCGCTGATCTCGGCCGCCCAGCGGGAGCGGGTGCGCGGCTTCGTCGACGGGGACCGGGGCGCCGACGGCGTCACGGTGCTCCTCGGCAAGGCTCCCGAAGGGCCCGGGTTCTGGTATCCGCCGACCGTGCTGACCGGGGTGGCGGCCGATGCCCCGGTGGCCGTGGAGGAGGTCTTCGGGCCGGTCGCCGTGGTCCTGCCGTTCGACGGCGAGGAGGAGGCCCTGCGGCTGGCGAACGCCACCGACTACGGGCTCGCGGGGTCCATCTGGTCCCGGGACATCGGGCGGGCGCTCCGCGTCGGCCAGGGGCTGCGGGCCGGGAACCTCTCCGTCAACTCGCACTCCAGCGTGCGCTATTCGACCCCCTTCGGCGGCTTCAAGCAGTCGGGTCTGGGCCGTGAACTCGGTCCTGACGCCCTGGCCGCCTTCACCGAAACCAAGAACGTCTTCATCAGCACGGAGGCCTGAGCACCATGACCGACACTTCCCCTGTCTGCCGCCGCCTGGTCGGCCGCACCGCCGTCGTCACCGGAGCCGGCAGCGGCATCGGCCTGGCCACCGTACGGCGGCTGGCCGCCGAGGGCGCCCAGGTGGTCTGCGCCGATGTGGACGAGGTGAGCGGCAAGGCCGCCGCCGAGGAGGCGGGCGGGCTCTTCGTCCGTACCGACGTCACCGACGCCGAGCAGGTCGAGGCGCTCTTCAAGGCGGCGTTCGACACCTACGGTTCGGTGGACATCGCGTTCAACAACGCGGGGATCTCGCCGCCCGACGACGACTCGATCCTGGAGACCGGTCTCGAGGCCTGGCGGCGGGTGCAGGAGGTCAACCTGACCTCCGTCTACCTCTGCTGCAAGGCGGCCATCCCCTACATGCGCGCCCAGGGCCGGGGCTCGATCATCAACACGGCCTCGTTCGTGGCCCGGATGGGGGCGGCGACCTCGCAGATCTCGTACACCGCGTCCAAGGGCGGGGTGCTGGCGATGTCGCGTGAGCTGGGGGTGCAGTTCGCCCGCGACGGCATCCGCGTCAACGCGCTCTGCCCGGGGCCGGTGAACACGCCGCTGCTCCAGGAACTGTTCGCGAAGGACCCGGAGCGGGCCGCGCGGCGGCTGGTGCACATCCCGGTCGGCCGGTTCGCCGAGCCGACGGAGATCGCCGCCGCCGTCGCCTTCCTGGCGAGCGACGACTCCTCGTTCGTCAACGCGACGGACTTCCTGGTGGACGGCGGAATCGCCGGGGCGTACGTCACCCCGGTCTGATCCCGTACGCCTGCGGGGGTCACTCGCCCCCCGCCGCTGGTGCTCCCCTCAGCCTCTGTGAGCGGAGCACCAGCAGCATTTCGAAGCGCTGGTCGGGGTCGTCGATCGCGTCGCCCCACAGCTCGCGGATCTGGCGGAGCCGGTAGCGGGCCGTCTGCGGGTGGATGCCGAGCCGCTGGGCGACCTCGGGGGCGCCCCCGGGCGTCTCGATCCAGGCGAGCAGGGTCTCGGCCAGCCGCCGCGCGGCGGTCGGGCCGAGGCCGTCCAGCGGGGCGAGGCAGCGGCGGGCGGCGGCGTCGATCAGCTCCCGGGACGGCAGGAGCACCAGCTCCTCGGTGCGCTCGGTGCAGTGCAGCACCTCGCCCTGGGGCAGCAGGTTCTTCTTGATCAGCTGGACGGCCGTCTCGGCCCAGCGCAGCGAGGTGGCGGCGGCGGCCAGCGGGACCGACGGGCCGATCGCGCCGGACCAGCCGGCGGTGGCCCGGCGCAGGGTCTCCGCCCGGCCGGCCGTCTCCGGGTCGGGGATGACGATGCGGGGCTGCTCGCTCTCCATCTCCAGCAGGATCCCCTGCCCCACCGCGGGGGCCACGGCCTCCCGGGCGGGGCGCATCAGGACGCCCACCGCGATGGTCTCCGGCAGCTCCCAGCCCACCCGGGCCGCCCGCTCGGCGAGCGTACGGGCGGAGTCGCCGCGGTGCTCCACCAGGAGCAGGTCGATCAGCTGGCGCTGGAGGCGCAGCCGCTCGCTGGCACGGCGGGCCGCCGCCTCGGCGTAGCCCAGGACCGACTGTTCCACGAGGCCGTCCAGATACTCGAAGCCGGATTCGGCCAGCTCGTACATGGCGGGGGCGGCGATGTCGACCTGCTGGCCGATCTCGGCGAACCTGCGCCAGGTGAGCCGGACGCCGAGCCGGTAGACGGCCTGGAGGGAGTCGAGGGTGCGCCCGTGCAGCCCCTCGCCCCGGCCGAACTCCTGGAAGACCTCCGGGGGCACCCGGGGGTCGGCGGCGCCGGAGGCGAGGTGGCGGACGAAGCCCTCGATGGCCCGGCGGATGCCGACGAGCGCCATGGGCTCGCCGGACTCGTCCTCGACGAGCTGGAGGTAGGGGTAGTCCTGCCGGATCTCGGTGAGGATCTTCTGGGCGATCTCCGGGGCCTCGGCCAGGGCGATGGAGGCGAACCGCTCCACCTTCGACCGGGGCACCTCCTGCCAGGCGTGAGACTTCACGAGCCCGCCGACGCGGTCTCGTAGCTGATCAGGGGGGTGTTCGGCTGCTCGGGCGTGGCGTCGAGCAGCGCCACGATGCCCATGGCGGCACCGACGGCGAGCGCCGCGCCCACCAGAGCGGTGGCGGCGGCGGTGATGAGTCTGCGCATGATCGGGTCAGCTCCTTGCTCGGAGTCGATCCCCGCTCCGTACAGCCGGGCCCCTCCGGCTGGCACACAGTGTCGGCAGTCCATTGACATGCCGTCAAGGCCTTGCTTACTGTTCACGCCAATCAAGGGCTGACCGGCCCGGGGCCCGTGCACCTCCCGCGAAGAGATTCGACCCAGGAGTGCCCGGATGCGCCGCACTGCTTCACCTCTGTCACTTTTCCTACTGGGTGCAGGGGTCTTTCTGCTCGTCCTCGCGCCCCTGCTCGTCTGGTACGTCCAGCCGCAGGCCAAGCGCACCCCGATCGACACCGACACGACCACGGTCTTCACCGGGACCGGCAGCTACTTCGACACCGGCGAGGTGGAGACGGTCACGGGCAAGGAGATCACGATCACCCGCCAGGTGCGCGGGGACGTGGCGGACAGCCTCAAGAGCGGCAACGCCGTATGGGACGTGTCCACCTCGGTCGACCACTCCGAGACCCTGCCCGCCTCCGATCCGCGGGACGCCCTGCAGTGGACCATGGAGCGCTGGGTGACCGACCGGTACACCAATGAGCCGGTCCACTGCTGCGAGGAGTCCCCGACCTTCGACGGCGAGGCGTATCTGAAGTTCCCCTTCGATGTCGAAAGACGCGCATACCGCTGGTGGGACAGCACCCTCGGCGGCGTGGTGCGCCTGGAGTACGCGGGCGAGCGGAAGATCCAGGGGTACGAGGGCTACCTGTTCAAGGGCAAGGTCGAGCCGACCAGGACCGGGGTGCGCCAGGTGCCCGGCGTGCTCGTGGACAGGCCGAAGACGCCCCAGATCCTGGCCGAGGAGTGGTACTCCAACAGCGGCATCGAGCTGGTGGTGGACCAGCGGACCGGGCGGATCATCAACGCGGCGATCGGCCCGAGGAAGACGCTGCGGGCGCCGGGCTCCTCCAAGGACGCCGTGACGCTGCTGGAGAGCAAGCGGGTCGAGTTCACCGAGGAGACCCAGAAGAAGCAGGTCGAGCTGGCGTCGGCGGACAGCAAGCGGCTGGCACTGCTCGGCGGAACCCTGCCGGCGGGGACGGTCGCGCTCGGTCTCGTCCTCACCCTGGTGGGCACGGTGCTCGTCGTCCGGGGGCGCCGGAGCGAGCCGGAGGCCCCGAATACTCACATGATGACGAACTCGCCCACCTGAGTTACCGGCAAGTTGTCGCATCGGTGAGTAGCCGGGTGCCTACCCGTGACGAAAACTGTCTATCCCCACCAAAGCACGGCCCCCGGTCTCGTCACACCTTGATCCCGCGCCCCACCGCACCACCTTCACACCCGTTCCCTTTCCGTCTTCCCGACCCCGTTCCCGTGCGCCTCGCCCCTCCGGCACCGGAACCCTCACCGCTCGTCCCAGCCCCACCCGAGTCCCCCGCTCCCCGAGCCGAGTTGGAGCACCCATGCCCCAGCACGTACCTCCCCCGCTGCTCCACGCAGCCGCGCCACAGGGTCAGGGCCCGGTCTCCCCCAGGATTCCCGCCTCCCCGAGACGCATCGTCTTCCTCGCCCACCGCGACCTGGGCAACCCGGCCGCGGGCGGCTCCGAGCTGCTCATCGACCAGCTCGCCCTCGGCCTCACCGAACGCGGCCACGACGTCACCCTGCTCTGCGGTGGGCAGGCCGCGCGGCGGCCCTACCGGGTCGTCTCCGCGGGCTCCCAGCTGGGGCACTACCTCGGCGCCCGCTCCGCGTTCGCCCGGCAGGTCGGCAGCTGCGACCTGCTGGTGGAGGTCTGCAACGGCATGCCGTACCTGGCGCCCCTGTGGCACCGGGGTCCGACGGTGTGCCTGGTCAACCATGTCCACACCGATCTGTGGGAGATGCGTTTCCCGGCGCCGGTGGCCCGCGCCGGGCGACAGCTCGAACACTGGGCGCTCTCCCGGGCCTACCGGGACCATCTGATGATCGCCGTCTCCCCGTCCACCGCGACCGCCCTGCGGGAGCTGGGCGTTCCGGACGAGCGGATACGGCTGGTGAACAACGGCGTCCAGGAGCCGCGCCCGCAGACCGAACGCTCCGCGACCCCGCTCTTCCTGGCGCTCGGCCGGCTGGTCGACTACAAGCGCATCGACCTGCTGCTCCAGCTCTGGGAGCGGGTCCGGCCCGTCACCGGCGGCCGGCTCGTGGTCGTCGGTGACGGTCCCGAGCGCGAGCGGCTGGAGCGGCTCGCCGGTCCCGGTGTGGAGTTCGCCGGGCATGTCTCCGAGGAGGAGAAGCACCGGCTGCTCTGCGCCTCCTGGATGCTGCTGCACCCGGCGGCCGTCGAGGGATGGGGGCTGGTGGTCACGGAGGCCGGTTCCCGGTCGACGCCGACCCTCGGCTTCGACGTCCCCGGGCTGCGCGACTCCGTCGAGGACGGGGTCACGGGCATCCTCGCCCGGGGCGAGTCGTCCTTCGCCGCGGCCTGGTGCGCGCTGGCGCTGGACGAGGAGCGCCGCCGGGCGATGGGCAAGGCCGCGCGCGAGCGGGCCGCCGCCTACCGGTGGAGCAGCAGCGTGACCCAGCTGGAGGCCGTGGCCGCCGAGGCGATCAGCGGTACGCGGTCCTGGCCGACGGGTGCCCGCCCGTGAAAGACCCGTCCTTCCGCCGTTCCCTCGCGCTGTTCCGCGCCTTCCTGCGCGAGCCCGAGGACCCGGAGACCGTCTACACCCTGCTGGCCAGGGACGCGGCGGACCAGGTCGAGCGGCATGTCCCCCTGGAGGGGAAGGTCGTCGTCGACGTCGGCGGCGGCCCCGGTTACTTCACCCGGGAGTTCCGGCGGCGCGGCGCGCAGGGCTATCTCTTCGAGCCGGACGCCGGGGTGCTGGGTGACCGGTCGGCGCGGGGGCCGCGGGACGCGGTCGTCGCGGACGGCTATCTGCTGCCCCTCGCGGACGGGGCGGCCGATGTCACCTTCTCCTCCAACGTGCTGGAGCACGTCGAGGACCCCCACACCTTTCTCAGCGAGATGGCGCGGATCACCCGCCCCGGCGGGCTGATCTACGTCTCGTTCACCAACTGGTACTCGCCGTGGGGCGGCCACGAGTGGGCCCCCTGGCACTACCTGGGCGCCGAGCGCGCCCGCGCACGGTACGAGCGGCGCACCGGCAAGCCGGCCAAGCACCGCCTCGGCGAGAACCTCTTCAGGATCGGCGTCGGCCCGACACTGCGCCATGTGCGGGGCCGTACCGACGTGGACATCGTGTCCGCGCGGTCGCGGTACTGGCCGGTCCTGCCCGAACTTGTCACCCGGGTGCCCGGAGTGCGGGAATTCGCCACCTGGAACCTCCTTCTCATTCTCCGGCGGTGTTCATGACCAGCGCAGTCCACCTCCCACCCCACCAGGCCCCGGACGGCGGCGACCCGCCATCCGGCAGACCGGCCGACGGTACGGCGCCCCGTTCGCGGCGCTGGCTGCTGGGGGTCTGGGCCGTGGTGTTCGTGGCGTTCCTGGCGGTGTCGCCGGGACGCATGACGTTCGACACCAAGCTCGGGGTCGTCGTGGATCCCGGGCGGTTCCTCGGTGACCTGGGCGAGCTGTGGCACAGCCGGAACGGGTTCGGCGGGATCGCCGACCAGTACATCGGCTACCTCGTGCCGATGCTGCCGTACTACGGGCTGGCCGAGCTCACGAAGGTGCCGACCTGGCTCGCGGAGCGACTGTGGCTCTCGCTGATCGTGGCGACCGCCTTCTGGGGCGCGCTGCGGCTGGCGGAGCGGCTGCGGGTGGGCTCCTCGGCCACCCGGCTGCTCGGCGCCCTGGTGTACGCGCTCTGGCCGACGTACACGATCGTGATCGGCTCGACCTCGGCCGCCGCCCTGCCGGGCGCGATGCTGCCGTGGGTGCTGCTGCCGCTGACGGACGCGCGCCTCGCGCCGCGGATCGCCGCCGCCCGTTCCGCGCTGCTGATCCCGCTGATGGGCGGGGTGAACGCGGCGTCCACGCTGGCCTCGCTGCTGCCGGTGGGGCTCTATCTGCTCTCCCGGCCGGGGGGTCCGCGCAAGCGGGCGCTGCTGCTGTGGTGGATACCCGGCGTGATCCTCGCGACCGCGTGGTGGATCGTTCCGCTGCTGCTGCTCGGCGTCTTCGGTGAGAACTTCATGCCGTACGTGGAGTCGTCGTTCACCACGACGACGACCATGTCGGCGGCCGAGGCGCTGCGCGGCGCGGGCAACTGGGTCGGCTATCTGAACTTCGGCGAGGCCTGGCTGCCCGCCGGGTGGACCGTCGTCACCGGGACCGTCACGATCCTGGGCTCGGCGCTGGCCGCCGCGCTGGGTCTGGCCGGTCTGGCCCGGCGCGATCTGCCCGAGCGCCGCTGGCTGGTGCTGACCGTGCTCTCCGTCGCGCTGATCACGCTCGCCGGGTACGGCGGTGCGCTGGGCGGTCTCTTCCACGGGACCGTGCAGGAGTGGCTGGACACCTGGCTGGTGCCGTTCCGCAACATCTACAAGTTCCAGACGGGTCTGGCCCTCGCCCTGGCGCTCGGCCTGGCCCACATCACCGCCGTGCTCGCGCTGCGGCTCGGGCGGAGCGGGCAGGACGGGCGGGTGCCGGTGCGGGCGCGCCGGCTGGCCCCGGTGGTCGCCGCCGTGCTCGTGCTGCCGGGTCTTGCCTGGCCGTACGTCAACGGGTCGATCCTGCAGCCGGGTTCGTTCAAGGAGATCCCGGATCACTGGGCGAAGGCCGCGGACTGGCTCAAGGAGAACTCTCCGGACGACCGGGCCCTCGTGGTGCCCGCCACCGCGCACGGCATCTACGCCTGGGGCTCCACCATCGACCAGCCGCTGGACGTGCTGGCCGACACGCCGTACGCCCAGCGCGACTACGTCCCCTTCGGCACCCCGGGCAACCGGCGGGCGATGGACGCGGTCGAGCAGGCGCTCACCTCCGGCGGGCAGGTGCCCGGGCTGAGCGAGTTCCTGAACCGGGCGGGGCTGCACTACGTCGTGGTCCGCAACGACCTGGACCCGGACCAGTTGGGGTACGTGCCCACCACCACGGTCAAGCGCACCCTGGAGGCCTCCGGCTACCGGCGCGTCGAGAGCTACGGCCCGGTGATGACCGGCGGCCGGATCGCCGACGGCACCCCGGTGCAGATCGAGGGGCTCTACCCGCGCCAGAAGGCGGTGGAGATCTACGAGCCGCCCACCGGCACCGAGCGTCCCGGCCGGGCGACCGCCGTCCCCGTCTCCTCGACCGCCGTCGTCAGCGGCGGCCCGGAGTCCCTGCTGCCGCTCGCGGCGGCCGGTGTCCTGGAGGGCCGGCCGACCGTGCTGGCCGGTGACGCCCACCCGGGCGTGGGCAAGCCGTCGCTCTACGCGGCGGGCGACGGGCTGCGCCGGGCCGACACCCGCTTCGGCCTGGTCAACACCAACACGTCCCACACCTACACGGCGGACGAGCGCAACGCGCCGGAGGCCGAGCAGGACCCGGGTGCGCAGCCGCGCCAGATCCTGCCGACCGAGGGGAAGCAGCACCAGACCACGGCGGTGCTGCGGGGCGCCAAGTCGGTGACCGCGTCGTCCGTCGGCAACTGGCTCTTCCATCTGCCGCAGTACGACCCGGTCAACGCCTTCGACGGCAACCCGGACACGGCGTGGGCCGAGGGCTCCGCGGCCTCCCCGAAGGGCGAGTGGGTCCGGATCGACTTCTCCGGTACGCAGGAGATTCCCGCCTCGCTGCAGCTCACCCCGCTCCCCGGCAACGGTGTGCGGGCGGCGGCGACCGAGGTGCGCGTCGAGACGGACCGGGGCCACAAGGACAGCCCGGTCCGCCCCGACGGCTCCCTCCAGCAGGTGGCCGCGCCCGAGGGCCCGGCCCAGTGGCTGAAGGTGACGATCCTCAAGTCCCAGCAGGGGCGCCCCGGTCTGACCGGCGCCGGGTTCAGCGACATCGCCATCCCCGGGGTGCAGGTGACCCGGATGCTGGAGCTGCCCGCCGACGCCCCGCGTGAGGGTGCCGACGCGACGGTCTACGCGCTGAAGCGCGGCAGCGACCCGGGCGGGCTCTCCGCCGTGGCCGCGGAGACCGGGCTGCACCGGCAGTTCACCACCGGTCAGGCCGGGGAGTACACGGTCGCCGCGAGTGCGGTGCCCGTGCCGGGCGACGCGCTGGACAAGCTGCTGTTCGAGCTGACGGGGAAGCGCAACCAGATCCTGGTGAGCGCCGACTCCACGGCCCGGCTCGGCACCAACCTCACCGCGCGCAACCTCACCGACGGCGACCTCACCACGGCGTGGATCGCGGGCGACCGCCCCGTACTGCGCCTGTCGTGGCCGGAGGCGACCGAGGTCGGGGAGATCGTCTTCGCGGCGGCCGGCGGGATCTCCGCCCGGCCCGAGCAGGTGCAGATCAGCTCGCCGGACGGCACGGCGGTGGCGGCGGTGGACGAGAACGGCATGGCCCGCTTCTCCCCCATCAAGACCGACAAGATGGACATCACCATCTCGCGTACCGCGCCGCTCACCGTCCACAACCCGTTCGCCGGCGACAAGTTGCAGCTGCCGGTCGGGCTGAGCGAGGTCTACATCCCGGCGCTGGACAAGTTCCGCTCGCCGCAGCCGGACCCGGAGAAGGAGTTCAGCCTGCCCTGCGGAAAGGGTCCGGTCCTCGCCATCGGCGGCACGCTCATGGAGACCAAGGCGGAGGGCAGAATCGGGGATCTGACCCAGCGTCGCCCCATCGCCGTCTCGCTCTGCTCCGAGCAGAGCAAGGTGGAGCTGGGCGCCTCGACCCACACGGTGGAGGCCGGGGACGCCGGTCCGCTCGCGATCACCGATGTCACGCTCTCCTCGGGTGGGACGAAGGCTCCCGCGGCCACGGCCCGGACGCTCGACGTCAAGGAGAGCGAGGGCGACCGCCGCACGCTGACCATCGGCGCGGGCGAGGCCTCGTACCTCCAGCTCCACGAGAACCACAACAAGGGCTGGAAGGCCACGCTGAACGGCAAGGAGCTGACGCCGCTGCGGATCGACGGCTGGCAGCAGGCCTGGCTGGTCCCCGAGGGCGAGGGCGGCACGGTCACCCTGGAGTACGGTCCCGCGCGGATCTACCAGGCGGGGCTGATCGGGGCCGGGGTGCTCTTCCTGGTGCTGGTGGGGCTCGCGTTCGGCCGTCGCCGGGACTCCGGTGGTGCGGAGGGCGCGTACGACGGTACGCACGCGGACCAGCCGGTTCCGCCGGGTCCGGGGCTGATCCTGGGCACGGTGGCGCTCACCCTGGTGGGCATCGTGATCGCGGGTCCGGTCGCCCTGGTGGTGCCCGTCCTCGCGGTGCTCGCCCACTTCCGCCCGTCGTGGCTGGCGCCCGTCGCCTTCGCCTCCATGGCGGCGGCCGGGGTGGTCGTGGCCATCGGCACCGGGGAGTACACGGCCAGGGGCGAGGGCGCCTTCGGGGCCACCGCCCAACTCCTGGCGCTGATCGCCCTGTTCGCCGCACTGGTCACGGTCTCCGCACCGGGCCGGGGACGGCGGGCGGCGGGCCGCTCACCAAAGCCTTCGGCCGTGGCGGCCGGTGGCGGGGACACCGAGGCGACGATCCCGCAGCAGGCGGTGCCGTCGTCCGGCCGGACCCTCTCCGCCGACGCCCGGAAGCCGGACGGCACCGGCCCAGGCACCGGGAAGCCGCACCTCGGGAAGGAGCACACCGACCCGCCCACGCGCGGTCCGGGCTCCCCGGCCTCCCCGTCCGACGGCGGAGGACCCAACGGATGACCGCCACGCACCCCGCCCGGCCGCTCGCGGCCGGGCGGCTGCCCCGGGTTCCGTTCCCCGTCGTGGACGAGGTGGACCGGCACTGCGCGCAGGACGCCGAGCCGAGCACCATCCACATCGAGGTCCATCTGCCCGGGCGGCTGGAGGAGGACCGGCTGCGGGCCGCGTTCGCCGCGGCGCTGGCCCGGCATCCGCGGGCGCTGATGCGGGAGCGGCCCCGCGGCCCGTTCGCCCGGCGGTACGAGTGGGAGCTGACCGACGCCCCGGACCGGGACCCGGTCGGCTTCCCGCCCGCCGCGCCCGGGGCACTGGACCGGGCGCGGGCGGACTCGCTCGCCGCCGCCCCGCCGCTCACCCTCTCCCCTCCACTGCGGGTCACCGTGGTCGAGGAGCCGGGGAGGGAGGGGTGCGTGCTGGTCTTCACCGTGCACCACACCGCCATGGACGGGCCCGCCTGTCTGCGGCTGGCGGCCACCGCCGCCGAGATCTACAGCGGGCGGGCGGCCCCCGTGCCGGCCGCCCCGGCCCGCCCGGTCACGGCCCCGGTGCCCCCACGCTCCGGGGCCCCGGCCCTCGCCCGGCCCGCCCGGGTGGCGGCGGGCACCCCGGGCAGCGCGGCGGGCAACTCCCAGCTGCTGGTCGAACTGCCGGTGCCCCGGCGGGAGTCGGGCGCCCCGTACACGGTGAACGACCAGCTGATGGTCGCCACCGCGCTGACGGTGGCCGACTGGAACCGGCGGCAGGGGGCGCCCGAGCGGCCGCTGCGCATCACCATGCCCGTGGACGACCGCGACCGGGGGCCCGGGATGCCCATCGGCAACGGCACCCGGCTGGTCGAGGTCGGCTTCGACCCCGCCGAGGTGGCGCCCGGCGCGGACATCCCCGTACTGCTGCGGCTCACCGCCGAGCGCACCCGGGCCCTCAAGGCGCTGCCCCGCCCCCAACTGGGGCGCTCCGTCTCGCTGTTGACCACCCCGCTGCTCCCGGTCGCCGCGCGTGCTGCGTACACCCGGGGGCTGCGGGTGCTGGCGGGGCCGTGGACCTCCACGACGCTGCTCAGCAACGTCGGCCGGATCCCGTACCCGCTGGACTTCGGTGAGGCGGGGAGGTCCGGCGCCCTGTGGATCTCCGCCCCGGCCCGGCTGCCGAGAGGGCTCACGTTCACCACCGCGTCCACCGGCGGCCGGCTCCATCTGGCCCTGCGCTGGTCGCGGACCCTGCTGGGCGACGAGGACGGCCGGGAGTTGCTCGGCCTGTTCACCCGCCATCTGGCGGCGACTTCCCCGGAGACCGTATGACCGACACCGCACCGCTCCCGCAGGCGGCCGCCGTGCCCGCCGCCCCGCACGGGACAGACACCCCGGCCGCCGTGCCCGCCGCCGCCCCGCACGGGACAGACACTCCGGCCGACGCACCCGCCGCCGCCTCGCAGGAGACCGGCGCCCCCGCCGCCCCTCCTTCCGGCCTGCGGGACTTCTACGAGAACCCGGCCGTCCCCGTGGCCTCCGGCGACGGGCGCAGCCTGCGCCAGGCCCGGCTGCTGGCCGCCGCCCTCGCCGGGCGGCCCGGCGGGACCGTGGTGGACGTCGGCTGCGGCGACGGGACGGCCGCCGCCACCGCCGCCCCGCTGCTGGCCGGACACCGCCTCATCGGCATCGACTGGTCGCAGGACGCGCTGCGCCGGGCCCGCCCCCGGATGGGCGCGGTGGTCCGGGGCGAGCTGGAACACGGGGGGCTCCCGCTCGCCGACGGGTGCGCGGACGCGGTGCTGTTCAGCGAGATCCTGGAGCACCTGGTCGACCCGGACCAGGCGCTGGACGAGCTGCGGCGCATCCTGAAGCCCGGCGGCCATCTGATGCTCTCCACCCCGAACCTGGCCGCCTGGTACAACCGCGCGCTGCTGCTGGCCGGGGTGCAGCCGGTCTTCTCCGAGGTGAGCCTGCGCGGTATCCACGGCCGCCCCGGCTCGGAGGTGGTGGGCCATCTGCGGCTCTACACCGCCCGTGCGCTCCGCTCGTTCCTCACCGCCTCCGGCTTCGAGGACGTGAAGATCACCGGCGCCCCCTTCCACGGGGTGCCGCGCCCGCTGCGGCTGGTGGACCGGGCGGCGTGCGCGGTGCCCGGAGCGGCGTCCATCCTGCTGGCCCACGCTCGGCGGCGATAGCGCGATGTGGTGGGGTGTGGGGGCCGCGCTGGTGGCCAACCTGCTGTACAGCGTGGGGTTCGTGGTGGAGAAGCGGGCGCTCGGCAAACTGCCCGCGCTCTCCGCGGGCCAGCCGCTGCGCGTCATCCTCGTGCTGCTCACCAGCCCGCTGTGGATCGTGGGCGCGCTGGCGCTCGCGGCCGGTTTCGCGGCCCAGCTGGTGGTCTACCGCGCGCTGCCGATCGCGGCGGCACAGGGCATCTTCGTCTCCGGCCTGGTGCTGCTGCTCCTGCTCTCCTCGGCCGTCCTCGGCGAGGAGTCGACCGGGCGCGAACGGTACGCCCTGGGCGGGGTGCTGGTGGCCCTGCTCATGGTCGTCGCCTCGGTGCGCGAGGGCGAGGACACGGTGGGCAGCGGCGCCCCCTGGATGCTGGTGCTCCTGGTCTGCGTCCCGGCGCTGGCGGCGGGCGTCTGGCTCTACGTACGGGTGGAGAGCCGGGCGCACAACCGCCACCGGGTGCCGACCAGCGGCATCGGTTACGGGGTGGCGGTCGGGCTGCTGTACGGCGTCAGCTCGCTGGCCGTCAAGGGCACCTCCAGCCGGCTGACCACCACCGACCTCGGGGAGGCGGCCCGTTCGCTGTTCGGCTCGCCCTACCCGTATCTGCTGCTCTTCACCGCCGTGGCCGGTCTCGTCATGTCCCAGACGGCCCTGCAACGCTGCCGGGCCTCCCTGATCGTGCCCGTCTGCACCACGGTGACCTGCCTGTTCACCGCCGTCCTCGGGACGCTCGCCTTCGGCGAGTCCCTCCCCGACGATCCGCTGCTGCTGGCCCTGCGGGTGGCCGGCACGCTGCTCGCCCTGACCGTCCTGCTGGCCATGCCCCGTCACGACCCGCCCCCGGCGGCGGCCCCGTCCTGACCGCACCGAGACCACCTCACTCCGACCGACCCCCGTCCCCGAGGGAGCCCCGATGAACCCCGACGATCCGCTGCTCACGATCCTGGCCTGCCCGCTCGACAAGGGCCCACTGACCCTGCTCACCGACGAGGAGGCGCTCTACAACCCCCGGCTGCGCCTGAGTTACCCCATCCTGGAGGGCATACCGCAGTTGCTGCCCTCCTCGGGCCAGAAGGTCGGCGCCGACGAACACGAGAGGTACCTGGCGCGCCGGAAGGCCCCGGCCACGTGACCACGTTCGCGGCGGCGGTGGCGTCCCGGCTGCCCACCGGCCTGGTCGCCTCCGCCGCCGTCGCCCTCTACCCGCGCTTCGAACCGGAGCTGCGCCGGCTGGCCGACTTCTGCCCGCCCGGCTCCACCGCCGTGGACATCGGCGGCTGGTACGGGCCCTGGTCGCGGCGGCTCGCCCGGCGCTGCACGGAGGTCGTCACCGTCGAACCCGTACCGCATCTGGCCGACCATCTGCGCCGTACGCTGCCGTCCAACGCCCGGGTGGTGCAGGGGGCGGCGACCGACCGGACCGGCGACCGGGTCCGGCTCTGGTTCCCGGAGGGGGACGAGGGCGACCGGGGCGTCTCCTCGCTGGAGCGCCGGGACATCCATGCGCACAGCGTCGAGGTGGAGTCCCTCACCGTCGACGGCCTCGGCCTGCGCGGGGTCGGCTTCGTGAAGATGGACGTCGACGGCGCGGAGGTGGCCGCGCTGCGGGGTGCGGCTGAGCTGCTGCGCAGGGACCGTCCGGCGCTGCTCGTCGAGCTGGAGAGCCGGCTCGGGCCGATCGGCCCGGCGGTCGACCTGCTCACCGGCCTCGGGTACGCGGGGTGGGTCCTGGCGGGCCGCCGCTGGACCCCGCTGACCGGCTTCGACCTGCCCGCCCACCAGGCGAGGACGGAGCACCTGGTGCATCAGGGGCTGCTGCGCCGGGCGTTGGTGCCGCGGCGGACCCGGTACATCAACTCGGTGCTGTTCCTTCCCGAGGGGAGGGTGCCGGGCGGGGACCACGGCCGCTGAACGCGGGTCCGTCGCAGGTCATCTAGGGTGGCGCCGTGAGAGTGCTGCTGGTGGAGGACGACGCGGACCTCCGGTTCGGGGTGGCGGCCGCGCTGCGGGCGGCCGGTCTGGCGGTGGACGAGGCCGTCGATCTGCCGCAGGCCGACGAGGCCCTGTTCATCACCGCGTACGACTGCGTGGTCTTCGACCGGATGCTGCCCTCCGGGGACGCCGCCGCCTATGTGGAGGAGCTGCGGCGGACCGGGCGGGCCGTTCCGGTGCTGTTCCTCACCGCCCGGGACACCGTGGCCGACCGGGTGGAGGGGTTCGCCCGGGGCGGCGACGACTATCTGGTCAAGCCGTTCGCCGTGCCCGAGCTGGTCGCCCGGGTGCGCAGCCTGTGCCGCCGCGCCCCGGCCGTGGCCCCGCCGGTGCTGCTGGTGGGGGACGTGGAGATCGACACCGCCCGGCGCCAGGTGCGGCGGGCGGGGGTGCTGCTGACCCTCACGCGGCGGGAGTTCGCGGTCCTGGAGGTGCTGGCCACCCGCGCCGACCGGGCGGTGAGCCGGGCGGAGCTGATCGAGAGCTGCTGGGACGAGATGGCGGAGCCGCAGTCCAACGTGCTGGAGGTGCTGGTCTCGCAGCTGCGGCGGAAGCTCGGCACCCCTCCGCTGCTCCACACCGTGCGCGGCGTCGGCTACCGCCTGGCCGACGAGCCGGCCCGGTGAAGGGGCGCGGGGCGAGGCTTCGCGGGGTGAGGGGCCGTACGTCGTGGGGCGTGCGGAATCCGTTCCGTGTGCGCCGGGCGCCGACGCCGACCGCGCGGGTACGGCGGTTGCGTCGGCGCATCACCGTACTGTTCGCGCTCACCAGCGCGGCGGGGCTGGTCGCGATGGCCGTGCTGGCGGTACGCAGCGACGGCGTGCGCTGGCGCGAGCAGCTGGACCAGGCCATGAGCGCCGACACCAACTGGGCGCTGGGCCTGCTGGAGACCGACGAGGACGGCCGGCTGGACACCGAGGTGCTGCTCGACAACGCCGGGACCGCGTGCCCGCCGCTCTTCCTCCTCGCCGCGCCCTCCGCGGCCTCCGTGCCGGACCCCCCGGACACTCCGGGCGGCCTGGTCGTCGAGCACGCCCCGGGCCGCCCGTGTCTGACCGTCTCCACCGCCTCCGTACGGCAGGCCGCCGCCATCGCCGTTCGGGCCGACGAGCCCCGGTCCCGGGACGCGCGGACGGTGGACGGGGAGCCGGTGCGGATGTTCGCGCTGCCCTTCTACCCGCCGGACGCGGAGGAGGACGCGCTGCCGCAGGGCGCCCTGGTCACCGTGGCGGACGCTTCGGCCCAACGCGCCGACCACCGGCGGCTGACCTGGGTGGTGACCGGGGGCTGCGCCCTGCTGGTGCTGCTGTCGGCCGGGGTCGGGCATCTGCTCTCCGGGCGGGCGGTCCGGCCCGCGCTGGAGGTCCTGGACCGGCAGGAGGCGTTCCTCACGGACGCCGCGCACGACCTGCGGACCCCGGCGGCCTCGCTGCGGACGCTCGCGGAGACCGCGCTGCGCGGGGAGACGGACAGCACCGATGTGCACCGGCGTACGCTCCGGCTCGCGGAGACCATGGGCACGCTGGTCGACGGGCTGCTCACCCGGGCCCGGCTGATGTCCGGGACGGCCCCGCTCGCGGTGGAGCCGCTGCGGCTGGACCAGTTGGTGGAGGCCGTGGCCGAGGACGCGGCCGCCGAGGGACAGCGGGTGACGGTACGGGCTCCGGGGGCCGTGGTCGTGGCCGCCGACCCCGATCTCGTACGCCGTGCCGTGGCCAATCTCGTCGGCAACGCGCTCGTCCACGGCCGCCTGCCCGGGGAGCGGGCCGAGGTGGAGGTGACGGTCGGCGGCGAGGGGGCCACCGCGACCGTCACGGTGGAGGACGCGGGTCCGGGGCTGCCGCCCGAGGTGGCGGGTGCGCTCTTCGACCGGTTCCGCAGCGGTTCGGGCTCGACGGGGCTGGGGCTGTCGATCGCCTCCTGGGTCGCCCACGCCCACGGCGGCGGCCTCACTGCGGAGCCGGGGCGGCGCGGCGGGGCCCGGTTCGTGCTGCGGCTGCCCGCCGGGGGCCCGCCCTCCGACGGCTGACCGTACGGAGCCTCATCAAATCCTCAGCATCGCTCGGGAATGCTTCGGGCCGGAACCGTCCGACCCCCTTCAGGGAGCACTCCGTTGAACCGCGCCACCCGTGCCACCGCCACCGCCCTGGCCCTCCTCGGTGCCCTCTCCCTCACCGCCTGCACGGGCGGCGGCCTCCCGGACAAGGGCGCGGCGAAGGCCCCCGCCACCGCCGACCCGGCCTCCCGGTCCGACCTCAGGCCGTTCTACGGCCAGCGGCTGGCGTGGACCGACTGCGCGACGGACGGCTACGAGTGCGCACGCCTGACGGTCCCCCTGGACTACGCGCGGCCGGGGAACGGCCGGACGTTCGTGCTCCCGGTGGCGCGCGCCGCCGCGACGGGCCCGGGGAAGCGCATCGGTTCGCTCGTCTTCAACCCGGGCGGGCCCGGTGCGGCCGGGGCCGGGTCCCTCGAGGAGGGGATGGACGAGGCGTTCGGCGCGGCGGCGCGGGCCCGCTTCGACATCGTCGGCTTCGACCCGCGCGGCGTCGGCGGCAGCGTACCGGCGCTCACCTGCGAACCGGCCGAGGAGGAGACGGAGGAGGAACCGGCGGCGGAGGAAGCAGCGGCGGCGGAGGACGAGACCCCCGATGGCGTCGCCCCCCTCTACCCCCGTACGGAAGCCGACCGCTCGGCGGCCGCGGCAGGCGCCCGTACGGCGGCCGAGGACTGCGAGAAGCACAGCGGCCCCATCCTCCGGCACGTCGGCACCGACGACGCCGCCCGGGACCTGGACATCCTGCGCGCGGCCCTGGGCGAGCGGAAGCTCACCTATCTGGGCTGGTCGTACGGGACGAGCCTGGGCACCTCGTACGCCGAGCAGTTCCCGCGCCGGGTCCGCGCGATGGTCCTGGACGGGGCGATCGATCCGTCGCTGGACTGGCGGCAGCGGGTGCTCAGCCAGTCGGCGGGTTTCCGCCGGAGCGTGGACGACTACGCGGAGCGGTGCGCGGAGATCGCCGGTGACCGCTGCCCCGGCCGGACCCCCGGGGAGATACGGGCGCTGATCGAGCGGCTCTACCAGCGGGCGGAGCGCGAGCCGCTGCCGGTCGCGGAGGACAGTTCGTACGCGGAGTACGGGGGCATGGACGCGACCGCCGTGCTCGACGCGGTCTCGATGGCGATGTACACGCCGGAGGACCAGTGGGAGCCGCTGTCGGAGGCGCTGCGGGAGGCGGACCGGGGCGACGCGACGAAGCTGGGCGCGCTGGGCGACGAGGAGGAGACCGGGTCCGAGGACACCGACACCACGGAAGGGGAGGAGCAGGAAGACGCCTCCCCCGGTGCCTCCGAGCCCCCCGCCGTCCCCGACGACAACGGCGACGCCGCGCTCACCGCGGTCAACTGCCTTGACGTCCCCCACCCCCGCTCCGTCCGCCCCTACTGGGACGCCCTCGCCCCCGCCGACAAGGCCGCCGGGGTCTACGGCACCGCGGGCGTGACCGCCGAACTCACCTGCCGCGACTGGCCCTCCGGCGAGCGGCGGCCGCACAAGGTGGCGGCGGAGGGCGTACCGCCGGTCCTGGTCGTCGGCACGACGGGCGACCCGTCCACGCCGTACGCGGAGGCGGTGAGCCTCGCGGAGCAGTTCCCGGCCGGGATGCTGCTCACCTACGAAGGGCTGGGCCACACCGCGTACGGCCGTGGCGACGCCTGCGTCACCGCGAAGGTCGACGCCTACCTGGTGGAGCTGGAGCGGGTCGCTCCCGGGGCCACCTGCTGAACGGCGGCGGGGCCCGTCACCCCGTGACGATCCCGGTGACGAGGTTGATGGTGGTGGCGAGGATGCTGGCGCCGAACACGTACGACAGCAGGCAGTGCCGGAGCGTGACCGCGCGGATGGCGGAGCTGGAGACGTCGGTGTCGGAGACCTGGTAGGTCATGCCGAGGTTGTAGCTGAAGTAGAGGAAGTCGACGTACTTCGGGCTGTCCTGGGAGTTGAAGTCGATCCCGCCCTCGGTGGGAACGTAGTAGAGGTACGCGTACCGGGTGGCGTACATCAGGTGGAGCGAGGCCCAGGCGGTGAAGACCCCGCAGAGGGCGGTGGCCGCGGCGGCGTGGCCCGCCCCACGTCCGCATCCCACGCCCCCGCCCCGCGCTCCGCATCCCGCCACCGGCCGGGTGGCGTACGGGGAGCCCCCTGCATAGCCTGCCAAGGAGTCCGCTTTGCCCCATGCACCCCTGGTGGAAGGGCCGAGACCGTGAGCACCGACCACGACGATCAGCAGCAGGCCCCGGAAGCCCCGGTAGGCCCCGTCCCCGAGGGCGAGCCCCGGTTCCGCCCCTACCACCACCCCGCCGCCGGGTGGGGCGCGGCGGAGAGCGTGATCCGGTTCCTGGCGCGTGAGCGGTCCCCGGTGGACGGTCCGCGGGCGATCCTGAAGATGAACCACGAGGACGGCGGCTTCGACTGCCCGGGGTGCGCCTGGCCGGACGACCTCAAGGGCCTGCACCTGGACATCTGCGAGAACGGGATCAAGCACGTCACCTGGGAGATGACCCGGAAGCGGGTGGGGCGGGAGTTCTTCGCCGCGCACTCGGTGACCGAGCTGTCCGGGTGGAGCGACTACGACCTGGAGAACCAGGGGCGGCTGACCGAGCCGATGGTCTACGACCCGGACTCGGACCACTACGTACCGATCAGCTGGAAGGACGCGTTCGAGGTCGTCGGCTCCGCGCTGCGCGAGCTGGACGACCCGAACCGGGCGGCGTTCTACACCTCCGGCCGGCTCGGGAACGAGGCCACGTTCCTCTACCAGCTGATGGCCCGCGAACTGGGCACCAACAACCTGCCGGACTGCTCCAACATGTGCCACGAGGCCAGCGGCCGGGCGCTGACGGCATCGCTCGGTACGGGGAAGGGCACGGTCGGCCTCAAGGACTGGGAGAGCGCCGACGCGCTGTTCATCCTGGGGGTCAACGCGGCCTCCAACGCGCCCCGGATGCTCACGGCGCTCTCGGAGGCCCACCGGCGGGGCGCGCGGATCGTGCACATCAACCCGCTCGTGGAGGCGGCCGCCACCCGCACCATCGTGCCGCACGCCTTCCTGGACATGGCGCTCTTCAAGTCGACGCCGACCAGCTCGCTCAACCTCCAGCCGCGCATCGGCGGGGACATGGCACTGCTGCGGGGCATGGCGAAGGCGGTCCTGGAGCGGTCGGCGTCCGATCCCAGGGCGCTGGACCGGGAGTTCATCGACCGGCACACCACCGGGTTCGAGGAGTACCGGGCGCTCTGCGAGGCGACGCCGTGGGAGGAGATCGAGCGACAGTCGGGGCTGGGCCGGGACGACATCCTCGAGGCGGCGCGGGTGTACGGGGAGGCGGACCGCTCGATCGTGAGCTGGTGCCTGGGGGTCACCCAGCACGAGCACGGCGTCGACACCGTACGGGAGATCGTGAACCTGCTGCTGCTCCGCGGCAACCTGGGCCGTGAGGGCGCGGGCCCCTCCCCCGTACGCGGACACAGCAACGTCCAGGGGAACAGGACCTGCGGGATCGACCACCGGCCCGGCGACGCGTTCCTGGACCGGCTGGCCGCTGCCTGCGGGATCACCCCGCCCCGGGAGCACGGTCTCGACACCGTCGGCACGATCGAGGCGATGCGGCGCGGTGAGGTGAAGGTCTTCGTGGCGATGGGCGGCAACTTCGCGATGGCCGCCCCGGACACCCCGGTCACCTTCGAGGCGCTGCGCTCCTGCGACCTCACCGTCCAGGTGAGCACCAAGCTGAACCGGAGCCATCTCGTCCATGGCCGCCGGGCCCTCATCCTGCCGTGTCTGGGCCGGACCGAGAAGGACCACCAGCGCAAGGGGGTGCAGTCCACGTCGGTCGAGGACTCGATGAGCATGGTGCATCTGTCGGTGGGCATGAAGCGCCCGGCCTCCCCGCATCTGCTCTCCGAACCGGCCATCGTCGCCGGGATGGCCCGCGCCGCCCTGCCGGAGAGCGGGACGCCCTGGCACTGGTACGTCGAGGACTACGACCGCATCCGCGACACCATGGCCAAGGCCCTGGACGGGTTCGAGGACTTCAACCGCCGGGTGCGGCTGCCGCTGGGCTTCCGGATACGGCAGCCCGCGCGGGAGCTGGTCTTCCTCACCCCGTCCGGGCGCGCCGAGTTCTCCGCCGCCGCCCTGCCGGACGTGGTGCCGGAGGCCGGGACGCTGGCGCTGGGCACCATGCGCTCCCACGACCAGTGGAACACCACCATCTACTCCGACAACGACCGCTACCGGGGCATCGAGAACCTGCGCACGCTCGTCTTCATGAACCGGGCCGACATGCGCGAACGCGGTATCACCGACCTCGGTCCGGTCGACATCACGAGTACGGCGAGGGACGGCAGCCACCGCAGTCTGAAGGGCTATCTGGCGATCCCGTACGACATTCCGCGGGGCTGCGCGGCCGGGTACATGCCGGAGATGAACGTGCTGTGCGCGCTGGGCGACTACAGCACGCAGAGCGACCAGCCGATCATGAAGCATGTGAAGGTGACGATCGCGCCCGCCGCCTGAGCGGAGCGCATCGTCCGAGCGGAACGCATCGCGTGCGTGGAGCGCATTCTCCGCCTTCAGGGGCACAACACACCAGGCCGGGCGCGGTTTCTGAGGAATGCTCATTTACTGACCGGTAGAGATCTATGCGGCACAGGTCACACCGCTCTACCGTCGGGGCAGCGCTCCGGGTCCCGCCGATGTCGGTGAGCCGCCGACCGGGCCCCGGGGTCCCGCACGTCTCCCGCCCCAGGAGGTCCGATGCCACCGTCCCCCGCCCCCTCCCCGCGCTCCCGCCGCAGGTTCGCCGCCCTCACGCTCGCCGCCGCCCTGGGAGCCGTCACGCTCGGCGCCCCCTCCCCCGCGGCCGCCTCGGCTTCGCAGACCACACCGGCCTCGCAGGCCGCCACCGCCGAAGCGGAGTACCTCGTCGGGCGCGGCATCGCCGATGTCACCGGGGAGGCCGCCGAGACCGGGATGATGGGCTACTCCAGCTTCGACCAGAAGACGTCCGGCATCCACCAGCGCCAGCGGTCGCGCGCGTACGTCGTGGTGGACCGGGCGAGCGGCAAGCGCGTGGTCTATGTCAACGCCGACCTGGCGATGATCTTCCAGTCGGTGCGGCAGGGCGTCCTCGCCCGCCTCCAGGAGCGGTACGGCAGCCTGTACGGGGAGGAGAACGTCCTGCTCTCCGCCACCCACACCCACTCCGGCCCCGGCGGCTACTCCCACCACGTGGCGTACAACCTCTCCGTGCTCGGCTTCCAGAACGGCACCTACCGGGCGATTGTCGACGGCATCGCGGAGTCCGTGGCCAAGGCGCACGACGATCTGAAGCCCGGCTCCATCAGCCTGGGCACCGGCACCCTCACCAACGCCAGCGTCAACCGTTCCCGGGATGCCTTCGACCGCAATCCGGCGGCCGACCGGGCGGCCTTCCCCGGCGGGATCGACCCGGCGATGACCGTGCTGCGGTTCCGGCAGGGCTCCACGGACGCGGGCGCGATCAGCTGGTTCGCCACCCACAACACCTCGATCACCAACAAGAACACGCTGATCAGCCCGGACAACAAGGGCTATGCCTCCTACGCCTGGGAGCACGGCCACGAAGGCGTGCGCTATCTCGACAACACCCCCGGATTCGTCGCCGCGTTCCCCAACACCAACGCCGGTGACATGTCCCCCAACCTCAATCTGAAGCCCGGATCGGGGCCCACCGAGGACGAGTTCGAGAACGCGCGGATCATCGGTGAGCGCCAGCTCGACAAGGCACGCGAGGTGTACGCCGGTGCGCGGCCGGTGACCGGCGGGGTCGACGCCCGCCTCACCTATGTCGACATGGAGAACGTCACCGTACGCGGTGAGTACACGACCGACGGCAAGGAGCAGCGGACCTGTCCGGCCGTCGTGGGCGCCTCCACGCTCGCGGGCAGTGTGGAGGACGGCCCGGCGATCCCGGGCTTCGAGGAGGGCATGCGCACCCCGGTCGCCGGCATCATCGACGCGCTGCGCATCGACACCCCGTCCTGGCTGGCCACCTGCCAGTACCCCAAGGCGAGCCTGATCCCGACGGGGCTGCTGAGCAACGTCCATCCGGTGACCCCGAAAATCCTGCCGCTCCAGATCATGCGGATCGGGGAGCTGTACCTGGTGGCGGGGCCGGGTGAGTTCACGATCACCGCCGGGCTGCGGGTCCGCCGTACCGTGGCGCAGGAGCTGGGAGTCCCGCTGGAGCGGGTGCTGCTCCAGGGGTACGCGAACGCCTACAGCCAGTACGTGACGACGCCGGAGGAGTACGACACCCAGAACTACGAGGGCGGCTCCACCCTCTACGGCCGCCACACGCTCCCGGCCTACCAGCAGGAGTACGCACGGGTCGCGGCCGCCCTGCGCCAGGGCACCCCGGTGGAGCGGGGCACGCTGCCGCCGGACGAGTCGGCCCGGCAGTTCACGTTCCAGACGGGCGTGGTCTACGACAACCCGCCGCTGGGCAAGTCGTTCGGTTCGGTGCTGACCGGCCCGGCCTCCTCGTACGCCCGCGGCTCCACGGCCACCGTCGAGTTCGCCACCGGCCACCCCAAGAACAACCTCCGCCGGGGCGGCACGCTCCTGGAGGTCCAGCGCCTGGAGGCCGACGGACGGTGGACCCGGGTGCTGGACGACGGCGACTGGGAGACCACGTACCGCTGGACCCGGCTCAACGGGCTGACGGGGACGTCGAAGGCCACGGTCACCTGGAGGATCGGGGCGGACACCGCACCCGGCACCTACCGGATCGTGCACCACGGGGACGCGAAGAACCTGCTGGGGAGGATCACCCCGTTCACGGGCACGTCCTCCACGTTCACCGTGACCGGGTGAGACGAGGCGGGTGACCGGGTGAGACAAGGCGGTGGGCGGCCGCCCCGGGCCGCCGGGGTGCCCGCCCACCACAGGATTCCGCACCCGAGATGCCGCACCCCGGTGCCGGGTCCATGCTGGTGGCATGGGTGACCAGGCCGGCCCCGAGGCTTCCGTATCCGTCCGGCGGGACCTCCGGTTGCTGGAGTCCGCGGGGGCGCACCCCACTGGCGCGCCGGCGGAGCAGCTGGCCCGGGAGGCCGAGCTGCCGCGGCCCGTGGCCGAGGAGCACCTGCGGGCGCTGGTCGAGGACGGCTATCTGCGGGAGCTGGGCGACGGGGCGTACACCCTGGCCGACCAGGGCACGCCCCCGCTCACCGCACCCGGTGACGCCACCTGGGCCGAGCGCTTGCGCCCCCTGCTGACCTCCCTGCGCGACCGCCTCTCCGCCGCCGCGTACCTGACGCTGTACGACGAGGGGGAGATCCGGGTCCTCCAGATCGTCGACAGCCCCCGGGCGCCCCGCGTCGACCTCTGGGTCGGCTTCGAGGACGCCGGGCACGCCACGGCCCTGGGCAAGAGCGTGCTGGGCGGGCTGGACGAGGAGGCCCGCGCCAACTACCTCTCCCGCCACCCCCTGGCCGACCTCACGTCCCACACCATCACCCGCCGCGAAGAGCTGATCCGGGAGCTGGACTCCCCGCCGATGGCCCCGCTGGCCCGGGACCGGGAGGAGTACCGCCGCGGCACGACCTGTGTCGCCGTACGCGTGTACTGCGGCGACCAGGTCGGCTCGCTCGGCATCTCCTTCCGCTCGGACCGGATGTACCGGACCAGCGAGGTCAAGGACCAGCTCCTGTCCTCGGCGCTGCGCGTCACCCGCCGGCTGACGATCCCGGAGTGAGCCCGGGGCTCGTCCGGGGGCCTATTCGGCCATCTCGTACGCCCCCGACAGCGCCTCCACACGCCCCCAGATCCGGGCCGAACGCTCGGCGTCGACGACGGGACGCCGTACGGCGCCGAGCGCCCACTCCTGCTGCGCCCGGGTGGCGGAGTCCTTGCCGTGCAGCTCGACGGCGTGCGCGGAGAAGTCGCGCACGAGGACGGCGAACAGCTCGTCCAGCAGGTCCTCGTCCAGGCCGGTGAGACGGGCCTGCTCCAGGATGAGCTGGCCGTGGACGACGAGGGCGAAGAGCTGGCCGACGGCGAGGAGGAGGTCCAGGTCGCGGCTCTGCTCCTCGTCGGGGGCGGCGGTCTCGACGAAGGCGCACAGGGCGTCGGCCTGCTCGCGGAACCGGGCGACGTTGGGGATCTCCGCGTACGCGTCGAAGGCGGGGCGCCAGTCGTGGAAGCGTACGGAGCCGAGACCACGCGCCGGACCCTGCTGGAAGAGGAACGCGTCGTCGGCCGCGTCCAGACGGGAGGGGACGGCCGGGTAGTCGGCGGGGTTCAGCAGGTGGTTGCGCATGAACTTGAGGATCAGCGCGAGGTTGACGTGGACCGTGCCCTCCAGCTTCGGCAGGCCCCGGATCTCGATCGCGGCCTGGGCGAAGTAGTTGTCCTTCTCGAAGCCCTTGGCCGCGATGACGTCCCACATCAGGTCGATGACCTTCTCGCCCTCCGTGGTCACCTTCATCTTCGTCATCGGGTTGAAGAGGAGGTAGCGGCGGTCGTCGGGGCCTGCGGAGCGGAAGTAGTCGACGGCACGGTCGCTGAAGAGCTTCATCCCGACGAGCCGGACGTAGGCGTCGGTCAGCTCGCGGCGCACGTGCGGGAAGGCGGTGACGGGGCGGCCGTAGAGGATGCGGTTGCTGGCGTGGGTGACGGCCTCGTACATCGCGTGCTCGCAGATGCCGATCGAGGCGGTGCAGAGGTTGAACTTGCCGACGTTGACGGTGTTCAGCGCGGCGTCGAAGGCGGCACGGCCGGTGTGCAGGATGTCAGCGGGCGCGACCGGGTAGTCGGCGAGGCGGAACTCGCTGACGTACTTGGAGGAGTCGACGACGTTCTTCACCAGGTGGTAGGCGTCGTGGCGGCTGTCGGCGGCGAAGAAGACATAGCCGTCGGGGCCCTCGACGTCGGTGCGGCGGCCGAAGACGGAGACCAGACCGGCGGCGTTGCCGTTGCCGATGTAGTACTTGGAGCCGGAGGCCAGGAAGCCGCCGTCGCCGTCGGGGGTCAGCAGCATGTCGGTGGAGTAGATGTCGGCGCCGTGGGTCTTCTCGGAGAGACCGAAGGCGAACACCTCACCCTGGGCGAGGAGTTCGGCTGCCCGGGCGCGCGCCTCGGCGTTGTCGCTCTGCCAGACCGGGCCGAGGCCGAGGATGGTCACCTGCCAGGCGTACCAGTAGTCGAGGCCGTAGAACCCGAAGATCTCGTTGAGGGCGGCGATCCGGGCGGTGTCCCAGCGCTGGTCCTGCTCCTTCGCGGCGGCGGCCGGGGTGAGGAAGGTGGCGAACAGGCCCTCCTTCGCGGCGAAGGCGAGGAAGTCACCGAGCCAGGCGCGGGAGCGGTAGTCCTCGATCAGCCGGCGCTTGCCCCGCTCCTCGAACCAGTCGACGGTGGCGCGCAGCAGCCTGCGGGTCTCCGGGTCGAAGTGCTCGGGGTCGTAGGTGCGCGGGTTGAAGAGGAGGGACGCGGACTCGGCCATGGAGATCGCCTTCCGGGAGGGAGGGTTGAGGGTGGTGGGTTGGTGGGTTCTTCGGTGGTACGCAGGAGTTGGAGAGGTACGGGGGTGGCGGCCGGTGCCGTCAGGCGGCGGGGCCCGGCGGTGGACCGGCCAGTCGGTGCAGGGTGTCGAGTACGTCGTCGAGCCAGGCGATCGTCATGCGCTCGTACGCGATGCCGCCGCGCAGCACCACGTGCTGGAGTTCCTGGCCCGGGTCGAGGGGTGCGGGCGCCTCGGGCCCGGTGAAGTCGCGTGACTCCCCCGCCAGATAGTGGGCGAGGCGGTCGCGGTGGGCCTGACGGTGGCGCTCGACCTCGCGGACCAGGGCGGCCGGGTCGTCGAAGGCGGCGCCCCGGATCTTGACGGCGAGGTCGTGGCGCAGGCTCTCGGGCTCGATCGGCTTGTGCAGCCACTCGGCGAGGGCGGCGCGGCCGGGCCCGGCGACGGAGTACTCCTTCTTGTCCGGCCGGCCCTGCTGCTCGACCTCGCGCACGACGAGCCGGCCGTCACCCTCCATCCGGGCGAGGACGCGGTAGATCTGCTGGTGGCTGGCGGTCCAGAAGTAGCCGATGGACCGCTCGAACCGCCGGGCCAGCTCATAGCCGGAGCCGGGTTGCTCCAGCAGGGAGACGAGGATCGCGTGTTCGAGCGCCATGCCCTCGATCCTTCTATGCAACTCGTTGCATAGACAAGTCGCGGAGGCCCGGTGAGACACGGCTCACCCGGGCCCGGTGGGCTGCGGCCCCGCGATCAAGGTGCACCACCCCGCAGGCGACAATGAACGGCACACACCCGGCACACCCACCGTCCGGCACACCTGCCATCCGGCACCCGCCCGCCGGGCCGCTCGTCCGCCCGCCCGCCCCGTCAGGAGCACCACCACCTTGTCCCCCTCGCCCCAGCGGACCCCGCACGCCGCCCACCCCGACCTCCAGGCCGACTGCGGGAGCTGCTTCGGCCTGTGCTGTGTGGCGCTGCCCTTCGCCCGCTCGGCGGACTTCGCCGCGGACAAGGCGGCGGGAACCCCGTGCGGGAACCTCCAGGAGGACTTCGGCTGCGGGATCCACGACCGGCTGCGCGAGCGCGGCTATGCGGGCTGCACGGTGTTCGACTGCTTCGGGGCGGGCCAGAAGGTCTCCCAGGTCACCTTCGGCGGCCGCAGTTGGCGTACGGAGCCGGGTTCGGCCCGCACGATGTACGAGGTCTTCCCCGTGGTGCGGCAGCTGCACGAACTGCTCCGGTACGCCGCCGAGGCCCTGGACCTTCCGGCGGCGAAGGCGGTCCACCGCGAGCTGCGCGAGGCCTACGCCCGGATCGACGCCCTGACCCGGGAGAGCGCCGAGACCCTGCTCGCCGTCGACGTACCGGCCCTGCGGGCGGAGGTGAACGCCCACCTCCTGCGCGCCGGCGAGCTGGCCCGCGCCGCGGTGCCGGGCCGGAAGAAGAACCACCGGGGCGCCGAGCTCCTGGGCGCCCGGCTGCGCGGCGCGAAGCTGCGCGGGGCCACCCTGCGCGGCGCCTGCCTCATAGCCGCCGACCTCTCGGGCGCCGATCTGCGCCAGGCCGACCTGATCGGCGCGGACCTGCGCGACACCAACCTGTGCGGCGCCGACCTGACCGGAGCCCTCTTCCTCACCCAGCCCCAGCTCAACGCGGCCCGGGGCGACGCGGCGACCCGGATCCCGGCCGGTCTGCGGCGGCCGGGGCACTGGGCCGCCTGAGGAGACGGCACCACGGCACCACGGCACCGGCGAAAAGGGGCGTTTCGGTCCCGCCCGCAGGGGCACTCGTCCGGCGTGCCCCCCGTAGCGGCCCGGCGACCGGGACACTCAGGCCGTCCGGACCGACCGGGCCGGGTGAGCGGGCACCCCCTCCGCCCCCGCCCGGTCCGGACGTCACGTCACGTCACCGCCGAACAGAGAGGCCGCCATGACGCGGAACGAGCAGCCCGACGACCCGAACCGGCTCCACCCCCGCCCCGACTTCCCCCAACAGGACCAGGAACCACCCGGCAGGACCGGCCCCATGGACCCGCCGCCCGACCACGGTGAGGAGTCCTACCGGGGCTCGGGGCTCCTCACCGACCGGAAGACCGTGATCACCGGGGGCGACTCCGGCATCGGCCGGGCCGTGGCGCTGGCCTTCGCCCGGGAGGGCGCGGACGTCCTGCTGACCCATCTCGCCGAGGAGGAGCAGGAGGCGCGGGAGACCGCGCGTCTGGTCGAGGAGGCGGGCCGGACCGCCGTGACCGTCCCCTGTGACATCCGGGACGAGAAGCAGTGCCGCGCCCTCGTCGAGCGGGCCGTCTCCGACTTCGGCCGGATCGACGTCCTGGTCAACAACGCGGCGTACCAGATGTCCCAGCCGGACGGGATCTCCGCGATCTCGACGGAGTAGTTCGACCGGGTGGTGCGGACCAACCTGTACGGGATGTTCTGGCTGAGCAAGTTCGCCCTGCCGCACATCCCGGCGGGCGGCTCGATCATCAACACCACGTCGGTGCAGGCGTACAAGCCCAGCCCCCACCTGCTGGACTACGCCATGACCAAGGGCGCGATCGTCACGTTCACCCAGGGGCTCGCCCAGATGCTGGCCTCCGACGGGATCCGCGTCAACGCGGTGGCCCCGGGGCCCGTCTGGACGCCACTCATCCCCGCGACCCTGCCGGACACCACGGAGTTCGGGAAGCAGAGCCCGCTGGGGCGTCCGGCGCAGCCGGCCGAGATGGCGCCCGCCTATGTCTTCCTCGCCTCCGCCAACGCCTCGTTCATCACGGGCGAGATCATGAACACCACGGGCGGCACACCGCTGCCGTGACCCTGATTGGCCGAGGGCACGGCCGGGAACACGTCGGGAATGCCCATGAATCACCATGAAGCACCCGTTCTCGATGCCCTCGCCGCCTACCAGGACCGGGGTGAGCTGGGGTTCTCGCCGCCCGGCCACAAACAGGCCCGGGCGCCTCCCCCGCCGTACGGGCCGTGCTCGGGGACGCCGTCTTCCTCGGGGACGTCCTGGCGACCGGCGGGCTGGAGGACCGGCGGGAGAAGTCGGCCGTACTGCGTCGGGCCGAGGAGCTGATGGCGGACGCCGTCCACGCGGAGCACACCTTCTTCTCCACCTGCGGCTCCTCCCTCTCGGTCAAGGCGGCCATGCTCAGCGTCGCCGCCCCGCACCAGAAGCTGCTGGTCGGCCGGGACGCCCACAAGTCGGTGATCGCCGGGCTCATCCTGTCGGGCGTCGAGCCCGTCTGGGTGGAGCCCCAATGGGACGCGGAGCGGCACCTCGCCCACCCGCCGTCGGCCGAGTCCGTGGAGCGGGCCTTCGCCGCGCACCCGGATGCCCGGGGCGCGCTGGTCACCAGCCCGACCCCGTACGGTACGGCGGCGGATCTGCGGGCGATCGCGGACGTCTGCCACCGGCGGTCGAAGCCGCTGATCGTGGACGAGGCGTGGGGCGCGCATCTGCCGTTCCACCCGGAGCTGCCGTCCTGGGCGATGGACGCGGGCGCCGACGTCTGTGTCACCAGCATCCACAAGATGGGCAGCGGGCTGGAACAGGGCTCGGTCTTCCATCTCCAGGGCGACCTGGTGGACCACGACACCCTCGCCTCGCGCGCCGATCTGCTGGGCACCACCAGCCCGTCCGTGCTGGCATCGACGGCTGGCGCCGCCAGATGGCCCTGGACGGGCACGGTCTGCTCTCCCGGGCCCTGGAACTGACCTGGTCGGTCCGTGAGCGCATCGAGGAGATCGAGGGGCTGCACGTCAACGGGGAGGAGGACTTCTGCGGTCCCGGCGCGGCCGCGGAGTTCGATCCGCTGCCGGTGATCATCGACGTCACGGAACTCGGCACCACCGGCTACCGGGCCGCCGACTGGCTGCGCGAGCACCACCGTATCGACACGCATCTGGTGGACCACCGCCGGATCAGCGCCCAGTTCACCCACGCCGACGACGTGTCCACCGCGGCCCGGCTGCTGACCGCCCTGCGCCATCTCTCCCGCGAGGCGCACACCCTGCGCCCCGCCCCCGAGGTGCACGTCCCCACGCCGGACCAACTCCGCCCCGACCAGGCGTGTCTGCCCCGCGACGCCTACTTCTCCCGCACCGAGGACGTGCCGGCCGAGCGGGCGGTGGGCCGGGTCGCGGCCGAGATGATGACCCCGTACCCGCCGGGCATCCCGGCCGTGCTGCCCGGCGAGCGCATCACCGAGCCGCTGCTGCGCTATCTGTGCTCGGGCGTCGCGGCGGGCATGAACGTGCCCGACACCGCCGACCCGAAGCTGGAGACCGTCCGGGTCTGCGCGGAGGGGGAAGGGCCGTGACCGCCCGGGCCGGCTGAGGGCCGGGCCACCTGTCGGCCGGGGCGGGCGATGCCTGGGACCGGGGCCGGGGCGAGGACGGTCCGGGGCATGGGCACCCGTTCGGGCCGTGCCCCGAGACCTCAGGCCAGGTTCCGGGGCACGGTCTCGTTCCAGGTGCGGGAGAAGACCCGGCGGCCGTCCTCGTAACCGTCCAGCGTGGCGTCGACCCTGAACTCCTCGGCGTCGGCGGTGAGTACGGTGCTCGTCTCGACGCGTACGTCCCAGCCGCCGGGCCGGGAGAAGGTCATGGTCCACGCCGAACGGCCGCTGAGCGAGGCGAAGTCGTCGGCCACGGAGGCGTACCTCTCGCAGGCCCGCAGGCCGACCTCGATGCCGTTGGCCTCGTACCGCTGGAGCCCCCGGTCCTTCACGATGTCGAGGGCGGAGTGGTAGTCCACCAGGCTCCTGGTGACGTTCCAGGCCTGCTCGGGCTCGGTCAGCCGGGTGACGGGGGGCGGCCGGCAGCCTTCCGGTTCACCGAAGGGGGCCTCGGGCAGGCCGTCCGGCTCCTCCGGAGGGCGGACCGGCAGGGTCAGGGCGGCCCCCTCCTCGTGGACGGTGAGCAGGACCGGCTCCGGGGCGGGCCAGACCAGGGGCCAGTACGAGGTGGAGAGGGAGAGCCGGATGCGGTGACCGGGCGGGAAGGCCTGACCGACCCCGTTGAGCGTGATCCGGGCACGGTAGCGGCGGCCGGGCTCCAGCGGTTCGGGGTGCTCGTCGCTCTCCCGGTGGGTCAGGTTCAGCACGCCGTAGGTCACCCGGGTGGCGCGGCCGTCCGGGTCCACGTCGGAGATCCTGGCGGTGACCTGGGCGACCGGGGCCGAGGCGGAGACCTCCAGGTCGACGGAGGGGGCGCCGAGGATCTCCAGGCGTTCGGTGAGCGGCGCGGACTCGAAGACCAGGGAGCCGCCGTCCTCCTCGCGCTGGTCGTAGGGCAGGTCGGGCGGGGCGTTGTAGGAGGCCCACTTGCCCGCGAACTGGCCGACGGAGAGCGGTGACCGGACCGTACGCGGACGGCCGCGCGGCGCCTCCTCCTCGTCCGCCATGACGATGGCGGCGCCCCGCATCGGGTAGGCCACCTCCTTGATCCGCGGTGACGGCCAGGAGGGTTCGCCCACCCAGCGGCCGGGGCGCTCCTCGTAGGAGGTGGAGGGCGGGACGCTCTCCTGCATCCAGGTGCGGAGCATCGGCCCGTCCATGACCCCGTTGTCGACGCCCTTGAGCCAGTGGTCCCACCAGGCGACGACCTCTTGCAGATAGCCGATGGCGGGGCCGGGCTCGCCCAGGTGGGGCAGTTTGTGCGACCAGGGGCCGATCAGCCCCTTGCGGGGGACGTCGGCGCCGGCCAGGAGGCGGGTGACGGCGTTGGAGTAGCCGTCGGCCCAGCCGCTGGAGGCGAGTACGGGACACCGGAGGCGCGTGTAGTCCTCGCTGAGGGAGGCGTGCCGCCAATAGGCGTCGCGGTGCGGGTGGCGGAGCCACTCCAGGACCCAGGGGCGGGCGGCCTCCAGCCGCTCCTGCCACATCTCCCGCCACCGCTCCCCCACCACCGCCGGGTCGGGCGGGCAGGTGGCGTACGCGAACATGGTGCCGGCCTCGGCGAGGTTGTCGGAGAGCATGGCACCGCCGAGGTAGTGCATGTCGTCCGCGTACCGGTCGTCGGTGAAGGAGGCGATGACGATGGCCTTCAGGCTCTCCGGTCGGCGGGCCGCCGTCTGGAGCGCGGCGAAGGCGCCCCAGGAGATGCCCATCATGCCGGTGTTCCCGTCGCACCAGGGCTGGGCGGCGACCCAGGCCAGCACCTCTTCGGCGTCGCGCTGCTCCTGTTCCAGGTACTCGTCCGGCAGGACGCCCTCCGACTCCCCGGTCCCGCGCAGGTCCACGCGCACGCAGGCGTAGCCGTGGCCCGCGAGGTACGGGTGGTGGATGGCGTCCCGGGTGGAGGTGAGGTCGTTCTTGCGGTACGGGATGGTCTCCACGACCGCGGGGACCGGCTCCCGGTCCGAGGCGACGGGCCGCCAGATCCTGGCGGACAGCCGCACCCCGTCCGCCATGGTGATGGTGACGTGGTCCTCTTCCCGGGTCTCGTACGGGAGTTGCTCGACGAATCGCATACGGCCGGCAGGGTCCTTCCTGACGTCGGGGCGGGGCCCGGGTCCGGGCCCGGTGGGGTCGGGTACCCGGGGCGTCACGAGCCATTCCGGCCGCGTCCGCCCGGTTCCGTCTCGTCGAAGGTGAGGCCGAGGGCGGCGACGCAGGCGTCGAACTTGCGGCGCAGTTCGTCCTCGTCGTCGCCGCCGGTGAAGATGTGGGCGACCTCGTAGCTGTAGCTGTCCTGGCCGTGGACGGTGGAGAGCCGCTGCCCCTCGGCGGGGACCATGTCGATGTGGACACCCGGGATCTCCCGCTCGATGGCGGCGAGGTCCTCGGCGGTCGGCACCCGGTGGACCCGCCCCTCGCCGAACCAGCGGTAGTACCACTTGGCGGCCACCCGGTAGCGGCCGCCGCCCGGCGGGACGGCCGGGTCGCCGCCCAGGGCCAGCCGGAACATCCGGTGGTGGTTGGGCACTCCGTCGACGAACTGGAACATCTCGGCGTGCGACTGGGAGTGCCGGGGGTTGATCTCCAGCAGGCGGATGTCGGCGGTCTTCGGGTCGTAGAAGTACTCGATGCTGAACGTGGCCCGGTCCATGCCGATCTGGCGCATGGTGCGTTCGCTGACCTCGTGCAGCCGCCGGATCACCGGGGCGGGAAGGGTGCTCGGGTACTGGTGGCGCAGGAAGGAGGAGGAGCCGGGATAGTTGATGGAGTCGAGCACCCCGTAGACGGTGACCTCGCCCCGGTGCACGTATCCCTCGACGGCCACCTGGATGCCCGTCATGGCCTCCTCGGCCAGACAGACCTCGCCGCCCACGCCCGCCATCTCCGGCGGGAGTTCCAGAAGATCGAGAATGGCCTCGAAGGGCTTTCCGACCCGCGCGATCCCCTCCCGTATCTCCGCGACCGCGCTCCGGAACTCCGCCAGGTCCGCGACACCGAAGGCCAGCTCGGAGGAGTAGGCGAGGGCGGGCTTGACCCACATGGGGAAGCGCAGGCCCTCCGGCGGGCGGGGGTCGTCGCTCTCCAGGTCGACCATGCCGAAGCGGGGGTAGGCGTCGGTCACCTTCCGCTGCTCCAGCCGGCTCCAGTACTTGTGCTCGCATTTGACGACGGATTCGAGGCTGGTGCTGACCGTTCCGTACTCCTCGCTGAGAAGGGGGACGAGGGTGCTGACCGGGAAGTCCCAGTAGCCGACGATGGCGTCGATGCCGCCCTCGTGCGCGTCGAGCACGGCGCGGGCGCGGGCCAGCAGTTCGTCGACGGTGACCTGGCCCTCCTGCAACTCCTCGATGGTGAGCAGCGGGTGGAGCCGGTGGTGGTCGGCGTCCGGAACGGCTTCGAGGGTGCGGCGGTTGGCCTCGTCCATTCCGATGACGAATATGTTCTTGCGCGAATCGTCGGGCATGGGCATTCCTCTCGGGACGGCACAGGGAGATCTGCGCCGTGTACCCCCGGGCCGGGTTTCAAACGGGAATCCGTCGGCCACCGGGAATGCCGGACCCCTTCCTTTCGGGGAATTCCGTGATGCCGGTGCTTACGGGGGGAGCTGACGGGGCACCAGTGCAGCCGTGCCCCCCGACCGGCACCCATTCCCCCACACCACTCCCGAAGGAGACACCCCGTCATGCGCGCACTCGCCCTCGTCTGTACGTTGAACGCCTCGCCCGCCTCCTCCAGCAGCCACCACCTCGCCCAGCAGGTCATGACCGAGTTCGAGGGCCACGGGGTGCGGGGGGAGATCGTGCGGGTGGCCGACCACGACGTACGGCCGGGGATCGGCGTCGACCTGGGCGACGGCGACGCCTGGCCCGCGATCCGGGAGAAGGTCCTGGCGGCCGACATCCTGCTGATCGCCACGCCCATCTGGCTCGGCCACCCCTCCAGCGTCTGCCAGCGGGTCCTGGAGCGGCTGAACGCCGAGTCGTCCGAGACCGACGACGAGGGGCGCCCGCTGGTCTACGGCAAGGTCGGCGCCGTGGCCGTCGTGGGCAACGAGGACGGGGCGCACAAGGTGAGCGCCGATGTCTTCCAGGGGCTGAACGACGTCGGCTTCTCGCTGGCCGCCCAGGCGGTCACGTACTGGGTGGGCGAGGCCATGCAGGGCACCGACTACCAGGATCTGGACGAGACGCCCGAGGCCGTGGCCTCGACGACCCGGGCGCTCGCCGCCAACGCCGTGCATCTGGCCCGGCTGCTCGCCGACGCCCCGTACTCCCCGTCCTGACCTGCTGCCGTCCCGGCCCGGCGGCACGCGCGCCCGACGCGGTGTCAGCTCCGGGGCTGGAACCGCGCCTCGGGGGGCGTCTCCCCGGTGATGCTGGCGATCAACTCGGCGCAGAGATCGCGGAGTTTGATGTTCCGGTGCTGGGAGGCCGTGCGCAGCACCTCGAAGGCCTTCTCCGGGGTGCAGCGCTGCTGGCCGATGACCACGCCGATCGCCTGGTCGATGACCGTACGGGACCGCAGGGCGGCCTCCAAGTCGGCGGCGAACTCCTCGGTGTCGGCGATGCGCTGGGCCAGGGCGATGGCTCCGGTGGCCTGGGCGGTGAGCAGCCGAAGGGCCGTCAGATCGGCGTTCTCGAAGGCGCCGGGGACCGGGGCGTACAGGTTGAGTGCGCCGGCGGTGTGGCTGTGCGGGGCGATGGGCAGCGACAGCGAGGACCGGGCGCCGCAGACGGCCGCGTAGGCGGGGTAGTCGGCCCAGCGGCTCTCCCGGAGCGTATCGGGCACGCTGACCTCCAGGCCGGTGCGCATCGCCTGGAGACAGGGGCCGTCGTCCTGGCCGTACTGTGCCTCGTCCAGCTTCGTGGCGATGGCGCCCGCGCTGGACACGGTGACGGGACGGCCCTGCCGCTGGACCGTGATGCCGCACCCGTCGGCCTCCGCCACCAGGGCCAGGGCGCTGCGGGCGAGCGCCTGGAGGAAGTCGTCCAGGGACTCCGTCTCCAGGAGCAGAGCGGTCGTGTCCGGCGCCTCGGCCACGGGCCTGTCAGTCATGTTCATCTCGTTCTGGGCGGTGACCCGCCTCCCGAAAGGGCGGGGCAGAGCTGGCGCGGCGCAGTCCGGGCCGCTGGGACAGGGCAAGTTCCACCGACGCACGGGTGCCTGGGACGGGCTCCGGTGCGTGCGGCGGGGAGATCAGAGGTGAATGAGCGGAGGCCCTACGGGAGCGGGCGCGCCGCCGGCCGTGCTCAGGGGACTGCTGGGGGTTCTGCGGCGCCCGGTCGCGGGCGGGCGACTTCGGGCGGGGGCCGTCGGGGCGGTCGTACGCGCGGCACGGGAGGCGACGACGGCGGGGGCCGCGGTGACAGGGCGGCGGAGGGGAGAGCGGTTCACGGGAACTCCACGGAGGCAGGAAGGAATCTCAAGGGCCGCTTCCTGACCTCCAGCCCGCCATTATGCCCTCTCGCCCGGACCGGTCCGCCCAGTGGGCGGAAGGCACCGCAGCGAGACGGCCGGAAAACACCCCTGGCCTCCGCGTTGCCGGTCCGCCCGTGCCGTCATCGCTCCCGGGGGAAGCGTCGCCCGGGGAGGCGGGGCAGGGACGTGGCGGCGTACGGTCCGACGGCCCGGGCCCCGGGGGCGGCGGGTCCGTCCGCCGTCCGGGTGCCACGCCACAACCGCCGTCGCAGACCGCTCGTCCGGTCATCCTCCTCGGGTGTCCCGGCGCCCGGCAGGCATCCCCGGCTGCGGAGTTCGGCGCCCGCGAGGCTGTGTGCGACGCGCAGGATCCGGTTGAGCGCGGCGGCGCTCAGGACTTCACGTGCCGTCTCGAATCTGGCCACCACCGCCATCGACACACCGCGCTGCTCGGCGTCGGCACGCACCCGCAGCAGGACGCCCAGGGCGCGGGCGGTGAGCAGGGGGGTGACGACGTCGACGATGAGGGTGCTGGGGCCGCAGCCCGGCATCAGCCTCAGCAGCTCCCGCTCGATCGCCGCCTCGTTGTCGAGGTCGACGGCGTCGGACAGTTCGACGACGAGGTGGGCGTCGTCGAGGTGGTAGCTGAGCAGGACCATCACGTACTCCCTGGAAGCAGGCTGAAGAGAAGGCCGCTTCCTGACCTCGCTGCGCGTGTTCCCTCCCCCGCGCCTTCCACACCACTTCCGCCGCGGTTCTCCGGTCGGCGGACCGGGCCGGACGGACCGGCACGGAAGGGGGCTGCGACGCCGCCTCCCGTAACGTGCCATGCTGACTGCGAGGGCTCCGGCCCGGAAGGGAGCGACGATGACCGACGGCCTCACCCCCGGCACACCCGATCTGATCTCCCTTCTCCTCGACAGCGACACGCTGGACGACTTCCTCCAGGTGCTCGCCGAAAGCGCCCTTCTCAAGGCTCCGGCCGCCGACGGCTGCGGCATCACCCTGGAGCGGGAGAACCGGCCGCTGACCGTGGTCAGCTCCGGGGTGAGCGCGCCTGCGCTGGACGAGGCGCAGTACGGGCAGGACGACGGCCCGTGCCTGGAGGCTCTGCGGGAGGGGCACGAAGTCAGCGTCGGTGACATGGCGGTGGAGAGCCGCTGGAACGGCTATCCGGCCTTCGCCGTCGCCGCCGGGACCCGGTCGTCGCTCTCGCTGCCGGTGGCCGCCCGCTCCCACACGGCGGGCGCGCTGAATCTGTACTCGCCCAAGGTGAACGGCTTCGCCGAGGCCGATCTCGGCGGTCTGCGCGCCCTGGCGGCCCAGGCCACGGGGGCGATCGCCCTGGCCCAGCGGCTCTCCGACGCGCAGACGTTCACCACCGACCTCCAGGCCGCCCTGCGGTCGCGTGCGGTGATCGACCAGGCGGCCGGCATCGTCATGAACCAGCGGCGCTGCACCCCGGAGGAGGCGCTCCGGACGCTGCGCAGCGCCTCGCAGCACCGCAACGTCAAGCTGCGCGACCTCTGCGCGCAGCTCGTCGGCTCCGTCTCGGGGAGCGTGCCGCCGGGTGGCCCCCCGCTGCGCCCCCGCCCCTGAGCCGTCCCGGCGACCGGCCCGGACGAGCGCTCGGCTCAGGCGGAGACCACGTCGTCCCGTCTCGGGGCGGAGCGGCGCAGCTGGTCCCGGGCGACGGTGAGCGCGGCAGCGATGTCCCGGGTCCCGGTGGAGACGCAGAGCGTATAGCTGACGTCCTCCAACTGCCGGGCCGCCCCCTCGCCGTGCCGGGTCCGGAGTTCTTCGTAACGGCGCAGCAGTTCTTCGAGTACCGCGGGATGGGCCATCAGCATGGTGCTCTGCCTTTCTCTCATGACGAACCGCGGACCTACGGATACACGCGTCGGGCGGCGCATTGCGCATACGGCACAGGTACGGCTGAGGAGAAGAAATAGCCGGGAGCAGCCCGGTGACAACACGGCCCACTTGGGGAACGCGGACGGATTCGAGCCGGCCGCTTCCTGACCCAGCCCTATAACTGTGCCCAGCCGTGTGCGATTCATGCAAGCGTGGGAGCTTTGCCACCACACGTTTAGCGTCCGACCCTGGGGTACTCAGCAAGCAGGTGTCCGACGTACGCGGAGCTCAGGCGCCGGAAGGTTCGGAAAGCAGCCCTCGGCGCCGCCCTGCCCTCGGCCGGGAGAGCCGGCGGAGGTGTGTCACTCCAGTGGCCGTGTAACCACGGGGCGGGCGTGCTGCCCGCCCTCCGG
This sequence comes from Streptomyces bacillaris, assembly GCF_003268675.1. Taxonomy (NCBI): domain Bacteria; kingdom Bacillati; phylum Actinomycetota; class Actinomycetes; order Kitasatosporales; family Streptomycetaceae; genus Streptomyces; species Streptomyces bacillaris. Next base: position 7,242,309 of record NZ_CP029378.1, on the reverse strand, counting down.
CGCTGTTTATTGGGGCTCGTACGGGAAACGCGGGTGGCGGCCCCCCGGAACGCGGGCGGCCCCGAAGAGGAGAATTCATGCCTGCTGGATCGAATGCGAAGCGTGAACGTCAGTACGAGCACATCAAGGAGAGCCAGGAAGAGCGGGGCGCCTCCGAGAAGCGCGCCAAGGAGATCGCCGCCCGGACGGTGAACAAGGAGCGGGCGCGCTCCGGTGAATCGAAGACGGCGAGCCGGACGTCGACGCGGGACAAGAAGTCCGCGTACGAACGCGGGGGCGAACGCTCCCACAGGGGCGCGCAGGGTCCGACGAAGGACCAGCTCTACGAAGAGGCCAGGAAGAAGAACATCGACGGGCGCTCCTCGATGAACAAGGCGGAGCTGAAGAAGGCCCTCGGACGCTGATCCTCACCGGCCCGGCAGACACCCCCTACGCGGAGGAGATCGCATGAGTGACCAGGCGCGCGGCGACGATGTGTACCAGCCGCAGGACGACGACGGCCAGGACCCGCCGAACGACGACCTCGATCTGGAGAACACGCTCGACGAACGGGACCTGGACGACCAACTGGACGAGGGGTACTCCCCGCCGGAACGTCCGCTGGGTGTGACCAAGTTCGGCACCACGGGCGCGGAGGAGCGGGAGGGCGAATCGCTCGACCAGCGGCTCGCCCAGGAGGTCGCGGACGTCGAACCGCCGCCGGGTGACGGCATCGGTGACCTTCCGCGGGGCGAGGGCGAACCGCGGGAGCGCATCGAGGGCGATGCCTGTGCCGGGCGGCTCACGGAGGCGGACGACGCGACCGGGCGGCACACCGATGTCTTCGCGGAGGACGTCGGCATCGACGGCGGTGCCGCGTCGGCGGAGGAAGCGGCGGTGCACGTGGCCGACGAGGACGACCGGGCCGGGGGCGCCTGAGCCTCCCCTCACCCCCGGGCCCCTCACGGAGGGGCACACACAGCAGCGTAAGAGACGAGGGATCAGGTACATGGCAGCGCGCGCGGCAGTCTTCGACGTGGACGGCACTCTCGCCGACACCAACCACCTGCATGTCGTGGCGTGGTGGGAGGCGTTCCGGCAGGCGGGGCACACCGTGCCGATGCCGGACATCCACCGGGCGGTCGGGCTGGGCTCGGGCGATCTGATCGAGCGGCTGCTCGGCCCGGACCGGGACCGCGACCAGGACTCCGCCATCAGCTCCGCGCACAAGGCGCTCTACGGGACGTACTTCGACCGCCTCCCCGCCTTCGCAGGGGCGTGCGATCTGCTGCGCACCCTGGCCGGGCGCGGCTGGCGGGTCGTGCTGGCCACCTCGGCGAGCGGTCCGGAGCTGGCGGCCCTGCGGCGGGCGGTGGACGCGGACGAGGCCATTGCCGACACGGCGAGTTCGGACGACGTGGACGAGGGCAAGCCGTCCCCGGAGCCCGTACAGCTGGCCCTGGAGCTGGCCGGCGCCGAGGCGGAGCAGGCGGTCTTCGTGGGGGACACGGTGTGGGACATGGAGGCGGCGACCCGGGCCGGGGTGCGGACGGTGGCACTGCTGTCGGGCGGCATCCCCCGCGCGGACCTGGAGCGGGCGGGGGCGGACGCGGTCTTCCGGGACGTGGCCGATCTGCTCGCCCGGCTGGACGAGAGCCCGTTCGCGTAGACGTAGTGGAGTGGACGTACCGCCCAGCGGACCGGAAGGGCCTGGCAGCGCCTCGTGCACGGTACGGCGCTCCCGCTCGTCGCCCACCAGAACGCCGAGCGCGGCTCCCGTCCTGCCGACGGCCGCCTCGACGGCCGAGGCAACCGAACGGGCGCTCTCCTCCCAGGTGTTCTCCAAGCTCAGTCGGAAGTGGCGCTCGGGCCAGCCGGAGGCGGTCGTGCGGTGCACGGGCCGGTCGGCCCTCGACCGTGCCCTCGGGCCGGTCGCCGGTGGGCGTACGGAGGTCGAAGTCGGCGCCGATCCGGTCGATCCGGACGACGAGCGTGTCCGGTTCGCCCGGCGGCCCAGGGTGGCTTCGTCGGCGGACGAGGTGTCGAGGTACGCCGACGCCCAGGGGCCGTGGCGTTCGTACGGGGCGCCAGGGGTGCGAGATCCATGGGTTCCTCCCGTTCTGTCGGGTCGCTCGACGGAGGCGGGTACCCGTTCCGGCCGGCCCCCGACGCCGCGAGGCGCTCCCATGGCCGACGCAACGCAGCCGATTTACTCTTGTTTCATGCGTTTGGCCCCTATCCGCACGGGTATGAGGCTGAAAGTGCTTCGGACATGAGGCGCCCGTGGGAGTCCCGGGCGGCATCTGTCCGACTCCTGTGTGCTCCCACGGTGATCGAGCGTCATCACACGGATGTCACCGCAGAGGAGTGAGCACCATGCAGGCTGCATCTGCCCCCCAGCCCTCCACGGACACGGGTGCCCCGTCGTCCGACGAGGCATTCCGGAAGCTCGTCACGCTTCCCCGGGGGCCGGAGCGGGACGCCCTGCGCGAGGAGATCGTCTGCGCCTGGCTGCCGATGGCCTACCGCCTGGCCTCCCGCTTCCGCAACCGGGGCGAGCCGATGGACGACCTGCGACAGGTGGCCGCGATGGGGCTGGTCAAGGCGGTGGACCGGTACGACCCCGCGCGGGGCAAGGCCTTCGAGACCTACGCCGTACCGACCGTGACGGGCGAACTGAAGCGGCACTTCCGCGACCACACCTGGGACGTGCATGTGCCGCGCCGGGTCCAGGACCTCCGCAACCAGGTCCGGACGGCGCGCCGCGACCTCGCCCAGCGGCTGGGCGGACGGGCTCCCACCTGCGCCGAGATCGCGGCGGAGGCGAACCTCCCGGAGGAGGACGTCCTGCTCGGCCTGGAGGCGCTGGAGAGCTACAGCGCCCTGTCCCTGGACGCCGAACCGGCGGGCGTGGACGGCGGGGCCACCCTGGCCGACCGGCTGGGCTCCTGGGACCTCGCCCTGGACGTCGCCGTCGACCGCGAGGCCGCCAAGCCCGGACTGCGGAGGCTTCCCGAGCGCGAGCGGACCATTCTCTACCTGCGCTACTTCCGCAACATGACCCAGCTCGGCATCGCGGAGCACCTCGGCATCTCGCAGATGCACGTCTCCCGGCTGATCAGCCAGTCCTGCGCACGGGTCCGCGCCGGGGCCCTCAAGGAGACCGGGACCCTCAGGAAGACCAGGGCCGTCCCGGGGGCCGCGTGAGGGCACCGGCGTGAAGGAACGTCTCACGCGGCTCGCCCGGAGCGTGCGGCCCCCCGACCGCTACCAGGTGGTGCAGTCCCTCAAAGCCGCCGGCGCGGCCGCCGTCGCCTGGGCGGTGACGGGGTGGTGGCTGGAGGCCCCGATGGCGCTGATGGCCCCCTGGGCGGCCGTCGCCCTGGTGCAGGGGACCGTCTACCGCTCCCTGCGCTCCGCGGTCCAGCTCTTCCTGATGATCGCGGCCGGGACGCTGATGGCCGCCGGTGCAGCCCTCCTGACGGGCAACACCATGACCGCCCTGCTCATCGCCCTCCCCCCGGCCGTGCTGCTGGGCAACTGGGCCCGGGCCGGCGGCCAGGGGCTGTACGCGCCCACCACCGCCCTGTTCGTGCTGGCGTACGGCTCCTACTCACTGCCCGCCGTGGGGCACCGGCTCCTGGAGACGGCGGTCGGGGCCGCCGTGGGCATCGCGGTGAACGCGCTCGTCCTGCCGCCCGTGCACTCCCAGCACGTCAACAAGCTGGCGTACGCCCTGCCGCGCGACTGCGCGCGGCTGCTGGGCGAGCTGAGCGACGGCATCCGCGAGGGGTACGACGAGGAGCGCGCGGAGCGGTGGTACCGGTCGGCCGGTGACATGCTCGGGGCCCTCGCGGAGCTGCGGACCGCACGGGGGTGGGCCTCCGAGAGCTTCCGGCTCAACCCCGGCCATCGCCTCCGCCGCCGCACTCCGGCCCCGTCCGACACCTGGGACGTGCTCTGGGCCCGGGTGGGGGACCGGCTGCTGACCCTGACCCTGACGTTGTGGGAGGCCTCCTCCGAACGGCGGGGCCTCCCCCGTCCGCCGACCGGGGCCCTGGCCGGGCTGAGCGAGCTGCTCTCCGCCGCGGCGGAGGTCTGCGCCGTCGAGCAGGAGGTCATGGAGCACGGTCCGGACGAGGAGCGCCGGGGCCGCCGCGACGCCCAACTGGCCGACGCGCACCGGGCCTTCATGGGGGTGAAGGAGTACCTGCACGGGTCGGACTCCGACACGGACGCCTCCCTGGGCAGCCTGCTGGCGGCCTGCCGGGCGCTGCTCGACGACCTCACGCCCGAGAAGGAGGAAGGCGGCCGGCGGACCGCTGCCGGATGACCCGGCGTGCCGACGCCGCATGGGGCCCGGTCTTCGCGCCCGGAGCCGGACCTCGCGATCGCCGCGGGTGGGGGTGGCTGACGTACGGCCCGGGCGAGTACGGGGAGCGGCGGAGCCCCGGCAGCGTGGCCCGGGTGCTCCCCCGGCCGGCAAGGACTGCGCAGTCGTCCCATGTTTGGCACCGGGTGACGGTGGTACCCGCCGCGCGGCGGAGACCGCCCCACCCCCGCACATCGAGCACATCAGGCACATCGAGCACACCCGCACAGCAGGAGAAGAGATGACCGCACACACCTGGCCCGACGCACCGGTGGCGCTGGTGACCGGCGCGGATTCGGGCATCGGCCGGGCCGTCGCCGTGAAGCTCGCGCAGCAGGGCATGGACGTGGGCATCACGTACCACCGCGACCGTACGGGCGGCGAGAACACGGCCGGGGAAGTGCGCGCGGCCGGCCGGCGGGCAGCCGTGGCCCGGCTCGACCTCACCGAGCTGCCGGAGGCGGCCGATGTGGTGGACACGCTCGCGGGCGAGCTGGGCCGGGTGGACATCCTGGTCAACTGTGCGGGAACGGGCACCGCCACCCGCTTTCTCGACCTGGACCACACGACGGTCCGGCAGGTGGTCGACGTGGACCTCGTCGGCCCGCTCCTCTGCTCGCAGCGTGCGGCCCGGCGCATGATCGCCCAGGGGGACGGCGGCCGCATCGTGAACATCACCTCGGTCCACGAGCACCAGCCCCGGGTCGGCGCGGCCCCCTACTGCGCGGCCAAGGGCGGGCTGGGCCTGCTGACGCAGGTGATGGCCCTGGAGCTGGCCGAGTACGGCATCACCGTGAACTCCGTGGCCCCCGGCGAGATCGCCACCCCGATGACCGGGCAGGAGGACACCGACGTCGCGGCCGTGGACCGGCCGGGCATCCCGCTCGGGCGTCCCGGCGACGCCCGTGAGGTCGCCTCGGTCGTCGCCTTCCTGGCCGGCCCCGACTCCTCGTACGTCACCGGCGCCTCCTGGGCGGTGGACGGCGGGATGCTGCGCATGGGGCCTCAGGCGGGCTCCCATCTGCGCTCCGACGACTGGCGCCGCCCCTGAGTCCCCGGCCACCGCACCCCCGACGATCCCCTTTCCATCCGCGCGGAGCCCTCACCCGCGCGGAATCCCACGACTCCCCGGAGGACCCCATGGTCGACGACACCCTCCCGCTCCTGCTGCGCGGCTACGGCTGGCTGCCCGACCGCAGGCGCCGCAGCGGCGGAGCGCCCGTGGAGACCCGGCTGCTCGGCAAACGGGCGATCGCCCTGCACGGTCCGGCGGCCGTGCGGTTCTTCTACGACGAGCACCACATCCGGCGCACGGACGCCCTGCCCCAGCCCGTGATCGACACCCTCTTCGGCCGGGGCGCGGTCCACACCCTGGACGGCGAGCGCCACGGGGTGCGCAAGGCCCTCTTCACGGGGCTGCTCAAGGAGCCCGCCCGGGTACGCGACCTCTCCGAACGGGTCGCCCGGGAGCTGGAGGGGGCACGGGCGGGGTGGGCCGCGCGGGGGCGGGTGGTCCTCTTCGACGAGACGGCCGAGGTCCTCACCCGTGCGGTGCACGCCTGGGCCGGGGTGCCGCTGGCCGACGACGCGGTGGCCACCACGGCCCGGGACATGATCGCCATGGTGGACGGTTTCGCCTCCGTGGGCCCCCGCCACCTCCGGGCCCGGCGGGCCCGCCGCCACCAGGAGGAACGGCTGGCCCCGCTGGTGGGGACGGCGCGTGAGGGAATCGCTCCGGAGGGCGACGGATCCGGCCCCACCGTTTTCCGTACGATCGCGGCGCACCGGCACGCGGACGGGGCCCTGCTCGATCCGCGCACCGCCGCGGTGGAGGTGCTGAACGTGCTGCGGCCGACGGTGGCGATCACCTGGTTCGCCGTCTTCGCCGCCCACGCCCTGCACCGCCACCCCGAGCACCGCGAAGTGCTGGCGGGCGGGGACGGCCCCGAATACGCCTGGGCGTTCGCGCAGGAGGTGCGCCGGTTCTATCCGTTCGCGCCCTTCGTGGGCGGGCTGGCGGCCGAGCGGCTGGAGTGGGCCGGGCGGACGATCGAGCCGGGCACGATGGTGCTGCTCGATCTGTACGGGCTGGATCACGACCCGGACCTGTGGCCCGAACCGTACCGCTTCGACCCGACCCGCTTCCTGGGCAGTGCCCCGCCCGTCGACGCGCTGGTCCCCCAGGGAGGCGGTCCCGTGGACGGCCACCGGTGCCCCGGTGAGGACGTCACGGTCGCGGTCCTGGCCGAGGTGGCGGGGTTCCTGGCGCGGACCTCGTACGACGTCGTGGAGCAGGATCTGCGTATCCCGCTGAGCCGGATCCCGACGGCGCCCCGGAGCGGATTCGTGATCGGGAACGTGGCCCCGGCCCCGGCCGGAGCCGGGGCCGGGGCGGCGCGCAGGGGCTGAGGCCCGGGCGGGAACGCCGCCCCACTTCAGCTCCTGTCCGCCGGCCGGACGCCGCCCCGCCGCTCAGCCGGTCTTCCGGCCGGCCAACGGGGCGGTGTCCTCGCCCCGGCCTTCCCGCACGCCGCGCAGAAAGGCCCTGAGCGCGTCCTCGGCCGTGCGGGTGGGCCGCCACCCGAGTTCTTCGTGCGCCCGGGTGGAGTCCAGGACGGGCAGCCGCAGCACCGCGTCGAAGAGGTGCGGCGAAGCCGGTACGGCGTGGGCGCGCCAGGCGGTCGCGAGCGCCGTACGGACCAGTGCCCTCGGGAGCCGTACGGTACGGGCGTCGAGCAGCTCCGCCAGCCGGTGGGCGTCGAGCACCGGGTCCGCCGCCAGGTTGAAGGGGCCGCGTACGTCGCGGAGCACGGCCAGCCGGTACGCCTCGGCGGCGTCGTCGGTGTGCAGGACCTGGAAGCGCAGCCCCTCCAGGTCGGGCACGAAGGGCAGCAGGTCGGGGCGGATGAGGGTGCCCGGGACATGGCGGCCCGCGAAGATCCGGCGCTGCTCGGGCGCGGCCGTCTCCTTGAAGAGGAAGCCGGGCCGCATCCGTACCACCCGGATCTGCGGGTTCCGCAGCTCGTAGGCGTCGAGGACGCGCTCCAGGTAGGCCTTCTCCCGGCAGTAGGCGGCGTCCGGCCAGCCGTCGGTCGGCCACTGCTCGTCGACGCCGGGTTCGTGCTTGGGCCCCGGCGAGTAGGCGCCGACGGAGGAGGCGTGCACCAGAGCCGGGACCCCGCTCCGCTCGACCGCGCGGAAGACCCGCTGGGAGCCGAGGACGTTGCTGCGCCAGGTGGTGACGGGGTCGTGGGTGGGCTGGAAGCGCCACGCGAGATGGACGACGGCGTCGGCGCCGTCCAGCAGGCCGGTGAGCCGCTCCTCGCTGTCCTCGCGCGAGAGGTCGACGGTGTCCCAGGCGACCTTCGCGATGTCCAGGTCGGGGCGCCTGCGCGCCAGACCGAGTACGGAGCCGATCTCCGGGTCCGCCGCCAGCGCGCGGACCACGCCGGTGCCGACGTTGCCGGTGGCTCCGGTGACCACGACACGCCTGCCACCGGGCCGTTCGGTGCTGGTCTCCATCGGAGAATCCTTCCGTCGGGCGGTGGTGGTCAGGGGACCAGCAGGGTCTTGATCATGCCGTCGGCCTTCTTCTGGAACGTCTCGTACGCCTTCGGCCCGTCCTCCAGCGGGAGATGGTGGGTGGCGAAGGAGTCCACGCCCAGCGGGTCTCCGTCGACCAGCAGCGGCAGCAGGTCGTCGACCCAGCGCTTCACGTTGGCCTGGCCCATGCGGAGCTGGATCTGCTTGTCGAAGAGGGTCAGCAGCGGCATCGGGTCGGCGGAGCCGCCGTAGACACCGGAGATGGAGATCGTGCCGCCCCGGCGCACCAGGTCGATGGCGGTGTGGAGGGCGGTGAGGCGGTCGATGCCGGCCGTCTCCATCAGGCGCCGGCCGACCTTGTCGGGGAGCAGGCCCACCGCCGCGTGCGCCGCCTTGGCGACGGGTGCCCCGTGGGCCTCCATGCCGACGGCGTCGATCACCGCGTCCGTACCCCGCCCGTCGGTGAGGCCCCGGACCGCGTCGCCGAGTTCCTTGCCCTGGTCGTACCGGCGCAGGTCCAGGCAGGTGGCCCCGTACCGGCTGACCCGGTCCAGGCGCTCGGGCACAAGGTCCACGCCGATGACGAGTCCGGCGCCCCGGTGCAGCGCGATCCGGGCCGCCATCGCGCCGATCGGGCCGAGACCGAGGACGGTGACGCTGCCGCCGGGCGGGATGTCCGCGTACTCCACGGCCTGCCAGGCGGTCGGCAGGACGTCCGACAGATAGACGAACCGGTCGTCCGAGGGGCCGTGCGGCACCTTGATGGGCAGGGCGTTCCCGAAGGGCACCCGCAGGTACTCGGCCTGCCCGCCGGGCACCTGCCCGTACAGCTTGGTGTAGCCGAAGAGCGAGGCGCCGGTGCCGTACTCATGGACCTGGGTGGTCTCGCACTGCGAGTGCAGCCCCTGGCCGCACGTGTGGCAGTGGCCGCAGGACACGTTGAACGGGATGACCACCCGGTCCCCCGGGGCGACGGCGGTCACCTCGGGCCCCACCTCCTCCACCACACCCATGGGTTCGTGGCCGAGGATGTCGCCGGGATCGAGGTAGGGGCCGAGCACCTCGTAGAGGTGGAGGTCCGAGCCGCAGATCCCGGTGGAGGTGATCTTGACGATGATGTCCGTGGGGTCCTGGATCCGCGGATCCGGAACGGTCTCCACCCGGACGTCCCGCTTTCCCTGATAGGTCAGTGCGCGCACGGTGCCACTCCTTGTCTCTCGCGTCGTCCGGGCGTTGGGTTCCGCGCCTCTGCGCGTTCCGTTTCCGCGTTTCGTTTACGCGTTCCGGTCCGGCTTATGGCTTGCGCGTTCCGGTCCGGCGTTCTGTCACGGTGGCCGTTCCGGCGTTGTTCCGTGCCGGATGCACGGCCGCTTCTACGGGGGCGCGACGGATTTTGTCCCCGGCCGTTCGCCCCGGGGCCGGGACCACTGCCGGGTTCCCACAGGGCTCCGGGTGAAACACCGGCTGTGTGGGGCCGCGCCCCGGGTGCCAGGATGGGTCTCATGGGAAACAGCGCCCTCATCGTCATCGACATGATCAACGCTTACGACCATCCCGACGCCGAGCTGCTCGTTCCCTCCGTCCGTGCGGCCCTCCCCCAGCTCACCCGGCTGATCGACCGCGCCCGTGCCGAAGGCGTTCCGGTCATCTACGCGAACGACAATTTCGGTGAATGGCGGTCCCACCACGGCGAGATCATCGAGACCACGCTCGCCGGGAAGAACGCGGAACTGGTAGAGCCGATCCTGCCGGACGACGATTCCCTCTTCGTCGTCAAGGCACGGCATTCCATCTTCTACGAGACCCCGCTCAGCTATCTGCTCTCCCAGTTGGGGGCGGACCATGTCGTGCTCTGCGGCCAGGTGACGGAACAGTGCGTGCTGTATTCGGCGCTCGACGCGCATATCCGACAGTTGCGCGTCACCGTGCCGGAGGACGCCGTGGCCCATATCCACGGGGATCTGGCCGAGGCCGCGCTGCGCATGATGGAGCGGAACATGAGCGCCACGGTCCGGACGGCGGACACGGTCGCCTTCTGACCTCCAGTCCCCGGCCTCCGGCTTCTGACCGCCGGCCGGTCGCCTTTCCCACCCGTCTGCCGGGGAGACCGCCAGGTGTGTCACATCGGGTGCGCGGCCCGGAGCGGGCGCCGGTCGGGGTGGTGCCCGGGGTGATGCTCCCCCGCGCTCTCGCGGACGCGGCGGCAGGACTCGGAGATCAGCCGGGAGACGTGCATCTGCGAGATGCCCAGTTCGGTGGCGATGGCGCTCTGCGTCATCCCCGCGAAGAACCGCAGGTAGAGCACCCGTTTCTCGCGCTCGGCCAGCCTGCTGATGCCGGGTTTCGCCGCCTCGCGGTCGAGCACCAGGTCGTACGCCTCGTCCACGGCCCCCAGCCGGTCCCCGAGGAGGAGTTCGCCGCCGTCGGCCGTGGTCTCGGCATCGATGGAGAGGGCGCTGAAGCCGTGCAGCGCCTCGCTGCCCTGCCGTACCTCCTCCTCGCTCAGCCCCGTGTGCCCGGCGATGCGGGCGGGCGAGGGCGGGGTGCCCGAGGCGGCCAGTTCGGCATGTGCCAGGCGGACGATGTTGCGGAGGTTCTGGATCCGGCGGGGGACGTGCACGGACCACATGCGGTCCCGGAAGTGCCGTTTGATCTCCCCCGTGATGGTCGGTACGGCGAAGGGAGCGAAGGCCCGGCCGACGGCGGGGTCGTAGCGGTCGACGGCGTTGACGAGACCGATCGCCGCGACCTGCCGCAGATCCTCCAGCGTCTCGCCCCGGTTGCGGTAGCGGGCGGCCAGCCGGTGGGCCATGGGCAGCCAGGCGCAGATGACCTCTCCGCGCAGCCGCTCCTTCACCGGCCCGCCGGGCAGCTCGACGAGACGGCGGAACGCCGCGGCGGTGTCGGGGTCGTCGACGTACGGGCTTTCCTCGGCCATGGGGGCGGGCTCAACTCCTCGCCGTACGGGATCTCGGTCGCCGGGGAGGGGGCGCGGGGCGCGTCGTACCTCAGGGAGCACGACCCGCGCGACGTCCGTCACCGGGGAGTACCTCCCCTCCGAAGCACTCCGTGGCCTTGCCACGTGCGGGGACCGGGGGAAACGGCGGGGCGGCGGGGTTCACCCGGGTGGGCGCGGCGGGCCCCCTCCCGCGCGTCCTCGCTCCCGCCGAACGGCGGAGCCCCCCGATGCGCGGCAGAATGGAACCCGAGTACCCGCCCGTGAACCGAGGAGGGTCATGGCTGTACGTCATCACCTCGTCGCCCGGCCACCGGCCGCCGTCTGGTCGGTCCTGGCCGACGCAACGCTGTACGGGGAGTGGGTGGTCGGCACCTCGGACTCCCACCCGGAGCGGGGCGACTGGCCGGAGACCGGGTCGTCGATCGCGTACCACGTGCATGTCGGGCCCAAGCGGTTCGGCGGGCGCACCGTCGTCCGGCGCGTCGACCCGCCGCGGACGCTGGAGCTGGAGGCGGACGGCGGCCCCTGGGGCACGGCCCGGATCGCCTTCGACATCCGCCCCTGGGGCGAGCGGACCCTCGTGATCGTCGACGAGCACCCGCTGCGCGGCCTGGGCGGCACGCTCCACAATCCGCTGGTGGACACGCTGCTCCAGCTCCGTCACCGCACCATGCTGGCCCGCCTGGCGAAGCTGGTGGAGCGGGTGACGCCCGCCGGACCGGGCGGGCAGGAGCGGACCGGCGTACGGACGACCGGCTGATCCGGGCGGAGGGCGTGCCATGGTCGACGCGGTGGTGATCGGGAGCGGGCCCAACGGACTGGTGGCGGCCAATGTGCTCGCCGACGCCGGGTGGTCGGTGACGGTCCTGGAGGAGCAGGACGAGCCGGGCGGCGCGGTCCGGAGCGACCGGGCGGTCCACCCCGCGTACGTCAACGACCTGTTCAGCTCGTTCTATCCGCTGGCGGCGGTCTCCCCGGTGCTCGCGGCCCTCGACCTCGGGCGGGAGGGGCTGCGCTGGAGCCGCGCCCCCCGGGTGCTGGCCCATCCGCTGCGGGACGGCAGGTGTGCGGTGCTGGAGCACGACCGCGCGGCCACGGCCGACGGGCTCGACGGCTTCGCCCCCGGCGACGGGCAGAGCTGGCAGGAGCTGTGCGGCCTCTGGGACCGGCTGGGCGACGACATCGCCGCCTCCCTCTTCACCCCCTTCCCGCCCGTCCTCGCCGGCACCAGGCTGCTCGCCCGGCTGCGGGCGGCGGGCGGCCTGCGGCTGGCCCGGCGGCTCGTCCTTCCCGTCCGCAGGCTGGGCGAGGAGGAGTTCGCCGGTGAGGGCGGCCGGCTGCTGCTGGCGGGCAACGCGCTGCACGCGGATCTGGCGCCCGAGGCGGCGGGCAGCGGCGGGTTCGGCTGGCTGATGTCCATGCTGGGGCAGTTCCACGGTTTTCCGGTGCCGGTCGGGGGCGCGGGTGCCCTCACCGGGGCACTGGTGGGGCGGTTGCGGGCGCGCGGCGGCGAGGTGCGGTGCGGGCAGCGGGTGAGCGAGGTCGTGGTGCGGCGGGGGCGGGCCGTCGGAGTCCGTACGGCGTCCGGGGACGCGGTCCCGGCGCGGCGGGCGGTGCTCGCCGATGTGTCGGCCCCGAGCCTGTACGGGTCGCTGGTCCCCGCGGAGGAGCTGCCGGACCGGCTCTTCGAGGACCTGCGCCGGTTCGCGTGGGACTTCGCCACGTTCAAGGTGGACTGGGCGCTGGACGGGCCCGTCCCCTGGGGGAGCCCGGCCGCCGCCACGGCGGGGACCGTGCACCTGGCGAACGGCGTCGACGAACTCACCCGGTGGGCCGCCCAGATCGCCCGCGGTCTGGTCCCGGACCGCCCCTTCCTCCTCCTCGGCCAGATGACGACGGCCGACGCGACCCGTTCGCCCCGGGGCACCGAATCGGCCTGGGCCTACACCCATGTCCCCCACACCGTGAAGGCGGACGCCGGGGCCGACGGCCTGACCGGCACCTGGGACCGGGACGAGCGGGAGCGGATGGCGGACCGGGTGGAGGAGCAGGTCGAGCGGTACGCCCCCGGCTTCCGCTCCCGCGTCCTGGCCCGGCGCGTCCTGGCCCCACCCACGCTCCAGGCGGCGGACGGCAACCTCCACCACGGCGCGATCAACGGGGGCACCGCCGCCCTCCACCAGCAGCTGGTCTTCCGCCCGGTGCCGGGCACGGGCCGCCCCGAGACCCCGGTCGAGGGGCTCTACCTGGCCTCCGCCTCCGCCCACCCGGGCGGCGGCGTCCACGGCGCCCCGGGCGCCAACGCGGCCCGCGCGGCCCTGCGTTCGACCCGCGCCACGGCCGTCGCGCTGACGGCGGCCCAACGGATGCTGACGCGGCGGGGGCGTGGGGGCGCGGCAGGCGGGGCTTGAGCGGACGGCGGGGATTGAGCGGGCCGGGCGGTCAGGCCTGAGCGGGTGTATGGGCCGGGAGGCAAGGACGGCTCGGACCGGCCGGACGAGCCGGAGGCCGGACGAGCCGCACAGGCGGCACAGACCGGACGAGCCGGACGGGCCCGGGTGCGCCACGTGGCCGCAGCATCCCGGGCGGGCTCAGGCGGCCGCGGCAGCCCGGACGGCCCCGGGCCGCCCCCGCGCGCTACCCCGCCCGTCGCGCCTCTGTCGCGATGACCGCGGCCTGCACGCGACGCTCGACGCCGAGTTTGGCCAGGATGCGGGAGATGTTGTTCTTCACCGTCTTCTCGGCGAGGTGGAGCCGCAGGCCGATCTCCCGGTTGGTGAGGCCTTCCCCGATGAGCGCCAGGATGTCCTGCTCCCGGGCGGTCAGTCCGCCGACCCCCGAGGGCCGGTCCTCCTGGGCCGCTTCGCCGCGGAGGCGGGCCATCACGCGGGCGGTGGCGCCGGGGTCGAGCATCGAGCGGCCGGAGGCGACGGTCCGTACGGCCTGGACCAGGTCCGTGCCGGTGATCTGCTTCAGTACGTAGCCGGACGCGCCCGCCACGATGGCGTCGAGCAGCGCCTCCTCGTCGTCGAAGGACGTCAGCATCAGGCAGGCCAGATCCGGCATGCGGGAGCGCAGCTCGCGGCAGACGCTCACCCCGTCCCCGTCGGGCAGGCGGATGTCCAGGACAGCGACCTGGGGGCGCAGGGCCGGGACGCGGGCGAGGGCCTGGGCCACGGTGCCCGCCTCTCCGACGACGGTCATGTCGGGCTCGGCGTCCAGCAGGTCGTGCACGCCCCGGCGCACCACCTCGTGGTCGTCGAGGAGGAAGACCCTCACCGGAGCCTCCGCCGAGGCCTGCCCCGGGGCCTTCCCGTCGAGGCCCGCGCCCTTGTCCGTCATCACACACTCCGTCATCCGTCGTCCGTGCCCACCTCGGTGGACGGTCCCGATCGTGCCGCACGGCCGTGGCCGGCGAACAGGGCCGGTCGACCCTGATCCGCCCTCGTCGGTGCCTCAGCCCAGCGGGGCGCGCCAGAGCAGCCGGCTGCCGCCGCCCTCGGGCGTCGACAGCTCCAGGGCACCGCCGACCTGGCGGGCCCGCTCGGCCAGGTTGTCCAGCCCGCTGCGGCGGCTCTGCGCCGGGATGCCCCTGCCGTTGTCGGTGACCGTGAGGAGCACTTCGTCCGCCGTGGCCTTGAGACTCACCTCGACCCGGGTGGCGTGGGCGTGGCGGGCGGCGTTGCTGAGGAGTTCGCCGAGCGCGGCGACCACGTGTTCGGCCACGTCGAGAGGGACGTCGGTGTCGAGCAGGCCCTCCATGCTGAGCCGGGGCGGGAAGCCGAGCGAGGTGACCGCGTCGCCCACCGTGCGGGAGGCACGGGCGCGCAGGCTGGCGGCGGCGCCCTCGTCGCGGGCCCGCAGGCCGAAGACGGTGGACCTGATGATCTTGATGGTCTCGTCCAGGTCGTCGACGGCCCGGCCCACCCGCCCGGCCGCCCCGGTGTGCTCGATCAGCCGGGCGGTGCTCTGGAGCGTCATCCCGGTCGCGAAGAGGCGCTGGATCGCCAGGTCGTGGAGGTCGCGGGCGATCCGGTCCCGGTCCTCCAGGAGCGCGACGTGCTCGGCGTCCCGCCGTCGTACCGCCAGCTCCAGGGCGAGCGCCGTCTGCCCCGCGAAGGCGAGCAGCGGCTCCAGCTCGGCCTCGGTGAAGGCGGGTTCACCGACCGCGCGGACCAGCAGGAAGACGGCAGCGCCGGGCGCCCCCAGCCGTACGGCGACGGCGGGGCCCGGCGGGCAGGTGGGAGTCCGTACGGAGGCGAGGGTCCTTGCCCAGGCAGGCGGAGACCACATGGGTGTCCGCCGCCGAGGCCGCGCCCGCCCGCGTGCCGTCGGCCGGTACGACGAGCCCCCGCAGGCCGTCGGTGCCGCCGTCACCGTCGCCGGGGCTCTTCCCTGCCGCCGCCACGGACAGCTCCACGACCAGGTTGTCCGTGCCGGGGACAGGAGTGGACACCTCGGCCAGGCGGGCGCCGGTGATCTCCCCGGCGCGGCGCGCGACGAGTTCCAGCACGTCCTGGCGGGCGTCGCCGGACAGCAGGTGGTTGGTGACCTCGGCGCCCGCCCTGAGCCAGCGGTGCTGGCGCTGCGAACTCTCGTACAGGCGGGCGTTGTCGATCGCCACTCCGGCCGCCACCGCGAGGGTGGTGATCACGGACTCGTCCTCGGCGTCGAAGTCCAGGCCGTCCCGCTTGTCGGTGAGGTAGAGGTTCCCGAACACCTCGTCCCGCACCCGGATCGGCACGCCGAGGAACGTACGCATCGGCGGATGGTGCTCCGGGAACCCGAACGAGGCCTCGTGCGCGCCCAGTTCGCTCAGGCGCAGGGGCTCGGGGTGCCGGATCAGCTCGCCCAGCAGGCCGTGCCCGGCCGGCAGCGGTCCGATCCGCTCGCGCTCCTCGTCCGTCAGCCCCGAGGTGAGGAACTGCGACAGGCTCCGCCCGTCGGGCCCGATCACCCCGAGCGCGCCGTACTGCGCGCCACCAGGTGCGCACCGGCCTCGACGATGCGGCGCAGCACCTGGGAGAGGTCGAGTTCGCGGCCCACGGAGACGACGGCCTCCAGCAGGCTGTGCACCCGGTCCCGGGTACCCCTGGCGGCGTCGATCCTCGCCTGCAACTCCTCCAGCCGCTCGTCCAGCCGCATCTGAGGCATCCGCGACAGCGGCTGCTCGTCCCCCACAGTGCCCTCTTCTCCCCTTCACCCCCCGGCACCTACCGCGCCACTCTATGGGGCCGCCGCCGCACGCAGGAGCCCGCCCCGTGGGGAGACGGGGCGGGCTCGTCGAGCGGGAGACGGGTCAGGGACTCAGGACAGGCGGGGCGCCGAGTACGGGCGTCAGGCGTGCGGCACGACGGCGACCGGGCAGCGGGCGTGGTGCAGGACCGCGTGGGCGGCCGAGCCGATCCGGGTGCCGATCGGGGCCTGGCGAGCACGCCGTCCGACCACCATCAGCTGCGCCTCGGCGGACTCCTCGACCAGTACCTGCCCGGCGCTGCCCATCTGCACGTGCTCCGTGACCTGCACCTCCGGGTACTTCTCGCGCCAGGGGGCCAGGGCCTCCCGGAGCGCCTTGCGCTCGAAGGGCTCCAGCCCTCCGGCAGCGTCGGCGAGGGCCAGGGAGGCGCTCCAGGTGTAGATGGGCGGCAGGCTCCAGGCACGGACCACCCGCAGCGGGACCCCCCGTACGGAGGCTGCCTCGAAGGCGAAGCCGAGGACATCGGCGCTCTCCTCGGGGCTGCCCTGCTGGCCGACGACGACCTCGCCGTTCTCCCGGACCGGGTACTCACCGTCGTAGGCGCGTACGGAGACGACGGGACCCTTCGCCCCGGCGATCACCTGCTGCCCGTAGGAGCCGAGGAGGAATCCGAGGAGGGCACCGTGCCCCCGGGTGCCGAGGCAGAGCAGCTCGGACCGCTCGGCCTCGGCCAGCAGCGCCACGACGGCCGTCTCGGGCAGCACCCGGCAGGAGACGGGCAGTTCGGGGTAGCGGCCGACGACCTGGTCCTCGGCCTCCCGGAGCACGGCGCGGGCGGCCTGGGCCTCGGTCTCCCGGTTCTGGACGAGCGGGATGTCCAGCGGCTGCCAGAGCCAGGCGTGGACGATGCGCAGCGGCAGTCCCCGCAGGGCGGCCTCGCGCGCCGCCCAGTCGGCCGCCGCCAGACTCTCCGGCGAACCGTCCACCCCTACGACTACGGCCTTCTTCACGGGTCTGCCTCCGTACGTCCATGGGCCCGGCTCTCCGTCCGGCCCCTGGAACCAGCATCCCGGCCAGGCCCGCCCCGGGGGGAGGGCCGATCGGCCCTCCCCCCGGGGACCGTTGGGCACGCTGTTTTTCCCTGGACTGAAATGTGTGGCAGCGGGTAGGCGGATGGCGTTTGCGGGCCGTGCGCTGCGGTCCATCCGACGGGGGACATGGAGCACGACGTGGAACTGCTGATGACGGATCGAGGGACCGGCCGGGACCGGCGGCCGACGGATACGGGCACAGGTGCGGACACGGTCCCGCTGCTGGGCAGTGCCGCGTACGACATGGGCTCGGGAGAGATCGCCCGCGCCCGGGCCTTCGTACGCGAGTTCCTCACCGACGCACGGTCGCTGCACGGCATGGACGTCTCCGAGCGGGCGATGGACCTCGCGCAGCTGGTGGTGAGCGAGCTGGCCACCAACGTCTGCAAGTACGCGCCGGGCCCGTGTCTGCTCGACCTCGAAGCGGGCGACACCGTACTGGACATCACGATGTGGGACACCGGTTCGGTGCTGCCCACCGCCCGGCAGGCCGACCCCACGCGCGCGGGCCAGCACGGGCTGGCGATCGTCCTCGCGGTCTGCGAGAGCTTCGAGGTGCGCCGCGAACCGGTGGGGAAGCGTGTCCGCGTACGGATCTCGCTGCTCGACGTCCCCCGGTCCGGCGATGCCGCACGGTCCGGCGATCCGGCGGGCTCTCCTGCCTGGTAGCACTGTCCGGCAGCACTCCCCCGGCCGGTCAGGGGATGCCCGCGCGGATGCCGGGTAGCCGGGCGACCAGGGCGGACCCCGCCCCGACCGAGGTCAAGGAGAGGGCTCACCGATGAGCGACGAATCACCGAACCAGCTGGGCACCCCCACCCCCGAGGAGTTGCGCGAGCAGGTCGAGCGGACGCACGACGGACTCGCGCGGACCGTCGGGGCACCGGCGCCCGAGGAAGACCTCGCGGCGCAGGCGAAGGAGAAGGCCGCGGTGGTAGGGGAACAGGCGGCGGCCGTCAGGGAGCAGGCCGCCGAGAAGGCCGCGGCCGCCTCCGACCAGCTCCGCGAGAAGACGGAACAGGCGGCCCAAGCCGTGAAGGACCGTACACCGGAGGCCGTACGGGAGAAGACGGCGCAGGCCGCCGCACAGGTGCGCGAGAAGACCGAACAGGCCCGGCGGTACGCGGCGGACCGGACGCCCGACCCGCTGCTGGAGAAGGCGGACCGGGCCGCGACGGCCGCCCGCGCCAACCGCGCCCCGCTCCTGGCCGGCGGTGCGCTGCTGGTCGCCTTCCTGCTGATCCGCCGCAGCCGGGGGCGCAACCGATGAAGGCGTCGACCCTCGCGTACAAGCCGGTGGGGCTCGCCCTGGGCGCGGTCAGCGGCTTGATCGCGGGCGCCGCGTTCAGGCAGGCCTGGAAGCTCGTCGAGGGCGAGGGCGACGCCCCCGACGCCCTGGACGAGGACCGCCCCTGGGGGCAGATCCTCCTCGCCGCCGCCGTCCAGGGCGCGATCTTCGCGGTGGTCAAGGCCGCGGTCGAACGCTCGGGCGCCCAGGCGACCCGCCGCCTCACGGGCACCTGGCCGGGCTGACGCACCCGGTCGACCGACCGGCCCGGGTTTCCCGCCGCGGCGCCGGCCCTTCCTCCGAGGGCCCGGCCCCGCCCGGGCGGGGTGTGCGCGTGCGGGGCCGGTCGGAGGGAGAGGCACGGACCGCCGTGGTGGACCCGGACGCGGTTCTCGGTGGTCCGTGGGGCAGGCTGGGGGCATGCCGACCTACGAGAAGATGGCGTTCCACCTGGAGACCGAGCGGCTGGTCCTGCGGCCGTGGGCCGAGTCGGACGCCGCCGAGTTCCGTGACCTTCTCGCCGAACGCGGCACGGGAACGCGCACGGTGGAGTATGTCCGTACGGCCATCGCGGAGTTGCTCGCCGCGACGGAGAGGACGGGGATCGCGCTGCTGCCCGTCCAGCGCCGGGACGAGGGCGACTTCATCGGCTACTGCGGGCTGATCATCGGCCGCACCACCCTGGAGGAGCCCGAGATCGCGTACGAGTTGTTCCGGCATGCGCACGGGCAGGGGTACGCCACGGAGGCGGCCGGTGCGGTGGTGGACGCCGCCGCGGCGACCGGGCGGAAGCGGCTCTGGTCGACCGTCGGCACCTGGAACGCCCCCTCGCTCCGCGTCCTGGAGAAGCTCGGGTTCGAGCGGGACCGCGTCTCCATGGAGGAGAACGGTGAAGTGGCCTGGCTCACGCGCACGTTGCCGTGACGGGCGGCTCTTCTCCACCACGTACGAGACCCGGTCGGGCACAGGAATGGACATACACGCTCATGGCTCTTGACGTTCTCGTCGTCGGCGGCGGGTTGATGGGGGCGTCCGCCGCCTGGCGGCTCTCCGCGCGCGGCCACCGGGTCACCGTGCTGGAGCGGTTCGGGCCGGGCCACGACCGGGGCAGCTCGCACGGGACGTCCCGGATCTTCCGGCTGGCGTACGCGGAGCCCACGTACACCGAACTGGCCCTGCGGGCACTGCCCTTGTGGCGGCGGCTGGAGGAGGAGAGCGGGCGGGCGGTGCTGACGCTCACCGGGGCCGTCGACCACGGCCCGCCGGAGGTGCTGGAGCGGCTGGCCGAGGCGCTCGCCGGGGCGGGTCGGCCGGGGCGGCGGCTCTCCCCGGGGGAGGCGGCCGAGCGGTGGCCGGGGCTGCGGGCCGACACGGCCGCGCTGTACCACCCGGACGCGGGCCGGGTGCACGCCGACGACGCCGTGGCCGCGCTGCTCGACGCGGCCGGGCGGCGAGGCGCGGAGGTGCGCCACGGGGTGCGGGTGACGGAGATCCGCCGTACCGGGGGCGGGGCCACCGTGGTGACGGACACGGACGAGGCGCTGGTGGCGGACGCGGTCGTGGTCGCCGTGGGCGGCTGGGCGCCCGGTCCGGCGGCGGGCGTGGTGAACGGTCTGCCGCCGCTGCGGGTCACCCAGGAGCAGCCGGTGCACTTCCCGGTGCCGGACGCGCTGGAGTGGCCGTCGTTCATCCACCACCCGGGGGCCGGGCTGCGGCTGCCGGGCGGCGTGTACGGGCTGGGCAGCGTGGACGGCGTCAAGATCGGGCTGCACGGGGTCGGGCAGGTCGTGGACCCCGACCACCGCGACCGTACGCCGGACCCGGCGGCCCTCGACCGGCTCCGCGCCTACGCCGAGGAGTGGCTCCCCGGTGTGGCGGGTACCGAACCCGAGCCTCTCACCTGCCTCTACACCACCACGCCCGACGAGGACTTCGTCATCGACCGCCAGGGTGCGGTCACCGTGATGGCGGGCTGCTCCGGGCACGCGTTCAAGTTCGGCCCCGCCCTCGGGGAGCTGGCCGCCGATCTGGTCGAGGGCGGAGCGGGTCTCCCCCGGTTCGCCCTCGGCCGGACGGCCCCCGGCCGCTGAAACCCCTTCCGGGCGGACCTGCGGAAGGGCCGCCAGGAGCGGCGTAACAGATCCCGGTCGGCCCGGGTGCCGTCCGCCCCTTGGGGTGAGCGGCAACCGGCCGTCCCCTGGCCTGACCAGCAACCGGTCGGCCCAGGTGCCCTCCGTTGCCTGGCGTGACCGGCAGCCCATCGGCCCGGGCGGACCGGCGGTCGGTCGGCCTGGGTGCCGTCCGTCCCTTGGCGTGACCGGCGGCTAGTCGGGCCGGGTGCCGTCCTCCGGCGGGCGGCGTACCTCCTCGCGGTCCTTCTCCAGGCGCTCGTCGAGCTTCTTCTCGTCCGGGCGGCGGGGCATCCCGCGGCTGTGGCCGGTGTCCGGGTCGCCCTCGACCTCTTCGTTGGACTTGTGGTGGTGATGGGACATGGTCACTCCTTGTTCGTGCGGATCGTGCAGTGGAGGGAGTCGTCCTTCACATCGGCGACGATCGTGTCGCCGGGCTCGGCCTCGCCGCCGAGGAGCAGGGAGGCGACGCGGTTGTCCAGCTCCGTCTGGATCGTGCGGCGCAGCGGACGGGCACCGAACTCCGGCTGATGGCCGTGGGCCAACAGCAGCTTCTTCGCCGCCTCGGTGACCTCCAGCGTCAGCCCCTGCGCGTGGACGCGGCGCCTGCTGCGGTCGAGCAGATGCTCGACGATCTCGGAGAGGTCGTCCTCGGTGAGGCTGTGGAAGACGATGATGTCGTCGATGCGGTTGAGGAACTCCGGCAGGAACCGACCCCGCAGCTCCTCCATCAGCTCGTCCTTCAGCTCGGCGGCATCCCCCTCGTGGGCGAGGATGCGGTGGGCGCCGATGTTGGACGTCATGATGACGACGCAGTGGCGGAAGTCGACCGTGCGGCCCTGCCCGTCCGTGAGCCGGCCGTCGTCGAGGATCTGGAGGAGCGTGTTGAAGACGTCGGGGTGGGCCTTCTCCACCTCGTCGAAGAGCACCACGCTGTACGGGCGGCGGCGCATCTTCTCCGTCAGCTGGCCGGCCTCCTCGTATCCGACGTAGCCGGGAGGCGCGCCGACGAGCCGGGCGACCGTGTGCTTCTCCTGGAACTCGCTCATGTCGAACCGGATCATCCGGTCCTCGTCACCGAACAGCAGCTCGGCGAGGGTCTTGGCCAGCTCGGTCTTGCCCACGCCGGTGGGACCGAGGAAGAGGAACGAGCCGACGGGCCGGTCGGGGTCGCCCATGCCCGCGCGGTTGCGGCGGACGGCTTCGGAGACGGCCGTGACGGCCTCGTCCTGGCCGACGATCCGGGCGTGCATCTCCTCCTCCAGCTTGAGGAGCCGCTCCTTCTCCCCGGCGGTGAGCTGGGCGACCGGAATGCCCGTGCGGCGGGAGACGATGTCCGCGATGTCGGAGGCCGTCACGGACACGACGCCCTCGCGGCGTTCCTCGATGCCCGCGAGTTCGCCCTGCACCTCCGCGATCTGCTCCTTCAGCTCCTTGGCCCGCTCGAACTCCTCGGCGGCCACGGCCTGGTCCTTCTCCCGGCGCAGCTTCGCCAGGCGGTCCTCCCGGCTGACGACCTCGGTGGAGCGGTTGGCGCTGCGCAGCCGTACGCGGGCGCCGGCCTGGTCCATCAGGTCGATGGCCTTGTCGGGGAGGTAGCGGTCGGAGATGTAGCGGTCGGACAGCTCGGCGGCGGCGGTCAGGGCACCGTCGGCGAAGCGGACCCGGTGGTGGGCCTCGTACGCGTCCCGCAGCCCTTCGAGGATCTGTACGGTCTCCTCGACGGTGGGCTCCGGAATCAGTACGGGCTGGAAGCGGCGCTCCAGGGCGGCGTCCTTCTCGACGTGCTTGCGGTACTCGTCGATGGTCGTCGCGCCGACCACGTGCAGTTCGCCGCGGGCGAGGGCGGGCTTGAGCATGTTGCCCGCGTCCATCGAGCCCTCGCCGGTCGCGCCCGCGCCGACGACGGTGTGGAGTTCGTCGATGAAGAGGATGACCTCGCCCTCGGCCTGCTGGACGTCCTCGATGACCTTCTTGAGCCGCTCCTCGAACTGGCCGCGGTACTGGGCCCCGGCGACCATGCCGGACAGGTCCAGCGAGACGACCCGCTTGTCCTTGAGGGTGTCGGGGACCTCGCCCGCGACGATGCGCTGGGCGAGCCCCTCCACGATGGCGGTCTTGCCGACGCCCGGTTCACCGATGAGCACGGGATTGTTCTTGGAGCGCCGCGACAGGATCTCGATGGTCTGCTCGATCTCCTCGGCCCGGCCGACCACGGGGTCGAGCCTGCCCGCCCTGGCCTCCTCGGTCAGATCCCGGCCGAACTCGTCCAGCGTTGTGGCCGGTTCCTTCGCCCCGGCGCCCGGGGAGCCCTGGCCCCCAGCCGCCCGGTCGGTCATGCCGCGCAGCTCGGAGACGTCCATGTCCTGGGCGCGCAGGAACCGGGAGGCGCCGGAGTCGGCGTCGCCGAGGAGCGCGCCGAGGATGTGCTCGGGCCCGATGTAGGAGACCTCGGCCGCCTGCGAGCGGGCGTGGGCCAGGGCGAGCGTCCGCTTGGCCGCCGGGGTGAGTCCGGGCTCGGAGGACGGCTCCTGGGACTCGCGGGGCAGCACCTTGGCGATCCGCTCCCCGAGCGCGTCGGGGTCGACCCCGGCGCGGGCGAGCAGTCTGCGGGTGGGCTCCACCTGGGTGGCGGCCCACAGCAGGTGCTCCGTGTCGAGGTCCGACGTACCGTCCTGGACCGCCCGGCCCGCAGCGGCGTCCAGGAGTTCCCGTGCGGGTTCCGTGAGGAGCCGCCCGATGGGCACACGCTGTACGGCGGGGGGCGAGGACGCCGGTGACATTCCGAAGAAGCGGTTGAGCAGATCGCTGAAGGGGTCCGGCGAACCGGAGGGAGAACCGAAGGCCATCGACATACCGGCTCCAGGGAGGCGGGTGGAGGGGGTCCCACCCACTCAAACCCGAGGCCCGGCGCTCCGCAAACGGTGGGGCGGGCAGCTTTCGGCGAGGTGCCTCCCGAACCTCTCCGGGGCTCGTCTCCGGGCCGGGGAACGGCGCGCCTCCGCGCGCGGCACGACGTCGACCGGTCATGGCGGCAGGTCGTACGGTGCCGTCCGGTCGTACGGTGCCGTCCCCGTCGGCGTAGTTCTGGTGGCCGGTGCGCGGCGAGCGGCGGAGACTGCTGAACGGCACGCGCCGGCACCGTCGGCGGACCTGCCCGTACGGAAGGCGCCATGGCGGAGAAGGCGGGCTTGAGCAGCGTCAGCCCCGGACCGGGCCAGGAGGAGCCGCCCCGGTCCGCCGACCGCAAGGGCGGCCCCGGGCACACGGTCCTGCTGGCGCTGGTCCTCGCGGTTCCGGTGACGAAGGTCGCGTACACGGTCGGGGGCGGTGGCGCCGCCCGTGACGTGTTCGTCGGCATGGAGCCCGCGAACTGGCCTGACGTCCTCATCGGCATGGTACTCACCGATCCGCTCCTCGCCTCCGTGCTGGCCGTCGTCGTCTCCCGGGTGGTGTTCGCCCTGTTCGCCGCGCGCGGCGCGGTCCCGGTGGGAAGCGGTTTCTGGGCAGTTGTCCAGCGGGTGGCGCTGACCGTCGTCAACCCGATCGCGGTGGGGGTGGTGGACACGTGCTTCTTCGGCCCCTGGTGGGGGCTGGGCACCGGGCTCGCCGCGTACGCGCTGCGCAAGGGCGTCGTGGTGGAGTACCGCACCGGCAGACGGCGGCCGCACGGACACCGTGCCGGGCGGCCGGCGACGGCCGGGGCGCACCGCGAGGGTGACGGCCGGCCGTCGTCCGGGCTGCGCCGGGTGGCAGCTCTCGAACAGTGGGTGGCGCTGGGCCTGACCACCGTCGCGCTCCCCGTCCTGTGCTTCGTCTCGGCGCTGGACGGGCAGGCGTGGACCTCGATCGTCCGCTGCCAGGTCACCGACGGCACCCGGTCCGAGAGCAACCGCCTGATCGAGCTGGGCCGCAAGGGCAATGGTGTCGTGGGCTGGAACCTGGACACGGAGGAGATCTCCAACGGCCTGGGGTGCACGGGCGAGGAGAGCCTGTACGTGCGTGAGCCGTGGTGGCGCGGCTGAGAGGCCGGTCCCACGGATCTGCGGAGGGAGGGCTCGCCCGAATGCGCGGAGACGCTCACCGCGGCAACGGCAACGGCAACGATCCCGGGCGGGCGGCCACGGATTCTCCGACAGGTGACCCGAATGCCGCATTCCCCCTGCCGGGAAAGATCGTTGTGCGGGGTGCGACAGCGCAGGAAACGAGGAGCAGACGTACGAAGGAAGCATTCCGCTCGAGGGCTCTCTCGAGACCATGAACCGGCTGCAGGCCGACTTCGAACGACGGCTCGGAGGTATCGAGCGCAAGGCACCGCCCGCACCCCTGGCCCACCCGCACCCGCAAGAACGTTTCAGCTCATCGGCGTGGACCCCGGAGGACGGCTACCGCCCGCTCGGGATCGAGGCCATCTGGACCGCGGCCCGCGCAGCGCCGGACAGCCGTTCAAGCAGTCAGCAGGAACGCTTCCCCGCCCCCAGCTGGGCCGCTCCTGCCGACTAGCTCCTCCCGAGGACAGGAAAGCGGAATGACGGGAAGGCGGATCCACGGGAAGGCGGGAAGACCGGACGCCGCGAAGAGAAGAAACGTTCACCCCACCCTCTCTCGTCAGACCAGTGGCCAAACCGGTTGAACCGGACACCCCTACCGCCCGCGCCGGGACTCCCGTACCAGCAGCACCAGCAGGTACGCCCCGCCCACGCACACGGTGACTGCCCCGGTCGGCAGCACCACGCCCGGGACGGCGTGCTGGGCGGCGATGTCGGCGCCCAGCAGCAGGAGGGCGCCGACGAGGGCCGAACCGGCCAGGTCGACGGAGGTGCCGCGCCCGGTGAGGCGGCGGGCGATCTGGGGTGCGGCCAGGGCGACGAAGGCGATGGGTCCCGCGGCGGCGGTCACCGCGGCGGTCGCGGCGACGCCGAGGACGACCAGCAGCAGCTTGGTACGCTCGACGGGCACGCCCATCGTGGTCGCCGTCTCGTCGCCCAGTTCCAGTCGGCGCAGGCGGTGCTGGGCGACCGGGGCGGCCAGGGCGACCGCCGCCAGCAGGGCGGAGGCCATGAGGACGGCGGGCCGGCCGATGGCGCTGAGGGAGCCGGCGCCCCAGACGGCGGCGCGCAGCGCGGTGTCCACGTCGGCCTTCACCGAGAACCAGGTGTTGACCGAAGAAAGCAGGGCGCCGACCGCGATGCCCACGATGATGAGCCGGAAGCCCCGCACGCCCCGCCGGAACGCCAGCAGGTAGACGGTGAGGGCGGTGAGGAGCCCTCCGGCCAGGGCGCCCGCGGCGAGCGCCGCGTAGCTGCTCGCGCCCGCGAGCAGCGTGAGGACGACGCCGGTGTACGAGCCGGTGGTGAAGCCGATGACGTCGGGGCTGCCGAGCGGGTTGCGGGTCAGGGCCTGGAAGACCGCGCCGCCCACGGCGAGGGCGGCCCCGAAGAGGACGGCGGCGACGATGCGCGGCGCCCGCCACTCCAGGACGACCGTACGGACGCCGGTCCCGGCCGTGCCGGACGCGACGGCGGCCAGGTCGGTGAGGGTGAGCGGGTAGCTGCCGAGGGTGAAGGCCCAGAGCGCCAGCGCCACCAGCGCGAGTGCCAGCACCGCGCAGACGGCGACCGCACGGCGCGTCACCTTCAGGCTCAGGGTCCCGGCCCTGAGGACGAACACGCCGTTCACAGCTCCCTCGCCCGGCTTCCGCGGACCAGCAGGATCAGGACGGGTGCGCCGATGAGCGGCATCATGACGCCGACCGGGAGTTCGGCGGGCATCACGATCAGCCGGCCCAGGACGTCCGCGGCGAGCACGATGGCCGGGGCGAGGACGGCGGAGTAGGCGAGGATCCACCGCCAGTCGGGGCCGGTGAGCCAGCGCACCGCGTGCGGGACCATCAGGCCGACGAACATCAGAGGTCCCGCGGCGGCCGTCGCCGCGCCGCAGAGCAGGGCGACCGCGATCACCACCCCGCACCGGGTGGCGCCGACCCGCAGCCCGACCGCCCGTGCCGCGTCGTCACCGAGGGCGATGGCGTTGAGCGGGCGCGCACAGCAGAGGGCGACCACCAGCCCGGCCAGGACGAAGGGGACGATGTCTCCGGCGGTGCCCGTGGGGCGGTCGGTGATGGTGCCCGCGCCCCAGAACCGCATCCGGTCGAAGGTCTCCGTATCGATGAGGGCGAGGGTCTGGGAGATGCCCGCCAGCACCGCAGTGAAGGCGACCCCGACGAGGGTGAGCCGCAGCGGCGAGGGGCCGCCACGCCCGCCGCGTCCGCCGCTCGCGGCGAGGTAGACCAGCGCCGAACCGGCGACGGCCCCGGCGAAGGCGAAGGGCAGGTACTGCTCGATCCGGGTGACGCCGAAGACGGCCACGGCCAGGGTGACGGCGAACCCCGCGCCCGCGTTGACGCCGAGCACGCCCGGGTCCGCGAGCGGGTTGCGGGTGAGCGCCTGGATGAGCGCCCCCGCGACGCCCAGGGAGACGCCGACGACGATGCCGAGCAGCGTGCGGTCCACGCGGGCGTCGCCCACCGTGGCGTGCGAGGCGGAGCCGTCGGGGTGGGTCAGCGCCTGCCACACGACGTCGAGGGGGAGCATCGCGGAGCCGACCGCGACGCTGAGGAGGACGGCGACGGAGAGCACGCCGAGGGCGACGCCCAGGCCGAGGAGCCGGTGCGTGCCGCGCCGCGACGGCCGCGGCGGCGGGGCAGGCGGTGGCTCGGTCGTCTTCGTGAGCACCTGTGACATCGGACCTCCCTGAGCGATCCGCCACCGGACAGCCGGAAGTGCCGTGCGTGATCGACGTACGTGAACTGCGTGGGCCGGTGCGGCCCGGCCATGGCTTCAGCGGCCGCCGAGCGCCCCCACCGCATCCGTGGTGAGCGCGCTCACGGGCACTCCGGACTCGCGGCTCAGCGCGCGCAGCAGTCCGGCCCGGGTCGCGTATCCGGCCGCCCTGGCCGCAGCCGTCAGCTCACCTCCGCCGCGGAGGTGTTCGACGGCGGCGTTCATCCTGGCCCGGTTGCGCCACCGTGTGAAGGGCAGTCCGGTCTCGTCCAGGAAGACGCGCTGCACCTGGCGGGCGCTCATCCGGTGCCGTACGGAGAGCTGCTCCAGGGTCTCGGCGGGGGTGCGCAGGGCCTCGCGGGCGAGTGCGCGTACGGCGGGATGGGCGGGCAGGACGACGGGGAAGTACTGCCGGGAGATGCCTCTCAGCACCCGTCCCAGCGCCTGCCGGAACGGCTCCACCTGCTCCGCCGTGGTCGGCGCGGCGCCGAGTGTGGTGGTCATGACCTCGACGATCGCGGGGACCGCCCCGAGCGGCTGGACGCGGCATCGTGGCTGGTCAGCGGGGTCGAGGAAGGGTCCGAGCGCCATGCCGCCGGGCTCGATCCGCAGGGCGTGCGGGACGCGCGGGGCGAGCCAGAGGGCCTCGTGGCGGCCGAGCCGCCACTCCTCGCCGTCGGCGGTCAGCCGGGCGGTGCCGCTGGCCACGTAGATGAGGTGCGGCTCGTCGTGCTGGTGGGTGTCGTGGCCGAGGAAGCGGATGGCGTTCTCCGCGACCACGGTGCCGAGGGATGTCACCGGCAAGCGTGCCTCCCGTTGTGTGCGACGCGTCGTGTCCGTCACCAGCGATGTCGTACGCGGATCGGCGCGGCGGTACCAGCGAGGTTAGCCTCACCTTACCAATCCGGTTCGAACGTTCGAACCTGCCCAGTCACATGAGGTCCCATGTCTGCTCCTGCCCGCCTTCTCGCCTTCGCGCTGGTCACAGCGCTGGCCCTCACCGGCTGCTCGGCCTCCTCCTCCCCGTCGGACGGCGGGGACAAGGGGTCCGCCGCCGCGAAGACCCGTACCGTCACGACCGACTACGGCACGGTGAAGGTACCGACCGCGCCCCAGCGCGTGGTCGTCCTCAACCACGCCCTCGCCGGGTACCTCTACGACCTGGACGTGCCGGTGCGCGCCACGATCCCGGAGGACGCGGACGGCAAGGGCGAGTTCTCCCCGTACTGGGAGAAGGAGGCGAAGGAGGACGGCACGACCTTCCTGCCCTGGAGCGTCGACGGCTTCGACCTGGAGGCGATCCTCGCCCTGAAGCCCGACCTCATCGTGGGCGGTGGCATCGGCTTCCCGCTCTTCCAGGCGGAGAAGGTGTACGACGACCTCTCCGGCATCGCCCCCACCGTGCTGGTCGGTAAGAAGCTCGGGGACTGGCGGAGCCAGTTCTCGTTCCTCGCCGACGACGTGTTCGGCAAGGCGGACGTCTACAAGGAGCACGTGGCCGCCTACGACAAGCGGATCGCGGAGGTGAAGGCGTCGATCACACCGCCGCCCGGCCCGGTCTCCTACCTCACCTTCACCGGCGACGGCACCGCGTTCGGCCTGGTGGAGAGCGTGGGTCTGCCCAACGAGCTGAAGAAGGTCGGCATCGAACCGGCCCCGGTCTTCGCCGACGGCGGGTTCAAGGTGTACGGGCAGGGCGGTGACATGTTCGAGCTGTCGACCGAGAAGGCCGGCCAGACCGTCACCCAGCCGTCCGTGTTCGTCATGGGCTTCAACGCCGACACGACCGATGTCGCCACGCTGAAGAAGAACCCCGTCTACAGCGCGCTCCCCGCCTTCACGACCGACCACGCCTACGACCTGCCCTACTGGGTGCTGCGCGGCGACTACGACGAGTCGATGGCGCTGCTCGACATCATCGAGAAGAAGTTCTCCTGATGGCCGCCCAGCGCGCGTACACCACGCACCCCCTCGTCCTGCGCCGGGTCACCGTGCGCCGAGTCCACGAGGTGACCCCGAAGATGCGGCGGGTCGTCCTCGGGGGCGACGACCTCGCCGCGTTCACCCGGGACGGCACCGGCCGTCCCGCCTTCGCCGCGCCCGGGTTCGACGACCACATCAAACTGATCCTGGCCACCGACGGGGACATCCGCGCGGCGCTGCCCGCCCAACTGCCGTACGGCATCGAGTGGACGCCGTCCGAACACCGGCTGACCCGCGACTACACGCCCCGCCGGGTGGACCTCGACGCCGGAGAGCTGCACCTCGACTTCGTGGTGCACGGCGAAGGACCGGCGGAGGCCTGGTCGGCGTCGGCGCGGGAGGGCGACGAGCTGTGGTTCGTCGGACCCAAGTCCTCGCTGCGGCTCCCGGAACGGCTGGACTGGATCCAGCTCGTCGGAGACGAGACGGCGCTGCCCGCGATCGGCCGCTTCCTGGACGAGCGCCCCCTCGACGCCCCGGCGCACGTCCTGGTCACCGTCTCGGACGCCTCGGCCCGCCAGGAGCTGGCCCTGCGCGACGGCGACACGGTCACCTGGGTGGTCGCGGAGCCGGGTGACGCGGCGGCCCTGGACGCCGCCGTACGGGCGCTGCCGGTGCCGGAGGGCGAGGGGTACGTCTGGGCGGCGGCGGAGAGCCGGGCGCTGCTTCCCGTACGCCGGTACCTCCAGCGGGAACGGAAGCTCCCCAAGGACCGGCTGAACATCACGGGATACTGGCACCGGGAGGACTCCCCCGCCCCGGAGGCGGAGAACGCGGCCGGTGCCGACGCGCAGGCTTCCGCCGTCGGTCCGGTCCCCTCGCCGCTGCCGTGGCTGGCCGTACGGGCGGCGGTGCAGCTCGGTGTCGTGGACGCGGTGGCCGACGCGCCGGGTCTGACGGCCGGTGCGCTGGCGGCCCGGCTGGGGGTGCCCGTGGCGGGGATCGACGTCCTGCTGCCGGTGCTGGCCGCGTACGACGTGGTCGTCGGCACGGACGACGGAGCGTCCGGGCTGCGCCTCGGCACCGCGGGCGAGGAACTCCTCGACGAGCACGAGCGCGAGGAGTACGCGGGCCACGAGGCCGAGCTGCTGCTCGCCCTCACCCACCTCGCCCCCGCGCTCCGGGGCGGCTCCTCCCCCTGGCGTCTCGCCTCGGGGGCCACCCTGCACGAGACGGTGTCGGGCGACGCGGAGCGCTACGGCGAACTGGTCGAAGAGTGCGAGCAGTTGGTGTTTCTGCTCGGCGGGCTGACGGCCGATCCGCTCTGGGAGGGCGTCTGCAGCTGCCTGCTGACCGGCCCCGGCAGCGCCTCGGTGGTGGCCGCGCTCGACGACGCGGGGCTGCGGCCGCGGTTGCGGGTCGCGGAGGACGCCACCCCGGCGGCGGTCCTGCGCGGACACGTCACCGCGCCGGACCGCGTCGACTGGACGCCCGGTCCCGCCGATGTCGCCGTGGCCGCGAAGGCGCTGGCCCACCGCACCGACGAGGAGGCCGTCCTGCTGCTCACCCGTCTCGCCGGGTGGACCGGGACGGCCGTGCTCGTCGAGGCCTCCCGCCCGGACGGCCTGAGCCCGCACGCGGCGGAGGCGGGGCTGCACGCGTACGCCGCGACCGGCAGCCCGCTGCGCGACTCGGCCGCGCTCGCCGCCCTGGCTGGGCGGTCGGGCTGGGCGGTCGAACGGACGGTCGCGCTGGGCTGGGGCACGGAGGCCACGGTGCTTCGCAGAGCCTGAGGCGTACGGGATCAACGCCCCGGTACGTAATGCTGCGGGAGCCCCCGCCGCTCCTCCGGCGGCAGGTTGCGGGCGGGGGTCTCCACCGGGCCGGTCGCCGGGCGGCCCCGCTCGCGGTCCCACCCCGCCCGGGCGCGCGGGTGGAAGCGGTACCGCTCGGGAACGCACCGCCAGACGTGGTGCACCACCCGCCCCAGCGCGCGCAGCAGCCGTTCGTCCCGGGGCGTCCAGCGCAGCCCGAGGCGCTCCCGTACCGCCTGCGGATACAGACCGACCGTGATCCACAGCGTCAGCCGGACCATCGGGACCCGGAGGACGGCCCACAGCGGTTCCGGCAGCCGGCGCAGGAGGGGCGGCCGGGCGATCCGGCGCATGTTCAGGACGTCCCGGGTCGGCCGGTTGTCCTCCAGGACATGGGCGCACATGTGGTCCCAGTACCGCTGGAACTCCTCCCAGCTACCGGGGACGGGCTTCATGGAGAGCCCGTACAGCGCGTACCAGCGCACGTGCTCGTCGAAGAGCGTGCGCCGCTGGGCCTCGGTCAGTCCGCCGCCGAAGCACTCGGCCACCCGCACGGTCAGCATGAAGAAGGTGGCGTGCGCCCAGTAGAACGTTCCCGGGTTCAGCGCGTGGTACGGGCGGCCGCGCTCGTCGACCCCGCTGATCGAGGCGTGGTAGCCGCGCACTTCGCGGGCCGTACGGGCGGCGAGCGGGCCGTCGTACACGACTCCGCCGATGGGGTAGAGCGAGCGGAAGAGACGCTCCCACCGCTCCTCGAAGAAGCGCGAGTGCTGGGCGACGCCCGCGCCCAGCTCGGGGTGCATGTTCTGCATCGACCCGGCCCAGGGGGCGAGGAGGAGCCCCCGCCAGTCACCGAACCAGCGCCAGGTGAGGGAGTCGGGGCCGAGGGGTTCGACGGTTCGCGGTCCGGCCGGGGTCGGGGGCGGATCCGCCGGGGCCGGGCCGGACGGGTCCGGGCCGCGCGGGTCCGGTCCCGCCGGGTCATGGGCTGATGGTTCCACGTGCGCCTCCACTTCTGAGGACACCTGTCATCACTTGGAACGTTAAAATGTGAGGACACCTGTCGTCAATGGGTCGGCGGGCAACACCGTTGAGGGGAAGGCGAGTTGGCCGAGCGGAGCTGGGGCGGGACCAAGCTGGCCGATCGTCGCGCGGCCCGTCGGCAGGCGCTGCTGGACACCGCCGAGCGGCTGGCCGGGGAGGAGGGGTGCGCGGCCGTCACGGTCCGCTCCGTCTGCAGGCGGGCGCGGCTGACGGACCGCTACTTCTACGAGAGTTTCGCCGGGCGCGACGAGCTGCTCCTCGCCGCCTTCGAGCGGGTGGCCGACGAGGCCAGGAGGGCGCTGGAGGAGGCCGTGGCGGTGAGCGCCCCGCAGCCGGAGGTCCGGGCCCGGGCCGCCGTCGCCGCCTTCGTCGCCCTGGTCCTGGACGCCCCGCACAAGGGGCGGCTGCTGCTCCTGGAGCCCTTCGCGGACCCGGCGCTCGGGGCCCACAGCCACCGGCTGATGCCGGTCTTCACCGATCTCGTCGGCGGTCAGCTCGCCGGTACGGGGGACGGCATCGACCGCCGGATGGCCGCCCACGCGCTGGTGGGCGGCCTGGCGAGCCTCTTCGCGGGGTGGCTGCACGGCACGCTCGACGTCCCGCGCGAGCGGCTGGAGGCGCACTGCGTGCAGTTGGTGCTGGCGGCGACCTCACCCCGGGAGTAGTGACGTCACCCCCCGGGGGGGGAGTACGGGGGGGGCGGCGGGTCAGCCCACCAGGTCCGGGGCGCGCAGCATCTCGGCCGGGATGCCCCAGGCGTCGACGAGGTCGCCCGCGAGGGGCCGGATCTTGCGGCAGAGGTCGTTCACCTCGCGGGTGATCGCCTTGGAGCGCTGGACGGTGAGGCGGCCGTGCTCCATGAACCACGCCCGGTCCGCTTCGATCGTCGACAGGGCGAAGAGGTCGCAGAGCAGGCCGAGCGCGACCTTGTTGCCGCCCTCGGGCAGCGTCCGCATCTTCTCGACGAACGCCTCCAGCACCAGCCGCTCGACATGCGCGTGGGCGACGGCGATGACGTGGTCCTGCACCTCGGAGAAGACCGCGCCCGCGTCGCGCTTCCGGTCGATGCCGCTCTTGAGCCTGCGGGCCACCCCGGCGAGCATGTGCTCCTCCCGGTAGCGGACCATGGCGAGCTGGTACTCGGAGTCGAGCAGCCCGGCCTCCTGGTCCCACTCGTCGCCGCCGGGCAGCAGATCCCGTACGCGTTCGAGCAGTTTGTGGGCGGAGGTCTTCTCGATGACCGTCTCGACGGCGAGGTTGGTGACGTACCGGACCATGCCGAGCTGGTCCAGGTCCTCGAACTCGCTGGCGTAGTCCGTCAGCAGTCCCTTGGCGACGAGCTGGAGCAGGACGTGGTTGTCGCCCTCGAAGGTGGTGAAGATGTCGCTGTCGGCCTTGAGGGCGGCGAACCGGTTGACGGCGAGATAGCCCGCGCCGCCGCACGCCTCGCGGCACTCCTGGATCGTCCGGGTGGCGTGCCAGGTGCCGAGCGCCTTGGTCCCGGCGGCCCGGGCCTCCAGCCGGCGCCGGGCCTGCGGGTCGTCCTCGACGCCGGAGAACACGTCGTGCAGCTGCCCGCGGACGACGTCCTGGGCGAAGTGCAGGGCGTACGTACGGGCGATGAGCGGCAGCAGCCGGCGCTGGTGCAGCCCGTAGTCCAGGAGCAGTTGCTCCTCGCCCTCGGGGTTGGCCTCGAACTGGCGCCGCCGCAGGGCGTACTTGGTGGCGACGGCGAGGGCGACCTTGGAGGCGCTCACCCCGGCCCCGCCGACGCTGACCCGGCCCTGGACGAGGGTGCCGAGCATGGTGAAGAAGCGGCGGTCGGGGTTGTCGATCGTGCTCTCGTAGACGCCTTCGGAGGTGACGTCCGCGAACCGGTTGAGCAGCGCCTCGCGGGGCACGCGCACCCCGTCGAAGCGGATGCGCCCGTTGTCCACGCCGTTGAGGCCCATCTTGCGGCCGTCGTCCTCGATGTCGACGCCGGGCGCGGGCTCGCCGTCGACCCGGATCGGTACGACGAAGGCGTGGACGCCCTCGGACGTACCGCCGACCTCCAGCTGGGCGAAGACGACGGCCAGCTCTCCGTGGCGGGCGGCGTTGCCGATGTAGTCCTTGCGGGCCTGCTCGCCCTCGGTGGTGATGACGAACTCGCCCGTGGCGGCGTCGTACCGCGCGACGGTGCCGAGCGCCTGCACGTTGGAGCCGTGCCCGGTCTCGGTCATCGCGAAGCAGCCCATCAGCTCCCCGGTGATCAGGCGGGGCAGATAGGCGTCGTGGTGGCGTTCGGTGCCCAGGTGGAGGATCGCTCCGCCGAAGAGCCCGAACTGCACGCCGACCTTGACCAGCACCGACAGGTCACCGTAGGCGAGCGTCTCGAAGGCGGCGATCGAGGCCCCGACGTCGCCGCCCCCGCCGTACTCCTTGGGGAAGCCCATGCCGGTCTGCCCGGTCGCCGCCATCCCGACCACCAGCTCGCGCACCCGCTCGCGGAACGCGTCGATGCCGAGTTCGTCGGCCTCCTCCAGGACGGAGGCGTACGTCACCAGGTTGGTGCGGACCAGGTCGCGGACCTCGGCGTACTCGCCGTCGAGCAGCCCGGTCAGGGCCGGGACGTCGAGCTGCGGCTGCACATATCCGTCGGGAGCGGGGGCTGTTCTGTCAGTGGTCATATCCGTTCGCTACCCCGCCCGGGAACGATCACTCGGTCGGACACTCTGCCGGACGGGGTACATACGGCCGGACCCGCTCCGGCTCCATCCGGGCCCGCTCCGGCCTACGAGGCGCCGTCCAGCACCTCGCGCAGCCGGTGGGCGAACTCGTCGGGCTTGCCCGGGTAGCCGAACTCCCCGTCCAGGAAGCCGCCGTGGTGGCTGGGGAAGACGGTGGCCCGCTGCCCGAGCAGTTCCGCGACGGCGTCGGAGGTGCGCCCGGTCTGGACGGCACGGGACTCCTCCCCCACGGCGATCACCACCCGGGTGGGCGCACCCGTGACGGCCTCGACGTCCGGGCGGTGGTCGCTGATCGCCCAGGACCGGTCGGAGAGAAGCGGATCGTCCCGCG
The DNA here is from genome assembly GCF_003268675.1 of Streptomyces bacillaris. Classification (NCBI taxonomy): domain Bacteria; kingdom Bacillati; phylum Actinomycetota; class Actinomycetes; order Kitasatosporales; family Streptomycetaceae; genus Streptomyces; species Streptomyces bacillaris. Next base: position 7,207,128 of record NZ_CP029378.1, on the reverse strand, counting down.
ACCCGTCGTCCTCGGTGGGCATCCCGAACGCGGCCGGGTCGGGGGCAGGCTGCGCGAAGTACGCGTCGGTGAACTCGCCCTCCCAGGAGGTCATGGCGACGAAGGCGGCCATCCCGGCCCCCCACCCGCGCTGCTCGTACGCCTCCCGGACGGCGGCCCGGGCCCGGACCGCGGCGGGGCCGTCCGGGGTGAGGGTGATGAGCGGCGGTTCGTGCGCGACCAGGACGGAGACGTCGCCGGGGTGGCGCGCCACGAGCGCGAGCGCGGTGACCGCGCCGCCGCTGCTGGCGAACATCTCGACCGGGCCGCCGCCGAGCGCCCCGATCACGGCGTGCAGATCGTCGGCCTGGGTCTCGGGGGTGTGGTCGGTCCGTCCGTCGCCGCGGGTGCTCCGACCCAGTCCGCGCGGGTCGTAGGTGACGACCGTCCGCTCGGGGAATCGGGCCGCGAGCGCGGCGAACCCGGTGGCGTCCATGGGCGCGCCGACCATGAACAGCGGCGGACGCCCGTCGGCTCCGGCCTGGGGCTCGCGCACGTCGTAGACGAGATCCGCGCCGGCCGTGGTGAGCGTGTGAGTCTTCATACCCGGGTAGACCGCCCCGGCCACGAAAACTCATCGCACGCGCACCCGCGGCTCGGCGGCCCGGGCCTTTCAGCCGGTCGTCCGGGGCCGTACCCACCCGTGACCTGGTCGTCCGAGTCAGGGCGTCGGGGGCGTGGGGGTCGGAGGGGTAGGAGGCCGGGGCGACTTCGAGCATCAGCTCACCGATCGCGTGGCGGGGGCGTTCGTGTCACTGCCGGGGGCCCGTGCTCGTAGGCACGCGGCGCCATGCCCGGGCCGAGGATGAGGCAACAGAGAGACGGCCAAGGTCTTGCCACCGCCTGGTGCTGCGGACGACCATCGCATGGCCCGGCCCCCGTCACCTGCGCCGGAATCCCTGCCGCGCCCACTCCTTCCCATCCACAGGAGACCGATGAACGACTCAGCGCTCATCACCACCGGCCTGCCGATCGCCCTGGCGATCATCATGTTCGGCCTCGGGCTGTCCCTCACCACCGACGACTTCAGGAGGGTCAGCCGGTCACCGAGGGCCGTGGTCGTCGCGCTGGTGCTACAGGTGCTGGTGCTCCCGCTCATCGCCTTCGGGCTGGTGAAGCTCTTCGACCTCGACCCCCTGCTCGCCGTCGGCGTGATGCTGCTGGCCGCGTCCCCCGGCGGGACCACGGCCAACCTCTTCAGCCACCTCTTCCGAGGAGACGTGGCCCTCAACATCACCCTGACCGCGATCAACTCGGTGCTCGCCGCCATCACCATCCCGATCATCACCAACCTGGCCATCGACCACTTCGACGCCCAGGGCGACCTCGGTCTGCAGCTCGGCAAGGTGGTGCAGGTGATCGCCATCGTGCTCATCCCGGTCGCTGTCGGTATGGCGGTCCGCCGACGCTCCGCCGACTTCGCCGCACGCGCCGACCGTCCGGTCCGGATCTTCTCCATCCTCGTGCTGGTGATCGTCTCGGTCGGTGCCCTGCTGGGTGAGCGGGAGAACCTGGCCGACTACATGCAGCAGGTCGGTCTGGTCACCGGCATCTTCTGCCTCGCGAGCCTCACCCTCGGCTACGCCGGTGCCCGGCTGCTCCGCCTGGACAAGCGCCAGGCGATAGCGAGCTCCATGGAGGTCGGCATCCACAACACGACGGTGGCACTCACCATCGCGCTCAGCGTCCTGGACAGCACCGAGGTCGCGATCCCCAGCGCCGTCTACTCAGTACTCATGTACGTCCTCGCGGCCGCCTTCGGCTACCTGATCACCCGACGACACACCGACACCGAGAAGAACCTCCACCAACCGACCGGATGACAACGCGGCACCACGGAAGGACCGTCCGCCCGGCCGCCCGGGGGCAGGAGAGGCGATCACGTAACAGAATTCCCGACCCGACAGAGTTCCCGCCCCGGAGGACTAGCGGCCCGGGCCCTTCTCCCACCCTTCAGGGGCCACGCCCACCGCCGTCACCACCAGGGCCCGTACCTGGCGCACGATGTCCGCACGGTTGCGCTCGAACTCCGGGTCGGTGACGGTGCCCGTCGCCGGGTCCGTGTTGCCCGTGCCGAACTGGAGCACCGGCGTGTGCAGATGGCCGCCGGGCAGCCCCGGCAGTCCCAGCCGGTCGCGCAGCAGGGTGGCCCGGTAGGCGATCTCGTTGGAGAGGTAGTCGCCGCCGCCTCCGGCCCGTGCGGTCGAGCCCGGGGTGGGGCCGTCCGGCCTGCTCACCGGCTGGGTGGCGCCCGCCGGGATCTCGGTGACCTGGGTGTTGTCGTACACCGGGAAGCGGCCCGTGTCCGCCTCGGTGAGCAGGCGGTACGGGAGGGTCGTGGAGGTCCACTGCGGCTGCGAGGCGGGATCGGTGACGGGGACGGTCTCCGTACGGGAGAGGTTCTCGTTGTCGGGGAAGCCGCCGCGCCAGGCGCCGTTGGTGCGTTCCACGTCGAAGCGGCCCGGGCGGCCCTGGCTGACGGTGGTGAACAGGTCCAGGTGGGGCAGGTGCCGGGCGAGGGCCCTCTCGACGGCCCCGTCGGCGAAGTCCGTCCAGCGGACCGGGAAGACCACGGTCTCGATCCGGGCCGGTCCCTCGGCGGTCCGCACCAGGGTGCCGTCCAGGGCGAGTGCGCTCGCGCCCGAGGGGTTGCCGATCCGGACGTCCCGGTCCAGCGTGAACGGGTCGAAGCCGGTGACGAGGACGCGTTTCACCCGGGGCCCGGGGTGGCGGATGTCGTCCTGGCCGCGCGAGGCGGTCTCCAGAGCGGTGCGCAGGGCCGCGCGCCGCCGCTCGTCCAGGGCGAACCGGGGGGGTCCACGTACGGAGTTCGCTGCTGAGGGCGAGCCGGGCCCAGTACAGCGGCCGGTCGTCGCCCCGGCTCAGGTCGCCCCCGGCCGGGCCGCGCCCCTGGGCACGGTCCACGGCCCGCCGCCACAGCGCCGAGGCATGGCGGGTGACCTCCCGCTCCGCCTGGGCGTAGTTGCGGGAGCCCTCCAGGGCACGGGCGAAGCGCGGGGCGAGGACGTCGAATCCGCTGCGGCGCAGGATCTCCTGCGGGGCGGCCCGGTCGAGGCGCTGCTCCTCGACCGTGGTCCGCCCGGTGGCGCGTACGGCGTCGGCGGGGGCCGCCGTGGCGGGCAGGGTGGAGCCCGCCAGGACGAGCGCCAGCGCCACACCGCCGAGGCCGAGCCGGGTGATTGCGGGGAACGGGTGCGTCACGTGGGCCCTTTCGGCAGAAACGGTTGGCCCGCAGTATCGCGGCACGACGGGCGGCGGCGCCATGGGGCAGGGTTCCCGCCCGTACGTCAGACCGCGGCCCCTCTCCGCAGCGACAGGGCGAAAGCGCAGCTGGTGACGGCCAGGACGACGATCGGCGGCGCGGGCAGCAGGATGACCGCTGTTCCGAGGATGACCAGGGAGGCCACCAGGGGTACCCAGCCGAAGGCGGTACGCAGTCGGACGAGGTCAGGAGCGTGCCGGACGGCGGCGAGCATCAGCAGACCGCAGGCGACGGCGAAGAAAGCCATGGCGATGCTCATGCCGTGGGTGACGTCGAAGGCGGTGCGTTCCAGGCCGAGCAGGGTGAAGGTGGACTCCCGCATGGCTGTGTCGGCCGTACGTTGCTCGGGGGTCGGGGCGGCCGAGGCCGCGGCGGCGGAGAGGGCGAGGTGGCCGACCCCTAGGACGACGAATCCGTAGGCGCCGACCTTGAAGGGCCGTACGGCGTCGGCTCCGGCAGAGGTACGGGCGGCGGGGATCGCGGTGGTCATGGCTGCTGCTCCTTGATGTCGACGGACGGGTGGGGCGTTGGGGCAGGGGTCGGGGGCGGGTCAGAACCGGCCGACGGGCCCGAACCGGTCGCCGAGGCCGGGCCTGGCGGGGGCTGCCAAGCCAGGAGCGTGTCCAGCCCCCTTCTCGTAACCGCCGAAGGCGTGGCCCGTACGGCGAAGTTGCGGACGGAGACGGCCACGGGATGGGAGAGCCGGGCGAGGTCCCCCATGTGCCGGGAGCGACGGCTGATCCGGGTGGTGCGTCCGTGCCGGGCCTCCGTGTAGGCGGCGAGCGCGGCCGGTACGTCGGTGTCGCCCGCGAGGAGGTGCGCCAGGACGACCGCGTCCTCGATGGCCTGGCAGCCGCCCTGGCCCAGGTTGGGCGTCATCGCATGGGCGGCGTCACCGAGCAGGGCCACCCGGCCGGAGTGGAACCGGGGCAGGGGCGCGGCGAGTTCGTAGAAGTCGTGGTGGAGGATGCCCACGGGGTCGGGGCCGTGCCGGTCCGATTGTTCAAGGCGTTCCAGCAGCGCGGGGATCGGGTCGTGCCAGGCGCCGAAGCGCCGGATCAGCTCAGCGAGGTGGTCGGCCGGTCGCGTACCGGGCCCGGTGACGGCGGTCGCGTACACATAGACCCGGCCGTCGACGAGGGGGACGATCCCGAACCGCTCCCCTCTCCCCCACGTCTCGGCCGCCGGCAGCGCGGGCAGGCCGGTGCCGGACAGCACCGCACGCCAGCCGGTCTCACCGGCGTAGCGCGGACCGGGGTGCCGGGGGAAGAGCTGTCCTCGGAGCACGCTGCGCAGTCCGTCGGCCGCCACGACGGCGTCCGCGCGCAGCTCCCCCTCCGGCGTACGCACCACCACCGCATCGCCGCCGTCGTCCACCCCGCTCACCGGGACGCCGAGGCGCAGTGCGTCGGTCGGCAGGACGGCGGCGAGGGCGTCGATCAGGAAGCCGCGGTGCACGGCGCGGGCGGGAAGCCCGTAGCGGGAGGCAGCGGCGCCGGTCCGGCTCAGCCACGCACCGTCGGGGGTACGGAGTCCGAGCGCACCGGCCAGGGGCTCACCCTCCGACACCGCGGGTCCCAGGCCGATCGAGTGCAGGGCGCGCAGGGCGTTGGGGGCGAGCACGATGCCCGCGCCGATCCCCGTGACGGCGGGAGCCCGCTCGCACACGGTCACCCGCCACCCGCGACGGCTCAGCGCCACCGCGGCCGTCAGGCCCCCGATCCCGCCCCCGGCCACGACAGCATGACGAACACCCATAAGGAACGCCTCCCCACACACGCCCTCTACACCTGTAGAGGATCACGCTCCGAACTCTACACCTATAGAGTGCGGACCATGCCTGCTCCTCTTCCCGACCGCCGGGACCTGATCGCCGACACCGCCATCGCCACCGTGGCCGCCGCAGGCCTGCGCGGCCTGACCCATCGCGCGGTCGACACGGCGGCGGGGCTGCCCGCCGGCAGCACGTCGTACTACTTCCGCACGCGATCCGCCCTGATCAGCGCCTGTTACCTCCGCCTGGCCGCGCTGACGGTCACCGATGTGGACCTCTGGGAGAAGGAGCACGGCACCCCGGATCCGGACTCCGCCGCCGAGGCCCTCGCCGCGCTGCTGCACCACTGGCTGACCACGGAACGCGACCGACAGCTGGCCCGCTTCGAACTGAGCCTGGAGGCGACCCGCCGCCCGGAACTCCGCGCCGACCTGGAGACCGGCGGCCGCGCCGCACGAGCCAGGGCCGCCACGCTGCTGGCCTCGCTCGGCGCCCCCGACCCGGAACAGGCGGCGGACCTGCTCGTCGCCTGGACCGACGGCCTGCTGTACGACCGCCTCGCCGGGGCCCCGGCCGCGAGCCGCCCGGCACCGGACCCGGCCGAACTGACCTTGGTCGTACGGCGGATGCTCACCGCCCTGCTCGCTCCCTGAGGGCACGCCCCCCGAGGCACGGAAGCACCCCGGGAACGACCGAACCGACAGGGTGCTCCTGGACCGTCGAGGCCCCGATCAGACCAACGGGGCCTCGATGGCGCGCACGATCGCGCTCTCCCGGTCGCGTACCTCCCGGGCGACGGCCACGAACCGTTCCACGTCCGGGCCGCCCTGCCCCCGCCGCCGGGCGACGGCCACCGTGGAACCGGGGACCCCGGTGAGCGGGACGTACCGTACGCCCGCGAGCGGGGTGTGGCGCCGGGCACCGGCCACCGTGATCGAGCAGGCCAGGCCGGCGGCGACGAGCTGCAGCTCCTCGGTGTGGGTGGTGGTCTCCCGGACGAGGCCGGGCGGGCGGCCGCCACGCTGTTCGTCCAGGGTCCAGTAGCGCCGCCAGACCGCGTCGGCAGTACGGCCGACGGCCAGCGGTTCGTCGATCACGTCCTCGGCGGTGAGGCTCGCCCGCCCGGCCAGCCGGTGGTGCGGCGGCAGCGCGACGACCAGGGGCTCCACGAAGAGCGGCAGCACGTCGAGATCGGGCAGGGCGAGCGGGAGCCGGACGATCGCGACGTCCGAGGAGCCGTCGGCCAGCCCGGCGGAGGGGTCGGCGAGGCCGGTCTCGTGCAGCTCCAGCTCGATGTCCGGGCACCGCGCCGAGAACGCGGCCAGGATCGGCGTGGTCAGCTCCAGCGCACCGCCCATGAGGAACCCCAGGCGGACCCTGCCCCCCGGGCCCGCGCTCCGCGCCGCGGCCACTCCGGCGTCCAGCACGGCGAGCGCCTCCCTGACCGAGGCCAGGAACACTTCCCCGGCCGGGGTCAGCGCCATTCGGCGCGTGGAACGGTCCAGCAGCCGCACGCCGACGGCCTCTTCGAGGTCGCGGAGCTGCTTGCTGAGCGCCTGCTGGGTGACGAAGAGGCGGGGTGCCGCCCGGCTGAGGTTCAGCTCTTCCGCCACGACGACGAAGTTCCGCAGTTTCTGCGTGGCCACATCCACAACCTCTGATGGTAGACGCACGCCCGATTCGTTGTTTCCCTCCGGAACGCGGGCGCCCCTACGGTCGCCCCAGGACGCGAACAGGCTTCGAACACCTCAAGCGCCTCGAACGGCTCGAACACCTCGATCACCGCGAACGAAGGAGACCGTAGTGGCGGAGAAGTGGCGCAACTGGGCCCGCCAGCAGAGCTGTTCCCCCACCCGCGTCGAACGCCCGGCGAGCGAGGAGCAGTTGAGCGAGGCGCTCGCCCGCGCGGCCCGGGACGGACTGCGGGTCCGGCCGGTGGGCAGCGGGCACTCGTTCACCGACACCTGTCTCACCGATGGCGTCATGGTGGACCAGAGCGGCATGGGGCGCGTCCTCGACGTCGACCGGGCGACCGGTCTGGTGCGGATCGAGGCCGGTATCAAGCTGCACCGACTGACCGCCGAACTCCACCGGCACGGGCTGGCGTTGGAGAACCAGGGCGACATCGACACGCAGTCCCTGGCCGGGGCGATGGCCACCGCCACCCACGGCACCGGGGAGCGCTTCCCCAATCTGTCGGCCAATGTCGTCGGCTGCCGGCTGGTCACCGCGACCGGCGAGGTCGTCGAGATCGACGAGGCGGGCGACCCGGACGCCTGGCGCGCGGCCCGGGTCTCGCTCGGGGCGCTCGGCGTGATCTCCGAGTACACGCTGCGCTGTGTCCCCGCATTCCGTGTCCACCGGGTGGACGAGCTGCGCCCGGTGGGCGAGGTGCTGGCCGATCTGGACGCGCTCGTGGCCACGTACGACCACTTCGAGGTCATGGCGCTGCCGCACACGGACCAGGTCCTGACCTATGCCTCGCGCCGTACCGACCGCCCGGCGGCTCCGCCGGGCCGGGTCTCCGCGTGGTGGAACGACGACGTGCTCAGCAACGCGGGCCTGGGCGCCGCCTGCCACCTGGGCCGTCTCTTCCCCCGTGCGGTTCCGGGGATCGCCCGTGCGGTCACCGGCGCGGTCGGCCGTTACGAGCAGCTCGACGACAGCCACCGGGTCTACGCGCACCGGCGGCGGGTCCGGTTCACGGAGATGGAGTACGCGATCCCGCGCGTCCACGCCGCCGAGGCGCTGGAGCGGGTCCGGGCGCTGATCACCGACCGGCGGCTGCCCGTGCTGTTCCCGATCGAGCTGCGGTTCACCGCGCCCGACGACGCCTTCCTCTCCACCGCGTACGGCCGCGACACCGCCTATCTCGCGGTCCACCAGGTCGTACGGGCCGAGTACGAGGCGTTCTTCCGCGCTGTCGAAGCCATCATGGACGAGTACGGGGGCCGCCCGCACTGGGGCAAGCGCCACTTCCAGACCTCCGGCACGCTGGCCCCCCGCTACCCCGGCTGGCAGGACTTCCAGGCCGTACGGGCCCGTCTCGACCCGGACGGTGTGTTCACCAACGACTACGTGGCCCGGGTCCTCGGCCCGGTCGGTGCGGCGCCCGCCCGTCCCCGTACCGGAAGGACCGACCGCCCGTGAACACCGTCGACTTCACCGCCCTCGACCGGGCCACCCGCGAGATCCGGCCACCGTTCGCGGTGCTGGACCTCCGGGCCCTCCACCACAACGCGGAGTCCATGCGCCGCCGGGCCGGGGGCAAGCCGATCCGGGTCGCCGGCAAGTCGGTACGGTGCCGGTCCGTCCTCCGCTCGGTGCTCGCCCTGCCCGGCTTCGCGGGCATCCTCGCCTTCACCCTGCCCGAAGCCCTGTGGCTCGCCGAGGAGTTCGACGATGTGCTGGTCGGCTACCCGACCGCCGACGACGACGCCCTGCGCCGACTGGCGGCGGACCCGGCGCTCGCGGCCCGGGTCACCGTGATGGCCGACTGCCCGGCGCACCTGGACCGGATCGCCGCAGCCGCCGCGGCGGGCGGCCGGCCACTGCGGGTCTGTCTCGATCTCGACGCCTCGCTCACCTCCCTCGGCGGCAGGCTGCACTTCGGCACGCACCGATCGCCGCTGCACACCCCCGCCCAGGCCCGGGATCTCGCGCGGGCCGTGGTCGCGCGCTCCGGCCTGCGGCTGGTCGGGGTGATGGCGTACGAGGCCCAGATCGCCGGAGTCGGTGACAGCGCCCCCGGCGCACCGCTAAGGCGTGCGGCGATCCGGGTGTTGCAGGGGGTCTCCCGGCGTGAACTACGGCTCCGTCGTGCGGCGGTGGTCGCGGCCGTACGGGAGGTGGCGCCGCTGGAGTTCGTCAACGGCGGCGGGACCGGCAGCCTGGAGTCCACCGCCGCCGAGGCCGCCGTCACCGAACTGGGCGCGGGGTCGGGTCTGTACGCGCCGACCCTCTTCGACACCTACCGCGGCTTCCGGCCCCGGCCCGCGGCGTTCTTCGTCCAGTCCGTCGTCCGGCGCCCGTCCGCCGCCCGCGCGACCGTGCTCGGGGCGGCTGGCCCGCCTCGGGCGCGGCGGGCCGCGACCGGCTCCCCACCCCGGTCTGGCCGCCGGGCCTGCGGCTGACCCGGCTGGAGGGCGCGGGCGAGGTCCAGACGCCGCTGACCGGTCCGGGCGCGGCAGGGCTGGCCATCGGTGACCGGGTCTGGTTCCGGCACACCAAGGCCGGGGAGCTGTGCGAGCGCGTGAACGCGCTCCATCTCGTGGACGGCGACCGCGTCGTCGACGTACTGCCCACCTATCGGGGCGAGGGCCGGGCACTGCTGTAGAGGGACACCGCTTCGGACGGGCTCTCCCGCGGAGGCGTCGGCCCGCTCAGGCGCAGGCCGGGCAGAGGCCGCGGTAGGTCATCTCCACCGAGCCGACGGTGAAGCCGAACCGCTCGGACTCGGGCAGATCACCGAGGGCGTCGCCCGCCGGGAGGACGTCGCGGACCGTGCCGCAGCCGGAGCAGACCAGGTGCTGGTGGGGGCGGCGCGCGTTCGGGTCGTAGCGCTTGGCGCGGCCGACGGTGGAGACCTCCAGCACCTCTCCGAGCGCGACCAGCTCCCCCAGCGTGTTGTAGACGGTGGCGCGGGAGATCTCGGGGAGTTTGGCGGCGGCCCGTACATGCACCTCGTCCGCCGTCAGGTGCACATGGTCGCCGTCGAGGACCTCCGCGACGACACGCCGCTGGGAGGTCAGCCGCCAGCCACGGCCCCGCAGCCGCTGAAGGAGGTCGCTCACTCGATTCACCTGCCTCGTTTCACGGAGGGCTTCGTTTCGGGCCATGCGATGCGCGGAAGGATCCCACGGCGCCGTACCCGATCGCTATACTTAGTGCGCTTCTTGACTTAGACGATGTCCATTGTAGGATCGATCCCGGCGACATCCAAGAGACAGGAAGACTCCGGTACGGCAGCAGAGACATGCGACGGAACACCGCCGGACCACCGCGCGGCGCCGCCCGTCGGCCGAGCACCCTCCTCGCCACCATCGCCCGGGACCACCCGGTGCGGCGGTCCGCGAGACCTCGGTCCGGCTCACGGCGAGCCTTCCCACCCCAGCGTGCCCCTTCTGCACGGCCCGAATCCTCCTCCCCCGTTCAGCGCCCCACGACCCGCCGGGTCCGGAAGGATTTCCCATGACCGAGAACCACGAGTCTCACGTCTTCGACCCCGTCACCCCGGATTCGCCCGAGACGGCCATCCCCGAGGTGCCCGAGGCGCAGGCGAGCGGCTGCCCCGTGGCCCACGGCCGCGCGCCGCACCCCACGCAGGGCGGCGGGAACCGCCAGTGGTGGCCGGACCGCCTCAACCTGAAGATCCTGGCCAAGAACCCCGCCGTGGCGAACCCGCTGGGCGAGGAGTTCGACTACGCCGCCGCGTTCCGGGCGCTCGACCTGCCCGCCGTGAAACGGGACATCGCCGAGGTGCTCACCACCTCGCAGGACTGGTGGCCCGCCGACTTCGGCAACTACGGGCCGCTGATGGTCCGGATGGCCTGGCACAGCGCCGGCACGTACCGCATCAGCGACGGCCGCGGTGGCGCGGGCGCCGGTCAGCAGCGCTTCGCCCCGCTCAACAGCTGGCCGGACAACGGCAACCTGGACAAGGCGCGCCGTCTGCTCTGGCCGGTCAAGAAGAAGTACGGCCAGTCGCTCTCCTGGGCCGACCTGCTGATCCTCACCGGCAACGTGGCCCTGGAGACCATGGGCTTCAAGACCTTCGGCTTCGCCGGTGGCCGCGAGGACGTCTGGGAGTCGGAGGAGGACGTCTACTGGGGCCCGGAGACCACCTGGCTCGACGACGAGCGCTACACGGGCGACCGTGAGCTGGAGAACCCGCTCGGCGCGGTCCAGATGGGCCTGATCTACGTCAACCCCGAGGGCCCCAACGGCAACCCGGACCCGATCGCCGCCGCCCGCGACATCCGCGAGACCTTCCGCCGGATGGCGATGAACGACGAGGAGACCGTCGCCCTCATCGCCGGTGGCCACACCTTCGGCAAGGCGCACGGCGCGGGCCCGGCCGAGAGCGTCGGCGCGGACCCCGAGGGCGCCCCGCTGGAGGAGCAGGGCCTCGGCTGGCGCAGCTCGTACGGGACGGGCAAGGGCGGGGACGCCATCACCAGCGGTCTGGAGGTGACCTGGACCAGCACCCCGACCAAGTGGGGCAACGAGTTCTTCCACAACCTCTTCGCCTACGAGTACGAGCTGACCAAGTCCCCGGCCGGGGCGCACCAGTGGGTCGCCAAGGACGCCGAGGCGACCATCCCGGACGCGCACGACCCGGCGAAGAAGCACAAGCCGCAGATGCTCACCACCGACCTGTCGCTGCGCTTCGACCCGGCGTACGAGCAGATCTCGCGCCGCTTCCACGAGAACCCGGAGGAGTTCGCGGACGCCTTCGCCCGCGCCTGGTACAAGCTGACGCACCGTGACATGGGCCCGATCCAGCGCTACCTGGGTCCGGAGGTGCCCTCCGAGGTACTGCTGTGGCAGGACCCGCTGCCCGCGCGCACCGAGGAGCCGCTGGACGCCGCGGAGATCGCCGCGCTCAAGGAGCAGGTGCTCGCCACGGACCTGACGGTGGCTCAGCTGGTCTCGGCCGCCTGGGCCTCGGCCGCGTCCTTCCGCGGCAGCGACAAGCGCGGTGGCGCCAACGGTGCCCGGGTCCGCCTGGAGCCGCAGCGCGGCTGGGAGGCGAACGACCCGGACGAGCTGGCCCAGGTCCTGCGCGCCCTCGAAGGCATCCAGGAGTCCTTCAACACCAAGGGCGGCAAGAAGGTCTCGCTGGCCGACCTGATCGTCCTCGCGGGCAACGCGGCCGTCGAGCAGGCGGCCAAGGACGCCGGCGTCGAGGTCGAGGTGCCGTTCACCCCGGGCCGGGTCGACGCCACGCAGGAGCAGACGGACATCGAGTCCTTCGCCGCGCTGGAGCCCGCGTACGACGGCTTCCGCAACTACGTCGGCAAGGGCACCCGCCTCCCCGCCGAGTACCTCCTCCTGGACCGCGCCAACCTCCTGACGCTCAGCGCCCCGGAGACCACGGTCCTGGTCGGCGGTCTGCGCGTGCTGGGCGCCAACACCGGCGGCTCGAAGCACGGCGTCCTCACCGAGCGCCCGGGCACGCTGACCAACGACTTCTTCGTGAACCTGCTCGACCTGGGCATCACCTGGAAGTCGACGTCGTCGGCACAGGACGAGTTCGAGGCCCGTGACGCGAGCGGCCAGGTCAAGTGGACCGGCACCCGCGCCGATCTGGTCTTCGGCTCCAACTCCGAGCTCCGCGCCCTCGCCGAGGTCTACGCGAGCGACGACGCCCGGCAGAAGTTCGTGACGGACTTCGTCGCCGCCTGGGCCAAGGTCATGGACCTGGACCGCTTCGACCTGGTCTGACCTGCTGCCGCGTCCGTGGGGCCGGTGCGTGTGCGCGCACCGGCCCCACGGCATGTCGGGGGTCGGCTCGGTCCCACCCGCTTCCGAGCGCGGCTAGGGCCTGTCGTCAAACTGCCGCCTGCCGGGCGTCGCACGGCAGGCGGCAGTTTGACGACAGGCCCTAGGCGGGAACCGCCGGGAACACCACCAGCGAGCCGTCCCTCTCACGGGCCATCTCGATCACCACGTCGGCGACGCGGCTCCCGCCCGCGACATCGTCACCCAACCGGCGGATCCGGTACATGGCGCGCATCAGGCGATCGACCTCACCCGGTGTGAACACGGGCGGCCGCAGACCGCCCGGGCGGGCCAACTCCAGCGCCGACAGGCGCACGAGGACGTCGGCGATCCCCGACTCCAGCTCTTCGAGGCGCTGTTGGTCGCGCCGGAGAGCACGAGTGAAGCTATCGAACAGGTTGTCAGGGTCGTTCTGGGCGTGCTCGACGGCCTGCAGCACGTTGACCCGCCGCTTCAACGCGGCAGCCAGGGCGGCGAGTTCGAGGTGTGCACGGAACCGGCCGCCCTCCTCGTCGATGCCGGGGAACGACTTGGTCAACGTACCGATCTCGACGGCCTCACCGGCAGGGAGCTTGTCCAGGGCGCTCCGCCACCGGGCGAGACGGCGGTCGGCGGCGCCCAGCGCCGTGTTGATGGCGTGCACCGCCGAGTCCAGCCCGAGCGAGATGCCGAGCTTGCCCTGGTCGAGCAGGATGGCCGTGGCCTTGTCGATGGCATCGCGGCAGCCGTCGAGTGCGCTGTGCTCGTCATCGAGCTTCTCTTCCCGCAACTGCTCCAGCAGTTCCGTAATGTGCTCGATCGCCTGCTGACGCTTGCGGTCGGCGTGCGCGCTCACCCCCACCGCCACAGCCATGAGCACGAACGGCGCGGCCACGGTGAGCGCGGCGCTCCCGGCGGCCGCGACACCGGCTGTCGCACCGGCTCCACCGACGGCGCCGACTGCTGCCGTGCGGCCGACCGGCAGGAACGTCACGCCGGAGACGATCTTGCCGGTGGTGTCCACGAGCGGCCCACGGACACCACCGGCCATCGCCCTCGATCCCATCGAGCAGATGAAACCCTGATCGAACTGGGCGGCGAACTTCGCCGGAACGACCATGCGATACAGGGTCTCGCCGCCGGCGGTCGCCTTGGCCGCCGTGGACGAACTCCGCGCGGTCCGCGTGACGAGTTCCGACAGGTGCTGCGCCAGAGGGCTCGCGGCCTCGAGCGCGATGCCCCGACCGCGGTCGAGCTTGTCGGGCAGCGGATGTGCCTCCAACGTGGCGATCGGCCGGTCGGCCAAGGCGGCCAGCACCCCCCGCAGTTCACCCAGGCGCTCGGCCGTCATCGGCCCGTCCCCGGCCACTGCGGGCACCCGGACGTCCCCCGTCGCGAGCGTCCACACCGGAACGGTCGCCTTGAGATAGTCGATCATCGTCTCCCCTTGTTCTCCCGGCACAGCCTATGGCCGGGGTGCGAGGAGAGCAGCCGATTCCCGATCTCCCGGACCGGACGTCAGCCCCCGTCCGCGAGCAGCCCGAAACCGCGACGCTGCGGCGTCGGACGGGCCTCCGCGGCCCGGGCGAGCCCGTCAGGCCCGGCCTTTCTCCGGCGGTCCCCCCACCACCGTGAGCAGGTCCACGACGAAGATCAGCGTCGAGCCCGCCGGGATCAGCGGAGAGGGTGACTGCTTGCCGTAGCCGAGACGCGGCGGAACGATGATCTCGCGTCGCCCGCCGACCCTCATGCCCCTCACGCCCCGGTCCCAGCCCTTGATGGCCCTGCCTCCGCCCACGGCGAACTTGAACGGCTGGTCCCGCTCCCAGGAGGAGTCGAACTCCCTCCCGGACGCGAACGTCACCCCCACGTAGTGCAACTGGACGACCCGTCCCGGCCGCGCCTCGGGCCCGTCCCCGACCACCAGGTCCCGGACCGTCAGTTCGTCGGGGGCGTCCCCCTCCGGAACCTCGATCACGGGCTTCGTCAGTTCGCTCATCACGGCCCCATCGCTCGCCACCGGCCTCCCTCGCACGGGCCGACCGGGCACATGGACCTTCCATGCGGCAGGCGATCACGCTAACGCGGGAGTTCCGCGGATCCTCGTGACGGCCCGGGACGGCGTGGGACGGGCAGGGACGGCATGGGACGGCATGGGACGGCCCGCACCAAGGGTGGCACGTACATTCAAGGCAGTCCGGCCCCGGAGAGAAGTCCTGTTCACTCCCGGAGAGGAGCCCCCTTACCCATGAGCCCGCAGTCCCCCGTCGTGACGGTCGCCGTCATCGACGACCACCCGGTGGTGGCGGCCGGCATCGCCGCCTGGTACGCCGTCGCCGACCCGCCGGTGCGGCTGCTCGCCGTCGGCACGGACATCTCCGCCGCCCTCCACGGGCCGGGACGGGACGCGGACGTGGTGGTGCTCGACCTCCAACCGAGCGAGGTCGGAGCGGACTTCGGCACGCTACGGGAGTTGGTGACACAGGGCCGGAACGTCATCGTCTACACCGTGCTGGACAGTGAGGACACCGCCCTGACCGCCCTGGACCTGGGCGCCGTCGGCTATCTCACCAAGGCCGAGGGCGCGCACCACCTGGTGGCAGCCACTCATGCCGCCGCCCGTCAGCTGCCATTCACGCCGCCCGCGCAGGCCGGTGCGCCCGGCAGCGGCCGGCGCCCGGTGCGGCCGACGCTGGCCCGGCGGGAGATCGACGTGCTGCGCGCCTGGTTCCAGTGCGAGTCCAAGGCGCTGGTGGCCCAGCGTCTGAACATCTCGGTCCGGACGGTGAACACCTATCTCGACCGGGTGCGGATCAAGTACGCCAACGCGGGTCGGCCTGCCTCCACAAAGGCCCATCTGGTGGCGCGGGCGGTTCAGGACGGGCTGGTCTCGCTCGACGAATTGTGAACGGGGCGCATCGCCCCCTCGGCCACGGCCGGTATCGCCGCACCGGTGGCCATGGGCTGCCCTGCGGGTAGGGGCTGAACCGTTTCTCGGACGCCGGGGTCTGCGCTGAGGGTCGAACGGCCGTCACTCCTGTCCCCCAACTGCCGCTACCGTCCCCGAGAACCAAGATTTCTCCATGCTTTCTCCTCCTCCCGGTCACTTTTCGTCCGGGAGAAGGAGCACGGGTGCCCGGACTCCGGTACGGCCCCGTTCGCGTGGCTCATGACGGACCGTCACACTGCACAGGGAGACAGAATGGGGCCAGGGGGCTCACGACGTAGACGGCACAGCGTGCTCGCGGCGGGGATCTGCGCGGCGCTGTGGCTGACCGGGCTGGCGGGCCCGCTCCCCGCCTCGGCCGCCGGTACGTCGTCCGACCGGCCGGCGGGGGCAGGCATCGGCTACGAGCCGTCGGTGGCGGAGGAGAGCGCGGAGGGCGCGGCCCTGGCAGCGGCCCGCGCGTCCGGCGAACCGGTGGAGGTGCCCGCCCTGCGCGGTGAGACCCGTGAGGTCTTCGCCACCCCCCAGGGGACTCTGGAGGCCCGTGAGTACGTCACGCCGGTGTGGACCAGGTCCGGCGGCACGTGGCGAGCCGTCGATCTGGATCTGGCCGTCCGCGCCGACGGCACGGTGGGACCGATCGCCTCCACCGTCGGCCTCGCCTTCTCACCGGGCGGCGACACGGCGCTGGTCCGGCTGACCCGCAACGGCCGCGAGCTGGCGCTGTCGTGGCCACGCCCGCTTCCCGAGCCTCGGCTGGCCGGCGACACCGCCCACTACCCGGAGATCCTGCCGGGCGTGGAGCTGCGGCTGACCGCCGTCCCCGACGGCTTCATGTCCCTGCTGGTGGTCTCCACGCCGGAGGCCGCGGCCCACCCGGAACTGGAGCGGCTGCGGTTCGGTCTGGCGACCGAGGGCATGGCGGTGGACGTCACCGACGACGGCGGGCTGGCCGCCACCGACGCGGGCTCCGGGGGCACCGTCTTCGAGGCGCCGACGCCCCTGATGTGGGACTCGAGGCAGGAGGAGGACGAGGTGGCCACCGCCCGGAACCGCTCCGGGGACGCCGGAACACCGAAGCCGTCCGGCGCCGAGGGTCCCGGCGGTTCGTCCCGGATCGCCGAACTCGGTGTCGAGGTCACCGACGGCGGCTCCGCGCTGGTGCTCACCCCTGCAACGGAACTGCTCACCGCGGAGGACACCGACTACCCGGTGTACATCGACCCGCAGTGGCACTCCCCGCGCGCCTCCGCCTGGACGATGACCTCCAAGGCGTTTCCGACCACCCGCTACTGGCAGTTCAACGGCAAGGCCGACGAGGGGCTGGGCAACTGCACCGGCTGGTCCGGCTGCGCCTCCGGCGACGTCAAGCGGCTGATGTACCGGATGGACACCTCCCGCTTCGTCGGCACCCGTGTTCTGAGCGCCGAGTTCGTGGTCCGCAACGTGCACTCCGCCCAGTGCACCAACCATCCCGTGGAGCTGTGGAGGACCAAGGCCATCTCCAGCAGCACCAGCTGGAACACGCAGAACGCCTCAGGGTTCTGGATCGAGCGGCTGCGCACCGAGTCCTTCAACTACGGCAGCGGGCTGTCGGGCTGCAAGCCCGCCGGCGACGCCGAGTTCCCGATCCGCGCCGCCGTCCAGCAGGCCGCCGACAGCAAGGCCTCCACGATGACCTTCGGTCTGCGGGCAGGCAACGAGACCAGCCCGTACCACTGGAAGCGGTTCCACAAGAACGCCCATCTACGGGTGGAGTACAACCGTCCGCCCCGGCAGATCCCCATGTCCCAGCTGACGATGGAGTACGGGGGCACCTGCCGGGGGCCCTCCGACCCGGTCGGCGTCCGCACCCTGGGCCAGCTGCGGGCCGGTAACGTCACCGACCCCGACGGCGACAGCGTCCAGGTGCAGATCCAGATCAAGCGCGGGTCGGAGGTCCTGTGGAACTCCGCCCTCACCACGGGCAAGGCGTCCGGCTCGCAGCACGCGGTGACCATGCCCGGCGGGCTCCCCAAGGGTGAGACGCTGCACTGGATCATCCGCGCCTACGACGGCCGGGACTACGGCCCCTGGTCCTCCGACGGCTCTCCCACCGGCTGCTACTTCGTGTACGACACCACCGTGCCCGAGGCCCCGGTGATCGGCTCCTCCCAGTACCCGGCCTCCGACCCGGAGGACCCGCAGGACCCCTGGCTGGACGGCACCGGCAAGTACGGCACCTTCACGCTCAGCACCGACGACTCCTCCGTCACCGCCTACCGGTACGGCGTCAACGGCGATCCGCACCCGGCCAATCGGGTGGCCACGACGGCTGGGGCCCCGGCGACCGTCCGGGTGCTGCCGGACCGGCCCGGACTCCACATGGTCACCGCCCAGGCGCTGGACGCCGCGGGCAATCTCTCGGAGATCCGCACCTACCAGTTCCGGATCGGGACCGGCAGCGGTGAGCGTACGTCCTGGCGGTTGAACGAGCCCGAGGGCGCGGAGCGGTTCACTGCCACCGCGCCGACCCGGACCGCCACCCTGCACGGGGGCGCCACCACCGGCGCACCCGGGGCGCCGACCGTCGGCGGCACCGCGCTGGCACTGGACGGCACCGGCGGATACGCCGCGACCGACCGTGCGGTGGTGGACACCAGCGGGCCGTTCACGGTCTCGGCGTGGGCCCGGCTGGAGACCAAGCCCGACCACGCGGCCATCGTGGTGACCCAGACCGGTACGGACAAGCCCGGGTTCGAGCTGTACTACTCGGCCACCCTGGACAGCTGGGCCTTCAACCAGTACCGGGCCGACGCGCCGCACGACAACCGGATGGCCCGGGTCGTGGCCGACGCCGAGGTGCGCGCCGGTAGGTGGACCCACCTCGTGGGGTCCTACGACGGGGCGACCCTGCGACTGTACGTCGACGGGGTGCTCGCCGGGTCGCTGGCATACACCGACGCCTGGGATGCGCGCGGGCCGGTGCAGATCGGCGTCGGCAAGTACGGCGCCGAGCGCAGGTCCTGGTTCCCGGGCAGCGTCGACGAGGTGCAACTCCTCGGCGGCGCCGTGCACGACGGCACCGCCTCCGTCCAGCGGCTGTACGCGGGCGAACGGCTGGACACGGAGCCCGCGCTGCCGGCGCTGGCGCTGTTCGGGCTGGACGAGAAGGCGGGCGCGACGGCCGTCGGCGGGGACGCCCACAAGCTGGCCGCCACGCCTACCGGCGGGGTGACGGCGGGTCGCGAAGGCCCGCTGGACCGTGCGGTGCGCTTCGACGGCACCTCCGGCCTGGCGCGTACCTCGGCGGGCGCCGTCCGGACCGACCGCAGCTTCTCGGTCTCCGCATGGGCCCGGCTGGAGCGCAGACCGGACTCGGCGGCGGTGGTCGCCACCCAGCTGTCGGAGTCCCGGCCCGGTTTCGAGCTGTATTACTCCGCCACCTACGACCGCTGGGCGTTCAACCAGTACAGCGCCGACAGCGCCGACAGCCGTCCGGTGCGGGCGATGCAGCCCACCGGGGACAGCGCCCGGGTCGGGGAGTGGACGCATCTGCTGGGCGTGCATGACCAGGTGAGCGACACCCTCACGCTGTACGTGAACGGCCGGCGGACGGACCGGGTGACGCTCGGCGGCGCCTGGCACGCGACCGGACCCGTGCAGTTCGGTGCCGGGCGGTACGACGACGTCGTCAAGTCGTTCTTCCCCGGCGAGATCGCCGATGTCCGGATCTGGGACCGGGTGGTCACCGGCTACGAGGCCGGTCGGCTGAACCAGCAGCCCTTGGCCGTCGCCGCCCGCTGGATGTTCGAGGAGACCGGCGCGGACGGGAGCACCACCCCGGACGCGGCGGGTACCGGCAACGCGCTGACGCTGCGCGGCAGTACGCGGATCGGCGACGGCTTCGTCGACCTGGGCGCCCTCGAACTCGACGGAATCACCGGATACGCCGACACCACCACCGTCCCGGCCGATCCCTCCCGTGGCTTCACCGTGGCCGCCTGGGCGCAGGCGGCCGCCGCCCCCGACGGCCCGGTCACGCTGATGAGCGCGGCCGGTGAGCACCACAGTGCCCTCACCGTGCGCTTCGTGCCGAACGCGCAGGATCCGGCGTGGGGCAGCTGGCAGGTGACGGTGCCCGAGCAGGACACACCGCAGGCCCGGGTGGTCACGGTGGGCCACAGTCTGGCCTCCGATGTCCGCGAGTGGCAGCACATCGCGGTCTCCTATGACGGCCTGGACCGCCGTCTGACGCTGTACGTCAACGGCCGGACGGCCGAGACGGTGTGCACGGAGGACCCGCTGCCCGAGTGCTCCGAGGAGCAGTCCTGGGCCGACCAGGTGACGGTCTTCCCCGCGACCGCCTCCTTCCAGGCCGGCCGCGGACTGACCGGCGGGGAGTGGGGCGAGCACTGGCCGGGCTCGATCGACGACCTGTGGGTCTTCGACGGACCGCTGACGTCCGAACAGATCGGTGAACTCGCCGGCGGTGTATCCGGTCTGCCCACCGAGGTTCCCGGCACCCCGTGACCGACCGGGTGGGGGCGGGCCATGTGCCCCGCCCCCACCCGTCACCGACACCGTCCTCTCGCCGCGCCGTTCCGCGCCCCGCGCGCCGACCCCGAAGGATTCCCTGCCCGATGACGCGCATACCCCTGCCCACGCGCTGGCTGAGCGCCGCACTGGCGTCGGTGATGACCGGCGCCCTGCTGCTCACCGGTGCCGGCCCGGCGCAGTCCGCCGGACCCCCCGACCTGCCCGACGCGGAGTCCAGCGTGCCCGGCACCGACGGCCCGCCCGCCCTGCCCCGGCCGGCCGGCACCGCCGACCCCGTCCCCCCGCCGGCACCCACCGCGTACGCCACCGGCACCGCCGACATCACCGTCGGTGCGGGGCCGGGGCCGCTGCGCCGACAGGCCGGAACGGTCGGGCTGCCGGTCACGCTGGCCGCGGCCGATACGCCGCTGACCGCCGAGGTCACCGTCCACGAGCCCGAGGACGCCGCCGCGCTGGGCCTGCCCGGTCCGCTGCTGACCGTGACCGCCGAGAACCGGAAGGCGCGGGTCCCGCTGACGGCCTCCGCCACCGACGCGGCCACCGCCACGCTGACCCTCGACTACTCCGCGATCGCCCGCGACTACGGCGGCGGGTACGGCGCCCGGCTGGGCCTGGTGGCGCTGCCCGCCTGTGCCCTCACCACCCCGGAACGCGCCGAGTGCCGGCAGGGCGAACCCGTACCGGCCGACAACGACACCCGGCGGCAGGCACTCACCGCCACCGCCCTGGAGCTGCCGGACGGCGAGCCGCTGGTGCTGGCCGCCGCAGCCGAGGAGGAAGGGGAGAAGGGCTCCTACAAGGCCACCGGCCTGGCGGCCTCCGCCACCTGGAGCACCGACCTCAACTCCGGTGCCTTCACCTGGTCCTACGACTTCCCCGCCCCCGAGGTGCCCGGCGGTCTGGCCCCCGATCTGGGCCTGGCCTACTCCTCCGGCAGCATCGACGGCCGGACCGGGGGCACCAACAACCAGGGCTCCTGGATCGGTGACGGCTTCGACATGTGGCCGGGCTACATCGAGCGCAAGTACAAGCAGTGCGGTTACGACGACGTCCAGAACGGCGACGGCGTGAAGATCTCCGACCTGTGCTGGGACCACGACAACGCCTACATCTCCTTCAACGGCGAGGCCGGAGAACTCGTCCCGGCCGGCCAGGACCGCTGGAAACTCCAGAAGGACAACGGCACCGTCATCGAACGTCTGAAGGACAGCGCGCGGGCCAACGGCGACAACGACAACGAGTACTGGCGGCTCACCGACCCCGACGGCGTCCAGTACCACTTCGGCTACCACCGGCTGCCCGGTTGGAGCAGCGGCGACCCGGTCACCGACTCCGCCTGGACCGTGCCGGTCTACGGCACCGACGGCTCCGACCCGTGCCGCGCCACCCCGCTCCGGGACTCCTGGTGCCAGCAGGCCTGGCGCTGGAACCTGGACTACGTCGTCGACACCCGCGGCAACGTCCTGACCTACTACTACGACCGCGAGCAGAACTCCTACGGCCGGTTCCTGGACGAGAAGAACAACACGCGCTACACCCGCGGCGGCACTCTCACCCGCGCCGAGTACGGCCTCACCAGGGACACCGTGCTGGACGGCGCCCCGCTCGCACGGGTGCGGTTCACCAACAGCGACCGCTGCCTGCCCGGTGACGGCGCCGACTGCTCGGACATCGACAAGAACCCGCAGTACTGGTACGACACCCCCTGGGATCTCGACTGCGCCTCCGGCGAGGACTGCGACGCCGGACGGTTCAGCCCGACCTTCTTCACCACCCACCGACTCACCGGCGTCACCACCGAGGTCCGCTCGGGCACCACGTACCGGGCCGTCGACTCCTGGAAGCTCGACCACCACTGGGGCACCGCCGACGTCGACCACCAGCTGCTTCTCGACTCGGTGACGCACACCGGGCACAGCGCCGCGCAGCCCATCACCCTGCCGCCGGTGACCTTCGCCTACACCCAGCTGGCCAACCGGCTCGACCGCAGCGGTGACGGGTACGCGCCGTTCATCAAGTCCCGGCTGTCCACCGTCGCCGACGAGGTGGGCGGACAGCTCGACGTCGGGTACTCCCCGCCGGCCTGCACCGCCGGCGCACCGCCCACCCCGGCCTCCAACACCACCCGCTGTTTTCCCCAGTACCTGGCGGGCGGCCCGCACCACGATCCCGAACTGCACTGGTTCAACAAGTACGTGACCACCTCGGTCACCGGCACCGACCGCACCGGCGGCGCACCCGACCAGGTCACCCGCTACCAGTACCTGGGCGGCGCGGCCTGGCACTGGGACGACGACAACGGCATGGTGCCCGAGAAGGAGAAGACCTGGTCCCAGTGGCGCGGCTACGGCCAGGTCCGGGTCACCACCGGCGGCCAGACGGGCACCGCCGCGCAGGAGGACACCTACTTCCTGCGCGGTATGGACGGTGACCGCAGCAACTCCTCGGGCGGCACCAGGTCGGTCACCGTACCGCTGGGCCCCGGCGAGGGCGAGGCGCTCACCGACCATCCCGCACTGGCCGGCTACCCCTACAAGACCGTCAGCTTCTCGGGCGCCGGCGGCGACATCCTGGCCAAGACCGTCAGCCGGCCCTGGCGCCACCAGACCGCCGAGCACAAGCGCGACTGGGGCACGCTGCGGGCATCGTTCACCGACGACGCGAACCGTACCTCGTGGACTTCACTGGACAACGGCGCCGGGCTGCGGTGGCGGACCACCGAACAGTCCTTCCGCTACGACACGGTCGCCGGCCGGGTCGTCGAGACCGACAGCACCGGCGACATCTCCGTCACCGGCGACGAGCAGTGCGTCCGCACCACGTACGCGACCAACACGGCACGCAACATCCTCGGGGCCGTCGCCCGCGAGGAGGCGGTGGGCGGCCGCTGCTCCGCCACGCCCGACCGGGCCGAGGACGTCACCAGCGACGTCCGGTACGCCTACGACGGCCTCGGCCACGGCGAGGCCCCGACCACCGGGGACCTGACCGCCACGGCGGTCCTGCACGAGCACGACGGCACGACCGCCCGCTACGTGGAGTCCGGCACGGCCTACGACCGCTACGGCCGGACCACCGCCGAGACCGACATCACCGCCGACATCACCGTCACCGGCGGCGGGACCCCGGTCCGGAAACCTCGCGGCGACGGACTGACCGTCACCACCTCCTACTCCCCCGCCACCGGCATCGCGACCACCGTCACCGAGACCACTCCGCCCGCCCGCTCCGGCGACGGCTCCACCGCCCAGCAGCGGGTCACCCAGGTGGACGGGGTGCGCGGCCTGCCCGAGCGGCTGACCGACACCAACGGCAGAACCACCACGTACACCCACGACGCGCTGGGCCGGATGACAGGGGTGTGGCTGCCCGACCGAAGCACCTCGCAACTGCCCAGCCTGGCCTACACCTACCGGATCGCGGAGAACCAGCCGGTGGCCGTGGGCACCCGCACCATCGGCAACCGGGGACTCCAGAACACCTCCTACGTCCTGTACGACGGTTTCCTGCGCGAGCGCCAGACCCAGGGCCCCGGCCCGGCCGGCGGCCGGCTGCTGACCGACATCTTCTACGACGAGCGCGGCCTCACCGCGAAGACCTTCGCCTCCTACTACACGACCGGGGCACCGGCCCAGAATCTGTTCCTGCCCGCCGACGAGTCGGTGGTCGAATCCCAGACCCGGCACCGCTACGACGGGCTCGGCCGCGAGACCGAGTCCACCGTCATGGCCGGCGACGGCGACGGCGGCACCGTCCTGGCCGCCACCCGGACGATCCACGGAGGCGACCGCGCCACCGTCGTACCGCCCCAGGGGGCCACCACCGTCACAACACTCGTCAACGCACTCGGCGAGCCCGTCGAGGTACGCCGCCACCACGGGCGCGACGCGGGCTCCGCCTACGACAGCACCCGCTACACCTACAACCAGCACGGCCGCCTCGCCGAGGTCACCGATCCCGCCGGGAGCACCTGGACCTACCGCTACGACCAGGTGGGCCGGCAGATCTCCTCGACCGGTCCCAACACCGGCACCAAGACCACCGCGTTCGACGAACGGGGCCGCACCGTCTCCATCACGGACGACCGGGGGGACACCCTGGCGTACGGATACGACGGCATGGGCCGGCAGACCGAGCTCCGCGAGGACAGCGCCGACGGCACACTCCTGGCCCGCTGGGAGTACGACACCGTGAGCGGCGCCCGGGGACAGCTGGGCCGCAGCATCCGCTACGAGGGCGGCGAAGCCTATGTGTCGGAGGTCCTGAACTACGACAAGCTCTACCGTCCGCTGCGCACCCGGGTCGTCATACCGGAGTCCGAGGGGGCGCTGGCCGGCAGCTATGTGTCGACCACCCAGTACGACCCGTCCGGCGAGATCCGCAGCATCGGGCTGCCGGCTGCCGGGGCCCTGCCCGGCCAGAGCGTGACCTTCGCGTACGAGGACGGCACGCTGCGGCCGGTCGCCTCCAACGGGCCGCTGGGGATCACCAGCGAGGTGACCTACAGCCTCACCGGTAAGGCGCTGCGCTACGCCCTGGGCCGCGCCGACGGGAAGCGGTCCTACGCCACCAACACCTACGAATGGGGCACCCAGCGGCTGCGGACCACCCGGCTGGACCGGGAGGACCAGCCGGGTGTCGACCGCCACGAGACCTACTCCTACGACCAGGCGGGCAACGTCCTGTCCATCGCCGACGTCGCACGCGGCGGCACCGACACCCAGTGCTTCGCCTACGACCATCTGCGGAGGCTGACCGACGCCTGGGCACAGGGCACCACCGCATGCGCGGACTCCGGCAGCGCGGCCACGGTCGGCGGCCCGGCCCCGTACCACCACTCCTACGCCTACGACGCCTCCGGCAACCGGCTCAAGGAGACCCGCCACGAGCAGGGGACGACCCGCACCTACCGGTACGCCGAGGACAGGCCCGGCACGCTGTTGGGGGTCGAGGGCACCGGGACCGACCCCGTCTCCCTCACCTACGCCTATGACGCGGCGGGCAACACCGTCACGCGCGAGGGCGGCGCGGTCGACCAGGAACTGGCGTGGAGCGCCGAGGGCCGGGTGACCGAGGTGAAGGGCTCCGACGGCAGCACCGCCTCCTACGTGTACGACGCGGACGGCAACCGGCTGATCGGCCGTACCGCCTCGGGTACCACGCTGTACCTCGGGGAGACGGAGGTGACCGTCCCGGCCGGCGGCGACCGGGCGGTGGCGACCCGCCACATCGACCTGGGCGGCGGGCATCTCGCGGTGATCAGCGACGACCGGCAGGTGTCGTTCAGCATCGCCGACCAGCACGGCACCGGGCAGTTGGCGGTGAACGCGGACAGTCAGGGGCTGGTGCAACGGCGCACCCTGCCGTTCGGCGGGCTCCGGGGTCAGCAGTCGGGCGGCCGGTGGCCCGGCAGTCGCACCTTCGCCAACGGTACGGACGACAAGGACACCGGCCTCGTCAGCATGGGCGCCCGCGAGTACGACGCGGACACCGGCCGATTCCTCTCCTCGGACCCGGTGGTGGACCACAAGAACCCCCAGCAGATGAACGGCTACACGTACGCGTACAACAACCCGCTGGCGTACGCGGACGCGAGCGGGCTGTACGGAAAGAAGATCGGCAAGCCGAGCGGGAAGAAGAAGGCGACCGGGGGCTCGGGCGGCAAGAAGCAGGTCGGCAAGCCGTCGGCGAAGAAGTCCTCGAAGTACCGCGCCGCTCCGCCGCGCAAGAAGGCGACCTACCAGGTCAGGACCGCGTCGTTCCGGGGATTGAAGAGCGGGGTGCGCAAGCCCGCGCCGTGGGACACGGAGGTCGGCTGCAACGCCATGTGCCAATGGATCAAGCTGACCGGCGCCGGCCCGCTCGCAGTGGTGGTGATGGAGTGGAAGGGCGGGCCGAACGGCTACGACGTCATCGACGAGTTCCTCAGATTCAACAATCCCGACGAGTGGAACTTCACGGAGGGCGACGCGTTCACCGAGGAGGTACGGCAGCACCACCACATGGAACTGGTCCGCGAACGGCTCAGGGAACAGCTCGGGGGTGCGGAGCCGGGAACGCTGTTCGAGGGCGAGGAGTGGAAGTACAAGAACAGCGACAAGACCTTGGCCGAGCAGGGCGCCCAAGCGGCGGAGGACATCGCGAACTACCTCGCGGGCACGGGCAACAGCTCCTACGCGGCGCTCGGGTCCTACAACGTCCGGGTCCACGTGGAGAGCATCGACCACAATGCCGGCACCGCCGAGGTCGTCATCAAGGTGTCCGACAGAATGAACTGGGACTCCCTGCTGCGTACCCTCACACCGTGGAACGCCTATGGCGACGGTGCCCGGAACCGGGGCGGGGTGCCGATCAACATCGTGTGGCGGGAGACCATCCACTTCGACTGAGGAACCGGTGGACACGGGCCCCGCCGGATGTGCTCCGGCGGGGTCAGCCGTATGCGCCCATGGAACCCTGGGCTCCTCCGGGTGCGGAAACACCCGGGGTGACGAAGGTCAGGCGAGGAACGACAGCCGCACCTGCCGCTCCGGGTTGTCCCGGTTCGTGTCCACCAACATCCGTTGAGGCAACCCGGACTATCCGTGCGGCGACGCGTACTACTGTGAGAGGTAATCTCATTTGGATAGCTCGGTATTCCGTGAGCCATGGTGGGGATCGTTGAGCGGTTGGTGCCGGACGAGTTGCGGGAGTTGTTCCAGCGGGTGCTGCCGGAGGCACGGGTGTGGGCCAAGCTCCACCGCCTGGTCCTTCACGAACTGGGTGCCCGCGGCGAGCTGGACTGGTCGCGGTGCGCGATCGACTCGGTGAACATGCGGGCCCTGAAAAGGGGGACCTGACAGGTCCGAATCCTGTCGACCGGGGGAAGTACGGCTCGAAGATCCACCTGCAGGGCATGTCCCGCTGCCCGCCCGGGTTTCCCGCCCGCCATGAGCCCGGTGGCTGCCCGCGACGACGTCGGGCGTCGCGGGCAGTCACTTTCGTACCGGTGAGGGCTGACCATGCTCAGTTCTGGCTGAGCATGCCCCGGCGGAGCTTGGCCAGCAGGCGGGTCAGGAGTCGGGAGACCTGCATCTGGGAGATGCCGAGATACTCACCGATCTGGGCCTGGGTCATCTCCTGGCCGAAGCGCATGGCTACGATCTCGCGGTCCCGGTCGTCGAGATCCTCCAGCAGCGGCGCCAGCGCGTGGAGGTTCTCGACCAGTTCCATGGCCGGATCGACGTCGCCCTTCACATCTCCGTAGGTGACGGTCTCGGATCCGTTGTGTTCGGCGCCGATGGGCAGGTCCAGGGAGCCGGCGGTGTAGCCGTTGGAGGCGATGAGGCCCTCTATGACCTCTTCCGCGGTGAGGTCCAGGTACTGGGCGAGTTCGGCGACGCTGGGGTCGCGATCGAGTCGGCCGGCGAGTTCTTCACGGGTCTTGGCCAGGGTGACGCGAAGCTCCTGCAGACGGCGCGGCACGTGGACGGCCCAGGTGGAGTCGCGGAAGAACCTCTTGATCTCCCCGACGACGTAGGGGATGGCGAAGGAGGTGAACTTCACTTCACGGCTGAGCTCGAATCGGTCGATCGCCTTGATCAGCCCGATCGTGCCGACCTGGACGATGTCCTCCATCTCGCCGCTGCCACGGTTGCGAAATCTCCTAGCCGAGAAATGCACCAGGGACAGATTGATCTCGATCAGCGTGTTCCGGGCGTACTGGTGCTCCGGTGTGCCCTCTTCGAGCACCTGCAACTGCTCGAAGAACAGGGACCCCAGCCCCCGTGCGTCCTTCGGGGCGATCTTCCCGGGTTCCTCGATCCGCGGAAGCGTCGCCGGGGCGATGACGGCGATCGCGGCCGGAGCCTCCGCGGATATCGGCATGGTCGGATCCCCGGCCGTCGACTCTGACATGAAGACCCCGCGCGCACGCAGTTGTGCGTCTGTCGTGCCTGACAG
The DNA here is from genome assembly GCF_003268675.1 of Streptomyces bacillaris. Taxonomy (NCBI): domain Bacteria; kingdom Bacillati; phylum Actinomycetota; class Actinomycetes; order Kitasatosporales; family Streptomycetaceae; genus Streptomyces; species Streptomyces bacillaris. The sequence goes on along the minus strand of NZ_CP029378.1, from coordinate 7,179,123 downwards.
CGCCCGCGGTCCATTCTCCGGTGCGTCGGCGGAAATCCGAGGGTGTTGCGATGTGCTACGCATTCGCATCTCCCGATGGCTGCTTATCGTGTACAGCACGGGAGGGCCATGACTAGGACACCTCAGGATGGCCGGAGAAGCCGCTCCCGTGAGTGTGTGCCTGTCTGCCTAAGCACGCCGAACCAGCGTCTGTCCCCGATCGGCGGGCCCAAACACCTTCGCGGTCATAGCGGTTACCGCACCGCCGAAGTTCCCCCCGGGCCGACCCCGTCGAGGAGGGCATCGTGAACAGGCCCGAGGCGGCTGGCGGTTGCCCGGGGCCGCCCCGTGGCCCGTCAGCCCGGCAGGTCCCCGTCAGGCGTCGGGTGGCTGTGCGTCGGTGCGCTCGACCATGGCCTTGTCCACGGCGAAGATGACACACTGGACGGCGGCGATCAGGATCCGGCGCAAGGCACGGTGCACGTCCGCAGGATGCTAGACGTGCGGGATCTCGTCGGTGTCGAGGGTCTGGTCGATGATGTGGCGGGCGCAGTCGGAGATGCGTAGTCGGCGTGCTCGGGCATAGGTGCGCAGAGCGTCGTACGCCGCGTCGGGAGTGGCGTTCCAGCGTTCGGCGAGGATCCCCTTGGCCTGTTCGATGACGATGCGACTGGACAGGGCACGTTGCAGTTGTGTCTTCTCCAACTGCTCCTGTCCGAGGTCGCGCTGTTGGAGAATGGCGATCGTCGCGACGTCCGCGAGCGCCTGGGCGAGTGAAGCGTCCTGGGGGGGTCAGCGACTGCCGGCCGGTGTGGAAGAGGTTCATCGCCCCCACGGCGCGGTCACGCAAGCGAAGAGGAAAGACGTGGCTCGTCTGGAAGCCGCTGCGCCGGGCCTGGTCTGCGAACGCGGGCCAGGTCTCGTTGGCCACGGGATCGTGCAGGTCGATGTTGATGCGTGCGTCGCCGGCGCGGTAGCAGTCGAGGCAGGGGCCTTCGTCGTGCTGTATGGCGAAGAGTTCCAGCAGGTGCGTGTTCTGGTCCGACGCGGCGATCGTATGCAGGAGCCCCTTTTCGTTGGCGAGGAGAATGCCGACCGCGGAGACGTCGAGCAGACTGACGCAGTGGGCGCACAGCCCCTCAAGGAATTCGATGAGGTCGAAGTCATCGATGAGGGAGTCCGCGACCTGCACGAATACTGTTGACACCTGTTGCTCGCGGGACATGGATGTCATCCCCTCGTCTCCTTGGATGATTCGGGTTCCGGACGGTCGTCGTCGAGTCGGAGCCGCCGGGAGACGACGTCTTCGGCGGCTTCGATGATGGAACGGTCGTGGCTGTAGGTGTACGCGCGCAGGCGGAGCAGGGCCTCGCCCAGCGGAAGGTCGAGCTGGACACTGAGCATGCCGGTGGCCTGGTGGACGACAGCACGGTGCAGCTCTCCGTCCGGCTGCGCGTCGAACCAGGTCTCGCCTCGCGTTCCTGCCCCGCCGAGGAACTGGAGGGTGAGGGCTGCTGCGAGACCGAGGGCGTCATCCATCTCCTGGCCGCTCATGGGCCCGGGGGACGCGCGGAGTGCGGTGAGGACGCCGACGGAGATGCCGCCGAGGGCCAGCGGGAGGCAGAAGATGGCCCCGATCGGCAGATGGGCCATCGCCGGAACGAGGGTGGGCCATCGTGCCGCTCCCAACGCTGTCACATCGTGTTCCGCCGCCGTCTGGCTGGTGCGAAGGGCATCCGGGCCGGGGCCCTGGCCCAAGGTGAACTGGAGGTCCTCGAACGAGGCACCCACGGAGTCGGAGGACCACAACTGTTCCGTGATGTGCCCTTCGACCACCAAGGACACCACGAGGTGGTCCATGCCGAGAACCGCTACACAGCCGACGTCCAGCCCCGGCCCGACGTCCATGTGGAGGGCCCGAAGGATCCGGGTCATCTCGGGGCTGAGCACAGGCGGCCACCTTTCGGACTCCCCATCATACCGGCGGGGCAGGGGATCGATCTTCGAAGCGCCTCGCGGCGGTCTCGTCCGGACCGGAGGTGCGGAACCCCGGCCCGAGAAGAATGCCGACGGTGCCGGTCAGGGTGAACAGGCGAAGGACTGCCGGGGACGGAGCATGCGCCTGAAACTTCCGCCCCTCCGTCCGACTGTCCTGAGCTGCCGTGAGGAGAGCGGTGAGTCCACCGCAGTCGCAGAACGCGACGGCGCTCAGATCCACGTGAACGGCCGCGGCCCCGGCACGCGAGACCTCAGCCATCGCCGCGGTGAACACGGGGACGGAGTCCCTGTCCATCGCCCCGGCCAGAACGATGACGGTGCGCGTTTCCTCCTGGCGCCGGTCGACGTGGAGGAGTGGTGGAGTCTGCATCAGCCATCCTCGCTTCGAGCCTGTTGGTCGGGGCTAGCCTGGTGGAACGGCCCCGGGGTGAACGCCCGGTCGGGTTATGCAAGGCAGCGCCGTGGTGAGGAGGCCTTTCGTGGCCACGGCGCTGCCGACTCCGGCTGCCCTCTGCGGCCCCCAAGACCACGGTGGGCAACCCGGTATCGGGGCCCGTGCCTCTTACGTCCAGCGGTGGCTGGCTACGCTCGCGGCGTGGTGCAGGAGGGCTCGCGACCGCACAGCGGCCGAAGAGGCCGGCAGACCGATCAGCGCGGCAGCCTGCCCATAGGTGTGAGCGCCGAACAGGACCAGCCCAAGCACAGCCAAGTACTGCTCGGGCTGGTCCTGTTCGCGGGACGGTCGGTTCCGGTGCGACCGGAGGTACGGAGCAGGTTCCGGTAGCCGCCCGTCGGGAACACGCGCGCACCGGTTCCACAGATCCGCCGCGAGGTGCTGACGCCGCGCCCCGTTCGGACAAGGCTCGGACGGCGTCCCGTCCACCAGGGTCAGTGTGGCGACGACTGCGTCGGCGGCCAGGTCGACGTCCCGGCACAGAAGGAGAGCCAGGGAGAAGAGGGCGTCACCGTGGCAGTCGTAGTCGACCAGCGCCTCTCGCGCTCGCACCCGCCGGACCTCCGGCACACCGCTGGGAGGACTGCTGCGGGGCGACTGGACGGGACTGTGGTGCGCCATGATCTCCACCTGTTTTCGGCCGTAAGGTCAGAAACGGCCGGGGGCAGGGGCGCGGTGCTCAGGCTAGGCCCTGTCGCAGCGGAGGGCTACCCCCGTAGGCCGATGACCGGGAGATGCCGGGTCACGCTGTGGCTGTTACGTGGACGTCACCTGCCTGGGCGCTGCTCCCCGTCCCGCCCGGAGGGTACGGAGGAGCGGCGCTCAGGAAGCGGCGGCCGGGGTGCGGCGCAGTGGGGCGCCCGCCTCGTGGAGGCTGCGGAGCGCCTGCCGGTACGAGGTGATCAAGCCCGTCTCCAGATAGGAAACGCTCAGCTCGTCACAGTAGTGCCGCACGATGATCTGTGCCCTGCGCAGGTTAGGGCTGGGCATGCTCGGGAAGAGGTGGTGTTCGATCTGGTAGTTCAGTCCCCCCAGCGCGATGTCGGTGAACCAGTTGCCCCGGACGTTACGTGAGGTGAGGACCTGGCGGCGCAGGAAGTCCGGGCGGTCCTTTCCTGTCAGGATCGGCATGCCCTTGTGGTTGGGGGCGAAGACCGAGCCGAGATACACACCGAAGAGGCACTGCTGAACGGCGAGGAAGGCGATCGCCATGCCGGGCGGCAGCACCAGGAACAGTGCGGTCAGGTAGACCGCGAAGTGGCCGATGAGCAGCGCTCCCTCCAGTGGCCGGTGCTTGAGCGAGCGGTCTGCCAGCGCCCGGACACCCGCCACGTGCAGGTTGAACGCCTCCAGAGTGAGGAGGGGGAAGAACAGATAGGCCTGCAAGCGGCCGATCAGGCGGGGCAGTGAGCTGCCCCGAGTTTCGTAGAGTCCGATCTTGATTGGTTCAGGCGGACTGCGGGGTTTGCTCCTGGCTGCGCCAGAAGGCTTCCTCGTGCTCGGCCGGCGGCACGTAGTCGAGCGCGGAGTGCAGACGTTCCTCGTTGTACCAGGTGACCCACTGGAAGATCGCCCGCTCGACCTGCTCGACGTCCTTCCAAGGACCCTGCATCTCGATCAGCTCGGCCTTGAAGGTCCCGTTCAGCGCCTCGGCCATCGCGTTGTCATACGAGTCCGCGACCGACCCGACGGAGGCGGAGGCGCCGATGTCCGCGAGCCGGTCGGTATACCGAATTGACACGTATTGCGACCCGCGATCGCTGTGGTGGATCAGTCCGGAGTCCTTCTTGATCCGACGCCGCCAGAGCGCCATCTCCAGGGCGTCCAGAGGGAGTTCGGTCCGCATGTGGTTCGCGACCTGCCAGCCGACGATCATCCGCGAGTACACGTCCAGGACGAATGCCACATACATCCATCCCGACCAGGTGCGGACATAGGTCATGTCCGCGACCCACAGCTGATCGGGCCGCGAGGCGGTGAAGTCGCGGTCGACCAGGTCCGGCGGACGCGGCGCCGACGGCTCCGGGACCGTGGTGCGGCGGCGCCGGCCACGGATGACGCCCTCCAGGCCCAGCTCGGCCATCAGCCGCTCGACCGTGCAGCGGGCCACCTCGACGCCCCGGCGGCCCAGGGCCCGCGTGATCCGGCGGGCGCCATAGGTGCCGCCCGAGTCCGCGTGGACCTCCTCGATCAGAGGCATGAGCTGCTCGTCGCGGAGCCGACGGGCCGACTTCGGCCGCTTCTTGCGGGCGAAGTACGTCGACGGAGACAGGTCCAGCACCCGGCAGACGGGATCGACCCCGAGGCCGTGTCCACGCAGGTGGTCGATCACCTGCTCGGCCTCGTCCGGGGACGGTCGATCTCCTGGGCAAAAAACACCGAGGCGGCTTTCAGGATCTCGTTCGCCCGCCGCAGCTCCGCTACTTCTTTACGGAGTTGCTTGAGCTCGTCGAGCTCTGCGGTGGTGAGCCGGTCGTCCCGCTCGCCGCGGTCGGCCTCGGCCTGGCGGACCCAGCCGCGCAAGGCCTCCTTGTGGATGCCCAGGTCCTTCGCGACGTGCGCGATCGGGCGGCCGGTGGTGCGGACCTCGCGAATCGCGCGCTCGCGCAGTTCGTCCGGATATTTACGGGGTGCTGCCATGGTGCTGGTGGATCTCCTTCGCCAGGACCGTAACCCTGGCATCAGGGACTCCACAAATCTCAGTACAGCTCAGTTGGGCGGTCCACCGCGGTTCGAGGGAAGAGCCAAGAACGTGACCAGTGTCGGTCGAACGGTGGTTTGTGGAGCGTGTTGGCTCGCTCCGGGTGGGGAATTCTCTTCGGTTCGTCCGCTCTCATAGCGGACGCGATCCGCCGTGCGCGATTCGGTGGCTACTCGAGCAGCCTTCTCCTGCTCCGCCCCCATTCAGTACGGGCTTGGTGAATGCACCGGAGTCATGTCGCCACTGGGTTGACGCCATCCGGCGCCGCCGCGTTCGCGCCGCCTGCCTCGTCACTGCGGGACCAGGCAGGCGGCGCGCTGTGCGAAAACCCGGGCGATATCGGGCTCGCGGAACTTTCCGTGAGGCGCAGTGCGAGCGTGTGGAGCTTGGTGTTGGTTCGCTGGGAGGAATTCACCATGATCAGCCAGGCCTCGTCCAACGAGCATCCCTCGGTCGCCATCACCATGCCGAGCGCCACGTCGATCATGGGGCGGGTCTGGAGTGCTCGTCTCAGCCCGTCCACCTCGCGGCGAAGATGGAGTAATTCCTGCTTTGCGCCTTGCGGCTCTCGGGAGACCACAGCGTCCCGCTCGTGGTCTTCCCTGGAGTTCGTAGACGGTCGCACGGGCGTGGCCCCCAAAAATGATCGAGCGGCGCGCACCGGGGGCTGGGGTGCTGGCGCGGCTGCATGCGAGAATTCGAGAGCTCGCACGCGCTGATGTCTGTTCAACCAACCGTGGACAGCAGGAGAAACTGCTGCCCATGGTCCGGATGCTTCTTTCACCGTCTCACATAACTGCCGTGCCGACCAGGGGGCGGCGGTGGCCGAGCTGGATTCGCCAGCTCTCTTGGACGCCTCCTGAGCCTGTCACCACTGCGACCCGTCCGACCCTCCCGAGCGGCCCTTCTTCGAGTCGTGGGAACCACCGGCCGCATCGTTCTGCTCGTACTGCGTACGGTCGGAACCCTCGCGCCCTCGATCACCGCTGTCCGAGTCCCTGGCCGGAACCGGCAGACCGCGCGGTGCCGACGCCTGTTGCTCCGGCCGCCGGACCATGCGCTGCGGTGGACCGCCCTCTCCCGATGGGGTACGGCGGGCGGAACCGGCACCGGCCACGTCCCGTGTCTCCTGGTCCCGGGCGGCCATGTCGTACGGGCGCTCGGCCTCGGCGCCGCGACTGTCCCGGTCCTCGTGGTCCAACACGTTCCGCTCCTGCTGGTCCTGCCCGTCGCGCGCCTTGCGCACGGCCCTGCGCTCACGGCCACCCATCACGGCCGCGCCGGTCAGCATGAGGAGACCACCGAGCAGGGCGAGCCCCACTCCGCTACCGAGCCCGTCGCTGTCGCCCGTGACCGTAAGACTGCCTTCAGCCTGCCCTTGTCGCACCATCCAAAGGATGGCGAACCCGAGGGTGATGATTCCGGCGGTGAGGACCAGCAGTCGCGATCGGAACACCACTCCGAGAACCGTGAGGACCGCGCCGACCAGGAGGGGCAGGAACATGGATGCGAACAGTCCCGCGCCCGAGTCCGTCACGCCCGCTCCGGTGAAGAGTTCCCAGACTCGGAAGTCGTGTCCGACCCGACCGTTGTACCAACTGCGAAATGGCGCCCAGAGGGCCGCGGCAGCGCCGACGACTGCCAAGATGATTCCTATGGTGTTGCGGATACTCCGTACCATGCCGCTACCTCCCGGCAAGTCGGAATGATGCATGCAAACCCCCACATGCAGTACCTCGCCCCCGGTTCACGTTACGCCCGCCCCACACTCCACGCCATGCGGCTCCGCACGAGATAGCGGGGTCGACCCCGGCCTGATCAACGCCGACAAGGAGACTGTGACCGCCCTTCCCGGCGCCTCGTTCTTCGAAGACGCCAGCTTGCGCCCACCGTAAGAAACAGCAGGTCAGATGGCATTCTTGGACTGCTCGTGCACCGCGTGGGCGCCCGGAGCGTCAGACGGGCGTCACGGTCGACCGACCTGAGCTGTCAGGAGAGCCGCCGACACGACTGCGGCCCACCCGAGGAAGTCGTGCACGCACGAGTGGGCAAGCGCACGCACCGCCTGGCCGATCCCGGTGGGATTGAGAAGGGCAAGGGCCCCAGGACCACCGTGACCGTGCCGATTCTCCCTGTCACTTCTTCAGCCTCCAGAGTCGGCGGTTCGATGGTGCCTCGTACTCCGCGCCTCCGAACGACCCGACCGTTCTCGCACCGCTCGCCAGGGATACCGATCAGCCAGCTGCGGAACTGGTCCAGCAGGCGCAACCACTGCGGCCGGCGGACCGGTTCGGCCGGTTCGTTGGCACCCCGGGCGTCGGCCCGTCGTCCGGCGTCCGCGGTGGTCAGGCCCCGTGCCGGAACCACTGCGCGCCCCAGGCGTCGGCCCGTCGTTCGGCGTCCGCAGTGGTCAGGCAACGTGCCGGAACCACTGCGAGCGAGCCGGTCACGTCGGCGGCGTCGCGTCGGTGGGCGTCCGGCTGCGGGCCCCCGGTACCGGCAGAGCGCTGCTCCCGGTCGTGGGCTGCCGAGGCACGGTCATTCCTGGCCGCGGACCACGGTGACGGGGCAGTGTGCGTGGTGCAGCAGAGCCTGGCTGACGGAGCCGAGCAGCAGGCCGGTGAAACCACCGCGTCCCCGGGCGCCGACCACCACCAGCTGTGCGTCGCGGCTGGCGTCGAGCAGGGCCGGGCGGATCCGGGCACGCTCCAGCCGCCGCTCCACCGTGACATCGGGAAAGACCTTCTGCCAGGGCGCGACCGTCTCGTCCAACAGGCGTTGCTCGGCCTCTCGGAGTCGTTCGATGTCGACCACCATGGCGTTGAGGGGGTCTCCGGGGCCTTCGTAGGCGCGCTCGCTCCAGGTGTTCCAGACGTGCAGGGCCACCAGCGGCGCCCCGCGCAGAGCGGCCTCGGCGAACGCGAACTCCACAGCCGCCCCACCGGCATCGGATCCGTCGACGGCCAGCAGCACCGCTCCGGACGGGTCGGTGCGGCCTCGCACCACCATCAGCGGGCAACGGCCGTGCGCGGCCAGATGCACCGCCGTCGAGCCCAGCAGCAACCCCGAGAACCCGCTCAGGCCCCGGCTGCCGACGACGGCCAAGGACGCCGAGCGCGATTCGATCTCCATCACCTCCAACGCCTCCCCCGCCACCACCGACCGGGTCACGGCCACGCCCGGTGCCGCCGCGTGGGCCCGTTCCTCGGCATCGGCCAGCGCTCCCCGGACCATCGGCTCCAGGCCGTGGTCGGCCGGGCTCCGCGGCGGCCCGCCGGCCGGTCGGTGTCCGGGTACATGGCCGAATGCGTGCACGATCCGCAGCGGGGCATCGCGCAGGCGCGCCTCACGAGCCGCCACGTCGACCGCCTCAAGGCTGGAAGCGGAACCATCCACCCCTACGATCACCGGATCAGTCATTGCAGTCTCCCGTCCCGGGACGCCGCCGATGCGCGGCCCCGTGATCCCCATCCTGGTCGCAGCCCATCCGTTGCGCCCAGGGACCAACGGGCCGCCGTCGCGACCGAGCAGGGCGCCCGCTCTGCGCGCGCACATGCCCTGCGGCGCCGTCGCCGTCTGTTCGGCAGTCCGCGTCCGCACCCCGGAACGCACCGGCCGGCCCCGCGCCGGGGCGTGGTCAGTGCCGCGCGCCCGGCGCCCGCACCACTGCGACCGGGCAGTGGGCGTGGTGCAGCACGGCCTGGCTGACCGAGCCGAGCAGCAGTCCGGCGAACCCGCCCCGCCCTCGGGCGCCGACCACCACCAGCTGTGCGGAGCGGCTCGCGCCGATCAGCGCCTCGCGTGTTCGGCCGTGCACCACCCGGCGCTCCACCACCACGTCCGGGTACCGTGCCCGGTAGCCCGCGAGGGCCTCGGACAGCAGCGTCTCCTCCTCGGCGAGAGCACCCGGTGGGCCGGCGTACGGAGCGGAAGCGTCCTGTGGAGCGGGCAGCGGCGCGTTCCACGTCGTCCAGGCGTGCAGGGCCACCAGGGGGGCCTTCCGCCGCTCCGCCGTGGCGAAGGCGAGGTCCACCGCCGGTCCGCCCGCCGCTGAACCGTCGACGCCCAGTACGACCGGGCCGTCCGCGCGTGGCTGCTCGCGAACCACCAGCACCGGACACCGCCCGTGCGCCACCAGGTGCACCGCCGTCGACCCGGCCAGCAGCCCGACGAACCCGCCCAGCCCCCGGGACCCCACCACGACCAGCTCGGCCGCACGGGACTCCGCCTCCAGGACGGTCAGGGGCTCGCCGGGCACCACGGCGTGGCTGACCTGGACACCCGGCGCCACCGCCCGCGCCCGCCCGACCGCCTCGGTCACCAGACCCCCGGCCATCTTCCGGAGCCCGGCCTCTGACGTGTCCATCGGCGGCGGCCCCAACGGCGACGTGCCTCCCGGCGAAGGGCGCGGAAGCACGTACGTCACCGGCCAGACCAGCGCGTGCACCACCCGCAGCCCCAGCCCACGCGCCCGCGCCTCCCGAGCCGCCGCCTCCACCGCGGCGAAACTCGACTCCGACCCGTCCACACCCACAACCACCGGACCACTCATCATGCCTCCTGCCTCCGGACCGCCTGACTCTCGTCTCCCAGCCCACCCCGCACGTGCTCCCCCCGCCATGGGGCGTGTGGGCCACTTTCAGGGCCGACCGGCCTGACACGCCCGTCCGGCACGGCGGCTGTCAGCGTCCCGGCCGGAGCCACTTGTCGTACGGAGGCCCGTTCGGCCCTCCGTACGGGGCCGCTCGGGTCCTGCCGGCCCAAGCCCAACGCGAGGAAGAGTGGCCCGCGGGCCTCCGAGGCCGAGGCCGGAGCTTGAGCCGCCGCCCCCGGATGCCGAATACCCAGGGCACGGCGGTCGGGGCACCGGGCCGCACGACAGCGATTTCACGGCGGACGGGATGAGTGCAGGTGGATGTCAACGAAGTGCTACTGCCGGGTGTGGGGCTGCTCTACGAGTTCGTCAATCTGGAGGGCGACAAGGTCGGTGTGGTCGCCAGGCGCTCCGGCGACTTCGAACTGGCGGTTTACGGAGAGGGGGACCCGGATCAGGCGCGGGCCGTCTTCCGGCTCACCGGCGAGGAGGCCGACGTCCTCGCCGGGATCCTGGGCGCGCCGCGCATCGCCGAGCGGTTCGCGGATCTGACCAAAGAGGTGCCCGGGCTCAGCGCCGGGCAGGTCGAGGTGCTCGCCGGCACCCCGTACGTCGGCCGCCCGCTGGGGGAATCCAGGGCACGCACACGGACAGGTGCGTCGATCGTGGCGATCGTCCGTGGTGAGGACGTCATCCCGTCCCCCGGGCCGGAGAAGGTCCTATGTGCTGGAGACGTACTGGTGGTGATCGGGACCCGCGAGGGGATCGCCGCGGTGGAACAGCTCGTCCGGGGCTGAGCAGATGCACATCTCGGTCGCCCTGCTGCTGGAGCTGGGCATCATCCTCGCCTCGCTGAGTCTGCTCGGTACGCTGGCGCGACGCTACGCGCTGTCCCCGATCCCGCTGTATCTCCTGGCCGGACTGGCCCTGGGCGAGGGAGGCGTCGCCCCGGTCCCGGCAGCCGGTTCCTTCGTGGAGACCGGCGCGGGCATCGGCGTCGTTCTACTGCTGCTGGTACTCGGGCTTGAGTTCACCGTGCCGGAGTTCACGGTCAGTCTGCGCCGCCACCTGCCCTCGGCATGGGTCGATCTCGTGCTGAACGCGACCCCCGGTGCGGTGGCGGGATGGTTGTTCGGGCTGGACGCCGGAGGGATTCTGGCGCTCGCCGGGGTGACCTACATCTCCTCCTCGGGCATCGTCGCCCGGCTCCTGGGCGACCTGCGGAGGATGAGCAACCGGGAGACCCCGGCAGTGCTGTCCGTACTGGTGCTGGAGGACTTCGCGATGGCCGCGTACCTCCCGCTGCTCGCCGTGGTGGCTGCCGGAGGAACATGGCAGCAGGCCCTACTGGGAGTGCTGCTGGCCCTGGCCGCCGTCGTGGCCGCGCTCACCATGTCCTACTGGTGGGGGCATCACCTGGGGCGACTGCTGTCGCACCCCGACGCGGAGCAGCTGCTGCTGCGCGTCCTGGGCGTGACACTGGTCGTCGCGGCCCTCGCGGAGGCCGTCCACGTCTCGGCGGCGGTCGGCGCCTTCCTGGTCGGGCTCTCCCTCACGGGCGAAGCGGCCGACCGGGCACGGAAGGTACTGAGTCCGCTGCGAGACCTGTTCGCCGCCGTGTTCTTTCTCGCCATCGGCCTGTCCATCCCACCGAACTCGCTGCTGCCGGTGCTTCCGGTCGCCCTGCTCCTGGCCGTGGTCACCGCCGCGACCAAGGTGGCGTCCGGTTGGTACGCGGCACGCCGCGAAGGGGTGGGACGCCGAGGACGCCTGCGGGCAGGAACCGCGCTCATCGCCCGGGGCGAGTTCTCCATCGTCATCATCGGCCTCGTGGGCACCGGTCACGACCGGCTCGGCGCCCTGGTGGCCGCCTATGTCCTCCTGCTCGCCGTGGCCGGCCCCGTCATCACCCGCTTCACCGGATCACGCCCCTCCGATCCGAAGCGCTCACCGCGCCGCAGCACGCCGGTGTCCTGATCCGCCGGACGGCACCGCACCCCCGTGGGGTTGGCGTCCGGCCTCGAAGGACCACCGTATGAGCCTGCGACGGCACGGGAACCAGGGCCGGTCTCCCGGCCCTGCGGAGCGGGCCGCGGCAAAGCTGCATCCCGCGCTTCCCCCTCGTCCGGCGCTCCTCCTGGGAGCGCGGCGGTACAACCGGGCAGGCCAGTGGGGCCGAACGGCTCCCCGGCGGGGCCGATCGGCACATGGCTCACACCCCCTGCTGGGAAACAGTCTGGGTCAAGAGCCCGCGCCGTGGGCGCATGCGATTCCGACCGGCAGCATGCCACGGCCGGACAGCCGTCGGAGAGAGATGGGGAACCGGCACGATGACCACCACCATGATGACCGCGGCCCTGCCGACCGCACACCGGAACCGGCTGATGCGCACGGCCCGGGAAGCCGTTTTCGAGCCAGGCGCCCGGCTGCTGGAGGAGGGCGGGCCCGCAGACCGGTTCTGGGTGATCCGGAGCGGCACGGTCGCCCTCGACTCGCGAGCCCCCGGGCGGTCGGCCTCGACCATCGATTCCCTCGGTCACGAGGAGCTCCTCGGATGGTCCTGGCACTTCCCGCCCTACCGGTGGCAGTTGGGCGCCCAGGCTGTGAGCCAGGTGCGCGCCTGGGAGTTCGACGCGGCGACCGTACGGGCCATGTGTGCCGCGGACGCGGAGTTCGGGCGCTCGATCGCTGTCTGGGTCGGCTCGGTGGTCGCATGCCGACTCCGGGCGACACGTGAGCGGCTCCTCAGCCTCGACGCTCATCGCGGCGGCCGAGCAGGAGCGTGAGCACGCCCTTCGACGCAGCCGGTCGTCTCGTGTCGCGCACCACGCGAGCGATGAGGTGGTCCGCCGGTCGAACGGCGGACCACCTCAGACCTGGTCGATGGAGCATCTCCTGCTGAACAACCACGCCACTCACAAGGCGTCGTTGCTCACAACATGACTGTCGGCACGCCCGGTCTCCACCCGCGCGAGCAGACGTTCCGCCCTTACCGAAGAAGAGCCGGCCGGCGGGAGACGCTTCGCACAACGGGGATCTGCACGCGGTACTCCCACCGGCCGTCCAGCGACTCCCTCGCACTCCGGCTGTCCCGTCACCGCGAACTCTCCGGCAGGTACTCCACCCGTGTGTCGCGGGTGAACGGGGCATGCCAGCGCCTGGCAGAAGCTGATCCACACTCCCCGCCGTCCCGCGTCGGGGCCCTTCCCTCACTCCGGTTCCGGCACGACCACGACAGGGCAGCCGGAGTGGTGCAGGACCGTGTGGGCGACCCGTCCCAGATGAGGCCCCGGCCGGCCGGGACGCCGTCGGCCCACGATGAGGAGGCCGGCGTCTCGCGAGGCGGCCAGGAGGACCCTGTGGGCGGGGCCCTCCGCTGTGCGCCGCCGCAACCGAACCTCCATGGGAGCGTCGGCGAGAGCTTCCTCCAGCTCCTTGGCCGCCCGTTCCTCATGCAGTCGCTCGGGACCACCCGTGAGCAGAGGGTGGCCGACCGTCTCGTGCATGGGGCACCGCCACGCCCGTACCGCCTCCAAGGCGACGCCGCGCCGCTTCGCCTCCGCGTAGGCGAAGCGCACCGCCGCTGTCGGCGCGTCGGCCACTCCGACGAGGATGTGGTCCTGCCCTCCGCCGACAGCACGGCTGTTGTGGTTGCCACGGATCACGACGACAGGGCAGTCCGCTCGCGCGGCCACGGTCAGGCTGACGGAGCCCAGAAGCAGATCGGCGAGACCGCTGCGTCCACGGGTGCCCACGACCACGGCGGACGCGTCGCGGCCTTCGCGCACGAGGGCGTGCTCAGGCTCCTCCAGCACGTCGGCGGTCGTCACGGGCAGTTCGGCATGATGGCGCAGCGCCCGCAGGGCCGCGGCCGCGAGGATGTCCTCCGCGGTGACACGCCCGGACGTGCTGCCGACTTCCGGCGCGAGCGCGGGCCCTTCGTAGCGCTCCCACAGGGAGGCGTACACGATCCGCAGGGACGCCCGGCGCAGGGCGGCCTCGTCGGCCGCCCAGTCGACGGCCCGCAGGCTGGGCTCGGAGCCGTCGACGCCGACGATGAGGGGCAGGTTCATCGCTCTCAGCCTCCCGCGCCGAGGTCGAAGACGATGCGGGCCTTGACCTTGCCGTGGAGCACGTCGTCGATCGATTCGTTGACGGCGGTGAGCGGTCGGGTCTCGTGGATGACCTTCGTCCGGCCGTCCGCGTGGAGCTGGAAGACCTCCGCGAGGTCCTGGCGGGTTCCGACGATGGAGCCGATCACCGAGGTGCCGTTGAGCACGGTGTCGAAGATGGGCACCTGGATGGTGCCGTGCGCGGGCAGGGCCACCATGACGAGCTTCCCACCACGCCGCAGACCCGAGTTGGCGGCTTCGAACGCGGCCGGGCTGACCGCGAGGGCGAGGGCTGCGTGGGCGCCGCCGTGCCGCTTCAGCTCCGCCCCGACGTCCTGGATACGGGCGTCGATGAGGATGTCGGCGCCCAGTTCCCGGGCGAGTTCGAGCTTCTCGTCGGTGACGTCGATGGCGGCGACGGTGGCGCCGGCGATCTTGGCGTACTGAACCGCCAGATGGCCGAGACCGCCCACTCCGGAGATGGCGACGAGCTGTGCGGGCCGGACGCCGGCGACCTTCAGGGCCTTGTAGGTGGTGACGCCCGCGCAGGTCAGCGGGGCGGCGTCGACGGCGCTGACGCCCTCGGGCACCAGCTGGGCGAAGTCGGCCCAGGCCAGCATCTTCTCGGCGTATCCGCCGTCGCAGCCGTAACCGGTGTTGACCTGGCTCTCGCACAGCGTCTCCCAGCCCGACAGGCAGTGCTCGCAGCGCCCGCACGCGCTGCCGAGCCACGGCACGGCGACCCGTTGGCCGACGGCGAGATGCGTGACTCCCTCGCCGAGCTTCTCGACGAGGCCGACGCCTTCGTGGCCGGGCACGAACGGTGGGGCGGGTTTGACGGGCCAGTCACCGTGCGCGGCGTGGATGTCGGTGTGGCACAGCCCGGACGCCTCGACGCGGACGCGGACCTGCCCGGGGCCGGGCTCGGGGTCGGGGTGCTCCTCGATGACGAGGGGCTGACCGAGTTCCCGTACGACCGCTGCCTTCATGATGTCCTCGTTCTCTCGTGTACGGATGTGCGTCAGTCGTGTGCGACGACGGCGACAGGCGCGGTGGAGTGGTGGAGCACCGCGTGGGTGACGGCCCCGATGTGGGTGCCGAAGGGGTTGCGGCGCACACGCCTGCCGACGACGACGAGGGAGGCGTCACGGGAGGCGTCGATCAGGTGGGTGGCGGCGCTGCCCGGGCGGGACATCTCGACGACCTCGACGTCCGGGTACTTCTGCCGCCAGGGACGCAGCGTGTCGGCGAGCGCGTCGGCCCGCTGCCGGGTGAATCCCTCGTGGTGCTCGAAGCCCGGCCCGATGGTGTAGACGGCGTAGGGCCACGTGTCCCAGGCCTGGACCACGTACAAAGCGGTCTCCCGGCGCCGTGCCTCCTCGAAAGCGAAGGCGATGACGGTGCCGTCGGGACTGCCCAGGCCGAGGACGACGGGCCGGAACGCGCTGGCGGCGGACGGAATGCCGGCAGGGTCCATGACGTGCTCGTCGGCCGCCTGTGCCCCGGCGCGCACCAGGACCACGGGCACCTCGCTCCGGGCGATCACGGCCTGTCCGACGGAGCCCACGAGGAAGCCGCCGAGCCCGCTCAGCCCTCGGGACCCCAGGACCAGCAGCTCGGCGTCGCGGGCGGCTTCCACGAGGGCCTCGGCCGGCGTCCCGTCACGCTGCTCGGTGCTCACCTCGACCCCGGGTGGCGCAGTCTGAGCCCTTCGGCGGCCTCGCGCGGAACCCGCTCGGTCCAGTGCTGGTGGGTCTCTGCTCCCAGGAGCGGGGCCTGGGCCATCGGTTCCGGCACCGGCATCCACACGTGCATCAGCCGTACCGGCACGTCGCGCAGCTTCGCCTCGCGCGCCGCCCATTCCGCAGCGGCTCCGCTCTCAGCCGATCCGTCGAGTCCTACGATGATCGTGCGGGCCATGATGGTCCCCTCCGGTGTCGGATGCTCTGGTTCCAGCGTCGTGTTCGGCAGGTTCTCGGGGCAGGGGCCGCTTGTCCCCGGCAGGGGCCGACCGGCCCTATCAGTGTGGGTGGACGGGCGCTCCGGGGCACTCGGCCGCAGTCATGAGGGCCCCGGACGCCCGGAAGCGGACGGCCAGAGCCGCACCGGGCCGAGCGGCACCGGGCGGGCACCGCCCGGCCCGGGCGCGGGCCGGGGGGTCCGGCCAGGCCGCTCCGGCCGCCGCGGGCGAGGAGACATCGCACGCTCCTTCGTCCGCACGGCGGGGGGATGCGGGCGGCGGTCCTACCCGGGAGGACAGTCGTGAGGCACGACCGCCACAGGAGCTGTGGCGTGGTGCAGAACGGCGTGGGTGACCGGACCGAGACGTCGCAGGCCCGCATCGTGACTGCGACGCCCGACGACCACGAGGCCGGCCCGGACGCTGTTGGACAGCAGGACCTCCGAGGCGGAGCCGATCTCGAAGTGCTCGACGACCTCGACCTGCGGGTACTTGTCGCGCCAGGGCTTGAGGGTCTCGGTCAGCACCTCCCTGTTGATCTGCTCCAGACCGTTCGCCTCGTCGACCCGGTACAGCGAACCCGGACTCCAGGCGAGGGCCGTCGGGACGCTCCAGGCGTGTACGGCACGCAGGGCCGCTCCGCGTTCGCTCGCGGCTGAGAAGGCGAACTCCATGACCGCGTCACCGATCTGTCCGGGTTCCAAGCCGACCACCACTTCCTGGGCGTGCCCGGGCGTGGCGGAGTGCGGCTTCCCGACCATGACGACCGGCCCGGCGGCCTGGCGCAGCACCTTCATCGAGACGGAACCGAGCAGGTAACCGGTCAGCGTGCCGTAACCGCGCGATCCCAGCACCAGCATGTCGGCGCGTGCGGCTTCGGCCAGGAGGGTGGGCACCGGGTCGTCGACGATCAGCTCGGTCGTGACGTCCAGGGCCGGATGGTCCCTGGCCACGCGGGACCGGACCTGGTCGAGCACGTTGCGTACCCAGCGCTCCTCGGCCGCCCGGTCTCCGACGTACGCCACGTCGGTGGGGCGCCAGACCCAGGCATGCACCAGGCGCAGGGCCGATCCCCGGCGCTCCGCCTCTTCCGCGGCCCAATCGGCCGCCGCCGAGGCGTGGTCGGTCCCGTCCAGTCCTACGGTGATGGTGCCGGACATGTTGCCTCCTGATGCTGCCGCTGGGGGGAGACCCCAGAGGACGTGATGGTGTGATGGTGTGAGCCTCACACGGGTCCGGCGAACGGCGCTCGGGCCGATCGTCCCTGGTGTGGGCCTGAGCGGCCCTGGTTGTACCGGCCGGTGAGGCCTCGAACCGGTACCGGGCCGCGGCGGACGGCGCGACCGCCGGAAGGACCGCTTCGGGGAGCCGGTGTGCCAGGGAAGCGGAGACGGCCGGCTCCGGTGGTCTGTCCGTCCGCGTCGAGCCGACCGTACGCGCTCACAGGTGGGGGACCACCGCCACCGGGGAGGCGGCGTGGTGCAGCACCGCGTGCGTGACCGACCCGACGTGCGTGCCGAACGGTGCCCGGCGTACACGCCGCCCCACCACCACCAGTGAGGCGTCCGCGGAGGCGTCCACGAGGTGGTGGGCGGCCCTGCCGACGACACACTGTTCCGTGACCTCGACCTGCGGGAACCTGCCGCGCCACGGCCGCAGTACGTCTGTGAGCGCGCTCGCTTCACGCAGTCCCCTGGCGACACGGTGGCCGGGGTCGGCGGCTGCGGGGTCGTGGTCGAAGACGGCCGGGGCGGTCCAGCCGTGGACGACCCGCAGCCCGGCCCCGCGAGCGGTCGCGGCTTCGAAGGCATACGAGATCAACTCGTCACACGGCCGGGAGAGGTCGAGGCCGAGCACCACGTCGAGGTACTGCCGGCCCACCGCGCTGCCACCGGCCTCGTCCTCGACCCGTTCGCCGGGCCGGACGACGACAACCGGGCGCTCAGCACGTGCGATGACGGGCGTGGACACCGATCCGGCCAGGAAGCCCCCGAGGGCGCCGAGCCCTCTCGATCCCATCACCAGGACCTCCGCCCGCTCCGTCGCGGAGAGCAACACCTCCGCGGGGCGCCCGACCACCCGCTCGGCGCTGACGTCGAGGTCGGGGTACCCCTCCCCCAGCCGATCGGCCGTCTCAGCCAGGACGCGCTCCGCCCGGTGCCGGGTCAGGGTGGTTCCGTCGGGTGTGGGACCCATGCCCCCCGACAGGGCGGGGCTGAAGAGCGGCGAACGGTCCTGCCGGGCATGGAGGAGCTGCAGGGGCAGACCGCGCAGGCGGGCCTCCCGGGCAGCCCACGCCGCTGCGGCGAGCGACTCGGCCGAGCCGTCCACGGCGGCGATGACGGTACGTCGTGACATGGTTTCCTCCGAATAGGGGGTACGTCTGGTCGAGGAGCGGCGGCAGAGCGAAGGCGAGGGCGGGGCAACGGCCCGGACGCGGTGCCTGGCGGCGGCGCTCGGGCCGTCGACCGCGTGCTGTCCGATTCCGGAAGAGCCGGAACGGGCGGTACGGCGGTGAGATGCTCCCCCTACAGGGCCGGGGTGATCAGTCCGTAGTGGCCGTCGTAGCGGTGGTAGAGCACGCTGCCCCGGCCGGTGCCGGTGTCGTGGAAGAAGACGAAGGGGAGGCCGGTCAGGCGCAGTCGGCGGACGGCCCCGTCCACATCGCTCACGGGGACGGGAACCGTGCTGACACTCAGCGGTCCCTCGAAGTCCCTTTGTCGGCCGGTGGTCCCGAGCGACGCCATACGGTGCCGGCCGCCGACAGCGTCCCGGTAGACCACGCTGTCGTGCCCCGAGGCCAGGTCGGTGAAGAGCCAGAAGTCGTGGTCCATGGCCTCCAGGTCGATCACGGCGTCCTGCGGTGTCTGCCGGGCCAGGCTGAACGACTTGTGCCGGATGATGCGACGCTCCTCGGCCGGAAGGTGCTGGCGGTGCGGGCGGTGCTCATGACCCGAACCGTCTTGCCCCGTCCGGTCGTCCGGGCCGCCACCGCGCGATCCGCGCGCCCGGTACCGCCGTGCCCGGGCGATGCGCGCGGTCAGGCGTTCCTGCAGGAGATCGACGGCCTCGAACATGGTGGTCGCGGCGACATGGGCCCGCACCGGCCTGCCGTTGACGTCCACCACGGCCTGAGCCGTAGCCGGACGGGCCGTCGAAGCATGGGCGGCTTGCGTGAGCTTCACATGGGCCGACAGGATCGGTTCGCTCACATGGCTGATCACCACGAGCACCTTCCTCCGGGCGTAGGCTTCCGCCTCCTGGGGCACCTGTCCTCGGTTCCGCACCTGGACGTCGACTTCTTCGCTGGTCCTGAGACCACTCATGGCAACTCCTCCTCGGTCTCCCTCATCCTGGCTTCCGCCGCGCCTCCCCGGCAGAGCCGACAGGTCCGCACCGAGGTGCCACCCGTACCCGCGGGAGGCCCGTGGGCGAGGACCACCGGACAGCCGGTGAGGGCCCTTCGGCCCACAGCCATCCGCGGAGCCCGGAAGGCCGGGAAGAGCGATCGGCGGCAGGCAGCCTGGATCACGGACGGCCCGTACGGACCCGGCTAGTGAACCGCCGGTGCCCCGGGCAGAGATCGGAAGAGGCCTGCCTGGCCGGGGAGGGACACCGCCACGAAGCTCCTGCGTAGGCAGGACGATCTCGTGCCGGCGGAAGGTGGGAGCCGATGTCCGGGCGCACCCGAGGGCTCACGAGGGCAGGTTCACTCCGTAGAGGGTGCGCCCGCCGACCAGTTCCCGGCCGGTGACCAGTTCCGGCTCGATACGGACGAAGACCTCCACGGGCCAGGGCGCCCAGGAGCGGGGACCGGTGCGGACCAGGCGTTCGTGCTCGTCGGGGTCGGTCACCACAGAGGCGAGACCGGTGACGACAACGCTCCAGCCGGAGTGCGCCGCGGGGTCGACCTCGTCGGCCTCGAAAGCGACGACCGTGCCGTCGACGGCACGGACCAGCTCGGAAGAGGCGGACGTACGCAGCAACACGGCACCGTCCTCCTCGACAAGGAAGTTGACCGGCAGGACGGCCGGCAGGGCGTCGCGCGTGTGGACGATGCGCCCCACCGTCGCCTCGGCCAGCCGGCGCAGGCTCTCCCGCCGGTTCAGTTCCCGAAATCCATCATTGCGGTACACCAGCCGGCCGCCTTTCCGTGCGTGGGCCTGCGCGCATCTTCATCCTTCACGGCAGGGACGGCCGGCTTCGGGGGCCGACCGACCCTGATCTGCCGCAGAACGGCCACACGCCGATGTCCTCTCCCCCGATCTGCCCACCGCTCAGGCGACAGCGGTTCGGTCACGGCAATGCGCGGCCGACGCGGACAGAGTGTGGTGGCCGTCGTGGCAGCAGGCGTGTCCGCGCGTCAGTCGTGTGCGACGACCGCGACCGGCGCGACGGCGTGGTGCATGACCGCGTGGGCGACGGCACCGATGCGCGCGCCGAAGGGGCTGCGGCGCAGGCGCCGGCCCACCACGACGAGGGAGGCGTCGCGCGAGGCGTCGATCAGGAGGCCGGCGGCACTGCCGAGCCGAGTGACTTCGGCCACCTCAACATCCGGGTACTTCTCGCGCCACGGCAGGAGCACTTCGCTGAGTGCCATGGCGTGTTCCCGGATGATGTCCTCGCGGAGGTCCACGCCTGCGGCCAGGCTGTACGCATAGGAGGACGGGAGGTTCCAGCCCGTCGCGACGGTCAACGTGGCATCGCGACGTCGCGCCTCCTCGAACGCAAAAGTGATCACCGTGCCTTCGGGACCGTCGGTGTCCAGGCCCAGGACCACAGGTCGGAACCCGGTAGCGGTGGACGGAAGGCCGACGGGGTCCTCGACGTGCTCGTCGGCGGGTCTTTCCCCGGCACGCACCAGAACGACGGGCACCTCGGCCCGGGCGACCACCGACTGGCCGACCGACCCGACCAGGAAGCCCATGAGGCCGCTCAGGGCGCGGGAGCCCAGCACGAGCAGTTCCGCGTCGTGCGTGGCGTCGAGCAGAACCTCCGCCGGAACTCCTGTCCGCTGCTCGGTGGTCACCTCCACGCCGGGGTGACGCAGTATCAGCCCCTGCGCTGCTTCCCGGGGAATCCGCTCGGTCCAGTGCTGATGTGTCTCGGTGCCGAGAGGTGGGGCCTCGGCCATGGGCTCCGGCACCGGCTGCCACACGTGCAGCAGCCGTACCGGCCGCTCCCGCAGCGCCGCTTCGCGGGCCGCCCACTCAGCTGCTGCCCGGCTCTCGGGCGAGCCGTCGAGTCCTACGGTGATCGAGCGGGCCATGCTGCCCACCTCCTGTGTCATTCGGTCTGTTCCCAGCGTGTCTTGCGACGGCCCCACGGGCAGGGGGCCGCTGGTCCCGGAAGAGAGCCGACGGTCCCTGTCGACGGGCTGGTGAAACGGGCCCGTCGGCGGACCCGCCCCACCAGCCGTGTTCAGCGCAGCCACCCGTGGTCACGAACGACCGGGAGCCGGGCCCACAGCCGCCCCAGACCGAACACGTCACCGGCCGCGACAGCCGCCAGAGCGATCAGCATCACCGCGTAGACCAGGTGGTAGTCGGCGAACGGGTTCGTCGACATGCTCGCCGAACCGTCCGACAGGTGCTGCGCGGGCGGCCATGTGGCCACCCACATCAACGCCATCATCAGCGTTCCCGCGAGCGCTGCCAGACGCAGCGCCACCCCCGCCGTCAGAGCCAGCCCGACCCCGAGCAGACCCAGCATGAACAGCCAGTCCGCCCAGGCCGCACCCGCCCACGTGTGGAACGTCGACTCCATCGGACCGACAGCGACATGCCCGAGGAAGCCCTCGGTGGGCGAACCACCGTCGATCCAGCCCCTGCCGGAGGCGGTCGCGTAACCGAGGCCGAACGTCTTGTCGAGGAAGGCCCACAGGAAGACGAAACCCATCAGCACACGGGCCGAGGCGAGAAGAAGGGGCGGTGCGCTACGCGTGCCGGCACCCGCCGACACACCAGCCTCCGGATCGGAAGCGGCCTGAGTCCCGCGCAACGACGGCAGGTGGACACGCGAGCTGCGGTGAGCGGACTGGTGCACAGCCATGACGGCGATCCCTTCGACACGGGCCGAGTGCTTCCCGGCACCGCTCACCCTTCCGGACCGCGCCACCCGGCACCCGAGGCCAAAGGTCCACGCCGATGGGCTGAACGGCCCTCAGGAAAAGGGGCGTTCGGCGTGGGCGATCGCCATCACATCGGCGGCACCGGTCACCAGGGGACCTCGCCCCTCGTCGCCGGGACTGCCACGCTGTAAGGCGACGGCCCGGCGAGCTGTCGGCCCCGCTCGACGGCGGCCCGCGGAAGGCACTGGCGGGCCGCTCAGCTGCCGCCCCGCGCCCTCACGAGGCGGGCCGGGTGCTGCGGACCGTGTCAGAGGACTGCCCCAGGGGTGCGTGCCACACCAGCCGTGCCCCCGTTCCTTCGGGACTATCCAGCTCCATGTCGCCACCGAGCGTCCGTGCGCGTTCCGCCATGTTGGCCAGCCCACTGCGGCGGCCTCCGGCCGGGATGCCGACGCCGTTGTCCGTGACCATCAGGCGGACCTGCTTGCCGTCGGTGTCCAGCACCACGTCGGCACGGTCGGCGTGGGCGTGCCGGGCGATGTTGGTCAGGGACTCGGTGAGGACGGCCATGACGTGGTCGGCGATCCGACCGGGCACGTGCGTGTCGAGCAGGCCCTCCATGCGGACGCTGGGGGCGAAGCCCAGAAGAGGAGCTGCCTCGCCGATCGCGCGTACCGCGCGGGAGCGCAGGCCGGGCGCCGACTCGTCGTCGCGGGAGCGCAGGCCGAAGATCGTCGACCTGATGATCTTGATGGTTTCGTCGAGGTCGTCCACCGCCCGCAGGATGCGCTCGGAAGCCACGCCGTCCTGGACCCGCCGCCCAGCACTCTGCAGCGTCATGCCGGTGGCGAAGAGCCGCTGGATGGCCAAGTCGTGCAGGTCGCGTGCGATCCGGTCGCGGTCCTCCAGAAGGGCGATCTGCTCGGCGTCCTGACGGCGTTCGGCCAGCTCCATCGCGACGGCGGCCTGCGCGGCGAAGACCTGGAGAGACTCGGTCTCCTTCCCGGTGAACTCCCGGCCGCCCGACTGCCGGACCAGCAGGACCACTCCCTGGGCCTCGTCGCGCGAGCCGATGGGCACGGCGACGGCCGGTCCCAGCCCGTCGGAGTGCGGCGGGCCGACCGAGAGCGGGGAGTCATGTGAAAGGTCCGCGGTGCTGACAGGGGCGCGGTGGACGAACGCCCTTCCGACGAGAGTGCCTTCCACCGGCAGGACGACCCCCCGCCATGCGTCGGCCTCCTGGCCTATCGCGAGTTCCACGGCGAGTGTGTCCGTCCCGCTCACCGGCATGGCCACCACGCTCAGGGCCGAAGCGGTGATCTCCCTGGCCCGGTCCGCGATCAGCGGCAGCACCCCGCCCTGGTCGGCACCGGACATCAACGTGTGGGTGATCTCCGCGTTCGCCTGCAGCCAGCGTTCCCGCAGCCGGGACTCCTCGTAGAGGCGGGCGTTGTCGATCGCCACGCCGGCCGCCACGGCCAGCGTGGCGAGCACCGACTCGTCGTCCTCGTCGAACTGCTGCCCACCGCGCTTCTCCGTCAGGTACAGGTTCCCGAAGACGTGATCGCGCACCCGGATGGGGACGCCGAGGAAGGTGTTCATCGGCGGGTGGTCGGCCGGGAAGCCGTAGGAGGCCGGGTGCTCGGAGAGCTTGGGCAGTCGCAACGGCTCCGGGTGGCGGATGAGCTCGCCCAGGATGCCGTGGCCTTCCGGGTAGGGCCCGATCCTCGCGATCTGTTCCTCGTCCACACCCACCGTGTGGAAAGCCGACAGCCGTTTGCCGTCCGGGCCGATCACTCCGAGCGCGGCGTACTCGGCGTCGACCAGGGCCGCCGCGGCCTCCACGATACTGCGCAGCGCCTGCTCCAGGTCCAGCTCACGGCCGACCGACAGCACGGCCTCCAGGAGGCTGTGAACCCGGTCCCGGGTCCCGCGCGCCGCGTCCAGCCGGGCCTGCAGCTCCTCCAGCAACTCGTCCAGCCGCAGTTGCGGCAGCCGTACCCGAGCCTCGCGGGCTCCTTCGGCGCTCTCCACCCGCTGCTCCTCCAACGCCGCACCGCCTGTCGGCAACTGGCCCGTTCAGCCTCCACAGTAACGGCTCGAACAGGAAGGAGGACAAGAGACCGCCGGCGGTGTTCCGGGCGACGGCCTTCAGCGGCCGTCGGGTCGCATACGGTCGCGAGCCTGGGTGGCGATGACCGCGGCCTGGACGCGGCGCTCCACGCCCAGCTTGGCGAGCAGGCGGGAGATGTGGTTCTTCACCGTCTTCTCCGCGAGGTACAGCCGCTGCCCGATCTGCCGGTTGGTCAGCCCTTCACCGATCAGGTCGAGAATCTCACGCTCGCGGTCGGTCAGCCCCGGCAGCATCTCCGGCTCCTCGGCCGCCTGCCCGCCCCGCAGCCGTGCCATGAGCTTGGTCGTGGCGCTCGCGTCCAGCAGCGACTGGCCACGGGCCACCGTCCGCACGGCCGTGACGAGGTCCGATCCCTGGATCTGCTTCAGGACGTACCCGGCGGCTCCCGCCATGATCGAGTCCAGCAGTGCCTCCTCGTCGTCGAAGGAGGTGAGCATCAGACAGGCCAGGTCCGGTATCGTCGAGCGCAGTTCACGGCAGACGGTCACCCCGTCGCCGTCGGGCAGACGCACGTCGAGGACGGCCACGTCGGGGCGCAGGGCGGGGACCCGCACCAATGCCTGCTCCGCCGTCGCCGCTTCTCCGATGACCGTGATGCCCGGTTCGTCCTCCAGTAGGTCGTGCACCCCTCGCCGTACCACCTCGTGGTCGTCCAGGAGGAACACCCTGATCGGCCTCCCCGTGCTGCCGTCCTGCTCGCCGTGCGCCATCGACCGCTCCTCGTATGCCTGGTCCTGTGCCGACATCCTCATCTTCCCGGACAGCCCGGGACCAGGGCCGGTCGGCCCCATTTTCGCCCGCGTCAGTGGGCCACGAGCCCGTGCTCACGGAACTGGCCCCGTACCCGGTCCACCAGCGCCGGGTCGGGTATCGGGGTGTCACGCAGAGGGAAGGGGATGTCCAGTGCGTCGTACTTGGCGGCGCCGAGCTTGTGGAACGGCAGGACGTCGACCCGCTCCACGCAGCCCAGGCCCGAGAGGAACGCGGCGAGTCCGTCGACGGCGATCTCGTCGTCGGTCCAGCCGGGCACCAGGACGTACCTGATCCACACGCGCTTGCCCAGGGTCTCCAGACGGGTCACGAAGCTGAGGGTGGGAGCGAGTGCGCCGCCGGTCAGCTTCCTGTAGGTGGTGATGTCGAAGGACTTGATGTCGAGGAGCACCAGATCGGTATCGGCGAGGAGCTCGTCCGAGGCCCGGGCCCCCAGGAGGCCCGAGGTGTCGAGGGCGGTGTGCAGACCGGCCTGCTTGCAGCGGCGCAGGACCGCCGCGGTGAAGGTCGACTGGAGCAGAGGTTCAC
Source organism: Streptomyces bacillaris (assembly GCF_003268675.1). Classification (NCBI taxonomy): domain Bacteria; kingdom Bacillati; phylum Actinomycetota; class Actinomycetes; order Kitasatosporales; family Streptomycetaceae; genus Streptomyces; species Streptomyces bacillaris. Next base: position 7,153,822 of record NZ_CP029378.1, on the reverse strand, counting down.
CACCGGTGACGGTGACCCCGCCCCCCGCTGTGGTGATGAAGCCCCGGAGCTTGCCGATCTCAGCCATCACCTCGTCGACGGTGGCCTCCCGTCCGTCGCGCATGTGCCAGGTGTCGGGATTGGCGCAGTACAGGCAGCGCAGCGGGCAGCCGCTCACGAAGAGCACGAACCGGGTCCCGGGACCGTCCACGCCGGTGGACAGGTCCCAGGAGTGGATCCGGCCTGTCGTCAAGGTGCTCACAGTGCGCCGTGGAAGGTGCGGCTGATCACGTCGAGCTGCTGCTCGCGGGTCAGGCGGACGAAGTTCACCGCGTAGCCGGAGACCCTGACGGTCAGCTCGGGGTAGTTCTCCGGGTGCTCCATGGCGTCCTCCAGCACGGCCCGGCTCAACACGTTGACGTTCATGTGGAAGCCGCCCGCGGACACGTAGGCGTCGAGGATGCCGACCAGGTGGCCGGCCCGTTCCCCGGGGACGTGCCCCAGCCCTTCCGGGGTGATCGTGGTGGTCAGGGAGATGCCGTCCCGTGCGGCGTCGTAGGGGAGCTTGGCCACCGAGAGGGCGGAGGCGGCCACTCCGTGCTTGTCTCGGCCGTTCATCGGGTTGGCGCCGGGAGCGAAGGGCTGCCCGGCGCGCCGGCCGTCAGGAGTGTTGCCCGTGTGCTTGCCGTACACGACGTTGGAGGTGATGGTCAGCACGGACTGGGTGTGCTCCGCGTCGCGGTAGGCGGGGTGCTTTCGCACCTTCGCCATGAACGACTCCACCAGGTCGACGGCGATGCTGTCGGCACGGTCGTCGTTGTTTCCGTACACCGGGAATTCCCCCTCGGTCCGGAAATCCACGGCCAGCCCCGTCCGGTCGCGGAAGACCTTGACACGGGCGTGCTTGACGGCGGACAGGCTGTCCACGGCGACGGACAGGCCGGCGATGCCGCAGGCCATGAAGCGGTGGACGGGGTAGTCGTGCAGCGCCATCTCGATGCGCTCGTAGGCGTACTTGTCGTGCATGTAGTGGATGACGTTGAGCGCGTCGACGTACGTCTGCGCGAGCCAGTCCAGGACGCGGTCGTACGCCGCCGACAGCTCGTCGTAGTCGAGGTACTCACCGGTCAGCGGCGCCGTCTCGGGGGCGATCTGGTCGCCGGTCATCTCGTCCTGGCCGCCGTTGACGGCGTACAGCAGTGCCTTGGCGAGGTTGACGCGGGCTCCGAAGAACTGCATCTGCCTGCCCACCACCATGGCGGAGACGCAGCAGGCGATCGCCGTGTCGTCGCCGGTGCGCTCGCGCATCAGGTCGTCCGACTCGTACTGGACGGCGCTGGTGTCGATGGACACCTGTGCGCAGAACTCCTTGAAGCCGTCCGGAAGTCGCGAGGACCACAGCACGGTCAGGTTCGGTTCCGGGGCGGGACCGAGGTTGTACAGGGTCTGCAGGAAACGGAAGGAGGTGCGGGTGACCAGCGGGCGGCCGTCGGCACCGATGCCACCGATGGACTCCGTCACCCAGGTCGGGTCGCCGGAGAACAGCGCGTCGTACTCAGGGGTGCGCAGGAAACGGACGATGCGGAGCTTGATGACGAAGTCGTCGATCAGTTCCTGGGCGCGCGTCTCGTCGAGGAGTCCTGCGTCCAGATCGCGCTGGAGGTAGACGTCCAGGAAAGTGGAGGTCCGGCCGAGCGACATCGCCGCGCCGTTCTGCTCCTTCACGGCGGCCAGGTAGCCGAGGTAGAGCCATTGCACGGCCTCGTGCGCGGTGGCCGCAGGACGGCTGACGTCACAGCCGTACGTGGCCGCCATCGCCGTCAGCTCGCCCAGCGCCCGGATCTGTTCGGCGAGTTCCTCCCGGTCGCGGATGACGTCGGCGGTGGACGGCCTGCCGTCGAGACCGGCGCGTTCGGCGTGCTTGGCCTCGATGAGCCGGTCGGTGCCGTAGAGGGCGACGCGCCGGTAGTCCCCGATGATCCGGCCACGGCCGTAGGCGTCCGGCAGGCCGGTGATGATGCCGACCCTGCGGGCGGCGCGCATCGCCGGGGTGTAGGCGTCGAACACGCCGGCGTTGTGGGTCTTGCGGTACGTGTCGAACACCCGCGTCACGAACGGGTCCGGCTCGTAGCCGTACGCCTTCAGCCCGTTCTCCACCATGCGCAGACCGCCGTTGGGCATGATCGCCCGCTTCAGCGGCGCGTCGGTCTGCAGGCCGACGATCAGCTCGCGGTCGCGGTCGATCCAGCCGGGGGCGTGCGAGGTGATGGTGGAGGGGGTGGCGGTGTCCACGTCGAGGATGCCCTTGCGGCGCTCCTCGGGGAACAGCGCGCTGACCTTCTCCCATACCGCCCGTGTGCGGTCCGTGGCACCCGCCAGGAAGGCGGCGTCGCCTTCGTAGGGCGTGTAGTTGGCCTGGATGAAATCACGCACGTCGATACGCGCACGCCACCCGCTCCCCGTGAACTGCCGCCAGGCGTCGGCGGTCCGGGGGGCGGCTGTCACCGTCGCGGTCATCGCAGGTCCTCTCGTCGGACGGTCTCGTCACTGCCGATGCTCGCCGTACGGGCCGGTGGCGGGCAGTGCCGGTCAGGGCACCGGGCGTGTCCCGTGCGGCCCCGATCGGCGGGACCTTCGGCCTCCCACGGACAGATACCGGGCGCGGTGGGGCGAGCCGGCCGGCGGCAGTCTTCGCTCCGGAGCCGAACGGGTGGCGTGAAGCGCGGGCCCGCGCTCGCCCCTGACGCCGCGTCCGGCCGACGCACAGACCAGATCGGATCGGGATGCTGGTGGCGGTGGTGTTCGTCCACCGGCTGCTACAGGCGCGATCTGGGTCGGGAGCCTCGTCCTCGGCTACGAACCGCGCCACCAGGAGCTCCACTCGAACCAGGGCCCCGCATCGCCCGCCACCGGCGTGTTCTGCCGGGGGCAGTGGACGCGAGGACGCACGGCCCGTTCCGGACGAGGAGCGGTAGGGCCGACGCGCTCGCGCGCCCGGCCGGCCGGTCCGTTGCCTGACCTCCGGGGCCCCGAGCCGATCGGCCCCACAGGGAAGGCCGATCGGCCCATCTGGCCCCGCACCGGGACCGCCAGGATGGTGAGCACAGTTCCCCTGCACACCACCTTGTCGAGGAGACCCATGCTTTCGCCCGATTCGGCCGCCGTCGTCCGCGCAACCCTGCCCGCCGTCGGCGGGGCTCTGGACGAGATCACGGCTCGGTTCTACGGCACCATGTTCGCCGAGCAGCCCGAACTGCTGGACGGGCTGTTCAACCGCGGCAACCAGGCCAGCGGTGGTCAGCGCCGTGCTCTCGCCGGTTCCATCGCCGCCTTCGCGCAGGCGCTGCTCGCCGATCCCGACACCAGGCCGGACGCGCTGCTTTCCCGGATCGCCCACAAGCATGCCGCGCTCGGTGTGACCGAGGACCAGTACACGATCGTCCACAAGTACCTCTTCCGTGCCATCGCGGAGGTGCTCGGCGAAGCGGTCACGCCGCAGGTGGCCGCCGCTTGGGACGAGGTGTACTGGCTCATGGCCGGCGCCCTGATCGCCCAGGAAGCCCGTCTCTATCAGGAGGCGCAGATCGACCCCCGTCACCCCTGGCGGCGGTGGACGGTGGTGGAACGGCGCGAGGAGACCCCCGACGTGGTCTCCTTCCTGCTGCGCCCGGCCGACGAGGGTCCCGTGCCACCCGCCCGCGCCGGCCAGTACGTCAGCGTCAGGGTGCGGATGCCCGACGGCATACACCAGGTGCGCCAGTACAGCCTGTCGGGCGCCCCCGGCGACCAGCTGCGCCGGGTCACCGTGAAACGGGTGGCGAGCCTGTCCGGCGCGCCCGAGGGCGAGGTGTCCACCCAGTTGCACCGCACCGTCGGGGCCGGTGACGAACTCACCCTGTCCGCTCCGTTCGGCGATGTGGTCCTCGACGAGGCCGACAGCCCTCTGCTGCTGGTCTCGGCCGGCATCGGCTGCACCCCGATGGTCGGCATGCTCGAACACCTCGCGGCGACCGGGGCCACCCGCCCCATCACAGTGCTGCACGCCGACCGTTCTCCGGCAGACCACGCCCTGCGCTCGGACACACGCCGACTGGTCGGTCACCTGCCTGCCGCCCGCGCCGAGTTCTGGTACGAGCAGAACGCCGCTGCCGAGCCCGGCGCCCATTCCGGCCTGATGGACCTCAAAGGGCTGAACCCGTCCGGCGACACCGACGTCTACCTTTGCGGCTCCCTGCCCTTCATGCGGGCCGTCAGGGCACAGCTGCTCCAGTCAGGCGTCCCGGCGCGCCACATCCGCTACGAGGTCTTCGGCCCCGACCTGTGGCTGGCCCACACGGAAGCATGAGCGCAGGCGGTGCGAGGGTCGTGGTGTCGACGACCCGATCAGTGAGGGAGACCCGGCGGCGAGGAGCGGCCGTCGTCGCCAACCACCGGTAGCTGCTTGACGAGCCGCCTGCGGAGGTTCTTGCCCTGCGCACTCCTGCGGTCCGTCCGGGTTGTACTGGTCGGCCCCACCCTGTCCCTGGCCCCGGCGGGCCACGGTTCAGGGCCGTGTGGCGCGCAGGGAGGGGCGACCAACCCGCGTGCCGCAGGGTGAGTGACACACGTGAGCCTGCGAAGGAGAGCCGCCATGAGGACGCGGGAAATCGATGCCACCGCCGTCCAGACCCTGCTGGCCGCGGCGGTGGCCACGCCCTTGAAGCGATCGTGACAGAGATGATCACTGAGGCGCACGCGCAGGGCGCGCGCCTCGAGGTCACCGGCATCGTAGGGACCAGGCGTCTGCTGCGGTTGACCGAGGCGGGCGAGGTCCGTAACGCCTCCCGCCCCGGCCGCACGGCGGATGCGCACCGCTGCTCACCGCCCCAGGGCTCGACTCCGGGTACGGCCTCCCCGTCTACGCGGTGGGAGCCCCGGACGCGTCCGGTCGCATTCCGATACGGGACTTCACCGGTCAGCTACCCGTGCCGCACCTTCCTGCCCTGCACTTCGAACACCACTCGCAGGTAGCGCTGTTGTGGACGGCGCGGGACCGGCACAAGGACGGGCCGAGGACAGGCCTAACGCTGCAACACGTGTTGCTCACAGCGACCTCGTACGGGATACGCACCTCCATGCTGCACCGGGCGATGGAAGGGATGGATCTGCGGCGGCGGTGAGCGGATTGCAGCAGCGGTGCCCGCAGTCGCTGATCCGGTCCGGGTACGGCCCCGAGGGCAGCCGCACCCCGCGTGCGCCGCGCCGCCCCCATGCCCAGGTCGGCAGTCTCCGGTGGGAGGGCCGCCTCACCCGGTCGACCGTGTCCGGTCGGCTTCGCAGAGCGGACAGGCATGCGGCAACGCTCGCGGCTTCCGCCTCAGCCGACCGTACGCGTGCCTGTGATCTCGCGTCCCGTGACCAACTCGGACTCGATGCGCACGAAGACACCGTCACGTACGGGCATCCAGGAATGCGGGCCGGACCGCGAGAGCCGTTCGTGCTCGTCGGGCTCGGCCACCACGCCGGCCCGACCGGTGACGACCACGCTCCAGCCCGACCGGGTCGCCATGGTGAACTCGTCCGCCTCGAAAGCGACCACGGCACCATCAATGGCCTGCACGAGGTCAGAGACCGCCGAGGTGTACAGCAGAACGGAGTCGTCCTCGTCCAGGAAGAAGTTGACCGGGAGGACCGCGGGCAGCGCCTGCCGGGTGTACACGACCCGGCCGAGCGGCACCTTGGCCAGCAGACGAAGGCATTCCATCCGGTCGAGAATGCGAAGGGCGTCGTTCTCGAGCATCCCACCATTCTTCGCGTCGCGGTGTGACGCCGGGTAGGGCCGGTCGGCCCCTTCTGCGGATCCCGGCGGCAGACGGCCGCATCCCCCGCTCCGACCGAGTCCTGTGGGCAACCCGGGGAGTGGTTTCGAAGAGAGGGCCGGCCGGATTCGGTGGAGGACCGTCAGCCTCGCGGCAGGGCCTCTTGGCCCATGCCGCCCCGGCGCCCCGGCGGCGCGGTCTCGCCATCGGAGTCTTCGGCGTGGGTATGGGTGGCACCGACATCAGCGCCCTGACCACGGTGAAGTTGGTCGACGCCCACAGCATGTCCGCGCCGTTCCTGATCACCGCGGCGGGTCACCCGCGCCGCTGCGCCACCTCACCCGGCCTCACATCGCTCACCCCCACGTCGAGGGCGGTGCCCGAGCCCCTCATCGCGTCGGGGAACGCACGGATGGACGAGAGTCCGACAGCCTCCACGGCTGTGAACAGGTCGTCCCTCCGGCTGGGAGCGGCCCCTCGTGCACCGTCGGCATGACCTGCGCCGCCGAAGAGGCCGTCATCCGGGCCAAGGCGGTTGCGACGCGGCACTCGCCGAGGCCCGCGACTGCCGACAACCGCCTGATGCGCGGAGCAGCTGTACGTACTTTGGTTGACGCCGAAGCTGTCGCGCTCTGTCACCGTGCTTCGAGATGCGCCCCCGGTGCCGACGCACCCGGGCGCCACTACCGAGGGAGCGGGAATGAAGGTGGACGGACTGCGGCCGGTTCCGGTCGTCGTGGTGACGCTGGCGACGGTGGCCCTGCCGGCCGGCTGCGGAGGCGGCGATGGGGCCGGAGACAGCGGAGGCAGTGCAGTGACCGAGGAAGCAGCGAGGGGCAAGTCGGCGGGGAGGACGAGCGACGGCCCGTTGGAGGCCGCCGGCCTCGAGAGCGTGGCGGTCGCCGAAGCGGACCTGCCCGAAATACACCTTCACCGTCTTCGAGCAGGGCACCGTCCTCGGGGCCAAGAGGAAGCCCGCCGACCCGGCAGCCTGCCAGCCCATGGAGGACATCCGGCTGCGCCCGCCCGAACCGGCGCCGACCGCGGCGGCGGCCCGATCCGTCCGCCCGAAGACGGACACGAAGGCCACCGACATCACTCTCTACGCCTATGGCAAGGCCGCCGACGCCGAAGAACCCCTCACCCGTTCGCAACGCGGCGACGAACTGCACCAGCTACGAGGACGACATGGGCCTCGACCCGACCGTCACCGCTCTCCCCGACCGCGACCCGGGCCCGGGCCCGGCCGACGATGCCTTCGCCTACAGAAGGGAGCTGGCGGGAACGGTGCACTTGGTACCGGGTGGTGCGCAGCGGGCCCCATGTGGCCGTCTTCGGCTGGCAGAGCCTGGTCGCGCACAAGAAGGCGGGCGAGGCCCCGGACGAGGTGATCGCCGCGCAGCTCGAAAAGCTGACGGAGTCGGCAGGCACGGACCGAGCCCCCTCCTTTCAGCCGGAAGAGCTCGTAACACCATCGTGCTGAAGTGGGTTGGTCCTGCCTCGATTCGGCCCTCCGCTTGCGTCCTCTGCCGAGTCCCAGGGGAACGGGCCGAACCGGCGAACCCGGCCAAACGGTCGAGGTCGGCGAACCGGTGAGGTCACCGCAGGTCCGCGCTGACGAGCTCCGTTTGGGGAGCCGGTCCCATGCCAGGCATCCTGAGGATGGCCCGGCCTCCTGTTTCTCACGGAGGCGGGCTCCGATCCTGGCGCCGCGTTCGGCTGCTCCGCCGTTGTGGGCGCCGCACAGAGCCGGGCGCGCGGCGCGATCGTCGCCGAGAGCCTCCTTGCCGGTGCCACCTCCAGGCGGGGTCCGGCTCGGCGCACTTCTTCCCCACGACCGGGCCGAGCCACGTCTCCTGCTCGCCGTTCCGCGCTCCGGAGGCACCACGCCCGGAGGCCGGCCGGGCCGCCGCCCCGGAGGGGACCGAGGGGAGCGGGCGGCAGCCGGGGCGCGGGGCTCCTCGGCCCTCTGGCCAGGGCCGGGTCGCCCTCCCCACCAGGACCGGCCGCCCCTGGTACGTGACTGCGGAGCGCGGCAGTCTTGAGGTGTGGCGGCACGGTCACCGGCAGTGGAGCAAGGGGGCGCCCGGCGCCTCGGTGCCCGTGAGACCTGCGGCATCATCCGAGCGCTCCACGACCGCTGCCGAACGGACCCACCACGGCGGCACCTGTCGGGCGAACGCGTGGACCCCGTGGCGGGACGGCTCGCAGAAGTGGGCGTCACGCGGCGCCTGCCAGATGTGGCGGGGCGTCGGAGTCGGCCATCGGATCCGGCTCTCTCTGCCCGTGCTCGTGAAGGAGGATTGATGGTCACCCCTCGCACTGTCGGTGAGGTCATGACACGGGAAGTCGTGCAGGCCGGCCCGACGACACCGTTCAAGGAGGTCGTGCGACTGCTCGACCACCACCGGATCAGCGGCCTGCCGGTGGTCGACGCCGACGACAAAGTCCTCGGTGTGCTGTCCGGAAGCGATCTGGTAGGCGCCCAGGCGTATCGGGAAGGCTCAGCTCCGCGCCAGGCCGTGACCGCGCAGGAGGTGATGTCAAGCCCGGCCGTCACCGTGCACCCGGAGCAGTCCGTACCGGACGCCGCCCGGCTCATGGAGCGCCGCGGTGTAGAGCGGCTGCCCGTGGTGGACGAGGCCGACCGCCTGATCGGCATCGCCACCCGCCGCGACCTCCTCCGGGTCTTCCTGCGTGCGGACGAGGACATCCGCCGAGAGGTGACCGAGGAGATCGTCGGCGGAGCGGAGGGACTGCCGTCCGACACGGTCCTCGTCTCCGTTCGCGACGGTGTCATCACTCTCGAGGGCCGGGTGGAACTGCGTTCCCGGGTACCGGAGATCGTCTACGCCGCCTGGCGCCTCGAAGGCGTGGTCGGAGTGGTGAACGGTCTGGGCTACCGCATCGACGACTGTCCGGCACCGGCCGGACCCGCTCGCATCGGGAGTTCATGAGCGCCCGGCGAGCAGCCTCGACCGGCGGCTCGGGCGGCCTGGGCCGACGGTCCCTACCGAGGCGGGCCGGACGGCGTCGACGAAGGCCCTCCGGGTCCTCCTGCACCAGTCGGCACCGAAGGACAGTGAGGGCAGAGAGCCGGGCGGTTCACCGTCGCACCGCTCCCGGCCGGCACCGCCGCACACCACGGCGGCCCCTGACAACGGAGGCACACCACCATGACCCGACAGGACGTACGGACCGAGGACCGCGCCAGGACCGACGCCCGGTCCGACGCCGAGGTCGCCGTGGACCGTCTGGTCGCGGCCGGTCTCAAGGCACTCGCCGACTACGAGAGCCTCACCCAGGAACAGGTCGACCACATCGTCAAGAAGGCGTCGGTAGCAGCCCTGGACCAGCACACCGCGCTGGCCCGTCTGGCGGTCGAGGAGACGGGACGCGGGGTCTTCGAGGACAAGGCCGCCAAGAACATGTTCGCCTGCGAGCACGTCACGCACAGCATGGACCGCATGAAGACCGTCGGAGTCATCGGCCGGGACGACATCGAGAACATGGTCGAGATCGCCGAACCGGTGGGCGTGGTGGCCGCGGTCACCCCCGTCACCAACCCGACCTCGACCACGATTTTCAAAGCACTGATGGCGCTGAAGACCCGAAACCCGGTGATCTTCGCGTTCCACCCCTCCTCCCAGCGGTGCAGTGCCGAAGCGGCCCGCGTCGTACGGGACGCGGCCGTCGCCGCCGGTGCACCGGAGCACTGCGTGCAGTGGATCGAGGCCCCTTCCGTCGAGGCGACCAACACGCTGATGCGGCACCCCGGGGTCTCCCTGATCCTCGCCACCGGCGGCAACGCCATGGTCAAGGCCGCCTACTCGGCCGGCAAGCCCGCACTCGGCGTCGGCGCCGGCAACGTCCCCGCATACGTCCACCGCAGCGCCAAGCTGCGCAGGGCCGTCAACGACCTGGTGCTGTCCAAGTCGTTCGACAACGGCATGATCTGCGCCTCCGAGCAGGCCGTCATCCTGGACACGGAGATCCACGACGCGGCACTCGCCGAGTTCAGCACCCTGCACGCCCATCTGGCCACCCCACAGGAGAAGGCGAAGCTGGAGACCTTCCTGTTCCCGGCCACCGGTGGTTCGGGGGGCGGCTGCGAGCCCAAGGTCAACGCCGCCGCTGTCGGCCAGAGCCCCGCGTGGATCGCCGAGAGGGCCGGGTTCTCGGTGCCGGAGAACACCTCGGTCATCCTCGTCCAAGCCGAACGCGTCGGCCCCGACGAGCCGTTGACCCGCGAGAAGCTCTGCCCGGTGCTCGCCGTGCTGCGGGCCGAGGACGAACGTCACGGCTTCGACCTGGCCGCCGACATGGTCGCCTTCCACGGTCAGGGCCACAGCGCCGTCATCCACACCGAGGACGCGGCTGTGGCGGAGGCGTACGGCATGCGGATGAAGACCGCCCGGATCATCGTCAACTCCCCCTCCTCCCAGGGCGCGATCGGCGGCATCTACAACGGCTTGCTGCCCTCACTCACCTTGGGTTGCGGCTCCTGGGGCAGCACCTCGGTCTCCAACAACGTCTCCGCCGCCCAGCTGCTGAACGTCAAGCGAGTCTCCACCCGCCGCAACAACCTCCAGTGGTTCAAGGTCCCACCGAAGATCTACTTCGAACCGCAGGCCATCCGCTACCTGACCTCCATGCCCGACGTCCACCGCGTCACCATCGTCACGGACGCCACCATGACCCGCCTCGGGTTCGTCGACCGCATCAGCCGCGCACTGCAGCAGCGTCGGGAACCGGTCACCCTCCAGATCATCGACAACGTCCAGCCCGAACCCAGCATCGACTCCGTCCAGCACGGTGCCGACCTCATGCGGGACTTCCGCCCCGACACGATCATCGCGCTCGGCGGCGGTTCCCCCATGGACGCCGCCAAGGTCATGTGGCTGCTGTACGAGCAGCCCGGCATCGACTTCGCGGACATGCGGCAGAAGTTCTCCGACATCCGCAAGCGCGCCTTCCGCTTCCCCGCCCTGGGCAAGCTGGCCCGTCTGGTCTGCGTGCCCACCACCTCCGGCACCGGTGCCGAGGTCACCCCCTTCGCCGTCATCTCCGATCCCGCCACCGGCAAGAAGTACCCCCTGGCCGACTACGCGCTCACGCCCAGCGTGGCCATCATCGACCCCCTGCTCACCACGGTCCTGCCCCCTGCCCTCGCTGCCGACAGCGGCTTCGACGCCCTCACCCACGCCATCGAGGCGTACGCGTCCGTCTACGCCAACGACTTCACCGACGGCCTCGCGCTGCACGCCATCCGCCTGGTCTTCGACCACCTGGAGGCAGCGGTCACCGACCGCGAGGGCGCCCCGGAAGCCCGGGAGAAGATGCACAACGCCGGCACCATCGCCGGCATGGCCTTCGGAAACGCCTTCCTCGGCATCGTCCACGCCATGTCCCACACCCTCGGTGCGACCTTCCACATCGCGCACGGGCGCACCAACGCCGTGCTGCTCCCCCATGTCATCCGCTACAACGGCACCATACCGACGAAGCTGACCGGCTGGCCCAAGTACGAGGACTACCGCGCTCCCGAACGCTTCCAGGACATCGCACGCGCCCTGGGGCTGCCCGCCACGACCCCGGCCGAGGGCGTGGAGTCCCTCGCCGCGGCCGTCGAGCGCCTGCGCGACGCCGTCGGCATCGAGCCGACGTTCAAGGCGCTGGGGGTCGACGAACGGACCTTCCTGGACGCGCTTCCGCAGCAGGCCATCAACGCCTACGAGGACCAGTGCGCACCGGCGAACCCCCGCATGCCGATGCTGGACGACATGCGGGAGCTGATGCGCACGGCTTACTACGGCTGAGCACGGGGCGGTCATCTCCGCGCGGAGCTGCTGCCAAGGTTCTCCCCTGGCAGCACTGGCGGAGGACCGCCCGCAGGCCCGATCACCGTCCGGAGTGCTTGGCGACCCGGACTGGGAGCGGGGGGAACTGTTCCCGGACCCCCGTCGGATTCGACGCGGCGAGTTCGGGGCGGAGCGGCATGAGGCTCGGGGTCCGGTGCGTCTCAGCTGGTGGTGGGGCCCGTCCAGTCCGTAGGGACGTGGCCGAGGCGGACCCGCTGCGGGTGGTCGCCGACAGGGATGGAGGTGACCTTCTCGCCGGTGGCGAAGTCGATCGCCGTCACCTGGTCGGTGCCGCTCTCGGACACCACGCAGTGCTTGCCGTCTCCGCTGACGGTGGCCCAGTACGGCTTGGAGGCGGTGACGAGCGGGCCCTCCTGAAGGGACTCGCGGTTCACGACGGTGACGTAGTCGTCCATGGTCCCGGCGATGCAGAGCTTGTCACCCCGGGGGCTCATGGACATGCCGTGGTGGCGGGAGTCGTTGACATAGGTGGTGCGATCGTCACTGGTGTCCGGGTTCTTCGGCAGCGTCCTCACCCGGGTGATCTTGTCCGTGTGCACGTCGTACTCGACGAAGCCGTTGAAGAAGGAGACCTGGAAGTACATCTTGGACTCGTCGGGCGTGAAGGCGACGGGGCGCAGGGCGTCGGACAGGTCCTTGCGGCCGAAGGCGTCCAGCCGCTCGCGCATGTCGATGACCTTCTTGACCTGGAAGGTCTTCGCGTCGGCGACGGTGATGCGCCGGTCGCCCTTGGTGAAGTCCTGCCAGGGCGCGTCCAAGTCGGTGTTGACCTCGCCGATGGCCATGTTCCAGAGGTACTTGCCGCCGTCGGTGTAGACGTTCTCGTGCGGCTTGTCACCCGCCGTGAACCTGCCCGCCTCCTTGCCCGTCGCCATGTCCAGGACGTGGACGGTGTTGGAGGTGGAGGCGGAGACGGCGACCTGGGTCCCGTCGGGGGAGACCGCCATGTGGTCGGAGCGGAATCCGGACACCGGGAAACGCCAGTTGATCTTGCCGCTCGCCACGTCTATGGAGACCACGTCGGCGAAACTGGGCCGGGAGGCGATCACGGACCTGCCGTCCTTCGTGGTGTACATGTCGTCGACGTACTGGTCGTGCCCCTCACCCGGCCCGAGCCGGATGCCGAGGAAGAACGCGAGCTTGACGGGGTCGAGGTAGATCTCCCACAGGCGCTCCTTCTTGTCGGGGATCATGTCGATGCGGCCGATCTTGGCGTAGTCACCACGCGAGTTGATGACGTCGGCGGTGCCCTCCCAGTTGTTGCCGACGAAGAACACCTCCCTGAGCTCCTCCGAACGGTTTGCCCGTGCCTCCTTCGGGACCTCGCTCGCGTCGGCCCGGCCGGGGAGGGTGGACACCGCGCCTGCCGTCAGCCCCACGGCGACAAGGACGGTCACGCCGAAGGGGCGCCGACGGCGCGGACGACGAGGAGCAGAACGCGTCAAGGTGAACTCCAGGGGCAGGGACGGGCGGCGCGGCGTCAGAGAGGCCCGCTTCTATTACTGGAGGTAACGTAGCCAGCGGAGGGGAACTTGAGAAGAGTCCCATCCGGCGGGTGCGATCGAGCCTTCCCGACGGTCGCCGCGGGCCGACTCGCATGAGCCGCCTTGCCGCGGGCGTCGCGCATGCCGCCAGCAAGATCCAGCAACGCCGAGCGCAGGGCCTCCTCGCATTGGCCCGATGAGGGATCACTCGACCATCGCGGTGTTCAGCGGTGGGGCAGAGAGCGGCGACACCACCACGTGCCTGCATCAGCCAAGAGCCCGCTACGCGTCGAAGGCCCGTCGGAGCAGTTGGGTCCGCACGACGGGCAAGAGGCATCGAACTCCCGGGCGAAGTCAGTGATCTTCGCCAGGACAACGGCGGTCAGCCACCCGCAGCCTCCCGACTTCCTCCGCACACCGGCAACCCGAGCGTCATGTTGATCCGAATCGCTTGTCATTCTGGGTCGTTGAGCTGGGTGTGAGCAATCTGGTGGGGGACGCGCGGCATCTGTCGCCGTCGGCGCACGAGGCGCTGCGGTTGCGGGCGGTGGCCGCGTCGGGTGGCGGGGTGGGGCCGTGAGGACGTGGCGGCGGTGTTGGGGGTGTCGCTGAAGGCGGTCGACGTCTGGCGGGCGAAGTGGCAGGTCGGCGGGCGGGAGGCGCTGGTCATGCAGCCGCGCGGTAGGCCGGTCGGGGTGCGTCAGGTGCTCGGGGACGCCGAGCAGGCCGCCGTGCGGCAGGCGGTCCTTGATCACCGGCCCTGCGACGTGGGGCTGAGCGGGCAGTTGTGGACGCGGCGGCTGGTCGGTGACCTGATCGCGAAGCTGTACCGGGTGCGGCTGACCGAGGTGGGGGTGGGCAAGTACCTGAAGCGGTGGGGGCTGTCGTTCCAGCGGCCGGACAAGCGGGCCGTCGAGCAGGACCCGGAGGCCGTGCGGCGCTGGCACGAGGAGACCTGGCCGGCGATCCGGGCGGAGGCGAGGAAGGACGGCGGCGAGGTCCTTGGCACACAGCCAACCGGCCCCGCCTACTGGGAGGTGGGCGTCCTGCGCGACGCACCGGCAACGCAGTCACCGGCGCCCGACGCGGCAGCGGATGGCTGTCCTGAGCGCCCTGTACGACCGAGCCGACTTCGCCTCCGCACAGGAACTGCACGAGACCCTCGAAACCGAGGGCATCACCGTCGGCCTGACCACGGTCTACCGGACCCTGCGCGCCCTGGAGCGCGCCGGACAGGTCGACGTCGTGCGGGACAGGACCGGAGAACGTCTCTACCGTCCCCGGCCCACCGACGGCCACCGCCACTACCTCGTCTGTCGCGACTGCGGCTTCAGTGCGGCGGTCGACGCCGACCCCGTGGAACGGTGGGCGGACGGCGTCGCCGAGACCATGAGATTCACCGAGGTGGAACACACCGTGGAACTCTCCGGCGTCTGCGACCGCTGCCGCGTCGACGTAACCGCGCGCGATCCAGCGGAACAGCGCGCCTGAGCGGGGTTCACACCCGGTCGGCAGCGCGCGCTCCGGTTCGGCAGCTCGTGGCGGAGATCCGCAAGGTGCTGGCAAGCTGACGGGTGTGACAGCGTCCGAGACGGTACCCAGCACCGTGATCGCACAACTCAGTCGGCCTCATCACGCCACCGAAGCCGTCCGGCGGGAGCTCACGGCGTGCTGGACGGCGGTCGTCAACGCGGGAGGGGCCGTCGTCCCGACGGGTTGCCCGCTTCCGCCGGTGGCCCAGGCCGCGCTCCGCCCGGCGGTCGAGCGAATCAGTCGTGAACTGTCCCCCGACCACAGCAGACTCCTCGTGGCGAGGGTGGACGGCGTACTCGCGGGCTGGCTGCTGCTGCGCCGCGAGGCGCATCCCCTCGCGGTGCATTGCGGCGTGTTGAACCACGTTCAGACACACGTGCACTTCCGTGGCAGGGGCGTTGGCGCGGCGATGATGCGGTACGCCCAGGGTGTCGCGCGCGCCGAGATGGGGCTGGAGCGGCTGCAACTCGCCGTACGGTCCGGCCTGGGGCTGGAGGAGTTCTACCGCAAGGCGGGCTGGGAGGAGGTCGGCAGGTGGCCGGGCGCGCTGCGCGTCTCCCCCGGCGACGACCGCGACGAGATCCTGATGAGTCTGGCCCTGTGAGAGCGTCGGCAGTTCTGTTCTCGCAGGCGTCGAGCGAACCGCTCACCGACCTCGGGTTCCGGCGGACGAGGAAAGCCCGTCCGCGCCCCCCATGACCGCCACCAGTACGGTGCTGTCTCCGAACTGCCAGACCGGCGCGACGTGGGCGAAGCCGGCCCGACGCAGCAGTGCGGCGTGTCGGCCCACCGCGATCCGCTGGTCGCCACCGCGGCCGCCATGGAGGGCATGGCGCCGCCGACGTTCATCGAGGAGGTCGGTCAGTTCGGGGTCCCGGTCCGCGGCGTCCCACCAGGACAGCCAGTCCTCGCACGCGTGGCTGCCCGAGCGTTCGGACCTGCGACGGCCCACATGGGCGGTGAGCTCCGAGCAGGCCGCCGCATCCGGCGGGAAGTGGTCCCCGTTGACCAGGACGCCGCCGGGGCGCAGCAGGGACGCGAGGGCACGGTAGGTGCGCAACAGCACCGGCTCGGTCAGGTAGTGCAGGGCGGTCGTCGAGACGGCCGCGTCCAAGGGGCGGTCCAGCCGGAGCAGGTCGGTCCAGCCGTCCGCGCCGATGACGGTGTCGACGTAGCGGGCGGCGTCGGCATGGTGGGTGCGTCCCAGTTCCAGCAGCACGGGGTCCATGTCGGCGGCCACGATCTCGGCGTGCGGGAAGCGGGCGGCGAGCCTGGCGGCCAGCGAGCCGGGGCCGCACCCGAGATCGAGCAGCAGGGGGTCGGCGCGGCCGACGACGACGTGCTCGACGATATCGGCGATCACGGTGAACCGCTCCTCCCGGTCCACCGCGTACCGCTCCTGCTGGCGTTCCCAGCGCTCGACCCAGGTCCTGGCCGTCGCCATGCTCACACCCATAGCTTGCGTCACCTCGTCTGTCGCTCGTCCGTGCGGGAGCACCGACGGTGCTACAGATGGTAACGATTATCAATTGCTGTTCATGCCAACGACGCGAGGACTACCAGCAGCCGGTCGATCTCCTCCACCGTGTTGTACACGTGCAGGCTCACGCGTACCGAAGCGTCCCGAGCGTCGGAGCCGGCCTGGCACAGGTTGTCGGCCCGCACCATGAAGCCGTGGCTGAAGAGAATGAACCCGAGATCATCCGAGGGGATGTCGCGGTGCCGGAAGGTGACGATGCCGCGTCGGCGCTGCTCGGCGGGCAGGGCGGAGTCGGCGGACAGGCTCGCCTGACAGCCGATGATCTCGTACGGTCCCAGAAGCGCGAGCCGGTCCGTCAACCGGGTGGCGAGCGCGGTCGTCCAGTGGGCGACGCACTCCGGCCCGATGGTGTCGAGCCAGTCCAGGGCGGCCCGTAGCGAGACGATGCCGGTCGTGTTGGGCGTCCCCTTCCAGCCCTCCGGCCGGAACGTCGGCCCTCGCGTATTGCGCGCCCAGATCACGCCTGAGCCCGGCAGAGCCATCGCCTTGTGCCCCGAAAAAACCACGAAGTCCACGTCGAGGGACGGGTCGTCGAGGTGGACGGGCAGGTGGCCGACGCTCTGCGCCGCGTCCAGGCAGATGGCCACGTCCGGGCCGACCGCCTCGCGGATACGGTGCACGTTCATGTCACCGCCGTAGACGTGGTGGACGTGGGTGGCGGCCACGAAACGGGTCCGCGGGCCCACAGCCTGAGCCAAGACCCGATGGTCGTAGTCTCCGGAGCCTGCTTGGTAGGGCAGCGCCTGCACGCGCACCTGGACACCGCGCTCGGCCAGGAGCCGCCGGGCCTCGATCCAGGGGTCCAGATTGGCCCGGTGGTCGGCGTACGGCACGAGGATCTCGTCCCCGTCGTCGAGGTACGGCACGAGCCAGTCACGGGCGACGGTGCGCAGGCCCTCGGTGGTGCCACTGGTGAAGTGAACGCCGGAGCGGCCCGGTTCGGGGTCGTGGAGGAACTCCTTGACGCGTTCCCGGGTCGACTCCACCAGTTCCGTCGTCCGGTTGGCCCAGGGGTAGGTGCCGCGGCCGGCGTTGGCGTTCGACGTCGTGAGGTAGGTCTGAACGGCCTCCAGCACGGCTCGTGGCTTCTGGGACGTGGCAGCGCTGTCGAGGTAGGCAAGCTCCGGGTGCGCGGTGACGATGGGGAACTGTTCCCTCGCTTCCCGCTGCCAGGACGGGTTCCCGGGATCCGCGGAAGGGAGCGGGTCCGCCGTGCTCATTCGCGCACCAGCGGTGCGCCCGCATCCCGCCAGGCGACGATCCCGCCCGCCAGACTGCGGACGTCCGGGTGACCCATCCGGGACAGCGCGGCAGCGTAACGCAGTGACTTCTCGCCGACGGGACAGGCGAGGAGTACGGGAGTGCGCTTGCTGAAGGGGAGCCCGCCACGGAGCAGTTCCTCGAACACCTCGTCGACGATGTTGAGCGAGCCCTCGATGTGCAGGGCGGCATAGGCGTGCGGGCTGCGCAGGTCGACGACGAGTGGGCGAGGATCGCCCTCGGCAAACCAGCGCCGGGCGTCGTCCACTTCGATGACGCGAGCCTCCGCTCGGGCCTCGGCGTCGGTGACGGCCGCCGCGGAACGCCCACGGCCCGTTCGGCCCAGGAGCTCCGGGCGCCGCTGACGCACATAGCTGAGATAGCTCTCGGCCCGGTCGCACACGATGAACACCGCCGTACGACGCTGCCCCGTCCCATCCAGCTCCTCGTCGGCGTACCGCAGTTGCCGAACCGCCCCTTGGTAGGCGGCTCCGCCGGTCGGTCCGCTCAGCAGTCCGCAGCGGCGGATCAGGGTGATCATTCCGTCGATGGCCTCGTCCGAGGTGACCGACTCGATGGTGTCGTACGTCGCCGGGTCGAACAGGCCGACCTGGTGGACCTCGTCGATGGTGCGGATACCCGGTATGAAGTCCGATTTGTGGGCGACCAGGCCGAGCACCCGCACGCGCGGGTCGTGCTCACGCAGGACCCTGGCGACACCGGTCGACGAACCGGCCGTACCCACACAGGCGATGAACCAGTCCGGCGCCCTGCCGTCCAGATCCTTGACGATCTCGGGGCCGGTGCCCTCCGCGTGGGCCTCGACGTTGCGGGGGTTGAAGTACTGGTCGGTGTGCAGATACGTGCTCCCCGGGTCGGCGAGCGCTCGGTGGAAGTGTGTCAGCGGGTCGTCCGTGTCGGTCGGGTCGAGGCACTCGCTGCGCCCGGGAAGTTCCTCGATCTCCGCGCCGAGAAGCAGCAGAAGTTCCTTGATCTCGGGCACACGCATGCGATTGGTGACGCTCTTGAACTTCACGCCGTGCATACCGGCCAGCAGGGCCAGTGCCTTGGCGGTGTTGCCGCTGGAAAGCTCCACAACTGTCCCGTCACCACTGGTGGCAGCCTCCAGGTGAGGCCGGGCCATGTGCCACGCGGGCCGGTCCTTGACGGACCCGAAGGGGTTGAGCATCTCCAGTTTGGCGTAGAGGTCGATGTTGCGCAGTCCGTGCACGGCGGGATCGATGCGCACCAGAGGCGTGTTGCCTATGGCCTCGGTGATGCTGTCATACCTCATCCGGCTGCTCCCCTACGGGTGTGATCGGCCAGTAGTCCTCGTCCGGGCACCAGTTCCAGGATTCGCCCCGTCGCTCCACCGCGACCGTCCGCGCGACCGGCTGCCGCTGTGCGCGGTGGGCGTGGAAGTCCATCGCGTACCCCGCGGTGTTGACGAAAGCCAGCAGGTCCCCCGCCACCGGCAGCCGCGGCAGATAGACCAGACGGCGCGTGATGAGGTCACCTTCCAGGCAGAGGTTGCCCATCAGATGGACACCGACCGGCTTCCCGTCACCGGCTGCGGTGGTTCCGCCCCTCGGCAGCAGAACGGGGTCCACCAGGACGCCGTGCTCCTCCAGGCTCATGTCACCCGCGTTCATGGCGAGGTGCACCAGGTACTGCCCCGAGTCCGGGTCAGCGGGGCGTACGTCCAGCACGCGCGCGAGCGACAGTCCGCACTGGTCGACGAGAGAGCGCCCCGGTTCGATGTGCAGGTCGTGGAGGTGCTCCAGAAGCAGGGTGGCGGGTGGGCGGCCCAGCACCGGCGCGGGCAGGGAGAGCAGCTCGTCGAGGTACCCGGGGCCTGCGGTGGGGCGGTGCGCGGCGTACAGCGCGGCCGCACCGCGCACCGTACCGCCCTCGTTGCGCAGCCCGTATCCGTGACCGCGCCAGGTCAGCGGCGGGCGGACACCGAGCACCGCCTCGGTCAGCGCGGTTGTCCACCGCTCCCACTCCTCCGCCTCGGCGACGTAGCCGACGCCGAATCCGCCCCCGATGTCCAGGGAGCGCGGCGATAGCCCTCGTGCCCGGCATTCGTCCATGAACAGCACGCACTGCTCCAGCGCCCGCGCCTTCTCCTCCAAGCCGGTGGTGTCGAGGTGATAAGCGGCGCCGACGAACTCCACCGTCTCCGCGTTGCGTTCGAGCGCCGACAGCAGCGCCTCCGTGTCCCGCAACGGAGTGCCGAACCTGCTGCGCCGGGAGAGCAGTCGGGTGCCCGCTCCCTCGCGGCCGGAGGCGTACTCGAAACCTGACAGGCGCACCAGCACGTCAACCCGGCCGAGCCCGTGCGCGCGCACCAGACCGGAGAGCCGTTCCAGTTCGCCGGGCGAGTCCAGGTTGACGGTCGCTCCGACTCGGGCGGCCAGCCAGAGGAACGCGGCGTCCTTGGCGCCGGTGGCCATGATGCGGTCGCCGGTGAACCCGCACCCGAGTGCGTGCCTGAGCTCCTCCACGGATGCGACGTCGACGCCGACGGCGGCCGGGTCCTCCGCCGCCAGTCGCCGCAGCAGGGCGCTGGAACGATTCGCCTTGTGCGCGAAGTACACGCGTCCGGTGAGATGGTGGCGGTCGTAGACGGTCCGAAAGCTGGCGGCGTTCTTGGCCACGGCCTCGGGGAGCAGCACGTTGAGCGGCGAACCCAGCGCGTCGACGAGCGAGTGCAGGAAGTGCCGGTCCGTCAGCAGTGCGTCGAGCGGCGGCTCCACCCTGGGCCTCAGATATAGGGGCGCGTCCACGTATGGCCTCTCCCGGTGTCGGCCGACCACCGAAGCGGCGATCGCTCGGGAGTAGTCGTTTCCAGGTACAACCGCTCCTAAGCCTCGTAGGTCCGGTTCCCGGGCGCAGGCCCCTGCTCAGGGAGAGAGTGCTGAGGTCACGGTCGAGCGCGCTGCCGTGGATGCGTGTGCCCTCGCCGCCGCGGCGGCGAGCCGTGGTGGCGAGGGCGCACACGCGGTCAGTGTCCGGCGACGACGCCCGACAGCTCGTTGGTGCTCTTCGGCAGGGTGACGGAGGTGATCTTCTTCCCCGTCTCCACGTCGATGGCGTGCAGCGCCTTCTTGCCGGGCTCGGAGACGTAGGCGACGTGCCCGCGCACGAACAGGGTGGGCCTGGCCTGCTGCCAGTCCAGCGGCTCCTGCCACTCGCCCACGACGGGGATCTTCTTCTCGATCGTGCCGGTCTCCGGGTCGATGACGTGGAGGGCGCCGTCGGTTCCGAGGACCAGGGCCTCACCGTGCGGGCCGCGGGCCAGCGAGCGGAAGGAGTAGCTGGTGCCCAGGTCGACCAGGCGCAGCTTCTTCTTCTCGGTGTCGATGAGGGAGACGCGGGTGGGGCGTTCCAGCTCGGCCTCGGGGTCGCTCTTGTAGTCACCCAGCAGAACGGGCGAGGCGTCGCTGCCGGCCTGGTTGCCGATCCGGCCGTAGTCGTCGGGTGAGTCGATCTTGGTGAACGTGCCGTTCTGGTAGATCAGGATGCCGTCCTCGCAGCCAACGGCGACGGCTTCGTTCTTGGCGGCGGCTTCGCCGTGGACGCCGGGGCAGTCCTCGTTGCGCGCGATCTCCTTGTTGTTCCGGTCCAGCACCAGGGCCCCGGTGCGCTTCTCCTCGTTGCCCAGGGTGCTCACGAGCTTGCCGTCGGCCAGCTCGATGGCGACGCCGTGGTGCGCCTCGGCGGAGGTGTAGGTGCGCCCTGCCGGCTTCTTCCCGCTGCTCAGTGCGGTGGGGTCGAAGACGTTGACCTCTCCGGTGCCGTCGGTGAAGAGCACAGTCTTTGCGGCGTGACGGACGACGTGGCCCGGCTTGGAGCCCTTGTACTCGATGTCGGTGAGAGCCTGACCGGTGGCGTTCAGGACACGGAATCCGCTGTCCGTGGAGACCATGACGTGGTCCTTGTCGCCAGCGGGGTTGACCCGGTTGAAGCCGGGCAGCTCGATGGTCCTGGCAAGCTTCAGGCTCTCGCCGTCGAGGATGTAGAGGCCGCCGTCGAAGGTGGCGACCAGCGGCTCCTTCACCGCGACCGCGGGCGTGGTGCTCGCGGCTCCGTCGGACTTGGTGGCGGTGGAGGAGCTCTCCCCTCCGCAAGCGGTCAGGACCGCGGCGGCGGCCAGGGCGAGTGCGGTACCGGTGAGGGCTCTGCCGCGTATCGACGTGTTCATCGGTCGGTGTTCCTTTCTGCGCCGCGCGGTGGCGGCATGGGGGTACGGCACTCCGACGCCCGACGGGCGGGTGTGCCGGGAGGAGCGGGGGTTCAGGATCTGGTGGTCAGGTGCCGGTCAGACCGGTGACCATGGCGGTGGTGTTGGAGCGCATCATCCGCAGGTAGGTGTCGGCTCCCGCGCCCTCGGCGGTCAGGGACTCCGAGTGGAGTGCGACGACGCGGACCCCGCCGCCCGTCTCCGTACGGAGTACGTCGGCGAGCCGTCGGGGCTGGGAGGAGTCCGCGAAGACGGTGCGTACGCCCGCTCTCTCCATCGCCTGGGTGAGGGAGCGCAGATCCGAGGAGCTGGGTGAGGCCAGCGTGGTGCCGCTGGGGATGACCGCGCCGATCACCTCCAAGCCGAAGCGGTCGGCGAGGTAGCCGAAGACGTGGTGGTTGGTGACGAGGGCGCGCCGGTCCGCGGGGACGCGGCCGAAGGACTTCTCCATCCAGGTGGTGAGGTCCGTGAGCTGCTTGGTGTAGCGGTCGGCGTTGGCCCGTATCGTGCCGGGGTCCACACCCTTGACGTGTTCGACGACCCGGTCGGCTATCAGGCCGGTGACCTTGCGCATCCGGTCGGGGTCCGTCCAGAAGTGCGGGTCGGGCTGTCCTTCCTCGCCCTCGGGCCCGCCGTCGTCGGCGGTGTGGAAGGTGAGCGGGTCGGCCGCCTCGCCGGCCGCGAAGGTGGCGACACCGGCCGCGCGGGCGGCGTCCACGTGCCGCAGGACGTTCTCCTCCAGGCCCAGGCCGTTGTGGACGACCAGGTCGGCCTGTTCCAGCTCGGCGGCCTGGACCGCCGACAGCCCGAAGGAGTGCGGGTCGGCGTTGGGCTTCATCAGGACGCTGACATGGGCCTCTTCGCCCACTATCTCGCGGGTGACGTCACCGAGGATGTTGGTCGTGACGACGATGCTGGGCCGGTCGTCACCGGTGGTGCAGGCGGTGGCGGTCATCGCGGTCACGAGGACGAGGAGGCCCGCGACCAGACGTCGCAGGCGAGCGGTGACCACCTCCGCGCGACGCTTCGCTTCGGTTCGAGTCATCGGCCGGTCTCCGCCATGAGGACGGGCTTGACGTCCAGGTCGAAGGTGCGCGCGATGCGCAGGCCGTCGTTGTAGTCGATTTCGAACACCTTCTTGCCCTCGGGGTCGTTGACGTAGGCGCGGCTGCGGTCGACCTCGATGACGGGGGCGGAGCCGGCGGAGTCGTCCCGTTTCCCTGCTGTCAGCAGGGGTTTGGTCCGTGCGGTCTGCTTTCCGGTCGCGATGTCATAGCCGTGTACGGAGCCGTCGGTCTCCAGAACGAGCAGCGGGGAGCCCTCCCCGGCCGTGTTGGCCGCAACGACGGGCCCGGTCTCCACCCGCTTCCAGTTCCGCTCGGCGACGTCCAGGACCCAGACGGCGTCGCCCCCGGCCAGGGCGGTGAGGGTGTCGCTGCCTGGGCGATGGCGGAAGGAGGTGGCGCGTTCCTCCTCCGGGACGTGCTTTCCGTACGGGATCTTCTCGGCGGTGAAGGCACCGTCCTGCGCACGCACGAGCAGGGCGCCGTCGGCGCAGCCGAGGATCACGCCGCGCCGGGTGACCCCGTCTCCTCCAGGGGCTTCGCACGCCACGTCCGGGGAGGCCACGCGTTCGCCCTTGCGGTCGAGGACGACGAGTTCCGTGGTGCCACCCTGGTTCGCGAAGGCGAGCAGGTGCTCCTCGTACGGCACGACGGCGCCGACGTAAGTGCCGCCCAGCGTCCGGGAAGTAGCGATCTTCCCCTTCTCCAGCTTGCCGCGGTCGTAGAGGACGGTCCGGCCGTTCTCGTCGGTCACCGCGGTGACGGCGACATCACTGCGTATGCGCGCCTGGCTGCCTGCGGGAATCTCGCCCACGTCCCGTGTCGCCGCGCTGTAGTAGTGGACATGGTCGCCGTGGTCCACCATCCACGCGCCGCTGTCGAGCACATGGGTGCCGTCGGCTGCTTGAAGGTAGCCGAACCTGCCGTCCATGCCCAACCGAACGGCGTCCTTCACCTGAGTCGTCCTGTGTACCTTGCCGGTGACGAGGTCGAGGACCCTGGTGTTTCCGCTGCCGGGGTCGTTCAGGAGGAGCCGGGACTGCTGTTCGGCGGTCTCCTGGGCCCCCTCGACGTACCCGTGCGGAGTGGAGGACGGGGGTTTCGCCTCGGATCGCGTGGCGTTGGGCTCCTTTCCCGCGCAGCTCGTGGTGAGCAGCGCGGTGAGCACCAGGGCGGCCGATGCCCAGGGAGTGACGTTTCTGCGGATCGTCATGTCGATCGCTTCCGGCTTCTTTCAGTTGGCTTCGAGCAGGGGTGCCGCCGGGGAGTGAACCTGGCGTGTACGGCGGTCACGCAGGCCGGACAGCACGTGGGAGAGGAAGAACAGACCCACCGCGAGGGCTGCGACGGTCGCGCCGGCCGCGGTGCTCAGGTGCCAGGACAGCAGCAGGCCGCCGAACGTGGCCGCGCTGCCGGTCAGGGCGGCGAGCGCCATGACTCCGCGTACGGAGCGGGCCCAGGGCAGGGCGGCCGCCGGTGGCGCGATGAGCAGGCCGAGGACGAGCAGCGTTCCCACGATGTGGAACGAGGCGACGATCGCCAGGCCGAGCAGGCCGAGGAGTACGGCGTGGGCCAGGCGCGGCCGCAGCCCCAGGGTGTGGGCCTTGCGCGCGTCGAACGCGAGGGCCAGGAAGGCACGGTGGCCGAGGACCGAGACCGTCAGTGCCGCGAGCAGTGCCGCCGCGAGCACGAGGAGGTCCTGCTGTCTGACGGCGAGGACGTCCCCGAAGAGGAATCCGGTCAGGTCGACCGCGAAGGACTGGGAGCGGGACACGATGATCACACCGAGCGAGAGCATGCCGACGAACAGCAGCCCGATGCCGGTGTCCTGCGACAGCTTCGGCGTACGGCCCAGCGCGGTGACGCCCGCCGTCATGACGGCGGCGCTGACCACCGCGCCCGCCATCAGATTGCCGCCGAGGAGCGCGGCGACCGCGACGCCCGGCAGCAGCCCGTGGGACATGGCGTCACCGAGGAAGGCCATCCCCCTCAGCACCACCCAGGTGCCCGCCAGCGCGCAGATCGCGGACACCAGCATCCCGCCCCACAGGGCCCGCTGCACGAAGGTCACCTCGAACGGGACCGTCAACCATTCCATGCACCGGACACTACAATGAAAATCATGTTCAACAAACCGCGCACCTCACCCACGCCCTCCGCCGGCCGGACTGCTTCCCTCCGCTTCTCGGAGCTGTGCGCCGGCTATCCAGGGCGCCCTGTCCTCGATCAAGTCAGCGGAGAAATAACGGGGTTGACCACGACGGCGCTTGTCGGCCCGAACGGCAGCGGCAAGTCGACCCTGCTCGGCGTGCTCGCGGGTGTGATCAAGCCGACATCCGGCGACCTCTTCCGCGCCGGTGACCGGCCGCCCGCCTTCGTGCCGCAGCGCGGAGCAGTGGGCGACACTCTTCCGCTCACCGTTCGGCAGACCGTGGAGATGGGGCGCTGGGGCGAGCGCGGTCCATGGCGCCGGCTCACCGCACGGGACCACGCAACCGTGGACGCGGCCCTCGACCGGCTCGGTATCGGCGACCTCGCCTCACGCCAACTGGGCGAACTCTCGGGCGGGCAGCGGCAACGCGCCCTCATCGCCCAAGGTCTGGCACAGGAATCGGACCTGCTACTACTCGACGAGCCGACCACCGGCCTGGACCCGGAGGCCAGGGACCGGATCGGGGCACTGCTGACGGAACTCGTCGCCGACGGGGTGACGATCGTCCAGGCCACACACGACCTTGAGGTGGCGCGCGCGGCCGACACCTGCCTCCTGCTCCAGGACGGCCGCCTCGTGGGGCAGGGGCATCCGGACCAGGTCCTCACCACGTCGTCACTGACGCGAATCTGGCAAACGATCTGAGGAGCCCGGCGCACGCAACCTCGACGGCCGTGCCGGGCAGGGCCGAGCGATGCCCAGAACCCGGGTGTTCGCCCCGGACAGCAGGCCCTATCCCGCACGACCGCCTGCCCGGCGGGCACTCACGCCGGACGGGCAGGCTGGTGCGCGTCGGCTCAACGCTTGAGTCCGCGCGGGGAGGTCGCGAACTTCCCCCAGGCCGTCGATGTTCCAGGGGCCTACGATCCCCACACCCCGTCGGGCAACGGCCGAGCCGCTCGCTGGAGCTGCTGGTTCACCCCTCCTATTTGGTACGGCCGGAAAGCGCCCCTACAGTCGTCACATCCTGGGAGCTACCCGAGGAACGACAGCCGCACCCGGCGCTCCGCATTATCGACGTTCGTGTCCGCCAACCTCCCCTGAGACGACCGTCACGGTACCTGGTCAGGCCCCACATGGCTGGCTGGTCGGAGGGAGCTCGTATGAAGGGAAAGCCGTCTTGGAGCAGAGCGGTGCGGACTCAAGAGTCGCCTCGGATAGCGGCCCGGCCATAGAGAGGCGGCGGAGCCCTGTACGAGCGAGCGCGAGCAGCCGGCCGCCCCTCGCCTCTGCCCGGCCCCGCGAGGGCGGGAACTCAGCGCGGGTCACCTGCGACTCCCTCCTCGTCCCGGCGTCGACGGGATTCCCGTGAGGCGGGGAGGGGTCGGACATGGGCGGATGCCGGTCCGCTCCTACGGGCGAGCCACTGCTAGCGTGGCGAAGCGTGGATGACAGCGTGTACGTGAGCAACGCGGGCAAGGACGCGGCTCTGGACCGGGGTTGGCTTCTCGGGCACTTCAAGGATGTGGACGATCCGCGTCATAGCCAAGCTGTGGAGATCAAGTGGGGTGTCCACCCTCGCGGTGACGAGCGAGCGCAGTGGGTCGAGAACGAGAGACGGACAGCCCTCCTGGTGCTCATCAGCGGGCGCTTCCGGGTCGACTTTCCGGGCCACAGCGTTCTTCTGCAGGAACAAGGTGACTACGTCGTGTGGGGACGGGATGTCGGTCACTCGTGGCGCGCCGAGGAGGAGTCGGTTCTGCTGACCGTTCGCTGGCCTTCGGTGCCCGGATACGCGGTGCCGGAAGGGAAGCGGGGCCGCCTGCGGGGCTAGGCAGTTTCGCTTGGATCACCTGGCGGACCCGGGGGAAGACGACTGCGATGTGGAGTCCGGCCAGGTAGGTGGTGGCGGTCTTTCGTAGCGGGGGACGATGCCACGTCAGTGCTTCGACGGTGCTGCTCGCAGTTCTCACAGGCGGTTGCAGACCCCCTGCCAGTCGCCGTACTCCCCCGGCAGGGGGTCCCGCTGCGTGCCGGTCCGGAACTTGTGGGCGATCGCGTCCGTCACTTCACGAAGGTCCCGACGGCGCCCGGTGCGATCACCGTCGGAAAGCGAGCGGTCGTCTTGCGCCTGCGGACCGGACACCACCGTGCACGAGATCAAGACGGTGGTGGTCACCGGTGCACCGAGAACATCCACCGGTGACCACCGCCGGCAGTCACCCCCGCTCCGCGCGGCCCGCTACCGCGACCGGGCGGAGCCGGGGCGTTCCGCCCGGGCGACCCCCGCGGCTACGCTCGCCCCCGGGACACTGCCCACGGCCACCCTGCGACGGCCGCTACCGTTCGCCGATCCTCAGGAACGTGATCGAGTTGGCGGGGAACGTGTACGTGAAGGTGTCCGAGATCCCGGTCAGGGTCGACCTCACGGGGGCAACAGGAGTGGCTGTCTCGCTGTTCTCGGCGGAGGGGTCGGCCGCCAGGGTCGTCACCCGGGCCCGGGAGGCCACCCGCGCTCCGCCGAGGTCGACCCTGGTGCGTGCCTCGCTCGCCTGGGCGTTCACGACCTTGACGATCAGATCACCGGTCGCCGGGTCCCGGGTGACGACCTGACGGAACGGTTCGGCCGCCTGGTCGTCGGTGAAGGCCCCCCATTCCTGGCCGTCCAGGTAGAGGGTCACCTGGCGCCCGCGGATCTTCACTTCGATGTCGTAGGCGCGTCCTGACTCGATGGTGCCGGGCTTGCTGATCAGTGTCGTCTTCGCACCGTTGTCGGAACGCTCTACTCCGTGCGCGGTGTTGCCCCATCCTCCGAGGTTCCACCAGTAGTAGTTACCAGTGTCCTTGACACCGAAGGCGACCAGGAATCCTTCGTTGCCCGCCTGCTTGGTGGCCTTCACGTGCAGGTCGTAGTCGCGCCAGGCACGATCGCCCGCGACGACCGTGGTGTTCTCGGCCGCGACGTCCGTCTGGGCGTACTGACCGTCCTGGACGGCCCAGCTGCCGGTGCCGGTGTGGGTCCAGGCCGAGGCCGGGCCTGAGAAGTCGTCGGTCAGCAGGGCACTGCCGTCCGCGGCGGTCACCCGTACGTCGTCGTACGAGGCGGCCGTCGCCCACGTCGACAGGCCGACGGCCCCGGAGATGGGTCCGCTGACCGAAGGGGTGGAAGTGGTCTCGGAGGGAACGACCCGGTCGCCGGTGTTGTTCATGAACAGCTTCTGGACCTCGTAGTTGGCCGACCCCCAGGACGCGCGGTTGTTGAACCAGATCAAGTTGGGGCGCCACTGCACGTAGTCCTCGTTGGCGAGGACGGGCGCGTAGGAGGCCAGCTTGACGATGTCCGCGTTGCGCTCCAGACCGGTCATGAACGCGGCCTCGGCGAGACCGTTGCCGAAGGTGTTGCCCCGGGAGGCGTACTCACCGAGGAAGACCCTGGGGCCGGAGCGGTCGTAGGAGTCGTAGCGCTGGTTGTTCTCCAGGAACCACTGCGGACTGTTGTAGTAGTGCTCGTCGACCATGGAGACGCCTGCCTCCCGGTTGAGTCGCCAGAGGGTGTCGAAGGTCGCGCCGGATGCAGCCGGTCCGGAGTTGGAGACCACCGTGATCCCCGGGTACTTCGCCTCGATGGCCGTACGGAACTTCGTGAAGCGTTCGAAGAACTCCCGAGGGAGGTTCTCCTCGTTGCCGACCTGGACGTGCGTGAGGCCGAACGGCTCGGGGTGACCCATTTCGGCACGCTTACTCCCCCAGGTGGACGTCACCGGTCCGTTGGCGAACTCGATGAGGTCCAGGGTGTCCTGGATGTGCCGCTTCAGCAGGGCCTCATCGACGACGGCCCGGTTCTGACCGCAGCCGGTGACCAGGGCGGGCACGACGGGCAGCGGCATCGCCCCCACGTCCTCGGCGAAGCGGAAGTACTCGTAGTAGCCGAGGCCATAGCTCTGGTTGTAGCCCCAGAAGTTGGCGTTGGTGGCACGCTGCTCGACCGGGCCTATGGTGTCCTTCCACTGGTAGGAACGGGCTCGCTGCCAGCCGGACGCCTCGCTGTAGTCCTCCATCGAGCCGGTGTTGACGAGGCAGCCACCGGGAAAGCGGAGGAAGCCGGGCTTCAGCGCGGCGAGCTTCTCCGCCAGGTCCTTGCGCAGACCCCCCGGCTGATTCTTGTACGTGTCACGAGGGAAGAGGGACACTTCGTCCAGGGCGGCGGCGCCCGTCGAGGCTACGGCGAGCCGCCCGGTGGTGGTGCTGCGCATCGCGGTGAACGTGGCGCGGTACTGCTTCCAGCCGCCCTTCACGGCCTTCTGCTGGACCTTGGCCAGGGCGCCGCCCGCGTCCCCGAGCGTGAGCGTGAGGGTGGTTCCGGCCTCGGCGCGGGCCCATACCGAGAAGTCGTACTTCGCCCCGCCCCTCAGCGACAGACCGCTGTTGTAGCTGGAGTTGGTCAGGGTCGTGCCCGCCGTCACCCGGGCGTAGTTGCGGTTGTTCGCGTGGAGACGGCCGGCGTCGTTCACGACAGTGGCGGAGCCGTCGACGTCCCACGAGGTCAACGGGGTGTAGGCCCGGTTGTCGACGGTGGAGTACTCGAAGGACCTGTTCTGCACGAGTTCGGCGTACAGGCCTCCGTCGGCGGCCCGGTTGATGTCCTCCAGGAACAGCCCGTACATGGTGTCGTCGATCGCGGCGCCCCGCGCACTCGGGTCCACGGTGATGGTGTAGTCGGTGGCGGGCGCCTCGCCGTGCGCGGGGGCCGGCACGACGGCTGTCGTGAGCAGGACCGCGGCGGCCGTCAGGCCGAGCCCGAGACGTGGTCGGGCACTTCTGCGGGACATGGATCCTCCGAGTCGTGGCGCCCGAAGGCGCCGGTCTGGGCGGCCAGAGGTGTCGTGGTGCGCCGCGCCGCTGGGCCGACCTGCCTCGGCGGCCTCAGCCACTTCTGACCGGGAGCAGTTCCGCACCGCCGGACGTGGATGACCGGACGGACTCGGCGCGGCCCCGTGGCTGCGGGCTTCGGCCGCCGATCGAAGTGCGCATCACGCACCGTGCTGCCACCACCTCCCGAGCGAGATGGCGTCCCGCGGAGAGGGCCGAGGCAGCCGGCCGGCTCGCGTGAGCGCCCGGGCGGCATCGGCACACGACCACCCCTCGGATTGTGAGCGCTAACTAGCCCGAGCTCAAGATGCTTGCACCACCCCATAAGGGATTGACGCGGAATCGTTCGGCGACGTGTCGACGCAAAAGCCTTCACTTGACCCCAAACCTCTTCCACTCCACCACGAGCGTCCGGAACACTGCGACTCCAACTTCCCCTTACCGGCCAAGAAGGCCCAGCCCGGCCTGACCCCTTCCCGTGTCGCCGGTCGGCTGGTGCGCCGAGGACGGCACACCAGGAGGCGCACCCCGGTCCCGCACTCCGGCTGTTGCGGTGGGTACTGGCAAGCCCTCCCAGAGCTTGTTATCGTTAACAGTCACGTGGTTGGTATGCGGGTGCGACGTGGTCGGCCTCCGCTCTTCGCGCCCACGCGAAGGCTTCGCTGACCCCAGAACCTGTCCGTGACCATCAGGGGCCGATCACCCACCGCCGGCGCACCCTCCGAAAGCGCCGCCGTCCAGCCGGGGCAGGGATGACACGGATCAGGTTGCTTCTGCGGGATGTCGCGCCCAACCGGGCGGAGCCGTCACGTCGGCCTCGACACGCCAGGTTTCCCAGCAGTCCTCCGGCCCTTACCGCCGCCGCAGCAGGCGCGATCATCCCGTCCCCGCCCAACAACTTACGGAGCCGCATGAGCCTGTCCCCGCCCCCTTTCACCGGAGGCCCTCCGGTCTGTCGACCCGACCCGGCAGCCGGGCAACTCTGGACCTTCGGCTTCGTCGGAGGGCTCACGGCGGAAGTGCACACCCACGGCGCCCGCATCCACGGACTGTGGGTGCCGGACCGGCACGGCCGTCCGGACGATGTCGTCCTCGCGCCCCGCGTACCGGGCGAGTCGACCGACGCCGCCCGGTACTTCGGAGCCACCGTGGGCCGCTACGCCAACCGCATCGCCCACGGACGGTTCACCCTGGACGGCACGCCGTACCAGCTGACCACGCAGGAGAACGGCCACTGCCTGCACGGTGGAACCGACGGGTTCGACACCCGGATCTGGGAGGCCGAAAGTGTGCACACTCCGGAGCGGACCGGGGTGCTCCTGCATCTCCGCAGCCCTGACGGCGATCAGGGCTTTCCAGGCAACCTGGACGTCACGGTCAGCTTCCTCATAGGCCGGAACGACGATCTCACACTCACCTACGCAGCGGTCACCGACGCCGCCACGCCGGTCAACCTCACCAACCACGCCTACTTCAACCTCGAAGGCGAGGGCGCCGGTGACATCCTCGATCACGAGCTGGCCGTCGACGCCTCCCACTACACACCGGTCGACGGAGATCTCCTTCCGCACGGGGAGCATCTCCCCGTCTCCGGCACCGCATTCGACCTCCGCCGGGCACTCAAGCTCTCCGAGGCGCTGTCCCGCACCGAGCACGGGCCCATGGCAGCGGGCGGGGGGTACGACCACAACTTCGTACTGACCCCGGTCCGCGGCGGCACGCTGCGCCGGGCAGCCGTCCTCCACGCGCCGGCCACGGGCCGGTGCATGGAGGTGTTCACCACCGAGCCCGGCCTGCAGGTGTACACGGGCGGGCAGTTCGACGGAACCGTGGTCGGCAAGAGCGGAGCGCCCTACCGGGCGGGTGCCGGTATCGCGTTGGAGACCCAGCACTTCCCCGACTCCCCGAACCGCCCCGGCGACCCGTCCACGGTGCTCCGGACCGGCGACGAGTACCGGTCGACGACGGTCCTGCGTTTCGGTGTCCGCGGCTGACCGCGAAGGAACATGCTGAAGTGGCTGTGCCCGCCGGTGACCGACCGGCGGGCACAGCCACCAGGGGTGGAGTCAGACGCCCGCCCTGCGCCTGTTCCACACGTCGAATCCGACCGCCGCGAGCAGCACGAGGCCCTTGATGACCTGCTGCCAGTCGGTGCCGACCCCGACCAGGTTCATGCCGTTGTTGAGCACACCGAGGACCAGGCCGCCGATGATGGCGCCGGCCACGGTTCCCACGCCGCCGCTCATCGAGGCACCGCCGATGAACGCGGCGGCGATGGCCTCCAGTTCGAAGTTCACGCCCGCCTTGGGTGAGGCCGCGTTGAAGCGTGCCGCGAAAACGAGCCCGGCGAGCGCCGCGAGCATCCCCATGTTCAGGAACACCGCGAAGGTCACCTTCTTGTCCTTGACCCCGGACAGCTTCGCGGCGGGCAGGTTTCCCCCCACCGCGTACACGTGGCGGCCGATCACCGCGTTGCGCATCACGTAGCCGAAGCCGACCAGCAGCACGGCCAGGATCAGGAGTACGACAGGAGCGCCCTTGTAGCTGGCGAGCAGCAGGGTCGTGACCAGCACGGCGGCGACCAATGCCGTCACCTTGAGCACGAAGAGGCTGGTGGGGAGCGGCTCCAATGCGAACTCCCGCTGGCGCCGACGGTCTCGCACCTCCTGGAACACGACGTAGGCGATCAGCCCCAAGCCGAGGAGGAGGGTCAGGTTGTGGTAGTTGGTCTGCGGCCCTGCTTCCGGCAGGAAACCATTGGCGACCTTCTGCAGTCCCTCCGGGAACGGGCCGAGAGTCTGGCCCTGGAGGAAGATCTCCGTGAGCCCCCGGAACAGCAGCATGCCGGCGAGAGTCACGATGAACGACGGTATGCCCACGTAGGCGATGAAGAACCCTTGGAGCGCTCCCGCGACGGCCCCCAGCAGGAGGGTGAGGATCACCGCGACGGGCCAGGAGATCCGGTGCTCGACCATGAGCACGGCTCCCACGCCACCGACCAGGGCCATCAGCGAGCCCACTGACAGGTCGATGTGCCCGGAGATGATGACCATCATCATGCCGATGGCCAGGATGAGGATGTAGCTGTTCTGAAGCACCAGGTTGGACACGTTGCGAGGTAGCAGGAGGTCTCCTCCCGTCCAGACCTGGAACAGCAGCACGATCAGGCCGAGCGCGAGAAGCATTCCGTACTGGCGCATGTTCCGCCGGACGCCGTCCACAAGCGCACGAGCCACCTGCACCCCGGCAGGCCGGGCAGCACCGCTCCCCGGCGGCGCCGGAGCGGTCGTTTTCGTGGTGGCGGGGGTACTCATTGCTGATGTCCTTCGTTGGGGGTGGCGGTGCCTGCGCCGACTGCCGACGGTGCGGGGACGTCCTGCGTCATGTGCCGCATCAGCACTTCCTGGGTGGCGTCCTCGCGGGCGACTTCGCCGGTCAACCGGCCGGCGGCCATGGTGTAGACCCGGTCGCACATGCCGAGCAGTTCGGGCAGCTCGGAGGAGATGAGGAGGATCGCCTTGCCCTCGGCGGCGAGTCGGTCGATCACGGTGTAGATCTCGAACTTGGCCCCCACGTCGACGCCGCGGGTGGGCTCGTCGAGGATGAGGACATCGGGTCCGGCGAGGATCCACTTGCCGAGAACGACCTTCTGCTGGTTGCCGCCGGAGAGTCGGCCGACCGCTTCGAGGACGTTCGGGGCCTTGATGCCCATGGTCCGCCGGTACCGTTCGGCGACTCTGCGCTCCTCGTGGGCGTCGACGATGCCCCGTCGGGCGAGCGTGCGGAGGGACGCGAGCGAGATGTTCCGGCTCACGGAGTCCTCCAGGTTGAGGCCGTAGCGCTTGCGGTCCTCGGTGACGTACGCGATGCCGTTGGCAACCGCTTCGGGAACCGTGCGGGTGCGCACCGCTCGGCCGTCCTTGAGAACGGTCCCCTGCTCGTAGCGGCCGTAGGAGCGGCCGAAGACGCTCATCGCGAGTTCCGTCCGGCCTGCGCCCATGAGCCCCGCGAGGCCGACGATCTCGCCGCGGCGGACCCGGAGCGAGACCCGGTCGACGACCTTGCGGCTGTGGTCCAGGGGGTGGCGTACGGTCCAGTCCCGGATCTCCAGGACCGGGTTGACGTCCGCCGGGCCCTTGTACGGGGTGCGGTCGGGGAATCGGCTGTCCAGGTTCCGCCCCACCATGCCTTGGATGATGCGGTCCTCGGTGGTGGCCGGGTCCCTGACGTCCAGGGTCTCGATGGAGTGTCCGTCGCGCAGGATGGTGACGGAGTCGGCGATCTGCGCGATCTCGTTGAGCTTGTGCGAGATGATGATGGAAGTGATGCCCTGCTCTTTCAGTTCCCGCATCAGCCGCAGCAGTTTCGCGCTGTCCTCGTCGTTGAGGGCTGCGGTGGGTTCGTCGAGGATCAGCAGCCGGACGTCCTTCGCGAGCGCCTTCGCGATCTCCACGAGCTGCTGCTTGCCGACGCCGATGTCGGCCACCCGGGTCTCCGGGTGCTCGTCGAGACCGACGAGCCGCAGCAGCTCGGCGGCACGCCTCAGCGCTTCGCGCCAGTCGATGATTCCACGTCGCGAAGGCTCGTTGCCGAGGAAGATGTTCTCGGCGATGGACAGGTAGGGGACGAGGGCGAGTTCCTGATGGATGATGACGATGCCGTGCTGCTCACTGGCCCTGATGTCCTTGAAGCGGCACGGTTCACCGTCGAAGAGGATCTCGCCCTCGTAGGTCCCGTGCGGATGCACGCCGGACAGGACCTTCATCAGCGTCGACTTGCCGGCGCCGTTCTCTCCGCAGAGGGCGTGAACCTCACCGCGCTTCACGGACAGGGTCACTTCCGACAGAGCCCTGACGCCGGGGAAGGTCTTGACGATGGCCCGCATCTCCAGCACGGGGCCGCCCGGAGGCCCGTCCGAGGACGAGGCGAACGCCGGGGAGCTCAACGGAGTTCCTCCGCCTTGATGTAGCCGGAGTCGACCAGAACCTTCCGGTAGTTCGCCTTGTCGACGCTGATCGGGTCGAGCAGGTAGGCCGGAACCACCTTCTTGCCGTTGTCGTAGGTGCTGTCGTCATTGATCTCGGGCTTCTCGCCATCGAGGACGGCGGTCACCATGTTCGCGGCGACCTCCGCCAGTGCGCGGGTGTCCTTGTAGACGGTCTGGGTCTGCTGGTTCGCGATGATCGACTTCACGGACGCGACCTCGGCGTCCTGGCCGGTGACGATCGGCAGGGGCTTGGCCGAACTTCCGTAGTCGTCGGACTTCAGGGCGGACAGGATGCCGATCGAGATGCCGTCGTAAGGGGACAGCACGGCGTCGACCCGTGCCGTGGAATAGGCCGAGGTCAACAGGTCGTCCATGCGCTTCTGCGCCGTGCCTCCGTCCCAGCGCAACGTGGTGACCTGAGCGAGCCGGGTCTGCTGGGAGCGTACGACGAGCTGCTTCTTGTCGAGGTAGGGCTTCAGCACCTCCATGGCTCCGTTGAAGAAGTACTTGGTGTTGTTGTCGTCGTTCGAGCCGGCGAACAGCTCGATGTTGAAGGGGCCCTTCTTCGAGCCGTCCTTCAGACCCAGCTTGTCGACGATGTAGGTGGCTTGGAGCTTGCCGACCTTCTCGTTGTCGAAGGAGGCGTAGTAGGCCACATGCGGGGATCCCAGGATGAGCCGGTCATAGGAGATCACCGGGATGTCGGCGTCCGCCGCCTGCTGCAGGACATTGGACAGCGCCTCACCGTTGATGGCCGCCACGACCAAGGCGTCGACGCCTTGGGTGATCATGTTCTCGATCTGGGCCACCTGCTGGTCCGGGTCGTCCTCCCCGTACTGCAGGTTGGTGAGAAAGCCGCTCTCCTTCAAACCTGCGGTCATGTTGGCGCCGTCCGCGATCCACCTCTCGGAGGACTTGGTGGGCATGGAGATCCCGATGGTGAGGTCCTTCTTGTCCTTCGACTCCCGACTTCCTCCCTCGCTGTTCTGCCCACAGGCCGTGAGAAGCAGGAGGCAGCTGGTGGTCGCGGCGAGGAGGGGGGATGCGGCTCGGAACTTCGTCATGGGCATTACCTGGCAATCTCGTCGTTGAGGATGCATCGGCCCCGAAGGGCTTCGGCGGCAGCACGTGTCCTCGCACCACCGGGGCGTCGTCGCGGAGACAGTCGGGCTCAAGAGCCTCGGTCGAGCTTGATTGTTAGCGCTCGCATCACTGCAGGACAAGAGGAACCAGGCATTTTCTCGTGGTGATGCTCGCCCGCCGACCCGAAGAACGGGGCAAAAGCGGGGCATCCCAGAGAGGCCGCGTACCGACGCCGCAGTCAGCCTGCCACCGGACGGCACCTCCGGCACAGCACAGTCGACTCGATACGCTTCGCCCAACGCGCGTCGGCGACCCGCGGCGCGAAGAGGCCGGGCGGCCTCGCCGCACCGCCGGACCCACCCGGCCGGACAGCAGCGGGTCGACCGGCCCTCGGGAGGCTCCATGAAGAGCACTGGGCCCCGGCGTCAGGCCGCACCAGCGGCGCGAACCCCCCGAGCATGGGACGATCCCGGCCCCCGGATGCCCGGCGCTCCTCTGTCCCGGAGCAGCTTCCCCACGGCCATCACGGAACCGCCGCAGGCCGGCCCCGCCCGGAATCTCCCTCGACGAGTCACACCCGCCGAGTGGTCTTCGCCCCAGGGCTCCGGAAGACGTCTCCAGCTCCGCCGCGGAAGCCGGCCGCCACGCATCCGCCCTGCGGGGCTCGCGACGCAGCCAGGGTGCGCCGACCCGCGGGCTCGACATCCCCCTCCATGCTGCCGGTCACAGACGGAGGATCGCCGCCCGCCGGGCATGGAAACACCGCCTGCCCGCGAAGTCGGCGCACGAACGCATGCCGGGAGACCGCTTTGATGCCGACAGGCCGGATCGGCACCCTGGACGGGACGAGCACGGGGTGAGCCCCAGGAAGCACCCCTCGGCACCGACGGTGCGGGCGCACCCGACCTCATGACCTCGGCGCTGCGAACACAACACGACCACCCTCTCGCCGGTCGACAGGACGGGCTTCCAAGAACGCCCCAGAGCAAGGACGCGCAGAGCCGGTCGTGAGGACCGGTACAGCCCCGAAGGTCGACGAAAGTGCCTGAGGCTCTTGTCGAACTTGGTTGTGAACGTTAACAATTGGGGTGCCAGGATGACGAACTACGTGAGTCCCCCTGTGGTATCACCACCGACCGCATCCCCAACCAGCCGGCCCGGAGAACGCGTTGCCACACGGATCCGCTCGCGGGCTCCGGGAAGGCATCACACCCCGGCGACACCGTATCCGGCAACCCGATATCCGACCTGTTGAGAGGAGCCCTGACGCAGGGTGAGCATCAAGCCGACCACCTCAGACCTCCAGTGGACCGATTTGGACCAGCGGGCGGTGGACACCGCCCGCGTCCTCGCCGCGGACGCCGTACAGAAAGTCGGAAACGGCCACCCGGGCACGGCGATGAGCCTGGCCCCCGCCGCGTACACCCTGTTCCAGAAAGTCATGCGGCACGACCCGGCGGACGCGGAGTGGACCGGCCGCGACCGGTTCGTCCTGTCGGCGGGTCACTCCAGCCTGACCCTCTACATCCAGCTCTACCTGGCCGGTTACGGCCTGGAGCTGGACGACCTGAAGGCGTTCCGGACGTGGGGCTCCAAGACCCCGGGCCACCCGGAGTACGGCCACACGACCGGTGTCGAGACGACGACGGGCCCGCTGGGCCAGGGTGTCGCCAACGCGGTGGGCATGGCCATGGCCGCCCGCTACGAGCGCGGCCTCTTCGACCCGGAGGCGGCCCCCGGCACCTCCCCGTTCGACCACACCGTCTGGGTCGTCGCCGGTGACGGCTGCCTCCAGGAGGGCATCGCCGCCGAGGCATCCTCGCTGGCCGGGCACCAGAAGCTGGGCAACCTGGTCCTGCTCTGGGACGACAACCACATCTCCATCGAGGGCGACACCGAGACCGCGGTCTCCGAGGACACCCTCAAGCGGTACGAGGCGTACGGCTGGCACGTCCAGCGCGTCGAGCAGCAGGCCAACGGCGACCTGGACCCGGCGGGCCTGTACGCGGCGCTCCAGGCGGCCAGGGCCGAGACCGAGCGCCCCTCGTTCATCGCGGCCCGCTCGATCATCGCCTGGCCCGCCCCGAACGCCCAGAACACCGAGGCCGCCCACGGTTCGGCCCTCGGCGAGGCGGAGATCGCGGCCACCAAGCGGGTCCTGGGCTTCGACCCGGAGCAGACCTTCGAGGTCTCCGACGAGGTCATCGGCCACACCCGCCAGGCCCTGGACCGCGGCCGTGAGGCCCGTGCCGAGTGGGACAAGGCGTTCGCCGCGTGGCGCACCGCCAACCCCGAGCGCGCCGCCGACTTCGACCGGATCGCGGCGGGCGAGCTGCCCGCGGGCTGGGAGGACAAGCTCCCGGTCTTCGAGCCCGGCAAGTCCCTGGCCACCCGCGCCGCCTCCGGCAAGGTCCTCCAGGCGCTGGGCGAGATCGTGCCCGAGCTGTGGGGCGGCTCCGCCGACCTCGCGGGCTCGAACAACACCACGATCGACAAGACGTCCTCGTTCCTCCCGGTCGGCAACCCGCTGCCCGAGGCCGACCCGTACGGCCGCACGATCCACTTCGGGATCCGCGAGCACGCGATGGCCGCCGCCATGAACGGCATCGCGCTGCACGGCAACACCCGTATCTACGGCGGGACCTTCCTGGTCTTCTCCGACTACATGCGCAACGCGGTGCGCCTCTCCGCGCTGATGCACCTGCCGGTGACGTACGTGTGGACGCACGACTCGATCGGCCTCGGCGAGGACGGCCCGACCCACCAGCCCGTCGAGCACCTGGCCTCGCTGCGCGCCATCCCGGGGCTGAACATCGTCCGCCCGGCCGACGCCAACGAGACGTCCATCGCCTGGGCCGAGATCCTGCGCCGCTACACCAAGGTGTTCGGCAAGGGCACCCCGCACGGTCTGGCGCTGACCCGCCAGGGCGTGCCGACGTACGAGCCCAACGAGGACGCGGCCAAGGGCGGTTACGTCCTGTTCGAGGCCGAAGGTGGCGAGCCGCAGGTGCTGCTCATCGCGACCGGCTCCGAGGTCCACGTCGCTGTCGAGGCGCGCGAGCAGCTCCAAGCGGCCGGTGTGCCGACCCGGGTGGTCTCGATGCCGTCCGTCGAGTGGTTCGAGGAGCAGGATCAGGGTTACAAGGAGAGCGTGCTCCCGCCGTCGGTCAAGGCGCGGGTCGCCGTGGAGGCGGGCATCGGCCTGACCTGGCACCGGTACGTCGGGGACGCCGGCCGGATCGTCTCGCTCGAGCACTTCGGCGCCTCGGCCGACGCCAAGGTCCTCTTCCGCGAGTTCGGCTTCACCCCCGAGAACGTGGCCGCCGCCGCACGGGAATCTCTCGAAGCCGCAGCACGCTGACGCCGACAGATACGACCAGGGCGTGTAGCGAAAGTCGATCTTGGTTGTGCATGATCGCTTGCTGTGGGGCGTGGTGATCTGACGAACGACCAGTGGGCGCGGCTTGAGCTGTTGCTGCCTCTGGGCAAAAAGCCGAGCCGTCCACCGGTGTGGACCCGGCGGCAGTTGATGGACGGCATACGGTGGCGGACCAGGACCGGCGCCCCGTGGCGCGACGTGCCGGAGCGGTACGGGCCGTGGGATCAGGCCTACGACCTGTTCCGGCGCTGGCAGCACGGCGGCATCTGGAAGCGGATCTTCGAGCAGCTGCAGGCCGAGGCCGACGCGAAGGGCCTGATCACATGGGACGTCAGCGTGGACTCCACGATCGCCCGGACCCACCAACATGCCGCCGGGGCGCGTAAGAAGGGGCACTGCAGAAGGCGCCTCCCTGCGGCGTACACCGAACCCGACGACCATGGCCTCGGACGTTCGCGTGGTGGGCTGACCACCAAGCTGCACCTGGCGGTCGAGCAGGGGTGGTCGCGGCCATCAACGAGTGGCTGTGACGAAGACGATCAGCTGGCTGACAGGTCACGTTCGTACCGGCTCACCCAGGTGAGGGGGCCCTCGTCGTGCCGCTGCCCAGGGGCGCCGCCCACCGCCACGTCACCGCGGTGCACGAACCCCCGAGCCTCGTAGTAGGCGCGCAGCCGCGCGTTGGAGCTCACGCAGTCCAGCCGCAGGGCATCGGCGCCGCGGTGGCGTGCGGCATCGGACGCCCAGTCGAGCATCACAGCCCCCAGGCCGGCCGCCCAGCGACACACGGCCATCCGATGCACGTAGCCCGCGGTACCGCCGAGATCCGCCCACACAGGATCGGCCCAATCCAGAGTGATCGTGCCCGCGACCGTGTCCCCAACGCTGACCAGCCACGTCTCACCACGCGATATCGCCTCGACAACCCACTCCGCGTCGAATCGCGAGGGCCACTGGGTGATCCCCCGCGCACCGAGCCACCCCGCGGCCTCATCGAGCACCCCCAGGACATCGTCCCTCCGACTCCCGGCCGCGATCCTGAAGACGACCTCACTGCTGTCCCACTCACCCGACATGCCTCGGATGATCTCAGTGATCGAGCTGCCCTCGTGACTCAGCCACTACTCTCGCAACAGGCCCTGGCTCGATCTTTATCCTCGGAGCCCGAACGAGTCCTCGTACTTGATCACTCGGACCGGTAACCGCCCTGCGTGCGGGCGGCCTTCGGCTGAGCATGTGATCCGACCGAGGAACACGCAACGCTCAGCACGAAGGCCGTGGGAATGAGGCTGGCGCATCATGTTGTCCGGAAGGATCCGTTCGCGGGACTGTCACGCTTCCGGGGTGAGTTCTGCTCCTGTCTGACCCGGCGTGCGGACGCCCTGCTCGAACTAGCGGACGCGGTGTTGTGCGCCGATGGGCTGGTCCGGTCGCTGGTGGAACTCTCACTGGTCGGCGAACACCGTCGTGGACACGGCGGGCTCTACGACGCCCTGTCCGCAGGCCGGGGCGATATCGTCCGGCTGCGACGGGCCCTGGCCGCGGTTCCGCTGCCACGATCAGCGGACGGCCGACTGGTCCTGGCCGCCGACCTCACCTACGAGGAGGTCTTCCGAGCGACCGCTGGGCCCCTGGACAAGGCACAGGCCAACAAGCAGCGCCCGCTGTGGGCCTCCACCGGCGTCAAGGACACCCTCTACGTCGACGACCTCGACGCCATCAAGATCTTGGCATCTCCTACGACGACGTCGTCCAGGTACTGGAGGACGAGGGCATCGAGAAGTTCGCGGCGTCCTGCAACGACCTGCTCAAGTCGACCGAGGCGGAGCTCTCGCGCCTCACCCCCTCGGAAGCCTCGGCATGACGGGAGCGGTGCCGCGGAGTCGGCCGGCTCCGTTGTGGCGCTCACCGCACCCGATGGCTGCCGGGCCGGTGGCAGCCATCGGGTGCGGTTCATATCGCAGAAGGCGCGCGGACCTGCCGACGCTGTGCGGACGGTCCGGCCCGGAGTCCGATGATCAGCCTATGCTCCACTGCTGTGCGTTGTTTCCGTTGCAGGTCCACTGCCGGACCTCGGCACCCGGTGCGGTTGCCCAGTTGTAGTTGTCCAGGCACAGACCACTGTGCCGGTTGCTGAGGGTGGAAAAGCCCTCCCCCACCGGACTGGTGCGCCACTGCTGTGCGTTGTTTCCGTTGCAGGTCCACTGCCGGACCTCGGCACCCGGTGTGGTCCCCCAGTTGTAGTTGTCCAGGCACAGACCACTGTGCCGGTTGCGGATCTGGTAATAGCCGCCGCTCACCGGCGTCATGGCCCAGTCCTGAACCGCCGCCCCGTTGCAGGTCCACTGCTGTACGGCAGCCCCCGGCGTGGTCGCCCAGTCACGGTCGTCCAGGCACAGGCCGCTGTGCCTGTTGCGAAGCACGACCGGTGCCGCAGCGGCTCCCGCCTCGCCGGACGGTCCCTGGACGACGGTCGAAGTGGACACCGGGGTACCGAGATCCGGTGTGCCGTCCGCCTTCCAGGAGATCTTCTGTACGCGGGTCGTGCGCGAGGTGCCGCACCCCTGGCCGGGAGAGGAGTTCGCGTGGTAGGCGATCCAGGTCTCGCTGCCATCGGGTGAGGAGAAGAACGAGTGGTGCCCCGGCCCGAAGACACCTGCGGCGTCATCGCGTTGGAATATCGGCGCGGCGTGTTTGGTCCACGACGCGGCGGCAAGAGGGCTGCCGCCCCGGTACTCCAGCATGCCCAACTTGTAGTTGGGGCCGTTGCAGTGGCTGGCCGAGTACGTGAGGAAGGTACGCCCGCCCCGCTGCAGGGCGAACGACCCCTCGTTGACCGCTCCGTCCTGCCGCTCCCACGCCAGGGTCGGGGCCGAGATCCGCGTCCCGGTCGCGGCGGCGGTCCACGGATTCGTCATGGGCGCGATGTAGATCGACTGCAGATTGTCCTGCGGGGAGAACGCCGAGAACGTCATGTAGAGGCTGCCGTTGAGCTTCAGCAGGCTCGCGTCGATGGCCCAGCCGTTGTCGGGCATGAGGTTGATGATGCCGCGGTCGGTGTACGGCCCCAATGGATCACGCCCGGAACTCTCCAGGACGTGTGTCCTCCGGGGGCCGCCGCTCTGCTCGATCGAGTAGTACAGGTACCAGCGGTCGCCGACCATCTCCAGGTGCGGCGCCCACATACCGGTCCCGCCGGTACGGAAGACGAGTCGCTCCGGTGCGTCGCGCAGGCCGGCGACAGTCGGCGACCGACGCATGACGATGTCGGACGACCACGTGGTGGCGACGTAGTAGTAGAAGCCCTCGTGGTGCACCAAGGTCGGGTCGGCGCTGTTCGGCGCGCCGACCACGGGATTGGTGAAGGAGGGACCGGGTGCCGCCTCGGCCCGGGGGGATCCGATGAGGTTGATGCTCATGATGGTGACAAGAGCCACCGCGAACAGGAGAAGTCGTCCTGCCGATGTTCGTTGTCGGGCGAATGACACCGTGCCTCCTGGGGCGTGTCGGTCGTACTGGGTGAGGGGCATGAGGGGCTGGAGCGCGATCAGGGGCAAGCACCGAGGCAACCTCACGCACACCGCATGGGAGGTAGGGCCCACGGGGTGGCCCGCGCGGGCCGGTGAGAACTCAGTACCCGATGCGGAAGGTCGCGTCGGCACGGTCGCCGGCGCTCGCCACCTCATCAAGGCGCAGGGCGAAGTCCGCGTGCCGGAGGTGGCGAGCCGGGTGGTTGACAGAGCGGAAGGACGACCAGTCCGGGTCCGCCAGACCGGGCTCACGACGGAACGTGGCATCCCGCGCGAACTGTGCCGTTCCGTCATCGCGGAGGAGCTTGACCTGGAAGCCCTGGTGCCGCAGGTAGTGGCCGGGGAAGCTCACGGATTCGAACGAGACGTCGTCGGAACCTGCCAGACCTGGCGTCAGACGCCATACGGAGTCCTGGTAGGGCTCCGAAGGTTGCTCGGCGATCCAGGCGTCGAAGTCGGCGTGCCGGATGAAGTGCCCCGGAAAGTTGTACGACTTCAGCCGCTTTCCCTCCGTGCCGCCGTACGTCCGCAGCAGCCGGTCGTACTCCGCGGCGGTGACGGTCTGGATCGTGTTGTGCTTCGCGTTCAACGGCGCGGTGTACCGCCCGCGGTCGAGCTTCGTCCAGGAAGCGGACGCCAGGTCTCCCTCCCAGACATCGAACCTCGCGTTCGGGCAGAAGGTGTCGCCCCAGAGCTGCCACCTGCCGGACGTCAGCGACTTGACCAGTGTCGGGGCCTCGGTGCACGGGTTCCCGGCGAGAGTGCCGCCGTAGCGCCTGAAGCTGCCCGGGGCCGACGACGCCGACCGGGCGCCGACGAGGCCGCCGGTCGCGTGGTCCTTGTAGTACAGGTAGTTCATGCCGTTGACATCGGTCACGACATGCGAGTCGATGACGCCCGCCGGGCCGCCGTCGAAGAACGTCGTGGGCGCGGTGGTGGTGCGGAAATCGGTGGTGTACACGACCGCGATGACCGAGTACCTGCTGCCCTCGGGGACCGTCGAGTAGGTGATCCCGTACGCCTGTCGGCTCGGGTCCCAGTGAACGGCAGGCGCCCAGCTGTAGGAGTTCGGATTGGTCCGGTTGACGTTGAGCAGACGGTCGGCGGACCAGTTCACCAGGTTCGGGGAGGTCCAGACGTGGATGTTCGGATTGGGCTCAGTGAAATCGCCTCCCCTGGGGATGTCCGTCGCCACCGCCACCCAGGTACCGTCGTTGAGCCGGTACAGGAAGGGATCACGGAGGCCCTTGGTGCCGGCCGT
Organism: Streptomyces bacillaris; assembly: GCF_003268675.1. Classification (NCBI taxonomy): domain Bacteria; kingdom Bacillati; phylum Actinomycetota; class Actinomycetes; order Kitasatosporales; family Streptomycetaceae; genus Streptomyces; species Streptomyces bacillaris. Next base: position 7,109,775 of record NZ_CP029378.1, on the reverse strand, counting down.
GGGTATGAGCACCGCCTTGTTGTCGTGGAGTGGCGTCCACTCCAGACCATCGGTGCTCAGGGCCAGATGCAGGGCGTTCACGTCGCCTGATCCGTTGAGGGACTCCTTGAAGTAGCCCATGACGTAGCCCGCGTCGTCGGCGGCCACAGTGGCGTTGCTTGCCGCGTCGATGGGCTGGGACGCGTCGGTGGGCTGGGAGGCATGTGCGGGCACCGCGCCGACGGCGGCGAGCGAGGCCGCGACGAGCCAGCGGGCGAACCGTTTCCGATGAGGTCTTCTCATGAGGAATCCATTCGCGTGTGGGGGCGGGCACGGGGAGGCTGGGGCGCCCCGGCCTGCTTTCCGAAGGGCAATCGGGAACGGTCGGTGCCTGCTGCGATGCGATGAGGCGGGCAAGGCGAAGAGAGCATGCGTGTGCGCGGCATGACGCCGTGAAGCAGCGGTGCTTTCGGGTTCCGCGACCCGGGCCCTTCCGTTTTCGCGACCGTCGAGAAGGCGTCCGGTGTCCGTCGCCCGACAGCGGCCGGTCCCCAGGCCGACCCGACGCGGCCAACGGCGAAGACTCCTCGTGAGCAGCGAACGGCGAACCAACGGCGGTGAGCAGCACGTAACGTAGCTCAGGCATCCGCCACCGACAACCCCTTCTGTTATCGATAACACTCGACCGGTGGATGGGAGTTCACTTCCGTCGACACCGATACAGGCAGGCTGCGGAACCACCCTCCTCCACCGCACTCCCTCTCTCTGGCACGGTTGACGCCATGTTTCGCGGTGATCAGCAACCGCGACGAGCTGGCCAGGGGCACACCCGGCCAACGGGATCAGCCTGCCGCGGAGCACGGCCGACACCAGGATTTGTTTCCGAGGGATTGAGCCGGTGAACAACCGCTGTTAACGTTCACACCCATCGGAAGCACTTCGATCGCTCGTTGGTGACGGCTCGGTCGGCGCCATCGCGCACTCGCCCAACTCCCCCCAGGAGGAGCCGTGGCGTCGAAAGGCGGCGTTCGTGACCGTGCCGTCCTCGGAGCTCCCCCGCCGAGCTGACCACCGAGAATGCGGCTGCCCGCGCCCGGGCACGGCCTCCCCGGCACCCTCCGCTTTCCCGCGCGCGGACGTGGCCGCCACGCCCGCGCTTCTCTCCCACGGCGAACGCTGGAAACCGACCCGCTGCCGTTCCCGCATCACCGACGAAGGAGAATCCCGTGAGGCTCAGAAGTCGCGGCCTGCTCACCGCGACGGCCGTCCTGGCCGTGTTGTCGGTCGGCATTCCCGCTCCCGCTGCGGCGGCTGCTCCCACCCCCGCGGCAACGTTCGTGAATCCGATCGCCCAGCAGCGCGCCGATCCGCACGTCCACAAGCACACGGACGGCTACTACTACTACACCGCGACCGTGCCCGCCTACGACCGCATCGTCCTGCGCCGCGCCACCACGCTGCAGGGGCTGGCGACCGCCCCGGAGACAACGATCTGGACCAAGCACGCCAGCGGTGACATGGGCGCGCACATCTGGGCTCCGGAGATCCACTTCATCGACGGCAAGTGGTACATCTACTTCGCCGCTGCTCCCGCCGAAGACCCTTGGGCGATCCGTCCGTACGTACTGGAGTCCGGGTCCGCCAATCCGCTCACCGGCTCCTGGAACGAGAAGGGCCGGATCAGTCTGCCACTGAACACCTTCTCCCTGGACGCCACCACGTTCGTACACAACGGCACCCGCTACCTGAGCTGGGCACAGGCCGATCCCGCCATCGGTGACGGCACGGGCATCTACATCGCCCGGATGTCCAACCCCTGGACCATCAGCGGCCGCCCTGCACGGATCGCCTCCCCCACCCACGCGTGGGAGACCAGAGGCCATCGGGTCAACGAAGGACCGGCCTTCATCAGCAAGGGCGACAAGGTCTTCATGACCTTCTCCGCCAGTGCGACCGACAGCAACTACTGTCTGGGGCTCCTGACGGCCGACCGGACGTCCGATCTGCTGAGCCCCTCCTCCTGGTCGAAGAAGCCCACCCCTGTCTTCACCAGCAACACGGCGACGAGTCAGTACGGTCCGGGCCACAACTCCTTCACCGTCTCCGAGGACGGTGCGTCGGACATCATGGTCTACCACTCCCGCACGTACCGGGACATCAGCGGCGACCCGCTGAAGGACCCCAACCGGCAGACCCGGATGCAGAAGCTGTACTGGAACAGTGACGGCACTCCCAACTTCGGCGTGCCCGTCGCCGAAGGGCCCACCCCCGTCCGCCTCTCCTCGTTCAACTTCCCCGACCGGTACATCCGCCACGCAGGTCTGCGGGCCCGGGTGGAGGCGAACGTCACCGACCTCGCCGACTCGCAGTTCCGCATCGTCGGTGGACTGGCCGGCAACGGCACCGTCTCCCTGGAGTCGGCGAACTTCCCCGGCCACTACCTGCGCCACAAGGGCTTCGAGGTCTGGCTCGAGAGGAACGACGGATCTTCTCTCTTCTCGGCCGACGCCTCGTTCCACCGCAGGCCGGGCCTGGCCGCCGCGTCGGCCGGCTTCTCCTTCGAGTCGTCCAACTACCCCGGCCGCTACCTGCGGCACTACGACAGTCTTCTGTACGTCCAGCCGGTGAACTCGGCGCTGGACCGGGCCGACGCCACCTACTCCATCGAGTAGGCACCTGGGGGCGGCACCTGGCGCCCGCCCTTTCCGCGTGAAGGAGCCCCGCCCGGTTGGGCGGGGCTCCTTCACGCGGGAGAGGCGGGTCACGCTTGAGCTCGGGTCACATCCGCTGGGCCAGCCGGTGGTACGCCTGGTTCCAACGGAGACGGTCCGCGAAGTCATGGGCCGTGGTGGTGTCGTCGATCATCACCAGCTCGGTGCCGACCATCTGAGCGAAGTCACGCAGAACGTCCGACCCCACCGTGGTGAGGACCGTGTGGTGCGGGCCACCGGCCATCAGCCAGCACTCGGCCGATGTGGACAGCGAGGGCCGAGGCTCCCACACCGCCCGCGCCACCGGCAGGCACGGCAGAGGCTCATCCGGCAATACGACATCGATGTCGTTGGCCACGAGCCGGAAACGGTCGCCCATATCGGCCAGACCGATCACCGTGGCAGGGCCGGCGGCGGCGTCGAAGACCAGGCGCACCGGGTCCTCACGCCCTCCGATCGACAGGGGGTGAACCTCACAGGACGGCTGGGCATCGGCGATCGAGGGACACACCTCGAGCATGTGCGCGCCGAGGGTCCTGGGCGTGCCGGGCCCGAAGTGGTAGGTGTAGTCCTCCATGAACGAGGCCCGCGGGCCCATGGCCTTCGCGGCGGCGAGCAGCGCGGAGGTCTTCCAGTCGCCCTCGCCGCCGAAGCCGTAACCGTGGGCCATGAGGCGCTGGACGGCCAGGCCGGGTAGCTGCCGCAGTCCGCCCAGGTCCTCGAAGTTGGTGGTGAAGGCGCCGAAGCCGCCCCGGACGAGGAACTGGCGCAGGCCGGCCTCGATGGCGGCTGCGTGGCGCAGCGAGGAGTGGCGATCGCCGCCGCGCACCAACTCCGGTGCCAGTCGGTAGAGTTCGGAGTACTCTCCGACGAGCTTGTCGATCTCTTCGGCGGTCACGGCGTCGACGAGCTCGACGAGGTCGTTGACACCGTAGGTGTTCACGCTGACACCGAACCGGAGCTCCGCCTCCACCTTGTCACCCTCGGTCACCGCCACGTCACGCATGTTGTCGCCGAAGCGCGCCAGGCGGAGATTGCGCATGTGATGGAAGCCGAGCGCCGCCCGGACCCAGTCGTCGACCCGCCCGACGACCTCCGGGTCGGACACATGGCCCACCACGGTCTTGCGGGCCACGCCGATACGGGTCTGTATGTAGCCGAACTCCCGGTCGCCGTGGGCTGCCTGATTGAGGTTCATGAAGTCCATGTCGATGGACGACCACGGCAGTTCCCGGTTGAGCTGGGTGTGCAGATGCAGCAGCGGCTTACGCAGGGCGTCGAGCCCGGAGATCCACATCTTCGCAGGAGAGAAGGTGTGCATCCACGCGATCACCCCGACACAGGCCGGGTCGGTGTTGGCGGCCTCCAGTGTCCGCCTGATGGCGGAGGCCTCGGTCAGGACCGGCTTTCCCACGATGTCGGCGCCGATCCGTCCGGAAGCGGCCAGCATCTCCTGGATTCTGGCCGACTGCTCCGCCACCTGGTTCAGGGTGTCCGCACCGTAGAGGTGCTGACTTCCCGTCAGGAACCAGATCTGCGGCTGGGTTGTGCTGTTCATCGGTCTTCCCCTCGTGGGCTCACTGGCCGTAGACGTTCTGGTAGCGCTCATAGAGCCGGTCCACGGCGGCCGCGTCGATGGCGGCCGGGGCACCCAGCTGGCGGGCGAAGTGGACGGTGCGGGCCACGTCCTCGACCATGACGGCCGCTTTCACAGCCGAACGCGCGTCGCGGCCGACGGTGAAGGGGCCGTGGCTGCGCATGAGGACGGCGGGCGAGCGGCTGTCACGGAGCGTGTCGACGATGCCACGACCGATGGAGTCGTCGCCGATGAGCGCGAAGGGGCCGACCGGGACCTCGCCGCCGAACTCGTCGGCGATCATGGTCAGGACACACGGGATGGGCTCGCCACGTGCGGCCCAGGCGGTGGCGTAGGGCGAGTGCGTGTGCACCACGCCTCCGACCTCGGGCATATGCCGGTAGACGTAGGCGTGGGCGGCCGTGTCCGAGGACGGCGCCAGGTCGCCCTCCACCAGGTTGCCGTGCAGGTCGGTGACGACCATGGCGTCGGGGCTCAGGTCGTCGTAGGACACGCCGGAGGGCTTGATGACCATGAGATCCTCTCCCGGAACGCGGGCCGAGACGTTTCCGGCGGTCCAGATCACCAACCCGTATCGCGTCAGTTCACGGTGCAGGTCAGCGACGGTCTGCCGGAGGTTCTTCACACTGTCGACGGCACCCATCACTTCTCCTTCGATTCGATGGCAGAGCGGCGCATGGCTCGCAGTCTGCGCATGACGTCGCTGCCGCCCCGGCCGAAGTGGTCGTGCAGGGCGACGTACTCGGCGAAGAGCCGGTCGTAGGCGGCGGCTTCCGCGGGGCGGGGCCGGTAGACGGCTCGGTCGACCGAGCCCATGGCGGTAGCGGCGGCTCGGACGTCGCGGTGCGCACCCGCGGCCACCGCCGCGTGGAGCGCCGACCCGAGGGCCGGTCCCTGGGCGGAGCGGATGATCGAGAGCGGCAGGCCGAGGACGTCGGAGTAGAGCTGCATGAGGAACGAGTTGCGCACCAGACCGCCGGCGACGATGAGTTCGTCCACGGGTACACCCGCGGTGGTGAAGGTCTCCACGATCGTGCGCGTACCGAACGCGGTGGCTTCGAGCAGAGCACGGTAGATGTCCTCGGGCCGGGTGGAGAGGGTCTGCCCCAGAACCAATCCGGACAGCTCGTGGTCGACCAGCACCGAACGGTTGCCGCTGTGCCAGTCAAGGGCGATCAGGCCGTGCTCACCGACCTTCTGGTTCGCGGCCAGGTCGGTGAGCAGTTCATGGACGGACAGGCCGCGTTCCCGGGCCTGTACGTGGTAGCCCTCGGGGACCTGGTGGTCGACGTACCAGGCGAAGATGTCCCCCACTCCGCTCTGTCCGGCCTCGTAACCCCACAGCCCGTCGACGATGCCGCCGTCGACCACACCGCACATGCCGGGGACCTCGCGCAAGGTGTCGCCGTTGAGGACGTGGCAGGTGGACGTGCCCATGATCGCGACCAGCTGACCGGGCTCCACAGCTCCGGCCGCCGGGGCGGTGACGTGTGCGTCGACGTTCCCGACGGCGACCGCGATGCCCTGCGGCAGTCCGGTCCAGGCCGCGGCCTCAGCGCTCAGGCCACCGGCCCGGTCGCCGAGGCGGCCGATGGGCTGATCCAGCTTCTCCGTCACGAAGTCGGCGAAGGCGGGGTGCAGTTCGGCGAGGAAGTCCGCGGCGGGGTACTCGCCGTCCTGGCGCATCCCCTTGTAACCGGCGCTGCAGGCGTTGCGTACGTACTCCCCCGTGAGCCGCCAGACGATCCAGTCGGCGGCTTCCACCCACCGGTCCATGGCGGCGTACACCTCGGGCGCCTCCTCCAGCACCTGGAGCGCCTTGGCGAACTCCCACTCCGAGGAGATCAGCCCTCCGTACCTCGGCAGCCACTTCTCCCCGCGCGCCCGCGCCAGGGCGTTGATCCGGTCGGCCTGCGGCTGGGCGGCGTGGTGGCGCCAGAGCTTGACGTACGCGTGCGGATCCCCAGCGAGTTCGGGCAGGTCGCACAGCGGGGTTCCGTCCCCGGTGGTCGGCACCATGGTGCAGGCGGTGAAGTCGGTCCCGATCCCGATCACACGAGCTGGATCGACCCCGGCGTCCGCGATCGCGGCCGGTACGGCGATCCGCAGAACGTCGAGGTAGTCCTCGGGAACCTGCAGTGCCCAGTCCGGCGGCAAGGTCTGGCCCGTCGCGGGCAGGGACCGGTCAATGACGCCGTGGCGGTAGGCATGGACACCCGTGCCCAGCTCGGCGCCGTCCCGGACCCGCACCACCACGGCGCGTCCGGACAGCGTGCCGTAGTCGACACCGACTACGAGGGAGTCAGGTTCGTCGGCCATGAAGCCACCTTTGGTCGTTCGTCGAAGGACACCCGAAGTGTTATCGCTAACAATCTATGCGTCAAGACATCCGCCGACAGCAATGACCGGGCATGTGAGCGTGCTCAGGCAGGACTTCGGGGGATCGGCCGGGTAAGAGGCTCAGCCGCGCGGAGCCGCGACGCTCTCCCGCGGGATGAGTGTGGGGTTGAGTGTGCGCAGCGAAGGCCCCGACTCGCCCTCGATCCGAGCCAGCAGAAGGCTGAGGGTCTCGGTGGCCACCCCGTCGAAGTCCGGGCGCACCGTGGTCAACGGGGGCGAGAAGAAACCGGCTTCGGGCACGTCGTCGAAGCCGACGATGCTCACGTCGTCAGGGACGCGACGACCCCGCTCGGCCATGGCGCGGATGGCGCCGAGGGCCAGGTGGTCGTTGGCCGCGAAGATGGCGGTCACATCGGGCATGCGGGCCAGCATCTGACCCGCGCGGTAGCCGGAGGACGCGCTCCAGTCCGCGGAGCTGACGGGTGGAATCTCCGCACCGGCCTCCTGCAGAGCACGCCGCCACCCGCGCGCCCGGCCCGCGGCGTCGAACCAGTCCGGCGGACCCGAGATGTGCCACACGGTCTGGTGCCCCGCGTCCAGCAGGTGCCGTGTGGCGGCGAAGGCCCCCTTCTCCTGGTCGACCGTGACCAGCGCTCCACCCCGGTCGGGGTCCCCGTCGACGGCCACGAGCGGGACGTCGGCCGGAATCTCCGCCAGTGCCTCGTCGGCGGATGCGGTGGGAGCGATGACCACGATGCCGGCGACCCGCTGGTCCCGGTGGTGTTCCACCGCCGCGGCGATGGAGGAGCGGTCGAGGACGCGCACCCGTCGCACACTCACCGCGAAGCCCTGGGTCGCGGCGGCCAGTTCGAAGGCCGCCAGCATCGAGGTCGGCCCGTACAGAGTGGAGTTCTGGGCCACCACGCCGATCTGCTGGGAGCGGCCGGTCACCAGGGTGCGCGCGGCACGGTTGGGCCGGTATCCCAGCTCAGCGATCGCGGCACGCACTCTCAGCCGCGTCTGCTCCCGGACATTGGGGTGCCCGTTGAGCACGCGGGACACCGTCTGGTGGGAGACCCCGGCGAGCCGCGCCACGTCCGTCATGGCCGGCTCGCGTACCCGGGTAGCCGCCGAGGCGTCCTCCACCTGCATCTCCTGACTCCGCTTGTTTCTGCCTGCCCGGCACCTGTGAGCGACCACGCGGGGACGCAGCACCTCGAACCATAACCAGGCTAGAGGCCCGACAGCCAGCGCGCGCCTCCCGCACTCACCAAGATCCGGAGATGAGGAGTTCCGAGGCGCTCGAACTCCAGGGGCCTCAAATAATGAGCGCTAACATAGCGCACCTCCTCCCCTGTCCCTGTGATGCGAAATCGCAGTACCCCAGGGGTTGACTGGGTAGATGTGAGCGTTCACTCTGATGCACCAGTGACCCCGGTCACGCGAAGCTCGCCACCCCGAGTGGGCACAGTTGAGCACGGAGGAAGCAGTGTTGAAGAAGATCGCCACGGGTGTCAGCGTTCTGCTGCTCGCCACACTGACGGCGTGTGGTTCGGACAGCACCTCGAGCAAGGACGGCGACAGCGGCGCGGCCGGCAAGAAGATCACCATGGGCTTCGCCCAGGTCGGGGCCGAGAGCGGCTGGCGTACGGCCAACACAAAGTCCGTCCAGCAGTCCGCGAAGGCGGCGGGCGTGGAGCTGAAGTTCTCCGACGCACAGCAGAAGCAGGAGAACCAGATCAAGGCCATCCGCTCCTACATCCAGCAGAAGGTCGATGTCATCGCCTTCAGCCCGGTGGTGGAGACCGGCTGGGACGCGGTGCTGCTGGAGGCCAAGCGGGCGCGCATCCCGGTGATCCTGACCGACCGCGCGGTCGACTCCGACGACGACACCCTGTACGAGACGTTCCTCGGCTCCGACTTCGTCGAAGAGGGCGAGAAGGCCGGCGAGTGGCTGGTCGAGAACACCAAGGGCCCCGTCAACGTGGTGGAACTGCAGGGCACCACCGGCGCCGCACCCGCCATCGACCGCAAGAAGGGCTTCGAGGAGAAGATCGCCGCCCGCCCCGACATCAAGATCAAGGCTTCCCAGAGCGGCGACTTCACCCGCTCCGGCGGCAAGCAGGTCATGGAGGCCTTCCTGCGCTCCAACCCCGATGTCGACGTCGTCTACGCCCACAACGACGACATGGGCCTGGGCGCCATCGAAGCCATCAAGGCCGCCGGTAAGAAGCCCGGCGAGGACATCAAGATCATCACGGTCGACGCCGTCAAGGACGGTATGCAGGCGCTTGCCGACGGGGAGATCAACTACATCGTCGAATGCAACCCGCTCCTCGGCGACCAGCTCATGGACCTCGCCAAGAAGGTCGTGGGTGGGGAGAAGGTCCCCAAGCGAGTGGTCACCGAGGAGACCACCTTCACGCCCGAGCAGGCGAAGAAGGCGCTCCCCGACCGGCAGTACTGATCCACGAGCTCCAGTCCCTGCCACCGCGCGCCTCGTGCCGGTGGCAGGGGCTGGCACCCACGACGAAAGCACTGGTCATGACCGATTCCTCAGCGCTGACCGGCACCCCGGTGGTCGAGATGCGCGACATCAGCGTGGAGTTCCCCGGCGTCAAAGCTCTCTCGGGCGTCGACCTCCGTCTGCTCCCCGGTGAAGTGCACGCTCTGATGGGCGAGAACGGGGCAGGCAAGTCCACCCTCATCAAGGCACTCACCGGCGTGCATCCTCCGACGGCCGGCGTCATACGCCTGCATGGCGAGCCGGTCGCCTTCGACGCGCCCGGTCAAGCCCAGGAAGCCGGGATCAGCACGGTGTACCAGGAGGTCAACCTCCTGCCCAACCTCTCGGTTGCGGAGAACATCCTGCTGGGCCGCGAGCCGCGGCGGCTGGGGCACATCGACGGCCGGGCCATGCGTGCGGGGGCGAAGGAGCTGCTCACCCGCATCGGCCTGTCCATCGACCCCGCCTCCCTGCTGAGCTCTCACCCGATCGCCATCCAGCAACTCGTGGCCATCGCGAGGGCACTGGTCGTGGACGCACGCGTGCTGGTTCTGGACGAGCCCACCTCCAGCCTGGACGCCGACGAGGTGGACGAGCTCTTCCGGATCGTGCGCGTGCTGCGCGACGACGGAGTCGCCATCCTGTTCGTCTCCCACTTCCTCGACCAGGTCTACGAGATCGCCGACCGCATGACCGTTCTGCGGAACGGCTCACTCGTCGGTGAGTACCTGCCGTCGGAGATGAACCACATCGAACTCGTCTCAGCGATGCTCGGGCGCGAAATGGGAGTGCTGGAGGAGGTACAGCGGCGCTCGGAGGACCGGGCTCCCGGTACCGCGCCGTTCCTCAGCGCCGTCGCCCTGGGGCGCACGGGCTCGCTCGCACCCGTCGACCTGGAGATCCATGCCGGAGAGGTGGTCGGCCTGGCCGGCCTGCTCGGCTCGGGCCGCACCGAGCTGGCTCGCATGCTCTTCGGCGCGGACCGCGCGCATACCGGAACTCTGACGGTCAACGGCAGGGAACTCCGCCCCCGCGGCCCCCGGGCGATGATCGCCCAGGGCGTGGCCTTCTGCTCGGAAGACCGCAAGGCCGAGGGAGTCGTCGCCGAACTCAGCGTCCGCGACAACCTCGTGCTCGCCCTGCAGGCCGCCCGAGGGTGGGCACGGCCCATCCCGCGGCGCACCTCCGAGGCCCTGGTGAAGGAGTACATCGCGAAGCTGGACATCCGCCCCGCCGATCCCGACGCCCTCATGAGCTCCCTTTCCGGCGGGAACCAGCAGAAGGTACTGCTCGCACGCTGGCTGGTCACCCGGCCCCGACTGCTCATCCTCGACGAACCCACCCGGGGCATCGATGTCGGTGCCAAGGCGCACATCCAGAAAGTCGTGGCCGACCTCGCGGCCGAGGGAATGGCGGTGCTGTTCATCTCCGCCGAACTGGAAGAAGTGGTGCGCGTGTCCGACCGGGTCGTCGTCCTGCGTGACCGGCACAAAGTGGCCGAACTGAACGGGCAGGACGTCTCGGTGGACAAGATCATGTCTGTCATAGCCGCTCCGAGCGCCAACCACACCGCGGCGGTGGCCTCATGACGCGCGGGCGGCTGCTGTGGCCGCTCATCGCCCTCGTCGCACTGATCGTCCTCAATGTCGCCGTCGAGCCCTCCTTCGTGGAACTCCGCCTTCAGGACGGGCACCTCTTCGGCAGCATGATCGACATCCTCCGCAACGGAGCACCTACGCTCCTGATCGCCGTCGGCATGACCCTGGTCATAGCGACCCGGGGCATCGATCTGTCCGTGGGAGCCGTCGCCGCCATCGCCGGCGCGATCGCCTGCACCTACATATCCGGCGGCGGGGACGCGGTCACCGCAGTCCTGCTGGCTCTGAGCGTGTGCATCCTGCTCGGGCTGTGGAACGGCTTCCTGGTCTCCGTCCTGGGAATCCAGCCAATCATCGCCACGCTCGTTCTGATGACGGCGGGTCGCGGGGGCGCCATGCTGCTCACCGAGGGCCAGATCGTCACCGTCAAGGATCCCCTCTACCGGCAGATCGGCTCGGGGTTCCTCCTCCTGCCGATCGCGATCCTGATCAGCCTCGCCGTCCTGGCGGCCGTCGCCCTCATCACCCGCCGAACCGCGCTGGGCATGCTCATCGAGGCCGTGGGGATCAACCCGAAGGCGGGCGAGCTCGCGGGCGTGCGCTCACGCACGATCGTCTGGACGGTCTACGTGTTCGCCGGTCTGTGCGCGGGCGTCGCGGGCCTGATGATCAGTTCCAACGTGAACGCGGCCGACGCCAACAGCGCCGGTCTGTGGATCGAGATGGATGCCATTCTCGCCGTCGTCATCGGGGGCACGTCGCTGGCCGGGGGGCGGTACTCCCTGGCCGGGACCATGCTGGGCGCCCTCGTGATCCAGACACTGACCACCACCGTCTACACCATCGGTGTGCCGACCGACGTCACTCTGGTCTTCAAGGCCGTCGTGGTGATCGTCGTCTGCCTGCTCCAGTCGCCCCGGACGGCGAGGATGCTCCGCGCACGCCGTAAGACCGCTGTTTCAACGCCCCGCTCCCAGGAGGTGGCCGCCGGATGAGCACCTTGGCTCTTTCCTCCGCACGTCTTCCCCAGCGATTCCTGCCCGTGGTCGCCACCTTCGCCGTGTTCGTGGTCACCTTCGGAGCCGGGTCGGTCCGTTACGAGAACTTCGCGTCGGGGCAGGTGGTCGCGAACCTGTTCGTCGACAACTCCTTCCTCATCGTCCTCGCGGTGGGCATGACCTTCGTCATCCTGACCGGCGGCATCGACCTCTCGGTCGGCGCCGTCGCCGCCCTCTCCACCATGATCGCCGCGGCCACCCTGAACGCGGGCTGGCCTCCGCTCCTTTCGATCATCACTGTCCTCGGGTCGGGCGCCACCCTGGGCCTGCTCATGGGCCTGGTCATCCATCACTTCGAGGTCCAGCCGTTCATCGTCACGCTGGCGGGTATGTTCCTGGCCCGCGGGCTCTGCTTCCTCATCAGTGTCGAGTCGGTCTCCATCACCGAACCCTCCTTCCGTGAGTTCGCCGCCGGCGCCATCACGTTGCCGGGCGACATCACCCTGACCTACAGCGTCGTGATCGCGCTGGCCGTGGTCCTGGCGGCCCTGTACGTCCTGCATCTGACGCGCTTCGGCCGGACCGTCTACGCGGTGGGCGGCAGCGAGTCCTCGGCCCGCCTGATGGGCTTGGCCACCAGCCGGGCCAAGGTCGGCGTCTATGTGGTGAGCGGTTTCTGCTCCGCCCTGGGCGGCCTGCTCTTCAGCCTCTACATGCTCTCCGGCTACGGTCTGCACGCCGTTGGCATGGAACTCGACGTCATCGCCGCCGTCGTCATCGGAGGGACCCTCCTCGCGGGCGGGACGGGCTACGTGGTGGGTTCAGTGGTGGGGGTGCTGGTCCTCGGCACCGTACAGTCGTTGATCTCCTTCGAGGGCACCCTCAGTTCCTGGTGGACGAAAATCGTCATCGGCGTACTCCTGCTCGCCTTCATCATTCTCCAGCGTCTGATCGTCCGCCGGCAGACCTGAGCGTCACTCACGATGGCCGTCCGCCGGGAAGACCGGGCGGCAGAAACGCCGGGGCGGGGCAAAGCCTCGTCCGGACTGCGGGAACCGGCGCGTCGGTCCAGGCCCGGTCGTCCGACGTTGCCGCGTTGTCGGCCGGTGTCAGGACGCCGCCGACGCCCTGGTGCGCGGGGTGGCGGCCGGGCAGGCTAGTTTGCTCGGATGAGTCTCCTTGATGACGTGGCCGAGCGCGACGGCGGTCGATGCTGGGTGTGTGACGAAGTGGTCGACCTCGATCAGTCGGTGAACGACCCGCGAGGGCCCAGCGTGGACAGCCGGACTGCCGACCGGAAGGCCAAGGTCACCGAGCGGCTCGCACACCGGGGATGCAACACGCGGAAGGGCGCGGTCAAGGTGGTCATCGCCTGGCCGGACCGCCTGTATGTGACCGAACCCGCGCCGCTGATCACCGTGGCCGGGAGGCTGGAGCGCAAGGGGGGCCGGGAGATGGTGGGCCGCTGTCCCACCGAGCGTGATGCCCAGGAGGCGGCGGACTGGCTGGTGGACCGGTTCTCCCGACTGGTGCCGGGGCTGCCGGTGACCGCCGCCATCGAACCGGGCGGCGGCCAGTTCCTCGTCGTCCTGTCCTCCGGCCGCCGCTGACCAGGGATCACCAACCCCGCCCAGGCCCACGCGCCGTGGAGCACACCCCGCTCCCGCCGTCACTCCTATCGACCAGGTCGCCGTCACGCCGCTGTCCGCACCACAGTTCCGGCCGGGAGCCGCTGAGACGAGGCAGCCGATGTCCCACGGCGCCTCGTCCCATCCCTGCGGTGTGTCGACACGCCGCAGGGATGGGACCGAGAAGATGGCCGAGCTGTTCGCCATGAGTCAGGCCGGGCCACGGCCGAGGCAGGAGACCGGCTGCCACCGCGTGCCCCAGGCTCCCGGGGCGGGGCAGCTCGGCCCCGGCTCAGCGGCGCGTCCGGGAGATGCCGGGTGACACCACGGAGGTCTCGCGGGGCGGGGATCCGGTCGGCCGGTCAGCTGGTGGGGAAGGAGTCGGGGGTGCTGATGCGGTTCTTGAGCAGTGCCCCCGATTCGGTCAGCACCCCGCTGCTGCTGTAGTCGCCGCCGTCGCAGGTGCCCGGCCTGAAGGCCGCGCTGCTCTCGTCCGCGTCGGAGTAGGTCCAGTTCGCGTAGCCGATCTTCAGCTGGTCGAGCAGGTCCAGCCAGGCCGTCGTGCTCGCCCGGTCCATCGCTCCCCCGCCGGTGGCGGTCACCGTGCCGAACTCGGTCACGAACAGGGGCAGTCGGGAGGCCGCGCGGCTCAGCGTGGCTCGGTAGGAGTCCTTGTGGCTCGCGGCGTAGAAGTGGAAGGCGTACATGATGTTGGACGCCCTGACGGGGTTGTTGACGACCTCGCTCTCGTTCGAGCCCTCCGAGACGCCCAGGGAGGACCAGCCGCGGGTGCCGACGATGATGACGGCGTCCGGGTCCGCGGCCCGGATCACCGGGATGACCTGTTCGGCGTAGTTCTTGATGGCCGTCCAGCTCACTCCGTTGGGCTCGTTGGCGATCTCGTAGATCACGTGGTCCTTGTCGGCGTTGCGGGCCGCGACGGAGGCGAAGAACGTCTTGGCCCGGTCGAGGTTGTGGTTCGGGTCGCCCGGCGTCAGGGTGTGGAAATCGATCATGGCGTACATGCCACGTGCCTCGGCCATGTCGACGAGGCCGTTCACCCTGCTGGTGAAGCCCGCCGGGTCGGTCTCGTAACCGCCTTCCTGGACGTACATGGCCACGCGCAGCAGGTCGGACTTCCAGTCCTTCGCCAGCGCGTCCAGGGACGCGGCGTTGTAGCACTTGCTGAACCACTGGATGCCGTGGGTGCTCATGCCCCGCAGCTGTACGGGGCGGTCGTACTGGTTGCACAGGTGCACGCCGCAGACGTGGAGCCTGCCGTTGATGTCCACGGGGGTGCCGGTGCCCGGGACGGGCGGGTCGACGGGCGGGGGCTCCTCCACGGAGCCCGTACAGGCGACGCCGTTGAGCGTGAACGCCGTGGGTTTCGGGTTGACGCCTGTGAAGGAACCCACCATCCCCAGATCGGCCGAGGCGCCGTTGGCCAGTGTGCGGTTCCAGTCGACGCCGACCGCGGAGACCGCGGAACCGGACTGCGACCAGGTCGCGTTCCAGCCCTGGACGAGCTTCTGCCCCGCGTCGGGCATGGTGAACTTCAGGGTCCATCCGGTGACGGGCTCACCCAGGTTGGTGACCTTGACTCCGGCCTGGAACCCCCCCTGCCACTGGCTGGTGACCGTGTAGTCGACCTTGCATCCGGTGGCGGCCACTGCCGGAGGGCCGAGCAGGGTGGTGAGGCCCAGGGCCGTCGCGCAGGTGGCCAGTAGAGCCAGAAAGCGTTTCACATCGATTCTCCCTCGTACGCGGTAGGACGGGTTGCCGCTCACCGTCGTGATGTGGTCGCGCAGACCTTGCCGTTCAGCCTGAAGACCTGGGGGTCGTGCACGAGGCCGGTGGGGCGGCCGTTGAAGCCGAACAGCACGGTGGTGCCGGGCGCGAGCATGGCGTTCCACCTCAGGGCCTCGGCCGTCACCCGGGGGCCGGTCTGCCCGATGTCGGCCCCCCAGGTGTCGGTCACCTGCTGCCGGTCGGCGAACGTCCAGTCGAGCCGCCAGGGCCGGACGGGGTCGTCGCCGGTGTTCTTGAGCTCGATGTGGGTGGTGAAGCCGTTGCTCCAGCGCTGCGACGTGTACGTCACCTCGCACTGTGCCGTCACAGGCTCACCGCCGCCGAGATCGTCCACGTAGGACGCGACCCAGGCGAGTGGGGCGTTCCAGTTGATGGTGATCTCGTTCGTGGCCCAGGACTCGATGTCGTCGATGTAGCACATCGCCGGTGCGCAGCCTTTCAGCTTGGCCTGCGCGACCGGGTCCTCGATGGACGCGTTGGGGCCGCCGGCCAGGGACCCCGGTGCGGGGTTCGGCAGGGCCGGATCGAGCTGGTTGGCCCAGAAGCGGTGGTGCTGGTTGCGCGAGTCCCGCTCGCCGTACCCGGTGACATAGGACTGGTTCAGCGCGTTGCGGCCCAGCAGGTAGTCGAGTCCGCGCAGTACGGCGTCGCGGTAGGCGGTCCTGCCGGTCAGGTCGTGCGCGGAACCCAGGACGACCATGTTGTTGGCGACCTGGCTGTTCGAACCCCATACGAAGTGCCCGTCGTCGGGGGAGTACGGGAGGCCGTAGGCGGCCCGGGCCGAGTCTGCCGCGTATCCGTCGGCGGCTTCGGTCACCATGCCGCGTACCGTGGCGAGCTGGTCGGCGGACAGCTTGCCCGGCACACTCGCGAGGTTCAGGGCGCCGAGCCCGGCGACCGAGCCCCATGACATGCCGCCGCGCGGGAAGACCGCGTCGGTGTCACCGTGCAGCGGGGAGCGGAGGACCTCCTGACGGTAGCTGTCCTCGCCGGTGGTGAGGAAGAGTTCCGCCGCCGCCCAGTAGAACTCGTCCCGCACGTCGTCGTCGCTGTAGGCGCCGCCGCCCGTGGCGTCCTGCGGATCGGCGAGGATGTCGGGGTGGGTCTTGGCCGCTGTCCACGCGGACCGCGCGGCAGACCGGCACTGTGCGGCGAAGGCCGCGTCGTAGGCATGGAAGAGGCGGGCGCACTGGGCGGCGGTGGCCGCCAGGTTGAGGGTGGCCGCCGTGGTCGGCGGATGCAGTTCCCGGGGCTGGGGGTCACGGTCCGGCCGGAGGGGCAGTCCGGTCCACGCCTTGTCGTGCAGCTTGTGGTGAGCCATACCGGCGAGGGGCTCCCCCGCGGGCACCTGCATCCGCATGAGGAACTCCAGCTCCCAACGCGCCTCGTCGAGGATGTCGGGAGTGGCGTTCCCGTGTTCGGGCAGCCGGAGCTCTCCGTCGCCGAGCGGCCCGGCGTCGGCGGTCTCCTCGTACAGGGTCCGCTCGAACGTGGACATCAGCTGGGCAACCGCTATACCGCCGTTGACCACGTACTTGCCGTGGTCACCGGCGTCGTACCAGCCCCCCGCCGCGTCGAGACGGTAGTCGCACACACCCGGCTGGCAGGGCACGTCGTTGTCGCCCTGGTTGGGGCTCACGCCGAGATGGCCGGCCGGCCGCGCGTACTGCTCGCCCACGATGTCCGCGTCGATCTCGATGCCGCTGCGGTTGTGGTAGAAGTACGCGAGCGCGTCGGTGCGCAGTGGCGCGTAGAGGTCGTCGCCGATGGCGAACGGCTCGCTCTTCTCCCCCGCGACCGTGACGGTGTACCCCTCGCCCACGGTCGTCACCGCACTGAAGTCGAAGGTGTGGACCTGTCGCCGCGAGGCGGTGTCCACGCCCGCCGGAGTGGTGGTGCCGTCGGCCACGCGTGTCCCGGCGGCCGAGTCGAGTGTCCAGAGCAGCGGATCGGTCGCGTCGGTGACCACCGTGCCGGCCTTGGGGCCGTGGGTGAGGTATCCGACCTGGTTGACCCGGACCGGGGATCCGGTGTCCGGTTCGTACGGCGGCGGCGCGGTCCCGCCGCGCAGTGATACGTCGTCGACGCAGAAGGTGAGGGCCTCGGCGCTGCCCCCGATCTGGAAGACGAGCTGCGCCGCGTCATGGTCGGCCCCGGCCGTGAAGGTCTCCGTGACACGTTCGGCGGTCGTCCCGACCGGCTGCGCGGTGGCCAGTTCCGTGGTCCACGGTTCGGTCGCCATCTGCACGTTGGTGCGGATGGCGACCGGTACGGTGGACGTCGCCGTGTAGCTGAGGGTGTATCCCTCACCGGCGGTGAGGGCGAGCCCGTTCTGCCCGACGATGGCGTCCCACGCATTGGCCGTGCCCGCGGGGACGTCGGCACAGAGGCGTCCGTCCGAGACGGCGACGGGGCTGTTGGCCGTCGACCACCAGGGGGCGGTGCCCGCGGAGAAGTCCCCGTTGACGACGACCTCGTGGCCCTCGTCGAGAGGCTGGGCCGCGCCGGCTGGTGGGGCGAGGGTGCCGGCCAGCAGTCCGGCGGTGGCTACGGCGCCCGCTAACACGCTGACGCGTCTGGAGCGGTCCGGTCGGCGCAACGTACGGGACGGGCGGGGAGCGAGTGGCTGATGTCGCGGCACACCGAAGTCCTTACGGGAGGGGGAAGGGCACACAGTGACTGAGGCACCGGTATGACGTCCGGCGGAGTGCGGGCAGTAGTGGGAGCGCTCCCAAAATCGGGGTCGCGGGACGTGCCGTCAAGCGGTTGGACAGGATTCGCCGCTCTGCCGGACTCATGAGAGACGACCGACCGGGCCCAGGACACCACGCGACTCGGCCCGGCAGGGCTCGGCCACAAGAACTCTGCCGCCTCGCCTGACCACCCGGCCGGCCGCCTGTCGGGCCGACGGCCACCCCGCCCCCCCTGCCCGCTGGAGCGCACCGTGCCGCCCTGGCCCCGCCGCGCCGCAGCGCGACAGCCATCCCGGCCTTGACCGCCCCGCCCTGACCTCAGCCTTCATCGATCCTCTCGACACATCCTCCGCGATGGGTTGTCAGGGGCATAGCAAAGCTCCTACAGTCCGTAGCACCAGCGGATGGGAGCGCTCCCAGAACCAGAACGGCGGGCGCATCCGATTCCGTGATCGCCCCATCCGGTCGTCCCTCCCGGAGAGGCCCCGCATGCGAGCGTCACCGCACTCCCCCAGTTCCGGGCGCAGCCTGCTCAGCACTCCTGCCGGCGTCGGCACGACGCGACCCGGTGGACGCCGGATCCCGCCCGTGCGGGACCGACGACTACGGCCGCGCTCCGGCCACGGCGATCCCACCCGCTTCGCCACGGCGCTCGCCCTGAACAGCACCCTCCTGATCCAGGTGTCGCCCCGGGACTCCTCGCCCGATGGTGGCCGCAGGAGAGAGAAGCACCGCCGGAAGACCATCCCCTCACAGGCACAGGAGACCTCATGGCTCGACGCAAGAAGCTGTTCACCTCCCTGGCGGCGGCGGTCGCGACACTCCTCGGTGGAATCGGCCTGACGCTGATGGGCCAGGGAGACGCGCAGGCGCACGGCGCGACGATGACACCGGGGTCGCGTACCTACCTCTGCATGCTGGACGCGCGGACCGGGACCGGCGCGCTGGACCCCACCAACCCGGCGTGCAAGGCCGCGCTCGCCGAGAGCGGCGCGAACGCGCTGTACAACTGGTTCGCCGTGCTCGACTCCAACGCGGGCGGACGGGGGGCGGGCTACGTCCCGGACGGAAAGCTGTGCAGTGCCGGTGACCGCTCGCCGTACAACTTCACCGGTTACAACGCCCCCCGCTCCGACTGGCCCCGGACGCACCTGACGTCCGGGAAGACCATCCAGGTCAAGCACAGCAACTGGGCGGCGCACCCGGGCTCCTTCCGGGTGTACCTGTCCAAGCCCGGCTACTCGCCGAGCACCGAGCTGGGCTGGGACGACCTGGAACTGGTCGGGACCGTCTCCGACCCGCCGCAGTCGGGCGGGCCCGGCACCGACGGCGGCCACTACTACTGGGACCTGGACCTGCCCTCGGGCCGCTCGGGTGACGCGGTCATGTTCATCCAGTGGGTGCGATCGGACAGTCAGGAGAACTTCTTCTCCTGCTCCGACATCGTCTTCGACGGCGGCAACGGCGAGGTGACCGGCATTCGCGGCTCGGGCGGCACTCCGCATCCGACGCCCACTCCGACACCCACCCCCACACCGACCCCGACACCCACCCCCACTCCGCCTCCCGCCGATCCGCACACCGGATGCATGGCCGTCTACAGCGTGACCAACTCCTGGAGCGGCGGCTTCCAGGGTTCCGTGGAGGTCATGAACCACGGCACGACGGCGCGTGACGGCTGGGCCGTGCAGTGGAAGCCCGGCTTGGGCACAAAGATCAGCAGCGTGTGGAGCGGGGCGCTGACCACGGACCCCGATGGCACGCTCACGGTCAGGAACCTCGGCTACAACCGCACCATCGCACCGGAGGGCAGCGTCACCTTCGGGTTCACCGCAACATCGACCGGCAACGACTTCCCGGTCGGCTCGATCGGCTGCGTCACCCCGTAGCCACGATCACGAACGACAAGTGCCGGTTCCCGCGCGATGCGGGAACCGGCACTGTCGTGTCTGACACCCCTCCGCACGTCGGGCACCAGGACAGCTGGAGACCTCCCTTGTGCGGCCCGTTCGCCCCACCGGGTGGCAGAGGTGGCAGCGCTCGGTAGTACCCACCGGCGCCGACGCAACCGATCCACCCCGGACGAGCGGGCCCTGGGCACGAGTGATGCGGGTGCAGTTGCTCCGCGCCTGCCCTGGGTCAGGCTCAGCCGTGCTCGTCGGAGCGACACCTCCAGGGCTCTGGACGGGCGTCGAAGTACGGAGGCCCTGCGGGGGGCCACGGCCGACAGCAGCCGCCTGCCACCGGCGATTCCACCGAACAGATCACGAGCCCGACGGAACCCCGCTCTCGCGGCCACGGCCTGCGGGCCTGTCCGCGGGCGCGGCTCCCGACGATGGCGACCCCTTCTCGCCGGCGGCCTTCCCACTCGGCGGGCACGACAAGACCGTCGGAGTGTCGAAGCGCTTCGACATCTAGCTCTGGACAGCGACCCGTAGGGCGGATTACTGTTCTTGCAACCTGAGGTTTACGTGCAGATCGCGCTGTCGAAGCGCTTCTCGACCCTGGAGATCCTGATGGTCACCCTTGCCGACGTGGCGCAGCATGCCGGAGTTTCCGCCAGCACGGTCAGCTACGTCCTCAGTGGCAAGCGAACCATCTCCGAGGTCACCAAGCGCCGGGTGGAACGCAGCATCACGGAACTGGGCTACCACCCCAATGCGGGAGCCAGGGCACTGGCCAGCAGCAGATCCAACATCATCGCGCTGATGATGCCGTTGCGCACGGACATGTACGTCCCGGTGATGATGGAGATCGCCATCGCCGTTGCCACCCATGCTCGGGAGTACGGCTTCGACGTCCTGATGCTCACCGGCGAGGAGGGGCCCGCCGCCGTGCGCCGTGTGGTCGCCAGCGGCCTCGTGGACGCCGTCATCCTGATGGACGTGGAGCTGGACGATGCCCGGCTCCCCGTACTGCGCGAGAGCGGCCGACCCGCGGTGCTCATCGGCCTGCCCTCTCAGACCACCGGTTTCACCTGCGTCGATCTGGACTTCACCGAGGCCGGCGCCCTGTGTGTGGAGCATCTGGCCGAGTTGGGGCACCGGGAGGTCGTCGTGATCGGCGAGGCTCCGGCCGTGTACGAGCGGAAGGCCGGCTTCGCTGAGCGTACGATCGACGGCCTGCGTGCCCGCGCACGTCGGCTCGGGCTGCGTGTGTTGCACCGTCCGTGCGAGGGCACGTACGCCTCGGTGGCGAGCGCCGTCGGGCAGATCTTCACCGAACGCCCCGATGTCACGGGCTTCGTCGTGCACAACGAGCAGGCGGTGGAACCGCTGCTCAGCCTGTTGCGCCAGGAGAGGCGGGCGGTGCCCGAAGACATCTCGGTCGTCGCCGTGTGCCCTGAGCAGGTCGCCCTCCAGGGTTCGGTCCGGCTGACCTCCGTCACCATCCCCGCGCGGGAGATGGCACGTCAGGCCGTCGACCACCTCATCGCCAAGGTCGAGGGGAAGGCCGACGACGAGGTCGTCCTCCTCAAGCCGGAGCTCGTTGTCCGCGCGAGCAGCGGACCGGCGCCCGTCGCGGGATGACGGCCGCGGTCCCCCAGCGGTCATGGGGGCACCAGGCGCCGCGGCGTGTGCCGGGGACCGCGCCGGAGCGACGGCAGCGGGCGGATCGAACACCGCCGCGAGTGTGTGACTGCGGTGCTCGCGAAACCTGTACGCGGTGC
Source organism: Streptomyces bacillaris (assembly GCF_003268675.1). NCBI lineage: Bacteria > Bacillati > Actinomycetota > Actinomycetes > Kitasatosporales > Streptomycetaceae > Streptomyces > Streptomyces bacillaris. Next base: position 7,088,246 of record NZ_CP029378.1, on the reverse strand, counting down.
GTTGCGTGGAGTCCCTTCCACGGGGTGGGGTCATTTCCTGCCGGGGACGGAGAGAACGTGCTCCTGGTCCGCGACGAGGCTCAGTCGGTAGCGGTCGCTCCCCGCGACCACGTCGATCGTGCGGTCGCTCGACGGCCACAGCACGGCGGTGGCGTGCTCTCCGGACCACCGCAGGTCGAGGCGGGCTCCGAAGCGCGTTCGGATGCCTCGCAAGGTGCCTTCGGCGCACTCGCGCGGCACGGAAGGCAGCAGTACCAGCCGGTCGGGGGACGACTGGACCAGGCACTCGATGAGCACTGCGGGCAGGGCGTGCGCGGCGTCCGCGTTGTACACGTCCCGCCCGGGGTAGTGGGCGCTCATGAGGGAGTCGTGGAAGTAGTCGCCGTGCAGCACGTGGTGGAGCGCTCGGCCCGCCAGCTCCCTGTCACGCAGCCGTGCGGCGACAAGGGCGGTGTGCAGGCGGCCGTGCGCCGAGTCGTTCTCGGTGCCGCGTAGTTCGAGAGCGCGGTGGGCTGCGGTCGCCAGGGCGGGCGTGTCGTAGGGGTTGATCTCGTCGAGCGGCCACACCGGGTAGAGATGGCTGATGTGCCGATGGTCGTACGTGTCCTCCAGCTCAGGACCTGCCCATTCGGCCAGTGCTCCGTCCTCGTTGACCCGGTACGGAGGAAGCCGGGCGGCGAGGGCTCGCCAGTGCGGGGCGCTGGGATGGTCGGGGCGGAAGTCGGCGGCGGTGGTCAGGGCGTGCCGTGCGGCGGCGATGTCCATGGTGGCGTCGACGGTGCCCCAGCTCGCGTTGGCGGGCCGGTTCTCGGGCGAGTACGAGGGCACCACCGCCACGGGGACGCCGGGGCCGCGGCTGACGAGGAAGTCCTCGTAGAACTGGGCCGCCTCGACCAGGGCGAGAGGGAGCCAGGGGCCGGGCCGGCCGCCGGTGAGGAGTTCGTCGACCAGAGGGTGGAGCAGCCAGTCGGCGCCCGCGGTCCACAGGTGCAGGGGGTAGGCGCGTTCGAAGTGCCGGGTGTGGCCGCTCTCCCCGTCGGTGTGGGAGGGCGCGACGATGCCGCGGGCACCGAAAATCTCGCGAGCGTTGTCGCGCCAGTGGGCCAGTTGACCGCGTACCAGTTCCGCGTGGGCCCGGGACACCTCGGGCAGCGCCCCGGCGGCGGCGGAGGACACCTGCAGGTTGAGGTTGGCGTTGGTGGTGAAGGCGCCGGACCAGGCGGTGTCCCAGTCGCCCGTCCAGAGACCGGTCAGACGGGGCGGCAGCATGCCGCTGGATGACAGGAGGTGGTAGCGGCCCGCCGCGAAGAGGCGTTCGACGAGCGCCGGGCTGTCCGGTCGGCGCAGCAGCTTACTGCCCGGCAGTTCTCTCTCCGCCGGGTCTGTCGTCAAGGTGAGTACGGCGCGGAGGTAGGCGTCCCGGTGAGCAGGCAGATGTCTGTCCAGAAGCCGCGAGAAGACCAGCTCGGTGGCATCCTCCGGGCCCGAAGCAACGGCCCCGTCGAGGCCGGCCGGGGCCGATTCGAGCAAGGCACGCAGTGCGGCGGTGTGGGCGCCACCGGGGTCGCTTCCAGCAGGATGCCGTTCCACGCGGGTCAGCAGCAGGATCGCGGAGGCCCCGGTGACCCGCAGGCTGTCGCCGGCCGTGTCCGCCCGGCCGTCGGGGACGGCCACGAGGGTCGTCCCCGTGAAGGCGGTCCGGCCGTTGCCGTACTCGGTGCGCAGGCTCAGCACCGCCCTGGTGCCGCGGCGCCCGCCACTCTCGCACACCACCGAGCGCGAGAAGCGCAGCCCGTCGGGCAGCCCGGGCAGGCGCTCGTCGAGGCGGATCTCGGCGCTCAGTCCACCGGGCCGGCCGGACACCCGGTGGACGATCACGTCGTCGGTGCGTGAGACGAAGACGTCGCTGCGCCAGCCGCCGTCCCCCGCGCGCACCTGCCCGGTGGTGAAGTCCACCTGTCTGCGGTATCCCGGCTCGTCCCCCGCCCCGCTGCGTCGCATGCGGACCTGGAAGGCGGGGTGGAAGGGCTGCACCCACACGTGCGGGTACTGCGCGCCGAAGTCCTCCGCCGCTCTGGTGTCGCCCGCCAGCAGGGCGGTCTGGAGAGCGTGGAGCCCGGCGGCGAGCGCCGGCGGAGCGATGGCCTCGCTGCCATTGGGACGGACCAGGGTGTGGTGGGTGACGACGACGCGTTCGTCGGCCGGGTCGCCGAACACCATGGCGCCGTGCCTGCCGTTGCCGCTGAGGAAGGCGTCCTCCCACCGTTTGGCGGGCTGCGGTTCCCACGTCCCGTGCCTCACGTCAGCACCGCCGCACCGTGGCGCTCCAGGCGCACGGAACCGTCCACCCGGTCGCCCGTGAGCAGGTCCCGGTAGGAGCCCGGTACCTCGACGACGATCGGCCCGGGAGCATGGTTGAGCAGGAAGAGCAGGCCACCGCGGCGGATCGCCTCAAGGCCGGGCGGCCGGTTCTCCAGGACGGGGCGGGCGCCCGCCTCGTGGGCCACGTGGGCGAGCAGCTCGCGGAGGGCTGTCGGCTCGGGCAGCGTGGAGACGTACCAGGCACGGCCGTGGCGCAGCACCGCGGGCATGCCGACGAGTTCGCCGCTTCGATAGGTGGCTACGGTCTCGGCCGCGGAGAGTTCCAGCTCCTCCGCCCAGAGGGTTCCCTCGAAGGTGCGGAGGCCGTCGCATGTCACCTTTTCGCCCGCCGGCAGCGGCCACCACTCGTGGACGAGGCGGATACCGAACAGATCACGCAGCCGTTCGTCCATGCCGCCGGGACGGATGCGGTCGTCCTGGTCCGCGGCCCCGGTCATGAACCCGCAGACGAGGGTGCCTCCGCCGCGTACGTGGGCGACGAGGTTGTCGACAGCGGCGTCGGTCAGCAGATACAGGTGCGGAACGACGACCAGACGGTAGGGAGTCAGGGTGTGCTCGGGGTGGGCGAAGTCGGTGGTGACACCGGCCTCCCACAGGGCCCGGTGCCAGGCGCGTACCACGGCGGGGTAGTGCACCTCGGAGGACGGGCGGCCCTCCTGTTCGTCGGCCCACCAGGAGTCCCAGTCGTGGAGGATCGCCACCTCGGAGGTGACGTGCGTGCCGGCGACGCTCTCCCCCAGTCGGGACAGTTCGGCACCGATCTGCTTGATCTCCTGATAGGCGCGGCCGTGTTCCCCCGCATGGGAGACCATGGCCGAGTGGAATTTCTCCGCTCCCTGTCGCGACTGCCTCCACTGGAAGTGGCAGACGGCGTCCGCGCCACGGGCGACGGCCTGGAGGGACCAGAGCCGGTCGAGGCCACGGGGCTTGGGCACGTTGACACCGCGGAAGTTCACCGCGCCCGCCGCCTGCTCCATCACCATCCACGGCCCCCGGGCCTGCGAGCGGGTCATGTCCTGGATCATGGCTCCGTACTGGCCGGCGTGCGGGTCGGCGGGGTCCGGGTAGATGTCGACGGAGACGACGTCCTCCTCCTGGGCCCACCTCCATGCGTCCTGCCCGGTCCAGAACGGCATGAAGTTGGTGGTGACGGGGATGTGGGGGGTACGCGCGGCGACGATGTCGCGCTCGGCGGTGTAGCACTCCAGGAGCGCGTCGGAGGTGAACCGCCTGAAGTCGAGCGTGCAGGCGGGGTTGCGCAGGTACTGGGCCTTGCGCGGTGGGATGACTTGCTCCCACGTGTCGTAGCGCTGGCTCCAGAAGGCGGTGCCCCACGCTTCGTTCAGGGCGTCGATCGTGGTGTACCTGTGGCACAGCCAGCGGCGGAAGTGCCGTGCGGTCTCGTCGCACCAGCAGAAGGTGCAGTACTCGTTGTTGATGTGCCACATGCGCAGAGCCGGGTGGTCGCCGTATCGCTCGGCGAGGTCCTTGGCGATGGCGGCCGCGTAGCTCCGGTAGACGGGTGAGCTGGGGCAGAAGTGCTGTCGTGATCCGTACCAGACGACGGACCCGTCCTCACCGCGCGGCAGTGTGTCGGGGTGGAGGGATCCCATCCACGCCGGCGGCGAGGCGGTGGGGGTGGCGAGGACGACCCCTATGCCGTGCTGGTGCAGAAGGTCCATGAGCCGGTCGAGCCAGCCGAGGTGGCGTTCTCCCGGGCGGGGTTCGATCGTCGCCCAGGAGAACACCCCGATGGTGACCGAGGTGACCTCGGCCTCCTTCATCAGCCGCACGTCCTCCAGCCATGTCTCCTCGGGCCACTGCTCCGGGTTGTAGTCGCCGCCGAGGAGGATGCGGGGTCCGGTGGCATCGTTGAGAGAGGGCATGCAAGGACTCGCTTCGTCATAGGGGTCGAGGTTCGACGGAGAGGTCAGGCGGGGTCGGCGTACTGGATGCCGCGGCCGTTCGTACCGAGGTAGACGCGGCCGTGGATGCGGGGATCACCGGTGATCGTCTCGCCGATCCAGCCCCATTGGTGGGCGTCGTCGTTGATGCGGGTCCAGGAGGCGCCCTCGTCGTCGGAACGCAGAACGGCGGTGATCTGGTCGGTGGCGCCGACCTGGAAGACCGTCGGATGGTCCGCGCCGGCGGCGGCCTTGCCGAAGCCCAGGGTGTAGGAGGCCCAGCAGCTGTCGACCTTGGTGAAGGTGGCACCGCCGTCGACGGATCGGTACAGGCCGTTCCACTTGGCGGAGAGCCAGAGGTGGCCGCTCCGGTCGGGTGTGGCGGCCAGGCGGAACTGGCTGTCGCCCGCCGGCAGGCCGGTGGCCGCGGCGGTGAAGGTCCGTCCGGCGTCGACCGAGCGGAGAACGGTGCCGTTCGCCGTGTCGTAGGCGTAGAAGCGGCGCGGGTCCCCCGGGTCGGCGACCGGCGTGCCGCCCCGGGGGAAGGTGGGCACTTCCGTCCAGGTGGCGCCGTTGTCGGTCGAGCGGTGAGTGGCGTACGTGGAGCCGTCCCAGTGGACGAACGACCACAGCAGGGTGCTGCCGTCCGCGCTGGTCGCGATGGGGCCGGGAGCCGTGCTCGCGATGTCCGGCTGGCTCGCGAAGGGCTTCCAGCTCTGGCCGCCGTCGCCGGACCAGGCGCCGTTGCGGCTCGATGACCATCCCGTCCGTACGACGTAGGAGGGCTTCCGGGCCGCCATCGCCAGACCGGTGGCGGAGCCGAAGACCGGGTTGGTGGCCATGCCGCGGGAGGGCGAGGCGGTGAGGGAGTCGTGGTACATGACGCCGATGTCGGCCAGACCGCTGATCAGGTGCGCCCCGCCTTCGGGAGGGGAGATCAGCTGCCGTACGGCGCTTTCCTCCAGGCCGCGGATCTCAGGCGCCCAGTGGACCAGGTCGCGCGTTCCGTAGAGGGTGGCGCCGGTGCCGAAGACGATGTGGCGGGAGTCGAAGGGGTCGATGGCGACTGCCTGGATCCACCAGCCGAACTTGGGCCGGGACTCGCCCCATCGCAGGTAAGGCGTCTCGGAGACGTCCAGGACGGCACGGTCCTTCAGGGATTCCCAGGTGCGTCCGCCGTTCGTGGAGCGGAAGACCGTGTCGATGTCCGCCCAGCGGTTGTTGGTGGTGACCACCAGGGTGCCGGGCCGCTGGGAGTCGACCGCGACGCCCCCGTATCCGAACGTGTCGACTGATCCGTCCGAGGTGGTGCCACCGGGCCGGACCGGGGTGATGTCGGTCCAGGCTCCCGTGAGGGTGTTCAGGGCGTGCACGCTGCCGTCGCTCTGCCCGTTGGGCCCGGGGGCGTCGGCGTAGGTGACGTGGAGCGTGCGGATCGCGGTGTCGTACGCGGCCCGGATGGGCACGCGGGCCGAGGCGCCTCCCGGCTGCCCTGGGACGGGCTCCCAGGCGGCGCCGGAACGGCGGCGGTACAGGGCGGTTCCGCCGTCGGCCCATCCCGCGTACAGCGTTCGTCCCGCGGCGACGAGGAGGGTGATTCCCTGCCCGTTCGCCACCGGCTCGGGTCCGAACCCCGCCCGCGCCCAGGTGGCACCTCGGTCGGTGGACTTCCACAGGCCGTCGTGGCGGGTGCCGAGCCAGAGGGTGTCGCTGTCGACGGGGTCGACGACGAGTCGCTCGCCGGCGCCGCGCCCGTCCTCGTTGGCCCCGAGCTTCACCGGCAGATCGGTGCGGGACCAGGTGGCTCCCCGGTCTTCCGAACGCAGCACGGCTCCGTTGTCCGACCAGCTCTGCGCGTACGTCCCGACGGCGAGGTAGAGGCGGTCGCGATGGTGGGGATCGATGGCCATGGCCTCGACGCCCAGCAGGTTCCAGTCGTCCCAGCCGAGGTGGTCGGTGAGAGGGACCCACGCGCGTGTGCGGCTGTCCCACCGGTATGCGCCACCGATGTCGGTCCGGGCGTAGGCGAGTCCCTTCACCCCGGGGTGGAAGAGGACGCCGGTGACGAAACCGGTTCCGCCGATGACCGCGGTACGCCAACGATGCTGCTGGGCGGCACCGGCCGTGCCGGAGGACGCTCGCGCGGTGCCGGGGGCCGCCGGAGCGGCGACGGCGCCGACTGCGGACAGCGCGGGCCAGGCCGTCAGACCCGTGAGCACACCGGCGGTGAGAACCGTGCGTCTGCCGGGCTGATGTTCAAGCATGGACATGCCGAAACCCTCTCTTCGTGGGGCGGTTGCGGTGCGGAGCGGTACCGCCGTGTCCTCCCGTGGTCAGGGGCGGGCGGACACGGCGGAGATGGGGGGAGGCACACCGGACCGCGGACGACGGCTCAGGTGAGGGAGACCACCGGGCCGGGCGACGGCGTCCGGGACCGGCGGTGCGGTGGGTCTCAGCCCTTGACCGCGCCCGTCAGCATGCCCTTCTTGAAGTGCCTCTGGACGAACGGCGACAGCACGGCCACCGGCAGCAGTGCGAGCACCATGACAGCCATCTGGATCGACAGGGGCGAGAGCTGGCCGGTGTTGATGGCCTGTGCCAGGCCCGTGGGTCGTTCCTGCTTGAGAACCAACTGCATCATCACGTTCTGCAGCGGCATCATGCTCTGGTCGCTCAGGTAGATCGACGCGTTGAACCAGGCGCTCCAGTAGCCGACGGCGTAGAAGAGCCCGATCACGGCGAGGACCGCGCGGGACAGCGGCATGATGATCGTCCACAGGATGCGGAGGTCACCGGCACCGTCGATGCGGGCGCTGTCGAGGAGCTCGGGTGCGACGCTCATGAAGAAGGACCGCAGGACGAGGATGTTGAAGACGTTGACCGCGCTGGGAAGGATCAGGGACAGGTAGGTGTCGGTCAGCCCGATCCCTTGGACCAGCAGGTAGGTGGGGATGAGACCCGCGCCGAAGAACATGGTGGCGAGAAGGGTCACCAGCAGGGGCCGGTGCAGCAGTGATCCGCTGCGGGAGAGACCGTAGGCGCACAGGACGGACACGGTCATGCTGAAGATGGTGCCGACGGTCGTGACTCCCACGCTCACCAGCGCCGCCCGGGTCACCTGCCCTCCGCCGAGCAGTTCCTGGTAGGCCACGAAAGTGATCTCGCGGGGGACGACGACGAGCCCTCCGGCCTCCGTGATGGTCTTCACCGAGGACAGGCTGGTGACGATCACGATCCACAGGGGAAAGAGGATCGCCGCGCAGGCGAGTACGAGTACCGTGGCCTTCGCCGCCAGACCGGCCCGGCTCGGCTCCTCCTCCCACACCGGCCGCAGCCGGCCGCGGGACCCCCCGAGACGCGTGGAACCCCACACGGTGCTCATCGCTTGTACACCCCCTGCTCGCCCATCATGTGGGCGACCTTGTTGGCCGCCAGTACGAGACCGAGGCCGATGATTCCCTTGATGACTCCGACCGCTGCCGCGTAGCTGAAGTCGCCGAACTGGATGCCGACGTTCCAGACGTAGGTGTCGAGGACTTCGGCAGCGGTCGGGCCGACCGCGGTGCGCTGGAGAAGGATCTGCTCGAATCCGACGGTCAGGGCGTTGCCCACCTGTAGCACCAGCAGCAGGGCGACCACGGGACGCAGGGCCGGCAGCGTCACGTGCCACATCCGCCGCCACCGCGAGGCACCGTCCATCGCCGCCGCCTCGTACAGGTCGGGGCTGATGACGGAGAGCGCGGCGAGGAAGATGATGACGCCCCAGCCCGCGTCCTTCCAGATCATCTCGAAGGTGACCAGGAACTTGAACAGCCCGGGATCGGTCATCAGGTCGATGCCCTCGTAGCCGTGCTCGCGCAAGGTCTGGGCCAGCATGCCGGCGCCGCCGAACATCTGCTGGAAGATGGTGATGACCAGAACCCACGAGAAGAAGTGGGGGAGATACAGCACCGCCTGCGCGACGGCGCGGACCCGGGGCGGACGAAGCTGTTGATGAGCAGCGCGAGCAGGATCGGCACGGGAAAGAACAGGGTGAGCTGCACCAGGAAGATCGTCAGGGTGTTCTCCAGCGCCTGCCAGAAGAGACGATCCTCCAGCATGCGGCTGAAGTGCTCGATGCCCACCCACGGACTCTCGCGGATGGCCTGCAAGGCGTTGTCCCCGAGGTAGGGGTCGTAGTCCTGGAACGCCACCATGTTGCCGAGCAGAGGCACGTAGTTGAAGACCAGGACGAGCAGGACCGCGGGCAGGGTCATCAGGATCAGCGTGCGATCGCGACGCAGTCTGACTCTCCAGCCGATGCCTTGGGAGGCGCCGACGGGGACGTTCGCCCGCCTCGCTGTATCCGCCCCCTCGGCCGGGCCGGAGCAAGCCGGGACCTTCCTGCTGTCGTCAGCGGCGCGTTCTGGACCCGCCAGCTTGCTCTGCGGCACGTGCTTTCTCCTTGTTCCCCCTCGGGCCGGTGCTGTCAGGACGCCTGGTCGCCGGCGTCGTCCAGGAGCTTCCGGTACCAGTCACGCAGTTGGTCACCACCGCGGGAGCGCCAGTCCGACACGGCCTGCTGCATGTCGCTGATCTTCTTCCGGCCTCGCACGATGTCCTTCTCCAGGTCCTCGAACTGGCTGCTGAGCTCGGCCCAGCGGTTCGGCTCCTGGACCTGCATGCCGTAGAAGAGGGGCCGGGTGACGAACGCGCCCATGCGCTGCTGCCAGCGGACCATCCCCTCGGCCACGTCGGGGTGGTTGGGGTAGGCGAAGAACTGCTGAGGGCTCGCGATGTACTCGTAGGTCGCGAAGACCTCGTTGTTGCCGGTTTCGGTCTTGGTGATCTCGTCACCCTTGAGCGTGTGGTGGAGCCCTTCCACGCCGTACGCCTTGAGGCGCTGTTCCTTGGTGCCGTACGGGGCCGCCGTGTAGTTGGCGACGGCGAGGACGTCTCGGATCGTCTTCTCGTCGGCGTTCTTGTTGACGAACGCCCAGATGTTGGAGGGCGAGCCGGCGAAGAGGCGCGGCTTGCCTCCGTCGTGGTGGAAGTAGTCCATGGCGGCCATGGAGAAGCCCGGGTTGTCGCCCCGCTGGACGACGGTCTTGCCGTACCAGTCGGAGATGTCCGCGTTGTACATCCACACCCGGCCGGCGGTGAAGAGGTTGCCGATGTCTCCGCTCTCGGCCTTGGCGTCCGGGTGCACGAATCCGGCGGAGTAGAGGGAGCGGGACCACTCGAGGGCTTCGAGGTACTCGGGGGTCTCGATCCGGTGGACCAGCTTGTCACCGACGAGCTTCCAGCAGGCGGGCTTCTCGTCGAGGACACCGAAGAACTTGTACGCGGCCCAGGTCATGTCGCCGCAGGCCCAGACCCTGCTCCTGGCGGAGGTGATCTCCTTGGCGAGGTCGAAGAACTCCTGTGTGGTGGTGGGCGGCTGGTAGCCCTTGGCCTTGAAGAGGTCGGACCGGTAGAAGGGCGCGATATTGGGGATGTCGCTGGCCGGCATGGGCAGGCCGCGGAGCTTGCCGCCGAAGACGGCCCGCTGCCAGGCGTTGGTGGGGATCGCAGCCAGGTTCGGGTAGTCCTTGACCTTGTCGCCCGACAGGTACGGGCCGAGGTCGGCGAACTTGTTGTTGATGGCGCTGGGCATCTTCCCGCCCAGCTCCCAGGCGGGAACCACGACGACGTCCGGGACCGAGCTGGAGGCGAGGACGGCACCGAGCTTCTGCCCGTAGGTGTTGCCGTCCTGGTTCTGCCAGTTCACTTTCACGCCGATGGCCTCGTCCATCGCCGTCCAGTACGGGTTGCCGTTCTCGGGGGAGGTTCCCCAGAGGGGAGCCATGATCGAGACAGTGCTGCCCTTGCCGAGCTTCTCAGGCACGGAGACGGCGAGCTTCGAGGCCGGCAGCGCGGTGGTGAAAGCCACGGCTGACCCGTTCGTGCTCGGCAGGTCCGGCTTCACGACGTCGGACCCGACGAAGGCCGGGAGGATGCCCTGAAGCTTCTTCCCCGTGGTGACACCCTCGGCGCGGCTGTCACCGGACGAACCGCTGCACGCGCTGAGCAGGGGCACACCGCCGGCGACGGCGATCGCGGCGACCGCGGTGGAGCCGAGGAACGTTCTCCGGCTGGGAGCTCTGGTGTCGGGCATGGCATAGCCCCTTTCGTCATGCGGGCAGCCGGGAGGCATTCGGGAGCGGCCGTACGCATGCAAGTCGGCGGATGAGGCGAGCTGGGACTCACAAGGCAAGGAGTGGTCGACCGACCGCTTCGTCGAAGCGCTTCGATGTTGCAGCGAGGTTAAGTGAGGAAGGCAAGCCGTTCAAGAGTCGCCCCGGGATTCTTTGGTTTCGCTTTCTCTGCTGAGCATGCAACAGCGGCCCCTCACCTTCGATGAGCACTTGGCCGAGGCGGCTGCGTCTTGACACTCCTCGCAGGGACCTTCAGCATCGAAGCGCTTCGAATCTTGCTTCACTGTTGAGATCGCTCACCCTTGGGGAACTCTGTGACCGACATGCGGCCGTCCTTCCGTGACGCCACCCTCTCCCTCGACGAGCGCGTGGACGACCTGCTCAGGCAGCTCACGCGCGATGAGCGGATCGCGATGCTGCACCAGTTCGCGCCCCCCGTCGAACGCTTGGGCATCGAGGCGTTCCGTACCGGTCAGGAGGCCCTCCACGGCGTCGCGTGGATGGGGCCCGCCACGGTCTTCCCACAGGCCGTGGGGCTGGGAGCCACGTGGAACGAGGACCTCGTCCGCCAGGTCGGTGAGGCTGTCGGGGAGGAGGCCCGCGCCATGCGGGCGAACGATCCGAGAGTCGGACTCAACGTGTGGGCCCCCACGGTCAACCTGCTGAGGCACCCGTTGTGGGGCCGCAACGAAGAGGGATACTCCGAAGACCCTCGGCTGACGTCCGCCATCGCTGTCGCCTACACCCGCGGCCTGCGCGGCGACCACCCCGTCTACTGGCGCACCGCACCGGTGCTCAAGCACTGGCTGGCCCACAACAACGAGACCGACCGGGACACGAGCTCCTCCTCGATCCGCCCCCGGGTCCTGCACGAGTACGACCTCCGGGCTTTCCGCCCCGCGGTGGAGGCGGGGGCCGTCGCCGGAGTGATGCCCTCGTACAACCTCGTCAACGGCAGGCCGAACCACCTCTCCCCCCTGCTGGACACGCAGCTGCGGACCTGGACCGACCAGCCCCTGGTGGTCTGCTCCGACGCCGGTGCGCCTTCCAACCTGGTCGACTCCGAGGACTACTGCGACACCCATGAGGAAGCCGTGGCCGCCGCCCTGCGCGCCGGTGTGGACAGCTTCACGGACCACGGCCAGGACTCCTCCGTCATCGTCGGACGCGTTCGCGGGGCACTCGACCTCGGGCTGCTCCAGGACGAGACAGTCGACGAGGCCGTACGCCGACTCCTGCGGATGCGCTTCTGCCTCGGGGAGTTCGATCCCGAGCTGGACCCGTACGCGAAGGCCGCGGCGTTCGACACCCCGGAGCACCGGTCGCTCGCGCGGGAGGCCGCCGAGCAGGCCGTCGTACTGCTCAAGAACGACGGCCTGCTGCCGCTTGCCGAAGGCACACGCATCGCCCTGGTCGGGCTGCTCGCCGACGAGTGCAAGCTGGACTGGTACAGCGGCACGCTGATCCACCGCTCCACGCCCCTGGACGGACTGCGCGAGCGCTTCGGCACAGCCGCTGTCTCCTTCACCGAAGGCGCCGACCGGGTGCGGCTGCGCACAGCGGCCGGCTGGGTGCGTGTCCCTTCCCCGTCGGCAGCGGCGACGGTGCGAGGAGCCGAAGGAGCACTCGACCCGGCCCTGCTGAGTGGTCGCACCGATCTCGCGCCGCTGACCGTTGGCAGCGACCCGACGGCGTTCACCGCGGTGGACTGGGGTGACGGACTGCTGACCTTCCGGGCCCCCGACGGCGCCTACGTTTCGGTCGCCGAGGACGGTTTCCTGCGCGCGTCGGCCGTCCAGCCCGGGGGCTGGGTGGTGCAGGAGACGTTCCGTCCGGAGGAACACGGTACGGGCCACCTCCTCGAGCATGTCGGCACGGGCCGGTACGTGTCGGTGACCGCCGGAGGTCTGAAGGTCGCCGAAGAGGGTGATGTCTTCGACATCGTGACCGTGAGTCGCGGTGTGGACGACGTGGCCGCGGCGGCCGCGGCCGCCGACGTGGTCGTCGTCGTCGGCGGCAACGACCCGCACATCAACGGCCGCGAGACCGAGGACCGCACCACACTGCGCCTGCCCGACCACCAGACCGACCTGTGGCGCGCGGCCCACGCCGCGAATCCCCGTACGGTGCTCGCCGTCGTCTCCTCGTACCCGTACGCGATGCCCGACGCGGATGCCGCCCTTCCCGCCCTGCTCTGGACCGCCCACGGAGGGCAGGCCGCGGGCACCGCACTCGCCCGGGTCCTGGCCGGCGACGTGTCGCCGGCGGGACGGCTTCCGCAGACCTGGTACACCTCCGACGCCGAACTGCCCGACCTGCTGGACTACGACATCATCGGCAGCCGTCAGACCTACCTGTACTACGAGGGCACCGCTCTCTATCCGTTCGGCCACGGCCTCTCCTACAGCTCCTTCGCCTATGACGATCTGTCGACCGCGCGCGCCGGAGACACCGTCCAGGTGTCCTTCACCGTGACCAACAGCGGAACGCATGACGCGGACGAGGTGGCCCAGGTCTACGTCCAGGTGCCGGATTCGGCCGTCCCCAGACCGCAGCGGCAGCTCCTCGCCCACCGCAGGCTGCACCTCGCCTCCGGCGCGGCACGACGGCTCGCGTTCGAGGTGCCCGTCGAGGCACTCGGCTTCTGGGATGTCTCCCGTGGCCGCTGGACAGTCGACGCGGGCCGGCGCGTCATCCTCGTCGGCGCCTCCAGCGCGGACATCCGACTCACCTCCGACCTCCGGATCGAGGGCGAGGAAACCGCTCCGCGTCCCGTACTGGACAGCGGCCTCGATGCGGCGGACTACGACGAACAGCGCGGCACCGTGATCGTGGACCGGACCAGGGTGACGGGCGACGCGGTGACAGCCATGGACGGCGTGACCGGCGAACTGGTCTTCCGAGGCTGCGACTTCGGGGGCGGGGTCGTCACGGCGTCGGCGGAGACGGCCGCGACCGGACCGGCCACCGTGGAACTGCGGCTGTCCGACGGGACACTCCTCGCGTCCTGCACACCCGTCGCCGACGGTCCCTACACCTATGCGACCACCCCCGCCGGTCTCTCGCTGTCCGGCGTGCACGATCTGCACATCCGGCTGAACGGCCCGGTACGGCTCGCGAGGGTCTCCTTCACCGGCTGAGGCCTACAGCCGCAGTACAGCCCGGCACCCCCAGGTGCCGGGCTTCGCCGTGTTCGCCCTGGTCCATGGCGTCGAGCACGGGTACGGTCGGCCCCACTCGAGCGCGAGGCCGTTCTGCGGGTAGCGGCCGGTACGCACCACCCCTGGCACCCGTCGAAGGCCCCGGCGGGCGCGGCAGCCCCTCCGCGGGAAGGGCCGGTAGGCACCACCGGGGCGCCCCGAGGCGCGGGGAAGAGGCTCGTCAGGGCATGGGCACGACCACTTCACCGGCGCCCCGGACACAGCCGCCGCCGACCACCTCAACGCGGTAGGAACGATCCGTCCCCTCGGCACGCACGCGCAGGCCGTCCTCGTCCTGGGCGAGGTGGAAGACCGCCGCCACCCGGCCCTCGAGGTCGGGCACCGTGACCGAACGGCGGAGGGGCGTGCCGACCGAAGCCGGATGGACGCGCAAGGTCAGCTCGTCCAGCCAGTCGGAGTCCGGCCTCTGGTCGTCCGCGCCGAGGGGCAGAACCGCTCCCGCTCGCACGAAGAGCGGCAGGCTGTCGAAGCCGTGCTTCTCCCGCCGCCACACGGGGCCGGCCACCTTCTCACCGCTCAGCAGATGAGTCCAGGTCCCCCGCGGCAGGTAGTACTCCACCTCGCCGTCCGCGGTGAAGACGGGTGCGACGAGGAGGTCCGGGCCGAGCATGTACTGCCGGTCCACGGTGCGGCAGGCTGGGTCCTCGGGGAATTCGAGGAGCATGGGGCGCATCACGGGGACACCGGTGGCGTGGGCCTCGACGGCCACCCCGTAGAGGTAGGGCATGAGCCGGTGCTTGAGCAGGGTGAACTGCCGCGCGGCGTCGACAGCCTCCTCACCGAACTCCCACGGCACCCGGTAGGACACGTTGCCGTGGAGCCGGCTGTGCGAGGAGAGCAGGCCGAAGGCGAGCCATCTCTTGAACACGTCCGGGTCCGGGGTTCCCTCGAAGCCGCCGATGTCGTGGCTCCAGAAGCCGAAGCCGCTCAGGGACAGGGAAAGCCCACCGCGCAGCGACTCGGCCATGGCCTCGAAGGAAGCGAAGCAGTCGCCGCCCCAGTGAACGGGGAACTGCTGCCCGCCGGCGGTCGCCGAACGGGCGAAGAGGACGGCCTCACCGGTACCGCGTTCCTCCTCCAGAAGCTCGAAGACGGTCTTGTTGTAGAGGTGGGCGTAGTAGTTGTGCATCCGCTCGGGGTCGGAGCCGTCGTGCCAGACGACGTCCGTCGGCACGCGCTCCCCGAAGTCCGTCTTGAAGCAGTCGACGCCCTGGTCGAGCAGCGGCCTCAGCTTGTCCTGGAACCATGCCCGGGCCTCGGGGTTGGTGAAGTCGACCAAGGCCATGCCGGGCTGCCAGAGGTCCCACTGCCAGATGTCGCCGTTCGGCCGCCGGACCAGGAACCCGCGAGCGGCGCCCTCCGCGAACAACGTCGACTTCTGCGCGATGTACGGGTTGATCCACATACTGATCTTCAGTCCGCGGGACTTCAGACGGGCGAGCATGCCCTCCGGGTCGGGGAAGGTCTCCGGATCCCACTGGAAATCCGACCACTGGTACTGGCGCATCCAGAAGCAGTCGAAGTGGAACACGGAGAGCGGGATGTTCCGCTGCGCCATGCCGTCGACGAAGGACGTGACGGTGGCCTCGTCGTAGGCGGTGCAGAAGGACGTGGTGAGCCACAGGCCGAACGACCATGCGGGCGGCAGGGCGGGGCGACCGGTGAGGGCGGTATAGCGGACGAGCACCTCCTTGGGAGTCGGTCCCGCGACGACGTAGTACTCCAGTGCCTGGTCCTCGACGCTGAACTGGACCTGGCCCACCGACTCCGATCCGACCTCGAAGGACACCTTGCCGGGGTGGTTGACGAAGACGCCGTAGCCGCGCGAGGAGAGGTAGAACGGGATGTTCTTGTACGCCAGCTCGCTGCTGGTACCGCCGTCGGCCTGCCAGATGTCCACGGTCTGGCCGTTCTTGACGAAGGGCGTGAAGCGCTCGCCGAGCCCGTAGACCTGCTCTCCGACGCCGAGAGCGAGCTGGACGGCCATGTGGTGGGCGCCCTCGGAAGTGGTCACGAAGGCGCTGCCCTTGCGCTCGGCGGCGGTCAGCCGGTGGCCGCGTTCGTCCAGGAAGTCGAGCGACCACGGCTTCCCGGTGTCGAGGCGCAGAGTGAGCGGCCCGCTGCGCAGCTCGACGAGATCGCCCTCGCGCCGGGTATGGCCCGCACTGGCCCACGTACCCTCGCCCGGCAGCTCGAAGTCGGGCCCGGAGTGCCGCTTGCCCGCGTGATGGGTGACGCGTACGCCGATGATCCCTTCTGCGGGTGAGAAGAACTCGGTGGTGATGAGAGCCGTGTTGAGAGTGTCTCCACGATGGCTCACGCGCGTGACAGCCGCGTAGGCCGTGATGTGGTCGGCGCTGACATGGAGATCGCGCACTTCGGTGGCGTACGAGGCGCGGACGCCCTCGCGCATCAGCCAGAAGCCGTCGGTGAACTTCATCTGGTCTTCCTTGGTGTGAGGATGGCGTGATCAGGCGAGGAGCACAGGGCCGGCTCGGTGCGTTTCGGCTGCTGGACCTGTCGGAGACCGCGGGTCACGCGGGGCCCCGCACTTCCCCTTCGAACCGGTGCGCACCGACGGCTTCGACGGGGTGCGGAGGTCCGCGAAGAGCTGCACGCGCGACTACCTGCTCCTCGAAGGCCGTGCGGCACCCGCATCTGAACTCCATGCATCGAACCGCTTCGACATGCCGTGCATACGCTGACGTCCGACACCGTTCCAACAAACGTCGCCGTGGTCAAGGGATTCACCGACAGCCAGGCATCTCATGGGTGGGCTGACCGCCCTTGTACCAGAATTCGATCCACGCGTCATCGAAGCGCTTCGAACCGTTCCGAGCCCGGTAGCTCCCAGCAGCTTCCCGGCTTGTCGCCGGCCGCACCTCCATCTCGTACCGGACGAGCCGCACCGGCCGGCACGGCGGCGACCTTCACACAGGTGAGCTCCCCTCCAGCAGCCTCGAACCGTGCATGAGAACCCATCAGGCAATGTGTCGCTCCTGTGTCGCGGGGGCGTCATATGCGCCAAGCTCTCGCGTCCGACACCCCTCACGCGCTGCTGGACCTCCGCCGGCAGGGCTGATCACTGCCTGTCCCGAGCCTCTCGCGCCGACCGCCCGCTCCGCCCCGTCACCGCTCGCCCGGGGGCACGGTCATCGCCAGGAGCGCGGTGTCGTCGTCGAGTCCCTCGCCGAACGGGTCCAGTAGTGCGGTGAGCGCCCTGACGGTACCGGGCGCCGAGGTGGGAGCGAGGGACCGCGCGAAGTCCGGGAGTGCTTCGTCACCGTAGCGTTCACCTGACGTCCGATCCCGAGGGGCCCGGACAGCACCGTCACTACCGGTGCCCCCGCGTCCGCGGCTCTCAGGGCGGCTGCCAGGCAGGGCAGTTCCGGTGCCCGCTCACGAAGCATCGCTCGACCGCTCTCCGGCTCGTGAACATCCTCCCGGAACGGGCCAGCAACCACTTAGGACCGGCTCCTTGAACCGCCGGATTGCCTGTTGCGGCGGAGCAGGGCTGAGCCATTCCGCGCGTGGATCGCCGGGCGGCAGCGCCCTGCTGCGCACACGAAGCGCCGAGCCGACACCTACCCCAAGAACGACAACCGCACCTGCCGCTCCGGGTTGTCCCGGTTCGTGTCCACCAGGCACACCGACTGCCAGGTCCCCAGTTCCAGTCGGCCCCCGATCACCGGCAGGGTCGCGTGGGGCGGCACCAGGGCGGGGAGTACGTGGTCGCGGCCGTGACCCGGGCTGCCGTGGCGGTGTTGCCAGCGGTCGTCCGCCGGGAGCAGGTGGTGGAGGGCGGTCAGGAGGTCGTCGTCGCTGCCCGCGCCCGTCTCCAGGACGGCGATGCCCGCCGTGGCGTGGGGGACGAAGATGTTGAGGAGGCCGTCGCGGCCGGACGCCGAGCGGGTGAGGAACTCCTCGCACTCCCGCGTCAGGTCCATGACGGTCTCCGCCGTACCCGTGGTGATGTTCAGGACCGTGGTGGTGAAGGAATCGGACATGCCTCCATCTTCCCTTCCGGGGCGCGAGATGCCACGTCCACGCTCCGGGACGCCCTTGACCGTCTCCTGAACGGATGACTACGTTCAGCGCCATTTTCCGATCAGCTCTGCTCACCTCGCGCGGTCACATCGACCTGCTGCGGGTGGCATCCGCCGCGTGTCGTCGCGGCTGCTGACGTTCACCCGGCGCCCGTACCGCTCCGGCCGCTCCGCCTTCCACGGCGCGTGCTGCCTCACTCTGCGCTGTCCTGCTGGGCTTCTGACCTCGTCCCCCGTCTCTCCCTCCGGATCGCCGGGAGGCGCGGCCCGCTGTCCGGCTTCCGGGCCGTGCGGCCCGGGCGTTCGTCCTCGGCCGGGGCGCCGCGTCCTGTCGCCGTCCCCGGTTTCCCCTGCTCACGCCCCCCGTGGAGCCCCCATGACCATCAGTCACGCACCGCCCGGACCGACCGGGTTGTCCGCCGCCCCGGAGAAGGGCCTCTCCCCCGGCAGCCGTACGCCACCCGGCCTGGAGCCGATCGTCCCGGCGTCCGTGCGGCGGGCGCGGCTGCGGTCCGTGGCCCGGTGGGTGCGGCGGACCGTGGGGCCCCTGTTGTTGCTCGCGTTGTGGCAGGTGTTCAGCGCTACGGGGGTTCTGCACCCGGACGTGCTCGCCTCGCCGGGGACCATCGCCCGGGCGGGGGGTCATCTGATCGCGGACGGGACCCTTCCCGGCCGCCATGGGGGGTGTCTCTCCAGCGGGTCGCGGTGGGGCTGGTGCTCGGCGGAGTCGTCGGGACGGTGCTCGCGCTGGTCTCGGGGCTCTCGCGGCTCGGGGAGGACCTGGTCGACGCGACCGTACAGATGCTGCGGACCGTCCCGTGGGTGGGGCTGATCCCGCTGTTCATCATCTGGCTCGGGATCGGTGAGGCGCCGAAGGTGGCGCTCATCGCGCTCGGGGTCGCCTTCCATCTCTACCTGAACGTGTACGCGGGCATTCGCGGCGTGGACGCCCAACTCATCGAAGTGGGTGAGTCGTTGGGGCTCAACTGGTGGGGGCTCATCCGGCATGTGGTGCTGCCGGGGGCGTTGCCCGGGGCCATGACCGGCTGCGCTACTCCCTCGCCACCGCCTGGCTGGCGCTCGTCTTCGGTGAGTCCATCAACGCCGACGCCGGGATCAGGTTCCTGATGAACCAGGCCCGGGAGTTCTTCCGCACCGACGTGATCGTCGTCTGCCTCGTCGTGTACGCCTTCCTCGGCCTCACCGCCGACGTCATCGTCCGCACCCTCGAAAGGCTGCTGCTGCAATGGCGACCGACCTTCACCGGCCAGTGACCGCCCCGGCCCCCTCTCCCGCCGGAGAGTCCGAAGCCGCCGTACGGGTCGAGGGGCTCACCCGGGCCTTCGACGGGCGTGCCGTCATCGATGACCTTGATCTCACCCTGAAAGCCGGTGAGTTCACCGCGCTGCTGGGGCGCAGCGGGTTCGGCAAGTCGACCCTGCTGCGGGTGCTGGCCGGGCTCGACCGGGAGATAGACGGGACCGTGCCGGCGCCCCGGGGCCGTGCCGTCGCGTTCCAGGCACCGCGCCTGATGCCCTGGAAGCGGGTCTGGCGCAACGTCCTGCTGGGGCTGCCGGGGAAACCCGAACGCGCCCTGGCCGAGGAGGCGTTGGCGGAGGTCGGGCTGACCGACCGGGCGGGCGCCTGGCCCGATACGCTCTCCGGCGGCGAGGCCCAACGCGCCTCGCCTGGCCCGCGCGTTGGTACGGGAGCCCGATCTGCTCCTGCTCGACGAGCCGTTCGGCGCGCTGGACGCCCTGACCCGGATCAAGGCGCAGCAGCTGGTCGCCGAACTCTGGCAGCGGCGCGGCTGCGCGGTCCTCCTGGTCACCCATGACGTGGACGAGGCCCTGCTGCTGGCCGACCGGGTGCTGGTGATGCGGGACGGGCGGATCGCGTACGACACCCCCGTGGGCCTGGACCGCCCGCGCGGGGTCGGCGCCCCCGGCTTCACCGGCCTGCGGGCCCGGCTGCTGAGCGAGCTGGGCGTCGAGGACGGCCCCGCCGACGCAGGTGCCCGTGCCGGTGCCGAATCCGGTGCCGATGCCGACGCCCTTGCCGCCACAGGGACCGGAGCCGGAGTCGCCACCGGCTCGGACGCATGACCCCCCTTCCCCTCCCGATCGTCACGGAGAACCGCATGAAACGCCGCGCCCTGCCCGCCCTGCTCCTCCCCCTCGCCCTGCTCCTCGCCGCCTGCGGGGGCGGCGCTTCGTCCACGGGGTCGGGAGGCAGCACCGACGTCAAGGGGAGCGTCACGCTCAACGTCGGTGACCAGAAGGGTGGTTACGAGGCCATCCTGCGGGCCTCCGGAGAGCTGGACGACCTCGACTACCGCGTCAAGTGGTCCACCTTCACCTCCGGACCACCTCTGCTGGAGGCGGTGAGCGCCGGGGCCGTGGACATCGGCGGGGTGGGCAACACCCCGCCCGTCTTCGCCGCCGGGTCGGACTCGAACATCGTCGTCGTGGGCGCGACGCACGGTTCCCCGGCCGGTGAGGCCATCGTCGTTCCGAAGGACTCGCCGCTGAAGAAGCCCGAGCAGCTCAAGGGCGCGTCCATCGCCGTGGCGCAGGGCAGTTCGGCCCACTTCCAGCTGGTCGCCCCGCTCCGGAAGGCCGGCCTCTCCATCAAGGACGTGAAGCAGAACTATCTCCAACCCGTCGACGCGCTGGCCGCGTTCAGCCGGGGCCAGGTCGACGCCTGGGCGATCTGGGATCCGTACACCTCACAGATCCTGCGGGCCGGGAACCCCCGGGTACTGACCACCGGTGAGGGTGTCGTCAACGGGCTCGGCTTCCAGGTCGCTTCGCCCGCCTCGCTCAAGGATCCGCAGAAACCGAAGGCCATCGGTGATCTGCTAGTCCGTCTGGAGCGGGCGCAGAGCTGGGTGTTCGAGCATCCGGAGGAGTGGGCGAAGGTCCGGGCGAAGGAGACCGGACTGCCCTACGAAGTGGCCCTGGACGCCGTGAAGCGCAGCTACGGCACCCGGGTCCCGGTGGCGATCGACGACGCCGCCATCGCCTCCGAGCAGGAGATCGCCGACACCTTCGCCGAACTCGAGCTGACCCCCCGGCGGTTCGCCTTCGAGGACTACGTCGACACCCGCTTCAACCGGGACCTTCCCGCCTCCACAACCGCACCCCGCTCCTACGGAAAGGCCTCGTCGTGAACGTACATCTGCACTGGTTCCTGCCCACCGGAGGTGACGGCCGGACGCTCGTGGACCGGCACGCCTACACCGACGGCGGGATCAAGCGTGACCGGATCACCCCGGTGAGCGGGGTGCGCGCCCCGGACATCGAGTATCTGGCCCAGATCGCCAAGGCGGCCGAACAGCTCGGTTCCGAGGCCGTGCTGACGCCGACCGGCACGTGGTGCGAGGACGCCTGGCTGACCACGGTGGCGCTCGCCCAGCACACCGAGCGGCTGAAGTTCCTGGTGGCCTTCCGGCCGGGGGTCATCTCGCCGGTGCTCGCCGCCCAGATGGCCGCCACCTATCAGCGCATCACCCGGGGGCGGCTGCTGCTCAACGTGGTGACCGGTGGCGACTCGACCGAACAGCGGCGGTTCGGGGACCACTTGGACCACGACCGGCGTTACGCGCGCACGGCGGAGTTCCTGTCGGTGGTGCGGGGCGCGTGGAGCGGGCAGCCGTACGACTTCGACGGCGAGCACTACCAGGTGGAAGGCGGGCTCACCGCGCTCCCGCCGGACCCGCTGCCGGAGATCTTCTTCGGGGGCTCCTCGGCTGCGGCCGGTCCGGTGGCCGCCGCCCATGCCGATGTCTATCTGACCTGGGGCGAGCCGCCGGCCCAGGTGAAGGAGAAGATCGACTGGATCCGGGGACTGACCGAGGAGCAGGGGCGAACGGTCCGGTTCGGCATCCGGCTGCACACCATTTCGCGAGACTCCTCGCGCGAGGCGTGGGCGACGGCCGACCGGCTGCTGGACGATCTCGACGCGGACACGATCGCGGCGGCGCAGCAGGCGCTGGGAAAGAGCGAGTCGGTGGAGCAGCAGCGGATGCTGGCGCTGCACGGCGGTTCGCGGGAGAAGCTGGAGATCGCGCCGAACCTGTGGGCGGGCGTCGGTCTGGTGCGGGGCGGGGCCGGCACGGCGCTGGTGGGCAGTCATGCGGAGGTCGCGGACCGGATCGAGGAGTACCACGCGCTGGGCGTGGAGCACTTCGTGCTCTCGGGCTATCCGCATCTGGAGGAGGCGTACTGGTTCGATGAGGGCGTGACGCCCGAGCTGGCGCGGCGCTGGCTGCTGTCGACCGTACCGGCGTCCCCGCTGCTGGGGGCCTCCGGTGCCGAGACCCGGGCTCCGGGCGCGGGCCCGTCGGCTCCGGCTCCCGGTGGGGCGCCGCTGCTGGTCGCCGGAGGCCGCTGAACGCTGGGTAGGGCGCTCGGGAAGATCCCGGGCGCCCCGCTAGTTAGTAGAAACGTGAACATTCATGGGGTGCGCGAGCTGGACGTGGTCGTGATCGGCGCCGGGCAGGCGGGGCTCTCCGCGGCCCACCATCTGCGCCGTGTCGGTCTGGAGCCGGACCGTGACTTCGTCGTCCTGGACCACGCGCCCCGGCCGGGCGGCGCCTGGCAGTTCCGCTGGCCCTCGCTGACGTACGGCAAGGTCCACGGGATGCACGCGCTGCCGGGCATGGAGCTGACCGGCGCGGACCCCGACCGGCCCTCGTCCGAGGTGATCGGTGAGTACTTCACCGCGTACGAGAACCGCTTCGGCCTGCGGGTCCACCGGCCCGTCGAGGTGCGTGCCGTACGCGAGGGGAGCGGCGGGCGGCTGCTCGTGGAGACGTCCGAGGGGGCGTACGCCCCGCGCGCCCTGATCAACGCGACCGGCACCTGGGACCGGCCGTTCTGGCCGCGCTACCCGGGTCAGGAGACATTCAGGGGGCGACAGCTGCACACGGCGGACTATCCGGGGCCGGAGGAGTTCGCGGGTCTGCGCGTCATCGTGGTCGGGGGCGGGGCCTCCGGTACGCAGCATCTGATGGAGATCGCGGAGTACGCCGCCGAGACCTTCTGGGTGACCCGGCGCGAACCGGTCTTCCGCGAGGGCCCGTTCACCGAGGAGTGGGGGCGGGCCGCCGTGGCGATGGTGGACGAGCGGGTACGGAACGGGCTGCCGCCGCAGAGCGTGGTGAGCGTGACCGGGCTGCCGGTCACCGACGCGGTGCGGCGCGCCCGTGAGCAGGGAGTGCTCGACCGGCTGCCGATGTTCGACCGGATCACGCCGACCGGAGTGGCCTGGGACGACGGCCGTACGGTCGAGGCGGACGTGATCCTCTGGGCGACCGGCTTCCGGCCCGCCGTGGACCATCTGGCCCCGCTGAAGCTGCGCGAGCCGGGCGGGGGCATCCGGGCCGAGGACACCCGTGCTGTACGGGACGGACGCGTCCATCTCGTCGGGTACGGGCCGTCCGCCAGCACCATCGGCGCCAACCGGGCCGGGCGCGCCGCCGTGCGCTCGGTGCTGCGGCTGCTGGAGGGGGCCGATGGGCGACGGCGTGCGGAGGAGACGGCCCGGGCGGCCGCGTGACGGGGGCGGGGGCCGGGGTGGCTGGTGACGACCGCTCCTGCGGCGGGGGCGTCAGCCCGTGGCCGCTCGGCGGTTGCGGTTGAACTCCTCGACGTTTCTTTGCTGTTCGTCGTAGCTGTCGGTGAAGCGGGTGTCCCCGGGGGCGACCGTGACGAAGTACAGCCAGGGGCCGGGCGTGGGGCTGATGGCGGCGCGCAGGGCCTCCTCCCCCGGGTTGGCGATGGGCGTCGGCGGCAGCCCCTTGCGTACGTAGCTGTTGTACGGGCTGTCCAGCTGGGTGTCGGCGGTCGTGGTGTCCAGGGTGGAGCGCTTGAGGGCGTAGTTGATGGTGGAGTCCATCTGCAGCGGCATGTCCTTGAGCATCCGGTTGTAGATGACCCGGGCGACCTTGCCCATGTCGGATGCGGTGTCGGCCTCGGCCTGGACGATGCTGGCGATGGTGGCCGTCTCGTAGACGGTGACGTTGTTGCGCTGGGCTCCGGCGGTGATGTGGTCGGCCCCGAACCGCTTGCGGGCGGTGTCCGCCATATAGCGCAGGAGGCTGGTGGGGGTGGTGGCGGAGTCGATGGGATACGTGGCCGGGAAGAGGTACCCCTCGGGGTTGCCCTCGGCCTGCTCGGGCAGTTCCAGGTCCACCGTCGTCGCGGTCTTCTGTGTGGAGCCGGGCTTCAGGCCGAGCGCCCGGTCGACGGCTTCGTACACCTGTGAGGCGCGCCAGCCCTCCGGGATCACCAGGGTGGCCTGCGGGCGCTCCTGCTTCTTCTCCTTCTCGTCGGAGCCGAGCAGGGAGAGCGGGATCAGCACGGCGGCCGACACGACGAGCAGCGCGGCGACGACCAGGACGATCTTTCCGCGGCGGGTCGGGCGGAGTCTGCGACGGGGACGGGCGTCCGGGGACTCGTTCACCATGCGGGCACGTTAACCCGGTGTGCTCCCCCGGGCCGGTAGCCCGGCTGCGGCGTCGGCTCCGGCGACACGAACGCCGTACCGCACCACCAGAACACACGAACAGGGGATCGGGTGTTCGCCGGAACGCGTGATCGTCACCGGATTCCTCGCTCTTCACCCTTCCGGGGCGCGATGATTGCAGAGCGCAGTCAACGGGCTGCAGACCGCTACTGCGCACGTCCCACACCTGCATCACGCACAAGGAGAAAGACCAGATGAACTTCCTGACCAACCTGCTGGCCGGCATCGTCCACTTCGTGGGTTGGCTCGTCTGACCATCGCTCCGCCCGGCGCCGTCGCTCCCCGTCCCACGGGAGCGGCGGCGCCGCTGCGTTGCCCGCGTGGGCGCCGCTATGGAGCCGTGGTGACCGGGCCCGTGAAGGGCGGCAGGGCGGCGAACCCGGGGTCCACCGTCACCGCCTCCGCGAGCGCTTCGAGGGTCCGGCGGACCCGGGTGAGCGGGTGGTCCGGGAAGTCCGCGTCCCACCGGTCGTGGTCAGCCTCGTGGAAGGGCAGCCCGCCCTGGACCTCAGGGGCGTACGGATGCGGCCGGAAGTACTGCTCGGGGCCGAGCCTGGCCATCACCACCCCCTCCCGCATCCCGGTCATGCCGCGCTCGGCCGCCTGGATCTTCACCACCATGCTGCAGGTGGCGCGCGGCACGGTGAAGCTGCCGATGAACGCCTGGCCGCTGGGCTGCCCCGGGAGCGGCAGCTTGAGTATCTGGCGGAGGGCGGGCATCCCGCCGAGCCGCTTCACCGAGGCCTCGATGAGCCCGCC
Source organism: Streptomyces bacillaris (assembly GCF_003268675.1). Classification (NCBI taxonomy): domain Bacteria; kingdom Bacillati; phylum Actinomycetota; class Actinomycetes; order Kitasatosporales; family Streptomycetaceae; genus Streptomyces; species Streptomyces bacillaris. Next base: position 7,063,227 of record NZ_CP029378.1, on the reverse strand, counting down.
GCCCGCCTCCGCCGTGAAGCGGGTCAGGCCGTGGCGCAGGGCCGGGCCGTCGTCCAGGGCGGCCGGCAGATCCGGCACCAGGTCGAAGAAGTGCAGGGACAGTACGTCGCCGTGGCCGTTCAGCCAGGTGTCGGTGTCCACGGTCCGGTAGCCGGGGAGTTCGACCCCGAGGAGAGCGCTCATGCGCGGCGATCATGCCGTACGGGCGGTGGGCCGGTGATACCGGGGCCGTAGCCGGGGTGCGGCTGACCGCCGTACGCCTTCAGGAGGCCGGGGCCGGGGCCTGGTGGGAGTCGCGGCGGACCAGCGCGGCGTAGCGGCCGTCCCGGTCGAGCAGCTCCTCGTGGGTGCCGCGCTCGGCTATGCGCCCGTCGTCCAGGACGACGATCTGGTCCGCGTCGCGGACGGTGGAGAGGCGGTGCGCGATGGTGAGCGTGGTGCGGCCCTCGGAGAGCGCGTCGATCGCTTCCTGCACGGCGTGTTCCGTACGGGTGTCGAGGGCGCTGGTCGCCTCGTCGAGGATCAGCACCGGCGGGTCGCGGAGGATGGTGCGGGCGATGGCGAGGCGCTGCTTCTCGCCGCCCGAGAAGCGGTAGCCGCGCTCCCCGACGAGGGTGTCGTACCCGTCGGGCAGGGACGCGATGTGGTCGTGGATCTGTGCGGCGCGGGCCGCGGCCTCGATCTCCTCGTCGGTGGCCTCCGGCTTGGCGAAGCGGAGGTTGTCGGCGACGGAGGCGTGGAAGAGGTAGGTCTCCTGGGAGACCACGCCGACCGCCCGGGCCAGTGTGTCGAAGTCCAGGTCGCGGACGTCGACCCCGTCGAGCGTGACCCGGCCGCCGGTGACGTCGTAGAGGCGGGGGACGAGATAGCTGAGCGTGGACTTGCCGGAGCCGGTGGGGCCGACGACGGCGAGGCTGGTGCCCGCGGGCACGGTCACGTCGATGCCCCGGAGGGTGGGGGCTCCCTTGCCGCCCTGGCCGTCGTAGCTGAAGTCGACCTTCTCGAAGGCGATCTCGCCGCGGATCCGGGGCGGACGGACGGGGTTCTCCGGCTCGGTGATGTCCACCTCGAGGTCCAGATACTCGAAGATCCGCTGGAAGAGGGCGAGGGAGGTCTGCATCTGCACGCCGGTGGAGAGCAGGCTCACCGCCGGGCGGAAGAGCCCCTGCTGGAGCGTGACGAAGGCGACCAGCGTGCCGAGGGAGACGGCGGTGGAGCCCGGCTGTGCCGTGAGTCCGGCCACCCAGTAGATGACGGCGGGCATGGCGGCCATGACGATGCCGATGATCGACATCCGCCAGCGGCCCGCCATGCTGGAGCGCACCTCCAGGTCGACCAGGCGCTCGGACTCCTCGCCGAACCCCTTGGTGAGGGAGTCGGAGCGGCCCATCGTGCGGCCGAGGAGGATGCCGCTGACCGAGAGGGACTCGGTCACCGTGGCGGCCATGGCGGCCATCTGCTTCTGGCGCTGGGTGGTGATCCGCTTCCGCTCCCGGCCGACGCGGCGGCTGATCGCGACGAACACCGGCAGCAGGAGCAGCGAGACGACGGTGAGCCGCCAGTCGAGCGCGAGCATGGCGACGACGGTGGCGATGACGGCGGTGAGGTTGGAGACGAGCGAGGTCGCGGTGGAGGTGACCGTCGCCTGCATACCGCCGATGTCGTTGGCGATGCGGGACTGGACCTCGCCCGTGCGGGTCCGGGTGAAGAAGGCGAGCGGCATCCGCTGGAGCTGGGTGTAGACGGCGGTGCGCAGGTCGTGCATGACGCGCTGGCCGACGGTCGTCGAGATCAGGGTCTGCAGGACGCCGAAGACGCTGTTCAGCACGGCGGTGAGGATCATGCCGAGCGCGAGCAGCGTCAGCAGTCCCGTCCGCCCCTGGGGGATGGCGGTGTCCAGGATCTCGCGCAGCAGGAACGGGGAGGCGACCGACACCAGGGAGGAGGCGCCGACCAGCAGCCCGACCACGGCGAGCCGGCCGCGATAGGGGTGGAAGAGGCGGAGGATGCGGCGCACCTCACCGGGCGCGCGGTCGGCGAGCGGGCGGGCGTCGGGTGGGGGCGTCCACGTGGGTTCGTCGGGTTTCATGGGCTCCTTCGGTGGGCGTGAGGAACGGCCGGACGGGTCCGACGTTCAGAGCTTAGCTCATTGTTACCTATACTCACAATGAACGGGGTCCTGATATTGTTCCCGTATGGACGCCTCAGATTCCCCCGCCGCCGACGCCCCGGATGCGGCCGGACCGGCCGGCCGGTCGCCCAGCCCCGAGACCGGCCCCGCCACCGGTCCCGCCACCGGTCCCGCTCGCGACCGCGAACACGACCGGGACCGGGACCGCGACCCCGACGGCATGCTCGCCGAGCAGCTGCTGCGGCTGACGCGCCGGCTGCACCGCATCCAGAGCCGCCAGCTGGAGCCGATCGGGATCACCCCGGCCCAGTTCCGGCTGCTGCGGACCGTAGCGAGCTACGACGCGGCCCCCCGGATGGCCGATCTCGCCCAGCGCCTGGACGTCGTCCCGCGCGCCGTGACCACGCTGGTCGACGCCCTGGAGGCGAGCGGGCGGGTCCGCCGCGCCCCCGATCCGGACAGCCGCCGGGTGGTGCGCATCCGGATCACCGACGAGGGGCGCGCCACGCTGCGCTCCCTGCGCAACGCGCGCCGGGCCGCCGCGGAGGAGATCCTGGCTCCATTGACCGCCGAGCAGCGCGAGGTGCTCGGCGGGCTGCTCTCCGCCCTGGTCGACGGAATGCCGGAGCGCCACTGCTGAGACCGGGTGCGCACGGCCCCGGGCCGGGGGCCGTGCACCGTACGACCGCCGAAGGGACGCCGACATGCCGCTGCTGGAGCCCGATCCGGAGGCCCTCCGCCCCCGTACGGCGCGCGAACCCGCCGTCGACCGGGTCACCGACCGGAGCGCGGGCGGCACCCCCGAGCCGCTGCGCTCCGAGCTGATCGCCCTGCTCGGCGCGGAGAAGGTGCTCTGGAAGGTCTCCGACCTCGTGCGGTACGCCTCCGACGCCAGCCCGTACCGCTTCCTCCCCCGGGTCGTGCTCGTCCCCGAGGACCTCGACGACGTCTCCGCGATCCTCTCGTACGCCCACGGCAAGGGCCGCGAGGTGGTCTTCCGGGCCGCGGGCACCAGCCTCAACGGCCAGGCCCAGGGCGAGGACATCCTCGTCGACGTCCGCCGCCACTGGACCGGCGTCGAGGTGCTGGACGACGGGGCGCGGGCCCGCATCCGCCCCGGCACCACCGTCCTGCGGGCCAACACCACCCTCGCCCGGTACGGCAGGCTGCTGGGCCCCGACCCGGCGAGCGCCATCGCCTGCACGGTCGGCGGGGTCGTCGCCAACAACGCCTCGGGCATGACGGCGGGCACCACCCGCAACTCCTACCGGACGCTCGCCTCGCTCACCTTCGTCCTGCCGAGCGGCACCGTCGTCGACACCGCCGACCCCGCCGCCGACGAGGAGCTGGCCCGTGCGGAGCCCGACCTCTGCGCGGGGCTGCTGGCGCTCAAGGCGGAGATCGAGGCGGACCAGGAGCTGACGGCCCGTATCCGTGCCAAGTACGCCATCAAGAACACCAACGGCTACCGCCTGGACGCCTTCCTCGACGGCGCGACGCCCGTCCGGATCCTGCGCGGTCTCATGGTGGGCTCCGAGGGGACGTTCGGCTTCATCGCCGAGACCGTCTTCGACACCCTGCCGCTGGACCGGCGGGTCACCAGCGCGCTGCTCTTCTTCCCGTCCCTCACCGCCGCCGCTGCCGCCGTGCCCCGGTTCAACGAGGCGGGGGCCATCGCGGTGGAGCTGATGGACGGCAACACCCTGCGCGCCTCGGTCAGCGTGAAGGGCGTTCCGGCGGACTGGGCGGCGCTGCCCCGGGAGACGGCGGCGCTGCTGGTCGAGTTCCGCGCCCCGGACGAGGCGGCCCAGGCGGCGTACGAGCGGGCCGCCGCCGAGGTGCTGCGGGGGCTGGACCTGGTGGTTCCGGCCGCCTCCGTCACCAACGCGTTCACCCGGGACGCGGGGACGGTCGCCGGGTACTGGAAGGCGCGCAAGGCGTTCGTGACGGCGGTCGGCGGCTCCCGCCCCTCGGGGACGACGCTGATCACCGAGGACTTCGCGGTGCCGCCGGACCGGCTGGCCGACGCCTGCGAAGCGCTGCTGGAGCTGCAGTCCCGCCATGGCTTCGACGCGGCCGTGGCCGGGCACGCGGCCCACGGCAATCTGCACTTCCTGCTCGCGTTCGACGCCGCCCGGCCGGAGGACGTCGAGCGGTACGACGCGTTCATGCAGGCGTTCTGCGCCCTCGTCGTGGACCGTTTCGACGGCTCGCTCAAGGCGGAGCACGCCACCGGCCGCAACATCGCGCCGTTCCTGGAGAAGGAGTGGGGCGCGCGGGCGACGGAGCTGATGTGGCGGACGAAGCAGATCATCGACCCCGGAGGGGTGCTCGCGCCGCGCATCGTGCTCGACCGTGATCCGCGCGCCCATCTGCGGGGGCTGAAGACCATTCCGAAGGTGGAGGCGGTCGCCGACCCGTGCATCGAGTGCGGCTTCTGCGAACCGACGTGCCCCAGCCAGGATCTGACGACCACTCCGCGCCAACGAATCGTGCTGCGGCGGGAGATGATGCGGCAGGCGGACGGTTCCCCGGTGGAGACCGGACTCCTCGACGCCTACGGGTACGACGCGGTGGACACCTGCGCCGGGGACTCCACCTGCAAGCTCGCCTGCCCGGTCGGCATCGACACCGGGGCGATGATGAAGGGGTTCCGCCACCGCAGGCACACCCCGCGCGAGGAGCGGATCGCCGCGCTCACCGCGAAGAACTTCCGGGTGGTGGAGGCCTCGGCGCGGCTCGCCGTGGGGGCGGGGGACGCCATCGGCGAGCGGGGCGGCGACCGGCTCCTCGCGACCGTGACCCGGCTTGCGCGCAGGGCCGTGCGCCCCGATCTCGTACCGGAGTGGCTGCCCCAGCTCCCCGGCGCCGCCGCCCGGGAGCTGCCGCGCACCGCACGCGCCCGAGCGAGCGCGGTCTACTACCCGGCCTGCGTCAACCGCATCTTCGCCGGACCGGAGGTCGGACCGGGCAGGGGACCTCGGACCGGAGCGGAGAGCGCCCCCTCCCTGGCCGAGGCCGTCGTGGCCGTCTCCGCGCGGGCCGGGAGGCCGGTGTGGATCCCCGAGGACGTGGCGGGGACGTGCTGCGCGACGATCTGGCACTCCAAGGGGTACGAGGAGGGCAACAGGATCATGGCCAACCGGATCGTGGAGGCGGTCTGGGGCTGGACGGGCGGCGGGGCGCTGCCGCTGGTCGTGGACGCGTCCTCCTGCACGCTCGGGATCGCCGAGGAGGTCGTCCCGTATCTCACCGACGACAACCGGGAGTTGCACCGGGAGCTGACCGTCGTGGACTCCCTCGTATGGGCGGCCGACGAGCTGCTGCCGGAGCTGACGGTGTTCGAGAGGGCCGGTTCGGCCGTCGTCCATCCGACCTGCTCGATGGAACACCTGGGCGACGTCGGGCAGTTGCGCGCGCTGGCCGAGGCCTGTGCCGATGAGGTCACCGTCCCCGACGGCGCCGGTTGCTGCGCGTTCGCGGGCGACCGGGGCATGCTGCACAAGGAGCTGACCGATTCCGCCACGGCCGGCGAGGCGGCCGAGGTCAACTCCCGTACGTACGACACCTATCTCTCGGCCAACCGCATGTGCGAGGTCGGCATGGAACGGGCCACCGGCCACCCGTACCGCTCGGCTCTGATCGAGCTGGAGCGGGCCACCCGACCGACCGGCGGCCAGACAGTCGAGGGCTCCGAGAAGGCCTGATCGGCGCGGTTCCGGAGGCCCCGGCTGGTTGAACCAGTCGGGGCTTTCGCGTGCCCCGGAGAAAAGTCCATGGTTTGAGTACGGGAGTCCAATTGGGCTCCCTTGCGCACCATCAGCCTCACCGTCCAGGGTCCTACCGAGGCCCGGTCCCGGCGCGCTCCCGCCCGCAGGGGACCGGCCCCGCTCGCGCACGTCCAGAACCCCCACACCCCACCTGGAGGCTCGATGAACGACGACGCCCGGCCCGGACAGACACCGCGGGACCTCCCCCCGCAGAGCACCGGCGACGAGGTGAACCGGCAGGATCCCAGCCGCCGTTCGGTGCTGTGGACCACGGCGGGCGTGGCCGGCGCCGGACTCGGGCTGAGTTCCCTCGCGGGCGGTTCCGCAGCGGCGGCCGGGAGCGCCGCGCCGGAGGCCGCCGAAGCCGTACGGGCCGCGGAGGCCGTCGCCGCCGTCCCCGCCCGGCAGGGCCGCACGATGACGGACGTCCCCTTCGAGCGGCGCTCGACCGTACGGGTCGGGATCGTGGGCCTCGGCAACCGGGGCGACAGCATGATCGACCTCTTCCTGGCCGTCCCCGGCGTGCGGGTCGTGGCGGTCTGCGACCCGGTCCGGGAGAAGACGGTGAAGGCCGCCGCCAAGGTGACGGCCGCCGGGCAGCCCGCCCCCGCCGTCTACGCCAAGGGCGAGGACGACTACGTCAACCTCTGCCGGCGCGGGGACATCGACTTCGTCTATGTGGCCACCCCCTGGGAGACGCACTTCCCCATGGCCAAGGCGGCGATGCTGAACGGCAAGCACGTCGGCGTGGAGTGCCCGATCGCGATGCGCCTGGACGAGCTGTGGCAGCTCGTCGACCTCTCCGAACGCACCCGTCGCCACTGCATGCAGCTGGAGAACTGTTGTTACGGCAAGAACGAGATGCGGGTGCTGCGGATGGCGCACGCCGGTCTCTTCGGGGAGCTGCTGCACGGCGCGGGGGCGTACAACCACGATCTGCGCCAGCTGATGTTCGACCCGGACTACTACGAGGGCCCGTGGCGACGGCTCTGGCACACCCGGCTGCGCGGTGACCTCTACCCCAACCACGGGTTCGGGCCGGTCGCCAACTACATGGACCTCAACCGGGGCGACCGCGCCGTCTCCATCACCAGCGTCGGCACCCCCGCCCTCGGCCTCGCCGCTTACCGGAAGGAGCACATGCCGCCGGGCGACCCGAGCTGGAAGGAGTCGTACATCGGCGCCGACCGGACGATCAGCCTGGTGCAGACCGCCCAGGGCCGGGTGATCCGGCTGGAGCACGATGTGTCGTCGCCGCATCCGTACTCCCGGATCAACAGCCTCGGCGGCACCCGGGGCGTCTTCGAGGACTATCCGGAGCGGATCTATCTGGAGCCCACGAACACCAACCACCAGTGGGACGACTTCAAGAAGTACGCCGAGTGGGACCACTGGCTGTGGAAGGAACACGCCAATCCGCCGGGCGGACACGGCGGGATGGACTACATCATGGTCTTCCGGCTGATGCAGTGCATGCGGCTCGGGCTGGTCCCGGACTTCGACGTGTACGACGCGGCCGTCTGGACGGCCCCCGTGCCGCTCAGCCATCTCTCCATCAAGGCCAAGGGCGCCCCGCTGCCGATACCGGACTTCACCCGGGGCGCGTGGAAGAAGGCCAGGTCAGGCATGGATTCGGAGAAGCCCGCCGCCTGACACCACGGGGTCCCGGGCGGCTCGGCCCGGGACCCCGACGGGCAGGTGCGGGGCGGTGGAGCGGCCGCGGAGACGGTCGCCCGCGCGGCGGCGGGAGCACCGCGAAAACCGGTTGCCCCCGGAGACGGTGGAAGGCGAACCTTGCACGGTTTGGTCACCCCGTAACCGCGCGGCCCGCACAGGCCGGGCGCGTACCGAGCCCTGGGACGTCATGCAGATTCGCGATCTTCCGTACAAGGACCCCGGCGACCCCGACGTACGATCGGGCCCTCGCTTCCTGTACTGGCTCGGGCGCAATCAGCTCGGCGGACAGCTCAAGGCCCTCGGCTGGGGTCTGCTCCACCAGCTGAGCATCGCCGGGTTCCCGATCGGCGTCGGCCTCGGGGTGCAGGCCGTCGTGGACCGCTCCGGATCGCGCCTGGCGCTCGCCTGCGGCCTGGTCGCGCTCCTGGGCATCACGATCGGCCTGGGCGACACCATGCTCCACCGGACGGCCGTCACCAACTGGATCACCGCCGCCGCCCGGGTGCAGCAGCTCCTGGCGCGGAAGACCGCCGAGCTGGGCTCCGCCCTGACCCGGCGGGTCGCGGCCGGTGAGGTCGTGGCCGTGTCGACCGGGGACGTGGAGAAGATCGGCTGGTTCGTGGAGGCGCTCTCGCGCTTCGCGGCCGCCGCCACCGCCCTCGTCCTGGTCTGCGTGGGGCTGGTCGTCTACCTGCCGACGCTCGGCGTGCTCGTCGCCGTCGCCATGCCGGTGCTGGCCCTCGCCGTGCTGCCACTGCTGCCGCCCGCCACCCGGCGCGCCGACGAACAGCGCGAGAAGGCGGGCAGGGCGACCGAGCTGGCCTCGGACACCGTGGCGGGGCTGCGGGTGCTGCGCGGCATCGGCGGCGAGCAGCTCTTCCTCGGCCGCTACCGCCGCGCCTCCCAGGAGGTCCGCCGGGCGGCCGTGCGCTCGGCCCGGATGTGGGCGCTGATCTCGGCGGTGCAGGTGCTGCTGCCGGGCCTCCTGCTGATCTCCCTGATCTGGCACGGGGCGACGCTGGTGCGGGACGGCCGCATCGAGGTGGGCCAGTTGGTCACGGTCTACAGCGCGGCCACACTCATGATCTTCCCTCTCCGTCATTTCGAGGAGATCGCGATGGCCTACTCCTTCTCCCGGCCGTCCGCGCAGCGTGCCGTCCGGGTGCTGTCGCTGCGCCGCAGCGACCTGACGGCCACCGCGTCGGGCCTTCCGTCGGGCGATCTGTACGACCCCGCCACCGGGCTGATGGCCCCTCAGGGGCAGTTCACCGCCGTCGTCTGCGGCGACCCGGACGAGGCGGGACGGCTGGCGGAGCGGCTGGGCGGCCACGCCCGGACCGGCGACGAGGACGGCGAGGAGGCGGAGGCTCCCCCGTCCGTGCTGCTCGGCGCCGTGGCGCTGGACGAACTCCCGCTGGAGACCGCGCGGACCGCCGTCCTGGTCCAGGACAAGGACCCGGTGCTGCTCTCCGGCACGCTCCGGGAGCTGCTGGACGTGCCGTCGTCCGGCCTGGTCACCGCCGAAGCGGCGCTGGAGGCCGCGGAGTGCGGCGATGTGCTCGCCGCCCTCGCCCAGGCCTCCCCCGACAACGACGGCGACCCGATGCGGACCCGGATCACCGAGCGGGGCCGGTCGCTCTCCGGCGGTCAGCGCCAGCGCCTCGCGCTCGCCCGGTCGCTGATCACCGACCCGGAGGCGCTGGTCCTGGACGAGCCGACCTCCGCCGTCGACTCGCACACCGAGGCGCGGGTCGCCGCCGGGGTGGCGGCGCTGCGCCGAGGCCGTACGACGGTCGCGTTCGCCTCGTCCCCGCTGCTGCTGGACCTGGCGGACCGGGTCGTCCTGGTCCACGAGGGGTCCGTGGTCGCCGTGGGCACCCACCGCGACCTGCTGGGCACCGAACCGCGCTACCGGGCCGTCGTCACCCGCGAGACCGACGAGGAGGCCGCGGCGGACGACGTCACGGTCCCCGCCATGAACAACGCCCTGCAGAACGCCCAGGAAATCGAGGAGAGGGCATGATCGGCGTCGCACCTCCGGCGTACGACCCGGCCGCCCCGGAGTCGGCCACCACGCTTCCCGTCGGCACCCCGCTGACCGTACGGAGTTACGTACGGGATCTGCTGCGGCGCCACCGCAAGGCGTTCGCGCTCCTGATCGGCGCCAACGCGGTGGCGGTCATCGCGTCGATCGTCGGTCCGTATCTGCTCGGCGGGCTGGTGGAGGATCTGTCCGACGGGGTCACCGACCTCCATCTGGAGCGCACGGCCGCGATCTTCGCGCTGGCGCTGGTGATCCAGACGGTCTTCACCCGGTCCATGCGGCTGCGCGGGGCCATGCTGGGCGAGGAGATGCTCGCCGATCTGCGCGAGGACTTCCTCGTCCGGTCGGTGGGGCTGCCGCCGGGCGTCCTGGAGCGGGCCGGGACGGGCGATCTGCTCTCCCGGATCACCACGGACATCGACCGGCTGGCCAACGCGATGCGCGAGGCCGTGCCGCAGCTGGCGATCGGCGTGGTGTGGGCCGGGCTGCTGGTCGGCGCGCTCACCGTGACCGCTCCCCCGCTGGCGCTCGCCGTGATCGTGGCGCTGCCGGTGCTGATCGTGGGCTGCCGCTGGTACTTCCGGCGGGCGCCGTCCGCGTACCGCTCGGAGGCCGCCGGTTACGCGGCCGTCGCCGCCACACTGGCCGAGACCGTGGACGCCGGGCGGACCGTGGAGGCGCACCGGCTCGGCGCGCGCCGGGTGGCACTGTCGGACCGGCGCATCACGGAGTGGACGGCGTGGGAGCAGTACACGCTCTTCCTGCGCTCGGTGCTCTTCCCGGTGGTCAACGCCACGTACGTGACGATCCTCGGCGCGGTCCTGCTGCTCGGCGGCTGGTTCGTGATGGAGGGGTGGCTGACGGTCGGGCAGCTGACCACGGGGGCGCTGCTGGCCCAGATGATGGTCGACCCGATCGGGATGATCCTGCGCTGGTACGACGAACTCCAGGTTGCCCAGGTGTCGTTGGCGCGACTGGTCGGCGTACGGGACATCGAGCCGGACGCCGGGAGCGCGGAGGTCGGGCCGGAGGGCCGGGACGTCCGGGCCGACGAGGTGCGCTTCGGCTACCGGGAGGGCGTGGACGTCCTGCACCGGGTGTCGCTGGACGTGGCGCCGGGCACCCGGCTCGCCCTGGTGGGCCCCTCGGGCGCGGGCAAGTCGACGCTGGGCCGGCTGCTGGCCGGGATCTACGCCCCGCGCACCGGCGAAGTGACGCTCGGTGGGGCCGAGTTGTCGCGGATGACGGCGGAGCGGGTCCGGGAACATGTGGCCCTGGTCAACCAGGAGCACCATGTCTTCGTCGGCTCGCTCCGGGACAACCTGCTGCTGGCGCGGGACGGTGCGCAGGACGCCGAGCTGTGGGCCTCGCTGGCCGCGGTGGACGCCGACGGCTGGGCGAAGGGGCTGGAGAAGGGGCTGGACACGGAGGTCGGTTCGGGCGGGTTCGCGCTGACCCCCGCGCAGGCGCAGCAGATCGCGCTGGCCCGGCTCGTGCTGGCCGACCCGCACACGCTGGTCCTGGACGAGGCGACCTCGCTCCTCGACCCGCGGGCCGCCCGCCACCTGGAGCGTTCGCTCGCCCGGGTGCTGGAGGGCCGTACGGTGGTGGCGATCGCGCACCGGCTGCACACGGCCCATGACGCGGACGTGATCGCGGTGGTGGAGGACGGCCGGATCAGCGAACTGGGCAGCCATGACGAGCTGGTGGCGGCGGACGGGGCGTACGCGGCGCTCTGGCGGTCCTGGCACGGGTGAGGGCACCCGGGGCGGAGGCCGGGCGGGGCACCGGAGGTCACCGTACGGTCGGTGCCGTGGTCGGCCGTAGGTCGGGCCCGGCAGGGTCACCGTACGGAACGACGCCCGGTGGGGTCACCGTACGGTCGGTGTGCGGTGGGGCTGGAGGAGTTGGTCGACCGGGGCGTGGTCGTCGGTGAGGACCTGGGCGTCCCCGGTCCAGGCGGTGACGGTGTCGCCCGTGGCGATCCGCCAGTCCGTCTCCCGGGTGTCCAGGGCCTCCTGGACGGCGGGCGCGTCGAAGGGCCGGTCGGCGGCGAGCACCACCATGTTGCCGCCCACCGGGGCGGCGGCCGGGTCCAGGCCGATGTCCACGGGGGCGCCGACCACGGCGACGTACCGGAACACCGTGGCCAGCGTGGCGACTTCGGCGCGGGCGAACTCCAGCCGGCCGTGGTCGATGAGGTTGACCGCGTACAGCCCGTCGTCCTTGAGCACCCGCCGTACGTCCCGCAGCGCCTCCGACGTGGTGAGGTGCCACGGCACGCTGACGCCCCCGAAGGCGTCCCCGACGACGAGGTCGCGGCTGCCGTCCTTCAGCCGCTTCAGGCCGAGCCGGGCGTCCTCGACCCGGACGTCGATGCCGGTGGAGGCCCCGAGGTTCAGCCGCTCGTGGTCGATACGGACGACCCCGCCGTCGATCTCGGAGACGAGGCTGCGGGTGCCGGGGCGGGTGGCCGCGAGATAGCGGGGGAAGGTGAGGCCGCCGCCCCCGATGTGGTGGGCGGCGAGCGGCTCGCCCGCGGGGAACGCGGTGTCGACGACGGCCGCGATGGCGCGTACGTAACCGAACCTGAGGTACGTCGGGTCCTCGACGTCCACGTAGGAGTGGCGCAGCCCGTCCAGGACGAGGGTGCGGCCGGTGGCCCGCTCGGGGTCCGCGACGATCCGGGCGCAGTGGTAGCGGGTCTCCGCGTCGCAGCCGCCGGGGGCGAACGCGGTGGCGAGGGAGCCCACGACGACGGTGGCCAGCGCCACGGCGGAGGCCCGGCGCCAGCGGCGGGCCCGCCAGCCGGTCAGGACCGCGCCGATCACCAGCAGGGTGCCGAGGCCGATCAGGATGGAGCTGACGGGCAGCCGCGAGATCAGGACGAAGCCGGTGAGGACCGTGCCGACGATGGCGCCGAAGGTGCCCACGCCGGAGAGCCGCCCCACCACCGTCCCGGTCTCCGCGAGGCTGGTGAGCCGCAGCTTGGTGACGAGCGGGGTCACCGCCGAGAGCAGGGCGCCCGGCACGAGCAGGGTCCCCGCCGCGACCAGCAGCAGAGCGGGGGCCGCCCACTCCGCGGTGGTGCGGAGCAGGAGCGGGGTGAGCGCGACGACCACGCCCGAGACCCCGAGAGCGGGGGCGATGAGCCGGTGCGGGTCGGTCCGGTCCGCGACACGCCCGCCCAGCCAGGAGCCCAGGGCGATCGCGGTGAGGGCGATACCGATGACCAGGGTGCTGGTTTCGAGGGTGAGGCCGAGGTACGGGGCCAGCAGCCTCAGGGCGACGATCTCGACCACCAGCACGGCGGCCGAGGAGCCGAACACGAGCACCGCCGCGGCGCGTTGGCCCATGCCACGGTCGCGGGGCGGCCCCTCGGGGGCGGGAGAGTCATCGGCCACGGGCGGGGAGGACGGTGTGGTCACCGCAGCATCCTCGCATGCGGGCGCGGGAACTCCGGGCGGACGGAGGGCGCTTGGATCCCGGTCACTAAGTTGATTAGTATGCGTGGCCCAGCCTCCGCACGGCCCCTCGGTCGGCGGCCGAGGAAGAAGGAGCCCTCCCCCGTGGCCTCCCACCGTCGTCCCAAGCAGTCCTCCAGCCAGGGTTACGCGTCCGTGCTCACGGCGACCGCCGCGGTGAGCGTCGCGCTCTCCGCCTCTCCGGCGTCGGCCGACCCCCTGCCCGATCCGAACAAGAAGGGCGTGCAGGCGCAGATAGACCGCCTCCACGAGGAGGCGACCCAGGCGACGGAGAAGTACAACGGGGCGAAGGAGAACGCGGAGAAGCTCCGCAAGGAGGCCGACAACCTCCAGGCGGCCGTGGCCCGCAAGCAGGACGACCTCAACGAGCTGCGGCGCGGGCTCGGTTCGGCGGCCACCGCCCAGTACCGCAGCGGCGGGATCGACCCCTCGGTGCGGCTGCTGCTCTCCTCCGACCCGGACGCCTATCTGGACGAGGCGGCGGTCCTGGACCGGCTGAGCGCCCGCCAGTCGCAGTCCCTCCAGCGCTTCCTCTCCGAGCAGCGCGGCCTCCAGCAGAAGCGCACCCAGGCCGGTACCAAGCTCGCGGCCCTCCAGGACACCCGCAAGGAGCTGGGGAACCGGAAGAAGGAGATCCAGGGCAAGCTGGCCGAGGCACAGCGGCTCCTCAACACGCTGACGGCCAAGGAGCGGGCCGAGATCGCCGCCAAGGAGGAGCGCGCCAACCGGACCAGCGAGCGGGTCCAGCTCGGCAACGAGGCCAGCGCGTCGGGCATCACCGCGGCGGCCTTCGCGGCGGCCAAGACCCGGGTGGGCATGCCGTACGTCTGGGGGGCCACGGGCCCGGGGTCGTTCGACTGCTCGGGGCTGACCTCCTGGGCGTTCCGACAGGCAGGCGTCAACCTGCCCCGCACCTCCCAGGCACAGGCCAACGCCGGGACCCGGATCAACTCCATCGGCGCGCTCAAGCCTGGCGACCTCGTCATCATGCGCACCGACCTCAGCCATGTCGGCTTCTACGCCGGGAACGGCCAGATCCTCCACTCGCCGAAGCCGGGAGCGGTGGTGCGTTACGAGTCGATGGCGCGCAGCGGGATGCCGTTCATGTGGGGCGTACGGATCTGAGGCTGCGGGCGCCGCCCGTGGCCGGGAGACCGGAACCGGGGCCGCGGGCGGGGGGCGGAGGCCGTCACCCGAGTCCGGCGTGGCAGGTCAGCAGGACGGGCAGCAGCGGGGCCATCAGGGCGCCGGTGCCGACCGTGCAGCGGAGCGCCGGATGGGCGCCGCGCTGCGGGGCCAGGACGCGGCGGAGGCGGATGACCACCGACGCGCCGCCGACCGCGAGCGTCCCGCGCGGCGCCCGGCCGGCGGCCAGGGTGAACATCGCCGTGGCCAGCGCGTGGTGCGGGGAGCGGCGCAGGGCCCGGTCGTCGGCGGCCATCTCCAGGAGCAGCGGGATCTGTTCCCGCAGGTGGCGGGCGAGGGGCAGCCAGGGGAAGACCCAGGCGAAGGCGTGGGCCGCCGCGAGGAGCAGATGGTGGCGGCCATGGATGTGGGCCCGCTCGTGTTCGACGACGGCGCCGAGTTCGTCGTGCGAGAGGGCGTCGACCGCGCCGCTGCTGACGACGATCCTCGGGCGACGGCCCGGCAGGCAGTACGCGGCGGGCTCGGCGTGCTCCACCACCGTGGCCCGCAGCCGCGCCGAGGGGCGCCCCACCTTGTCCAGCACGTCACGGTGGCGGGCGCGCGCGGCCCGGGCCCGTACGGCGTGGAAGGCGAAGCCGGTCAGATGGGCGGCGAGCAGCACGACGAGCGCCACCAGACCCCAGGAGACGCCCCGGCCCCCGTCGGTCTCGCCGCCGAGCCCCAGGGCCGCCCGGCAGGAGTAGAGGATGCCGTGCAGATGCGCCCCCGGGGTGGCCAGGTGCGCGGCGGCCAGGTGCACGCAGAGCGAGAACGACGCCGCGAGTGCGAACCAGACGGCGACCGCCAGCAGCGGTGCGCGCTGCGGCCAGGCGCTGCGGAGCAGCACGCGCGGGGCCAGTACGCCGACGGCGGCGGCGTAGCCGAGGAAGGCGGGGGCGGCGTTCACAGCTCGCCGCCCCGGCCGGTCGCCCGCAGCGCCTCGCGCAACGCGGCGACCTCGTCGTCCGTCATCCGCTCGACGAAGTGGACGAGGGCGGCCGAGCGGTCCCGGCTCGCCCCCAGGGCGTCCTCCATGAGGGCCGCCGCGTACGCCTCGCGGCTGCGCACCGGCGTGTAGAGCCACGCCTGTCCCTGCTTGCGCCGGGTCAGCCAGCCCTTGTTGTAGAGGATGGTGGCCACGGTCATCACCGTCGTGTAGGCGGCGGGGCGGCGGAGGTTGATGTCGTCGACGACCTCGCGGACCGTCGCCGGTCTGTCCCAGGTCCACAGACGGTCCATGATCTCGGCCTCAAGCTCTCCGAGCCGTCGCATGTCCCGTCCCTACTTCCGTCCCCGCGCCCTCTTCCGATGCGCCCGCGTTCACATTCTAGGTTCGCGCGGCAGCTTCGGGAGTACGCGTCGGACGGGTGCACGCGACGGTCGTCACCGGCGCGCGAGCCGCTTCTCGATGAGCGCGCGGAACTCCTCGTACGAGGCGGGGTTGGGGATCCTGAGCCCGTCGACGAAGAACGTGGGCGTGCCCTGGACCCCGAGGCCGAGGCCGTCGCGCTGGTCGGCCTCGATCCGCTCGGTGGTGGCCGGGTCGTTCAGCGCGGCGGTGAACTTCTCCATGTCGAGGCCGAGTTCGCGGGCGTACTCGCGGAAGAGGGCTTCCTTGGACTCGGTGGCCTCGCCCCACTGGGCCTGGGTGGTGAAGAGCTTGCCGTACATCTCCTCGAACTTGCCCTGCTGGGCGGCCGCCTCGACCGTACGGGCGGCGAGCAGGGCGTTCTTGTGGCCCGGCATCGGGAAGTAGCGGGCGATGAAGGTGACCCGGTCCCCGTACTCCGCGCGCAGCTTCTCCACGGCCGGGTAGACCGCCCCGCACGCCTCGCACTCGAAGTCCAGGAACTCCACCACCGTCAGCTCGCTCCGCTCCGGAGAGGTGAGCCGGTGGCTGGTTTCCCGTACGGGCTGGGCGTGGGCGGCGGCTTCGACCTCCACCATCCCCCGGTCGCGGTCCTCGGGTGCCAGCAGCAGGAAGGAGCCGAGGCCTGCGGCGAAGGCCGCCAGGATCACTGCGGCGATGATCAGATGCTTCTTCACGGTGCGTCCGTCCTCACGGAACTGGCCGGGCACGGCGGTGGTGTTCAGGTGCCCGGCGGGGCAGGACGGGCCCCGTGGGACCCGTCAGGGCAGGCAGAGGCCGCCGACCGGAGCCGGTCCGGTGCGGAAGGGCGGCGCGAGGACGGTGGGCGGCGGGGCCCGCCCCGACCGCAGCCGTGCGAGGACGGCCGACTTCGGGCGCCGGGTGCGCCCCCGGTGCCTGCCGTGCGGCCACGGGACGCGGGGGTCGGAGGCCAGGGGCCGTACGAGGGTGAGGAGGCGGCCGACCGCAGCCAGCAGGGGCCGCCCCCGGCCGAGCAGCAATTGCGTCAGGCCCAGGGCGCGGGCCGCGACGAGCAGGGCGACCAACTGCCCGGAGAGCAGCACGCCCGAGGGGACATGGGTGGTCGCGCCGTGCCCGGTCCAGAGCGGCACCCCTGCCGTACCCACCGCACGGCAGACACCGGGCAGCGCGTACGCGAGGTGGTAGGCCAGCTGGGAGGCGGCGAGGACCCCCACGACCTGGGTGTCCGACAGCCGCCGCCGGGTCAGCACCACCGCCGCCGGGCCCGCGACCATCCCGGCCATCGCGACGAGCACCCACGCGGGAGCCTCGCAGCGGGCGAGCAGATGGGCGGCCAGCGGCAGCGACACGCACAGCACCGCGAGCGCCCCCGCCCGCACCCCGCGCACGACGCCGGCCGCCGGGGAGGCGGGGCCGGGCGGGCGGAGCGGCGGCATACCAGGGCTTTCGGAGAAGTCGGAGAAGTCGGGGGGCGGGGCGACCGAGCCTGCGCCCGCACGGCCGCGCACGCACCGGCAGCGTACTCGCTGCCTCTCCCCCGCCCGTCGACGGGTCGCGGGACCGCCGACCGGTCGGCGGTCCCCAATGTCGGCGGTCTCTAATAGGGATGCGGGGCCGATCGGCCGAATGATCGAATCGTCCGATGCACAGAGATGACGACGGTACGGCCGAGATCCTGGACCGCGGGCGCTTCCCGGACGCCCGGACCCCCTGGGACGACCCGGACCGCCGGGCGGAGGCCCTGGACTGGGTGACGGGGCGGCTGGCGGAGCGCGGGCTGCGCGAGTCCGGCCCCCGGGAGGTGCGGCTGCGCCCCTGGTCGGTGCTCGTGCGGTTCTCCGTCGCCGGTGGCCCCGGTGACCGGCCGGTGTGGTTCAAGGCCGTGCCCCCGGCCGCCGCCTTCGAGGCGTCTCTCGCGGCCGCCCTGGCCGACTGGGTGCCGGACCACGTCCTGGCTCCGCTCGCCGTCGACGCGGAGCGCGGCTGGTGCCTGCTGCCGGACGGCGGGCCGCTGCTGCGGCGGGTGCTGGACGAGGGCGCGGGCACGCTCGCGGACTGGGAGGACGCCCTGCGGAGTTACGCGGTGATGCAGCGGGCGCTCGTCCCGTACGCGGAGAAGGTGGCGGGTCTCGGGGTGCCGAGCGCCCGCCCGGACGAACTGCCGGGCCTCTTCGACACGCTGGTGGCGGAGAACGCGGCGCTGACCGGGGAGGAGCGGGTGGCGCTGGAGGCGCTGCGGCCCCGGCTGGTGGAGTGGTGCGAGGAGCTGGCATCGGTGGGTGTGGCCGCTTCGCTGGACCATGCCGATCTCCACGACAGCCAGCTCTTCCGGCCCGCCCCCGGCCGGTTCGCCTTCTTCGACTGGGGCGACGCCCTGGTCGGCCACCCGTTCTCCAGTCTGCTGGTCCCGGCGCGGTCGGCCGAGGACCGGTTCGGCCCCGCGGCCCTGCCCCGGCTGCGGGACGCCTATCTGGAGCCGTGGACGGGCGACGGGGTGACGGCGGGTGAGCTGCGGCGGGCGGTGAGCCTGGCGTGGCGGCTGGCGGCGCTGGGGCGGGCCGCCTCGTGGGGCCGGATGTTCCCCGTTCCCGGCGCCCAGGCCGCCCCCGGAGGTGCCGAGACGGCCCACTGGCTGCGCGAGCTGCACACCGAGCCGCCCCTGTGATCCCGGCCGCCGCACGTCCACCGTGCGGCGGCCCGTTCACCCCCGCCGGGAGGCGGAGCGGGGTGCATCCGGTGAGGATGAGGAGTGCATCGGCCGGTATACGGGGCAGGCGAGCGCAGAACCACGCAAGCCCGAGAAGGGACGCAGACCGTGGCACCACCCAGGATTCTCGTCGTCGGCGCCGGCTTCGCAGGTGTCGAATGTGTACAACGGCTGGAGCGCAGGCTCGCTCCGGGCGAGGCCGAGATCGCGCTCGTCACGCCGTTCTCGTACCAGCTCTATCTGCCGCTGCTGCCCCAGGTGGCCTCCGGCGTGCTCACCCCCCAGTCGGTGGCGGTCTCGCTGCGCCGCAGCCGCCGCCACCGCACCCGGATCATCCCCGGCGGCGCGATCGGCGTGGACACCAAGGCCAAGGTCTGTGTCATCCGGAAGATCACGGACGAGATCGTCACCGAGCCGTACGACTACATCGTGCTGGCGGCCGGCAGTGTGACCCGGACCTTCGACATCCCCGGGCTGCTGGACCACGCGCGCGGGATGAAGACGCTCGCGGAGGCGGCGTACGTACGCGACCACGTCATCGCCCAGCTCGATCTGGCCGACGCCAGCCAGGACGAGGCGGAGCGGGCGTCCCGGCTCCAGTTCGTCGTGGTCGGCGGCGGTTACGCGGGCACGGAGACGGCCGCCTGCCTCCAGCGCCTGACCACCAACGCGATCCGGCACTATCCGCGGCTGGACCCGAAGCTGATCAAGTGGCATCTGATCGACATCGCGCCCAAGCTCATGCCGGAGCTGGGCGACAAGCTGGGGCGCGCCGCCCTGGACGTGCTGCGCAGGCGGAACATCGAGGTGTCGCTCGGCGTCTCGATCGCCAAGGCCGCCGCCGAGGAGGTCACGTTCACCGACGGCCGGGTGCTGCCCTGCCGGACGCTGATCTGGACCGCGGGGGTGGCCGCCAGCCCGCTGATCGCCACGCTGGGCGCGGAGACCGTACGCGGCCGGCTGGCCGTGACCCCGCAGCTGCGGCTGCCGGGGGCGGACGGGGTGTTCGCGCTCGGGGACGCGGCGGCGGTGCCCGACCTGGCGAAGGGCGACGGGGCGGTCTGCCCGCCGACCGCTCAGCACGCCATGCGCCAGGGCAAGGTGATGGCGGACAACCTGATCGCCTCGCTGCGCCGTCAGCCGCTCAAGGACTACGTCCACAAGGACCTGGGGCTCGTCGTGGACCTCGGCGGCAAGGACGCGGTCTCCAAGCCGCTCGGCGTCGAGCTGCACGGGCTGCCCGCGCAGGCGGTGGCGCGCGGCTACCACTGGTCGGCGCTGCGGACGAACGTGGCGAAGACCCGGGTCATGACGAACTGGCTGCTCAACGCGGTCGCCGGGGACGACTTCGTACGGACCGGGTTCCAGTCGCGCAAACCGGCGACGCTGCGGGACTTCGAGTACACGGACGCCTATCTGACGCCCGAGCAGATCAAGGAGCACACGCAGTCGTCGGTCATCAAGCACTGAGCACACTGAGCACCGGCGTCCGAGCCGCGCCCCCGCTGTCCCGGGGGGCGCGGTTCAGCGCTGCTGCGAGAGGACCGTCTCCACGGTGTCGGCCTCCTGCGCGGTCTTGTCCTCGCGGTAGCGCAGGACGCGGGCGAAGCGGAGGGTGACACCGGCCGGGTAGCGGGTGGAGCGCTGGAGCCCGTCGTGGGCGATCTCCACGACGAGTTCGGGGCGTACGGTCACGACGTGTCCGTCCTCGCCGGTCGCCAGCTCCCGCAGCTTCTCGGTCTGCCACTCCAGCAGGGCGTCGGTGAGCCCCTTGAAGGTCTTGCCGAGCATCGCGAAGGAGCCGTCGGGGCGGCGGGCGCCCAGGTGGAGGTTGGAGAGCTTGCCGGTGCGCCGCCCGCTCCCCCATTCGGCGGCGAGCACCACCAGGTCCAGGGTGTGCACCGGCTTGACCTTCAGCCAGGAGGCGCCTCTGCGGCCCGCGCTGTAGGCGGCGGCCAGGTCCTTGACGACGACGCCCTCGTGGCCGCGTTCCAGGGTCTCGACGAGGAACGCCTCGGCGGCCCGGCGCGCCTCCGCGTCCGCCGGGTCGGGCACGAGCGTGCGCCGGACCCGCAGGGGCTCGGGGACCAGCCGGGCCAGGGCGGCGTGGCGCTCGGCGAAGGAGAGGTCGAGCAGGTCGTCGCCGTCGGCGGAGAGGGCGTCGAAGAAGACGGGCACGATCGGTACGCCGGCGGCAGCGGCGGCCACGTCCCGGCGCGAGCCCACCCGGGAGGCGGTCTCCTGGAAGGGGCGCGGCCTGCCGTCCTCGCCCAGGGCGATCACCTCGCCGTCCAGGATGAACCTCCCGGCCTCCAGCGCGGCGACGGCGGTGACGAGTTCGGGCAGCCGGTCGGTGATGTCGTCGAGGGTCCGGGTGTAGGCGCGGACCCGGTCGCCGTCCCGGTGGACCTGGACCCGGATGCCGTCGAGCTTCTCCTCCACCGCGCAGGGGCCGAGCCTCTCGACCGCCTCGGTCACCGAGGCGGCGGTGTGGGCCAGCATCGGCTGGACGGGCCGCCCCACGGTGAGCCGGAAGGCGGCGAGCGCGCCGGGGCCTTCCGCGAGGAGGGGCCGGGCCACCTCCGGGAGCGATCCGGCGAGCATCACGGCCCGGCGGACGTCGGCGGGCGGGGCCTCGGCGGCCCTGGCCAGCGCGTCGGCGGCGACGGCGTCCAGGGCGCCCTGGCGGACCTCCCCGGTGAGCAGGGCCTTCAGGAAGTGCTGCTCGTCGGCGGTGGCGGCGGCGAACAGGGCCCGCAGCCGTTCGCGCCGCAGCGCCTGGGAGCCGGGGCCGGAGACGGCGGCCAGCGCGGTCAGCTCGGCGTCGACCCCGGTGACGGTGAGGGTGGGCTCGGCGGCCGGTTCGACGGGGTCGCCGAGGGAGCGCCAGCCGACGCCGATCCGCCCCTGGGGCAGCCGCCCGGCGAGGTACGGGATGACGACGGGGACGTCGTCGGGTCCGGCGTCCCGGAAGAGCGCGGCGAGGAGCGCCACCTTGCGGGACCGGGCGGAGGTGGCGGCGACCTCCAGGGAGACCTGGGCGAGCTCGGCGAGCAGCATGCGGCCATGGTGCTACGGGCGGGGGCGGACCGCCCGCCGAAGAGGCATGGGGCGGACCGCGCGCCGGTCGTCCCTATGGCGCCGATTCCGTCATATGAAGTTGAGGGCGGCCGCCGCCCCCACTCCCCCGAGCACCATGAACGCGGGCATCAGGACCTTCATCTCCACCCAGCTGCCGGCCCGGAACCGCATGGCCTTCGGCGGTCCGATCGGGTACCAGCGCTTGCGGCCGATCGGGATGGGCCAGAGGACCGGGCAGCCCGAGACGGTGAGCGCGTCCCCGATGTCGTGGACGAGGGCGCCGAGCACGATGGGCAGGCCGAGCCACAGGTACTCCTGGCCCGGGGCGTCGAAGAGCCAGTTCGCCCCGTGGCCGGGCTGGTCCAGGACGCCCGCGAGGATCCAGGCGCTGGTGGCGCCGAGCAGCCAGACCAGGATGTCGCTGGAGACCCGGGCGGCCCGCCAGAGCAGGCCCTCGACGGCCAGTACGAGGTGGACGAAGAGGATGGCGAGGACGGCCCAGCGGCCGCCGAAGATCGCGGCGGCGGAGCAGCCGGCGCCGACGAGGACGGCCCAGAGCCAGGTGTGGGTCAGGGTGCGGTGGCCGCCGGTGCGGCGGGGGTCGGCCTTGCTCTTCGTGGCCTTGTAGACGGCGAAGGAGAGCTTGTCGACGATCTCGCAGAGGGTCTTGGAGATGGGTCCGAAGGCGCGCGAGATGGTCGCGGACTTGTGGTCCAGGTCGGGGGCGAGGGCGGCGCCCGCGCAGATCAGCGCTCCGACGACCAGGACCGGCCAGGGCATCGTGTGGCCCGCGGCGGCCGCCGCCGCACCCACCCCCAGCCAGGCGGCTGCCCCTGACAGAGAGTGTGCCGGTCCCATCATGGTCGCTTCCGCCCCCAGTTCGTCATGGGCCCATCACCGGTACGGCGTGGGCTGGTTGAGTGCGCAGCGTATCGTCCATGATCTTCGTGGTGTCCGCCGGTTCCCTCATCCGGGCGGAAGACAGGCAAGATGGGGGCGTGACCCTCATCGACCAGCTGCCGCAGACCGCCGACCCGGACGCCCTTTTCGAGGCCTTCTCGTCATGGACCGAGAGCCAGGGCATCACGATGTACCCGGCTCAGGAGGAGGCGCTGATCGAGGTGGTCTCCGGGGCGAACGTGATCCTGTCCACCCCGACCGGCTCGGGCAAGAGCCTGGTGGCGGCGGGGGCACACTTCACCGCGCTGGCCCAGGACAAGGTGACCTTCTACACCGCGCCGATCAAGGCGCTGGTCTCGGAGAAGTTCTTCGACCTGTGCAAGCTCTTCGGCACCGAGAACGTCGGGATGCTGACCGGTGACGCCTCGGTCAACGCGGACGCCCCGGTGATCTGCTGTACGGCCGAGGTG
The DNA here is from genome assembly GCF_003268675.1 of Streptomyces bacillaris. Lineage (NCBI taxonomy): Bacteria > Bacillati > Actinomycetota > Actinomycetes > Kitasatosporales > Streptomycetaceae > Streptomyces > Streptomyces bacillaris. Next base: position 7,040,426 of record NZ_CP029378.1, on the reverse strand, counting down.
CTGGCCTCCATCGCGCTGCGCGACGGGAAGTACGCCGACATCGGCCAGGTCGTGATGGACGAGTTCCACTTCTACGCCGAGCCGGACCGGGGCTGGGCGTGGCAGATCCCGCTGCTGGAGCTGCCGCAGGCCCAGTTCGTGCTGATGTCCGCGACGCTCGGTGACGTCTCGATGTTCGAGAAGGATCTGACCCGGCGCACCGGCCGCCCGACCTCGGTGGTGCGCTCCGCGACCCGCCCGGTGCCGCTGAGCTACGAGTACCGCTTCACGCCGATCACCGAGACGCTGACCGAGCTGCTGGACACCCGGCAGTCCCCGGTCTACATCGTGCACTTCACGCAGGCGGCGGCCGTCGAGCGGGCGCAGTCGCTGATGAGCATCAACATGTGCACGAAGGAGGAGAAGGAGAAGATCGCCGATCTGATCGGCAGCTTCCGCTTCACCACCAAGTTCGGCCAGAACCTCTCCCGTTACGTCCGCCACGGCATCGGGGTGCACCACGCGGGGATGCTGCCCAAGTACCGCCGCCTGGTGGAGAAGCTGGCCCAGGCGGGGCTGCTGAAGGTGATCTGCGGTACGGACACGCTGGGCGTGGGCGTCAACGTCCCCATCCGTACGGTGCTGTTCACGGCGCTCACGAAGTACGACGGGAACCGGGTGCGGACCCTGCGGGCGCGGGAGTTCCACCAGATCGCGGGCCGCGCCGGGCGGGCCGGGTTCGACACGGCCGGGTTCGTGGTGGCGCAGGCCCCCGAGCACGTCATCGAGAACGAGAAGGCGCTGAAGAAGGCGGGCGACGACCCGAAGAAGAAGCGCAAGGTGGTCCGTAAGAAGGCGCCGGAGGGGTTCGTCGCCTGGTCGGAGACCACGTTCGACAAGCTGATCCAGTCCGAGCCGGAGCCGCTGACCTCGCGGTTCCGGGTCACCCACACGATGCTGCTCGCGGTGATCGCGCGCCCGGGGAACGCCTTCGAGGCGATGCGGAGCCTGCTGGAGGACAACCACGAGCCGCGTCGGGCGCAGTTGCGGCACATCCGGCGGGCCATCGCGATCTACCGTTCGCTGCTGGACGGCGGGGTGGTGGAGCAGTTGGAGACCCCGGACGCGGAGGGGCGGATCGTCCGGCTCACGGTCGATCTCCAGCAGGACTTCGCGCTGAACCAGCCGCTGTCGACGTTCGCACTGGCCGCCTTCGACCTGCTGGACCCCGATTCGCCGTCGTACGCCCTGGACATGGTCTCGGTCGTCGAGTCGACGCTCGACGACCCGCGGCAGATCCTGGCGGCCCAGCAGAACAAGGCGCGCGGCGAGGCCGTGGGCCAGATGAAGGCCGACGGGGTGGAGTACGAGGAGCGGATGGAGCGGCTCCAGGAGGTCACGTACCCCAAGCCGCTGAGCGAGCTGCTGTGGCACGCCTACGACGTGTACCGCCGGAGCCACCCGTGGGTGAGCGACCACCCGGTCTCGCCGAAGTCGGTGATCCGGGACATGTTCGAACGGGCCATGACCTTCACGGAGTTCACCTCGCACTACGAGCTGGCCCGGACCGAGGGCATCGTGCTGCGGTATCTGGCGAGCGCGTACAAGGCACTGGAGCACACGATCCCGGACGACCTGAAGTCGGAGGACCTGGAGGACCTGATCTCCTGGCTGGGCGAGATGGTCCGCCAGGTGGACTCCAGCCTGCTGGACGAGTGGGAGCAGCTGGCCAACCCGGAGGTGGAGACCGCCGAGGAGGCCCAGGAGAAGGCGGACGAGGTCAAGCCGGTCACGGCCAACCCGCGCGCCTTCCGGGTGCTGGTGCGCAACGCGATGTTCCGCCGCGTGGAGCTGGCCGCGCTGGACCGGGTACGGGACCTGGGCGAGCTGGACGGCGACTCCGGGTGGGACGAGGACGCGTGGGGCGACGCCCTGGACGCGTACTGGGACGCGCACGAGGAGATCGGCACCGGCCCGGACGCGCGCGGCCCGAAGCTGATGAAGATCGAGGAGGACCCGGCGCACGGGCTGTGGCGGGTCTGGCAGGCGTTCGCGGACCCGGCGGGCGACCACGACTGGGGCATCCAGGCCGAGGTGGACCTGGCGGCGTCCGACGAGGAGGGCCGGGCGGTCGTCCGGGTCACGAAGGTCGGCCAGCTGTAGGGCACCCCCAACCGGCACGTGGAGAGGCAGCACATGACGAATCCGGCCGAGCGCCTGGTGGACCTTCTCGACCTGGAGCGGATCGAGGTCGACATCTTCCGCGGCCGCAGCCCCGAGGAGTCCCTGCAACGGGTCTTCGGCGGGCAGGTCGCGGGCCAGGCGCTGGTGGCGGCGGGCCGCACCACCGACGGGGAGCGCCCGGTGCACTCGCTGCACGCCTACTTCCTGCGCCCGGGGCGCCCCGGCGTACCGATCGTCTACCAGGTGGAGCGGGTGCGCGACGGCCGCTCCTTCACCACCCGCCGGGTGACGGCCGTCCAGGAGGGCCGGACGATCTTCAACCTGACGGCCTCCTTCCACCGCCCCGAGGAGGCCGGCTTCGAGCACCAGCTGCCGCCCGCCAGGACCGTCCCGGACCCGGAGGAGCTGCCGACGGTCGCCGACGAGGTCCGTGAACACCTGGGCGCGCTGCCGGAGGCCCTGGAGCGGATGGCCCGCCGCCAGCCCTTCGACATCCGGTACGTCGACCGGCTGCGCTGGACCCACGAGGAGATCAAGGACGCCGATCCGCGCAGCGCGGTGTGGATGCGCGCGGTCGGCCCGCTGGGCGACGACCCCCTGGTGCACACCTGCGCGCTGACGTACGCGAGCGACATGACGCTCCTGGACGCGGTCCGCATCCCGGTGGAGCCGCTGTGGGGCCCGCGCGGCTTCGACATGGCGTCCCTGGACCACGCGATGTGGTTCCACCGGCCGTTCCGGGCGGACGAGTGGTTCCTGTACGACCAGGAGTCCCCGATCGCGACGGGCGGGCGCGGTCTGGCCCGTGGCCGGATCTACGACCGGTCGGGGCAGCTGCTGGTGTCGGTGGTGCAGGAGGGGCTGTTCCGGCGGCTGGACGGCAGGTAGCCGCCTCTCCGCGCCTGCCTCTCCGCACCCCCGCCTCTACGTCCCCGGCAGCGGGTCCTGGTCGACCTCGTGGCGGCGGGTGCGGATGTCCGGGGACGGCGGGTGCAGTTTGGCGTCGCAGGACGGGCCGAGGCCGGTGCGGCGGGAGTCGGCGCCGGTGAGCGGGCGGCCGCAGAGGCGGCAGCGGATCAGGCGGCGGGACGGGGTGTCACCGGAATGCTCCTCGCGGTCGAGTGCGGGCAGCGGTTCGGGGAAGGGTTCGGAAGACTGCACGGGGGAGATCCTTCCTCATCGGGGGCCGTACCGGCCCGGCCGGTGTGGCCGTTCCCTGTGACTGTTCCGCTCGAAAGGACCCCGTACCCCATGACCGAGATCGTCCACGTGAGCGCCCCCGAGCTGGTCACGTACGCCGATGAGATGGCCGAGCTGCTGGTGGAGACCGTCGAGGAGGGTTCCTCGGTGGGGTTCCTGGCGCCACTGGACCGGGAGACCGCGGCCGTCTGGTGGCGGGCGCGCGCGGCGGCCGTGGAGAGCGGGGAGGTCTCCATCTGGATCGCCCGCGAGGGGTGCCGGGTCGCCGGGACGATCGCCCTGGTCCGGGCGCCGCTGCCGAACGCCCGCCACCGGGCGGAGGTCGCCAAGCTGATGGTGCGGCCCTCGGCCCGGGGGCAGGGGCTCGGGCGGGCGCTGCTGGCGGCGGTGGAGGCGTACGCGGAGGTGGAGGGCATCACGCTGCTGATCCTGGACACCGAGAGCGGCAGCCTGGCCGAGCAGGTGTACTGCAAGGCGGGGTGGACGGAGGTCGGCTCCGTACCGGGATACGCGGCCGATCCGGCGGGCAGCCTCAAGCCGACCACCTTCTACTACAAGGAGCTCACCGGGCCGTGAGCGGCAGCCGGGGAGCGGCACAATGAGCACCACACGCGATGATCAGGGAGAGAGCTTCATGACGCTGCACGACATTCCGCTGCGCACCCTCACCGGCGAACCGACCACCCTGGGCGCCTGGAGCGGCCGGGCCGTCCTGCTGGTGAACGTGGCGTCCAAGTGCGGGCTCACCCCGCAGTACGAGGGCCTGGAGCGGTTGCAGCAGACGTACGGCGACCGGGGGCTGACCGTGCTCGGCGTGCCCTGCAACCAGTTCGCGGGCCAGGAGCCGGGGAGCGCGGAGGAGATCCAGACCTTCTGCTCGACGACGTACGGGGTCACCTTCCCGCTCCTGGAGAAGGTCGACGTCAACGGGGCCGACCGGCACCCGCTGTACGCCGAGCTGACGAAGCTGGCCGACGCGGACGGGGAGGCCGGGGACGTCCAGTGGAACTTCGAGAAGTTCGTGATCTCCCCGGACGGTGAGCCGGTGGCCCGGATCCGCCCGCGCAGCGAGCCGGAGTCGACGGAGGTCGTGGCGGCGATCGAGGCACAGCTGCCCGGCTGAGCGATGGCGTGAAGGAAGGGGGCCGTCCTGGACGGCCCCCTTCTTTCTTCGACCGATCCGCCAGCGGATCGGCTCTTCTCGGCCTGTCCGCTAGCGGATCGGCATGCCCGAGAGCGTGCGGGCGATCACCAGGCGCTGGATCTCGCTGGTGCCCTCGAAGATGGTGTAGATCGCCGCGTCCCGGTGCATCCGCTCGACCGGGTACTCCCGGGTGAAGCCGTTGCCGCCCAGGATCTGGATCGCCTGGGCCGTGACGCTCTTGGCGGTCTCGCTGGCGTAGAGCTTGGACATGGAGCCCTCGGCCGAGGTGAACGGCTTGCCGGTGGTGGCCATCCAGGAGGCGCGCCAGACCAGTAGCCGGGCCGCGTCGATGCGCGTGCGCATGTCGGCGAGCTGGAAGGCGATGCCCTGGTTGTCGATGATCGGGCGGCCGAACTGGCTGCGGGTCTTGGCGTAGTCGAGGGCGACCTCGTAGGCGGCGCGGGCGGTGCCCACCGCCATGGCTCCGACGGCCGGGCGGGAGGCCTCGAAGGTGGCCATCGCCGCGTTCTTGACGCGCTCGCCGCCCGCCTTGGCGCGCTCCCGGGCGCGGGCGAGGCGCTCCTCGAGCTTCTCCTTGCCGCCGAGCAGGCAGTGGCCGGGGACGCGGACGTCTTCCAGGACCACCTCGGCGGTGTGCGAGGCGCGGATGCCGTGCTTCTTGAACTTCTGGCCCTGGGAGAGGCCGGGGGTGGCGGGCGGCACGATGAAGGAGGCGTGGCCCTTGGAGCCGAGGCCGGGGTCGACGACGGCGACGACCACGTGGACGTTGGCTATGCCGCCGTTGGTCGCCCAGGTCTTGGTGCCGTTGAGGACCCACTCGTCCTTGGCCTCGTCGTAGACGGCGCGGGTGCGCATCGAGGCGACGTCGGAGCCGGCGTCGGGCTCGGAGGAGCAGAAGGCGGCGACCTTCACGTCGTTCGCGTCGCCGTACATCTGCGGGATCCAGGTGCCGATCTGCTCCTCGGTGCCGTTGGCGAGGACGCCGACGGCCGCCAGGCCCGTACCGACGATGGAGAGGGCGATGCCCGCGTCGCCCCAGAACAGCTCTTCCATGGCCATGGGGATGCCGAGCCCCGTAGGGTCGAAGAACTGCTGTGCGTAGAAGTCGAGGGAGTAGATGCCGACCTTGGCCGCCTCCTGGATGACGGGCCAGGGCGTCTCCTCACGCTCGTCCCACTCCGAGGCCGCGGGGCGGATCACGTCCGCCGCGAAGCCGTGAAGCCAGTCACGGACCTGCTTCTGGTCGTCGTTGAGATCGAGCGTGAACTCGGCCATGTTCCCCTCCATGCACTGCCGTGAAAACCATGCGTTACTTGCGGTAACAGCAGTCTGTTACCGGACAGTAGCCGCTGTCAACCGCCCCGGTGCTGATCGACAAGGGCGCCGGGCGTGGTGTTACGTTGCGCAGGCGCGAAGAAGCAGACGTGAAGAAATTGCACGGCCAGGGGCGGGAGAGACGACATGGAGACCACGCGGAGCGCCGAACGACAGCGGACCGCGGCCGAGGCGCGCCGCCGGGAGCTGCTCGAAGCGGCGGACCGGGTGGTGCTCAGGGACGGCCCGCAGGCCTCGATGAACGCGATCGCGGCCGAGGCCGGCATCACCAAGCCCATCCTCTACCGCCACTTCGGGGACAAGGGCGGCCTCTACCGCGCGCTGGCCACCCGCCACACCGACGCCCTCCTCAGCGCCCTGCGCGCGGCCCTGGACGCCCCCGCCGAGCGCCGCGCCCGGGTCGAGTCCACGCTCGACACCTATCTCGCCGCGATCGAGGCCCGCCCCCAGGTCTACCGCTTCCTGATGCACCCCTCCGACGACGGCGCCGACACCGCTCCCGCCCCCGAGCAGGGCTTCGACGTCGGCCGCCACTCCGCCCCGCTGCTGCGCCGCCTCGGCGAGGAGCTGGGCCAGGTGATCGTCGAGCGCGTGGACCTCGGGCCCGAGGGCGAGCAGATGGCGCGCATCTGGGGCCACGGCATCGTCGGCATGATGCACGCGGCGGGCGACTGGTGGCTCGCGGACCGGCCCTGCTCCCGCGAGCGGCTGGTGCGCAGCCTGGCGGACCTGCTGTGGGGGCGGCTGACGGAGGCGGGCGACCGGGACGTGAAGGGCGGTCCGGGGTTCTGACCCGCCCGCGTCCCGTACGGTGATCCGCTCCGTCTTCCGTACGGGGGCGGCCCGGGGCTCCGAGGGCCGGAGCCTCAGTCCTCAGCCCTCAGTCCTTACGGGCCCACGGCGCCCGGCGGGCCGCGCGCAGCGCCCGGGACCGGCGCAGCCCGGTCAGCCGGTCGGTGTAGACCGTCCCCTCCAGGTGGTCGCACTCGTGCTGGAGGCACCGGGCGAACCACCCCGTCCCCGCGATCCGCACCGGCTCCCCCGTCATCGTCAGCCCCTCGACCACCGCGTGGTCGAAGCGTTCCGTGCCCGCTTCCAGACCCGGAAGTGACAGACAGCCTTCCGGTCCGCGTACCGTAAGACCGTCCGCCTCGACCAGTTCGGGGTTGACGACGTGGCCCAGGTGACGGACATCGTCGTCGTCCGGGCAGTCGTAGACGAACACCCTGAGCGGGACGCCGATCTGGTTGGCGGCGAGCCCGACACCCTGTGCGGCGTACATCGTGGCGAACATGTCCTCGACCAGCCGCGCGAGCGACGGGCCGAAATCCGTGACGTCCTCACAGGCGCGGTGGAGCAACGGGTCGCCGAGCAGACTCATCTCACGGACGAGTCCGGAACTGCCGGGGATCGGGCGGTTTCGCATGCGGGCAAGCGTACGTTCCGCCGTCACCGGGGAGTTCCCGTGGTGCCGCGGTGCGGTCGCCGCGGCGGACATCGATAGGCTGGGCGCGGACCGATGCAAGGAGGATCTAGGACGATGGCAGGCAACACGGAGCCGTTGTCGCCGCGGGCCAAGCTGGCCGTGACGGCGGGCAAGGCCGCGGCGGCGGTGTCACGCGCCGCGGGGCGGGGCAGCGGATCGGTGATCGGCGGCCGGGTGGCGCTCAAACTCGACCCCGACCTGCTGGGGCGGCTGGCGCAGCACCTGGACGTGATCCTCGTGTCGGCGACGAACGGCAAGACGACCACCACACGGCTGATCGCGGAGGCGCTGCGGGCCGCCGGGCCCGTCGTGTCGAACGCGCTCGGCGCCAACATGCCCGCGGGCATCACCTCGGCGCTGGCCGGCGGCTCGGACGCGAAGTTCGGGGTGATCGAGGTCGACGAGAAGTATCTGGCCGGGGTCGCCCGGGACACCACCCCCAAGGCGATCGCGCTGCTCAACCTCTCCCGCGACCAGCTGGACCGCGCGGCCGAGACCCGGATGATGGCCGAGCACTGGCGCGAGGGCCTCTCCGGCTCCAAGGCCGTGGTCATCGCCAACGCGGACGACCCGCTGGTCGTCTGGGCGGCCTCCTCCTCGCCCAACGTGGTGTGGGTGGCGGCCGGTCAGGCGTGGAAGGACGACGCCTGGTCCTGCCCGTCCTGCGGCGGTGTGATGCAGCGCCCCGGCGACGACTGGTTCTGCGGGCAGTGCGGCTTCCGCCGTCCCGCCCCGAGCTGGGCGCTCAACGGCGACTACGTCCTGGACCCGCACGGTTCGGCCTGGCCGATCCACCTCCAGCTGCCCGGCCGCGCCAACAAGGCCAACGCCGCCAGCTCGGCCGCCGTCGCCGCCGTCTTCGGTGTGCCGCCGCAGGTCGCGCTGGAGCGGATGTACCAGGTGCAGGCGGTCGCGGGGCGTTACGACGTCGTGAACTTCCAGAACCGTGAGCTGCGGCTGCTGCTGGCGAAGAACCCGGCCGGCTGGCTGGAGACCTTCTCGCTGATCGACCCGCCGCCGACGCCGGTGATCCTCTCCGTCAACGCCCGTGGCGCGGACGGCACCGACACCTCCTGGCTCTGGGACGTGGACTACACCCAGCTCGCCGGTCACCCGATCTTCGTGCTCGGTGACCGCAAGCTCGACCTCGCGGTCCGCCTGGAGGTCGCGGGGCTGGACTTCCGGGTCTGCGAGAACCTCGACGAGGCCGTGCAGTACGCCCCGCCCGGCCGTATCGAGGTCATCGCCAACTACACCGCCTTCCAGGATCTGCGCCGTCGTGTCGGCAACTGACCCCGGCCCCGGCCACCTCCGGAGAGGACGAAGCATGAGCAACAACGGTCTGCGTCTGGTCTGGGTCTACCCCGACCTGCTGAGCACCTACGGCGACCAGGGCAACGCCCTGGTCGTGGAGCGGCGGGCCCGGCAGCGCGGTCTGGACGTGCAGCGCGTCGACGTGCGCAGCGACCAGCCGGTGCCGACGTCCGGCGACATCTATCTGATCGGCGGCGGCGAGGACCGGCCGCAGCGCCTCGCGGCGGAGCGGCTGCGCCGCGACGGCGGGCTGAGCCGGGCCGCCTCCAACGGCGCGATCATCTTCTCGGTCTGCGCGGGGTACCAGATCCTCGGCCACGAGTTCATCAACGACCTCGGTGAGCGCGAGCCGGGTCTCGGACTGCTCGACGTGGTCTCGACCCGGGGCGAGGGTGCCCGGTGCGTCGGTGACGTACTGGCGGACATCGACCCGCAGCTCGGCCTGGAGCCGCTGACCGGGTTCGAGAACCACCAGGGCGTCACCCATCTCGGCCCGACGGCACGGCCGTTCGCCCGGGTGCGGTTCGGCCGGGGCAACGGCACGGGGGACGGCACGGAGGGCGCGTACAACGACACGGTCTTCGGCACGTACATGCACGGTCCCGTGATGGCCCGCAACCCGCAGATCGCGGACCACCTGCTGAAGCTGGCCCTCGATGTGAACGCGCTGCCGCCGACCGACGACCGCTGGTACGAGGCGCTGCGCTCCGAGCGGATCGCCGCCGCGACGCAGCCCGCGTGACGACCGCCTGATGAGGCGTCCTCCGCTCGGTTGAGCGGTGTCCGCCTGAGGGGTTTTCCGCTCGATCGAGCGGAGTCCAGCAGGCGGACGGCCGGTTCGGTCCCGCCACCCTGCGCCGGTAGGGTGGCGGGGATCCAACCGGACGACGTGGTCCGGTCGTCGACTTCACGTTGCAAAGGTTTCCGGGCCATGCGCATTGGCGTACTCACCTCCGGCGGCGACTGCCCCGGCCTCAACGCCGTCATCCGTTCCGTCGTGCACCGCGCGGTGGTGGACCACGGCGACGAGGTCATCGGCTTCCACGACGGTTGGAAGGGCCTGCTGGAGGCCGACTACCGCAAGCTCGACCTCGACGCGGTGAGCGGCATCCTGGCTCTCGGCGGCACGATCCTCGGCTCCTCCCGGGTCCAGCCCGCGCATCTGCGCGACGGTGTGGAGCGGGCCCGGGGCCATGTCGCGGACCTCGGGCTGGACGCCATCATCCCGATCGGCGGCGAGGGCACCCTCAAGGCCGCCAACCTCCTCTCCGAGGCCGGGCTGCCCATCGTCGGCGTCCCCAAGACCATCGACAACGACATCGCCTCCACCGACGTCACCTTCGGTTTCGACACCGCCGTCGGGGTCGCCACCGAGGCGCTCGACCGGCTGAAGACCACCGCCGAATCGCACCAGCGCGTGCTGATCGTCGAGGTCATGGGCCGCCACACCGGCTGGATCGCCCTGCACTCCGGGATGGCCGCCGGTGCCCACGCCATCGTCGTGCCGGAGCGCCCCTTCGACATCGACGAGCTGACCAAGCTGGTCGGCAAGCGGTTCCAGGCGGGCAAGAAGTTCGCCATCGTGGTGGTCGCCGAGGGCGCCAAGCCACGTGAGGGCTCCATGCAGTTCGAGCAGGGCGCCAAGGACATCTACGGCCACGAGCGGTTCGCCGGGGTGGCCACGCAGCTCGCCGGCGAGCTGGAGCAGCGGCTCAGCAAGGAGGCCCGCCCGGTCATCCTCGGCCACGTCCAGCGCGGCGGCACCCCGACCGCGTACGACCGCGTCCTGGCGACCCGGTTCGGCTGGCACGCGGTGGAGGCGGCGCACCGGGGCGAGTTCGGGATGATGACCGCGCTGCGCGGCACCGACATCGCGATGGTCCCGCTGGCGGAGGCGGTCGAGACGCTGAAGACCGTTCCGGCCGACCGGTACGCCGAGGCGGAGTGCGTGCTCTGACGTCCCACGCTCCGAGAACTGCCCCCGCCCGCAACCGCGGTCGGGGGCAGTTCTACGCTGTACCGGACAACCGGCACGAAACGGGGACGTGTCCCCATCGGGAGTGGACAGATGGATCACAGCGGGCACGGCATGAACATGGATCTGCCGCCGTTCACGCTGGGACGGGGGCTGGAGCTCTCCGTGGAGCCGTTCTTCCTGACCGGCAGCCTCCTGGCGCTCGCCCTGTACGGGTACGGCGTGGTGCGGCTGCGCAGGCGCGGGGACGGCTGGCCGGTCGGCCGGATCATCGCCTTCACCGTGGGTGTGCTGAGCATCCTCCTGGTGATGTGCACCAAGCTGAACGACTACGGCATGGTCATGTTCAGCGTGCACATGGTGCAGCACATGGTGATCAGCATGCTCTCCCCCATCCTGCTGCTGCTCGGCGCCCCGGTGACGCTGGCGCTGCGCGCGCTGCCGCCGGCCGGGCGGGGGCGGATCGGGCCGCGTGAGCTGCTGCTGAAGCTGCTGCACAGCCGGTACATCAAGATCGTCACGCATCCGGCGTTCACGATCCCGATCTTCATCGCCAGCCTCTACGCGCTGTACTTCACGCCGCTCTTCGACCTCCTGATGGGCTCCAAGGCCGGTCACCTCGGGATGATGGTGCACTTCCTCGCCGTCGGCCTGGTCTTCTTCTGGCCGATCATGGGCGTCGACCCCGGCCCGCACCGCCCCGGCTATGTGATGCGGATGCTGGAGCTGTTCGCCGGGATGCCGTTCCACGCGTTCTTCGGGATCGCGCTGATGATGGCGACCACGCCGATGGTGGAGACGTACAGCAATCCCCCGGCCTCGCTCGGCATCGACGCGCTCAGCGACCAGAACTGGGCGGGCGGTATCGCCTGGGCCTTCAGCGAGATCCCCTCCGTGCTGGTGCTGATCGCGCTGGTCTACCAGTGGTACCACTCCGAGCAGCGGGCCGCCCGCCGCTCGGACCGGGCCGCCGACCGCGACGGCGACAAGGAGCTGGAGGCGTACAACGCCTATCTCGCGTCATTGCAGGCGCGACAGTAGCGCGAGGGGCGCCCGCGGGGTGACCATGGAGTGAACGGCCGCGCGGCCGACGAGGAGGGTACGCGCATGTCCGGATCGACGAAGACCATGGGATATCTGACCGTCGGGGCCCTGGTGACGGTGACGGCGTACACGGTGGCACTGGGCAGCAGTGGCTGGCTCTGGTTCGGCTGGGTGGTGCTCGGTCTCTGCACCCTCGGCATGCTGGCCACGCAGGACACCTGACCGCGCGCTGCGCGGGCGGGCGGCCGGGGCCTGTACTGTACGCAGCCCCGACGTCGGCCCGGCAGAGCGAGGTGGACGCACACGGTGTTTTATTACGTCCTGAAGTATGTCGTGCTGGGGCCGTTGCTGAGGGTGCTGTTCCGCCCCCGTATCGAGGGGCTGGAGAACATTCCGGAGGAGGGCGCGGCGATCGTCGCGGGCAACCATCTCTCCTTCTCGGACCACTTCCTCATGCCCGCCATCCTCAAGCGACGTATCACCTTCCTGGCCAAGGCCGAGTACTTCACGGGCCCCGGCATCAAGGGCCGGCTGACCGCCTTCTTCTTCCGCAGCGCGGGCCAGATCCCGGTGGACCGCTCCGGCAAGGACGCCGGGCAGGCGGCGATCCGCGAGGGGCTGGGGGTGCTGGGCAAGGGCGAGCTGCTGGGGATCTACCCGGAGGGCACCCGCTCGCACGACGGACGGCTCTACAAGGGCAAGGTCGGGGTGGCGGTCATGGCGATCACCGCGCAGGTGCCGGTGATCCCGTGCGCGATGGTCGGTACGTTCGAGATCCAGCCGCCCGGCCAGGTCGTCCCGAAGATCAAGCGGGTCACGATCCGCTTCGGTGAGCCGCTGGACTTCTCCCGCTACGCGGGCATGGAGAACCAGAAGGCCGCGATCCGGGCCGTGACGGACGAGATCATGTACGCGATCCTCGGACTCTCCGGCCAGGAGTACGTGGACGAGTACGCGGCCAAGGTGAAGGCCGCCGAGCAGGAGGCCGTGCCGCCCAAGAAGTTCCGCAAACTGCGACGCTGACGGCGGATTCGTCGACGGCAGAGCGGCCTGGTCCGGCCGGTCCCGCTCCCCCTAGCTTCGAATCCATGAGCCAGGGACACGCATGGGTGCTGGGAGCGACCGGACAGCTCGGGCGGGCGGCGGTGCGCGCGCTCGCCGGGGACGGCTGGGAGGTGACCGCCGTATCGCGGGGCGGCGGGCGGGACGGACGGTGGGACGACGGGGTGCGGGCGGTGGCGCTCGACCGGGACGAGGAAGGGGCGCTGGAGAGCGCGCTCGGTGAGGGCTGTGACGTCCTGGTCGACATGGTGGCGTTCGGTCCCGCGCACGCGCGGCAGCTGAGATCCCTCTCCGGACGGGTCGGCTCGGCGGTGGTGATCTCCAGCGGTGCGGTGTACGAGGACGACCGGGGCCGCAGCTTCGACACCCAGGGCGAACCGGACGGCTTCCCGCGCTACCCGGTGCCGCTGCCGGAGACCCAGCGCACGGTGGCGGCCGGGGACGCGACGTACGGCACCCGGAAGGTGGCGCTGGAGCGGGAGCTGCCGGCGGCGGGGGAAGCGCTGCCGGTGACGCTGCTGCGGGCGGGCGCGATCCACGGCCCGTACTGCCGCACACCACGTGAGCTGTATTTCGTGAAGCGGCTGCTGGACGGGCGACGGCGGCGGGTCCTCGCGTACGGGGGCGGGTCCCGCTTCCACCCGCTCCATGTGGCGAACGCGGCCGAGCTGATCCGGCTGGCCGCCCGCGGGCCCGGCTCCCGGGTGCTCAACGCGGCGGACCCGGAGGCGCCCACGGTCGCGGAGATCGGGGCGGCGATCGACGCGGTGCTCGGCCGGGCGGCGGAGACGGAGACGGTCCTGCTGGACGGCCCGAGCCCGGGTGGAGGTGTGGGTGACACCCCGTGGAGCGGGGCCCACCCGGTGGTGTACGACATGGCGGCGGCGGAACGGGAGTTGGGGTACCGGCCGGTGACGGGGTACGTGGAGTCGCTGCCGGGGACGGTGGAGTGGCTGGCCGGGGAGCTGGCGGGGCGGGACTGGCGGGAGGCGTTCCCGAAGATGGCGCGGAACTACGGGGAGGCGCTGTTCGACTATGCGGCGGAGGACGCGTGGCTGGCGGCGTACGACCGGGGGCGTGGAGCGTGAGGCGGGCGGCGGGGGCGTACGGGCGGGGTCTCCGCCACGGCTGAGCAGCGGCGGGGCACGACCGGGACCGCCACGCGCGTGAGCTGGGCGGCGGCCCCGGTCGTCCGGTTCACCGGTCGGGCGTCGGGTTCAGCGATCCGTTACGGCTTGGGGGTGGCGTGCGGGGCGCAGGTCACGTCCCGGCGGTCGGTCTTCCCGGTGAGCAGGTAGGTGTCCACCCGGTCGTTGACGCACGGGTTGACGATGCCGGTGACGCCGTGGGAGCCGGCGCCCTTCTCGGTGATGAGCCGGGAGCCCTTGAACCGCCGCTGCAGCTCGACGGCGCCCTCGTACGGGGTGGCGGCGTCGCGCTCGGCCTGCACGATGAGGACCGGCGGGAGGCCCTTGCCGGACTTCACGTTCAGCGATGTCTGCTGCTTGGTGGGCCAGGTGGCGCAGGGCAGGTTCATCCAGGCGTTGGACCAGGTCATGAACGGGTGGTCGCGGTGGAGCCGGGTGTGGTCCCGGTCCCAGGTGCGCCAGTTGGTGGGCCACTTGGCGTCGGCGCACTCGACGGCGGTGTAGACGGCGTTGCCGTTCTCGGCCGACGCGTTGCCCGCCAGGTCGTCCATGTCGGGGGCGGCGGCGTCGATCAGCGCCTGGGTGTCACCGGCCCGGTAGGCGCTCCAGATCTTGGCGGTGGGCGCCCAGGCGGAGTCGTAGTACGGGGCGCTCTGGAAGAAGCCGATCAGCTCGGCGGGGCCGACGACTCCGCCGATGGGCTCCTTCTTGGCGGCCGCGCGGAGCTTGAGCCACTCCTGCTCGACCTTCTGCGGGGTGTCGCCGATGCCGTAGACGGAGTCGTGCTGCGCGACCCAGGCCTTCCAGTCGTCCCAGCGCAGCTGGAAGGCGACGTTCTGGTTGAGGTTGGCCCGGTACCAGATGTTCTCCCGCGCCGGGTTGACCACGCTGTCGACGACCATGCGCCGTACGTGGGTGGGGAAGAGCGTGCCGTAGACGGCGCCCAGGTAGGTGCCGTAGGAGACGCCGAGGAAGTTGAGCTTCTTCTCCCCGAGCGCGGCCCGGATGACGTCGAGGTCGCGGGCGGTGTTGGGCGTGGTCATGTGCGGCAGCATCCAGCCGCTGCGCTCGGCGCACCCCTCGGCGTAGTCGCGGGCCAGCTTCCGCTGGGCGCGCTTGTCGGCCTCGCTGTCCGGCACCGGGTCGGCCTTGGGCGCCTTGACGAACTCCTGCGGGTCGACACAGGAGATGGGCGCCGAGCGGCCCACCCCGCGCGGGTCGAAGCCGACGAAGTCGTAGGCCTTGGCGGTCTTCGTCCAGAGCGGGTTCTTGTTGGTGACCCGGGTGGGGAAGCGCATCCCCGAACCGCCGGGCCCGCCCGGGTTGTAGACCAGGGCACCCTGGCGCTCGCCCTTGGTGCCGGTGCTGACGTGCCGGTCGACGGCCAGCTCGATCTTCCTGCCGTACGGCTTCGCGTAGTCGAGCGGTACGGTCACCCAGCCGCACTGGATGGGGGCGGGCAGCCCCCAGTCCTTCGGGCAGTCCTTCCAGGCGATGCGGGTCCTGGCCGCCCGCTCGGCGGCGATCCTGACCCCGTACGCCTCGGCGCCCGCCCGGTCGTGGTGGCGGCTGTCGGCGCGTGCTGCCCTCGCCTCCGCGGCGGGCGCGGTGACCGTGCCCGCGATGAGTGTGCCCGCTATCAGCGCCCCGGCCGCGCCGAGCACTGCTGTGCGTCCCACGTGGAACCTCCCCCATCGTCGTCCGATGCGCCGCCGGTGGCGGCGTGGTCTCCATCGGAGCGTTCCGGGGATCCTTTCGCCTGTGGGGTTCCCGATGCCAGGGCGTACACCTGTTTCTTTACCGAACCCATAACCGGTGAAGAACGTCCGCTCAGCGGACCCGGTCGCTGTCGGCGCCCTCCTTCAGCCCGTCCAGCAGCTCGCGCAGGGCGTCATCCAGGATCGTGCGCAGCAGGCGCGCGTCGGGGGCCACGGCGGTCACCAGGACGGCGGGGCCGGCGAGCGGGGTGAGGGCGGCGGTGGGGCCGAGGAGACGGGCGGGGTGCGGAGCGCCCTCGAAGGACGGGTCGGCCAGGAGGAGTTGGCCGACCGCGCGGTGGCCGCCGAGGACGGCGGGGCCGTCCCAGCCGCCGGGTGCGCCGGGGCCGTAGGCGAGTTGCTGGTCCAGGAGCGGGCGGCCGGCGCGGTGGACGGTGAGCCGGGTGGTGAGGGCGCCGGTGGGTTCGCCGTGGCGGCCGAGGATCTGTTCCTCGCGCAGCAACAGCCGTGCAGTGGGGGCCAGTTCGACACGGGTGGTCTGGTGGAGGTCGCTGCCGTGGGCGGAGACGAGCTGTTCGGGGAGCCAGTGCAGGGTGGCCCGCTCCCCCACGGTCAGGTGAATGTCGTACGTGGACGGCTCGCCGTCGGGCCGCGCGCCCGGGAGCGCCACGGTGGCCGCCGCCGCGTCGACGGTGAGGCGGGCGCCGTCCGCCACCTCGGCCCCGATCGCCAGCCGGTCGCCGTTGAGCGGGGCGCTCATGGCTCCGACGACGGTGACCCGGGCGCGTTCGGGGAGCGGTGAGCGGGTGCGGCGGAGCGCCAGGGGTCCGGCGCTCTCCAGGAGCGGCAGGGCGGTGGCGCCCCGGCCGTCGGGTTCGGCGCGGAGGCGGGCGGTGGCGTGGACGCTCATGCGGTCCAGGCGGCGAGCTGCGCCCGTACCCAGTCGGCGACCAGCCCAACACCTTCGGCTGAGGTCAACGAGGTGAAGAGGACCGGGAGTTCACCGCGCTGCTCCTTGGCGTCACGGGCCATGCGCTGGAGGTCGGAGCCGACGTGGGGGGCGAGGTCGGTCTTGTTGATCACGAGGAGGTCGGCGGTGGTGACGCCGGGGCCGCCCTTGCGCGGGATGTCGTCGCCGCCCGCCACGTCGATGACGAAGATCTGGGCGTCGACGAGCCCCTTGGAGAAGGTGGCGGTGAGGTTGTCGCCGCCGGACTCGACGAGGATCAGGTCGAGCGGGCCGACCGCGTCCTCCAGGTCCTCGACGGCTTCGAGGTTGGCGGAGATGTCGTCGCGGATCGCGGTGTGCGGGCAGGCGCCGGTCTCCACGGCCTGGATGCGCTCGGGCGGCAGGACGGCGTTGCGGAGGAGGAATTCGGCGTCCTCGCGGGTGTAGATGTCGTTGGTGACGACGGCGATGGAGAGCCGGTCGCGCAGGGCGCGGCAGAGGGCGGCGACGGTGGCCGTCTTGCCGGAGCCGACGGGTCCGCCGAGGCCGATGCGCAGCGCGCGCCGGGTGCCGTCGGGGCGGGTGGCGTCGGCGCTGACGGCTGCGGGGGCATCGTGGGTGTGGCCGAGGTGCATGAGGACTCCAGTGGGTGCGGGTTACGACGCGAAGAGGCGTACGGGCCAGGCGGCGTGGGCCTCGGCGGTGATGTCGAGGAGGGGGGCGGAAGCGGCGGGCAAGGCATCGATGCCGCGCCGGGCGGCCTCCGCGGCCTGCGCGGCGATCCGGTCCAACTCCGGTGCGAGACGGGCGAGTACGGCGGTGGCGTGGAAGGGGTCGAGGGAGAGGAGCCGGACCACGGCGGTGGCCGGGCCGCTGACGGTCTCGTACGCGGCACAGTGCGCCGCGTCCTCGGGCCCGAGCCCGGCCGCCCGTGCGGTGAGGCCGAGGACGACGGGCTGATGGGCGCCGCGCGGCCGGGCCGTGGCGAGGGCGTCGAGTTCGGGGCTCGGCCAGGTGGCGCGGGCGGCCCGCATCAGCTGGCGGCCCAGCCTGCGGGCGGTGGCCCGCAGGGCGGGTGAGGGGGTACGGGCGTCGGCGGCCTCGTCCAGGGCGAGCGGGTCGAGGCCGTGGGCCGCCGCCGCGGCGAGGGCGGCGGCGGTGAGCCCGGTGGTGTGCAGGCGGCCCCGGCAGAAGGCGGCGAGGTCGTCGGCGGTGCGGATGCGCCCCTGGGTGACGGCCGGTTCGGCACCACCGGAGTGGGCGTGGCCTCCGGCGGGGAACCGGCCGTCGGCGAGGACGAGGAGGGCTGCGCGTGACATGACGGGCCCCGGCTCAGAAGAGGAAGTAGCGCTGGGCCATGGGCAGTTCGGCCGCCGGTGCGGGTTCGACCGGTTCGCCGTCGATGGTGACGGCGAAGCTGTCCGGGTCGACCTGGACGTGCGGCATGGCACCGTTCTCCCGCATGTCCGCCTTGGTGACCGTCCGGGTGCTGGTGATGGCCCTGAACTCCTTCTCCAGGCACAGCCGTTCGGGCAGCCCGTCCTCGATCGCCGTACCGGTGACGAAGTTGTACGAGCCGCGCGCCGCCGCCCGGCCCAGCGCGCCGAACATCGGCCGGGGCATGACCGGTTGGGGTGTCGGGATGGAAGCGTTGGCGTCGCCCATCTGCGCGTACGCGATCTGGCCGCCCTTGATGACGGTCTGCGGCTTCACCCCGAAGAACGCCGGGTCCCAGAGCACGAGGTCCGCGAGCTTTCCGCTCTCCACCGAGCCGATCTCCCGGTCCAGGCCCTGCGCGACGGCCGGGTTGATGGTGTATTTGGCGACATAGCGACGGACCCGGTGGTTGTCGGCGCGCCCGTCCCCGGGCAGGGCACCGCGCCGCACCTTCATGACGTGGGCGGTCTGCCAGGTCCGCAGGATCACCTCTCCGATGCGGCCCATCGCCTGGGAGTCCGAGGAGATGATCGAGATGGCACCGAGGTCGTGGAGGATGTCCTCGGCCGCGATGGTGGAGGGCCGGATACGGGACTCCGCGAAGGCGAGGTCCTCGGGGACGGCCGGGTTGAGGTGGTGGCAGACCATCAGCATGTCGAGGTGCTCCTCGATGGTGTTGACGGTGTGCGGCCGGGTCGGGTTGGTCGAGCTGGGCAGGACGTACGGCTCGGAGACGACCGTGATGATGTCGGGTGCGTGGCCGCCGCCCGCGCCCTCGGTGTGGTAGGCGTGGATGGTGCGTCCGGCGATGGCGGCGAGGGTGTCCGCGACGAACCCGGCCTCGTTGAGGGTGTCGGTGTGGATGGCGAGCTGGGCGCCGCTCTCCTCGCAGACGGTGAGGCAGGCGTCGATGGCGGCCGGGGTGGCGCCCCAGTCCTCATGGATCTTGAACCCCAGTGCTCCGCCCCGCAGTTGGGAGTACAGGGCGTCACGGGACATGGTGTTGCCCTTGCCCAGCAGCCCGATGTTGACGGGGAAGGTCTCCAGGGCCTCGAACATCCGGGCAAGGTGCCAGGGGCCGGGGGTGATGGTGGTGGCCTTGGTGCCCTCGGCGGGGCCGGTGCCCCCGCCGACGAGGGTGGTGATGCCGCTGGAGAGCGCCTGGTCGACGAGGGTGGGGGTGATGAAGTGGACGTGCGCGTCGACCGCTCCGGCCGTGAGCAGCTTCCCGTTGCCCGCGATGATCTCGGTCTCGGGGCCGATCACCAGGTCCGGGTGGACTCCGTCCATGGTGTCCGGGTTGCCCGCCTTGCCGATGCCGGTGATCCGGCCGTCGCGGATGCCGATGTCGGCCTTGACGATGCCCCAGTGGTCGATGACGACCGCGCCGGTGATGACGGTGTCGGGGGCGCCCTCGGCCCGGGTGGCGCGGGCCTGGCCCATGGACTCGCGGATCACCTTGCCGCCGCCGAAGACCGCCTCGTCGCCCGCGTGTCCGGGGCCGCCCGAGCGGTCCTCCTCGATCTCGACCAGCAGGCCGGTGTCGGCGAGGCGGATGCGGTCGCCGGTGGTGGGCCCGAACAGGTCGGCGTACACAGCCCTGTCGAGGTCAGGCATCGAGGGGACCTCCGGTCTCGCCGCGCAGGCCGGGGACGATGCGGCGGCCGGCGAGGGGGACGAGTTCGACGTCGACGGGGATGCCGGGCTCGAAGCGGACCGCCGTACCGGCGGCGATGTGCAGCCGCAGCCCGTGGGCGGCCTCCCGGTCGAAGCGGAGCCCGGGGTTGGCCTCCGCGAAGTGGTAGTGGGAGCCGACCTGGACGGGGCGGTCGGCGCCGTTGAGGACGGTGAGGCGGGTGACGGGGCGCCCTTCGTTGAGGGCGATGTCACCGGCCCCGTACAGGATCTCGCCGGGGACGACGGGGGACATCGGCGCCGCCCCGTCAGACGATCGGGTCGTGGACGGTGACGAGCTTGGTGCCGTCCGGGAAGGTGGCCTCGACCTGGACGTCGTGGAGCATCTCGGGGATGCCGTCCATGACCTCGCCCCGGGTGAGCACCGTGCGGCCGGACGCCATGAGTTCGGAGACCGTACGGCCGTCGCGGGCGCCCTCCAGGAGGTGGGCGGTGATGAGGGCGACGGCCTCGGGGTGGTTGAGCCTCAGCCCGCGCGCCCGGCGCTTCTCGGCCACGTCGGCGGCCACATGGATGAGCAGGCGTTCCTGCTCGTGCGGGGTCAGTTGCACGCTTCCACCTCATCGTCTCCCGCCCGGCACCGGCCTCCGGGCGCAGCGGGACCCTATCCCCGTTCAACAGTTCGTTGAACGGCGAACCCGGCTCCCGCGACCAGGCATTGCACGTTAGGGCGGAAGTTTTTCCGTTGCGTTAACTGGCCTTTTGCGGACCCATGGACATCAGCCCGCGCAGGCCGTTCTCCGGAACGTCCGGGCGCACATCGCCGAAGAGCGCCTCCTGCACGATGAAGCCCTGGGCGGTCGCGATCATCGTCCGCGCCACATGGTCGGCCACCACGTCCCCGGAGAGGATCCCGGCGCTCCGGTAGGCCCCGACCAACTCCACCCAGACGCTCCGCATGGTGGCGTACCCCTCGTCGAGCCGTGCGGCGAGCCGCGCGTCGCGCAGGGTCTCGGACCAGAGCTGGACGGCCAGGGCGGCGAAGGTGCGGCGCTCCAGCCCGTACAACTGCTCACCGAGCACGCGGGTGAGCATCCGGCTCAGCAGCACGTCCGGGGTGGGCCCACTCCCCCGAACCGCCGCGCGGTGGCGGTCGTCCTGCTGATACCCGTGGTGGTGACGCTCGCCCTCTGGGCCTTCGCCTGGCCCGCCGCCCGGAGCGCCCCCCGTGACCTGCCGGTGGGCGTGGCCCGTGCCGGTCCGGCGGCCGAGCAGCTGGAGCGGGGGTTCGAGCAGCGGACGGGCGCCTTCGAGGCGCACCGGTTCGACGACGAGGCGGCGGCCCGGGAGGCGATCGAGGACCGGACCGTATACGGAGCCGTGGTCGCCGGATCGGAGGGCCCGCACGTGCTCACGGCGTCGGCCGCGAGCCCCGTCGTCGCCCAGCTTCTGCGGGACGCGGTGACGGCGGCGGCCCCGGAGGGCGCCCAGGTCCGGACCACCGATGTGGTGGCCGCACCTCCCGGGGACCCGCGCGGCAGCGCACTCGGCGCGAGCGTGCTGCCGCTGGCCCTGGCGGGGATGGGCGCGGGCTCGGCCGTCACCCTGCTCGGGCTGCGCGGGACACGGGCGGCGCTGACGCTGACGGGTTCGGCCGCGCTGGTGGGCCTCGCCGCCACGGCAGTGGCGCACAGCCGGCTCGGCGTGATCACGGGTGACTGGTGGACGGAGGCGGGCGTACTCGCCCTGACCGTCCTGGCGATCGGCTCGGCGGTCGCCGGACTCGCCGCCCTGCTCGGCCCGCACGGTCTCGGCCTGGGTGCGCTGCTGATGATCCTGCTGGGCAACTCCTTCTCCGGCGTCACCAGCGCGCCCCAGCTGCCCCCCGAACCGGTCGGCATGATCTGCCAGTGGCTGCCGCCGGGCGCGGGCGGATCCCTGCTGCGCTCGGTCGCCTTCCTCGACGGCAGCGCGGCGGGAGGCCCCGCCCTGACCCTCGCCCTCTGGTCGGCCCTGGGGCTGGCGGCGGTCCTGCTCGCGGGGCGACACGGGACCTCCACCGAGGACGCCCCGACGGCCGCGGCCCCGGCCACGCGGGAGGGGGCGCTGACGGGTTGAGGGCGCGAGGGCGTGAGGGCGGGGCCCCACTCCCCCGCCGCCGGGGTGCTGCTCCTGCTCGGCATCGGGATCGGCACCGCCGGTGAGCAGCCGGAGACCGTGCGGACGGCTACGGCGAAGGCGGTCGCTCCACGCCGGGGGGGCGGACGGCCTGAGGGCGGAGAAGGCCACGGTCACGGCCGGTCCGGAGCCCGCGCCCCCAGCCGCCGGAGCCCGAGGCCCGCGACATGCCCCGGCTCGCGGACGGGTAGTCATCCGGTGACGCCGGTGGACCACGCTGCGGAGAGCCGCACGCCCTCCCGGCCGCCGCATGACGCGAGGTGAACCGCCTATGGAGCCAACGGAGTTCCCGCCCCTGCCCGCGCTGACCCGTGCCGAGGGCGAGTTCATCGACTGTTATCTGGCCGTCCTCGACCAGGTGGGACGCATCAACCCGGCACGCGGCAGCGACACCTACAGCGCCCTCAGGGCCGCCCAGGCCCTGGCCTCCGGGGCGGCGGCCCTGCGCGACGCGCTGGCCCTGATGCACGAGCGAGGCGAGCGGCAGATCCACGCGACAACGCTCGCGCGGGCCCTGCGGGTGCTGGACGGCGAGCGGCGGGCGGGGCGGGTCGCCATGCCGCCGGCCCCGAACTGAGCCGCTGCGTACGCCGGGAGCGCATTACGGGAGCGGGACGCTCGGGGCGGTTGCGACACGCCCGGTCCCGCGATCAATTTTCCTCGCTCGTTCGGCGTAGGCGATCACCCTCACGAGCGATGGCTCAACTTGCGCTCGGCGCGCGGCCCGTACTCGAAATGCCCACTTTCGTCGCTGGTACGAGGGCGTGCGCCCGGCTCGTCGGCGGGGGCGAATCCGCCCTGTCCACCTGAATGGATCAGTGGTGAGGAGACTCACAAATCCCTGTTTCGGCTCGGAAATCCGGCACCGAGTAGGTCAAGATCCCTGGGACGACAAGCCCCCGCCACCCGCGGCGGGGCGGTCCGGGTGGACGCCGAGTCCTGCCGCCTCCCGGATGACTGGTCGACAGGAAGTGGATCGGCAGGAGTGGAGGACCCGAGCAGTACGGGCCGACCGGGAGACCGGGAAGGCCCTCGGGGTGAAGCCGCATCGCGCGGCCGGGCAACTTCGCCAGCCCGAACCCGACAGGTCATCCTTCACAGGCGGCTGACGAAGGGTTGCGCATGTCTGCGCAGGTTCATGTCCCGTCTCTGCTCGCCCGGGTCGGTACGGCCTCGGTCCTCACCTTTGCCGTGACGACCACGATGATGGCACCAGGTCTCGTCAACGACGCCGAGGCCGCCACCGCCCACTCGACGAAGGCGCTCAAGGTCGCCGCGTCGAAGAAGGGGGCTCCCTACAAGTACGGCGCCGCCGGTCCCAGCCGTTTCGACTGCTCGGGGCTGACTGTCTACTCGTTCAAGAAGGCCGGGAAGAAGCTCCCCCGCACGGCACAGCAGCAGTACAACAAGACCAGCAAGGTCGCGAAGTCGAAGCGGAAGCAGGGCGACCTCGTCTTCTTCCACTCCGGCCGGAGCGTCTACCACGTGGGCATCTACGCCGGGAACGGCAAGATCTGGCACAGCCCCAAGTCCGGGGACGTGGTGCGGCTCGCGAAGATCTGGTCCAAGAGCGTCTCGTACGGACGCGTCCGCTGATCCCCTGGCCGGGTGTCCGCTGACCTGCCCGGTCGGACGCTCTCCCCTGTGGATCACATGGGCCCTCCCGCGCCGGCGCGGGAGGGCCCCGGGGACCCGGAACCCCGGAGACCCGGTATGGCCCCTCCGAACCGTTTCGTCAGCCCTGGACCGGTGCCGCCCAGGGCAGCGAGATCCAGACCGTCTTCCCGCCCTCGGCCGTCGGGACGACCGTGAGCCGCCCGCCGTACTCATGGGCCAGCGACCGGATGATCACCATGCCCCGCCCGTTGTCCTGCCGTACGGCGGCAGGCAGCCGCTGGGGCCACCGGGGGTGACTGTCCGTCACTCCCAGGCGCAGTTCCTCGTCACGTTCGAGGCGCAGCTCCACGGTGAAGGTGGGTGACTGGCCGAAGGTGTGCTGCACGGCGTTGGTGGCCAGTTCGGAGATGATCAGCCGGACGGTGTCGGCCAGCTCCGACTCCTCGGAGAGGCCCCATTCGGCCAATGTCCTGGCCACATGTCTGCGGGCCGAGGAGACCGAGACCGGATCGCTCGGCAGGGTGACGGTTGCTTCCTGATGGTCTGCCATGGCGACGCCGTCCCTTTCGCGCCCTGGCCGACCGGCGGCCGGCCAGGATGGTGCTTCGCGCCAGACTGCCACTGTTGAAGCTCCCTGTAACGACGTTCGACCAAGATATGCATATATCTGTCGCTCGAAGCGGTGAATTCGGGTCACGTACGGGCGGGGCGGCGGGCACACTGGCCCCTCTGCGGGCCCGGACCTTGCGGTGCGTACCGGTCCCGTTCCGTTCCGCACAGCGCGAGGAGACCCGGATGCTGCACGCCCCCGTCGTCCGACGGCGGAAGCTCGGCGAGGAGTTACGGAGCCTGCGGCACGCCGCCGGACTGACCAGCCGGGACGCGGCGCGCCTGCTCGGCTGGCACCAGTCGAAGGTGAGCCGCATCGAGACGGGCGCCAGCGGGGTCAGCCCCGGCGACGTGACGCGTCTGCTCGACGTCTACGCCGTGTGCGACACGCAGTTGCGCGCCCTGCTCGAAGTCCTCGCGGGGTCGGCGGGCGGCGGGGGCGCGGGGTGGTGGCACGCCTACCGGGGGCTGATCCCGCCGCAGTACCGTGACTTCATCAGCCTGGAGTCCCAGGCCGCCACGGTGCGGACCCTGGAGACCTCGGTGGTGCCGGGGCTCCTCCAGACCGCCGGTTACGCCCGTGCGGTGACCCGGGCGTCGATCGACGGGTTACCGGCGGAACATCTCGACGCCCTGGTCGAGGTGCGGCTCACCCGCCAGCAGGTGCTGCGCACGCATCCGCCGCTGAGGTTCACCGCCGTACTGGACGAGGCGGTGCTGCACCGGGAGGTGGGTGGGCCCGAGGTGATGCGGGATCAGCTGGACCATCTGACGCAGGTGGCTCAGCTCCCCCACGTACGGCTCCAGTTGCTGCCGTTCTCGGTCGGCGGGTATGTCGGGCTCACCTCCCCTTTCGTCATCTTCTCCTTTCCGAACATCGCGGATCTGGATGTGGTCGTCCTCGACCACCTGACGAGTAGCGTCTATCTGGAGCGGAAAGAAGACCTCGAGGCGTACGGCTCGGCCTTCCGCACCCTCCAGACGCACGCACTGACGCCGGACCGGTCGCTCGAACTCGTCGCCGCGATCCGCCGCGGCTTCCGCTAGCACGGTGATCCGCCGACTCGCCAGGACGT
Organism: Streptomyces bacillaris; assembly: GCF_003268675.1. Classification (NCBI taxonomy): domain Bacteria; kingdom Bacillati; phylum Actinomycetota; class Actinomycetes; order Kitasatosporales; family Streptomycetaceae; genus Streptomyces; species Streptomyces bacillaris. The sequence goes on along the minus strand of NZ_CP029378.1, from coordinate 7,015,315 downwards.
CCGACTGCCCGAGGGGGGCATCATGTCCGACCGTCTCGCACCGCCCGTACCGCGTCCCGCCGCCGAGCCACCGCTCTGGCGCCGCAGCAGCCGCTCCACCGGGATGAACAACTGCGTGGAGGCCGCGCGAATCGGCCACCGCCCGGACTCCGGCGGCGGCCCGCGCACCGGCGGCGCGCGCCTCGCCGTACGCGACTCCAAGGATGTGGAACGGCCGCCGCTCACCTTCTCCGCGACGGCCTGGACCACCTTCGTGGCGGGGCTGGAGCCGCCCCGGTCCGGCTGAGCCCTCGGCCGAACCCTCAGCCGAGCGGAGTGACGGCCTCCCGGGGAGCGGTCGCCGCGATCGTGGCCACCGCGGCGGTGATCTGCTCCTCGGTCAGGTCCGCCCGCGCGGTCAGCCGCAGCCGGGAGATGCCGTCCGGCACGGACGGCGGCCGGAAGCACCCGACCCCCACCCCGTTCGCACGGCAGTCGGCCGCCCACTTCACCGCCGCGTCCGCGGAGGGGGCCCGGACGGAGACGACCGCCGCGTCCGGGCGGACCGCGGTCAGCCCGGCGGCGGTGAGCCGCCCGTACAGCTCGGTGGCGACCTCACCGGCCCTGGCCGCGCGTTCGGGTTCCCGGCGCAGCAGCCGGAGTGCGCCCAGCGCCCCGCCCGCCGCCGCGGGGGCGAGGCCGGTGTCGAAGATGAACGTACGGGCCGTGTTGACCAGATGGTCGATGACCCGGGCCGGTCCGAGGACCGCGCCGCCCTGGCTGCCCAGCGACTTGGAGAGGGTGAGGGTGGCGACCACTCCCGCACCGCCCGCCAGACCCGCCGCCGCAAGCGCGCCGCGTCCGCCCTCGCCGAGCACGCCCAGGCCGTGGGCGTCGTCCACGACGAGGGCCGCGTTCGCTCCGCGGCAGACCTCGGCCAGGGCGGTGAGCGGGGCCGCGTCCCCGTCGACCGAGAAGACCGAGTCGGTGACGGCGAGCGCCCGCCCGTCGTGGGCCGCCAGCGCCTTGGCGACGGCCTCCGGGTCGGCGTGCGGGACGACGGCGGTCTCGGCGCGGGAGAGCCGGCAGCCGTCCACGATGGAGGCGTGGTTCCCGGCGTCGGAGACGATGAGCGAACCGCGCCCGGAGAGTGCGGTGAGGGCCGCCAGATTGGCCGCGTAGCCGGAGGAGAGGACGAGGGCCGCCTCGAAGCCGCAGAAGTCGGCCAGTTCCCGTTCGAGTTCGGCGTGGAGCGTGGTGGTGCCGGTGACGAGCCGCGATCCGGTGGCGCCCGCGCCCCAGCGGTGGGCGGCACCGGCGGCGGCCGCGGTGACCTCCGGGTGCCGGGTGAGGCCCAGGTAGTCGTTGCTCGCGAGGTCGAGGAGGCCGGCTTCCGCGCTCCGGGGACGGAGGGCCCGGACGAGTCCGGCCTCGGCCCGGCGGCGGGCCTCGTCGTCGATCCAGTCGAACGGGGCGGAGGGCGGGGCGAAGGACATAGGGCGGTCCCTTTTGTAGGCAGCTCACAGACCCTAGCGGGGTGCGCAGCAGGTCAGGGTGTGGCAATACACACACCCTCCCCCTCGTCTCCTGTCCGGTTCCTCCTTGGCTGGAGGCGGTGGCGTAAGCCAGGATCATCTTTCATGGACCTGCTGAACACGCTGGTGGACAAGGGGCTGCGGCGCGAACTGCCGACCCGCGAAGAAGCGCTCGCCGTGCTGGCGACCTCCGACGACGATCTGCTCGACGTGGTGGCCGCCGCGGGCAAGGTGCGCCGCCAGTGGTTCGGGCGGCGCGTCAAACTCAACTACCTGGTCAACCTGAAATCGGGGCTCTGCCCCGAGGACTGCTCGTACTGCTCCCAGCGGCTCGGCTCCAAGGCCGGGATCCTCAAGTACACCTGGCTGAAGCCGGACGAGGCGTCGAAGGCCGCCGCCGCCGGGGTGGCGGGCGGGGCCAAGCGGGTCTGTCTGGTGGCGAGCGGGCGCGGGCCGACCGACCGGGACGTCGACCGGGTCTCCAAGACCATCGAGGCGATCAAGGAACAGAACGAGGGCGTCGAGGTCTGCGCCTGCCTGGGTCTGCTCTCCGAGGGCCAGGCCGGCCGGCTGCGCGAGGCGGGCGCCGACGCGTACAACCACAACCTCAACACGTCCGAGGAGACGTACGGGGCCATCACGACCACCCACACCTACGCGGACCGGGTGGAGACCGTGCAGCAGGCCCAGGCCGCCGGGCTCTCCGCGTGCTCCGGGCTGATCGCGGGGATGGGCGAGAGCGACAAGGACCTGGTCGACGTGGTCTTCGCGCTGCGCGACCTGGACCCGGACTCGGTGCCGGTCAACTTCCTGATCCCGTTCGAGGGCACCCCGCTCGCCAAGGAGTGGAACCTCACCCCGCAGCGCTGCCTGCGCATCCTCGCGATGGTCCGCTTCGTCTGCCCGGACGTGGAGGTCCGGCTCGCGGGCGGGCGCGAGGTGCATCTGCGCTCGATGCAGCCGCTGGCGCTGCACCTGGTGAACTCGATCTTCCTGGGCGACTATCTGACGAGTGAGGGGCAGGCCGGTCAGGCCGACCTGGACATGATCGCGGACGCCGGGTTCGAGGTGGAGGGCGCGGGCACGACGACGCTCCCCCGCCACCGGGCCGACGCGCTGACCGGCGGCGGTTGCGGTTCGCAGGCGACCGCGCCGGAGCAGGCGGGCGGCTGCGGGTCGCACGAGGCGTCCGGGGGCGGCGGTTGCGGGTCGCACGGTGGTGGCGGTGGCTGCGGTCCGTGCGGTGGTCATGCGGCGGTCGCGGGCGGCGAGGAGAGTGCTCCTGTCACGGAGACCGTCGGCGCTCCGGCCGCGCCTGCGGGCGGGCCCGCGCGTACGGATCTGGTGGCCGTGCGCCGGCGCGGGGCGGGGACGGATCTCGCGCCCAATGCCTGAGCCGTACGCCCCCGCACTCCCCCGGCCCGCCGAGCCGAAGCCGTACGCCCCCCATGAGCTGCGGGCCCTGGACCGCGCCCACGTCTGGCACCCCTACGGCCCGATGCCGGGCCGGCAGGAGCCGCTGGTCGTGGAGTCGGCCTCCGGGGTACGGCTGCGGCTCGCCGAACCCGTCGAGGGGCAGCGCGAGTTGGTGGACGGCATGTCGTCCTGGTGGTCGGCGGTGCACGGTTACAACCACCCGGTCCTCAACGAGGCCGCGCGCGGCCAGCTGGACCGGATGAGCCATGTGATGTTCGGCGGGCTCACCCATGAGCCCGCCGTCCGGCTGGCGGCCCGGCTGGTGGAGATCACGCCGGAGCCGCTCCAGCACGTCTTCCTGGCCGACTCGGGGTCCGTATCGGTCGAGGTCGCGGTCAAGATGTGTCTGCAGTACTGGCGTTCGGCGGGCCGAACGGAGAAGCACCGCCTGCTGACCTGGCGCGGCGGCTACCACGGGGACACCTGGCAGCCGATGTCGGTGTGCGATCCGGAGGGCGGGATGCACGAGCTGTGGTCCGGCTCGCTGCCCCGCCAGGTCTTCGCCGACGCGCCCCCGGACGGCTTCGACGCGGAGCCGGACCCGGCCTACACCGCCCGGCTGCGGGAGCTGATCGCCCGTCACGCGCACGAGGTGGCCGCCGTGATCGTGGAGCCGGTGGTGCAGGGGGCGGGCGGGATGCGGTTCCACTCCCCCGGCTATCTGCGGGTCCTGCGCGAGGCGTGCGACGAGCTGGACGTGCTGCTGGTGTTCGACGAGATCGCCACCGGTTTCGGGCGGACGGGCGAGCTGTTCGCCGCCGGGCATGCCGGGGTCTCACCGGATGTGATGTGCGTGGGCAAGGCGCTGACCGGCGGATATCTGACGATGGCGGCCACGCTCTGCACCTCGCGGGTGGCCGAGGGCATCTCGCGCGGTGAGGTGCCGGTGCTGGCGCACGGCCCGACGTTCATGGGCAACCCGCTGGCCGCCGCCATCGCCTCGGCCTCCGTGGACCTGCTGCTCGGGCAGGACTGGGCGGGCGAGGTGGCGCGGATCGGCGCGGGGCTGCGCTCCGGTCTGGCGGAGGCGGCGGAACTCCCCGGGGTCGCGGACGTACGCGTCCTGGGAGCGATCGGGGTCGTCCAGCTCGACCACGAGGTGGACATGGCGGCGGCGACCCGGGCGGCCGTGCGCGAGGGCGTGTGGCTGCGGCCGTTCCGCGATCTCGTGTACACGATGCCGCCCTATGTCACCGGGGACGACGACGTACGAAGGATCTGCCGGGCCGTGTGTGCCGCGGCGCGGGAGGGCTGACCCATGGCTGTTGTTCGCGTGGTGCTGTGTGCGGGAGGACCGGCGTGACCGTCCTGGTGGTGTCCGGTACGGGCACGGAGATCGGCAAGACGGTGGTGACCGCCGCCGTGGCGGCCGCCGCGCGGGGGCGCCGGGTCGCGGTGCTGAAGCCCGCGCAGACCGGGCTCGCGCCCGGGGAGCCGGGCGACGCGGCGGAGGTGGCCCGGCTGGCCGGTGCCCATGTGACCCCGGTCGAACTGGCCCGGTTCCCCGAGCCGTTGGCCCCCGCCACCGCGGCCCGGCGGGCGGGGCTGGACCCGGTGCGGCCGTACGAGGTGGCCGAGGCGGCGCAGAAGCTGGCCACCGAGCACGACCTGGTGCTGGTGGAGGGGGCGGGCGGGCTGCTCGTGCGCTTCGACGACGAGGGCGCCACGCTCGCGGACGCCGCCCGGCTGCTGGCCGCCCCGGTGCTGGTGGTGGCGCCCGCCGGGCTCGGCACGCTGAACGCCACGGCGCTCACGGCCGAGGCGCTGCGCACCCGTGGGCTGGAGTGCCGGGGCGTGGTGGTGGGCTCCCTGCCGGACCGGCCCGACCTGGCGTCCCGCTGCAACATCGAGGACCTGCCGGTGGCGGCGGGCGCCCCGCTGCTCGGGGCCGTACCGGCCGGTGCTGGGGCGCTGCCCGCCGCCGATTTCGCGGCACGGGCGGCCGGATGGCTGGCGCCGGAGCTGGGCGGGGCGTGGCGGGTGCCGTCGCTGTGAGGTGAGGGGCCGCGCGTCGGTCCCGTACCCGTACGGAGACATGCCTGTACCGCTCCGTACGGGGGAGAATCGTCGAGGAGAGCCGTACGCCCTCTCCTCCCGGAGGTCCGCCATGCAGCTGCGCAGCAGGAAGCTCCCCCGCGACGCCGTCCACCATCCGGTCTTCGCCCGCGTCTACGCCCGGATGAGCGTGACGGCCGACCTCAGGGGCGGCGTCGCCGCGTACCGCGAGGAGCTGCTCGCGGGGCTCTCCGGCCGGGTCATCGAGATCGGTGCGGGCAACGGGCTGAACTTCCCGCACTACCCGCGCGCCGTCTCGGAGGTCGTGGCGCTGGAGCCCGAGCGTTCGCTGCGGCAGCTCGCCGTCCGCGCGGGGCTGCGCGCCGAGGTGCCGGTGGACGTGGTGCCGGGGGCGGCGGAGGCGCTGCCGGTGAAGAGCGAGGCGTTCGACGCGGCGGTGGCGTCGCTGGTGCTGTGCACGGTACGGGAGTTGCCGAAGGCGCTCGCCGAGATCATGCGGGTCCTGCGCCCGGGCGGTGAGCTGCGGTTCTTCGAACACGGGCGGGCGCCGGGCAGGGCCCTGGCAGCCGTCCAGCGCACGGCGGACCGGACGGTGTGGCCGCTCCTCTTCGGCGGCTGTCATACGGCGCGGGACCCGCTGGCCGCGATCGAGGCGGCGGGCTTCGAGCTGGGGACGTACCGCAGGCTGCGGATCCCGGAGAAGGGGGTGCAGTTCCCTTCGTCGCCGTGTGTGCTGGGCGTGGCCCGTAAGCCGTTCACGGCGGAGTGAGCGGGCCGCGTCCCCTCCGTTCCACCTGCACGGAAAGCGGTCGACCTGCCGCTCTGGCGGGTGGTGGGATGGCCGCCATGAACGATCTCTCGACACGGTCCGCGACCGCGGCCGATCTGGACCGGGTGCTCGCCTTCTGGAAGGTGTCCGCGGAGGGCACCAGCATCAGCGACGACGGCGACGGGGTCGCACGCCTGGTGGAACGGGACCCGGACGCCCTGATCCTGGCGGAGCGGGACGGGGAGCTGGTGGGCACGGTGATCGCGGGCTTCGACGGCTGGCGCTGTCACCTCTACCGGCTGGCGGTCCATCCGGAGCAGCGCCGCCAGGGCGTGGGCGGCGCCCTTCTCGCGGCGGCGGAGGAACGGTTCGCCACGCTCGGCGGCCGCCGGGCGGACGCCATGGTGCTGGACCGCAACGACCTGGCCCACCGTGCCTGGCGCGCGGCGGGGTACGGGCCCGAGCCGCAGTGGAGCCGGTGGGTGAAGCACCTCTGAGGCGGTCCGGGCGGTAGAGGCGGGCCCGGCCGGGCAGACGCTCCACGGTGAGATCCGATTCCGCTTGCTCGATTACTCCCGGCCCACGATGCCGCGCGCTCCCGCCGCCCCTGCCCGATCATGGGACGGAGGTGAACCGATGACCGAAGTGCTTCTGCTGCTCGTCGCCCTGCTGCTCTGTGTCGCGTGCGGTGCCTTCGTCGCGGCGGAGTTCTCGCTGACCACGGTGGAGCGCGGCGAGCTGGAACGGGCCGTCGAGCGCGGCGACCGGGGTGCGTCCAGCGCCTTGAAGGCCGTACGGAGCCTGACGTTCCAGCTCTCGGGCGCGCAGCTCGGCATCACCGTCACCAACCTGGTGATCGGCATGCTCGCGGAACCGTCGATCGCCCGGCTGATCCGGAGCCCGGTGGAGGCTGCGGGGCTCCATCCCGCCGCCGCGTCCACGCTGGCCCTGGTCATCGGTACGGCCCTGTCCACGGTGGTCCTGATGGTGGTCGGGGAGCTGGTGCCGAAGAACTGGGCGATCTCCTCGCCGCTGACCGTGGCCCGGGCGGTCGCCACCCCGCAGCGGGTGTTCACCGCCGTGTTCCGGCCCTTCATCAGCCATCTCAACAACACGGCCAACCGGATCGTGCGCCGTCTCGGACTGGAGCCGACCGAGGAGCTGGCCTCCGCGCGCAGCCCGCAGGAGCTGGTCGCGCTGGCCCGGCACTCCGCGAAGGAGGGGGCGCTGGAGGCGGACACCGCCGAACTCTTCGTCCGCACCCTGAACCTGGCGGAGCTGACCGCGGAGAACGTGATGACCCCTCGGGTGCAGGTGACGGCCCTCGACGTACGGGCCACCGCCGAGGACGTGGCGAACGCGACCCGGGCCACCGGGCTCTCCCGCTTCCCGGTCTACCGCGGCAGCCTGGACACCGTGGTCGGGGTCGCCCACATCAAGGACGTGCTGGCGGTCCCGGCCGACGAGCGCCCCCGTAAGAGGGTCTCGGAGATGCTGCGCGAACCCCTGCTCGTACCGGAGACGCTCACCGTCGACCGGCTGCTGGACCAGCTCTCGGGCAAGCTCGCGATGGCGGTGGTGATCGACGAGTACGGCGGTACGGCGGGGGTCGTGACGCTGGAGGACATCGTGGAGGAGGTCGTCGGGGAGGTCCGCGACGAGCACGATCCGCACGAGACGCCCGATCTGGCGGCGGCCGGTGAGGACGCGGACGGCCGCACCCTGTGGTCGGCGGACGGGGCCGCCCGTACCGACCAGCTGAGCCGGATCGGGCTGCGGGTGCCCGAGGGGCCGTACGAGACGCTGGCCGGGCTGATCGCGGCGGAGCTGGGGCGGATCCCGACGGTGGACGACACGGTCGAGCTGGCGGGGTGGCGGATCGAGGTGGTGGACGCGACGGGCCGGAGGGCGGCACGGGCGCTGCTGCACGCACCGCTGCCCGGTGGCGACGAGCGAGAGGAGGGGGCACGGTGACTGCCCTTCAGCTCTTCATCGGCCTGCTGATGGTGCTGGTGAACGCCTTCTTCGTAGGCGCCGAGTTCGCTCTGATCTCTGTCCGGCGCAGTCAGATCGAGCCCGAGGCCGAAGCCGGAAGCGGGCGGGCCAGGAGCGTCATCTGGGGCTTGGAGCACGTCTCGGCTCTGCTGGCGGCAGCCCAGCTCGGCATCACTCTGAGCACTCTGGTGCTGGGCGTCGTGGCCGAACCCGCCATCGCCCATCTGCTGGAGCCGGTCTTCGAGGCAGTCGGGGTGCCACACGCGCTGGTGCACCCGATCTCCTTCGTGATCGCGCTGACCGTCGCGACCTATCTGCACATGCTGCTGGGCGAGATGGTGCCGAAGAACATCGCGCTCGCGGAACCGGCTCGCAGCGCGCTGCTCCTGGGGCCGCCGCTGGTCGCTCTGGCCCGGGCGCTGCGTCCGGTGATCTTCGCGGTCAACTCCTTCGCCAACGCGCTGCTGAAACTGCTGCGGGTGGAGACGAAGGACGAGGTCTCGGCGACGTTCTCGGACGACCAGCTTGCGCGGCTGGTCGAGGACGCAGGGGACGCGGGGCTGGTCGACGACCGCTCGGCCGAGCGGCTGCACCACGCCCTGGAGCTGGGCCGCCGGCCCGTACGGGATGTGGTCATGCCGGTGGACCGGGTGCTGTTCACCCGGGTCGGCACCACCCCCGAGGAGCTGGAGCGGCTCTCGCACGAGTCGGGGTTCTCCCGCTTCCCGGTGATGGACAGCGAGGGCCGCATCCTGGGCTATCTCCATGTGAAGGACGCCCTGGACGCCACGCCCCGGGACGCTCCCTTCCCGGTGACGGCGCTGCGCCCGATCGCCCGGGTCCGCGCGGCGACCCCGCTCGACGACGTACTGACCGCGATGCGGCGCAGCCGGACCCATCTGGCGGCGGTCCTCGACGAGGGAGACGGACTGGTCGGCATGGTCACGATGGAGGACGTCCTGCGGGAACTGGTCGGCCGCGCGCAGCCGCGCTGACCAGCGTGAGCGGCCCCCGGGAGCCGGGGCCGCCACGGTAGGATCGGCGGGCCATGGAATTGAATGCCTCATACACCAGTCTCGTCGCGGTGGGCGACTCGTTCACCGAGGGCATGTCTGATCTGCTGCCCGACGGTACGTACCGGGGCTGGGCCGATGTCCTGGCCACCCGGCTCGCGGGCCGCTCCCCCGGCTTCCGGTACGCCAACCTCGCCGTGCGCGGCAAGCTCATCGGCCAGATCGTCGACGAGCAGGTGGCCGCGGCGGCGGCGATGCAGGCGGATGTGGTGACCCTCGTCGGCGGGCTCAACGACACGCTGCGCCCGAAGTGCGACATGGGCATGGTCCGGGGGCGGCTGGAGGAGGCGGTGGAGCGGCTCGCACCGTCCTGCAAGCAGCTGGTGCTGATGCGCAGCCCCGGGCGGAGCGGCCCGGTGTTCGACCGGTTCCGCCCCCGGGTGGAGGCGCTGTTCGCCCTGATCGAGGAGCTGGCCGACCGGCACGGCGCCTCGGTGGTCGACCTCTACTCCGCGCCCTCGCTCGGTGACCCCCGCATGTGGGACGCCGACCGGCTGCACCTGACGGCCGAGGGGCACCGGCGGGTGGCCGAGGCGGTCTGGCAGACCCTGGGGCTCCCGCCCGAGCTGGACTGGCGGGCACCGGTCCCCGCCTCCCCGCCGCCGCGCTGGGCGGACCGGCGGATCGAGGACATCCGCTTCGCCCGCCGCCACCTGGGCCCCTGGATCGGCCGCCGGCTCACCGGCCGGTCCTCCGGGGACGGCCGCTGGGGCGCCCAGTTCGACGCGGCGACCTCCTCGGCCTTCTGGATCACCCCCGCGGACGCCACGGCCCCGGGCCCGGTGACGGGGTGGCGCCGGGCCGCCGCCGGGGAGGGCAGGGACCCGGGGGTGCGGTAGCCGTACGTACCGTTGCGGATGCTCGGGGCCGGGGGCGTACGAAGGGGGTCGTCGGGGCCGCGCCCCGCGTGGCCGGTTCTGTTCGCCGCCGGGACGGCCCGCCGCCGGGCTCTCGTAGCAAGCCACAAACCGGACCGCGGCGCTGGCCTGCAGAAACCGACAGTAGAATCTGTGCACGTGACTGCTGTGTCTGCGAAGCCTCGCATCCCCAATGTCCTGGCCGGCCGCTACGCCTCCACGGAGCTGGCCGTCCTCTGGTCCCCCGAGCAGAAGGTGAAGCTGGAGCGTCAGCTGTGGCTGGCGGTGCTGCGCGCTCAGAAGGACCTCGGGATCGAGGTGCCGGACGAGGCGCTGGCCGATTACGAGCGGGTGCTCGACCAGGTCGACCTGGCGTCGATCGCCGAGCGCGAGAAGATCACCCGGCACGACGTGAAGGCCCGGATCGAGGAGTTCAACGCCCTCGCCGGTCATGAGCAGGTCCACAAGGGCATGACCTCCCGGGACCTGACGGAGAACGTCGAGCAGCTCCAGATCCGCCTCTCGCTGGAGCTGATGCGCGACCGCACCGTGGCCGTGCTGGCCCGGCTCGGCAAGCTCGCCGCGGAGTACCGCGAGCTGGTGCTCGCCGGCCGCTCGCACAACGTCGCCGCGCAGGCCACGACGCTCGGCAAGCGCTTCGCGACGGCGGCCGACGAACTTCTGGTGGCCTACGGGCGGCTGGAGGACCTGCTCTCGCGCTATCCGCTGCGCGGGATCAAGGGCCCGGTCGGCACGGCCCAGGACATGCTGGACCTGCTGGGCGGCGACGCGGACAAGCTCGCCGACCTGGAACAGCGCATCGCCGCCCACCTCGGCTTCGCCGAGGCCTTCACCTCGGTCGGCCAGGTCTACCCCCGCTCGCTCGACTACGACGTGGTGACCGCCCTGGTGCAGCTCGCCGCGGCGCCCTCCTCGGTGGCGAAGACCATCCGACTGATGGCCGGCCACGAGCTGGTGACCGAGGGCTTCAAGCCCGGCCAGGTCGGCTCGTCCGCGATGCCGCACAAGATGAACACGCGCTCCTGCGAGCGGGTCAACGGTCTGATGGTGATCCTGCGGGGCTACGCCTCGATGACCGGTGAGCTGGCGGGCGACCAGTGGAACGAGGGCGACGTGTCCTGCTCCGTGGTCCGCCGGGTGGCGCTGCCGGACGCGTTCTTCGCGTTCGACGGGCTGCTGGAGACCTTCCTGACGGTGCTGGACGAGTTCGGCGCGTTCCCCGCCGTCGTGGCGCGCGAGCTGGACCGCTACCTGCCGTTCCTGGCCACCACCAAGGTCCTCATGGGGGCCGTACGGGCCGGGGTCGGCCGCGAGCTGGCCCACGAGGCGATCAAGGAGAACGCGGTCGCCTCCGCGCTGGCGATGCGGGAGCAGGGGGCCGAGCGCAACGAGCTGCTCGACAAGCTCGCCGCCGACGAGCGCATCCCGCTGGACCGTGCGCAGTTGGACGCCCTGATGGCAGACAAGCTCTCCTTCACGGGCGCGGCGGGCGACCAGGTGACGGCGCTGGTCTCGCGGATCGAGGAAATCACCAAGCAGCACCCGCAGGCCGCGGCCTACACCCCCGGCTCGATCCTCTGACCGGCGGCCCTCCGCACCGTATGACGCCCGAGGAGCTGAACGCCGCCCGCGACCGCACCGTTCCGGATGTGGCCGCGGGCGGCCTCCGCGTGCTCTTCTGCGGGATCAACCCGAGCCTGACGACCGCCGCCACGGGCCATCACTTCGCCCACCCGGGCAACCGCTTCTGGCCGGTCCTCCACCGCTCGGGCTTCACGCCCCGCAGGCTCCTCCCCTCGGAACAGTCCGAACTGCTGTCCCTCGGCCTCGGCATCACCAATGTGGTGGCCCGGGCGACGGCGCGGGCGGACGAGGTGGACGCCGAGGAGTTCCGGACGGGCGGGGTGGCCCTCACCGAGCGGGTCGAACGCCTGTCACCGGCATGGCTCGCGGTCGTCGGCATCACCGCGTACCGCACGGCCTTCGGGGAGCCGCGGGCCCGGATCGGCCGTCAGGAACGCACGATCGGCGGGGCGCGGGTGTGGGGGCTGCCCAACCCCAGTGGGCTCAACGCCCATTGGACGATCGAGACGATGGCCGAGGAGTACGCCCGGCTGCGCGAGGCGGCCTCGGAAACGGCGTAGAGCCCTCCCAGACGTTGTCGCCTCCCCTCCGGGCCGCCACTCCCTCCTGCCCTCCCGGCCGCCGTGCCACCTTCGCCTCCTGCTGCGGCCGGAGCGGTCTGCCGGTCGGACGGGGCTCCCGGTCAGGGTGGGTCGACGACCGTCACCAGCACCGTCAGTTCGCAGCCCGGTCCCCCGTCCTCCAGGACCAGCCCGACCGCGATCCACCGCTCCTCGACCCGCCACAGCCGCAGGAACTCGCATCCGGCCACCGGATCCGCCCAGGGGTCGGCCACCATTTCGCCCGCCGTCATCCGCTCCTGCGCACTCCACAGACTCATCACCTGCGGTTCGCCCCAGCGGGCGGCGAGGAGGGTGAGCAGCGCGTCGTGCTCCGCCAGACACTGCGCCCGGTGCTCGGGGGCGGACGGCTCGTCGTCGCCCCACGGTTGGTGGTCGGCGCGCAGGAACGCCGTGTGGTAGCCGGGTCCGCTGACTCCCCAGTCCGACGGCGTGCGCTCCAGGGGGAAGTCCCTGGTGCGCATCCCGTCGATGAGGCGGAGATGGTGTGCGGTCGTCATGACGTCAGTAAACCGTCCGCCACCGACAGCGGAAGGTGCGGGTGCGTGGTGAACCGGGGGCGTCCGGACGCCGTGGCCATGGATGTACGGGTGCCGTCGACGGACCGGCGGGGCAGCGGCGGAAATGCTCCGGTTGGCGGTCCGGGGGACCGTCGGACGCGGAGATCGAGCCGCGCCGGACGTCGGTATCGAGACAGCGGGGCCCATGTCAGTTCGATTCCGGTGCAGTTGGGGGCGGGACCCCGTACACGGGCGGTCGGCGGGGTGCGCTCGTCCGGTTCCGTGGCTCCGAGAAGGCGCAGGTTGCGGCTCGATACCGGCTTGCGGTGCTGCTCGCAGGGCCTGCGAGCAGCGAGTACGATCCGGCAGACATGCGCAAGAGCTGGGAGGACGCACCGTGAGCCGGCTGACCGGGGGAGATCCGTCGCTGCTGCGGCGGATCAATTCAGCGGTGGTACTGCACGCCCTGCGAGGTGCCGGCTCGCCGACGCTGACGGACCTGACCCGGATCACGGGTCTCTCCCGGCCGACGGTGGAGGGCGTGGTCGAGGGGCTGTTCGAGGCCGGTCTGGTGGTCGAGGCCCACCCCGACGAGAGCGAGGCGCGGCGCCAGGGCCGGCCCGCCCGCCGATTCCGCTTCCGGGCGGAGGCGGGGTATCTGCTGGGCGTCGAGATCGGCCCGCACCGGGTGTCGGCGCTTCTGTCGGGGCTGGACGGCCGGGTGACCGGGGCGGGTTCCCGTACGGTGTCGGAGACGGCCGAGGCGGACGAGCGGCTCGACCAGGTGAGGGCCGTGATCGCGGATCTCCTGCGCCGCAGCGGGGTGGCCCGGAGCAGTCTGCGGGCCGTCGGTGTCGGCAGCCCGGGCATCGTGGAGGCCGACGGGACCGTACGGCTGGGGACGGCGCTGCCGGGGTGGACGGGGCTCCCCCTGGGGGAGCGGCTGCGGCGTTCGTTCCGCTGCCCGGTCCTCGTGGAGAACGACGCCAACGCCGCCGCCGTCGCCGAGCACTGGAAGGGCGCGGCCACCGAGTCCGACGACATCGTGTTCGTCCTGGCGGGGCTGAGCCCGGGGGCGGGTTCGCTGATCGGCGGGCGGCTGCACCGGGGGTTCGGCGGGGCGGCCGGGGAGATCGGCGCCCTGCATCTGCTGGGCAGGGACGTGACTCCGGAGCATCTGCTGTCGACCACGGGGACCCCGCTGGAGCCGCTGGACGAGCAGGCGGTGGCCGTGGTGTTCGCCAAGGCCCGGCAGGGTGACGCGGAGGCGCGGGCGGCCGTCGAGCGGTTCCTCCAGCGGCTGGTGCACGATGTGGCGGCGCTGGCGCTGGCGCTCGACCCGGAGCTGGTGGTGGTCGGTGGCTGGGCCGCCGGTCTGGACGGGGTGCTGGAGCCGCTGCGCAGGGAGCTGGCCCGCTACTGTCTGCGCCCGCCGCGGGTGACGCTGTCCCTGCTCGGTGAGGCCGCCGTCGCGACGGGGGCCCTGCGGCTGGCGCTGGACCACGTCGAGGAGCAGCTGTTCGCCGTGGAGGGCGCGGTGACGACCCGGCGCTGAGCACGGGCGTTACGGGGCCGGGGGCCCGGGGCGCGGGGCGCGGGACGTCTCGGGACCCGGGACCCGGGGCGCGGATGGCACGGGACCTGACGGGGCCCGGGGCGCGGGTCGGCCGTACGGAATGACGGCGGCCGGGCCGGGCGGCGCTCGCCGCGAGATAGGCGCGCTCCGGCCGGGAAACGCGCCGATGGCGGCCCGGCCGGTTTCCGGCGGACCGCCATCGGGTGAGGCGTAGGACGGTGGACGTCCGTGCGTGAACCGTCCGTCCTGCGCCGGTGGGTCCCGTGTCAGGAGGCCCGGCGCCGGCAGACCCGGCCTCAGGAAGCCTGGCGCTGCTGCTGCTCGTCGTGGCTGATCTCCAGCGCGCCGGAGTCCCCGAAGGTGAGCCGGCAGGTGTCCGCCCGGTAGGTGGCGACGGAGACGGCCGCCGTGCCGCCCGAGGCGAAGTAGCGGGTGGTGACCACGAGGACGGGGGCGCCGGGGAGCCGGTCCAGCTCCTTGGCGTCGTCCGCGCGCGCCGAGCCCAGCTCCACGGAACGGTCCTGGCCCTCCACGCCCAGCCGGTGCAGCTCGCGCAGCACGGCGCGGGCGCGCACGGTGCCGGAGGGCGCGTCGATCGCGGAGAGGTCGGGGACCGAGGAGGCGGGCACGTAGAGCAGTTCGGCCGCCACCGCCTGGCCGTGGGTGTCGCGGATGCGGCGCACCACGTGGACGGGCTCGGTGCCGGTGCCGAGCATGGCGGCGACGGCGCCCGGGGCCGCCTCGCTGACGCAGTCGACCGGCTGCCAGGCCTCGCCGGCCACTCCGCCCTCCCACTCGTGCTGGGAGGTGGAGACGGCCACACCGACGCGCGGCGGGGCCACCGTCGTACCGACGCCTCGGCGGCGCTGCAGCCTGCCTTCGAGTTCGAGCTGCTCCAGAGCCTGCCGGAGCGTGGCGCGCGCGACTCCGAACCGTGCCGCGAGGTCCCGCTCGTTGGGCAGGATCTCACCCACCGCGAAGTCCGAGTCGAGCGCCTCACTGAGCACGGTCTTGAGGTGCCAGTACTTCGGCTCCTGTACCGATTCGAGCTGCGTGGTCCCCACCACTGTCCTCCGCAATCGCCCAGCGACTTCCACGACGCTATTTATTAAAGGTTCCTGTCTTAAGTTGAGACCCTAGGGCGGCGCACCCCCTTGGTCAAGACCAATCCTTATTCCGTAACGGAACGAAACGGGACTTTGGCGCAGAGCGTTCACAAGACGTTCGTGGTGCCGTGAGCCGCGCGCAGCATGAAGCCCCACCACCAGGGTGGTGACGGGGTTGTGGGCAGGCGGTCGCGGCGCGGCAGCAGCCGGATTCCAGTTGGCTTGAAAGCGCTCCCAGCCGGAGAACGACTAGAGATCGAATAGCGCGGACAGACCGGAGAGCTTGTCCGGATTACGAACGATATAGATGCATTGAATGACACCGTCCCGGACTTCGAGCTGGAGAAATGTGTCCGGCTTTCCTCCGACAAAGCACGCCACAGCGGGTCCCCCGTTGAACTCCGCGACCCGCATGTCCCAGTCGGGCCCCACCTCCTGGGCCACCGCGGCGAGGAACCGGCCGACCTTGTCGGCGGACTCGATGGTCCGCAGCGCCGCCTTCGCCTTCCCGCCCGCGTCACTGACGAGCCGGACGTCCGGCGCCAGGAGGGCCATCAGCTCCCCGATGGAGCCGCCGGACGCGGCGGCCAGGAACCGTTCGGTGAGGTCCCGGCGCTCGGCCGGGTCCACGTCGTAGCGCGGCCTGCGCTCCTCCACATGGCGCCTGGCGCGCCCGGCGAGCTGCCGGACGGCCGGCTCGGTCCGGTCGAGGGCGGCGGCGATGTCGGCGTACGGGAATCCGAAGGCCTCCCGCAGCACGAAGACGGCGCGCTCCAGCGGGGAGAGCGATTCGAGGACGACCAGCACGGCGAAGGAGACGGAGTCGGCCAGGACCGCCCGCTCGGCGGCGTCCGGGACGGGCGGCGTCCCGACGGCTTCCTCCGTGGTCAGCGGTTCGGGCAGCCAGGGGCCCACGTACGCCTCCCGGCGCGAGCGCAGGTGGCGCAGCCGGTCGACGGCCAGCCGGGTGGTGATCCGTACCAGGTACGCCCTCGGCTCGCGGACCTCCTCCCGGTCCGCGGACGACCACCGCAGCCACGCCTCCTGCACCACGTCCTCGGCGTCGGTGATCCGGCCGAGCATGCGGTAGGCGACACCGGTGAGGACGGGGCGGTGCTCTTCGAAGACGTCGGTCGCGGGGTCGGCGTTCACCGGCCCATCCCAGCCGGTGCGCCCGGCGGTGTCCAGCGGGAATCGCCCCAGCCCTTGAACTCCAAGCTACCGGGCGGTAATTGTTGTTGACGCGATGTCTACCCACTTCAGGGAGCGGCTCCATGGCCACCACGGTCTCCTTCACCGTCGATACGGCGCACGGCCCCCGTCCGGTCTCGGTGGAGTACGAACGGACCGGTACGGGAGAGCCGCTGGTGCTGCTCCACGGCATCGGCCACCACCACCAGGCCTGGGAGCCGGTGACGCGGATCCTGGCCGCCGAGCGGGAGGTGATAGCCGTCGACCTGCCCGGCTTCGGTGCGTCCCCGGGGCTGCCGAACGGAGTCGCGTACAGCCTGGAGACGGTCCCCGCGATCTTCGGGGCCCTCTTCGGGACGCTGGGCCTGGACCGCCCGCATGTGGCCGGGAACTCCCTCGGGGGCCTGTTCGCCCTGGAGTTGGGGCGGACGGAGCTGGTCCGCTCGGTGACCGCCCTCTCCCCCGCGGGCTTCTGGAACGAGCCCGAGCGCCGTTACGCCTTCGCCACCCTGCGGGCGATGCGCCGCGCCGCGCTGGCCCTGCCGGTGCCGGCGATCGAGCGGCTCTCCCGCAGCACGGCCGGGCGTACGGCGCTGACCAGCACCATCTACGCCCGGCCCGGCCGCCGTTCGCCCGAGGCCGTCGTGGCCGAGACCCTGGCCCTGCGCGGAGCGACCGGCTTCCACCAGACGCTGGCCGCCGGCGGGAACGTCCTCTTCACCGACGATGTGAAGGGCGTCCCCGTCACCGTCGCCTGGGGCACCCGCGACCGCATCCTGCTGCGCCGGCAGGGGATCCGCGCCAAGCATGTGATCCCGGACGCGCGGCTGGTGCGACTGCCCGGCTGCGGGCACGTCCCGATGAACGACGACCCGGCTCTGGTGGCCCGCGTCATCCTCGACACCAGCCGCTGAGGGGGCGCGGGCGCGTTCCAGGGGCGTGGGGACGGACTCCCGTAGTCCGGGCACGGGTTGCGGTGGCGCGGGTTCCGGGGCCCTGGGGCGGGTTCCGCGGCACAGGGGCAGGTTCCGGTGCCTGCGGGTGCCACTGTCGGGCCCCGTTCACCTGGGGTTGGGGCGGCGGCTTCCACCGGCCACTAGGCATGGACACGGGGACCGGCACGGCCCTGCGGAGAAGCGCGGGTGGACCGGCCGGCGTCCGCCCGTCCGTTCGCCCACCGCCCTGCCCTGGAGGCGCCCCGATGCCGCACCGCCCGCGTATCCCCTCGCCCGGCCGCCGTACCGTTCTGCGCGGCTCGCTGCTCGTCCCCGTGGCGGCCGCCGTGCCCGTGGCCCTCGGCGTGGCTCCGGCCCTGGCGCTGGCGGGGCGGCCTGAGGCGGCGTGGGGGGTGCAGGTGGGGAGCGTCACCGCCTCCTCGGCGCTGGTGTGGGTGCGTTCCGACCGGCCCGCCCGGATGCTGGTGGAGACCTCCGCGACCGAGTCCTTCCGCCGGACCCGGCGCTGGTACGGGCCGCTGGTCGGCCCGGGGACGGACTTCACCGCCACCACGCCCCTGTACGGCCTTCCGGCGGGCGAGCAGGTGCACTACCGGGTCACCCTGGCCGACCCGTACGACCCCCGCCGTACCGGAAAACCGGTGTACGGAACGTTCCGTACCGCTCCGGCCCGGCGGCGCGACGGGGTGCGCTTCCTGTGGTCCGGGGACATCGCGGGACAGGGCTGGGGCATCAACCCGGACATCGGCGGCTACCGGGTCTACGAGGAGATGCGCCGCCTCGACCCGGACTTCTTCCTGTGCAGCGGTGACACCGTCTACGCGGACGGGCCGCTCCAGCCGAGCGTGCCCCTGCCCGACGGCCGGATCTGGCGCAACGTCATGACCGAGGAGAAGGCCAAGGTCGCGGAGACGCTGGACGAGTACCGGGGGAACTTCCGCTACAACCTGCTCGACCGGAACGTGCGCCGCTTCAACGCCCAGGTCCCCTCCGTCGTCCAGTGGGACGACCACGAGGTGCGCAACAACTGGTACCCGGGCCAGATCCTCGACGACCCGCGCTACACCGAGAAGAACGTCGACCTGCTCGCCGCCCGCTCCGCGCGCGCCTTCCAGGAGTACTTCCCGGTCTCGGCGCCGCACGGCCCGTTCGGCTCCTCCGGGCGGCCGTCCCGGATGTACCGCACCGTCCACCACGGGCCGCTGCTGGACGTCTTCGTGCTCGACATGCGCTCGCACCGCAACCGGAACTCCCCCAACCGGCAGGCCGACGACACCACCGGCATCCTCGGGGCCGAGCAGCTGCGGTGGCTCAAACGCGCCCTCGCGCAGTCCCGTGCGGTGTGGAAGGTGATCGCGGCCGACATGCCGCTCGGCCTGGTGGTCCCGGACGGGGCGACGGACTTCGAGGCGGTGGCCCAGGGCGACCCGGGCGCCCCGCTCGGCCGTGAGCTGCAGATCGCGGAGTTGCTGCGGTTCATCAAGCACCGCAAGGTGACCGGCACGCTCTGGCTGACGGCCGACGTGCACTACACCTCGGCACAGCACTACGCCCCCGAGCGGGCGGCGTTCAAGGACTTCGCACCGTTCTGGGAGTTCGTCTCCGGCCCGCTGGCCGCAGGGGGATTTCCGGCCAACGCGCTGGACGGCACGTTCGGACCCGACCGGGTCTTCGTCCGGGCGCCGGACCGGGCCAATGTGTCGCCGATGGAGTCGCCCCAGTTCTTTGGGGAGGTCGCGATCGACGGCGACAGTGCGGAGCTGACGGTCCGTCTGCGGGCGGAGGGCGGCGGGGTGCTGTTCACCAAGGTGCTGCGGCCGGGGCGCGTCGGCCAGTGAGCGCGTGCGCCCGGGCCGGGCGGGTGGAGAGCCCCGAGGTACGCCTCTGACCTGCAAGGACGGCTGCGCGAGGGGCCGTTGTCAGTGGTGGGTCCTACCGTTTTCTCCATGACCCGATCCGTTCAGGCCTTGGCCTACGCACGCCCGTCCGCCCTGGAGTCCTCGCAGGTGGGAGCCTCCCTGGGGCTGGAGACCGCGGGCGGTCTCACCCCGCGCGGGGCGGAGGCGCATCCGCGGTTCTTCGCCGGATTCCTCTCCGCCCCGCGCATAGCCGCCCGTGGACTGCTGGCGGTGGCCGACGTGGCCGCCGCCCGCTACTACCAGCGCACTCTGGCCTCCTCCCTCGACCCGGTGGTGACGGGGAACGGGGACCGGCTCCGCTTCGAGTCGTTCTCCGGCTGCTGCGGGGTGTACGCCCGCCTCGATGTGCTCCAGGAAGGGTTGGAGGGCGAGCGGACGGGCCACGGCACGACCAATGTGGACGTCAACAATCCGCTCCGGGACGCCCTGTCCCGGATCACGGCGGACGACCCGCTGCATCTGCGGGTGGGCCCCGAGGAACTGGCGGTCACGACGGTGGACGGGCCGCTGGTGGAGAAGAAGGTTCCGCTGCCGGACCGGTGGCTGCGGGGGTTCGCGGAGGCACAGGTGGCCTCGGCGGGGTTCGATCTGCGGGCCGAGCTGTCGGCGGCGCAGGCGGTGGCGTTCCTGCGCTCGCTGCCCCGCCGTTCGGGGAACGCGGCGCGGGGCGCCCAGTGGGTGGTGGCCTCCGGCTCCGCCCTGCGGCCGACGACCCGGCCGGCGCCGGGCGCGGTCTGTCTGCCGGGGCCGGAGCGGCTGGTGGCCCTGGAGCGGGTGCTGCGCCATGCGACGGCCCTGCGGGTGTACGGGCCTCCGGTGGCCGACGGGGCCCCGGTGGCGAGCGCCTGGGAGGTGGTGCTGCCGGGGATGCGGCTCACGCTGACGCTGTCGCCTGACGCGGCGCGCGGGTTCTCGGGCGAGGGCGGTGTCCTGGAGGCGCTGGCCACGGACGAGGCGGCGGCCGACGCCGAGCTGGTCTCCGTACTCCTCGCGTGGGAGCCCACGATCGAACCGGCCTCGCTGGCCGAGCAGTCGGGGCTGAGCGTCGAGCGCGTACGGGCCGCGCTCACCCGGCTCGGTACGGCGGGCCGGGTCGGCTACGACCTGGCGGACGCGGCGTACTTCCACCGTGAGCTGCCGTACGACGCGGACCGGGCCGAGCGGCACAACCCGCGGCTGGTGGCGGCCCGTGAGCTGGCCGGTGCGGGGGTGGTCTCGCTGGACGGCGCGGTGGCCTCCGTGGCCTCGGGCGACCGGCGGTATCAGGTGCGCGAGAGCGACGGAAGACTCACCTGCACCTGTCAGTGGTGGGCGGACTACCGGGGGAAGCGGGGCCCGTGCAAGCACGCCCTGGCCGTGACGATGGTCCGGCGCGGCGCGACGGTCGCCGGGGGTGTGCGATGAACGACCTTCTCACCGCTGTACGCGCGGGAGCGCACCGCGACGTCCCCGCCCTGGTGCTCGGGCTGGACCCGGCCGGGCGCAAGGCGGCGCTGGCCGAACTGAAGGAGCTGCGCAAGGAGGTCCGGGGCTGGGACTGGCAGCGCCAGGACAGGATCCGCAAGGCGCTCCACGTGGCCGGGGCCGGGTGCCACACGGGGGCGGCGGGCTGCGCCACCTGGATCGGCGGCCGGGATCTGCGCGGCTGGTCCCGGTCCCCGTATCCGCTGATCCTGGTGGCGCTGGGGGACCGCGATCCGGCCTGGCTCGGTGACCTCGCCCGGCGGCTGGCGGCGAAGTCGCTCAACTCCGAGGCGGAGTTCACGTTCATCAGCGAGCTGGCCCGGATGGCCGGCAGCCCGATCCCGGTGACGGACAGTATCGTCGAGGGCTGGGTGGAGCGGATCGGCACGGCGCGGTGGCACGGCAGATCCGGCCGGACCCCCCTGATCGGCATCCTCCGCTCCGACCCGCATGTCGCGGTGCTCGCGCCCCGGCTGTTCGAGATGGCGGAGCTTCCGGGGCAGGTCAGCTGGTACGAGACGGCGGACTCGACGGACCACTGGCCGGGCGCGCTCCGCACCCTGGCGGAGGAGGGGGTGCTCGACCGGTCGCGGCTGGCCGAGCGGTGCGTGACGCGGCTGGTGCGCGGGGGCAAGACGGGTGACCAGCGGTTCTTCCTCACCGTGCTCCAGCAGTTGGGCATCACGGAGGCCGAGGAGCGCGAGCACCTCCGCGACTGGATGGGGATGGCGGCGGACGGCATCTCGGTGGTCGCCGGCCACGCCCAGGACGTGCTGACGCGGCTGGACGCCCGGGGCGAGCTGTCCACCCGGGACCTGGCGGAGGCGTCGGGCGCGGTGCTCTTCCGTCGGGAGAAGAAGCTGGTGCGCGGCCAGTTGATCCTGCTGGGCAAGGTGCTGGGCCGGGACGCCTCGACGGCGGGTGAGCTGCTGCCGGTGGTCGCGGAGGCGTTCGGGAACGAGGACGTCGCGCTTCAGGAGCGGGCCCTCAAGCTGATCGCCCGCCACCTTCCGGCCGACGACGCCGCGCTGCGGGAGGAGCTGTCCTTCGCGGCCCAGCAGTTGGGGCCGATCCACCGGGAGGCGGTCACCGCGCTCTTCGGGGCGGTGGACGAGGGCGATGCGGTGGAGGGACCGTACGAGGAGCTGCTGCCGCCGGTGCCGGAGCCGGTCCGCCTCGATCCGGCGCCGGGGAGCGTGGCAGAGCTGGTCGAGGAGGTGTCGGCCCAGCTCAAGTCCCGCTCCTGGCAGGGGACCACGCCCGGCGCCCTGGCCGCCGCGTCCGGGATCTCTCCCTTCGAGCGCGCTCTGGATGGACTCGTCCGGGTGGCCCGCACCGACCGGGCCGAGCTGACGGAGGCCATGCGGGAGGCCCTGGCCGGTACGTGGTACGCCGAGCACGGCATCGACCAGCAGCCGGAACCGGCGTACATGACGACGGACCACGCGCTCGCCCTGGTGGTGGGCTCGCTGCTGGGCCGGGTGTCGTACCAGTCCGTGGTCGAGGGGAAGAGCCGCTGGACCGGCACCGGCACGTGTGCCCACGCGGCGCTGAACGGGGTGCTGCTCGCCCGCGCCTGGGAGGCGGCCGGCGACGTGGCGACCGACCGGGTCCCCTTCCTGCTCGCCACCCCCACCTGGCACACCGGATCGCTGGACCCGGCGGAGCTGGTCGAGCGGCTGCGGACGTACCAGCGGCTCGGGATCACCCCGGGGCCCGCCGACTTCTCCCAGGCCCTGCTGCGGGTGCGCCGGAGCGGCGCGGAGGAGGCCGCCGATGCCGCCGCGGCGCTCGGCACACCGGAGGGCGACCGGCTGGCCGCGTGGATACGGGCCGACGAGCCGCTGGTGCCCGTCCTGCGCCACGGGCTGACCAGCGACCGGCCCTCGGCGGGCAACTGGTGGCAGCGGTCCGCGTCCGGGGTGCGGCAGGTGCTGCTCGCCACCAAGGAACGGCCGCTGATCGAGCGGGAGTTCCCGCGCTCCTTCCACTGGCTGGGCCGCCCGCACATCCCCAGCTCCCGGGACTGCTACCACTGGGGCGCGGACCAGAGCCCGCACTGGACCGCGACGCTGCCCGTGGACGGGGAGACCCTGGCGGCCTGGCTGATGCCGGATCTGCTGCGCACCGCCGACGAGGGGCCCCGGGGCAGTGCCTGGTGCCTGCCACGGCTGGTGGAGGCGGGCGGCGAGGCCGGTGTCGCCCTGCACCTCGCCCTGGCGTACGGGCTGGGCGCGCGCCACCCCGAGGACCGGATATCCGCCGTGGACGCGCTCCTCGTGCTGGCCGCCCAGGGGCGGCTGGACACCGTACTGCTCGGCCGGGAGCTGGGGGTCCTCGTGGACCACGATCTGGTCAAGGTCAACCGGCTGGCCGACTCCGCCCGGACGGCCGCCGCCACCGGTGCGTACCGGACCGTGCTCGGCGTGCTGGCCCGGGTGCTGCCCACCCTGCTGGCGTACGAGAAGGCGCCCCGCGGCATCGGGGACCTGCTGGCCGTGGCGGCGGAGTGCGCCGAGCGCTGCGGTACGGAGGGGATCGAGCCGATCGCCGGGCTGGCCGCGACGGCCGGGCGCAAGGGGTCCTCGCAGACCGTCCGGCAGGCCGTCCGCCTGGCGAAGACCTTCAAGGAGTGACGGCTTTCAAGGGGTGATGACCTTCAAGAGGCGATGACCTCGAGGAGTGCAGAATACGGCCGAAAACCGACGATAGGCGATCAGATCCACACTTAACCCATCAGTCACAAGGTGTTCGTGATCAGGCAACACCAGGCGTTCACAGTAAGGATATGACTGATGTGACGGATGCGATGACCACCCTGTTCGGGCACCGGCCCGACGGAAGCCACCTGCTCCTGGCCGCCCTGATCCTGGCGTCGACCGTGGCCCTGGTGGCCATGGCCGCGTTCCACACCTGGAGGGCCAGGCGCCACAGCAACGATCCCCCGCCCAAGGATCCGGGCAGCTCCGATCCGACGCCGGACGGGGCCACCGGTTCGGCGGACGGCGCCGAGGCCGGGGGCGGGTCCGGCGGCGGGGAGACCGTGCTGTGGCGGATGCGGACGACCGTGCGGGACGCCCCGGGCAGTCTGGCCGCGCTGTGCCTGGTGATCGCCCGGTTCCGTATCGACATCCTGACGCTCCAGACCCACCCGCTGGCGGAGGGGACGGTCGACGAGTTCCTGCTGCGGGCGCCCGCCTCGCTCCCGTCGCAGGAGCTGACCGGGCAGATCGAGGCCGCGGGCGGCACGGCCACCTGGATCGAGCGGGCGGACACCCACGATCTGGTCGACACCCCGACCCGGGTGCTCTCCCTGGCCACCCGCACGGCACTGGACGCGGCGGAACTGCCCCTGGCCCTGCGCCAGTTGCTGGGCCGCTGCACCATCCACTCGCTGCCCGCCGTCTCCGTCACCGGCCGCCCGACCGGGCAGAGCGCCCCGGTCGAAGGCGTCCTGGAGGAGACCGTCATGCGGCTGCGCGACCCGTCCGGCGGGGTCATCTCCGTCGAGCGGCCCTATCTGCCGTTCACGCCGACCGAGTTCGCCCGGGCCCGCGCCCTGGTGGAGCTGGACGCCCGGCTCGGCCCGCGGGTGCCCCGGAGCACCGACATCCTCACCCTCCCCGAGGGCAACGAGATCACCGTGCGCCGCGCGGACCGCAGCGACCTCGCCGCGGCCCGCGCCATGCACGACCGGTGCTCCCCCGACACCCTGGGGCTGCGCTACCACGGCCCGGTGGGCGACGCCGACCGCTATCTCAACCACCTGCTGAGCCCGCGGTTCGGCCGCACCCTGGCCGTCCAGACCGCCTCCGGCAAGCTGGTGGCGCTGGGCCACCTGCTCTGGGACGGCGACGAGACCGAGGTGGCCCTCCTCGTCGAGGACGACTGGCAGCGCCGGGGCATCGGCTCGGAGCTGCTCGGCCGGCTGGTGCAGCTCGCGGAGGAGGCGGGGTGCGACAGCGTGTACGCCGTCACCCAGTCCCGTAACACCGGCATGGTCGCCGCGATGCGCGCCCTGGGGCTCCCCCTCGACTACCAGATCGAGGAGGGCACCCTCGTCATCACGGCACGGCTGAGCGCCACTGCGGCGGAGCCGACGGGCACTACGGGCGAACGGACTGCCCGGCCGTCGGACGAGCGGATCGTTCGGCCGTCCGGGCCTGCGGAAGGGGCCCGTCGCTGAGCGCCTGACACAGGTCGGCCCACAGGTCCTCGACGTCCTCCAGGCCCACCGACATCCGCAGCAGCCGGTCACCGACCCCGGCCGCCTGCCGGTCGCCCTCGTCCACGATGCGGTGGCTGATGGAGGCCGGGTGCTGGATCAGCGAGTCCACGCTGCCCAGGCTGACGGCGGGCGTGATGAGCCGGACGCCCGCGATCACGGCGTGGGGGTCCCCGTACACCTCGAAGGAGACCATCGCCCCGCCGATCTCCGGGTAGTGCACCCGGGCGATCCGCGGGTCGGCGGTGAGCCGGCGGGAGAGTTCGGCGGCGGAGGCGGACGCGGCCCGGACGCGTACCGGAAGGGTGGACAGCCCCCGCAGCAGCAGATATCCGGCCAGCGGGTGCAGCACCCCGCCGGTGGCGAACCGCACCTGGCGGAGCGTGGCGGCGAACTCCTCGTCGCAGGCGACGACCCCGCCCATCACATCGCCGTGGCCGCCGAGGTACTTGGTGGCGCTGTGCAGGACGATCCGGGCGCCGTGTTCGACGGGCCGCTGGAGCACGGGGGTGGCGAAGGTGTTGTCGACGAGCAGCGGCACGGAGCCGCAGGAGTGGGCGACGGCCCGGATGTCGATCTCGGCGAGGGTGGGGTTGGCCGGGGTCTCGACCATGACCAGGCCGGTGTCCGGGCGGATCGCGTCCGCGATGCCCGCCGGGTCGGTCCAGGTGACCTCGGTGCCGAGCAGCCCGGCGCCCAGGAGGTGGTCGCTGCACCCGTAGAGGGGGCGAACGGCGACGACATGGCGCAGCCCCATGCTCGCGCGGGCCAGCAGGACGGCGGTGAGGGCCGCCATGCCGCTGGCGAACGCGACGGCGCTGTCGGTCCCCTCCAGCCGGGCGAGCGCGGTCTCGAAGCGGCCGGTGGTCGGGTTGTCGAGCCGCGCGTAGACGGGCGGGCCGTCCGGGCGGGCGCCCGTGGTGGCGAAGGCGTCGATGCGCTCGGCCTCGGCCCGCGAGTCGTAGGAGGGGTAGGTGGTGGACAGGTCGAGCGGAGGGGCGTGCAGGCCGAGGGAGGCGAGGTCGTCGCGTCCGGCGTGCACGGCTTCGGTGGCCAGCGCCCTGGCCGGGGTGGGGGCAGGGGGCGTCATCGAGACTTCGTTGTCCATGACAACAGGCTGAACAGTTACCGGCTCGTAGCGGAAAAAGACCGTGCTACGTTCGCCGTATGGCTGATTCTGTCGCTCTGGATCCGGTGGATCTGCACATTCTGCGGCTGCTGCAGAACGACGCACGGACCACCTACCGGGAGCTGGCCGCCGAGGTCGGGGTGGCTCCCTCGACCTGTCTGGACCGGGTGACCCGGCTCCGCCGCTCCGGGGTCATCCTCGGTGATCAGCTGCGGCTGGATCCGGCGAAGCTCGGCCGGGGGCTCCAGGCGCTGCTCCTGGTGCAGGTCCGGCCGCACCGCCGGGAGCTGATCGGCCCGTTCGTCGACCGGGTCCGGGCGCTGCCGGAGTCGCGGGCGCTCTTCCACCTCACCGGGCCGGACGACTATCTGGTGCAGGTGGCGGTGGCGGACACGGCTGATCTGCAGCGGCTGGTGCTGGACGAGTTCACCTCGCGCCGGGAGGTGGCCCGGGTGGAGACCCGGCTGATCTTCCAGCAGTGGGAGTGCGGGCCCCTGCTGCCACCGGGGGACCCGGCCCGCGCCTGACCGTCGCGCGAAGCCCCGGGCCCGTGATCGTCTTTCGGACGCGGCCGCCGTATCGGTGGTGACGGAGAGGGGCCCTCCGTTGGAGGATGTCCGCATGTCAGACACTTCGAGCAGTGCGCTGCCCCGTCAGATCGCCGACGCCTACGTCGACGCCCTCATCGAACTCGACCCCATCACCGGCACCTATCTGGGGGTCCCGGAAAGCTCGCGCCGCCTGCCCGATCTCTCACCGGCGGGCCAGGACGCCTCCGCCGGCCTCATCCGCGCCACGCTGCTGAAGCTGGACGACGCGGAGCGGCTGCCGGGCGCCGACAGCGACGAGGAGCGGCGGTGCGCACGGCTCCTGCGGGAACGGCTGACGGCGGAACTCGCCGTGCACGAGGCGGAGGAGGGGTTGCGGGCCGTCTCCAACCTCCACTCGCCCGCCCACAGCCTCGTCCAGGTCTTCACGCTCACGCCCACCGCGACGGAGGAGGACTGGGCGGCGGTGCTGGAACGGCTGGGCGCCGTCCCGGCCGCCGTCGAGGGGTACCGGGCCTCGCTCGGCCTCGGCCTGGAGCGCAAGCTGTACGCCGGTCCCCGTGCGACCGCCACCTTCATCGGGCAGCTCACCGAGTGGAGCGGTGAGGGCGGGAGCGCGGCGTTCTTCGCGGACCTCGTCGGCCCGGCACCGGAGGCGCTGCGTCCGCGACTGACCGAGGCGGCCCGGCTCGCGACGGAGTCCCTCGCCTCCCTGCGCGACTGGGTGCGAGACGTCTACGCCCCGGCGATCGAGGGCGCGCCCGACACCGTGGGCCGGGAGCGGTACGCCCGCTGGTCGCGCTACTACAACGGTACGGATCTGGATCTCGACGAGGCCTACGCGTACGGGTGGTCGGAGTACCACCGTCTGCTGGCCGAGATGAAGGCCGAGGCGGCGAAGATCCTTCCCGGCGCGAGCCCCTGGGAGGCGCTCGCCCACCTCGATGTGCACGGCAAGCACATCGAAGGAGTGGACGAGGTACGCGAGTGGCTCCAGGGCCTGATGGACGAGGCGATCGAGAAGCTGGACGGCACCCACTTCGACCTGGCCGAGCGGGTCCGCAAGGTGGAGTCGCACATCGCCCCGCCCGGCGGTGCGGCGGCCCCGTACTACACGGGCCCCTCCGAGGACTTCTCGCGCCCCGGCCGCACCTGGCTGCCCACCATGGGCGAGACCCGTTTCCCCGTGTACGACCTGGTCTCGACCTGGTACCACGAGGGCGTGCCCGGCCACCACCTCCAGATCGCGCAGTGGACGCACGTCGCGGACAGCCTCTCCCGCTACCAGGCGTCGGTCGGCATGGTCAGCGCCAACGCGGAGGGGTGGGCGCTCTACGCGGAGCGGCTCATGGACGAGCTGGGCTTCCTCTCCGACGCGGAACGGCGCCTGGGCTATCTCGACGCGCAGATGATGCGGGCCTGCAGGGTCATCGTGGACATCGGTATGCACCTGGAGCTGGAGATCCCGGCGGACTCTCCGTTCCACCCGGGCGAGCGCTGGACGCCCGCCCTGGCGCAGGAGTTCTTCGGCAACCACAGCGGGCGGCCGGCGGACTTCGTGGAGAGCGAGCTGACCCGCTACCTCTCGATGCCGGGCCAGGCCATCGGCTACAAGCTGGGCGAGCGCGCCTGGCTGCTCGGCCGGGAGAACGCGCGGGCCGCCCACGGTGATGCGTTCGACCTCAAGTCCTGGCACATGGCGGCGCTTTCGCAGGGTTCGCTGGGCCTGGACGACCTGGTGGACGAGCTGTCCCGGCTCTGACCCGGCCCGGCGCCCCGGCCGGCCCGCTTCCTCCGAGCGGATGCCCACAGGGGCACCGGGCCCGGAGAGAGGAGCTGCGGCAACCACGGTCGGCGGTGCCGACCGGCGCGGTGGGAGGGTAGAGGGCGCGCTGCTCGTCGCCACGGGCGTCGTCCGCCCCTCCTCCGCGCGCCCTGCCGGGGAAGTAATATACGCGGTTTGAACTCTTCCCTATCGAGGCGGATGAATGAGACAGGCGATAAGCCGCTTTACCGTGCTGCTTTCCGTGCTGTTCACGGTGATGGCGATGTCCACCGTGCAGTCGCACGCGGCGGAGGCACGCCCGGTGCCCGTCACCGCGAGCGACAAGTACGCCCTCAGGGCCGTGAGCAACGGCCTCTACGTATCGACGGAGGTCAACACCGGCGGCGCCCGGCAGGCCATGCTCCGGGCCCGCGCGGCCGCCCCGACCCACCGGGATCTGGGCTCCTGGGAGAAGTTCACGCTGCACACCGGTGACAAGGGGTGGACCACCACCCTCCGTTCGGAGGCGAACGGGAACTACGTCACGACCGAGCGGAACTACACCGGCAGCCACGAGAATCTACTCCGGGCCCGCGGCACTAGCGTCGGCGAGTGGGAGAAGCTTCAGCTCGAGAAGCAGCCGGACAACACGTACGCCATCAAGGCCTGGACGAACAACGGCTACAAGTACGTGACCGCCGAGGTGCAGGACGCCGGAAGCGACAACGGTCTGCTGCGGGCACGGGCGGACGCGGTGGGGTCCTGGCAGAAGTTCGAGCTCGTCTTCCTCGGTGAGGAGAACGCGAGCGACGAGGGCGGGCGCCCCGCACCCGCGTCTCCCGCCCCGGCGGCGGACTTCCGTGTGATGTCGTGGAACGTCTGCGCCAACAACAACAGCGGGTGCCGCAATCACCTGGTGGGAGGCCCCTCCCTGGGCGCCCAGGTCACCGCCCGGATGGGCAATCAGGCGTCGGAGTACCGTGCCGTGTTCCTCCAGGAACTCTGCGAGTCGCACGCCAAGGAGATCGAGAAGGCCTTGGAGGTCATCACGGGCACCGGATGGGACGTGCGCTTCGCCCCCATCAAATACACCGTCGACGGGTCCTCCGTGAAGGCCGCCAAGTCGTGTGACAGGGCCGGATCGGCCGCATCCGGCTGGCAGGACCGGGGCGCCTACGGCGTCGCCCTGGCCCTGCCCGACTCCAACGTCTGGTACACCTCGTACGATCTGCCCTCGCCGCAGAACCGGACCATCGGCAGCACCTGGGTGCGCATGGAGCAGCGGACCGCCCTGTGTGCCGTTCTCCCGGCCCAGGCCCTGCAGTTCTGCACGTCCCACTTCAGCGCCGGCATCACCAACGACGACCCTGACGGAACGAAGCGCAAGGAGCAGGCCGCGAAGCTCCAGGAGATCGTCCGCTCGTACACCCCGGCCGGATACCGGACCGTGTACGGCGGCGACTTCAACGCAACCCCCCCGGACTCCGCCTCGGAGGAGGACAAACCCAAGGACGTCCTGACGGCCGCCTATCTGGCGGACACGGAGTGCGACGAGGGGCGGTGGAGCGCACGGCCGCATGACGGCCGGGCAACGAAGCCGCTGAGCAACCGCAGCATCAAGATCGACTACCTGTTCGCGCCGTCCTCCGCGACCGTCGAGTCGTGCGACGTGCCGACCGACACGGGGCCGTCGGACCACTATCCGATCAAGGGGCGCTTCCGCTTCTGAGCCGACCCGGAGCCTGGCCCTCAGCCGGACCGCCATGACATTGGCGGTCGGGCCTGCCCGGCACGGCACAGGGCCGTGCCGGGCTCACAGCCGGTGGTGGACCGTCGAGCCGTGCCGTTCCTTGACCACTTCGAGCCGGGCGGGGATGCGGCGGCGGAGATCGGCCACGTGGCTGACGATCCCGACGCTGCGGTCCCGCTCCCGCAGCGAGTCCAGCACGTCGAGCACCTCGTCCAGGGTCTGGTCGTCCAGGCTGCCGAAGCCCTCGTCGATGAAGAGGGTGTCCAGGCGCACGCCCCCCGCCTCCTCGGTGACGACATCCGCGAGCCCGAGCGCCAGGGCCAGCGAGGCGAAGAACGTCTCGCCGCCGGAGAGCGTGGCCGTGTCCCGTTCGCTGCCGGTCCAGGCGTCCACGACATGGAGTCCGAGCCCGGCCCGGCGGCCGCCCGTGCGGGCGTCGGAGTGGACGAGGGTGTAGCGGCCCGCGGACATCCGCTGCAGCCGGGCGGTGGCCGCGGCCGCCACCTGCTCCAGGCGGGCGGCGAGGACGTACGCCTCCAGGCGCATCTTTCGCTCGTTGTCGGCCGAGGTCCCGGCGGTCAGTCCGGCGAGCCGGGCGACCCGCTCGTACTCCTCGCGCACCGGTCCCAGCCGCCGTACCTCTTCCGCAACTCGCCTGGAGAGCCGGTCGAGTTC
This sequence comes from Streptomyces bacillaris, assembly GCF_003268675.1. NCBI lineage: Bacteria > Bacillati > Actinomycetota > Actinomycetes > Kitasatosporales > Streptomycetaceae > Streptomyces > Streptomyces bacillaris. Next base: position 6,984,586 of record NZ_CP029378.1, on the reverse strand, counting down.
GGCGCAGCGCTCGCGGGCGGTCGCGTGGGCCGACGCGGCCTCGCGCAGCAGCCACTCCGCCGTGTCGTGGGCGCTCGACGCCTCCGCGGGCCGGGCGGGCGGGCGTTCGGCGGCCTCCCGCGCGTCCTGCTCGGCGCGGCGGTCCGCGACGGCCGCCGCCTCCGCCTGCCAGGCGTCGATGCGGTGCTGGAGGTCGCGCTGGGCGGCCGCGTCGAGGAGCGTGGCGGCAGCGGCCTGCGGGGTGTCGAACCCGGCCCTGAACGCCGCGTCGGAGAGCCGGTCGTCGGCCTCCTTCCGGCGCAGGGCCGCGTCCTGTTCGGCGCGTACGGCCTCGGCGGCGCCCGCGAGGAGCGCCACCCGGCGGGTGAGCCGTTCGGCGTGCGCGGCGACGGACGCCGACTCGCCCCGGGCGGCGGCGATCTGCTCCGCCAGCCGGGCCTGATCACTGTCGAGCGCCTCACGCGCGGCGGTACGGGCGGCGATCCGCTCGCCGGCCTCCTGGCGCTGCGCCAGCCGCCCGGCGTACTCGCCCTCGGCCATGGCGAACGCTTCCCGCGCGGCATGCGTCCCCGCGGCGAGGCGGTGGGCCTCGGCGTGTTCGTCGGTCAACCGGTCGACGAGGGTGCGGAGTTCGGTCACGGTGGGCGCCTCGGCCTCGGAGGCGGGCTCGTCGCCCAGCGCCTCCGTCTCCGCCGCCGCGTACCGTTCGCGTACGAGACCGAGCTGCTGTTCCGTCCGGGCGCGGGTCTCCTCGGCGGACCGCTGGGCGGCGAGGGCCTGCTCCTCCGTGGCCCGGTCCACATGGCCGTCGCCGGGGCTGGCGGGGGCCGGGTGTTCGGCCGAGCCGCAGACCGTGCAGGGCTCACCGGCGACCAGACCGGCGGCCAGCTCGGCGGCGATGCCCCGTAGTCGGCGCTCCTTCAGTTCGAGCCAGAACTCACGCGCGGCCAGGGCCTGTTCGTGTGCGGCGGTGAGCTGCCGCTCGGCCTGCTGTACGTCGGTGGCGAGGGCGTCACGGCGGCGGGCGGCGTCCAGTCGGCGGCGGGCCGGGGCGAGGAGTCCGGCGAGCTGCTCGGCGCGGGTGGCGGCCTCCTGAGCCGCGTCGATGCGCGCCTTCAGGGCCGTACGGGTGGCGTCCCAGTCGGCCAGCCACGCGTCCGCGTCCCGGATCAGCTCCTCGTCGGCCCGCGCCTCCCGGTCGAGCAGGTCGCGCTCCTCGTCGATCCGCGCACTGCGTTCCTCGGCCGCGCGGGCCGCTTCGAGCGCGTACAGCTCCTGCTGGAACCGCCGCTCCAGCTCGGCCAGTTGGTCGGCACCCGCGTCGGAGAGGTCCCGGGGCAGCAGCGCCCGGGCCCGGTTCAGGCCGTCGCTCGCGGCCCGGTAGGCCCGCTCGGCCTCCTCGCGCAGCTCCAGCGCCGGGGCCACCCGGTCCGCCTTGCGGGCGCGCTCCAACCGCTCCTGGCAGGCGTCGTGTTCGGGGCGCCGTTCCTCCAACTCCTCGGCGCGCCGCCGGGTCTCGGCGTACCGCTGCTGGAGGCGGGCCAGTTCACGTTCGGCCTCCAGGGCGCGGGCGGCGGCGAGTTGGCGGCCCTCGGCGGCCGCGACCACCGCACCGGCGATGTCGAGCCGTTCCCGGGCGGCGCTGCGGGCGAGGGCGGCCCACTCCAGGACCGCTTCGGCCAGGCCCGGTTCGCCCGCCCGGACCGTGGGCTGCGAGGCCTCGGCGGCCGCCGGGCCGCCCGCCTGGGCGATGCGCTGGGCGAGAGCGAGGATCTCCTCGTCGCCCGCCTTCACCCGAGCCTCGGCCCCCCGGCGCAGCTCCGCGAGGCGTTCCTCCACGGCGGCGAACCGGCGGGTGTCGAAGAGCCGGCCGAGCAGCTTGCCGCGCGCCTCGGCATCGGCGCGCAGGAAGCGGGCGAAGTCGCCCTGGGGCAACAGCACGACCTGGCAGAACTGCTCCCGGCTCATCCCGATGAGCTGGACCAGCTCCTCACCGATCTCCTGGTGCGACTTGCTGAGCGCCTTCCAGGCGCCCTCGGGGTCGCGCTCGCGCAGCCGGCTCTGGGCCTTCTCCTGGGTGAAGCCGTCGCCGCGCCTCTTGGGCCGGGGCTGGGCGGGGCTGCGGGTGACTTCGAGGCGCCGGCCGCCGACCGTCAGCTCCAGCTGCACCTCGGTGGGCAGGCCGGCGGGGGCGTGGTCGCTGCGCAGGGTGGCGCCGGGGCTCTGGCGGGCGCCGGGGACGGCTCCGTACAGCGCGTAGCAGACGGCGTCCAGGACGGAGGTCTTCCCGGCGCCGGTCGGGCCGTGGAGCAGGAAGAGCCCGGCGGAGGAGAGGCCGTCGAAGTCGACTTCCTGGGTGGCGCCGAAGGGCCCGAAGGCGGTGAGGGTGAGGCGGTGCAGTCTCATCGGGACACCTCGCGCACGCCCTCGTCCACCCGTACGTCGTCGAACGCGGCGCGCAGCACGGTGCGTTCGGGGTCGCTGGGGCCGCTGCCGCCGCGCACATGGGCCACGAAGTCCTCCGCGATCTGGTGGTCGTCGCGGCCCCGGAGGCGCTGGGCGTAGGAGGCCAGCGGGTCCTCGGGCGGCCGCTCGGGGTCGAAGACCAGGCTCAGGGTGTGCGGGAAGCGGGCGGCGAGGCGGGCCATGGGGTCGGCGGGGCGGACCGGGTCGGTGAGGGTGGCCTCCACCCAGGCCTGCTCGTGACGGTCCAGGGCCGGGTCCTCCAGGAGGGTGTCGAGGCGGCCCCGGAGCCGGGCGAGGGGACGTTCGACCGGGCAGTCGATCCGCTCGTCGGCGGTGATGGCGCCGCTGCCGTCCAGCTCGATCAGCCACATGGTCTTGCGGTGGTCGGCCTCGGAGAAGGAGTAGGCGAGCGGGGAGCCGGAGTAGCGGACGCGTTCGGTGACCCGCTGGGAGCCGTGGAGGTGGCCGAGGGCGACGTAGTCGACGCCGTCGAAGACCCCGGCCGGGACGGCGGAGACCCCGCCGACGGTGATGTCCCGTTCGCTGTCGCTGGGTTCGCCGCCCGCCACGAAGGCGTGGGCGAGGACGACGGAGCGGGTGGTGGCGGGGCGGGCGGCGAGGTCGGCGCGGACCCGGTCCATGGCGGCGGTGAGCACCGCCTCGTGCCCGGCCTTGGCGGCGCGGAGGGTGTCCTTGACCAGGGCCGGTTCCAGATACGGGAGGCCGTAGAGGGCGACGTCGCCATGGGCGTCGGTGAGGACGACGGGGGTGGCGCAGCTCTCGGGGTCGGTACGGAGGTGGATGCCCGAGCGTTCGAAGAGGCCCGCGCCGACGCCGAGCCGGCGGGCCGAGTCGTGGTTGCCGGAGATCATGACGGTCGGGACGCCGACGGCGGCGAGCCGGTGCAGCGCCCGGTCGAAGAGTTCGACGGCGGCGAGCGGCGGGACGGCCCGGTCGTAGACGTCACCGGAGACGAGGACGGCGTCCACCTCGCGGGCCTCGACGGTGGCCACCAGGTGGTCGAGGAAGGCGGCCTGGGCGTCCAGCAGGGGGACGCGGTGGAAGGACCGGCCCAGGTGCCAGTCCGAGGTGTGCAGCAGCTTCACGCGACCGCTCCGCCGGTGGGACGGGTGGTGCGCCGCGCCCGCCCGGGCGCCCCGCGCGGCGTGCGCCGTGTGTACGTGGCTCCGCGCCCTGTGCGCTGCATGTCTACGTCGTCCTCCACCCCGTGGGCCGCACCGGGCGGCCCGTGATCCCGCGACCGGCTCGGACCACGCTAACGCCGCCGGGCCGCCGATCCCGCATCGATCAGGAATTCGCCACCCGTGGGATTCCCCTCACCGCAGGCGGCCGTCACACGTCTCCGTACGCCTCGCCGCCCAGCTCCAGCGTCGCGGACCCGGCGGTGGCGTCGGCCAGCCAGGCGGTGAAGGCGGGGACATCGGCGTCCGGCAGCCCGATCTCGATGGTCACGGCCTCCGCGTACCGCACCTCGCGCACGTCCCGCCCGGTAGCCCGCAGGTCGTTCTCCAGCTTGCCCGCCCGCTGGTGGTCGACGCGGACGGTGGCCAGCCGGAACCGCTGCCGGGTGATGGTGCCCAGCGCGTCCAGGGCTTCGCCGACCACTCCCCCGTACGCACGGATCAGTCCGCCCGCCCCGAGCTTGACCCCGCCGTAGTAGCGGGTGACGACCGCCGCGACGTACCGCACCTCCCGGCGCATCAGCATCTGGAGCATCGGGACACCGGCGGTGCCGCCCGGTTCACCGTCGTCGCTGGCCTTCTGTACGGCGGCGTCGGCGCCGATCACGTACGCGAAGCAGTTGTGGGTGGCGGTGGGATGCTCCTTGCGGACGCGTGCGACGAAGTCCTGCGCCTCCTGTTCGGTGGCGGCGGGGGCGAGCGAGCAGAGGAAGCGCGATCGGTTGATCTCGCTCTCGTGCACGCCCGCGCGGGCGACGGTCCGGTACTGCTCCTGCATCCGTCCACCCTATGCGCCGCGTCGTCCGTGGGTTCCGGCGGGAATGACGGGACCGGAACCGGCGGTTGTCCCGGCATGGACAACGAGACAGAGACGATCCGGCGGATTCTCCAGGAGACGGGCGGCACCTGGGCGGTGGTGGGCCTCTCCACCAACCGCGCCCGCGCCGCCTACGGGGTGGCGGAGGTCCTCCAGCGGTTCGGCAAGCGGGTCGTACCGGTGCACCCCAAGGCCGAGCCGGTGCACGGGGAGCAGGGGTACGCCTCGCTGGCGGAGATCCCGTTCCCGGTGGACGTGGTGGACGTGTTCGTCAACAGCGAGCTGGCGGGCGGGGTCGCGGACGAGGCGGTGGCGGTGGGGGCGAAGGCGGTCTGGTTCCAGCTCGGCGTGGTGGACGAGGAGGCGTACGAGCGGACGCGGGCGGCCGGGCTGGAGATGGTGATGGACCGGTGCCCGGCGATCGAGATCCCACGGCTGGGGTGAGGGGGGCGCGGCCGGGGGTGAGGGTGTGCGGGCCGCCCGCATGGGGGCCGCCCGGCATGGGCAGGGATCCCCGCCGTGAGCGCCCCTCCTGACGCGGTCCCTCCCGACAGCCTCCCTCTCGACGGTGAGCGGCTGACCGCCGCACTGTCCGCGCTGGGCGTGCGCCCCGGCGACATCCTGCTGGTGCACGCCTCCCTGCGGACGGTCGGGCCGACAGCGGGCGGGCCCGCCACCGTGGTGGCTGCCCTGCGCCGGGCGGTGGGACGGGACGGGGCGCTGGTGGTCCCCTCCTTCACCCCGGAGAACTCGGACACCTCACCGCAGTACCGCGCCCGGGTGCGGGGCCTGGACGCGGCGGCGCGCGAGGCGGTCCGCTCGTCGATGGAGCCGTTCGACCCGGCGCTCACCCCGGCCCCCTCGGTGGGCGCCCTGGCGGAGACCGTACGGAGAACGGCGGGCGCGGAGCGCAGCGCCCATCCCCAGACCTCCTTCGCCGCCCTCGGCCCCGCGGCCGGAAAGCTGCTCACCGGGCACCGGCCGGACTGCCACCTCGGCGAGGACTCCCCGCTCGCCCGGCTGTACGAGGCCGACGCCCGGGTCCTCCTCCTCGGCACCGGCTACGCCACCTGCACCGCCTTCCACCTGGCCGAGTACCGCACCCCCGCCCCTCCCCGCCGCACCTACCGCTGTGTGGTGGCGCCGGGGGGTGTGCGGCAGTGGTGGGAGTACGAGGATGTCGCCCTGGACGACAGCGACTTCGCGGCCCTGGGCGCGGCGTTCGAGGAGACCGCCGCCCCCGGTGACGTACGGCAGGCGCTCGTCGGTTCGGCCCCGTGCAGGCTGCTCCGGCTGCGGGCGGCCGTCGACTTCGCCACCGGGTGGCTCACGGCCCACCGGTAGCCTTCTCAGCCCCCCGACCGCCTCAGACCCCCAGCCCCTCCACGACCACCGCGCCCGGGAGGGCGGCGAGTGCCTTGCCGGGCACGATGAGCTTGCCCCGGCGGCTGCCGCTGCCGATCAGGACCCACTCCTCGTCCACCACGGCGGGGTCGAGGAGGAGGGGCCAGGCGGCGGGCAGGCCGATGGGCGTGATGCCGCCGTACTCCATGCCGGTCTCGCCGACCGCCGTGTCCATCGCGGCGAAGGACGCCTTGCGGGCGCCCAGGTGCTTGCGCACGGCGCCGTTGACGTCGACCCGGGTGCGGGAGAGCACCACGCACGCGGCCAGGGCGGTCTCGCCGCCGCGCTTGCCCGCCACGACGACGCAGTTGGCCGAGGTGTCCAGCAGGTCCCGCCCGTGGTGCTCGACGAAGACGGCGGTGTCGGCCACGGCCGGGTCGGTGTCGACGTGGATGATCCGGTCGGCGGTGATGTCGCCCCACCCGGCGGCGAGGGCCGTCGCGACGGGGGCGGGGAGCAGGTCGAGCCGTTCGGAGGCCGGGGAGGCGTCCTCGAAGGTGCCGATGGGTGCGCGCATACGGCCTACCGTATCGGCGGCGTCCCTTCCCCCGGCGGGGCCTCGGGGCCTGGACCCGCTGTCACGGGGCGTCCGGTCCCGCCTCGCCCTCCAGTTCGGCCAGGGCCAGCAGTTGTTCCGGGGTGACGCCCTTGGGGATCGGGACGGGAGCGGGCGTGCGCAGGGGCGGCTGCCAGCCGCGTTCCGGGTCCCAGCTCCGTACGACACGGGCGGGCGCCCCCGCGACCACCGCGTGGTCGGGGACCTCGCCGCGCACCACCGCGCCCGCCGCGACCACCACGTTCCGGCCGAGCCGGGCGCCGGGCAGGATCACCGCGCCGGTGCCGATCCAGCAGCCGGGGCCGATCTCGACCGGCTCCATGCGGGGCCACTGCTTGCCGACGGGCTCGTGCGGGTCGTCGTAGCTGTGGTTGGTCGAGGTGATGTAGACGTACGGACCGCAGTACGTGTCCGAGCCGATGGTCACCGTCGTGTCCGCGATCACATGGCTGCCGCGCCCCAGCACCACCCCGTCGCCCAGCGTGAGGATCGGGTCGGGCCCCAGGTCCAGGTCCGGCATCATCCCGGCGGTCAGGGTCACCTGCTCCGCGATGATGCAGTGGCCGCCCAGTTCGATCCACGGCTCCCCGAACACGGTGCCCTGCGGGAACGCCAGCCGGGTCCCCTCCCCGATCGCGCCGAAGCGCAGCCGGCCGGGGTGCTCGGCGGTGACGGCACCCGCCTGCCGCGCCCACTCCCAGCCGCGGTGGACCAGCCAGGAGGCGGCGCTGCGGCCCCGGCGGGCGAGGAAGGAGAACGTGTTGCGGTTTTTCGGCACGGGCTCACGGTAGTCGGCGCGGCGGGCGGCGCTCCGTGCGGTGACCTGTGATGTTCACCCCACCGCCGGGCAGGTGCGGGGAGCCGTCGCCTACCGTGTCAGACGGCCCGATCCCGATCGAAGGCCCCAGCGCAACACCATCAGGAGCACCACCCCCGAGCAGTACCCCGAGCAGCACCGGACCACCGAGGAGCAGGCCATGGCGGAGCAGGCGTTGATCACGGGCATGGGCGGCAAGGAGCCGGTCATCGACGCGGACGCGTTCGTGGCCCCGACCTCCGTGGTCATCGGAGAGGTCACCCTGGCTCCCGGTTCCAGCGTCTGGTACCAGGCCGTGCTGCGCGCCGACTGCGGCCCGATCTCCCTCGGCCCGGACAGCAACATCCAGGACAACTGCAGCGTCCACACCGACCCCGGCTTCCCGCTCACCGTGGGCGCACGGGTCTCGGTGGGCCACAACGCGGTCCTGCACGGCTGTGTCATCGAGGACGACGTGCTGGTGGGGATGGGCGCCACGGTGCTCAACGGCGCGCACATCGGCGCCGGCTCCCTGGTGGCGGCGCAGGCGCTCGTACCGCAGGGGATGCAGGTGCCGCCCGGGTCGCTGGTCGCGGGCGTGCCCGCCAAGGTCAAGCGGCCGCTGACGGCCGAGGAGCTGGAGGGCATCCGGTTCAACGCGGCCGGTTACGTGGAGCTGGCCAAGGCCCACCGCGCGGCACACGAGGGCTGAGCCCCGCCCGACCCCGCGCATACCGGAGGCCGCCGCTCCCTCCCCGACCGGAGGGGGCGGCGGCCCCGGGAACGTACGCCCGCGGGCGTCAGCTGTTGGGGCGCAGGGTCCAGACGACGGTCATCTCGCCGGTGACCGCGCCGTCCGCGCGCCGGATCTCGATGGCGACCGGGAACTCGGGGCGCTCCCCGGCATCCAGCTCGGCCACGACGTCCGCGATCGGGCGGCCGAGGGTGGCGGTCGCGGTGACCTCGCCCATGGCCAGCTTCTTGTAGCCGATCTCGGCCCTGACGGCGAGCGGCACGGCGCGGGACATCTGGTCCCCGAAGGCGGCGATGACGATGGCGCCACTGGCGGACTCGGCGAGCGTGAACATCGCTCCGGCGTGCGGTCCGCCGACGTGGTTGTGGTAGTCCGCCTGGTCCGGCAGCCGGACGACGGCCCGCTCGGGGGTCGTCTCCAGGAATTCGAGGTTGAGGGTCCGGGCCATCGGAACGGTCGCGACGAGCATCTCGCCCACGGTCATCTGTTCAGCGCTCATGGACCGAAGGTTACTCATGAGTAGCGAGGTTTGACCATCCCCCTGTTACGGCACCGGGACAGCACTGGGACAGGGGCGGGCGTGGCAGTGCACACGCCACCCATCTATGGTTACTGGCCATGTGGCCAGGACAGCAGCCGCCCGGGGGCGAGCAGAACCCGCAGGACCCGAATCAGAACCCGTACCAGCAGCCGGGGTACCAGCAGCCGAATCCCTATCAGCAACCGGGATATCCGCAGCAGGGCCAGCAGCCCGGTCAGCAACCGGGGCAGTCCGGCGCGCCCGGATACCCGCCGGGGCAGCCCGGTCAGCCGCCGACCCAGCCCGGCTACGGACAGCCGGGATACGGCCAGCCCCCGTACGGGCAGCCGGGGTACGGCCAGCCCAACCCGTACCAGCAGCCGACCGTTCCGCAGTACGCCGTCGGGGGCCCGCCCGGCGCACCGAAGCCGGACGGCGACAAGAAGAAGACGACCGTCATCGCCATCGTGGCGGCGACCGCCGTCGTGATCGCCGCGGTCGTCACCGGCGTCGTCCTGCTGACCGGCAACGACGACGACAAGAGCAAGGACGTCGCGGACGACAAGAAGTCCGCCTCCCCCAGCGCGAAGCCGAGCACCTCGGAGGAGCCCAGCTCCGCACCGGCGGAGAACCCGCGCGGCTCCGAGAACGACCCCAAGCCCCTCATCCCGGGGTGGAAGGTCGTCACCAACCCCAAGTGGGGCACGCAGTTCGACGTACCCGGTGACTGGGAGGTCTCCAGCTCGGGTGTGTTCGCCGGCTTCGAGGACGCCAAGGACCCCACGGGCAAGCCCGTCGCCGGTTTCTCGGCGCCCGCGTACTACAAGAGCAAGTGGTGCGTCGACGACTCCGACAAGGACGGCCGCGACGAGGAGACCGAGCTGGCGGGCGTCGGTACGAAGGGTGCGCGCGGGGCGAAGAACTCCGACGAGGCCGCCAAGGCCGAGGCGGGCACCTGGGTGTGGGCCGCGTACGCCCAGACCGACTCGAAGGACAAGGTCAAGGTCGGTGACCCCAAGCCGTTCACCACGAAGTCGGGTCTCTCCGGCAGCGTCGTGACGGCCACCGCGACCGGTCTGGCCAAGAAGGAGAAGTGCGACACCGACGGCAAGTCGATCGCGTTCTCCTTCAAGAACGGCAACGACGAGTTCTCGACCTGGATCCTCTACGGCCCCAAGGGCGTCGACGGCGAGCTGCCGGACACCACCATCCAGCAGATCCTGAGCACGGTCCGCCTCTCGGCCGACAAGCCGACCGGCTGACACTCCCTCACACCCTCGTACCCTCATGTTCGCGATACCGCCGACGCCCGTGCGGCCCGCTCCGGGAACGCTGTCCCCCGGAACGGGCCGCGCGGCTTTCGTATGACCGTCCGCCTGTGGGTGCTCAGCCGATGGTGAAGGCCCCGTCCGGCGGTTCCGGCGAGGCGACGGCGTCCGCGTCCGGCACCGGACGCGCCCCGGCGATGAGCCGCACCAGCGCGTCCCCGTCGGTGACCCGGGCCGGAAAGGCGTCGGCGGCGCAGCGGCGGGTGAGCGGGGCCGTGTCGACCGGGGCGTGCGAGGCGAGCAGCACGACGTTGCCGAAGCGCCGACCGCGCAGCACGGCCGGTTCACCGATCAGGGCGAGCCCGGCGAAGACGGCGGCGAAGTTGGCCAGTTGGGACCGGAGGAAGGCGAAGGGCGCGCTGTCCGCCAGGTTGGCGGCGTAGATCCCGTCGGGCCGCAGCGCCCGCGCGGCGGCCCGCGCGTACTCCACGGATGTGAGGTGGGCCGGGACCCGGGAGCCGCCGAAGACATCCGCGACGACGAGGTCGGCCGACGCGGGCGGGGCCGCCTCCAGCCGTTCCCGGGCGTCGGCGGCGTGCACGGTGATGCCGCTGTCGTCGGGCAGCGGCAGCTGGTCCCGTACCAGCCGCAGCAGCCCCCTGTCCGCCTCGATCACCTCCTGCCGTGAGCCGGGGCGGGTGGCGGCGACATACCGGGGCAGGGTGAGCGCCCCGCCGCCCAGGTGCAGGACGTCCAGCGGGGCGCCGTCGGGTGCCGCGCAGTCCAGGACGTGCGCGAGGCGCCGTACGTACTCGAATTCCAGGTACGTCGGATCGTCGAGGTCCACATAGGACTGGGGTGCGTCGTCGACCGTGAGCAGCCAGGCCCGGTCGCGGTCCACATCGGGCAGCAGCCGGGCGGTGCCGCAGTCGACGTCGCGGATGACGGGTATCGGCTCGTTCACCCCTCCATTCTCGTTCACCTCGCCATGGTCGCCGCCGCCGCTGCCCGCCACCCCCCGGACCGAGGGGTGGCGGGCGGCGGGCGGTACTCAGAGCAGGCCGGTGACCGTGCCCGCGCCGACCGTGCGGCCGCCCTCGCGGATCGCGAAGCCGAGGCCGGACTCCAGCGGGACGTCACGGCCCAGCTCCACGGTCATGGTGACCGTGTCCCCGGGGCGCGCGACGGCGGTCTCCCCGAGGTCGACGTCACCGACGACGTCCGCCGTACGGATGTAGAACTGCGGCCGGTAGCCGGTGGTGACCGGGGTCGACCGGCCGCCCTCCTTCGCCGACAGCACGTACACCTGCGCGGTGAACCGACGGCTCGGCGTGACGCTGCCGGGCGCGGCCACGACATGGCCGCGGCGGACGCGGTCGCGCTCCACCCCGCGCAGCAGCAGCGCCACGTTGTCCCCGGCCTCGGCGGACTCCATCGGCTTGCCGAAGGTCTCCAGACCGGTGACGACCGTCTCGATGTCCGCGCCCAGCACCTGGACCTTGTCGCCCACGCGGACGGTGCCGCGCTCGACGGCGCCGGTGACGACCGTGCCCCGGCCGGTGATGGTCAGGACGTTCTCCACGGAGAGCAGGAACGGCGCGTCGGTGTAGCGCACCGGCATCGGTACGTACGTGTCGACGGCGTCCAGCAGCCCCTCGATCGCCGCCGTCCACCGTGGGTCGCCCTCCAGCGCCCTGAGCCCGGAGACCCGGACCACGGGGACGGAGTCACCGCCGTACCCGTGCGCGGAGAGCAGCTCACGGACCTCCAGCTCGACCAGGTCGGTCAGCTCGGGGTCGCCCGCGTCGGCCTTGTTGAGCGCCACGACGATGTGGTCGACGCCCACCTGACGGGCCAGCAGGACGTGCTCGGCGGTCTGCGGCATGATCCCGTCGAGCGCGGAGACGACGAGGATCGCCCCGTCGAGCTGCGCCGCGCCCGTCACCATGTTCTTGATGTAGTCGGCGTGGCCGGGCATGTCGACGTGCGCGTAGTGGCGGGTGTCGGTCTCGTACTCGACGTGCGCGATGTTGATGGTGATCCCGCGCTGGGCCTCCTCGGGGGCCCGGTCGATCCGGTCGAAGGACACGTAGGAGGTGGAGCTGCCCCCGCGCTCGCTGAGGACCTTGGTGATGGCGGCGGTGAGGGTGGTCTTGCCGTGGTCGACGTGGCCCATGGTGCCGATGTTGAGGTGCGGCTTGGTGCGTACGTATGCCGTCTTGGACATGGCGCGTTCCTTTGAGAACTCGAAGCCGGGCACAGCCTCGAAGCCGGGAAGAGGGCTCGAAGCCGGGAAGAGGGCTCGAAGCTGAGAAGAGAGAAGACCCCAGGGCCCTGCCGACCCTCCCCTTGCGGGGTCCGCCGGACTGTCGGGGGAGGGTCAGCTTCGGGCGCCGCCGAGGGGCGCTGCGGCAGCGACGAAGGCTGCGGTGGTGGCTGCGACGGCGGCTGCGGCCATGTCGTTCACGGCAGCCTTCGGCGCGTCCGCGACTGCGGACGGCGCTGCGAGGAAGGCGTACCGGAACATGCCTCTGATCATGGCGGGGCGGGACGGCCGCGTCGAATGGTTTTCGGCGGGCCCCGCCCTGCGGGCTCAGAGGTTCGGGCTCAGAGGTTCTTGAGCGCCTCGCGCACGGAGAGCGGGGAGAGCCGGGCCCGCGCGCCCTCGACGAAGTCGCGTACGGCGGCGGGGTCGGTCTTGGCGTACTCCCGCAGCGCCCAGCCGATCGCCTTGCGGATGAAGAAGTCCGGGTGGTCCGCGCGGCGCAGGCAGTAGCCGAAGAGCCGGTCGGTGTCGGTGGCTTCCTTGTAGCGCAGCTGGTGGAGCAAGGCGGTACGGGCGACCCACAGGTCGTCGTCGTCGATCCACCGGTCCATGGCGCGGGCGAGCGCCGGATCGGCGGTGACCAGCGGCCCCGCGACATGCGCGGCGAGCGCGTCGATCGTGTCCCACCAGGGGACGGTGGTGACCAGGTGGCGCAGGACGGGCAGGAAGCCGGAGGAGCAGGAGGAGACGTACCGGCGGAGGTAGTCGACGGCGAAGTAGTGGTACTCGCGCTCGGGCAGCTGCCAGCAGCGCAGCGCGATCGCGGTGCAGTCCCGCTCGTCCGGCCGCCCGGTGCCCGCCAGCACGGTCCTCGCCAGGGCCCGGCGCTCGGGAGTGGGGATGCCGAGGAACGGGGCGATGTGCTTCATGTACGCGGCGGCGCCCTCGGCCCGTTCGGGGTCGGCGGCCGGGGCGTACACCTCGGTCAGCCGCGCGAGGACGGTGTCGGCGAGCGGACTGTCCGGTACGGCGGGGGCGCCCGGTACGGCGTCGGGAGGCGGGCCGTCCGGTTCGGCGGGGGCGGAGGCTGCTGCGGGGTCCACGCGACGCACATTACGGCGATCACACACCGTTTTCGGTTAGTCTCCCCGAATGTTCGACCCCGTCCCCACCGCCCGGCCCGCCGGCGCCACGGCCCTCCGCCGCTCCAAGGCACTGCTCTCCCCCTGGTCCCGGTTCTCGCTGCTGGTCGCGGTGCTGCTGGCCGCCGCGTCGACGATGCTGCTGTTCGAACCACAGCGGCTGCTGGCGTCGGGCTGGCCGGAGCAGCTGACGGGCGGCGGTGCGGCGATGCTGTTCGGGCTCGCGTACGGGGCGCTCACCGTGGCGTTCGTGCCGCGCCCGCTCCTCAACCTGGCGGCGGGGGCCCTCTTCGGTACGCAGACGGGGCTGGCGGCGGCCCTGGCGGGCACGGTCCTCGGCGCGGGCGTGTCGTTCATGCTGGGCCGGGTCCTGGGCCAGGACGCGCTGCGCACGCTGCTGCGCGGCAAGGTGCTGACGGCCGCCGACGGGGTGCTGAGCCGGCACGGCTTCCGCTCGGTGCTGGCGCTCCGGCTCTTCCCCGGCATCCCGTTCGCCGCCGCCAACTACTGCGCGGCGACCTCACGGATGGGCTATCCGCCCTTTCTCCTGGCCACCGGGATCGGCTCCATCCCCAACACGGCGGCGTACGTCATAGCGGGCAGCGAGGCCGCCTCACCGACCTCGCCCCTCTTCCTGGCGGCGACGGGATTCATCGTGGTGTCCGGTATCGGCGGCGCGCTGGTCGCCTGGCGCAAGCGCCACCGGCTCGGCCGGGACACGCCGGACAACTGAGCGCACGGCGGCACGTGGATGACCCTCGCGGTCATCCTTACGTTCACTTTCGGGCGATACGCTGCCCGCGATCTTCTTCTCGTCGATCCCCCGACTCCCCGCCCCTTTCTCTGCTCCTCTGTTTCTCTGCTCCTCTGTTCCCCTGTTCCTTGACCGCACTCCGCACGCAGCCGACGGGCCCCGTGTCCACGGCCGATGCACGATCACCCTCGGGATGGCCAAAGCCCCATGAGCTGGTTCGAATCATTCGTCCTGGGACTCGTTCAGGGACTGACCGAGTTCCTGCCGATCTCCTCCAGCGCCCATCTGCGGCTGACCGCCGCGTTCGCCGGCTGGCACGACCCGGGGGCCGCCTTCACCGCCATCAGCCAGATCGGCACGGAGGCCGCGGTGCTGATCTACTTCCGCAAGGACATCGCGCGGATCCTGTCGGCCTGGTTCCGCTCGCTGACGAACAAGGAGATGCGGAGCGACCACGACGCCCAGATGGGGTGGCTGGTCATCGTGGGCTCGATCCCCATCGGGGTGCTCGGTATCACGCTCAAGGACCAGATCGAGGGCCCGTTCCGGGACCTGCGGCTGATCGCGACGACGCTGATCGTCATGGGCATCGTCCTCGGCATCGCGGACCGCCTCGCCGCGCGCGACGAGGCGGGCGGCAAGCACCGCGCGGTGAAGGAGCGCAAGACGCTCAAGGACCTCGGCGTCCGGGACGGCCTGATCTACGGCTTCTGCCAGGCGATGGCGCTGGTCCCCGGCGTCTCCCGCTCGGGCGCGACCATCAGCGGCGGTCTGCTGATGGGCTACACCCGCGAGTCGGCCGCCCGCTACTCCTTCCTCCTGGCGATCCCCGCAGTGCTCGCCTCGGGTGTGTACGAGCTCAAGGACGTGGGCGAGGGTCATGTCTCCTGGGGGCCGACGATCTTCGCGACGCTGGTCGCCTTCTTCGTCGGCTACGCCGTCATCGCCTGGTTCATGAAGTTCATCACCACGAAGTCCTTCATGCCCTTCGTCATCTACCGGGTGGCGCTCGGCATTCTCATCTTCATCCTCGTCTCGGCCGGTGTCCTGAGCCCTCACGCGGGTGAGTCCGCGGGCTGACCCCTCGGTTGTGCGGCCCTGCCCGGCGGACAGCCGGGCAGGGCCCGATCCAGCAGCGCAGCAGCCAGCAGCGCGGATAGATGTCACCACCGTAGAGCGAGGGTCTGACAACGCCGGTCCGGCGGACCGTTCCCCGCAGGTCGTTCCCGGTGCAGCGGGCTCAGTGAGGCGGGCTGAGCGAGTCATTCTCAGCGGACCGCTTCAGCAGGCCGTGAGCCCCGTCGCCGCCAGGACCGCGTCCACCGTCTCCGCCACCGTCAGCTCGGCGTTGTCGATCCAGACGCCCTCACCGGCCAGTTCGGTCCGCATTGCCGTGTCCAGGAACGACCAGTCCGTCGTCAGGGTCTTGTCCCGGGCGAGGTTGCGCTCCCCCGCCTTCGCCGCGCCCGGGGCGAGGACCACGAAGTGCAGCGGCCCGCCGGCGATCTGCCGCCGGTAGAAGGCGAGGTGGGCCCGGCGGACGACCACGTCGTCGACGACCGGCAGGAACCCCGCGCCGACGAAGCTGTCGGCCAGCAGGCAGGCGTTGCGGGCCCGCAGGAAGATCTGCCGGTCCGCCTCCGCGTCCCGCTCCGGGGAGGGCCATCGCCCGCCCCGGACGATCAGTTCCTGGAGGGCGTCGACCTCGATGTGTGCCGAGGCGGCGAACCGGGCCGCCAGCGCGGCGGCCACCGTGGACTTGCCGCTGCCGGGGATACCGCTCAGCAGAACGGCCCCCGCCGCCGGTTCGGTGTCCACCGGCACCTCGCTCCAGGTCATGGTCTCCCGCTCCCTCTCCGGTCACGCCGGGCCATCCGGTCTCCTCCGGCCGTCGGCCGTCCGGCCGCCCGCCGGTGATCGTAGGTCAACGCCGGTGCCGGGAACTTCCCGGCACCGGCCCCCGACTACCTGGAGAACAGCCCCGGCGACCGACACCGACACGGCACAGCACGGCGGCCCCACGAGGGCCGGGAGGAGACCGAGAAGCATGCACTGGTACGAGGACGACGCGCTCTGGTCCGATTTCGCCCCGACGATGTTCCCGCCCGCCCGGGCGCAGTCAGCCGCCGCCCTCGTCGCCTCCTCGCCCCTGCTGGACTTCCCACCGGGATCACGGGTGCTGGACCTGGCCTGCGGGCCGGGGCTGTTCGTGGTGCCGCTGGCGGCGCGCGGATACGCGGTGACGGGCGTCGACCTCTCGCCGACGATGCTGGAGCGGGCCCGCGGCGCGTGCGAGGCGGCGGGGGCCGAGGTCCGGCTGGAGCGGGCCGACATGCTCACGTACACCGAGCCCGGCGCCTTCGACGTGATCCTCAACGTCTTCACCTCGTTCGGCTACTTCGAGGCCGCCGAGGACAACCTCCAGGTGCTCCGCAACGCCTGCGAGAGCCTCGCGCCGGGCGGGCAGCTGGTGGTGGACGTGATGGGCAAGGAGGTGCTGGCGGGCTGGATCGGCCGGCCCAAGGCCGTGGACCTGCCGGACGGTTCGTACGTCGTCCAGCGCGACACCGTCCTCGACAGCTGGCGGCGGCTGCGCACCGACTGGACACTGGTGCGCGGGGACACGGCCCGTACGGCCTCCATCCACTCCTGGCTCTACTCCGCCGCCGAACTGCACGCCCTCTTCGAGGAGGCGGGCCTCACCGACGTGGAGTGCTTCGGCGGCTTCGACGGCTCGGGCTACGACCAGCACTCCGACCGGCTCATCGTCCGCGGGCGGCGCAAGTGAGGGCGGGGGCGCGGCAGTCGGCCGCCGCCGCGACCGTGCACGAGCACATCACCGACGCCGTGAAGGCCCCGGACCTGATCAGGCTGGACGGTGACCTGGTGCTCGCGCGGTTCGAGACGATGAAGGTGTACGCGGCGCTCGGCGCGGTCCGTACGCTGCTGCGCCGGGGTCGGGTGGTGCCGGGGCAGACCCTGGTCGACAGCTCCAGCGGCATCTACGCGGTGGCGCTGGCGATGGCCTGCCACCGTTACGGGCTGCGCTGCCACATCGTGGCGTCCACCACCGTCGACGCCACGATGCTCGCCCAGTTGGAGGTGCTGGGCGCGACCGTCGACCGGATGCCGCCCTCCCAGAGCCTCCGCCTGGACCAGGAGCTGCGCGTCCGGCACGTCCGGCAACTCCTCGCGGACCGGCCGGACTTCCACTGGATGCGGCAGTACCACGACGCCGTGCACCACGAGGGGTACCGGGAGTTCGCCGACCTGCTGACCGCCTCGCTGCCCGAGGGCCCGCTGACCGTGGTGGGCGCGGTCGGCACAGGGGCGTCCACCGGTGGACTGGCCCGTGCGCTACGGGAGTCGGGGCGGGCGGTGCGACTGGTGGGGATCCAGCCGTTCGGCAGCGTCACCTTCGGCAGCGAGCAGTTCAGCGACCCGGAGGCGATCATCGCGGGCATCGGCAGCTCGATCCCGTTCGGCAACGTCCACCACGAGCTGTACGACACCGTGCACTGGCTGGACTTCCGCCACGCGATGGCCGGTGCGGTCGGACTGCTGCGCCGGCACGCGGTGTTCGCCGGGCTCTCCACCGGAGCGGCCCATCTGGCGGCCTCCTGGGAGGCGGCGCGCGATCCCGGCCGACTGCATCTGGTGCTGGGCGCCGACACCGGACACCGTTACGCCGAGCGGGTGTTCGCCCGCCACGCCGAGGCCCTGGACCCGGCCGGCCTGCGGCCCCGGCCGATCACGTCCCTGGAGGCCCTGCGGCCGCCGTGGTCGGTGATGGAGTGGGGGCGGCGCGCCGCGCCCGCGGCCGCCCGCCTGCCCGAACAGGGCGGTGCCCCCGCCCCCGTACCGACCGTGGAGATGCAGCCGTGACGATCGCCGCCCTGGAGTCCCTGTCCTTCGGGCTCGGCCGGATGGCCGAGGCCGCCGAGGAGTCCGGTCACCGGCTCTGCCTGCTGACCGGTGACCGCTCGGTGTACCGGCACGAGCTGGCCACCCTGCCGCCCGACGCGCTGGACGTGGTGGACGTCGATACGGACGACCCGGCGGCGGTCCGCCGGGCGCTGGCCGCGCTCCCCTCGCTCGCCGGGCTCATCAACACCACCGACACCTGGAGCGTCCCGGCCGCCGGACTCGCCGCCGAACTGGGGCTCCCGGGTCCGGATCCGGCGGCGGTCCGGCTGCTGCGGGACAAGCGCCGGGTCCGGGAGGCGCTGCACGCGCGAGGGCTGAGCCGGTCGACCGCCGTGGCCGTACCGCCCGGTCCGGAGGGCGTGGAGACGGTCCTGCGGACGGTCGACCTGCCCGCCGTCCTCAAGGACTCGTCGGGCACCTCGTCGCGCTCGGTCTGGATCGCGCACGACGAGGAGGCGCTGCACCGGGCGCTGGCGGAGGCGGCTCAACAGCCTTTGACGGGCGAGCTGTTCGCGGAGGCGTTCCTCGCCGGCCCGCTGTACAGCGCGGAGACCCTGAGCTGGGAGGGGAGCACCCGGCTGCTCGGGGTGCTGAGCCGTCAGACGTCCCGGACGGCGGTGGTGCGGGAGGAGGTCGCGGCCTTCCCGGTGGCGCTGCCGGACGGGGAGCGGGCCGCGATCGAGGCGTGGGTGGGGCGCGTGCTCGAAGTGGCCGGTCACCGAAGGGGGTTCGCCCATGTGGAGTTCATTCTGACCGCCGGGGGGCCGGAGTTGGTGGAGATCAACCGGCGGATCGGGGGCGCGCTGGTGGGTGAGGTGCTCTGCCGGTCGCTGGGCACCAATGTGTACACGGCGATGATGGACGAGGCGCTCGGCCGCCGCCCCGCGCTGCTGGACGCCCCGCTCGACGGCGGTCGGGGCCCCGCGTACGGCTTCGTCCTCGTCTACGCCGACCGGCCCGGGGTGCTGAAGGGCTGGCACGGTCTCGGTGAACTCGCCGCCTTCCCGGGGTCAGTGGAGTGGTTCCCCGTACGCGTACCGGGCGAGCACCTGGCGCACGTGGGCGATCAGCGCGGGTGCACGGGGATGGTGCTGGCCCAGGCGCCGACGGCGGAGCTGGCGCAGCACCGGGCGTGGAGTGCGGCGGTCCGGGTGCGTCCGGTGATCGCGGACACGCCGTGAGGCGAGCCGGGTGAGCACCGAACGGACCGCTGTGCGGGGGCGGTTCACCGGTCCGCAGGGGTTCCTGCTGGCGGGCTCGTTCCTCATCACGCTCGGCAGCTTCGCCGTGCTGCCGTACATGTCGGTCCTGCTCCACCAGCGGCTCGGCCTCGGGCTGGGGACGGTCGGCACCGTGCTGGCCGTGGCCTCGCTGATCCAGTTCGCCGGGGGCGTGGTCGCGGGACCGGTGGCCGCGCGGATCGGACTGCGGCGGTCGATGCTGCTGGCGCTGGGGTTACGGACGGCCGGATTCGCCGCGTTCGTACCGGGGTTGACCAGCCCCGTCCTGGCCATCGGCGCGCTGCTGCTGGTGTCGGCGGGCGCGGCGCTCTACCTCCCGGCCAACAAGGCCTATCTGGTGGACGGTTCGCCGGAGACGGACCGTCCACGGCTGCTGGCGGCGAGCAGTTCGGCGTTCAACGCGGGGATGGCGCTGGGCCCACCGGCGGCGGCCCCGCTGGTGATGGGCTCCCCCGGGGTCCTGTTCACGTGCGTGGCCGGGCTGTTCGCGGTGGTCGGGGTGGGACACGCCTTCCTGCCGCGCGACGCGGTACGGCCGGAGGCGGCCGAGGCGCCACCGCCCGCGACCGGCGAACGGCGCTCCGGACTCTCGCCGTTCCTGGTCACGGTGGCGAGCGTCTACGCGTTCATGTTCTTCCAGCACTACCTGGCGCTGTACGCGGTCCCCCGGACCTCGGCCGGGTTCTACGGCGTGGTCCTGATGGGGTACGCGGCCCTCCTCGTCGTCGCCCAGCCGCTGCTGGCGGAGCGGGTCGCCGCCCTGAGCTATCCGGCGGCGCTGCGGTGGGGGTTCGGGGCCATGGCGGCGGGCATGGCGGCCATCGCCGGGGGCGGGCACACGGGGATCGCGGCGGGCGGGGTGCTGATCTGTCTGGGCGAGATCGTGCTCTTCCTCAAGAACGACCTGGAGGCGCTGGCCCGCAGCTCCGCACCCCCGGCCACCGTGTTCGGCAGGCAGCGGCTGGCGGCGGGCATCGGGGCGTTCGCCAGCGGGGTGGTGGGCGGTCAGCTGTACGCGGCGGCCGAATCGGCGGGTTCGGCGCGGGCGTTCTGGGTGACCGTCGTCCTCCAGTGCGTGCTGCTCCCGGTGCTCCTGCTGAGCCTGGGCCGCCGTACCGCCCGGGGCCGGTCGGAGCCCCGGGCGGAGACGACTGCCGGCTAGACCCCGGCCGGCACGGCGGTGACGGGTACGGCAGTGCGGGATGCGGCGGGGGCGGAGGCGGAGGTGCCGGACACGGCGGTGCGCGACGCGGCAGTACGGGAGGTGGCGGGGGCCGGGGCGCTCACCGGCCCACCCGGCCCGCCCCGCTCCCCCGGCTCCGTACGCCACTGCCCCGCCAGCTCCCGGCGGGCGCGCGCCACCCGGGAGCGGACCGTACCGACGGGGCAGCCCGCGGCGTCCGCGGCCTCCTCGTAGGAGAGCCCCACCACCTGGGTGAGGACGAAGGCCTGGCGGCGCGCCGGGTCCAGGTGGCGCAGGGCGTCGAAGACCGCGACCGACTCGTCGAAACCGGGGAGGTGGCGCGGCTGGGCCCGCTCCGCCGCACCCTGCCAGTCGGCGGTGTCGGCGGTCCGGGGGCGTACGGCGGCCGTGCGGTGGCGGTCGATGACCACGCGCCGGGCGATGGAGAGGAGCCAGGTGCGGGCGCAGGAGCGTCCGGCGAAGCGGGCGAGGCCGCTCATGGCCCGTACATAGGTCTCCTGGGCGAGGTCGTCGGCGCCGGGGAGATCGGCGCTGAGGTAGGCGACGAACCTCCGGACGTCCTCGTAGGTCGCCCGGACGAACCGGTCGGCGGCCTCCAGGTCACCGCCGCCGGCGGCCAGGGCCCAGTCGGTGATCTGCCCGTCGTTCTGCCGGGCGGCGTACACCCGGGGCCGGGGCGCGGGGACGGTCGGCGGCGGTGCGGGGAGGCCCGATCCGGCGAGACCCGGTGCGGGGGCGGGGGGCAGTGAGGGGGTGGCAGTTGGGGTCACAGCTGTCCTTCGCGTCCTGGCGGAGCCGTGGTGCGGTCGTCGCCCGGCTCCGCGTGGCCGGCCGTCCGGGGCCCTGGGGCGGTCCGGCGGCAACGGCATGCCTGTCACGGGTGTGGGCGCGGGAGCGCACACCCGTAGCGCCCCCGGCGGGTCGCAGAGGACCGGCCGGGCGGCTGGGGATCACAGGGAGGGGACGGGAAGCGGCGGACCGCGCCGGGAGAGGACGTGCGGGGCGAGCAGCCCCTGGGGGCGGCGGCCCGGCCTGCGGCGGGCGCGCGGCCGGACGGGCCGCCCGGTGGCGGGCGGTGCCGCCGACCAGAGGCGCCAGGCCGTCCGCAGCGGCGCCCGTACGAAGAGGGCGAGGCTGCGGCCCAGCCGGGCGAGGGCGACCTCGCCGCGCCAGAGCCACCAGCCGCAGATCACCCCGGCGAGGGCGTGGGCGGCGGCCATGGGACCGGTGAACACCGAGCTGCTGAAGGCCCCGAGAAGCTCCGTCAGCAAGGAGGTGTCGGCGACCGGATGCGGAACGGGAGCGTGGGGCAGCTCGTGCGCGTGGTGCACATGCTCCGCCGCAGCCGTCGGCGCGCCGGTCGCGGAGTCCGCCGACGGGTGGGCCCCCGTCACGGCGAAGTAGGCGTGCAGCCCCAACTGGCCCAGGACATGGGCCGCGACGGTGACCGGGGCGCCCCGTGCGCGGCGGCCGAGCCACCAGCCCGCACCGGCGACGGGCACGAGGACGGCCGCCAGGGGCAGGAGCGGCAGAGGGCCGCCGGACATCAGGGCATGGCCGAGCCCGGACACGGCGACGCACACGACCGCGAACAGCGCGGTGCGGGCGAGGCGGAGTGCGGTTCCGGCTCCCATGGCGGCCATCGTGCCAGCCGTACCCGCCCCGTGGAGAAGACCAGCAGATGCGGAAACAACAGGAGTTCACCCCGTTTGCCCCACGCGTTACCCCTGTGATTCATGTCACACGTCATTCGCGGGAACTTCCCCCTCTCTCCCACCGACTGCTCCAACAGCACGCCTGCACACGCCTCGTGGCCCGGGGCCGACGCAGCCGCCCCGCCAGCCGACGCCCCCACGAAGAGGCCGCATGACGAACCAGCCCCCCGCACCCGAACCGGCAGCGGCCGCCGAACTCCCCATCGACTCCACCGAGATCACCGGGACCGACGCCCAACTGCCCAGCACGGAAAAGCCCCGTACCGCCAAACGCATCACCCTCCGGTCCGATCTGCGGGCCTCCTGGCTCGACGGACTGGTGGCGCTCCTGGTGACGGCGGCGGTCTTCGTCCTCCTCTACATACGCATCCGCAACAAGACCTCCTCCACGGTCTCCGTGATGCCGTTCATGGCCGACGTGGGCGGCTTCTGGATGTACTTCCTCAGCCAGGCGTTCGGCTGGTCCGCACTGTTCTGGGCCTGGGGCACGGTCGTCCTCGGGCTCCTGCTCTCCGGCTCCCGCCCGCGGTGGCTGCGGATATCCGGCCCGCGCCTCGAGCGGCTGCACCGCACCACGAGCCTCAACACCATCGCGCTGATCTTCGCCCACGCGCTCTTCTTCGGCGCCGAGCTGTTCCGGCACGACACGGCGGCCTGGAACTCCGCGCTGGCCACCGCCTTCGTCGAGACGTTCGTGCCGGGCGGCTACACCTCGGGGACCGGGCAGATCGCCATCCCGATCGGCCAGGCGGCCCTGTACCTCGCGATCCCGCTCGGCCTGCTCTTCTACGTACGCCACCGCTTCGGCCCGAGGACCTGGCGGGTCCTGCACCGCTTCGTGATCGTCGTGTACGTGCTGAGCGTCTGGCACACCCTGCTGTACGGGACGAACGTCTGGTACGACGGCTGGTTCCGCACCAGCATCTGGCTGCTCCAGCTGCCGATCGCCGCCCTGCTCCTCGTCCGGCTGCTGCGCCCGGCCCGCCGCTCCGAGAAGCTGCCCCTCTCGCCGGGCGCCGCCCCCTCCCGGACCGGCTGGGGCCTGCGGCTGGCGGGCCGGCTGGCGGTGGTGGGCGTCATGGTGGCGCTGGTCGTGGTGGTGGTCAGCGGAAGCGACGGCGGCCGGACGGTACCGCCGGACGACACCTCGTCGACGCACAACCACGACTGACGGGCACGGCCGGCCCAGGGCGTGGGGCGCGGGGGCATGAAGTCCGGCGGCGGGGGTCCGGCACCGTACGCTCGGGTCCATGACCACCCATGATCTTCCCGTGATCGCCGCCGTCGACGGTTCCACGCACAGTTGGCAGGCGCTCGACTGGGCCACCCACGAGGCCGTACGGCGCCGCCTTCCGCTGCTGATCGTCCACGTCAGGCCGCTCACCCGGACCGCCGACGAGGAGACCCGGCTGCGGGAGGCGGACGAGCTGCTCGCCGAGGCCGTGCGCCGGAGCGGGGCGCTCGCTCCGGCGCTGAACCCGTCGACGCTGGCCCCGCTGGACTTCCCGGCGGCCGCCCTGGTCTCGCTCGGCCGCGACGCGTCGATGGTCGTGGTCGGCTCGCGCGGACTCGGCGGTTTCCGCTCGCTGCTGATCGGCTCCAACAGCCTGGCCACCGCGTCGATGGCGAGCTGCCCGGTCGTCGTCGTGCAGGACGCCGGCCCCGACGAGGACGACCA
The DNA here is from genome assembly GCF_003268675.1 of Streptomyces bacillaris. Taxonomy (NCBI): domain Bacteria; kingdom Bacillati; phylum Actinomycetota; class Actinomycetes; order Kitasatosporales; family Streptomycetaceae; genus Streptomyces; species Streptomyces bacillaris. The sequence continues at coordinate 6,960,876 of NZ_CP029378.1, read as the reverse complement.
GCCGGAGGAGGCCGGGACCTCCTCCGACATCGTGGCGGGGGTGGCCGCCGACGAGAGCAGCGAGGCGGTCCTGGAGTTCGCCTTCGCCACCGCGGCCACCCGGCCCGGGGCGCGGCTGCGGATCGTGCACGGCTGGACGATGTTCTCGTCCATGCTCGCCGGCGGGCCGGTCTTCGACCGGGAGACCGCTGCGGACTCGGCCCGGCGCGGGCTGGCCGAGCTGACGTCGGGGTGGCAGGAGCGGTATCCGCAGGTGGAGGTCGTACGGGAGCCGGTCAACGGCTCCGCCTCGCGCACCCTGGTGACAGCCTCCGCCACGGCGGCGCTGACCGTGATCGGCCGCCGCAGGGGCGGGGAGTCGCTCGGCCTGGGCCTCTCCCCGGTGGCGCAGACGACGCTCACGCACGCACTGGGACCGGTCGCCGTCGTGCCCTGCTGAAGGTCCCGCGCCCGTCAACCTCCCTGCCGTGCAGCCCTCTTGGCGGGACGGGCGGCTTGGCCGAGACTTGACCGATGACACAGCGTGTGGCACTCGCGACCGTGATGGACCGGCTCGCCATCGATGATGTGATCACCGGGTACGCCGTGACCGTGGACGACGGCGACTGGAGCGCGTACGAGGCCCTGTTCACCCCGGACGGCCGCGCGGACTACACGGGCGCGGGCGGGGTGGAGGGCCCGGCGGGCGAGATCGCGCGGTGGCTCACCGGGACGATGCGCCTCTTCCCGGTCCGCCAGCACCTGATCGTCAACCGCCGCATCGACCTGGAGGACCTGGGCGGCTACCCGGGCGACCGGGCGCGGGTGCGGGCCGACTACCTCAACCCGATGCGCCTGGCCCGGGAGGGCGAGACCGCGGGGACCGGTGACACGGCCCCCGACTTCGTCTCCGGCGGGCGGTACGTCTTCGAGCTGGACCGTACGGAGCCGGGCTGGCGGATCCGTACGGTCACCGTCCACGAGAAGTGGCGCCGCACCCCCGGCCCGGCCTGATCCGCACGCCTCGGGTGAGCCTCGGCCACGTCCCGCCTCCGGTGGGGATCACCTCCCCCACACTGGGTACAGAGAGCTGACCCGGCAGGTCACGCGGCTGCTCACCCGCGCGGGACGAGGAGGCACGGCATGCGGAGGTGGTGGGCCGGAGAGCGCCCCGCGTCCGGCGGACGGACGGGGAGCGGGCCCGCGGAGGACGGGACTCCAGCAGGCGCGCCACCGCTGGGCAGGGCGTCGGAAGACGGGCCTCCGCCGGACGGGTCCGACGGGTGGGAGGAGAACGGGACGACCGGGGCGCCACCACCGAGCGAGCCTCCGCCGTACGGAACACCACCGGACGGGACACCAGCAGGCGCGCCATCCCCGGACAGGTCCCCTGAAGAGGGACCACCCCTCGGCGCCTCCACCCACAGGGCCCTCCCCGCCTCCGGCTGGGCCCGTTGGGTGGCCGCCCTGCTCGCCGGGGCGCTGCCCGCGCTCACGTTCCCCGCGCCCTCGCTCTGGTGGCTGGCCTACGTCGCGCTCGTCCCCTGGCTGCTGCTGATCCGCTCGGCGGGCACCGTGCGGCGGGCGGCGCTGGACGGCTGGATCGGCGGGATCGGCTTCGTCGTCGCCGTGCACCACTGGCTGATGCCGAGCCTGCACGTCTTCATCGTGCTCCTGGGTGCGCTGCTCGGGCTGCTGTGGGCCCCTTGGGGCGTCTTGGCCTGGCGGCTGCTCGGGGGCAGGCCCTCGGCGCGGCGGGCCGCCGCCGCGGTGGTGGCCGTGCCCTCGGGGTGGCTGGCGATCGAACTGGTCCGCTCCTGGGAGGGGCTCGGCGGGCCCTGGGGGCTGCTCGGGGCGAGCCAGTGGGAGGTCGCCCCGGCGCTGCGGGTGGCGTCGGTGGGCGGGGTGTGGCTGGTGAGCCTGCTGGTGGTGGCGGTCAACACCGCGCTCGTCCTGCTGGCGACCGCGCGGACCGGCGCCCGGACGGCGGCCGGGGTGCTGCTGGTCGCGTGTGCCCTGGCCGTGACCGGAGTGTGGGCCTGGGCCCCGCAGCCGGTGACCACGGGGACGGCCAGGATCGCCGTTGTACAGCCGGGTGTCATCGCGGGCCCGGACAGCGTCGAGCGGCGTCTCGCCCGGGGCGAGGAGCTGACCCGTACGGTCGCGGGCCGGGATGTGGACCTCGTCGTCTGGGGCGAGAGCAGCATCGGGGCGGGCGCCTGGCAGGACCCGGGGACCGCCCGGCGGCTCGCGGTGCTCTCCCGGGAGACCGGGGCCGACCTGCTGGTCAATGTGGACGCCCGGCAGACGGACGGCTCGGGCCGGAGCGGGATCTTCAAGTCGGCGGTGCTCGTGGGGCCGGACGGACCGACCGGGGACCGGTACGACAAGATGCGCCTGGTGCCGTTCGGTGAGTACGTCCCGGCGCGCGCCCTGCTCGGCTGGGCGACCTCCGTGGGCAGGGCGGCGGGCGAGGACCGGCTGCGCGGCGACCGGCAGGTGGTGATGGTCCTGCCCGACGGCGACCGGGGGCTGCGGATCGGCCCGCTGGTCTGCTTCGAGTCGGCGTTCCCCGACATGAGCAGGCGGCTGGTCCGGGACGGCGCCCAGGTGCTCGTCGCCCAGTCCGCCACCTCCACCTTCCAGGAGAGCTGGGCCCCCGCCCAGCACGCCTCCCTGGGCGCCCTGCGCGCCGCCGAGAACGGGCGCCCCATGGTGCATGCGACGCTCACCGGCATCAGCGCCGTCTACGGGCCGCGCGGGGAGCGGATCGGTGAGCCGCTCGGTACGGAGGCGAGCACGGCGGCCGTGTACGACGTACCGCTGACGCGCGGCACCACGCTCTACGGCCGCTTCGGCGACTGGGCGGTGTACGGGGCGCTGGCGGCGCTGGCCGCCCTGTGCGCGGCCGAGGGGCTGCGGGCGCTCAGGAGGAGGCCTGCTCCAGGGCGTCCCTGACGATCCGCTCGCACAGCTCGTGGGTGGCCAGGGCGTCCCGGGCGCTGAGCACTTCGCCCGCGCGGACCGCGTCCAGGAAGGCGTGGACGCACGCCTCGATGCCGCGCTGGCGGGCCACCGGCACCCAGTCGCCGCGCCGGCGCACGCTGGGCTGGCCCTTGTGGTCGACGATGTCGGCCAGGTTGAGGACCTGGCGCTTGGTGTCGCGGCCGGAGACCTCGAGGATCTCCTCGGTGGAGCCGTTCAGCCGGTTCATCATCCCGATCGCGGTGAAGCCGTCGCCGGAGAGCTGGAGCACGACGTGGTGCATCAGCCCGTCGACGATCCGGGCGCGGACGCTGGTGTGGTCGACGGGCCCGGGGACCAGGAAGCGCAGGGTGTCGACGACATGGATGAAGTCGTCGAGCACCAGGGCGCGGGGGTCCTCGGGCAGCCCGACCCGGTTCTTCTGCATGAGGATCAGCTCGCGCGGGTGCTCGGCGCACTGGGCGTAGCTCGGCGCGAAGCGGCGGTTGAAGCCGACGGCGAGGCCGGCCCCGCGCTCCTCGGCGAGGTTCACCAGCCGCTCGGACTCGGCGTACTCGTACGCGATCGGCTTGTCGACATAGGTGGCGACCCCGGCGTCGAGGAGCCGCTCCACGATCTCCGGGTGCACGGCGGTCGGGGCGTGCACGAAGGCCGCGTCCAGCCCCTGGGCGAGCAGCGAGTCCAGGGTGGTGTGGCGGGCACCCTCCGGGATGCGGTGGGTGTCACCGACCGCGTCGAGCGTGGCGGGCGTACGGGTCTGGAGGTGCAGCTCGACCCCCGGGACGGCCGTCAGCACCGGCAGATACGCCTTCTGCGCGATGTCGCCGAGCCCGATGCAACCGACCTTCACAGGGGTCTCCCTCTCGCCGTGCCGAAGTTCCGGAGGTGCGTTTCCCGGCAGCATACGGGGCGGCCGGCGGCCCTCTCCCGGCGGCCGTCCTGCGAGGAAATACCTGGCCAGGATCGTGATCATGATCCAGGATGACCGGCATGACTCCCGCAGAACGCTCCGAACCCGCCATCGACGCCGCCGAACGCCCCATGCTGGAAGGGTGGCTGGACTACCACCGCGAGACGCTCGCCACGAAGTGCGCGGGGCTGACGGACGCGCAACTGCGCGAGGCGTCGGTCCCGCCCTCCCCGTTCACCCTGCTCGGTCTCGTACGGCACCTGGCCGAGGTGGAGCGCTTCTGGTTCCGGGAGATACTGGCGGGCGAGGAGCTGCCGGACCTCTACTGCACGGAGGAGGACCCGGACGGGGACTTCACCGTGACGGAGTCCGACACCTGGGCCGTGACCGAGTCCGTCTGGCGGGCGGAGATGGCCGCGGCCCGGAAGGTGGCGGCCGGCTACCGGCTGGACGACCTCTCCCAGGGCGTCGGCTCGGCGGGCAAGCCGTTCAACCTGCGCTGGATCTACACGCACATGATCGAGGAGTACGCCCGGCACAACGGCCACGCGGACCTCGTACGGGAGCGCGTCGACGGCGCCACGGGCGTCTGACCGTTTCCGGCGGCCCGGCGCGTTCCAGGCCGCCCAGCCCATTTGCGGCGGCCCGGGTCCGGAGCGTGGCGCCGTGCTGACCGGGTCACTCGTGCGGGCCATTCCTCGCCCTCGGGCTGCCCGAGTGGCTGCCCGCACCGCAGAGTTGCCCGTGTGCAGCGAACCAGATTCACCACGAGTCTCCTGGTCGGGGTGGCCGTGGCCGCCGCCTCCGGGTGTGTGTCGGTCGATCCGCAGCCGGGGCCTTCGCGTCCGCCGCGGGCGGAGAGCGGCGGACCGGCGCAGGACGTGATCCCGCAGATCGTGCAGCCGCCCGGCCGCGAGGCGCTGGAGACCATCGTGGAGCCGAGCCCGTCGCCCGGCAGGCCCGCCCGGCCCGCGCCGCCCTCCGGGGCCGCTTCGGAGGCCCGGCGTGCGGGGCCCCCGTCGGCGCCCCGGTCACCGGAGCGGGCGGCACCGCCACCACGCCGGACACCGTCCCCCCGGGTCCCGGGCCTCACTCCGCCTCTCCTCGCCCCGTCCGGCGTCCTCCCGGCCCTCCCCCGGGCCCGCGGCGGTCTGCACGACGTGTGCGCGCTGGGCCGGGGGTACGGGGGCTGGCCCGCGGGCTCCCGGGAGAACCGGATCTGCGAGAAGACGTACGGCCGCTGAGGGACGTACGAGGCGTACGGGACGGCCGACGGCCCCGTCCGGAACCGGCGTCACATCTCCCGCATCCGCAGCTCCAACTGCTCGATGGCGGCCCGGACACCCTCGCCGTGCCCCTCATGACCGGCACCGCCGCCGTCCTCGTCCAGCGCGTCCGCCGCGTCGCGGGCCTGGCGGAGGTGGATACGGGCCGCGTCGGGGCGCTGGAGCTTCAGATAGTCCGCCGCCAGATTGAGGTGCAGCGAGGGGGTGAAGGCCCTTACCGCCAGGGCGTCCGGGTGGTCGGCGGGCCGCTCGCCCCGCAGCGCCTCGGCGGCCGTCAGGGCCCGCAGGTCCCAGGCCAGCTCGTCGCCGGGGTCGTCCTGGGTGTCGGCCAGGTAGTGCGCGAGGGTGCAGCGGTGCAGGGCGTCGCCGTCGGCGCCCAGCTCCGTCCAGAGGAGGCCGAAGCGGTTGCGGGCCTCCTCCCGGTCGCCGCCGTGGAGCAGCATGACCGCCTGGCCGATCCTGGTCATGACGGCGTCCTCGGACGCCTCCTGCTGCTCCACCACTGCGGTCTCCTCTGGCCCGTCCAGGTCGCGGTCCTTCGACGCTAGCGCCGGTGGTCCGCAATCCCGCTCAGACACGGGCGGTACGGCCCGGCCCGTCGCGCCGGTCCGATCCGCACCGCCCCCGTGACTCGGCCCGCTCAGCCGCTCAGCCCGCCGAGCCGAGGTTCGGGATGCGCCAGTCGATCGGCTGGTGCCCCTGGGCGGCGACGGCCTCGTTGATCTGGGTGAAGGGCTGGGAGCCGAAGAACTTCTTCGCGGAGAGCGGCGAGGGGTGGGCGCCCTTCACCACGACGTGGCGCTCCTCGTCGATCAGGGGGAGCTTCTTCTGGGCGTAGTTCCCCCAGAGCACGAAGACGGCGGGGTCGGGCCGCTCGGCGACGGCGCGGATCACCGCGTCGGTGATCTTCTCCCAGCCCTTGCCCTTGTGGGAGTTGGCCTCGCCCGCGCGCACGGTGAGAACCGCGTTCAGCAGGAGGACGCCCTGCTCGGCCCACGGCATCAGATAGCCGTTGTCCGGGATGGGCAGGCCCAGCTCCTGCTGCATCTCCTTGTAGATGTTGCGCAGGGAGGGCGGCGTCTTCACACCGGGCCGCACGGAGAAGCAGAGCCCGTGCCCCTGGCCCTCGCCGTGGTAGGGGTCCTGGCCGAGGATGAGGACCTTGACCTTCTCGTACGGAGTGGCGTCCAGGGCGGCGAAGACCTGCTCGCGGGGCGGGTAGACGGGTCCCTTGGCCCGCTCCTCCTCGACGAAGTCCGCCAGCTCCTTGACGTACGGCTTCTGCAGTTCTTCGCCGAGGACGCCGCGCCAGGACTCGGGCAGCAGGTCGATATCGGTCACGTCCACAACCTCCGGTGAGCAACAAGTTCTTGATCCCAGAACCTACCGGCCGCCACTGACAACGGGCCCGGGGGAGGGAACTCCCCGGGCCCGTACGCTTACCGCCGACCGGTATTACCAGCTGGCCTTGCGGTACAGCTCCCACATCTGCATGACGGTCTGCGGGTCCAGTGCGCGCTCGCCGCCGCCGATGTCCTCGCCCGAGGCGACGTACAGCTTGCCCTGCCAGAGCGGCAGCAGCCGGACGTCCTCGACCAGGATCTGCTGCGCCCGCTCGAACTGCCTGCTGACCGCACCCCGGTCGCTCTCCTGCCGCGTGGCGGGGATCAGCTGCTGGGTGATCTCCTTGTTGCGGTACGGGGTTCCGGTGACGCTCTCCTCGCCGACGAAGGGGGCGATGAAGTTGTCCGGGTCCGGGAAGTCCGGGAACCAGCCACGGCCGAAGACCGGGTACTCGCCCTGGGTGAAGCCCTCCTGGAAGGTCTTCCAGGGTGCGCTCTCCAGCGTGATGTCGAAGAGCCCGGAGTCCTCCAGCTGCCGCTCCAGCTCCTCGAACTCGGGCTGGGTGGAGGAGCCGTAGCGGTCGGTGGTGTACCAGAAGGTCATCTTCACCGGCTCGGTGATCCCGGCCTCGGTGAGAAGTTCCTTCGCCTTCTTCACGTTCGGGTCGCCGAAGGTGTCGAAGAAGCTGGTGGTGTGGCCCGAGATGCCCTTGGGGATCATCGAGTAGAGGGGCTCGGCGGTGCCCCGGTAGACCTTGGCGACCAGGGCGTCGCGGTCCACGACGTGGGCGATGGCCTTGCGGACGGCGGGCTTGGAGGCGGCCGGGTCCTTGGGGTTGAAGACGAGGAAGCGGATGTCCGCGCCGGTGGTCTCGATGATCTGGAGGCCGTCGTTGCCCTCCTTCTTGTCCTCCAGGCCGACGACCTCCTCGGCGGTCAGACCGCGGTAGGTGGCGTCGATCTCCTTGGCCTTGAGCGCGGCCACCATCTGGGCGGACTTCTCGAAGTACTTGATGGTGACGGCGTTGTTCTTCCGGTTGGCGAAGCCCTTGTAGTCGGGGTTCTTCGTCAGCCCGGCGCTGACCCCGGCCTCGTAGGAGTCCAGGAGGTAGGGCCCGGAGCCGGTGACCTTGCCGTCGTCGCGGATCTTGTCCTTGGGGTAGTCGCCGGGGGCGACGAGCGACATGGCAGGCGTGGCGAGGATGAACGGGAAGGTGGCGTCGGACTTGTTCAGGTGGAAGATGACGGTGTCGTCACCCTTGGTCTCGATCCGGTCGAGGGAGCCGAGCAGGCCGGCCGGGCCGCCCTTGAAGTGGATGTCCACGACCCGGTCGATGGAGTACTTCACGGCCTGGGCGTCGAGCTTCTCGCCGTTGGAGAACTTGAGGTTCTTCTTGAGCGTGCACCGGTAGGCCATGCTCGTGGCGTCGGTGAAGGTGCAGGTGTCGGCAGCGTCCGGCTCGGGGCTCGTACTGCCGGTCGGGAAGCTCATCAGAGTCTGGTAGATGTTCCGCATCAGCTCCCAGGAGCCGTCCCAGGCCGCGGCGGGATCCAGCGTCGACGGGGAGCTGGTCGTCCCGACGGTTATCTTCTGATTTTCTTCCGATCCGCTGTCGGAAAGAAGACCGCAGCCGGCCAGCAGAGAAAGGGAAGCTAGGGCTGCAGCGGCCTGCAGACTGGCCCGGTAGAACACGTGCACGCTCCTCGATCAGCCATGGGTCGGCAGACCATACCGCAGCGCCCCGCCGGATCGATCCGTCGGTCCGGCGGGGCACCCGAGTCAATCAGGCCAAACCGGTTCAGGCCACTCTCAGCCCACACCGGCGTTGAGGAAAATTCCTCCGTCGACCACCAGGGTCTGCCCGGTGATCCAGTCCGACTGCGCCGAGGTCAGGAAGGCGGCGGCGCCCCCGATGTCCTCGGGCACACCGAGCCGGCCCAGCGGATAGGCGGCGGCCGCCTCCGCCTCACGGCCGTCGTAGAGCGCCTGGGCGAACTTCGTCTTGACCACGGCGGGCGCGATCGCGTTGACGCGGACGACCGGCGCGAACTCGTGCGCCAGCTGGAGCGTCAGGTTGATCATGGCCGCCTTGGACATCCCGTACGCGCCGATGAACGGCGAGGGCGAGACCCCGGCGACGGAGGCGATGTTGACGATCGCCCCGCCGTTCTCCTTCTGCCAGGCCTTCCAGGTCTGCTGGGCGAAGCCGAGCGCCGAGATCACGTTGGTCTCGTAGACCTTGCGGGCCACATTGAGGTCCATCTCGGCCATGGGGCCGAAGACCGGGTTGGTGCCCGCGTTGTTCACCAGGTAGTCGACCCGGCCGAACGCCTCCATGGTCCGCTCGACCGCGGCCGCCTGGTGGGCCTCGTCGTGGGCCTTGCCGGGGATGGCGATGACCCGGTCGGCGCCGAGCCGCTCCACGGCCTCCTTGAGGGCATCCTCGCCCCGTCCCGTGATGGCGACCCGGTCCCCGCGCGCGACGAGCGCCTCGGCGACCCCGTAGCCGATGCCCCGGCTGGCGCCCGTGATGAGGGCGACTTTCCCGCTGTCCTGCACCGTCATGATGTCCGCTGCCCTTCGGATCAGTTGAGGGGTCCGCCGGCCACGTACATGACCTGGCCGGAGACGAAGCCGGCGTCGTCGCCGGCGAAGAAGGCGATCGCGTTGGCGACGTCCTCGGGGCGGCCGACGCGCTGCACGGGGATCTGGGTGGCGGCGGCCGCCTGGAACTCCTCGAAGCCCATGCCGACGCGGGCGGCGGTCTGCGCGGTCATCTCGGTGACGATGAAGCCGGGGGCGACGGCGTTGGCGGTGACGCCGAACTTGCCCAGCTCCTTGGCGAGGGTCTTGGTGAGCCCCTGGAGCCCCGCCTTCACGGCGGAGTAGTTGGCCTGGCCGCGGTTGCCGAGGGCCGAGGAGGAGGAGAGCGAGACGATCCGGCCGAACTTGGCCTCCACCATGTGCGCCTGGACGGCCTTCGCCATCAGGAACGCGCCCTTGAGGTGGACGTTCATCACGATGTCCCAGTCGGACTCGCTCATCTTGAACAGCAGGTTGTCACGGAGCACGCCCGCGTTGTTCACGAGGATCGTCGGGGCACCCAGCTCGGCGGCGACCCGCGCGACGGCGGCTTCCACCTGGGCGCCGTCCGACACGTCGCAGCCGACGGCGAGCGCGGTGCCCCCGGCGGCGGTGATCTTCTCGACGGTGTCCTTGCAGGCCGCCTCGTCGAGGTCGAGTACGGCGACGGCGCGGCCCTCGGCCGCCAGGCGTACGGCGGTGGCGGCGCCGATGCCCCGCGCCGCTCCCGTCACGATGGCGACGCGCTGCTCGGTGGTGGACATGCTTGGTTCTCCTCGCCCTTGGAATCGCGGCTCAGCGGACGTCGGAGCACCTCCCGGCCCGGGAGGCCCCGATGACTGAGCAACCGCTTAGTACCTTCAGCAGACGAGACGCTAGAAGCCCTGGCACCCGGTGTCAACGGCACGCGACGCAGGGGGCCGCACGTCACACCGGGCGGCGCCCCCTTCCCGTACCGAGGGGGACACGCGGCCCATGCCACCCGGCACCCGGCACCAGACGTCGAACACCCGTCACCCGCACCCGCACCCGGGACCGAGGACCAAGCACCGGGCAGCGGACACCAAGCCCCCGGAACGCGACTCAGCGCACCAGCAGATCGAGCAGCCGCTCCACCTCACCGGCCGGGTCGGTGGTGAGCCCGCTGTGCACGGCCCCGGGCTGGACCACCGTGGAGCGCGGGGCGATCAGCCAGCGGAAGCGCCGCCCGGGATCGTCACCGGCCGCCTGCCCGGCCCCCTCACCGCCGCCGCAGACCCCTTCCACGGCGCGGAGGGCGGCGCGGACGCCCACGACGTCGGCGTCCGGGTCCAGCGCCCTGAGCTTCGCCTCGTCCAGATGCGTCCGGGCGGCGACGAACGAGTGGGCCCGGCAGTAGACGATCACCCCCGCGTTGAAGCACTCCCCCCGCTCGACCCGGGGGACGACCCGCAGGAGCGCGTACTCGAAGACATCGCGGCGCGTCATCGGCCCCCCTCCCGGCCGGTACGGGCGGCGGCCCCGGCACCATCGCCCTCGGCCGGTTTCGGCCGGGGCGGCAGCCGGTCGGTGAGCCAGCCGGGGGCCTGGGAGGGCCGGTCCGCGGTCGGCGCGCCGAGGGTGATCCGCTCGTGGATGGTGGCGGCGCGGGCGAGCAGCGGAGCCACGTAGGCCCGGCGCACCTCGTCGGCGGAGGAGAACCCTGGCTCGCCCTCCAGCCAGACGTCGGGGACGTCGGCGGCCACGTCGGTGAGCAGCTCCTCGGTGACCAGCGGGGCGAGTTCGGCGGCCGCCGAGGCGATGTCCGGGGCGAAGGGCGCCAGCACATGGTCGGAGGCGTTGTACGGCTTCGCCGCCGAGGCCTCGGCGCCCGGCCAGTTGTGGTGCCAGATCATGGTGGCGCCGTGGTCGATCAGCCAGAGGTCGCCGTGCCAGACCAGCAGGTTGGGGTTGCGCCACGACCGGTCGACGTTGTTGATCAGCGCGTCGAACCAGACGACCCGCCCCGCCTCGGCCGCGCCCACCTCGTAGGCGAGCGGGTCGAACCCGAGCGAGCCCGGCAGGTAGTCCATCCCCAGGTTCAGCCCGCCGCTCGCCTTCAGCAGCTCCTGCACCTCCTGGTCGGGCTCGGCGAGCCCGATGACCGGGTCCAGCTCGATGGTCACCAACTCCGGCACCCGCAGCCCCAGCCGCCGCCCCAGCTCGCCGCAGATGACCTCCGCGACGAGCGTCTTGCGGCCCTGACCGGCCCCGGTGAACTTCATGACGTACGTACCGAGGTCGTCGGCCTCGACGATCCCCGGGAGCGACCCGCCCTCCCGCAGGGGCGTGACATAGCGGGTCGCTACGACTTCTTCCAGCACTTTCCCAGGCCACCCATCTCTTCAGCCTTACGCTCCACGAGCGGACCGTCGGCGGTGGCACGCCCCTTGCTGCCGGGTTCCGGCATGAAGTGAGCATAGTAGCCGAGGGATTTCATCGGCGGGGAGCGTTCCGGGCCGGGGGCACGACGGTCCCCGGCTTTCCTCACGGCAACTCCACCTCCACCGGCGGGAATGAGCTGTACCAGGATTTATAAAGTCCCCGATGGCGCATAGACGCGGATTTCACTTCACCTATTACCGGCAGACCTCGACAACACCCCACCCTTGCGTCCCAGGCCAGGCGAACAGAGCCACAATCACACCGGAGGCCCGTCATCAACCTCACAAACCGAACGGCCCTTCGGCGAACCGACGGGCCGTGACGAAGGATCGAGGTCAGTCGAGCACCTCGTCACTCAACTCGACCACGACCGCTTCTGGAATCTCAAGCGCTCCAATGACCCGCTCCACCGCTTCCGCGGAGAAGAGAGCCTTGGTCGCGCTGAGGAGGAACCCGGGCGTAGGCGGATTGTAGGCCTCCCGCTGCAGGACGAACTTGCTTCCGTCGGACAACGCGAAGGCGAAGCACAACCACTCGCCCAAGTCGTCGATCCCAACGTCGGGTCGCCCCCAACGGCGATACAGCGCCATGAGATCAACCCGAACCAGCGCCAGATAACGAATGTCCTTCGTCGACAGCTCTTCATCCGCGACTCTTCGCAGGCCCGTAAAGTCCAGGCTCATCTGCACACCCCGCCTTTCCTCCACGATCACCATGAGAATGGAAACCCAATCTTCGCCATCAGAGGTGAGTTCTCTTTGATTTCTCCCACTCGCCAGCTTCCCAGGAGACATAGTCGGCCCGCAAATGGCCGCTCATAGCTCCGGGAACGGTGGGGTGCCATCCATCACCTGCCGCAACTTCCGCGCAGGCGTCGCATCGCGCGGCCCTCTCCAACCGACGCCGGAGACGCCCCCCAGCAGACTTCCCACGTCCTGCTCCTCACCAGATCCGCACCCGGCCAGCGGATGAGGACCTCACCCGGCGCTCCGTGGCCCAGGTTGCGATCGAACGGTGGGGCCCGGGTGGGGTGTCGTTCCGGGTCGGCGCCGACCCGGAACGTTCCGCTGCCCAGGAAGCCGGGGCCCGTCGGCCGATGGTCACCGGGTCACCCCGCTCCCTCTTCCGGGGCCGGCGTCGGCGTGCCCCGACGTGGCCCAGCAGCATGGGGGAAGCGTTCCGCGAGCCGCTGGAGCAGGTGGGCGTAGGCCTCGCGGTGCGGCCGCCGGGGGTGGGACTGGCCCAGCTCCCAGCGCACCACGGCGAGGCGCTGCACGCCGACCGCGTCCGCGACGTCCTTCTGTGTGAGGCCGGCCGCGAGGCGCAGTTGGGCGCGCACGCGCGGCGGAGGCAAGACGTTGTCCAGCAGGGCATCGACCCGCTTCAGGGCTTCCAGCTCGGACATAGTGCAACTCCCCATGCTCGGTGGATCTCTGAAAACATGCACGCACACTGCGTCCGGTGTACGGACGCGTGGTCCTGCGGCGTGATTCTCTTCTCCCAGCACCTGTTCTCGGCCTGGGGCACGGACTGGTGACCTGTCTGGGATACGGCTTGTCTACGGCTTGTCGAGATGTGCGAGGGCGTACCGGATCGCGGCGAGCGCTTCGTCGTTGGTGGCGTTGAGCTGTCTGGCGGCGGCCGCGTAGGTGCTTGCGTGCTCCGCGAGCTTCGCCTCGATGTCGGTGGTGGCCGACGGGGCGATGACCTGGGTACCGGAGCCTCGGCGGCTTCTGACAAGGCCCGCGGCCTCGAGTTCGCGGTAGGCCCGCACCACGGTGTTGTTGGCCAGTCCGAGGTCGGAGGCCAGCTGGCGTACGGATGGCAGTCTGGCCCCCTGCCCCAGCCGGCCGACCGCGATGAGATCGGCCAGCTGTGCGCGGAGTTGCTCGTACGGAGGCACGGGGGACGCATGGTTCACGCTGATACTGATGCCGTTGGCCGTCATGACCGAGCCTTGACGTAGGCCTGCGGCAGCAACAGGACGCACAGACAGTGCCCCGCGGTCGTCGCGGAGATGAGGACGGCGACCGCCAGCCCCGAGATCGCTCCGCCGTTCGTCGCGCCCTGGCAGGGCACGCTCAGCGCCCCGAGGCCCATCATCGCGGAGACAGCGAAGAGAGGAGCGCTCACCAGCACTCCCCAAGCTCCCACAGCCGCCCGGGCCCTGACGCGGCGTCGACCGTCGTCCCCCGAGCGTGCGGTGATCCGGCGCAGGAGCAGTGCGCAGGCGACGGTACCGAGGGCGAGACCGCCCAGGACCGGCCAGGCGTGGACGGAGCCGGGCCAAGGCGAGAGCAGGTAGGTGCCCGCCGGACAGGTGACGGACAGGACCCGCCCGGGGCGGCCCTCGGAGTCCGCCGAGGCCATCGCGACGGCGACGGCCAGCAGGACCAGCAGGGCGACGGCCTGTACGGCCAGTGCGATCGTCAGGGATCGGGGCACGTAGTCCCGAATGCGGCGCGGAGTCATGTCGGCTGCTCGCAGCCAACGAGGCTCCGGCCGCGCGATCATGTCCGCCGCGAACAGACCGGCCATGACACACAGACCGAACACGGGAAACCCGTAGAGCAGGTCCACAACAGGCTCAGGACTGAAGGTCACCAGCACGTTGGCAGCAAGGCCGGTCGCCACGCCGGCCCATCGAACAGGGGTGTCCAGCCCCGACCGCCGGATGCCTTCCGTACCCGCGGCAGCCGACATGTCACTCCCCTTCCCCAGCGTCAACTGTATCAACTACCTGACACAATCACTCAAAGAATCCAACTGCGTCAACCAGTTGACACGCTTGGCGCCAGGTCACCGCCGCCCGGGCGCACGACGGGGCCCGGCTTCCTGTCGAGCCGTTCCTACCGGATTCCGGCAGGAAGCGAGGACAGTGATCACGGGGAATGGACCCGGAACCGACACTGTCCCCGCCGGCGGACCGGGCGGGGACAGTGCTCAGGGCCGACGGTGAAGGCCCCTGTTCGGTGCGGGAATCAGATGATGCTCACACCGTAGACGCTGAGCGCCTCGGTGACGGGCTGGTAGAACGTGGTGCCGCCGGAGGAGCAGTTGCCGCTGCCGCCGGAGGTGAGGCCGAGAGCGGTGCTCCCGGAGAAGAGCGCGCCGCCGCTGTCGCCGGGCTCGGCGCAGACGTTGGTCTGGATCAGACCGGTGACGATGCCGTCGGCGCCGTAGTTGACGGTGGCGTTGAGGCCGGTGACCGAACCGCCGTGCAGGCCGGTGGTGGAGCCGCTGCGCTGGACGGACTGGCCGACCGAGGGGTCCGCGGCGCCGTCGATCTCCTGGTAGCTGCCGTTGTAGAGGTAGACACGGCCGTCGGCCGCGCTGGGGTCGGAGTGCCGGATGATGCCGTAGTCGTTGCCGGGGAAGCTGGATCCGGTCGTGGTGCCGATGGACCACGAGCTGCCGATGTTGGTGCAGTGGCCCGCGGTCAGGGCGAACTTGGTGCCCGCGCCGTCCTGCACGTTGAAGCCGAGGGAGCACCGGGCCCCGCCGGTGGTGATGGCCTCGCCGCCCGCGATGAGCTTGCTGAACTTGCCGGGCGTGTGTTTGACCTCGAGCGCGTCGGCGTTCGCACCGGCCTCGCTCCGGATCTTCTCGATCTCGGCCTCGGTAACCGTGCTGTCGACGGTGACGACGACCTTGCCCGACTCGGCATCGACGTACCAAGCGGTGCCGCCGATGTCCGCGGTACGGACGGAGTCGGCCGTCTGGCTGAGCTGGGTGGCACTGAACGTCTTCGGAGCCGGCTGGGCGGACGCCGTGGCGGCGGGTACGGCGAGTGCCGCGGCGGCGGCGAGGGCGGTTGCCCCGGCCATGAGTCGTGCTCGTCTCGACATGCTGTGGGGGTGGGAGAGTCGCACTGCAAGTCCTCCAGATCGTGGGGGGAACTCGGGGCGTTGGGTGGACGCCCATGACACGTCATCAGGAGTCACGCGATCAGGACGACGTGTCCCTGACAACGTTGTTTTCATGCTGGACAGGCCTGTACGCCCACACAAGACCCCCGGGACGGGACTGGCTGAAATACAGCTGCTCAACAGGGCACCGAAACCGTCAAATCGGCGGATTGGCGACTGCGCGAGAAGAGGGATGGCCTGAATCAGGTTGATCCTTCGACGAGCTGACGCCTTTACGGAGCGCGCGCCAGGGGCGAGCCGGAGACAGGCCGGAGACGAGCCACCGGAACTACCGCCCGGTACTCGCGGATGTTATGGGCCGCCGACATTGGCGCACCCGCACGGCCCCTCACATACTCCTGTGGACGGCAGGTTGACGGGCCACGAACAACCCCGAACGACCAGTGGACCCATCGCCTCCGCACCTCCCACACCTCCCACACGAAGGACCCCCCATGCCTCTCCCCAGGCCCCTGCTCGCCGCCGGCCTCGCCCTCGGCATGGCCGTCGCCGCCCCGGCCTTCACCGGCACCGCGACCGCCGCCCCGAACCCCATCGTCGGCGGCGGACAGGCCACCACCACGTACTCCTTCATGGGCTCCATCCAGGTCAACGGCGGCCACTACTGCGGCGCTTCGCTGATCTCCCCGGGCTGGATGGTGACGGCGCTGCACTGTACGTACGGCAACGGCGCGCTCCCGCCCTCCGCCCTCCGCGTCCGGATCGGCTCCAACGACCACCTCAGCGGCGGCACCCTGGCGAGCGTCTCGCAGATCGTCCGCCCCTCCAACAGCCAGAGCATGGCCGGCCAGGACATAGCCCTGCTCCGCCTCAGCAGCCAGGTCGCCAACACCCCCGTACCCATCACCGCCACCACCCCGCCCGACAACACCGCCACCCGGCTGCTCGGCTGGGGCCAGACCTGCCCGCAGCGCGGCTGCTCCACCGGCGCACCCCGCTACCTCAAGCAGCTCGACACCAAGGTGCTGCCCGACAGCTCCTGCCTCGGCATGGTGAACAGCCGCGAGCTGTGCATCGCGGGCACCACCTCCAACACCGCCTGCTACGGCGACTCCGGCGGCCCCGCCCTGGTCAACCGGAACGGCCGCCTCGAACTGGCCGGCGCCACCAGCCGCAGCGGCTCCAACAGCAGCACCTGCGGAGTCGGCGGCGCGGTCTACACGGACCTGGCCGCCTGGCGCTCCTGGATCCAGCAGTACACCGGGGCGCTCTGAGCCCGGCCCCGGCACCGCAGTTCCCCGGGCGCTCCGACCCCGGACCCGGCACAGCGGCTCCCCGAGCCCTCTGAGCCCGGGCCCGGCAAGGCGGTTCCCGGGGCACTCCGAGCCCGGGCCCGGCCTGGCGGTTCCCGGGGCGGTCGGGCCCCCACCCCGGCCACCCCGGAACCGCCGCGAACCACCCCATGTCTCGCGCATGGACATGCCATACGTGAGTGAACTAGCCTCAATCAGCCATGGACCTGGAACTGCGGCACCTCCGCATTCTGCTGGCGATCGCCGAGGCGGGCAGCCTGACCAGGGCAGCCGCCGCCCTGATGCTGTCCCAGCCGGCCATGACCACACAACTCCGGCGGATCGAGGCGTCGTTCGGCCAGCCGCTCTTCGAGCGGTCGGCGCGCGGAGTGGTGCCCACCCGGGCAGGCGAACTCGTCATCTCGCACGCCCGGGACGCGGTGGTCAGCGCCGACCGGATCCGCAGCTACCGGCTCCGGCCCGCGCCGGGCCCGGAGCCGGTGACGGTCGGCGGCAGTTCGGGTCCGATGCTGAGCCATCTGACGCTCCACCTGCCCGCCGTCCTGAGCAACCCGGTCACCTTCGTGCAGTTCCCGGCCACGGGGGACGCCATGAGCCGCCTCGGTGACCGGTCCATCGACGCGGCGTGCCTGGTGGATCTGGAGGGCTTCGGTACGACACCGGCCGACGGGGTCGTCGTCGACGTCATCGGCCTCGAACCGGTGGTGGTGATCCTCCCGGCCGGGCACGCCCTCGCCGGCGAGGCCCGGATCGATCTGGCGGGCCTGGCCGACGAGACCTGGCTCCTGCCCCCGCACGACCCCGGCTGCGACGACTACGGGGCGCTGGTCCACGCCTGTGCGGCGGCCGGATTCGTACCACGGTTCTCCCCGCACCGGATCGGCGATCTGAGCATCCTGTGCGACCTGGTGGCCCAGGGCGTCGGCCTGACCCTGGCCCAGGGGTCGGCCCGGGCGCGCGAGGGGGTGGTCATGCGAAGA
The DNA here is from genome assembly GCF_003268675.1 of Streptomyces bacillaris. Lineage (NCBI taxonomy): Bacteria > Bacillati > Actinomycetota > Actinomycetes > Kitasatosporales > Streptomycetaceae > Streptomyces > Streptomyces bacillaris. The sequence continues at coordinate 6,943,224 of NZ_CP029378.1, read as the reverse complement.
CTCGCGGGTGACCCCCTGCTCGGGAGACATCTGCTGGCCCTGCACCGCGAATCGCCCCTCATCACCTCCCGTCCCCTCCTGCTCGGTCTCGTCCGGGACGCCTTCGGCGCCCGCTGCGTCAAGCCCGGCTGAGCGGACCGGCCGGACAACGGCCACGAACCGGCCATCCACGCATGTGATGGCCGGCCGACATGAGCACAAGCCGGTGGGAGACCCGCATACTCCCGACCAGGTTGACTTGACAGTCCACCGACAACATCGTCAGCGACCGAGACCGGGAGAGGGCCCCCCGCCCTCCCGCCGGGGAACAACCCAGCGAAAGGACAGCCATGCCCCGCTCCAAGTGGTTCGCGGCGGCCGGTACCGCCGCCGCCATCACCATGATCATGGCACCGGCGACCCACGCCGCCTCCGCACCCTCACCGACCGCACCGGCCCGCGCCGCCGCGGTCACGACCCTGTACTACGACTCCACCCGGGCCCCCGGCTGGGAAGCGGCCATCACCGCCGGGGTCGCCTCGTGGAACGCGAACGTCGCCAACGTGAAGCTGGCCAAGGTACGGCCCGGCACTCGCGCCGAGATCCAGATCATCGCCACCAACGGCTGGCCGCAGGCGACGCTCGGCCCGGTCCGCCCCGGCGGCCAGGCCCGGGTGGAACTCGGCAGCCTCGCGGTCACCGAGGGACACGACAAGACCCGCATCGCCGCCCACGAGATCGGCCACAACCTCGGCCTGCCGGACACCAAGCCCGGCCCGTGCTCCCAGCTGATGTCGGGCTCCAGCGCCGGGATCGGCTGCAAGAACTCGGTGCCCAACGCGGCCGAGCGGTCCCGCGTCGAGTCCGCGTACGCGGGCCGTGGAGCCGCTTCGCTCACCCCGGCCGACGGACGCGTGCTGGTCGACGCGCACTGACCGGCGCGCAGGGGGAAGGCCGGGCGGCGGGGCAGGGTGACCCGCCGCCCGGCCGCATGCCCGTATCCGCGCCTGCGCCCGTCCCCGTACCCGCGCGTCGGCACCCGCCCCCGCACCCGTACCTGCGCGTCGGCCCCCGTCCCGTCCCCGCACCCACGCCCGTATCCGTACGCGATCAACCACGGCCCCGATGAACACCCGCGCCCCCTCCCCCGTATCCATGGCCGAAGCCACAGCCATGGATATGGATACCGATGAAGGGAATGGCCGCGATGAGCGCAGCGCAGGAGCACCGGGTCGTCGAACGCCGCACCGTCGTCCTGGCGGTGGGGGCGGTCGGGGCGGCCGCCGCACTCACCGCCTGCGGAGGTTCGGACGGGTCGGGCGGCGGTTCGGGCGGCACAGGCGGTACGGACCCGGTCGAGCAGCCGGGGAGCGGCGGGGCGGGCGGTGCCGTCCTGGCGAAAACGGCGGACATCCCCGAGGGCGGCGGCATCGTCTTCGCCGCGCAGAAAGTCGTGGTGACCCAGCCGAGGGCCGGCGAGTTCAAGGCGTTCTCGGCCACGTGCACCCACCAGGGCTGCGCGGTCAAGGACGTCACGGACAACGTGATCACCTGCCCGTGCCACAACTCGACGTTCGACGCGGCGACCGGCAGCCCCACCGCCGGACCCGCCACCCAGCCGCTGCCCGCGCGCGAGATCTCGGTGGAGGGCGGGGCGATCACCCTGGCGTAGGGGCGGGGCCGCTCCGTCTGCGGGGCGCCTTCCAACTGCCCAGGATGGCGTCGGTGGTCGTGATGGTGGCGACCAGGGCCAGGGTGTTGCGGATCATCGCGGGGGTGTAGTCGGCGGGCACCCCCGCGATGGCGTCGGACGGGACGACCGCCGTATAGCCGAGGTTGACGGCGTCGAACACGGCGTTGGGTATAGCGACGTTGGCCGAGACCCCGGTGACGACGAGCGTGCGGCAGCCGAGGTTACGGAGGAGGGCGTCCACATCGGTCCCGGCGAGCGGCGAGAGCCCGTGCAGCCGTCGTACGACGAGGTCCTCGTCCGCCACCTCGATGGGCGGCGCGATCCGTACGGCGGTGGTGCCGGTGTGCTGCTGTACGGGAAGCCGGGCGGCGGCCCGGAAGAGGCGGGCGTTGCGGCTGGCCCCGCGCCCGTCGGGGCGGCGCTCCGCGACGGCGTGCATGACCTGGACCCCGCTCCCGTGGGCGGCGGCGACCAGTCGGGCGATGTTGCCGAGGGCGCCCGACGACCGTGCCACGCGCGCGAGTTCGGGCAGGGCGCTGTCCGGCCCCACGACCCCCTGCTGGCATTCGACGGTCAGCAGTACGGTGGTGGCGGGGTCGAGCAGGGCGGCGAACTGTTCCCGGGACTGACCGGACACCACGACACTCCTCCTGCTGATCCTGCTGGCTGCTCCCGTTGCGTCGGGGAGAGGGAGGCACCATGATTTCTGACAGTGCGTCAGATGACAAGGTAGAAGGGGAGGGCAGCGCGTGACCGACACCCAGCGACGCGGCCGCCGGATCATGATGACCCGCGAGGAGCGGGACGCCTACCTGCGCGAGCAGCGCACCTGCCGGGTCGCCACGCTCGCCGCCGACGGCCCGCCGCACATCGGCGCGCTCTGGTTCGTCTGGGACGGCACCTCGCTCTGGCTGTACTCCATCACCCGCAGCCTGCGCTGGTCCCAGCTGCGCGAGGACCCGCGGATCGCCGTGGTGGTCGACGACGGGGAGGCGTACGACGAGCTGCGCGGCGTGGAGCTGTCCGGTACGGCGGAGTTCGTCGGCGAGGCCCCGCGCACGGGTGAGCCGTGCCCCGAACTCGACGTACCGGAGCAGCTGTTCCCGGCGAAGTACTTCGGGATGACGGAGATGCCGCACGACGGGCGGCACGCCTGGCTGCGGCTCACCCCGTCCACGGTCACCTCGTGGGACTTCCGCAAACTGGCGGGCCTGGGGCGGTAGTCGACCCGTGCCGCCGGGGCCGCAGTCACCCGCCGGTGGAGGACCCGGAGGCTTCGGAGGACCCGGAGGCCGCGGACGCCACCCGCTCCGCCGCCGCCCGCAGCGCGTCGACCGCGGCCCGGACGGAGGGGCGGCGGTCGGCGTCCGTACGCCAGACGGCGTGGATGTGGCGGCGCATGGTCTGCCGTACGGGGACCAGGGAGACGCCCTCGGGAACGGGGCCCCGGCCCAGCCGTGGCGCCACACAGACGCCGAACCCGGCCGCGATCAGAGCAAGTTGGGTGTGATGCTCACCGGCCAGATGGGAGATGCGCGGCTCGATCCCCCGGGAGCGCAGGGTGAACATGAGCCACTCGTAACAGAATTCGCCCTCCGGCCAGGAGACCCACTCGTCCTGCGCGAAGTCCTCCAGCTCCACTTCGGCCCGGTCGGCCAGCGGATGTCCGGCCGGCATGGCGATGTCCGGTGCGTCGTCGAGGAGTTCGACCTTGGAGAGGCCACCGGGGACGGGCAGCCGCTTGTTGCTCCAGTCGAGCGCCACGGCCACGTCGACATCGCCGCGCAGCACGGCCTGGAGCCCCTGCTCGGGCTCCAACTCCCGCGTCCGCACCTTCAGTTCCGGGTGATCCGTGCGCAGGGCGGTGAGAGTGGCGGGCAGCAGCCCGCGGGCCGCCGTGGGGAACGCGGAGAGCGTCACCTGACCGACCACCTCGCCGCGCTGGGCCTCGATGTCGGACTGGGCCAGCTCCACCTGCGACAGGATCCGCGCCGCGTGATCCGCGAGGAGGCGTCCCGCGTCGGTGAGACGCACCCCCCGGCCGTTCCTGGCGAGCAGTTGCTGCCCGACCTCGCGCTCCAGCTTGGCCATCTGCTGCGAGACCGCCGATGTGGTGACATGCAGCCCCCCGGCGGCCCCGCTCACCGAGCCGTGCCGGGCGAGGGCGTCCAGGGTGCGCAGCCGCTCCAGATTCAACATGTCCACTCCAGGTTCGACATATAAGCGATGCTACGCGAACAAGCACAGAAACTCTCGCTTGTTCTAAGGAGTGCTGTTCGTCATCGTGGAGCCATGAGCGCCCCCTGCCAGCAGCCCACCACCCCTGCGGCCGCCCCCGTCCCCTCGCCCGCCGCGGCCGTCCCCTCGCCCACCACCCCCACCGCCACCCCCCGGCGCCCGGCCGTCGACTGGCGGATCCGGTTCGCCGTGCTCTCCCTCATCTGGGGGTTCAGCTTCCTGCTCATCAAGGTGGGAACGCAGGGGTTCGCGCCGTTCCAGGTCACCCTGGGCCGACTGCTGGCCGGGACCGCCGTCCTGGCCGTCGCGATGGCGATGCGCCGGGAGCGGCTGCCGCGCTCGGCCCGCACCTGGGGGCACATCACGGTGGCGGCGTTCTTCCTCAACGCCCTGCCGTTCTCGCTCTTCTCCTACGCCGAGCTGACCATCCCGTCCACCCTTGCCGGGATCTGCAACGCGACCTCGCCCCTGTGGGGCATGGCCCTCTCGGTGGTCGCCCTCTCCGAGGACCGCCCGACCCGCCGCCGCGTCGCGGGCCTGGGCGTGGGCTTCCTCGGGGTGCTGACCGTGCTGGGCGCCTGGCAGGGCTTCTCCGGCCTGGATCTGCCCGGTACGGGGATGGCGCTGCTGGCCTCGTTCAGCTACGCGGTCGGCTGGATCTACGTCCGCCGTACGCTGGCGGGCACCGGCTCCTCGACGCTGACGCTCACCGGCAGCCAGCTCTTCGTCGGCACGCTGCAACTGGCCGTGGTGACCCCGGCGTTCACCTCCGCCCCGGACACGTTCCCGCTGCTGCCCACGCTCTCCGTGCTGGCGCTCGGCGCACTCGGTACGGGGCTGGCGGTGCTGCTCCAGTACGGACTCGTCCAGGAGGTCGGCCCGACGACCGGGCAGATGGTCACGTACTTCATCCCGGTGATCGCCACCGCGGCGGGCGTCGCCCTGCTCGGCGAGCAGCTGACCTGGAACACCCCGGTGGGCGCGGTGATCGTGCTGGCCGGAGCGGCCCTCACCCAGAGCCGCCCGCCGACCACGACCGCCCGCCCCGGCCCCCGGATCCGGTCCCGAACCCTGATCCGGTCCCGTACGGCAGAGACCCGGCCGGAGCGTCTCAGCCGTACGTGACAGCGGTACGCGAAACGAGGAGGCGACAGAGGCACGGCCGGGCGCGCCCCGGGCAAACGGAGGCAGAAGCAACCGGACACACGGGCACCGGACGCAGAGACGCCCACCCGCCCCCGCGCCTCAGCCGTACGTGACCGGCCGCGCGGGTCCGGCCGCCGACGCCACCGCGTCCGCCAGCGGCCCGATGTCCGCCGCCGTCAGCCGGGAGACGGTGAGCCGCACCGCCTGGGGCGTGGACATCCGGAAGCGCGCCCCGGGGGCCACCGCCCAGCCCGCGTGGAGGAGCCGCGCGATGGCCCCGGTCTCGTCGCTGACGGGCACCCACACGTTCATCCCGCTCCGCCCGTACGCCGTCACCCCGCGCTCGGCCAGGGCGTGGACGAGGGCGTCACGGCGCTCCCCGTAGGACCGGGCGACGGCGGCGGTGTCGACGGCGCCCGAGGTCCACAGGTGGAGCACGGCGCGCTGGAGCAGCCGGCTGACCCACCCGGGGCCCAGCCGCTGCCGGCCCGCCACCCGGTCGACCGTGACCGCGTCCCCGGTGAGCACGGCGACCCGCAGGTCGGGGCCGTACGCCTTGGCGGCCGAGCGGACGAAGGCCCAGTGGTCCGTCGTACCCGCCAGCGGATGCAGCGGCAGGTCGACGATGGCGTGGCCGTGGTCGTCCTCGATCAGCAGCACGTCCGGGTGGCGGGCGAGCACGGCCCGCAGCTCCCGGGCGCGCCCTGCGCTCACCGAGGCGCCGGTCGGGTTCTGCGCGCGGTCGGTGACGACGAGCGCCCGCGCCCCGGCCCGCAGCACCCGCTCCACATCCGCGACCACCGGCCCGTCGTCGTCCACCCCGACCGGCACGGCGCGCAGCCCGAGCGCGGGGACGAGGTCGAGCACGCTGCCCCACCCCGGGTCCTCCACCGCCACCGCGTCACCCGGCCGCAGATGCGCCGCGAGCACCCGCTCGATGGCGTCGAGGGAGCCCGAGGTCACCGCGACGGCCCCCTCCGGCACCCCGTCGGCGTCCATCGCGGTACGCGCGTACGCGGCGAACTCGGGGACCACGGGCGCCTCCCCGTACAGCCCGGGGTGCTCCGCGTCGACCGCGGCCGCCACGGCGAGCGCCGGGCCGAGCGTGGGCAGCAGCTCCGGATCGGGGTTGCCCTTGCCGAGGTCGCGTACGCCCGGCGGCGCCTCGATGCGCAGGGAGCCGCGGGGGGTGCTGGCCGGACGCGGCCGCACCCGGCTCCCCCGGCGGCCCGCCGTCTCGATCACCCCGCGCTCGCGCAGCGTCCGGTAGGCGGCCGCCACCGTATTGGGGTTGACCTCCAGACGGGCGGCCAACTCCCGCATCGGGGGCAGGACATGGCCGGGCGGCAGCTCGCCGGAGCCGACCCCGCGCTCCACACTGGCGGCGATTTCCGATGCGCGCCGCCCACTGATCCGATACCCTCCTAGCACAAACAACAGTATGCACTAGTGCAATCAGATCGGCAAGGGAACGCATCATGCAGGACACCGCCCCGCCCACCGCCACGGGCCCGGAGAGCGCCACCGCCTACACCCCCACCGCCCGCACGGTACCGACCCGGGCCAAGGAGCGCGCCTCCTACGACCGCGAGCTGGTCCACTCGATACTCGACGCGGCCTGCCTCTGCCACCTCGGCTTCGTCCGGGACGCGGCGCCCGTCGTGCTGCCGACCCTGTACGGGCGGGTCGGAGAGCGCCTGTACGTCCACGGGTCGACCGGCTCCCGCCCACTGCGCAACGCCCGGGCCGCCGCCGACCCGGGGCTGCCGGTCTGTCTGACCGTCACCCATGTCGACGCCCTGGTGCTGGCCCGGTCCGCCTTCCACCACTCGATCAACTACCGCTCGGTGGTGGTCCACGGCACGGCGACCACCGTGACCGACCCCGAGGAGCGGCGCATCGCCCTCGACGCGATCGTCGACCAGGCCGTCCCCGGCCGATCGCGGGACGCCCGCCCGGCCAACACCAAGGAACTGGCCGCCACGGCGGTGATCCGGCTGGACCTCGACGAGGTCTCCGCGAAGGTCCGCACCGGCGGCCCCAACGACGAGCCGGAGGACCTCACCCTCCCCCACTGGACCGGCATCGTGCCGCTCACCCGGGGCTACGGGTCCCCGGTCCCGGCGGACGACCTGGACCCGGCCGTCGGCGTACCGGAGTACCTGCGTGCGCTCTGACGCCGATCGGCCGCGAAAGGTCAGGGACAGGGCCCGGAGCCTCGGCACCCGGCTCCGGGCCCTTTGCCGCTGAACCGCCTACACCGCTACGGCCTCAGCCTCGGCTTCAGCCGCCCGCCTGCGCGTGACAGCCGCCCCCCGCGCCTCGGCCAGCGCCAGCCCGGTCACGGCGGTCAGCAGGAGCAGGGTGCCGACGACGGTGGCCGCCGTCAGCCGCTCCCCCAGGACGGTCACCGCGATGACGGCCGCGCTCACCGGCTCCAGGAGCATGATCACGGAGACGGTGGCCGAGCGGACGGCGGCCGCCCCCGCGAAGTAGAGGGCGTACGCGAGTGCGGTGGGCACCGCGGCCACGTAGACGAGCAGCCACAGCACCTGCCCGGTCTCGGCGGTGTGCGGCACGAGCCCTTCGGCCGCCGCCATGGGCAGCAGCCCCACCGCTCCGATGCCGAACGCCCAGGCGCTGGTGGTCAGCGCGTCACCGCCACCGCCGTCCCGCCCGAGCCACCGGGTGAGCAGGGTGATCGCCGCGTACCCGGCGGCGGACAGCAGCGCGAGCAGCACGCCGGACGGCACGACCTCGCCGCCCTCCCCGCCCAGGACGAGCACCGCGAGCCCGGCCAGCGCACCGGCCACGGCGGCGAGACCGCCCGGGCCGAGGCGTTCGCCGAGCAGCACGCGCGCACCGACGGCGATCAGGACGGGCCCGGCACCGAGGGTGACGACGGTCCCGACGGCGAGGCCGGTGGCGTCCACCGCCGCGAAGTAGGCGCTCTGGAACACGGTGAGCCCCACCCCCGTACCGAGGATGCGCAGCACCCGGCGGCTCCGGGGCTCGACCGGCCGGGGCGTACGGCGGGGACGCAGGGCGAGCGCCCCGGCCAGCAGGACGAGGCCCCCGGCGCAGCGCCAGAAGGAGAGGGCGAGGGGACCGAGATCGCTGACCCGGAAGATCAGGGAGGCCGCCGCACCGGCGGTGCCCCAGGCGACTCCGGCGACGACGAGATACAGCAGGCTCCGCCCGACGGGCAGAGCGGGAACACCAGGCATGGCCATGTGACTTCTCCAGAGGAAGACAGGGTGGTGGTCGCTCGACTCCGCACGCGGGCAGCGACGGACCGCTCGGGGACTGCCCGAGCCCGGTCTTCGTCAGGAGTGGCCGCCCGCGCTAGGCGGCAGGCGGCGGAAGCACAGTCAGATGCATGGCCGACACACTAATGTGAGGCCCGCCCGGCGGACAACTCGCTCTCGGCGGCCCCCGCCGCCGCACCCACACCCGCGGCCACCGGCCCCGCAGGCGGCTTGGGCGTGGCCGACTGGGCAATGAACGCCCCGGTCAGAACGACGAACCCGCCGATGAGCTGCGGGGCGGAGAGATGTTCCCCGAGCAGCACCCAGGCCAGCACGGTCGCGATGACCGCTTCCAGACAGGCGACGACCCCGGCGACCTGAGGCGAGAGCATCCGGACGGAGACGACGCCACTGCCGTACGCGAGCACGGTGGCGACCAGCACGATCCAGCCGAGCAGCACCCAGGCGGGGACCACATCGCCGTCCATGCCGGCGCTCCCGCCGAGCAGCGACCAGTCCATGCCCCACGGCCGCGCGACGACGGTGAGGATCAGGGCACCGACGATGAGTCCGTACGCGATGACGCCGAGCGGATGCGGAGGTTCGACGCGCCGCCCGTCACTCCCCTTGCCCCCCTGGCCACCGTGGTCGGAGAGGACGAAGTACCCCACCTGGCAGCAGGCCGCACCGAGGGCGAGCAGCAGGCCCAGGGCGTCGAAGCCGAGCCCGGCCCAGACCTCGACGACACAGGCGAGTCCGCCGACCGCCAGGACCACGCCGACGGCGGCCGCCCGGGTGACGGGCCTGCGCTGGACGAACCGGACCCAGCCGAGGACCAGCGCGGGGGCCAGATACTCGACGAGGAGCGCCACCCCGACCGGGATACGGGAGATGGCGGCGAAATAGCAGGCCTGGACACCGGCCACGGCGAAGAGCCCGAACCCGGCGAGGAGGGCGGGCCGCTCCCGTACGAGATTCCGGTGGCGCCAGGCGACCGGCAGCATGATGAGGGCGGCGCCCGCCACCCGTAGCCACACCACGTGCAGCGGGTCGAGCCCCGCCTCGATCAGCGGCTTGGCGGCCACCCCGGAACCGCCGAACGCGAAGGCCGACAGGAGGGCGAGCCCCAGGCCTGCGCTTCTCCTCTGAGTACCCCGAGACGCGTGCATCGGCACATCATGACAGCACGCGACAGCACCGTCATCTCTGTGACGCCTGACGAGACGCGCACCTCTATGGCACCTGACGAAACACGCGTCCCTGTGACACCTGCTGAGACGCGCGCCCCGCACGCCGCGGCCTCACACAGCAGCCGCCCCGGCACCGTCACGCGGAAGCCGTGCCCCGCACCCGGCGTTCCGTCGGCCGCACCGTCACACCCACCAGGACGCCTCCGCCGTACGCTCCTCCGCCCGCTCCCCCAGCCACCGCGCGTCCACACCGGCCCGGCTCAGCACCTCCACCGCACGGCACTCCCCGTCGGCGGCCAGGGCGGCGAGGAGGTCGAGGCCCCGGGCCCGCCGCTCCCCACGGAGGCCGGCACGGTGCAGCGCCCCCTCCATCGCGGCGACGGCGGACGGCGACCACCCCTCGGCGCCCGCCGCCACGTCCCGAGCCGGGTCCCGGACGACGGGAACGGCCCCGGAGTCCTCCACCGACCCCTGCCAGCGGAGCCCGTAACCGATGCTGCGCTGCACGAGGTAGCCGAGCACCTTCGCCAACTGCGGTCCGCCGTCGAAGACTTCACGGACCTCGGAGTCGCTCTCGACGAGAGAGTGCAGCAGGTGGGCGGTGTCGATCTGCCGGTCGCCGTCCCGCAGCGCACGCCTGCGCGCACCCGTCACCACCGTGGCCAGTTCGACGGTGAATCTGGCCTCGGGGCTGTCGGGCCCGTGGGGTCCGACGGGGTTCGGGGCGGGCTGTTCAGGGATCCGCGGCGTCCGGTTTTGCACTACTCCACCCCATCAGTCCCGGGCCACGGAAGCATCGGCAGGGCGGCCCATTCACGCGTCCCACCCAAGTTGGGCCCACCGGAACACCCCCTCCTCCTTGCGGATGAGATCGCCCCGAGGCGTACAACCATGGCTCTCAGGGGGGCGCGCCGCCTTGCGCCGCACTCCCCCGGGCAACCGCCACCCCCCGCGCACACGTCCCTCACACCACAGGGCGTGACAGCTCGCAACGCAAGGCAACGCACGTAGGGCAACGGCACGCATCGGCTCCGGGCGGAGGGAACCACGGGTGTTCTGGATGGTCGCACTGCTCGCGGAGGACGGGATGCAGTACGTCTACCGTGTGTACGCGCCGGACGACGCCCTCCCCGCCGATCTGTTCTGGGCCGCCTTCCACTGCCATGACGACGGCCCGCACCCGCGCGCGTCGGACCGCTTCGACGCGGCGGAGATCTGGCGGAACCGACAGCCCCAGCAGATCTGACGATGTATCAGTATTGAATGTTGGAGCCGCCGCCGTTACGTTCCGCGGCACCGTGACACCGTTACCGGACGAACCAGGGGTGGTCGCATGGCCGAAGTCAGCGCGGAGGCACGTATCGAAGCACCCGCCGGGAAGGTCTGGGCGCAGCTGACGGACTTCTCGTCGTACGGAGAGTGGAACGCGACCCACACCGGCTTCCCCGAGGGCGGCCCGGCCACGCTGGAGAAGGGGGCCGTCTACGAGGAGAACATGAAGCTCATGGGCTTCCCCGCCGAAGTGACCTGGACGGTCGACGAGCTGGAGAGCGGCCGGCTGCTGACGACCCGGGGCAAGGGCCCGATGGGGGTCGCCCTGGCCATGCGCTACTCGCTCGCCCCTTCCCCGGGCGGGGAGGCCACCACGGTGCGCATCGAGGGGGAGTTCACCGGCGCGGCGGTCTCGATGATGGGCGGCAAGCTCAAGGACTCCGCGACGGCGGCGCTCCAGGAGTCGCTGCGCAAGCTCGACGGCCTGGTCACCCCTTGACGATCACCGCGTAGACACGTCGGGGGCCCCGCCATCCGCGGGGCCCCCGACGTCGCCGGCGACCGAGCACGTGGAACACACAGGCTCAGTGCTCGTCGGCCAGGATCAGATAGAGCTTCTTACGGGCGTCGTTGATGACGGCCAGCGCCTTCTGCCGCTGGTCGGGGGAGCCGGTCTTCCAGACCTGCCCGAACGCCTCCATCAGCCCGAACCCGGCCTGCCGGATCTCGTTGACACCCTCCCAGTCCACGCCGCGCCCGGCCTCCTCCCAGGGAGCCTCGGGCCCGGACTCGGCCTCGCCGCGCCCGGATTCGGTGAGCGTGAAGAGCTTCTTGCCGCCCTCGCTCGCGCTGACGATCAGCCCTTCGTCCTCCAACAGCTGGAGGGTGGGGTAAACCGAACCGGGGCTGGGCTTCCACGCCCCGCCGCTGCGCTCTCCGATCTCCTGGATCATCTCGTATCCGTGCATCGGCCGGTCCTTCAGCAGGGCCAGGATCGACGCCCGCACATCACCGCGCCGCGCCCTCCCCCGACCGCCACCCCGGCCACGCCCGCCACCGAAGGGCCCGCCACCGAACGGCGGCCCGAACGGCCCGAAGGCGGCCCGGCGCCCGTCAGGGCCACCCCGACCGTGACGGCCCTGATGACCGGGCCCGTAATGCCCCGGTCCGTACTCATGCTCGTGCTCATATCCCTGTGAACGCATCGCTACGCTCCTTTCATCTTCGATCCATCGCGATGCTTCAACGATATATCGGAAGCTATCGCCTGACAAGACGCTGCCGACCCGGCCCGCCGACAGCGCCCACCGGCCACCCCCGCCGGCATGAGGTGCGCCACAGGAACCCGTACGATACGGAGCCGCCGCCGACGCCCCCGTACCGGCAACCGCCCGCCCCCACCCACCGATCGGCCGGGTCCGGCGCCCCCACCGGCCCTCACCGGGCGACTTAGGTCACCCTTCCCTGTCGTGGTGGAGGCCTGGTACAGATGGTGAGGTTTCCCCTGATACCCACCGGAAGCACCGCCATGAGCCAGGACCAGAGCCCCCCCTCGTCCCCCTCACCATCGACCTGACCTTCGAAGAAGCCTGGCGTCGAGCCGAGGTCGTCGCCGCGCTGGGGCCCGACTGGGATCCGGTGGCCGCCCTCCGCAGCGAGAACGAGGCCTACGCCCTGCTCTACTCGGGGCTGGACGCCGAGCAGCAGCGCACCTACGACCGGCTGGTGGCCGCCGGTGTGCTGCCGGACGAGGGCCCGGGCCGTGCGGCTGCCCATTGATCCGCAGGCGGACATCGCCCGGCGCGCCTGGGTGGCCTGCCCCGCCTGCGACGACGCCCGCCACTGCGCGGCCTGCGCGGACCGCCGCACCTGCGGCGAGCACTGGCGCTATCTGATCGCCAACACCGGTCCGGTCCTGCACCTCCAGTGCCCCGGCTGTACGCACACCTGGTCGCTGGACACCTTCGCCCACCGGGGCGGCACCGCCTCCCGCGCCTGAGCAGACAGCACGACGGCGGCAGGGGCCAGCGACCCCGAATTGGCCTTGGTCCACGGCCGCGCGGGCGTTCTACGGTCGCCCCATGAGAATTCGTATCGTCGACGCGTTCACCGACCGCCCCTTCTCCGGCAATCCCGCAGGGGTCCTGCTGCTGGAGTCCGCAGCCTTTCCCGACGCCGAACGGCTCCAGGAGATCGCCACCGAGGTCAACCTCTCCGAGACGGCCTTCGCCCACCCGCTGCCGCCCGGCGGCGAGGCCGACTGGGCGCTGCGCTGGTTCACCCCGGCCACCGAGGTCGACATGTGCGGGCACGCCACGCTCGCCACCGCGCACGTCCTGCACACCACGGGGCGGGCCACCGGCACCGTACGGTTCACCGCGCGCTGCGGGCTCCTCACCGCCACCGCCCACCCGGACGGCACCCTCACGCTCGACTTCCCCACCGCCCCGCTCCGCGAGGAGGCCGCACCGCCGCCCGGCCTCGCGGCGGCGCTGGGGGCGGAGCCCGTCTCGGTCCACGACACCGGTGAACACATCGGCGACCTCCTCGTCGAGGTGCGCGACGAAGCGACCGTACGGGGACTCGCCCCGGACTTCGCCGCCCTCGTCGCCCACTCGCGGCGCGGCATCATCGCCACGGCCGCCGCCGAGGACCCGGCCCGTGGCTACGACTACGTCTCGCGCGGCTTCTTCCCCGGCGTCGGCATCGACGAGGACCCGGTGACCGGCAGCGCCCACACCGCGCTGGCCCCCTTCTGGTCGGCGCGGCTGGGCCGGGACGATCTCACCGGACTCCAGGCGTCCGCCCGCTCCGGCCTCGTACGCACGGCTCTGCGCGGCGAGCGCACCCTGCTGACCGGCAACGCGGTCACCGTGATCGACGGCGAGCTGCTGACCACCCTCTGAGTCCCGAAGCGGGCCACTACGGCTGAGCCCTCGACCGGCCCACTGCGGCTGGGCCCTCGATCAGGCCGCCCCTACGGCGTCGGCAGCCAGTCCACCTTCCCCGCGAGCAGCGCGTACCCGACGAACGCCCCGATGTCGAGCAGCGTATGGGCGACCACCAGCGGCCCCACCCGCCCCCAGCGCCGGTACAGCAGGACGAAGACGACGCCCATCACCATGTTGCCGATGAAGCCGCCGATGCCCTGGTAGAGGTGGTACGAGCCGCGGAGCACGGAGCTGGCCACCAGCGAGGCCATCGGGGTCCAGCCGAGCTGGTCCAGTCTCCGCAGCAGATACGCGACGACGATCACCTCCTCCACCACGGAGTTCTCCGCCGCCGAGAGGATGAGGACGGGGAACTTCCACCAGACGTCGGGCAGCGACTCCGGTACGACGGTGAGGTTGAAGCCGCTCGCCCGGGCGACCAGGTAGAAGGCGAGCCCGGCGCTGCCGATGCCGGCCGCGACCAGCGTCCCGCGGCCGAGGTCGGACCACGGCCTGGTCCGGTCGAAACCGATGGTCCGCAGCCCCGCCCCCTCCCGGATCAGCAGATGCGCCACCAGGGCGACCGGCACCAGGGCCGTTGCGATCCCGAACATTTGCCACGCCAGATCAAGCCATGGACGGCCCGGCGCGTAGGAACCGTTGAGCGTCGCCGCCTGGTCCTTCAAACCCCCCGGTTTCGTCAGTGATCCGACAAAACTGATGAGTGAGGACACGGCACTCGCGCCCAGGGAGAGGGCCAGGACCAGCAGCGTCTCCGACCGCAGGATCCTTCGCGAATCGCCCACTTGGGGATAGGAATCAGCCACGCGCCCCACCTTCACCGGTCCACCTGCCTTTTGTTCTGCAATCGCGTCTCATCCCGCCCACCGTCCCGCTAGGGTCTCGAATGCAGGTACGAAGATCATGCGCGACAGGCCGGGGGACGACCACCATCACCGATGGTGCGGTCCCCCTTTTTCCTTGCTCACCGTTCATCTTTCGCCTTCAGGGGGGCTCCACCGACATGGGACGTCACAGCTTGCCCGACGCCTACGCGCCGGAAGAACGCGGGGAGGCGTCTCCGCGGCGCAGGCGTCGCACGATCGCCATCGCCACGCTGCTCGTCCTCGCGGTGGCGACGGGGGCCGGGGTGGCGGTCAAGGGCGGACTGCTGTCGTTCTCCGAGTCGTGCGAGGACTCCGCCGTACGCCTCTCGCTCGCCGCTTCCCCGGACATCGCACCGGCGGTCCGGGAGATCGCCGAGCAGACCCGGGCGGACGAGGTGACGTCGGACGGCCACTGCCTCGACGTGGAGGTGGTCGCCCGTGACTCCTACAAGGTGGCCGACGCGCTCGCGGGCGGCGAGGCGCCCGGCTTCCAGGTCTGGCTGCCCGACTCCGACCTCTGGCTGGACCGCGCCGAGGGACTCGGTACGGGCATCCCGATCTCCCCCTCGGACTCCATCGCCTCCTCGCCGGTGGCCCTCGCCATGGTGCCGTCCGCGGCCGGGCGTCTGGGCTGGCCGGAGAAGACGTACTCCTGGGCCGAGCTGGTCGCCACGACCCTCGGGACGGAGAAGGTCCGCCTAGGCGCGGCCGATCCGGCGCGCAGCGCCACCGGTCTGCTCGCCCTCACCAGCATCGGCGGCTCGTCCGCGCAGCAGGGCGGGGACAGCGACATCCGCGTCGCGGAGACGGCGAAGGTGCTGGCCGAGCGGATGTCGGACAGCGACGCCCAGGTGCTGGAGACCCTGGCGCGCAGCGGCTCCGGCGCCGAGGAGGGCAACCCGAAACGCAACCAGGCGGTCCTCATATCCGAGCAGGCCGCCTTCACCCACAACGCGGAGGCCGCCGACAGCGGCAGGCTGAACCTCTTCTATCCCGAGGACGGCACCCCGCTGCTGGACTACCCGTACACCCTGGTCGACGAGGAGAAGCTGACCCTCACCCAGTCCCGGGCTGCCCTGCGCTTCATGACCCTGCTGAACGACAGGGGTTCGCGGGCGGTGTTCGCGCGGTACGGGTTCCGCCCGGCGGACGGGTCGGCCGAAGACACGGTGGTCGCGTCGGCGGGCGCCAAGTCACCGCAGCCGTACGCCACATCGGCGGCCGAGGCCCCGTCGGCGAAGCAGCTCCAGGAGATGCTGGGGATGTGGACGATCACCGTCCAGAGCGCCCGGCTGACCACGGTGGTCGACGCCTCGGGTTCCATGTCCACCCCGGTGCCCGGGCGCGGCCGGTCACGGATGGACGTCACCAAGGAGTCGCTGATCCAGGCTCTTGCCCAGTTCACCCCGGACGACGAGATCGGCCTGTGGGAGTTCGCCACGACGCTGGACGGCACGAAGGACTACCGGAAGCTGATGCCCACCCGTCGGCTGGGCGACCCGGCCCAGGGCGGCTCGACCCACCGGGAGAAGCTGTCGGCGGCGTTCGCGGGTCTGCAGCCCGTGCCGGGCGGGGCGACCGGGCTGTACGACACGGTACTGGCCTCGTACGAGGAGGCCCGATCGACGTATGTGAAGGGCAAGTTCAACGCCCTGGTGATCCTCACCGACGGCTCGAACCAGGACGAGGACGGCATCTCCCGGAGCGCGCTGACCGCGCGGCTGAAGGAGCTGGCCGATCCCGAGCGCCCGGTGCCGATCATCGCCATCGCGGTGGGCCCGGACGCCGACCGCGAGGAGGTAGCCGAGATCGCCCGGATCACCGGGGGCGACGGCTACGAGGTCAGCGACCCGGCGGAGATCCAGGCGGTCATCTTCCAGGCCATCATGACGGCCGGACAGAACGGGCGCGCCGCCCAGGAGTGAGGGCGGGGCGGCGCGTGCGCGGGGGTACGGCGGGCCTGCCCACTCCGCGTACGTACAGCGCCCCGCCGCCCCCGTCCGCGTACGGAAGCCACCGAGCCGACCCGCGTACAGGACCACGCCCCGCCGTACGGAATCGCACCCTCCCGTACGGGACCACGCCCCGCCGTACGAGGGCGCGCGCCGGCGTACGAGAACACGCCCCCGTACGGGACCACGCCCGCCGCGCCCCGCTCAGGGTGCCGGGAACCCCACCGGCCAGGTGTGCACCGGCTCCCCCGCGTGCATCAGCTCGGCGTAGCGCCGGGTGGTCGCCGCCAGGGCCGCGTCCCGGCCGAGTCCGGCCTCCAGGGCCCGGCGGTAGGTGGCGACCTGCCAGGAGGCCCCGTTGACCCGCCGCTTGCACCGCTCCTCGATGACCCCGAGGTAGCGGTCCCGGTCGGCGGGCTCGATCTGCCAGGCGTCGAGCCCGGCCGCGGCAAGCGGCAGCAGTTCCTCCCGTACGAGCTGTACGGCGGGGATCTTCGCCAGCCCGCCCGCGCGGCCGGGGCGTGGCCAGAGCAGTTCGGCGTCGATGCCGTGGCGGCAGGCCTCGGTGAAGTTCTCAGCGGCGGCCTCGAACGGCAGCTTGCTCCACACCGGCCGGGACTCCTCGGCGAGCGCCCGTACGAGCCCGTAGTAGAAAGCGGAGTTGGCGATCACGTCGGTGACGGTGGGGCCGGCCGGGAGCACCCGGTTCTCCACCCGCAGGTGCGGGACGCCGTCGACCGTGCCGTACACCGGGCGGTTCCAGCGGTAGACCGTGCCGTTGTGGAGGACCAGCTCGGCCAGCTCCGGCACCCCGCCCTCGTCGAGGACCCGCAGCGGCTCCTCCTCGTCGCAGATCGGCAGCAGCGGCGGGAAGTAGCGCAGGTTCTCCTCGAACAGCTCGTAGGCGGAGGTGATCCACCGCTCCCCGAACCAGGTCCGGGGCCGTACCCCCTGGTTGGCCAGCTCCGGCGGCCGTACGTCGGTGGCCTGCTGGAACAGCGGCGGCCGCGACTCGCGCCACAGTTCCTTGCCGAAGAGGAACGGGGCGTTGGCGCCCAGCGCGATCTGCACGGCGGCGACCGCCTGGGCCGCGTTCCACACGTCCGCGAACCGGTCGGGCGTCACCTGGAGGTGCAACTGCACCGAGGTGCAGGCCGATTCGGGGGCGATCGACGGCGAGGAGCAGACCAGATGGTCGACGCCTTCGATATCCAGGGCGAAATCCTCCCCCCGGGCGGCCGCCATTTGATCGTTGAGCAGGGTGTAGCGGTCCACGTCGGAGAGATTGGCCGAGACCACGTCGTGCTCGCCGAGCGTGGGCAGGATTCCGATCATGACGATCCCCGCGTCCACCTCACCGGCCTTGCGGTGCGCATAGGCGAGACCGGTCCGCAGCTCCTCCGAGAGCTGATCGAATACCCGGCCGCCGAGCCGGTGCGGAACGATATTTACTTCCAGATTGAACATCCCGAGTTCGGTCTGGAAATCCCGGCTCGCGATGCGCTGGAGCACTTCCTGATTCATCATCCGCGGCAGACCGTCGGTTCCCGCGAGATTCAGCTCTATCTCCAGCCCCATCAGGTTTCGGGGACGGTCGAACCTCCGCTCCGCCAGCAGTCTGCCCAGCCCCTCCAGGCACTGGTTGAGCTTGGTGCGGTACGCCTGCCGATCGGACAGGTCAACGGCGCCCGCCACGACCTTCTCCCCCATCGAGGGGTCCCTCCTCCAGTGGTCGGCCCGCCGACCGGGCCGCTCGCATCACGATCGATAATGCCCAGCGGGAGTGATCCGTAACGCCCCACACGCCACCGGAAACCCGCTAGGCTGGATGAAGGAGACCTGGGGCACATTCCGGTGGCACGCGACGGACGGCATTTTCCTCCGGAAAGTGCCCGCCGGAAACACCGGTGAGTTTCGGCCTACCGCTCCACCGAAAGAAGCCCAGGCAGGGACCGGAAACAGCCGAACAAATCGCCAGGAAAACCGCGTTCCGAAGTCCGGATGTCGCCTTGCGCGAAATATCCCCGGCGGCTAGCGGAAACACTGAGTGAACACCCGTCGTATAAACTCCACCTGACGAGGCAGAGAGTTGACGCAACCGGCCCGTCATCGGCCTCATCCGGCCCCGCATGCCGACAGCGCCGTCTGCACCGCACCCGCCCCGTTTCACCGTGTCTCCGAAGTGAGAGGCGACCCACCATGCCGCTGCATGTCCCCTCGGCTCCCGCGCCCGCCCTGCGCAGCGTGTCCGCGGCCCTCGGTTCTCCCACCGCGGTCCGCCAGGCCCGCACCTCCGCTCTCCGGTCCGCCCAGGGACCGCTGAGCCCCGAACTGCCCCTGCCCGTCCACGTCCTGGACCGGATCGCGCCGACCGGGGCCGTGCCCCGGACCCGTCTGGCGGCCTGGCGCTTCCTGATCCGGAGCGAGGGCCGCGCGATCGCCGCCGCGGACACCATGCTCACCCCGGACGGCTGGAGCTTCTCGCACTTCTTCGAGGGCCCCTACCTCGCCTCGACGGAACTGGCGGTCCGTCAGGCCGAGGCCTCGCCCACGACGTACCAGGCGAGACTTCTCTCCGTCCCCGAGCTGTACATGCTCACCCTCTGGCTGCACGACGACCCCGCGGACGACGCCTCCACCGGGGTGCTCGCCCCGGCCGACGTCCTGGTGCCGCTGGCTCCGGCGCCGCCGGGCATCGCCGCGCACCGGCCGCACCGGGTCGCCGATCTGCTGCCGGTCATGACCCTGCGCGTGGGGCCGGGACCGCTGCTCAGCTCCGCCTGACCGGCGGCCGGGGAGGACACAGCCCCCGTGGTGACCGCCCGCTGGCGGGGCGGTCACCACGGGGGCTTTCCCCTACCCACTCGGACTAGCCCCATCCGGCCACCCCGAACCACCCGAAGGGACAGTGCAGTTGCGGTGAACCATCCGCGCGGGTGACGCGTCATGGGAGGAGTAAGGGAGCTGGAGCGAAATCCCTGCGGAATCATCCCCGTGGGGCAACACTGGGACCGGACCGACTGATACGGGGGCGGCCATGAACCTCTCATCCAGCCGCAGGACACTCGACTCGACGCAGCGAAAGAACGCAGCCATGTGCCAACACCAGCCACCCTGCCCCACCGCCGACTCCCCCGACCGGGAGGCGGCCCGCCTGACGGCCCACCACCCGGAACAGGGGTGGAGCCTTCTGTGCAACGGCGTCCTGCTCTTCGAGGACACCGGCGAGCTGCTGCCCGACGGGCAGATCATCGCACCGCACCGGCCGCTGGCGACGAGCAGCGTGGTGAAGGCCGCCTGAGAACGGCCGCACGGACGACAGAGCAGTACAGACAGCACAGTACGAACAGCGCGGTACGGAGAAGGGGCCGGCCCGGGGAACTCCCCGCACCGGCCCCGACGCATGTCAGCGCCCCACCCCGCAGGGTCAGCCGTCGTACTCCTCCAGCGGCGGGCAGGAGCAGACCAGGTTCCGGTCACCGAAGGCACCGTCGATCCGGCGCACCGGCGGCCAGTACTTGTCGGCGGCCGAGACCCCGGCCGGGAAGACGGCCTCCTCGCGGCTGTAGCCGTGCGCCCAGTCGCCACCGAGCGCGGCGGCGGTGTGCGGGGCGTTGGCCAGCGGGTTGTCGTCCGCGCTCCACTCGCCGGAGGCGACCTTCTCGATCTCGGCGCGGATCGCGATCATGGTGTCGCAGAACCGGTCCAGCTCCGCGAGGTCCTCGCTCTCGGTCGGCTCGATCATCAGCGTGCCGGCCACCGGGAACGACATGGTCGGCGAGTGGAAGCCGTAGTCGATCAGGCGCTTGGCGACGTCGTCGATGGAGACGCCGGTGGCCTTGGAGATCGGCCGCAGGTCCACGATGCACTCGTGGGCGACGAGCCCGGCCGGGCCGGTGTAGAGGATCGGGTAGTGCGGCTCCAGGCGCTTGGCGATGTAGTTGGCCGCCAGCACCGCGACCTGCGTGGCGCGCTTGAGCCCCTCGCCGCCCATCAGCCGGACGTACGCCCACGAGATCGGCAGGATGCCCGCCGAGCCCCAGGGAGCGGCCGAGATCGGGCCCACACCGGTCTCCGGGCCCGCGGCGGGCTGGAGCGGGTGGTTGGGGAGGTACGGGGCGAGGTGGGCGCGGACGCCGACCGGGCCGACGCCGGGGCCGCCGCCCCCGTGCGGGATGCAGAAGGTCTTGTGCAGGTTCAGGTGCGAGACGTCGCCGCCGAACTTGCCGGGCTTGGCGAGCCCGACCAGCGCGTTGAGGTTGGCGCCGTCCACGTAGACCTGGCCGCCCGCGTCGTGCACCTCACCGCAGATGTCCGCGACGTGCTCCTCGAAGACGCCGTGCGTCGACGGGTAGGTGATCATGAGGACGGCCAGCTCGTCGCGGTACTGCTCGATCTTGGCGCGCAGGTCCGCGACGTCGACCTCGCCGTCGTCGGCGGTCTTCACCACGACGACCTTCATGCCCGCCATGACCGCGCTGGCGGCGTTGGTGCCGTGCGCGGAGGAGGGGATCAGGCAGACCGTGCGCTGGTCGTCGCCGTTGGCCCGGTGGTACGCGCGCACGGCCAGGAGGCCCGCGAACTCGCCCTGGGAGCCGGCGTTGGGCTGGATGGAGACGGCGTCGTAACCGGTGACCTCGGCCAGGCGCTCCTCCAGCTCACGGATGAGCGTGAGGAAGCCCTGGGCCTGGTCGGCCGGGGCGAAGGGGTGCAGCGCGCCGAACTCGGGCCAGGTGATGGACTCCATCTCGGCGGTCGCGTTCAGCTTCATGGTGCAGGAGCCGAGCGGGATCATGCCCCGGTCCAGCGCGTAGTCGCGGTCGGCGAGCTTGCGCAGGTAGCGCAGCATCGCGGTCTCGGAGCGGTGCTGGTGGAAGACCGGGTGGGTCAGGATGTCGTCGGAGCGCAGCAGCGTCCCGGGCAGCGCGTCGGCGGCCGAGCCGTCCAGCGCCTCGATATCGCCGTCGGCGCCGAAGGCGGCCCACACGGCGGCGATCTGCGCCCGGGTGGTGGTCTCGTCGCAGGCGATGGAGACGTGGTCGGCGTCGACGCGGCGGAGGTTGACCCCGCGCTCGCGGGCGTCCGCGACGATGTCGGCGGCCTTGCCGGGCACACGCACGGTCAGGGTGTCGAAGAAGGAGCCGTGCACGACCTCCGCACCGGCGGCACGCAGGCCCTCGGCGAGGATCGTGGCGTAGCGGTGGGTGCGGCGGGCGATCGTGCGCAGCCCGTCGGGGCCGTGGTAGACGGCGTACATCCCGGCCATGACGGCGAGCAGCACCTGTGCCGTACAGATGTTGCTGGTGGCCTTCTCGCGGCGGATGTGCTGCTCGCGGGTCTGGAGGGCGAGGCGGTAGGCCTTGTTGCCGTCGGCGTCGACGGAGACGCCGACGAGGCGGCCGGGCAGGGAGCGGGCGAACTTCTCGCGGACGGCCATGAAGCCGGCGTGCGGGCCGCCGAAGCCCATGGGCACGCCGAAGCGCTGGGTGGTGCCGACCGCGATGTCGGCGCCGAGCGCGCCGGGCGAGGTGAGCAGGGTGAGGGCCAGCAGGTCGGCGGCGACGGTGACGATCGCGCCCAGCTCGTGGGCCTGCTCGATAACGGGCTCGATGGTACGGACGGCCCCGGAGGCGCCCGGGTACTGGAGCAGCACGCCGAAGACGCCGCGCTCGGCGATCTCGGCGGGGATGCCCTCGCTGAGGTCCGCGACGACGACCTCGACGCCGGTCGGCTCGGCGCGGGTCCGGATCACCGCGACGGTCTGGGGCAGGGTGTCGGCGTCGACCAGGAAGACGCCGTTCTTGACCTTGCCGACGCGCCGGGAGAGCGCCATGGCCTCGGCGGCGGCGGTGCCCTCGTCGAGCAGGGAGGCGCCGGAGGTGGGCAGCCCGGTGAGGTCGGCGACCATCGTCTGGAAGTTGAGCAGGGCCTCCAGGCGGCCCTGGGAGATCTCCGGCTGGTACGGCGTGTAGGCCGTGTACCACGCGGGGTTCTCCATGACGTTGCGCAGGATGACCGGCGGCGTGAAGGTGCCGTAGTAGCCGAGGCCGATCATCGGGGCGAGGACCTTGTTGCGGTCGGCCAGCGAGCGCAGCTCGGCCAGCACCTCCGCCTCGGTGCGGGCCGAGGGAAGGTCCAGGGCCTCCGCACTCTTGATCACATCGGGCACCGCGGCGGCGGTCAGCTCGTCGAGGGAGCCGTAGCCGACCTGGGCGAGCATCTTCGCCTGGGCCTCGGCGTCGGGCCCTATGTGGCGCTGCTCGAACGGAATGCCCTGCTCCAGCTGGGAGAGCGGAGTGCGACGGGGGGTCATGGTGGAGGCCTCCTGGTCTGTCACGACCTGCGAGGGGCACCACGGCGCGGGTGCCCGGACGGCCTCCCCCTCTGTCATCTCAACCTGAGAGCTTCACCGGCCCGCCCGGGGGCGTGCCGACTTTCACCGTCGGTGAGGGTCGAGTCCGTCCCGGCCTGCGCCCGCACGAACCCGCCCTGCTTTCCAGAGTGACCTCGTCCGTGCGGTACGGGGGCCTGAGAGATTCCGGGGAGGATTTGCTCCTTCGGCGCCTCCGGATTCTGCACCGGAGGACTCTCCCGCACGGGGTCAGCAGCCACTTGCCAGCCTACCAGCGGCCATCCCGGCGGAGTCCTCGAGTGGCCGACGCCACGGATCTGCACTTGTCTTGGTCCTGGTGGAGCGAGAGGGGCCCCTGGAGTGACCGGGATCCACCCTTGAGCAGTTGCGACCAGTGGGAGGCACCGTGCAGACCGATATCGATCCGCGCCGCCTGATCGGCCGCAAGGCGTTCGATCGCAAGGGCACCAAGATCGGGACGGTGGATGAGGTCTATCTCGACGACGCGACCGGTGTGCCCGAGTGGGCGGCCGTACGCACCGGCCTCTTCAGCCGGGACGCGTTCGTCCCGCTGGAACCCAGCGAGTTCGTCGACGACACCCTGCGGGTCCCCTTCGACCGCGCGCTGATCAAGGGCGCCCCGGACTTCGGCGTCGGCCGGCACCTCTCCCCTGAGCAGGAGCTGCAGCTCTACCGGCACTACGGTCTGGACTCCTCCCCGGCCGCGGAGACCGGCCCCGACCGCGACTTCGGCAGGCTGGCCGGCCAGGAGGAGTAGTCGACCGGGTCGCGGACCAGCGGCAGCGGGTCGGCCGGGGTCAGCTCCGGGTCGTCGATCCGGAACGTGCGGACCCGGCCGACCGGCCCGCCGGGCTCCTCGAACCGCACGGTCACCCGGCCCACCCCGCTCCCCTGCACCCAGCCGTGCCCGTGCGCCGCGTGGTGGACGTCGTGTCCGGCGGGCCAGCGCCGGGCGGCGAGCTGCTCGGCGCTCTCGGGCTCCTCCTCGGCGGGCCCGGTCCCTTCCGTACCGCTCTCCGGAGCCTGCCGCTCCGGCTCCGGCTCCCGCGCCCGCCCGGCCAGCTCCCGGGCGTCCGCGGCCTGCGCGAACAGATCCTCCTGGGTGAAGTCCGCGAGCCCCGTGACGCCCACCCCGAGCAGCCGTACGCCGCCGGTGGTGTCGACGGCCTCCAGCAGCCGCGCGGCGGCCTCACGGACCACCGTGGGGTCGTCCGTGGGGCCCCGGAGGGTCTCGGAGCGGGTCAGGGTGGAGAAGTCGTACCGGCGGACCTTGAGCACCACCGTGCGCCCCGACCGGTGGGCGGCCCGCAGCCGCTCCACGCACCGCACGGCCAGCCGCTCCACCTCCGCGCGCACCCGCACCCGGTCGTGCAGGTCCACGTCGAAGGTGTCCTCGACCGATACGGACTTGGCGTCCCGCTCGGCGACCACCGGCCGGTCGTCGAGCCCGAGCGCCATCCGGTAGAGCCCGCGGCCGTGGGCCTTGCCGACCAGCCGTACGAGCTCGTCCTCGCCCGCCTCCGCCAGGTCGTGGACCGTCGTCATCCCGGCGCGCCGGAGGTGGTCCCCGGTGGCGGGCCCGACGCCGGGCAGTGTCCGTACGGGCATGGGGGCCAGCAGCTCGCGCTCGGTGCCGGGCTCTATGAGCACCAGCCCGTCCGGCTTGGCCTGCTCGGAGGCGATCTTGGCGAGCATCTTGGAGCCGGCGAGCCCGACCGATCCGCTCAGCCCGGTCACCGCCCGGATGGCCGTACGCAGCCGCTCCCCGGTCCTGCGGGCCGAGGCCGAGTCGTCCGCGGCCCCGCCCGCCTCCAGGTCGACGAAGGCCTCGTCCAGGCTCAGCGGCTCCACCAGCGGCGAGAGCCGCCCCAGCAGCTCCATGACCTGCTCGCTCACCGACCGGTACAGCTGGAAGCGGGGCACCAGATAGGCGGCGTTCGGCGCGAGCCGCCTCGCCTGGGCCGTCGGCATCGCGGAGTGGACGCCGAGGACGCGCGCTTCGTACGAGGCGGTGGCGACCACCCCCCGGGGGCCCAGGCCCCCCACGACGACGGCCTTCCCGCGCAGGCTGGGCTTGGCCGCCTGCTCCGCCGAGGCGTAGAAGGCATCCATGTCCAGGTGGAGGATGGTCGGCGCGGGTCTCACCCCTCCGATGCTGCCCTACGCCACTGACAACGGGGCGGCCCGGCACTCCGTGGAGTGCCGGGCCGCCCCGTTCCGTCCGCTCAGCCGCTCACCCGGCGCGGTTGCGGCGCCGGGCCAGCTCGTCGGCCGGGTTGTGGCCGATGAGGGTCTCACCGGTGTCGACCCGCTCGCCGTGGAGCTGGGAGAGCGCCGCGTCCACATCCCGCCAGACGACACCCACGGCGATCCCGAAGACGCCCTGACCGCCCTGGAGGAGGCTGACGACCTCGTCCGGCGAGGAGCACTCGTAGACCGTCGCCCCGTCGCTCATCAGAGTCATGCGTTCGAGGTCCTGGAAGCCCCGGGCCCGCAGGTGCTGGACCGTGGTGCGGATGTTCTGCAGAGCGACCCCGGTGTCCAGGAACCGCTTGACGATCTTGAGGAGGACCACGTCCCGGAAACTGTAGAGACGCTGGGTCCCCGACCCGTAGGCCGGCCGGACGCTCGGCTCCACCAGCCCCGTACGCGCCCAGTAGTCCAGCTGGCGGTAGGTGATCCCCGCCGCCGCGCACGCCGTCGGTCCGCGATAGCCGATATCGCTCGCCGCTGCCACACCGTCCGTCGCCACCGCGGCCGGCGCAGCCGGCTGCCTGATGGCGTGGTCGGCTCCACTGCCGTGCTGCGGATACGGCCCACCCGCCGCCGTACCGTCGCCGCTGCTTCTCACGCCGACCTCCGTCCTTGACCTGCCCACTCGAAGGTAGGCAGTCACTGGGGGTGCGTCAACGATCGCCACACTCGGCACGCCGAGTGATAATCACCCTGAGGGTGGTTTCCCGTGTCCGACTTCCGGGAAAGGCTTCTCGAATGCGCTGACAGAACCCCCTGCGGGGGCGTCACTGGCTGTTGGTCCCGAAGTCCTCCGGTGAGATCTGGTCGAGGAATTCGCGGAACTTCTCCACCTCGTCCTCCTGCTCGTCGGGGATCGCGATGCCCGCGTCGTCCAGCACACCGTCACTGCCGTAGATCGGCGTGCCGGTCCGCAGGGCGAGCGCTATGGCGTCGGAGGGCCGGGCGCTCACCTCGACCCCGCTGGCGAAGACCAGCTCCGCGTAGAAGACCCCTTCGCGGAGGTCCGTGATCCGGACCTCGGTCAGCTCCTGGCCCACGGCCTCGAGCACATCCTTGAACAGGTCATGGGTCAGCGGCCTGGCCGGAGCCATGCCCTGCTGGGCGAAGGCAATGGCGGTCGCCTCCCCAGGACCGATCCAAATGGGGAGGTACCGGTCGCCTCCCACTTCACGCAGGAGAACGATCGGTTGGTTGGAGGGCATTTCCACCCGGACACCGACAACGTCGAGCTCGTTCACACAGCAACCCTAGGACGTGCTCGCCATGTTTGGGTAGTCGGGCTCCGCCGACCTCAGTGCAGACGGCTGCGCAGAGCGGTCTGGACGAGCGCGGCGTGCAGCCGTACGGAGAGTTCGGCCAGCTCGTTCGCCGTGGCCTCGGCATGGGCTCTGGTCTGCGGATTCCGGTGCAGGCGCAGCGGCGCGACCAGCTGCTCGACCAGGCCCGCCTCACGGTCGGCGGAGGCCCGCATGGCCCGCAGATGGCGCGGCTCCAGGCCGAAGCGGCCGAGATCGGCCACCAGCTTCGCCACGGTCACCATCTCGGCGTCGTAGCCGCCCTCGGGAGCCGCGACGATGAGCCCGTAGGACTCCCACTCCGCCAGCTGCTCCTCGTCGACCTGGGCGGCCGCCAGCAGCTCGGCACGCCCGATCCGGGCGGCGGTCGCCGCCCCGGGTCCGGACTCCCACACAGCGTCGCCGAGATCCCGCTGCGTGCCCGGCGAGGGCAGTACGGGCTGCTCACCCCGGGCGAGGGCGTCCAGGTACTCCCGGATGACCTTGAGCGGCAGATAGTGGTCCCGCTGCATCCGGAGGACCTGGGCCAGCCGCTCCACGTCACCGGGAGCGAACTTCCGGTAGCCGGACGGAGTCCGCTGCGGCTCGACGAGCCCCTCGGCCTCCAGGAAGCGGATCTTGGAAATCGTCACTTCCGGAAACTCTTCGCGCAGCCGGGTGAGCACCGTACCGATGCTCACCCAGCGCGTGTCCGCGGTGGCGGTGCCGTCACCGGCACCGCCTGTCGGTGTTCGCAGCATGGGCCTTCCTGGGGGTCCCCCCGGACGGTTCCGAGGGCTGGTCACACGCCCCGCGGGCTCGCATAGAAGACCAGACGGTACTTCCCGATCTGGACTTCGTCGCCGTTGGACAGCAGGACCGAATCGATGCGCTCACGGTTGACATAGGTGCCGTTGAGACTGCCGACGTCACCCACGGTGAAGCTACCGTCCGGACCCCTGTGGAACTCCACATGACGCCGCGACACGGTCACGTCGTCGAGGAAGATGTCGCTCTGGGGGTGACGGCCGGCGGTCGTGAGATCGCTGTCGAGCAGGAAACGGCTGCCGGAGTTCGGGCCGCGGCGCACGACCAGCAGCGCCGAGCCGCCGGGGAGCGCGTCGACGGCGGCCTGGGCCTCCGGGGAGAGCGAGGGCAGCGCCGTCTGGCCCGTCGCCTCGGCGTCGTACGCCTCAAGACCGGAGATGGAGATCGTGGACGTCGTCTCCGAGGCGCGCTCGGGGACACCGCCCCGCAGCGGCGTACCGCAGTTGGAGCAGAAACGGCTGGCCTCCGCGTTGCGGTGGCCGCACCTCGTACAGACCGGCATCGACGAGCCCTCCGGGGTGAACCCTCCACCCGTACTCGAGGCTGATGGTTCGCCGAAACCTATGCGCCCGGCACCGGCAGGGTCAACGGACGACACGCCGGGACCACCCGGAGCACCGCCACCGGACACCTCATCGCGGAAGAGCGGACGCTCCGCCTCCTGCTCGCCGCCCTGGCCGTGGCGCGGAGCGCGGTGGCGGGCAGCACTGTTGCTGTCCTCGCGTGCGCTCTTCCCGAACAACTTCGCAAACAACTTCACGGGCGATTCCCCTTGACCGACATAGACCCGCCCGTGGGGCAGGACGAACCCTGAATGAACACACCTGCCGACCCGGACATCTTCACAACGTCCGTATCCACCCGACAGTTTCCACCACGCACCACCAATCCGGTGCGCCGACCCCCCGCAACCCCCCGCCCTCGTCCACCGGCACTCCGGCCCGGCGCGATCACGGGGACGACGACCGAGCGTAGTCAGGCCGCTTCGCCGCTCGCAAGGCGTCGACGACGATGTCCTCGGAGCGCTCCACCACGGCGGTGGCCTGCTCCTTCTCCAGCGTCTGCACCACACCGCCGGGAATGTTGAGGGCGGGCTCCAGGTCCTGCGGCTTGCCGATGACCTTGAACTCGTACGGTGCTTCGATCTTCTTGCCGTCCACCTGGATGTCACCCCCCTCACCGGCGAAGTACGTATCGGCCACCACCCGGACGCCGTTGACCTCGATGGCCTCGGCCCCGGCCGCACGCAGCTCCTGGACGGTGTCGAGGAGCTTGTCGGCCGCGACCGCGCCGGACGGGTCGCTGATCGTCAGCGTGATCCCGGGCCCCTGGGCCGCCACCGTACCCGCGAGGATCCCCAGCTGCCGTTCCTTCTCCAGCGTCTGCTTCCGGGCCTCCTCGGCCTGGTCGGAGCTGTTCTCCAGCTCGGTGCGCTGGTCGTCCAGGCGCTGTTTCTCGTCCTCCAGGCGCTGGGTGCGGTCATCGACCTCGTCGAGGATCCGGACCAGGTCCTCCTGGCGTGCACCACGCAGGGCGCTGTCGTCCCCGGTGGACCGCACCTGGATGGCCAGTCCCAGACCAAGCCCGAACAGCAGCACGGCGACGATGAGTTGAGCCCGGCTCACCCGCGGCGGCCAGAGGCCCGCCAGCAGCCGCTGACGCCCGGAGACCTCCTCGGCCGCGGGCGGCCGCGCGGGGGCGTCCGGGGCGGCGGGCGGGACGGTTTTCGGCTGCTCCGGCTGCTCCGGCTGTTCGCTGCGGGGGTTCTCGTCGTGGTTCATCGGCCTCAAGCCCGGAAGACGTGCCGGCGGATCGCGGCGGCGTTGGAGAAGATCCGGATGCCGAGCACGACCACCACACCGGTGGAGAGCTGAGCGCCGACACCCAGTTTGTCGCCGAGGAACACGATCAGCGCGGCGACGACGACGTTGGAGAGGAACGACACCACGAAGACCTTGTCGACGAAGATGCCGTCGAGCATGGCCCGCAGACCTCCGAAGACCGCGTCCAGCGCGGCGACCACGGCGATCGGGAGATAGGGCTCGACCACCGCCGGTACCTCGGGCCGGACCAACAGTCCGACCACGACTCCCACGACGAGGCCCAGTACGGCGATCACGATGTGCCCTTCCCTGATTCTGCCGCATCACTGCCGGCGGCCTTCGGCTCTGCTGTACGGACGATCAGGCTGGGGGCAGCGGGGAGCCGCACCTTCGCCTGATCGGACAAGCTGGTGCGGATGTCGAAGCTCTCCTTGAGCGCGTTGAGGTACTGGCCGTCGGCACTGTCCCGGAACGCGGCGGCGAGGTTCTTCCCGTCCCCCACCGCGAGCACCGTGTACGGCGGGACCAGCGGCCGGTTGTCGACCAGTATGGCGTCGCCCGCGGCGCGGATCGCCGACAGTGCCGTCAGCCTTTGCCCATTGATGGCGATGGCCTCGGCGCCGGCCTCCCAGAGACCGTTGACGACCCGCTGCATGTCCCGGTCGCGCACCCGGCCGGTGTCGGCGAAGCTCGACGACTCACGGGGCCCGCCGCCGCCCTGATCGGTGTTCTTGGCGTCGTCCACGACGAGCTTCACCCCGGGCCCCTCCACCGGGGTCGCCCCGGAGAGCAGGGCCACCAGCTCCCCCTGGTCCCCACCGTGCTGCTCCAGGGCCTTGCGCTGCCGCTCGCTCACGTCGTGGCGGAGCGCATCGACCTCGGACTCCAGGGTGTCGGCGGCCCGCGTCTCGGCGTTGATCCGGTCGATCAGCTCCTCGCGCTCCTTGGCGACGACCGGGGCGGAAACCCGCGCCTCGGCGGCACCGAGGGTCACCACGAGGGCGGCCACCACCAGACCGGCGGCGAGCCACAGCTTCGACCTGAGCGTACGGGGCAGCCCGGCGCTCCCGTCGGCCTTGCGGCGGGCCGAGGCCTCCGCGTACCCCTCGTCGAGGCTGTGGTCCATCACGTTGTTCAGCAGCGACATGGAGGCGTCGGGGCGTGCGGGCGGCGAGGGTGTGCTCCGATCGGGGGGCTGCTGCGACATGCCGCACATCGTCGCACGTCACCACGGCTGCCGCCGAATGGCCCCACCGGTGCACCGGAACGCCCCCGGCGGGGAGTTCTGGTGCACCGGCCTCAGCAGGTCACTCGCCCGCGCTCTCCACGACGGCGGACCACTCGTCGAGCAGCGCCTGCGCCGAGGCGTCGTCCGGGCCCTCCGCCCACAGATGGGTGACGGCCTCCGCCCGGTCCGGCAGCACCATGATCCACCGCCCGTCCGCCTCGACCACCCGGACGCCGTCGGTGGTGTCCACGCAGCGGTCCCCGGCCGCCTCGACGACCCGGCGCATGACGAGCCCCTTGACCGCCCACGGCGTCGCGAGGTCCCGGCGCAGCACATGGGCCCGGGGGATGCGGGCGTCGATCTGGCTCAGGGTGAGCTGGGTCCGCGCGACGAGACCGATCAGCCGGACGAAGGCGGCCGTCCCGTCGAAGACACTGCTGAATTCGGGAACGATGAACCCGCCGCGCCCGTCTCCCCCGAAGATGGTGGTTTCCTCGCGGCCCACCCGGGTCAGGTCGTCGGGCGAGGTGGTCGTCCATTCCACCTGCGTGCCGTGGTACGCGGCAACCTGCTCGGCCACACGCGTGGTGGTCACCGGCAGGGCGACGCGTCCGCTGCGCCGCTCGGCGGCGACGAGGTCCAGCATCACCAGCAGGGCCCGGTCGTCCTCGATGATCCGCCCCAGCTCGTCCACGAGGGAGAGCCGCTCACCGACCGGGTCGAACCGCACGCCGAAGGCGGCCCGCGCCGAGGAGACGATCTCCCCGAGGCGTACGAGGCCGGCGCGGCGGGTCTCGGCGGACTCGGTGGGCCGCGACTCGTCGAGGCCGGGGTTGATCGTCAGCGCGTCCACACCGAGCCGCCCGAGGAGGCTGGGCAGAACGAGCCCGGCCGACCCGTTGGAGGCGTCCACGACGACCTTGAGCCCGGAGTCGGCGATGCCCGCGATGTCGACGTTGCGGAGGAGGGAGCCGGTGTACGAGTCGAAGACGCTGGACGGGAAGTGCAGGTCCCCGATCTCGCCGGGGAATGCCCTGCGGTACTCCTGCCGGGCGTAGACCCGGTCCAGCTTGCGCTGCTGCGCCTGCGAGAGGTCGGCGCCCCGCTCGTCGATGAACATGATGTCCACCGAGTCGGGCACCCCCGGCGACGTACGGATCATGATGCCGCCCGCGCTCCCCCGCGCCGTCTGCTGCCGGGCGACGGGCAGCGGTACGTTCTCCAGGTCCCGTACGTCGATGGCGCTGGCCTGGAGGGCCGAGATCACGGCCCTCTTGAGCGCCCGCGCGCCTCGGGAGTGGTCACGGGCGGTGGTGACCGTCGACCCCTTCTTGAGGGTCGTGGCGTAGGCGCCCGCCAGCCGGACCGCCAGCTCGGGGGTGATCTCGACGTTCAGGATGCCGGAGACACCGCGCGCCCCGAAGAGGTGCGCCTGGCCCCGGGACTCCCAGATCACCGAGGTGTTGACGAACGCGCCGGCCTCGATGGTCTTGAACGGGTACACCCGCACATTGCCCTGGATGATCGACTCCTCGCCGACCAGGCATTCGTCACCGATGACAGCGCCGTCCTCGATCCGGGCCGCCCGCATGATGTCGGTGTTCTTCCCGACGACGCAGCCGCGGAGGTTGCTGTGCTGTCCGATGTAGACGTTGTCGTGGACCACGGCCTTATGGAGAAAGGCACCCGTCTTGACGACGACGTTGGAGCCCACGACCGTGTGCTCGCGGATCTCCACGTCCGCTTCGACCTTGGCGTAGTCACCGATGTACAGCGGCCCGCGCAGTACGGCGTCGGGGTGGACCTCCGCTCCTTCGGCCACCCACACCCCGGGCGAGATCTCGAAGCCGTCGAGTTCGACGTCGACCTTGCGCTCGAGCACGTCGGCCTGGGCCTTCACATAGCTCTCGTGCGTGCCCACGTCCTCCCAGTAGCCCTCGGCGATATAGCCGTAGATCGGCTTGCCTTCCTTCATCAGCTGGGGGAAGACATCACCGGACCAGTCGACGGAGGTGTCGGCCTGGACGTAGTCGAAGACCTCGGGCTCCATGACGTAGATGCCCGTGTTCACGGTGTCGGAAAAGACCTGGCCCCAGGTCGGCTTCTCCAGGAAGCGCTCGACCTGACCGTTCTCGTCCACGATGGTGATGCCGAATTCCAGCGGATTGGGGACCCGGGTCAGACAGACCGTGACGAGTCCGCCCTTCTCCTTGTGGAAGGCGATGAGATCGGTGAGGTCGAAGTCGGTGAGCGCGTCACCGGAAATGACGAGGAAGGTGTCGTCCTTCAACGCCTCCTCGGCGTTCTTCACACTCCCTGCGGTGCCGAGTGGCTTCTCCTCGTTGGCATAGGTGAGCTCCATCCCGAGCTCCTCGCCGTCCCCGAAGTAATTCTTGACGAGGGAGGCGAGGAACTGGACGGTCACTACGGTCTCATTGAGCCCATGCCTCTTGAGAAGCCGCAGTACATGCTCCATGATCGGCCGATTGGCCACGGGCAGGAGCGGCTTGGGCATGCTCGAGGTCATGGGGCGCAGGCGTGTGCCTTCGCCACCAGCCATCACGACGGCCTTCATGTCGGAAACGTCCTCCTAGAAGAGACGACGGTCAGCCGATTTCGCCCGTCGGGGCATCACGCACTCAAGACATCAGACCAGGGGCCGGCCACACTGCACGGCACCACATCAACGAGCTGGATCGGCTACTGCATCCGCCTTGACGAGTCGGCGGACCTGGACCACGTAGAGGATCCCTGCCCACCAATACAGAGTTGTACCCCATCCTGCGAACGCCCATCCGAAAACGGCGGCCACAGTAGCCAGCCAACCACTCCCGTCGCTGAGCAGCAACAAGGGGAAGGCGTACATCAGGTTGAAGGTTGCAGCTTTTCCGAGGAAGTTGACCTGCGGCGGCGGATAGCCGTGGCGTCGCAGGATTGCCACCATCACGAGCAGCATCAGCTCACGGGCCAGAAGGGCGGCGGTGAGCCAGAGCGGCAGGATCTCGCGCCAGGTGAGGCCGAGAAGGGTGGAGAGGATGTAGAGCCGGTCGGCAGCCGGGTCCAGGAGCCGGCCGAGGCTGCTGATCTGGTTCCACCGCCGGGCGAGCTTGCCGTCCAGGTAGTCGCTGATGCCACTGAGCATCAGCACCAGCAGCGCCCAGCCATCGCTGTTGGGGCCGCCGAACACGGGGCGGAGAATCAGCCACAGGAAGAGCGGTACCCCGACAAGGCGAGCCATGCTGAGGATGTTGGGGATGGTGAGGACCCGATCCGTCTGGACCCGAGTCTCCTGGACCTCCACCCGGGGGCCTCCTGTGAAGAACGTGCGAATGATGCCCCCCGACCTTACCCTTACCCTCGGTCGCCACCCGCACAGGGGTAGGGGCAGAGCGCTGGGGAGGGGCAGAACGCAGGAAAGCCCCGCACCATACGGTGCGGGGCTTTCCCACAAAAATTGTTCGGCGGCGTCCTACTCTCCCACAGGGTCCCCCCTGCAGTACCATCGGCGCTGAAAGGCTTAGCTTCCGGGTTCGGAATGTAACCGGGCGTTTCCCTAACGCAATGACCACCGAAACACTATGAAAATTTGAACACCGGGTGTAATCACGGCTGTTCGTTATTTCAGAACTAACACAGTGGACGCGAGCAACTGAGGACAAGCCCTCGGCCTATTAGTACCAGTCAGCTCCACCCCTCACAGGGCTTCCACATCTGGCCTATCAACCCAGTCGTCTACTGGGAGCCTTAACCCCTCAAGAGGGTGGGAATACTCATCTCGAAGCAGGCTTCCCGCTTAGATGCTTTCAGCGGTTATCCTTTCCGAACGTAGCCAACCAGCCATGCCCTTGGCAGAACAACTGGCACACCAGAGGTTCGTCCGTCCCGGTCCTCTCGTACTAGGGACAGCCCTTCTCAATATTCCTACGCGCACAGCGGATAGGGACCGAACTGTCTCACGACGTTCTAAACCCAGCTCGCGTACCGCTTTAATGGGCGAACAGCCCAACCCTTGGGACCGACTCCAGCCCCAGGATGCGACGAGCCGACATCGAGGTGCCAAACCATCCCGTCGATATGGACTCTTGGGGAAGATCAGCCTGTTATCCCCGGGGTACCTTTTATCCGTTGAGCGACAGCGCTTCCACAAGCCACTGCCGGATCACTAGTCCCGACTTTCGTCCCTGCTCGACCCGTCGGTCTCACAGTCAAGCTCCCTTGTGCACTTACACTCAACACCTGATTACCAACCAGGCTGAGGGAACCTTTGGGCGCCTCCGTTACTCTTTAGGAGGCAACCGCCCCAGTTAAACTACCCATCAGACACTGTCCCTGATCCGGATCACGGACCCAGGTTAGACATCCAGCACGACCAGAGTGGTATTTCAACGACGACTCCACAACCACTGGCGTGGCCGCTTCACAGTCTCCCACCTATCCTACACAAGCCGAACCGAACACCAATATCAAACTATAGTAAAGGTCCCGGGGTCTTTCCGTCCTGCTGCGCGAAACGAGCATCTTTACTCGTAGTGCAATTTCACCGGGCCTATGGTTGAGACAGTCGAGAAGTCGTTACGCCATTCGTGCAGGTCGGAACTTACCCGACAAGGAATTTCGCTACCTTAGGATGGTTATAGTTACCACCGCCGTTTACTGGCGCTTAAGTTCTCAGCTTCGCCACCCCGAAGAGCAGCTAACCGGTCCCCTTAACGTTCCAGCACCGGGCAGGCGTCAGTCCGTATACATCGCCTTACGGCTTCGCACGGACCTGTGTTTTTAGTAAACAGTCGCTTCTCGCTGGTCTCTGCGGCCACCCCCAGCTCACGGAGCAAGTCCGATCACCAGGCGTGGCCCCCCTTCTCCCGAAGTTACGGGGGCATTTTGCCGAGTTCCTTAACCATAGTTCACCCGAACGCCTCGGTATTCTCTACCTGACCACCTGAGTCGGTTTAGGGTACGGGCCGCCATGAAACTCGCTAGAGGCTTTTCTCGACAGCATAGGATCATCCACTTCACCACAATCGGCTCGGCATCAGGTCTCAGACTTATATGCACGACGGATTTACCTACCGTGCGTCCTACACCCTTACCCCGGGACAACCACCGCCCGGGCTGGACTACCTTCCTGCGTCACCCCATCGCTTACCTACTACAAGTCTGGTTCATCGGCTCCACCACTACCCTCAACTCCGAAGAGATCGGGCCGGCTTCACGGACTTAGCATCGCCTGATTCAGTACTGGGCGTTTCAAAGCGGGTACCGGAATATCAACCGGTTGTCCATCGACTACGCCTGTCGGCCTCGCCTTAGGTCCCGACTTACCCTGGGCAGATCAGCTTGACCCAGGAACCCTTAGTCAATCGGCGCACACGTTTCTCACGTGTGTATCGCTACTCATGCCTGCATTCTCACTCGTGAACCGTCCACAACTCGCTTCCGCGGCTGCTTCACCCGGCACACGACGCTCCCCTACCCATCCATACTCCCGTTGAGGATATGTGTATGAATGACACGACTTCGGCGGTACGCTTGAGCCCCGCTACATTGTCGGCGCGGAATCACTTGACCAGTGAGCTATTACGCACTCTTTCAAGGGTGGCTGCTTCTAAGCCAACCTCCTGGTTGTCTCTGCGACTCCACATCCTTTCCCACTTAGCGTACGCTTAGGGGCCTTAGTCGATGCTCTGGGCTGTTTCCCTCTCGACCATGGAGCTTATCCCCCACAGTCTCACTGCCGCGCTCTCACTTACCGGCATTCGGAGTTTGGCTAAGGTCAGTAACCCGGTAGGGCCCATCGCCTATCCAGTGCTCTACCTCCGGCAAGAAACACACGACGCTGCACCTAAATGCATTTCGGGGAGAACCAGCTATCACGGAGTTTGATTGGCCTTTCACCCCTAACCACAGGTCATCCCCCAGGTTTTCAACCCTGGTGGGTTCGGTCCTCCACGAAGTCTTACCTCCGCTTCAACCTGCCCATGGCTAGATCACTCCGCTTCGGGTCTAGAGCGTGCAACTCAAACGCCCTGTTCGGACTCGCTTTCGCTACGGCTTCCCCACACGGGTTAACCTCGCTACACACCGCTAACTCGCAGGCTCATTCTTCAAAAGGCACGCAGTCACGACTGACAGCACAAGTGCTGCCAGCGACGCTCCCACGGCTTGTAGGCACACGGTTTCAGGTACTATTTCACTCCGCTCCCGCGGTACTTTTCACCATTCCCTCACGGTACTATCCGCTATCGGTCACCAGGGAATATTTAGGCTTAGCGGGTGGTCCCGCCAGATTCACACGGGATTTCTCGGGCCCCGTGCTACTTGGGTGATTCTCAAACGAGCCGTCAATGTTTCAGCTACGGGGGTCTTACCCTCTACGCCGGACCTTTCGCATGTCCTTCGCCTACATCAACGGTTTCTGACTCGTCTCACGGCCGGCAGACCGCAAAAGAGAACTCCCACAACCCCGCATACGCAACCCCTGCCGGGTATCACACGCATACGGTTTGGCCTCATCCAGTTTCGCTCGCCACTACTCCCGGAATCACGGTTGTTTTCTCTTCCTGAGGGTACTGAGATGTTTCACTTCCCCTCGTTCCCTCCACACTGCCTATGTGTTCAGCAGCGGGTGACAGCCCATGACGACTGCCGGGTTTCCCCATTCGGAAACCCCCGGATCAAAGCTTGGTTGACAGCTCCCCGGGGACTATCGTGGCCTCCCACGTCCTTCATCGGTTCCTGGTGCCAAGGCATCCACCGTGCGCCCTTAAAAACTTGGCCACAGATGCTCGCGTCCACTGTGCAGTTCTCAAACAACGACCAGCCACCCACCACCCCGTCCCTGAGGACGAGTTCACTGGGGCCGGATCAGAAGGAACAACCTTACGGCCGCACCCTCAGACACCCAACAACGTGCCCGACACAATCCCTCGTCCTCTGTGTTCCACGCCGAAGCAGTACTGACAGAAACCGATTGATCGTGCCGAATAGTCAACGTTCCACCCATGAGCTGACCACCGTCGAACATTTGCCGACGTAGTGGCTCTCGATTCCTTACGGAATCTAGATGCTCCTTAGAAAGGAGGTGATCCAGCCGCACCTTCCGGTACGGCTACCTTGTTACGACTTCGTCCCAATCGCCAGTCCCACCTTCGACAGCTCCCTCCCACAAGGGGTTGGGCCACCGGCTTCGGGTGTTACCGACTTTCGTGACGTGACGGGCGGTGTGTACAAGGCCCGGGAACGTATTCACCGCAGCAATGCTGATCTGCGATTACTAGCAACTCCGACTTCATGGGGTCGAGTTGCAGACCCCAATCCGAACTGAGACCGGCTTTTTGAGATTCGCTCCGCCTCACGGCATCGCAGCTCATTGTACCGGCCATTGTAGCACGTGTGCAGCCCAAGACATAAGGGGCATGATGACTTGACGTCGTCCCCACCTTCCTCCGAGTTGACCCCGGCAGTCTCCTGTGAGTCCCCATCACCCCGAAAGGCATGCTGGCAACACAGAACAAGGGTTGCGCTCGTTGCGGGACTTAACCCAACATCTCACGACACGAGCTGACGACAGCCATGCACCACCTGTATACCGACCACAAGGGGGGCACCATCTCTGATGCTTTCCGGTATATGTCAAGCCTTGGTAAGGTTCTTCGCGTTGCGTCGAATTAAGCCACATGCTCCGCTGCTTGTGCGGGCCCCCGTCAATTCCTTTGAGTTTTAGCCTTGCGGCCGTACTCCCCAGGCGGGGAACTTAATGCGTTAGCTGCGGCACCGACGACGTGGAATGTCGCCAACACCTAGTTCCCAACGTTTACGGCGTGGACTACCAGGGTATCTAATCCTGTTCGCTCCCCACGCTTTCGCTCCTCAGCGTCAGTAATGGCCCAGAGATCCGCCTTCGCCACCGGTGTTCCTCCTGATATCTGCGCATTTCACCGCTACACCAGGAATTCCGATCTCCCCTACCACACTCTAGCTAGCCCGTATCGAATGCAGACCCGGGGTTAAGCCCCGGGCTTTCACATCCGACGTGACAAGCCGCCTACGAGCTCTTTACGCCCAATAATTCCGGACAACGCTTGCGCCCTACGTATTACCGCGGCTGCTGGCACGTAGTTAGCCGGCGCTTCTTCTGCAGGTACCGTCACTTGCGCTTCTTCCCTGCTGAAAGAGGTTTACAACCCGAAGGCCGTCATCCCTCACGCGGCGTCGCTGCATCAGGCTTTCGCCCATTGTGCAATATTCCCCACTGCTGCCTCCCGTAGGAGTCTGGGCCGTGTCTCAGTCCCAGTGTGGCCGGTCGCCCTCTCAGGCCGGCTACCCGTCGTCGCCTTGGTAGGCCATTACCCCACCAACAAGCTGATAGGCCGCGGGCTCATCCTTCACCGCCGGAGCTTTCAACCCCGTTCCATGCGGAACAGAGTATTATCCGGTATTAGACCCCGTTTCCAGGGCTTGTCCCAGAGTGAAGGGCAGATTGCCCACGTGTTACTCACCCGTTCGCCACTAATCCACCACCGAAGCGGCTTCATCGTTCGACTTGCATGTGTTAAGCACGCCGCCAGCGTTCGTCCTGAGCCAGGATCAAACTCTCCGTGAATGTTTACCCGTAATCGGGTGCACACATCACGAGAGCGGAACAACAAGGTCGGAATAAGACCCGTCGTTCACAGCGTCCTCGCTGTGTATTGCCTACCGCCACACATGGCGACCGTAGGACTTTTCAAAGGAACCACCAACCTGCCGAAGCAGGCCGGGGTATCAACATATCTGGCGTTGACTTTTGGCACGCTGTTGAGTTCTCAAGGAACGGACGCTTCCTTCGGTCCCGTATCACCGGGCCCCTCCGGGCGCTTCCCTTCATTCACTTCTTTTGTGTCCTGCTGTCTTGCGTTTCCGACTCTATCAGACGCTTTCCAGTGTCCGATCCCGGTCGAAGCGGGTCCTGCTACTCGCTTTCCGGGGTTCTTCGCTTTCGCGCTTTTCCCTTTCCGGCGAGTCCGACTCTATCAGGCCTTTTCCGTTTCCTTGACCACGTCCTGCGGGCATGCCGAAGGAGCATTCATGGTTAGGATCTGGGCTTGAAGGTCGCCGCCGACCCCCGACTCAAAGTCGCGTTGGGGTCAGGCAGGAGTACGACAGTACAGGCCGCCGGGGATCGAGGCAAATCGCTTGCGGTGCACCCCTAGGCCTGTCAACCGGGCGGTCTCGGGCGGAACCGGGACTTCATATGACTTACTCTGCTGAGCAGTACGCCGTCCCCACATCAGCCGCGGCGGCGACACCTGAATCTCCACCCCCTGGGAGGCTCCCCATGACCAACGTGACGTCCCCTCTTGCCGGCCGCGCCATCGGACTCACCGAGGTTCCCGACCCGGTCTTCTCCGGCGCGATGGTCGGTCCCGGTACCGCCATCGACCCCGTACGTGAGCCCTCCGAGGCCGTATCCCCCGTCGACGGCATCGTCGTCTCCCTCCACCCCCACGCGTTCGTCGTTGTCGACAGCGAGGGGCATGGGGTGCTGACGCACCTCGGTATCGACACCGTCCAACTCAACGGCGAGGGCTTCGAGCTTCTCGTGAACAAGGGGGACACGGTCTCCCGCGGTCAGAGCATCGTGCGCTGGGACCCGGCGGGCGTCGAGGCCGCAGGCAAGTCACCCATCTGCCCCATCGTGGCCCTGGAGGCCACCGCCGAGTCGCTCTCCGACGTCCGTGAGGACGGGGACGTGAAGGTCGGCGACGCGCTGTTCGGCTGGCAGTAACTCCTCGGGCGCAGTGACAAGGCAGTTGCACAACCACCGCGGTGACACGGTCGCCGCACAACCGGAGACGGGTGAAATGGAGACAACGCTGCGAGGCGTCGGCGTGAGCCACGGTGTGGCCATCGGCGAGGTTCGGCACATGGGTACGGCGGTGCTGGAGCCGCCCGCCAAATCGATTCCCGCCGAGGAGGCCGAGCGCGAACAGGGGCGCGCCCGCCAGGCGGTGGAGGCCGTGGCCGCCGATCTGATCGCGCGCGGCAACCTGGCCGGCGGCGAGGCACAGCATGTGCTCGAGGCGCAGGCCATGATGGCGCAGGACCCCGAGCTGATGTCCGATGTCGAGCGGCGGATCGCCGTGGGCAGCACCGCCGAGCGCGGGGTGTACGACGCGTTCGCCGCGTACCGGGCGCTCCTCGCCAACGCCGGTGAGTACCTCGCGGGTCGGGTCGCCGACCTCGACGACGTACGGAACCGGATCGTGGCGCGGCTGCTCGGGGTGCCGATGCCCGGCGTGCCTGACAGCGACGAGCCGTACGTGCTGATCGCGCGTGACCTGGCTCCGGCCGACACCGCGCTGCTGGACCCGACCCTGGTGCTCGGCTTCGTGACCGAGGAGGGCGGGCCGACCAGCCACAGCGCGATCCTGGCGCGGGCGCTCGGTGTGCCTGCCGTGGTGGCTCTGCCCGGCGCCGGTGAGCTGGCCGAGGGCACGGTCGTGGCGGTGGACGGCTCCACGGGCGAGATCTTCGTGAACCCGAGCGCCGAGAAGCGGGAGGAGATGGAGAGCGCCGCTGCCGCCCGTAAGGCCGCGCTGTCCGCGTCCACCGGTCCTGGTGCCACCTCCGACGGGCACAAGGTGCCGCTGCTCGCCAATGTCGGCGGTCCGGGCGATGTGCCCGCGGCCGTCGAGGCGGGGGCCGAGGGTGTGGGGCTGTTCCGCACCGAGTTCCTCTTCCTGGACGACAGCAAGCAGGCTCCTTCCGAGGAGAAGCAGGTCGCGGCCTACCGCGCGGTGCTGGAGGCGTTCCCCGAGGGGCGTGTCGTCGTCCGCGTACTGGACGCCGGGGCCGACAAGCCGCTGGACTTCCTGACGCCGGCCGACGAGCCGAATCCGGCGCTGGGTGTGCGGGGGCTGCGAAGCCTGCTGGACCACCCCGAGGTGCTGCGTACCCAGCTGACCGCGCTGGCCAAGGCGGCCGAGGGTCTGCCGGTGTACCTGGAGGTCATGGCGCCCATGGTGGCCGACCGCATCGACGCCAAGGCGTTCGCGGACGCGTGCCGTGAGGCGGGGCTGCGGGCGAAGTTCGGCGCGATGGTGGAGATTCCGTCGGCCGCTCTGCGGGCGCGGTCGATCCTCCAGGAGGTGGAGTTCCTGTCCCTGGGCACCAACGACCTGGCGCAGTACACCTTCGCCGCCGACCGTCAGGTGGGCGCGGTGTCGCGGCTCCAGGATCCGTGGCAGCCCGCGCTGCTGGACCTGGTGGCGCTGTCCGCCGAGGCGGCTCGTGCCGAGGGCAAGAGCTGTGGTGTGTGCGGTGAGGCCGCTTCGGATCCGCTGCTGGCCTGTGTGCTGACGGGGCTGGGGGTCACCTCGCTCTCGATGGGTGCCGCGTCCATTCCTTATGTGCGCGCCACGCTGGCCAAGTACACGCTGGCGCAGTGCGAGCGTGCGGCGAACGCCGCACGCTCGGCCGACTCCGCCGACGAGGCCCGCAAGGCCGCTCAGGCGGTGCTGTCCGGCGAGTAGGCACCCCGCGGGTGGTGTGGTGGTGCAGGAGGGGCTCTCCGCCGAGGGGCGGGGAGCCCCTCCTGTCGTGTGTCCGCGTCAGCGGTGCGGTTCCGCCGGGTCGGCTCCGATGTCGAATCCCGCGCAGTACTCCACGCCGGATTCCGGGGAGACGGGCTCTCCGGTGTCGGCGTCGGTGCAGTAGGCGTTGAAGACCTCGCCCGCGGTGAGCGGGGCGAGGGCGCCGTACGCCAGGCGCCAGCCGTGGACGCGGTCGGAGGTGTCGGGGGCGCTGGTGCGGAGGACCACTCCCCCGGGTGTCTCCAGGGCGATGGCCACCGCGAGGACGCTGGCGAACTCCGCCCCCTCCGAGGCGTCGAGGCGCGCCGGTCCTGTCGCGTCGCGGTGGGTGTTGAGGACCGCCAGGAGCTGGTCGTTCTCCGTGGGGGTGGAGCAGACCAGGTGGTGCGTGCCGGGGCCCGCCGTCTCCAGCAGGCGGGTGAGGAGGTGGGAGGCCCGGTCGAAGGCGGCGCGTCCGATGTCCTGGCCGCAGTCGGCGCAGGCGCCGAGGTCCGCGAGGAGGAGGGTG
The DNA here is from genome assembly GCF_003268675.1 of Streptomyces bacillaris. Lineage (NCBI taxonomy): Bacteria > Bacillati > Actinomycetota > Actinomycetes > Kitasatosporales > Streptomycetaceae > Streptomyces > Streptomyces bacillaris. Next base: position 6,900,826 of record NZ_CP029378.1, on the reverse strand, counting down.
GCGTACTCCCAGGTGGCCTGGCGGACCGCGCGGGAGACCAGGAGCGGGATGAGGTCGGTCAGGCGTTGGCCGGTGTAGGTGACGGTGGCTCCGGCCGCGGCGATCTCGGCGGTGAAGCGGCTGCGGCAGGCGCCGGTGTCGGCGTCGAGTCCGGACTCCGCGCAGAACTCGGCGTACTCCTCGGGGTCGAAGAGGGCGACCGTGGTGTGGATGCCCTGGGCCGTGAGGCTCTTGAGCAGGGTCTCGACCTGGTGGAGGTAGGTGGTGTGGTCGTCGAAGGGGAAGGTGCGGTAGCGGCGCATGGCCGCGAAGTCCTGCTCGTCGGCCAGCAGGCCGACGGTGCTGGGGGCTTCGCGGCGCAGGAGGCGTCGCAGGGTCGTGCCGTGTGGCGTGCGGCGTTTCCGGCCGTGCCGGGTGTCCGGCTTGATGGTGCGCTTGGTGTTCTCGTGCTGCGCCATGTGTCATGTCCCCCTGTGCGCGGTGAATCCTTGCTCACTCAGCGTAATCAGGGGGACTGACAACCGGTCCGGGACGGGTTACCGGCGGCGGCTCGCGGCCAGTTCGGCGTAGAAGTGGAGGAGGTCGAGGTTGTCGACCGAGCCCGGGTTGACCGCCTTGGCCAGCTCGGTGCCCTGGAGCAGGCGCTTGACCGGGACCTCGATGCGCTTGCCGGTGAGGGTGTGCGGGATGGCGGGGACTTCGATGACCTCGTCCGGGACGTGGCGCGGGGAGAGGTTCTCGCGGATGGTCGCCTTGATCGCGGCGCGCAGGTCGTCGTCGAGGGTGGCGCCTTCGGCGAGGTGGACGAAGAGCGGCATCCAGTAGCCGCCGTCGGGCTCTTCGAGGCCGATGACGAGGGACTCGCGGATCTCGGGGAGCCGTTCGACGGCCTCGTAGATGTCGGCGGAGCCCATGCGGACGCCCTGGCGGTTGAGGGTGGAGTCGGAGCGGCCGTGGATGACCACCGAGCCGCGGCCGGTGATGGTGATCCAGTCGCCGTGGCGCCAGACGCCGGGGTACATGTCGAAGTAGCTGTCGTGGTAGCGGCTGCCGTCGGGGTCGTTCCAGAAGCGGATCGGCATGGACGGGAGCGGGTTGGTGACGACCAGTTCGCCCACCTCGTCGGTGAGCGGCTTGCCCGAGGGGTCCCAGGACTGGAGGTCGGTGCCGAGGCAGGGGGCCTGGAGCTCCCCGATGTGGACGGGGAGGGTGGGGACGGCTCCGGCGAAGCACGAGCAGACGTCGGTGCCGCCGCTGACCGAGGCGATCCAGAGGTCGTCGGCCACCTCGTCGTGGAGCCAGCGGAAGCCGTCGGGCGGGAGCGGTGAGCCGGTGGTGGCGACGCACTGGATTCGGGAGAGGTCGAAGTCGCGGCCCGGGTGGATGTCGGCCTTGCGGCAGGCCATGACGTAGGCGGCGGAGGTGCCGTAGAGGGTGGCGCCGGTCTGTTCGGCCACCCGCCACTGGGCGCTGACGTCGGGGTAGCCGGGGCTGCCGTCGTACAGGACGACGGTGGTGCCGGTGAGGAGGCCGGAGACGAGGAAGTTCCACATCATCCAGCCGGTGGAGGTGTACCAGAAGAACCGGTCCTCGGGGCCGAGGTCGCAGTGGAGGCCGAGCTGCTTGAAGTGTTCGAGCAGGATGCCGCCCTGGGACTGGACGATGGCCTTGGGCAGGCCGGTGGTGCCGGAGGAGTAGAGGACCCAGAGCGGGTGGTCGAAGGGGACCTGTTCGAAGACCGGCTCGGTGTCGGCGGAGGTGAGCGCGGCCCAGGCGAGGGCGCCTTCGGGGGCGTCGGTGCCGAGCAGCGGGATGTGGACGACGGCGCGGAGGGTGGGCAGTTCGCGGCGGAGTTCGGCGACGGTCTCCGTACGGTCGTGCTCCTTGCCGCCGTAGCGGTAGCCGTCGACGGTGAAGAGGACGACGGGTTCGATCTGCTGGAACCGGTCGAGGACGCTGCGGGCGCCGAAGTCGGGGGCGCAGGAGGTCCAGACGCCGCCGACGGCCGCGGTGGCGAGGAAGGCGACGACGGCCTGCGGGATGTTGGGGAGGTAGCCGCTGACGCGGTCGCCGGGGGTGACGCCGAGGGCGCGGAGTTCGGCGGCCAGGGCGCCGACCTGGCGGCGGAGGTCGGACCAGCTGATCGGGACCTGGGTGTGCGTCTCGTCGACGTACAGGAGGGCCGGGGTGTCGGCGCGGGCCGGGTCCTCGGCGGTGCGCAGGGCGTGTTCGGCGTAGTTGAGGGCGGCGCCGGGGAACCAGGTGGCGCCGGGCATCGCACGGTTGCCGAGGACGCTCTCGTACGGCGTGGAGAAGCGGATGTCGAACCACTCCGCCACCGCCTGCCAGAAGGTGTCCAGCTCGTCGACGGACCAGCGGTGCAGGGCCGCGTACCCGCCCTCGGCCGGGGCGCCGAAGCGGTCGGCGGCCCAGCTCTGGAAGCGGGTGACGGCGGCCGCGGCGACGCGGTCCGGGCTCGGCTCCCAGAGGGGGGCGTCGGGCGTGGCTGCGGTCATGGGGCGGCTCCCTGGCTGGACGGGTACGCGGGTGGCGTGTCGGCGCGCACGGGCTGGGGTGTGCGCGTGAGCGGCTGACACGGACGATGCCATGTGATCGTCTTCGGCACCAGGGTGGGTCGGCGTGACGCGGGGCTCCGCAGGGGCCCACGAGGGTGGGTGGCGGGCCGTCGGTGGGCCGGGCGGTTGCGCGGCGGAGCGGGTGAACGGGAGTTGAACGGGAGGTTCTGCGGTCCTGGCGGGTGGCATGGTGTGCGCCATGGACGGTCGTGACCTGGTGCGTCGGGTGAGTTTGGTCGGTTCGGTACGGGGGCTGCGCACGCTGCGCGCGGCCTGGCGGCGCCGGTCGGCGGATGCGAAGGCGCTGCCCGCGCGCGGTGCGGAGCGGGCCCGGGTGCCCGGTGCTCTGGTGGGGGCGGAGCCCGGGCCGGGCGGGGGCGTGGTGCGGTTCGCCCGTTCGGAGCTGCGGGTGCGGGTGGCGGTGGGCGGTGCGGTGTTCTGGGCGTGGGACGGGGCCGATCCGCTGCCGTCGTACGCGCTGGCGGGCGAGGTGCCCGCGGCCGATCCGCGGGCGGTGCTGGAGCCGGGCCAGGACGGTGGCTGGCAGGTGGTCTCCGAGCGGCTGACGGTGGTGGTCTCGCGGACGGGTGCGGTGGAGCTGCGGACGCCGGGCGGGGTGCTGTTGCGGCGGGAGTTGCCGCCGCGCTGGTGGGAGCCGGTGGGCGGGGGCCCGGTGCGGTGGGTGCAGCGGTCGGAGGTGCCGGCGGACGCCCGGTTCTTCGGGCTGGGCGGGCGGGCGTCGGGGCCCCGGCTGCGGGACGGGGCGTACGGGCTGTGGAACACCGATCCGGGCGGCCGGTTCGGACCGGGGGACGATCCGCTGTATCTGACGATGCCGGTGCAGGTGGTGGTCTCGGACGCCGGGACGCATCTGGCGTTCCACGACAACACCTGGGCGGGGCGGGTGGTGGTGCGTGAGGGCGCGGAGGGGGCGGGCTCGGGGCACGACCGGCCGGGCACGTGCGAGGTGCGGATGGAGGGCGGGCCGCTGCGGTGCTGGGTGGTGGCGGGGACGCCGGCCCGGGTGCTGCGCGGGTGGACGGCGTTGACGGGCGCGCCCGCCGTGCCGCCGTCGTGGGCGCTGGGGCCGCAGCACGCCCGCTGGGGGTTCGGCAGCGAGCGGGAGGTGCGGCGGGTGGTGGCCGGGTACCGGGAGCGGGGACTTCCGCTCTCCGTGCTGCATCTGGACATCGACCACTACGACGGCCACCGGGTGTTCACGGTCGACCGGGAGCGGTTCCCCGGTCTGCCCGGGCTGGCGAAGGAGCTGCGGGCGGAGGGGGTGCGGCTGGTGTCGATCGTGGACCCGGCGGTGAAGGCCGAGCCGGGGGACGAGGTGTTCGACGCGGGGCTGGCGGTCGGGGAGCGCGGGGCGTACGTCCGGGACGCTCGGGGCGGGTGGTGGTGGGTGAGGTGTGGCCCGGGGCCTGCGTCTATCCGGATTTCACCGATCCGCTTGTGCGGGAATGGTGGGGATCTCTGTACGAGGAGCGGCTTGCGCAGGGCTTCTCGGGGGTCTGGCACGACATGAACGAGCCGGTGTCGTTCACCGCGTTCGGGGACCCGTCGCTGCCCCGTTCCGCCCGGCATAGCCTGGAAGGCGCGGGCGGCGACCACCGCGAGGCGCACAACGTGTACGGGCTGGCGATGGCCCGTGCCGGATACGAGGGGCTGCTCCGGCTGCGCCCCGAGGAGCGGCCGTTCCTGTTCTCCCGGTCGGGGTGGGCGGGGATGCAGCGGTACGGGGGCACCTGGTCCGGTGATGTGTCGACCGGGTGGCCGGGGCTGCGGGCCTCGCTCTCGCTGGTGCTGGGCCTGGGGCTGTGCGGAGTGCCGTACTCGGGTCCGGACGTGGGCGGGTTCGACGGGTCGCCGTCGCCGGAGCTGTATCTGCGCTGGTTCCAGCTGGGCGCGTATCTGCCGTTGTTCCGGACGCACTCGGCGATCGACGCGGGGCGGCGGGAGCCGTGGGAGTTCGGGCCGGAGGTGCTGGAGCACGCGCGGGCGGCGCTGGTGGAGCGGGAGCGGCTGCACCCGTACTTCGTGACCCTGTCGCAGGTGGCGCGGCTGTCGGGGGCGCCCTATGTGCGGCCGGTGTGGTGGGCGGCGCCGGGCGACCGGGGGTTGCGGGGGTGCGAGGACGCGTTTCTGCTGGGCGACGCGCTGCTGGTGGCGCCGGTGATGGAGGCGGGTGCGGACCGGCGGGTGGTGCGGCTGCCCCGGGGGCGCTGGTACGACACGGTGACCGGGCGGGCGTACGAGGGGCCGGGGCCGGTGGTGGTCGACGCCCCGCTCTCCCGGATTCCGGTGCTGGCCCGGGCGGGGGCGGTGATTCCGGTACGGGACGCGGACGGGGAGCTGGAACTGGAGGTGTGGGCCCCGGCTCCGGGGCGGTCCGGGGGCGGGCTGGTGGTCCGGGACCCCGGTGACGGGTGGGCGGAGGCCGAACTCGAACGGTATGTGGCGCGGTGGGAGGGGGACCGCGTGGTGGTGGAGCGGGACGGTGGCGGGGAGGGGGGCCCGGCGGTCGGTCTTCCGGTGCGGGTGCGGGGGGTGGCGGAGGGGTAGGGGGCGGACGGCGGAGGGTTGTCGGGTGGGGTCCCGTACGTCCCGGAGGCCGTGCGGGACCCGTACCTCTCAGCCGTAGCGGCCCGCGAACCAGGCGTTGGCCGCCTCCGTGTGCAGCGGGAACGTCAGCGGGCGCGGGGCGGGGAGGATCTCGTACCCCGAAGTCTCGTGCGTGGGGACGGAGGGCGGCAGGCTCGACAGGGGGCGGGGCGGGAGGAGCCCGAAGAGCAGGAGGTGGCCGGCGGTGTCGCTGAGGGCGTCGGCGAGGCGGACGTCCTGGGCCGCCGCCTCGATGCCGGTCTCCTCGCGCAGTTCCCGGACGACCGCGTCGCGCCAGTCCTCCGTGTGGTCGACGAAGCCGCCGGGGAGGGCCGTACCGCCCTTCTGCGGTTCGATGGTGCGCGTGATGACGACGAGTCCGGTCGGGCCGGGGCCGCTCACGGGGAGCAGGGCCACGGCGACCGGGAGCGGGTTGCGGTAGGCGGTGGTGCCGCAGCGGGCGCAGGTGCGGGGCCAGGTGCCGGGAGAGGCGAGGGCGGTGTACGGGGCTCCGCAGGTGGAGCAGTGGGAGTCCCTGACGTACGGGGACAGCGGGCGGTCGGGCGGCGGGGCGGGGCTGCTGGTGGGCTCGGACACGGGCGGACTGTAGCCGATCGTCCTTCCGCCGGGGGCGGGAAGCTGATAGACGGTGTGCCCATGACAGGAATGCGTACCGCTCTCCGCGCCCTGGCCACCGCTGCTGCCGCCACTGCCCTGCTGGTCGGCGTGGCCGTCTCCCCCGCGCCCGCACAGGCCCCCGCTCGACCCGTGAAGGCGCCCGAAGGGTTCGTGGCGTTGCGGTCGGTGGATCCGACGATCATCCAGGAGATGCGCTACACCACCGCGCACACCTTCCTCGGTGAGCGGGTCGAAGGCTATCGGCAGCCGGTCTGCATCCTCACCCGCCCCGCCGCCCAGGCTCTGCACCGGGCGCAGCAGCGGCTGCTGCGGCAGGGCTACTCACTGAAGGTGTACGACTGTTACCGGCCGCAGCGGGCGGTGGACCACTTCGTGCGCTGGGCGAAGGATCCCGACGACCAGTCCATGAAGGGGGAGTTCTATCCGCGGGTCGACAAGTCCCGGCTGTTCGAGGACGGTTACATCGCGGAGAAGTCCGGGCACAGCAGGGGCAGCACGGTGGACCTGACGCTGGTCCGGCTGCCGGCGCTGCCGACCAGGCCGTACCGTCCGGGCGAGAGGCTGACGCCCTGCTTCGCGCCGAAGAGCGAGCGGTTCCCCGACAACTCGGTGGACATGGGCACCGGTTACGACTGCTTCGACACGCTCTCGCACACGGACGATCCCCGGATCCAGGGGGTGCAGCGCGCCAACCGGCAGTTCCTGAAGCGGACGTTGGCCGAGGTGGGGTTCGTGAATCTGCCCGAGGAGTGGTGGCACTTCACCCACAAGCCCGAGCTGTTCCCGGACACCTATTTCGACTTCCCGGTGGATCGCCGGGCGGTCGCCGGGCGCTGAGGGGGCGGGTACCGAAGAGGGGCCCGGAGGGGGTGGTGAACGGGCGGACCGGGACCACCCCCGTGGGCTCCGGCCCGCCCGTTCTTCCTTTCGGACGCGCAAGGGGCGTGTTCGGTTGCCGATCGGGCGGCTACGGTGCCCGTATGTCACAGCAGACGTTCGATTCGTACGAGGAATTCTGGCCGTACTACGTCGCGATGCACTCCCGTGCCGCCACCCGCTGGGTCCATCTGACCGGCACGCTGACCGGTCTCGCGATCTCCGTCTACGGGCTGGCGCGGGGCCGGAAGCGGTATCTGGCGGCGCTGCCGCTGATCGGGTACGGCACGGCCTGGCCGGCCCACTTCCTGATCGAGAAGAACAACCCGGCGACCTTCGGGCATCCGGCGTGGTCGCTGCGCGGGGACGCGCAGATGATCCGGATGATGCTCGCGGGCCGCGACGCGGAGCTGGCGGAGACGGCGGCGAAGTGGCTGGCCGAGCACGGCAGCGACTGAGCGCCGGGACCGCCCGGAGGTTCCGTCCGGGCTCTCGCCGTGCGCGGACGACCGTGGCACACTTCTGACGTTCCGTCAGATTCGGTGTCGGGGAGGCGCTTTGTCGCGTACGCGGATACCCGTCGTGGCCGGTTGGTTCACCGAGGGCGCCACCGAGGAGGAGTTCCGGCTGCTGGGCACCCGCTGCTCGGCGTGCGGGACGGTGTACTTCCCCCGGGAGGACGGCCACTGCCGCAACCCGCTGTGCGAGGGCGGGGAATTGGCGGAGGTCGCGCTGTCGAAGCGGGGCACGGTGTGGTCCTGCACCGACGGGCGGTACCGGCCCCCTCCCCCGTACGTCAGCGATCCCGGGGTGCCCTGGGTGCCGTACACGCTGGTCGCCGTGGAGCTGGCGGCCGAGCGCATGGTGGTGCTGGGGCAGGCCCCACCCGGGGTGGGCGTGGCGGATCTGCCCGTCGGGTCGGTGGTGGAGGTGGTGCCGGGCGCGCTGGACGAGGACGCGGCGGCCGGCACCGTCCATACGACCTGGCACTGGCGGCCCGTGGCGGCGGAGGCTCTGTCGTGAGCGGCGATGTGGCCGTGCTCGGGGCCGGGATGCACCCGTGGGGCAAGTGGGGGCGCAGCTTCGTCACGTACGGGCGGGCCGCCGCGCACGCCGCTCTCGCGGACGCGGGCATCGGGTGGCCCGAGGTGGGGTCGGTGGTGGGCGCGCAGACGGTCCGGGGCGGCTATCCGGGGTACGTGGCCGGGGCGACGTTCGCGCGGGCGCTCGGGTGGCAGGGGGCGCGGGTGACCTCCGTCTACGCCGCCTGTGCGTCGGGGGCGCAGGCCATCGACACCGCGCGGGCCCAGATCCTGGCGGGGATGGCCGATGTGGTGCTGGTGGTGGGGGCGGACGCGGCGCCGAAGGGATTCTTCGCCCCGGCGGGCGGGGAGCGGCCGGACGATCCGGACTGGCTGCGGTTCCGGGTGCTCGGGGCGACGAACCCGGCGTACTTCGGGCTGTACGCCCGGCGCCGGATGGCGGTGCACGGGGACTCGCCGGAGGACTTCGCGCTGGTCAAGGTGAAGAACGCGGCGGCGGGGGCGCTCAACGCGTACGCCCGTTACCGAACTCCCGTGACGGCGGAGGAGGTTGCGGCCTCGGCCGTCGTCGCGGATCCGCTGCGGCTGCTGGACATCTGCGCCACCTCCGACGGGGCGGCGGCGCTGGTGCTGTGCGGCATGGAGTTCGCGCGGCGGCGCGGAGTGACCGACCCGGTGCGGATCCGGGCCGTCTCCACCGTGACGCCGACCTTTCCGAGGACCGTGCTCGATCTGCCGGACATCGGCACCGACTCGGCGGTGGCCGTCGAGCCCTCGCCGGTGGGCTTCCGGGCGTCGATCGCGCGGGCCACGTACGAGGAGGCGGGGATCGGGCCGGAGGACCTGTCGCTGGCGGAGGTCTACGACCTGTCCACGGCACTGGAGTTGGAGTGGTACGAGGACATCGGGCTCTGCGCTCCGGGCGAGGGCGCCCAGCTGGTACGGGAAGGGGTGACCGCGCTGGGCGGGCGCGTCCCGGTCAACGCGAGCGGCGGTCTGGCCTCGTTCGGTGAGGCCGTGCCCGCGCAGGCCATCGCCCAGGTGTGCGAACTGACCCAGCAGTTGCGGGGCCGGGCCGGGGGACGTCAGGTGCCGGGCGCCCGGGTGGGCATCACGGCCAACCAGGGGCTGTTCGGGCATGGTTCGGCGGTGATCGCCGTCCGCTGAGGAGTTCCGCCGGGAAGTCGCGTCGAGGGAGTCGCGTTGGGGAAGTCGCGTCGGAGTCGCATGGGGGAGTTCTTTTGTATACCCATGACTTGACGGGGCGTCACGATCGCAGAACACTCACAGCCCGGCCCGTCCGGACGATGTGCGGCCCGTACCCCTGTCGGCGGGGGTACGGGCCGTACGCGTACCCCCGGGTCGTCAGGGGTTCAGGTGGCGACGGGCGGGCGGTCCCGGGCCGCGCGCTCCAGGGCGTGCTCGACCACCGCGACCAGGACGTCACGGACTGACGCGCGGTCCCGTGCGTCGCACAGCAGCACCGGGACCTCGGGGTCGAGGTCGAGCGCGGCCCGCACGGTCTGTGCGGGGAACCTGCCCGCCCCCTCGAAGCAGTTGACGGCCACCGTGAACGGGATCCGGCGGCGCTCGAAGTAGTCAACCGCCGCGAAGCAGTCCTCCAGGCGCCGGGTGTCCGCGAGGACCACCGCGCCCAGAGCACCCTGGGCCAGCTCGTCCCAGAGGAACCAGAAGCGGTCCTGGCCCGGCGTGCCGAAGAGGTAGAGGACCAGGTCCTCGCGGAGCGTGATCCGGCCGAAGTCCATGGCGACCGTGGTGGTCGTCTTGGACTCGACGCCCGCGAGGTCGTCGACCGGACGGCCCGCCTCGGTGAGGCGTTCCTCGGTGCGCAGGGGCCGGATCTCGCTGACCGCGCCGACCGCGGTCGTCTTGCCCACCCCGAAGCCTCCCGCCACCAGGATCTTCAGGGTGATGGGCTCGACGGGCCGCTGCTTGGCGCGGCTAGAGCGCCCGAAGGCCATTGATCACCTCACGGAGAATGTTCACGTCCGGCAGTTCGGCCGGCGGAACGGGGCGGGTGACGTGCACCAGCTCGTCCTCGACGAGATCGCCCACCAGGACCCGTACCACCCCTACCGGGAGGTCGAGTTCGGCGGCGAGTTCGGCGATCGACTGGGGCGCGTCGCTGCAGAGTTCGACGATGGTGACGTGTTCGGGCGAGAGCGTCTGGTCCCGGCCGGGGTCCTCGGCCGCCGGTTCGGGCACGACGAGCGCGATGAGGTCGAGCCGGTGCCGGGACGCGCTGCTGGTGCGACCCCGGGTCATGGCGTACGGGCGGACCACGGGGCCGGCCTCCGCGTCGTACCAGCGCGAGGACTGAGGGTCGGCGGTGGCCGCCGACAGGGCGTCGGGGCTCCCGGCTCCGCCGTCCGTGCCGAAGCCGGGGGCCGGGTCGCGGGGGGAGTCAGCGCTCATGCCCGCCCCTCACCCTCCGGCGGGCTGACCGGTCGTCCGCGGGGCGTTGGCCAGGTGGGCCCCCACACGCTTGACCATGAGTGTCATCTCGTACGCCACCTGGCCCACGTCGGAGTCCGCGTCGGCCAGCACGGCGAGACAGCTGCCGTCCCCGGCCGCCGTGACGAAGAGGAACGCCTCGTCGAGTTCGACGACGGTCTGGCGGACTCGGCCCGCCTCGAAGTGGCGTCCCACCCCCTTGGCGAGGCTGTGGAACCCGGAGGCGACGGCGGCCAGATGCTCGCTGTCCTCCCGGGTCAGGTCCTGCGAGGCGCCGGTGGCCAGCCCGTCGCTGGAGAGCACCAGCGCCTTGCGGATGCTGGCGACGCGCTGGACGAGCTCGTCCAGCAGCCAGTTGAGTTCGCCCGAGCCCTGGCGTGCGGAGTTGGGTGCTGCGGCGTTCGGTGCGGTCATCGACCGTCCCCTCCCGGAGTGGTTCCTGGTGCTGTTCCCTCGGGGCCGGCCGCGTCCTCGGCGTTCTGCCGACGACCGCGCTGCCAGCCGCGCTGGAGTGATGCCATGCGATTGCGTACTTCGTCCGCGTCCCGGTCGAAGTCGTCGACCGTCTCGGCGGGCGCCCGGTACGGAGTCCGGTCGGCGGAGTCCTCACGGAGCTGGGGGGCGAGGCTGGCCTGCCGGACCCGCCGGGGCAGGCCGCCCACGGTGTCGGGGGCGGTGCCGGGTCTGGCCTCGGTGGTGGTGCGAGGTGGTTCCGGGGTGTGCGGCGGCTCGGGTGCGGTGAGCGGTACGGGGTTGCGCCGGGCGGCACGGGCGGCCCAGGGGGTGGTGTGCGCGACCGGGCCGGTCGGGGTGCGGGGCGCGGTGGCGGGCGGCTCGTCGGCGGGGGCGTCCGGGGCCTGGTCGTCCACGCGGCGGCCCCGGTCGGTGACCAGGGTCGGCGGCGTACGGCGCGGCAGCGGCACGGGGCCCTTGGGGCGCATCGGGCGGACCTCCGCCTTGCGGCCTTCGCCGTCGTGGTCGCGGGCCTGCTGGTGCTGGTCGCGGCGCGCCTCCCAGACCTCGTCCTCGCGGTTCGGGCCCCGTCCGTCCCGGTCGTCGTCCTTGCGGCGCGTGCCCCTGCCCTCGCCGTGGCGCGTGCCCCTGCCGTCGTCGTGGAACGGGTCGCGGCCGTCCTCGCGGCGCAGGTCGCGGGCGCGGAAGATGCCGCCGCGCTCGCTCTCGGTGTCCTCCAGGTCGGAGACCCCGTCGAGCACCGGTCCCAGAGCGGGGTCCAGGGCCGGGTCGGAGGCTCGGTCCAGCGGGTCGCCGGCGAGGTCAAGGGGGCCGATCGGGGCCTCCAGTTCGACCGGGCCGTCGAGCACCGCCGGACCGGTGAGGCCGGTGGGGACCGGGGAGAGGACGGCGGACCTGCCGTTGGCCCTGCGGTCCCCGCCCGACGGCGCGGTGCCCTCCGCCTTCCGGCCCGCGTCGGCTCCCCGGCCGCTGCCGATCGCCCGTTCGGCCCGGCGGTCGAGCCGGAAGCCGGTGCCGTGGGTGTCGGGGGCCTCGGTGAGGAGGGCGGCGGGGATGAAGACGACCGCGGTGGTGCCTCCGTACGGCGATTTCTGCAGGGAGACCCGGACGTTCTGGCGCTGGGCGAGGCGGCTGACCACGAAGAGGCCGAGGCGGTCGGTGTCGGAGAGCTCGAAGTCGGGGGTCTCCGCGAGCCTCAGGTTGGCGTCGAGCAGGACCTCGGGGGGCATACCGAGGCCTCGGTCGTGGATTTCGAGGGTGAAGCCGTTGGAGACGCGTTCGCCGTGCACCTGGACCGCGGTGTGCGGGGGTGAGAAGACGGTGGCGTTCTCCAGGAGTTCGGCGATGAGGTGGGTGAGGTCGGCGACGGCGGGGCCGCCCACGCCGATCCGGGGCAGCCGCCTGACCTCGATGCGCTCGTAGTCCTCGACCTCGGCGACGGCGGCCCGTACGACGTCCATGAGCTGGATCGGCTTGCGCCACTGGCGGGAGGGGGCGGCGCCGGAGAGGATCACGAGCCCCTCGGCGTGGCGGCGCATGCGGGTGGTGAGGTGGTCCAGGCGGAACAGGTCGGCCAGTTCGTCGCTGTTCTCGGTGCGGCGCTCCATCGCGTCCAGCAGGGTGAGCTGGCGGTGCAGGAGGACCTGGTTGCGGCGGGCGAGGTTGACGAAGACCTCGGAGACGCCGCGCCGCATGTCCGCCTGCTTGACGGCGGCCTCGACGGCGGCGCGCTGGAGGGTGTTGAGCGCCTGGCCGACCTGGCCGATCTCGTCGCGGTCGTAGGTGAGGTGCGGGGCCTCGGTCTCGACGTCGACCTGCTCACCGGCGGCCAGTCGGCGCATGACGCTCGGCAGCCGGACGCCGGAGACCTCGTGGGCGTCCTTGCGGAGCCGGGAGAGGTCGCGGACCAGCTCACGGCCGATGCGTACGGAGACGAAGATCGAGACGATCAGGGCCAGGAAGCCGAGGACTCCGGCGACCCCGGCCTGGGCGAGGACCCGGTAGCCGGCCGGTTCCGCACGGTCCTGGAAGCGGTCGCTCATCTCCGTGGAGTCGGCCGCGAGCCGGTCGAGGACGGGCGGGGCGACTTCCTGCCAGCGTGCGGTGTCGACGGCGCCCGGGCGCTTGGTGGGTCCGGCGGCGATCAGGGCGTCCTCGGCGGTGCGCAGCGGTTCGGCGTCCGGGCTGCTCCAGAACTGTTCGACGCGGCGGCGTTCGGCGGCGGGGAGGTTCTCCAGGCTGACGTCGTACAGCAGTTGGCGCTGGGCCACCAGGCCGGATATCTGGCGGAGTTCGGCGGTGGTGAAGCGGCCCGTGATGAGGCCGGAGGCGACGAGGGCGTCCTCCCGCGACAGCATCTCGCGGGCCCGGGATATCCCGACCAGCGCCCGCATCTCCTTGTCCAGTGAACCGTTCTTCGTGGTGTGGAGACCATTGAGGAAACGGTACGCGGGGTCGACGAGGCCGTTGTAGAAGTCCAGCGCCTTCGCCCGGCCGATGGTGCGCTTCTCGACCGATTCGCGCAGCGAGCCCAGTCCGTCGACTGCGGTCAGGATCGCGTCGAGACGGGTGCGGGACTCGGGTTCCAGCGCCTCGCGGACGTCGCTCTGCCCGGCGCTCTCCTTGACCTCGGCCACGATTCGGTCGGTGTCGGCGCGCCGGCTCAGCAGGAGGGGCAGGGCGTCGGAGGCGCGGGGATCGGCCAGGAAGACGAGGGTCTGACGGCGCTCGGCCTGGACGGTGCGGACCGCCTCCTCCAGGGGTCCGGCGACCTTCTCGACGGTGTTGCCGACGTTGATCAGCTCGGCCGCCTGGCGGCCGGTGACGTAGGTGGCCAGGCCCCAGAGGCCCGTGAGGGAGACGAGCGGCACCAGCAGCAACGCCACGATCTTCCTGCGGATGGACTTCCCGCGAAAGCGCATGGCCTCCCCCAGATCGGCCCCGCTCCGCGGGGGTGGTCTTCTCCCGGTCGTCCCTCGACCCTGCCCCGACGTTCGCCCCGTATACACCGGTGCGCATCGGACCGACGCGGGCGAGGGTCCGTCCTACGTCAATAAACGGCGCGAGCCTACTACTGACACAGAGACAACTCGAAGACACGTCCGGATGATTTTCAGCCGTCCGAACGGGATTTGGTGATGACTTGCCCCGGTATTCCCGGAGATGAAGTTCGCGAAAGCGGCAGAGGATACCCAACGACCCCCCGCCCAGGGGCCCATATCAGTTGGCTGGAATTATTCGTTCCGTAGCCTTCTGGGCCCAGAGGTGGCTTTCAGGGGGAATCTTCGGGGCGGGTGGTTCGTCCATATGTACGGGGTAGACGCACGACGGGGCACGCGCGGCAGTACGAGCTCGTCCGCCCGCGTAGAACCGGCGCAAGCCGGGCAGCCACCCTGAAGTCGGACAGTGGTGGGGAGTTGAAGGACGTGAGCACGCAGGAGCGCGGGAGCGCCGGAGCACCGGTCGGCACCGCGAGCGCGGACGCCGGGGACGAGGCACGGATTCCGCGGCAGTTGTGGGTGGAGGAGCCGGCGGGAAGACGGCGGATGCCGGACGCGGTGCGGACGGCGGCGGTGCGCGCCGTGCTGATCATGGCGCTGACGATCATCCAGGCGGTGATCGCTTTTCTGTGCACGCTGGCCGGCTCCTGGCTGGCCTTCCCGATGGTGCTCAGCAGTGTGGCCAGCACGGTGGTCGCCACCTGGGCGGTGCTGGACGTGTGGGTCACCCGGCAGGTGTGGAACCAGCGGCACGGCGTGGTGTCCGTGCCGAGCAGCACCGCCCGGCAGATGCGCCGGGAGCGGCGGCGGGCCCAGCGGGCGGCGCGAGCGGCGGAGCGGGACGAGGCGGACGGCAGGATACGCGGGCGGCGCGGGGCCGGTGATCTCTCGCGGGCGTGAGCTTCCCGGGTGCGGTCTTGGCCGGGCGTGGTCTCTCGCGGGCGTAAGGCCGCATCGCCGTACCGCAGGCCCGATGAGAGGCCATCGGGCCTGCGCGAGGCGGACGTTGCCCCCCGCACCGGGGGCTGCGGTGTCACGGCCGGGCGTCATGCCTCGGGTTGCCGCGCCCCGGCCGGGCGTCACGCCTCCGACTGCGGCTGCGGCTCCTCGCTCTGCGGTGCGCTCCGCTTGAACATGCGGGTCGCCGTGATCTCGCCGTGGACCGTCTCGCCCTCCGGGTCCTGCTGGGGCAGCCCGGGGCGCAGGTGCTCCTCCACGCTGATGTACTTCAGCCCGGCCCGCAGGTCCGCGTCGTTACGCAGGCGGATGACCAGCGGGAATTCGGCGAGCGCGGTCGTGTCGAAGAGGCCGGTCGTGTAGAGCAACTGGACGCCCAGCGCGTCGGAGACCGCGCGCTGGAGTTCCAGCAGATACGTGGCGTTGGCCCGGCCGATCGGGTTGTCCAGGAACAGCGTGCCGGCGTGCCGGTGGCGGTCGCGGCCCCGGTCGTTGCTGCGCAGCGCCGCCATCGTGCAGTAGAGGGCGATGGCGGCGGTGAGCAGCTGGCCGCCGGAGAAGACGTCGCCCATCTGCCCGACCGGGACCCGCTCGGCGCGGAGCACCGCGTCCGGCTTGAGGATCTCCACGGCGATGCCCTTGGGCCGCAGAGCCGCCTCGACGCCCCGCAGCAGCAGGGACATGCCGTCCCGGCGCAGGTCGGAGTTCTTCTTGAGGGCGGCGCGCGTCGCCTCGTCGATGACCTCACCGAGGCGCTCGGTCAAGGTGGCCTGGTCGGGCTCCTCGAACCGGATCCGGAGGAATTCCTGTCCCGACCACTCCCCCAGCCCCTCGGGGAGCTGCGAGAGCCGCTGGGCGGAGCGGAGCGTGGCGAGGGCCGACTCCACCAGGCCGCGCAGCCGGTCGACGATGGAGTCGCGGTTGCGCTCCAGCTGGACCAGCTCGTCGGTGAGGACGCGGAGCCGGGGGGCGAAGGCGTCGGCCCACTTCTGGGCGTGCTCCGGGAGCGCCGACGCGGGCAGTTCGCGGATCTGCTGGCGGGCCGGGGTGCGGACCTGCTCGTAGCGGGTGGAGTTGGCGTGCCGTACGAGGACGTCGCTCGCTTCCCGTACGGCGCTCTCGGCGGCCGAGAGGTCGGTGGCGCAGCCGCGCAGGGAGCGGCGGGCCTCGGCGGCGGAGTGCCGGGCCTCCTCCAGGGTGCCCGGGTACGGCTCGGGGGCCTCGGTGGCCTCCTCCGTACCGTGGTCGCGGAGCAGGTCGCGCAGGAGGGCGGCGGTCTCGTCGAAGCCGCCTGCGGAGTCCTCGGCGGTGCGGTGGGCGTGGAGCAGCTCGCTGTGGGCGGCGCGGGCGGTCTCCAGGGCTGCGGTGGCGGCGGCCAGCTCGGCGGTGGCCGTCCGCAGGAAGGCCTGGGCCTGTTCGGCGTCGGCGGGGACCAGTTCGTCGGGCAGCTCGGTGTGGTGCGGCCGCTCGTCGTCGGGGGCCAGCCGCTCGGCCTCGCCCCGGAACCGGCCCAGTTGCTCGCTGGCGGTGGAGGCCCGGGTCTCCAGGAGCTGTACGTGGGACTCGGCGCGGGCGGCCGCCGCCTGGCGGGAGGGGCCGTCGGCGCCGTCGGTGCCTTCCAGGAGCTGGGCGGCGCGGGTGCGGACCTTGTTGGTGAGCCGGTCCAGCTCCGCGAGGGCGGCGCTCTCGTCGCTCTCGGCGCGGGCCTGCTCGGCGCGGAGGTCGGCGCCGACGCCGACCTTCTCGTACAGCTGGGATGCGGCCCGGTAGGCCTCGCGGAGGGTGGGCAGCGCCGTGCGGGGTTTGGTCGCGTCGGGCTCCGGGAGGGTCTCCGGGGCCCCGGCGATCTCGGCGCGTTCGGCGCGCAGGGCGCGGGCGGTGCGGCGGGCGTCGTCCCCGGCGCGCTGGGCGGCCCGGCGGTCCTCGTCGGCGGAGCGGGCCAGGTCCAGGCAGACGGCGGCGCGGGCCTCGGCCTCGGCGGCCTCGTCGGCCAGTTCGCGGAGGCGGACCTGCCAGCGGGCCCGCTCCCGCAGCCGGTGTGCGAGCCCGGCCAGCGCGTCGGCGACCCGGCGGGCGCGCTGGGCGGCCTCCTGGCGCTCGTCGCGGACGCGGGCGGTGTCGGCGGCGGCCTCGTCCGCCTCGGCGCGAGCGGTACGGGCCTCCGCGAGGGCGGCTTCGGCACTCTGGGCGGCCGTACGCGCGGTGGCGGCGGCCTCGGCCAGCTCCGCGAGCATGCCGGGCGGGCAGTCGGCGCGCCAGGAGCCGATGCGGGCGGCGAGGGCGCGGTCGCCGGAGAGCCGGGCGGCGAGCGTCCGGATGTCCTCGTCGCGGGCGGCGGCGCGGGACCGCAGGGCGTGACGCTCCTCGTCGGCGGCGTTCTCGTCGTGCATGGCCGGGTTCGGGGGGACGAGGAAGACACCGTCGTGCTGGGCGTCGGAGCCGGTGGCCGGGTCCGGGACGGGGGCGAGGAGGGCGGCGGCGGTGCCGACGGCGACGGCCGAGCGGGGCAACAGGGCCGCGCTGCCCAGGACTTCGCGGGCGCGGGTGTGGGCGTCGGGGTCGGTGATGACGACGCCGTCGACCAGCTCCGGGCGGGCGGCGAGGACGGCGGCGTGGTCGGCCGGGTCGACGGCCTGGGCGAGATAACGCCAGCCGGGCAGGGCGGGGATGCCGTGCTCACCCAGATATTCGACCGTGGCGAGGACGTCGGGGCCCGGGGGCAGCAGCCCGCCCTCACCGAGGGCGCCGAGGATGCGGGCGTCGTCGGCGGCGGCGGTGCGCAGGTCGAAGAGGCGGCGCTCGGCGGCGGCGACGGACTGGTCGAGCAGCTCGCGCAGTTCGTCGGCGCTGCGGTCGAACTCCTCGGCGCTGAGCGGCTGGTGGGCGGGGGCGGGCTGGTCGGCCAGGGCGACCGCGCTGTCCGGGGCCTCCTCCGCCGGGCTCGCTCCGGTGCCGTCGTCGCCCTGCGAAGCCGTACGGGAGGGGGCACCCCGGTCCGGTGCGGACGGCTCGTCGGCCGCTTCCCGGCGGGGGTGCGGGACGCCCGGGCCGGTGGGCAGGCCGAGCAGGTCCGCGAGGCGCGGGTCGGCGGCGATGGAGGCGGCGGCCCTCAGCTCGTCCTCGTAACTCTGCTCCGCCGCCTTGGCCCCGTCGGCGGCGCGGGCGGCGGCCAGTTCGGCGCGGCTCTCGGCGGCGGCCGCCTCACGGGCCTGGTCGGCGGCGGTGCGGGCGGCCTCGCGGGCGGTGTCCCAGGCGGCGACGGCGGCCTGTTCGGCGTCGCTGGCGGCGAGGGCGGCGCGGGCCGGGTCGGCGTCGGGGGCCGTGTTGTCGAGCCACCCGGCCCGGACGGCCTCGCCGGTCTCCTGCTCGACCTCCGCGAGGCGCTGGCGCAGATGGCCGGCCTCGCTGCGGGCGCGCTGGGCCTCGGTGGCGGCGGTGGTGGCGTCGCGGTGGGCGCGCTCGCCGGTCGCCTGGAGGGTCTCGGCGCGCTCCTCCTGCTCGTTGGCGACGCGCTCGCCGTCCTCGGCGGCGAGGTGCAGCGCCCGTACGAGATCGGCGGCGGCGGTGGCGCGGGCGGCGAGGGCGGGGGCGGCGTCGCGCTCGGCCTCGCGGATGGCGGCGGCGACCCTGGCGGAGCGGTCGGCGGCGGCGCGGTGGCGCAGGACGGCCTCGGCTGCCTGCCAGGCGGCGTGCAGTGTACGGGCCTCGGCCAGCTCCTTGCGTCCGGCGGCCGCGCTCTTCTCGGCTCCGGCGAGGGCCAGGGAGGCGTGGCGGTAGGCGAGTTCGGCGGCGATCAGGGAGCGGCGGCCGCGGGCGGTCTCGGCCTCGGTGACGGTGTGGGCGGCGGCGGTGACCCGCTCGGCCAGCTCGGCGGTGCGGCCGCGCTCCTCGGCGGCGCGGGCGGAGAGGCGGCGGGCCAGGGTGCGGGTGCGGCGCTCGGCTGCGGCGTGGATGTCGCGGGCGCGGGCGCGGGCGCCGGTGGCCTCGACGATCCGGCCGAGGAGGTCCACGGAGCCCGCGGTGAAGTCGCGTTCGGCGGTCAGCTCGGCGCGGCGGCCCAGCTTGTTGCCGAAGCCGCTGACCAGGTCGGCCAGGCCGTCGGTGTCGCGGGTGTCGGTGACGGCGCGGAGCAGCAGGTCGGTGAAGTCGGAGTCCTTCTTGACCGCGAAGAGCCCGGCGGCCTCGCCCTCGTCGGCGTTCATCTCGCGCTGGTAGCGGAAGAGTTCGGGGTCGAGTCCGAGGTCACCGAGGTGTTCGTTCCAGCGGTCGTGGATCTCTTCCCAGTGCACGTCGAGGTGCTGGTAGAACTTGCCCGCGTCCACCAGGGCGTCGCGGAACCCCTTCATGGTGCGGCGCCTGCCCCGGGCGCCGGAGACCCCTTCGGCGGGGCGGCCGACGGCGGTGGCCTCCGCGACGGGCAGGCTGTCCAGGCTGAGCCCGGGGCCGGGGCGGAAGGAGTACCACGCCTCCGCGAACTTCCGGGGGTCGTTGGAGACCTGCCGCCCGCGCCACTCGCTGACCTTGCCCACGACGACGCATTCGCCGGTCAGGGTGTGCTGCCACTCCAGGGCGACATGGCCGCAGTCGTCCGCGAGCAGGAACTTGCGGAGCACGCCGGAGCTGGCGCCGCCGAGGGTGTTGCGGTGGCCGGGGAGCATCACCGAGAAGATCAGCTTCAGCAGGACGGACTTGCCGCCGCCGTTCTCCAGGAAGAGCACACCCGCCGGGGCGGGGCGGCGCGGCGGGCCGACCGGCTCGTCCTCGAAGAACTCCGCCTGCGCGGGGGCCGGGCTGGGGACGGGTTCACCGACGCCGCGCAGGTCGAGGACGGTGTCGGCGTAGCGCGCACCGGCAGGCCCGATGGAGTAGAGGCGGACCCGGGACAACTCGTACATGGCGGCGGACTCTCGTCGTTCGGAGAAGCGGTGGTGGAGCGGCAGATCTCGAAGGCGGGGCGGGGCAGGTCAGCGCGAAAGCGGGGTGGGGCGGGTCAGGAGGCGTGGAAGGGCAGGCCCGCGTCGGCGGCCAGCTCCAGGTCGTCGGCGTCGGGCGGCGGGAGCAGGGTGGCGGAGCCGTCGGTGACGGGGACGATGCCCAGCTCCAGCAGCTCGGCCATGGCGGCGCTGCCCGCCATGTCGCGGACCTGGAGCTGGTAGCGGGCGGTGGTGCGGTAGGCGCCGCCCGCGTCGTCGCCGGTGCGCTGGAGGAAGCCGGAGTCGGTGAGGAAGGCGACGGCCTTGCCGATGATGCCGGTGGTGGATCCGGCGAGGCGGCGGGCGTCCTTGGTGGCGCCGGTGGCGCTGCGGCGGGCGTAGATGCGCCAGCCGGATTCGAGGCCGGGGGTGTCGGTGGCGGGGTCGGTGTTGTCGCCCTGCTCCTCGGCGCGCTCCTCCAGCCGCTTGCAGGCCTGGCGGACGAAGGCGTCGACGCCGTTGACCGTGATGCGGCCGATGTACGTGTCGTCGGCGAGGTCCTCGGGGCGGGGGAAGGCGAGGGCGGCGACGGCGAGGTGGGCGAGGCCGTGGAGGAAGCGGTCGGCGGCGTCGGAGGAGGCGCGGCGGGCGTAGTCGCCCATGCGGACGGCGAAGACGGAGTCCTCGGCGGCGGTTACGGCCATCCCGGCGCGCGGGGAGACCTCCAGGACGATGAGGCCGAGCCCGGTGGCGACGGCGTCCGCGAGCCGGGCGAAGGCGCTGTCCTCCCGGTAGCGGCGGAGCAGCTCGGCGTACTCGGCGTCGCGGGCGGGCAGCAGCTTGGGCTGGAGGCCGAAGGAGACCAGGCGGGCGGCGTCGGCGGCGTCGGCCGGGGTGACGGGCGCCGATCCGCTGGGCTCGGCGGCGGAGTCGCCCGCGTAGGGGGTGGCGGAGCCCGCGTACGCGGTGGCGGAGGGGCCTGCGTACGAGGTCGGGGAGGCGGCGTGCGCGGAGGGCTCGGTCCACGCGTCGGGGTGCTCGGCGTCGTGGTCGCTCACGGCTGGGACTCCTCGGTACGGAAAGGGTGGTGCGGGTGGAGGGAGCGGGCGGCGGGGGCGGTGGAGGGCGCGGGGCCGGTCATGAGGCCTCCTGGCGGTCCGCGGCCATCCCGGCGGCGTCCAGCAGGGCGGTGCCCACGATCAGGTCGGCGCCGCCGAACTCCGGGTCCTCCAGCTGCGTACCGTCGTCCACCGCGAAGAGCAGACGGCGCTCGCCCTGGCGGTAGGCGGTGCCGACGGGCGGGCTGGCGGCGTGGACGGCGAGCAGGGCGACCAGATACGGCAGGTCGGGGTCGCTGCGGCGGGCCTCCGCGAGCAGCCCGGAGAGCCGGCGCGGGGCGTCGTGCTCCAGGTCGAGCAGGGCCATGGCGCTCGCCAGCTGGGCGTCGCTGAAGCGGCTGTCGTCCGGGGTGGCGATCAGGTCGGGCTCGGGCATCTCCATGCCGAGGTGCTCGCGCTCCAGGGGCGGGGTGAGCAGCATGTCGACCAGGTCCCCGACGCGGACGGAGGTGGGGGTGCGCAGCCCGGTGCCGTGGGCGAAGAAGGCGTCCGTGGCGCGGGTGGACCGCTCGACGGGGAGCGGGAGGAGCGGGGCGAGGAGCTGCCCGTACAGATCGAGGCCCGCGTGGGCGGCGGGGGTGGCGAACGCCTGCCGGTCCTGCTCGGCGCGGAAGAGCGGCCCGGCCTCCAGCAGCCGGGACTGGAGCTGGGTGTGGCGGCGGATGCAGTCCTTGACGATGTCGACCAGCTCGGCGGCGCGGCGCTTGTGCTCGGGGTCCTCGGCCTCGTCGCGCGCCTTGCGGATGTTGGTGAGGATCGCGTTCTCGTGGCGGTAGCGGTCGGCCACGTGGTCCAGGGCCTCGGCGATCATGTCCGGGACGGTGTTGAGCCAGTCGACCGCGCGGACGTTGCGCCGAGTGGCCTCCAGGGTGCGGCGCAGCGTCTCCGCGTACTGCACGGTGCGGTAGCGGGCCTGTTCGGCGGCGAGCTGGGCGTCCGCGAGGCGGCCCCGGCTGATCAGGACCTCCAGCTTGACCTCGGCGGCGATCTGGGCGCTGGTGACATCGGTGTCGAGGGCGCCGACGAGGACGTTGACCGCTTCGTCGGTGGCGCGGAGGTAGACCGTGCCCCCGTAGCCGGGGACCTCCTCGATCAGCTTGAAGTCGTAGTCCCGGCGGATGTAGACGCCGTCGGGGCCGAAGGTGCCGTAGACGGCGCGGAAGCCCCGGTCGACGCTGCCGACGTTGATCAGGTTCTCCAGGACCCAGCGGGCGACCCGCTCGTGCTCGGCGGCGGGGCGGTCGGGGGCCTGGGCGGCGACGCGGGGCAGCAGCTTGGCCACTATCTGGTCGTGGTCGGCCCCGGTGTCGAAGTCCATGTTGAGCGTGACGTGGTCGATCGCGGCGAGGGCGACCTCCGCCATGGTGTAGACCGTGTACTCCCCGGCCAGATTCGCCTTGCGCGCGTCGAGGTCGTGCAGCGGCGCCGTGCAGGCGAGCGCGCGCAGCCGACGTGCGAGCCCCTCGTCGGCGGCGGGGCCCGGGGCAGGCCTCGGCCCCGCGCTGAGCTGCGGCGCAGCGATGTCCGTGTCGGCAGGCGAAGTCACGAGGGACAGATTAGGTCCTCGCACTGACAACGGTCGAAACGGCGTTTATGCGACCGGCGCCGGACGGTACCCCGACGATCGGAGCGCGCCACATCGACGGGACCGCACCAGAACGACCGGACCGCGCCACGACGATACGGAGCTACTCCCCCACCGCCCCGTACCCCCCGCCCCCCGGCGTCCGCACCACCAGCACGTCGCCGGCGGCCAGCTCGGCGGTGTCGCACCCCTCCAGCGGGTCCACCCCGCCGTCCGCCCGCTCGATGTGCTGCTCCCCGAGCGCCCCCGGTCCCCCGCCCCCGGCCCCGTACGGCGGGATCCGGCGGTGCCCGGAGAGCAGCGCCACCGTGACCGGCTCCAGGAAGCGGAGGCGGCGCTCCACTCCCCCGCCGCCGTGCCACCGCCCCGCGCCCCCGCTGCCCTCGCGGACCGTGAAGCTCTCCAGGCGTACGGGCAGCCGCCACTCCAGGATCTCGGGGTCGGTGAGGCGGGAGTTGGTCATATGGGTCTGTACGGCGTCGGTGCCGTCGAAGCCGTCGCCCGCCCCGGAGCCGCTGGCGATGGTCTCGTAGTACTGGACGCGGTCGTTGCCGAAGGTGAGGTTGTTCATGGTGCCGGACCCCTCGGCCTGGCCGCCGAGCGCCCCGTACAGGGCTCCGGTGACCGCCTGGGAGGTCTCCACGTTGCCCGCGACGGTGGCCGCCGGGTAGGCCGGGTCGAGCATCGAGCCGGGCGGGATCCGTACGTCCAGGGGTTTCAGGCAGCCGCTGTTGAGCGGGATGTCCTCCCCCACGAGGGTGCGGAAGACGTAGAGGACGGCGGCCATCACCACCGAGCGGGGTGCGTTGGTGTTGCCGGGCTGCTGCGGGGAGGTGCCGGTGAAGTCGATCACCGCGCTTCGGTCGTCCCGGTCGACGGTGAGCGTCACCCGGATCTCGGCCCCGCCGTCGGTCTCGTAGCGGAAGCTGCCGTCCTGGAGTCCGGCGACGATCCGGCGTACGGACTCCTCCGCGTTGTCCTGGACGTGTCCCATGTAGGCCGTGACGACGTCCGTGCCGAACTGGCCGGCCATGCGGCGGAGTTCCGCGATGCCCTTCTCGTTGGCGGCGATCTGGGCGCGGAGGTCGGCGAGGTTGGTGTCCGGGGAGCGGGAGGGGTACGGGGCGGAGGCGAGGAGTTCACGGGTCTCGGCCTCCCGGAGGTGCCCGTCACGGACCAGGAGCCAGTTGTCGAAGAGCACGCCCTCCTCGTGGACCGTCCGGCTGAAGGCGGGCATGGAGCCGGGGGTGGTGCCGCCGATCTCGGCGTGGTGGCCGCGCGAGGCGACGAGGAACCGGAGCGTCCCCTCGTCGAACACGGGGGTGACCACGGTGACATCGGGGAGGTGGGTGCCGCCGTGGTAGGGGTCGTTGATGGCGTACACGTCCCCGGGCCGCAGGGTGTCCCGGTTGCGCCGGAGCACCTCCTTGATGGACTCCCCCATGGAGCCGAGGTGGACCGGGATGTGCGGGGCGTTGGCGATCAGGTTGCCGTCGGCGTCGAACAGGGCGCAGGAGAAGTCGAGGCGCTCCTTGATGTTGACGGAGTGGGCGGTGTTCTCCAGGCGGACGCCCATCTGCTCGGCGATCGACATGAAGAGGCTGTTGAAGACCTCCAGCATCACGGGGTCCACCCGGGTGCCGACGGCCGTGCGGCCGGGCCGGGGCGTGGCCCGGGTGAGCACCAGGTGGCCGGTGGGGGCGGCGGTCGCCTGCCAGCCGGGGTCGACGACGGTGGTGGCGTCGTCCTCCGCGACGACGGCGGGCCCGGTGACGGTGTCGGTCGGGCGGAGGTCCTCGCGCCGGTGGAGGGGCGCCTGCCGCTCCCGCCCTTCGGCGTACAGGGTCACGGTGGCACGGGGACGGAGGGGGCCCTCGCGCGGTTCGGGGTCGAGGGGGCTCGTGTGATGCTCCCCGGTGGTGCCCGTGGCCTCGACGGAGACGGTCTCGACCACGATCGGCTTCTCCATGGTGAAACCGAACCGGGTGCGGTGCGCGGCGCCGAACTCCTCGCTCATCGCGGCCACGGAGCCCGGCTCCACGGCGAGCGCCGCGTCCGTCCCCGCGTACCGCAGCAGGATCCGGGCCCGCGTGCCGATCGCGGAATCGGGCACTCCGTCGGCCCGCAGGTCGTCCCGGGTCCGGTCGGCCAGCTCCGCGCAGAGTCGCTCGACCCGCTCCCGTACGGTCTCGTCCAGCTCGGCCTCCACGGACTGCTCGCGCATCGCGGTGGCGTCGGCCAGGCCGATGCCGTACGCGGAGAGCACCCCGGCGAGCGGCGGGATCAGGACGGTGTCGATGGACAGGGCGTCGGCGACGGCGCAGACGTGCTGGCCGCCCGCGCCGCCGAAGCCGGTGAGGGCGTAGCGGGTGATGTCGTGGCCGCGCTGCACGGAGATCTTCTTGACGGCGTTGGCCATGTTGAGGACGGCGATCTCCAGGAAGCCCGCCGCCGCATCGGCCTCGGTGGGCCGCTGTCCGGTGGCGCGGCCGATCTCGTCGGCCAGCTCCGCGAACCGTTCGCGTACGACGTCGGCGTCGAGCGGCCGGTCTCCGTCGGGGCCGAAGACTGCGGGGAAGTGGGCGGGCTGGATGCGGCCGAGCATGACGTTGGCGTCGGTGACGGTGAGGGGGCCGCCCTTCCGGTAGCAGGCGGGGCCCGGGTCGGCGCCCGCGGAGTCGGGGCCGACCCGGTAGCGGCGGCCGTCGAAGTGGAGCAGGGAGCCGCCGCCCGCCGCGACGGTGTGGATGCTCATCATCGGGGCGCGCATCCGCACCCCGGCGACCTGCGTGCCCAGCTCCCGTTCGAACTCCCCGGCGTAGTGGGACACGTCGGTGGAGGTGCCGCCCATGTCGAAGCCGATGACCCGGTCGTGACCGGCCTGCTGCGAGGTGCGCGCCATGCCGACGACGCCCCCGGCCGGGCCGGAGAGGACGGCGTCCTTGCCCCGGAACGCGGCGGCTTCGCGCAGCCCGCCGTTGGACTGCATGAAGAGCAGCCGGATGCCTTCGAGGCGGGCGGCGACCTCGTCGACGTACCGGCGGAGCACGGGTGAGAGGTAGGCGTCGACGACGGTGGTGTCGCCCCGGGGCACGAGCCTGATCAGCGGGCTGACCTCGTGGGAGGTGCTGACCTGGGTGAACCCGGCCTCGCGGGCCGCTTCCGCGACGGCCTGTTCGTGGGCGGGGTGGCGGTAGCCGTGCAGGAGGACGACGGCGGCGCTGCGCAGCCCGGCGGCGTGGGCGGCACGCAACTGCTCGCGTACGGCGTCGAGTTCGAGGGGCCGTACGGTGCGGCCTTCGGCGTCGGTCCGTTCGGGGACCTCGATCACGCGCTCGTGGACGGGCTCCGGGAGGACGATGTGGCGGTCGAAGAGCCGGGGGCGGTTCTGGTACGCGATCCGCAGCGCGTCCCGGAAGCCCTCGGTGATGAGCAGGACGGTGGGCTCGCCGCGCCGCTCCAGGAGGGCGTTGGTGGCGACGGTGGTGCCCATGCGGACGGCGGCGACCCGGTCGGCGGGCACCGGCTCGCCGTCGCGGAGGCCCAGCAGCAGTCGGATTCCGGCCACGGCTGCGTCGTCGTAGCGCCCGGGGTCGTGGGAGAGGAGCTTGCGGGTGACCAGCCGGCCGTCGGGGCGGCGGCCCACGACGTCGGTGAAGGTGCCGCCCCGGTCGATCCAGAACTCCCAGCGTCCGGTCATGGCGCCATTCTGTGCCCGCGGGCGCGAACCCGCAGGCAGAGCCGGGGCCCCGGGGAACCCCTACTCCTCGAAGAGCGCCGCCAGCCGGGGCAGCCGGCGGCGCGTGGCCTCGGCGTCCTCCACGTCCCAGGTCTCCCCGCCGGGCTCCCGGGTCGGTATCCGGCCACCGAGGGCCGTCTCCACGGCGGCGTGGAATCCGTCGGGCGCGCCCCCGGCGCGCGCGTACGCCTCCCTGACCGGTCCCTCCAGCGTCTCGTAGCCGATCCAGCCGCGCTCGCCCCGGCTCATCCGGACCACGACGGGCAGCTCCGCCAGGGAGTCGGGGTCTGCCACCGCGCGGGTGAAGACGTCCCGGCCGAGCAGGGCGAGCCCGTCGCGGAAGTCCATGAAGCCGTCGTCGCCGCAGCCGCCCTCGATGAGATACGCCGCGTTCCACAGGGGCCACCGGTAGGCCGAGGCGGTCACCTCGTGCGCCGTCACGGCGAAGTCCACGATCCGGGCGGGCTCCAGGGCCGCGAGCACCTCGGTCAGCGCGTCGGGCAGGGGGTCGTCGGGCGCGTCCCGGTCGTCCGCCCGGTCCCCGGCCGCCTCGCGGGCCCGTTCGACGAGCCCCCACCACTCGTTGATGTCCATGGTGAGAAGCGTAGGAGGGGGGTCTGACAACGCCCCCTCCCCTCCGCGGACCGCGCGGTCAGAGGGCCGGTGCGTCCGGTCCGATCCGGCTGCGGACCGCCGTCTGCACCTCGGCCTCCTCGGCCGGATCGGCGGCGAGGCGGCGCAGCCGTTCGGCGACGCGGATGTCTCCGGTCTCGGCGTGCAGGGCGGCCACCTCACGGGTGGTCTCCTCGCAGTCCCACAGGCACTCCACCGCGAACCCGGTCGCGAAGGAGGGGTCGGTGGCGGCGAGGGCGCGGGCGGTCCGGCCGCGCAGGTGCGAGGAGGACGTCTCGCGGTAGATGTGGCGCAGTACGGGGGCGGCGCAGGCGATGCCGAGCCGGCCGGCCCCGTCGACCAGGCACCAGAGCCGGGGGGCGTCGGGTCCGTCGCCGCGTACGGCCTCCCGGAGGGCGCCGAGGACTTGGGGAGCGTCCTGGGCGGTGCCCCGGCAGGCGAGGATCCCGGCGGCGGAGGCGCCGAGGGCGTCGGGGCGGCGGGCCCAGCGGCGGGCGCGCTCCACGGCCTCGTCCCCGGTCATCCGCTCGAAGGCGGCGACGGCGGCGTCGGCCACCGTGCGGGCGGGGCCGGTGGCGGCGGTCTCGATGAGGTCGAGGACGGCGGGGTCGGCCGCCTCGGCCAGGTAGTGCAGGGCGGCGCAGCGGGCGCCTTCGGAGCCGTCGCGGGCGGCCCGGAGGATCTGGGGACGGTCCTCGGGTCCGGCGACGGCGGAGAGGCAGCGGGCCGCGGGGACGTGCAGGGCGCTGCCGCGCTCCACGGCCTGCTGGGCCCAGTCGAAGACGGCCTCGACGCTCCAGCCGGGGCGAGGGCCGCCGGAGCGCATCTGGCGCTGCCAGCGGTCGAACGAGCCCTGTTCGGTGGCGGCCCGCACGCGGGCTCCGACCGCTTCGCGCGGGTCGTCGGCCCAGAGCCGCCAGGGGCGCGGCTCGAAGGAGTCGCGGACGGCGGCGGCCAGTGCGACGGTGCCTTCCTCGGTGGCCGGAAAACGCCCCAGGACGGGGAGGGCGAGGGAGCGCAGGCCCGCGTCGTCGTCGCGCAGGGCCAGCTCGTCCAGGGCCCAGGCCCAGTTGGCCCCGGTGGCCGCGTAGCGGCGGAGGAGGGCCAGGGCGTCGTCGCGTCCGTAGGAGGCGAGGTGGCCGAGGACGGAGAGCGCGAGTCCGGTACGGGAGTCGTCGGTGTCCGTGTGGTCGTCGGGGTCACCGAGGTGGCGCTCGATCTCCTCGATACCGCCGTCGAGATCCAGATACAGACGGGCGTAGTAGAGGGAGCGGTTCTCCACCTGCCAGTCGTGCCGGGGGTCGCTCACCACGCAGTGGTTGAGGGCGGCGAGGGCTTCGGGGCGCGGTGCGGCGAGCGCGTGGAGCGTGCCGTCGCCGCGGCCCCTCTGCAGCAGGCCGAGCAGGGTACCGCTCGGCGCTATGAATGGATCGAACATGGGAGAAAGCCTCACATCAAGCTGTCGACGCAACCGGGACTGTGCAGTGCCCCGTGCCGGCGGGCACGAGGGGGGCGTACGGGGACACCCCTACGCCGCGCAGCAACATGATCGGCCGACCGCCGTCTTCCGCTTGGTGTAGAGCATCTTCCTCTGCCTCTCGTCGGTGGCCCGAAACGGACCCGCGACGTCATGATGACCCAGCCATTTCGCCACCGCGACCACATTTACGACGGACCGGTCAGCGGACCCCTCGGCGGACACGCCCGCAGGCGCGCCCGCCGCCCTCTCAACGGGCACCGAAGCGTTCCACCAGGTCGGCCTTGCCGAACATCTGCGCCGTGTCCCGCGCGGAGGGCGTTCCGGCGGCCGGGTCGGCGCCCGCGGCGAGCAGGGCGTCGACGACGGCGTCCTCGCTCTTGAAGACGGCTCCGGCCAGCGGGGTCTGGCCGCGGTCGTTGGCCCGGTCCGGGTCGGCGCCGCGGGCGACGAGGGCGGTGACGGCCTCGGCGTGCCCGTGGTAGGCGGCGAGCATGAGCAGCGTGTCACCCCGGTCGTTGGTGAGGTTGGCGGGGACGCCCGCGTCGACGTACGCGGTGAGCGCCTCGGTCTCGCCGGCGCGGGCCAGGTCGAAGACCTTGGTCGCCAGCTCGACCACCTCGGGATCGGGAGTTTCGCTCATCGCGCGGGCCGCCTTCCTTGACCGTGCGGGCGGCCGGGGCCGCCGTGGTTGACCGGGGGGTGTACGGCGGGGGCCGTACGAGTGAATCGACAGGGTACTGCTCCGGGTCGGACATGACCGGGCCCGGTTGCGGCAAAAGATCACCGCGGGTGGTTCCTGCCCGGCACGGGTGGCGACATACCGCGCGCGGGCCACGGGTTACGCTCCGCCACTCAAGTGAAAAAGCGCTTTATTCACCCAATTGCACCTTTTATCGTATAGATACTTCGCGTGATCCTGGAAGGACTCATGGTGACTGTCCCCTCAACCAGGAGATCCGCTCATGATCCTTTCCATCTCGGGCGTGGTACTGCTCGCCATCGTCGTCTTCCTGTTCTTCAAGAAGGACGGGCTCAAGGCGTCCCACGCCATCGTCTGCGCGCTGTTCGGCTTCTACCTGGCCGGCACCGCGATCGCGCCGAGCATCACGGCAGGCGGGGCGAGCCTCGCCGGTCTGCTGGGCGGGATCAAGTTCTGACGCTCCACGACCGCTCCCACCCCTTCAGGAGACAGCTGTGGCCCGGCGACCACTCCCCCGCATTCTGAGCAGCGGCAGCGCCTCGATCACTCGCAGCAGAGAGATCGCGCGCACGGCCGCCGACAGTGCCACCGATGTGCTCCATCCGCTGATCACGATCGTCCGTGGTCTGCGGCTGCTGGCCGTCTCCGGCCGGCAGAAGTGGGTCGCGACCCCCAAGGAACGGCGTGGTCCCAAGCTGTTCCTGGCCGCGGCCTGCCTGCTCGCCGTGGCGCTCGTGCCGTACGGGCCGATCCTGGCCCTGATCACGGTGATGGGCGCCGCCGCGTGGAAGGGGCGGGAGCGGACCCCCGTGAAGACCGGCCCGGACGAGGCGGAGTCCACCCGGCTGCGCGCCCTGTACGAGGCGCTCGTGCCGTACTTCTCGGTGGCCGACGACCCCGAACCGCTCTTCGCCCACGGCGGCGACTGGGAGAAGGCCTTCTCCGGTTACGCCTTCGACGGCGACGGGCGCCTCACCCGCCTCCAGGTCTCCTACCCGGCGTACTTCACCGACGGCGAGGCCGCCGCGCGGGCCCGGATCGAGCAGCTGCTGCACACCAAGTCGGGGCGCGGCCGCGAGTACCACTTCGCCTGGGACGAGGAGGCAAACCGCCTCGTGATGACCGTGCTCGGCCCGCTCTCCACCTCCGTCGCCGCCCAGCGCTTCGTCACCGCCCCCGGCGAGACGGTCCTCGGCTTCACCGACCCGGACGCGGTACGCCGTACGGTCCCGGTCCGGGACGGCGACACCACCGTGGACGCCGCCCCCGTCGTCTGGCGGACCGGCAACCGCTCCACCGAGCCCCACCTGCTGGCGGTCGGCCAGCCCGGCAGCGGCACCACCACCCTGATCCGCTCCGTCGCCCTCCAGGCCCTCCAGCAGGGCGACGTCCTCGTCGTGGACGGCAGCGGTACGGGTGAGTACGGCGCCCTCGTCGGCCGCACCGGAGTCCTCGCCGTCGAGTCCGGCCTCGGCGGGGCGCTGGCCACCCTGGAGTGGGCGGCCCACGAGACGGAGCGGCGGCTGATCTTCGCCAACCGGGCCCGCCAGGGCGGCCACCCCCTCCCCGAGGACATCAAGCGCCCGCTCTGGATCCTGCTGGACCGCCCCGGCGTCCTCGGCCATCTCGCGGCGGCCGACGGCAGGCCCGACCCGCAGGAGCTGCTCCAGGTGCCGCTGCGGCACGGGCGGGCGGCCGGCGTCACCGTCGTCCTGGCCGACCAGTTCGACGCCCTGGAGACGCTGGGCGAGACCGTACGGACCCACACCCGGGCCCGGGTCGTCCTCGGCCCCGCCTCGCCCGAGCAGATCACCGCCGTGCTGGGCGCCGAGCCGAACACCACCCCGCCGGCGGAGGTCCCGGCGGGACGCGGCTACGCCCGCCTGGGCACCGGGCCGGTGCTGCGGCTCCAGGTCCCGGCGACCCCGGACCCGTACGATGAGGACGCGAGCGAGAGCCACCGGCAGGCGGTGCTCGACGTGCTGCCGGAGCGGCCGGGGGACGAGCGGCCGGTCGCCGCCGCCCCGCGGCCGGACGACGCGCCCGCTGCCGTCGACGCCCACGACGACCGGGACACCACCGAGGTGCCGGTGGCGGTCGAGGCCGTACCGACCGGGCAGCTGGCCAAGGCGAAGGCGGCCATCGCGGAGGGGTGAACGGCCCCGGACACAGAGACAGACGGAGCCAGTACGGGCGGGGAGCGGCCGGAGGACCTGCTCCCCGCCCGTACTCATGCGCCGTGGAACCTCTCAGGCCGCGCAGGTCCGCAGACCCCCGGTTCCCTCAGGCCCGACAAGCCCCTCAGGGCCTTCAGGACCCTCCGCCCCTCAGGCCACGAAGCTCCGCGGTGCGTCCGCCCCCGCGCCCGCACCCGAGCGCACCAGCTCCACCGCCGCCGCGAGCCGGACCGCCGCCTCCTCCGCGACCGGGCCGCCCACCGTGAACGGCAGCCGCACATACCCCTCGAACGCCCCGTCCACCCCGAAGCGCGGCCCCGACGGCACCCGTACGCCGACGCGCTCGCCCGCCACCGCCAGCCGGGAGCCGGAGAGGCCTCCCGTACGCACCCAGAGGGTCAGCCCGCCGCGCGGCACCGCGAACTCCCACTCCGGCAGCTCCCGGCGCACCGCCGCGATCAGCTGGTCGCGGTTCTCCCGTGCCTGGTCGCGCCGCATCTCCACCGCCTGCTCCCAGCCGCCCGTGCCCATCAGCCAGTTGATGGCGAGCTGTTCCAGGACCGGGGTGCCCATGTCCGCGTAGGCGCGGGCGGAGACCAGGGAGCGGATGACGTCGGGGGCCGCCCGGACCCAGCCGATCCGCATCCCGGCCCAGAACGCCTTGCTGGCCGAGCCGACGGTGAGCACCGTGCTGCCCGCCGGGTCGAAGGCGCAGACCCGGCGGGGCATGGCGACGTCGGCATCGAGGCGGAGTTCGGTCATGGTCTCGTCGACGACCAGGACGGTGCCGGCCGAGCGGGCGGCGTCGACCAGGTCGCGGCGCTGCTGCTCGTCCGCGAGCGCGCCCGTCGGGTTGTGGAAGTCGGCCACCACATAGGCGAGCCGGGGCGCCGAGTCGCGCAGCACCTGGCGCCACCGGTTCATGTCCCAGCCGCCGATGCCCTCCTCCATCGCGACCGGCACGAGCCGGGCACCCGCCTCGCGCATCAGCTGGAGAATGTTGGCGTAACTGGGGGACTCGACCGCGATCCGCTCGCCGCGGCCCGCGAAGAGGTGACAGATGGCGTCGATGGCGCCCATCGCCCCGGTGGTGACCATGATCTGTTCGGGCATGGTCGGGATGCCGAGTGCCGTGTAGCGCTCGGCGATCATCTGCCGCAGGGCGGGCAGCCCGGCCGGGTAGTCGCCGTGCGTGTGGGCGTACGGGGGCAGTTCCTCGACCGCCCCCTGGAAGGCCCGGGTCAGCCAGGGCTCGGGGGCGGGCAGGGAGGCGCAGCCCAGGTCGATCATCGAGCCGAGCGACTCCGGGGGCAGCGGTTCCAGGCCCCGGGCGGGCAGCGGGTTGCCGGCCGGGACGGCGGTCCAGCTGCCCGCCCCGCGCCGCGACTCCAGGAACCCTTCCGCGCGCAGCGCCTCGTAGGCGGCGGCGACGGTGGTGCGGCTGACGGAGAGGGCGAGGGCCAGTTCGCGTTCGGCGGGCAGCCGGGCGGCGACCGGGACCCGGCCCTCCAGCACCAGGAGCCGTACACCGTCGGCCAGCGCGCGGTAGGCGGGCGGCTTCCGTCCGCCGGGTCCGGTGGGCCGGGGCTGCTGGGCCTGGAGCTGCCGGGCGAGCTGGGCCGCCCCCACGGTCGAAGTCCACTGCGCCATCGAAATCAGTCCACCTTCCTCGAATTGGCCATGTCTGGTGGCCGATCCCCTGCCACAGAGTGACACGCAGCAGTCCACTACCACCACACCAGGGGGCAACGCGTGTCCAGGACCACCGCCCGGAGCACCACTCACCTGACCCGGCGGCTGGCCCAGCTGTACGCCGGTCTGACGCTGTACGGGGCGAGTTCGGCGCTGCTGGTCCGCGCCGAACTCGGTCTGGAGCCGTGGGGCGTCCTGCACCAGGGCCTCGCGGAGCTGACCGGCATCTCGATCGGGGTCGTCTCGATCATCGTGGGCGCGATCGTGCTGCTGCTCTGGATCCCGATGCGGCAGCGACCGGGGCTCGGCACGGTCTCGAACGTCTTCGTGGTGGGCCTGGCGATGGACGGGACACTCGCCCTGGTCGGGGAGGTGGACGGCCTCGGGGCCCGGATACCGGTGATGGTCCTGGGGATCGTGCTCAACGGGGTGGCGACCGGCCTCTACATCGCGGCCCGCTTCGGCCCGGGCCCGCGCGACGGGCTGATGACCGGGCTGAACCGGGTCACGGGCCGCTCGATCCGGCTGGTCCGTACGGCGATCGAGGTGGCCGTCGTCGTCACCGGCTTCCTGCTCGGCGGCTCGCTCGGGGCCGGTACGGTCCTGTACGCACTGGCGATCGGCCCGCTGGCCCAGCTCTTCCTGCGGGTCTTCCAGCTCCCGGCGCCCACCACGCCAACTACCGGGTCGGCGGACCCCGCTCTCCCCACGTCCACGACGGCGGCCACCCCCACGCCGCCCGCCGGACCCGCCCCTGTTGCCACCCCTCCATCCGGGCAGGCCATACTGCCGCAGTGAAACCGAGCCGCCACCCCTATCTCGACCACGCGACACCCCTCGCCTTCGCCCACCGCGGCGGGGCGGCGGACGGCGTGGAGAACACCGCGGCCGCCTTCCGCCGGGCGGCCGCGGCGGGCTACCGCTACTTCGAGACCGACGTCCACACCACGGCGGACGGCCGCCTCGTCGCCTTCCACGACGCCACGCTGGACCGGGTCACCGACGCCACCGGCGCCATCTCCACCCTGCCGTGGAGCGAGGTGCGCCGGGCCAGGGTCGGCGGCACCGAACCCCTCCCCCTCTTCGAGGAGCTGCTGGAGGAGTTCCCCGAGGCCCGCTGGAACGTGGACCTCAAGGCGGAACCGGCCCTGGAACCCCTCCTGGAGCTGATCCGCCGGACCGACGCCTGGGACCGGGTCTGCGTCGGCTCGTTCTCCGAGGCCCGGGTCGCCCGCGCCCACCGCCTGGCGGGCCCGCGCCTGGCCACCTCGTACGGGGTGCGCGGCGTCCTGGGGCTGCGGCTGCGCTCCTGGGGCATCCCGGCGGCGCTGCGTACGGGGGCGGTCTGCGCGCAGGTCCCGGAGCGCCAGGGCGGCATCCCGGTGGTCGACGCCCGCTTCGTCCGCACCGCGCACGCGCTGGGGCTCCAGGTGCACGTCTGGACGGTCAACGAACCGGAACGAATGGCGGCCCTCCTGGACCTCGGGGTGGATGGCATCATGACCGATCACATCGAGACGCTGCGTACGGTGCTGAGCGAGCGGGGGGCCTGGTCCTGACGCCGGGTCCGTCCGCGTCCGCACGCGAGAACCGAGGGGGCGCGGGTTGAGCACCGGCACCACAGGAACAGCCGAACCGGCCGGCCGGCCGCCGGGCGACGGGACGCCGAGCGCCCGCAGGCGGGAACAGCGCGGCTGGTACTTCTACGACTTCGCCTGTTCCGTCTACTCCACCAGCGTGCTGACCGTCTTCCTCGGTCCCTATCTGACGTCGATCGCCAAGGCGGCGGCCGACCCCGACGGTTTCGTCCACCCGCTGGGCATCCCCGTGCGCGCGGGCTCGCTCTTCGCGTACTCCGTCTCGGCCTCCATCGTCGTGGCCGTGATCCTGATGCCGATCGTGGGCGCGGCGGCGGACCGTACGGGACGGAAGAAGCCCCTGCTGGCAGCGGCCGCGTACACGGGGGCCGCGGCGACCGCCGGGATGTTCTTCCTGGACGGCCACCGCTATCTGCTGGGCGCGTTCCTGCTGATCGTGGCGAACGCGTCGATCTCGGTGTCGATGGTCCTGTACAACGCCTATCTGCCGCAGATCGCCACCCCCGAGGAGCGCGACGCGGTCTCCTCGCGCGGCTGGGCCTTCGGCTACACCTCGGGCGCCCTGGTGCTCGTGCTCAACCTGATCCTCTACACCGGCCACGAGTCCTTCGGGCTGGCGGAGTCCGACGCGGTACGGATCTGTCTGGCGTCGGCGGGTGTGTGGTGGGGCGCGTTCACCCTCGTACCGCTGCGCAGGCTGCGCGACCGGCGGGTGGCACCGGACGGGGAGGGGGCGGTCGGCTCCGGCTGGAAGCAGCTGATGGCGACCCTCAAGGACATGCGGCGCCATCCGCTGACGCTCTCGTTCCTGCTCGCCTATCTCGTCTACAACGACGGGATCCAGACGGTGATCTCCCAGGCGTCCCTGTACGGCTCCGAGGAGCTGGGGCTCGACCAGTCGACCCTGATCGTCGCCGTGCTGCTGGTGCAGGTCCTGGCGGTGGCGGGGGCGCTCGGGATGGGCCGGCTCGCCCGGGTGTACGGCGCCAAGCGCACGATCCTGGGGTCGCTCGTCGTATGGACCGCGATCCTGGTCGCCGCCTATCTGCTGCCCTCCGACGCGCCCGTCTTCTTCTTCGTTCTCGCGACGGCCATCGGACTGGTGCTGGGCGGCAGCCAGGCCCTGTCCCGTTCGCTCTTCTCCCATCTGGTGCCGCGCGGCAAGGAGGCGGAGTACTTCTCGGCGTACGAGATGAGCGACCGGGGTCTGAGCTGGCTGGGGCCCCTGGTGTTCGGTCTGGCGTACCAGCTGACCGGCAGCTACCGGGAGGCGATCATCTCGCTGATCGTGTTCTTCGCTCTCGGCGCGGTGCTGCTCGCGAGGGTGCCGGTGCGGCGGGCGATCGAGGCCGCGGGCAACCCCGTACCCGGACGGATTTAGACGTTGAAGTCAAAGGCCGGTAGTGTACGCCTTTGGCCTGCCCGGAGGACCGTTACTGCGAGTGGAAGAGGCTCGACCGTTGGGTGACAACACCCACGAGAGGTGACAAACCGGGCAAGGGTGGGTACTCAACCCAGATACAGCAGCGGCACGAACGGGCGACGCATGACCGGCGACGGGAATCTTTGCCACCGACCGGACGTTGACCGGATGACGACGACAGCGACATTTTGTCCTGTGGGCGACAAGCCCGGGAGGCACGATTCATGAGTGAGCGAGCTCTTCGCGGCACGCGACTTGTGGTTACCAGCTACGAGACGGACCGCGGCATCGATCTGGCCCCGCGCCAGGCGGTGGAGTACGCATGCCAGAACGGACATCGGTTCGAGATGCCGTTCTCGGTGGAGGCGGAGATTCCGCCGGAGTGGGAGTGCAAGGCGTGCGGCGCCCAGGCACTCCTGGTGGACGGGGATGGCCCCGAGGAGAAGAAGGGCAAGCCTGCGCGTACGCACTGGGACATGCTCATGGAGCGGCGTACCCGCGAGGAGCTGGAGGAGGTGCTGGCCGAGAGGCTGGCCGTCCTGCGCTCCGGCGCCATGAACATCGCCGTGCACCCGCGGGACAGCAGGAAGTCTGCCTGACCCTCGACCGCGTACCACCGCCGCGTGATCCCGCACTCCGCGGGAGAACGCACCGAGCGCGACAACAGCACAGCATCAGAGCCGCGGGCCGTGACACAGAACATGTGTCACGGCCCGCGGCTCTTGTCACGTGTACCTCTTGTCACGTGTACGGCGCCGCTGCGTGCGGTCTCAGGGGGTGAGCGGCGGGCGCGGGCCCCGGGGGTCGTCGTCGGGACCGGAGGGCCCGGAGGGGGCCGTGTGCCGTCCTCGCGGATGACCTCGCCCTGGACGACCTTTCCGTCCGGCCGGTGGATCCGGGCCTGCTGGAAGGCGTCCGAGAAGCTGCCGGGGGACGCGGCCCGCATCCGGCGCTCCAGGGACTGTTCCGCCCGGCGGCTGATCAGGGTGCGGACCGGGGGCACCAGCAGGAGCAGACCGGCCGCGTCCGAGACCAGGCCGGGGATCAGGAGGAGCAGCCCGCCGAGCATCAGCAGCCCGTTGCCCCGGCTGCCCTTGCCGCCGGCGACCTGCGGGGCCTCGGTGGCGCCGGGCTGCCCCGGCATCTGCTGGAGGGTCTCGGTGAGGTTCTTGAAGGCGCGGCGGCCGGCGCGCTTGATCACCACGGTGCCGAGGACCGCCCCGGCCACCAGGAGCAGCAGGACGGTGAGCCCGTTCGTGGCCGAGGCGACCACGGTCAGGAGCCAGATCTCCAGGACCAGCCAGGCGGCGAGGGCCAGGGGCAGGAATCTGCGGACGCGTGAGCGCCGGGGACGGATCGGGGGCGGGGTGCCGGTCGTCATGCAACCAGTGTGCCCGTACGGAGGTGGAAGCGGCGTAAGGGGGTGATCATGGACCGCCCCGCAGAGCCGTGACCGCGACGCAGAGCCGCGTGACCGTGACCCGGCCCCGTACGGCTGTCGTCGGGTCCGTATGCGCACCGTCAGGCGGTCGTCAGGGTTTCTTGCGGCCCAGGACCTTGTTGGCGCGGGAGCTGATGCCCCAGCCGGTGACCCGCCACAGCGCCTCGACGAGGATGTCCCGGCTCATCTTGGAGTCGCCGACCTCGCGGTCCACGAAGGTGATGGGGACCTCGACGACGTGGTAGCCGGCCTCGACGGAGCGGCGGGCCAGGTCCACCTGGAAGCAGTACCCCTGCGAGGCGACCTCGTCGAGTCCGAGGCCCTTGAGGGTCTCGGTGCGGAAGGCGCGGTAGCCGCCGGTGACGTCGCGGACGGAGAGGCCGAGGGCGAGGCGCGAGTAGAGGCTGCCGCCCCGGGAGATGACCTCGCGGCTCTTGGGCCAGTTGACCACCCGGCCGCCGGGCACCCAGCGGGAGCCGAGGACGAGGTCGGCGCCCTTGAGCGCGGTGAGCAGCCGGGGCAGCTCCTCGGGCTGGTGGGAGCCGTCGGCGTCCATCTCGACGAGGACGCCGTAGCCGTGCTCGGTGCCCCAGGCGAAGCCCGCGAGATAGGCGGCGCCGAGCCCTTCCTTGCCCTTGCGGTGCAGGACGTGGACCTGGTCGTCGGCGGCGGCGATCTCGTCGGCCGCCTTGCCCGTGCCGTCGGGGCTGTTGTCGTCGGCCACCAGGATGTCGGCATCCGGCACGGCCGTGCGCACCCGGTCGACGATCGGCCCGATGTTCTCGACCTCGTTGTAGGTCGGGATGATCACCAGCACCTTGCCGAGCGGGCCGAACTGCCTCTGACCGCCGTCGTTCACTACTGCCCCTTAGAGTCCGTACACAGAGGGACACCATATCCAGCGCACAGCCACCGGAGCCCTACGCGGTGGTGTCTCGCGTGGCACAGGCCGGGCAGATGGACGGAACTGCGGACAGAACCGGGGCGGAACCACGGATCCACGCGTGGCCGGATGTGCGGACGGAGCTGCGGATCGGGGCCCGGCGCCCTTCGGGCCGACCTGGGACCCGCTGGCTGCGGGTCGACCGAGAGCCGTTGTCTACTGAACGTCCGGGCCCCACCCGGGTCGCACCCTCCGTCCGGCCGAAACCTTCCCTCGCCCCCGAGGCGCGGGCGCTGAACCTGGCTGTCAGTGGCGGTGCGCCGGTGCGGCACACCACCCCATGACCCAGCGGCGTTCGACGACTGCGTGGAGGTTCGACCGGTCGGACGTCCTGTGGTGGACCCGGCCGAACCTACCGGCCCGTGGGCGCGTTCTGTCAACACCCGCGCGACCTGCGGCTTTTGCCCAAATTACCTGGTCAGTGCCGGGGATGCGCAGGTCGTGCACGCGTGCGCGAGCCATCGATCGGCGGTACGGAATCCGCCGACGTCACTCGTTCGGGCGTACGTAGACCGTTTGTCCGGAGACCACCGTCCGCAGGCAGACCGGCAGTTCGGCGCCGGGGGTCAGATCCGGCAGACCGGGTGTGCCGGAGCGCGGGTCGGTGGACCAGCGGGCGACCCGGTCGTCGGGGGCCTGGACCAGGAGTTCGGCGGTCCGCCAGACGGCGTAGTCGGCCGGGGCGCCCGGCACCAGGAGCCCGGCGTCGTCGCGGCCGACGGCCCGCCAGCCGCCCCGGGTGTGGGCGGTGAACCCGGCCCGGACGGAGATCCGGTGCTCGGGGGTGCGGTGGTGGGCGGCGGCCCGCACGGTGCCCCAGGGGTCGAGCGGGGTGACCGGGCTGTCGGAGCCGAAGGCGAGCGGGACCCCGGCGCGCAGGAGGGCCGCGTACGGGTTCAGGGTGGCCGCCCGCTCCGCGCCCAGGCGCTGGGCGTACATGCCCTCCGGGCCGCCCCAGGCTGCGTCGAAGGCGGGCTGGACGGAGGCGGTGAGGCCCAGTTCGGCGAAGGCGGCGATGGTCTCGGGGGTGAGCATCTCGGCGTGCTCGACGCGGTGGCGGGCGGAGCGGATCCGGGGCAGGCCCAGCGTCTCGGCGGCGGCCCGGACGCCCGCCACGACGGCGGTGACGGCCGCGTCCCCGATGGCGTGGAACCCCGCCTGGAGGCCGGCCTCGGTGCAGGCGGTGACATGGGCGGCGATCCGGGCGGCGTCCAGGTGGGCGGTGCCGGTGCCCTGCCCATCGGCGTACGGCTGGTGGAGGCAGGCGGTGTGCGAGCCGAGGGAGCCGTCCACGAAGAGGTCGCCGGCCGCGCCGATCGCGCCCAGCTCCCGGATGCGGCG
This sequence comes from Streptomyces bacillaris, assembly GCF_003268675.1. Taxonomy (NCBI): domain Bacteria; kingdom Bacillati; phylum Actinomycetota; class Actinomycetes; order Kitasatosporales; family Streptomycetaceae; genus Streptomyces; species Streptomyces bacillaris. The sequence continues at coordinate 6,861,397 of NZ_CP029378.1, read as the reverse complement.
GGCGCCCTTCTCGTCCGCGATCTCCTCGGCCCAGAGGCCGAAGACCCGGGGGCCGGGCCGCTCGGCGGCGAGGGCGAGGAGCGCGGTGAAGTCCTCCTCGTCGGAGATCTCGGGCCCGCCGCACTCGTGGAGGGTGCCGATGCCGAGGGAGGCGGCGTGGTCGAGTGCGGCGCGCTGGGCGGCGGTCCGCTGGGCGGGGGTGAGGGCGGCGTGCGCGGCGGCCCGTACGGCGTGGTGGGCGTCGCCGGTCAGGGGGGCGTCGGGGTGGTATCCGGCCAGCCCGGTGACGCCCGGGACGAGGTCCAGCAGGGCGGTGGTGACGACGGCGGAGTGCACGTCGATCCGGGGCAGGTAGAGGGCCCGGCCGCCGGCCGCCTCGTCGAGTTCGGCGCGCGAGGGGTGGCGCTGCTCGGGCCACCGCGCGGCGTCCCAGCCGTGGCCGAGCAGGACGTCCCCGGCGCCGTGCCGGTTCGCGAACGCACGCACCAGGCCGAGGGCTTCGGGGAGCGTACGGGCGCCGGAGAGGTCGAGGCCGGTGAGGGCCAGACCGGTCGCGGTGGTGTGCACATGGGCGTCGGTGAACGCCGGGGTGACCAGGGCGCCTTCCAGGTCGACGACCTCGTCGACGCCGGTCGCGAAGGCATCGGCGGCCCCTTCGGAGCCCACCCAGGCGACCTGCCCGCGCTCCACCACCATCGCGGTGGCGAACGGGTCGGCGGGACTGTGGACGTCTCCCCCGCGCAGCAGCAGGGTGCGGTGGTCGGGGGCGCTCTGGAAGGCGGTGCTCTCGGTCATGGGACCAGTCTCGCGCCTGCCGGGAGGCGCCCCGCCCGCGCCCCCCTCAGATGCGCGGCGGCCGGGCCTCGTACGGGGTGGAGAGGACGACGGTCGTACGGGTCGAGACGCCGGCCAGCGAGCGGATGCGGGTGAGCAGGTGCTCCAGCTCCAGGGGCGTGGCGACCCGCACCTTGAGGATGTAGTTCTCGTCCCCGGCGACGCTGTGGCAGGCCTCCAGTTCGGGCACCCCGGCCAGCCGCTCCGCGATGTCGTCGGGCGCGCTGGGGTCGAACGGCTTCACCGAGATGAACGCGGTGAGGGGCAGCCCGACGGCCTCGGGGTCGACGACCGCGGCATAGCCGCGGATCACCCCCCGCTGCTCGAGTCGGCGGACGCGCTGATGAACGGCCGAGGTGGACAGGCCCGTGGCCTTGCCCAGGTCGGTGTAGCTCATCCGCCCGTCCTTGACGAGCAACTCAACGATCTGACGGTCCAGCTCCTCCATGCGGATCAACCTATGGCCCCGGACGCCCATCGGCACAGTCGCGCGGGTCACGGTTCGGCACCTGCGGGCGGCATGTGACGAACGCCACAGACCTACGGGTCGGTAGCGGGCCCGCTCGCGGTTATCGGCCGCGCGCGGAGGGAAGTGCTTGCTGTGGTCGAGGCCGTGGCGCTGTGCCGGCCCACCCGAGGGGGGAAGATCCCATGCAGAGCACGAAGCTCACCGGACGTACCGAACCGGAGCCCGTCGATCCCGACGAGGACGAAGGCGCCGATGTGTACGACATGTTCGAGATGTTCCGGGTGGTCTGCCCGGACTGCGCCCAGCCCATCGCGCTGCTGGCCGACGAGGACGTCCTGCCGGAGCACGCCCGGTGCCCCTCGCCGTGGAACCCGTTCGGGCTCACGGTCTGCTCCGGCACCGGCCGTACGGCGGCGGACGCCCGGCCCGCCGACGAGACGCTGGATCCCCAGGAGCAGGAGGCGGGGCTGCTGCTGACGCTCCCCCAGGGACTGGACTGGCGGATGCAGCCGTTCTCCCACGCCGGGGGCCCCGGCTCCCGCCCGCTGCGCGTGGACCGGATGCGGCGCGAGGCCGCCTGAGCCGCCGCTCGCGGCAGTAACACGACGACGTAACTACGTCCCCGGGCCCTCCGCCGCGCACGGGGTGGCCCGATGTCTGCCCGCACCACGGCGGTCCGTCCGGCGTGGTGCCCGCAGAGCACATCTTCCGCTCCGGCGCTCCGCCCACGGGCACCCGCCGAACTGGCACTCGGATCGGGCGGGCAGTGACCCGGGCCCGGCCCGGCGCGTTCACCCCGTATGACCACGCTGCCTTCGCCCGTCGGCTCGGGCCGCCGCCGACTCGCTCCTCCGGCCTCCGAAGAATCGGTTCAGCAGTCTCAGCCGCTGCCCCGCTCGACCAGCAACTCCCCGATGGCCTCCCCCGTCGATCCGCCCATCTACAGCGCCCTGCTGCGGCATTGGCGGAGCAGCGGCCGGACCGTGCCGGGCCACCGCGACCCGGAGTGGACCCAGGCCGCCGCCCTGCCCGTCTGGCCGGACCGGCCGCCGAGGGTCAGCGGGTCTCCGGACCCGCGAGGTGGCGCGCGATGACCATGCGCTGGATCTGGTTGGTGCCTTCGACGATCTGAAGGACCTTGGCCTCGCGCATCAGCCGCTCGACCGGGAAGTCCTGCGTGTAGCCGTAGCCGCCGAGCACCTGGACGGCGTCGGTGGTCACGCGCATGGCCGCGTCCGTGCAGAAGAGTTTCGCCATGGCCGCCTGGCGGGAGAAGGGCTCGCCCGCGTCGCGCAGCCGGGCCGCCTCCAGGTAGAGCGCCCGGCCGGCCTCGATCTGGGTGGCCATGTCGGCCAGCATGAAGCGCAGCCCCTGGAAGTCCGCGATGGGGCGGCCGAACTGGCGGCGGTCGGTGGCGTACGCGACGGCCTCGTCCAGGGCCGCCTGGGCGACCCCGATCGCGCAGGCGGCGATGCCCAGACGCCCGGAGTCGAGCGCGGAGAGGGCGATGGCGAAGCCCTGGCCCTCCTCGCCGATGCAGCGGTCGTCACCGACCCGCACGCCGTCGAAGTTGAGCTGGGCCGTGGGCGAGCCCTTCATGCCCATCTTCTTCTCGGGGAGCGCGGCGTTCAGCCCTTCGGCGTCGCCGGGGACGAGGAAGGCCGTGATGCCGCGGGGCCCTTCGACGCCGGTGCGGGCGAGCACGGTGTAGAAGTCCGCGATACCGCCGTGGGTGATCCACGCCTTGGTGCCGGTGATGACCCAGTCGTCGCCGTCGCGCACGGCCTTGGTGCGCAGAGAGGCGGCGTCGGAGCCGGACGCGGGCTCGGAGAGGCAGTAGGCGCCCAGCAGACCGCCGGAGAGCATCTCCGTGAGGTGCGCGGCCCGCTGCTCGTCGGTGCCGTATCCGGCGAGGGCGTGGCAGGCCAGGGAGTGGACGCTGACGCCGAGGCCGACGGTGAGACGGGCCGCGGCCAGCTCCTCCAGCACCTGGAGGTAGACCTCGTAGGGCTGGTCACCGCCGCCGTGGTCGGAGCCGTAGGGAAGTCCGAGGAGGCCGGATTCGGAGAGGAGGGTGAACACCTCGCGCGGGAAGCGGCCGGCTTCCTCCTCCTCGGCCGCCCGGGGAGCGATCTCCTTGGACACGATGTCGCGGACGAGCGCGACGAGCTGCCGGGACTCCTCGGTGGGCAGACGGCGTTCCACCGGCTGCGGGGCACGGTCGGACATGACGGCGCTCTCCTCCCTGTCGGGCGTTGCGACGGTCGCGCGCTCGGGGTGTGAGAGGCGCCGCCGGGTGATCTCTTCCCGGTGCGGGACCGGGAGGAAACAGACTGCCCAGCCGATCCTGCCCGCCCGGGTCTCGGGGGGCGCGGGTCAGCGGCTGTGGCGGGTCGAGTATGCCCGATCGGGTGCCTCCCGTCACGGGGTGACGGGCTGGTCAGAGGGGATGGGGACCGCCCCGTCGATCACCGAATTGGTCCGAACCATTGACCCAACTGGTCTAGTCCTCCTACGGTTTCCCCCCACGAACGCCTTACCGCGTTCATGCCAAACCGGGCGCGTACGGCCCGGAGCTCGGCCTGCACCCCCCACGCACCAGCCCTCCCCCACGAGGAGCCACGATGCTCAGACTGCACCGTCCCCGCGCCCGGCTCCGGGCGCTCGCCGCGGCCGCCTGTACGGCGGCGCTCGGCGCCACCCTGCTCGGCGTCGCGGGCACGTCCCCGGCCGGAGCGGCCCCCGCCGACCGGCCCGCCGCGGCCACCGCCGCCTCCCCCACGGCGGCCGGCGACAAGGTGATCGGCTACTTCACCAACTGGGGCGTCTACGACCGGAATTACCACGTCAAGAACATCGTGACGTCGGGTTCGGCGGAGAAGCTCACCCACATCAACTACGCGTTCGGCAATGTGCAGAACGGCAAGTGCACCATCGGTGACGCCTACGCCGACTACGAGAAGGCGTACACCGCCGAGGAGTCCGTCGACGGGGTCGCGGACACCTGGGACCAGGAACTGCGCGGCAACTTCAACCAGCTGCGCAAGCTCAAGGAACTCCACCCGGACATCAGGGTCCTCTGGTCGTTCGGCGGCTGGAGCTGGTCGGGCGGGTTCGGTGAGGCCGCCCAGAACCCCGCGGCCTTCGCGAAGTCCTGCTACGACCTGGTGGAGGACCCCCGGTGGGCCGATGTCTTCGACGGCATCGACATCGACTGGGAGTACCCCAACGCCTGCGGTCTGACCTGTGACACCAGCGGCCGGGACGCTTACGGCGAGCTGCTGGGCGAGCTGCGCAAGGCCTTCGGGAACGACAACCTGATCACCTCCGCGATCACGGCGGACGGTTCCGACGGCGGCAAGATCGACGCGGTGGACTACGCGGGGGCGGCGACCCACCTCGACTGGTACCTGCCGATGACGTACGACTTCTTCGGCGCGTTCGCGGCCCAGGGACCGACCGCCCCGCACTCCCCGCTGACCTCCTACCCGGGCATCCCGACGGAGGGCTTCAACTCCGACGCCGCGATCTCGAAGCTGAAGTCGCTCGGCATCCCGTCGGAGAAGCTGCTGCTGGGCATCGGCTTCTACGGCCGGGGCTGGACCGGGGTCACCCAGTCCGAGCCGGGCGGCAGCGCGACCGGGGCGGCGCCGGGCACGTACGAGGCGGGCATCGAGGACTACAAGGTCCTCAAGAACACCTGCCCCGCCACGGGCACGGTGGCCGGTACGGCGTACGCCCACTGCGGCACCAACTGGTGGAGCTACGACACCCCGGAGACCATCGGCACCAAGATGGCGTACAAGGACGACCAGGGCCTGGGAGGCACGTTCTTCTGGGAGCTGAGCGGAGACACCCAGAACGGTGAGCTGATCAAGGCGATCAGCTAGCCCGCACGGGTACGGGGGCGCAGGGGCGGGGTGCCGGGCGGGCACCCCGCCCCTGCGGCGTTTCCCGAGAGGGCTCGCCCGGCCCTTCCTCTGGCCGAAAACGTACGGGAACTTTTTCGGCCAGCTGGCCGACTACTGCCGCATGGGAAGAGACCAGGACGGACACCCCACGGGTGAGGCCGGGCCCGGGGCTGGCTATTTTGTCTCCATGCGTGCACCGGGCAGCTGGCCGACACAGGCGGCCAGGAGTCTGCTCTGCGGTGCCGCGTGTCTGATTCTCGGTGCCGTGAGCCATGTCGCGGCGGGCGGGCGGCTGCCCGGCGCCGGGGTGCTCGGCCTCCTGTTCGCCGCCCTGGCGGTCCAGGGGGCGCTGCTCTTCGGCGGGCGACGGCGGCGCTTCGACGTCGTGACGCTGGTGCTGGGCGGGACACAGTTCGCGCTGCACAACGCCTTCCACTTCCTGTCGGCGCCGGGCGGGGCCCACCACCCCGCGACGGCGTCCGGGCACGGTCACGGCCACGAGCACCACATGGCCGGGCCCTCGGGTACCGGTGACGGCCATGTCATGGACGCCGGGATGACCCTGGCCCATGCGGCGGCCACCCTCGGGACGGCCCTCTGTGTGATCCACGGGGAGCGGGTGCTGCGGTGCCTTGCCGCCCTGCTCCTCCCCCGCCTCGCCCTCCGGCCGGTCCCCTCCTCCCTCCCCTGTCTCCCCCGGTCGCGCCCGGCGCCGCCGGGGGTCGTCCGCATGCGCTTCGGGGCGCTCCTCGCCCGGTCCCGCCATCGGCGCGGGCCACCGTCGGCAGCCGTGGCCTGACGGCCTCCCGCTTCCCTTCACCCGGGCAGGACCCGGTTCCCATCGGCAGGTGCACGGAGTCCCCCTCCGGCCTGCCCTCCGAGGAGCACCCATGTCTCAGACATCGCGCAGACCCGAAGACACCACGCCCCAGGACACCGACGGTCCGCAGGCCGCCGGCCCGGAGACCGGCAGCACAGACACCGGTGGAACAGACACCGGCGGCGCGGACACCGACCGCGCGGGCAGTTCCGCGAAACCCGGCCCCGGGACGCCGCCCCCGGGCCGCTCCTGGGAGGCCGTACGGCACCTCCTGGTGCGGCTGCACTTCTACGCGGGCGTGCTCGTCGCCCCCTTCCTGCTGGTGGCGGCCCTGACCGGGCTGGCGTACACGCTCACGCCCCAGCTCGACCAGTTCGTCTACGGCGACCGGCTCCGGGTCGAGCAGGTCGGGGAGACGGTCCGGCCGCTCTCCGAGCAGATAGCGGCCGCGCGGGCCGCGTACCCGGAGGGCACCACGGCGTCGGTGGTCACCCCGCCGGGGCCCGAGGACACCACGCGGGTGGTGCTCGCGGTGCCCGAGCTGGGCGAGAAGCAGCGCACGGTCTTCGTGGACCCGTACACCGCCGAGGTACGGGGTGAGCTGACGACCTGGTTCGGGTCGACGCCGCTCACCACCTGGCTCGACGACCTCCACCGCAACCTCCACCTGGGCGAGACGGGCCGCCTGTACTCCGAGGTCGCCGCCAGCTGGCTGTGGGTGGCCGTGGCGGGCGGGCTGGTCCTCTGGATCGGGCGGCGCAGCCGGGGCCGGCGCCCGAAGTCGGCCCGGGGCGTGCTGCTGCCCGAGCGCGGGGCACGCGGAGTGCGCCGGACGCGCAGCTGGCACGCGGCCACCGGGGTGTGGCTGGCCCTGGGGCTGCTCTTCCTCAGCGCCACCGGGCTGACCTGGTCGAACCACGCAGGTGAGCGGTTCGGGCGGCTGCTGGACGCGGTGAACGGCAACGCCCCCGCCCTCGACACCGCGCTCCCGGGCGCCGAGGCCCCCGTGGAGGACCACTCCGAGCACGCCGGGCACGGCGGTTCCGGCGGAACGACGGCCGACGCCGACCCGGCCGGCTTCGACACGGCCCTCACGGCGGCCCGGAACGCGGGACTCGGCGGCACGGTGGTGGTCACGCCCGCGGCGGACGCGGCGAGCGCCTGGACCGTGGCGCAGAACGACAACGTCTGGCCGGTGCACTACGACCGGGTCGCCGTGGACGCCTCCAGCGGCGAGATCACCTCGCGGACCCGCTGGGCCGACCACCCGGTCCTGAGCAAGCTGAGCAAGCTCGGTGTGCAGGGGCACATGGGCGTGCTGTTCGGGGTGGTCAACCAGATCGCGCTGGCGATCGTCGCCATCGGTCTGACGGCGGTGACCGTCTGGGGCTACCGCATGTGGTGGCAGCGACGCCCCACCCGCGCCGACCGCCGGGCCCTCGTCGGCAAGCCGCCCGAGCCGGGGGCGTGGCGGCGGCTCCCGCTGCCGGTCCTGGTACTGGGAGTCCCGGCGGTCGTCGCCCTCGGCTGGGCGCTGCCGGTGCTGGGGGTGACCCTGGCCGGGTTCCTGGTGGTCGACGCGGTGGTGGGCGCGGTGCGCCGACGGCGTACCGCCTGAGGGTCCGCTCCGGGCAGGCCGTGAGGACGGCTCCGTACGGACGGACCGTACGGGGCCGCCCGGCCCGGATCACTCCGGCCGGGCGGCCCCCGCGCATCCGCCGGGCGTCACTTGCGGGCGACGCCCGCGTACATCGCCACATCCGCGCTCGGGGTCTCCGGCCGCCACGCGGAGCAGGAGACCACCCCGGGCTCCAGCAGCTCCAGGCCGTCGAAGTAGCGCGCGACGGCGGCGGGGGTGCGCTGGGTGAGCTTCGGGGTGCCGTGCTCGTTCCAGAACGCCACCGCCTCGTCGACGTCCGGCATGTCGGGGTGGGTGACCGTGTGGGAGAGGACGAGGTGGCTGCCGGGGGCGAGCGCGTCCATGAGCCGACGGACGATGGCGTACGACTCCTCGTCGTCCTCGATGAAGATGACGACGCCGAGCAGCATCAGGGCGACCGGCTGCGAGAGGTCGAGCGTCTTCGCCGCGGCGGCCAGGATCGTGTCGATGTCCCGCAGGTCGGCGTCCAGGTAGTCGGTGCGCCCCTCGGGCGTGCCGACCAGCAGGGCCCGGGCGTGCGCGAGGACGAGCGGGTCGTTGTCCACGTACACGACCCGGGCGTCGGGGGCGATGCGCTGGGCGACCTCGTGCGTGTTGTCCGCGCTCGGCAGCCCCGTACCGATGTCCAGGAACTGCCGGATGCCCTGCTCCTGGGCCAGATACCGCACGGCACGCCCCAGGAAGAGCCGGTCCGCCTTCGCGTACTCCCCGATGCCGGGGTGCAGTTCACCGATCCGGTCGCCGGCTTCCCGGTCCACCGGGTAGTTGTCCTTGCCGCCGGTCCAGTAGTTCCATATCCGGGCGGTGTGCGGCCGGGACGTGTCGATGCGCGATTCGATGTCGGTCACCCCGTCAACGTAGCGCAACGCCCGTAACTCCCCGGTGCCGGCGACGTGTTGCCCCCGGTTGTCCCCGTTGTCCGGGCCGGGCCCGGCCTGGCGTGGCTCCCCCGCCGGGCCCGGTGGGTCACAGGAGTCCCAGCGAGCGGAGCACGAGCCGCTGGGCAGGTGTCGGGTCCTGGGGCCAGAAGACGTAACAGACCCCGCCCGAACCGCTCCTGACCCGGCCGGTCGCGTCGTAACGCTTGGTGCGGAGCCAGATGTTCTCGAATTCCCGGCGGCGATAGACGCGGCGGACCGCCGGGTTGTCCGGGGACGCGGGGTCGTTGGCGATCACGTCGCCGGTGGGGGTGAAGCCGATCACCGTCATCAGGTGGCCCGCCGTGCCGTAGCCGGCGCCGGTCAGCTCCTCCTCCAGGAAGGACTGCGAGGTGATGACGGGGATTCCGGCGCGCACCAGCCGTTCCAGGTCGGTGAGCGTGCCGAGCCGGGTGACGACCGCGTTCAGGTCCCGGTAGGTGGCGGCGTAGGCGGCGTTGAAGGGCCAGTTGCCGCAGCCGCCGTACTGATAGTCGTAGGTGGAGCGGGCGGCGTGGCAGACCTGGGGGTCGGGCAGGCCCGGCCGGACCCAGGCGAGGTCCTCGGCGGTGGGCTTGCGGCCCCAGTACTCGATGATCATCTGCGAGGAGGTGGGGCTGCACCAGGCCTGGCCGCCGTTGTCGTACTCGGGGTACTGGCCGATGTGGACGTTCTGCGAGTAGCGCGGGACCCGCAGTTCGCGGGAGTGGACCGGGGTGGACGCCGGGACCTCGAAGCGGTCGGGGACGGCGGAGGCCATCGCGCCGACGCGCCAGACGGTCGGGGTGAAGCGGCTGCCGGGGGCGCGGTGGAGGGTGACGCGGATGCGGTACGAGGTGAACCGTACGCCGGTCGACGCGTCGTCCACCGAGAGCGCGTCGGTCCACACCGAGCTGTGCGCGTCCCCCTGGTCGTCCACCGAGGTGCGCCGGATGTCGCCGTCGCCCGAGGCCCAGCGGCCCATCACGAACCAGGGGGTCGTGGTGCCGTCCGCGTAGGTGGCGCTCAGTTCGACCGCGATCCAGGTGCCCGCGGGCGTCCGGGCGTTCCAGGAGGCGATCAGTTCGGTGGCGGGGACGGCGGAGCGGTGGGCGGGCGAGGTCCAGGTGGCGTACTCCCAGGCGGCCGTCTCGCCGGTGTGCGGGTCGGTGTAGTCGGTGCGGCCGGCGGGGGTGGCGATGGCCAGGCCGGGGCGGGTGCCCGCGAGGACCCGGGTGCCGTTGCCGGAGCCGTGGCGCCAGTCGGTGTACGTGTGCCAGAAGCGGTTGTCCACGAGGGGGGCGGCTGCCTGGGATGCGGAGGGCCGGGGGGCGGAGGGTGCCGGTGCGGCGGTGGCGGGGACGGCGGCGGCCGCGGTGCCCGCTCCGGCCGCTGCCGCGAGTGCAGCGGTCAGGACGGTTCTGCGTGTGGTCGGACTGGTCATGGACGAGACCCCCGGGTCGTGGGTGGGAGCGGGCCGTGGGTGGACCCGCAGGCTGGGCGGGGTGGAGCCGGCGCCGCGCCAGGTGGCGCGCCAACTATGCCGGTTCCCGGGGCGGGGCCGTCGCCAAACTGCCCGAGCCGTCCTCCGTGCCACCAATATTGGCCTGAACCACTGGCGTGACCTGCGGCGGACCGGGTTCCGCGCGGACGAGGGCGCCGGAGCGGGGCCCGTACGCTGGGGTCATGGACGACCTGGCCCGCCACGCCGACACCCTGCGCTCGCTGCCCGCCTCCTGCGGGCCGGTCCGGCTCGTCGCGGTGGACGGGCACGCGGGGTCGGGGAAGAGCACGTTCGCCGGGCGGCTGGCGGCGGCGCTCGGCGGTGCGCCGGTGCTCCATCTGGACGATCTCGCCACCCACGAGGAGCTGTTCGGCTGGACGGGGCGGCTGCGGGACCAGGTGCTGCGGCCTCTCGCCCGCGGCGAGGACGCGCGGTACGCCCCGTACGACTGGACCGGGCGGCGCTTCGGCCCGGCGCGGACGCTGGAGGCGGCCCCGGTGGTCCTGGTCGAGGGTGTCGGGGCGGGGCGCCGGGGGGTGCGGCCGTGGCTGGCGGCGCTCTGCTGGATGGAACTGGGACCGGGGGAGTCCTGGGGGCGCGGCCGGGCGCGGGACGGTGCCGGGCTCACGGAGTTCTGGGACGGCTGGACGGCCGCCGAGGAGCGGCACTTCGCCGCGGACCCGTCGCGGCCGTACGCCGATGTGCTGGTACGTCAGGTGCCCGAGGGATACGTGTGGCTGGAGGGACCCGGTGCGACCGCGGGGGTGAACCGTTTCGTCACCGAGGGTAGGCAGACACCGCCTCCGTACTGAGCAGTCGGAAATCGGCCCGGAAGTGCCTCAACTCCGCTTGACCGGGGGGCCTTACTGGTCTTACGTTCTCATTGTGCGGCTTTTCGGAGCCCCCACAGACGCGAAGCCCCCGGTTGTTCCCCCGTGACCGGGGGCTTCGTCCTGTGCGCCCACCGCCGCCCGGCGACCACGCAGAGCGATCCGCTCACCCTCGGTCACCGCCCGCATGATCCGCCGTTGACCGGCCCGCTCCCACCTGCGCAGGTACGATGCACCTCGGTGTGGTCAATTCCCTTCCCCAACGCAGTGATTCGGCGCGCTCCGGTGGGCATGCTGTGCGGGCGGGACATCCTGGGGGAACAGTTGGCGTGGGGGACCTGATGGACATCGGCACACAGGGCGCACAGGCCCCCGCCGACCTCGCCTGGCTGCGCGGCATGGACGCCTACACGATGGGCGCCTACCCGCAGGCCGAGGAGGAGTTCAGAGCTGCGGTACGGATCGATCCCGGCATGGCGGACGGCTGGCTCGGCCTCCACGCGCTGCGCATCGACACCGCCACCGCGCTGCTGCGCATGTACCGGCACCGCGACCGCTTCGGCGAGCAGCGGGCCCGGCACCGCCGTCCGCTCAACTCCTGGTACTGGCTGGGCTGGTGGGTGCAGCCGCTGCTGGAGAGCCCGCGCGATCTGCTGCTCGCGCACGCCTCGCACTGGCTGGACGGACGCCATGTGCCGGAGCTGGACCGGGCGTTGGCGGGGCTGCCGCCGGTGGACACGGACCCGCAGGTGCGGTTCCTGCACGCCTGCCGCTCGTATCTGGTCAAGGACTGGGAACAGCTCGTGCGGTACACCGAGCAGTTGGTCGACGATCCGATGCTGGGCATCGAGGCCGGGCTCTTCGGCGGGATGGCCCGGGTGCGGCTGGAGATGTACGGGCAGGCCGAACCGCTGCTCGCGGCCGCCCTGATGCGCTGTCGCAGCGAGCAGCCGCAGCGCAAGGAGCTGCGCTACTGGCTGGCGCGGGCCCACGAGGGCACCGGGCGCAGTGCGGCGGCCCTGCCGCTCTACCGGGCGGTGCACCGGGTCGATCCGGCGTTCATGGACACCTCGGCCCGGCTGGCGGCGATCTCGGAGGGCGACGGGTACGACGACTCCGCCGATCTGGCCGCCGTCCTGCTGACCGGCATCGGCTCGGGCGGCGCCGGAGGTACGGGGGCGGAGGTGCTGCCGGACGGCGACACCTCGCCGCTCACGGAGCTGGTGGACGGCCGCGAACCGTGGCAGGTCGGGGAGACCGGGCTGCTCGACGAGGGGCCGGAGCCCGCGCCGACCGCCCCGGTCGAGGGGTTACGCCGCACCCGGACCCGTAAGCCGCCGCCCTTCCCGGCCGGGCCGAGCGATCCCGTCCTGCTGGCCGAGGCGCTGGCCCAGCTGGAGCGGATGGTCGGCCTGGAACCCGTGAAACGGCAGGTGAAGGCGCTCTCCGCGCAGCTGAACATGGCCCGGCTCCGGGCCGAGCAGGGGCTCCCGGTCCAGCCGCCGAAGCGGCACTTCGTCTTCTCCGGCCCGTCCGGCACCGGCAAGACGACGGTGGCGCGGATCCTGGGGCGGGTCTTCTACGCGCTGGGGCTGCTCGGCGGCGACCATCTGATCGAGGCCCAACGCTCCGATCTGGTGGGCGAGTTCCTGGGGCAGACGGCAGTGAAGGCCAATGAGCTGATCGACTCGGCGCTCGGCGGGGTGCTCTTCGTCGACGAGGCGTACAGCCTGGCCAACTCCGGTTACAGCAAGGGCGACGCGTACGGCGACGAGGCGCTTCAGGTCCTGCTGAAGCGGGCCGAGGACAACCGGGACCACCTCGTCGTCATCCTCGCGGGGTATCCGGAGGGCATGGACCGGCTCCTCGCCACCAATCCGGGACTCTCCTCCCGCTTCACCACCCGGGTCGACTTCCCGAGCTACCGCCCGCTCGAACTCACCGCGATCGGGAGCGTGCTGGCCGCCGAGAACGACGATGTGTGGGACGAGGAGGCGGTCGACGAGCTGCGCTCCATCAGCGGCCATGTGGTGGACCAGGGGTGGATCGACGAGCTGGGCAACGGACGCTTCCTGCGCACGCTGTACGAGAAGAGCTGCGCCTACCGCGATCTGCGGCTCTCCGGGTACAGCGGGACGCTGAGCCGGGAGGACCTGTCCACGCTGCGGCTGCCGGACCTGATGCAGGCCTACGGCGAGGTGCTGTCCGGGCGCGGCCCGGTGGGCCGGGGGCAGCAGGAGCCGGGCGGGGTCTGAGCCCCGGGCGGAGCGGGAGCCGGGCCGGGCCCGGAGCCCTGTCGGTACCGACGGGAGCCGGGCGGTCCGGAACCTTCCGCCGGGCGTGGGTGGTCCGTCGGTCAGGCGGTGTCGTCGCCCGCGGACCGGGCCTCGGTGAGGGCGCGCAGGGCGCGGGCGTCGCGGATGGCCTGCTGCTTGGCCATGCCGGGCTGGATGCCGAGGGCGGGCAGGCTGGTGCCGTCGCTGAGGTCGAGGAAGACCCAGGGGTCGCCGGAGCGCAGGTTGACGCGGAGGATCTCCTCCCAGGCCAGCCTGCGGGTCCGGGTGAGGTTGACGACGGTGACCCCGGCCTCGTCGGCCTCCACCTTGGGCCTGCTGAGCAGGGCCAGGACGCCGAAGAAGAGCGCGGCGACGAAGACGAAGCTGATCCGCTCCGCCACGTTGAGCCGCTCCAGCATCAGCGCGACGACGGTGATGACGAGGAACATCGCCAGCCCCACGCTCAGCAGGACCACCCGGGTGAGGGTGGGCCGGAAGGTGACCGGGAGGGCGGGGGCTTCGGGCCGGGGCGCGGACATCGGGGTCTTCTCTCGCGGGGGTGTGCGGTGGCCGGAGGGCGCCCCGGGCCGGGGCGCCCGGGGCCGTCAGAGGCGGCAGGCGTGGATGGCCGTGGTGAGGATGGCGCGGGCGCCCAGCTCGTACAGGTCGTCCATGATCCGCTGGGCCTCCTTGGCGGCGACCATGGAGCGGACGGCGACCCAGCCCTCGTGGTGCAGCGGGGAGATCGTCGGGGACTCCAGGCCCGGGGTGAGGGCGACGGCGCGCTCCAGGTGCTCGACGCGGCAGTCGTAGTCCATCATCACGTAGGACCGGGCGACCAGGACGCCCTGGAGGCGGCGGAGGAACTGCTGGACCTTGGGGTCGTCGGCGGGGGCGCCGTTGCGGCGGATGACGACGGCCTCGGAGGTCATGATCGGGTCGCCGATCACCTCGAGTCCGGCGTTGCGCATGCTGGTGCCGGTCTCGACGACGTCCGCGATGATCTGCGCGACGCCCAGCTCGATGGCGGTCTCGACCGCGCCGTCGAGGTGGACGATGGACGCCTTGACGCCGGACTCCTTGAGGTGGGCGGCGACGATGCCCTCGTAGGAGGTGGCGATCGTCATGCCGTCGAAGTCCTGCGGGCCCGCGGCGGTGCCGGGCTTGGTGGCGTAGCGGAAGGTGGAGCGGGCGAAGCCGAGCTGGAGGATCTCCTCGGCATCGGCGCCGGAGTCCAGGAGCAGGTCACGGCCGGTGATGCCGATGTCGAGCCGGCCGGAGCTGACGTAGATGGCGATGTCCCGGGGGCGGAGGTAGAAGAACTCCACTTCGTTCTCCGGGTCGACCAGGACCAGCTCCTTGGATTCCTTGCGCTGCTGGTACCCGGCCTCATGGAGCATGGCCATCGCAGAGCCGGAGAGTGCACCCTTGTTGGGGACGGCGATGCGCAGCATGAGGTCAGGTTCCTTTGTGCGGAGGGGGGAAGAGGGAGAAGAGCTGTGACGTGCGGTGCTCGGGGTGTGCTCAGAGAGGCGTGTGCTCAGAGATGGGCGTAGACGTCGTCGAGCGAGATCCCGCGGGCGACCATCATCACCTGGACGTGGTACAGCAGCTGGGAGATCTCCTCGGCGGCGGCTTCCTTGCCCTCGTACTCGGCGGCCATCCAGACCTCGGCGGCCTCCTCGACGACCTTCTTGCCGATGGCATGGACGCCCTTGTCCACCAGTTCGGCGGTGCGCGAGGTCGAGGGGTCGCCTTCGGCGGCCTTGAGCTGGAGCTCGGCGAAGAGCTCTTCGAAGGTTTTGTTCGCCATGATGGTCCTCAGAATACGGGGTCGCCGGAGGGCACTCAGCGCCAGGGTTCGCTGACGGTCCGCAGCGTGGCGGCGGTGGCCACGGCGGCGGTGACCGCTTCGTGCCCCTTGTCCTCGTTGGACCCTTCGAGGCCCGCCCGATCGAGGGCCTGCTCCTCGGTGTCGCACGTCAGTACGCCGAAGCCGACGGGGACACCGGTGTCGACGGTGACCTGGGTGAGGCCGACGGTGACGCCCTGGGAGACGTACTCGAAGTGGGGGGTGCCGCCCCGGATGATCACGCCGAGCGCGACGATCGCGTCGTAGCCGCGGCCCGCGAGCACCTTGGCGACCACCGGCAGCTCGAAGGAGCCGGGGACGCGGAGCAGCGTCGGCTCGTCGATGCCCAGCTCGTGCAGGGCACGCAGGGCGCCGTCGACGAGACCGTCCATCACTTTCTCGTGCCACTGGGCCGCGATGACGGCAACCCGCAGGTCGGCGCAGTTGCGTACGGACAGTTCGGGTGCACCCTTGCCGCTCATGGTTCTCCTGTTGCTGGTCGAGAGAGGTGTTCGCTACTGGTTGGCGCAGGTCGACGCCGGGGTTCCGTCGAGCCACGGCAGGTCGTGGCCCATGCGGTCGCGCTTGGTGCGCAGATAGCGCAGATTGTGCTCGCCAGCCTGGACGGGCATGGGTTCCCGGCCGGTGACGGCGAGTCCGTGGCGCAGGACGGCGTCGGTCTTCTCGGGGTTGTTGGTCATCAGCCGGAGGCTGCGTACGCCGAGGTCCTGGAGGATCTGCGCGCCGGCCGCGTAGTCGCGGGCGTCGGCGGGCAGGCCCAGCTCCAGGTTGGCGTCGAGGGTGTCCACGCCGCGCTCCTGGAGTTCGTACGCGCGGAGCTTGGAGAGCAGGCCGATGCCGCGCCCCTCGTGGCCCCGGAGGTAGACGACGACGCCCCGGCCCTCCTCGGTGATGCGCCGCATGGAAGCGTGCAGCTGAGGGCCGCAGTCGCAGCGCTGGGACTGGAAGATGTCGCCGGTCAGGCACTCGGAGTGGATGCGGACGAGGACGTCCTCGCCGCCGCCCTCGGTGACATCGCCGTGGACGAGGGCGACGTGCTCGACGCCGTCGACGGTGGAGCGGTAGCCGTACGCGGTGAAGTCGCCGAACGCGGTGGGCAGGCGGGTGGCGGCCTCGCGGCGCACGGTGGGCTCGGCGCTGCGGCGGTAGGCGATCAGGTCCTCGATGGAGATGATCGTCAGCCCGTGCTTGCGGGCGAAGGGGACCAGCTCGGGCAGGCGCAGCATGGTGCCGTCCTCCCCCGCGATCTCCACGATGGCCCCGGCGGGGCGGAGTCCGGCGAGCCGGGCGAGGTCGACGGCGGCCTCGGTGTGGCCGTTGCGGACGAGGACGCCGCCGGAGCGGGCGCGCAGCGGGAAGATGTGGCCGGGGCGGACGAAGTCGGCGGGGCCCGCGACGCCACCGGCGAGCATCCGGAGGGTGGTGGCGCGGTCGGCGGCGGAGATGCCGGTGGTGACGCCGTGCGCGGCGGAGGCGTCGACGGAGACGGTGAAGGCGGTCTGCATCGACTCGGTGTTGTCCGCGACCATCTGCGGGAGTTCGAGCCGCTCCAGCTCGTCGCTCTCCATGGGGGCGCAGATCAGCCCGCGGCACTCGCTCATCATGAAGGCGACGATCTCGGGGGTGGCCATCTCGGCGGCGATGACGAGGTCGCCCTCGTTCTCGCGGTCCTCGTCGTCCACGACGACGACGGGGCGGCCCGCGGCGATGTCACGGATGGCCTGCTCGACCGGGTCCAGGGCGAGGTCCTCGGAGAGCGGGTCGTGGCCGGGGTGCAGCCAGGTGGGCTGGGCAGTCATGCCGTGGCTCCTTCCAGAGCGGGTGTCCGCGTACGCAGCCACCAGTCGCGCATGCCCCACAGGACGAGGGCGCCGTAGATGATGTAGACGAAGCCGGAGAAGGCGAAGCCGTTGGCGAAGTTCAGCGGGACGCCGACCAGGTCGACCAGGAGCCAGGCGAACCAGAACTCGACCATGCCCTTGGCCTGGGCGTACATCGCGACGACGGTGCCGACGAAGATGTACGCGTCCGGCCACGGGTCCCAGGAGAGCGAGGGGAAGGCGGTGAACAGGCCGCCGACGGCGAGGGTGCCGAGGGCTGCGGCGCCGATCAGCACCCCGCGCTCGCGCCAGGTGGCGAAGCGGACGGCGATGGAGCCGTCCTGGGCCTGCTGCTTGCCCCGGTTCCAGGACCACCAGCCCCAGAGGGCGACGACGATGACGACGAGCTGCTTGCCCGCGCTGCCGGAGAGGTGGGCGGAGGCGAAGGCGACCAGGAGGATGGCGCCGGAGAGCAGCTGGGCGGGCCAGGTCCAGATGGAGCGCCGCCAGCCGAGGGCGAGGGCGGTGAGGCCGATGACGTTGCCGATCATGTCCGACCACTTGATGTGCTGGCCGAAGACGGTGAAGGCCTCGGAGTTGAGCCAGGAGACGGCGTTCATCGCGGGTCCTGCCCAGTGGTCCGGCTGTCGGCCAGCGGGTCCTGCCCCGGCAGGCCGCCCGGCAGCGGGCCCGGTGCGGATCCGGACCGGTCGCCCAGCAGCCGCTCGACGTACTTGGCGATGACGTCCACCTCCAGGTTGACCGGATCGCCGGGCTGCTTGTGGCCGAGCGTGGTCAGGGCGAGGGTGGTGGGGATGAGGCTGATGGTGAAGAAGTCGGCCGCCGCCTCGACGACGGTGAGGCTGACGCCGTCGACCGTGATGGAGCCCTTCTCGACGACGTACCGGGTCAGCTCGGGCGGCAGGGAGACCTTGACGATCTCCCAGTGCTCGGAGGGGGTGCGCTCGACGATGGTGCCGGTGCCGTCCACATGGCCCTGGACGATGTGTCCGCCGAGTCGGCCGCCGAGCGCCATCGGGCGCTCCAGGTTGACCCGGGAGCCGGTGGTGAGGGCGCCGAGGCTGGAGCGCTTGAGGGTCTCGGCCATCACATCGGCGGTGAACTCGCCGTCGCCGGTCTCCACGACGGTGAGGCAGACGCCGTTCACCGCGATGGAGTCGCCGTGCTGGGCGCCCTCGGTGACGAGGGGGCCGCGCAGCCGGAAGCGGGAGGCGTCGTCGAGCTGCTCGACGGCGGTGACCTCACCCAGTTCTTCGACAATTCCGGTGAACACTCAGTTTCCCTTCCGAGCAGGGGCGGGGGCGGCGGTGATGCGCAGATCGGGGCCGATCGGGACGGTCTCGGTCACCTCGAGGCGCAACGCCTGCGCGATCGTGGTGATTCCGGCGTCCCCGAGGGCGGCGGGGCCGGCCCCGAGCAGGACCGGGGCGAGATAGCCGACGACCTTGTCGACCTTTCCGGCGGCGACGAAGGCCCCGGCCAGGGTCGGGCCGCCTTCGAGGAGTACGGAGCGGACGCCCCGGGCGTGCAGGGCTGCGAGGAGGGCGTCGACGTCCAGGCCGGGGCCGATGGCGGCGCGGGGCAGCCGCAGGACGGTGTCCTCGGGGAGGTGGCCGGCCGGGGCGTCCTCCGCGACGGCGACCAGGGTGGGGGCCGTGTCGTCGAGGACCCGGGCGCCGGGCCGGACGGCGGTGGCGCCGGTGTCGACGACGACGCGCAGGGGCTGGGTGGCGCCGTCGATCCCGCGCACGCCGAGCTGGGGGTCGTCGGCGCGGGCGGTGCCGGAGCCCACGATCACCGCGTCGACCTCGGCACGGAGCCGGTGGACGTCGGCGCGGGCCTCGGGCGAGGTGATCCAGCGGCTGGTGGCGTCGGCGGCGGCGATGCGGCCGTCGAGGGTCGCGGCGTACTTCCACAGGACGTACGGGCGGCCGAGGCGCACCGAGGTGAGCCAGGCGGCGTTCCCCGCCTCGGCCTCTTCCGCGAGGAGCCCCTGCTCGACCTGGACCCCGGCCGCGCGCAGGGTGTCGGCACCCCCGGTGGCCTGCGGGTTCGGGTCACCGACGGCGTGGACGACCCGGCTGATCCCGGCCTCCAGGAGGGCCTGGGCGCAGGGGCCGGTGCGGCCGGTGTGGTTGCAGGGTTCGAGGGTGACGTAGGCGGTGCCGCCCCGGGCCCGCTCACCGGCCGCGCGCAGGGCGTGGACCTCGGCGTGCGGCCCGCCGGCGCGCTGGTGGAAGCCTTCGCCGACCACGGCTCCGGAGGCGTCGGTGATCACACATCCGACGACCGGATTCGGGCTGGTGGAGCCGAGACCGCGGGCGGCGAGCGCGATCGCTCGGCCCATGGCGGTGATGTCGGCTGCGGTGGCCACCGGGTCCTCCTGCCTCTTCGGGCACGGACTCCGGGGCCTGTCGATGACGACAGATGAAGCGGCTCACCAGGGGAAACGCCGGAAACCGAAGAGAGGACGCAGGGGTCCGGCGAAACCCGGCCATGCGCCCGCCGACGGCGGCGTACCCGATGACGAACCGCCGCGCACTGCCTCCCATCCGGACTTTAACCGTCGGTCCAGGAATCTCACCTGGTCAACCGGCCGCTGGCTGCGGACGGGTCGCGGACTATAACCGCCGGTTCGGAATTGCACCGACCCCGGAGTGCGCTGCTACTGGTACGGAACCAGTCTGCCACGGACACCCCTCGGCCATGCGGGTGAGTCCTGTGGGCTGGGTCACAGGGGCGAGGGACCTGGTCACGGAGCGCGAGGCCGGGGCGCGGGAGCAGGGGGCCGGGGGCGCGGGAACAACTGGCGCAAACCCGTCGGAGCGAAACCCGACAAGTGGTCGACAACGTAGTCATTCAGAAAGTCGCGCGATAAAGGTCCAGACCTATTGACGCACTGGTCTAGTCCTCTTAATCTCTGCGTCACCTCGGAGGTTCGGTCCCACGGTGTGCGCACACCGGGACCCCGACAGACCCACCCCCTTTTAGCCAGTTGTGTTCTGCCGACCTCCCCAGGAGGAACGACCACATGCTGTCCCCCACCAGAGCGAGAGCCACGCTCCTCGCCGCCGGCGCAGCCATCGCCGGCCTGCTGATGACCTCCCTCGCCGCCACTCCGTCGGCGGCCGCCACCGACCACGAGTCCTGTCGCCCGGACGGGCTGTACAAGACCCCCGGCGTCGACACCCCGTACTGCACCGTCTACGACACCGACGGCCGCGAGAAGATGGGCGACGACCACCAGCGCCGCGTCATCGGGTACTTCACCAACTGGCGTACCGGCAAGGACGGCCGGGACCCCTACCTGGTCCCGAACATCCCCTGGACCAAGGTCACCCACCTCAACTACGCCTTCGCGCACGTCGACAGCGCCAACAAGCTCTCGGTCGGGCCCGACAGCCCCGACAACGCCTCCACCGGCATGACCTGGCCGGGTGTCGCAGGCGCCGAGATGGACCCGTCGCTGCCCTACAAGGGGCACTTCAACCTGCTGACGAAGTACAAGAAGCAGTACCCGGACGTGAAGACCCTGGTCTCCGTGGGCGGCTGGGCCGAGACCGGCGGCTACTTCGGCCCGGACGGCACGCGCGTCAACTCCGGCGGCTTCTACTCGATGGCCACCAACGCCGACGGCTCGGTCAACACGGCGGGCATCAACACCTTCTCCGACTCGGCCGTGGACTTCGTCCGCAAGTACGGCTTCAACGGCGTCGACATCGACTACGAGTACGCCACGTCCATGAAGGACGCGGGCAACCCGATGGACCACGCGCTGGCCAACGGCCGCCGCGCGGGCCTGGTCAAGGGCTACGACGTCCTCATGAAGACCCTGCGCGAGAAGCTCGACCGCGCGGGCGCCGCCGACGGCAAGCACTACCTGCTGACCGTCGCCGCCCCGTCCTCCGGCTACCTGCTGCGGGGCATGGAGACGTACCAGATGCAGAAGTACCTGGACTACGTCAACATCATGTCCTACGACCTGCACGGCGCCTGGAACGAGTACGTCGGTCCGAACGCCTCGCTCTTCGACGACGGCAAGGACAACGAGCTGGCGCAGGCGGGCGTCTACACCACCTCGCAGTACGGCGGTGTCGGCTACCTCAACACCGACTGGGCCTTCCACTACTTCCGCGGCTCCATGCCGGCCGGCCGGATCAACATCGGCCTGCCGTACTACACCCGCGGCTTCAAGAACGTCCAGGGCGGCACCAACGGTCTGTGGGGCAAGGCCGCCGCGACCAGCTGCCCGGCCGGTTCCGGTCTGACCAAGTGCGGTGACGGCGCGGTCGGCATCGACAACCTCTGGCACGACAAGGACGACAACGGCCAGGAGGCCCCGGCCGGCTCGAACCCGATGTGGCACGCGAAGAACCTGGAGAAGGGCATCGTCGGTGACTACCTCACCGACTACGGCTTCCCCGCGAACACCCAGCTGACCGGCACCTACGTCCGCAACTACGACTCGACGCTGGTCGCCCCGTGGCTGTGGAACGCCCAGAAGAAGGTCTTCCTCTCCACCGAGGACGAGCAGTCGGTGAAGCGCAAGGCCGACTACGTGGTCGACCAGGGCATCGGCGGCACGATGATCTGGGAGCTGGCGGGCGACTACCAGTGGAACGCGGCCAAGGGCCAGTACGAGACCGGCAACACGCTGACCACCGCGATGTACGACGCCTTCAAGACGGCGGCCCCGTACGGCGCGAAGCGCTCCACGGTCGACCTGCCCACCCAGGCCGTGAACATCGACGTCTCCTTCGGCCAGTTCGCCCTCGGTGACTCCAACTACCCGATCAGCCCCAAGCTGAAGATCACCAACAACACCCAGGCCACGCTGCCCGGCGGCACGGAGTTCCAGTTCGACTACGCCACCTCCGCCCCGGCCAACGCCAAGGACCAGTCCGGCTTCGGTACGTCGATCATCCGCAGCGACCACACCGCCGCCAACAACATCGGCGGGCTCAAGGGCCCCTACAACCGGGTCTCCCTGAAGCTCCCGGCCTGGCAGACCCTGGCCCCCGGCGCCTCGGTGGAGCTGGACTTCGTCTACTACCTGCCCACCTCCACGCCGTCCAACTGGACCGTGACCTTCGGCGGGAAGTCCTACGCCCTCGCCGGTGACCTGGCCCGCGGCACCACCCTGGTCGAGCCCGGCACCGGCACCAACCCGACGCCGACCCCGGACCCGACCGGTCCCACGCCCACCCCGACCCCGACTCCGACCCCGACGCAGCCGGGCGGCACCTGCTCGGCCCCGGCGTGGAACGCGGGCACCGAGTACCAGGGCGGCGCGGTCGTCAGCCAGGACGGCCACGAGTGGAAGGCCTCGTGGTGGACGAAGGGCGAGAAGCCCGGCACCACCGGCCAGTGGGGCGTCTGGAAGGACCAGGGCGCCTGCTGACTCCCGTACGGGGGTGAGCGCGTCGCCCCCGTGACCTCCCCGCACCACGCGTGAAGCCCCGGCAGCCACTGCCGGGGCTTCACCCGTTGCCGGCCGCTCCCGGGGCCGTACGGCCTGCCGGGGCCGTGCCGCCCGGCTCGCGTCACCGCCCCGGCCCTCGTCCGCGCCGTACGGGCCGGACGCCCGTGCCCCGCGTCCCGTTCTCAGCCCCCGGGGGCGAACAGCGCCTCCTGGGCCGCGTCGCGGGCGGTGAGCAGCGCCCCGCGCAGCACCGCCCCGTCCCCCAGCGAGCCCGCCCGGACCTCGGTGCGCAGCGGGGACATCACGGCGAGGCGCTCCTCGACCCGGGCTGCGAGCGGGGCGCCGCCCGCCTCCCCGACCGCGCCCGCCAGGAGGACGCAGCCGGGGTCCAGGACCGAGACGACGGCCGCGGCCCCGAGGGCGAGCCGGTCGGCCACCTCGTCCAGGAACGGTTCCCCCCGCTCCCCCGCCGCCAGCGCGGTGCGTACGGCCGCCACGGCGGTGGCGTCGGGGGCCGCGCCGTCGGGCAGCGCGATGCCGTGGCGGGCGGCGAGCTCGCAGAGGGCCGCCGAACCGGCCAGGGAGTAGAAGCCGCCCGCGCAGTCGACGGCCGAGGGCAGTCCGGTCACCCCGGGCACCGGCAGGAAGCCGATCTCGCCCGCGCCCCCGGAGGCGCCCTGCCGCAGCCTGCCGTCCAGCATCACGGCGGCCCCGATGCCCTGGCCCAGCCAGATGAGGACGAAGGTCTCCCGGTCCAGGGCGGCCCCGGCCCGGTGCTCCGCGACGGCGGCGAGGTTGGTCTCGTTCTCGACGAGGACGGTCGCCGGCAGCCGCTGCTGGAGGACCCGGACCAGGGCCCGGTGCCAGGCGGGCAGCTTGGAGGTGTCGCGCAGTTCGCCGGTGGCCGGGTCGATCAGGCCCGGGGCCCCGATGCCGACGCTGTGCAGGGGGACGGACCCCGCCTCGCGGGCGGTGCGCTCCAGGAGGGCGACGGCCTGTTCGACGGCGGGCCCGGTCCCGGCCTCATCGGTGATGGGCAGGGTGGCCTCCGCGAGGGTGGTCCCCAGCAGGTCCGCGACGACCACGGAGACGCTGCCGGTGCGCACGTCGAGGGCGGCGAGGTGGGCCCGGTCGGCGACGATCCCGTACAGCTTGGCGTTGGGTCCCCGGCGGACGGCGCCGGACTCGCCGACGACATGGATCAGACCGGCGCCCTGGAGCCGTTCGACCAGGTCGGCCACGGTCGGGCGGGAGAGTCCGGTCAGGTTCTTGAGCTGTGCGGCCGTCAACGGGCCGTCCTGCTGGAGCAGTTGCAGGGCGAGGCGGTCGTTGATGGCCCGAGCCGTGCTCGGTGATGCGGGCATACCGGGATCCTTCCAGACCACCACGGAGCCTCTTTCCCGGGTCGGCGGAGAGGGGCCGCCCGAAAGAACTATCTATCAGGCAGGGTTCCTGATAGTTTACGCGACGCAGTCCGGCCGCCTCGCGACGCACGCGGCACTCTCAGGGGAGGGCACAGCCCGTATGACGAAGGAACCGACCGCCGCCGCGGTCCACAGCAGGGAGCAGGTGCGGCGGGCCCGGGTCGCCGTCGCCGCCGTCTTCGCGGTGCACGGGGCGGTGACCGGCAGCTTCGCGACCCGGGTGCCATGGATCCAGGACCACGCCGGGGTGAGCGCGGGCCAGCTCGGCCTGGCGCTGGCCTTCCCCGCGATCGGCGCCTCGATCGCGATGCCGCTGGCGGGCCGGATCAGCCACCGGTTCGGCGCCCGGACCGCCCTGCGCGGGCTGCTGGCCCTGTGGACGCTGGCGCTGATCCTGCCCGCCCTGGCGCCGAACCTGCTGACGCTCTGCGCCGCCCTCTTCGTTTACGGGGCGACCGCCGGGATGTCCGACGTGGCGATGAACGCCCTGGGCGTGGAGGTGGAGAACCGCCTCGACAAGTCGATCATGTCGGGGCTGCACGGCATGTGGAGCGTGGGCGCGCTGATCGGCTCGGCCGCGGGCACGGTGGCCGCGCACATCGGCGCCGACGCCCGGCTCCACCACACGCTGGCCGCGCTGGTGCTGACGGCGCTGGGGCTGGCCGCCTGCCGGAACGTGCTGGACCTGCGCAGCGAGCCGGACGAGGAGCCGCCGCGCTTCACCCTGCCGCCGAAGTCCGCGCTGGTCATCGGGGCCGTCGGGTTCTGCGCGGTCTTCGCGGAAGGCGCCAGCCTGGACTGGTCGGCGGTCTATCTGCGGGACGTCCTGGGCAGCTCGGACGGGGTCGCGGCCGCCTCGACCACCGCCTTCGCCCTGACGATGGCGGTGGCGCGGCTGGCCGGGGACCGGATCGTGGACCGGTTCGGCGCGGTGCGGACCGTACGGGTGGGCGGGACGCTGGCCACACTGGGCGGGCTGCTCGTGGTGTTCTCGCCCTCCCCGGCGGCGGCGATGGGCGGCTTCGGGCTGCTGGGGCTCGGCGTGGCGGTCGTGGTGCCGCTGGCCTTCGCGGCGGCCGGGCGCAGCGGACCCAACCCGAGCCAGGCCATCGCGGGCGTCGCCACCATCACGTACACCTCCAGCCTGATCGCCCCCTCGGCGATCGGCGCACTGGCCGAGACGACCTCGCTGGTGGTCTCCTTCGGCGTGGTGACCGCGCTGGCGTTCGGCCTGGTGGCGGGGGCCGGGGTGCTGCGGGCGGGCGACCGGAAGGGGCCCGGCTCCGGAACACCGGCCGGTGGCGCGGGGACGGGCGGTGCGGCGGCGGGCGGTGCGGCGGCGGGCGGTGCGGCGGCGAAGAGCCCGGTCGGGGGCTGAGGCCGCTCGGGTGGGCGCCGGGGCGCGGCCACCGCAGGCCGCCGCCCGCCCGTCGGAGGCTCAGCCCTGCCAGAGGCGCCTGGAGGCCCCGGTTCCGGCCCGTCCGGGGCCGGGGCCGCCCCGACGGCGGGGCTCCCCGCCGCACCACTACCATGGCGCTGATCTTTTCCGCAGGTGAACACCGAACACCTGGTC
Organism: Streptomyces bacillaris; assembly: GCF_003268675.1. Lineage (NCBI taxonomy): Bacteria > Bacillati > Actinomycetota > Actinomycetes > Kitasatosporales > Streptomycetaceae > Streptomyces > Streptomyces bacillaris. Next base: position 6,836,064 of record NZ_CP029378.1, on the reverse strand, counting down.
GCGCAGCGTCGCGGACCGGCCGGCACACCGAGCAGACCTTCAGGGAGCAACCATGAGCCTCGGCGTGCGCTGGACCTTGCACGGCGACGGGAAGACCCCCGCGCCCGGGGCGGTGGTCCGCCCCGACGAACGGCTCTCCTGGCCCCGTACGTTCGGACTCGGCGCCCAGCACGTGGTGGCGATGTTCGGAGCGTCGTTCGTCGCCCCGGTGCTGATGGGTCTCGACCCGAACCTCGCGATCATGATGTCCGGGGTCGCGACCGCGATCTTCCTGCTGGCCACCAAGGGCCGGGTGCCCAGCTATCTCGGCTGCTCGCTCTCCTTCGTCGGGGTCGCCGCCACCATCCGGGCGAGCGGCGGTGACAGCGCGACCGTCACGGGTGCGGTGCTGGTGGTCGGCGCGGCGCTGTTCCTGGTGGGCCTGGCGGTCCAGCGGTTCGGCGCGCGCATCATCCACGCGGCGATGCCGCCGGTGGTGACAGGCGCCGTCGTGATGCTGATCGGGTTCAACCTGGCCCCGGTGACCGCGTCGACGTACTGGCCGCAGGACCAGTGGACCGCGCTGCTGGTGATGCTCTTCACCGGGCTCGCCGTGGTCTGTCTGCGCGGTTTCCTCTCCCGGATCGCGATCTTCCTCGGGCTGGTCTTCGGCTATCTGCTCTCCTGGGTGCTGGACCTGGTCTTCGGCAAGATCCACTCCCCGGCGGGCGGCGCGGAGGCCGTCGACCACTGGCGTCTGGACCTCTCCGCCGTCGGCCAGGCCGACTGGATCGGGCTGCCGTCCTTCCACGCTCCGGCCTTCGAGTGGTCCGCGATCCTGGTCGCGCTGCCCGTGGTGATCGCGCTCGTCGCGGAGAACGCGGGCCATGTGAAGGCCGTGGGCGAGATGACCGGCGACCCGCTGGACGACAAGCTCGGCACCGCCATCGCGGCGGACGGTGCGGCCTCCATGCTCTCCACCGCCGTGGGCGGCCCGCCCAACACCACGTACTCCGAGAACATCGGCGTGATGGCCGCCACCCGCGTCTACTCCACGGCCGCCTACTGGGCCGCCGCCTGCTTCGCCCTCCTCTTCGGCCTCTGCCCCAAGTTCGGCGCGGTCGTGGCGGCGATCCCCGGTGGGGTGCTCGGCGGCATCACCGTGATCCTGTACGGGATGATCGGCCTGCTCGGTGCGCAGATCTGGCTCAACGGCCGGGTGGACCTGCGCAATCCGCTCAACCTGGTCCCGGCCGCGGCGGGCATCATCATCGGCGTCGGCGGGGTCAGCCTGAAGATCACCGACAACTTCGAGCTGGGCGGCATCGCGCTCGGCACCCTCGTCGTGATCACCGGCTACCACGTGCTGCGCGCCTTCGCCCCGGCCCACCTGAAGACCCAGGAACCGCTGCTGGACGCGGGGACGTCGGCGTACGACGAGGGGTCCGGAACCGTCGAGGGGCCCGGCGACGGCGGAAAGCCCGGGACCGGCACGAAGCCCGGGACCGTCGAGGGGTCCGGGACCGGCACGAAGCCCGAGGACGGCACGAAGCCCGAGGAGGGCGGGAAGCCCGGACGCTCCGAGCAGCCCTGAGCGGCCGTCGCGGGCGCCCGGCGCGCCTCGAACCCCTTTTCCGGCACGGTCGTTCGTCCGTTCCGATGAACCTTCGGCCGACCGGTGCCGGGCCGGGCCCAGGACTGGGACGCTCCGCACATGACGCAGACCGAACAGTCCACGGAACCGGCAGTGCGCTCCCGCCCCCGCCGGTGGCCGCCCGGAGACGGAATCGGGGTCTTCCACGACGTACGGCTGGCGGTCGTTGGGGCGGAACGCCGAAGGGGCGGTTCCCTGGAGGCACGGCTCGCGGAGCGGTATCTGGCGGCGCTCGACGCGGCGGACGCGGGCGGGCGGACGCCGGAGTGCCGACGGCCGCTGTTCCAGTACCGCCACCACCCCGGCGTACGCCCCGTGCAGTTCGCGCTCGCCGGTCTCCATGCGCACATCGCGCACGACCTGCCCCTGGCCATGGTGGACATCTGCCGCGCGCGCGACTGCGAACCGGCGGCGCTGGAAGGGGAGTTCGAGCGGGTGGGCGATCTCCTCACGCTCCTGGAGGAGCGGATCCACGACGAGCTGATGCCGGACCCCGACCTGCTCCGGATCACGGACCCGCTCACCCATCTGGTGAGTTCCTGGAGCCTGGAGCGGGCCCGTGAGGCGGCCTGGTCGACGGCCCGGGTGCTCCGGCAGCTGCGCGGATCCCCGGCGCTGGCCGAGGAGTTCAGGCAGCGTACGGACGCGGGCGCCGGGCTCGTGGTGCGCTTCCTGCTCACCCCGGCCGCCGACGCCCGCACACCGATGTGGCTCCCGGCTCAGTCCTCCGGCAGCTCCACCGGCGCGATCTCGTCGTAGAGGTCGCCGGGCCCGGGGTTGGTCGGGTCGGTGGCCCCGCCGAACTGGTGCATGACGCCCCACACCGCGTTGAGCGCGGTCTGCACGGCGCCCTCGGCCCAGCCGGCCGTCCAGGAGATGTCGTCCCCGGCGAGGAAGATCCCGCGCTTGTCCTCGGGCAGCCGGTCCTGCATGAAGTGGGTGAACAGCCGCCGCTGGTAGCGGTAGTGGCCGGGCAGGTTCGCCTTGAACGCGCCCATGAACCAGGGCTCGTTCTCCCAGGAGACGGTGACCGGGTTGCCGATGATGTGGCTGCGGATGTCGACGTTCGGGTAGATCTCGCCGAGCGACTTGAGCATGACCTCCATGCGCTCCTTCGGGGAGAGCGGCAGCCACTTCAGGCTGTCGTCGCACCACGTGTAGGAGAGGCAGATGACGGCGGGCTTGTCCGGGCCGTCGTCCAGGAGGTAGGTCCCCCGGGTCATCCGGTCGGTGAGCGTCATCGACATGGTGTCGCGGCCGGTGCTCTCGTCCTTGTCCAGCCAGAACGGCCGGTCGACGGGGACGAACAGCTTGGACGACTCCATGTAGTGGGTGCGCTCCATCGCCGTCCAGTGGTCGATCGGGAAGAGCGCGTCATCGCAGTCGATCTTGGAGAGCAGCAGCCAGGACTGGCCGGTGAAGACGGCGGCCCGGTAGGTGCGGATGTCGCCGGAGGCGTCGGTGACGGTGATGCGGTTGCCCGCCGTACGGGTCAACCGGGTGACCGCGCCGCGCGGCTCGCCGCCGTGCAGGGAGGAGAGCGAGGTGCCCTGCGGCCAGTGGACGATCTTCTGCGGCTCCCGGTCCCAGAGGCGCAGCGGGAGCTGCTGGCTGCCGCCGACGATGCCGCGGTGGTGGTCGTCGGCCTCGGTGTAGACGACCCGCAGGATCTCCAGGATGGAGTTGGGGAAGTCGGTGTCCCAGCCGCCGGTGCCGAAGCCGACCTGGCCGAAGATCTCGCGGTGGCGGAAGGACTTGAAGGCCTCGGACTCGCAGAGGAAGCCGTAGAAGGTCTGGTTGTCGAGCCGCTCGACGAGCTGCGACCAGATCTCGCGGATGCGCGGGACGTCGCGCTCGCGCAGCGCCCGGTTCATGTCGGAGAAGTCGGCGCCCTCCTCCAGACAGGCGTTCCAGGCGTCGGCCACATCGCGGTAGACCTGCGGCAGGTCGTCGATGGTCTCGGCGTAGTGCGACTCGCCCTTGAGGTCCACGACGGTGGAGGGGGTGGCCGGGGAGAGCGGGTTGGGGAACGCGCGGGTCTCCAGGCCGACCAGGTCGATGTAGTGCTGGAGCGCCGTGGAGGACGGCGGGAAGCGCATGGCGCCCATCTCGGCGGTGAGCGAGGGGTCGCAGCCGTCGAAGCCGACGGTCCGCAGCCGGCCGCCGATCCGGTCCGCCTCGTAGACGACGGGCTTGAGGCCCATCTTCATCAGCTCGTACGCGGCGATGATGCCGGAGAGCCCGCCGCCGATGACGGCGACCTCCTGGCCGTGCTCGGTCGCCGGTATCTGGCCGAGGCCGGCCGGGTGGGCGAGGAAGTCGTCGTACGCGTACGGGAAGTCCGGCCCGAACATGGTGATCGGCGGGGCGGTGGCGTCGGTGTGCTGGACGGCGTTGGGCACCGTGGACGTCATGGGGTACGGACTCCTTGCGCTGTACGGAAGTTCGGGGAGGGGGCGGGCTCAGGCGAGGGAGCCGTAGAGGCCGGGGCGGCGGTCGTGCAGATACGGGTTGGCGGCGCGGGAGGCGGCCAGGAACTCCGGGTCCACCTCACCGATCACCAGTTCCTCGCCGCGCCCGGCGCGGGTGCGTACGGTGCCGTCGGGGCCGGCCAGGCAGCTCAGCCCGACGAACTCGAACTCGCCTTCCGGGCCGGTCCGGTTGACGTACGCCACGTACAGCTGGCTCTCGAAGGCCCGTACGGGGACGACGGATTCGGCGACGAACTGGAAGGGGTGCATCTGCGCGGTGGGCACCAGCAGCAGGTCGGTGCCGGCCAGGGCGTGCGCCCGTACGTTCTCCGGGAACTCGACGTCGTAGCAGATCAGCAGGCCGATCCGGATGCCGTCCAGCTCCGCCTGGACCACGGTCTCCTCGCCCGGGGTGAACCACTCCTGCTCGAAGCAGCCGAAGAGGTGGGTCTTGCGGTAGTTCGCCAGCCGCGTGCCGTCGGGGCCGATCAGCTGGGAGGAGTTGAAGATCCGCTCGCCGTCGCGCTCCGGGTAGCCGTAGAGGACCGCGAGGCCGTGGCGTACGGCGATCTCGGCGGCGGCCTGCGCGCCGGGGCCGTCGGCAGGCTCGGCCAGCTCCGGGACGGCGTCCCCGATGGCGTACCCGGTCAGGAACAGCTCGGGGGCGACCAGCAGCCGGGCACCGGCCGCGGCGGCGCGCGCGGCGGCCTCGTCCAGCGTCTTCAGGTTCGCCTCGACGGCGCCGGGCCGGCCGGAACTCTGGAGCAGGGCGGTACGCAACGGGGGCATGGCTGACCTCGGACGGTGCGGGCGGGGTGGGGAGACGTATCGACGGTACGTGTCGCCGTTCGGCCCGGACAAGGCGCGAGTGTTGCGCACCGACCGTCGATTCGTTGCGCCCCGGGGCCCGCCGGCGGCGAAATGTTGCGTCGGGCATCACCGCAGGTCAGTGGGGTGATGTGCGCCACTTCCCGGGGCGCTGTACGGGCCCCGGATCAGGCCGGCGGGGCCTCCGCCGAGTAGCGGCGCAGCAGCGGGGAGAGGACCAGGACGGACTTGGTCCGCTCGACGTACGGCTCCCCCGCGATCCGCTCCAGCACCTGCTCGAAGTGGCGCATGTCGGCGGCGAAGACCTGAACCACCGCGTCGGCCTCGCCGGTGACGGTGGAGGCCGAGGCGATCTCCGGGTAGCGGGCCAGGCCCTGCTTGATCGCTTCCGGGGAGGTGTTGCGGCTGCAGTAGATCTCGATGAAGCCCTCGGTCTCCCAGCCGAGCGCGGCCGGGTCGACGCGGACGGTGAAGCCGGTGATCGCGCCCTCGGCGCGGAGCCGGTCGACGCGGCGTTTCACGGCGGGGGCGGAAAGGCCGACGATGGCGCCGATGTCGGCGTAGGAGCGCCGGGCGTCTTCGGCGAGGGCGTGGACGATGCGTTCGTCGAGGTCGTTCAGGCGCACGTCGGGCGGTTCACTTCTCTGCGATGGGTCCGGCTGCGGGAGGCGGCGGGTGTGCCGCCTCCCGCAGTAGACCATGAGCCGCCGCCGGGGGCGTGCTCGGCGCAGGGGAAGGCCCGTGCGTCCGGCGGGTGGCCCGTGGGTCAGAAGGGGAACTGCGAGCGGCCGTGCTGGACGGAGATCCACTTCTGGGTGGTGAAGGCCTCCACCATCGACTCGCCGTTCAGCCGGCCGAGCCCCGAGCCCTTCTCGCCGCCGAAGGGGACGATCGGCTCGTCGTGGACGGTGCCGTCGTTGATGTGGATCATGCCGGTGTGGATGCGCTGCCCGACCCGGACGCCGCGCTCGATGTTGCCGGTGTGGACGGCGCCGCTGAGACCGTACGGGGTGTCGTTGGCGATCCGGACGGCCTCGTCCTCGCCGTCGAAGGGGACGATCAGGGCGACCGGGCCGAAGATCTCCTGCCGGAGGACGGGCGAGTCGGCGGGCAGGCCGGTGAGGACGGAGGGGCTGACCAGGTTGCCGTCGACGCGGCCGTGGAGCAGCGCGGTGGCGCCGGACTCGACGGTCTCGTCGACGAGCCGGGAGATGGACTCGGCCTGCGAGGAGTTGATCAGCGGGCCGATCTGGGTGGCCGGGTCGGCCGGGTCCCCGACGGTGAGGGAGGCGACCTTGGCGACGAACTTCTCGGTGAACTCGGCCTCGACCGCCCGGTCGACCAGGATGCGGTTGGCGGCCATGCAGACCTGGCCCTGGTGGACGTAACGGCTGAAGACCGCGGCGTCGACCGCGTACTCCACGTCGGCGTCGTCGAGCACGATCAGGGCGCTGTTGCCGCCGAGTTCGAGGACGACGCGCTTGAGGTTGGCGGCGCAGACGGTGGCGACGTGCCGGCCGACCTTGTCGGAGCCGGTGAAGGAGATGACCTGCGGTACGGGGTGCTCCAGCAGGGTGTCACCGATCTCCGCGATGTCGGTGACGACGACGTTGAGCAGTCCGGCGGGCAGCCCGGCGTCCTCGAAGACCTTGGCCAGCAGGGTGCCGCCGCAGATCGGGGTGTTCTGGTGCGGCTTGAGGACGACCGCGTTGCCGAGGGCGAGGGCGGGGGCGACGGACTTGAGGGAGAGCAGGAAGGGGAAGTTGAAGGGGCTGATGACCCCGACGACCCCGACGGGCACCCGGTAGACGCGGTTCTCCTTGCCCTCGGTGGGCGAGGGGAGGATCTGCCCGGCCGGGCGCAGGGCGAGCTGGATGGCCTCGCGCAGGAACTCCTTGGCCAGGTGCAGTTCGAAGGCGGCCTTCAGGTGGGTGCCGCCCAGCTCCGCGACGATGGCCCCGGCGATCTCCGGCTCGCGCTCCTCGACGATCCGCAGCGCCTTTTCCAGGACCGTGCGCCGGGCGTACGGGTTGGTGTCGGCCCACGCCTGCTGGGCGCGCTCGGCCGCGCGGTAGGCCTGGTCGACCTCCTCGGCGGTGGCCACCGGGATCGAGGCGAGCTTCTCCCCGTCGAAGGGGTTGAAGTCGATGATGTCCCAGGACCCCTTCCCCGGCCGCCACTCGCCGTCGATGTACTGATGGGCCAGGTCAGTGAAGAAGGACATGAGATCCCTTACCGCAGAGAGGGAGGCAGCTGATTGCGGTTCATATTACTGAGCTTTCAACAGAGTTGAAGCGGGATCCCGGCCACCTCGGACGGGCGCCCGGGAAGGGCGTCTGCAGGGGTTCCGGAACGCCGCTGCCCCTCCCGGTACGAATGACCGGAAGGGGCAGGGGTGTCGGGGAGGATCAACTCCAGCTGGCGTGCAGCGGCTTGCCCTCGGCGTAACCGGCGGCGCTCTGGATGCCGACGACGGCCTTCTCCGCGAACTCCTCCAGGGAGGCGGCACCGGCGTAGGTGCAGGAGGAGCGGACGCCCGCGATGATCGAGTCGATCAGGTCCTCGACGCCCGGGCGGGCCGGGTCGAGGAACATCCGGGAGGTGGAGATGCCCTCCTCGAAGAGCGCCTTGCGGGCCCGGTCGTACGCGGACTCGTCCGAGGTGCGGTTCTTCACGGCGCGCGCGGAGGCCATGCCGAAGGACTCCTTGTAGGAGCGGCCGTCGGCGGACTGCTGGAGGTCGCCGGGCGACTCGTACGTCCCCGCGAACCAGGAGCCGATCATCACGTTGGACGCGCCCGCGGCGAGCGCCATGGCGACATCGCGCGGGTGGCGGACGCCGCCGTCCGCCCAGACGTGCTTGCCGTGCTTCTTCGCCTCGGCGGCGCACTCCAGGACGGCGGAGAACTGCGGCCGGCCGACGCCGGTCATCATGCGGGTGGTGCACATGGCGCCGGGGCCGACGCCGACCTTGATGATGTCGGCGCCCGCCTCGATCAGGTCGCGTACGCCCTCGGCGGCGACGATGTTGCCCGCGACGATCGGGACCCGCGGGTCCAGGGCCCGTACCGCCTTCACGGCGGCGATCATGGATTCCTGGTGGCCGTGGGCGGTGTCCACGACGAGGGTGTCGACGCCCGCGTCCAGGAGCTGCTTGGCCTTGCCCGCCACGTCGCCGTTGATGCCGACGGCGGCCGCGATGCGCAGGCGGCCCTGGGCGTCGGTGGCGGGGGTGTAGAGGGTGGCGCGCAGAGCGGCCTTGCGGGTGAGGATGCCGACGAGGCGGCCGTCCTTGTCCACGGCGGGGGCGAGCTTGCGGTTGGCGCCGTCGAGCTTGTTGAAGGCGTCGCGCGGGTCGATGTCCGCGTCCAGCAGGACCAGGTCCTTGGACATGACCTCGGAGAGCTGGGTGAAGCGGTCGACGCCGGTCAGGTCGTGGTCGGTGACGACGCCGACCGGGCGGCGGTCCGCGTCCACGACGACGCCCGCGCCGTGCGCCCGCTTGGGCAGCAGGGAGAGCGCGTCGGCGACGGTCTGGCCGGGGGCCAGCTCGATCGGGGTGTCCAGGACGAGGTGGCGCGTCTTGACCCAGGTGATGACGTCGGTGACGACCTCGATCGGGATGTCCTGGGGGATGACGACGAGCCCGCCGCGGCGGGCGACGGTTTCGGCCATCCGGCGGCCCGCGATGGCGGTCATGTTGGCGACCACGAGCGGGATGGTGGTACCGGTCCCGTCCGGCGAGGAGAGGTCCACGGCCTGGCGGGAGCCGACGGCGGAGCGGCCCGGAACCATGAAGACGTCGTCGTACGTGAGGTCGTACGGAACCACGGAGGAGTCTGTGTAGCGACCGGTGCCCGGCTCAAGAAAGCGCATAAATCTCATTTTTTCATACGAAACGGCGCAGGTCGTTTCCACGAAGACACAGCAAAAGACCCCCGCGTTCGTCTGTTCCTCCAAAGCGATCCTGGAGGCCTCCTGAGAGGTGGCCGGGGGTCCCGGGCAAGTGGAACCTGCCTTACCCACGGACTCTACCCGAACGGGATTCGAATCATTCGTGATCACCATCCCTGGACCCGGTGACAACGGGTCAGGTAGCTTCAAAGCCGCAGGTCTCGGGGTGTCCGAGGTGCCGCTCCGGCACATCGGCGGCCCCGGCACACCGTTTGACCGGAGAGGATCCAGATCCGCCTGTGGACAGCGAACTGCCGGACATCTACTGCCCGTTCCCCCAGCGGACGAATCCGCACGTCGGGCACGTCCGTGGCCATCTGGCCACCTGGGTCAGACAGACGGGTCTGGTGCACCGCGAGTCCGCGATGAACCGCTTCGAACAAGCCGATTTCGGCGCGTTCGTCGGCATGGTCTACCCGACGGCCGATCCGGAGCACCTCGATCTGGTGGCCGATTGGTTCGTCTGGCTCTTCCTCGTCGACGACCAGCTCGACGACGGCCACCTCGGCCGCTCCCCCGAGCTGGTGCGCGCCGTGGTGGACCGGATGCGGGCCGTGGTGGACGGCACCGCCCCGGCGCCCCTGCCGGGCGAGGAGCTGCCCGCCGCCGTGATCGCCCTGATGGACCTGTGGGCACGTACGACACCGAACGCGGCCCCCCACTGGCGGACCCGGTTCGCCTGGCATCTGGTCACCTACCTCACGACGGCCACCACCTGGGAGGCGGGCAACCGTGCCGAGGGCGTGGTGCCGTCCGAGGAGACGTACATCGCCAAGCGGCGGCACACCGGGGCCATCCACGTCTGCATGGACCTCATAGAGATCGTCGCCCGGATCGAGGCACCGGAGTCGCTCCACAACGACCCCCGGTTCATCACCGCCCTGGAAGCCGCCTGCAACCATGTGTGCTGGGCCAACGACGTCTACTCCTTCGAGAAGGAGCAGGTGCTCGGCGAGATCCACAATCTCGTCCACCTGGTCCGCCACCACCGGGGCCTCGGCGAGCAGCAGGCGCTGGACCATGTCGCGGAGCGGCTGGCGCTGGAGACGGAGCGGTTCCTGACCGCCGAGGACGAGCTGCTGGAGCTGTATCCGGAGCTGATCGGGCTGCTGGTGCCGTATCTGGAGGGGATGCGCAGCTGGATGCGGGGGAACCTGGACTGGTCGCGGCTGACCCCGCGCTACAACCCGGCCGACGTGGGCCAGTACGAGGAGCCCGAGCAGTATCTGGAGGAGACCGTGCTGGGCATAGCGCCCGACCACGCGGAGGCCGCCCCGGGCGCGGCGGAGGTCCCGCGCCAGGCGTGCGCCGCGGAGGCGCCGCGCCAGGGGTGAGGCGCCGAGGCGTTACGCGCTATGGGAGGAGGCCGGACACCCCCAAGGGTGTCCGGCCTCCTCCGCTACGCGCCCGAGGTCACTCCCCGTCCGGGTCCGCCCGCTCCAGCGCCGGGCGCACCCCGGCGGCCGACTCGGTGAGCAGATAGTCGGCGGCGGCGGTGTCCGTCACCAGGCTGGTGACCAGACCCGACCGGAGTACGGCCCCGATCGCGGCGGCCTTGCGCAGACCGCCCGCGATGGCCACCACCTCGGGGATGCGGCGCAGCCGGTCCGCCTCCACCGTGATGCACCGCTCGCCCAGGTCGCGCCCGACCCGGCGGCCGTCGGCGTCGAAGAGGTGCGCGGACATCTCGGCGGCGACGCCGAGCGAGGCGTAGTGGGCGCGCTCCTCGTCGGAGAGCATGTCGTGGACCGTGGAGATGCCCGGCTCCCAGGAGCCGATGGAGACGGCGGCGACCGTCACCTTGTCGAAGTACTCGAAGGCGCGGGCGATGCCCGTCTGCTCGCGCAGCGCGGCAGCCGTCGCCGGGTCGGGCAGCAGCATCGGGGCGTAGATGGGGTGGGCCTCGCCGCCGGAGACCTGGGCGGCCCGGCGGACCGCCTCGACCGAGCCGCGCTCGGCGGTGCCCGCGTCGTACACCCCGGTCAGCTGGACGACGGTGCAGGGCGGCAGGCGGTCGAGCGCCGCCGCCATGTGGATGGTGGAGCGGCCCCAGGCCAGGCCGAGCACATCGCCCTCGGCCACCAGCTCACCGAGGAGGTCGGCCGCGACCTCGCCCAGGTTCTCCGGGTCGGGAGCGTCGTCCTGCTCCTCGGCCGGGGACTCGACGACGACCGCGTGGCGCAGCCCGTAGCGGGCCCGGAGCGCGTCGGAGCGTTCGGCGTCCAGCTCGGCCGGCACCCGGATCTCGATCCGTACGAGATCACGCTCCAGGGCCGTCTCCAGGACCCGGGCCACCTTGAAGCGGCTGACGCCGAACTCCTCGGCGATCTGGATCTTGGACTTGCCCTCCAGGTAGAACCGGCGGGCCATGGCCGCCGCCTGCACCAGCTCCGCGGGTCCCATCCGCATGGCTGACCGACCCGCCGAGATGCCAGACACCGCGATCTCCTCACTGCTGTTCACACGCCCGATACGCCGTCATCCTGTCAGATCCGGCGACCCTTGATCGGCCCCGTCGGGCCGCGTTCATCTGCCCTTTGTTCAGTGGCCGCATGCCCAGGGCGCGGCGGCCGTGGCCGCCTCCGCCTGGGCCCGCAGACCTCGCACCGCGCCCGCCGGGTCGTCCGCCCCGTAGACCGCCGATCCCGCGACGAAGACGTCGGCGCCCGCCTCGGCGCACCGCTCGATCGTGGTCGCCGAGACCCCGCCGTCGACCTGGAGCCACAGCTCCAGACCGTGCTTGCTGATCAGCTCCCGGGTGCGGCGGATCTTCGGCAGCATGATGTCCAGGAAGGCCTGGCCACCGAAGCCCGGCTCGACGGTCATGATCAGCAGCATGTCCAGCTCGGGGAGCAGGTCCTCGTACGGCTCGATGGGCGTGGCGGGCTTGAGCGCCATCGACGCCCGCGCCCCCTTCGCCCGGATCTCCCGCGCCAGGCGCACCGGCGCCGCGGCGGCCTCGGCGTGGAAGGTGACCGAACCGGCGCCCGCCTCCACATACTGCGGGGCCCAGCGGTCGGGGTCCTCGATCATGAGGTGGCAGTCCAGCGGGGTGTCCGTGGCCTTGCCCAGCGCCTCGACGATCGGCACGCCGAGGGTCAGGTTGGGCACGAAGTGGTTGTCCATCACGTCGACGTGGAGCCAGTCCGCGCCTTCGACGGCCTTCGCCTCCTCGGCGAGACGGGCGAAATCGGCGGACAGGATGCTGGGGTTGATCTGCGCCATGCCCCAAGCCTGCCATGTTCCGCGCCGGTTCCTCGCCTCGGCGGTCGCCAAAGGCTCACCCGGCCATCACAGTTCGCACATTCTGCGCATTTTGCCAGTGCTTTACTTTTCTTTTGCCGTGCGGCGAGGCCGGGAGAGACCGATTGTCAGGGCGATATTCAGCCGGTCCTGCGCAGCAGAGCGAGATACATGGCGTCGGTCCCGTGCAGATGCGGCCAGAGCTGGACATCGGGTCCGTCCCCGAGGGCGGGCACGCCCGGCATCAGCGGGCGGGCATCGACCCACTCGGCCTCCACCGGCTCGCCGCCACGCCCCTTCAGGACGTCCTCGACGACCACCCGGGTCTCCGCGAGATGCGGCGAGCAGGTGGCGTACCCGACCACGCCCCCGACCCGTACGGCCTTCAACGCCTCGCGCAGCAGGGCGCGTTGGAGCGGCGAGAAGGCCTCCAGGTCCTCCGCGCGGCGCCGCCAGCGGGCCTCGGGGCGGCGGCGGAGCGCGCCCAGGCCGGAGCACGGCACGTCCATGAGAATGCGGTCGAAGGTGCCGGGCAGCCACGGCGGGCGGGTGCCGTCGGCGGTGATCACCTGGTACGGACCCGGGTTGCCGGCGAGCGCCCGCTCGACCAGCCGGGCCCGGTGCGGCTGCTTCTCGGCGGCCAGCAGGGTGGCCCCCCGCTCGGCGGCGAGGGCGGCCAGCAGGGCGGCCTTGCCGCCGGGGCCTGCGCAGCCGTCCAGCCAGCGGGTGTCCCGGCCCTCCACCGGGACGGCGGCCAGCGCGGCGGCGACCAGCTGGCTGCCCTCGTCCTGGACGCCCGCCCGGCCCTCCTGGACCGCCGTCAGGGCCCCGGGCTCGCCGCCCTCGGCCATCCGCACGGCGTACGGGGACCAGCGGCCCGGCAGCGCGTTCTCGTCGCCGAGCGCCTTGACCAGCTCCTCGGTGGTGGAGCGGCCGGGGCGGGCCACGAGCGTCACCTCGGGCCGCTCGTTGTCGGCCTCCAGCAGGTCCTCGATCCCGGCCCGGCCGCCGCCGAGCGCGTCCCAGAGCGCCGAGACGACCCAGCGCGGGTGGGAGTGGACGACCGCGAGGTGGTCCTCGGCGTCCTCCTCGTACGGCGGCGCGACCTTCTCCACCCAGCCGTCCAGGTCGTGCGCGGAGACCTTGCGCAGCACCGCGTTGACGAACTTCGCCCGCCCCTCGCCCAGCACCACCCGGGCCAGCTCCACACTGGCGGAGACGGCGGCGTGGGTGGGGATGCGGGTGCCCAGGAGCTGGTGGACGCCCATGTTCAGCACGTCCAGCACCGGCGGGTCGACCTCACGGAGCGGCCGGTCGATGCAGGCCGCCACGATCGCGTCGTACGTGCCCTGGCGGCGCAGCGTCCCGTAGACCAGCTCGGTCGCCAGCGCCGCGTCCCGGCCGTCGAAGTCGCCCTTGGCGCGGGCCTTCTTCAGCAGCGGGGGCAGCACGAGGTTGGCGTACGCGTCCCGCTCGTCGACGGCCCGCAGCGCCTCGAAGGCGAGGAAGCGGACGGGGTCCTTCTTGGGGCGGCGGTGGGGCTTGGCGGGACGGCGACGCGGCTGGTCGTTCACGTGGAAGGTGCTCCGCTGAGGGTGAGGGGACGAACCCTCCCAGCGTACGTCGCCGCCACCGGGCACCCGAACGGGCGCCCGGAGTCCGGAAGCGGGGCTCAGAGGCCGAGCAGCTTGCCGGGAACGGGCTCTCAGAGGCCCAGCAGCTCGCCGGGGGCGATCCGGACGCCGCGCGCCCAGTCGGCGGCCTTCATCGGCTTCTTGCCCTGCGGCTGGACCCAGAGCAGCTCGACGGCGTGCGAGCCGGTGCCCGCGTACACGTTGTTCTTCGCCGCCGACAGCTCGCCGGGCGCCAGGTCGGTACGGTCCAGAACGGGCGTGGCCTGGACGAGCTTGAGCCGCTCGCCCCGGAAGAGGGTCCAGGCACCGGGCGCGGGGGTGCAGCCGCGCACCACGCGGTCGACGCGCAGGGCGGGGGCCGACCAGTCGACCTGGGCGTCCTCCACGGTGATCTTCGGGGCCAGGGTGACGCCCTCGTGGGGCTGCGGCACGGCGTGCAGGGTGCCGTCCTCGATGCCGTCCATGGTGGCCGCGAGCAGCCCGGCCCCGGCGAAGGCGAGCCGGGTGAGCAGGTCGCCGCTGGTGTCGGTGGGGCGGATCTCCTCGGTGAGGACCCCGTAGACCGGCCCGGAGTCGAGCCCCTCCTCGATCAGAAAGGTCGAGGCACCGGTCACCTCGTCCCCGGCCATCAGGGAGTGCTGTACGGGCGCGGCGCCGCGCCAGGCGGGCAGCAGCGAGAAGTGCAGGTTGACCCAGCCGCGGGCGGGCACGTCCAGGGCCACCTTGGGCAGCAGGGCCCCGTAGGCGACGACCGGGCAGCAGTCCGGGGCGATCTCGCGCAGCCGGGCGAGGAACTCCTCGTCCCGGGGCTTCACCGGCTTGAGCACCTCGATCCCGGCCTCGGCCGCCCGCTCGGCCACCGGGCTGGCCACCAGCCGGCGGCCGCGCCCGGCGGGGGCGTCGGGCCGGGTAACGACGGCGGCCACCTCGTGGCGGTCGGAGGCGATCAGGGCGTCCAGGGCGGGGACGGCGACCTCGGGGGTGCCGGCGAAGACGAGCTTCATGGGTGGCTGACTGCCTCTCGGGCTTCTCGGACTCCTGCGCCTCTCGGGCGGGCCAGGACGTACGGTGACGAGCAGCACACCAGTCTAGGGGGTGGCCTCGGGGGCGCACGGAGGGCCGCGAGCGCGCTGCTGATCAGGGGCTCGGCCGCTGCAGGTGCATCGCTGATCCAGGGGGTCAGGCGCTGTGGGCACACCAGTGGTTCCGGGGGCTCGGGACCCGTGGGCACACCTGTAGTCCAGGAGGCTCGGGACCTGTGGGCGCACCAGTGTCCAGGGGGCTCAGTCGCTTCCGCCCGCCCGGCGATCAGGGGGCGCACGTGCGCCGCGCACGCCCCGTGCATATGCACATACGCCCCGATAGCGTGACCACATACCCGGCTCGGGCGTTGGTCAAAGGAGATTGACCGAAGCGGGTCGCCCCGATGCGGCCCGATCCCTTTCAACGCCGGTTCGAGAGGCTTCTTCATGGCCGACCACGCAACCCACGACGCCCAAGCGCGGGCCAGCCTGCATCTTCTGGTGCGGGACATCGAGCGGGTGCGGCGGCAGGTGGACGCGCTGCGCACACTCACCGCCCAGCTGGGCAACGTCTACCGCCCGCGCCGCTCCGGCCCCTCCGCGGGCTTCGTCGTCTACGGCAGGGCCCCGGCCCCCACCGTCCGCCTCGCCCAGGAGCTGCGGGACAGCGTCGAGACCCTGGTCACCGCGGCGGTGGACTTCGACCGCTCACTCGGCTTCTCCTGGGACGCGGTGGGCTCGGCGCTGGGGGTCACCAAGCAGGCGGTGCACCGCCGTTACGGCACGCGCCGGGCCTCCGCGCAGTCGGGGAACGCCGAGACGAAGGGCGACACCACGACGGCCCCCCGCCCGGTCGCCGTGGGCCCCGGCGCGGGATCTCCCGTACCCACGGTGCCGGCGGCCCGCTCGATGCCGCCGCAGCCGTCGGCGGTCCAGCAGCCGATCCGCGAGGAGCTGCGCCCCGGGGCCTTCCCGGGCCCGCGCAACGGCTGACCGCAGGGCCTGCCTGACACGTACGCCCCGGAGCGGCGGTCTCCCCGGCCCGCCGCCCCACATCCATGGCCGCCCCCCTGGCCGCCCCCGGAGACGCTCGTCACCGCCTGGCGGATGAGCCTCCCGGCCCCTGCCCGACATGGCTTCGGGCCGCCTGCCCGACGCCTGCTCGGCCACCGCCCCGCTTCCGGCTCCCCCGGCCCGGATCGGCCGGAATCCTTCAGCCGACGACGGTCGTCCCCTGGACTCCTGACCGACCGGGACATGCCCGCCCCAGCCAACGCGGGTGAGCTTCCCGGTCCCCCGCCCGGCGGGTCTCCGGGCCGCCTGCCCGGCGGCCGCTCCGGCCGCTCCGGCCGCTCCGGCTCCCGGCCGGAGCGGCCGAGGCCCTTCGGCCGACGGCAGTCACTCCCCGGCTCCCTGACCGGTGACCGCCGGGCCTACCCCTCCCGGCGCGCCCCGACTCACGCGCCCGCCCGACGGGGCTCTCAGCCGCCGCCCGGCGAGACCCAGCTCGACCTGCGCCTTTTCCGGCACGGCCGGACGCGGCCGCTCGGACGATGTCCGGCGAGCCTCTCAGCGCCCGCCGGGCGCTGCCTCCCGGCCCACGAGCCCCCTCCGGCCTCCTCGGCTGTCCGCCCTCTCCCCGCTCCCCGCGCGACCGGCCGGGCTCTCCTCCGCCGCTGCCGCAGACCGGACCCGGACCGCCGGCCCATCCGAGCGAGCCCCACGGCAGGACCGGCCGCCCCTCAGCTCACCCGATGTCCGGCGGATCGATCCTGATCCGTACCTGCTCTCCCCCGCCCTTGGCCGTACGCGCCGCCTGGGCCGCCTTCAGGGCGCCCGCGAGCGCCGCCCCGCGCCCCGGGACCACCCGGATCAGGACGCGCTCCCAGCTCTCGCCCACCGGGGCGTCCGTGGGGCGGCGGGGGCGGCCTGGCTCGGTGGACGGGACCGGGACCGGGCCCAGGATCTCGGCCTCCGGCGGCAGGGCGGCAGTGTCGAGGAAGGACGCCAGGGCCTCGGCGGGGCCGGTCACCGAGGCCATCCGGGAGACCGGGGGGAAGCGCAGCTCGGCCCGGTCCGCCAGCTCCCGGCGGGCGAACCCGGCCGGGTCCCAGCGGACCAGGGCCTGCACCGGGCGCAGCGTCGGCTCGGCGACGATCACCACCGTGCCGCCCTCGTCCTGCCCGCGCACCAGCGCGCCCGCCGCCGTCCACCGGCGCAGCGCCTCCTCCCCCGCCCGCAGGTCGGGCCTGCCGAGCACGGCCCAGCCGTCCAGGAGGAGCGCCGCCGCATAGCCGCCCTCGGCCACGGGCTCGGCGCCGGGTGTGGAGACGACCAGGGCGGGGGCGGCGGGCACCGCGTCCAGGATGTGGTCACGCCCCGACGTGCGGACGGGCACGGCGGGGAAGGCCCGGCCCAGCTCCTCGGCGGTGCGGCGGGCGCCGACGATCTGGGCGCGCAGCCGGTTCGAGCCGCACTCCGCGCACTGCCAGGCCCGCTCGGCCTGCCCGCACCATGCGCAGTTCAGATCCTGCTGGTCCGGGGCCTCCAGGGGCCCGGCGCAGTGGCGGCAGCGGGCGGGGGTGCGGCAGCGCTCGCAGGCGAGGCGGGGCGCGTACCCCCGGCGGGGCACCTGGACCAGGACCGGGCCGGTGCGCAGGCCGTCGCGCACGGTCTGCCAGGCGAGGCTGGGCAGCCGGGCGGAGCGGGCGGCGCCGTCCCGGGCCAGCTCGCCGTCCCCGACCGTACGGATCAGGGGCGCGGCCCGCCGCAGCTGCTCCCGGTCCGCGAGGAGGGGCAGCGCCCAGCCGCTCTCCACGAGCTGCGCGGCCTCGACCGTGCAGCTGAGCCCGCCGAGCAGGAAGGCGCACCGGCCCTGGGCTGCGCGCAGTTCAAGGACCTCGCGGACGTGCGGGAAGGGGGCGTTGGTGTCGCTGTGGCTGGCGTCCCCGTCGTCCCAGACGGCGACCAGGCCGAGGTCCCGGACGGGGGCGAACATGGCGGCGCGGGTGCCGACGACCGCCCGCACCGAGCCCCGGCGCACCGCGAGCCACTGGCGGTAGCGCTTCTCGGGGCCGGAGTCGGCGGTGAGCAGAGCGTGCCGGCCTGCGCCGAGCACCTCGGTCAGGGCGGCGTCGACCCGTCCGGCGGCCCGCCCGTCCGGGACGACGACGAGCGCGCCGCGCCCCGAGGAGAGCGTGGCGGCGACGGCGCGGGCGATCTCGGCGGGCCAGTGGGGGCCCGGCAGGGCGGTCCAGACCACCCGGGGCGCACCTCCCTCGGCCAGGGCACGGAGGAAGGCGGGGCCCTGGCCGTACCGCTCCCAGGTGCCCGGCTCCGGGGGCGGGGGCGGCGGCAGCGGCTCCGGGGACGGCTTGGACTCGGCGCGGCCGTTGCGGGGCGGCACGGCGAGCTGGAGGACATCCGCGAGGCTGCCCGCGTACCGGTCGGCCACGGCCCGCGAGAGGGCGAGCAGCTCGGGCCCGAGGACCGGCTCCGGGGAGACCACATAGGCGAGGGCGGCCAGCGCGCCCTGGTAGTCGGACTCGGCGCGGCGCTCGACGATGAACCCGTCGATCAGGCCGCCCCCCTCGCGCCGCCCGCCCTGGACGTTGCGCCGCCCGGCACCGAACCGCACCCGCACCCGCACCCCGGGCTGCGCCTCGGCGTCCAGCTCCGCCGGGACCGCGTAGTCGAAGAACTGGTCCAGGTGCAGGACGCCCTTGTTGACCAGCACGCGGGCGACGGGCAGCCGCTCGGCCAGCGCGGCCCCCCGCCAGGTGCGGGGCTTGGCACGCGGCACCTTGGCCCGGCGGACGGTCTCCCGGATCAGCGCAAGCTGCTCCGGCGCCCCGGCACCGGACCCGTCCGCCCCGGCGCCCGGGTCGGCGGACTGCTCGTTCTCGCTGCTCACAGCCAAATTCCTACCAGACGGCACTGACAGCGTCGGCCCCACGGACAGCGCGCGGCAGACGGGCAGAGCGCGGCAGACGGGCAGAGCGGCGGGGCCCGGCCACCGCGTTCGGTGTCCGGGCCCCGCTGTCGCTCGCTGCTGACGCCGTGCGGCCCTTACAGACCGGCGGCCGCGCGCAGCGCGTCCACGCGGTCGGTGCGCTCCCAGGTGAAGTCGGGAAGCTCACGGCCGAAGTGCCCGTACGCGGCGGTCTGGGCGTAGATCGGGCGGAGCAGGTCGAGGTCGCGGATGATCGCGGCCGGGCGGAGGTCGAAGACCTCACCGATCGCGTTCTCGATCTTCTCCGTGTCGATGGCGGCGGTGCCGAAGGTCTCGACGAAGAGACCGACGGGCTCGGCCTTGCCGATCGCGTACGCGACCTGGACCTCGCAGCGGGTGGCGAGCCCGGCGGCCACCACGTTCTTCGCCACCCAGCGCATCGCGTACGCCGCCGAGCGGTCGACCTTGGACGGGTCCTTGCCGGAGAAGGCGCCGCCACCGTGGCGGGCCATGCCGCCGTACGTGTCGATGATGATCTTGCGGCCGGTGAGGCCGGCGTCGCCCATCGGGCCGCCGATCTCGAAGCGGCCGGTCGGGTTCACCAGGAGGCGGTAGCCCTCGGTGTCCAGCTTGATGCCGTCCTCGACGAGCTGCGCGAGCACGTGCTCGACGACGAACTCGCGGATGTCGGGCGCGAGCAGCGAGTCCAGGTCGATGTCGCTGGCGTGCTGCGAGGAGACGACCACGGTGTCCAGGCGGACCGCCTTGTCACCGTCGTACTCGATGGTGACCTGGGTCTTGCCGTCGGGGCGGAGGTAGGGGATGGTCCCGTTCTTCCGCACCTCGGACAGGCGCCGCGAGAGGCGGTGCGCGATGTGGATCGGGAGCGGCATCAGCTCCGGGGTCTCGTCGCAGGCGTATCCGAACATCAGGCCCTGGTCGCCGGCGCCCTGCTTGTCGAGCTCGTCCTCGTCGCCCTCGACCCGCTTCTCGTACGCGGTGTCGACACCCTGGGCGATGTCCGGCGACTGGGCGCCGATGGAGACGGAGACGCCGCAGGAGGCACCGTCGAAGCCCTTTTTGGAGGAGTCGTAGCCGATCTCCAGCACCTTGTTGCGCACGAGGTTGGGGATGTCGGCGTAGGCCTTGGTCGTGACCTCGCCCGCGACATGCACCAGACCGGTGGTGATCAAGGTCTCGACGGCGACGCGCGAGGCGGGGTCGTCGCGCAGGAGCGCGTCGAGAATCGTGTCGCTGATCTGGTCAGCGATCTTGTCGGGGTGACCCTCGGTGACGGATTCCGAGGTGAAGAGACGGCGGGACACATCGCTCCCTGGGGTTGCAGCGGCTGCTGGCTGATCATGGGCGGTACGTCCGAGAGCTGCGCTCGGCACACACCGTCGACCAGTTTATCGGTCATGCCCGGCGGACGGGGCATCCGTCTCGCCCCTTGGAGCGCGACAGCCCGTGACACGGCGGACACTTGAAGGATAATCCACCCGTTCGGACGGGTGTTCCCTCCCGTTATGAGCCCTTTCGGCTCGCCGGAGGGGGGTTGATTGTCACATCTCCCGCAACCGACCCGAAACGAGATCCCAGACCGTGTCCGCGAGCGCTTCCTTCGGTCCGTACGGCACCGGGGTCTCCGTCCCGTCCGCCCCGAGGACGACCGCCTCGTTCTCCTCCGAGCCGAAGGTCTTGCGCTCCCCCACCTCGTTGACCACGAGCAGATCGCACCCCTTGCGGCGGAGCTTGGCCCGGCCGTTGGCGAGGACGTCGTCGGTCTCGGCGGCGAACCCCACCACGAGCTGCCCCGGGCGGGCCCGGGCGGCGGCGACCTCGGCGAGGATGTCGGGGTTACGGACCAGGGGGACCGCGGGCGCCTCCTCGCCGTCCTTCTTCTTGATCTTGCCGGGGGCGTACGCGGCGGGCCGGAAGTCGGCCACCGCCGCCGCCATCACCACCACGTCCGCGTCGGCGGCCGCCTTCAGGACCGCCTCGCGCAGCTGGATCGCCGTCCCCACCCGTACGACATCGGCCCCGGCCGGGTCGGGCAGCTGGGTGTTGGCCTCGATCAGGGTGACCCGGGCGCCCCGGGCCACGGCCGTACGCGCCAGCGCGTACCCCTGCTTGCCGGAGGACCGGTTGCCCAGGTAGCGCACCGGGTCCAGGGGCTCGCGGGTGCCGCCCGCGCTGATCACCACATGGCGGCCCGCGAGGTCGGGCTCGGTGACCCCGCGCGTCAGCACCCGGCGGCAGACCTCGAAGATCTCGCCCGGGTCGGGCAGCCGGCCCTTGCCGGTGTCGACGCCGGTGAGCCGCCCGACGGCGGGCTCGATGACGACGGCGCCCCGGCGGCGCAGGGTGGCGACGTTCTCCTGGGTGGCCGGGTGCTCCCACATCTCGGTGTGCATGGCGGGGGCGAAGACCACCGGACAGCGGGCGGTCAGCAGCGTGTTGGTGAGCAGGTCGTCGGCGAGCCCGTGGGCTGCCTTGGCCAGCATGTCGGCGGTGGCGGGGGCGACGACGACAAGATCGGCGCCCTGTCCGATCCGTACGTGGGGCACTTCGTGGACGTCGTCCCAGACCTGGTCGGAGACGGGGTGGCCGGAGAGCGCGGACCAGGTGGCGGCGCCGACGAAGTGCAGCGACGAGGCGGTCGGGACGACCCGTACATCGTGCCCGGACTCGGTCAGTCGGCGCAGCAGCTCGCACGCCTTGTAGGCGGCGATGCCCCCGCTGACCCCCAGGACGACCTTCGGCTTGTCCACTGCGTCTCCCCGCACTCGGCAACGTAAGAACGTGACCCCCATGCTGCCTCACCGCACCGCGCGTGTTCACCCGGCCCCGGACACACCTCAGGCCCGGCGGGCGGGCCGCCGGGCCTGTGATGGAACGAAGTGCGTGCCGTCCTGCTTACTGGGCGGGGCCCTCGATGGGCTCCGAGGTCAGCAGGCCCGCGTTGATCTCGCGGAGCGCGATCGACAGCGGCTTCTCGTGCACGTGGGTGTCGACGAGCGGACCGACGTACTCGAGGAGACCCTCACCGAGCTGCGAGTAGTACGCGTTGATCTGGCGCGCGCGCTTGGCGGCGTAGATGACCAGGCTGTACTTCGAGTCGGTGGCCTCGAGGAGCTCATCAATCGGCGGGTTGATGATGCCCTCGGGCGTGGTGATGGAAGAGGACACTCTCTGCCTTCCGAAGGGGGTGTGGATCGAAGATCAGGAGATCCGGGATCAGGAGATCCGGACGATCACGCAGATCCAAGAAACGATCACGGAGATCTAAGCCTGAAGCATCAAGGCTAGCAGCTCGCGGGCCACGTCCTCGACGGAGGTGTTGACGAGCGTCGTATCGAACTCGGCCTCGGCGGCCAGTTCGACCTTGGCGGCGGCGAGCCGGCGCTCGATGACCTCGGGCGCCTCGGTGCCCCGGCCGGTGAGCCGGCGGACCAGCTCCTCCCAGCTCGGCGGGGCCAGGAAGACCAGGCGCGCGTCGTCCATCGACTGGCGGACCAGCCGGGCGCCCTGGAGGTCGATCTCCAGCAGGACCGGCTCCCCCGCCTCCAGGCGGTCGAGCACCGCCCGGCGCGGCGTGCCGTAGCGGTTGCCCGCGAACTCGGCCCACTCCAGCAGCTCACCGTTGGCGATGAGCTTGTCGAACTCCTCGTCGTCCACGAAGAAGTAGTGGACGCCGTTGCGCTCCCCGGGGCGCGGCTTGCGCGTCGTGGCCGACACGGAGAGCCAGACCTCGGGGTGCACGGAGCGCATATGGGCGACGACCGTGCTCTTGCCGACCCCGGAGGGGCCGGAGAGCACGGTCAGCCGCGGACGGACGTCCGGGGGTACGGGGGACGTCCCCCGGGATGTTGCAGCCATGGACCGATTATCCAGGTTCTCAGGGGTGCCTGAGAACGCCGGGCGGCACGGAGGCCGGAACGTCAGGCGGCGCTGCCGCCGAACTCGCGCTCCAGGGACGCGATCTGGTTGGAGCCGAGCCCCCGGACCCGGCGGCTCTCGGAGATGCCGAGACGCTCCATGATCTGCTTGGCGCGGACCTTGCCGACGCCGGGCAGGGACTCCAGGAGGGCGGAGACCTTCATCTTCCCGATGACGTCGTTCTCCTGGCCCTGCTTGATGACCTCGTGGAGGGAGGCGCCGGAGTGCTTGAGTCGATTCTTGACCTCGGCCCGCTCCCGGCGAGCCGCGGCGGCCTTTTCGAGCGCGGCTGCGCGCTGTTCAGGGGTAAGGGGCGGAAGAGCCACGCCTACGTCACCTCGGATGTCGATCTGTCGGATACGGACCGGTGGGAAAGCTGGACGCCCTCCACCAGGTGAGCGACGAACACACTGTGCTCGGCCGCTCTCGACGGAGACTAGCGGCCAAGGCCGCCGTAGTCAGCGAGAACAGACGAAAAGTCCTGGTCAGCCTTGGCCGACCAGGACATTTACCGCATAACCACCGGGTTTCCCGTCAGTAACTCGTCAACAGCCTGTAAACGTGCCAGGGTCAACTGCCGGAGACGGCATCGCGGACCTCGTCCGCGAACCGCGCGGCGGCTTCGCGCAGCCCTGACGCGTCCGGACCGTGGCGCAGCACGCCCCGGCTCACGCTCGGCACCACGTTGCCGACCGCCGCCCCGAACACTCCCGGAAGGTCCGCCGGGGTCGCCCCCTGGGCACCGATGCCGGGCGCGAGGAGCGGCCCGTTGATCGCCAGGTCCACCCCCGCGTCGCCGAGCGTCGCCCCGACCACCGCGCCGACCGAGCCGAGCGGGGCCGCGCCCGCGTTCTCCGCCGCCATGTGGTCCAGCATCAGCTGCGCCAGCGAGCGGCCGTCGGCGGCGGTGGCGCGCTGGACCTCGGCGCCCTCCGGGTTGGAGGTGAGCGCGAGGACGAAGACGCCCGCGCCGGAGACGGCGGCCGCGTCGAGCGCCGGGCGCAGCGAACCGAACCCGAGATACGGGGAGACCGTGACGGCGTCGGAGAAGAGCGGGGAGTCCTTGTCCAGGTAGGTCGTCGCGTACGCCCCCATGGTGGAGCCGATGTCACCGCGCTTGGCGTCCATCAGGACCAGCGCCCCGGCGGACCGCGCCTCCGCGACGGCCTTCTCCAGTACGGCGATGCCCCGCGAGCCGAACCGCTCGAAGAACGCCGACTGCGGCTTGAGGACGGCGACCCGGTCGGCCAGCGCCTCCACGGTGGTCCGGGTGAAGCGTTCGAGGCCTGCGATGTCGTCGTTCAGCCCCCAGGAGGTGAGCAGGGAGGCGTGCGGGTCGATGCCGACGCAGAGCGGCCCGCGGGTGTCCATGGCGTGGCGCAGCCGGGCGCCGAAGGGTTCGGGGGTCACAGGGCGGCCTTCTTCCGGGTCTCGGCGCCGACGGCCTCGGCGAGGGTGGCGTACGGGGACGCGGCGAGCCGGGCGGCGAGGCCCTTGTGAACGGCCCGGGCGTAGAAGGGACCCTTGTAGATGAAGGCGCTGTAGCCCTGCACGAGGGTGGCCCCGGCCAGGATCCGCTGCCAGGCGTCCTCGGCGCTCTCGACGCCCCCGACGCCCACCAGGGTGATCCGGGTCCCCACACGGGCGTACAGACGGCTCAGGACCTCCAGGGAGCGCTCCTTGAGGGGTGCCCCGGAGAGCCCACCGGTCTCGCCCACCAGTTCCGGGCCGGACTTCAGGCCGAGCCCCTCGCGGGCGATGGTGGTGTTGGTCGCGATGATCCCGTCGAGCCCCAGCTCCACGGCGAGGTCCGCGACGGCGTCCACGTCCTCGTCCGCGAGATCCGGGGCGATCTTGACGAGCAGCGGTACGCGCCGGCCGGTGACGGTGCGGTCGGCGGCCTCCCGTACGGCGGTGAGCAGGGGCCGCAGCGACTCGGTCGCCTGGAGGTTGCGGAGACCCGGGGTGTTGGGCGAGGAGACGTTGACGACGAGGTAGTCCGCGTGGGCGGCCAGCCGCTCGGTGGACTTCACGTAGTCGGCGGCGGCCTCGGCCTCCGGCACGACCTTCGTCTTGCCGATGTTGACGCCGACGGTGGTGCGGAAGACCGGGTTACGGGCCGCGAGCCGGGCGGCGACGGCGGCCGAGCCCTCGTTGTTGAAGCCCATGCGGTTGATCAGCGCCCGGTCCGCGACGAGCCGGAAGAGCCGCTGCTTGGGGTTGCCGGGCTGCGCCTCACCGGTGACCGTACCGATCTCGACGTGGTCGAACCCGAGCATCGCCATACCGTCGATCCCGACCGCGTTCTTGTCGAACCCGGCGGCCAGCCCGAACGGCCCGTGCATCCGCAGGCCCAGGGCCTCGGTGCGCAGCTCCTTGTAGCGAGGGGCGAGAGCGGCGGCGACGAAGGTACGCAGAACGGGGATGCGGGCGACGAGGCAGATCCAGCGGAAGGCGGTGTAGTGGGCCTTCTCGGGATCCATCCGCTTGAAGACCAGCCGGAAGAAGAACTTGTACATGGAGAGATGTCCTCACAGAGAGGGGGACACCGTTTCCGGTGTCCCCCTGCTGGGCTGCTAGTCGCGGGCCGCGGTCAAGTGTTCCGCGTGTTCTTGGAGTGAGCGGACGCCGACTCCGCCGTGGTTGAGGGCGTCGATGCCCTGAACAGCGGCGGCCAGGGCCTGGACGGTGGTCAGGCAGGGCACGGAGCGGGAGACGGCGGCGGTGCGGATCTCGTAGCCGTCGAGACGGCCGCCGGTGCCGTAGGGGGTGTTGACGATGAGATCGACCTGCCCGTCGTGGATGAGCTGGACGATCGTCTTCTCACCGTTGGGCCCCGGCCCCTCGGACTGCTTGCGCACAATCGTGGCGTTGATCCCGTTGCGCTTCAGCACCTCGGCGGTGCCGGAGGTGGCCATCAGCTCGAAGCCGTGCGCGACCAGCTCCCGGGCGGGGAAGATCATCGAGCGCTTGTCCCGGTTGGCCACCGAGATGAACGCCCGCCCACTGGTGGGCAGGGGGCCGTAGGCGCCGGCCTGGGACTTGGCGTAGGCGGTGCCGAAGACCGAGTCGATACCCATCACCTCACCCGTGGAGCGCATCTCCGGGCCGAGGACCGTGTCGACGCCGCGGCCGTGGATGTCACGGAACCGCGACCAGGGCATCACGGCCTCCTTGACAGAGATCGGCGCGTCCAGCGGCAGGGTGCCGCCGTCGCCGGTCTTGGGCAGGAGCCCTTCGGCGCGGAGTTCCGTGATGGTGGCACCGAGGGAGATGCGGGCGGCGGCCTTGGCGAGCGGGACGGCGGTCGCCTTCGAGGTGAAGGGCACCGTGCGGGAGGCACGCGGGTTGGCCTCCAGGACGTAGAGGATGTCCCCCGACAGCGCGAACTGGATGTTGATCAGCCCGAGGACGCCGACGCCCTTGGCGATGCCCTCGGTGGAGGCGCGCAGCCGCTTGATGTCGAAGCCGCCGAGCGTGATCGGGGGCAGGGCGCAGGCCGAGTCACCGGAGTGGATCCCCGCCTCCTCGATGTGCTCCATCACACCACCGAGATACAGCTCATGACCGTCGTACAACGCGTCCACGTCGATCTCGATGGCGTCGTCGAGGAACCGGTCCACCAGGACCGGGCGAGTGGGGCTGATCTCGGTGGACTCCGCGATGTACGACTCCAGCCGGGCCTCGTCGTAGACGATCTCCATGCCGCGCCCGCCGAGGACGTAGGACGGGCGGACGAGGACGGGGTAGCCGATCTCGTCGGCGATGGCCTTGGCGGCGGCGAAGGTGGTGGCCGTCCCGTGCTTCGGGGCGGGCAGCCCGGCCTCGGCCAGGACCCGGCCGAAAGCACCCCGGTCCTCAGCCGCGTGGATCGCCTCCGGGGAGGTGCCCACGACGGGCACCCCGTTGTCCTTCAGCGCCTGGGAGAGGCCGAGCGGTGTCTGGCCGCCGAGCTGGACGATGACTCCGGCGAGGGGGCCGGCGAGGGATTCGGCGTGGACGATCTCCAGGACGTCCTCCAGCGTGAGCGGCTCGAAGTAGAGCCGGTCGGAGGTGTCGTAGTCCGTGGAGACGGTCTCCGGGTTGCAGTTCACCATCACCGTCTCGAAGCCCGCATCACTCAGGGCGAAGGAGGCGTGGACGCAGGAGTAGTCGAACTCGATGCCCTGCCCGATCCGGTTGGGGCCCGAGCCGAGGATGATCACCGCGGGCTTGGTGCGGGGGGCGACTTCGGTCTCCTCGTCGTAGGAGGAGTAGAAGTACGGGGTCTTCGCCGCGAACTCGGCGGCGCAGGTGTCGACCGTCTTGTAGACCGGGCGGATGCCGAGGGCGTGGCGGACCTCGCGGACGACGTCCTCGCGCAGCCCGCGGATCTCCCCGATCTGGACGTCGGAGAACCCGTGCCGCTTCGCCTCCGCGATCAGGTCGGCGTCCAAGCGCTCCGCAGTGGCCAGCTCGTCGGCGATCTCCTTGATCAGGAAGAGCTGGTCGACGAACCAGGGGTCGATCTTCGTCGCCTCGAAGACCTCCTCCTGGGAGGCTCCAGCACGGATCGCCTGCATGACCGTGTTGATACGGCCGTCGGTGGGGCGGACCGCTTCGGCGAGCAGCTCGGCCTTGTCACCCGGCTCGCCGGTGAAGGCGAACTGCGAACCCTTCTTCTCCAAAGAGCGCAACGCCTTCTGGAGGGCCTCGGTGAAGTTCCGGCCGATCGCCATCGCCTCCCCCACCGACTTCATCGTCGTCGTCAGCGTCGAATCAGCCGAGGGGAACTTCTCGAACGCGAAACGCGGCGCCTTCACCACCACATAGTCGAGGGTCGGCTCGAAGGAGGCCGGGGTCTTCTCGGTGATGTCGTTGGGGATCTCGTCCAGGGTGTAACCCACCGCGAGCTTCGCGGCGATCTTGGCGATCGGGAAACCCGTCGCCTTCGACGCCAGAGCCGAGGAGCGGGAGACACGCGGGTTCATCTCGATCACGATGACCCGCCCGTCGGCGGGGTCGATCGCGAACTGGATGTTGCACCCGCCGGTGTCCACCCCGACCTCGCGGATGATCGCGATCCCGACATCCCGCAGCCGCTGGTACTCCCGGTCGGTCAGCGTCATCGCCGGGGCGACAGTGATCGAGTCACCGGTGTGGACACCCATCGGATCGAAGTTCTCGATGGAGCAGACGACCACGACGTTGTCGTTCTTGTCGCGCATCAGCTCCAGCTCGTACTCCTTCCACCCCAGAATCGACTCCTCCAACAACACCTCCGTGGTCGGGGAAAGGGTGAGGCCCTGGCCGGCGATCCGGCGCAGCTCCTCCTCGTCGTGGGCGAAGCCGGAACCCGCACCGCCCATCGTGAAGGAGGGGCGCACCACGACCGGGTAGCCGCCCAGGGTGTCCACCCCGGCCAGGACGTCGTCCATGGAGTGGCAGATGACCGAGCGGGCGGACTCGCCGTACCCGATCTTCGCCTTCACCGCCTCCACGACGCCCTTGAACAGGTCGCGGTCCTCGCCCTTGTTGATCGCCTCAACATTCGCGCCGATCAGCTCGACACCGTACTTCTCCAGCACACCCTGCTCATGCATCGAGATCGCCGTGTTCAACGCCGTCTGACCACCCAGGGTGGGCAGGAGCGCGTCGGGGCGCTCCTTCGCGATGATCTTCTCGACGAACTCCGGCGTGATCGGCTCCACATACGTGGCATCAGCGATCTCGGGGTCGGTCATGATCGTGGCCGGGTTGGAGTTCACCAGAATGACCCGCAACCCCTCCGCCTTCAGAACACGGCAGGCCTGGGTACCGGAGTAGTCGAACTCGGCGGCCTGACCGATGACGATCGGACCCGAGCCGATGACCAGGACGGACTGGATATCGGAGCGCTTAGGCACGCTGGCCCTCCATCAGAGAAACGAAACGGTCGAACAGGTAGGCGGCATCGTGGGGACCGGCCGCCGCCTCGGGGTGGTACTGCACACTGAACGCCGGGCGGTCCAACAGGTGCAGGCCCTCGACCACCTGATCGTTCAGACACACATGCGAAACCTCGGCCCGGCCGAACTCCGTATCGGACACCCGGTCCAACGGGGCATCCACAGCGAAGCCGTGGTTATGCGCGGTCACCTCGACCTTGCCCGTCGTACGGTCCTGCACCGGCTGATTGATCCCCCGATGCCCGTACTTCAACTTGTACGTACCAAACCCCAGCGCCCGGCCCAGAATCTGATTACCGAAACAGATACCGAACAGCGGGGTGGAGCGCTCCAGCACACCACGCATCAACGCCACCGGGTGATCGGCGGTCGACGGGTCACCGGGACCGTTGGAGAAGAACACCCCATCCGGCTCCACCGCGTACACATCCTCCAAGGTGGCCGTCGCGGGCAGCACATGCACCTCGATGCCCCGCTCCGCCATCCGGTGCGGCGTCATCCCCTTGATACCGAGGTCGATCGCGGCAACGGTGAACCTCTTCGCCCCGATCGCCGCAACGACATACGCCTCCTCCGTCGCCACCTCGGCCGACAGATCCGCACCCGCCATCTCAGGAGCCTGACGCACCCGGGCGAGCAAGGTGCCCTCATCCGCGATCGCGTTACCGGAGAAGATCCCCACCCGCATCGCACCCCGCTCCCGCAAATGACGCGTCAGGGCACGGGTGTCCACACCACTGATCCCGACCACACCCTGCGCCGCCAACTCCTCATCCAACGACCGCTGGGAGCGCCAATTGGACGGCCTACGCGCAGGATCACGGACCACATAACCCGAAACCCAGATACGACCCGACTCAGGATCCTCATCATTCACACCGGTGTTCCCGACATGCGGAGCCGTCATCACCACCACCTGCCGGTGATACGACGGATCCGTCAACGTCTCCTGATAACCCGTCATCCCCGTCGAGAACACCGCTTCACCGAAGGTCTCCCCCACAGCCCCATAAGCACGACCACGAAAGGCGCGACCGTCCTCCAGGACGAGTACGGCGGGGGTCCGGTCCCCCCGGGTGGAGATCGTCATCGTGCGGTGCCTTCCGTAGTGGTGCTGGTGAGGTGGTTGACGGCGTCGATCCAGGCCTGGTGCTCGGCGGCGTGGTCGGAGCGGAAGCCGGAGTCGATCAGGGTCTCGCCGTGTGCCCAGGTGATGATCAGCAGGCCGCCCTCGGGGAGGACCTTGCCGGCGAGCGCCTTGTCGAGCCGGGCCTCGCGCAGGGACTCGGCCGGGATGAAGAAGTCGCTCGCGCCGGGGCGTACGACGTCCAGGCCGCGGGCCGTGAGCCTCAGCTCGACCCGGCTGCGGGTGCCGAGGCCGTGGGCGACGATCCGGTCGAGCCACTGGCCCGCCGTGGTGGAGGCGTGGTAGCGCCCCTCCAGCGTCAGCAGCGTCTCGTCGGCGGCGAAGCCCTCGGGCGTGGCCGCCAGCTCGGGCAGGTCGGACTGGAGCCGTCCGCGCCATTTCCAGCCCTGGCGCATCAGCCAGTAGACGAGGGCGATGAAGACCAGCAGGCCGATCACCCAGGCGATGCGGGCGGACCAGTCCGTCACTTCCGCCGACTTCTGCTCGGCGGCCAGGAGGTACAGGGGGGTCAGTGTTGTCACGCGAGCTTCCCGTCGACGACCGTGGCACGGCCCCGCAGGAAGGTGTGGGTGACGCGGCCCGGCAGCTCGCGCCCCTCGTAGGGGGTGTTACGGCTGCGGGACGCGAAGCCCGCGGGGTCCACGGCTCCACGGTATGCCGGATCGACCAGCGTGAGGTTGGCGGGCTCACCCGCCGAGACGGGACGGCCGTGTCCTTCGAGCCGGCCGATGGCCGCAGGGCGGAACGACATGCGGTCCGCGACGCCCGCCCAGTCGAGCAGACCGGTGTCCACCATCGTCTGCTGGACGACGGAGAGCGCGGTCTCCAGGCCCACCATGCCCATGGCGGCGGCCGCCCACTCGCAGTCCTTGTCCTCGTGCGGGTGCGGGGCGTGGTCGGTGGCGACGCAGTCGATGGTGCCGTCAGCGAGGGCCTCGCGCAGGGCCATGACATCGGCTTCCGTGCGCAGCGGCGGGTTCACCTTGTAGACGGGGTTGTAGGTGCGGACCAGCTCGTCCGTGAGGAGGAGGTGGTGCGGGGTGACCTCGGCGGTGACGTTCCAGCCCTTGGACTTGGCCCAGCGGACGATCTCCACGGAGCCGGCGGTGGAGAGGTGGCAGATGTGGACGCGGGAGCCGACGTGGGCGGCGAGGAGGACATCGCGGGCGATGATCGACTCCTCCGCGACGGCGGGCCAGCCGCCGAGGCCGAGTTCGGCGGAGACGATGCCCTCGTTCATCTGGGCGCCCTCGGTGAGGCGGGGCTCCTGGGCGTGCTGGGCGACGACGCCGTCGAAGGCCTTCACGTACTCCAGGGCGCGGCGCATGATCACCGCGTCGTCGACGCACTTGCCGTCGTCGGAGAAGACCTTCACCCCCGCGGCCGAGTCGTGCATCGCGCCGAGTTCCGCGAGCTTCTTGCCCTCCAGGCCGACGGTGACGGCGCCGACGGGCTGGACGTCGCAGTAGCCGGACTCCTTGCCCAGGCGCCAGACCTGCTCGACGACACCGGCGGTGTCGGCCACGGGGAAGGTGTTGGCCATGGCGTGGACGGCGGTGAAGCCACCGGCCGCCGCGGCCTTGGTACCGGTGAGGACGGTCTCGGAGTCCTCGCGGCCGGGCTCGCGCAGGTGGGTGTGGAGGTCGACGAGGCCCGGCAGCAGGATCTGGCCGGCCGCCTCGATGACGGTGGCGCCGTCCGGGGCCTCGATGCCGGTGCCGACCTCGGCGACGGTCTCGCCGTCGATCAGCACGTCCTGCGGCTCACCGCCGAGGATGCGCGCACCGCGGATAAGGATCTTGCTCATGGTTACTTGGTCTCCTCGGTACGGGCGGGGGCCTCGGTACGGGCAGGGCTCTCGGGACGGGCAGAGCCTTCGGGACGGGCGGGGGCCGACAGGGCGGTGTCGGAGCCGCCGAGCAGCAGGTAGAGGACGGCCATCCGGATGGAGACGCCGTTGGCGACCTGCTCGACGACCGTGCAGCGGTCGGAGTCGGCCACCTCGGCGGTGATCTCCATGCCCCGGACCATCGGGCCGGGGTGCATGACGATGGCGTGCTCGGGCATCTTGGCCATGCGCAGGCCGTCGAGGCCGTAGCGGCGGGAGTACTCGCGCTCGGTCGGGAAGTAGGCGGCGTTCATCCGTTCGCGCTGCACACGCAGCATCATCACCGCATCGGACTTCGCCAGCACGTCGTCCAGGCTGTAGCTGACGTCGCAGGGCCACTGTTCGACGCCGACGGGCACCAGGGTGGGCGGGGCCACCAGGGTGACGTGGGCGCCCAGGGTGGTGAGCAGGTGGACGTTGGAGCGGGCGACGCGGCTGTGCAGGATGTCGCCGACGATCGTGATGCGGCGGCCTTCCAGGTCCCGGCCGAGACCGGTGTCGGCCCCGACGAGGCGGCGGCGCATGGTGAAGGCGTCCAGCAGGGCCTGGGTGGGGTGCTCGTGGGTGCCGTCGCCGGCGTTGACCACGGCCCCGTCGATCCAGCCGGAGGTGGCGAGGCGGTAGGGGGCGCCGGAGGAGCCGTGCCGGATGACGACGGCGTCGGCGCCCATCGCCTCCAGGGTCAGCGCGGTGTCCTTCAGGGACTCGCCCTTGGAGACGGAGGAGCCCTTGGCGGAGAAGTTGATGACGTCGGCGGAGAGCCGCTTGGCGGCGGCCTCGAAGGAGATGCGGGTCCGGGTCGAGTCCTCGAAGAAGAGGTTGACGACGGTACGGCCGCGCAGGGTCGGGAGCTTCTTGATCGGCCGGTCCGCGACCCGGGCCATCTCCTCGGCGGTGTCGAGGATCAGGACGGCGTCGTCGCGGGTGAGGTCGGCGGCCGAGATGAGGTGGCGCTTCATCTGGGGTTCTCCGGTGGCTGGAGGAGGGTTGAAGGCATACGGGCGCGCAGGAGCGGACGTACGTCCCCCGGAAGGGCGTACGGCGGGTCGTGGGGCTACTGCTCGTCCGCGGGCGCGGCCTGCTGGACACCGAGCAGCACGGCGTCGCGGCCGTCCTCCTCGGCGAGCTGGACCTTGACCGTCTCCCGCAGCGACGTGGGGAGGTTCTTGCCGACGTAGTCGGCGCGGATCGGGAGTTCGCGGTGACCGCGGTCGACGAGGACCGCGAGCTGCACGGCGCGCGGGCGGCCGATGTCGCCGAGCGCGTCGAGCGCGGCGCGGATCGTGCGGCCGGAGAAGAGCACGTCGTCGACGAGGACGACCAGCTTCCCCTCGATGCCCTCGCCGGGGATGTCGGTACGGGCCAGGGCCCGGGCGGGGCGCAGCCGCAGGTCGTCGCGGTACATGGTGATGTCGAGGGAGCCTACCGGCATCTTCCGGCCGGTGATCTCCTCGAGTTTGTCGGCGAGCCGGCGGGCGAGGAAGACGCCCCGCGTCGGGATGCCGAGCAGCACCACGTCGCCGGCGCCCTTGGCGCGTTCGACGATCTCGTGGGCGATACGGGTCAGAACACGGGCGATGTCGGGGGCCTCGAGAACGGGGCGTGCCGCGTTGCCGGTGTCGTCGTGCTGTGCGTCCATAAGAAACGGACCTCCTTCTCCGCCTCACGGGACGGACCTTAAAGGACGTCGAAATTACGTCATCCACGGTATCAGGGCTTGCGTGAGGCCCTGGCCCCGCCCCCTGCAGGTACCGGGTCCGGCCCATTCGGCTTGACGCAGCCAAGTAACGCTGCGTAACCTCACAGTGAGTTACCAGCCACGCGGCGGAGCCGCACACTGTTCCAGCGTCCGGGGAGCCATATGTCCAGCGAATACGCAAAACAGCTCGGGGCCAAACTCCGTGCCATCCGCACCCAGCAGGGCCTCTCCCTCCACGGCGTGGAGGAGAAGTCACAGGGTCGCTGGAAGGCCGTCGTGGTCGGTTCGTACGAGCGCGGCGACCGTGCCGTGACCGTACAGCGCCTCGCCGAGCTGGCGGATTTCTACGGGGTCCCGGTGCAGGAGCTGCTGCCCGGCACGACTCCGGGCGGGGCCGCCGAGCCGCCGCCGAAGCTCGTCCTGGACCTGGAGCGCCTCGCCCACGTCCCGCCGGAGAAGGCCGGTCCGCTGCAGCGCTACGCGGCGACCATCCAGAGCCAGCGCGGTGACTACAACGGCAAGGTGCTCTCGATCCGCCAGGACGACCTGCGCACCCTCGCCGTGATCTACGACCAGTCGCCGTCCGTGCTCACGGAGCAGCTGATCAGCTGGGGCGTGCTGGACGCGGACGCGCGCCGCGCGGTCTCCCACGACGAGAGCTGAGAAACGGCGAGACCCGAGGCCAACGGTCACGGGCGAGAGCCGAGACCTTCGAGTCCTGGGACCGGCGTCCGCATGAGGCGCCGCCCCGCAGCAGAAACGTGCCGCCGGGTCGGCGGGAGCCTTCGGGCCCCCGCCGACCCGGCGTTTTCGTGACCCGTACTCCCCCGGGACGTTCCCCGGAGGTACGCCGAAGGGCCCACGGTCGGCTGACCGTGGGCCCTTCGTGGCGTGCGCGTGGCGGAGCGGCCCCGCACGGGGGCGGGCTACTGCTCCCGGCGGAGGTTCGGCTTGAGGTCCTTGAAGCGGGCCAGCAGGCCGTTCACGAACGACGGGGAGTCGTCGGTGGAGAACTCCTTGGCGAGCTGGACCGCCTCGTCGATCACCACGGCGTCCGGGGTCTCGTCCATCCAGATCAGCTCGTAGGCGCCGAGCCGGATGATGTTGCGGTCGACGACCGGCATGCGGTCGATCTCCCAGTCCACGGCATAGGTGACGATGAGGTCGTCGATCCGGTCCGCGTACTCCGCGTACCCCTCGACCAGTTCCATCGTGAATTCACCGACCGGCGGCTGACGGTCGTCGGTCCGCGAGTGCCGGACCCAGTCCGCGAGGACACTGCGCACGGACTCGCCGCGCTGGTCGGCCTCGAAGAGGATCTGGAAGGCGCGCTTGCGGGCCTTGTTCCGGGCAGCCACGGTTAGCTGTTCACCCGGCCGAGGTAGTCGCCCGTGCGGGTGTCGACCTTGATCTTCTCGCCGGTGGTGATGAAGAGCGGCACGCCGATCTCGTAACCGGTCTCCAGGGTGGCGGGCTTGGTGCCGCCGGTGGAGCGGTCGCCCTGGACGCCCGGGTCCGTGTGCTGGATGGTCAGCTCGACGGCGGCGGGCAGCTCGACGTAGAGCACCTCGCCCTCGTACTGGGCGACGGAGGCGGTGAAGCCCTCGATCAGGAAGTTGGCGGCGTCGCCGACGGCCTTGCGGTCGACCATGAGCTGGTCGTACGTGTCCATGTCCATGAAGACGAAGTACTCGCCGTCCATGTACGAGAACTGCATGTCGCGGCGGTCGATGGTGGCCGTCTCGACCTTCACGCCGGCGTTGAACGTCTTGTCGACGACCTTGCCGGAGAGCACGTTCTTGAGCTTGGTGCGCACGAAGGCGGGGCCCTTGCCGGGCTTGACGTGCTGGAACTCGACGACGGACCAGAGCTGGCCTCCGTCGAGCTTGAGCACCAGGCCGTTCTTGAGGTCGTTCGTGGAAGCCACGGTTGCGGAATCTCCTGGACTGAAGCTGGTGGAACGACCGGGGATGCGCGCTAGAGCGCGAGCAGTTCCTTGGTCGTCATGGTGAGTAGCTCGGGTCCGCCGTCCGCCTCGGGGCGCACGACGAGCGTGTCATCGATCCGGACACCGCCCCGGCCCGGGAGGTGGACCCCCGGTTCGACGGTGACCGGCACACAAGCGTCCAGTTTACCCATGGCTGTCGGTGCCAATTGCGGGTCCTCCTCGATTTCGAGCCCCACACCGTGTCCGGTCCACGGCTGGAGGCCCTCCCCGTACCCCGCCGACTCCAGCGGATGACGGGCCGCGCGGTCCACCTCGCGGTAGGCGGCGCCGGGTGCGAGGGCCTCCCGGCCGCCCCGCTGAGCGGCGAAAACGAGGTCGTACAGCTCGATCTGCCACTCGGCGGGGGCGGTGCCGATGACGAAGGTACGGCCGATCTCGCAGCGGTAGCCGTGGTAGCTCGCGCCGAGGCGGACGGAGAGGAAATCGCCCTCCTCCACCCGGCGGTCCGTGGGACGGTGGCGTCCCTGGCCGGAGTTGGGGCCGGTGGCGACGGAGGTGGCGAAGGCGGGGCCGTCCGCTCCGTGGTCGACAAGGCGGCGCTCCAGCTCCAGGGCGAGATGGCGTTCGGTGCGGCCGACGAGGATCGATTCGAGGAGTTCACCAAGGGCCTGGTCGGTGATCTCGGCGGCGATCCGCAGACAGCCGATCTCCTCCTCGTCCTTGACGATCCGCTGCTGTTCCACGGTGAAGCCCAGATCGGCCAGGAGCAGGCGCGGTGCGGCCTTCGCCATGGCCCGGTGCCGGGCCACGGTCAGGTCGTGCTCCTCCACGGCGAGCGAATCCGCCCCGGAGGCGGCGGCGAGACCGGCGGCCTCCACCACCGGGTCCCCGTCCGGTACGGGCAGGACGTCGACCCGGAGCGCCTCGTCGGGGCGCCCGTGGCCGGACTCGCCGCTCGGGGCGCGGGGGCAGAGCAGGACGTCCTCGCCGGGGCCGAGCAGCAGCACGGCGCCGGGAGGCGCTCCGCCCGCGAGATAGCGGACGTTGGCGGGGCGGGAGACCAGCGCGGCCGCGGACCCCGCGGCGGCGCACCGGTCGCGGAGCAGCCCGCGTCGGACGGCGTGCACCTCAGACATGCTCCGAGCGTACGAGCGGGAGCGGCTCCTCGCTCGGTCGGCGCAGCCGACCGGGGGGACGGGCGCGGGGGCCGCCGCTCCGGCCGGCCGCTACCAGGCGGGCGGGGAGGCGATGGAGCGGGCCAGCACGTCGTCCAGGACCCGGGCCGTGGTCTCCACGTCGTACGTCGAGTTGTCGATGATCGGGAGGCCGGAGCCGTACCAGCCGGCCATCCGGCCGTGGATGCGGGCGACCTCCTCGTCGGAGAGGCGGCGGTTGCCGCTGCGGGCGGCGTTGCGCTCCAGGACGACCTCCAGGCCGGGGAGCAGCACGACGGGGAGCAGCCCGGGCCCCACATGGCGCTTCCAGCCGCCGAGGCCGACGACCGGGCGGTCGGGGAAGACGGCGTCGTCGAGGATGCAGGAGATGCCGTTGGCGAGGAAGTTACGGGCGGCGAAGCCGCAGGTGCGGCGGGCCAGCCGGTACTGGGCCTCGGAGTGGTCGTTCCAGCCCGCCTGCGGGTCGGCGAACCCGGAGCAGACCCACTCGCGGACGTCGTCCAGGGACACATGCGCGGTGGGCACCCGGCGGCGGGCCGCCCAGAGCCGGGCCACGGTGGTCTTGCCCGCACCGGCCGGCCCGATCAGCAGCACGGCGAGCGTGGCACTGCCGGTGCCCGGCTCGGCGGGCGGCGCGGGGAGCGGGACGGGCCCGCCCGGGGGCAGCTGGACATGCCCGGTGACCTGCCCGCCGGAGGGCGGCGGGGTGGGCCCGGTGCCGCCCCAGCCGTAGAGCTGGGCCTGCGGCTGCGACGCGTGCCCCTGGGCCGGCCCCTGCGGGGCCTGAGTGGGGGCGGGAGGCGGCGGGGCGTGGCCCGGAGCGGGGTGCTGGGGGCCTGGCCGGGTGCGGGCGGCTGGGCAGCCGGGCCGGGGGGCGAGGGCTGCGAGACGTGACCGTGCGCCTGGGGCTGCGGAGCCTGACCGGGGCCTTGGGGCTGAGGCGCCTGGCCGGGCGCGGGCGGCTGGGCGGGGTGACCGTGCGCCGGGGGCTGGTGACTCCGGCCGGTGGTGGCCTGGGGCTGAGGCGCCTGCCCAGGAGCCGGAGGCTGAGCACCGTGTCCGTGCGCCGGAGGATGGGGAGCCTGCTCGGGGGCCGGAGGGGGCGCAGCCTGACCGGAGGCTGGAACCTGCGGCGCCTGGCCGGGCGCGGGCGGCTGGGCGGCCTGACCGTGCGCCGGAGACCCCGGCGCCTGCCCAGGAGCCGGAGGCTGAGCACCGTGCCCGTGCGCCGACGGCTGCGGCGCCTGCCCCGCAACCGGTGGTTGCTGAGGTATCGGGGGCGGGCCGGCGGGGCCGGGGTGCCGGTCCTGGTGCGGCCGGCCCGGCAGCCCGTTCCCGGGTCCTTGGGGCGGCGGCAGCGGGGCCCCCACTGGGTGCTGCATCCGGTGGCCACTCCGTCTCGTAACTGCGACTGACGCTGATGGGACGGCTACCGTACCTTCCCGGGCCGTCTCAGGGTGAACGGCCCGGGAGGGTGCGGAGTGCCCGTGGGCACCGGGGACTGTCAGCCCGTCAGTTCGTCGGCCAGGGCGCGCAGGGCGAGCCGGTAGGAGCCGATGCCGAACCCGGCGATCGTGCCCGTGGCCACCGGGGCGACCACCGAGGTGTGCCGGAACTCCTCGCGGGCGTACGGGTTGGAGATGTGCACCTCGATCAGCGGTGCGCTGCGCTGCGCGGCCGCGTCCCGCATCCCGTACGAGTAGTGCGTGAAGGCGCCCGGGTTGAGGACGACCGGGATCGATCCGTCCGCCGCCTCGTGGAGCCAGCGGATCAGTTCGCCCTCGTCGTTCG
Organism: Streptomyces bacillaris; assembly: GCF_003268675.1. Classification (NCBI taxonomy): domain Bacteria; kingdom Bacillati; phylum Actinomycetota; class Actinomycetes; order Kitasatosporales; family Streptomycetaceae; genus Streptomyces; species Streptomyces bacillaris. Next base: position 6,797,814 of record NZ_CP029378.1, on the reverse strand, counting down.
TCTCCCGTACGTCGACGTCGAAGCCCAGCTCCTTGCCGAGCGCGGTGCAGGTGTCGACGAGCCCGGCGTAGGAGGTGGCTCCGTAGACGTCGGGTTCGCGGGAGCCGAGGCGGCCGAGGTTGGGGCCGTTGAGGACGAGGACCCTGCGGGTCACGCGGAGACCTCCCCGTAGGCGGCGAGCAGCACGGCCGGGTCGGGGCCCTCCAGGACGGTGGGCTTGCCGAGGGCGTCCAGGACGATGAAGCGCAGCAGGTCGCCGCGGGACTTCTTGTCTACCTTCATGTTCTCCAGGAGCTTGGGCCACTGGTCGCCGCGGTAGGTGAGCGGCAGGCCCACCGACTGAAGGATGGTGCGGTGCCGGTCGGCGGTGGCGTCGTCGAGGCGTCCGGCGAGCCGGCCCAGCTCGGCGGCGAAGACCATGCCGATGGAGACGGCCGCCCCGTGGCGCCACTTGTAGCGCTCGTTCTTCTCGATGGCGTGGCCCAGGGTGTGGCCGTAGTTGAGGATCTCGCGGAGGCCGGACTCCTTGAGGTCGCTGGAGACGACCTCGGCCTTGACCCGGATGGAGCGCTCGATCAGCTCGGCGGTGTGCGGTCCGGCGGGCGTGCGGGCGGCCTCCGGGTCGGCCTCGATCAGGTCGAGGATGACCGGGTCCGCGATGAAACCGGCCTTGATGATCTCGGCCATGCCGGAGACGTAGTCGTTGACCGGCAGCGACTCCAGCGCGGCGAGGTCGCAGAGGACTCCGGCGGGCGGGTGGAAGGCGCCGACCAGGTTCTTGCCCTCGGCGGTGTTGATGCCGGTCTTGCCGCCGACGGCCGCGTCGACCATGCCGAGCACGGTGGTGGGGATCGCGATCCAGCGCACCCCGCGCAGCCAGCTGGCGGCGACGAACCCGGCGACGTCCGTGGTGGCGCCGCCGCCGATGCCGACGATGACGTCGGTGCGGGTGAAACCGGTCTGGCCGAGCGCCTTCCAGCAGTAGGCGGCGACCTCGACGGTCTTGGCCTCCTCCGCGTTGGGCAGCTGGATGGCGATGGCCTCGTACCCCTGGTCGGCCAGGTCCTGGCGGACCGCCTCACCGGTCTCGGCCAGCGCCTCGGGGTGCAGGACGGCGACCCGCTTCGCGCGGTCGCCGATGAGCTGGGGCAGCTCGCCGAGGAGCTGGTGGCCGACGAGGACCTCGTACGGGTCGGAGCCCGCCGAGCCTGCGACCTGGATGCGGGTGGGGGCCTGCTGCGTCATGCCGGTGCTCTCCACGCCGGGGGCGGCTGCGCCCTCCGGCAGTTCCAGTGCGTCGATGATCGCCTGGGCGACCTCTTCGGGGGTGCGGTCGTCGGTGGCGACGACCGTGCGGGCCACCTCTTCGTAGAGGTGGCGGCGGGCGTCCATCAGCTCGCGCCACTGCCGGCGCGGGTTGACGGCCAGGAGCGGGCGGGCGGCGCCCAGTCCCACCCGGCGGACCGCCTCCTCCACGTCCATGGAGAGGTAGACGACCGGGTGGCCGGCCAGCAGTTCCCTGGTCGTCCCGTCCAGGACTGCTCCGCCCCCGAGGGAGAGGACGCCCGCGTGTCCGGCGACGGCCGCGGCGACCGCCCGGCGCTCCAGGGCGCGGAAGTGCTCCTCACCCTCGTCGTAGAAGATCTCCGCGATCGGTTTGCCCGCCTCGGCGACGACGTCCGCGTCGGTGTCCCGGTAGGTGGTGCCGAGCCGGGCGGCGAGCAGCTCGCCGACGGTGGACTTGCCGACGCCCATGGGGCCGACGAGGACGACCAGGGGGCCGCTCATCGGATCTGGAGGTGGTCGAGGTACGACTGGACGTTGCGGTGGGTCTCGGCCACGCTGTCGCCGCCGAACTTCTCCGCGACGGCGTCGGCCAGGACCAGGGCGACCATCGCCTCCGCGACGATGCCCGCGGCGGGGACGGCGCAGACGTCGGAGCGCTGGTGGTGGGCCTTGGCGGCCTCGCCGGTGGTGACGTCCACGGTGGCCAGGGCGCGCGGCACGGTGGCGATGGGCTTCATCGCGGCGCGGACCCGCAGCAGCTCGCCGGTGGTGAGCCCGCCCTCGGTGCCGCCGGAGCGGCCGGAGGTGCGCCTGATGCCGTCCTCGGTGGCGACGATCTCGTCGTGCGCCTGGGAGCCGGGGACCCGGGCCAGCTCGAAGCCGTCCCCGACCTCGACGCCCTTGATGGCCTGGATGCCCATGAGCGCGGCGGCGAGCCGGGCGTCCAGGCGGCGGTCCCAGTGGACGTGCGAGCCGAGCCCGACGGGCACGCCGTACGCCAGCACCTCGACGACCCCGCCGAGGGTGTCGCCGTCCTTGTGGGCCTGGTCGATCTCGGCCACCATCGCCTTGGAGGCGTCGGCGTCCAGGCAGCGGACCGGGTCGGCGTCCAGCTTCGCCACGTCGGCGGGGACCGGGTAGACGCCGTACGGCGCCTTCGCGGCGGCCAGCTCGACGACATGGCTGACGATCTCGATGCCCGCCGTCTCCTTGAGGTAGGAGCGGGCGACGGCCCCGAGGGCGACGCGGGCGGCGGTCTCCCGGGCGCTGGCGCGCTCCAGGACAGGCCGGGCCTCGTCGAAGCCGTACTTCTGCATCCCGGCCAGGTCGGCGTGGCCGGGGCGGGGCCGGGTCAGCGGGGCGTTACGGGCCGACTCGGCCAGCACGGCGGGGTCGACCGGGTCGGCCGCCATGACCTGCTCCCACTTGGGCCACTCGGTGTTGCCGACCATGACGGCGACCGGGGAGCCCATGGTGAGCCCGTGCCGTACGCCGCCGAGGAAGGTGACCTCGTCCTGCTCGAACTTCATCCGAGCCCCGCGGCCGTAACCGAGCCGTCGCCGGGCGAGCGCCTCGGCGACCATCTCCGTCGTCACCGGGACGCCGGCGGGAAGGCCCTCCAGCGTCGCCACCAGTGCGGGACCGTGCGACTCGCCTGCGGTCAGCCAGCGCAACCTGCTCAACGGTGCTCCTCATGCTCGCGCCTGAAAAATGCGACGGCACGGCCGGGTGCGCGGCCCCGGCCCGCCGCCGTCGATCCTCCCACGACTGTGGACGGTGTCCGGCCGCCGGTCCAGCAACCGGACGCCTGTTCATCAGGTCGAATGCGTCAGCGCCCCGCGAGCGCCGCTTCCCCGGCCCGCCGCATGGCCGCCAGCGGGGCCGGGGACCGGCCCGTCATCTGCTCGACCTGGAGCAGCGCCTGGTGGACGAGGAGGTCGAGCCCGCCGACGACGGCTCCGCCGCGCGCCGACCAGGCGGCGGCGAGGGGCGTCGGCCAGGGCTCGTACAGCACGTCGAAGAGGATGCCCGGCCGCTCCGGTACGCCGGTGGCGAGGGCGTCGGTGGTGCCCGCCGGGGTGGTGGCGATGGCGAGCGGTGCGTCGAGGGCCTGCGCGCCGTCGGCCCAGTCGGCCACCCGGACGTCCACGCCGAGCCGCTGCCCCCAGCCGCGCATCTCGTCGCCGCGCTCCTTGCTGCGTACGTAGGCGGTGACCGGTCCGGCACAGATCACCGCGAGCGCGGCGAGGGCGGAGGAGGCGGTGGCTCCGGCGCCCAGGATCGCGGCGGACTCGACCTTCTCGACGCCGCGCTCCCGCAGGGCGGCGATCATGCCCGGGATATCCGTGTTGTCACCGACCCGGCGCCCGTCCTCGGTGAACACGACCGTGTTGACGGCCTCCACGGAGGCCGCCGTCGGGCTGATCTCGTCCAGCAGCGGGATGACCGCCCGCTTGAGCGGCATGGTCAGGGACAGCCCCGCCCACGAGGCGTCCAGCCCCTCGACGAAGCCGGGCAGCGCCGCCTCGTCGACCTCGAACCGGTCGTAGGACCAGTCGTCGAGGCCGAGTTCGGCGTAGGCGGCGCGGTGCAGCACCGGGGAGAGCGAGTGGGCGATGGGCGAGCCGAGGACGGCGGCCCGGCGTCGGATATCAGCCAAGTCCCTGCTGCTCCTTCCACTTGTTGTTCAGCTTCTCGTGCTCGTCGATGGTCTTCGTGAATTCCGTCGTCTTGCCATCGAGCGAGATGAAGAACATCCAGCCGTTCGACGTCGGGTTGAGCGATGCCTTGAGGGCGTCGACGCCCGGGTTGCTGATCGGCCCCGGCGGAAGTCCCGTGTGGTAGTAGGTGTTGTACGGGTCCGGGTTGGAACGGATCTCCTTGGTGCTGATCTTGATCTTGCTCTGCTTCATGAGGTAGTTGAACGACGAGTCGAACTCGACCTTGCGGTTGGTGACCGTGTTGTCGGGCTTGAGCCGGTTGTAGACGACCTCGGCCATCTTGCGGAAGTCGTCGTGCGTGAGGCCCTCCGCCTGCACCAGACTCGCCACCGTCAGCACCTGCCACGGGCCGTCCAGCTTGTACTTCTTGGCGGCCGCTTCCAGGTCGAGCTTGTCGTACTCCTTGTTGGCCCGCGTGACCATCCGCTTCAGCGCGTCCTCGGGCTTCGATCCCTTGGCCACCGGGTACGCCGCCGGGTACAGGAAACCCTCCAGCGGATCCTTCACGTCCGGGTTGTCCTCGACCCAGTCGGGCAGGCCCAGGGACTCCGCCTTGGTCTTGGCGATCTTCTCCGTGGTGCCCTTGTCCAGGCCGAGCCGGGCGTCGATCTTCTCGTAGACCGTGACGTTACGGGTGCCCTCGGGGATCACCAGGAGGTTCTGGCTCTTGTTGTCGAGCATCAGGGCGACCGCCGCGGCTCCCGACATCTCCTTGTTGAGGAGGTAGACGCCGGCCTGGATCGACTTGCCCTTGGGGTTGTCGTTCTGTGCCGCGACGAAGGCGTCGGAGGACTTGATGACGCCCTTCTTGCGCAGGATGTTGGCGATGTCGTAGCCGAGCGCCCCCTCGGGGATCTCGACCTCGACCTGCTCGTCCGTGCCCGATCCCGCGTAGTCGGCCGGGGCGCCGAACTTGTCCTGCCAGAAGTTGTAGCCGACGTACGTCGCTCCGCTGAGGCCGCCGACCAGGACGAGGGAGACGACCAGGCAGGCGCAGCCGTTGCGGCTCTTTTTCTTCTTGGTCTTGCCGCCCCTGCGCTCTCCGCCGCCGCGCTCCCGGCGCGAGGCGCGCGAGGAGTCGTCGTCCGGGTCGTCGTCGCCGTCGCGGGGCTCGCGGGAGTCACGGCCGGCGGGTTCGTCGGAGCCGGTGAAGAAAGGATGCGTCTCTTCCTGCGGCTCGTCCGGGTCCCAGTCCGTCGACGGCTTCCCCTGCTGCTCGGGCTGCCCCTGCTGCGGGGCCTGCTGGGACTGCTGCCCGGAGGCCTCGCGGCGGCCCGGCGGCTGCGGCGGCGGGTAGGCGTCGGGCGTGCCGTAGTAGTCGTGCGATTCGCCGTAGCCGTGCGCCTGCTGCTGGGCGTACGGGTCCTGGGGCTCGGCCCCGTACGGCACGGCGGTCCCCTGCCCGGTGTCCCAGCCGCCGTCGTACTGCGGCTGGGGGTAGGACTGCTGACCGTACGGGTCCTGCTGCGGGGTGCCGTACTGCTGATGCTGCTGGTGCGAGGGGTCGTACTGCTGCTGCCCGTACTGCTGGTGCTGGTCGTACGACGGCTGCTGCGGGTACTGCTGGTGGTTCTGGTGCTGCTGGGCGTACGGGTCCTGCGGATAGGACTGCTGCTGGTCGCCGTACTGGCCCTGGCCGTGGGCGGCCTGCCGGCCTCCCCATCCCTGGTCCCCGTACAAGGGGTCCTCGGGATGCCACGGTTCGGAGCCGGGGCCCCGGCCATACTCAGTCATCGATCCCCTAGAGCCGCGAGACGACGTTCCGTCTCTTCGCTTCGCTGTGCGGTGTTTGTTCGAATCCACCGCCGCATCGCGCGGAACGTTACCGTATCGCGATCAGACAACCACTTCGACGCCCTCTCCCGGGGGATTACCTGACGCCCGTTCGGACTCCAGAGCGTTCTGGAGGATCACCACAGCGGCAGCCTGGTCGATGACAGACCGGCCCTTCTTGGACTTCACGCCCGAGGCACGCATGCCCTGAGCGGCCGTCACTGTGGTCATCCTCTCGTCCACCAGCCGCACCGGAACGGGGGCGATCGAACGTGCGAACACCTGGGCGAAGTCGCGGACCTTGGCTGCCGCCGGGCCCTCGCCGCCGCCGAGGGAGCGGGGCAGACCGAGGATCACCTCGATCGGCTCGTACTCCTCGACGATGGCCACCAGCCGCCGGTGGGCGGCCGGGACATCGCGTCCCGGCACGGTCTCCACCGGCGTGGCCAGGATCCCGTCGGGGTCGCACGAGGCGACCCCGATCCGGGCGTCCCCGACGTCGACGGCGAGCCGTCGTCCTCGGCGCATCTGTGTCATCCCGTCCGTCACGCGGTCTCGGTGACGAGGCGTTCGACGGCGGCGACGGCGTCACCGATGGCGGCCGGGTCCGTGCCGCCACCCTGGGCGACGTCCGGCTTGCCGCCGCCACCGCCACCGAGCGTCTTGGCGGCCGTACGGACGAGGTCGCCGGCCTTGAGACCGCGCTCGCGAGCGGCCTCGTTGGTGGCGATGACCGTGAGCGGGCGGCCGTTGGCCGTGGTGAACAGGGCCACGACGGCCGGGCGGCCGCCCTGGATGCGGCCCCGCACGTCCAGGACCAGCTTGCGCAGGTCGTCGGCGGAGGTGCCGTCGGGGACCTGGCCGGTGACCAGGGCGACGCCCCGGACGTCCTTGGCGGAGTCGGCCAGTCCGGCGGCGGCCGCGAGCACCTTCTCCGCGCGGAACTTCTCGATCTCCTTCTCGGCGTCCTTCAGCTTGCCGAGCATGCCCGCGATCTTCTCCGGCAGCTCCTCGGGACGGCCCTTGACCAGCTCCTGGAGCTGGGCGACGACCGTGTGCTCCTTGGCGAGGAAGTTGTACGCGTCCACGCCGACCAGGGCCTCGATCCGGCGCACGCCGGAGCCGATGGAGGACTCACCGAGCAGCTTGACCAGGCCGAGCTGAGCGGTGTTATGGACGTGGGTGCCGCCGCACAGCTCCTTGGAGAAGTCCCCGATGGTGACGACCCGGACCCGCTCGCCGTACTTCTCGCCGAACTCCGCGATGGCGCCCTGCTTCTTGGCCTCGTCGATCGACATGACCTCGGCCTGGACGTCGAGTTCGCGCGAGAGGACCTCGTTGATCCGCTGCTCGACATCGGTGAGGACCGTGCCGGGAACGGCGGCGGGCGAACCGAAGTCGAAGCGGAAACGGCCCGGCGAGTTCTCGGAGCCGGCCTGGGCGGCCGTCGGGCCGAGCGCGTCGCGCAGCGCCTGGTGGGTGAGGTGGGTGGCGCTGTGGGCGCGGGCGATGGCCCGGCGGCGGGTGGCGTCGATGGAGGCGAAGACGGGGGCCCCGACCGTGACCTCGCCGACCTGGACGACGCCCTTGTGCACATGGACGCCGGGGACCGGCTTCTGGACGTCGCGGACCTCGATCACGGCACCGGTGTCGAGCCGGATGCGGCCGGTGTCGGCGAGCTGGCCGCCGCCCTCGGCGTAGAAGGGGGTGCGGTCGAGGACGACCTCGACCTCGTCGCCCTCGGTGGCGGCGGGCGAGGGCACGCCGTCGACGAGCAGGCCGACGATGGTCGACTCACCGGCCAGGCTGGTGTAGCCGGTGAACTCGGTGGCGCCGGAGGTGTCCGCGACCTCGCGGTAGGCGGAGAGGTCGGCGTGGCCGGTCTTCTTGGCGCGGGCGTCGGCCTTGGCCTTGTCGCGCTGCTCCTGCATGAGGCGGCGGAAGCCGTCCTCGTCCACGGAGAGCCCCTGCTCGGCAGCCATCTCCAGGGTCAGGTCGATCGGGAAGCCCCAGGTGTCGTGGAGCAGGAACGCCTTGTCCCCGGCGAGGACCTTGCCACCGGCGGCCTTGGTCTCGGTGACCGCGGTCTCCAGGATGTTGGTGCCGCCCTTGAGGGCCTTGAGGAAGGCGGCCTCCTCCGCGAGCGCGACCGTCTCGATGCGCTTGCGGTCGGTGATCAGCTCCGGGTACTGCTGCCCCATCGTGTCGATCACGACGTCGATCAGGTCCTTGACGACCGTGCCGGTGGCGCCCAGCAGGCGCATGTTGCGGATGGCGCGGCGCATGATGCGGCGCAGCACGTAGCCGCGGCCCTCGTTGCCGGGGGTGACACCGTCGCCGATGAGCATCACGGACGTACGGATGTGGTCGGCGACGACGCGGAGCGAGACGTCCGTGGACCGCTCGGCGCCGTAGCGGACGCCGGTCAGCTCGGTGGCCTTGTCCATGACGACGCGCAGGGTGTCGGTCTCGTACATGTTCTGTACACCCTGGAGGATCATCGCCAGGCGTTCCAGGCCGAGACCGGTGTCGATGTTCTTGGACGGCAGGTCCCCGAGGATCGGGAAGTCCTCCTTGCCGTCGCCCGCGCCGCGCTCGTACTGCATGAAGACCAGGTTCCAGATCTCCACGTACCGCTCGTCGTTGACGGCCGGGCCGCCCTCGACGCCGAACTCGGGGCCGCGGTCGTAGTTGATCTCGGAACAGGGTCCGCAGGGGCCGGGGACGCCCATGGACCAGAAGTTGTCCTTCTTGCCCAGGCGCTGGATGCGCTCGGCGGGGACGCCGATCTTGTCGCGCCAGATGGCCTCGGCCTCGTCGTCGTCGAGGTAGACCGTGATCCAGAGCTTCTCGGGCTCCAGGCCGAAGCCGCCGTCCTCGACGGAGTTGGTCAGGGCCTCCCAGGCGAGCTGGATGGCGCCTTCCTTGAAGTAGTCCCCGAAGGAGAAGTTCCCGCACATCTGGAAGAACGTGCCGTGGCGGGTGGTCTTGCCGACCTCTTCGATGTCCGGCGTACGCACGCACTTCTGCACGCTGGTGACGCGCGGGGCGGGCGGCTTGACCTCACCGAGGAAGTACGGCTTGAAGGGGACCATGCCCGCGGGGACCAGCAGCAGAGTCGGGTCGTCCGCGATGAGCGACGCCGAAGGCACGACGGTGTGACCGCGCTCCTCGAAGAAGCTCAGCCAGCGGCGGCGGATTTCAGCCGACTCCATTAGTGGTCCTCATTCCGGTTGTTCGTTTTGCAGGGGAGCGTGCGGTATGTGTCGGGGCGGGCGGCGGACTCCGCCGACGCCTCCACGGCGTAGTGCCGCTGTACGGGGAGGTCGGGGTCGACCGGTGCTTCGAGGCCCAGGGCACCGCCCAGTTCGGCTTCGCGCCGGACCATGTTCTCGCGGACGTCGAGGGCGAAGTCCTTGAGCTTGTGGCCGGTCTCGATCGCCTTGTCCGCGGCCTGCGCGGCGAGGCTCTCGGGCGTCAGCTGCCTGAGCTTGCGGTTGACCTTGGTGGTGGCCCAGACGCCGGCGGCTGCGCCGGCGGTGAACCAGAACGTGCGGCGGAACATCGCTGGATCAGTCCTTCTGTCCGCGGGGGTTTCGGCGGTCGCGCTTGCGTCCGCGCGCCGAAGGTACGGTCCGGCCGACGATCACCGTACGGCGGACGGAGGAGCGGCCCCGGGCCGGTTCCGGTTCCGGCTCGGGGGCGGTGCGGCGGCCGAGGGCCTGCCGGACGCCGTAGCCGAACGCGGCGACCTTGACCAGCGGTCCGCCGAAGGTGGAGGCGACGGTGGTGGAGAGCGCGGAGGCGTTGGAGGTGACCTCCTGGACGTCGCTCGCGATGGCGTCGACCTTGTCCAGCTGGGTCTGCGCGGACCGGACCGTGGCCGAGGCGTCGGCCAGCAGCGGCACGGCCTGTTCGGTCACCTCCGCCACGAGTCTGGTGGTCGCCCTCAGCGTCTGGGCGAGCCTCACCAGCACCACGGCGAGGAACGAGACCAGGATCGCCCAGAAGACGGCCACGATGATCCCGGCCACCTCTCCACCGGACACTGTGCACCGCTCTCTGCTCGTCGCTCGGCCCCCTCGGGGCCATGTCCCACGAGCCTATCGCGCCGTGCATCGCCTCCCCTACCGCATTCCCGGCGGGCCCCCGGGCATTCCGGGCGGGGCGGACGGGAGCCGGCCGACGCGATTGCACGGAGAGCTTTCAGGTCAGTACTCTGCGTGTTCCATGCGACACCTGCAGCGCCGCTCCACCCACCCGGACTCTCCCGGCCCCCGTTCCTCCGCCCCGGCCCGCCACACCCCGGACCGTGACGTTCCGGTCGGCAACGTCCCGGCGGAGCTGAACCGGTTCGTGGGGCGCGCGGACGAACTGGCCGCGCTGCGCGGGCTGCTGGAGGAGTCCAGACTCGTCACCGTCGTCGGAGCGGCGGGCGTCGGCAAGACCCGCTGTGTCGGCAGGGTCGCCGCACTGCTGGAGAAACGGTACTGCGACGGGGTCTGGCTCACCGACCTGTCCCCCGTGCACGACCCCGAGCTGCTGGAACACGCCGTGGCCGAGGCGCTGGGGCTGACCGACCACACTGGCAGGCCGCCCCGCGCCGCGCTCGTCGAGCACCTCCGTGGACGCCGGACACTGCTGGTCCTGGACGGCTTCGAGCACCTGGTGGACGCCTGCGCCGATCTCGTACGGGAGTTGCTGCGGCGGGCGCCGGGGCTGCGGGTGCTCGCGGCCGGGCGCCGCCCGCTCCTGGTGGACGGTGAAGTGACGTTCACCCTCGCGCCTATGTGCGAGGCGGACGCGGTGGAGCTGTTCGAGGAACGGGCCCGCGCGGTGCGGCCGGAGTGGCAGCCGACGGCCACGGACCGGGCGGCGGCGCTGGAGCTGTGCCGCCGCCTCGACGGGGTGCCGCTGGCGCTCGAACTGGCGGCGGGGCGGCTGCGCGCCCTCTCCGTCGAGCAGGTGCTGCTGCGCCTGGACGACCGGTTCCGGCTGCTGACCGGCGGCAGCCGCGGCGCTCCGCCGCGCCACCGGGCGCTGCGTACGGCGATCGGCTGGAGCCATGAGCTGTGCACGCCCGCGCAGCGGCTGCTGTGGGCGCGGCTCTCGGTCTTCGCCGGGCAGTTCGACCTGGAGGCCGCCGAGTACGTCTGCGGCGGTGCGGGGCTGCCGGCCGATTCCGTGCTCGACGTGCTGGAGGAGCTGCTCGCCCAGTCGGTGGTGGAGCGCGAGGACACGGCGGGCACCACCCGCTACCGGCTGCTGGAGTCGGTGCGCGAGTACGGGGCGGAGTGGCTGGCGGCGGCCGGGGACACCGGGCGGATGCGGCGGCGCCACCGGGACTGGTTCCTGGGGCTCGCCACCTGGTGCGAGCTGGACTGGTTCTCGCCGCGCCAGGCGGAGGTGGCGGCCCGGATCGACAGTGAGCTGCCGAACCTCCGGCGGGCGATGGAGTGCTCGATGGAGAGCCCGGAGGAGGTGCACCTCGCCCAGCACCTGGCGGGCTCGCTCTGGTTCTACTGGGCGGGGTGCGGGCGGCCGGCGGAGGGCCGGTACTGGCTGGAGCACGTACTGGAGGAGCCGACCCCGTACGACGCGTCCCGGCTGAAGGTGCTGTGGGTGCTCGGGTATGTGGCGGTGCTCCAGGGGGACGCGGTCGGGGCGATCTCCGCCCTCCAGGAGTGCCGGGAGGAGGCCGAGCGGTCCGGGGACTCCACGGCGCTGGCGTACGCGATCCACCGGACGGGCTGCCTGGCGCTCGTCACGGACGATCCGGCGCGCGCCGAGGAGCTGCTGCGGGACGCGCTCGGCCGCTACCGGGAGATCGGTGAGCTGAACAGCGCTGTGCTGATGGCCCAGGTCGAACTGGCGATGGCGGTGGCGTTCCTGGGCGATCTGGACGCGGCGGCGGCCATCTGCGAGGAGGTCCGTGAGGTCTGCGAGGACCACGGGGAGCGGTGGGCTCTGGCGTACGCGCTCTACGTCCTGGCCTACGCGGCGCTGCGGCGGGGGCGGCCGGAGCAGGCGCGGCGGATGCTCGGGGGGTGCCTGGCGATCGGCCGGACCTTCGACGATCTGCTCTCGACCGCGCTCTCGCTGGAGTTGCTGGCGCTGGTGACGGCGGTGGAGGGCGACGGCGAGGAGGCTGCGGTGCTCCAGGGGGCGGCGGGGCGGATCTGGCCGTCGGTGGGGCTCCAGCTCTTCGGCTCGGTGTATTTCGGCCGGCCGCGCGCGGAGTGCGAGGAGCGGGTGCGGCGGGAGCTGGGGGACGCGGCGTACGAGGCGGCGGTGCGGGCCGGGCGGCGGCTGGAGCGGGGCGCGGCGGTGGAGCGGGCGCTGACGGCCGGGGCCGGGGTCGGTGAGGGCGTACGGGAGCGGCGCGACACGCCCGGGTCGGTACCGGGTTCCGAGAGCGGGCCGGGGGCCGGGGGTGAGCCCGGGGCGCGGGGTGGGTCGGGAGCCGGAGATGGGGTCAGAGCTCGGAGCCGAGTCGGGGCCGGGAGCGAGTCGGGGCCCGCGTCCGAGTCGGGTTCCGAGGCCGGGCCAAGGCCCAGCTCCGGGCCAGGGCCCGGGGAAAAGCGAAGGCCCGCCCCTCCCGGATGACCGGGAGGGGCGGGCCTGAGCGCTGGTGAGAGCGGCTACGCCTGGATCAGCGGGCGTAGTACTCGACGACGAGCTGCTCGTCGCAGATCACCGGGATCTCCTTGCGGTTCGGGTCCCGGTCCAGGCGGAAGGCCAGGGCCTTCAGGTTCACCTGGAGGTAGCGCGGGGTCTCGCCCTCGGTGTCGTAACCACCCTCGCGGGCCACCTGGAAGGGGACCTTGGAGCGGCTGCGCTCGCGGACCTGGACGATGTCGTCCGGACGCACGCGGAAGGAGGGCTTGTCGACCTTGCCGCCGTTGACCTCGATGTGGCCGTGGACGACCATCTGGCGGGCCTGGTAGATGGTGCGGGCGATGCCCGAACGCAGGACCAGGGCGTCGAGACGACGCTCGAGCTCGACGACCAGCGCCTCACCCGTCTTGCCCTCGGCCTTCTTGGCGCGGTCGTAGGCGCGCGCCATCTGGCGCTCGCTGATGTCGTACTGCGCACGCAGGCGCTGCTTCTCCAGCAGACGGACCTTGTAGTCCGAGTTCTGCTTGCGGCCACGGCCGTGCTCGCCCGGCGGGTACGGACGCGCTTCGAAGTACTTGACAGCCTTGGGCGTCAGGGCGATGCCGAGGGCACGCGACTTCTTGACCTTGGGACGCGACTGGTTAGGCACGTTCTCCAGACCTCCGTTGTAGGTTAGGTTAGGCTTACCTTACTCAAGGAGATCGCATGTCTCGCCCTGGGAACACCACTCACGTCACGGACAGCACAGACAGCGGCAGCACCTCTTCAGAGGGTGCTGCTACGACGGAAGGCCGATCTGATCGTGGTCAGCCGCGTCCCAGCGGGCTTGAAACCACTCGGATGCCGTCAGCAGCCGAGCGCACACGAACTCTCGTACAGAGTACCTGCTCCGCGCTGCTCGTCGTACCGGGGCTCGATCTGGCCCGCGCAGAACCCCTGATGCCGGACACGCGGAGCGTGGGTCCGGAGGGCGATCTGTTCCTCGAATTCCCTGCGGATTCCCCGGCCGTCCGGGCCGCGACCCACGCGCAGGGCGACGAACTGACCGCCGTGCTGGAGATCACGGACGTCGCCCCGATCTCCGTACCGCACCGCATCCGGGGCCGGGCCTGGATCTCCGGCTGGCTCACCTCCGTACCCGGCATCGCGGAGCCCGGCCGGATGATGCTGCGCCTGGAGTTCGGCGAGGCGTACGTGGACGACCTCTGGGGCGCCGCGGACATCGAGGCGGAGGACTTCCGGGACGCCTCCCCCGATCCGCTGGCCTGCCACGAGGCGGAGCTGCTGCAGCATCTGCACGCCGCCCACGAGGACCAGATGCGCACGCTGTGCGCGCTGCTCGGGGAGCGCACGGCCCGCGCCTACGCCTCGCACCGGCCGGCCGCCGTGCCCGTGGCCCTGGACCGCTTCGGGCTGCGGGTCCGCTTCGTGGAGGACAAGGGGTCGTGCTTCGACGCGCGCTTCGAGTTTCCGGAGCCCGTACGGGACGTCACCGAGCTGCGCCGGGCGATGCACACGCTCTTCGAGGCGGCCGCGTCCTGACCGCGCCCCGGGCGGTTCCGGGCGGGACGCCGGTTCCGGGCGGGACCGGAGTGGTCCAGGGCGGAACCCTGGTGGTTCAGGACGCCGGGTCCGGGCCGCCGCCCTGGCGGCCCAGGCGCTCGCGGACCCGCTCGACCACCTCCGCGTATCTCGCCTCGGCGCCGTGCCGCGTGGGGGTGTAGTACCGCCGGTCGCGGACCGCGTCCGGGGCGTACTGCTGGGCGGCGATACCGCCCTGGACGTCATGCGGATAGATATAGCCCTGGGCGTGGCCGAGCTTGGCCGCGCCCTTGTAATGGCCGTCGCGCAGATGGGCCGGGACGGGGCCCGCGAGCCCCTTCCGTACGTCCTCCTGCGCGGCGAAGATCGCGAGCGTCGCCGCGTTGGACTTCGGCGCGAGGGCGAGGGCGATCGTGGCGTGGCTCAGGGTGAGCGCCGCCTCCGGGAAGCCGATCATGGCGACGGCCTGGGCGGCCGCCACCGCCGTCGGCAGCGCGGTGGGGTCCGCGAGCCCGATGTCCTCGCTGGCCGAGATCATCAGCCGCCGGGCGATGAACCGGGGGTCCTCCCCCGCCTCGATCATCCGGGCCAGATAGTGCAGGGCGGCGTCCACGTCGGAGCCGCGGATGGACTTGATGAGCGCGCTGGCCACGTCGTAGTGCTGGTCGCCGTCCCGGTCGTACTTCACGGCGGCCCGGTCGACGGTGGCCTCGACCGTCTCGAGCGTGATCTCCGCCTCGTGCGTGGCGAGCGCCGCACCGGCCGCCGCCTCCAGGGCCGTGAGCACCCGGCGCGCGTCGCCGCCCGCGATGCGCAGCAGATGCGCCTCCGCGTCCTCGGGCAGCGTGAGCGCCCCGCCGAGGCCGCGCTCGTCGGTCAGCGCCCGGCGCACCAGATCGCGCAGGTCGTCGTCGGTCAGCGGCTCCAGGGTGAGCAGCAGGGAGCGCGAGAGCAGCGGTGAGATCACCGAGAAGTACGGATTCTCCGTGGTGGCCGCGATCAGGGTCACCCAGCGGTTCTCCACGGCGGGGAGCAGGGAGTCCTGCTGGGCCTTGGAGAAGCGGTGGATCTCGTCCAGGAAGAGGACGGTCTCCTTGCCGAAGCCGCCGGAGGCGCGGCGGGCGCTCTCGATGACGGCCCGGACCTCCTTGACGCCCGCGGTGATCGCGGACAGCTCGACGAAGCGCTTGTTGGTGGCCTTGCTGACCACGTACGCGAGAGTCGTCTTCCCGGTGCCGGGCGGGCCCCACAGGATCACCGAGGAGGCGCCGGCCGGGCCGCCGCTCCCCTCGACGAGTCTGCGGAGCGGCGAGCCCGGCTTGAGCAGATGCTGCTGGCCGACGACCTCGTCCAGGGCACGGGGGCGCATCCGGACAGCGAGGGGGCTGGCGGACGGGTCCTTCTCCTGGCGGTCTTCGGCGGCTGCGGTAAAGAGGTCGGGCTCCACGTCATGAAGCCTAAGCGACCCCACTGACAACGCCCCCGGCCGCCTGCGGGCAGGCGGCCGGGGGCGTCGGGTCGGCGGTCGGGGTCAGCTGGTCCAGAAGTCCCACCAGCGGGTCAGGATCAGCATGCCGATGATCCCGATCCACAGCACCGGCGGCACCCAGTGGAACTCGGTCAGCCCGTTCCGCAGCCAGGCGGGCGCGGGGAGGATGCGGTGCTTGACGTTGTGCGTGGTCACATAGCAGAACATGATGATCGTGGCGACCCAGGCGAGGCAGCACCACAGGCAGAGCGAGTTGATGTTGTACAGCGACTGGTACTGGAGCCAGGTGCAGAAGCCGACGCCGAACAGGGTGCCCGCGTTGAGGCCGAGCCAGAACCAGCTGCGGTAGCGGGCACCGGCGAGCAGGCCCATGCCGATGGCGATGACCATGCCGTACGTGACCAGGCCGAGCATCGGGTTGGGGAACCCGAAGGCCGAGGCCTGCTCGCTCTTCATGATGTTGCCGCACGCGACGACGGGGTTGAGGCTGCAGCCGGGGGTGAAGGAGGGGTCCTCCAGCAGCTTGAACTTGTCGATCGTGATGATCCAGGAGGCCAGCAGTCCGGCCGCGCCGGTGATCACCAGGAGCAGGGCGAGACCCCGTCCGGCCCCGAAGGTGCGCTTGCCGCCGTCCTCCTCCTGGTCGGATGAGGGCTGGTGGTCTACCGCTGCAGTCGTCATATCGCCGTTCCATCACTGAGTGGTCAGCCGGGCATGGTCATTGTGCCGCACCCCGGGACGGGTCATCCGTTCGATGGACATAAAGGCGTACGACCGGTGGCCGGGAAGTGCCCTCCGCCGCAGGGTGCCCGGGTGCGCGACGCAACCCGTGGTGGGCGGGCGCGAGGATGAATCGGCGGCGGCCGTGTTGACGTCGGCGGGGTCCGCCACGGCCGGAGGCCGCTCGGCACGGAGCGCTGGGAGGCCCCGCCCACGCGAGAGGGCGCAGGCCGGAGACCTGAAGCCTCCGGCCCGCGCCCTTCCCGTACGACCACTCAGCCGAGCCGGGTGTTCTCCGTACGACCGGCCGGCTCAGCCGAGCCGGGTCTTCAGCTCCGCGACCACGTCGGCCAGCGCCACCGCCGCCTGCTCGCCGGACTCCATGTCCTTGAGCTGGACGACGCCCTCGGCCAGATCGCGTTCGCCCGCGACCAGGGTGTAGCGCGCGCCGGAGCGGTTGGCGCTCTTCATCGCGCCCTTGAGGCCCCGGCCGCCGAAGGCGAAGTCGGCGGCTACGCCCGCGCGGCGCAGTTCGGTGACGACCGTGAAGAGGGCCCGGCGGGCCTCGTCGCCGAGCGGGACCGCGTACACGCTGGTGGTGACGGGGAGGTCCAGCTCGACGCCCTCGGCCTCCAGGGCGAGGACCGTGCGGTCCACGCCGAGGGCCCAGCCGACGGACGGCAGCGCGGGGCCGCCGATCATTTCGGAGAGGCCGTCGTAGCGGCCGCCGCCGCCCACCGCGGACTGGGAGCCCAGGCCGTCGTGGACGAACTCGAAGGTGGTGCGGGTGTAGTAGTCGAGGCCGCGGACGAGCTTCTCGTCGTCCTCGTACACCACGCCCGCCGCCGTGAGCAGCGCGCGAACCTCCTCGTGGTACGCCTTGCAGGCGTCGCAGAGGTAGTCACGGAGCCGGGGGGCGTCGGTGAGCTGCTTCTGTACGTCGGCCCGCTTGTCGTCCAGGACGCGCAGCGGGTTGATCTCGATGCGGCGGCGGGTCTCCTCGTCCAGGTCGAGGTCGCGCAGGAAGGTCTGGAGCGCCTCCCGGTAGACCGGGCGGCACTCCTTGTCGCCCAGCGAGTTCAGCAGGATGCGGAACTGGCGCAGGCCCAGCGAGCGGTACGCCTGGTCGGCCAGGATGATCAGCTCGGCGTCCAGGACCGGGTCCTCGGTGCCGATGGCCTCGGCGCCGACCTGCGAGAAGTGGCGGTAGCGGCCCTTCTGCGGGCGCTCGTAGCGGTAGTACGAGCCGGAGTACCAGAGCTTGACGGGGAGGTTGCCGGCCTTGTGGAGGTTGGCCTCCAGGGCCGCGCGCAGGACGGATGCGGTGCCCTCGGGGCGCAGCGCCAGCTGGTCGCCGCCCTTGGTGGTGAGGGTGTACATCTCCTTGGTGACGATGTCGGTGGACTCACCGACACCGCGCGCGAACAGCTCCACGTTCTCGAAGCCGGGGGTCTCGATGTAGCCGTAGCCGGAGTCGCGCAGGGGCGCGGAGATGGCCTCGCGCACCGCCAGGAACTTCGCGGAGTCCGGCGGGATCAGGTCGTAGGTGCCCTTGGGGGCCTGGAAGGTGCTCACGTAATAGGTCTCTCGTCTACAGTCCTCGGCGCGGCGCCGCGTCCAGCCCGTTCAGGAACGGGTTGGTGGCGCGCTCGCGGCCGATGGTCGTCTGGGGGCCGTGGCCCGACAGCACCACGGTCGAGTCGTCGAGGGGCAGGCACACACGGGCCAGCGACCTCAGCAGCTCGGCGTGGTCGCCGCCGGGCAGGTCGGTGCGTCCGACGGAGCCGGCGAAGAGCAGGTCGCCCGAGAAGAGGACCGGCGGGATGTCCGCGGCCTCGGGCATCCCGAACGTCACCGACCCCTTGGTATGGCCGGGCGCGTGCGAGACGCCGAACTCCAGCCCCGCCAGGGTCAGCTTCGAGCCGTCGGTCAGCTCCTTGAGGTCGTCCGGCTCCCCCACCGTCAGCTCGCCCATGAGCGGCATCCCGATGGAGCGGCCGAGCGCCTTCTCCGGGTCGCTCATCATGTAGCGGTCCTCGGGGTGGATCCAGGCGGGGACGTCATGGGCGCCGCAGACCGGGACGACCGAGGCGACATGGTCGATGTGGCCGTGGGTGAGCACGACGGCGACGGGCTTGAGCCGATGCTTCTTCAGCGTTTCCTCGACGCCCTGGGCGGCCTGGTGGCCCGGGTCGATGATCACGCACTCCTCACCGGCGGCGGGGGCGACCAGATAGCAGTTGGTCCCCCAGGCCCCGGCGGGGAACCCGGCAATGAGCACGATCGTCCTTAATGTTCGTCCGGAGGATGCGGTGGTGGCATGGGTCGCAGCAGTTCAGAGCCTACCGGCGCTCCTCATGACACAGGTAACCCATATACGGTACGGGCAGTCCAGACCCGAATCCCCCGACGTATCCCCGACGTCACGACGTAACAAGGAGCCCAACCGGTGTCCAGCAGCGAACAGCGGAGGCGGCAGCTCGCCCGGGAGAAGTTCGAGCGCCAGCAGAAGCGCCGGGAGGAAGCCCGTCGCCGGACGAAGCGCATCACCGCGATAGTGGCGGCGTCGGTGGCCGTGGTCGCCGTCGTGGGCGTGAGCGCGTTCGTGCTGTCGGGCAAGGACGACGACAAGGACAAGAAGAACGAGGCGGCCGCGAGCCAGAGCCCGGAGCCGACGCCCTCGGAGACCGAGAGCAAGGCGCCCGAGCCGCCGATGACGATCGACAAGAAGGCGACGTACACGATGTCGCTGGGGACGAGCCAGGGCGACATAGCGTTCGCCATGGACGCCTCGAAGACCCCGCACACGACGAACTCCTTCAAGGCGCTCGCGGACAAGGGCTTCTTCGACGGGACCAAGTGCCACCGCCTCACCACGCAGAACATCTACGTGCTGCAGTGCGGTGACCCGAAGGGCGACGGCACGGGCGGCCCCGGCTACAACATCCCGGACGAGAACCTGACCGCGCTCGGCAAGGCGGGCGACGACGGTGCGGTGACGTTCCCGGCGGGCACGGTGGCGATGGCCAACACCGGCCAGCCGGACTCCGGCGGCAGCCAGTTCTTCCTGGTCTACAAGGACACCAAGCTGCCCCCGACGTACACCCCGTTCGGCAAGCTCGACAAGGAGTCCCTGAAGGTCGTCGAGACGGTCGGCGCCGCGGGTGTCGAGGGCGGCGCTGGTGACGGTGCGCCGAAGAAGGCCGTGGAGATCAAGAAGGCGGCCGTCGAGAAGGACTGATCCGGACGTACGGCCCCGCGGCGCGTACGGCGTCCCGGGCCGCCGGGCGGGAGCGAAGAATTTCGGCCGCGCGGAGTGCGGACAGCCGGGCGGCCGGTCGCCTAGATTGGCGTTGTGCAGGGCGGGCGAGGCCCGCCCGAGGAAACTGTGGACGATGCCCGGGGGCGAACCCCCTCGCAGGCATCAGGTGGAGGAGGCGCTGTGAGCAGCGACCCGTGGGGCCGCGTCGATGAGACGGGCACCGTGTACGTGCGTACAGCCGACGGCGAGCAGGTCGTCGGATCGTGGCAGGCCGGTTCGCCTGAAGAGGCTCTGGCCTATTTCGAGCGCAAGTACGACGGCATTGTGGTCGAGATCGGCCTCCTCGAACGGCGGGTGAAGACCACCGATCTGTCGGCGAAGGACGCGACGACCGCGATCGACCATCTGCGGCAGCAGGTGGACGAGCACCACGCGGTGGGCGACCTGGACGCACTGCGCAAGCGGCTGGACGCGCTCGTGGCGACGGTCGAGGCGCGGCGCGAGGAGCGCAAGGTCCTCAAGGCCAAGCAGACCGACGAGGCCAAGCAGGCCAAGGAGGCGCTGGTCGCCGAGGCCGAGGAGCTGGCGAAGAGCGAGCAGTGGCGCGCCGCCGGTGAGCGGCTGCGGGCGCTGGTGGACACCTGGAAGGGTCTCCCCCGTCTGGACCGCAAGTCGGACGACGAGCTGTGGCACCGCTTCTCGCACGCCCGCTCGGCGTTCTCCAAGCGGCGCAAGGCCCACTTCGCCGCGCTGGACGCCCAGCGCGAGGAGGCCCGCAAGGCCAAGGAGAAGCTGGTCGCCGAGGCCGAGTCGCTCTCCGGTTCGACGGACTGGGTCGGCACGGCCGCGCGCTACCGCGATCTGATGACCGAGTGGAAGGCGGCGGGCCGCGCCCAGCGCG
Organism: Streptomyces bacillaris; assembly: GCF_003268675.1. Lineage (NCBI taxonomy): Bacteria > Bacillati > Actinomycetota > Actinomycetes > Kitasatosporales > Streptomycetaceae > Streptomyces > Streptomyces bacillaris. The sequence continues at coordinate 6,777,502 of NZ_CP029378.1, read as the reverse complement.
AGGCCGAGGACGACCTGTGGAACCGCTTCCGCGGCGCCCAGGACGTCTTCTTCGCCGCCCGTGGCGAGGTCTTCGCGGAACGCGACGCCGAGCAGGGCGAGAACCTCAAGCTGAAGGAGGAGCTTGCCGCCGAGGCCGAGAAGCTGGTGCCCGTGAAGGACCTGAAGGCGGCCCGGGCCGCTTTCCGGGGTATCAACGAGCGCTGGGAGGCCATCGGCCACGTACCGCGAGACGCCCGCCCGAAGGTCGAGGGCCGGATGCAGGCGGTGGAGCGGGCGCTCCAGGAGGCCGAGGAGTCCGAGTGGCGCCGGACCAACCCGGAGGCGCGGGCCCGTGCCGAGGGTCTGACCGGTCAGCTCCAGGCGGCGGTGGACAAGCTGCGCGGCCAGATCGACACCGCGCGCGCCCAGGGCAACAACGCCCGCGCGGACAAGCTGGCCAAGGAGCTGGAGGGCCGCCAGGCGCTGCTGGACCAGGCGCTGAAGGGCCTGGAGGAGTTCGGCGGCTGAGCCAGCCACGGCTGACGGAGAAGCCCCGGTACGCGCGATGCGTACCGGGGCTTCTTCCGTTGCCGCTGCTATGGCCTGTGGGCTTCCGTGGCCACGGTCACGGCCTGCGGGCCGAGGTGACCCGGTAGACGTCGTAGACGCCCTCTACGCCGCGTACGGCCTTCAGGACGTGCCCCAGGTGCTTGGGGTCGCCCATCTCGAAGGTGAAGCGGGAGGTGGCCACCCGGTCGCGGGAGGTCTGGACGGCCGCCGACAGGATGTTGACGTGCTGGTCCGAGAGGATCCTCGTGACGTCCGAGAGGAGCCGGGAACGGTCCAGCGCCTCGACCTGGATGGCGACCAGGAAGACCGAGGACTGGGTGGGGGCCCATTCGACGTCGAGGATCCGCTCGGGCTGCTGGGAGAGCGATTCGACGTTGACGCAGTCGGCGCGGTGCACGGAGACGCCGCTGCCCCGGGTGACGAAGCCGATGATCGGGTCGCCGGGGACCGGAGTGCAGCAGCGGGCGAGCTTGACCCAGACGTCCTCGACGCCCTTGACGACGACACCGGGGTCGGCGTTGGCCCGGCGCTTGCTGCGGCCGCCGTGCGAGGGCGGGGTGGCTTCGGCCAGGTCCTCGTTGGCCTCGTCGTGGCCGCCGAGCGCCTGCACCAGCTTCTGCACGACGCCGGCCGCCGCGACATGGCCCTCACCGATCGCCGCGTACAGCGAGGAGATGTCCGGGTAGCGCATCTCGTGGGCGAGGGTGACCAGGGAGTCGCCGGTCAGGATGCGCTGGATCGGCAGGTTCTGCTTGCGCATGGCGCGCGCGATGGCGTCCTTGCCCTGCTCGATGGCCTCGTCGCGGCGCTCCTTGGAGAACCAGGCGCGGATCTTGTTGCGGGCGCGCGGTGACTTGACGAAGCCGAGCCAGTCCCGGGAGGGGCCCGCTCCGGCAGCCTTGGAGGTGAAGACCTCCACCAGGTCGCCGTTGTCGAGGGTCGATTCGAGCGGGACGAGCCGCCCGTTGACACGTGCTCCTATTGTCCTGTGGCCGACCTCGGTGTGGACGGCGTACGCGAAGTCGACCGGGGTGGCGCCGGCGGGCAGCGCTATCACGTCGCCCTTGGGCGTGAAGACGAAGACCTCGTTGCGCGAGAGGTCGAAGCGCAGGGACTCCAGGAACTCGCTGGGGTCCTCGGTCTCCTTCTGCCAGTCCAGGAGCTGGCGCAGCCACGCCATGTCGTTGACGGTGTCCTGGCCGCGGCCGGTGTTCTTGGGGACGTCGGTACGGACCTTGGAGGCGCCCGCGACGGCCTCCTGCTTGTACTTCCAGTGGGCGGCAATGCCGTACTCGGCGCGGCGGTGCATGTCGAACGTACGGATCTGCAGCTCGACGGGCTTGCCGCTGGGACCGATCACCGTGGTGTGCAGCGACTGGTACATGTTGAACTTGGGCATCGCGATGTAGTCCTTGAACCGCCCCGGCACCGGGTTCCACCGGGCGTGGACGGTGCCGAGCGCCGCGTAGCAGTCGCGGACGGTGTCGACGAGCACGCGGATGCCCACCAGGTCGTAGATCTCTGCGAAGTCGCGGCCCCGCACGATCATCTTCTGGTAGACGCTGTAGTAGTGCTTGGGGCGGCCGGTGACAGTGGCCTTGATGCGGGCGGCGCGCAGGTCGGCCTGGACCTCGTCGGTCACTATGGCCAGGTACTCGTCGCGCTTGGGGGCCCGCTCCGCGACGAGCCGGACGATCTCGTCGTACATCTTGGGGTAGAGGATCGCGAAGGCGAGGTCCTCCAGCTCCCACTTGATGGTGTTCATGCCCAGCCGGTGTGCCAGCGGGGCGTAGATCTCCAGCGTCTCGCGGGCCTTCTTCTCCTGCTTCTCCCGCTTGAGATAGCGCATGGTGCGCATGTTGTGCAGGCGGTCCGCGAGCTTGATGACCAGGACCCGGGGGTCCTTGGCCATGGCGACGACCATCTTGCGTACGGTCTCGGCCTGGGCGGCCTCGCCGAACTTGACCTTGTCCAGCTTGGTGACGCCGTCGACGAGCAGGGCGACCTGGTCGCCGAACTCGCGCTTGAGGGTGTCCAGGCCGTACTCGGTGTCCTCGACGGTGTCGTGGAGCAGCCCGGCCATCAGGGTGGCCGGATCCATGCCCAGCTCGGCCAGGATCGTGGTGACGGCGAGCGGGTGGGTGATGTACGGGTCGCCGCTCTTGCGCTTCTGGCCGCGGTGCCAGCGCTCGGCCACCTGGTAGGCGCGCTCGATCTGGCGGAGGGTGGCCGTCTCGATCTTGGGGTCGTTGCCCCGGACCGTACGGAGGAGGGGTTCCAGGACCGGGTTGTACGGGCTGGAGCGCTGTACGCCCAGGCGGGCGAGGCGGGCCCGCACCCGGTTGGAGGAGCCGCCGGAGCGGGAGGCAGATCCGGCCGGGGCGGCGGGCTTCACCGGGGCCGGCGGCGGGGTGGGGGCCGGGGGCTTCGGCGGGGGCGTGCCGGAGGGCTTGGCGGGCGGCCCGGCGGCCGGGCGCGCGGGGGCCGGGGAGGCGTCTGCCGGTTTCCCGGCGGACGTGCCGGACGGCTCGGCGGCCGGGGGGCGCGCGGAGCCTGCGCCGGGCTCCGGGGGCGCGGGCTTCGGCGCGTTCGAGGGCGCGGCCTTCGCGGGCGTGGCGGGGGCCGCCGCGGGCTTGTCGGGCTGCGGGGCGGCGGCTGACTGGGCCTCGTCTGGCAAGAGCGCTCCTCGTGCGGATCCGGGGTACCCGGAGAGCCCATGGTAACGATCCCCCGGCAGGTCCTCGCCCGGGGACGGTGAGAGCTTGGAGAACGAAGGGCGGGCACCCGGATGTTCCCGGGTGCCCGCCCTTCCTGTACGGGGATGCTCAGACCGTGATCAGGGCCTCCAGCGGAGCGCCCCGCAGCCCCGGCTCCAGCCGGGCCCGGCCCGCCAGGAAGCCCAGCTCCATGAGGACCGAGACGCCCGCGACCTGGGCACCGGCCCGCCGGATCAGCTCCAGCGATGCCTCGGCGGTGCCGCCGGTGGCGAGGACGTCGTCGATGACCATGATCCGGTCCTCGGCGGTGAGGTCCTCGGCGTGGATCTCGATCTCCGCTCTGCCGTACTCCAGCTCGTAGGACTGGGCGAGCGTGGCCCCGGGGAGCTTCCCGGCCTTGCGGACCGGTACGAAGCCGATGCCCGCCCGGACCGCGACGGGCGCGGCCAGGATGAAGCCGCGGGCCTCCAGGCCGACGATCTTCGTGGCGCCGTGCCGTACGCACAGCTCCGCGAGGGCGTCGGTGAGCGCCGTGAAGGCCACCGGGTCGGCCAGGAGCGGGGTGATGTCCTTGAACACCACGCCCGGCTTCGGGTAGTCCGCGACATCGCGGATCCGGCTGAGCAGCAGCTCCCTGGTCGATCCGGTGGTGCTGGTCATCAGCGCTTCCCCGGCGTGCGGCCGTGCGAGCGGGGGCGGCCGATGGCCGAGCCCGCCGTGCCCGCCGTGCCCGCCGTCGCGGCGTCCTCGCGCGGCTCCACGGGAGCCTCGTCCTCGGGGGACTCGCCCTTGGCGGCCGCGGCCGCCCGCTTGGCGAGGACCCGCTTCTTCAGCGCCTTCATCTGCGGGTCGCGTTCCTTGAGGTCGGCGACGAGCGGGGTGGCGATGAAGATCGAGGAGTACGCACCGGCGGCGAGACCCACGAAGAGCGAGAGCGAGATGTCGTTCAGCATGCCGGCGCCGAAGACACCGCCACCGATGAAGAGCAGCCCGGCCACCGGCAGCAGCGCCACCACGGTGGTGTTGATGGAGCGGACCAGGGTGCTGTTGATCGACCGGTTGGCGATCTCGCTGTACGTGAAGCGGGTCTGCTTGGTGATGTCCTTCTGGCCCTCCTTGAGGCTGTCGAAGACCACCACCGTGTCGTACAGGGAGTAACCGAGAATGGTCAGCAGACCGATCACCGTACCCGGGGTGACCTCGAAGCCGACCAGGGCGTAGACACCGACCGTGATGGTGATGTCGTGGATCAGCGCGATGAGGGCGGCGACGGCCATCCGCCACTCGAAGGCGATGGCCAGATAGATCACCACCAGGACCATGAAGACCGCGAGACCGGTCCAGGCCTTGTTGGCGATCTGCTCACCCCAGCTGGGGCCGACCAGGTCCGCGTTGATCTCGTCCGCGGGGATGCCGAGCTCGTCGGAGAGGGTCTCCTTGATCTCGTTCGCCTTGGCGGTGTCGACCTCGGTGATCTGGATGCGCAGACCGCCGTTGCCCAGCTCCTGGACGATGGCCAGGTGGCCGGAGGCCTCGGTCGCCACGTCGGTGGCCTGGGCCGTGGAGATCTTGGCCTTGGTGTCGGTCGTGAAGACCGCGCCGCCCTGGAACTCGATGCCCATGCGGAGACCGCCGACCGCCACGCCGATGATGGCCGTGATGGTGATCAGGATCGAGACGCCGTACCAGATCTTGCGGTTGCGGATGAAGTCGTAGCCGACCTCACCGCGGTAGAGCCGGGCGCCGAGATTGCCGAGTCGCGACATCTCACGCCTCCTTCGGTTCGATGGGGGCGTTGACACGGCGCGAGCGGCGCAGCGGCGGCTGGGCGCCGAGCCGCTTCGGGTCCAGACCGGACCACGCACCACCGCTGGAGAAGAACTTCGTCCGGCCCATCAGCGTCATGAGGGGCTTGGTGAAGAAGAACACCACGACGACGTCGAGCAGCGTGGTCAGGCCGAGCGTGAACGCGAAGCCCTGCACCTTGCCGACGGTGACGACGAAGAGCACGGCGGCGGCCAGGAACGACACGAAGTCGGAGACCAGGATGGTGCGCCGGGCGCGCGGCCAGGCCCGCTCGATGGCCGGGCGGAGCGTGCGTCCCTCGCGGATCTCGTCACGGACACGTTCGAAGTAGACGATGAACGAGTCCGCTGTGATGCCGATGGCCACGATCGCCCCGCAGACCGCCGGCAGGTTCAGCGCGAAGCCAATGGCCGGGCCCAGCAAGGACATGATCGTGTACGTCAGCACACCGGAGACCAGGAGGCTCAGGAGCGCGATGAACGACAGGCCCCGGTAGTAGACCACCAGGTAGATGACGACCAGCGCCAGACCGATGGCACCGGCGATCAGTCCGCCCTTGAGCTGCTCACTGCCGAGGGCGGCGGTCACCGTGGTGACGCTCGCCTCCTCGAAGGTCAGCGGGAGAGCACCGTAGGAGAGGATGTTGCCGAGCTCCTCGGCCGACTGCTGGGTGAAGCTGCCGGAGATCTGGGCGTTCTTGCTGAGCGCGGTGCGCACCGAGGGAGCGGAGACGACCTCGCTGTCGAGGACGATCGCGAACTGGTTCATCGGCGGCTGCTGCTGGGAGAGCCGGCCGGTGATCGTCTGGAACTTCTTGGCGCCGGCGGAGGTGAACTCCATCGACACGATCCACTCGCCGGTCTGCTGGTCGATGGCGGCCTTGGCGTCGTCGACGTCGCTGCCGGAGACCTCGGCGGGGCCGAGAAGGTACTTCTCGTAGCTGCCGGGGACGTTCGAACCGCAGGCGACCGTGGAGTCGGTGGCCTTGGCGTTCTTGCCCGCCTCGGACCGCTGCTTGGGGTCGGAGCAGTCGAGCTTGGCGAACTCCTCCTGGAGCTTGGCCGTGGCCGGGTCCGCGGAGGGCGTGGTCTCCGGGGTGTCGGACGGCTTGGGCTCACCGGAGCCCGTGGGGGTCGGCGTGGGGGCCTTCAGGGCCCCGGTGACCGCGCGGCCCTGGGTGGTGGAGCTCGGGGAGGGGGTGGCCTCCTCGCCGGTGGCCTCCTCGCCCTTGTCCTCGCTCTTCGGGGACGCCTCGCCGCTCGGCGTGGCGCTGCCCGAGGGGGTCGGGGACGCGGAGGGTGCGGGACCGCTGGCCGCCACCGTCAGAACGGGCCGGAAGTACAGCTGGGCGGTCGTACCGACCTGGTCCCGGGCCTGCTCGGAGTTGGTCCCCTTGGGGATGTTGACGATGATGTTGCGATCGCCCTGGGTCTGAACCTCTGCCTCGGAGACGCCGAGCCCGTTGACGCGCCGCTCGATGATCCCGACCGCCGTGTCCATGTTGGTCGGGTTGATCGCGTTCGGCTTACCGGGCTGGTTCTGTGCCTCGAGTGTGATCGACGTACCGCCGGCCAGGTCGATGCCCAGCCTGGGGGCGGTGTGTCCGGACAGGAACATCCCGCCGGTGAGCGCGACCATGGCGATGAGGATCAGAGCCAGGGCACGCCCCGGCCTCCCATGACCGCCGGACGGCCCTCGTCCCTTCTTGGGTGCTGCCACCTTCTCGTTTCTCCCTGTCCAACCGCCCTGCGCCGGGTACACGCCCGGGCGGCCATGAAGTGTTGTGGGGACCCACCCCCGGAGACGGCCTCGACGGTCCCGGGGACGCCGCGCGCCGGTGGGCGCGCGACGTCCCCGGGACCGTGTGAGAACTACTTGGTGCCGGTCTCGCCGTCGGCCTTGCCCTCGCCCTTGGCGTCCTTGGCCGCTACGTCGTCCTTGGACTCGGCGTCGTCGTCGGCCGTCTCGTCCTTGCCCAGGTCGATCTTGGCGACGTCGGCCTTGTCCGCGCCGGGCTCGCCGGTGAGCGAGGAGGCGTCGTCCGGAACGACGGTGCCGTCCGCGTCCAGCTCGTCGTCGTCACCGTGGACGATGCGGTTGTACTCCGCGTCGTCCAGGACGGCGCCGACCGCGTTCTTCGCGTAGATGGCGTGCACGCCCGGGGCGACCTCGAGGAGGACGGTGTCGTCGTGGACTTCCTTGACGGTGGCGTACATCCCCCCGATCGTCCGGACGCCGGTACCGGGCTGCATGTCGTTGCGCATCTGCGCCGCCGCCGCCTGCTTCTTCTTGGCGGAGCGGGTCATCAGGAACATGGCCCCGATGAGCACGATGAAGGGGAGGAGAGTCAAGATATCCACGGGACGGGAATTCCTTCGCACGACCGCGCTGGAATGCGGCCTGTATATACGGGGGTGGGTACACCGACCTGTAAGGGCGGCATCGGCGGAGTCTAGATGAGTCCGCATCGATGGAACAACGCCCAGCATGGCACCCTGGTTCCGCTGTGGGTCAACCTGTGACGTATCACGCCCCGAACAGACCCTGTTGTCCCTTTACGCCGTGGGACGGCGGAACCAGTCCCAGGTGGGCCCAGGCGGCCGGGGTGGCCACCCGCCCGCGCGGCGTCCTGGCCAGCAGCCCTTCCCGTACGAGGAAGGGCTCGGCGACCTCCTCGACGGTCTCGCGCTCCTCCCCCACGGCGACCGCGAGGGTGGAGAGGCCGACCGGCCCGCCGCCGAAGAGTTTCAGCAGCGCGCCGAGCACCGCACGGTCCAGCCGATCGAGTCCGCGGGCGTCAACCTCGTACACCTTGAGGGCCGCGGCGGCGATCTCCCGGTCGATCGCGCCCTCGGCCTTGACCTGGGCGTAGTCCCGGACCCGGCGCAGCAGGCGGTTGGCGATACGGGGGGTGCCCCGCGAGCGTCCGGCGATCTCGGCTGCGCCGTCCGCGTCGATGCCGACGTCCAGGAGGCGGGCCGAGCGGTGGACGACGCGCTCCAGCTCGACGGGGGCGTAGAACTCCATGTGGCCGGTGAAGCCGAAGCGGTCGCGCAGCGGGGGCGGGAGCAGCCCGGCCCTGGTGGTGGCGCCGACCAGGGTGAACGGGGGCAGTTCGAGCGGGATGGCGGTGGCGCCGGGGCCTTTGCCGACGATGACGTCGACGCGGAAGTCCTCCATCGCCATGTAGAGCATCTCCTCGGCGGGCCGGGACATGCGGTGGATCTCGTCCAGGAAGAGGACCTCCCCCTCCTGGAGGGAGGAGAGGATCGCCGCGAGGTCGCCGGCGTGCTGGATGGCGGGGCCGGAGGTGATCCGGATCGGGGCGTTCATCTCCGCGGCGATGATCATGGAGAGGGTGGTCTTGCCGAGGCCGGGGGCGCCGGAGAGCAGCACGTGGTCGGCGGTGGCGCCGCGGGCACGGGCCGCCTTGAGGACCAGGTCGAGCTGTTCGCGGACCTTCTCCTGGCCGACGAACTCCTCCAGGTCCTTGGGGCGCAGGGCCGCCTCGACCGCGGTGTCCTCGCCGTCCGCGTCCGCGTCGACCAGCCGGTCGTCGAAGACCGGGCCGGTCGGCTCGTCGGTCTCGGGTCCGGTCTCGTCCCAGTTCATTTCGGGGCCTCTTCGGTGGTTCGGTGCCGGTCAGCGTGCGCGGTTGAGAGTCTGCAGGGCGGCCCGCAGCAACTGCGGCACGGGGGGTGCGGCGCCTTCGGCCACGGCCGCCTCGGCCTGCGGGGCGACGGCGGTCACGGCCTCCTCGGCCTCGCGGCTCGCGTAGCCGAGGCCGATCAGCGCGGCCTGGAGCTGGTCGCGCCAGCCGGAGGTCACGGGCGTGCCGATGCCCTGCTGGCCGATGTGCGCGCCGACCGGTTCGCCGAGCCGGTCCTTCAGCTCCAGCAGCAGCTTCTGGGCGCCCTTCTTGCCGATGCCGGAGACGGCGGTCAGCGCCTTCTCGTCACCGGTGGAGACGGCCAGGCGCAGCGCGTCGGGGCTGTGGGTGGCCAGCATGGCCTGGGCGAGCCGGGGGCCGACGCCGCTGGCGGTCTGGAGCAGCTCGAAGACCTGCCGCTCGTCGTCGTCCGCGAAGCCGTACAGGGTGAGGGAGTCCTCCCGGACGACGAGCGAGGCGGCGAGCCTGGCCTCCTGGCCGACCCGCAGCCCGGCGAGGGTCTGCGGGGTGCACTGGAGGGCCATGCCGACACCGCCGACCTCGATGACGGCCGTGGTCGGGGCGAGAGCGGCCACCGGGCCGGAGACGAAGGCGATCATGCGGCGGGGCCTTTCAGCGTGCGGGAGGTGCGTGGGGTGCCGGCTGCGCCGGAGGTACGGGGGGTGGCGGACGCGCGGGGCGTCGCGGGGGTGACAGCCGTACCGGAACCGGACGTCCGGGGCGTGCCTGTCGTACGGGGCGTGGCGGGCGTGCTGGGTGTGCCTGCTGGACGGGATGTGCTGGGCGTGGCGGGCGTACGGGATGCGTTGGGCGCACGGGAAACGCCGGACGCGCCTGGCGTACGGGACATGCCTGGCGTGCCTGCCGTACGGGATGCGTCGGGCGTACGGGCCACGCCGGACGCACCCGTTGTACGGGGCGTGGCGGGCGTCGTGGACGCGCGGGGCGTACGGGATATGCCGGGGCCGGCCGCCGTGCGGGACGCCCCCGGGGCCCGGTGGGCCGCCACCGCCTGCTGGAGCCTGCTCTGTGCGGGGGCCCGCCAGATGTGGCAGATGGCCAGGGCCAGGGCGTCCGCGGCGTCGGCGGGCCTGGGCGGGGCGTCCAGCCGCAGCAGCCGGGTCACCATGGCCCCGACCTGGGCCTTCTCCGCTCGGCCGGAGCCGGTGACGGCCGCCTTGACCTCGCTGGGCGTGTGCAGGGCGACCGGGATGCCCCGGCGGGCGGCGCAGAGCATGGCCACCGCGCTGGCCTGGGCCGTGCCCATCACCGTACGGACGTTGTGCTGGGCGAAGACCCGCTCCACCGCCACGTAACCCGGGGCGTACTCGTCGAGCCAGGCCTCGATGCCCCGCTCCACGGCGACGAGCCGGTCGCCCAGCTCCGCGTCGGCCGAGGTGCGCACGACGCCGACGCCGAGCATGGCCAGCGGGCGGCCCGCCACCCCCTCGACCACTCCGACACCGCACCGGGTCAGTCCCGGGTCAATGCCCAGAACCCGCATGGAGCCCCCCCTGTCCTCGCTGCTCGCCACGCCCACTCGTTCATCTGTTCCCGCAGGCTATCGGCTCGCACCGACAATCCCGCGCAACCAGAAGACGACGGGCCGACGGGGAGTGTCCCCGTCGGCCCGTCGTACCGTGCTGTGCCGGCCGCGCCTCAGGCGTCGACCTTCTCCATGACCTCGTCGGACACGTCGAAGTTGGCGAAGACGTTCTGCACGTCGTCGCTGTCCTCCAGCGCGTCGATGAGCTTGAAGATCTTGCGCGCGCCCTCTTCGTCCAGCTCGACCTGCATGGTCGGCAGGAAGTTGGCCTCGGCGGAGTCGTAGTCGATGCCCGCCTCCTGGAGCGCGGTGCGCACCGCGACCATGTCGGTGGCCTCGCTGACCACCTCGAAGGTCTCGCCCAGGTCGTTGACCTCCTCCGCGCCCGCGTCGAGCACCGCGCCGAGGACGTCGTCCTCGGTCAGCTCGCCCTTGGGCACGATCACGACGCCCTTGCGGTTGAAGAGGTACGAGACGGAGCCCGGGTCGGCCATCGAGCCGCCGTTCCGGGTCATCGCGACACGTACGTCGGAGGCGGCACGGTTGCGGTTGTCGGTGAGGCACTCGATGAGCACCGCGACACCGTTGGGGCCGTAACCCTCGTACATGATCGTCTCGTAGTCGGTCCCGCCCGCCTCGAGGCCGCCGCCGCGCTTGACGGCGGACTCGATGTTCTTGTTCGGGACGGAACTCTTCTTCGCCTTCTGGATGGCGTCGACGAGGGTCGGATTGCCATCGGGGTCCACGCCGCCGGAACGCGCCGCGACCTCGATGTTCTTGATCAGCTTCGCGAAGAGCTTGCCGCGCTTGGCGTCAATCACGGCCTTCTTGTGCTTCGTCGTAGCCCATTTAGAGTGGCCGGACATCTGCCTTCTCCTTCGCGTCACCAAAATCGAGTCGAACCCGAGAGATCCTACCGGGGTCCGCTCACTTCACCGCGCGCACCATGTCCACGAAGAGAGCGTGCATACGGTGGTCGCCGGTCAGTTCGGGGTGGAACGACGTGGCGAGGACATTCCGCTGCCGTACGGCCACGATGTGGCCGCCGTGCTCCGCGATGACCTCGGCCTCGGCCCCGACGGACTCCACCCAGGGGGCGCGGATGAAGACGCCCTCCACCGGGCCGCCCTCGATCCCGGCGACCTCGACGGCCGCCTCGAAGGACTCGTTCTGCCGGCCGAAGGCATTGCGCCGCACGATCATGTCGATGCCGCCGACGGTCTCCTGGCCCGAGCGGGGGTCCAGGATCTTCTCGGCCAGCAGGATCATCCCGGCACAGGTGCCGTAGACCGGCATCCCGGCCCGGACCCGCTCGCGCAGCGGCTCCATCATGCCGAAGAGGACCGCCAGCTTGGACATGGTCGTCGACTCGCCGCCCGGGATGACCAGGCCGTCGACCTCGGCGAGCTCCTCGGGGCGCCGGACCGGCCTGGCCAGGGCATCCGCCGAGGCCAGGGCGATCAGGTGCTCCCGTACGTCGCCCTGGAGCGCCAGGACGCCGATCACAGGGGTGTCGCTCATCAGTGGTTACCAGCCGCGGTTGGCGTAGCGCTCGGACTCGGGCAGGGTGTCGCAGTTGATGCCGACCATGGCCTCGCCCAGGTTGCGGGAGGCGTCCGCGATGACCTTGGGGTCGTCGTAGAAGGTGGTGGCCTTCACGATGGCGGCGGCGCGCTTGGCCGGGTCGCCGGACTTGAAGATTCCGGAGCCGACGAAGACGCCCTCGGCGCCGAGCTGGCGCATCAGCGCGGCGTCGGCCGGGGTGGCGACACCACCGGCGGAGAAGAGCACGACGGGCAGCTTGCCCAGCTCCGCGACCTCCTTGACCAGCTCGTAGGGGGCGCGCAGGTCCTTGGCGGCGGCGTACAGCTCGTTGTTGTCGAAGCCGCGCAGCTTGGCGATCTCGTTCTTGATCTGGCGCAGGTGGCGGACGGCCTCGACGACGTTGCCGGTGCCGGCCTCGCCCTTCGAGCGGATCATGGCCGCGCCCTCGGCGATGCGGCGCAGGGCCTCGCCCAGGTTGGTGGCGCCACAGACGAAGGGGGTGGTGAAGGCGAACTTGTCGCTGTGGTTGACCTCGTCGGCCGGGGTGAGGACCTCGGACTCGTCGATGTAGTCGACGCCGAGGGACTGGAGGACCTGGGCCTCGACGAAGTGGCCGATGCGGGACTTGGCCATGACCGGGATGGAGACGGCCCCGATGATCTCCTCGATCATGTTGGGGTCGGACATCCGGGCCACGCCGCCGTCCTTGCGGATGTCGGCCGGGACCCGCTCCAGGGCCATGACGGCCACGGCGCCCGCGTCCTCGGCGATCTTCGCCTGCTCGGCGTCGACGACGTCCATGATCACGCCGCCCTTGAGCTGCTCGGCCATGCCGCGCTTGACGCGGGCGGTGCCGGTGGCGGGGGACTCGGCGGACTGCGGGGTGCTGGGAAGCGTGGACACGGGACCTCACTCGATGAAAGACGCTGGATACTGCGCCACCGAGGAAACGCTGTGCCACCGGTCCACAGCAAGGGCCAATAGGGAGGCTGTGGATCGTTTTGGCCCCCTATCCGCTCCCGGCTCAGGTGCCGGGGCGGTCCGCGAGGGCCACCGGAGGGGCGTCGTCCATCTCGAAGGCGAGCGGGAACGGGGCGTGCCCGGCCAGCCGGAACAACCGTACGGTGCGGTGTCGGCGCAGAGCCCGGGCGGCGCGTACGGAGTCGTTGTGGAAGCGCCGGGCCATCGGTACGCGGCGTACGGCGGCGGCCAGTTCGGTGGCCGCGTCCTCGCCGCCGGGGACCTCCTTCACCGCCTCCACCTGGGCCGGTTCACCGAAGACGGCGCGCAGGGCGGCGCTCAGCTCGCTCTCGGCGACCTCGCGCTGGTCCTCCTCGGCCTGGCGGGCGGCGTGGGCGGCCTCGTACAGGACGATGGAGGCGGCCGGGTCCAGGACGCCGGAGGTGGCCAGCTCCTGGGTGACCGAGGCGCGGCGCAGCAGTTGGGCGTCGAGTGCGGCGCGGGCGGCGTCGATCCGGGAGTGCAGGCGGTCCAGGCGGCCGGCGGTCCAGCTGAGGTAGACGCCGATCGCGATGAGCGCGACGACGATCCAGACGATGAGGGTTACGGTCACGGGCCCACACGCTACCGTCGCCGGACCCGCTCTTTTCAACGGGAGCCCGCGTCTCCTGGTTCCCACAGGAGGCCGCGCCCCGGGATCAGGAGCCGACGCCCCGGTACGGGCTCCTCAGTCCCGGGCCAGTCCGAACCGCGCCCGCAGCCCCGACCGTTCGTCCTCCGCGACCGACGCGGCCCCGTCCGTCACCGTCTCGTACACCGCGAGGATGTCGGCCCCCACGGTCGCCCAGTCGAACCGCCGTACGTGGGTCTCGCCCCGCTCCCGCAGTCCGGCCCGGCGCTCCGGGTCGCCCAGCAGCCGGATCGCGGCGGCGGCCAGCGCGTCGGCGTCCTCGTTGGCGAAGAGGTCGCCCGCCGCCCCCTGGTCCAGCACCTGCGCGAAGGCGTCCAGGTCGCTGGCGAGGACCGGGGCCCCCGCCGACAGGGCCTCCACCAGGATGATGCCGAAGCTCTCGCCGCCCGTGTTCGGGGCCACGTACACATCGACGCTGCGCAGCAGCCGGGCCTTCTCCTCGTCGCTGACCATGCCGAGGAACTCCACGCGCCCGCGCAGTTCCTTCGGCAGCGAGGCCACCGCCTCCTCCTCGTCCCCGCGCCCCGCGACCAGCAGCCGGGTCTCCGGGCGGGCGGCGAGGATGGCGGGGAGCGCCTTCATCAGGACGGGGAGGCCCTTGCGGGGTTCGTCGATGCGGCCGATGAAGCCGAGGGTCTGGCCCTGCCACTCGGGCTTGGGCTCGGCCTTGGCGAAGAAGCCGACGTCGACACCGTTCGGGATGACCACGGCGTCCCCGCCCAGGTGCTCGACCAGGGTGCGCCGGGCGTACTCGCTCACCGCGATCCGCGCGCTGATCTTCTCCAGGGCGGGCTGGAGGATCGGGTACGCGGCGATCATGGCCCGGGAGCGCGGGTTGGAGGTGTGGAACGTGGCCACGATGGGGCCCTGCGCCGACCAGCAGGCGAGCAGGCCGAGCGAGGGGGAGGTCGGCTCGTGGATGTGGATCACGTCGAAGGTGCCGTCGTGCAGCCAGCGGCGGACCCGGGCGGCGGAGAGGAAGCCGAAGTTCAGCCGGGCGACGGAGCCGTTGTACGGGACGGGGACGGCCCGGCCCGCCGAGACGACGTAGGGCGGCAGCGGGGTCTCGTCGTCGGCCGGGGCCAGGACGGAGACGGTGTGACCGAGGCCGATGAGGTGTTCGGCCAGGTCCCGGATGTGGAACTGGACGCCGCCGGGGACGTCCCAGGAGTACGGGCAGACGATGCCGATCTTCACGTGCGCTCTCCCCGGCTTCCGTTCTTCGTGTGCTCTCCCCGGAGTCGGGTTTCCCCGGGCGCTCCCGGGGGCTCGGTCCTCACGTGCGCTCTCCCCGGGGTTCCAGGTCGTCCAGCCAGAGGCGCTGGAGCATGTGCCAGTCCTCCGGGTGCTCCGCGATGCCCCCGGCGAAGGCGTCGGCCAGGGCCTGGGTCATGGCCGCCGTCTTCTCGGCGCGGGTGCCGTCCTCCGGGACCCCGACCGCCGGGTGGACGCGGGCGCCCATCACGGGCGTGCCGTCGTACCAAAGGGTGACCGGCAGTAGCAGCGCGCCCGTCTGCTGGGCGAGCAGGGCGGGCCCGGCCGGCATCCGGGCGGTGGCGCCGAAGAACGACACCTCGACCCCGGAGGCGGAGAGGTCCCGGTCCGCGACGAGGCAGACCAGGCCGCCCGCGCGCAGCCGCCGGGCCAGCGTGCCGAAGGCGGCCCCGCCGCTGTGCGGCAGCACCTCCATGCCGAGGCCCTCGCGGTAGGCGACGAACCGGTCGTAGAGGGATTCGGGCTTCAGCCGCTCGGCGACGGTGGTGAAGGGGACCTTCAGGTCCGTGGTGACCCAGGCGCCGGCCAGGTCCCAGTTGCCGAGGTGCGGCAGGGCCAGGACGACTCCGCGCCCGCTGTCGAGGCCCTCGGTGAGCAGGTGGGCGTCGGTGACGTCGATGCTCGCCCTGATCCGCTCGGGGGTCCAGGTGGGCAGCCGGAACGACTCCATCCAGTACCGCATGTACGAGCGCATCCCGGCCCGCGACAGCTCCGCCAGCCGCCCCGGGCCCGCGTCCGGGACGACCCGCGCCAGGTTGGACTCCAGCCGCAGCACGCTCTTGCCGCGCCGCTTCCAGACCCGGTCCGCGATCGTACGGAACAGGGCCTCGGCGGCAGGTTCGGGCAGCTTCTTGACCGCGCCCCAGCCGAGCCCGTACAGCCCGTCGGTGATCCGGCCCTTGATCGCGCTCACCGGTCGGCCGGTCCGCTGGCGGCGGAGGCGGCGTCGGCCTCGGCGGATTCCCGGCGTACGGTCACCACGCGCTGGATCAGGGTCACCAGGGACCCCACGGCGACGATCCACAGCGCGATCGGGAGCAGGATGTCGATGTGCGGGACACCGAACTTGTGCAGTCCGGCGAGACCGGCCGCGACCAGCGAGATGACCAGCCGCTCGGCCCGCTCCACCAGTCCGTTCACCGCGACCGGCAGCCCGATCGACTCGCCGCGCGCCTTGGTGTACGAGACCACCTGACCGCTGGCCAGGCAGAAGATCGCGACCGCGCAGAGGATGTTGTCGTCACCCCGGCCCGCGTACCAGAGGGCGAACCCGGCGAAGATCGCCCCGTCAGCGACCCGGTCCAGCGTCGAGTCGAGGAACGCGCCCCACCGGCTGGAGATCCCGGCCTGCCGGGCCATGTTGCCGTCGACGAGGTCGGAGAAGACGAACAGGGTGATGACGATGGTGCCCCAGAAGAACTCCCCCATCGGGAAAAAGACCAGCGCACCTGCCATCACTCCGGCCGTGCCGATGAGGGTGACCGCGTCGGGGCTGACCCCGAGGCGGAGCAGCAGGGCGGCGAACGGTGTGAGGACACGCGTGAAAAATGCACGCGCGTACTTGTTCAGCATGGCTTTCCCGAGGGTTCGGCTGGCCGAGCGGCCCCATCGGCCACCGGCTGGCCCATCGTAGTCACGACCGATGCCCTTCACCGGACGGGCACCCGCGGGCTGGGGTGTCACCGCACCGGCTGCCCCCCCGGATGCGGCCGGGGGTCCGCTGTATGGACGCGTCGACGCCCGGGTGCCAAGCTCGAAGAACCGAGCAGAAGGACATCCGCGGGCGGTCGGCTCCTCTTCGCCTCGCCCGTACCGCGCCACCCTCCGGGAGGCCCAACATGGGCGAGAAGGCACACGCACACCCCGGGGCCGCCGGAGGCGTACCGACGGCCGGCCACCCCTCCGACGTACGGAACGTGGTGCTGGTCGGCCACAGCGGTTCGGGCAAGACCACCCTGGTCGAGGCGCTGGCCCTGACGGCGGGGGCGGTCAACCGGGCGGGCCGGGTCGAGGACGGGGCGACCGTCTCCGACCACGACGAGATCGAGCGGCGGCGACGGCGTTCCGTACAGCTCTCGCTGGTCCCGGTGGCGTGGGACGGCCGCAAGGTCAATCTGCTGGACACCCCGGGGTACGCCGACTTCGTCGGGGAGCTGCGGGCCGGTCTGCGGGCGGCGGACGCGGCCCTCTTCGTCGTCTCGGCGGCCCAGGAGGCCGAGTCGGTGGCAGCGACGACCCGGGCGGTGTGGGAGGAGTGCGCGCTCGTCGGGATGCCGAGGGCGATCGTGGTCACCCATCTCGACACCGCGCGGACGTCGTTCGAGGAGATGACCCGGATCTGCGCGGAGACGTTCGGCGGGGACGACCCCGATGCCGTACTGCCGCTCTATCTGCCGGTGCTCGGGCCCGAGGGCGCCGACGGGCACGCCCCGCTCACCGGGCTGACGGGGCTGCTCACCCGGCGGATCCTGGACTACTCCTCCGGGGAGCGGGCCGAGCTGCCGCCCGCGCCCGAGGAGAAGGGCCCGCTGGACGAGGCCCGGAACCGGCTGATCGAGGGGATCATCGCGGAGAGCGAGGACGAGTCCCTGATGGACCGGTATCTCGACGGCGGGGACGAGGACATCGACATGGCGACACTGATCGGGGATCTGGAGCGGGCCGTGGCCCGGGGCACCTTCTTCCCCGTGCTGGCCGCCGCCCCCGCGGCCGAGGGCGCCCGGCAGGGGATCGGCACGGTGGAGCTGCTGGAGCTGATCACGCGCGGTTTCCCCACCCCGCTGGAGCGCACCCCGCCCACGGTCACCACCCCGTCCGGCTCCCCCAGGTCCGCCCCGGTCTGTGATCCGGAGGGCCCGCTGCTCGCGGAGGTCGTCAAGACGTCGTCCGACCCGTACGCGGGCCGGATCTCGCTGGTGCGGGTCTTCTCCGGCACCCTGCGGCCCGACGACACCGTGCATCTGTGCGGCCACGGCCTGGACGCGGCGGGCCATGAGCCGCACCCCTGCCACGAGGCGGAGCTGCGGGTCACCGCGCTCACCACCCCGTTCGGCAGGCAGCACCACCCGGCGGACCGGTGCGTGGCGGGTGATCTGGTCTGTGTGGGGCGGCTGGGCGAGGCGGAGACCGGCGACACGCTCTCCGCCTCCGGCGACCCGGTCCTCATCGAGCCCTGGTCGACCCCGGACCCGCTGCTGCCGACCGCCGTCCGGGCGCACGGGAAGGTGGACGAGGACAAGCTCTCGCACGCCCTGGCCCGGCTGGTCGCGGAGGACCCGACCCTGCGCCTGGAGCAGAACCCGGACACCCACCAGGTCGTCCTGTGGTGCCTGGGCGAGGCCCATCAGGAGGTCGCCCTGGAGCGGCTGCGCAGCCGGTACGGCGTCCAGGTCGACGCCGAGCCGCACCGGGTGGCCCTGCGCGAGACCTTCGCCGGGCGGGCGGCCGGACGCGGGCGCCACGTCAAACAGTCCGGCGGGCACGGGCAGTTCGCGATCTGCGAGATCGAGGTGGAGCCGCTGCCGGCGGGGAGCGGCATCGAGTTCGTGGACAAGGTCGTCGGCGGTTCGGTGCCCCGGCAGTTCATCCCGTCGGTGGAGAAGGGCGTCCGGGCGCAGGCCGCCCGGGGGCTGGCGGCCGGGCATCCCCTCGTCGACGTACGGGTCACGCTGCTCGACGGCAAGGCGCACTCGGTGGACTCCTCCGACGCCGCCTTCCAGACCGCCGGGGCGCTCGCGCTGCGCGAGGCCGCCGCCGACGCCCGTATCCAGCTCCTGGAGCCGGTCTGCGAGGTCGCCGTGCTGGTCCCGGACGACTATGTGGGCCCGGTGATGAGCGATCTGTCGGGGCGCCGGGGCCGGGTGGTGGGCACCGAGCAGAGTCCCGGCGGGCGGACGCTCGTCCGGGCGGAGGTGCCGGAGACGGAGATCGGCAGCTACGCGCTGGACCTGCGCTCGCTGACCCATGGCACCGGCCGGTTCGACCGGACGCACGCCCGGTTCGAGGCGATGCCGCAGCAGTTGGCGGAGAAGGTCCGGGCGGAACGAGGGGACGGATCACCCGGCGCGTGACCGGCGCACTGTCGCAAACACCGCCCGCGTCCCTTCGGGTGACGGGCGGTGCGGGGGCGCGGACGATACGCTGTGGTCGCAGCTCAGAAGGTATGCCGCGTACGGTAGTTGGGCACACCGCAGGAGCAGACCGTGCGGCGAGTGGGGGCGACAGACACAGTGGCCAACGACGTTTTCGACTTCTCACCCGGGGCGCAGATCCCGATCCAGGGGTCAGGCGGCCAGTCGGTGGCGACCAATGCCCTGGCTTCGGCCGCGTACCGGGACAGCCCGGTGGAGACGATCCTCGACGCCAACAGCGAGTGGCACAAATCCACGGTGAAGGCGGGCGCCTCCAAGCTCTTCAAGTCCGACTACTTCAAGCCGAATCTGGGCGAGGCGTTCTCCCGGGCGGTGCAGGAGCGGATGCTCGGCGGCTCCCGGGCCGCGCTCATCCAGTCCTTCGGCACCGATCCGCAGACGGTGGTGGAGCACTGCCTCTCGGCGACCAACCTCCGTAAGGCGCGCGACACCCGGCTCACGCTGATCACCGGGGTGTTCGGCTTCCTGTTCCTGCCGGGGATGATCCTCTGGGTCATCGCGTTCCGGATCAAGGACGCGCTGGCCAAGTCCAAGGACGCCGCGTTCCGGGCGGTCGGCACGGTGCTGCTGGCCGCGTTCGGGGTCGGGGCGCTGATCCTGCTGTGGAAGCTGCCCACGGACGGCTTCTGGCCGCTCTACGTCCGGGGGGCGATCGTCGCCCCGGTGATCGGCTGGTTCCTCGCCAAGCGGGTCGCGGAGACCTCCGCCCGGGATCTGCGGGCCCGCTGGGAGGGGCTGCTCTCCGGCACCGGGGTGATCGCCAAGATCCCGGAGGCGGTGCCGAAGAACCCCAACGAGACCGCGCGCGAGGCGCTGCGCCAGGGGCTGGAGAAGCTCTCGGCGGAGCAGCAGTCCAACGCGGTCTTCTACGCCGGTCCCAAGGGCATCCTGGGCATGGGCACCCGGTGGGGCAGCTGGCAGCTGGCCGAGGAGCTGACGCCGAAGGACCCGACGAAGGAGATCCACCAGTTCCGCAGCTGGGACCTGATCCGGATCATCCACGACCAGCTCAAGATGCTGGAGCGCGGCCCGCTCAACACCGGCGGCTTCCCCAAGCCGTCCGTGAAGCACTGGATCGTCTCCCCCATCGGGGAGAACGCCGACTCCGTCTCCCGCCCCGACGGCGAGGACGTGGCGACCTTCCAGGTGAAGCCGCACGAGATACAGCGGATCTGCAACCACCAGCAGTTCGGCAGCGGTGACCGGCACTATCTGGGCGTGCAGTTCACGCTCTGGGACGGCCAGCTGGTCATCACAATGATGATCACGGTCACCGTGCTCCACGAGACCCTGCGGATCGAGGTCACCGGTCATGCGCTGGGCCCGGTGCACGGGCTGTTCTTCGCCAAGCCCGCCGCCCGTACGAAGACGGTCAACAAGACCGTGCGGTTCTGGGAGACCCGGGACATCCAGCTGCCGATCGTGGAGGCGCGGGAGGTCGTCCGGCTGGCCCTGCGGGCGCCCTTCACCTGGTATCCGCCGATCCTGGACTACCTGGGCGGCAAGATAGTGCTTCCGGAGCCCTTCGGACTGCGGCACGCCTGGGCCGCGAAGCCGTGGAACCACCGCTTCATGGCGGACGACGCGATGCGGGCGGCCACCCCGGTGCTGCGGGTGGTCCACTCGGCGGCGATGCGCGTCCTCGAGGAGAACGGCGTGGACACCGAGCGCTTCGACAACCGCTCGATGATACTGAGCGGCCTCGTCCAGGACCCGGCCCCGCGGAAGGCCGACGTGTACGACGCGTAGCGGAGGTGCGTACGTACGGGAAGGGCCCCGCCGGGACGATCGGCAGGGCCCTTCTTCGGATGCGGGACGACCGGCCCGCCCCTTCCGCGTCCGTACGCCGGAGGATCAGCCCGCCGGCCAGGCGTCGGCCAGCATCTTCCGGGTGTCGCCCAGCAGCTGCGGCAGCACCTTGGTGTGGCCGATGACCGGCATGAAGTTGGTGTCCCCGCCCCAGCGCGGCACCAGGTGCTGGTGCAGATGGGCGGCGATCCCGGCGCCGGCGACCGAGCCCTGGTTCATCCCGATGTTGAAGCCGTGCGCCCCCGAGGCGGCGCGCAGGGCCGCCATCGCCCGCTTGGTGAAGTCCGCCAGCTCTGCCGTCTCCGGACCGTCCAGCTCGGTGTAGTCGGCCACGTGCCGGTAGGGGACGACCATGAGGTGCCCGCCGTTGTACGGGTAGAGGTTCAGCACCGCGTAGACGTGCTCGCCGCGCGCCACCACGAGCCCGTCCTCGTCGGATTTCGCCGGAATCGAACAGAACGGGCAGCCGTCCTCGGCCCCCGGGCCGCTCGGCTTGTCCTGGCCCTGGATGTACGCCATCCGATGGGGTGTCCACAGACGCTGAAACGCGTCCGGCGTCCCCACGCCGATCTGCTGCTCCGGCTCACTCGTCATGCCGATCAGCATATTGCGTCACCCGCACGGACCGTGTCGCCGGGGCCGTGCCGCCCGCCCGCCCGCGATCCTGAGGCGATGAGCGACCGACCCGGCCCCGAGGCGACCGCGCGGCTGACCCGCTGGGAGCAGCGCACGGAGGTGCCGCTCTTCCTCGCGGGGCTGCTCTTCCTGGCCGGGTACGCGGTCCGGGTGCTGGCCTCACACGGGGCAGAGCCCTGGAACGACCTCGCGCTGGCCCTCGTCTGGTCGACCTGGCTGCTCTTCCTCGTCGACTATGTGACGCGGCTGCGGCTCAGCGGCCTGGGCTGGCGGTTCCCGCGCGTGCACTGGGTCGACAGCGTGGTCCTGCTCCTGCCGCTGCTGCGCCCGCTGCGGATGGTGAAGGTCTACCAAGCGGTGCAGCGGCGCCACGACCGGCCACGGTTGAGCCTGTACGCGCGGGTGATGGCGTACGCGGGCATCACCGCCGTCCTGCTCGGTCTCGCCGCCTCGCTCGCGGTCTACCACCTGGAGCACCGGGCCCCGGACGCCTCGATCCGCACCTTCGGGGACGCGGTGTGGTGGGCGTGCGCGACGCTGACGACGGTCGGATACGGGGACGCCACCCCGGTCACGTTCTGGGGGCGGGTGGTCGCGGCGGGGCTGATGGCGTGCGGACTGGCGCTGCTGGGCGCGGTGACGGGGTCGTTCTCGTCCTGGCTGATCCAGGTGTTCGCGCGGGAGGACGAGAAACGGCCCCCGGAGCGGGGTTAGCGCTCCGGGGGCCGTGACCGGCAGCCGGATCAGACCTGGACGCGGTCCTCGACGGCCTGGGCGATCTTGGCGATGGCCTCGTCGACCGGGATGCCGTTCTCCTGCGAACCGTCGCGGTAGCGGAAGGAGACGGCACCGTTGGCCATGTCCTCGTCACCGGCGATGATCATGAACGGGACCTTGTTCTTCTGCTGGTTGCGGATCTTCTTCTGCATCCGGTCCGAGGAGGCGTCCACGTCCACCCGCAGCCCCTGCTTGCGCGCCTTGGCGGCGAACTCCTGGAGGTAGGGGATGTGGGTGTCACCGATCGGGATGCCGACGGCCTGGACCGGGGCGAGCCAGACCGGGAAGGCTCCCGCGTAGTGCTCCAGGAGCACGGCGAAGAACCGCTCGATGGAGCCGAACAGGGCACGGTGGATCATCACCGGGCGCTGCTTGGAGCCGTCGGGACCGGTGTACTCCAGGTCGAAGCGCTCCGGCAGGTTGAAGTCGAGCTGCACGGTCGACATCTGCCAGGTGCGGCCGATGGCGTCCTTGCACTGCACGGAGATCTTCGGGCCGTAGAACGCGGCGCCGCCCGGGTCCGGGACCAGGGGCAGGCCCTGCTTCTCGGCGACCTGGCGGAGCGTCTCGGTGGCCTCCTCCCAGGTCTCGTCGGAGCCGACGTACTTCTCCGGGTCCTTGGTGGACAGCTCCAGGTAGAAGTCGGTGAGCCCGTAGTCGCGGAGCAGGTTCAGCACGAAGGTGAGCGTGCGGTCCAGCTCCTCCGCCATCTGCTCCTTGGTGCAGTAGATGTGCGCGTCGTCCTGCGTGAAGCCGCGCGAGCGGGTCAGGCCGTGCACGACGCCCGACTTCTCGTACCGGTACACCGTGCCGAACTCGAAGAGACGCAGCGGCAGTTCGCGGTAGGAGCGGCCGCGCGCGTCGAAGATCAGGTTGTGCATCGGGCAGTTCATCGGCTTGAGGTAGTAGTCCACCCCGTCGTCGAGCTGCATGGGCGGGTACATGCCGTCGGCGTACCAGTCCAGGTGGCCGGACTGCTCGAAGAGCTTGCCCTTGGTGGCGTGCGGGCTGTAGACGAACTCGTAGCCCTCCTCCTCGTGCCGGCGGCGCGAGTAGTCCTCCATGGCCCGGCGGATGACGCCGCCCTTGGGGTGGAAGACCGCGAGACCGGGGCCGATCTGGTCGGGGAAGGAGAAGAGGTCCAGCTCGTTGCCGAGCTTGCGGTGGTCGCGCTTGGCGGCCTCCTCCAGGAACTCCAGGTGCGCCTTCAGCTCGTCCTTGGTGGGCCAGGCGGTGCCGTAGATGCGCTGGAGCATCGGGTTCTTCTCGCTGCCGCGCCAGTACGCCGCCGCGTTCCGCATCAGCTTGAACGCCGGGATGAACCGGGTGGTCGGCAGGTGCGGGCCCCGGCAGAGGTCCTTCCAGCACAGCTCACCGGTCTTGGCGTCGAGGTTGTCGTAGATGGTCAGCTCGCCGCCGCCCACCTCGACGTTCGCGCCGTCCTCGGAGGAGGCGGAGCCCTTGATGCCGATCAGCTCCAGCTTGTAGGGCTCGTCGGCCAGCTCCTCGCGGGCGTCCTCGTCGGAGACCACACGGCGGGAGAACTTCTGCCCCCGCTTCTGGATCTCCTGCATCTTCTTCTCGATGGCCTTGAGGTCCTCGGGGGTGAACGGCTTCTCGACGTCGAAGTCGTAGTAGAAGCCGTCCTTGACCGGCGGGCCGATGCCGAGCTTGGCCTCGGGGAACAGCTCCTGCACGGCCTGGGCCATGACGTGCGCGGTGGAGTGGCGCAGGATGTCCAGGCCGTCCGCGGAGGAGATCTCCACGGGCTCGACGCTCTCGCCGTCCTGGAGCACGTACGAGAGGTCCTTCAGCTCGCCGCCGACGCGCGCGGCGACGACGGTGCGCTGACCGGGGAAGAGCTCACCGGCGGTCGTGCCCGTCGTCACCACGTGCTCTTCCCGCTCGGAATCGCGTTGGATGATCACACGGACGTCTGACACCGGTCTCTCCTGACTGAGGGGGTTGTCTGTCTTCCTATTGACTAGACAAGGCGAATCGTACCGAGCCGTACGCCCCCGATGCGAACGCCTTCCCCCTCCTACGTCAGGGCTCCTCCCCCGCGCACGCCTCCTCGAAGAAGTCCACGTTCTCCTGGAGCGCCTTCATCAGCCGGTCCCGCTCCGCCTCGTCGACCTGGACGGGCGCGACCTGCGAGGCCCCGGTGAGCCGCCGGAAGCCGCCGCGCCGCTCCAGCCGCCCCTCCACCCGCAGCGGCAGCCCGACCAGGTGGGCGTGGCCCGCGATGCGGTACGCCTCCTCGTCAAGCTCCACCCGTACGTGCGCGACCTCCGCCCCTGCCAGCACCCGCAGCCGTACGATCCCGGGTCCGCGCGGCCCCGAGCGGCGCAGCCGGACCACCGCGCCGGTGATCCGGACCGGTACGGCGGGCTCCTCGCGGAGGTAGCGGGCCCCGGCGGAGCGCAGGGCGGGCAGGTCGCCCGGGGAGAACTCGACGGGCGCGGGGCGGGCCGGGCAGCCGTCCGGGGTGCCTGCGGCGGGCGCCCACCGCACATCGATCCCGGCCCCCTCGCTGCCGCGCACCAGGGCCACCAGCGCCTCGGTCAGCTCCCGGCTGACGCCCGCCGCCACCGCGCTGTCGAACGCCTCCATGCCCCCGGTCGCCCGCTGGTAGTCCACCGCCTCCCGGGTGGCGTGCAGGGCGTGGCAGAGCTGGACGGCGACGGCCCGCCCGGAGTCGACGGGCACGAACGCGGTGAGCCGGCGGCCGCCCGGCGCGGGCCCGATGAGGGCGGAGTCCAGCGCCGCGCGGGCCTTCCTCCGGTGCCGGGCCCCGTGGTATCCGGCCCGGCCGCGCGCGGCGAGCGCCCCGGCGAGGAGGATCTGCCGGGCCGCCGAGCGCAGCTCCTCCGCCTCCGCCCACCCGGAGGCGCCCGCCGCCCCGGCCGCCGACTCGGGGACCTCGCGCCACCAGCGGATCTCGTCGCTGGGCACGGCGAGGGCGACCAGGACGTCCCGGGCGGAGGGGGCGGCGCTGCGGGAGAGCGCGGTGAGCGCCTCGGAGAGCAGGTCGTCGGCGTCGGGGAAGGCCGCGTTCTCCGGGACGAGCAGGCTGGCGCCGGCGGCCGTGCCGGGCGGGGACCAGCGGCTGTAACGCCCAGCTGCCCCGCCGCGCCGCTGCCAGCCGTACCGGTCCAGGAGCGCGGTGAGCACGGCCGGGTCGGGCAGCGGGGTCCCCTCGCCGCCCGGGTCGGCGTACTCCCTGCTCATGGCCGGGTGCGACCGGGCGCCGGGCAGCTCCACCGGGCCCCGGGGTTCGTCCATCGACCGGTGCATCAGGGTCTCCCTCCGGCCCCGACCCGGGCCATGATGTCGCAGAGTGCGCGGTCGTCGAAGATCCGTGAGGTCGGAATGCGCACGGTGGTCCGGTACCGGCCCGTCACCGCGTGGCCGGCCAGGTTGGTCCAGTAGCAGCAGTGCCGCAGATCGAGGCTGCCGGGCCCGGCGCTCAGCCACTCGTCCTGGCTGCGCGGCACGATCATCACCACCAGGATCTTGTGGACCGAGACCGGGGTGCGGGCCAGCTTGACGAGATGGGCGTTGTCGAGCGTGAAAGAGAACGCCCCGCCCGCCGGGTGCGGCGGTATCTGGTAGGTGCACTTGAGCTGCACCTTGATGGTCACTTCGTCGTCGACGGTGTGGGCGGCGGCTCCGTGGCTGACATGCCAGTCGATGCCGTTGTCGGGGAAGGGCTGGGAGAGCGAGCAGCCCGCCGCGGCGGCGACGGCGTGCAGATAGCCCACCTGAAGGGTCTCCATACAGGCGGTGGTGGCGAGGGAGCCGCGCAGCGGTGCGTTGCGCCGTTCCACCGGCCCGAACCCTTCGGCGCGGGCGGGCGGCCCCCCGGGGTCGGGCTGCGCGAGCGCCATGGCTCCGTTGCCTTCCGGACGTGCCGTCAGAGGTGAGAGGTCGGAAGTGATACCGCAAAAGACGTGAGAGGTGGCGCCGGGAAGAAGTGCGCCGGAGATGACCGGGGAGCAACTCCCCTCCCCCTCACCTGTGTTGTCACCGCAGGAGAACGCCCGCAAACGGCGTATCAGGCAAACGGCACGGGTATCACCGATATCGGGCAGAGGAATCACTCCATCTGCCGTGCAGGTGCGAGGAGTTCGGGGATGATGCACTGGTTCGAAGGGCCGCTGGCCGCTTTTGACACGGAGACGACAGGCGTGGACGTCGAGCAGGACCGGATCGTTTCGGCCGCTCTCGTCGCGCAGGACACGACGGGCGGGCGCGTCCGCACCACCCGCTGGCTGGTCAACCCGGGCATCCCGGTGCCCGTGGGGGCCACCGAGATCCACGGTCTGACGGACGATCATCTGCAGCGCAACGGCCGCTGGCCCGCGCCGGTGATGGACGAGGTCGCCCGTTCGCTGGCCGAGAGCTGCGCGACGGGCCGGCCGCTGGTCGTGATGAACGCGCCGTTCGACCTGACCCTGCTGGACCGCGAACTGAAGCGGCACCGCGCCTCGTCGATGGCGGGGTACCTGGCGGACGTGCCGCTGCGGGTGATCGACCCCCGGGTGCTGGACAAGCACCTGGACCGCTACCGCAAGGGACGGCGCACGCTCAAGGACCTGTGCGAGCTGTACGAGGTGCCGCTCGACGGCGCCCACGACGCGGCGGCCGACGCCACGGCCTCCCTGCTCCTCGTGCGGGCGATATGCCGGCGCTTCTCCTCCCGGCTGGAGCGGCTCTCCCCCGCCGAGCTGCACGCCCTCCAGGCGACCTGGCACGCGGCCCAGGCGCGCGGCCTGGAGGCGTGGTTCACCAAGAGCGGCACCCCGGAGGCGGTGGACCCGGCGTGGCCGCTGCGCCCGGCGCTGCCCGCCGCGGCGTAGTCGGCGGACGGCCGACGGCCGACTGCCCGGAACATGCGAAAGCCGGTCCGCCGTGATGCTGGCGGACCGGCTTTCCCCGGTGGGCGATACTGGGTTCGAACCAGTGACCTCTTCGGTGTGAACGAAGCGCTCTCCCACTGAGCTAATCGCCCGGGAACGGGTTGAACCATACAGGTCCCGGCGGGCTTCGTTCAAACCGCTTCCGCCCGCGCGGCCCGGGAGGCGGTCCGGGGACGTACACAGGCGCGGAAACGCGGAAACTGAGTACCCGAGCGCATGTACGAGGCCAGGGGCCGGGGCCACACTCCCGTACATGGAACACGTGCCGCCGCCCGCCGAGGAACTGGCGCTCCTCGACCGAGAACTGGCCCAGCTCGACGCCCGCCGCGCCCAGTTGCTGACCCGCCGCGCCTGGCTGGTCGCCGCGTTGCAGGCGAAGGCTCCGGACGCCCCGCGCTGGAGCACCCCGCCCCTGGGCCACGGCTGGGCCCCGGCCCAGCCGTGGGGGGCCGTCCCGAAGGCCGCGAAGCCGTCCGCGCCGCGCAGCGCGCAGAACGTGCTGCTGACGCTGGGCGGGCTGCTGCTGACGGTCGCGGCCGTCGCGTTCACCCTGGTCAGCTGGGGCTCGATGGGCATCGGCGGCCGGGCGGCCGTCCTGGCGCTGGTGACCGTGGCCGCCCTCGCGGCCCCCGCGCTCCTGCTGCGCCGGAAGCTGGCGGCCACGGCGGAGGCGCTGGCCGCGCTCGCCCTGGTGCTGACGCTGCTGGACGCGTACGCGATCCACGCGGTGGCGGCACCGGACGCCGACGGCCTCACGTTCACGGCGATCGCCTCGGCGGTGCTCGCGGCCCTCTGGTCGGCCTACGGCCTGGCGCTGGGCAGGCTGCACCTGCCGCTGCCCGCCGCCGTGTTCTTCGTCCAGTGGCCGCTGCTGCTGGGCGCCTGGGCGGCCGGTGCGCCGGCACTCGTGGTCGGCTGGGCGCTGCTGGCGACGGCCGTGCTGGACGGGGCGATCGCCCTCTGGGGCAAGGGCCTCGGCGTACGGGTCACGGCGGGCATCGGCCTGCTGGTGATGGGGTCCGCCGCACTGCTCACGGGGCTCGGCGAGTCCCTGACGGCCGACGGCCCGCTCGGCGCGGTCCTGCCGGGCCTGCTGCTCCTGACGGCTGCCGTGGCGGCGCTGGCCGGGGCGTGGCGCGCCCCGAGCGGCTACGCGCAGCTGGGCGGCGCGGTGGCCGGTCTGGCGGCGGTGGCAGCGGTCGGCGGGATGGTGCGGGCGGCGGTGCCGGGCGCGTGGCACGTCCCGGTGTATCTGCTCTGCGGGCTGGCCCTGCTGTCCGTCGTACGGGCACGGCTGCCGCGCACCGCGGGGCGCGGGGTGCTGCTGGCGTCGGGTGCGGTGGTGGCCGGGGCGCTGGTGTGGGCGCTGCCCGGGGTCGCGGCGGTGCTGCTGGGGCCGGTCCAGCTGGTGGCCGAGGTGTGGGCGGGGGCGCCGGACGGGTTCCGGGGTGCGCTCGGCGAGGCGATGGCCTGGTCGGAGCTGGCCGCGGCCCCGCTGGTGCTCGCGGTGGTGGCCGGGGGTCTGGGTGCCGCGTACCGCCGGTGGCCGACGCTGGTGCGGCTCGCCGCTCCCCTGGCCGCTCCGGGCGTGAAGGCGCGCGACGCGGCGGGCGCGGGGGCGCTGGCCCTCGGCTGGGGCGCCGTGCTGCTGGCGGCGGCGACGCTGGGGGTTCCGTACCCGGTCGCGGTCGCGTTGGAGACCGTGCTCGTGGCGGGCCTGCTGGCGGCGGCGGTGCTGGGGGCCGGCCGGGACGCGGAGGTGGCTGGGGCTGGCTCAGGTGCGGCTGGTGCTGGTGCTGCCGGTGCTGGTCCCGGCCCCGGTGCCGGTTCCGGTGAAGCGGAGGGTGGCTCGGAGCCGTACGTCGGAACAGCGGGTGCCGGTGTGGGTTCTGGTGGCGCGGCGGGCCGGGGTGGTCCGTCCGCCGTGGCGGTGACCGCGCTGGTGCTGGCGGTCGGCGGGGCCGTGAGCCTGGGGCTGCTGTCGCTGGCGGCGGAGGCGGCAACGTACGCGGTGCTCGGGGCGCTGGTGGTGCTCTTCGCGGGGGCGGCGCTGCGGATGCGCCCGGTGGTGGAGCAGGCCGTGCTCGCGGTGGCCGCGGTGGCGTGGGGTACGGCCCTGACCGGGTGCGTGGCCGGGTCCCTGGGCCTCGCCCCGCACGAGGCGGCCCCGCTGCTGCTGGTGGTGCCCGCGGTGACGGTGCTGCTGGGGGCGCGGCTGCGGAACCACCCGGCGGCGCTGCCGGTGGAGCTGGCCGGGGGGCTGGGCGCGCTGGTGGCCATCGGCCTCGCGGTGCCCATGGCGCCGTTCCTGGCCCTGGTGCTCGCCCTGTGCGGGGTGCTGGCGGCCGGGGCGGCGGTGCGCCCGGAGCGGCGGCCCGTGGCGGGATACCTGGCGGCGGTGCTGTTCGTGACGGCGACCTGGGTGCGGCTGGCGGCCTCGGAGGTGTCGGCCCCGGAGGCGTACACCCTGCCCGTGACCGTCCCCGCGCTGGTGGTCGGCCTGCTGCGGCGGCGCAAGGACCCCGAGGCGTCCTCCTGGACCGCGTACGGGCCGGGGCTC
The DNA here is from genome assembly GCF_003268675.1 of Streptomyces bacillaris. NCBI lineage: Bacteria > Bacillati > Actinomycetota > Actinomycetes > Kitasatosporales > Streptomycetaceae > Streptomyces > Streptomyces bacillaris. The sequence continues at coordinate 6,747,886 of NZ_CP029378.1, read as the reverse complement.
GCGGCGACGCTGCTGCCGAGCCTGGCCGTGGCCTGGGGCGACCCCGACTGGCAGCGGCCGCTGCTGCTGGGTGTGGCGGCGCTGGTGATCACGCTGCTCGGGGCGAAGTACCGACTCCAGGCGCCGCTGCTGCTCGGCGGTGCCGTCCTGGCCCTGGTCACCCTGCACGAGCTGGCGCCGTACGTCGTCCAGGTGGCCGGTGCGCTGCCGCGCTGGCTGCCCCCGGCGCTGGCCGGGCTCCTGTTGCTGGCCGTGGGTGCCACGTACGAGCAGCGGCTGCGGGACGCGCGGAAGCTGAAGGACATGCTGGGCCGGATGCGGTGAGCCCCCCGTTGCCCGCCCCCGCACGACGGGGGCGGGCAACGCAACGGCCCCCGAGACTTCGGAAAGTCTCGGGGGCCGTTGTCCGGGTGGGCGATACTGGGTTCGAACCAGTGACCTCTTCGGTGTGAACGAAGCGCTCTCCCACTGAGCTAATCGCCCGGGCGCACCGCAAACATTACCCCATGTCAGCGGTGGTCCCGACCGCCCCGGCGCGGCTTCCGCGCGCTACTCGTCGATGGTCCACGGCAGGACGAGCCCGAACTTCCAGACGTAGATCCCGACCAGCACGGCCATGATCACCAGGCCCACGGTGGTGAGGATGATGTTGCGCCGCCGGACCTTGGGGTCGAGGGCCCGCTGGGCGGCCTCGGTGACCTTGCGCTTCGTCCAGCGCAGGACCAGCTGGGCCCAGACGAACTCGGTCGCCCAGATCGCCATGCCGCCGAAGATCACCAGCCACCCGGGCCCCGGCAGCACCAGCATCAGCACACCGGCCACGACCACGCCCAGGCCGACGACGAAGACGCCGACCTGCCAGCTCAGGTGGAGCGGCCTGGACGCCTTGATGAAGCCCGGCGCCCGCGATCCCAGCTCCCGTTCCGCCTTGCCCGTGCCCCCCGGGGCGGAGGCCGCGACCGCCTGTTCGGCGGCCTCGGTCCGCTCGTCACTCTCCGCATTCATGAAGCTCAACCTACCCGAACCGTCACCTTCACTTGAATGGACGCATGACTCAAAGTTACACACCGCTGGGCGAGGGACCCGAAGCATCACAAATGGGTCAGAGGGGTTTACAACGCCACCGTAGGTGGCATGTCGATTTCGCCGACGTGCGAATCCCCGAGCGCACACTGAGCGAAAGGCCCTGGCGCTTATGAACACCACGGTCAGCTGCGAGCTGCACCTGCGCCTCGTTGTGTCGAGCGAGTCCTCACTGCCTGTTCCCGCGGGCCTGCGGTATGACACGGCCGATCCCTATGCCGTGCACGCCACCTTCCACACCGGAGCGGAGGAGACGGTCGAGTGGGTTTTCGCCCGTGACCTCCTTGCCGAGGGGCTGCACCGGCCCACCGGCACCGGAGACGTCCGCGTCTGGCCATCACGGAGTCACGGCCAAGGCGTCGTCTGCATCGCACTGAGTTCCCCGGAGGGCGAAGCCCTGCTCGAGGCTCCGGCGCGAGCCCTGGAGTCGTTCCTGAAAAGGACCGACGCCGCGGTTCCACCCGGCACCGAGCACCGGCACTTCGACCTCGACACGGAACTCTCCCACATCCTGGCCGAGAGCTAGCCAGGCCGAGAGCTGCCGACGCCGTCCGACTCGGGGAGACGGCGTCGCGCGGACAACCACATAGGGCTGGCCCAGGCGCCGTCGCCGCGGAACCCACCGCGGCGACGGCGCCTGGGCGTGTGCCCCCCTGGGGGACACGCCGGGCCGCCCGGGGTCTGATGGAGGCGCCCGCTCCCCCGCGGAGCCGCACCGGGCCGGGGAACGGGGGCGGGCAAGCCAGTAGAGTCAGCCGCCATCGGCAGGCGCCCGCCTGCCGGAGGCCAGGGAGCGAAGCGTGCTGATCCCCCACGACACCCGGATCGCCCTCGACACGGTGGTCGATCTGGTGAACACCGCACCGGAGAACGAGCCGCCCGAGGACGGCCCGACGGACGGACTCGTGGACGGCCCGGAGGACGGGCTCGACGATGTCGCGGCGCTGTACGCCTTCGCCGAGGAGCACCACATCAGCGGCGTCGGCGCCCTGGGCGAGAAGGACCTCGGAGCCGTACGGGACGTCCGGAGCCGGTTCGCGGAGGTCTTCGCAGCGCCCGACGCCCGTACCGCCGCCGATCTGGTCAACCGGCTCGTCGCCGCGGCCGGGACCACGCCCCAGCTCACCGACCACGACGGCTACGACTGGCATGTGCACTACTTCGCACCGGACGCCTCGCTCGCCGACCACCTCGCGGCCGACTGCGGCATGGCCCTGGCCTTCATCATCGTGGCCGGTGAGCAGGAGCGGCTGCGGCGGTGCGAGGCGCCCGGCTGCGGCCGCGCCTTCGTCGATCTCTCGCGCAACCGCTCCCGGCGCTACTGCTCCAGCCGCACCTGCGGCAACCGGCTCCATGTCGCCGCCTACCGGGCGCGCCGCCGGGAGGCCGGTTCATAACAGGAAGAGGTCGTGCAGCGCCGCCATCAGCAGCAGGCTCCCGATCACCGTGAGGAAGATCATCAGGGGTGGCTGGGAGAGCGCGAAGAGGCAGCCACGGGGCTCTTCGGCAGGGTCGGCAGGGGGTGCGGGGACTTCGCCCCGGGATGTGTCCACCATTTCGGGGCGATCATGACGCACTCGGGACCCGGTTGGCGATCAACCTGCCCCATTTCCCCGGGAGTTCACCGTCCCGTGGTGCTCAGGATTCGCTCCGGCGTCCGAGATGCCGTCAGGCATTCGGGCGTCGGCCGCGGAAACGGCGTGCTTCAGATGCCGTGTTTCAGATGCCGTGCTTCTTGAGGATCGCCTCGATGTCGCTGAAGTCGTCGGCGGGAGCCGCGGCCTCCTGCTTCTTCTTCGGCTTCGCCGCCGCTCCCCCGGCCGCCGGCCGGGCCTGGCCGGCGGAGGAGCCCGCACCGAGCGAGGGCGTGGAGGCGCCCGGGGCGACGGCCTCGTTGCGCTCGGCGGCCCGCGCGGCCTTGCGCTCCGCGCGGGTGGTACCGCTGCGGCGCTCGATCGCCCGGGTGGTCATGAAGAGCAGCCAGGAGAGGCCGAGCACGCCGAAGCCGATCCAGACGCTCGGCTTGAACGCGATGCCCGAGACCCACTCGACGACACCGGTCAGCACCAGCCCGAGCGGTACGAGGGAGTAGGCGGCGATCCTGGTCGCGGTGAGGAATCGCTTGCGGTAGGCGGTGATCGCGGCGATGCCCAGGCCTGCCGCCGACGCCGCGGAACAGATGGTCTCGGCAAGCATCGGGGCCTCCAGCCGCGCGGGGAAACGTCCCTTCCATCCTGCACCGACGACCGGCGTCGGGGCCACGGCGCCGGTCCACTTCAGGGAGATTTCAGGGCCGGACTCCTCCGCAGGTGCCGGTCACGGCGACCGGCCCCGGGTGCGGATTGGGAGCTGTCCGCTCGGCCTGAAAGACTGGTCGCATGAGCGATTCCACCCCTGCGGCACCGGTCGTCCTCGACGTCTGGTGCGATCTCGAATGCCCCGACTGCCACCGGGCTCTCGGTGACGTACGTGCCCTGCGCGCCCGGTACGGCGACCGTGTCGAGATCCGGCTGCGGCACTTCCCGCTGGAGAAGCACAAGTACGCGTACGCCGCGGCGCAGGCCGCCGAGGAGGCCGCCGCCCAGGGGCAGGACTGGCCGTACGTCGAGGCGCTGCTCGCCAGGACCGAGGACCTCGGCAAGGGCGGCGAGCCGGTGCTGCTCGACGTGGCGCGTGAGCTGGGCCTGGACGCGGAGGAGTTCGACACCGCGCTCGTCGACGGCCGCCATCTGCTGATCGTCGACGCCGACCAGGCCGAGGGCAAGGCGATCGGGGTCACCGGCACGCCCACCTATGTGGTCGGTGACGAGCGGCTGGACGGCGGCAAGAGCCAGGAAGGGCTGCGCGGGCGGATCGAGGAGATCGTCGACCGGCTGCTGGCCGCCCAGGGCTGACGCCTGACGCCCCGGCTCCGCGCCCTACCGCCTCCACCCCCGCCGTACCCCGCCGCCCGGCTCCGCGCCGAACCGCCGCCCTCCCGGCCACAGCCTCCCCGCCGTACGCCGTGCGACCGCTTTCCCGCCGTACCGGCTACAGCGCCTTCGCCAGGTTGTACCGCGTCGTCGCGTAGCCGAGGGACTCGTACAGGCGCAGCGCGGGGGTGTTGGCGGCGAAGACGTGCAGGCCGAGGCGGTCGTGGCCCCAGGAGCGGGTCTCGTCCTCGGCCAGGAGCATCAGGGCCCGCCCGAAGCCGCGGCCCCGGTGCTCCTCGCGCACCTCGACGTCGAAGACGAACCCGGCGGTCCGGCCCGGCTCCAGCTCCCGCAGGGCAAGCCAGAGATGGCCGACCACCGCGCCCCCGTGGACGAGCACCCGGAACCGTACGTTCTCCGTGGCGAGCCCGTCCGGGAGGTTCCCCGCGTGGTCGGCCTCGGACTTGAGCCGGGCGTGCTCGGGCGGTACGCCGCGGTCAACCCATTCCTGTGCGTACGAGCGCACCGCCTCGCCCAGCCACTCCGCGTACTCACGCTCGCTCATCGGGCGCGAGCTGAGCCCTTCGGGGAGCGGGACACTCTCCGGGCCGAGGGCCTTGACCATGTTGCGGCTGCGTTCGGTGTAGCCGAGGGCGGCCGCAAGACGTCGGGCGGGCTCGTTCTCGGCCGGGATCTCGGCCCGCACATGGGTGCAGCCCCACCCCCGCAGCACCTCCTCGGCCGCGAGCACGGCGATGGTGCCCCGGCCGCGTCGGCGGCGCGCCTCGTCGACGCTCAGGGAGCGCACCACCCCGGCCGAGGCGCCGAACGCGTCGTCCGTGCTGATCGATACGGCGCCGACGGACAGGCCGTTGTCGCAGACGTCGTAGCTGCGCGCCCGCGCCCCGGCGGCGCCTTGCTGAAGCGGCCCGGACGGCCGGAGTGTCGTGGTCATCAAGGGTTTGTATCCCCTGGACGGGCACACGTCACGCGCTTTTCCGGCCCGACCGGAAAGGGCTTACCAGCCGGGCCCACCCACCAGGGCTCACAGGCCAGGGTCCACGGGCCGAGGCGGGCTTACGGATCGAGGTCGCTCCCGGCCCGCTCGTCGAAGATCCGCATGGCCTTCGCCGTCACCGGACCCGGCTCCGGCGCCAGCTCCCGGTCGTCCACGCGATGCACGGCCTGGATGTCGCGGAGCGTGGAGGTCAGGAAGATCTCGTCGGCCTCGGCCAGCACCTCCATGGGCAGGTCGCTCTCCTCGGCGCCGGTCCACTCCACGGTCAGGGCGCGGGTGATCCCGGCGAGGCACCCGGAGGCGACCGGCGGGGTGTGGATGCGGCCGTCCAGCACGACGAACACGTTGGACCCGGTCCCCTCGCAGAGCCGGCCGGCCGTGTTCGGGAAGAGCGCCTCGGAGGCGCCCCGCTCGCGGGCCCGGGCGAGGGCGACGACGTTCTCCGCGTACGAGGTGGTCTTGAGCCCGGTGAGCGCGCCGCGTTCGTTACGGGTCCAGGGGACCGTGATCACCGCGGTGGTGTCCGGGCGGCGGCTCACCCCGTCCAGCGCGACGACGAGGCTGGGCCCGGCGGTGCCCCGATCGGAACCGAGCGGGGAGAGACCGCCGGTGTAGGTGATCCGCAGCCGTCCCAGGGGGACGGGGTTGGCGTCGACGACCGCCGCCACGGCCCGGCGGATCTCGTCCAGGTCCGGGTCGGGCAGACCCAGGCCGCGCGCGGAGCGGGTGAGCCGGTCGAGGTGGCGGGTGAGCGCGAAGGGCCTGCCCTCGGCGGTGCGGACCGTCTCGAAGATGCCGTCGCCCACGGTCAGCCCGTGGTCGAGCACCGACAGCCGGGCGTCGTCGGCGTCCCGCAGTCCGCCGTTGACCCAAATCCTCATGACGTGGTCCTTCCTGTCTGCCCGAACCCTGTCTGCTCGAACGTGCCCGACGCTACAGCCAGCAGCCGCGACGCCTTCAGTTCGGTCTCGTCCCACTCCCGCTCCGGGTCCGAGCCCCAGGTGATCCCGGCCCCCGTCCCGAACCGCAGAAGGGGCCCGGGGCCGGTCCGGTCGATCCAGAAGGTCCTTATGCCCACCGCCAGGGAGGCCGTCCCCCGGTCGGCGTCGACCCAGCCGACCGCCCCGCAGTACGGCCCGCGCGGGGACCGCTCCAGTTCCTCGATGATCCGCAGCGCGCTGGACTTCGGCGCCCCGGTGACGGAGCCGGGCGGGAAGGCCGCCGCCAGCAGCTCCGGCCACCCCGCGCCCTCGGCCAGCTCGCCGCGCACGGTGGAGACGAGGTGGACGAGGCCCGGGTGCTTCTCGACCACGCAGAGGTCGGGGACGGTGACGCTGCCGGTGGCGCAGACCCGGCCCAGGTCGTTGCGGACCAGGTCCACGATCATCACGTTCTCGGCGTGGTCCTTCTCCAGCAGGTCCGCCTCGGTGCGCCCGGTCCCCTTGATCGGCCCGGACTCGACGGTCCGCCCGTCCCGGCGCAGGAACAGCTCGGGGGACGCGGTGGCGACCTCCACCCCGTGGCCGGGGAGGCGGATCGTTCCTGCGTACGGTGCCGGGTTGCCGCGCGCGAGCAGGGCGGTCAGGGCGTCCACGTCGGCCCGGCCGGGCTCGGCCTCGGGCAGCGGGGCGGAGAGGACCCGGCAGAGGTTGGCCTGGTAGACCTCGCCCGCCGCGATGTGTTCACGGATCCGCCGTACGCCCGCCGTGTAGGCGTCACGGTCCAGCGAGGTCGTCCACTCCCCGGCACCGGGCCCGCGCCAGGCTCCGGGCACGGGGGCGGGCACCTCCTCCCTGCGTACGGAGGAGAAGCGGGCGCAGACCGTACGGCCCTCGAAATCCGCGCAGACCGCCCAGAAGCCGGACGAGTCGAGGGCGGCGGGATCGTTGGTCACGTCCTGGAGACCGGAGGCGACGAGGCCGCCGAAGCGGGCCATGGGAGCGAGGGGGAACACTCTGCTGAGTCTAGAACCGCCCACGGTGACCTGCGTCGGGGCGAAGGCACGGCGGCGGACGGCGGCGGTACGGCGACCATCTGCGCAAACGCGTTTTTGTACTGGCCCGGGAATCCGCTAGAGTTCAACACGTCGCCGGGACGCGCAAGCGGAACGGGAAAGACAAGCGGACGTAGCTCAGTTGGTAGAGCGCAACCTTGCCAAGGTTGAGGTCGCCAGTTCGAACCTGGTCGTCCGCTCGCAGAAGGTGGGGGGTCTTCCCGAACCCCCATCCCTGGTGGAGTGGCCGAGAGGCGAGGCAACGGCCTGCAAAGCCGTCTACACGGGTTCAAATCCCGTCTCCACCTCCAAGGACGATTAGCTCAGCGGGAGAGCGCTTCCCTGACACGGAAGAGGTCACTGGTTCAATCCCAGTATCGTCCACTGATCCGCAAGGATCACCGGTCCGTAAGGATCACCCGCGCGATTAGCTCAGCGGGAGAGCGCTTCCCTGACACGGAAGAGGTCACTGGTTCAATCCCAGTATCGCGCACGTAGTACACAGCGGCACACGCACGGTTATCCTGCGCGATTAGCTCAGCGGGAGAGCGCTTCCCTGACACGGAAGAGGTCACTGGTTCAATCCCAGTATCGCGCACCACCGAGAACCCCCGGTCGTCTCCATGACCGGGGGTTCTTCCGTCGTGCGGTGGCCGTCAGGACGAGAAGAGCATCCGGCCGAAGCCCTTCTGGCGGCGGTGGCCGTAGTGCCCGCCGTAGCCGGCACCGTGCTGCGGGGCGCCCCAGGCGGGGCCGTGGACGGGAGGGGCCGCCTGCGGGTAGGGCTGCTGCGGGGCGGGCGGCGGGGGCGGGGCCTGCTGGGCCCACTGCGACTCCAGGCGGGTCAGCGACTCCAGCTCGCCGTAGTCGAGGAATATCCCCCGGCAGCCGCTGCACTGCTCGATCTGGACGCCGTTGCGGTTGTACGTGTGCATCTGCGCGTGACACTTGGGGCACTGCATCATTCGGCTCGGCTCCTCGCCCTCGTCGTGCCGCCGCCGGAATGCCTGTCCGGCCGCGGTCGGTTCAGCCTACGACGCGGACCCGGCCGCCAACTCGGGCGGGAACGTAGCGATTCGGGCACAGGAATCGATCATCAGCTGCTCCATCTCGTCCGGCTCCCGCCCCTCCGCGGCGCACTTGGCGAGGGCGACGGCCGCCGTCTGGACCGTCAGCGCGCGGGCGGGGACGTCCAGTTGCGGCCAGGGGTCCCCCTCGGCGGGCACCGCGGGTCCCCCGGCGGACCGGTAGGCCTCCAGGAACAGCAGCCAGTCCTCGGGGGCCAGCACCCCGGCCGCGTACCAGGCGGCGGGCCGGGCCAGGTCCCAGGCCGGGTCGCCCCACCCCGCGTCGTCCACGTCGATGAGCAGCCAGGGCCCGTCCGGGGCGGGGTGGCGGACGAGCTGCCCGAGGTGCAGGTCCCCGTGACAGAGGAAGCACGCCCGCCGGGCAGGGGGCGCGGCCTCGCCCCGGGCCCACCCCGGCAGGGCACGCCACGCGGCCCGTACGGGGAGGGTCGCGCCGCCCCCGGGCAGCGCGGCGTTCATCCGCGCGACCGCCCGGGCCGCCTTGACCGGGCCGCGCATCGGCGGGAGCGGGGCCGGCAGGGACGGGACGGTCCGGTGGAGGCGGGCGAGGAGGACCGCGGCCTCGGCCCAGGGGGCGGCGTGCGGGGCCTTGGGGTCGACGGGGGCTCCGTACGGCCAGAAGGTGACGGGCCGGGAGGGGGTCTCCGCCGTACCGGCCGGGCCGGGTGCGGCGAGCGGCGCGAGGAGGATGCCGGTCAGCTGCGGCGCGGCGGCCAGGGCGAGCCGGGCCGCCAGGGCCTCGCGGTCGCTGTCGGCGGCATGCGCCTTGGCGACGACCGGGCCGCTGCGGACGACGGTGCCGTCCGCCCGGTCCGCCAGAAGCTGCGGCGACTCGCAGGCGCAGGGGGTGCTGCCTGAGGCGCCGTGCGGGTGGTGGAGACGGTGCGCGAGGACGCCCAGCTCGTGGATGACGGGGGCGGGGGTTGGGGGTGGAGATGGGGCAGGCGTGGGGGCTGCTGGAGCCGGAGCGTGGGCGGGGGTCGGCGGGTGCGGGACCGAGGGGTCCGTAGCCGATGAGCGCCGGACCTGCGGCTCCGGGACCGGAGGGTGCGGGAGCGGCGAGTGCGGGGCTGGTGGCTCGGACACCGCCGGGGCCAAGGGCTCAGGGGCCGGAGGCGGGAGGGCGAGGCCGAGGGCGGGCGGTTCGGCGGACACGGGCTCACGGGCCGGGCCGTCGGAGGGCGACGGAGCAGGGGCCGGGGGCTCCGGGGCCGCTGCCCCGGGAGCGGTCGGTCCGGGGGACGGGGGTTCGCGGTCGTCTGAGGTCGAGGGCGAGGTGGTACGCAACAGTTCCCCCGGCGTCGGTCGGGCCCGGCCCTGCCGCCGGTCACCGGTCGAGCGTACGCCGCAGGTGGGGCGGAGGCCGGTAGAGGCGCCGGGTGAGGTGGGGTGATGTGCGTTACGGGCCGGGGGGGCGGCCCGTGCCAGTGCGGGCCGCCCGACGGGGAGAAGCGGGACCGCCTGGCGGGAGGCGCAGTGCCACCCGGCTGGGAGAAGCAGAGCTACCCGGCGGGAGACGCGGAGCCGCTCGGCGGGCAGAAACGGGGCTACCCGGCGGGAGACGCAGAGCCGCCCAGTGGGAAGACGCGGGACTGCCCGGCCGGAGACGCGGGACTGCCCGGCCGGAGACGCGGGACTGCCCGGCGGGCGACGCAGAGCCGCCCGGCGGGCAGAACGGGGCTGTCCGGCGGGCGGAACGGGGCCGGACAGCGCGATGTCCGGTCAGCTCCCCAGCTGACCGGACAAACGCTGCCGTCCGCCGCACCCCCGTCCCCACGGGGCTGTTGGCCCGATACCCGGGTCCGGACCGCTCTTCCGGACCCTGGGCGCCGCTCAGCGCCCCAGCATCACCGCCACGGACGACGCCTGTGTGACCACCGCGTCCCAGCCGCCGAAGACGACCGCGAGCAGGGCCGCCAGGGGAAGGACCATGGCCGTCGCCACCAAGGGGTGGCGCGTGCCGGACGGGCGGGCGCCGAACGCGGCGTAGGCCTTGCGTCCCTGCGTGCGGATCATGGTCCGCGTTGCCGTGTCCGACATGGTTCCTCTCCTGACCTGATGGGGAGCGACGGGCGTGTGACCTCGGGGGACGAGTGCTGCGCCCGCCGCTTGACCTCAACATTAGGTATCCGGTGGGCACGGGGCGTCATGCCCGCGTACCTAATCCCGGGCCTCCCGGAGGATGAGCCGTCACCCGTCCGCGTACTCCCCTGGGTGGAGACGGTCCACCCCGCCTTGGGGTCATCCCGGAGGGGACGCAGAGGGGACCCCACCCCCGGGGAGGCTTCCGACGGGTGACTTCACTCACTCCGGGCACCCTCCTTCGGAGGGTGCGTTGCGCTCCGCAGCGCTCTCCTGGAGCCGTCGTCGTGGACGTACGGCCGATGCCCTCACCCTCCTGGACCGACCCGTACCAGCCATCATGGCTTGATCCAACACCCCTTGTTCGAAAGGCTCTTGCCGCTCCTCTCGGGCCGACGGGCCCGGAACCGCCGCTCCCTGACCGGCCTTCACCTCTCCCACCGGGCACGGACAATCGAATCCCCGGCGAGGGCGCGGCCTCTGAGCGCACCGGGCGCGGGGTACGTAAGCTGTGCCTCGTCAGGCGGACCAGGCAGCGGGGATGGGCAGACGATGGCGATGATGCGGCTCCGGCGCGAGGACCCGCGTCTCGTCGGCTCGTTCCGGCTGCACCGACGGCTCGGCGCGGGCGGCATGGGCGTGGTCTACCTCGGCTCCGACCGGCGCGGCCAGCGGGTGGCGCTCAAGGTGATCCGGCCCGACCTGGCGGAGGACCAGGAGTTCCGTTCGCGGTTCGCCCGCGAGGTGTCGGCGGCGCGGCGAATCCGCGGTGGCTGTACGGCCCGGCTGGTCGCCGCCGATCTGGAGGCGGACCGCCCGTGGTTCGCGACGCAGTACGTCCCCGGCCCCTCGCTCCACGACAAGGTGGCCGAGGAGGGCCCCCTGTCCGCCGCCGAGGTGGCCTCGATCGGGGCTGCGCTCTCCGAGGGCCTGGTCGCGGTGCACGAGGCCGGGGTGGTCCACCGGGACCTGAAGCCGTCGAACATCCTGCTCTCCCCCAGGGGCCCCCGCATCATCGACTTCGGCATCGCCTGGGCGACCGGGGCCAGCACGCTGACCCATGTCGGTACGGCGGTGGGGTCGCCCGGCTTCCTCGCGCCCGAGCAGGTCCGGGGCGCGGCGGTGACCCCCGCGACGGACGTCTTCTCGCTCGGCGCCACCCTGGCGTACGCGGCGATGGCCGACTCCCCCTTCGGGCACGGCAGTTCCGAGGTGATGCTCTACCGCGTGGTGCACGAGGAGGCGCAGCTCCACGGGGTGCACGACGCGCTGGCCCCCCTGATCCGCGCCTGCCTGGCCAAGGACCCGGAGGAGCGGCCGAGCACGCTCCAACTCTCCATGCGGCTCAAGGAGATCGCGGCGCGCGAGGCGCAGGGCCTCCACGAGGGTCGGCCGCCGGTCCAGCGCTCGGCCCAGGACGCGGACCGGCCCACCGGCCGTCTCGACGGCCCGTACACCGAGCAGCAGACCCGCCGCGCCGAAGGCCCCTCCTCGGCCGGCCGCCCGCAGCAGGGCCGCCGCCCCGGCCCCTCGCGTTCGGGGGCGTCGCGCACCGGTGGGTCCCGGCCGCAGCGGCCGCGCGGCACCACGGGTTCCGGGAAGCGGCCGGGCAGCACGACCAACGGACGGCCGGGGACCCGGCCCGGGGCCCGTACCACGTCGGCGGGACGCCGTCCGGCCAATCCCCGGCTGCTGCGCCAGCGGCTGGTGGTCTTCGTGGTGGTGACGCTGCTCGTGGCCCTCGGGATCGCGGCGGCCCAGGGATGTCAGGGACCGGCGCGCGGGCTGGGCGACGGCGGGAGCGGGAGCGGGCAGGCCGTCAGCGTGTCGCAGAAGCAGGAGCAGAAGCAGGAGCGCGCGCCGGAGCAGGTGCTGACGCGGGTGCAGGCGTCGGTGCCCGCTCAGGGGGCGTAGGGAGAGCGAGCGCCTGCGTCCGGGGTGGGGTCGTCGTAGCGAGGGCCCCGGCGCACGCCCCGTACCGCCGTCTCAGCTCTCCGGGCGGCCCGTCGCCACCGCGTAGAAGGCCACCGCGGCCGCCGCACCGACGTTCAGCGAGTCGACGCCGTGCGCCATCGGGATGCGGACCCACTCGTCGGCCGCCATCAGCGCCTTCGTGGAGAGCCCCTCGCCCTCCGCGCCCAGCATCAGCGCCACCCGCTCCAGCCGGTGCGGGGCCGCCTCGTCGATGCTGGTGGCCTTGGCGTCGGGGGTGAGCGCGAGGAGCCGGAAGCCCGCTTCCCGTACGGTCTCCAGCCCCTTGGGCCAGGCTTCGAGACGTGCGTACGGGACGGAGAAGACCGCGCCCATCGAGACCTTGACCGAGCGGCGGTAGAGCGGGTCCGCGCAGTCCGGGGAGAGCAGGACGGCGTCCATGCCGAGGGCCGCCGCGCTGCGGAAGATCGCACCGATGTTGGTGTGGTCGTTGACCGACTCCATCACCACCACCCGGCGGGCGGTGGTGAGGAGTTCCTCGGCGGTGGGCAGCGGCTTGCGCTGCATGGAGGCGAGCGCCCCCCGGTGGACGTGGTAGCCGGTGACGCGTTCGGCCAGCTCGGGGGCGACCGCGTACACCGGGGCCGGGACCTCGTCGATGACGTCCCGCATGACGTCGACCCACTTGGCGGAGAGCAGCATCGAGCGCATCTCGTACCCGGCGTGCCGGGCGCGCCTGATGACCTTCTCGCCCTCCGCGATGAAGAGGCCCTCGGCGGGCTCGCGGCGTCTCCGCAGCTCGACGTCGGTCAGGCCGATGTAGTCGCTCAGGCGCGGGTCGTCGGGGTCGTCGACGGTGATGAGATCTGCCACAGGGTGATACTGCCTTGTCCGGTCTGCGGTGCCAACGCCCGGGATGGGACGCGTAACCGCGGGTTACTTGGTGAGGCCGAATTCATCCGGCGGACTTCAGTCGGCCGACGGGGCGTCCAGCTGGGGTGCCGAGTCCGGGCCTACCGCGACGACGTCCCCGATGACGATCACGGCGGGCGGGCGCACGTCCTCGGCGACCGCTCGCTCCCCGACGTCCGCGAGGGTCGCGTCCACCCGGCGCTGGGCCGCGGTGGTGCCCTCCTGGACCAGGGCGACCGGGGTGGCCGGGTCCTTGCCGTGGGCGATCAGGGCGGCGGCGATGGCGCCGATCTTGTCGACCGCCATCAGCAGGACGAGAGTGCCGCGCAGCCGGGCGATGGCCGCCCAGTCGACCAGCGAGCGCGGGTCCTCGGGGGCGACATGGCCGCTGACCACGGTGAACTCATGGGCCACCCCCCGGTGGGTGACCGGGATACCGGCCGCTCCGGGGACCGAGATGGTGCTGGAGATCCCGGGGACGACCGTGCAGGGGATGCCCTCGGCGGCGAGCGCCTGGGCCTCCTCCATGCCCCGGCCGAAGACGAACGGGTCGCCGCCCTTCAGCCGGACGACGGCCTTGCCCGCCTTGGCGTGCTCGATCAGCGCCTGGTTGATCGCCTCCTGGGCCATGAACCGCCCGTACGGGATCTTCGCCGCGTCGATCACCTCGACGTGCGGCGGGAGTTCGTCGAGCAGGTCACGGGGGCCGAGGCGGTCCGCGATGACCACGTCGGCCTCGGCGAGGAGGCGGCGGCCGCGCACCGTGATCAGGTCCGGGTCGCCGGGGCCGCCGCCGACCAGGGCCACGCCGGGAGTCCGGGTGCGGTGGTGCGGGGCGGCGAGGGTGCCGTCGCGCAGGCCCTCGACGATGGCGTCGCGGATGGCGGCGGAGTGGCGGGGGTCGCGGCCCTGGGAGGTGGTGGTGAGGACGGCGACCGTCACGTTCTCGCTGCGGCCGGTGGCCGGGGTCCAGGCGGTCGCGGCCTCGGCGTCGTCGGCCCGGACGCACCAGGTGCGGGTGCGCTCGGCCTCGGCGGATGCGGCGTCGTTCGCGGCGGTGTCGGAGGAGGCGACGAGGGCGTACCAGGTGTCCGCGAGGTCGCCGTCCTGGTAGCGGCGGCGCTCCCAGCGGATCTCACCCGCGTCCGCCATGGCCTCGACGGAGGGGGTGGCGGAGGGGGAGACCAGCGTGATGTCGGCGCCGGTGGCGATGAGCTGCGGCAGCCGGCGCTGGGCGACCTGGCCGCCGCCGATGACCACGGTGCGGCGGCCGTGGAGGCGCAGGCCTACGGGGTACGCGGGGTGGTCGGCGTTCTCGGTGCGACCGGTGCCGTCGACGCTCTCGGCGCTTTCGGCGTGACCTGCGCTCTCCGGGTGACCTGCGTGGTCTGCGTGCTCGGCCATGGCGGTGCGGGCTCCTCGGGCGGGGTGCTGCGTAGGGGCCGCTGCGGCTGTGGAGCGGCTGTGACGTGCGGAAGTGGGGGTTCCTGGGTGGGGGAAAGAATACGGGGTGGTGGGAGGTGGGGCCTGGGGGCGGGGGCCGTGAGGTGGGGCCGTGGGGGGCGGGGTGGGGGCGCCTGCGGCGAGCTGTCCCCTACCCGCCCCTTCCCGAAACCGGGGCTCCGCCCCGGACCCCGCTCCTCAGACGCCGGAGAGGCTGATCAGGCGACTACTTCTCCGTCACTCCGGCCGCGTCGAACGTCGCCACCTCGTGCATCGCCCGTGCCGCGCTCTGCACGATCGGGAGCGCCAGCAGCGCGCCCGTGCCCTCGCCCAGGCGGAGGTCCAGATCGACCAGCGGGCGCAGGCCCAGCTTGTTGAGGGCTGCCACATGGCCCGGTTCCGCGCTGCGGTGGCCCGCGATGCAGGCGGCCAGGGCCTCGGGGGCGATGGCGCGGGCGACCAGGGCCGCCGCGCCCGCGCTCACGCCGTCCAGGACCACCGGCGTACGCAGGGAGGCTCCGCCGAGGAGGAAGCCCACCATCGCCGCGTGCTCCAGGCCGCCGACCGCCGCGAGGACGCCGATCGGGTCGGCCGGGTCCGGCTGGTGGAGGTCGAGGGCCCGGCGTACGACATCGACCTTGCGGGCGTGCATCTCGTCGTTGATGCCGGTCCCCCGGCCGGTCACCTCGGAGGCGTCGATCCCGGTGTAGACGCAGATCAGCGCGGCCGACGCGGTGGTGTTGGCGATGCCCATCTCACCGGTGAGCAGCGCCTTGTTGCCCGCCGCCACCAGGTCCCGGGCGGTCTCGATGCCCACCTCGATCGCGGCGAGGACGTCCTCCCGGGTGAGGGCGGGGCCCGTGGTGAAGTCCGCGGTGCCCTTGCGCACCTTGCGCGGCAGCAGGCCCGGGGTCGCGGGCAGGTCCGTGGCGACGCCGACGTCGACGACGCAGACCTCCGCCCCGACCTGCGCGGCGAACGCGTTGCAGACCGCTCCCCCGCCCAGGAAGTTCGCCACCATCTGGGCGGTGACCTCCTGCGGCCACGCCGTGACGCCCTGGGCGTGCACCCCGTGGTCACCGGCGAAGATCGCGACGGCCGCGGGCTCCGGGATCGGCGGCGGGCACATCCGGGAGAGGCCGGAGAGCTGCGCGGAGATGATCTCCAGCATGCCGAGCGCACCGGCGGGCTTCGTCATCCGCTTCTGCCGCTCCCACGCCTCCCCGAGCGCCTTGGCGTCCAGCGGGCGGATGGCGGAGATGGTCTCCTGGAGCAGGTCGTGCGGCTCCTCGCCGGGCAGCGCACGCCGGCCGTACGTCTCCTCGTGGACGACCCAGGAGAGCGGGCGGCGCTTGGACCAGCCCGCCTGCATCAGCTCGGGCTCCTCGGGGAACTCGTCGACGTAACCGACGCAGAGGTACGCGACCACTTCCAGGTGCTCCGGCAGGCCGAGCGCGCGGACCATCTCCCGCTCGTCGAAGAAGCTGACCCAGCCGACGCCGAGCCCCTCGGCGCGGGCGGCCAGCCACAGGTTCTCCACGGCCAGCGCCGAGGAGTAGGGGGCCATCTGCGGCTGCGTGTGGCGGCCGAGGGTGTGCCGGCCGCCCCGGGTCGGGTCGGCGGTGACGACGATGTTGACCGGGGTGTCGAGGATCGCCTCGATCTTCAGTTCCTTGAACTGCTTGGCCCGGCCCTTGGGGAGCGACTTGGCGTAGGCGTCCCGCTGGCGCTGGGCCAGTTCGTGCATCGAACGGCGGGTCTCGGCGGACCGGATGACAACGAAGTCCCAGGGCTGCGAGTGACCCACGCTCGGCGCGGTGTGGGCCGCCTCCAGCACCCGGAGCAGGACCTCGTGCGGGATGGGGTCGCTGCGGAAGCCGTTGCGGATGTCCCGGCGCTCGCGCATCACCCGCAGCACCGCCTCACGCTCGGCGTCGTCGTAGCCGGGGGCAGGCGGGGTGAAGGGCTCTTCGGGGGCCGCCTCGGCCACCGGCTGCCCTACCGGCTCCTCGTCCAGCTCCGGGGTCTCGATGACCTCGGGGCCCGTCCCGTCCTCGGTTTCGGGCTCCGGCGCCGGAACCGGGGTGGTGGCAGCCGGGGGCGGAGTCGGCTGTACGGGCTCCGTCGGCGCCTCGGTTGCCTGCGCCTCTTCCGGTGCCACCTCTTCCGGAGCTGCCTCTTCCGGAGCTGTCGCTTCCGGTGCCTCATCGGGCTGCGGGGCGGGCTCGGCGGCAGCCGTCTGTACGACGACGGGGGCGACGGGGGCGACGGGGGCCTGAGCCTCCTCCACGGGCTCCACGGGCGCCACCGCCTCCGTGGACTCCACGGCCTGAGGGGCGGCCGTGGCCACGGTGGCTGCCTCGGGCTCCGCGCTCTCTTCGGCCGCCGAGGCCGGGGACTCCGGAACTACCGCGTCCGCCGGGACGGACTGCGCCTCGGGCGTCTCCACCGGTGCCTCGGCGGGCAGCCCGGCCGGAACCGCCGCCTCTGCCGGGGTCTCGGCGGCGGGCGCCTCGGGGACGACCGTTTCTGCCGGGGCCGTTTCCGCCGGGGCGGCTTCCTCCGGGGCCGTCTGCTGCACCGGCTCGGGCTCGGCCACAGCCTCAGACTGAACCTCCGCCTCAGGCTCGACGACCGGCTCCTCCAGCTGCTGCTCCACCTCCACCGGCTGCTCCGGCTCGGCAGGAGCGGCTGCCTCCGGCTCGACCGCCTCGGGCTCCACCGGAACCTCCGGCTGGACCGGCCCGGCAGGCGCTTCGGCCTCGACCGACTGCTGAGCGACGGGCTCCAGCTCCACCTCGGCCTCCGGCTCCACCTCGACCTCAGGCTGAGCCTCCACGACCGGCACCGGCGCCGGCTCCACGGACTCCACCGGAGCCGCAGCCTCCGGCCCGGCCTGCGCCTGCGGCTGCTGCGGCGGCGGGCCCCACGGGGCCCCGCCCTGCGGCGGGATCTCGCCCAACTGCGGCCCCGGCAGCACCGGAGCCTCCTCGGTCAGGACCTCGGCCGGGGCGGCGAAGGAGTCAGGGGCGGTCACCGACGGGCTCGCGTGGCGGGCGGGAGGTGCGGTCCGGACGGCTCCGGCGGGACCCCGGTCGGCCAGCGAGCGGACCACGCCGCCGCCCTGCGTACCGCCGCCGTACGACGGAGCCTCGGCCGAAACCGGACCCCGGTGCAGCGGGCGGCGGGCCGGGGCGGGAGCCTGCGCGGGGGCGCCGACCGGAGCGGCGGTCTGCGCGGGGGCGGGGGCCGGGGGCGGGATCCGTACGCCGTTGAGGTCGACGGAGCCCGTGTCACGGCCCCCTGACTCGTGCGTGCCGTGCGCCTCGGCGGGAATCCGGGCCTCCTCGCCCTGTGCGGGGACCTGCGGCTGTGCCGCGTACGGAGGCTGCTGCCCGTCAGGGAGCTGCTGCGACGGCTGCTCCGGAACGGGAGAGACGGTGGGGGCCTGCGCCTCCGGGGCGGAGACGGCCTCGGGGGCCGCCGCCACGGCCGGGTCGGCCTCCGGCGCCTGGACGGCCTCGGCCGCCGCCGTAGCAGGCACGGCCTGAGCCGCCACAGGCTGAGCAGCCTGAGGGGCGGCCGGGAAGCCCTGCGGTGCCCCAGCCGGGACCGCCTGAGCCTGGACCTGCGGCTGGACCGTCTGCGGGTCGCTCCACGCTCCCTGGGAGGCCGGCATCAGCAGGAGGTCGTCGTCCTCGGGGGCGTGCTCGGAGGGGTCGAGGAAGGTGTACGCGCCCGGGGCGGGGATGCCCGGCTGCTCCACCATGCCTGCGTTCTCCGGCAGTCCCTCGCCCGGGATCTGGCCGGTGTCAGTCATGCGTACCCCTCGCCCATCGTCAGTGCTCCTTCGGCCCTTCGCCCGGGACGCCGAACCACGGCACGCCGGTGCTCGTCATGAAGAACGAGCGGGCTCGCCGCGCGGCACGAACCGCCCGCGGACCTGGTCCTATTCTCGCGGTCGTTCGCCACCGTGACAGGCAGTTCTGCCACGGCTCGCTGTGGACTGCGCCACGTCGCGCGTCCCCCGGTTGCTGCCGTACCACAGAGCGGACCAAAACAGTCCACTTTTCCGGACATTGACGAACGAAGCGACGAACGTCCGGGCGCGGTACAACAATCGGCCAGCCTACCTCCCGTACCGGACGGAAAGGTCAGGGGGCGAGGTCCGAACGCCGTGCGGAGAGAAGGAACACGACGGACCGTTCACGCTCGGTCCACACCTCGGTGTCCAGGTCGACGGACTGGAGCAGCGAGCACTCGGTGGTGTAGCCGTTGCCGGTGAGCGCCGCGCCCAGGGCCTCGGCCTCGTCCCGGGTGGAGGCGTGGGTGACGATGCGTTCCGGGCGCCGGTCCACGACCGCGCGCACCACCTGGACGCCCCCTCCCCCGACCCGTACGACATCGGGTTCGGGCAGCCGTTCCAGGACCTGCGGGGCCCGGCCGCAGACGATCTGGAGGGGGACGCCGAAGGCGCGGGCGGCGGCGTCCGTACGGGAGCAGGCTCCCGGGTCGGCGTCCACCGCCAGCACGGCCGCCCCGAAGCGGGCCGCTTCGACGGCGAGGGCGCCGCTGCCGGAGCCGATGTCCCAGACCAGGTCGCCGGTGCGGGGGCCGAGGACGGCCAGCTGGGCGGCGCGCAGCTGCGGGAACTCCCCCTCGCCGGACTCCCGTACGCCTTCGGCCCCCGCCTCCCGGTAGGCCTCGGGGGGCAGGGCCCAACCCCGGATGCCGGGGGGCTGGGCGGGGCGGCGGCCTGCGATCCAGGCCGCGGGGGCGGTGGTGGCGGTCTCGGGGCCTGCGCCGCCGACGACGATGACGACGTTGGGGTCGCGCCAGGCGTGGTCGGCGGCCTTGTCGGAGGTGAGGACGGTGACGCGTTCGCGGTCGGTGCCCAGCTCCTCGCAGATCACGAAGGTGCGGTGGACGCCTTCGAGGAGCAGCGCCAGTTCGGCGGGGCCCGCGCCCGGTGAGGTGAGGACGGCGACCTTGTGGTGGGCCCGGCAGACGTTGACGGCGCGGCGCAGGGTGCGCGGGTGGGCGACGACGATCTGGGCGTCGTCCCAGGGCATTCCGGCGCGGGCGAAGGCGGTGGCGACGGCGGAGACGGCCGGGACGACCTCGACCTCCAGGCCGTGTTCGGGGGCGCGCAGGGTGCGGACGACACCGAAGAAGCCGGGGTCGCCGTCGGCGAGGACGACGGCGCTGCCGCGGTGGCCGGCGATGCGGCGGGCGGCCAGGTCGACGCTGCCGAGGCGGATGCGCTCGGCGGCCTCGGGCACTTCGGGCAGGGCGAGGTGGTGGGCGGCGCCCGCGACGAGCGTGGCGGCCGAGAGCGCGGCCGTGGCCGCCCTGGTCAGTGGCGAGCCGTCCCAGCCGATCACCGTGACCCGGTCGGCCATCGTCGTCTGTCTCCTGGGGTGTCGGAGGGAGCGAGGGGGTGCCCGTGCGCGTGCGGGGTGCAGGGTGGGCAGGGGTGACAGTACCCGGTCCGGACCGGAGCCCGGCCGGTGGCCTCGGGGAGCCCGTACCGGAGGCCCGTCGTGCTCACTTCCAGTCGTTGTACGTGCCGTAGCCCCCGGCGTCGGCCAGCTGCTCGGCGACGCCTTCGAGGTCCTCGGGGAGGAGCCCCCAGACGATCAGGTCGGTACGGATGTCGGTCCAGCCGCCGTCGGTGCCGTTCTCGGTGCGGGTCCGGGCGATCCGGGCGTTGCGCAGGACGCCCTCGCTGATGCAGCCGAGCTTCTGCGCGACCTGCTGGGCGGCGGTGTTGTCGGCGGGGGTGCGCAGTTCGAGGCGTTCGAAGCCCTGGTCGCGGAAGAGCCACTCCGCGACGGCCAGCACCGATTCGGTGGCGTACCCCTCGCCGCGCGCCCAGGGGGCGGTGATGTAGCGGACCTCGGTGGCCAGGGTGCGCCAGTCGGTGTTGAGGAGCTGGACGCTGCCGACGAGCCGCTGGGTGAGGAACTCGGTGACGGCGAGGGCGATGCCATGGCCCGAGGTGCGTTCCCCGGGGGCGATTCTGCGGACCCAGCGTTCGGCGTCGACCTGGGTGTAAGGGTGTGGTCCGTCGGTCCAGGCGACGACCGTCTCGTCGTTCATCATCTCGATGTACGCGGGGATGTCGGCCATCTCGAAGGGGCGCATCACCAACCTGTCCGTGCTGATGGAGATGGACGGAAAGGTGGTAGTCATGCGCAGCTCCATGCAGAAGACCGGTTAAAAGCACAGCATGCAGCATCGGGTGCGCGTCGCGCATGGCCGGGTCCGCACGGCGGAGCCCCGCGCCTTCCGGGGAAGGGGCGGGGCTCCGTCGGTCAAGTGCCGGTCGTGGGTCAGGACTTGGCCGGGGCGCCGAAGGAGGCGACGATCGAGCCCTGGTAGGTGTCGTCGATGAACTTCTTGACCTCGTCGGAGTTGAGGAGCTTGGCGAGCTTCTCGACGCGCGGGTCCTTCTCGTTGCCTTCCTTGACCGCCAGGAAGTTGGCGTACGGGTTGCCCTCGGCCTTCTCCAGGGCCAGGGAGTCCTTGGCCGGGGAGAGCTTGGCCTCCAGGGCGTAGTTGCCGTTGATGACGGCGGCGTCCACGTCGTTCAGGGCGCGGGGCACGGTGGCGGCCTCCAGCTCCTTGAACTCCAGGCCCTTCTTGTCGGTGATGTCGCTCAGCTTGGCGCTGGTGCCGACGCCGTCCTTGAGGGTGATCAGGCCGTTCTCGGCGAGCAGCTGGAGGGCGCGGCCGCCGTTGGTGGTGTCGTTGGGGACGGCGACGGTCTGGCCGGCCTTGATGTCCTTGATGTCCTTGAGCTTCTTGGAGTAAAGGCCCAGCGGCTCCAGGTGGACGTTGACGACCGGGACGATGGTGGTCTTGTTCTTCGCGTTGAAGTCGTCCAGGTACGGCTTGTGCTGGAAGAAGTTGGCGTCGACCTGGCCGGACTGGGTGGCGGTGTTCGGCAGGACGTAGTCCGTGAACTCCTTGACCTCCAGCTTGAGGCCCTCCTTCTCCGCCAGGTTCTTCTTGACGAAGTTCAGGATGTCGGCGTGCGGCGTCGGGGACGCGGCGACGACGAGCGCCTTGGAGGTGTCGGCCTTGGCGCCGCTCTCGCTCTTGGAGGCCGGGTCGGAGTCCGTACCGCAGGCGCTGAGCCCCAGGGCAAGGGCAGCGACGGAAGCGGCGGCTGCGGTGATCTTGATGTTCTTGCGCACGAAAAGTGCCTCTTTCTTCATGGTGGTGGTGCGCCCGGACAAGGAGTTCGGGCTTGGTGGGGACGGGAAGTTCAGGGGGCCTCGGGACCTCGGGGAGCCGGGATCCTCAGGAGGCGGTGCGGCCGCGGCGGGCCAGCAGCCGTACGGCGAGGTCGCCGATCAGCTGGATCACGCTGACGATGACGATCAGGAGGGCGACCGTGATCAGCATGAACTGGTTGTCGAAGCGCTGGAATCCGTAGGTGACGGCCTTGGAGCCGAGCCCTTCGCCGCCGACCGCACCGGCCATCGCGGAGTAGCCGATGAGCACGATGAGGGTGGTGGTGACGCCGGAGACGATCGAGGGCAGGGCCTGCGGCAGGAGCACCTTGCGGACGATGGTGGGGATCGAGCCGCCCATCGACTGCACCGCTTCGACGAGCCCGTGGTCGACCTCCCGGATCGCCGTCTCGACGAGCCGGGCGAAGAACGGGATGGCGCCGACGGCGAGCGGCACGATCATCGCGGTGGGGCCGATGAAGGTGCCGACGACCCAGGTGGTGAAGGGGATCAGGGCGATCAGCAGGATGATGAAGGGCAGCGAGCGGCCGATGTTCACGATCACGCCGGTGACCTTGTTCACCACGGTGTTCTGGAGCAGTCCGCCCTTGTCGGTGAGGACCAGCAGGACACCGAGCGGCAGTCCGCCGGCGACGGTGACCAGCGTCGACCAGAGCACCATGTAGAGGGTGTCGAGGGTGCCCTGGGTCAGCAGGGGCTGCATTTCGGACCAGGTCACTTGACGACCTCCTTGGTGATGGCGGCGGGCGTCTGCTCGGGGACGGTCGTGGCGGCGGGGGTCCCGGCGGATTGCGCGGTCGCGGCGGAGGCCTTCGGGTCCCGCGGGCCCTTCTCGTCCTCGACGACCTCGGCCTGGAGGCCCTGTTCACGCAGGAAGCCGATGGGGACGACGTTCTCCTCGAACCGGCCGGGCAGCTCGATGCGCATCCGGCCGATCTGCTTGCCGCCGACGGTGTCCATCGCGGCGCCGAGGATCGATATGTCGATGTTGTACGTACGGGAGAGCTGCGAGATCACCGGCTGGGAGGCGGCTTCCCCGTGGAAGGTGACGTCCACGACCGTACGGTCCGGTCCGGAGGCGGTCCCGCCGACCGGGAACAGCTCGCTCGCCAGCTCGGAGCCGGGGGTGGCGAGCAGTCCGCCGACCGTGCCGGACTCCACGATCCGGCCGCGCTGCATGAGGGCGGCGGAGTCGCAGATCGTCTTGACGACGTCCATCTCGTGGGTGATCAGCAGGATGGTCAGACCGAGCTGCTGGTTGAGGTCACGCAGCAGCTGGAGGATGGAGCGGGTGGTCTCGGGGTCGAGGGCGGAGGTCGCCTCGTCCGAGAGCAGCACCTTGGGGTCGCCCGCCAGGGCGCGGGCGATGCCCACGCGCTGCTTCTGGCCGCCGGAGAGCTGACCGGGGTAGGACTTCGCCTTCTCGGCGAGGCCGACCAGGTCGAGGAGTTCCTTCGCCTTGCGGGTGCGCTCCTGGCCGGAGACGCCGAGGATCTCCAGGGGGAGTTCGACGTTGTCCAAGACGGTGCGCGAGCTCAGCAGGTTGAAGTGCTGGAAGACCATGCCGATCCGGGTGCGGGCCGCGCGCAGTTCCTTGCTCGCCCGCCGGCCGCGTCCGGCGAGGGCGGTGAGGTCCTGGCCGGCCACGGTGACCGTGCCGGAGGTGGGGCGCTCCAGCAGGTTGACGCAGCGGATGAGGGAGGACTTCCCGGCGCCGCTCTGTCCGATGACGCCGTATATCTCGCCCTCGCGGACGTGGAGGTCGACTCCGTCGAGTGCGGTGACCTCGCGGTCGCGCGACTGGTAGACCTTCGTGAGGCCCGTCGTGGTGATCACAGGGGGTTTCCGTCACTGTCGAGTGCGCGGCGCGGGTGTCCGCCGGGCACGGGGCAAACGTCTGAAGAGACTGATGCGGGCTGGTCGGCCGGTTACGTCTCAGCACGGCTGTGTACGGCGGTCGGCCGGGGACAGCGCATGCTCGGGCGGCTCGTTCCACAGGGGGCGAACGGCACAGGCTCGGTCTCGCTTCGGGGCGCGAGGCTCAGGCTGGGGCCCTCAGAAGGCGCGCATTCGACACATACAACGAGCACCGGGCGTACTGATCGCCTCGGTCGCAAGGGTGCGGCTGCTCGTCGTGGTCATGGGCCCAAGTAAAACAGACGTAACTGCGGAGCGATCCCGTCCGTCCGCATAGCGGACAGCCGTGGACAGCCTGCGGAGGCGCTCCGGGCCGCCTCACCGACGTACGAGAAAAACGCTCTGACCTGCACTTATAGGGGTGGATGCGGGTGTCGTACGGAGCCGTGTGCGGAGGTCGGAGGGGGTGGCGAGGGTGTTCGTTGTGGCAAAGGCCACGGTCGCGGCCTCCTCCCGGGACACACGCGGGACATACGCCAGACATACGGAGGAGGCCGTCGGCGCAGGTCGGGGGCGCACGCGGGCGGGTGGCGCGGCCGTAATACCCTCGCTACATGCTTGACGCCCTGACGGTCGCGGTCGCCGTGACCGCGCTCGCCCTCGCCGCCTGGTGCGGACACGCCGCCTACAAGGACCAGCCGACGAAGGACTGGCACTTCATCGGGATGGCCGTGGTGACCGTGCTGGCCCTGGCCCAGCTGGTGGTGGGCATCGTGCAGCTGGCGCGCGGGGAGCGGCCGGAGCAGGGGACGGCGGTGTTCATCGCCTATCTGATCGGCTCGTTCGCGGCCGTACCGGCGGCGGGCGTCCTGTCGTTGTCCGAGCGGACCCGCTGGGGCTCGGTGACGGTGGCCGCGGGCGCGCTCGTCCTGGCGGTCCTCGAAGTACGGCTCTACGACATCTGGGGTAACTGACGTGAGTGACACCGAACGGCGCCCGGACCCCTCCCCCGAAGCCGCGACCACAACCCCCGCCGCCCCCTCCTCTTCCTCGAAGGGGTCCTTCGAGCTGGGCACCGGGCCGGGCCGGGTACTGGTCTGGTTCTACGGGGTGTTCACCGTCGCGGCGGCCTCGCGCTCGATCGTCGAGGTGATCCGGGGCTTCGACCGGGCGCCGCTCGCCTACTCGCTCTCGGCCGTCGCCGCCGTCGTCTACGGGTTCATCACGTACTCGCTGGTGCGCGGGGGCGAGAGGGCCCGCCGGGCGGCGCTGGCGTGCTGCGCCGCCGAGCTGCTGGGCGTCCTGGTCGTCGGCGCCTGGACGCTGGCCGAGCCGTCCGCCTTCCCCGACTCCACGGTCTGGTCGGACTTCGGGATGGGCTACCTGTTCATCCCGGTGATCCTGCCGGTCACCGGGATGATCTGGCTGCGGCGCGCGAAGCGGGCCTGAGGGCCTGACGGCCCCTGAGGGCCTTGGATCCCGGGCCCTTTCGGGGCCCCGGTCATGTCCCGGGCCCTCTTGAGGTGTCCGGTCAGGCGCTGGCCACGAACTCCTGGGCCGCGACTTCCTTCTCCAGCAGGATGAGCTGGACCCCGTCCGTACCCGTGGCGTTGCCGACCTGCGCGTACCCCGCCCGCCGGTAGAGCCGGAGGTTGCTCTCGCTGCGGTGTCCGGTGTGCAGCCGGAAGCGGGTGGCCGCGCGCTGGGCCGCGAGGGCCGACTCCGCCGCGTTCAGCAGCCGGGTGCCGAGCCCGTGGCCCTGGAGCCGGGGGTGCACGCAGAGCTTGCCGATCTGGCCCGTACCGTCCGGGTCGGTGAACCCGCGTACCGAACCCACGACTTCGTCCCCGAGGCGGGCCACGAACACCAGGTCGTCGGCTACTTCGCCGCGGACCGCGTCGAGGCTCTGGACGAGCGGATCGATCCGGTAGTTGTCGTACAGCTCGGCCTCGCGCTGGAAGCAGAGGTACTGGAGCCGGAAGATCTGCTCCACGTCCTCGGCCGTCGCCGCCGAGATGATCACGCTCATGCCCATGTGTGCACGCCTCCCGCTCACCTGTCCGCCCGGTTGCCTATCGCCCTCTTCCCCGCAGTTCAGGGACGGCAACCTCCGCCGCGAGCATTCTGCGCAGACATCCAAGGCAACGGGAACGGATGGGACCCAAACTCCCCTGTGAGATACCCAACTCCCCTGCGATTTCCCGGTACGTCGGGTCGGCGGGCGACAGCATCGCCTCCAGCAGCCGGGCGCAGCGTCCGGGCAGCCGGGCCATCGCGGCGCGCAGCGCCCGGCCCTCGGCGGCCCCGAGAGCGGCCCGCTCCGGACCGGTTACGAGCGGAGCGGCCGGTTCCGTTCCGGCGTACGGGCGTTCCCGCCGGACCGTACGGCGGCCGCGCCGGGCCTCCGCCCGTACGGTGTCGCGCACCCAGCGGGCCGGGTCGCCGGGCGGGACTGCGCCGGTGGGGCGTTCCAGCAGCCGCAGCCACACCGTCTGTTCGAGGTCGGCGGGGTCGAGCCCGGCGGCGGGCGCCTCGGCCCGCGCCTCCGCGCGGACCAGGGGCTGTAAGGCGCGGACGGTCCGGGCGGTGACGGCGGACCGGTCGGGTTCATGATCGAGAAGCGTCATGCCCCGGCAAACGCGGCGGCAGCGCGCCCGGTTGCCCCGCGCGGGCGGCACCACCCGACCGGGGCACGGACGGGCCCGGCGGCTGACGCATACCTGCGCGTCGGCCGCCGGGCCCGTCCCGTACAGAAGGACCCGTACCGAAGGAAGAGTCGGCCGGAAGGGGAAGTCAGCGGCCGTTGAAGTCCGCCGCCGCGAGCAGGGCGGTGTCCGGGTGGTCGGTGAAGATGCCGTCGATGCCGGTGGCGAAGTACGCGGCGTAGGCGCCGAAGACGTCACCGTAGGTGTTGGGGTCGCTGCCGCGCCGGAAGTCGGCGGGCAGGAAGCTGTTCTCGTTGCGCAGGGTGTACGGGTGGAGGCGCAGGCCCCGGGCGTGCGCGTCCTTGACCAGCGTGGTCGGGCGGGTGAGCCGGCCCGAGGCGTCCTTGGGGATGATCAGGTCGAGCGTGGGGCCGATGCCCTGGGCGTAGGTGGCGATCCACTCCAGCCCGGCGGGCTTGATCAGGTCGGCCACCGTGCGCGGGTCGCCCGACTCGACGAAGTCCCAGGGGCGGCTGGTGGGCCCGGAGAGCAGGACGACGCGCGGGGTGTCGACCAGGCGGGCGAGGCGCTGGATGGAGCCGGGCTCGAAGGACTGGAGGATGAGCGGCGAGGTGCGGCGGTCCCGGCCGTAGCGGCGCAGCAGCCGGGCGAGGGGCTCCTCCAGGCCGAGGCCCAGGCTCCGGAAGTACGTGGGGTGCTTGGTCTCGACGTACAGCCAGACGGGCTTCCCTCGCTTGCGGCCCTCCTTGTCGGCCCAGCGCAGGACCTCCTCGAAGGTGGGGACCGTCCAGCGGCCGTCGTAGAGGGTGTTGTCCGGGCGGTTGCCGGGGATGCGCTCCGTGGCCCGCAGGGTCTTCAGCTCGGCGAGGGTGAAGTCCTCGGTGAACCAGCCGGTGTAGGAGACGCCGTCGATGGTCTTGGTGGTCCTGCGGCCGGCGAACTCGGGGTGGTCGGCGACATCCGTGGTGCCGGTGATGTCGTTCTCGTGGCGGCAGACGAGGTGGCCGTCCTTGGTGGGGACGAGATCCTGCTCGACGATGTGCGCGCCCAGGTCCAGCGCGAGCTGGTAGGAGCCGAGGGTGTGCTCGGGGCGGTAGCCGCTGGCCCCGCGGTGGCCGATCACGGTCGGCACGGGCAGGTCGCGCAGCGAGCCGTGGCCGCTCCCGGAGCCGCCGCGTCCCCGCTCGGCGGCCTGGGCGGCGGTGCCGGTCAGGCCGAGGGCCGCTGTGCCGAGGACGGCGGCGCCCAGAAGGGTCCGCCGGCCGGGGGTACCGGTCACACGCTCCGTCATGATGCTCCTCGCTGGGTGAAGTCCGGGTTCTGCGTTCTGCCGGGCGAGGCCCGATCGTAGGCACCGGGGCGGGCCGACGGGGCGGACCGGAGGCGAACTTGGCGGAAACACACGTCAACACCACGTATCCACTCCGTGAACCCGATGTGCGATCAGCCCATACCCGCGAGTATCGTCCTCACCTGCACAGTCCAACACTTCGCACCACCGGACACCACTCCGCACCACCCGGCACCACCTGCGCACCACCCACGCACCACTCCGCACGACCTCACTCGACATCCCGGCCGGTACGGCCACGACACCGGAGGAACCCGTTGTCCCGTCTCACGGTCTTCAAGGCAGTGCTCGGACCGATCCTGCGCCTGATGTTCCGCCCCCAGGTGGAGGGCGTGGAGAACATCCCCGGGACCGGGCCGGTGATCCTCGCGGGCAACCACCTCACCTTCATCGACTCGATGGTCATGCCGGTCTGCGTCGACCGGCCGGTGTTCTACATCGGCAAGGACGAGTACGTGACCGGCAAGGGCTTCAAGGGCCGGCTGATGGCCTGGTTCTTCACCGGCGCCGGGATGATCCCGGTGGACCGGGACGGCGGCCGGGGCGGGGTCGCGGCGCTGATGACCGGGCGCCGGGTGCTGGAGGAGGGCCAGGCCTTCGCGATCTACCCGGAGGGCACCCGCTCCCCCGACGGCCGGCTCTACCGGGGCCGTACGGGCATCGCGCGGCTGACCCTGATGACGGGCGCCCCGGTGGTCCCGTTCGCCATGATCGGCACCGACAAGCTCCAGCCGGGCGGCGCGGGGCTGCCCCGGCCGGGCAAGGTCACGGTGCGCTTCGGCGAGCCGATGGAGTTCTCCCGGTACGAGGGCATGGACCGCGACCGCTATGTGCTGCGGGCGGTGACCGACTCGGTGATGTCCGAGGTGATGCGGCTCTCCGGCCAGGAGTACGTGGACATGTACGCGACGAAGGCCAAGGCGGCCTGAGCCGCACGGCGTACACGGCGTAGCTGCCTGGGCCGGATCGCATACCCGGCACAGCTGCCCGGGCCGACGGCGTACACGGCGTATACGAGAAGGGCCCGCTCCCCGGTCTCCCCGGGGCGCGGGCCCTTCTCCGTGCGGAGGCTTCTACGGGTGCTCGATCCCGTCCTCCAGCTTCTGGCCCCGCAGCAGGAACCAGGCGGCGACGGCCGCCGCGAGGAGCACCGCCGAACCGACCCCGGCGGCGGACCGCATCCCCTCGACGAACGCCTCCTGGGCCGCCGAGATCAGCGGGCCGGCCTGGGCGGCGGGCAGGGCGGTGGCCGCCTCCACGGCTCCGCCGAGCGACTCGTGGGCGGCCGACTCCACCTCGGCGGGGATGCCCGCCGGGGTCGGGAAGCCCCGGTAGACGCCGGTGACGATGGAGCCCAGCAGGGCGATACCGAGGGCGGCGCCCAGCTCGTACGCCGTCTCCGACACGGCGGAGGCGGAACCGGCCTGCTCCTTCGGGACGCTGGAGAGGATCACGTCGGCGGTGACGGTGAAGGAGAACCCGGCGCCGACGCCGACGATCAGCAGCATGGAGCCGAGCAGCGGGTAGCCGGTGTGCTGGTCGAGCAGGGTCACCGTGCCCAGCGCCAGCCCGACCGCGCCGAGCCCGCCCGCCACGACCGAGCGCACCGAGAACCGGCGGGCGGCGAACCCGGCCAGCAGACCGGCGGTCACCGCACCGATGGCGGCGGGCAGTTCGGCCAGCCCCGCCTCCAGCGGCCCCCGGCCCTGGACCAGTTGGAGGAACTGGGAGAGGAAGAAGACCAGACCCGAGAGACCGAGGATGGTCAGCAGGTCGGCGAGGACCGCGCCGGAGAAGCCCCGGTGCTGGAAGAGCCGCATGTCCAGCAGGGGCGCGGGCAGCCGGAGCTGCCGGCGGACGAACCAGGTGATCCCGAGGACACCGACCACGGCGGCCACGGCCGGACCCCAGCTCAGCCCGTGCGAGGCCGTCTCCTTGATCGCGTACACGACGCCGATCATGCCGACCAGGGAGAGGCCGACGCTGAGCATGTCCCACGGGCCCGGGGCCGGGTTCTTCGACTCCGGGATCAGCTTGACGCCGACGACGACGAGCACCGCCATCACGGGCAGGTTGATCAGGAAGACCGAGCCCCACCAGAAGTGTTCGAGCAGGAACCCGCCGACGACCGGGCCGACCGCCGCGCCCGCCGAGGCCATGGCCCCCCAGATGCCGATGGCGAGGCTGCGCTCGCGCGGGTCGTGGAAGAGGTTGCGGATCAGGGCGAGGGTGGACGGCATCAGGGTGGCGCCCGCGACACCGAGCAGCGCCCGCGCCACGATCATCATCTCGGGCGTGGTGGCGTACGCGTTGAGCACGGAGACCGCGCCGAACGCCACGGCACCGATCAGCAGCAGCTTCTTGCGGCCGATGCGGTCACCGAGGGAGCCCATCGAGACGAGCAGACCGGCGATGACGAAGGAGTAGACGTCACCGATCCAGAGCAGCTGGTTGCCGGTGGGGGCGAGGTCCTCGCTGAGGAAGGGGGTGGCGAGGCCGAGGACGGTGGCGTCGACGGCCACCAGCAGCACGGCGAGGACGAGCACGGCGAGCGCGATCCACCGCCCCGGGCGGCGCACGTCGTCCACGGTCTTCGGGTGCTGGTCGATGCTGGTCACTGCTCCACGCTCCGGCGTGCTCCGCCGAGCAGCAGCTCGACGATCATGTACTGGAAATCCTGTGCGGCGACCCGGCCCGCCTTGACGGACCAGGCGCCGGTGCCGACGAGCCCGTAGAGGGCCTCGGTCAGCCAGGCGGGGGTGAGGTCGATACGGAACTCACCGCGCTCCTGGCCCCGGCGGAAGAAGGCGGAGACCCGGGCATCGGCCCGGTCCCAGCCCTCGTTGACCTGGTCGCCCTCGAAGAGCTGGTTCTCGTTGACGAGGAACGAGAGCAGCCCGGCGCTGGGCTCGACGGCCGCGATGAGACGGCGGAGCCCCTCCTCGGAGGTGCCCTCGTCGAGCCGGGCGGTGTCGAGGGCCGCCTCGAACTCCCGGAGGCCCAGGTTCTCCAGCGCCTTGACCAGCGCGTCGCGCCCGGCGAAGTGGCGGTGGAGGGTGGCGCGGCCGATACCGGCTGCTTTGGCGACCTCGTCCATGGTGGCGGTCGATTTGTGGGACAGCAGGGCGGCGGCGCTGCGCAGCACCTGCTCACGGTCGAGAGTCATGAGACGACCATAACCCACGTGAGACATTCTCGTCTCATCGAAGAATGCGGGAAGCCCGAGAGGTCGGCCCCAGCGGGCGAGGTCGGGAGCCGCGAGGAACCTTGCGTCCTTCGAGCGGCGGGATCGGCACCAGCGGTGCGGGAAAGAAGAGAGGCCGGCAGGAGGTGAACCCACTCCTTGCCACTCTTAACTTATAGCGGATGGGGGTCTTGCCGCAAGGCCCCCCAAATGCCGCAGAATCGACGGCCGAAGCCGGGATCAGGAGTACCGGCTGCGGGAATTCGACGTCGACAAGGGCGGAACTGTGATGATCGACGTAATCGTCGTCGGCGGTGGGCCGACGGGCCTGATGCTCGCCTGCGAACTGCGGCTGGCCGGGGTGCGGACCGTGGTGCTGGAGAAGCTGGCCGAGCCGACCCGGGAGAGCCGGGGGCGCGGACTGCATGTGCGCAGCGTCGAGGTGATGGACCAGCGCGGGCTGCTGGACCGGTTCCTCGCGGTGAGCGAGAAGTTCCAGGTCGGCGGGTTCTTCGGGGGATCCAGAAGCCGTGGCCGGAGCTGCTGGACACGGCCCACCCGTACGGCCTCTCCACCCTCCAGCCGGTCACCGAGCGGCTGCTCCGGGAGCGGGCCGTCGAGCTGGGCGCCGAGATCCGGCCCGGCCACGAGGTGGTCGCGGTGGGCCAGGAGGAGGAGGCGGTGACCGTCGGGCTGGCCGACGGGACGCGGCTGCGCTCGCGCTATCTCGTCGGGTGCGACGGAGGACGGAGCCTGGTGCGCAAGGAGGTGGGCATCGCCTTCCCCGGTGAGCCCGCCACGGTCGAGACGCTGCTCGGGGACATGGAGCTGGCCGAGGACCCCGAGGTGGTGGCCGCCGTGGTGGCGGAGGTGCGCGAGAAGGAGTTGCGGTTCGGCACCATCCCCAACGGGGACGGGACGCACCGCGTCATCGTGCCCGCCGACGGTGTCTCCGAGGAGCGGGCGGGCGCGCCGACCCTGGAGGAGTTCAGGGAGCGGCTGCGGGCGGTCGCGGGCACCGACTTCGGCGTCCACGCGCCCCGCTGGCTCTCCCGGTTCGGGGACGCCTCCCGGCAGGCCGAGCGGTACCGGGCGGGCCGGGTGCTGCTGGCCGGTGACGCGGCGCACATCCACCCGCCGACCGGCGGACAGGGGCTCAACCTCGGGGTGCAGGACGCGTTCAACCTCGGCTGGAAGCTGGCCGCCGAGGTCAACGGGTGGGCGCCGGAAGGGCTGTTGGACAGCTACCACGCCGAACGGCACCCGGTGGGCGCCCGGGTGCTGGAGAACACCCGGGCGCAGATCACGCTGCTGGGGACCGGTCCGGGGGCGACCGCGCTGCGCGAACTGCTCGCGCGGCTCATGGACTTCGAGGAGGTCAACGCGTACGTCACCGGGATGATCACCGCCGTCGACATCCGCTACGACCTCGGTGAGGGCCATGAACTGCTCGGCCGACGCCTGCGGGACGTCCGGCTGGCAGGGGGCCGCCGCCTCTACGAGCTGATGCGTGAGGGCCGTGGCCTGCTGCTCGACGGAACCGACCGCAGCGGGGACGGGGGCGGGCGGCTCTCGGTGGCCGGGTGGGCGGACCGGGTCGACCAGGTGGCCGACGCGCCGGAACCGGCCGATGAACTCGGCGTGCCCGCCGTCCTGTTGCGGCCCGACGGCCATGTTGCGTGGGCAGGTGCGGGCGAGGACCAGGAGGGGCTGGCGGCCGGGCTGGCCCGGTGGTTCGGCGCGCCGACGCCGACCGGCTGAGCCGTCCCGTACGCCCGGCAGACCCCCGCCCGACCAGGACCAGCAGAACGGAACGCACCACCATGCTCTCCAGCGCCTTCCGCCTCCCCGACCATCTCTCCCCCAAGGCCGGCCCCACCCTGATCGCCGCCGACGAGGAGCACTTCGCGGCCGTCGCCCGGACCCTGGAGGAGTCCGTCGCCGAGCTGACCGCCCGTCTCGACGCCGAACGCCGGGCGCCCGGCGGCACGGGCCGGCAGGCGATGGACCGGGACGCCGAGATTCACCGGCTCACGGCCCGGCTGCGCACCCTGCGCCGCTTCGGGCTCGACATCTGCCTCGGCCGCATGGTCCCGGAGGACGGTTCCGCGCCCGTCTACGTCGGCCGGCTCGGCCTCACCGACAGCACGGGCCACCGGCTGCTGGTCGACTGGCGCTCCCCCGCCGCCGAGCCGTTCTTCGGCGCCACCCACGCCCGGCCGATGGGCCTGGCGAGCCGCCGCCGCTACCGCTGGACGGACGGCCGGATCAGCGACTACTGGGACGAGGTGTTCGCCCCGGACGCCTTCGTCGGACATGCGGCGCTCGACGACCAGTCGGCGTTCATCGCGAGCCTCGGCGCCAACCGCTCGGAGCGGATGCGGGACGTGCTCGGCACCATCCAGGCCGACCAGGACGCCATCATCCGGGCGGGTTCCCGGGGCACGCTCGTCGTGGACGGCGGACCGGGTACGGGGAAGACGGTCGTCGCCCTGCACCGCTCCGCGTACCTCCTGTACGCCGACCCGCGCCTCGCCCACCGCCGGGGCGGCGTCCTGTTCGTCGGCCCGTCCCGGCCCTATCTCGGGTACGTCGCGGATGTGCTGCCGAGCCTCGGGGAGGAGGGCGTGCAGACCTGCGTCCTGCGGGACCTCGTCCCCGAGGGGGCCACGGCGGGGGCCGAGACCGACCCCGAGGTGGCCCGGCTGAAGGCGTCGGCGGAGTTGGTGCGGGCCGTCGAGACCGCCGTGCGGTTCTACGAGGAGCCGCCCACCGAGCCGCTGACCGTCCCGACCCCCTGGTGCGATCTCCGGCTGACCGCCGCCGACTGGGCGGTGGCGTTCGGGACGCCCGGGCCCGGGGCCGTGCACAACGAGGCGCGCGACCAGGTGTGGGAGGAGCTGCTCACGCTCCTCATGGAGAAGTACGACGGTGACGAGGCCGCGCCCGAGCTGGTCCGGAAGGCGCTGGGGCAGGACCGGGAGCTGCTCGCGGCCTTCGACCGGGCGTGGCCGCTGCTGGATCCGGCCGATCTCGTCGGTGACCTCTGGTCGGTCCCCGCGTATCTGCGGCTGTGCGCGCCCTGGCTGAGCCGCGACGAGGTCCGGCTGTTGCAGCGCGCGGAGGCGCGGGCGTGGACGGTCTCCGATCTGCCCGTCCTGGACGCGGCGCGGCAGCGGCTCGGTGATCCGGAGGCGTCGCGGCGCAGACGCCGCCGGGAGGCGGCCGCGGCGGCCGAGCGTGCGGGCATGGACCAGGTCATCGACGCGCTGCTGGCGGACGAGACCCTGGCCGACGCGGACGCCGACAGCGAGGGGGCTCTGGTCATGCTGCACGGCCAGGACCTGCGAAACTCCCTCGCCGATCCGGAGGCGTCCACGGACGCGGCGCCGGACCGGTCGGCGGGCCCGTTCGCGCACATCGTGGTGGACGAGGCGCAGGAGCTGACCGACGCCGAGTGGCAGATGCTGCTGGTGCGCTGCCCGTCGCGGAGCTTCACCGTCGTCGGGGACCGCGCCCAGGCCCGGCACGGGTTCACCGAAACCTGGCGGGAGCGGCTGGAGCGGGTCGGGCTCGACCGGGTGGCCCTCGCGTCCCTCACCGTCAACTACCGGACGCCGGAGGAGGTCATGGCGGAGGCCGAGCCGGTGATCCGGGCGGTGCTCCCGGACGCCAATGTGCCGGTCTCGGTCCGGTCGGGCGGTCTGCCCGTCGTACGGGGCCGGGTGGCGGACCTGGAACCGGTCCTGGACGGCTGGCTGGCCGCGCACGCGGAGGGGACCGCCTGCGTGATCGGCGCGCCCCGGTTCCGGGGGCGGCCGCGGGTGCGGTCGCTGACCCCGGAGCTGTCGAAGGGGCTGGAGTTCGACCTGGTGGTGCTGGTGGAGCCGGAGGCGTTCGGGGCGGGTGTGGCGGGGGCGGTGGACCGGTATGTGGCGATGACGCGGGCGACCCAGGAGCTCGTCGTCCTGACGGGCTGACGAGCCCCTGGGGCCGGGCGGGGCCGCGCGTGCTCAGTGCCAGGGCAGGGCGGCGCGGTGGCGCCAGTACGACTCCGGCTCCTCCACCAGGGCGTCCAGCCGGGCCCGCTGCTCCTCGTCCAGGCCGACGACGGGGGCGTGCAGGTTCCCGGCGAGCTGGGTGGCGGTGGCGGCGCCGGAGAGGACGACCCCGGCCCAGGGCTGGTGCAGGACGAGCGCCAGGGCCACCGCGTCGCCGCCCACCCCCGCGTCGGCGGCGATCTCCTGGAACACGGCGGGCGCCTCGTCCCCGGCGAGCCGCCCGTTGGCCATGCCCTCCTTGACGATCACGGTGAGCCCGGCGTCATGGGCCTCGGCCAGGGCGGGCGCGGCGGAGGTCTCCAGGGCGTTGTAGGTGGCCTGGACGGTACGGAAGAGGGGGTTGCCGTCGACCGTGAGCGCGAGGGCGGCCCGGATGGCGTCGGCCTGGGCGGGGCCGCTGGTGGAGAAGCCGATGGCGACCCCTTCGGCGGCGAGGGCGGCCAGGCGCTCGTGGAGTTCCTTGTCCGCGAGGGCCGGGCTGTCGGGGGTCAGCGAGTGGATCTGGTAGAGGTCGAGGCGGTCGCCCAGGAGTTCGCGGGTCTCGGCGCGCTGGCGCTCGAAGGTGGCGAGGCTGTGGTCCTTGACCTCGTGGGTCCCGGCGTCGGTGCGCCAGTCGCCGGTGTAGGTGTATCCCCATTTGGAGCCGACGACGAGGTCGGTGAAGGAGGGGCGGGCGTCCAGCCACTCACCCAGGAACTCCTCGGCGCGGCCGTAGGAGCGGGCCGTGTCGACGTACCGGACGCCCTGCGCGTACGCCGCGTCCAGCAGTTCGTGCGTACGGGCGCGCAGGGCCTCCACGTCCCGGCCGTCGGGGAAGTCCTCGTCGCGGTGGAGGTTGATGTATCCGGGCCTCCCGACGGCTGCGAGTCCCAGTCCGATGTGGGCGGTCGGGGTCGTCGCGGTGGCCAGGGCGGTGAAGGGCATCGCGGGCTCCTCGGGGTCGGTTGCGGATACTCCTACCCCGGTCAACGTAGCCCGCGCCCCTCTCCGTACACCTGCGACGGCACCGTACGTACGGGGGCGCCACCCCCGTACGTACGGTGCCGGGCCCGCTCCGGCCTACCGGCGGGCACCGGCCCAGGCCTGCTGGGCCTCCAGGTCCTTCTTCACCTCGGCGAGCTGTACGGCGACGGCGGAGGGGGCCGTGCCGCCCCGGCCGCTGCGGGAGGCGAGGGCGCCGCGCACGTTGAGGACCGTGCGGACCTCGGGGGTGAGGTGCTCGGAGATCTTCGCGAACTGCTCGTCGGTGAGCTGGTCCAGCTCGATGCCGTGCTGCTCGCACTCCTTGACGCAGGCGCCCGCGACCTCGTGGGCGACCCGGAAGGGCACGCCCTGGCGGACCAGCCACTCCGCGATGTCGGTGGCGAGCGAGAACCCGGCCGGGGCCAGCTCCTCCATGCGCTCGCGGTTGACGGTGAGGGTGGCCATCATGCCGGTGAAGGCGGGGAGCAGGACTTCGAGCTGGTCGCAGGAGTCGAAGACGGGCTCCTTGTCCTCCTGGAGGTCCCGGTTGTACGCGAGCGGGAGCGCCTTGAGGGTGGCGAGGAGGCCGGTCAGATTGCCGATGAGGCGGCCGGACTTGCCCCGGGCCAGCTCCGCGATGTCCGGGTTCTTCTTCTGCGGCATGATCGAGGAGCCGGTGGAGAAGGCGTCGTGGAGGGTGACGAAGGAGAACTCCTTCGTGTTCCAGATGATGATCTCCTCGGCGATCCGGGAGAGGTTGACCCCGATCATCGCGGTGATGAACGCGAACTCCGCGACGAAGTCCCGCGAGGCGGTGCCGTCGATGGAGTTGCCGACCGAACCGTGCTCGAAGCCGAGGTCGGCGGCGACCGCCTCGGGGTCGAGCCCGAGCGACGATCCGGCGAGCGCCCCGGAGCCGTACGGGGAGACGGCCGTGCGCTCGTCCCACTGGCGCAGCCGCTCGGCGTCCCGGGACAGGGACTGGACGTGGGCGAGCACATGGTGGGCGAAGAGCACCGGCTGGGCGTGCTGGAGGTGGGTGCGGCCGGGCATCGCCACGTCCGGGTGGGCCTCCGCGAGACCGACCAGGGCGCCCTGGAGGTCCGCGATCAGGCCGCCGATGATCCGGGCGTGGTCGCGCAGGTACATCCGGAAGAGCGTGGCGATCTGGTCGTTCCGGGACCGCCCGGCGCGCAGCTTGCCGCCGAGGTCGGGGCCGAGCCGCTCCAGGAGCCCGCGCTCCAGCGCGGTGTGGACGTCCTCGTCCGCGATGGTCCCGGTGAAGGAGCCGTCCGCGACATCGGCTTCGAGCTGGTCGAGCCCGGCGAGCATCCGGTTCAGCTCGTCCTCGGTGAGCAGGCCCGCCTTGTTCAGGACGCGGGCGTGGGCGCGGGAGCCGGCGATGTCGTACGGGGCGAGCCGCCAGTCGAAGTGGACGGAGGCGGACAGGTTGGCCAGCGCCTCGGCCGGTCCGTCGGCGAAACGCGCGCCCCAGAGCCGGACGTCACCGTTGTTGCTGCTCACTGCGTGCTCCTCAAAAGGCAAAGGCGTGGGGCCAAGGTGCGGATATGCGGCCGCCTCCCTGCCACGTGACGACGGGGAGGCGGCTGTACAACGAGAAGGGGTCGGGCGAGGTACGCGTCAGGCTATGCCTGCAGATCACGCTTTGCGGCGATCTTCGAGGAGAGGCCGAAGATCTCGATGAAGCCCTGCGCCTTGGACTGGTCGAAGGTGTCGCCCGAGTCGTAGGTGGCGAGGTTGAAGTCGTAGAGCGACTCCTCGGACCTCCGGCCGGTGACGACGGCGCGGCCCGCGTGCAGGGTCATCCGGATGTCGCCGGTGACGTGCTGGTTGGCCTCGTTGATGAAGCCGTCCAGGGCCCGCTTGAGCGGGGAGAACCAGAGGCCGTCGTAGACCATCTCGCCCCACCGCTGCTCGACCTGCCGCTTGTAGCGGGCCAGCTCGCGCTCGACGGTGACGTTCTCCAGCTCCTGGTGGGCGGTGATCAGCGCGATCGCGCCGGGCGCCTCGTACACCTCACGGGACTTGATGCCCACGAGCCGGTCCTCGACCATGTCGATCCGGCCGATGCCCTGGGCGCCGGCCCGCTCGTTGAGCTGCTGGATCGCCTGGAGGACGGTGACGGGCCGGCCGTCGATGGCGACCGGGACGCCCTCCTTGAAGGAGATGACGACCTCGTCGGCCTCGCGCGGGGTGGCGGGGTTGGAGGTGTACTCGTAGATGTCCTCGATCGGCGCGTTCCAGATGTCCTCCAGGAAGCCCGTCTCGACGGCCCGTCCGAAGACGTTCTGGTCGATGGAGTACGGGGACTTCTTGGTGGTGGCGATCGGGAGGTTCTTCTCCTCGCAGAAGGCGATGGCCTTGTCCCGGGTCATCGCGTAGTCCCGGACCGGGGCGATGCACTTGAGGTCGGGGCCGAGCGCGGAGATACCGGCCTCGAAGCGGACCTGGTCGTTGCCCTTGCCGGTGCAGCCGTGGGCCACGATCCCGGCGTTGTGCTTCTTGGCGGCGGCGACGAGGTGCTTGACGATGGTCGGCCGGGAGAGCGCCGAGACCAGCGGATAGCGGTCCATGTAGAGGGCGTTGGCCTTGATCGCCGGGAGGCAGTACTCCTCGGCGAACTCGTCCTTGGCATCCGCGACCTCGGCTTCGACGGCACCGCAGGCGAGCGCGCGCTTGCGGATGACGTCCAGGTCCTCGCCGCCCTGGCCGACGTCCACGGCAACGGCGATGACCTCGGCGCCCGTCTCCTCGGCGATCCAGCCGATGGCGACGGAGGTGTCCAGGCCGCCCGAGTAGGCGAGTACGACGCGCTCGGTCACGGGTTTCTCCTTACGGTGCAATCACTGATGGGTATAACTATGCAGTGGTCCGTATGCTTTGTCAAAGCAGCAGGTCAGGGCGGTGCATACGGGTGTATCGCCCGCGAATGGCCGCACTGAGCCGTACGGAGCAGGTCCAGTGGGGCGTCGGCTCCGGCCGCCGTACGGTCCGGACATGCGCCGACCTCTGCTGACCCTCGCCGTCCTCCTCGCCCTGGCCACCGGCTCCCTCGGGGCCGCGCCCGCCGACACCCCGCCGCCGCTCCCGTACCGGCTGGCGGACACCGGCGGTGGTTCGCAGCTGATCACGGCCGAGGCC
The DNA here is from genome assembly GCF_003268675.1 of Streptomyces bacillaris. NCBI lineage: Bacteria > Bacillati > Actinomycetota > Actinomycetes > Kitasatosporales > Streptomycetaceae > Streptomyces > Streptomyces bacillaris. The sequence continues at coordinate 6,708,917 of NZ_CP029378.1, read as the reverse complement.
CCCGACACCGGCTCGACCACCGGCACGGTGACCTGGTGGGAGCGGCGCGGGGGCCGGTGGGTGGAGAAGGGCTCGGCCCCCGCGCGGTTCGGGGCGAACGGGCTGGCCGAGGGGGCGAGCCGGGAGCAGGGCACCAGCACCACGCCGACGGGGCTGTACGACCTGCCGTACGCGTTCGGCATCGAGGACGCCCCGGCGGGGACGCGGTATCCGTACCGCAAGGTGAACGACGACTCGTGGTGGTGCCAGGACAACGCCTCGCGCGCGTACAACCGCTGGGTGGAGCCCCGGCCGGACCACTGCCGGGCGGACGAGGCCGAGCAGCTGGTCACGTACGGGACGCAGTACGCCCGCGCGCTGGTGATCGGTTTCAACTACGACCGTCCGGTACGCGGCCGGGGCGCCGGGATCTTCCTGCACGTGAACGGGCGCGGGGCGACGGCGGGTTGTGTCTCGGTCCCGGCGGAGGCCATGGCGGAGATCCTGGCCTGGGTGCGGCCGGAGCGGCGGCCGCACATCGCGGTCGGGACCTCGTCGGGCCCGACCGCGATCACGCGGTACTGAACGGGGCGGCTCAGCGGTCGTTCTGAGCGAGCCTCAGCAGATGGTCGGCGAGGGCCTGGCCACCGTGGGGGTCGCGACTGATGAGCATCAGCGTGTCGTCGCCCGCGATGGTGCCGAGGATGTCGTGCAGTTCGGCCTGGTCGATGGCCGAGGCGAGGAACTGGGCGGCGCCCGGCGGCGTGCGGAGCACCACCAGGTTGGCCGAGGCCTCGGCCGAGATGAGCAGTTCGGCCGAGAGCCGGCGCATCCGCTCCTCCTTGGCCGAGCCGCCGAGCGGGGCCTGCGGGGTGCGGAAGCCGCCCTCGCTGGGCACCGCGTAGATCAGCTCGCCGCCGGTGTTGCGGATCTTGACCGCGCCCAGCTCGTCGAGGTCGCGGGAGAGCGTCGCCTGGGTGACGCTCAGCCCGTCGTCGGCGAGGAGCTTGGCCAGCTGGCTCTGCGAGCGGACCGGCTGCCGGTTCAGGATGTCCACGATCCGGCGGTGGCGGGCGGTGCGGGTCTGCGGCACGGACGGTCCGCCGTGCTCGGTCTCCTGCGCCTCGGTCATCGTCGTCGCCTCATTCTCCGGAGGGTCATGCTCCGGATCGTCCGTCCCCGTGTGCCGCGTCGAGAGCGCCCGGCAGGATCTCCAGGAACGCGTCCACCTCCGCGTCACCGATGATCAGCGGCGGCATGAGCCGTACGACATCGGGGGCGGGCGCGTTCACCAGGAGGCCGGCTCCCTGGGCCGCCTGCTGCACCTGCGGTGCGAGGGGTCCGGTGAGCACGATACCCAGCAGCAGGCCGCTCCCGCGGACATGGGAGACCAGCGGGTGTCCCAGCGCCTCCACGCCGTCGCGGATCTTCTCCCCGAGCCGCTTGACCTGGTCGAGCACGCCGTCGGCCGCGAGGGTGTCCAGGACGGCGAGTCCGGCGGCGCAGGCGACCGGGTTGCCGCCGAAGGTGGTGCCATGGTGGCCGGGCTTCAGCAGGTCGGCGGCCGGGCCGAAGGCGACGGTCGCGCCGATCGGCAGCCCGCCGCCGAGCCCCTTGGCGAGGGTGACGATGTCCGGCTCGACGCCCTGGTGGGCCTGGTGCTCGAACCACTGGCCGCAGCGCCCGATCCCGGTCTGCACCTCGTCCAGGACGAGGAGCGTGCCGGTGGCGCGGGTGATCTCGCGGGCGGCCTCCAGGTAGCCCTTGGGCGGGACGACGACCCCGTTCTCGCCCTGGACCGGCTCGATGATCACCAGGGCGGTGTCGGTGGTGACGGCCGCGCGCAGGGCGTCCACGTCCCCGTAGGGGACATGGGTGACATCACCGGGGAGCGGCCGGAACGGCTCCTGCTTCCCCGGCTGGCCGGTCAGCGCGAGGGCGCCCATCGTCCGGCCGTGGAAGCCCCCGTCGGTGGCGACCAGGTGGGTGCGCCCGGTCAGCCGGCCGATCTTGAACGCGGCTTCGTTGGCCTCCGCGCCGGAGTTGGCGAAGAAGACCCGGCCCTGGCGGCCGAAGAGCTGGAGCAGCCGCTCCGCGAGGGCGACCGGCGGCTCCGCGATGAAGAGGTTCGACACATGGCCGAGGGAGGCCACCTGGGTGGAGACGGCCTCGACGACGGCCGGGTGCGCGTGGCCGAGGGCGTTGACCGCGATGCCGCCGACGAAGTCGAGGTAGCGGGTGCCGTCCTCGTCCCAGACATGGGCGCCCTCGCCACGGACGAGGGGCAGCCGGGGGGTGCCGTAGTTGTCCATCAGCACGCCCTGCCAGCGCGCGGTGAGTCCCGCGGCCTCGGTTCCGGTTCCGGTGCCGGTCGTCATGATTCCCCCAGTTCGAACTGTTCAGGCCCTGTGTGTACGGCGATGGGAGCGTCGGGCACGACCATCGTGCCGATGCCCTCGTCGGTGAAGATCTCCAGCAGGATCGAGTGCTGCACCCGGCCGTCGATGACGCGGGCGGTCTCGACGCCGTTGCGTACGGCGTGGAGGCAGCCCTGCATCTTGGGGACCATGCCGCTGGACAGCTCGGGCAGCAGCTTCTCCAGCTCGCTCGCGGTGAGCCGGCTGATCACGTCGTCGCTGTTGGGCCAGTCCTCGTACAGCCCCTCGACGTCCGTGAGGACCATCAGCGTCTCGGCGTTCAGGGCCGCGGCGAGCGCGGCGGCCGCGGTGTCGGCGTTGACGTTGTAGACGTGGTGGTCGTCGGCGGAGCGGGCGATGGAGGAGACGACCGGGATGCGGCCGTCGTCCAGGAGCGCCTGGATGGCCCCGGTGTCGATGGCGGTGATCTCCCCGACCCGGCCGATGTCGACGGACTCGCCGTCGATGGTGGGCCGGTGCTGGGTGGCGGTGATGGTGTGGGCGTCCTCGCCGGTCATGCCGACGGCGAGGGGGCCGTGCTGGTTGAGGAGGCCGACCAGTTCGCGCTGGACCTGTCCGGCGAGGACCATCCGTACGACGTCCATCGCCTCGGGCGTGGTGACGCGCAGCCCGGCCTTGAACTCGCTGACCAGGCCCTGTTTGTCGAGCTGGGCGCTGATCTGGGGCCCGCCGCCGTGCACGACGACGGGCTTGAGGCCGGCGTGGCGCAGGAAGACGACGTCCTGGGCGAACGCGGCCTTCAGCTCCTCGTCGATCATGGCGTTGCCGCCGAACTTGATGACGACGGTCTTGCCGTGGTGCCGGGTCAGCCAGGGCAGCGCCTCGATGAGGGTCTGCGCCTTCGGGAGTGCGGTGTGCTTCCGCGCCGTCGTCATGAGCTGTACGCGCTGTTCTCGTGGACGTAGTCCGCGGTGAGGTCGTTGGCCCAGATGACGGCGGACTCGGTACCGGCGGCGAGGTCGGCGGTGATCCTGACCTCCCGGTAGCGCATGTCGACGAGGTCGCGGTCCTCGCCCACACCGCCGTTCTTGCAGACCCAGACGTCGTTGATGGCGACGTTGAGCTGGTCCGGCTCGAAGGCCGCCTGCGTCGTGCCGATCGCGGAGAGGACACGGCCCCAGTTGGGATCCTCGCCGTGGATGGCGCACTTGAGGAGGTTGTTACGGGCGATGGACCGGCCGACCTCGACGGCGTCGTCCTCGGTGGCCGCGTTGATCACCTCGATCCGGATGTCCTTGGAGGCGCCCTCGGCGTCCCCGATGAGCTGCCGGGCGAGGTCGTCGCAGACGGCCCGTACGGCCTCGGCGAACGCCTCCTGCTCCGGGGTGATGCCGCTGGCGCCGGAGGCGAGGAGCAGCACGGTGTCGTTGGTGGACATGCAGCCGTCGGAGTCGACCCGGTCGAAGGTGGTCCGGGTGGCCTCGCGGAGGGCGGCGTCCAGCTGCGGGGCGGGCACGTCGGCGTCGGTGGTGAGGACGACGAGCATGGTGGCGAGGCCCGGGGCGAGCATTCCGGCGCCCTTGGCCATGCCGCCGACGGTCCAGCCGTCGCCGCCCGCGACGGCGGTCTTGTGGACGGTGTCGGTGGTCTTGATGGCGATGGCGGCCTTCTCGCCGCCGTGCTCGCTGAGGGCGGCGGCGGCCTGCTCGATGCCCGGGAGGAGCTTGTCCATGGGGAGCAGGATGCCGATGAGCCCGGTGGAGGCGACGGCGACCTCGCCCGCGCTGTGGCCCTCCAGCACCTCGGCCACCTTCTCGGCCGTGGCGTGGGTGTCCTGGAACCCCTTGGGGCCCGTACAGGCGTTGGCGCCACCGGAGTTGAGGACGACGGCGGTGACCGCGCCGCCCTTGAGGACCTGCTCCGACCAGAGCACGGGAGCGGCCTTGACGCGGTTGGAGGTGAAGACGCCCGCGGCGGCGCGACGCGGCCCGTGGTTGACCACGAGGGCCAGGTCCGGGTTACCGCTCTCCTTGATCCCCGCGGCGACGCCCGCCGCCGAGAATCCCTGTGCTGCCGTGACGCTCACTGCATCTCCTTGTTCGCTTCTCCGACCGCGCGGCGCTGCGGCGCGGCTTTCGTGGCCCTCGGCAGCCCGGCGGCTGCGCGCTCGACGCTCACGGTGCGACTCCGATCGTCGAGAGACCTGTGCCCTCGGGGAGCCCGAGGGCGATGTTCATGCTCTGGAGGGCGCCGCCCGCGGTGCCCTTGGCGAGGTTGTCGATGGCCGCGACGACGACGATCCGCCCGGCGGCGGGGTCGTACGCGACCTGGACCTGGACGGCGTTGGAGCCGTACACGGAGGCCGTGGCGGGCCACTGCCCCTCGGGCAGGAGGTCGACGAACGGCTCGTCCGCGAACGCCTTCTCGTACACCGCCCGCAGGCCCTCCGCGCTCACGCCCGGCGTGGCCTTCGCGCTGCACGTGGCGAGGATGCCGCGCGCCATGGGGGCGAGGGTGGGCGTGAAGGAGACGGTGACCGGCCGGCCGGCGGCGGCGCTGAGGTTCTGGATCATCTCGGGCGTGTGGCGGTGGCCGCCGCCGACGCCGTACGGGGTCATATTGCCCATCACCTCGGAGCCGAGCAGATGCGGCTTGGCCGCCTTGCCTGCCCCGGAGGTCCCGGACGCGGCGACGACGACGGCCTCCGGCTCGGCGATACCGGCCTCGTACGCCGGGAAGAGCGCGAGCGAGACGGCGGTCGGATAGCACCCCGGCACGGCGATCCGCTTCACCCCGGCGAGCGCGTCCCGCCCGCCCGGCAGCTCGGGCAGCCCGTAGGGCCAGGTCCCGGCGTGCGGGGACCCGTAGAACGTCTCCCAGTCCCCCGCGTCCTTGAGCCGGAAGTCGGCCCCCATGTCGACCACGAGCACCTCGTCCCCGAGTTGCTCGGCGACGGCGGCGGACTGCCCGTGCGGGAGCGCCAGGAAGACGACGTCGTGCCCGGCGAGCACCTCGGCGGTGGTGGGCTCCAGCACCCGGTCGGCCAGCAGCCGCAGATGCGGCTGGAGCGAGCCGAGGGTCTGGCCCGCGTTGGAGTGCCCGGTGAGCGCCCCGATCTCGACCCCGGGGTGCGCGAGCAGAAGTCGCAGCAGCTCACCACCGGCGTATCCGCTCGCTCCTGCGACCGCTGCGCGTACCACCATCGGAACCCTCCTCGTTGATGGCATGACTATACGCAGTGCTGCAGTTTTATGCAATCGAGGGTGGGCTGTCGACGTGGGGTGCCGGTGGCCGGGCGCCGGAGGCGGCGGCAGGGCCCATCGGGCTCCCGAGCCGGGGGAAAGAACTTGAACCGGCGTCGAACGGACGGCAGGATCGCGCGATGATCGTTGACCTGGCGCCCCGTTTCCTGAGCTGGGACGACGTGGACCCCGCCCGCCACGCGTTCGACGACACGACCGTGGAGGAGTCGGTGCGCTCGCTCGGTCCGGCCCGGTGTGTGCCCGTCCGCCCGGACATCCCCTTCGGTGACCGGGCGATGAGCGAGAGGAGTCACGGTGAGGCCGGGTCCTGGGCCGATGCCATGTCGTACGCCCTGGTCCAGCGCTACGGCCGCTGGGCCGTCGGGTGGCGCTGGGCGCACGACGAGGGGGATTTCGACGGCGGGCCGGTGGGGAGCTGGTGCTGCCCGAGGGACTCGATCACCACTCCGGAGGAGACGCTCACCCGGGTCGTCGCGGCTCTGCGCGAGTGGCGCGGGTGGCTGGAGTGCCTTGCCGACTGGTTCGAGGCCTACCCGCTGGATCCGGATGACCTCGAAGACCAGCGGCCCTTGTGGGAGTGCACGGCCCGGAACCTGATCCTGCAGGTCGTCGACCGGACCGGGTGCGGCAGCGGCTGGCACGGCCACTGCCGCCAGGTGCTCACGTGGTTCCTCAGCCATTGGGGGGTCGCCCCCGAGGCGGCACGAGGCCTGGTCGACGCGGCGGTCGACGGGCGGTTCCACAGCTGGACCGGCCCGGACACGGCGGTGGTCGACGACGTCGCGGAGCGACTCGCGCTGTCCCTGCGGCCGGACGGCGGCGGTACGCGCTCGGACGCGCCGGTTCCGGACCACTTGCGGCGCTGGCTCGCGGTACGCGGATCGGTCCCGTGGCACGAGATCCCGGACAGCGGTGCGGACGGGCCGGTGGTGCCTGTCCGCGACGGCGCGGCCGAGGACATCCGCGCCTTCGACGGCGCCATCGCCCCGGCCCGCGCGGAGGGCATGCTCGCCGCCCTGAAGCTGCTCCGGGCCGACGCGGCACGCGGAGCGCGGCTCGACCACACGCTGCTCAGCAGCTGGCAGCAGCACGTCCTGGGCACCCCGGAACCCCCACCGTTCCGCAGGTCGCCCGCCTTCGCGAAGGCGGGCCGGGAGCGCTACGGCATCGGGCCGGAGACACCCGCCCTTCTCGACGCGTGCCTGGCCGAGAGCGCCGCGGACACCGGCCACCCCCTCGGCCTGACCGCCCGCGCGGCCCGGTCCTATCTCGACATCTGCTTCTTCCACCCCTTCGACGACGGCAACGCCCGGTCAGCCTTCCTCGCCCTCGTCTTCGTCCTCGCCCGCGAGGGCATCGCACTCGACAGCGTCGGCCTCCTGCGCCGCGTCACCTTCGAGGCCGACGCTCCCAAGGACCCGCTGACCCTCGTCCGTTACATCGATGTCCACCTTGTCGAGACCTGGCGCGGCAGCGACGGCCGGGCCTGCTCGGTAGCGGGGTGAGCGCCTCAGGCGGCGATCGTCCCCGGGCTTGACGCTCAGTCGCGCATTCCGACGTACCGGCCGGCTCGGGGCAGTGGCGCGCGAACGCCCGGGCAGGGCCTGTCGGGCGTCGGGCCGGGTGCGCCTCTCCGGCCGTGCCCCCATCCCGTACGCCCGCTCCCGAAATCCAGATGCCGGGGCAGGGGGCGCAGGGGCAGCATGTCTCCCATGTCCACGGAATTCGCCGGGATGATCGAGTGCCGGCCGGGTGCGCGCCTCTGGGGTCCTGACGACGAGGATTCCGGGTGGCAGGGCGCCATCGACCTCTTCCTCCTCAACAACGGCAACGCCTACACCGCGCTCGCCTGCCTCTTCGGCGTCCGGAATTCGTTCGGCTTCCGCCCCCTGGCCGAGGGACGCGGATTCCCGGGCGACGCGTCCGAGGCGCTGCGGGCCGACTACGCCGCGTACGACGGATCCCCCGACACCCATGGCACGACCTGGATCACCTGGGCCGAACTCGCCTCCGCCGACTGGCGGGAGACGGACGGCTCCGGGGCCCGGAGCCGGGAGTCGGTCGCCGGGGAGCGGAGCGGCTGGGGGCCGGTCTGGACGGTGATGCGCACGCTCGGGGAACTCCATGGGGCGGAGCATGTGCGGCTCGTCGTGTGGTTCTTCTGATCCCGGCTGGTTCTTCTGATCCCGGCTCGGCATCGGACAGGGTGCCCCCGCCGCTACCCTGAGGCACATGATCGTATGGCTGAACGGCACCCATGGCGCGGGCAAGACGACGACCAGCGCGCTCGTGCAGCAAATTCTGCCGGATCACGCGTGTTCGACGCCGAGAAGGTCGGGGAAGCGCTCATGGACATCAGGCCCGGGCTGCCCGCCCTGGGCAACTTCCAGCACTGGCCGCCGTGGCGGCCGCTCGTGGTCGAGACCGCCCGCCGCGTACTCGACTACACCGGCGGCACCTTGGTGATGCCCATGACCGTCCTGGTCGAGGAGTACTGGCGGGAGATCAGCGCGGGCCTCGCCCAACACTCCATCCCCGTAAGGCACTTCGTCCTCCCCGCCGACCAGGACACGCTGCGCGGCCGGATCGAGGGCGACCCGGACATGGGCCCTTCCGCGTTCCGCCTCAAGCACCTGGAGCCGTACGCCGAGGCGGCTCGCACCTGGCTGCACGCCGACGCCGAGGTCATCGACACCACGTGTCTGACGCCCGCCGAGGCGGCCCGGCGGATCGTCGAGGCCGTGAAGAACTGACGCAACGTCAGGACACGTCGTAGCGCACCAGGGCCCTGGCGACCGGTTCGCCGCTGCGCTCGGCGTACGTCATCCGTTCACGGACCTCCCGCAGTGTCCGGGGGCGGTAACCGGGGCCACCGCAGCAGCTCTTGTGGAAGCCGACGCCGGCGTTCAGCAGCACGGTGAGCGTCCGCCAGGCCGCCGTGTCCCGTCGGCGGGGCGGGGCGAACGCCGAGCCCGCGTGGATCAGCGGCTCCGCGCAGCGCGGGCAACTCCGCTGCCTCGTCCGGTCGTAGGGCTGCTTGTACGACGCCCGGCAGGCGAGGCAGACGTACGAGGTTCTCGCGGTGGCCATGGGGGCAGCCTAGGGACCCCGTCACCGGGTGGCCAGCGAGTAACGGCCCCTCCGTAGGGGAACACGGCACGGTCCGCTCCCCCGGGGGCCGAAGACCGTGCCGTGTTCCTCACCACTGGGCGGAGCGCCTCACCCGGGGCCCGCTCCCAGGATCAGCGGGCGTCGGCGAACCGCTTGAACGCCGCCTGAGTGCCCGGACCGGCGATGCCGTCGATGGCGCCGGTGTAGCCGTACGCCCGCTTCAGCCAGTACTGCAGCGCCTTGATCGTGTTGGGGCCGACGATCCCGTCGATGGAATCGTTGTAGCCGGCGGCCGACTTCAGGAACCGCTGGAAGGCCTTCCAGCTGTTGGTCCCCAGCTGGCCGTCGATCGTGCCGGTGTAACCCCAGGAGCGCTTGAGCCAGCGCTGCACCTCCTTGGCCTGTGCGTTGCTCAGGCCGAGGTTGACGACCGCGAGCGGCGCGACCTGCTGGGCGCTGACCGCCGGTGCCTGCTGAGCCGGCGTCGCGGCGAAGCTCGCACCCGCCCCCGCGAGCGTTCCGGCCGCGATGCCCACGGCGGTGGCGGCACTCACCAGTGTCCTCGTCATGGCGCGCATGTTGTTCCCCTCCCATGTACGGAGCCGACCGCACCGGCCGGCTGTCGACAACCCTGCACGAGGGAGCACGGCCGCCACCACGGCTTCCGGGAAATGGCTCGATCCCGGGACATCCCGGTGCTCTGGCCTGCTGGGACGCCGTCCGTGGGATCCGGCCAACGGGACGCCGGGACGGATGGGACGGTCGGCGGCGGGACAGTGGATGACCAACGGGGTGCCGGCGGATGACCGACGGGGCGCCAGGAAGCGGTGAAGCCAGGGGCAGGAGAGGGCCTGCTACCGCCCTCGCGGCTTCCCGCGCTTGCCTGCCGTCCTGCCGCCCTTGGGGGCGCCCGCGCGGCGGCCGGAGCCGGGCTGCTTGGCGGTCTGCTTGCCCTGCTGCTTTCCGCCGGGGGCCGGCTTGCCGGAGCGCTTCGGCTGGGGCTTGGTCTTCGCCGTCGGCTGCTGGGCCGCGCGGCCCCGGGTGCTGTTGACCGTGCGCCCCCGGACGATGCCGATGAACTCCTCCACCAGATCGGGCGTGGGCTCCTCCTGCGGCCACGACAGGGCGACGCGGGACTCGGGGGCCTCCGGGACCGGGCGGTAGGTGAGGTCCTTGCGGTGGTGCAGGCGGGCCAGGGACTGCGGGACCAGGAGGACGCCCACGCCCGCCGCCACCAGCTCGATCGCGTCCGCCGTGGTGGCCGGGCGTTCGATCGCGGGGCGGCCGGGGAGGGTCTCCCAGTCCAGGACGTCGTCGAGCGGGTGCAGGACGATCTCGTCGGCCAGGTCGGGGAGCGTGACCTCCTCCGCGGCCGTGGCGGCGTGGTCCTTGGGGATCACCACGACCGTCGTCTCGGTGTAGAGGGGGATCGCGCTGAGGATGTCCCGGTCGACCGGGAGCCGTACGAGTCCGGCCTCCGCACCGCCGTCCGCCAGCAGCCGGCCCGCGTCGGCCGGGGGGACCTGGACCAGTTCCAGCGGGGTGCCGGGCAGCCGCTCGTGCCAGACCCTCACCCACTTGGTGGGCGTCACGCCGGGTACGTACGCGAGCCGGAAGGATGAGGGTGTGTCCGAGCCTGTCACGGGTTCAGGCTACCGGTCCGTGGTCGGAGGTATGTCCTGTGGTCGATACCCTGGACCCATGACGTCGCACAAGACCGCCCAGACCATGAAGCCCGCCACCGCGGCGAAGAAGCTGGGTGTGTACCTCCAGGCCACCCCCGCCGAGTTCCAGGAGGGTGCCGTCTCCCGCACCGAGCTGAACGCCCTCCAGACCGACCCGCCCGCCTGGCTCGTCGAGCTGCGCCGCACCGGGCCGCACCCCCGTCCCGTCGTCGCCGCGAAGCTCGGCATCTCCATCGCGGGGCTGGCCCGCGGCGGGGTCACCGACGCCCTCACCACCGAGCAGATCAACGCCCTCAAGGCCGAGATGCCCGAGTGGCTCCAGAAGGAGCGGGCGACCCAGGCGGAGGTCCGCAAGGAGGCCGCCCGCATCAAGGAGCGCAACGCGGAGCGGGCCGCCCGGTCGAACTGACCGCAGCCGGCCAGGAGAGCCGTAGAGAAACGGGAGGCCCGGCCGACGCCATCGCGTCGGCCGGGCTTCCGTGTGTACGGGTACGGGGGCTCGCGGCCTCCGTGCGTATGGGCACTGAGGCTCGCGGCTTCCCTGCGTACGGGCCCGAAGGCTCGCGCTTCGGTCAGAGAACGCCGGACTCGGCGATGGTGACCTTGCCGCGGGTGCGGCCGCTGGAGGAGCCGAGCGCCTCGATCTTGCGGACCAGGGCCATGCTGTCGTCGTCGGCGACCTCGCCGAAGACCACGTGCTTGCCGTCCAGCCACGGGGTGAGGACCGTGGTGATGAAGAACTGCGAGCCGTTGGTGTTCGGGCCGGCGTTGGCCATCGAGAGCAGGCCCACGCGGTCGTGCTTGAGCTTGAAGTTCTCGTCGGCGAACTTCTCGCCGTAGATGCTCTTGCCGCCGGTGCCGTCGCCGCGGGTGAAGTCGCCGCCCTGGAGCATGAAGTCCGTGATGACGCGGTGGAAGGACGAGCCGGCGTAGCCGAAGCCCTTCTCGCCGGTGGCGAGCGCGCGGAAGTTCTCCGTCGTCTTGGGGACGACGTCGTCGAACAGGTTGAACGTGATCCGCCCTGCGGGCGCGTCGTCGATGGTGATGTCGAAGTAGACCTTGGTTGTCATGGTGACATCCTCACATTCCTGGCAACCGCAGGTGAAACCCGGGTTGGGTCGGCGGTGTGGAATGTCGCGTTCCGATCATCCCCGGGCGGCGTCCCCGAGGGCCGCGTACACCGCGTCCACCAGGGCCGTCTTCCGCGGGTCGTCGGCCACGCCCGAACCCATCCGGTTCATGACGTACCCGAGGGCGATGCCCGCTTCCGGGTCGGCCAGTCCGCAGGAGCCGCCCGCGCCGTCGTGGCCCATCGCCCGCGGGTTGGGCCCGTAGGAGCGGTTGCGGCCGCTCAGCCAGAGGCCGAGCGCGATCTCCGTCTCATGGGCGAAGGCGTCACCGAGGACCAGGTCGCGGCAGGCGCCCTGGCTCTCGCGGACGCGTTCGACGGCCTGCTCGGAGAGGATCCGGCGGCCGTCGAGGGCGCCGCGTCCGGCGAGGATCCCGTAGAGCGCGGCGACCGCGCGGGCGGTGCCGTGGCCGTTGGCGGCGGGAATCTCGGCTGCGCGCCACCCGGGCGTGTTGGCGACGGCCCGGCCGGTGGGCGGGTTGAGCAGGGAGGCGACGGCCACCGGTTCCATCCGGGCCAGCAGCGCGGCCTGGGCGGCACGGTCGGCGCGCTCCTGGACGAGTTCGGCGAGCCGGTGGGTCTCCTTCTCCGGGAGGCCGAAGGTGAAGTCGATGCCGAGCGGTCCGGTGATCTCCTGCCGCAGGTACTCCCCCGGCAGCATCCCGCCGACCCGGCGGACCACCTCGCCAACGAGGAATCCGTACGAGATCGCGTGGTAGCCGGACCGGGTCCCCGGCTCCCACCAGGGAGCGGTGGCGGCGAGCCGGGCGCAGGTCAGCTCCCAGTCGTACAGGTCGTCCAGCGTGTGCGGTACGTCGATGCCGGCGACCCCGGAGCGGTGCGAGAGGAGGTGGCGTACGAGGACGGCCTCCTTGCCGCCCGCCGCGAACTCCGGCCAGTACGTGGCCACGGGGGCGTCCAGGTCGAGCAGGCCCCGGTCCGCGAGGAGGTGGGCGCAGAGGGCGGTGGGGCCCTTGCCGGTGGACCAGACGTTGACCAGGGTGTCCCGCTCCCAGGGGCGGGTGCGGGCCTCGTCGGCCCAGCCGCCCCAGAGGTCCACGACGGGACGGCCGTCGAGGAGGACGGTGACGGCGGCGCCGAGTTCGCCGCGGTCCGTGAAGTTCTCCTCGAAGGCCTCCCGGACCGGGGCGAACCGGTCGTCGCAGTGGCCGTGGACCTGTGCCATGGGGCTCCCTCGGTACGGTGCGGGATCGGTGCCCCCGCAACGTACCGACCGGTCGGGCCGGAGGGAAGAGCGGGTTCTGCGGAGGTCAGCGGAGGCCGGACTCCAGGCTGAGGCTCCAGCGGCCGGGGGAGCCGGCGAGCGTGATGGTGGAGAGCGGGCGGACGTCCACGTTCCAGTACGCGGTCGGCGGCACGTTCAGCGCGTAGACCAGGGCCGCCCGGATCACGGCGGGTTCCGCGACCGCGACGATGAAGCCGTCGCAGACCGGGCGGGTGTCCAGCCAGCTCCCGATCCGCCCGATGAAGGCCAGGAGCGATTCCCCGCCGTGCGGGGCGCCGCCCGGGTCCGCGAACCAGGCGTCGACGGCGGCCGGTTCCCGGGCGGCCACCTCGGCCAGGGTCGCGCCGCGCCAGCGGCCCATGTCGCAGTCGCGCAGGGCGGGCTGGGCCATCGGGGCGTAGCCCAGCGCGTCGGCGGTGGCGCGGCTGCGCGGGCTCGGTGAGCAGTACCGCAGTTCGGCCGCCCCGAGCGGAGCCAGGGTGTGGGCGACGCGCTGCACCTCGTACCAGCCCGCATGGTCGAGCGGCCGGTCGTCGTCGAAGCGCTCGGCCAGGCGCGGCGAGGTGCGCGCCGCCGCGACCAGGGTGACCCGCTGCGTCATGGCCGGATGCGTCATGGCCGGATCGTGGTGCCGAACGCCTGTCCGGTCAAGAGGGCACCGGCCGGGGGTGGGCTTGCCTCAGCCGTTCGCCGGGGGCGCGCGGGCGGTTCGCCCGGGGATGCGTGGGCGGTCTGCGCGGGGATGCGTGGGCGGTCTGCGCGGGCGCGTGTGGGCGGTTCGCCCCGGCCTGTGTGGCGGACCGTTCACCCACGACGCCCCCGCGCCACCATCACCCGCCGGGCGCCTCCCCCGGCCCCCGCGACCCGTCGTAGGCCACGTCGTACGCCGTACGGAGCCGGCGTACGCCCTCCGCGATCTCGGCCGCTCCGGAGACCGCGGCGAAGCTCAGCCGTACGTGGCCGGCCGGGGGTTCGGCGCAGAAGTACGGGGTGCCGGGGGCGATGGCGACCGAGGCGCGCAGGGCGGCGGAGGTGATGGCCGTCTCGTCGGGGCCGGTTCCCGCGCCGGTCGCCGGGATGCGGAGCCAGAGGCTGCCGCCGCCGGCCGGGACGTGGGGCAGGGCGAAGGCGGGCAGTTCGGAGTGGAGGGCGGTGGCCATCACCGTACGGCGGCTGCGCAGTTCCGCTGCCACCGCGGCCAGGTGACGGCCCCACGACGGGGAGCCGACGAGTTCGAGCGCGGCCTCCTGGAGCGGCCTGGGGACGAAGAAGCTGTCGACGACCTGGATGGCGCGGAGGCGTTCGAGGACCGGGCCCCGGGCGGCCAGGGCGCCGACCCGGAGGCTGGGCGAGGTGACCTTGGTGAGCGAGCAGACGTGGACGACCACCCCGTCGGGGTCGTCGGCGGCCAGCGGCGGCGGAAGCGGTCCGGCGTCCTCGTGGACCAGTCGGCGGGCGAAGTCGTCCTCGATGACGAACGCCCCGGCCGCCCGGGCGATCGCCAGGACCTCGGGGCGGCGGGCGGGGGCGAGGGTGGCCCCGGTGGGGTTCTGGAAGAGCGGCTGGGTGACGAAGACCCTGGCCCCGGTGGCGCGGAACGCGTCGGCGAGCAGTTCGGGCCGCACCCCGTCCCCGTCCATCGGGACCGGGACCGGGCGCAGCCCCGTGGCGCGGGCGACCGCGAGCATGCCGGGGTAGGTGGGCGACTCCACGAGGACCGGGGCGCCGGGCGGGGCGAGGGCGCGCAGGGCCGTGGCCAGGGCACTCTGGCCGCCCGCGGTGATCAGGACGTCGGCGCCGGAGACCGCGGGGCCGATCTCGCGGGCGAACCAGGACCGCAGTTCGGGCAGTCCGTCCGTGGGCGGGCGCCCCCAGGCCCCCGGGCGGCGGCCGGCCCGGGCGAGGGCGGCGGAGAGGGCCCGCTCGGGCTGGAGGCCGGCGTGCAGATAGCCGCCGTTGAACTCGATGGTGCCGGGCGGTGGCGCGGCGAGCGTGGCCAGGACTCCGGAGGCGTCGACCGTACGGGGCACGACCTCGGGTCCGCCGTCGCCGCTCAGCGACACCTCCTGCCAGGACGTGTCGCCGGGGGCGGGCACCTCGGCGCGGGGCTCGGCCCGGAAGGCGCCCGAGCCGGGGCGGGTGATGACCAGCCCTTCGGCGGCGAGCTGGGCGATGGCGCGGGAGACGGTGACGGGGCTGACCCGGAAGCGTTCGACGAGGGCGCGGCTGGAGGGCAGCTTTCCACCGGGTGAGTAGCGGTTGAGCTCGGCACGGAGGGAAGTGACCAGCTCGGCCACGCTGCTACGCTCTTGCATGAGAGCAAAGGATAGCGCTACCGACCCTGGAACGATAGCGGTCGGTGGTGGTACGGAGACCGCCCCGACCACGGCCACAGCCCCGACGCCGATCGCAGACACCGCCCCGGCCGCAGGCACCGCCCCGACCGCAGGCACCGCCCTGGCCGCCGGAACCGCCCCGGGCACGGCGCCGGCCTCGGGCCGGGCCACCCCGGGCACGGCCCCGTACGCGCCGCAGCACAGCCCCAAGGCCCCCGCCCGCCGTGGCACGCTCCTCGCCTCGCTCGGCGTCGTGGCGTTCTCGCTCACCTTCCCCTCCACCGCCTGGGGCCTGGAGAGCTTCGGCCCCTGGTCCCTCGTCGCCCTGCGCTCCACGCTCGCCGCCCTCATCGCGGGCTGCTTCCTGCTGGCCGTCCGGGCGCCGGTGCCCGAACGCCGTCACTGGGCCGGGCTCGCGGTGGTGGCGGGCGGGGTGGTCGTCGGGTTCCCGCTGCTGACGACCCTGGCGCTGCAGACCTCCAGCACCTCGCACGCCGCCGTGGTCGTGGGGCTGCTGCCGCTGACGACCGCCGTGCTGGGGTCACTCCGTACCGGGGAGCGCCCCTCCCGTACGTTCTGGGTCGCGGCCCTCGCCGGGGCCGCCGTCGTCATCGGCTTCACCGTGCAGCAGAGCGGCGGGGCCCTGACCTCGGGCGACCTGTATCTCTTCGGGGCGCTGCTGGTGTGCGCGGCCGGGTACACCGAGGGTGGCCGGCTGGCCCGGGTGATGCCGGGGTGGCAGGTGATCGGCTGGGCGCTGATGCTCTGCCTGCCGTTGGCGGTGGCGGGCAGCGCGGTGGCCCTGCCGCTGGAGCCGGTCCGCCTCAGCGCGCACGGCGTCCTCGGCCTGGTCTGGGTGGCCGCCGGGTCGACGTTCTTCGGGCTGTACGTCTGGTACAAGGGCATGGCCGGGATCGGCGTCCCCCGGGCCAGCCAACTCCAGCTCGCCCAGCCGCTGCTGACGCTGGCGTGGTCCGTCCTGCTGCTCGGCGAGGAGGTGTCGGCGGCGGCTCCCCTCGCGGCGGTCGCGGTGCTGGTCTGCATCGCCGCCACCCAGCGGACCGGACGGCGCAGGGCTCCCCGACCCCTCCCAGCAGGGGAAACCGGGCCCGTACGGTCATAGACTTGGCCGTACGGACCAGGCGGACCCCGTACGGACAGGGCGACCACCACCCCGTACGGACAGCGGCGGACCGCCACCCCGTGAGGAGGTCACCCCATGGAGGCACACGCGGGCGACCGGCTGCTGATGCACGGCAGGACCGTGGGACAGCACGACCGGGTCGCAGAGATCATCGAGGTTCTCGGGGACGGGGGCGCTCCTCCGTACCGGCTCCGGTTCCCCGACGGCCATGAACACCTGATGTCCCCCGGCCCCGACAGCGTCGTCCAGCACATCGAGGCGCCCAGGAACCGGCCCCCGCAGTAGCGGGAGAGGGACCGGGGCCGGGGTCCGAGCGGCCCCGGCCCCTCCCTGCCGGTGCTTCGCCGCCCAACTGCTCAGCGAGGGGCGCGCACCCGGTCCTGGTAGTGGTCGGCCACCACCCGGGCCATCGCGCCGATCCGGTCCGCCGCCACGTGCTTGGCGGAGAAGAAGATGTGCCCGGCCACCTCCTCGTGGTCCCGGGCGAGGGCGAGGTGGCGGGAGAGTTCCGCCGGGTCCTGCCAGGGCGCGGCCTGGGCCGGGTCGCCCGCCTTGTAGAGCGCCTCCCCCACGTACAGGCCCACGCCCGTGCCCCGTACGGTCTGGTCCCACCAGGCGAGAACCTTGGCGTAGTCGGCGGCCGTCTGGCCCAGATGCCAGTAGATCTGCGGGCAGATGTAGTCGATCCACCCCTCCTTCACCCATCTACGGGTGTCGGCGTGCAGGTCGTCGTAGGTCTCGACGCCCGCCCGGGTGTCGGAGCCCGCCGGGTCGGTGGCCTTGTTCCGCCAGACGGCGAAGGGGCTGACGCCGAACCGGACGCCCTGCCGGGTCTCCCGGATCCGCTCGCCCATCTCCCGCACCAGCCGGTCCACGTTGTCCCGGCGCCAGGCGGCCCTGTCCCCGAAGGCGGAGCCGTACCGCTCGTAGGCGGCGTCGTCCCTGAACTCCTGGCCCGCCACCGGATACGGGTAGAAGTAGTCGTCCCAGTGCACCGCGTCGATCTCGTAGCGGCGGACGGCGTCCAGCATGGCGTCCTGGACGAAGCGGCGGACCTCCGGAAGGCCGGGGTTGTAGTAGAGCTTCCCGCCGTACGGCAGGACCCACTCCGGATGCAGCCGCGCCGGGTGGGAGGCGGTGAGCCGGGTGGGGTCCGTGTGGTTGGCCACCCGGTACGGGTTGAACCAGGCGTGCAGTTCCAGGCCCCGGTCGTGCGCCTCGCGGACGGCCGTGGCGAGCGGGTCCCACCCCGGGTCCTGGCCCTGGACACCGGTCAGGCAGTCGGCCCACGGTTCGTACGGGGAGGGCCAGAGGGCGTCGGCGGTGGGGCGGACCTGGAGCACCACCGCGTTGAGCCGCAGCCGGACGGCCCGGTCGAGGTGGGCGATCAGCTCGGACCGCTGGGCCGCCGCCGTCAGGCCGGGCCTGGAGGGCCAGTCCAGGTTGGCGACCGTGGCGATCCAGACGCCGCGCAGCTCACCCCGCGCGGACCGGTCCTCGCCGCCGCCCCCTCCCCGTACGGAAGGGGCCGTTGTCATCGCCGCCGCGTCACCGCCCGTCGTCATCGCCGCCACCAGTCCCGCCGCGCCCGCCACCAGCGACCGCCGGGTCATTCCTCCACGTCCACCGCGTCCACGTCGCATACGCCACTCGTCCCTTCACGTCGACCGTCACCCCCATCGCTGTACGTAACCGGATGATGCCCTTTCGTAGCCCTCCGACCCGCGGGTCACCGGGGCCGGATCGCGGAGTAACGTCGTGGGGTCGAGGCGGGCACCGGAATCACACGGGACCCTGCAATGCGGAGAACAGCGAAAGGCACGAGGTGACGGACTCTATGGCCGACATTGCACGCGTCGGGGTGGTGGGCTGTGGCCAGATGGGCGCAGGGATCGCGGAGGTGTGCGCCCGCAGCGGCCTCGAGGTCAAGGTCGCCGAGACCACCGGCGAGGCGCTGGAGATCGGCCGCACCCGGCTGCACAACTCCCTCTCGAAGGCCGCCGAGCGCGGCAAGATCACCGAGCAGGAGCGGGACGAGACCCTCGGCCGCCTCAGCTTCACCACCGACCTCGGGGAGTTCGCGGACCGCGATCTCGTCATCGAGGCCGTCGTGGAGAACGAGCAGGTCAAGACGGAGATCTTCCAGGTCCTGGACCAGGTGGTCGTCCGGCAGGACGCGATCCTCGCCTCCAACACCTCCTCCATCCCGCTGGTGAAGCTGGCCGTCGCCACCTCGCGCCCGGACCGGGTCATCGGCATCCACTTCTTCAACCCGGCGCCCGTCCAGAAGCTGGTCGAGCTGATCCCGGCGCTGACCACCTCGGACGAGACCGTCAAGCGCGCCGAGGCCGTCGTCCACGACGTGCTGGGCAAGCACGCGATCCGTGCCCAGGACCGGTCCGGCTTCGTGGTGAACGCGCTGCTGATCCCGTATCTGCTCTCCGCGATCCGGATGTTCGAGTCGGGCATCGCGAGCCGCGAGGACATCGACAACGGCATGGAGATGGGCTGCGCCCACCCGATGGGGCCGCTGAAGCTCGCGGACCTGATCGGCCTGGACACCGTGGCCTCGGTCGCGGATTCGATGTACGCCGAGTACAAGGAACCGCTGTACGCCGCTCCCCCGCTGCTCCAGCGCATGGTCGACGCGGGGCGGCTGGGGCGCAAGACGGGGTCGGGGTTCTACGCCTACTGACCGCCCTGCCGGAGGGCCCGGTACTCACGTCTCCGGGTCCTCCGTGGCAGATTCCCCGAGTTCAGGACCGGGTGCGGCACCAAGGGCTTGTCCCCTGCTGCCGGCCGGACCCGACGCGATGCCGGAGCAGGGTCCGGTTTCGTGTCGTGTTCGCGGGCACGAAGATGAGTGCCGACGAGAATCGTGCTCACGAGCGCAGGAAGAGCGAATAGACTGCGCATATCGCGGCGGACGCGAGGAACATCTCCGCAACCAAGTCCGCCGTCAGGCTGCGGGTCACTTTTCCGCCGGACTCCACGGACTTCCTTCTTCTGCGCTGCACCTTATTTATCTCGGCAGCCGCCTTGGCCGAGGTATTGAATGCACGGTCCAGCAGAGACCCAGCAAATCCGACTACGAAATACCCTTCCTCATCTTCCGCCCCTCGGTCATGGACCCGAGGCACGATGATGAGACTTCCTCCCTGATTGACCTCTGCCTTCCTCACCGCATCGTAGGGAATCCGGTAGGTCATCAAGGGGTTCACCACGACAATGGACGTCTCGGTGAGATGGATTCTGCTGCGCATGGCGCGATAGGCGAGCGAGCCGACCCCCAAGCACATAGCCGCCCCGAACATTGCTCCGGGATCATCCCCCGACAGAGCCGCCCATGCAGGCAGGAAGGCTCCACCCCCGAAGAGGAGAACAGCCACCGCCGAGAGCACTATAAAAGAGCGGCGTCGAAGCACCCGGCCGCCGGCCACGCGTCGGTATTCCATGAAGTCAACATCCTCACTTTCAAGGGTGTGCCCGTCGGGGGGAAACCCCCCGACGGGCACACATCGGCCCATCAGCAGGATCCGACAGCCTTTCCGGGGCTCAGGCTACCCGCACCACAGAACCCGAGAGCGAAGTTGGCATTGCTGACCATATTGCCCCTGGTTACGCCCCAATTGAGCGGGCCGGGTTGCCGAATTGCACCGCTCGTCCTGGTGGCCGGCTTGACGACCACGGAGGTGCGTGTGAAAGCGCTGTTCCACGCGGCCCCACTGCGGCTGGCTCCTCCCCAACGAGCGTACTTGTATGCGGCAGCCGTCCCGAAAGCGCCCCAGGCCAGATTGGTGGCCAAGCCGGTCTCATTCCAGCCCGCCCCGGTCACCCCGTCTCCTACGTAGACAGCCACGGCAATGCCTGCCCCGGCCAATCCGCAGACCCCGGCCGAGGCGATGACACACGCGGCGAACCCGGCCGCCGGAAGAACCCGGTTCTTCCACCCTTCCCAGGTGCCGAAGGTCTCCTTCGTTCCGTCCCAGAACTTCTGCCATCCGGAGCGCTTGTCCTGGTTCTGGCTGTTGACCCACTCCTGATGCGCCGCGTCGATGGCCTTCACATACTGCTTGTACGCCGCTTCGGACTGCTTACGGAGTACATCGGCCCAGGTCAGTTCCTTCTTGGTGTAACGGGTACTGATGCCCTGCCCCTTGGTGTACGTGTACTTGCGGCCGGTGACCTGCTGTGCGTAGTAGTTCTTGGAGACCTTACCGCCCTTGGCGCGGGTGATGCTTTCGTAGTTCTTGCCGAAGCTGACCTTCTTGACGTCCCCGGTGCCGCCCTTTCCGTAGGTGCACTTGTACTGGCCGCTGACGCACTCCTCGTAGGCCTCGCCCGTGGGGTCGGAGAACGTGGCCGGGTTGTTGTTCCCGTACGTGTACGGATTGTGCTGGGTGGGGTCCTCCGTGATCAGGAGAGGGTCGACGCTGATGAAGCGGCCCAGTTTCGTGTCGTATTCGCGGGCGCTGAGATGGGTGAGGCCGGTGTCCCCGGTGTCGTCCGTTCCCCCGACGAAGCCCTTGGTGCCGGGCCATGACGAGACTTCCTGACCGCGTGCGTTGCCGAAGAGATCGGTGCGGCGCTGCTGGATCGCCATCGTTCCGGCCTGGACGGCAAGAACGCCGGTGCCGTGGTGGTCGGCGACCGTGAAGTCGAAGGTGCCGTCGTCGCGCCGGATGGCCTGGTGGCCGCCGCCGACGTCGATGTAGCGGGTGGCCTTCGCGGCCGAGGCACCCTGGGCCAGGGTGACTTCGGTGTGCCCGAGGTAGAGCGTGGTGGTGCCGGCTGAGCGGCCGATCAGGCGGTTGCCGTCGGCGTCGTAGACGTACTCGGTGCTCTTGCCGCCCTCGGTGACCTTGGCCAGACGGCCTTCGGCATCCCAGGTCAGAGCCTGTCCGGGGCGTGCCGTGGTGTTGCCGGCTGCGTCGTAGGCGTACTCCTCGGTGCTGGTGCCGCTCGCGTTCCTCGTCTGCACGGAGCTCAGCGTGTGGGGCTGCTCGGCGCCGGGCGCCGGGTAGGTGTAGGTGCGCTGGATGTTCTTGGCGGTGTCACCGGCCGGGTCGTGCCGGGTCTCGGTGGCACGGTTGCCGATCTTGTCGTAGGTGTAGGAGTTCCAGTACGGGGCCGGGCCACCGACCGCCGAAGCGGTGGGGGCGGCAGCACAGGTGGTGGTGCTCTGGGCCCAGGCCTCCTTCACCTGGCGCAGATGGTCGTAGGTGAAGCACTGGTTGTCGGTGCCGGTACGCGAGACGTCCGAGACGGACAGGACATTGCCGGCTTCGTCGTACTTGTAGGTGGCGTGGCGGTCCACACCCGCCTGCTCCTCACGGTCGACCCGGGAGGTGGCGAGGCGCTGCGTGCCCCACTCGTAGGTGTTGGTGCTCCAGGTCTTCTTTCCGCCGCTGGACAGGCCGAGTTCGTACTGCAGGGGCTTTCCGGTGTTGCTGTACTTGACCGATGCGGACATGCCCTGGCCGGAGACCCCGGTCTGGCGCAGGGTGTCGGGCTCGTAGGTGTGCACGACCGCGCCCCCGGGCAGCGAGCCTGCCGCGGAGTAGCTGTACCCGGTGACCAGTCCGGAGGTGCCGTAGTTGACCCCGCTCTGGTAGGTGCCCGCCAGGGCGCCCTCGGAGTCGGGTATCCGCACCTCGGTCTTGATCGGCCGGTACTGGCGGTCGTACTGGGTGACCTTCGATGTGTAGGCGTTCCCCGCCTGGTAGCGGGTGGATTCGGCCAGCTGCCCCTTGCCGCCGGTGACCGTGTCGTAGGTCCAACTCGCCCGCAGGGTCCCGGTCGGGGAGCCTTCGCGCAGCTCGGTCTGGCGGCCGAGGTTGTCGTAGCTGGTGAACAGCCGGGTTCCGCGCGCGTCCTCGGTCGAGGTCACCCGGCCACGGTCGTCGTAGCGCGTGGTGGTGGTGCCCTTGTCCGGGTCGTCGGAGCGGGTCTGACGGCCCCTCTGGTCGTAGCCGAAGCTCCAGGAGTTCCCAGCCGGATCGGTGAGCCCGGCGAGCTGACCGTTCGGGGCGTAGGTGTACTTCGTGGTGTCGTAGGCGGCGTCGACGGTACGGGAGTGGTGCTGGCGCAGTTCGGTCGTCCGGCCCCGGGCGTCGTTCAGAGCGGTGCTGGCGGTGCCGCCCGCGGGCGGGATCACCGTGGTCCGGTCACCGCCGTGGATCGTTCTGGTGATGCCGAGAACGGAGCCGCCGTCGCCGTTGCCCGCGAGCTGCCGTGTCTCGACCGCCCTTCCCAGACCGTCGAAGGTGGTGCGGGTCTGGGTCTCCACCGCCAGGGCGTCGACCGGCTTGAAGATCTCCGTGGTGGGGGCTCCGGTGGCGTAGTACGGGGCGAACGTCTTGCTCACCAGGCCGCGTTCGTCGTAGAAGACGTCCGCGAGGATGCGGCCGCCGTCGGGGCCCGGTGCCTGGGACTGGCGTTCCCGCAGGAAGCCGTCGTAGAGCTGGTGCGAGCTGATCTGCCCGCCGTTGTTGTTCAGCAGCTTCGTGGTCACCGCGACCGGCTTGCCCTCGGCCACCCGGTAGGTGAACTCGTAGTTGGGAGTGAGGGTGTTACGGCGGTCGGCGAGCCACAGCTTGGCGGAACGGCCCAGCGCGTCGTAGGTGAACTCGGTGGTGTTGTCGTTCGTGTCGGTCTGCGTCAGCGGCTTGCCGCGCAGCGGATCGAGCGTGGTGGTCACGGTCAGCGCGGACCCGGCGTTCCCGCTCTTGGCGGGCGGGGTGGTGACCGTGGTCTGCGTCGGCACACCGGTCGCGGGGGTGTAGGCGGTCGTGGTGGTGAGACCGTCGGTGCGCGCCGAACGCACCGGGGCGGCGGTGCCGTCGACCGTGACGTCGGCGGTCAGGTCCGTGGAGGTCAGGGTGCGGCCGTAGCCGTCGAAGGTGCTGCCCGACTCCAGGTAGGTGGCCTTGGTGCCGTCGTGGGACTTCAGGCTCGCCACCGCAGTCGCGTCGCCCTTGGCCGGTGCGGCTCCGTAGGCGCCGCCGTCGTAGGCGGTCCGGATGTCGGAGATGACGTCCTTGGCGCGGTCGGTGTCGGCGCCGCAGGCCTTGGCGACGGTCTCCTCCCGGGCGACCAGGTCCAGGATGTTCCTGGCGGTGTTGGTGGCGTAGGTCGTCCGGGTGCACCGGTCGTCGGCGGGGGTGGACGTGTCGCCCTGGTCGTGGACCTGGGTCACCCGTCCGGCGACCGTGTCATAGGTCGTCGCGGTCGCGGTGGTGCGCCACTTGGCACCGGCTCCGGCGTCCAGCGACGTCCAGGTCTTCGAGGACGCGATGCCGGTGAAGTTCGCGGTGACGGTGCCCCAGGTGCGGGTCTTCTTCGCGGTCTCGTGGTGCCAGGGGCGGCTGACCGTCTTCTCCAGCACCTTTCCGCCGGGGGCATCGAAGCCGACGGTCCGGTACTCCATGCCGGCTGCCGACTCGTGGTCGGTGATCGCCTCGCCCTCACCCTCGCCGAGGGCGACGGTGACCGTCTTGGTACCGCCGGACTTGTCCTTGCGGTCGCCGTGCATGCCGCGCAGGAAGTAGGAATCGGCCTGCGACTTCATGACTCCGCCCTGACCACCGGTCCTGACCCTGACGTGCCCGTAGCCCCGCCAGTCGGACCAGGTCCTGCTCTTGTCCTTGGCGAAACCGTCGGCGTCGTCGTAGTGCCAGGCCGCACCGCCGAGGTACTCGTACTGCGTCACCTGGTCGGGGGAGCCGCCCGTACGGTCGGTCTCCGTGAGGGACTCCACGACGTACTTGTTGAACCAGTGCAGCTCCGGGGCGGTGTCGCTGTCACCGCCGAGGTAGACCGGGAAGCAGCGGGTGGTGTTGGTGTGCTCCGCCGGCAGGCTGCTCTCCTTGCAGACCGGGGCCGAGTAGTTGACGTCGATCTGGCCGCCGTACTCGTCCGCCACCGTGGACAGGCGCGCCTTGATGAACGGCGCGTACCCGTCTCCGGTGCGGTCCATCCGGTTGGCGAGCTGGGTGTAGGCGAACGTGGTCTTCGGCAGGGTGATCGGCGTCGCGGCGGAGTGTCCGGTGTGCTGCACCGAGTCGAGCAGCAACTGGTAGTCGGTGTCCGCCATGCCCCAGCGGTGGCTGAGCTTCCAGGAGTCGACCTTGCCGTAGGAGCCGTCGGGCTTCAGCACCTGGGTGGTCACATCCGTCAGGCGCTTGCGGGTCCAGAACGTCGCCGAGAGACGTCCGTTGTCGCAGTCCTTGCCCGCCTTGCAGTTCATGTCCCACGGGGTGTCGTACCAGTAGAACGACTTGTCGTCGATGGTGTCCGCGGCACAGGTGACCCCTGCCTCGGGGATGCAGCGCTCACCGCTGCCGAAGACGACCTGCGCGGGCGCCTTGTCGAACATCGCCGAGGACTTCAGGCCGTAGTCGATGCGCTTGAGGTGGCCGCCACGGGTGTACGGGGTGGCATCGGACGCCTTCAGGTTGCGGCCGTAGTAGTTCTCCTCCTTGGTGTAGTGATAGGCGGACGCGTTGCCGTGCGGGTCGACGATGTAGTCGAGGTTCCACCGCCAGGCCTGCTGGCACCAGGATTCGGCGAAGGTCGCCTTGTTGCACGGCTCACCGGAGTTGTTGCCGAAGACCGGAACGGTCCAGGTGGAACCGGTCTCCTCCTTCCCTGTCGCCCAGCCCGGCAGCCGGTTGTAGCCGAAGTAGGCCTGCACACCGTCCGGGGTGGTGACCCGCCAGTACTCGTTGTCGTTGTCGCCGTTGGCGCGCGCGGAGTCCTTCAGCCGCTCGACCTTGGTGCCGTCGTCCTTCTTCAGCTTCCATGTGTCGCCGCCGGCCGGGACGAGTTCGCCGCCCTTGCCGTTGAACGAGATGAACGCGTTGTCGTAGGACCAGCACTGGTCACCGGGCTTGTTGCCGTCGGCGTTCTTCACCCCGTCGTCGGAACAGGGCTTGTACTTGCGCTCGATGTAGCCGGGCCACAGGCTGAAGCCGTCCCCGACCCAGGAGCCCTGGTTGTTGGTTCCTCCGGTACGGCCGTCGATCGACCCGGACGAGTAGGACAGACCCACACTCGGCTCCAGGCCGCCGGGGACCTGGGGTACGGGCATGTCGTAGGACCAGGAGAAGTCACCGGTGTTGAGGCTGGTGTCCCAGGACGCCGACGGGGCCAGATCCGTGGCCTTGTAGTCGCCCTTCTCCCCCTCGGCCCCGGCGACCACGGCCAGAACGGTGGACTGGCCGGCGCGCAGACCGACGGACTTCGCGCTCAGCTTCTGCCCGTCGGTGTCGTTGACGGTCTCCAGCGGTGTGCCGGTGCGGCAGGCGTCCTTCTCGGGGGTGGTCAGCGCACAGCCGGGCAGCTCGACCAGCCGCAGGCGGGAGGCGTAGCCGCCGCCGAAGGCGTCGGCGAACCGGGCGTACTCCACCGTGAGCGCGGCCTTGCCGCCCTTGTCCGGGCGGGCGGCCGACCTGCTCTCCGGCGCGGCCCCTTCGGACGGGGTGAGGGAGAGGAGGACTCCACGCACTCCGGCGCGCTCCGTCGTTCCCCGGTCCAGCACCCGGGCCTCGACCTCGCCGCGCACCGACTCCCCGGCTTCGGCGACCGGGCCCAGGGTGAGCGGAAGGCCCTTCGCCTTCACACCCCCCGACGCCGTCCGCGCCGACTGCTCGGGCAGGCGGATCACGGCCGTCCCGGCCTCGGGCAGGGTGGCCCTCGGCGTCCGGTCCGGGGTCCGGGGCCCCTTGGAGAGGGTGCGCGGAGCCACCTTCTCCCCGTCCTTGCCTCTCACCGGCTTGTCCGTGTTCGGCACGCCGGGGCGTTCGTTGCCCTGCGCCACGGCCTCCGGCGGGGTCGCGAACTGCATGAGTCCGCCGACCATCACCGCCGACAGGGCCACTGCGGTCCTGCGATACACAGCCGCGGCATGGCGCGGCCGGAAAATCTGTCTCATGTAGTGATGTCCATCGCTGTCACGCCGCGCCCGCACACAGCGGGGCACGGCTCCCGAACGGGGAGGTGGAACATGGGGCCGGTCGTGTCCCCCGGCTCGGCGGGACACGACCGGCGAAGAAGCGTCAGTCGACGGGTACTTCGGTGGGCACGTCGAACCACGCGCTCGCCAGGTACTCGATCTGGGTGTCGTTCAAGGCGCCCTGGAAGGCCCAGACGTCGTCCACCGAACCGGGGAAGTAGCCGCCCCAGCTGCCGTCCTGCTTGGCACGGCCGATCTGGAGGGACTTGCCCGCCTTGAAGGTCAGCGTGTCCTCGGCCCAGGAGATGAGGTCCTCGCACCCGGTCTCGTCGGCGTCACCGTCACCGTTCGCATCGCTGCAGGCGACTTCTTGCAGAGAGCCGTTGACGTACAGGCGGGCCTGCTTGGCGAAGCCGTCGTAGACCAGGGCCAGGTGGTTCCACTCCATGACGTCGTAGAACTCCCCGTTGGCCACCTTCTCCACCGACGGAGAAGCCGTGTCCGCGCTGGGCAGGTCCACCTGCCAACGCCCCAGGCCGGCGGGATCCTTGGCATCCGGGACGAACTTGAGCGCGAACGCACTCTGGGTGGTGCCCTCGGCGCTGACGACGGCGGCCTCCTCCTCGGGGACGGCAGCCGCCTGCGCCCAGCCGGTGACCGTGAAGCTGGTGCCGGTGTCCACGGGCACCGCCGGTGTCGAGGCGTAGCCGCTCACACCGTCCAGTTCCAGTCCCGCCTCCATGAAGCCCCAGCCGATCTTCGCGCCTCCGCCGAGCGTCATGGCACCGGCTGTTCCCGCGTCGTCGGGAGAGGTCGCCGGGGTGGTGGTGCCGGCTTCGTCGAGCTTCCAGCGGGCCTTGACCAGGGGACGCTGGCGGAACATCTGCAGCACCTCCTCGTCGGACACGGGCCGGTCGAAGAGGCGTACCTCGTCGATGGTGCCGGGGAAGAAGTTGCTGACGGCACCACTGTGGTTGGTGGCGCCGATGTACATGGACTGGTTCGCGTAGAAGGCTCCGGAGAGCTTGGTGGCGCCGGCCTTTGCTCCGTTCACGTACAGGGTGAGAGTCTCCGCGACGGTGTCGTGGACACCCACCAGGTGCACCCACTCCCCGACCCGTGCGGTGACACCGTCGGCCTGCATGGCGCGGATGATCTTGGCGTCGGCGCTGTCGCTCGCGTACTGGTTGAACGCCCACCGGTCATAGGTGGAGGAGTAGTAGAGCTCGAACCCGGGACGCTGCTCTCCCGCCTGGGCGGTGATGATCCCCGCGCTGGTGGGCTTCCTGTCCAGCTTCGCCCAGGCGGAGACGGTGAAGCTGCGGCTGGTGTTCACGTGCGGGCCGCTCGCCTGCCCGATGCGGGCGTAGCCGTTGGTCCCGTTGAATTTGGTGGCCTTGCCCTTCACCCCGGTCTGCCCCGGGGTGACTCCGCCGTGGTAGGTGGCGGGCAGCACTCCGCCCTGGCCGACGATCTCGGTGGCGTCGGCGGGCTCGTCGAGCGGGAAGACGCCGATCGCCGGGCGTCCGGGATCTCCGACGCTCTGGTGGACCTTGAGCTTGTCGACCTCGCTCCGGGTCAGCGGCTTGTCGAAGAGCTGTACCTCGTCGATGGTGCCGGGGAAGAGGTAGCTCGGGGTCCCGGAGATGTTCCGGCCGCCGATCTGCAGCCCCCGCCGGGCCTCCCACGGGGTGGCGTACGGTACCGACCCGACGAGCAGGCCGTCCACGTAGAGTTCCAGCAGATCCGCGGCCGAGTTGTACGAGCCGGCCAGATGCGTCCATGCCCCGACGTTCACCTTGGTGGTGTCGCCCTGGGCGACGCGTACCAGGCCGCCGTTGATGTCGTCGGACTTGTACTGGCTGAACGACCAGCCGTACGTGGCCGAGTAGTACAGCTCCAGCCCCGGAGCGTTGTTGCCGGGGATCACCACCACGTCCGCGGCCGACGACGTCTTGCGGTCGAGCTTCACCCAGGCGGAGACGGCGAACCCCCGACTCGTGTCGACCGGCGACAGGTCGGTCGAGGCGTAGCCGTCGGTGCCGTTGAAGTGCACCGCGGTGCCCTTGACGCCCGCGGCACCCGGTACGGCCCCGCCGTTGAGCGTCAGCGTACGCGGCGGTGTGGAGCCCTGGCCCGCCGTGGCGCCGGCCGGTTCGTCCAGCTGCCAGGTCGCCCGGTCCGGCTGACCGGCCTTGACCCGGAACTGGTAGGTGCGGACCTCGCTGCCGTTGCCCGCGGCGTCGAACGCCTGGGCCGTGATGAAGTTGACGCCGGGTTCGGCGGGCAGGATGCGGGCGATCTTCGCGGCACCGCCGGTCGTGGTGAGGGTGTTCTTGGAGGTGGGGTCGCCGTTGATGCCGTACCAGTACTTGGTGACGTCGTTGTCGGCCGCCTTCACGCTGAAGTTCCCGTACTTGCCCACGCCGTCCCACCAGGGGTCGTCCGGGTTCTCCGGGTTGGAGGCGGGGTACTCACCCGAGGTGATGGCCGGTGCCCTGGGCACGCTGGCGTCGTAGACGAAGTAGCAGGCGGTCGGGTCGCCCGCGGTCGACCACGGTGAGTACTGGGCGCCGTCCCAGGCCCGCACGTACCAGTGCGCGGTCTTGTTCTGCGGTACCGACGGCAGGCTGATCGAGAAGTTGGACCCCGACTTCTTCGCCGAGGTGCGGGCCGGCTTCCAGCGGACGATCAGGCCCTTGCCGTCGCCCGCGTCCCACTTCGCCTGGAACTCCAGGGCGACGTTGTCGCCGTCCGGGTCGGTGATCTTGTTGGCGTAGATCTTGCCGAGGGTGCGGACCCTGGCCGCGCTGCCCGGCTTCTTGCAGGTGCCGCCGTACTCCATCGACAACTGCGACATCTTCACCTGCGCCGGCGGACGGTTGTACTTCACCCGCAGATAGGCCTTGTCCGAGAAGCGCTTCCACCCCAGCCGGTCGGTCTCGCTGGACGCCTGGAGGCCGAAGGTCATCGTGGACCACTTGCCGTTCGCCGCCTGCTGGACCGCCGACCGCACATCGAACTCGGCGTCCTTGGACGCGCATCCGGTGTACCCGTACGCGAACGACTCGGTCTTGAGATGGTCGATCCAGAACCCCGAGGCGTTCTGCGAGTTCCAGGTCGTCGAGGACGAGATGCCCTTCGTACGCCACAGCTGGACGCCCCGCGCGGTGCACGAAGCGGAGTGCACGTTCCGCACCACGAACTCCGCCGACAGGATCGACTTGCCCGCGAACTTCGAGGTGGGGATGCGGTAGAAGAGCCGCTTGGTGTCGTGCGGCGCGCAGTAGTCCCAACCGCAGTAGCCCACACCGGCGTTGTTCTCGCCGTTGAACTTCCACTGGGGCGAGGACGCCCAGTACTTGGACGCCATCGTCCAGGCGGACGCCCGCGGCGAGTACCACTGCGGATCGATGAAGACGGGGTAGTGAGTGTCCTCACCCACCAGCACGTCCTGATCCGGTGTCAGCACCAGTTCGTCGCCACCGGCGGGAAGGGTCACGTCGACGGGCGCGAGCTTCCCGGACTCGCCGGCCCCCGGCTCCCCGTCCCGCCCGCCGTCAGCGGCCTTCGCGGATCGCGCGGCCGGGGCTCCCTCACCGGGGCTGGAATCCCACATCATCGGCTTCGGCGCCTCGAACACCGCACTCCCGGCGCCCTTGTCCACCGCTTCGAGGCCGCCCTCGGACGCCTCCCGGACCTCGACACCCTCGGTGCCGAGCTTCAGCCGCAGCTCCTTCAGCGCGGAACTCCGTGCCGCCTCGGCGCTCTTGACCACCAAGAGCTGGGTGAAGCCGTCCTCCTGCGCGCCCATCCGCAGGTCGACGTCGGGAAGGACATTCCGGTAGGTCGCCATGCTGCCGTCCAGCTCAGGAGCGGGCAGCGCTCCCGGCCAGGTCAGAGCGAGCTCCCGGCCGGCCTTCTCCATACGGACCAGCGGGGCGTCACCGCCCCCGGAGAAGGCCAGCCCGACCGTCGTCGCCTTCGGCGCCACCAGACCACCCGGAACGGTGGCCAGGTCCGTGTCGACCGCCTTCCACTGCCCGTCGACACGTGTCCACACCGGACGCAGGTACTCCCGCGCCTCCAGGTCCCCCGACGGTGTGGCGAACACCTCCCGGGACTCACCCCTCATCGAAGGGATCTCGACACTCTCACCGGACTTCCTGGCCGCCGCAAAGGCCTCGGCCTCGGAGCGGGCTCCCGGTTCCGGCTCCGACGCCGCCTCTTCCGCGCGGTCGGCCGGGCCGCGTGCGGGCGCCGCCGATGCCACCCCCGGCAACAGCCCAACGGCCAGAGCCGCACTCACCACGACGGCCAGACCGCCCATGGTGCCGCGCGTATCCCATCGGGATCGCATCTCCATCCCCCGTTCGCAAAGTGAAAATAAATCAAAGAAGACGGGAGGACGTTAGTCACTGATCAGTCACCAAGCAATCAACATGAAGGAGACAAAGGCGAAGGCAGCGGGAAATCTGGGAGTGACGTCAGTCACGGTTGCGCGCAAAGAGATCACGAAATGCTCACACCCACCGCCTGGCCAACTACATGACACCCACCTTTTATTTCTCAGGAAGACGCTTCAAAAGGCACTATGACGGTTTATTGAACCGAAACACTTCGGAATCGGACTCGTCGGCCGTGCGTCAGCGGTCCGGCGGTGGATGCAGCGGCCCCTGACGGCACCTCATGCGCCGGATTGCCCGACCGGCAGAGGTCCCGGGACGATATTCCGGATAAGGAGTGTGAAGGCCACCGAAATGAGAAGCGCGAGCCGCTCACCCCGAAAGGGGATTCCTTATGTCGGACAAGGCGGCTCATCTCGTGATCCCTACCGGAACATTTCAGTGTGGCGCCATCGCCGACAGATCCCGGTCGTCGCCCGCCGACCGGTCGAATGAACCCAGCTTTCGCAACGAGCGAATCCGGAATCCCACGCTCACAGCCGCAGGGGTGCCGCGCCGGATCGGCGGGAAAGCACGGAGTCGGGGTGCACGCGCCGCCTCCACCCGGTCGACGAGCGCTCGCGACCGGGCACGTACGCCTGAGGCTCCCCCGTCACTTCGTGGAGCCGGTCCCGGACGATCCCGGGACCGGCTCCTCGTGCGTACGGGAGCAGGTCCGTGCCTCTCTCGCGTACGGGAGCGGGCCCGCGCCTCTCTCGCGTACGGAGGCGGGGGGGCCGTGTCCTCCTTCGCGTACGGGAGCGGACCCGTGAGCGCCCCTCAGCCCAGCCGCAGGTGGTGCAGCATCAGCAGCGCCGCCGCCATGTTGGCCGCGGGCACCTCGCCCCGGGCGATCATGTCCGGGACCAGCTTCAGCGGTATCCACTCACGGCGTGAGGACTCGAAGGCGTCCGTCGGCGGGCCCGTGTACTGAGCCTCCTCCGCCCAGAAGAGATGGTGGCGGGCGTCGGTGAGGCCGTTGGCGGGCTCCACGGTGAGGAGCGGGCGCAGCGGGCCGGGGCGCCAGCCGGTCTCCTCCTCCATCTCGCGGGCGGCCGCCGCTGCGATGTCCTCGCCGTCGTCCACGACCCCGGCGGCCAGCTCCCACCCCCAGCTGTCGGTGATGAAGCGGTGGCGCCAGAGGAGCAGCACCTCGTCCGCCTCGTTGACGACGGTGGCCGCGGCGACCGGGCGGAGCCGGATGACGAAGTGGTCGAGGTGGCTGCCGTCGGGCAGCTCGACATCCGCCAGGTTCACCCGGAACCAACGGTTCTCGTACACATTCTGTTCGTTCAGGTTCGTCCACTGCACGTTTCTGCCGCCTTTCGACATGTTGGGGGCAACATGCCAGCAGGGTCGGCCGCGAAGCGGAACGAACGACGGGGTGCGCGGCGCAGCTCACAGAGGCACGCGGAGCGCCCCGCCGATGAGATCGGCCGTCTGTACGGCGTCGGCGCAGCCGCTCTCCGCCAGCTCCCGCCCCACCTGGCGCAGCCGGTCGCGCAGCCTCTGGGACTCCATCCCCCGGGCCCGCTCGGCCATTTCGGCCGCCGTACCGGCTGCTCGGTCCGGTTCGCCCTGGAGCAGCTCGATATGGCTGAGCATCGCGAGCCGGTGGACGCGCCCCCGGTCGTGCGCCGGGGCGCGCACGGCGGAGGCCGCGTGCTCCCGTGCCGCGTCGAGATCCCCCAGGCTGAGCAGCGCCTCCGCCACCTGGACGTCGACCAGGCCCGGCTGGACGTACCCGGTCTCGTCCGGCTCCCGCCCGGTGTGGATCCGGCCCGCCTGCGCCTCGGCCCGCGCGATGCAGGCGCGGGCGCCCGCCGCGTCACCGAGCTGTGCGTACGCCTTGGCCTGCATGGCGTGGAGGTCGGCGGCGAGCGCCGGGGTGATGTGGTCCCCGGCGGCCCGCAGCGCGGCCTCCGCGAAGGCGATGGAACGGCGGTGTTCCCCGAGGAAGAGGGACTGGGTGGTCAGCAGGGCGATCACATAGCCGCCGAGCGCCCGGTCGCCGCTGGACTTGGCGAGCCGCAGCGCCTGGTGGAAGTAGCGCTGGGCGAGGCCGTGGGCGTCGGAGTCGTACGCGCAGATGCCGGCCACCGCCACCAGGGCCGCCGTCGCCCGGTGCAGCCGGCGGCCGAGGGCGTCGCTGTGGCCGCCGCGGAGCAGGGGCGCTGCCTCGGCGTTGAGGAAGCGGACGATCCGGGGTCTGGTCGCGATGCCGCCCGCCTTGCGGTACAGCTGCTCGTAGTGGTCGCGGGCGGAGCGGAGCGTCTCTATGTCGGCCATGCTGACCCGGCCAAGGCCCGGGCGGGAGACGTCGGTGTCCTCCGGCGGGTTCTCCCACTCCCAGACCGGCATCACCGCCGGGGTGCCGGTGACGGCGGGCATGGCGGCCAGGTCGGGGCGCTGCTGTTCGTCGGAGCGCCAGAGCGCGGTGGCCCGGTCGACGAAGCCGGAGAGGGAGGCGGGGTGGGCGGCCGTCTCCGTGCCGTAGCCGCCGGAGGTTCCCATGCCGATGTCGTCGAGGGTGACCGGGCGGGTCAGCCGGGCGGCCAGCACCTCGCAGATCAGGTCGGGCACCTGGCCGCGCGGCCGCTGGCCCTTGAGCCAGCGGGAGACCGCCGTATGTTCGTACCGCAGGCTCAGGCCCCTGGCCCTGCCCGCCCGGTTGATGTGACCGGCGAGCCCCGCCCGGGACATCCCGGCCTCGTCGATCAGGGATTCGAGCAGGACATTCGGCTCCATCGTCCCCCCAGATGCGTGTCGCAATGAGCCTAGTGGAGCACGATTCACACGGGGTGTGAACGGAATGCCCGAACCCTCCTGCTGTGCGCTCTGCCGCGCGGGGACCGGGGTCGGTTGAATGGGCTCCCTCGCAAGAGGCGGCCGGGTCGTCGGCACCCCCTCGTAAGGCCTACGACCCGCACCCGCGCCGTCCGCACCGCCGGCCTGCCCGACACTCCGTGGCCGTGCGGACGGCGCCGGATCGCACGACCCACTGCCCAACGACGAAGGAGGGTGGCAGCGGGTCGGGACCGGAACCGCGCTTCCTCCCGGTTCCGTGTCCGGTCCGCGTGCGGTCCCTCCGCCGCCCGGCGGGAGAAGGAGAAGGGGCGTATCCGGTGGCCGGATACGCCCCTTCTCAACGCCCAGGGGGTGCTACGCCCCGCGCAGCACCGCGCCCGTGCGCTCGGCGGCCAGCGCCACCGCGCTGTCGCGGGCGGCCGAGGCCTCCTCGACGGTCAGCGTGCGGTCGGCGGCGCGGAAGCGCAGCGCGTACGCCAGGGACTTGTTGCCCTCACCGATCTGCTCGCCGGTGAAGACGTCGAACAGCCGCAGCGATTCGAGGAGTTCACCCGCGCCCTCGCGCAGCGCCCGCTCCACGTCGGCGGCCGGGACGTCCCCGGCGACGACGAGCGCCACGTCCTGGGTCGCCACCGGGAAGGTGGAGATCCGGGGCGCCTGGAGCGCTCCGTCCACGGCCTGCTCCAGGACGTCCAGCTCGACCTCGGCGGCGCAGGTCCGCTCCGGCAGGTGGAGCGCCTTGATCACGCGCGGGTGGAGTTCGCCCGCGTGTCCGAAGAGGGTCTCCTCGCCGTTCACGGTGACGTACAGCGCGGCGCAGCGGCCCGGGTGCCACGGGGCGTGCTGGTCGGCGCGGACGGTGACCTCCACGCCTGCCTCGGCCGCGATCGAGCGGGCCGCCTCGACGGCGTCCGCCCAGGTGGCCGGGGTGCCCTTGCCCCACCAGCCGGCCTGCTCGCGGGCGCCCGCGAGGACGACGGCGGCGCGGCGCGGCTGGCGCGGCAGGGCCGCGTTCAGTCCGGCGATCTCCTCGTCGGTGGGGCGGCGGTCGACGGGCAGCCGGACGGCGGGCGTCTCCTCGCCGGTGGGCCGGAAGACCAGGCCCGTCTCGAAGAGCGCCAGGTCGTGGCTGCCGCGGCCGTCGTTGCGCCGCAGTGCGCCGAGGAGGCCCGGCAGCAGCGTGGTGCGCAGCGAGGGCTCCTCGTCGGAGAGCGGGTTGACGAGCGTGACCGTACGGCGGCGGGCGTCGTCCTTCTCCAGACCGAGCTGGTCCAGGACGGCGTCCCCGATGAACGGGTAGCTCAGCGCCTCGACGTAACCGGCTCCGGCCAGCACCCGGCCGATGCGGCGGTGGAGCCGCTGGCGGTCGGTGAGGCCACGGCCGGAGGGGGGCGTGGGGAGGGTGGAGGGCAGGTTCTCGTAGCCCTCCAGGCGGATGACCTCTTCGGCCAGGTCGTTCGGCTCGTTCAGGTCGGGCCGCCAGGACGGGACGGTGACGATCAGCTCGTCCTGCCCGTAGACGTCGCAGCCGACCTCCTGGAGGCGGCGGACGACGGTCTCGCGGCCGTACGCCACGCCCGCGACCCTGTCCGGGTGGTCGGCGGGCATCGCGATGGTGCGCGGGGCGGAGGGGGCGGTGATCTCGGTGACCCCGGCCTCGGCGGTGCCGCCCGCGAGGAGGACCAGCAGGTCCACCGTGCGCTGCGCGGCAGCGGCGGCGGCCTGCGGGTCGACGCCCCGCTCGAAGCGCTTGGACGCCTCGGAGGACAGCTTGTGGCGGCGCGCGGTACGGGCGATCGAGATCGCGTCGAAGTGCGCGGCCTCGATCACGACCTCGGTGGTGAGGGCGTGCTCGCCGTCCGCGTCCGCGATCTCGGTGTTGGCGCCGCCCATGACGCCCGCGAGGCCGATCGGCCCGCGGTTGTCGGTGATGACCAGGTCCTCGGCGTCCAGCACGCGGACGGTGCCGTCCAGCGTGGTGAGCTTCTCGCCCTGGGTGGCGCGGCGGACGCCGATCGGCCCGTCGACCCGGTTGCGGTCGTAGGCGTGCAGCGGCTGGCCCAACTCCAGCATCACGTAGTTGGTGATGTCGACGGCCAGCGAGATCGGGCGCATCCCGGCCTTCTGCAGGCGGCGCTGCATCCAGATCGGGGAGCGGGCCTCGGGCTGGAGACCGGTGACGGTGCGGGCGGTGAAGCGGTCGCAGCCGATCGGATCGGAGATCTGGACCGGGTAGCCGTACGCATTGGGCGCGGGCACGTCCAGCAGCGCCGGGTCGCGCAGCGGCAGCCCGTACGCGGTGGCGGTCTCGCGGGCGACCCCGCGCATCGACAGGCAGTAGCCCCGGTCCGGGGTGACGGCGATGTCGAGGACCTCGTCGACGAGCTGGAGCAGCTCGATGGCGTCGGTGCCGACCTCGTGCTCCGGCGGCAGCACGATGATGCCGTGCGTGCCGTCGTCGCCCATGCCCAGCTCGTCGGTGGAGCAGATCATGCCGTGGGAGGTCTTGCCGTACGTCTTGCGGGCGGCGATCGCGAAGTCGCCGGGCAGGACCGCGCCCGGGAGGACCACGACGACCTTGTCGCCGACCGAGAAGTTACGGGCGCCGCAGACGATCTCCTGCGGCTCGCCGGTGCCGTTGGCTGTGCCGACGTCGACGGTGCAGAAGCGGATGGGCTTCTTGAACCCCTCCAGCTCCTCGATGGTCAGGACCTGTCCGACGACCAGGGGGCCCTTGAGGCCCGCGCCGATCTGCTCGACGGTCTCGACCTCGAGCCCGACGGAGACGAGCTTGGCCTGTACGTCACGGCCGGTCTCCGTCTCCGGCAGGTCGACGTACTCCCGCAGCCAGGAAAGCGGGACGCGCATCAGATCTCCATCCCGAACGGCCGGGTGAACCGGACGTCACCCTCGACCATGTCTCGCATGTCTTCGACGTTGTGGCGGAACATCAGCATCCGTTCGATGCCGAACCCGAAGGCGAATCCGCTGTACTTCTTGGGGTCCACACCGCAGGCGGTGAGCACCTTGGGGTTGACCATGCCGCAGCCGCCCAGCTCGATCCAGCCCTCGCTGCCGCAGGTGCGGCAGGGGCGGTCGGGGTTGCCGACGGACTCGCCGCGGCAGACGTAGCAGACCATGTCCATCTCGGCGGACGGCTCGGTGAACGGGAAGAAGTTCGGCCGCAGACGGGTCTTCATGTCCGGCCCGAAGAGCGCCTGGACCATGTGGTCGAGGGTGCCCTTGAGGTCGGCCATGGTGAGGCCCTCGTCGACGGCGAGCAGCTCGATCTGGTGGAAGACCGGGGTGTGCGTGGCGTCCAGCTCGTCGGTGCGGTAGACCCGGCCGGGGCAGACCACGTAGACGGGCGGCTTGCGCTCCAGGAGCGAGCGGGCCTGGACGGGCGAGGTGTGCGTACGGAGCACGACACCGGACTCGTCGCCCTCGGTCGCCTTGCCGTCGGCCGTGGTGCCCCGGACGAAGAAGGTGTCCTGCATCTGGCGGGCCGGGTGGTCGGGCACGAAGTTCAGGGCGTCGAAGTTGAACCACTCCGCCTCGACCTCGGGGCCCTCGGCGATCTCGTAGCCCATGGCGACGAAGACGTCCGCGACGCGCTCCATGATCGTCGTCAGGGGGTGGCGGGCGCCGGCCGGGGTGCGGTCGTAGGGCAGTGTGACGTCCACGGCCTCCTCGACGAGCACCCGGGCGTCGCGCTCGGCCTCCAGCTCGGCCTGGCGGGCGGCCAGCGCCTTGGAGACGGCGCCGCGGGCCTGGCCCACGCGCTTGCCCGCCTCGGCCTTGGCCTGCGGGGGCAGGGCGCCGATCTCGCGGTTGGCGAGCGACAGGGGCGAGGTACCTCCGGTGTGCGCGGTCTTCGCCTGGGCGAGCGCGTCGAGGTCACCGGCGGCGGCGAAGGCGGCGAACGCCTCGTCCCGCATGCGCTCGATCTCTTCCGGTTTCAGTGCCTCGACCTCGACTGGGTCGTACGACTTGTTCGGTGCCGACATCTCTTCCCGTGCTTCCGATTGGCTGGTGGCGCGACCCGGCTGGAGACCGCTGGACGCAAAGGTGCCAAAGGTCGAGTCTAAGGGCCGCAGGACGGTCGGGGAGCCCGTGGGCTGCTCACGCCCTCCCGTCGCCCACCGCCACCCTGCCTGATTGCTTCGCAAACCCCTCTAGTTCAGATAGGCGGGCGCGCTCACGGGCAGAATAAATCGGAACTCGGCCCCGCCGCCGGGCCCCCGGTCGACGGTGATCGTGCCGCCGTGCGCCTCGACGATGCCCTTGACGATGTAGAGGCCGAGGCCGGTGCCGCCGCGCTTGCTCCCCCGCCAGAAGCGGGTGAAGACACGGCCCATCGACTCCTCGGGGATGCCGGGGCCTTCGTCGCTCACGGTGACCGCCGTTCCCATCTCGTCGCAGCCGCCCGGCGCGGGTGCGGGGGCGATATCGATGGTGACGGTTCCCTCGCCGTGGCGCACCGCATTTTCCAGGAGGTTCCCGAGGACCTGGTCGATCTTGTCGGGGTCGGCCCAGAGGTCGGGCAGCGGCCCCCGGGCGCGGACCCGGAAGCGGTCGGGGGCCTGGCCGCCCGCCATGAGCGCCTGGATGTGGCGGGCGACGGCGGCGGCGATGTCGACGGGCTGGCGGCGCAGCTCCAGCCGCCCGGAGTCGATACGGGAGATGTCGAGCAGCTCGGCGATGAGTCGGGTGACCCGTCCGGCGTCCGCGTCGACGGTCTCCAGCATCAGCCGCTTCTGGTCGTCGGTGAACCGCTCCCACTTGGCGAGCAGGGTGGCGGTGAACCCTTTCACCGAGGTGAGCGGGGAGCGCAGCTCGTGGGCGACGGTGGCGATCAGCTCGGCGTGGCTGCGTTCGGTACGCCGACGGGCCTCGGTGCCGCGCAGCGAGACGACCACCCGGCGTACGGGCCCGGTGGGGTGCTCGCGTACGTAACGGGCGGAGACCAGCACCTCACGGCCGCCGGGCAGCAGCAGGTTCCGCTCGGGCTGGCCGCCCCGGGTGGCGAGGCCGCCGTACGGGTCGGTCAGCGCCCACCAGCGCTTGCCCTTGAGGTCCTCCAGCGGGAGGGCCACTTCCAGGGGGCGGCCGAGGGCCTGGGAGCGGGGGGTGGCGGTGATGCGGGCGGCGGCGGCGTTGAAGCAGACGACGCGACCGTTCTCGTCGGCGACGACGAGCCCGTCGGGCAGGTCGTCGGGGTCGATGCCGGGGCCGTCCACGCGCGCGGCGGCGGTGTGCGCCGGTCCCGGCGAGCTCATGCCGACAGCCATAATTCCCGTATCCCCACCTCTCGAACCGGTGCAGTGGGCCCCCGAGTTCGTCACCCTACTAGCCGTCGGGGAACCGGCGACACTCTGCGGGGGCGCGCGGAGGGAGTGCGCCGGTGGACGACGTACGCGAATGGCCGGGACCGTTCGGTGACGGATCGTCGGACAGGCTCCCGGTGACGCACCCGGTGCGGGGCCGTACGCGTCGGGGAGCGCGGGGTCACGCGTCCGGGGCAGGGCCCGTACGCGCCGGAAAGCCGAGGCTACTCCTCCGGTGTGCGGCGCGGGCGCTGGGCGCGGGCGGAGGCGTAGAGGCAGACGGCGGCGGCGGTGGCCAGGTTGAGGCTCTCCGCCTTGCCGTGGATGGGGACGCGGACGACGGCGTCGGCGAGCGCCCGGGTCTCCTCGGGCAGCCCCCAGGCCTCGTTGCCGAAGACCCAGGCGGTGGGGGTCCCCATGGTGCCCGCGTCCAGCTCGTCGTCCAGGTCGTCGTCCCCGGCCCCGTCGGCGGCGAGGATGCGCACCCCCGCGTCCCGGAGCCCCTGCACGGCCTGCTCGACGGGGACGCCGACGGCGACGGGCAGATGGAAGAGCGAACCGACCGACGCCCGTACGGACTTGGGGTTGTAGAGGTCCACCGAGGCGTCGGTGAGCACCACCGCGTCGGCGCCCGCCGCGTCGGCGCAGCGCAGTACCGTACCGGCGTTCCCGGGGTCGCGGACGTTGGCCAGAACGGCCACCAGGGTGGGTCGGGCGTCCAGGATCTCCTGGAACGGGGAGTCCAGGAAGCGGCAGACGCCGATGAGGCCCTGCGGGGTGACGGTCTGCGAGACGTCCGCGAGGACGTCGTCACCGGCCAGGTGGACCCGGGCACCGGCCGTGTGGGCGGCGGCGACGATGTCGGCGTACCGCTCGGCGGCCTCGGGGGTGGCGAACAGTTCGATGAGGGTGGGCTGTCCGTCACCGCCCCGGTGGGCAGCGGCCTCGCGGACGGCCTGGGGCCCCTCGGCGATGAACCTGCGCTCCTTGCCGCGGAAGTTGCGGCGGGCCAGCCGGCGGGCGGCGGCGACGCGCGGGGAGCGCGGGGAGATCAGTTCGGGGGTGCCCATGGTCGGCGGCGGGCCTCTCTGCTCTGCGTGTGCGGCGGTGGGATCGGCGTACGGCGGCGTACGGCGGTGGGGTCTGCGCGGGAAAGGGCGTACGGCGGGCGTACGGCCGTGGGGCGCGGTGGCGGCAACGCACCGGACCCGCAGGCGGCGGGCGCCTGCGGGTCCGGTTCACGTACTACCTGGAAAGCGGTGCCTGGATCAGGCGGCCTTCGGGGCGTTGACGTCGCTCGGGAGGGCCTTCTGGGCGACCTCGACGAGGGCGGCGAACGCGTTGGCGTCGTTGACCGCGAGCTCGGCCAGGATCTTGCGGTCCACCTCGATGTTGGCGGCCTTCAGACCCTGGATGAGGCGGTTGTACGTCATGCCGTTCTGGCGGGCAGCGGCGTTGATGCGCTGGATCCACAGCTGACGGAAGTCGCCCTTGCGCTTCTTGCGGTCGTTGTAGTTGTAGACCAGGGAGTGGGTGACCTGCTCCTTGGCCTTGCGGTACAGGCGCGAACGCTGACCGCGGTAGCCGCTGGCCTGCTCGAGGATCGCCCGGCGCTTCTTGTGGGCGTTGACTGCCCGCTTGACGCGTGCCACTTGTTAACTCCTTGTAGCGGGGCCGTGGGTGTCTTCACACGGCCCGGAAACGAATTGGTCCCGGTGTGATCGAGGTCGTGCCCCCGGGACGGGCCGGGGGCCGGACCTCACTTGCCGAGAAGCTTCTTGATCTTCTTGGCGTCGGCCGGAGCCACGACGACCGTGCCGGTCAGCGAGCGGGTCTTCTTGGACGACTTGTGCTCGAGCAGGTGGCGCTTGCCGGCCCTCTCGCGGAGCACCTTGCCGGAGCCGGTGACCTTGAAGCGCTTGCTGGCACCGCTGTGCGTCTTGTTCTTCGGCATCGCGCCGTTCTCTCCTCGTCAGTGGCGCCCCTCACGGTGCGGGGCACCGGACTGCAGGGGCGTCAGTCTCTATGGGGTTCCGGGGGGACCCGGGGCCGCCTGGGTGGCGACCCCTGAGGTCACGCCTCGGAAGGTGTCTCGCCCGAAGCCTCGGCGGCGCCGTCCTCGGACGCGGCGTCGGTCGAACCCTGACGCCCCGCCTTGCGGGCGGCCTGGGCCTCGCGGGCCTCGGCCATGGCTTCGGTCTTCTTCTTGTGCGGGCCCAGAACCATGATCATGTTCCGGCCGTCCTGCTTCGGGTTGGACTCGATGAAGCCCAGGTCCTCCACGTCCGAAGCGAGACGCTGGAGCAGTCGGAAGCCCAGCTCGGGACGGGACTGCTCACGACCACGGAACATGATCGTGATCTTGACCTTGTCGCCCTGCTTGAGGAACCGGACGACGTGACCCTTCTTGGTGTCATAGTCGTGCGGGTCGATCTTCGGCCGGAGCTTCATCTCCTTGATGACCGTGTGCGCCTGGTTCTTGCGCGCCTCACGGGCCTTCATGGCCGACTCGTACTTGAACTTCCCGTAGTCCATGAGCTTGCACACGGGCGGACGGGCTGTCGCCGCCACCTCGACCAGGTCGAGGTCGTACTCCTGTGCGAGTTCCAGGGCCTTGGCAAGCGGAACAATCCCGACCTGCTCGCCACTGGGACCGACAAGTCGGACCTCGGGAACGCGAATCCGGTCGTTGATGCGGGGCTCGGCGCTGATGGATCCTCCTCGGTAGCACCACGCGACCGCCTGGCGGACAGCCGCGTAACGTCTGTAACGTCAAGACCAACCGAGCCGGAAGCGCAAAAATGCCCCGGACGGGACACAGGCGGGGCTCCTGGAACTACCGGAGCACCGCCACGGTGAACCGCGGGGCGCATCGGGCGGCTCCATCGTCCGTACGGAACGATGGGGACCGCCTGACCGGTGACCCGCCGTCCGGTGCGGACGGCCAGGTGGGAGATCGGAGCCTCCACTTGTGGGCCGGGCACTCAGGTGTCCGGCCGGTCGTTGTTACAGGTTAACAGCCGACCTGCGGAGGCGCTAATCCCCGGGTGCCGGGCCTCCCGGGGACGGGGACCCGGCACCCGGGCCTTATCGTGTGGGCATGAGCGACGCGACCCCCACCAGCAGTGAGAACCCCGGCTTCGACGCCATGGCCCGCGACATCGCGGAGGTCCCCGCCGTCGAGGTCATCGTGACGGTCGCCGTCAACCTGATGAGCGCGGCGGCGGTGAAGCTCGGCCTCACGGAGGAGGGCGAGGAGCACAAGGACCTGGACGAGGCCCGCAAGCTGGTCCACGCCCTGGCCGGGCTGCTGGACGCCTCCACCACGGAGATCAGCACCTTCCACGCCTCGCCGCTGCGCGACGGCCTGAAGTCCCTCCAGCTCGCCTTCCGCGAGGCCTCGCTGGTGCCGGACGAGCCGGGCCAGGGTCCGGGCGAGAAGTACACGGGCCCGGTCTACGGCTAGTTTCTCGGACTGTACGTATGTGAGCCCGCCGCCCCTTTCGCAGGGGTGGCGGGCTCGGTCGTGTACGGGCTCAGCGGCTTGCCTGTAAGAGCGTGCGCGGGCTCAGCGGCTGAAGAGGGGCTCCCCCGGTGCGGCGGCTCCGGCCGGGAGCAGGGCCAGGTCCAGGCCGCCGACCAGCCGGGCCCTCAGCGCCTCGCTGGCGGAGAGCGCCTCGGCCACCCGGCGGGCCGCCTCGGCGGGGACCGCGTCCGGGGCGA
This sequence comes from Streptomyces bacillaris, assembly GCF_003268675.1. Lineage (NCBI taxonomy): Bacteria > Bacillati > Actinomycetota > Actinomycetes > Kitasatosporales > Streptomycetaceae > Streptomyces > Streptomyces bacillaris. The sequence continues at coordinate 6,666,388 of NZ_CP029378.1, read as the reverse complement.
GGACCAGGGCGAGGGTGCCGTCCGCCCGGCCCGGGCCCAGGTGGGCGCGGAGCACGGCGGGCTCGGCGGCGACCACGTCCCGTACGGCGTCGAGCACCGCCGGGTCCTGGAGCGGGTCGGTGGTGGTCCGGTTCTCCGCCAGGGCCAGGAGCGCCTGGCCGCTCAGCTCGAAGGCGACGGGTCCGGCGAGGTCCAGCACCAGGGTGTCGGCCTTCTCGTGCGCGGCGGCCTGCAGCGCCTGGTGCAGCGGTACGGCGACGGGGCGCGCCTCGGGGTCCCAGCGGGCCAGCGAGTCGGTCGAGGTGAAGGCGGGCAGCGCACGCCGGTCACCGGCCTTGAGGGTGGGGACGGCCATGTCGCTGGTCTTCTCGCGCCGCAGCCCGTTCTCGTCCTCCTCGACCTCACCGAGGACGGCGACGACGGGAACGAGGAGCCGGGCCTCCCGGAGGGCGGTGAGGACCGGGCCGACGGCGGTGCGGTCCTTCGACCAGGCGTCGAGTGCGCCGGTCAGGGCGGGAGAGGCCGAGCCGTCGTCGTCGGAGAAACCGGGGTCCGGAATGTTCTTGAGCGCCACGGGACGAGCGTAGTGCCTGGGGTCGGGGCCAGGCCGCCAGGGGTGGCGGCTCAGTAGCGGCCGGGGGCGTTCCGGCCGCGCCAGAGGACGACCGCCGCTGCCAGCAGGGCCGCGCCGAGGCCGCCGGCTAGCGGGGCGGCCCAGTTGACCGGGTCGTCGTCGGCGGGCGGCGGGGTGGGGCCGGGGCCGAAGTACTTCTCGCGGTGGCCCGCCGGGGCGGCCTGGGCGCCGAGGTCGCCGGGGCGCAGCCGGGAGCCCGCCTCGATGGCCTCCGCCGGGTCGACCATCCCGTACCCCCGGGCGTCGTCGCGGCCTCCGTCGGGGGCGTCGCGGGCGGTGTCCGCGAGAAGCTTCTTGATCTGGGCGGGGTCGAGGCCGGGGTGGGCCGCGCGGACCAGGGCGACGGCTCCGGAGACGAACGCGGCGGCCGCCGACGTGCCCCACTCGATGTAGTAGTGGCCGTCCGGGTTGGCGACGACGATGTCGACGCCGGGCGCGCTGACGGTGGCGTACCAGCGGCGGGTGGAGAAGGAGGCGTGGGTTCCGTACTCGTCGACGGCGGCGACCGCGATCACGCCGGGGTAGGCGGCCGGGTAGGAGATCCGGTCCCCCTTCTCGCCGCCGTTGCCCGCCGAGGCGACCACGGAGATGCCCTTGGAGAGGGCGTACTGGATGGCGGAGTCCTCGCCCGGGTCGGGGTGGGCGGACTCGCTGTCGTCGCCCAGGGAGAGGTTGATGACGTCGGCGCCGTTGTCGGCGGCCCAGCGGATGCCGTCGGCGAGGGCGGTGCCGCGGGTCTTGCGGGCCTTGGCGCGGGCGGGGTCCTTGGACTCCAGGATGACCCGGACGGGCAGGATCTTGACCTCGGGGGCGATGCCGAGGACGCCGTCGGCGCGGCCGGGGCCGTTGCCGCGTCCGGCGATGATCCCGGCCATCGCGGTGCCGTGCAGGGCCCAGGAGGAGTCGCCGCGGGTGGCGCCGAAGCCGACGAGGTCCTTGCCGGGGAGCACCTGGCCGACCAGGTCGGGGTGGGAGCCGTCGACGCCGGTGTCCAGGACGGCGACGGTGATGCCCGCGCCCTTCGTGGTCTGCCAGGCGCGGTCGGTGTGCAGGGCCGCCAGGGCCCACTGCTGGTCGCGGATGGCGTCCGCGTGGGCGGGGGCGGCGGGGGTGAGCGCGAGGACGGCGGCGGCGCAGACCGCGGCGAGGACGCGGTGGGGTCGTCGTCGGGTCATGCGGGGGGCTCCACGAGGTCGGTGACGGTCTTGCGGAGCCCTCGCTCCACCCGGTCCGCGATGCCCTTGGCCTCGTGGCCGAGCCCGGCCTGGGCGATGTCCGTGTCGGCGCCCGTCTCGGTGGCCGCGTCGGCGGGCTGCGGTTCGGGGACGGTACGGGCGTCGGCGAAGCCGGAGACGGCGAAGACGACGACGGGGATCTCGGTGAGCGGCCGGACGGTCCAGCTGGCCCGCTGCCGGTCGCCGAACCCGGCGGCGAGGGTGCCCTCGGGGGCGTACGTACGGGGCATCAGGTCCTTGCGCCCGGCGAGCCTCTGCTCGGTGAACCGGGTGCTCAGGGCCTGCATCCCGGCCTCGTCGGCCTCGGTGACGACCACGCCGACGGTGGTGACGGAGGAGCGGGTGACGTCGGTGTAGGTGGCCCGCACCATCCGCTCGCAGCCGACGGAGCGCAGGGTGGTGCGCAGCAGCGGGTCGAGCCCCTGGGAGCAGTCGCTGTCCGGGGCGACGGAGAGCCGGATCCAGGTGCGGTTGGTCCCGCCGGGCCCGGCGCCGGTGCCCTTGAGGGTGGGCGGGAAGAGCGTGTCGACGGGGACGCTGTGCCAGACGGTACGGCCGGTGGCGTACGGGGTCCGGGTCGGCTCGGCCGAGGAGTCCCCGGTCAGCCAGGCCCCGGTGGCCGCCCCGCCGATCAGCCCGAGCCCGAGCACGACACAGGCCGCCGCCGAGGCAGCCCGCCACCGCTGCCGCCCCGACGGGACGGGCCGCAGCCGGGTGGTGGTCTCGACGGGCGTCTCGGGGTAGCCGTAGCGCGCCGGTACGCGGTACGCGCCCGGAGGCGGCGGCTGCGGGGCGGCCCCCTGCGCGGGAGTGAGGTCCACGGCCCCGACGGGCCTGCGCCGGGTGGTGAAGGCGGGGGGCGGGCCGGGGTGGGTGGGGTAGGGGCTGAGGACAGGGGGCTCGGACGGCCCCGGGCGGGTGGGGGCGTCGGCTCCGGCGGGCGGGGGCGCCTGCGGGGGCACGGGGGCGTCTGCCGGGTTCGGTGGTGTGGGCGGGGCGGCGGGCACGGGCGTGGTCGCCGCAGAGTCCGTCCGCGCCGTCGGCGGAGCGGCGGGCGCCGGTGGGGTAAAGGACCGCGGGGCGGAAGCGGAAGGTACCGACTCCGTCGGCTGCGCGGGCGCCTGCGGGGCCGTCGGCCGGGCAGCGGCCTGCGGGGTTGTCGCCGGGGCCGAGGGGGCCGGAGCCGTGGGCGGAGGGGGAACCGCCAGGGAAGCGGAAGGCGGTGGGGACGTCGGGCGCGGGGGTACGGGAGCGCGTTGCGCTTCGGTACTCATCCGGCCCCCTGGTTCACTTCCCGTACCGACCACGGATCACCGCCACCGTCAGGTGCGTTGGTGCTCGCGTGCCCGTCACTCTACGGGCTGCGGGCGTACGGCGGGGAACGGGACGTCCGGCCTCGGCCGATCTGCCCCGAACGTCCCCTACCCAGGGGTAGCGCTCTCTGGCAAGCTGCGGCCATGACTGCCCGCGCCGCCGACCGGGCCCGGTACGACCGGGCCACCGCCCATCTCGACGCCCCGCTGGCGATCGTCGATCTGGAGGCGTTCGACGACAACGCCGACGATCTGGCGGCCCGGGCGGGCGGGAAGCCGATCCGGGTGGCGAGCAAGTCCGTGCGGTGCCGGGCCCTGTTGGAGCGGGTGCTCGCGCGGCCCGGGTTCGCCGGGATCATGTCGTTCACGCTGGCGGAGTCGCTCTGGCTGGCGCGGGCCGGGTTCGACGACGTCCTGCTGGCGTATCCGTCGGCGGACCGGGCCGCCTTCGCGGAACTGGCCGCCGACCCGAAGCTGGCCGCGGCCGTGACGGTGATGGTGGACGACCACTCCCAGCTGGAGCTGATCGACGCCTCCCGGGCCGGTGGGCGGGAGGAGATCCGGGTCTGCCTGGAGCTGGACACCTCGCTGCGGCTGCTGGGCGGCCGGATCAGGATCGGCGCGCTGCGCTCTCCCCTGCGCTCTCCCGCCCAACTCGCCGAGCTGGCCCGCTCGGTGGCGCGCCGGCCGGGGTTCCGGCTGGTGGGGCTGATGGCGTACGAGGGGCATGTCGCCGGGGTCGGGGACGCGGTGGCCGGGCGGCCGCTGCGGTCCCGGGCGATCCGGCTGATGCAGGCCGCCGCCCGCAAGGAGCTGGCGGTCCGGCGGGCCGAGGTGGTGCGGGCCGTGCGGGCGGTCGCGCCGGAGCTGGAGTTCGTCAACGGCGGCGGCACCGGCAGTGTGCAGCACACGGCGGCCGAGGCCGCGGTCACGGAGATCGCGGCCGGGTCGGGGCTCTACGTGCCCCGCCTCTTCGACAACTACACCTCGTTCACCGCCCGCCCGGCCGCCCTCTTCGCCCAGCCCGTGGTGCGGCGGCCCGGCGTGGGCGTGGTGACGGTGCTCGGCGGCGGCTACCCGGCGTCGGGGGCGGCGGGCGCGGACCGCTCCCCCGTCCCGTACCTCCCCGAAGGGCTGCGCTACGACGCGCAGGAGGGCGCGGGCGAGGTCCAGACGCCGCTGCTCGGCTCCCCCGCCGACGATCTGCTGATCGGGGACAAGGTCTGGTTCCGGCATGCCAAGGCCGGTGAGCTGTGCGAGCGCTTCGACGCGCTCCAGCTGATCGAGGGCGACCGGATCACGGCGACCGTTCCGACGTATCGAGGGGAAGGGAAGACCTTCCTCTGAGCTCGGCGGGAGGGCTCAGGGGGCCCTGAGGTCGACGGGAAGGCTCAGGGGCCGATCGTCGAGCCCACGCCGCCGTTCGTCGTGCTGTCCCCGATCGGGCGGATGGACCGGGTGATCGTGTCCATCAGGGGGAGCGGCAGCTCCGGCCGGTCCGCGTCGAAGGCGAACCGGACGATCACCGGGGTCCCGGCGCCCGCCGTCGAGGGGAACGCCACGGACTGCACCACCCCGCCGGGGCCCTTCCCGGTGACGACCCGCCAGCGCACCAGGTAGCCGGTGCGCCCGGCGACCGCCACCGGCCCCTCCTTGAGCACCTGGTGGGAGGTGATCCCGCCGTGGGTGCGCCGGCCGAGGGTGTCCTCCTCGTAGGCCTTGTCGGCGGCCGTGGTGATGTCGGCCTCCGCGATGGCCTTGGGGTCGGTCTGGTCGGCGCGGGCGGTCCGGGTGGAGACCGTGCCCCGGTAGCAGAAGCCGGAGGTGCCGGGGCAGTCGTAGGAGACGGCGGTCCGCATGGTGGGGACGCCGCCGGTGGAGGTCTTCGCCTTCTCCCAGCCCTCGGGCACCGCCAGCGTGATCCCGTTGAGCTGGTCGACGAGGACGGCGGGGTCGTCTCCCGGGGCGCCGTCCTCCGAGGAGGGCGTGGCGGAGGGGGCGGGTGTGGTGGCGGCCGGGGCGGGCGGGCTGGGGGCCGGGGCCGCTCGCGTACCGCTGTCGTCGCGGCCCAGCAGGACGACGGCGGTGACGGCCGAGCCCAGGACGATGAGGCCCGCCAGGGCGATCGCCAGGACCTTCGTCCGGCCGCCGCCCCGGGGAGCGGGCTGCGGGGGCCCGAACGTCTGCGGTGCGTACGGTTGTCGGGCCGACTCGGACGCATACGGCTGTGGGGCCGGTTCGTACGGGGCGGTGGCGGCGCCGAGCGGGCGGGTGTGCGCGGTCCAGGCCGTGCCGTCCCACCAGCGCTCGGTGCCGGGTGTGCCCGCGTCCGGGTACCAGCCGGGCGGCGGCGCGAAGGTCATGGGGCCACTCTAGGCGGCGGCCGCCGGGGGTTCGAAGCCGCTACGGGGCACCCGGCACCCCGCTCCGGCCGGTGCGGGAGAGCAGGTCGCGGGCCGGGCCCGTGGGGCGGTGGCCCGCCGGCCAGACGGCCCGCAGCTGGCGGCGCAGCCGTACGCCCGCGACCGGGATCTTGACCAGGCGGCGGGCGGACAGTTCCTCGCCCAGGGCCAGTTCGCTCAGGACGCACGGTCCGGCGCCGCTCTCCGCCGCGCCCTTCACGGCGGTCGTGGAGGAGAGTTCCAGCAGGGGCTGGGCGAGCCCGCCGTGGACGGCGAGGGCCGCGTCCAGGACCTGCCGGGTGCCGGAGCCGTGCTCGCGCAGGATCAGCGGGGTGGCGGCCAGTTCGTCGGGGAGCAGCGGGGTACGGCGGCGGGCCCAGGGGTGGGCGGGGGCGACCACGACGACCAGGCGGTCGTGGGCGATGACCGTGCCGTCCAGGCCCTCCGGTATCGACAGGCCCTCGACGAAGCCCAGGTCGGCCTCGCCGGTCACCAGGCGGCGGGCGACGTCCGCCGAGTTGCCGACGTGGAGCGAGACGGCGGTGTCCGGGCGGTCGGTGCGCAGGGCGATCAGCCAGCCGGGCAGCAGGTATTCGGCGATCGTCATGCTGGCCGCGACCCGCAGCCGGGAGTCCCGCCGGTCGCGCAGCGCCTGCGCCCCCGCGTCGAACGCCTCGGCGGCCTCCACCACGCGGCGCGCCCAGTCGGTGACGAGGGCGCCCGCGCCGGTCAGCCGGGAGCCGCGCGGGGAGCGGTCGAGCAGGGCCACGCCGAGCTGGCGCTCCATGGAGCGGATGCGGCTGGAGGCGGCGGGCTGGGTGATGCCGAGGTCCTTGGCGGCCCGGCCGAGGCTGCCGTGGCGGGCGACGGCGAGCAGCAGCTCCAGCGCCCCGAGGTCGGGGACCCGGTGGGAGAGGGGGGTGGGGGGCACGGGCGGTTCACTGCTCATAAAGTCACCTTATGACCTCATAGGGGTGGAGTCCCTGGTGGGCCCGGGAGGGCGGGCGAAGAATCGTGGCATGGCCATCTTTCCGCAGACCAGCGCCCCCCTGTCGGCCCCCGGCACCGCTCCTCTCCCCTCTCCGGACGGTCGGCGTCCGGACGCCGGTACGCGCCCGGAAAGCCCGCGCCCGGCCGGTGCGCAGCCACGGCTGCCCGCCCTGCGGCACATCGGCCCCAACTGGTACGCGAGCGTCATGGGCACCGCGATCGTGGCCGCCGCCGGGGCGGCGCTCCCGGTCGGCGTGCCCGGTCTCCGCACCGCGTGCACCGTCGTCTGGGGGCTCTCCGCCCTCCTGCTGGCCGCCGTCCTCGCCGCCCGGGCCGGGCACTGGCTCCACCACCGCGACCAGGCCCGCACCCACCTCCTGGACCCGGCCGTCGCCCCCTTCTACGGGTGCCTCTCCATGGCGCTGCTGGCGGTCGGCGGGGCGACGCTGACGGTGGGGGCGGACGTCATCGGCGCACGGGCCGCGCTCGCCGTCGACGTGGTGCTCTTCGTCGCGGGGACGGCGATCGGGCTGGGGGCCGCCGTGGTGGTCCCGTATCTGATGGTCGTACGGCACCGTCCGGCGCCGGGGACCGCGTCGCCGGTCTGGCTGCTGCCGCTGGTCGCCCCGATGGTCTCGGCCACGCAGGGTGCGCTGTTGGTGGCCCATGTGCCCGAGGGGCAGGGGCGGGAGGCGCTGCTGCTGGCCTGTTACGCCATGTTCGGGCTCTCCCTGCTGGCCACGCTGGTGGTGCTGCCGCTGGTCTTCGCCCGGCTCGTCCACCACGGTCCCCTGCCGCTCGCGCTGACCCCCACGCTCTTCCTGGTGCTGGGGCCGCTGGGCCAGTCGACGACCGCCGTCAACCAGCTGGCCGACGCGGCTCCGGGGGCGGTGACGAGCCCCTACGCCTCGGCGTTCGGCGCGTTCGCCGTGCTCTACGGGGTGCCGGTGATGGGGTTCGCGGTGCTGTGGCTGGCGCTGGCGGGCGCGATGGTGATCAGGGCGGCGCGGGACGGCATGGGGTTCGCGATGACCTGGTGGGCGTTCACCTTCCCCGTCGGTACGTGTGTGACGGGGGCGGCCGGACTGGCCCGGCACACCGGGCTGGAGGCCCTGACCTGGCTGGCCGTGGCGCTGTACGTGTTCCTGGTGGTGGCGTGGGCGGTGGCCGGGGTGCGGACCGTACGCGGGGTGGTCAGCGGAGCGCTGACGGCAGCTCCCGCGCGGCCCGCGCCAGCGACGGCCCGTACCAGGTGAGCAGGCGGCCGTCGACGAGGGCGGCGGGCAGGCGGGGGAAGGCCTCGGGCCCGTCGTCGGCGGTGAAGCGGTAGGGCTCGTCCGGCAGGACGACCAGCTCGGCACCGGACGCGTTCAGCTCGTCGAGCGGGATGCGCGGGTAGCGCTCGGCATGGTCCGCGTAGACGTTGCGCACCCCGAGCCGGGCCAGCAGGTCCCCGGCGAAGGTGTCGGAGCCGAGCACCATCCAGGGGCGGCGCCAGATCGGTACGACGGCGGGCCGGGGGTCGCCCGAGGGCGCGGGGAGCGCGGCCCAGGCGGCCTCGGCCTCGTCCAGCCAGCGGGGGCGGGGCAGGCCGCAGCCGGCGGTGAGAACCCGGTCCAGCTCGGTGAAGGCCTGCTCCAGGGTGCGGATCCCGGTGACCAGGACGTCCAGCCCGGCCGCCCGCAGTGCGGCGAGGTCGGGGGCGCGGTTCTCCTCCTCGTTGGCGATCACCAGATCCGGGGCGAGGGCGGTGATCGCGGCCACGTCCGGGTTCTTGGTGCCGCCGATGCGGGCGGCGGCGAGATCCGCCGGGTGCGTGCACCAGTCGGTGACGCCGACGAGCAGCCCGGGGGCGGTGGCGGCGACGGCCTCGGTGAGGGAGGGGACCAGGGAGACGACACGCGGGGGCACGTTCGGCGCTCCGGGCCTGTTCGGCACGTCTGACGCGCCCCCGCGTGCCGTCTCGTCGGACGCTCCTCCGGGCCGGTTCGGCACGTCGGACGCTCCCGGTGCTCCTGATGCTTCCGGCGCTCCCGGCACTTCGGACACTTCCCGCTCCCCTGTCTCTCCCGGTCTCTCAGCGGCGCGAGTCGTACGTGGCGTCGATGTGCTCCGCGACGGCGACGAGCAGGAGCCGGGTGCCGGGGCGGGTGGCGCGCCAGCGGTGCCGTACACCGCCGGAGAGGAACAGGGTGTCGCCGCGCTCCAGCCGGTACGCCTGGCCCTCCGCCTCCACCTCGGCGGCGCCCTCCACGACGTACATCAGCTCGTCGTTGCGGTGCTGGAACTCGCGCCCGAGGTCGATCTCGCCGGTGAACTCCAGGGCGCTGAGCTGGTGGCGGCCGCGCACCACCCGGCGGATGCCGTCGCCCTCCTCGCCCCGTACGACGTCGACCGCGCGGGCCGAGTCGGCGGCGGCCCGCAGCCGGGAGGTGGTGGTCTCCAGGGCCTCGGCGACCCGGTCGAGGGAGCGGGCGCTGGGACGGGCTCGCTCGTTCTCGATCTGGCTGAGGAAGGGCACGGAGAGCCCGCTGCGCTCGGCGACCGCGGCCAGCGTGAGGCCCAGGGTGCGGCGTCTGCGGCGGACCGCGGCACCCACCCGCGGTGTGTCCTTGTCGTCCATGAACGGCTCCCTCCCGCCTCAGCCATCCTCCCGGCTGCCAGCACCTTACGCACATGGTTGCGCAAGACGTCCGGTAATCGGCCCTCGGACAGCCGGAAGGGGTGGGCCCCGCCCGTCGGCGGCACCCACCCCTCACCTGCGCTTTTACCGGACCGGAGCCTCTACAGGGGCGCCATGGTGTCCGCGATGCCCGGGTTGTCGGCCATCCAGGCCTTCACGGCCTCCTCCTCGTGGCCCGCGCCGCGCTTCTGGATCTCGTTCTCCAGACCGCCGAGCTGCTTCTCGTTCAGCTCCTCCCGCCCGCGGCGACCTGCTGCGCCCCGGCGGCCTGCGCCTTCTCGGTGCCCTCGGGGACCGGGGTCCACTTGTCCGCGACGCCCGGGTTGGCCTCCAGCCAGATGCGGACGGCCTCCTGCTCCTTGCCCGCGCCGGTCTTCTGGATCTCTGCCTCGAGGCTGGTGAGCTGCTTCTCGGTCATCTTGAAGCTCTTGAGCCACTGCGCGACCTCGGGCTGGTCCTTCGCGAAGCCCTTGCGGGAGAGGGTGTGCACACCGTCGCCCTCGCCCCAGAGCTTCTTGGGGTCGGCCAGCTTGGTGAGGTCGTACTCGTTGTAGGCCCAGTGCGGCGACCAGAGCGGGACGACGATCGGTTCCTTCTTGGCGTACGCGCGCTTCAGCTCGGCCAGCATGGACTGGGTGGAGCCGTCGATGAGCTTGTACTCCTTGTCCAGGCCGTAGCCCGGCAGGAGCTTCGACTTCAGCAGGCCCATCTCACCGGCGCTGGGCTCGATGCCGACGATCCGGCCCTTGAACTCGGAGGCCCGGCCCTTCAGGTCCTCCATGGACTTGATGTCCTTCATGTACGCCGGGACGGCCAGCTCCAGCGAGGTGGGGGCGTACCAGGCGCCCAGGTCGTCCAGGCGGTCCTGGTACTTCTCCCAGTAGCTGGCGTGGGTGACGGGGAGCCAGGAGTCGGTCTGGAAGTCGATCTGGCCGTTGGCCATACCGGTGTAGAGCGACCCGGCCTCGTACTGGGTGACGTCGACCTCGAAGCCGCGCCGCTCCAGCATCTCCTTCCAGAGGTACGTGGAGGCGATGCCCTCGTCCCAGGGGATGTAGCCGATGCTGACCTTCTTGCCCGCGCCGATCTGCGCGGTGCCGGAGGCGGTGGTGTCCTTGGCGGAGCCGCCGAAGACGCCCATGCCGCCCGCGACGAGCGCGAGGGCGACGATGCCGGCGACCGCGACGACGGGCTGCGGACGGTACGTCCAGATCTTCCAGCCCTCGGCGGCGGCCTGGGCCTTGGCGGCGGCGCGGCGGCCCAGCGGGGAGACCTCGCGGCCGAGCGCCCCGGTCATCCGGTCCAGGTACATGGCGAGGATGACGATGGAGATGCCCGCCTCGAAGCCGAGACCGACGTCGATGTTGCCGATCGCCCGGTAGACGGAGCCGCCGAGGCCGCCGCCGCCGACCATGCCCGCGATGACGACCATGGAAAGGCCCAGCATGATGACCTGGTTGATGCCCGCCATGATCGTGGGGAGCGCCAGCGGGAGCTGGATGCGCAGCAGGGTGTTGCGCGAGGTGGTGCCGAACGCCTCGGCCGCCTCGACGAGTTCGCCGTCGACCTGGCGGATGCCGAGTTCGGTCATCCGGACGCCCGGGGGCAGCGCGAAGATGATGGTGGCGATGATGCCGGGGACCACACCGACGCCGAAGAAGATGACGCCGGGGATCAGGTAGACCATGGCGGGCATGGTCTGCATGAAGTCCAGGACCGGCCGGATGATCGCGCTGACGGTCTTGGACCGGGAGGACCAGATGCCGAGCGGTACGGCGATGGCCAGCGTGACGAGGGTCGCGACGAGCACCAGGGTGAGGGTGTCCATCGCCTCGGCCCACAGCTCGACGGAGTCGATGAGGGTGAACCCGGCGAAGGCCAGCAGCCCGGCCGGCAGCCCGCGCAGCCACCAGGCGATGATCGCGACGATACCGGCGAAGAGGAGGGGGTGGGGGCGGAGAGGACGGCGGCTATGCCGTCGAACATGCCCCCGACGACCGTACTGATCGCGTCGAAGAGCCAGGCGAGATGGGTCTGCAGCCAGTCGACGGCGGAGTCGACCCAGTCACCGAGAGGGAGCCTAGACACGGGCCACCTTCTTCACTCCGTCGTTCTTGCCGTCGCCGTTCTTCACGGCATCGTTGTCGGAGGCCGTGGCCTGCGGTGATTCCGTGGGCGTCATCGGGTCGCCGAGGACGGCGAGCAGCCGGGAGCCGGGGACGACGCCGACGAGCCTGCCCTTGGCGTCGGTGACGGCCACCGGGTCCGCGCTCGTCGAGCAGGGCCCGAACAGCTCGATGACCGGCGTGGACTCCCCGACCGTGGCGGGGGCGGCGGCGAGGACGTCCTGCGGGGTGCGCAGTTCGGTGCCGGCCTCGGTGGTGGAGCCCATCACGGTGTGCGGTTCGGCCATGATGGCGCCCGCGGTGAGGACCCGGGAGCGGTCGACGTCCTGGGTGAAGGAGGCGACGTAGTCGTTGGCCGGAGTGACGAGGATGTCCTCGGCGGTGCCGAGCTGGACGATCCGCCCGTCGCGCATCACGGCGATCCGGTCGCCCAGGCGCATGGCCTCGTTGAGGTCGTGGGTGATGAAGACGATGGTCTTCTTCAGCCGCTTCTGGAGCTCCAGGAGCTGGTCCTGCATGTCACGGCGGATCAGCGGGTCGAGCGCGCTGAAGGACTCGTCCATGAGGAGCAGGTCGGCGTCGGTGGCGAGCGCGCGGGCGAGGCCGACGCGCTGCTGCATACCGCCGGACAGCTCGTCGGGCCAGGAGTTCTCCCAGCCGGCCAGGCCGGTGAGCTGGAGGGCCTCGGCGGCGCGTTCGATCCGCTCGGCCTTGGGTACGCCCTGGACCTCCAGGCCGTACGCGGCGTTGTCCAGGACGCTCCGGTGCGGGAAGAGCGCGAAGTGCTGGAAGACCATGCTGATCTTGGTGGAGCGCACCTGGCGCAGCTCGCGGGGGGCCAGGGCGGTCAGGTCCTGGCCGTCGAAGAGCACGCGTCCGGCGGTGGGTTCGAGGAGCCCGTTGAGCATCCGCAGCAGGGTGGACTTGCCCGAGCCGGAGAGCCCCATCACCACGAAGATCTGGCCCGGCTCCACCGTGAAGGAGGCGTCGATCACCGCTGCGGTCGTTCCGTCGGCGCGGAGTTCGTCGCGGTCCGCGCCGTCCTCCAGCTTCCGGACGGCTTGATCGGGTCGTCGGCCGAACACTTTGTACAAGTTTTCGGCTTGCAGCCTTGACACATGCACCTCACGGGTTGAACTGAAAAACGGTCTGCCACCCCCGCCGGCAGACCGTGGAGCGGTGCGGATTCGGCCCGCATGGCACGCACCCGGTGAAAAAAGGGACGTGGTTCGCTCCGGTGGCGCGCCTGCCCGTCCTTACACGGACCAAACGGAAGAGTGATCCAGCTCACTTCAGCGATGGTTTTCGGTCACCGGGAGCCAGCGGCGGCGACTGTCAGTGGCGTGGGGCATCATCGGTTCCGTGACGCGACGCCTGATGCTCCTCGACACCGCCTCCCTCTACTTCCGCGCCTATTTCGGCGTCCCCGACTCGGTGCGCGCACCGGACGGGACCCCGGTCAACGCCGCGCGCGGGCTGCTCGACTTCATCGCCCGCCTGGTGCAGGACCACCGGCCGGACGAGCTGGTGGCCTGCTGGGACAACGACTGGCGCCCGCAGTGGCGGGTGGACCTGATCCCGACGTACAAGGCGCACCGGGTGGCCGAGGAGACACCTGCCGGGCAGACGGACGAGGAGGAGATTCCGGACACGCTCTCCCCGCAGGTCCCGATCATCGAGGACGTGCTGGACGCGCTGGGGATCGCCCGGGTCGGCGTCACTCCGTACGAGGCGGACGACGTGATCGGCACGCTCACCGCCCGCGCGACCGGCCCGGTGGACATCGTGACCGGCGACCGCGATCTGTATCAGCTGGTCGACGACGCCCGGCAGGTACGGGTGCTCTATCCGCTCAAGGGGGTCGGCACGCTCCAGCTGACCGACGAGGCGTGGCTCCGCGAGAAGTACGGGGTGGACGGCGCGGGCTATGTCGACCTGGCCCTCCTCCGCGGCGACCCGAGCGACGGGCTTCCGGGCGTGCCCGGCATCGGCGAGAAGACGGCGGCCAAGCTGCTGGACGCGTACGGGGATCTGGCCGGGATCATGGCGGCGGTGGACGACCCGAAGGCGAAGCTCACGCCCTCGCAGCGCAAGCGGCTGGACGAGGCGCGGGACTATGTGGCGGTGGCGCCGAAGGTCGTGCGGGTGGCGGCGGACGTGCCGCTGCCCGACTTCGACCCGGCGCTCCCCCGCGAGCCGCGCGACCCGGCCGCCCTGGAAGCGCTTGCCGGGCAGTGGGGCCTGGGCGGGGCGCTTCAGCGGCTCCTCACCACACTCCGGGCCTGAAGTGTTAACTTAGGCATACCTAAGTCATGGGGGCCGGAGGTGTCCGGCCCCGTGCGCCGATACGTACGCGGCACGGACCCGTCCACCGGCGGGCGCGCCCGTACGTCACAACCCAGGGAGTACCTCGTGGCAGAGCGGCCGGCCCGGCAAGGACCCAAGGCCCAGGGGGCGCAGGTCGTGCGCACCGAGCAGATCACCCCGCACATGGTGCGGGTGGTCCTCGGCGGCGAGGGGCTCGCGGACTTCTCCCTGGACGGCTTCACCGACCACTACATCAAGCTGTGCTTCGCCCCCGAGGGCGCGGACTACCCGCACCCGTTCGACATCGCCGCCATCCGCGAGAGCCACCCGCGCGAGCTGTGGCCCACGACGCGGACGTACACGATCCGCTCCTGGGACCCGGTCGCCCGGGAGTTGGCCGTCGACTTCGTGGTCCACGGCGACGAGGGCCTCGCCGGGCCGTGGGCGCAGCGCGCCCAGGCGGGCGAGCAGGTGACCTTCCTCGGCCCCGGCGGCGCCTACGCCCCGCAGGCCTCGGCCGACTGGCACCTGCTGGTCGGCGACGAGAGCGCCCTCCCGGCGATCGCCGCGTCGCTGGAGCAGATGCCGGCGGGCGCCCTGGTGCACGCCTTCGTCGAGGTGCCGGACGCCTCCGAGGAGCAGAAGATCGTGTCGCCCGACGGGGTGGCCGTGACCTGGCTGCACCGCGGCGACCGGCCGGTCGGTGAGCTGCTGACCGCCGCCGTGAAGGGGCTGGACTTCCCCGAGGGCGAGGTCCAGGCGTTCGTGCACGGGGAGGCGGGCTTCGTGAAGGAGATCCGCCGCTATCTGCGCGTGGAGCGGCAGATCCCGCTCGCCCAGCTGTCGATCTCCGGCTACTGGCGCCTCGGCCAGAACGACGACGCCTGGCGCGCGGTGAAGCGCGAGTGGAACGAGCAGGTGGAACGCGAGCAGGAGGGACCGGCGGCGGCCGCGTAGCGCCTGGGCAGGGGGCTCGGCCGTCGAGCGCTCCGGCGGGGGCGGAGCCCGGGCTGCGTGCCCTCCGGCAGGACTCGGCAGGGGGCGAGTGCCCCTCCCGCCCAGGGCCGCCCAGCGGCGGTCGCGTCGCCGCTCCTCCCGCTCAGGACCCCGCCCACCGCACTCCCGGTGGGCGGGGTCTCTGCGTCTGCGGGGGTCTCGCCCCGATCGTCGGACCTCAGGCCCCGGGTGCCCCCGCGCCTCCCGCACCGTCCACACCGTCAGGCGCACCGGCAGGCCCACCGCGACCGGCAGGCGCCTCATCGCCGCCCGCGCCCAGCCCCTCGTACAGCCGGAACGAGACGTCCTCGTGGGCGAGTCTGCGCAGCGCGCCGAACATGGCCTCGCCCAGGACCGTCCCCACGACCACGCTCTCGACCAGATCCTCCCGGGCCACCCGGCGCTGTACGTACCCGATGTCCGCGCGGGCCACGGACTCGGCCGCGTCCGCGTACTCCTCGATCAGGTCGACCAGACCGCCGTGCCCGACCCGGCGCAGCGCCGAGATCACCCCGGCCAGCGACTCGGCGGCCGTCGTCCCCTCGCTGACCTGCCAGTCGCGCCGTCGCAGCAGTTCGACCACGTCCTCCCGGGCCTGTTCCAGCTCCGGACCGCTCTCGCCCTCCTCCAGCGGTGTGACCCCTTTCGCCGCTGCGCCGAGCACCTTGAGCACCGGCTGTGCGGGGTCGTCGGTGGCTTTCAGCACCTCCCCGATGGTGGCGAGCGAGAGTCCGCCCACCTCCAGCAGGACCCGGATCAGGCGGAGGCGCCGCTCATGGCCGGGGCCGTACTCCGCCTGGTTGGGGCTGGTCAACTCCCCGGCGGGCAGCAGCCGTTCCCGTACGTAGTACTTGATCGTCGGCACCGGCACCCCGGACCTGCGACTCAATTCACCGATGCGCACCGCGTGTTCGCCTTTCCGCCCTTGCCAGATCAGACCGCCATCATAGATAGTGCCCCTACCGGATAGCAGTAAGCGCCACTATCCATTCAGTAGCTCTCAGGGGGTCTCCCATGCCGTCATGGCGTTCCTGGCATCGCCCGTTAGTCGTCTTCTCCGCCGTGATGGCCCTCGGGGCCGTCGTATCCGCCGTGGGTCTCGCGGTCGACGACCGGGTCCTGGTGGACGCGCCGATCTGGGCGAAGCCGTTCAAGTTCTACCTCTCCTTCACCGTCTACGGCCTGTCCCTGGCCTGGATGCTCGCGCAGTCGACCCGGGGGCGCCGGACCGGCTGGTGGGCGGGGAACGTGGTCGTCGCAACGAGCCTCGTCGAGATGGCGATCATCACCGGGCAGGTCGTCCGCGGGAAGCGGAGCCACTTCAACGTCGAGACACCGTTCGACCAGGCCCTGTTCACGGCGATGGGGATCACGGTCATCGTGCTGTGGGCGGCCACCCTGGTGATCGGCCTCCTACTCCTGCGCACCCGGTTCGCGGACCGGGCGACCGCCTGGGCGATCCGGGGCGGTGTCGTGATCGCGCTGGTGGGCGCGGGGATCGGCTTCCTGATGACGCTGCCCAGCGCGGAGCAGCGGGCCGGAGGCACGGAAAGCCCCGATGTGATCGGCGCCCACTCCGTCGGCGTGCCGGACGGCGGCCCCTCGATGCCGCTGACCGGCTGGTCCACGACCGGCGGCGATCTGCGGATCCCGCACTTCGTGGGGATGCACGCGCTCCAGCTGATCCCGCTGTTCCTGATCGCCCTGGTGGTGCTCGCGCCCCGGATCGCCCGGTTCCGCGACGCCGGGCTGCGGCTGCGACTCGTACGGGTGGTGACGGTCGGATACGCGGGTCTCGTCGCCCTGACCACCTGGCAGGCACTGCGCGGCCAGCCCCTGATCCGCCCGGACGCGGTGACGCTCGTCGCCACCGGTGTCCTCCTGGGGGCGGTTGCCGCCGGGGTGGGGGTGGCGCTGCGGCGGCCACCCGCGCCCGCTCCCGTACAGCAGAAATCAGAACCGCAGGAATCCGAACCGTCCTCCCGCAGCAAGGAGTTCACCCCATGACGAGCGCCGGCACCCTCTTCGACCTCACGTTCCTCCTGGCCGCCCCGTTCTGGCTGCTGATGATCTTCGCTCCGACCTGGTCCGTCACCGCCCGGATCGTCTCCTCTCCGCTGACGGCGGTGCCGGTCGCCGTGGTGTACGCCGCCCTCGTCGCGCCGGTCTTCCCGGAGGTCTGGGCGGCGGTGACCGGGCCCGAACTCCCCGGCTTCCAGGAGCTGATGACGCTGCCCAACGGCGCCGCGGCCGTCTGGGCCCACATCATCGCGTGGGACCTGCTGGTCGGCCAGTGGATGTTCCTCCAGGGCCGGAAGCTCGGGCTCTCCCCCTGGCTGATGGGCCCGCTGCTCGTCCTCGCGATCCTGCTCTCACCGCTCGCACTGCTGGCCTTCCTCGCCCTGCGAGCCACCCGGCGCAAGGCAGCCAGGCACGACGGGGCGCGGCACGACACCGCTCGGCCGGTCGCGTCGGGCGGCTGAGGCGCGCCGCTGCGTCGCACGGCCGGGCGGGGCCGGTTCTGGAAAGATCGCGGCCGTTGGACCAATCCGCACGGCCACCGGCTCCGAATCACTTCTGGAACCGATGACGTCCCGGGAGGAAACCCGCGTGAACGAAGCCGTACAGATCAGCGGGGTGCCCGCACCCGGGCCCGACCTCCAGGAGCTCCTGGTGCGGGTCGCGCGGGGGGACCAGGAGGCCTTCGCCCAGGTGTACGACGCGGTCTCCGGGCCCGTGCTCGGCCTCGTACGGAGCATCCTCCGCGACCCGGCCCAGTCGGAGGAGGTCGCCCAGGAGGTGCTGGTCGAGGTGTGGCGTACCGCGCCCCGCTTCCAGGCCTCCCGGGGCAGCGCGATGAACTGGGTGCTCACCCTCGCCCACCACCGGGCCGTCGACCGGGTCCGCTCGGCGGAGGCGGCGGCGGCCCGGGAGCACCGGGCGGCGCTCCTGGACCGGACGCCCGCCTTCGACGAGGTCTCCGAACAGGTGGAGACCCGGCTGGAGAGAGAGCAGGTGCGCCGCTGTCTGCGCACCCTCTCCGAACTCCAGCGGCAGTCCGTGACCCTGGCCTACTACCGGGGCCTGACCTACCGTGAGGTGGCGGAACTCCTCACCGTGCCCCTGGGCACCATCAAGACTCGACTGCGCGACGGCCTCATCCGGCTGCGCGACTGCCTGGGGGTGAGCGCATGAGCACGGCCGAACTGCACACGCTGACCGGGGCCTATGCCCTGCACGCGCTGCCGGAGGACGAGCGCCGGGAGTTCGAACGCCATCTGGCCGACTGCGAGGCCTGCGCCCAGGAGGTACGGGAACTGTCGGCGACCGCCGCCCGGCTCGGCCTGGCCGTCGCCGAGGCCCCGCCGCGCGAGCTGCGGGAGCGGGTGCTGCGGGAGATCACGACCGTGCGTCAGGAGGCGCCGTCGCACGGCAGACCCGGGCGTACGGGCGGCGGCGTCGGCCGCACCGGCCGCTGGTCCACCTATGCCCTGGCCGCCTGTATCGCGGCGGCGGCCGCCTTCGGCGGGGTGGCGGTGTGGCAGAACCGGGTGGCGGAGAACGCCCGCCAGGAGGCGGACCGGGCCCAGCGGCAGAACGAGCAGCTGGCCCAGGTGCTCTCCGCGCCGGACGCTAAGACCAGCTCCGGCGAGCTGACCAGCGGCGCACGCGGCACGGTGGTCGTCTCGCAGCAGGAGAACCGGGCGGTGTTCCTGGCCTCGGGGATGGCTCCTCCACCGAGCGGCAAGGTCTACCAGATCTGGTTCAACGACGAGGGCACCATGCGTTCGGCCGGTCTCATGGACCCGAAGGCGAGCGATGACGCCGTGCTGCTGGACGGACCGGTGGACCGGGCGACGGGGATGGGGATCACGGTCGAACCGGCGGGCGGCTCGGCCGAACCGACCTCGGACCCGGTGGCCCTGATGGACTTCCCGACCGCTTGACCGCCCACCTTCCCCCCACACTGCAAGGAGCACCCGTTCCATGAACGTCGCGGTGGTGCTGTTCACCTCCGATCTCCGTCTGCACGACAACCCGGTGCTGCGTTCCGCCCTGCGGGACGCGGACCGGGTCGTCCCGCTCTTCGTCCGGGACGAGGCCGTCCACCGGGCCGGGTTCGACGCCCCCAACCGGCTCGCCTTCCTCGCGGACTGCCTCGCCGACCTGGACGCCGGGCTGCGGAAACGCGGCGGCCGACTCGTCGTCCGTACCGGCTCGGTGGCGAAGGAGGTGCGCCGGCTGGTCGAGGAGACCGGGGCCGGGGCGGTGCACATGGCCGCCGGGGTGAGCGGGTACGCGGCACGGCGTGAGGAGGAGCTGCGTGCCGCCCTGGCGGACACCAGCTGCGAGCTGCGCCTCCATGACGCGGTGGTCACCGCGCTCGCTCCGGGCCGGGTGGCCCCGTCGGGCAAGGACCACTTCGCGGTGTTCACCCCGTACTTCCGCCGTTGGGAGGCGGTGGGGGTACGGGGCACACTGGGCGCGCCCCGCACGGTCCGGCTGCCGGACGCCACCCTCGCCTCCGACGACCTGCCCGCCCGCGATGACGTCGAGAACGTCTCGCCCGGACTGGCGGGCGGTGGCGAGCAGGCGGGCCGCAAGCTGATGACGTCCTGGCTCGACGGGGACATGGGCGACTACGCGGACGGCCACGACGATCTCGCGGGGGACGCCACCTCCCGGCTCTCCCCACACCTCCACTTCGGTACGGTCTCCGCCGCCGAACTGGCCGAGCGGGCCCGGGAGAAGGGCGGGCCCGGCGCCGACGCGTTCGTCCGGCAGCTGGCCTGGCGCGACTTCCACCACCAGGTGCTGGCCGCCCGCCACGACGCCTCCTGGTCCGACTACCGGCCGCGCGATGACCGCTGGCGCTCGGACGAGGACGAGATCACCGCCTGGAAGACCGGGCGCACCGGCTATCCGGTGGTGGACGCGGCGATGCGGCAGCTGGCGCACGAGGGGTGGATGCACAACCGGGGCCGGCTGCTGGCCGCGAGCTTCCTCACCAAGACGCTGTACGTGGACTGGCGGGTGGGCGCCCGGCACTTCCTGGGGCTGCTGGTGGACGGCGACATCGCCAACAACCAGCTCAACTGGCAGTGGGTGGCGGGCACCGGCACGGACACCCGTCCCAACCGGGTGCTCAACCCGGTGACCCAGGCCAAGCGGTACGACCCGCACGGCGACTACGTACGGCGGTGGGTGCCGGAGCTGGCGGAGGTGAAGGGGTCAGCGGTCCACGAGCCGTGGAAGGTCAAGGATGAACTGGACTACCCGGAGCCGGTGGTGGACCTGGGCGAGGCCCGATCCCGGTTCGAGCGGGCGCGTGGGCTGGACTGACCGTACGAGGAGGAGGAAGGGCCCGTTCCGCCGAGATGGAGCGGGCCCTTCCGGGTGATCAGCCCCGCCGGGGCGGCCGGGGGAAGAAGCCGCTGGTGCGGGCCCGGTACGCGGCGTACCCGGGGCGGTCGGCCATATGGCGTTCCAGCAGGGCCGCCCCGCTCCCCTTGGTCAGCAGGAGGCTCATCACCACCGGGGCGACGACGGTCGCGGCAGCAGCGGCGGGCGCCTGGCAGACGAAGAGGAACAGCCCCCACCAGACGAGGAAGTCACCGAAATAGTTCGGGTGGCGGGTCCAGGACCAGAGCCCCCGGTCCATGATCTTCCCCCGGTTGGCGGGGTCGGCCTTGAACCGGGCGAGCTGGTGGTCCCCGATCGCCTCGAAGGCGAGCCCGACCGCCCACAGCACCGCACCCGCCCAGGCCCACCACACCATCGGCCCGGTCAGATAGTGCGCGGCCTGCACCGGCAGCGAGACCAGCCAGACCAGCGCGCCCTGGAGCAGATAGACCTTGCGCAGGGCATAGAGCTGCGGGTGGCCCGGCGCCTTGGCGAGCATCTTCGCGTAGCGCGGGTCCTCGCCGTGGCCGCGTCCGCGCCGCCCGATGTGGACGGCGAGCCGCAGCCCCCAGACGACGGTCAGCACGGTCACCACCAGGCGCCGCACCTCGTCCCCGTCACCGACCGAGAGGCCGTACGAGACGAGGGCGACGGCGGCGAAGCCGATGCCCCAGGCGACGTCGACGATGCGGTGGACGCCCTTCTTGAGGGCGATGGCGAAGGTGACCAGCATGACGGCGAGGGCGGCGACGGCCGCGCCCGCGAGCCCGCCCGCGAAGGCACCCCAGTCGAAGCCGCTCACCGGTCCGCTCCGTCCATGTGGTCACGCCGGGTGGCCGGCATCCCGGCCTTCCCCGCCCGGTCGGGGCGTACGCAGAGGATCTGGTCGACGCCCATCCGCCGTTCCTCGAACGCGAGGGAGCCGCCGACGAGATAGAGCCGCCAGACCCGCGCGGTCTCCTCCCCCACCAGCGCGGTGAACTCCGCCCACCGCTCCTCCAGCGTCCGCCGCCAGGCGTCCACAGTGAGCACATAGTGCTCGCGCAGGGCTTCGACGTCCCGCACTTCGAGCCCGGCCCCCTCCAGCAGCCCGACGGTCTCCCCGACGGGCCGCATGTGCATGTCCGGGGCGATGTACGCCTCGATGAACGCGCCCCCGCCCGGGGCGTTCGCACCCCGCGACATCTGCTGGACCAGCACCCTCCCTTGAGGCCGCAGCGAGTCGTGCAGGATGCGGGTGAAGGCGGGGTACTCGGCGTCCCCGACGTGCTCGCCCATCTCGATGGTGGAGACGGCGTCGTAGGCGCCCCGGGTCTCCGGCCGCTCCGCGATGTCCCGGTAGTCGATGTTCTGGACCTCGACCAGTTCCTCCAGTCCGCGTGCCGCCACCTGCCCCCGTACGTACGCGGCCTGTTCGGCGGCGAGCGTGACGGCGGTGACGCGCACGCCGTGGTGCTCGGCCGCGTAGAGGGTCAGCGAACCCCAGCCGCAGCCGATGTCCAGCAGCCGTGCGCCGGGCCGCAGTCCGAGCTTGCGGCAGATCAGCTCCAGCTTGTCGCGCTGGGCGTCGGCGGGCCCGTAGCCGGCGGCGTCGCTGGTCCAGTAGCCGCAGGAGTACGCCATGGTCGCGTCGAGGAGCAGGGCGTAGAAGGCGTTGGACAGGTCGTAGTGGTGGCTGATCGCCGCCCGGTCCCGGGCCTTGCTGTGCAGCGTTCCGCTCAGCCCGGCCCGTGCTGCGGGAACGGGCGGGCGGGGCCCGGCGGCACCGAGGCGCAGGGCGGTCCTGACGGCGGCGAGCCGGTCGGAGAGCGAGAGCACGGGCGGGGCGAGCCCCCGCTCGCTCACCGCACGGCGCACGGTGCGCAGCACATCGCCCAGGTCGGCGCCCCCGTCCTCCGCGAGGTCCAGGTCACCGATGATGTACGCCTCGGCCAGGCCGAGTTCGCCGGGCGCCCAGAGCAGCCGGCGCAGGGCGCGCCGGGAGCGTACGTGCACGGTCGGGGCGTCCTCGGGCCCGGCCTCGCTGCCGTCCCACATCCGTACGCGGACGGGCAGCGCACCCCCGAGCAGCCGCTCGGCCAGGGGGACGAGCCGCTGGGCGGCGCCGGTGGCGGGGCGTGCGGGGAGCCGGGTCGTGGTGGTGTTCACAGCGCCTCCTGGGCAGGGCTCTGGTCGCGGGTCAGGAGCAGTTGCTGCACATCGAGGTAGCCGGAGCGGAAACCCGCCTCGGAGTAGGCCAGGTAGAAGGTCCACATCCGGCGGAAGACGGCGTCGAAGCCGAGGGCGTCGACCTCGGCGGAGCGTTCGGTGAACCGTTCGCGCCAGAGCCGCAGGGTCTCGGCGTAGTGGGCGCCGTAGCCGCTGCGGCGCACGGTCCGCAGCCGGGTGTGCCCGGTGGTGACCCGTTCGATCGCCTCGGTGGAGGGCAGCAGTCCGCCCGGGAAGATGTACTTGTGGATCCAGGTGTACGTGGAACGGCTGGCGCGCAGCCGGTCGTCGGGCATGGTGATGGCCTGGAGGGCGACCCGGCCGCCGGGGGCGAGCAGCCGGTCCAGGGTCGTGAAGTAGACCGGCCAGAACTCCTCCCCGACCGCCTCGATCATCTCGACGCTGACGACGGCGTCGTACGCGCCGGTGACCTGCCGGTAGTCGCAGAGCCGGATCTCGACCCGGTCGTCGTACCCGGCCTCGCGGATGCGGGCACGGGCCAGCTCGCGCTGTTCGGCGGAGAGGGTGACGGAGACGACCCGGGCGCCACGGGCGGCCGCTCGGAGGGCCAGTTCGCCCCAGCCGGTGCCGATCTCCAGGAGCCGGGTTCCCTCCCCGACCCCGGCGGCGTCCAGGAGGAGGTCGATCTTCCGGTGCTGGGCGGCCGTGAGCAGGTCCTGCGTGGCGGGGAGGCTCCGGAACACGGCGGAGGAGTAGGAGAGCGTCCCGTCGAGGAAGAGGGCGAAGAGGTCGTTGGAGAGGTCGTAGTGGCGGCTGATGTTCTCCCGGGAGCCCTCGGGGGTGTTGAGCTGGGCGGCGGGCTTGCGCAACGCCCAGAGGGGGCGCAGCCGTTGGAGCGGGGCGGGGACCAGGTCGGCGGCGTTGCCCGCGAGGACGGTGAGCACGGCGACCAGGTCGGGGGCGTCCCACTCCCCCGCCATGTAGGACTCCCCGAAGCCGATGAGCCCGCTCGCGCCGATCCGCCGGAAGAAGGCCTCGGGCTCCCGGATCTCCATCAGCGGTCCGCCGAGCCCGATGTCCTCAGCCCCGGCGAACCGGGCGCGCAGCGGAAGGCGGGCAAGGGCGCGGCGGACGATGCGCTCCGCGAGGGCGGTCCGGAGGCGGGAGTCGCGGGGCGGGGCGGCGACGTCGGGCCAGCGGGCGGGGTCGACGGCGGGGCGCTGCCGAACGGCCGGGCCGGTGAGGGACGACGAGGCGGCACCACGGGCGGGTTCCGCCGGGCCGGGGACGCCCTTCCGCGACGCGGGGGCCGGGACCGACGCGGGGGTGGACCGGGCCGGGTGAGGGGCCGGACCCGCCGCAGGGGTGGACTCGGCCGGGTGGGAAGCCTGGACCGACGCGGGGGTGGGCTTCGGCGGGCCGGGGGTGGGTCCCGTCGGCAGTGGGTGGGTCGGCGCGGTCACTGCATGCCTTCCTGTGGGCGGTGGTGGGGGCGGGGCTGCACGGGGAGGCCGCGCAGATAGAGCCGGATGCCGTGCAGCCGGATGGCGAGGGAGACGGCGACGGTGGAGAGCGGGTGGCGCAGGGCGAGCCGGACCAGCGCCCGTGGGGTGGCCGGGCGGCGGGTGCCCCGTACGGTCGCGGTGAACGGACGGCCGCCCGCGCGCTCCAGGTGCACGGTCAGATCGAGCCGCTCGCCGGGCTCGGGCAGCCGCATGCGGTAGCCGCCGTCGACGGGGAAGAACGGCGAGACGTAGAACTCCTTGCCGGTGACGGCACGGCCGTCCCGGTCCGGGTGGAGCAGATAGCTGTGCCGTTCGCCGTACGTGTTGTGGACCTCGGCCACCACACAGAGCGGGGAGCCGTCGGCGCGGTGGCACCAGTAGACGGTGAGCGGGTTGAAGACATGGCCGAGGACCCGGGCCTGCGTGAGCATGGTGACCGTGCCGTCGGCGAGGTCCACGCCCCGGGCGGCCAGGAACCGGCTCAGCCCGGCCCGGACGGTGGGTGCGGTGCCGCCGAAGTGGTCCCGCGCCTCGAACCGGGCCAGCGCCCGCAGCCCGCGCGGCAGCCGGGGCGGGGCGTCGGGGTCGATGAGCCACAGATAGGTCCGGTGCCGCAGCGCGTACCGGCCGGGCCGCGTCCGTACGTGCGTGATCGTGCACGGATACAGGGCACTTGCACCGCCGCTCACCGCACCGCTTCCACGGATGCTCACCACGTCACCCCCAGGGCCGCGGCGGCCTCGGCCCCCGACCGGCAGCCGTCCTCGTGGAAACCCCACCCGTGGTAGGCGCCCGCGTAGGCGGTGACGGGCCCGGAGAGGGCGGGCAGCCGGGCCTGGGCGGAGACGGATTCCGGGGTGTAGACGGGGTGTTCGTAGACCATGCGGGCGCGTACGGAGGCGGGGTCGACCCGGTCGGAACCGTTGAGCGTGACGACGAACCGCTCGGGCGCATCGAGCCGTTGGAGCCGGTTCATGTCATAGCTGACGGTGACGTGGTCGGCGTCGGCGGCGCAGGAGGGCATCAGGTAGTTCCAGGAGGCCCTGGCCCCCCGGCTGCGGGGCAGCAGCGTGGTGTCGGTGTGCAGGAGGGTGGGGTTGCGGGAGTAGGTGAAGGCGCCGAGCGTGGCGCGTTCGGCGTCGGTCGGGTCGGCCAGCAGCCGGAGCGCCTGGTCGGGGTGGGTGGCGATGACGACGGAGTCGTACGGGGTGGTGGTGCCGTCCTCGGTGGTGAGTTCGACGCCGTCCGTGTGGCGGGTGACGGCCCGGACGGGGGTGGCGGTGTGGACGGCGGTGAGCTGTTTGACGACGCGTTCGACGTAGGCGCGTGAGCCGCCGGTGACGGTCCGCCAGACCGGGGAGCCGCCGACGGTGAGCATGCCGTGGTGGGCCAGGAAGCGGAAGAGATAGCGGGCGGGGTAGCGCAGGGCGGTGACCGGGTCGCAGGACCAGACGGCGGAGACCATGGGGGTGAGGAAGTGGGCGTGGAAATAAGGGGAGAAGCGGCCGCGCCGGGTGAACTCCCCGAGCGTCATCTCGGTGGCGGGCCCCTCCGGCAGCTCCAGGAGCGCCCGTGCGGCCCGGTGGAAGCGGGGCACCTCGGCGAGCATCCGCAGATACGGCCCCCGGAGCGCTGACCGGGGCTGGGCGAGAAGCCCGGCGATCCCCCGGGCACCGGCGTACTCCAGACCGCACCCTTCGCACCGTACGGACATCGACATCTCCGACTCCTGGGTGGCGACGCCCAGTTCGCCGAAGAGCCGCAGGAGGTGGGGGTAGGTCCGCCGGTTGTGCACGATGAAGCCCGAGTCGACGCGGTGCACCCGCCCGTCGGAGGCGGCCAGTTCGTGCGTGTGGGCGTGGCCGCCGACGCGGTCGTCCGCCTCGTACAGCGTGACGTCGTGCGCCTTGTGCAGAACGTGGGCGGCGGTCAGTCCCGCGACCCCGCTCCCCACCACGGCCGTCCGCCGCCGCTCCCGTGCCATCCCGGTTCCCTCCGCCGCTGCTGAGCTGTCCGGAGCAGTGCCGCACCGCTCCTCTGACCCTCATTCGTCGCAGGTGGCCGGAAGGATTGGTCGATGATCGGAAGTAACTCGATCGAGTGAACGCGCCGTCCGGACCAATCCGTCGGGCAGGCCGCGCCGAATTCCTCGTGTGACAGCAGATCAGGGCCGGCCGCAGGAGCGAGGCGGCTCCTGGTCGGACGGCTGGCTCCGGCACCGGGCCCGTCTCCCGCGGCTGGGAGACGGCCCCGGTGGCCAGGGGCCACCGCCGGTTCCCCCGCACCACCCCTGAACACCGTTTCTTTGTCCCTCATCACCTTCGATCCAGGAGAGACACCATGAACACCCTCCGCTTCCGCCGCACCGCCGTTGCCGTGGCCACCGCCGCCGTGCTGCCGCTGGCGCTGACCGCCTGCTCCTCGGACGACTCCTCCAAGGACGCGGCGGCGGGCTCGACGCCCAGCGCGGCCGCGTCGACGAGCGCCGCGCCCGACGACTCGATGACCATGGACGAGCCCTTCGGCCCGGCCTGTGCCTCGGTGCCCAAGGACGGCGCGGGCTCGTTCGACGGCATGGCGAAGGACCCGGTCGCCACGGCCGCGTCCAACAACCCCGAGCTGTCGACGCTGGTGACCGCCGTGAAGCAGGCCGGCCTGGTCGACACGCTCAACAACGCCCAGAACATCACGGTGTTCGCGCCGACCAACGACGCCTTCGCGAAGATCCCGAAGGCCGACCTGGACGCCCTGCTGGCGGACAAGGCCGAGCTGACCAAGGTCCTGACCTACCACGTGGTGGGCCAGAAGCTGACGCCGCAGCAGCTGGAGAAGGGCTCCTTCGACACGCTGGAGAAGAGCAAGCTGACGACGGCCGGTTCGGGCATGGAGTACACCGTGAACGACTCCTCGAAGGTCGTCTGCGGCAACGTCCCGACGGCCAACGCCACGGTCTACATCGTGGACTCGGTCCTGATGCCGCCGAAGTAACCCGGAAGCGGAGGGCGGTGTACCGCACCCCTGGCGGTACACCGCCCTTCCCCATGCCCCAGGGCCTCCGCTGCCGCCCTACCCTTGCCGGATGATCACACCGCACACGCTCCCCCGGGCCGACCGCGTGGCCGGCGCGGTCGTCGGCTCGGCCGCGGGCGACGCGCTCGGTGCCCCCTTCGAGTTCGGCCCGGCCGGGGTGTTCTCGACGCGCTTCCCCGACGGCGTCGGCCTGTTGTGCGGGGGCGGCGGCTGGGACCCGGGCGAGGCGACGGACGACACGCAGATGGCGGTGCTGGTCGGCGAATCGCTGCTGGAGTGCGGCGGGTTGGACCTGCCGGACCTGTTCGACCGGTTCCGGCGGTGGGCGGCGAGCGAGCCGAAGGACATCGGCCTCCAGACCGAGGACGTCCTGACCAACGGGGAGCCGTGGGAGCGGGCCGCGGCCCTGCACTTCCAGGTCAACGGACGGGCTGCGGGCAACGGTTCGCTGATGCGGGCGACCACGTCGGCGGTCTACTTCGCCCACGCCGGACGTACAGCGACGATGGAGGCGGCCCGCCGGATCGCGGCCCTCACCCATGGCGACCGGGCGGCCTGGGAGGGCACGGCGGTCTTCCACGAACTGCTCCGGGTGGCCCTGGCGGGAGAGGACCCGCTGACCGCCGTCCCCAGGACACTCGGGGAGGTCCACCCGGATCACCGCCCACGATGGGCGACAGCCCTGGCCCCCGACTGGCACCCCGCCCTGGCGACCGAGTTCAACGGGGCGGTCTGGCCCTGGCTGGCCACCGCCCTGTGGGCGCTCCGCACGACGGACACGTTCGAGTCGGCGCTCGCCGCCGCCGTCGACGTGGGCGGGGACACCGACACGGTGGCCGCCGTGACGGGCGGCCTGGCCGGCGCGGTGTACGGCATCGACGCCGTCCCGGACCGTTGGACCACGCTCCTGCACGTACCGCTGCCGGGATACGGGGGCCGGGTACTGCGCACCCCTGAGCTTCTCGGCCTCGCCGCACGCCTGGACAGCGAGGCGCCCAGAACTACACATAAGGCTGAAATAAGAGCAGAATAGACATATGGGTGCCTGGCGCACACTCCATTCGGCGTCGGGGCCCGCAGGACCAAAGGAGACGAATCTCATGAGCAACGTCTCGGACGCCAGGAGCACCGTCAGAGGCGACCTCTCAGGTCACCCCGACGCCTCCGAAATGCGCGCGCGGTACGACAAGGTGATGGGCGGCCGCGATGTGGCCCTGGTGGACGCGCCGGTGTTCCTCGTCGGCCTCTACTGCGCCGTCTCCCCGTGGGTACTCCACTTCACGGCCAGCCAGCCCGCGCTGGTGACGCACAACCTCGTGATGGGTATCGCCATCGCGGTACTGGCCCTGGGCTTCACGATGATGCCCGAGCGCATGTACGGCCTCAGCTGGGCGATGTGCGCGATCGGTGCATGGATCATCGTGTCGACCTGGGTGGTCGGAAGCAGCCCGGACGCCGGAGTGGTGGTCAACAACATCATCGTCGGCGGACTGACGGTGCTGCTGGGCATGGTCTGCGCCGGAGCAGCCATGAGAAGCCGCAGCACCTGATTCCACCTACTCGGATCCCGCCCCTCCGGCGCTTGAGGAGCGTGGTCCGGGCCGACCGCCCCGCCCCTATCAGCCCCTCCGGCGCTTGAGGAGCGGGGTCCGGGGCAGAGCCCCGGTTTCGGGAAGGGGCGGGTAGGGGAACAAGCCCGCCGCAGGCGCCCCCGCCCAAGCCCCTGAGCCGGGCACGCCCACCCGCACCGCACACCCAGGCCCACGCCCCACCCCGGGCGTCAGCCCACAGAGCTGTAAGCCACAACCCCCCGCAACACCGCATCAACCGCCTTCCGAGCATTACGAGCCACAGAACTCCCCCCACTCCCCTCCCGAGGAGCCGCCGCAGCCACCTGCCCCAGCACGTCGATCACCTGCTTGCACCACCGTACGAAGTCCCCCGCCGGCATCTCCGCCTCGCGCAGCACCTCGTCCAGCGTGCGCCCGGAGGCCCACATGTAGACCGCCCAGGCGAAGCCGAGATCGGGCTCGCGCTGCCCGACCCCCTCCGTCTGGTTGATCTTGAAGTCGTCCTCCAGGGCATCCAGCCGCCCCCAGATCCGCACCATCTCGCCCAGCGCGACCTTCGCCGGCCCGGACGGCAGCTTCGGCGCCACCGCGTCATCGGCCTGCCGCGCCTCGTACACCAACGCCGAGACGCAAGCCGCCAGCTCAGCAGGGTTGAGCCCTTCCCAGACCCCGTCCCGCAGGCACTCGCTGGCGAGCAGGTCCAGCTCCCCGTAGAGCCGGGCCAGCCGCCGCCCGTTCTCCGTGACCTCGTTGCCCCGGAGGTAGTCCAGCTCGGTGAGGAGCGCGACGATCCGGTCGAAGGTGCGGGCGATCGTGTTCGTCCGCCCCTCGACCCGCTTCTCCAGCTGCCGGGTGTCCCGCTGCAGCCGGTGGTAGCGCTCGGCCCACCGCGCGTGGTCCTCCCGCTCGTCGCACCCGTGGCAGGGATGCGCACGCAGCTCGGCCCGGAGCCGGGCGATCTCGCGGTCGTCGGCGGCGGGCGCCCGCCCCTTGCGGTGCCGGTCGGGCACGATGTGCCCGGCCTTCGTCCGCAGCGCGGAGGCCAGGTCCCGCCGGGACTGCGGCGAGCGCGGGTTGAACGACTTCGGCACCCGCATCCGGTCCAGCGCCTCCACCGGCACCGGGAAGTCCATCGAGGCCAGCCGCTTGACCTGCCGCTCGGCGGTCAGCACCAGCGGCCGCGGCCCGTCGTGGTGGTCGAACCCGCGGTGCCCGTTGGCCCGCCCGGCGGGCAGCCCCGGGTCCAGCACCAGCGCCAGCCCCGCGAACTTCCCCGTCGGGACATGGATGACATCGCCCGGCTTCAGCTTCTCCAGCGAGGCGGCCGCGGACGCCCGCCGCTGCGCCGCGCCCTGCTTGGCCAGCTCCGTCTCCCGGTCCTTGAGGTCGCGGCGCAGCCGCGCGTACTCCTCGAAGTCACCGAGGTGGCAGCTCATGCCCTCCTTGTAGCCCTCCAGGCCCTCCTCGTTGCGCTGCACCTGCCGCGAGATCCCGACCACCGACTTGTCGGCCTGGAACTGGGCGAACGACGTCTCCAGCAGTTCCCGCGACCGGTGCCGGCCGAACTGCTGCACCAGGTTGACGGCCATGTTGTACGAGGGGCGGAAGCTGGAGCGGAGCGGATACGTCCGCGTCCCCGCGAGTCCGGCGAGCGCCGTCGGGTCCATGCCGCGCTGCCAGAGGACCACCGCGTGGCCCTCGACGTCGATGCCACGGCGTCCGGCCCGGCCGGTGAGCTGGGTGTACTCGCCTGGGGTGATGTCGGCGTGCTGCTCACCGTTCCACTTGACGAGCTTCTCCAGGACCACCGAGCGCGCGGGCATGTTGATGCCGAGCGCCAGGGTCTCGGTGGCGAAGACCGCCTTGACCAGGCCCCGTACGAACAGCTCCTCGACGACCTCCTTGAACGTCGGCAGCATGCCCGCGTGGTGCGCGGCGATGCCCCGCTCCAGCCCTTCGAGCCACTCGTAGTACCCCAGGACGTGCAGGTCCTCGCCGGGGATGGAGGCGGTCCGCTCCTCGACGATCTCGCGCACCAGCCGGCGCTTGTCCTCGTCGTTGAGCCGGAGCCCGGCGTACATGCACTGCTGTACGGCGGCCTCGCAGCCGGCCCGGCTGAAGATGAACGTGATCGCGGGGAGCAGCCCCTCGTTGTCCAGCCGCTCGATGACCTCGGGCCGCCCGGGCGTCCAGATCCGGCTGCGCTGGCGCCGCTCGCGCTCGCGGTCGGCCTCGCGGACCATCTTGCCCCGGCGGCGGTCGCGCGGGTTGTACCCCTGCTGGTTCTCCATGCGGGCGAGCCGCACCAGGTCGGGGTTGACCTCACGGCGGCCGACGCCGCGCCCGCCGTGGTCGGTGGTCTCCTCGAAGAGGTCGTACATCTTACGTCCGGCCATCACGTGCTGCCAGAGCGGCACCGGCCGGTGCTCGGAGACGATCACCTCGGTGTCGCCGCGCACGGTGTCCAGCCAGTCACCGAACTCCTCGGCGTTGGAGACCGTGGCCGACAGGGAGACCAGCGTCACCGACTCGGGGAGGTGGATGATCACTTCCTCCCACACCGCGCCCCGGAAGCGGTCGGAGAGGTAGTGGACCTCGTCCATGACGACGTAACCGAGGCCGGAGAGCGACTGCGAGCCCGCGTACAGCATGTTCCGCAGGACCTCGGTGGTCATCACGACCACCGGCGCCTCGGAGTTGACGCTGTTGTCACCGGTCAGCAGGCCGACCTTGTCGGCGCCGTACCTCTTCACCAGATCCGCGAACTTCTGGTTGGAGAGTGCCTTGATCGGTGTGGTGTAGAAGCACTTGCGGCCCTGCTCCAGGGCCAGGTGCACGGCGAACTCGCCGACGATCGTCTTGCCCGACCCGGTGGGGGCCGCGACCAGCACCCCCTTGCCCGCCTCCAGGGCCTGGCAGGCCTCGATCTGGAACGGGTCCAGTCCGAATTCGTACATCTCCCGGAAGGGCCCGAGGGCCGTCGCCATCTCGGCCGCACGGACGCGGGATGCCTGGTATCGCTCAGCTGGTGAGAGGTCCTCTGTCATCTTGGCTACGAGCCTACCCGCCGCCTCCGACACTCAGCCCGATCTTTGAATCCGCCGGACTTCTCACCCGGTGAGCACCCGCACGGCCCCCGGTACACAGGTCGCGGTGAGCGGCAGCGCGCCCAGCGGTTCACCGTCCGCGTAAGCCGTGACACCGGCCGCCGCCAGCTCGATCGAGGAGACCCGGTGCGTGGTGACGGCCGGGTGGCTCAGATGCGTGCCCTTGTAGACCCTCGGGAACACCTTGAGGAGGGTGGTGCGGGAGCACTCCCCCACCACGGTCACGTCGAAGAGGCCGTCGTCCATCTCGGCCCCGGCGCAGATGCGCATGCCCCCGCCGTACGTGGTGCCGTTGCCGACCGCGATGAGCGTGGCCTCGATCTCGCGGACCTCTCCCCCGTCGAGCCGGATGCGGTACGGGATCGGGGCGAAGGCGGCGAGTTCCGCCAGGATGGCCAGGTCGTACGTGAACCGGCCGCCGACCCGGCGCATCCGGTTGCCCCGGTCGTTGACCCGGGAGTCGAAGCCGGAGGCGAGCACGGAGCCGAACCAGCGCTCCCCGACCCGCCCCAGGTCGATGTCCCGGTGGCCGCCCGCCTTGAGCGCCCGGGCCGCCAGCGCTCCCGCCGCGGCCGGATCGCGGATCGGCAGGCCCAGCGCCCGGGCGAAGTCGTTGCCGGTGCCGACGGCGACGACCCCGAGCGGTGTGCCGGTCCCCGCGACGGCCTGGAGGGCGAGGGACGCCAGCCCGTCCCCGTCCACGGCTATCAGCGCCCCGGTCCCCGCCGCCACGGCCTCCCGGGCCCGGCGCAGCGCGTCCCCGGCGTCCTCCCCGAGGACCGTACGGACGGAGAATCCGGCGTCCCGCAACGCGGAAGCGGCCGGCTGCGCGGCGTGCGCGCCCCGGCCGCGTCCCGCGGTGGGATTGACGAAGAGGGTGATCTCGCTGGTCACCCTTCCGGACCCTACAAGGTCAGGTGATGTCGTCGTAACCGTTGAGCCGGTGCGATCCCGGCCCGTCCGCCTCACCGGAGGCCTGCCCCGGCAGCGCCCTGCGCGGGTCGGTCACCGGCTCGATCCGGCCGACCGGTTCGGGGGTCAGGTCGAGGTGCGAGGCCTCGTCGTCGCTCAGCTCGGCGTCGGGGTTCTTCCGGTTGCGGCGCTTGTCGTTGAGCAGGGAGAAGCCGACGGCGATGAAGTAGAGGAGCGCGAGCGGTCCGGCCAGCAGCAGCATGGAGAGGGGCTCGCCGCCCGGGGTGGCGATGGCCGCGAAGGCGGTGAGGCCGACGATCATGCCGCGCCACCACTTGAGCATGCGGGAGCCGGAGAGGACGCCGGTCATGTTGAGGGCGACGAGGAGCAGCGGCAGCTCGAAGGCGAGACCGAAGACGATCACCATGCGGGTGATCAGGTCGAGGAAGTCGTCGAGCGGCAGCAGGTTGGTGACGTGCTCCGGCGTGAAGCCGAGCATGATCTCGGCCGTCTGCGGCAGGATCGCGTACGCGAGGTAGGCCCCGGCGGTGAAGAGCGGGACGCCCGCGGCCACGAAGGCCAGGGAGTACCGCTTCTCCTTCTGGTGGAGGCCGGGGGCGACGAAGGCCCAGAGCTGGTAGAGCCAGACGGGCGTGGCGAGGAGGACGCCCGCCATCAGCGCCACCTTCAGCGCGATGGTGAAGGGGGAGAGCAGGCCGTTGGTGGTCATCTCCGCGCAGGGGCGGCCGTTGACCATCGTGTCGATGCCGTTCTTGCAGCCGACCGAGTCGAGGATCGGCTTCATCAGGAACTCGAAGATCTCCTTGTGGAAGAAGGCGGCTCCGATGACGGCGATCACGATCGCCAGCACAGACTTCAGCAGCCGGTTACGCAGCTCACGCAGGTGATCGAGGAGGGGCATCCGCCCCTCTGCGTCCTTCTCCTGCTTGCGGGCAGACTTGAGCAACCCACTTCCCTCGTCTCGTGCGGCGGCTGTCGGCGGAGCGTGTCGGCGGTCAGCTCTGGGTGGTGGGCTTGGGCTCGTTGACCGGGCGGGAGCTGGTGACGTCTCCCGGGGCGGCCTGGATGGTGCGGGCGGTGGTGGACTGCGGAGGGGCCGGGTCCGCGACGGTCTCCGTCGTGGGCGTGGCGGTCGCCGCGTCGTCCTTCTTCATGGC
This sequence comes from Streptomyces bacillaris, assembly GCF_003268675.1. Taxonomy (NCBI): domain Bacteria; kingdom Bacillati; phylum Actinomycetota; class Actinomycetes; order Kitasatosporales; family Streptomycetaceae; genus Streptomyces; species Streptomyces bacillaris. The sequence goes on along the minus strand of NZ_CP029378.1, from coordinate 6,632,827 downwards.
CTTGGCCTCGCTCTTGAGGATGCGGGCCGACTTGCCGAGCGAACGCGCCATGTCGGGAAGCTTCTTGGCACCGAAGAGCAGCAGGATGACAGCGATGATCAGAACGATCTCGAGGGGCTTCAGATTGCCGATCATGTGCGACTTCCTTCTCACTGAGGCGGCTGGAGGGTGGGCTCGCTACCCGTTCGACCGGGCATACGTCCGATCATTGCGCTTGACAGCGATCGTAACCCGCAGGGGTAAACGCGAGGCAATGCCCGTGCGTACTGCGGCTTGCGGCCCGTACTTCACTGCCTGGGCCGCCTCATGCAGCGTACCCCTCGGGGCTGTCGGGCATCAGGGCGCGGGCCTGTCGCGCCCGGCCGTCACCGCAGGCTGTCGCCGGTGGCCGCGAGGCGGGTGGCCGCACGTTCGAGGTCTTCCGACGCCTGGCTGATCCGCTCGGTGGTGGCGGTGACCTGGCGGCCGAGCCGCTGCGCCTCGACGAAGACCTTGATGCCGAGGACGCCGAGGACGGCGACGCCCAGGAATCCCAGGGCGATGGCGAGCATGGGCCAGAACATGGGGGGAGTGCCTCTTCCTACGGGCGGTGCGGGGGGCGCTAGGGCGTGGCGTGCAGGCGGAGGGTGCGTACGCCGCCGCCGGTGAGCAGTTCGATGATGCGCTCCCCCGCGGGTTTGCGGACCGGGGCCGCGCACTGGGGGCAGGTGAAGGTGTAGAAGGTGGTACGGCGGCTGGCGCCGATGGCCAGCCGCAGCGCTTCCGCGGCCAGTTCGAAGCGTCCCCGGCAGTCGGGGCACGCGGCCCGGAACCGTACGGCGGCGGGCACGGGCACCGGAACGGGCCCGGTACGGACGGTGGCGGCGGCCGGGGCGGTGGCATCGGGCGTGCCTCTACGACCAGCGCCATCGGGAGTGCCGGTACGGCCGGTGCCTCCGGGCGTGCCGGTGCGGATGGCGGCGGCCGAGACAGTTCCAACGGGAGCGCCGCTACGACCAGTGCCACCGGGATTGCCGGTACGGGCAGTTCCGCCGGGCCCCCCGTTGCGAGCGGCGGCCGATGCGGCGCCCATGGGCTGCCCGCTCCGGCCGGTGACCGTACCGCCGCCGTCGGCCGCCTCCGTACGGGCGCCCGGCACGGACGGCGCGACCGGCATCAGGTACGTCGGGTGCATCTCGTCTCCGCTCCCGGCCCGCTCAGAGCGTCTCGTCGTACGCGGCCAGCGCCTCGCGGGCGGCCCTGCGGGCGCTCTCGGCCAGCTCCGGCGGGGTGACGATGCGGCCCTCGCCGCCCAGGCGCAGGGCGAGGCGGCGCAGCGAGGCCGGGTCAGGGGTGCGCAGGGTGATGCGGAGGCCGCCGTCCGGCAGTTCCTCGGCGCTGTCGTGCGGGTAGTACTCCGCGACCCAGCGGCCGCCGGTGGTGACCTCGATGACGACCTCGGGGTCCTCGGCGGCGGGGTGGACGAGCCCTTCGGAGAGGTCGCGCAGCTCCAGCTCGGGCGGGGCGGCGGGGGCGTCCAGGAGGCGGATCTCGGCGACCCGGTCGAGCCGGAAGGTCCGGCGGTCCTCCGAGAGCCGGCACCAGCCCTCCATATAGGTGTGGCCGACGGCGAAGAGGCGGATCGGGTCGACCTCGCGCTCGGTGAGTTCATCGCGGGCGGGCGAGTAGTAGCGCAGCCAGAGGCGGCGGCGCTCGGAGATGGCCCGGTCGACGTCCGCGAAGACGCCGCCCTCGGACTCGAAGGTCACCGAGAGCCGGGAGCTGGCCGCCCCGGACTCCCCGGCCGCCGTCTCCAGTTTGGCGGTGGCCCGGAGCAGGGCCTCGCGGTCGCTCTCGCGCAGCCCGGGCAGGGTGGCGACGGCACGGGCGGCGACGAGCAGGGCGGTGGCCTCGTCGGCGGCGAGCCGGAGCGGTTCCGCGACGTCGTCCGGGTTGTGCCACCAGATGCGGTCGCCGTCGGTGTCGATGTCGAGGAGGTCGCCGCCGCGGAAGCTGGTGCCGCACATGGGCAGGACGTCGAGGTCGGAGATCAGCTCGTCCTCGGTGATGCCGAAGGCCCGTGCCACGTCCTGGACGTGGGCGCCGGGGCGCTCGCGGAGGTAGGTCACCAGGGAGAGCATCCGACGGGTCTGGTCGATCGCGTTCGTGGCCATCGCTCGGTTCCCCCTAGTCCTTGGCCACGGCGCGCAGCCGGTCCACCACATCGGCCCGCAGATCGGCGGGTTCCTCCACGACGACGTCCGGCCCGAACTCGACGAGCCAGGCGTCGAGGCCGTGTCCGTACGGGATCTCCAGCTCGTCCCAGCCGTCGCCGCGCTCCGTGACCGATATCGCCCGCGACCGCAGCGGGTAGCCGGCCCCGGCGCGGAGCCTGATCCGGGCGGTCCGGGTGGCGGTCTCGCCGGCCCAGCTCTCCACGGTCTCGCGGACGGTGACGACGTCGGGCACGTCGGCGGTGAAGGCTCCGGCGCGGGAGCGGACCTTGCCGGTGATGCGGGAGAGCCGGAAGACGCGCTCGGCGCCGCGGCCGCGGTCCCAGCCCGCGAGGTACCAGTGGCCGCGCCAGCATTCGAGGGTCCAGGGTTCGACCTGGCGCTGCTCGGGGGCGGCGGAATTGGCCTTGCGGTAGTCGAAGGTGACGGGGCGGCGGTCGCGGCAGGCGAGCATCAGGGGCTCGAAGGCCGCCTCGTGGACGGGGATACGGGGTTCGAGGGCGCTGTGCACCTCGTAGGCGTCTTCGGCCTCGGGCATGCCGGCCGCGCGGAGCTTCTGGAGCGCGCCGCTGGCGGCCCCGGCGAGACGGGCCTGCTGCCAGACCTTGGCGGCGAGGCCGAGGGCGGCGGCCTCCTCGGCGTCCAGGGTGATGGGCGGCAGCCGGTTGCTGTCGCGGCGGGCCAGATAGCCGGTGTCGCCGTCCAGGTTCTCGACGGTCTCGATGACCAGGCCCAGTTCGCGCAGGTCGTCCTTGTCCCGCTCGAACATCCGGTTGAAGGAGTCGTCGGAGCCCGCTTCGAGGTAGGCCTCGATGGAGCCGCGCAGCTCGCGCTTGCTGAGCGGACGCCGGGTCCCCAGGAGGCACAGCGCGAGGTTCATCAACCGCTCGGCCTTGGCAATCGCCATCGACGCCCTTTCTCTGGTGCTCTACGACGGTCGACCGTACCGCCCCGGGGTGTCGGTTCCAAAGCGAGCCCGTGGTCCGGACCACGGCGGGGCCCGCCGAACGGCGAGGGCCCCCACCGCACCGGTGGGGGCCCTCACTCACGCGCGTCCGGGACGGCTCAGACCGAGACCAGGTCGCAGACGAAGATCAGCGTCTCGCCCGGGGCGATGGCGCTGCCCGCGCCGCGGTCGCCGTACGCGAGGTGCGCCGGGATGGTCAGCTGGCGGCGGCCGCCGACCTTCATGCCCTGCACGCCCTGGTCCCAGCCGGAGATGACCTGGCCGACACCGAGCTGGAAGGCCAGCGGGGTGCCGCGGTTCCAGGAGGCGTCGAACTCCTCGCCGGTGGAGAAGGCCACGCCCACGTAGTGGACCTGGACCCGGTCGCCGGCCTTGGCGACGGGGCCGTCGCCCTCCCAGATGTCCTTGATCTCCAGGTCGGCCGGCGGCTCGCCACCCGGGAAGTCGATCTCGGGCTTCTCGATGCTCACGGAACTGCTCCTCAAAATGATGAACTGGGCAACCGGGACAGTCTTACATCCCTGGCCAGGCACGGCTTCACATCTTGGCCAGCACGTCCACGGCGAAGACCAGCGTGGAGTTCTTCGGGATGGCCTGCTGCTGCTGGTCGCCGAATGCCTGGTCCGGCGGGATGACCAGGAGGACGCGGCTGCCGACCTTCTTGCCGATCAGGCCGTCCTTGAGGCCCTTCAGGGTGACCTGGGCGAGCGGGAAGGTCTGGGTCTTGCCCTGGGTGTAGGTGGAGTCGAACTCCTTGGCGTCCTTCCAGACCATGCCGACGTAGTTCACGACGACGCTGTCGGTCTCCTTGATGACCTCGCCGTCGGACTCCAGGATGTAGGTGGAGGACAGCTTCTTCGGCGGGTCGCTCTTGGGGATGGTGACCTTCGGCGCCTTGCCGTCGTCGTTGGTGCCGACCTTGGGCAGGTCGATGTTGTCCTGGGCGACCTCGGTGCCCTTGGCGGAGGCCGGGATCTGGGTGGCCTTCAGGATGTCGACGACGAAGACGAGGGTGGCGTTGGGCTTGATGTCGCCCTGGCCCTGCTCGCCGTAGCCGAGGTCCGGGGGGATGACGAGCTGGACGCGGCTGCCGACCTTCTGGCCGACGAGGCCCTTGTCCCAGCCCTGGATGACCATGCCCGCGCCGAGCGTCAGGTCGAAGGGCTGCTTGCGGTCGAAGCTGTTGTCGAACGGCTTGTCGGAGTCCCACGACTGACCGAGGTAGTTGACCTGGATCGCGTCGCCGTTCTTGAGCTTCGCGCCGTCCCCGTCGCTGATGACCTCGGTCTTCAGCTCCTTGGGCGGGTCTCCCTTGCCCTTGGAGAGGGTGGGCTTCTCGCCGAACTTCGCGCCTGCGGTGATCGCGGGCACGCCGTTCTTGGACGAGGCGGAGTCGGAGGCCTTGTCGTCGCTGCCGCAGGCCACTGCCGACAGCAGCAGGAGGGGGGCGACGAGAAGGCCGGCAATTCGGCGCACTGGTTCCTCAGATCTCAGGGGGCACTGTGGTTAGTCCGAACCACTCTAGGCCGTGGAGAAGGCCCCGTACGAGGAACGTACGGGGCCCTGTCCTACGACGAAGGTCCGGGGGGCGCCCCGGGCGCCGCTCACATGCCGGCGATCAGCTTCTCCACCCGCTCGTCCACGGAGCGGAACGGGTCCTTGCAGAGCACCGTCCGCTGCGCCTGGTCGTTGAGCTTGAGGTGGACCCAGTCGACGGTGAAGTCCCGCCGCTGCTCCTGGGCCCGGCGGATGAAGTCGCCGCGGAGCCTGGCCCGGGTGGTCTGCGGGGGCACCGACTTGCCCTCGAAGATCTTCAGGTCGTTGCAGATGCGGGCGGTCTGGCCCTTCTTCTCCAGGAGGTAGAAGAGGCCCCGGCGGCGGTGGATGTCGTGGTAGGCGAGGTCTATCTGGGCGACCCGCGGGTTCGACATGGTCATGTTGTGCTTGGCCCGGTACCGCTCGATGAGCTTGTACTTCATGACCCAGTCGATCTCGGTGTCGATCCGGTCGAGATCCTCGGCCTCGACGGCGTCGAGCGTGCGGCCCCACAGCTCCAGGACCTGGTCGACGGTGCCGGTGCGGATGCCCCGGCGCTCGACGAAGTCCACGGCCTTCTCGTAGTACTCCCGCTGGATCTCGATGGCCGAGGCCTCGCGCCCGCTGGCCAGGCGCACCTTGCGGCGGCCGGTGAGGTCGTGGCTGACCTCGCGGATGGCCCGGATCGGGTTCTCCAGGGTCAGGTCGCGCATCACCGTGCCCGCCTCGATCATGCGGAGCACCAGGTCGGTGGCGCCGACCTTGAGCAGCATGGTCGTCTCGGACATGTTCGAGTCACCGACGATGACGTGGAGGCGGCGGTACCGCTCGGCGTCGGCGTGGGGTTCGTCGCGGGTGTTGATGATCGGCCGGGAGCGGGTGGTCGCGGAGCTGACGCCCTCCCAGATGTGCTCGGCGCGCTGGCTGACGCAGTAGACGGCGCCGCGCGGGGTCTGGAGCACCTTGCCCGCCCCGCAGATGAGCTGCCGGGTGACGAGGAAGGGGATGAGGATGTCCGCGAGCCGGGAGAATTCTCCGTGCCGGGCGACGAGGTAGTTCTCGTGGCACCCGTAGGAGTTTCCCGCCGAGTCGGTGTTGTTCTTGAAGAGATAGACGTCGCCCGCGATTCCCTCCTCGTGCAGGCGGCGTTCGGCGTCGACGAGCAGGCCTTCGAGAATGCGCTCGCCCGCCTTGTCGTGCGTGACCAGCTCGGTCACGTTGTCGCATTCGGGGGTTGCATATTCCGGATGCGATCCCACGTCGAGGTAGAGGCGGGCGCCGTTCCGCAGAAAGACGTTGCTGCTGCGGCCCCATGACACAACACGGCGGAAGAGGTAGCGCGCCACTTCGTCAGGTGACAGTCGGCGCTGTCCCCTGAACGTGCACGTGACGCCGTACTCGTTCTCCAGCCCGAAAATGCGGCGGTCCATGACTGAACATTACGCCTTACGGCCGGTGCTGAAACCGGGTTCGACAGCACCGTTTCGATCATTTTCCGATCCCGCCACGACCTGGGCCGTACGGGCGGGAGCTGTGAGAACCCTTCCGGTGGCGAGCAGGACGGCCAGGGCGGCCACTCCCCCGGCCCCCGCGACGGCGAAGCTCCAGGCGGTCGAGCCCAGTTCGACGGCCGGTCCCGCGGCGGCCGTGCCGACGGCCGCGCCCACCCCGAAGGTGGTGACGAGCCAGGAGAACGCCTCGGTCACCGTGCCGCGCGGGGCGTGCCGGTCCACCACGATGAACGAGCAGGCGATGGCCGGGGCGAGGAAGACGCCGGCCAGGGCGGCGAGGGCGGTCATGGCGGGGACCGACGGGGTGAGCGTCAGCGGCAGGTAGCCGAGCGCCAGCAGGGCGACGATCACCCGCAGCCGCTTCTCCGGCTCCCCCGACCACTGCCGCGCCCCGTAGCCGAGCCCTCCGATCAGGGCGCCGAGGCCGAGCGCGGCCATCAGCCAGCCGTACACCGACTCCCGGCCGTGGTCGTCGGCGTAGGCGACCCCGGCCACGGTGATGGAGCCGAGCGCGAGCCCGACGAAGAAGAACGCGCCGAGCAGCGCGAGGAGCCCGGGCGAGCGCAGGGCGCCCAGCCAGTGGGCCTCGCGGGGTGCGGAGCGCCAGGTGCGGGAGGGCTCGGAGAGGACCACCGACAGGGCGCCGAGGACGCCGATGGCGTTGATGACGAGCAGGGCGGCGGCGGGGGACCAGAGGGAGACCAGGAGCGTCACCAGGAGCGGCCCGACGGTGAACATGACCTCCTGCGCCACGGCGTCCAGGGCGTACGCGCGGTGCACCCGGTCCTCGCGCTTCAGCACGCTGGGCCACAGGGCCCGCAGGCCGCCCTCCAGGGGCGGGGTGGCGACTCCGGCGACGACCACGGCCGCGTACGCCAGTGGCAGCGAGCCGAGCCCGGCCACGGCGAACAGGGCCATGCCGAGCGCGGAGAGCACGGCGGCGGGGAACTGGACGCGCGGCTGCCCGTACAGGTCGACGGCCCGGCCGAGCAGCGGCTGTCCGACGGCGGTGGCCAGTCCGTACGCGGCGGCCAGGGCGCCGGCCAGGGTGTAGCTGCCGCCCTCGGCCCGGGTGAAGAGCACGATCGCGATGTGCGCGGTGCCGTTGGGCAGCCTCCCCACCAGCGTGCCCGTCAGCAGCCGGGCGGCGTGCCGCGCCCGGAGGATGTCCAGATATCCCGCGGCCATTCCCTGCCCCTCTCCGCCGGACGGCTGCCACCACCCGAGGTTTTACGTATAACGTCGAGGTTCATACGTACCATGTGCGCAGCCCGCCGGTCCACCTCGCGGCGGCATGGAACCAGCCCGCACGGAGGCCCGCGTGACCGACCCGCACCAGCCCGCTCCGCCCCGGCCCACCAGCCGCGACGTGGCCCGCGCGGCAGGCGTCTCGCAGGCGACGGTCTCGCTGGTGCTGGGCGAGAAGTGGCCGGGCCGGGTCTCCGAGGCCACCGCCCAGCGGGTCCGGGAGAGCGCGGCGGAGCTGGGGTACCGGCCCAATCTGGCCGCCCGCAGCCTCCGGCTCGGCCGGACCAGGACGGCCCTGCTGGTGGTGCCGGCGCTCACCAACGAGTTCTTCGCCCGGGTCCACACGGGGGCCGCCGCCGTCGCCGCCGAGCACGACTTCGGCGTGGTGCTCTACCCCTCGCCGGACGGCACGGGCCCGGCCCGGGACCCCTTCGCCTCGGCGCGCGCCTCGCTGGACGGGGTGATCGCCTCCTCGATGGCCTCCGCCGCGCTGAGCGCCCTGCACGGGGCCGATCTGCCGCTGGTGATGCTGGACAGCGACCCGGCCGGGACGGACGCGGCGGCCCACGTCAACCTGGACATCGCCGACGGCATGCGCCAGGTGACGGACCATCTGCTGGGCCTCGGCCACCGCCGCTTCGTCCATCTCGCGTCCGCCGTGGACACCTGGACGTTCGCGGTCCGCGCCCAGGCCCTGCACGAGGCGGTGGACGCGGTACCGGGCGCCGAGGTGCGTACGGTACGGGCCCCGCTCGATGTCCGGGCCGGGCGGGAGGCGGCCGAGCAGGCGCTGACCGTCACCGGGGAGCGGCCCACGGCGATCGTCTGCGACGACGACATCCTGGCGGCGGGCGCGTGCAAGGCGGCCCGGCGGCTCGGGCTGCGGGTGCCGGACGACCTCTCGGTCACCGGCTTCGACGACCTGGCCCTGGCCACCGCCGTGGAGCCGGAGCTGACCACCGTCCAGCTGCCCGCCGAGCAGGTCGGGGAGCGCGGCATGGCGGCCCTGCTGGCCGTGCTGGAGGGCCGCGGGACCGAGGCGGACAGCCTGCCGGTGCGGCTGGTCGTCCGTGGCTCCACGGCGCCACCGGCCGCCCCCTCCCGGACATGACGGATGCCCCCGGGCCTGGGCCCGGGGGCATCGAGGGCGTGCTGTCTACTCCTCGGTGGAGCCGGAGGAGCTGCCGGTGCCCGTGTCGGTGTCCGGCCCGGTGGTGTCGGTCTCCTCCACGTCGGACGGGGCGTCCGTCGGGGTGGTGCTCGCCGTCTCCGCTTCGAGGAGCCGGGCCAGCTGGCGGCCGACGATCCGCTTGAACTTGCGCTGCTGGGGCCGCGTACGGTCCAGCACGGCGACCTCGAGGCGCTCGGCGGGGATCTCCCGCTCGCCGCCCCCGGGCTCCCGGGAGAGCGCCTGGACGGCCAGCTTGAGCGCCTCGGCGAGCGTCATGCCGTCGCGGTGGCGCTGGTCCAGGAAGCTGCTGATCTGCTCGGCGTTGCCGCCGACCGCGACCGAGCCGTGCTCGTCCACGATCGAACCGTCGTGCGGCAGCCGGTAGATCTGGTCGCCCTCGGGAGCCGTGCCGACCTCGGCGACGACCAGCTCCACCTCGTACGGCTTCTCGGCCGCGCTGGAGAAGATGGTGCCGAGCGTCTGGGCGTAGACGTTGGCCAGCCCACGGGCCGTCACATCGTCCCGGTCGTAGGTGTATCCGCGGAGATCGGCGTAGCGGACACCGCCGATGCGGAGGTTCTCGTACTCGTTGTACTTGCCGGCGGCCGCGAAGCCGATCCGGTCATAGATCTCGCTGAACTTGTGCAGCGCGCGGGACGGGTTCTCGCCGACGAACACAATGCCGTCGGCATACTGCAGCACAACGAGGCTGCGACCACGGGCGATGCCCTTGCGGGCGTATTCCGCCCGGTCGGCCATGGCCTGCTGGGGTGAGACATAGAACGGCGTCGACACCGGCTATCCGTCCCTTTCTGTCAGTGACGAGTGCTTCTGGGGAGGCTCGGAGTCCGGATCAGAGCAGCGCGGCGCGCGGGCCGTCGGGCTGCTCCAGGCGGCGCTCCAGGATGGAGCGCGCGATGTCGGAGGACTCCTGGTCGCTCAGCCTCCGGAAGCCTTCGTCGGTGATGACGGTGACGATCGGATAGATCCGGCGGGCCACGTCCGGGCCGCCGGTCGCCGAGTCGTCGTCCGCGGCGTCGTACAGCGCCTGCACGACGAGGGTGAGGGCCTGCTCCTCCGTCAGATCCTCGCGGTAGAGCTTCTTCATGGAGCCCCGGGCGAAGATGGACCCGGAGCCGGTGGCGGCGTAACCGTTCTCCTCGGAGCGGCCGCCCGTGACGTCGTACGAGAAGATGCGGCCCTTCTCGCGGTCGACGTCGTAACCCGCGAAGAGGGGGACCACGGCGAGCCCCTGCATGGCCATGGCCAGGTTGGAGCGGATCATGGTGGAGAGCCGGTTGGCCTTGCCCTCCAGGGAGAGCTGGGCGCCCTCGACCTTCTCGAAGTGCTCCAGCTCCAGCTGGAAGAGCTTGACCATCTCCACGGCCAGTCCGGCGGTGCCGGCGATGCCCACCGCCGAGTACTCGTCGGCCGGGAAGACCTTCTCGATGTCGCGCTGCGCGATCATGTTGCCCATGGTGGCGCGCCGGTCGCCGGCCAGGACCACGCCACCGGGGAAGGTGGCCGCCACGATGGTCGTCCCGTGCGGTGCCTCGATCGCCCCCTGGAGCGGCGGCAGGCTCCGGTTGCCCGGGAGCATCTCGGGCGACTGGTCGGCCAGGAAGTCCATGAACGAGGACGACCCCGGCGTCAGGAAGGCAGCTGGTAGACGCCCGGTGCTACGAGTGTTGGCTTCCACGCGTTTCCCTCCAGGTATGCGATGGCCCTGCGCAAGAGAGTCAGGATCATCCCCCAACTTGCCGATGGCCGAATTGCCGTTCAAGCGACGTACGCCACGGACCCTACCCGCCCGGGGGCGGTGATCCACATGTTCGGCGGAGGGATCTGCGCGGATCCCGCGCCCGTCGGCCGGTGGCGCTCCTCCGGGTGGCGAGCGGGGTGACGGCGGCCGCCGTGGCGGTCGCCGTCACCCCGTCTCCCCCGGGCACTACGGTCGCCCGGAACCCTCCCGGGCGTTCACACTCGTGAACTACTGTCCACCCTTTTGAACGAAGGAACGGACGAAGTCCTCGGCGTTCTCCTCCAGGACGTCGTCGATCTCGTCCAGGACCGAGTCGACATCGTCGCTCAGCTTCTCCTGGCGCTCCGCGAGGTCCTCGGACGCCTGCGCGTCCTGCGCCTGCTCCTCGACCTCCTCGGTGGAGCGCGTCGCCTTCTGCTGTCCGCCGCCGGTGTCCTTGGTCGCCATGTAGCTCACCCCGCTCGGTTCGAAGCAATCGAAGCTCTTGATCAGACCCTACCCACGGGGTCCGACATTTGGCCCGGTAGTTGTTGAACGTCCGGGCCTCGGTTGATTGATTCCCAGCCCGGACACCTTTCAGCCGCCCGAGAGCACCCGGACCAGCTCCTCCGCCGTACGGCAGCGGTCGAGCAGGCCCTCGACGTGCTCCCGGGTCCCCCGCAGGGGCTCCAGGGTGGGCACGCGCTGGAGCGAGTCGCGGTCCGGCAGGTCGAAGATCACCGAGTCCCAGGAGGCGGCCGCCACGTCGTCGGCGTACTGCTCCAGACAGCGGCCCCGGAAGTAGGCCCGGGTGTCCTCCGGAGGCTTCGTACGGGCCCTGGTGACGTCGTCCTCGTCCAGGAGGCGCTTCATCCGCCCCCGGGCCGCCAGACGGTTGTAGAGGCCCTTGTCGGGACGTACGTCGGCGTACTGGAGGTCGACGAGATGCAGCCGGGGGGCGTCCCAGTCCAGCGAGTCGCGGCGGCGGTAGCCCTCCATCAGCTCCCGCTTGGCGATCCAGTCCAGTTCGCCCGCCAGGCTCATCGGGTCGGTCTCCAGCCGGTTGAGGGTGTCCTCCCACCGGGTCAGGATGTCCTTGGTCTGCTCGTCGGCGTCGGTGCCGTACCGCTCGTCGACGTATTTGCGCGCCAGCTCGAAGTACTCCATCTGGAGCTGGACAGCGGTGAGTGTCCGGCCGCTGCGGAGCGTGATCAGGTGGTGGAGGTCCGGGTCGTGCGAGACCTGGTGCAGCGTGCGGACGGGCTGGTCGACGGCGAGGTCGACGGTGATGAAGGCGTCCTCGATCATGGACAGCACCAGGGAGGTGGTGCCGAGCTTCAGATAGGTCGAGATCTCCGAGAGGTTGGCGTCGCCGATGATCACATGGAGCCGGCGGTACTTCTCCGCGTCGGAGTGGGGCTCGTCCCGGGTGTTGATGATGGGGCGCTTGAGCGTGGTCTCCAGCCCGACCTCGACCTCGAAGTAGTCGGCGCGCTGGCTGATCTGGAAGCCGTGCTCCTGGCCGTCCTGGCCGATGCCGACCCGTCCCGCGCCGGTGACGACCTGGCGGGAGACGAAGAACGGCGTCAGATGGCGCACGATGTCCGAGAACGGGGTCTCCCGCTTCATCAGGTAGTTCTCGTGCGTGCCGTAGGAGGCGCCCTTGTTGTCGGTGTTGTTCTTGTAGAGGTGGATCGGCTGGGCACCGGGGATGGCGGCGGCCCGTTCGGCGGCCTCGGCCATGATCCGTTCGCCGGCCTTGTCCCAGAGGACCGCGTCGAGCGGGTTGGTGATCTCCGGTGAGCTGTATTCGGGGTGCGCGTGGTCGACGTAGAGCCGGGCACCGTTGGTGAGGATGACATTGGCCAGGCCGATGTCCTCGTCGGTGAGCTGGCTGGAGTCGGCGGTCTCACGGGCGAGGTCGAAGCCTCGCGCGTCACGCAGCGGATTCTCCTCCTCGAAGTCCCAGCGGGCGCGTCGCGCCCGGTGCATCGCCGCCGCGTACGCGTTGACGATCTGGGACGAGGTGAGCATGGCATTGGCGTTCGGGTGACCGGGGACGGAGATCCCGTACTCCGTCTCGATGCCCATCACTCGCCGTACGGTCATGCGGCCCTCCTTGCCCGGCGTCGGCCCCGTCCGGGAGCGACGCTCAAGTACCGCTGCTTGTCCGGTGCGTGTGCGGTGCCCGTGACCGCACTGCGCGACTCGGCGGTACCGCAGAGCCTAGAGCGCCTCTGCGCCGGTGGGGAGATCAATTACGACATTGCTCCGGCATGGCCGGAACGGGGGAAAACGACCGGCTGCGGATACCTCTCCAGGCATCCGCAGCCGGTCGGCGTATTACAGGTACTGGCCGGTATTGGCCACCGTGTCGATGGAGCGTCCGGTGTCCGCGCCCTGCTTTCCGGTGACGAGCGTGCGGATGAAGACGATCCGCTCGCCCTTCTTGCCGGAAATCCTGGCCCAGTCGTCCGGGTTGGTCGTGTTGGGCAGGTCCTCGTTCTCCTTGAACTCGTCCACGCAGGCCTGCAGGAGATGAGCGACCCGCAGCCCCTTCTGGCCCTGTTCCAGGAATGCCTTGATGGCCATTTTCTTTGCCCGGTCGACGATGTTCTGAATCATCGCGCCGGAGTTGAAGTCCTTGAAGTAGAGGACTTCCTTGTCACCGTTGGCGTACGTCACCTCGAGGAAGCGGTTCTCCTCGGACTCCGTGTACATCCGCTCCACGACCGACTGGATCATGGCGTGGGCGGCGGCCTCGCGCGAGCCGGTGTGCTCGGAGAGGTCGTCCGCGTGCAGCGGCAGCGAGGGGGTCAGGTACTTCGCGAAGATGTCCTTCGCGGCCTCGGCGTCCGGACGCTCGATCTTGATCTTCACATCGAGTCGGCCGGGTCGCAGGATGGCCGGGTCGATCATGTCCTCGCGGTTGGAGGCGCCGATGACGATGACGTTCTCCAGGCCCTCCACACCGTCGATCTCGGCGAGCAGCTGCGGGACGATGGTGTTCTCCACGTCCGAGCTGACGCCGCTGCCGCGGGTGCGGAAGAGCGACTCCATCTCGTCGAAGAAGACGATGACGGGGGTGCCCTCGCTCGCCTTCTCCCGGGCACGCTGGAAGACCAGGCGGATGTGGCGCTCGGTCTCACCGACGTACTTGTTGAGCAGCTCGGGGCCCTTGATATTGAGGAAGTAGCTCTTCCCCGCGGGCTGCCCGGTCACCTCGGCGACCTTCTTGGCGAGCGAATTGGCGACGGCCTTGGCGATGAGCGTCTTGCCGCAGCCGGGCGGGCCGTAGAGCAGGATGCCCTTCGGCGGTCGCAGTTCGTGCTCCTTGAAGAGGTCGGGGTGGAGGTAGGGCAGCTCGACCGCGTCGCGGATCAGCTCGATCTGGTCGCCCAGACCGCCGATCTTGTTGTAGTCGATGTCCGGAACCTCTTCGAGGACGAGCTCCTCGACCTCGCTCTTCGGGACCACCTCGTAGACGTAGCCGGACCGGGAGTCGAGCAGCAGGGCGTCGCCGGGGCGGATGGTGATGTCCAGCAGCGGCTCGGCGAGCCGCACCACCCTCTCCTCGTCGGTGTGCCCGACCACCAGGGCCCGCTCGCCGTCCTCGAGGATCTCCTTGAGGGTGACGATGTCCCCGGCCCGCTCGAACTCCATGGCCTCGACCACGTTGAGCGCTTCGTTGAGCATGACCTCCTGGCCGCGCCGGAGGTCCTCCAGCTCGACGCTGGGAGACACGTTCACCCGGAGCTTGCGGCCCCCGGTGAAGATGTCGCAGGTGCCGTCCTCGTTGGCCTGCAGGAAGACACCGAAGCCGGCCGGCGGCTGGGCCAGCCGGTCGACCTCCTCCTTGAGGGCCACGATCTGGTCACGCGCCTCACGGAGCGTGTTGGCGAGCCGCTCGTTCTGTGCGGACACGCCTGCCAGATTCGTCTGCAACTCGACGATCCGCTCTTCGAGAATCCTCGTATGACGCGGAGAGTCGGCGAGCTTACGTCGCAGGACGGCGATTTCCTGCTCGAGATAGGCAACCTGGCCGGCTGGGTCCTCGGACCCGCGCGCGGGCCGGATGCCGCGGTTGATGTCGTCGTCGTGGGCTGCCACGGTCCTCACCTCCTCCATGGGGAGCTGGACGCTTCCTGACCCTACCTGGGCTGGTGGTGATTGAAACCCCTAGATCACAAAGACTGCGGGGTGTGTCCGATCTTCACCCTTGCGCTCTCCCTCACGTCAAGGGAATACCCACCCTTCGGCGCCGGAAAGCCGCCGGTTGTATCGTCGAAGCGTTCAACACCCGTCAGGGCTGGCTCCCATGGGTTCGGATACGCAGGAACGGCAGGACACATGACCGTGCAGCAGGACGCGCCGGGCGACGGCGACGCGCAGGACCTGGAGGTCTGGATCGACCAGGACCTCTGTACGGGCGACGGCATCTGCGCGCAGTACGCGCCGGAGGTCTTCGAGCTGGACATCGACGGCCTGGCGTACGTGAAGAGCGCCGAGGACGAGCTGCTGCAGGACCCCGGCGCCACCACCCCGGTGCCGCTGACACTCCTCCAGGACGTGGTCGATTCGGCCAAGGAGTGCCCCGGGGACTGCATCCATGTCCGGCGGGTCAAGGACAGCGTCGAGGTGTACGGGCCGGACGCGGCCTGATCCGTACGGTGACGGCGCGCCCCGTACGGTCACCCCCGCCCGTACGGTCACCTCACACGGCGCGCGCGAGGTCTCCGGTCGTGCGCACGAACGCCTTGCCCTGATACCGCCAGGAGGCCTGTTCCTCCTGGTCGGGGCAGCAGCGGGGGACCTCCAGCGAGGAGTAGCCGAGCAGGGTGGCCGAGACGCGTCCCTCCCGTACGGCGAAGTCCGTGACGGTCTTCCTGTCGGCGGGGTCCACCAGGGTCGCCACGACCCTCGGCGCGGCCCCGCTCCCCTGGGTCAGGACGTAGATGCCGCTGGGCGGGGTCCCGGAGCCCGCGTCGCAGTGCACCACGGCCACCGTCTCCGGCCGCCCGTCCCCGTCGAGGTCCCCGGGGGCCTGCTTGGCCACCGTGGTCCCGGCCCCGCCGCACTCCAGGGGGAAGTCCACACCCGCCGGGTCCGGGGCGGCCACGGGCGTGGTGGTGCGCTTCTCGGGGGCCGTGGCGGTGGCGGTGGCCGTACGGGGCTGGAGCAGCCCGGCCAGGGCGACGACGGCGGCCATGGCGGCGGCCGTGGCGAGCCAGTGCACCGGCTTCGTGGCGGTGTGCGCGAGGTCCGGGAGCGCGGAGGTCTGCACGCGGTGTCTCTCCATGTGGTTCCTGGGAGCCCGGGAGGGGGCGGGGCACCCCCGAGGGGTGGCCAGCATCGTGCCACACCTCACACGCCGGGGGAACGGCGGGGTGTGCGCCGGTTTCACCGCAGGGGCGCGTTCCGGACGGCAACAGGAAGGCGCCGCCGTGGAGTTCCCCGGTCGGTCGGGGAACTCCACGGCGGCGCCGGTTCGTTGGGCGGTCAGCCGCGGTCGGCGGAGCCTCCGCGGCTCTGGCTGCCCGGTCCCTCGTAGTCCTCGCCGTAGGCGCCCTTGGAGGGGCGGCGGCGGCGCAGCGGCGGCTCGACGCCGTCCGCGAGGCGGCGGGCGGTGACCAGGAAGCCGGTGTGGCCGATCATCCGGTGGTCGGGGCGGACGGCCAGGCCCTCGACGTGCCAGTTGCGGATCATCGACTCCCAGGGCTGCGGTTCGGCGAAGCAGCCGATCTCGCGGATGGACTCGACGGTGCGCGAGAGCTGGGTGGTGGTGGCCACGTAGGCGCAGAGGATGCCGCCGGGCACCAGGGCCTTGGAGACGGCCTCCAGGCACTCCCAGGGGGCGAGCATGTCCAGCACGACGCGGTCGACGTCGGTGTCGGAGAGGTTGTCCTGGAGGTCTCCGACGGTCAGCTGCCAGGCGGGGTGCGGCGAGCCGAAGTAGCGCTCGACGTTCTGCCGGGCGATCTCCGCGAAGTCCTCACGGCGCTCGTAGGAGTGCAGCATGCCCTGCTCGCCGATGGCTCGCAGCAGGAAGGTGGAGAGGGAGCCGGAGCCGACCCCTGCCTCCACGACGCGGGCGCCGGGGAAGATGTCCGCGAAGGCCAGGATCTGGCCCGCGTCCTTGGGGTAGACCACGGCGGCGCCGCGGGGCATGGAGAGGACGTAGTCGGGGAGCAGGGGGCGCAGCGCGAGGTAGGCGACGTTTCCCGTGGTTCGGACAACACTGCCCTCGGGAGCACCGATCAGCTCGTCGTGCTGGAAAGAACCCTTGTGGGTGTGGAAGTTCTTCCCGGCTTCGAGCGTGAAGGTGTAGTGGCGTCCCTTGGGGTCGGTGAGCTGTACCTGGTCCCCGACCTTGAAGGGCCCACGTCGGCGGGCGGCACCGGTCGGTTCAGACATGTGACCAGCCTACCGGTGCCGCGGGGCCCCTTCAGGACTCGGGGCGGGCCATGGCCTTGACGAAGGCGCGCTCGACGTCGGCGGTGGAGAGGACTCCGTAGATCTGGCCGGTCTCCTCGACGACCAGGTACTCGGTGGCCGGGGTGGCCTTGAGCCGGTCCAGGAGGGCTTCGCCGGCCAGTTCGGCGGGGACCTTCATGCCCTCGGTGAGGTCCTGGGCGAGGCCGCTGACGGCGACCCAGGGGCGGCGGTGTTCGGGGACGCCGACGATGGCGGCCTCGCGGACGACGCCCTTGGGGTTGCCCTGTCCGTCGACGACGACGAGGGCGCGGGCTCCTGCCTCGTTGGCCCGGCGCAGCGCCTCGGAGAGGGGGGTGGCGGACTCGACGGGGACGGCGCGGCGGGTGAGGGTGCGGGCGCGGAGGTCGGGCAGGTGCTCGCGGAGGCGGGCCATGCGCAGGCTGTTCCCGGCGCCGGTCCAGATGATGCCGGCCAGGATCGCGGCGAGGAGCGCGTCCATGACGGTCTCCACCCCGCCGATCTCCTGGTTGGCGCTGCCGACGGCCCCGGTGTGGGTGAGCAGCGGCAGCCCGATGAGGACGGTGACGGCGAGGCCCCGGCCGACCCAGGCGGCGGCGACGGTGCCGCTCATGGGCTTGCC
This sequence comes from Streptomyces bacillaris, assembly GCF_003268675.1. Classification (NCBI taxonomy): domain Bacteria; kingdom Bacillati; phylum Actinomycetota; class Actinomycetes; order Kitasatosporales; family Streptomycetaceae; genus Streptomyces; species Streptomyces bacillaris. Next base: position 6,615,365 of record NZ_CP029378.1, on the reverse strand, counting down.
GGTGATCTTCCAGACGACGGCGCGGAGCATCCGGCCGCCGTCGAGGGGCAGGCCGGGGAGCAGGTTGAAGGCGGCCACGATGAGGTTGGAGATCATCAGTCCGGCGAGCAGGACGCCGGGGACGGTGCCGGGCTCGACGAACTGCATCGCGCCGTAGAAGATCCCGCCGAGGACGAGGGAGAGGAGGGGGCCGACGAAGGCGAGGATGAACTCGCGGCCGGGGGTCTCGGTCTCCTTCTCGATCTCGGAGACGCCGCCGAAGAACTGGAGCTGGATGCGGCGGACGGGCAGCTTGTAGTGCAGGGCGGCGACCGTGTGGGCCAGTTCGTGGACGAGTACGGAGGCGTAGAAGGCGATCGCGAAGAAGAGGGCGACGAGATAGCGGGCGCCGCCCAGCTCGGGCAGGACCCGGTCGAGCTGGCCGCCGAAGACCCAGGTGATCAGTGCGGCGACGACGAACCAGCTGGGTGCCACGTAGACGGGCACGCCGAAGGGGCGGCCCATGAGCAGGCCGCCGCCCGGTTCGGCGGGGCGTCTGGGCTGCTCGCCACCGGGGGCGGCGCCGGGGTCGGTTCCCCCTGCGCCGGGCTGCGGCCGCCCGCTGTCGCCGCTCTTGTCCACGTGGTCCCTTCGGTTCGGTGTGTGGCCCGCGCCACGATGACGCGCGTCACGAGGGTCTGCCGTCGATGGTATGCCGCTGACTGTCGGTGGCGGGCCGTAGGGTCTGAGACATGACCTCCGTGCCCCGGCCGCCGCAGCCGCCTTCGTCCCTGTCGCCGTCGCGGGCGAGCGATTTCATGCAGTGCCCTCTGCTCTACCGCTTCCGGGTCATCGACAAACTGCCGGAGAAGCCCAGCGAGGCGGCTACCCGGGGCACGCTGGTCCATGCGGTGCTGGAGCGGCTGTTCGACGCCCCGGCGGCGGACCGTACGGCGCCGAGGGCGCGGGCGCTGGTGCCCGGCCAGTGGGACCGGCTCCTGGAGGCGCGGCCGGAGCTGGGCGAGCTGTTCGCGGACGATGCCGGGGGCGAGCGGCTGGCGCGCTGGCTGGGCGAGGCGGAGCGGCTGGTGGAGCGGTGGTTCTCGCTGGAGGACCCGACGCGTCTTGAGCCGGCGGAGCGGGAGATGTTCGTCGAGACGGAGCTGGAGTCGGGGCTGCGGCTGCGCGGGGTGATCGACCGGATCGATGTGGCGCCCACCGGCGAGGTGCGGATCGTCGACTACAAGACGGGGAAGGCGCCGCGGCCGGAGTATGCCGAGGGCCCGCTGTTCCAGATGAAGTTCTACGCGCTGGTGATCTGGCGGCTGAAGGGGATCGTGCCGCGCCGGCTCCAGCTGGTCTATCTGGGCAGCGGCGATGTGCTGACGTACGACCCGGTGGTGGCGGATCTGGAGCGGGTGGAGCGGAAGCTGCTGGCGCTGTGGGAGGCGATCTCGCTGGCGACGGAGACCGGTGACTGGCGGCCGCGCCCGACGAAGCTGTGCGGCTGGTGCGACCACCAGGCGGTCTGTCCGGAGTTCGGCGGGACTCCCCCGGTCTATCCGCTCTCGGTCCGCCCGGCGGAGCCGGGCGAGGGTGACCAGGGCAGAATGGGGCCCGTCCGGGCCGAGGCCGGCCGACCCGTGGCTCTTGAGGGCCTGTAAGGAGTTTCCGTGGCGATCCGCGTCCTACTGGTCGACGACCAGCCGCTGCTGCGCACCGGTTTCCGGATGATTCTGGAGGCCGAGGGCGATCTCGCGGTGGTCGGTGAGGCCGGTGACGGTCTGCAGGCCATCGACCAGGTGCGGGCGCTGCAGCCCGATGTGGTGCTGATGGACATCCGGATGCCGCGGATGGACGGCGTGGAGGCGACCCGCCAGATCACCGGTCCCGGCAAGGACGGTCCGGCGAAGGTGCTGGTGCTGACCACGTTCGATCTCGACGAGTACGTGGTGGAGGCGCTGCGGGCGGGGGCGAGCGGGTTCCTGCTGAAGGACGCCCCGGCGGCCGAGCTGGTGCAGGCGATCCGGGTGGTGGCGGCGGGCGAGGCGATGCTCGCGCCGAGCATCACGCGGCGGCTGCTCGACAAGTACGCGGACCATCTGCCCTCGGGCGAGGACCCGGTGCCGGACGCCCTGCACACGCTGACGGACCGTGAGGTGGAGGTCCTGAAGCTGGTGGCGCGGGGGCTGTCCAACGCGGAGATCGCCGCGGATCTGTTCGTCAGCGAGACGACGGTGAAGACGCATGTGGGCCATGTGCTGACGAAGCTGGGCCTGCGCGACCGCGTACAGGCCGCGGTGTACGCGTACGAGAGCGGGCTGGTGCGTCCGGGCGCCCAGTAGGCCCCTGTAAACGCGGCCGTCCGGCCCGCCCCCGCTGGTGTGGGGGCGGGCCGGACGGCTTTCGCGGTTCCGGGCCCGGGGTCAGGCGTTCTTGTTCAGCTCCCAGAGCTGGAGTTCGGAGGTGGCGCTGATGGAGCGCTCGACGCCCGCGACGCCGCTGCGGGAGGCCACATACTGCTTGCCCTGCCAGATCGGCAGGACGGGGACGTCGGTGGCGACGATGTCCTGGAGCTTCTCGTAGGTCGTGGCGGCGGCGCTGCGGTCGGCCTCGCGGCGCGACTTGGGGATCAGGACGTCCTGCGCTTCCTTGGACCGGTACGGGGAGTTGAGGAAGTTGTTCTTGTCCAGGAACGGGGCGGTGTAGTTGTCCGGGTCCGGGAAGTCGGGGAACCAGCCCATGCCGTAGGCCGCGTAGTCGCCGCGCTTCTGCTCGGGGCGGTACTTCGACCACTCCTTGCCCTCGACGTCGACCTTGAAGAGGCCCGAGCGGTTCAGCTGCTGCTGGAGCGCCTTGAACTCCTTGGCGGTGGCGGAGCCGTAGTGGTCGTTGGTGTAGTGCAGGGTGAACTTCACCGGCGTCTTGACCCCGGCCTTCTCCAGGGTCTCGGCGGCCTTGGCGGTGCTGGGGTCGCCGTACTTGTTGAAGAAGGCGTTGGTGTGGCCGGTGATGCTGGAGGGGATCAGCGAGTAGAGCGGCTCGGCGGTGGTGCCGTAGACCTTGCCCGCGATCTCGCCCCGGTCGATGATCTGCGCCATGGCCTGCCGTACGGCCTTGTTGACCACCGGGTCCTTGGTGTTGAAGCCGAGGTAGCTGATGGCGAGGCCGGGCATCTCGGTCAGCTCGATGCCCTTCTTCGGGTTGACGAGCATGTCGCGGGCCTGCTCCGGAGACATGGCCCGGGTCATCATGTGGATCTTCTTCTCCTCCAGCGCCTTGCCCATGGCCTCGGCGTCGGGGAAGAGGTCCATCTCGACCTTCTCGTTGAGGACCTTCAGCTCGCCCTTGTACGAGGGGTTCTTGGTGAAGACGATCCGGGTGATCCGGCCGTCCTCGGTCTGCGGCTTCATGGTGTACGGCCCCGAGCCGTCGACCTGGAAGCCGGTGCGCGCCTCCTTCGCCGGGTACTTCGCCTTGGGGACGATTCCGGCGGCGGGGGTGGCGAGCTTGTACGGGAAGGTGGCGTCGGGCGTGTTCAGGTGGAAGATCACCTGGTTGTCGCCCTTGGTCTCGATCATGTCGATGTTGGCGAGGAGCCCGACCGGCCCGCTGTCGGAGTTGATGTCGATGACCCGCTGGATGGAGTACTTCACATCCTCGGCGGTGACGGGGGTGCCGTCCGCGAACGTCAGGCCGGGCCGCAGGGTGCAGCGGTAGCTCTCGTTGACGGTGTCGGTGAAGGTGCAGCTCTGGGCGGCCTCGGGGATCGGCGCGCCGCCGCCGACGGGGACGCTGGTCAGGGTCTGCACCGTCTGCCGCAGGACGTTCCAGACGCCTGCCTCGTACCCGATGGCCGGGTCGAGAGGAGCGGGGTTCTCCTCGGAGGCCACGAGCTGGTCCGTGGTGCCGACGACGATGGCGCCTTCGCCACCGGCGCCGCTGTCCGTGCTGCCGCAGGCGGCGAGCACGGGGGCGAGCAGGCCGACGACGGCCGGCAGCACCAGGGTCTTGCGGTTCATACGGGCTTTCTCCCTCATCACGGTGGGTGAGGAATCAAAGTTAGTAGCCGCCGGTGGCCGCTCCGACCGCGCGCGGAGCGGCCTGCCCTCCTCCGGCGTCCGGAGGGGGCGATATTTGATCACCATTCCGGACAGATCATCCGATGATGGCGGGCCACAGAGGGCTCGCAGGTGAGGAAGCTCACCCGTCCGACCTCTTCACATTTCCCGCCCATGGCTGATTCACGTCCATGGAAAGTTGCCGGAACGCACACGGAACGTTCAACACGGAACGGCGTTCCGCACCGATCGCCCAGCGCGGCCGCTCAGCCCGTGGGGGTGATGAGCCTCCGCAGGAAGGGCAGGTCGACCTCTTCGAGGGAGCCGACGACGACCCGGCCCACGGCGGGGGCGATGGGGGCCACCGAGGGGACGGCGACCACCCGGCACCCGGCCGCCTCGGCGGCGGCCACCCCGGTCGCGGTGTCCTCGACGACCGCGCAGCGCCACGGGTCGGCGCCGAAGCCCGCGGCGGCGGTGAGGTAGGGCTCGGGGTGCGGCTTGGTCCGGGTGACCTCGTCCCCGGCGACCGTGAGCGCGAAGTGGTGGTGGCCGACCGAGTCCAGCACCCGGTCGATGATCCGGCGGTGCGAGGCGGAGACGAGCGCGGTGGGGATCCTGGCCGCGGACAGCTCGGCGAGCAGCCGCTCGGCGCCGGGCATCAGCGGCACCCCGCGCACGATGCGCTTCTCGAAGCCGTCGTTGAGCAGCACGGTCAGCTCGTCCAGGGCGATGTCGGCGCCGGTCACGTCGATGAGGTAGCCCGCGCTGCGGGTCATCGGTCCCCCGACGACGACATCGCGCCAGGCCTCGTCCAGCTCGTGTCCGAGTCCGGCGAAGACCTCCTTCTCGACGTCCCACCAGAAGCCCTCGGTATCGACCAGGGTTCCGTCCATGTCGAGAAGGACCGCCTGCAGAGCGGCGCCTTCGGCCGTGCGGGTCAAGGACGCGGGGACCGTACTGGTCATCCGGCACACCTTCCGTAAGGGACGAGAAGGCCGGCCGCCATTCCCAGAAGTGGGAGGGCGACCGGCCTGCACTGGACCGACCAGTGTACGACCTGTCCGGCTACGGTGCGCGAACGACGCGGGGCCGTGGTGCGAGCGGGCGGTTACCGTGCGTTGAAGTACTTTGCCTCGGGGTGGTGGATGACGATGGCGTCGGTGGACTGCTCCGGGTGGAGCTGGAACTCCTCGGACAGCTCCACCCCGATCCGCTCCGGCCGCAGCAGGTCCGCGATCTTCGCACGGTCCTCCAGGTCGGGGCAGGCCCCGTAACCGAGCGAGAACCGCGCGCCCCGGTACTTCAGCGCGAACATGTCCTCCACCTCGGCCGGGTCCTCGCCGCCGAAGCCCAGCTCGCTGCGGACCCGGGCGTGCCAGTACTCCGCCAGGGCCTCCGCGAGCTGGACGGAGAGGCCGTGCAGCTCCAGGTAGTCGCGGTAGGAGTTGGCGGCGAACAGCTCGGCGGTGGCCTCCCCGATCCGGGAGCCGACGGTGACGACCTGGAGGCCGATCACATCGGTCTCGCCGGACTCCTCGGGGCGGAAGAAGTCCGCGAGGCAGAGGCGGCGGCCGCGGCGCTGGCGCGGGAAGGTGAAGCGGGTGCGCTCGGAGCCGTCCTCGTGGAGGAGGATCAGGTCCTCGCCCTTGGAGACGCAGGGGAAGTAGCCGTAGACGACGGCGGCTTCCAGCAGGTTGTTGGACTGGAGGTGGTCGAGCCAGCCGCGCAGGTGCGGGCGGCCCTCGGTCTCCACCAGCTCCTCGTACGTCGGCCCGTCCCCGGTCCTGGCCTGCTTGAGGCCCCACTGCCCCTTGAACAGGGCGCCCTCGTCCAGCCAGGAGGCGTACTCCTTGAGCGGGATGCCCTTGATCACCCGGGTGCCCCAGAACGGCGGCTCAGGGATCGGGTTGGTGGTGGAGACGTCCGAGCGCACCGAGCCCTCGGGCTCCTGGACCTCCAGCACGGGGACGTCCTTCTTGGGGACCCGGCGCTGCTTGAGCTCGGGCAGGGCCGCGCCCGGCACCCCGCGCTTGACGCCGATGAGGGCGTCCATGAGGCGCAGCCCCTCGAAGGCGTCGCGGGCGTAGCGCACCTCGCCCTCGTAGATCTCGTGCAGGTCCTGCTCGACGTAGGCCCGGGTCAGCGCGGCGCCGCCGAGGATGACCGGGAAGTCGGCGGCCATCTTGCGCTGGTTCAGCTCCTGGAGGTTCTCCTTCATGATCACGGTGGACTTCACCAGGAGGCCGGACATGCCGATGACGTCGGCGCGGTGCTCCTCGGCGGCTTCCAGGATCGCGGAGACGGGCTGCTTGATGCCGAGGTTGACGACGTTGTAGCCGTTGTTGGAGAGGATGATGTCGACGAGGTTCTTGCCGATGTCGTGGACGTCGCCGCGGACGGTGGCCAGCACGATGGTGCCCTTGCCCTCGTCGTCGGACTTCTCCATGTGCGGCTCCAGGTGGGCCACCGCGCTCTTCATGACCTCGGCGGACTGGAGGACGAACGGCAGCTGCATCTGGCCGGAGCCGAACAGCTCACCGACGACCTTCATGCCCTCCAGGAGGGTGTTGTTGACGATGTCCAGGGCCGGGGTGTCCTGGAGGGCCTCGTCGAGGTCGGCCTCCAGGCCGTTCTTCTCGCCGTCGATGATGCGGCGCTGGAGCCGCTCGTCCAGCGGGAGGGCCATCAGCTCCTCGGCCTTGCCCGCCTTCATCGACTTCATGTTGACGCCCTCGAAGAGCTCCATGAGCTTCTGGAGGGGGTCGTAGCCCTCGGCGCGGCGGTCGTAGATCAGGTCGAGGGCGACCTTGACCTGCTCCTCCTCCAGCCGGGCGATGGGCAGGATCTTGGAGGCGTGGACGATCGCGGAGTCCAGGCCCGCCTTGACGCACTCGTCCAGGAAGACGGAGTTCAGCACGACGCGGGCGGCCGGGTTGAGGCCGAAGGAGATGTTGGAGAGGCCCAGCGTGGTCTGGACGTCCGGGTGGCGCTTCTTCAGCTCGCGGATGGCCCCGATGGTGGCGATGCCGTCGCCCCGGGACTCCTCCTGGCCGGTGCAGATGGTGAAGGTCAGGGTGTCGATGAGGATGTCGGACTCGCGGATGCCCCAGTTGGTGGTGAGATCCTCGATCAGCCGCTCCGCGATGGCGACCTTGTGCTCGATGGTGCGGGCCTGGCCCTCCTCGTCGATCGTCAGCGCGATCAGGGCGGCGCCGTGCTCGGCGGCCAGGGCGCTGACCTGCGCGAACCGGGAATCGGGGCCGTCGCCGTCCTCGTAGTTGACCGAGTTGAGCACGGCCCGGCCGCCGAGCTGCTCCAGTCCGGCGCGCAGGACGTCCAGCTCGGTGGAGTCCAGCACGATCGGCAGGGTGGAGGCGGTGGCGAAGCGGCCGGCCAGCTCGGTCATGTCCGCGACGCCGTCGCGGCCCACGTAGTCGACGCAGAGGTCGAGCATGTGGGCGCCCTCGCGGATCTGGTCGCGGGCCATCTCCACGCAGTCGTCCCAGCGGGCCTCCAGCATGGCCTCGCGGAACTTCTTGGAGCCGTTGGCGTTGGTGCGCTCCCCGATCGCCAGGTAGGCGGTGTCCTGGCGGAAGGGCACGTGCTGGTAGAGCGAGGCGGCGCCGGGCTCGGGGCGCGGCTCGCGCTCGGGCGGGGTGAGCCCCTGGGCCCGCTCCACGACGGCCTTCATATGGGCCGGGGTCGTACCGCAGCAGCCGCCGATCAGGGAGAGGCCGTAGTCGCGGACGAACAGTTCCTGGGAGTCCGCGAGGCCGTCGGGGCCGAGCGGGAAGTGCGCGCCGTCCTTGGTGAGGACGGGCAGGCCCGCGTTGGGCATGCACATCAGGGGCGTACGGGAGTGGCGGGCGAGATAGCGCAGGTGCTCGCTCATCTCGTCGGGGCCGGTCGAGCAGTTCAGCCCGATCAGGTCGATGCCGAGCGGCTCCAGGGCGGTCAGGGCGGCGCCGATCTCGGAGCCGAGCAGCATGACGCCGGTGGTCTCGAAGGCGAGGGAACAGATCAGGGGCACGTCGATGCCGAGGGCGTCCATGGCCCGGCGGGCACCGATGATGCTGGCCTTGGTCTGGAGCAGGTCCTGGGTGGTCTCGACGATCAGGGCGTCCGAGCCGCCCGCGAGGAGTCCTTCGGCGTTGCGCTGGTAGCCGTCGCGCAGGATGTCGTACGTGATGTGGCCGAGCGAGGGCAGCTTGGTGCCGGGGCCGATCGATCCGAGGACCCACCGCTGGCGGCCGTCCCTGGCGGCGAACTCGTCCGCGACCTCGCGGGCGATGCGGGCGCCGGACTCGGACAGCTCGTGGATCCGGTCCGCGATCTCGTACTCGTTGGCGGCGGAGTGGTTGGCACCGAAGGTGTTGGTCTCCACGCAGTCGACGCCGACCGCGAAGTACTCCTCGTGGACCGTGCGCACGATGTCCGGGCGGGTGAGGTTGAGGATCTCGTTGCAGCCTTCGAGGCCCTCGAAGTCGTCGAGGGTCGGGTCCTGGGCCTGGAGCATGGTGCCCATGGCACCGTCGGCCACCACCACCCGGGTGGCGAGCGCCTCGCGCAGGGCGGCTGCGCGGGTCCGGCTGTCAGGGGCGGGTGTCGGCAACGAGGCCATGGATGATCTCCCAGGGATGCGACGGCTGTCGGCTTTGCGTCCTTCTCGGGGAAGGCGCACCCCGCCAGCGTAGCCGGACACCCTGCGGCGTGGTCGGCCCGTCCATGGGGCGGACTGCATGCTGTGCGGGTGCGGAGCCGCCGGACGGCGGGAGGAGACTTTCCCCCGGAGTCCAGCACAGGTCGGCATCGACCGATAGTGTTCAGCATTGTCGAACCGAGGTGGAGGAGTACGGCGCGATGGCCAAGAACATCCAGTCGCTGGAGCGGGCGGCCGCGATGCTGCGTCTGCTGGCGGGCGGCGAGCGGCGGCTCGGGCTGTCCGACATCGCCTCCTCCCTGGGGCTGGCCAAGGGCACCGCCCACGGAATCCTCCGCACCCTCCAGCTGGAGGGGTTCGTCGAGCAGGACGCCACCTCGGGGCGCTACCAGCTCGGCGCCGAGCTGCTGCGGCTGGGCAACAGCTATCTCGACGTCCACGAGCTGCGCGCCCGCGCCCTGGTCTGGACGGACGACCTGGCCCGCTCCAGCGGCGAGAGCGTCCACCTGGGCGTGCTCCACCAGCACGGCGTGCTCATCGTCCACCACGTCTTCCGGCCCGACGACAGCCGCCAGGTGCTGGAGGTCGGGGCGATGCAGCCGCTGCACTCGACGGCGCTGGGCAAGGTGCTGTCCGCGTACGACCCGGTGGCGCACAGCGAGGTCATGGAGGCGGAGCGCCGCTCGTTCACCGGCCGTACGGTGACGGCCGCCGACGAGTTCGAGGCGATGCTCGACCTGATCCGCGCCCAGGGGTGGGCCGCCGACGCCGAAGAGACCTGGGAGGGCGTGGCGGCCGTCGCCGCCCCCGTCCACGACCGGCGCAGGATGCCGGTGGGCGCGGTGGCCGTGACGGGGGCGGTGGAGCGGGTGGCGCCGGGGGGCGTGCTGCGTCCCGAGCTGATCGCGGCCGTACGGGACTGTGCGCGGGCGGTCTCCCGGGACCTGGGCGCCGGCCGCTTCTGAGGGCCGGGCCGTCTCCGTAGCGTCCGCTCCCGAGGGCCGGGCGCGGTCTCCGTAACGCCTGCCACATCCACTGCGACGCCTGCCGCACCCCCTGCCGCAACGCCCGCCGCGGGCGTGCGCTCGCGCGTCCGCACGTCCGGGCGCATCTTGGGGTAACGATCGCGTCGCGCACCGAGTCCTCGGCCACAGAACCCTTGACGCTTCCTTCACTCGGGGGAAACACTGCCGTTCAACGGTCGGCATTGTCGAACGCCTAACGGCAATACGCGTTAGGGTGTGACAGTGCCAAGGGCCGGTCAAGCCCTACAGATGGGGTGCCCACGCCTCGTGGACGCCTGATCTGGGGCGCGGATCACCGGAGGGACCCGGTGTTTCCGCTCTCCCCTGGACGAAGGACGAAGGAGTCGCGGGTGTCCAGCTCCGACATTTTCATCGGCGAGACCATCGGTACCGCCGTACTCATCCTGCTCGGCGGCGGTGTCGTGGCCGCCGTCACGCTGAAGCGCTCGAAGGCCCGCGACGCGGGCTGGCTGGCCATCACCTTCGGGTGGGGTTTCGCCGTGCTGACCGGCGCCTACCTGGCCGGTGGTGTCTCGGGCGCCCACCTCAACCCCGCGGTCACCCTGGGCCTCGCCATCAAGGGCGGCACCGCGTGGGGCGACGTGCCCCTCTACCTCGGCTCCCAGCTGCTCGGCGCGATGATCGGCGCCGTACTGGTCTACGCGGTGTACTACGGGCAGTTCCACGCCCACCTCACCGACCCGGAGATCTTCGGTACCAAGGGAACCGAAGAGGGCATGGTCGACCAGACCGCCGCCCCCAAGGCCGGACCGGTGCTCGGAATCTTCTCCACCGGCCCCGAGATCCGCAACGCTGTGCAGAACGTCCTCACCGAGGTCATCGCCACGGTCGTGCTGGTCCTGGCGATCCTGACCCAGGGCCTCAACAACGAGGGCAACGGTCTGGGCACGCTCGGCGCCCTGGTCACCGCCCTGGTCGTGGTCGGCATCGGCCTCTCGCTGGGCGGGCCCACCGGCTACGCCATCAACCCGGTCCGCGACCTCGGACCGCGCATCGTGCACGCCGTGCTGCCGCTGCCGAACAAGGGTGGTTCGGACTGGGGCTACGCGTGGGTACCCATCGTGGGTCCGCTCATCGGTGGCGCCCTCGCCGGTGGGCTCTACAACCTGGCCTTCGCCTAGCCCACCCGGGTATCAGCGCCGTAACCCCTATCACTTCACAGACTTCCGGGAGCACACCGTGACCGACGCACACACCACCGGCACCCACGGCAGCGGGCCGTTCATCGCCGCCATCGACCAGGGCACCACCTCCAGCCGCTGCATCGTCTTCGACAAGGACGGCCGCATCGTCTCGGTCGACCAGAAGGAGCACGAGCAGATCTTCCCCAAGCCGGGCTGGGTCGAGCACGACGCCACCGAGATCTGGGAGAACGTGCAGGAGGTCGTCGCCGGGGCCATCGTCAAGGCCGGCATCACCTCCGCCGACGTCAAGGCGATCGGCATCACCAACCAGCGCGAGACCACCCTGCTCTGGGACAAGAACACCGGTGAGCCGGTGCACAACGCGCTGGTCTGGCAGGACACCCGCACCGACGCGCTCTGCAAGGAGCTCGGCCGCAACGTCGGCCAGGACCGCTTCCGCCGCGAGACCGGGCTGCCGCTCGCCTCGTACTTCGCCGGGCCCAAGGTCCGCTGGCTGCTCGACAACGTCGAGGGGCTGCGCGAGCGCGCCGAGGCCGGCGACATCCTCTTCGGCACCATGGACTCCTGGGTCATCTGGAACCTGACCGGCGGCACCGACGGCGGCGTCCACGTCACCGACGTCACCAACGCCTCGCGCACCCTCCTGATGAACCTGCACACGATGACGTGGGACGAGAAGATCCTCCACTCCATCGGCATCCCGGCCGCGGTCCTCCCCGAGATCCGCTCCTCCGCCGAGGTGTACGGCAACGCCAAGGGCGGCATCCTCGACGGCGTGCCCGTCGCCTCCGCGCTCGGTGACCAGCAGGCGGCCCTGTTCGGCCAGACCTGTTTCGCCGAGGGCGAGGCCAAATCCACGTACGGCACCGGCACCTTCATGCTGATGAACACCGGTGGCACCCCGGTGAACTCGTACAACGGGCTGCTCACCACCGTCGGTTACCAGATCGGCGACAAGCCCCCGGTGTACGCCCTGGAGGGCTCCATCGCGGTCACCGGTTCGCTGGTGCAGTGGATGCGCGACCAGATGGGCCTGATCAAGTCGGCCGCCGAGATCGAGACGCTGGCCTCCTCGGTCGAGGACAACGGCGGCGCCTACTTCGTGCCCGCCTTCTCCGGACTGTTCGCCCCCTACTGGCGTCCCGACGCCCGGGGCGTGATCGCCGGTCTCACCCGCTACGTCACCAAGGCGCACATCGCCCGTGCCGTCCTGGAGGCCACCGCCTGGCAGACCCGCGAGATCAGCGACGCCATGACGAAGGACTCCGGCGTCGAGCTGACCGCGCTCAAGGTCGACGGCGGCATGACGTCCAACAACCTGCTGATGCAGACGCTCGCCGACTTCCTGGACGCACCCGTGGTGCGCCCCATGGTCGCCGAGACCACCTGCCTCGGCGCCGCCTACGCCGCCGGCCTGGCCGTCGGCTTCTGGCCGGACACCGACGCGCTGCGCGCCAACTGGCGCCGGGCCGCCGAGTGGACCCCCCGCATGGACGCGGACACCCGTGCCCGCGAGTACAAGAGCTGGCTCAAGGCCGTCGAACGGACCATGGGCTGGATCGAGGACGAAGAAAGCTGACGAGGAGCATTCCATGACCACCCTGCAGAGCGTTCCCGCCCTCGGAACGCACCCGGCCTCCGGCTCCCTGCCGAGCCGCGCCGAAACCCGGGAGCAGCTGTCCCGGGCGACGTACGACCTCCTGGTCATCGGCGGCGGCATCCTGGGCATCTCCACCGCCTGGCATGCCGCGCAGTCCGGGCTGCGGGTGGCTCTGGTGGACGCCGGTGACTTCGCCGGCGCCACCTCCTCCGCCTCCTCCAAGCTGCTCCACGGCGGTCTGCGCTACCTCCAGACCGGCGCGGTCAAGCTGGTCGCGGAGAACCACTTCGAGCGGCGCGCGGTCTCCCGCGAGGTGGCCCCGCACCTGGCCAACCCGCTCACCTTCTACCTGCCCGTCTACAAGGGCGGCCCGCACGGCGCCGCCAAGCTCGGCGCGGGCGTCTTCGCCTACTCCGCGCTCTCCGCGTTCGGTGACGGCGTCGGCCATGTCATCTCCCCGGCCAAGGCCCAGCGCGATGTGCCCGAGCTGCGGACGGACGACCTCAAGGCGGTCGCGGTCTACCGCGACGACCAGATGAACGACGCCCGCATGGCGCTGATGACGGTCCGCGCGGCGGTCGACGCGGGCGCGGTCGTCCTCAACCACGCGGCCGTCACGGGCCTGCGCTTCACCCGGGGCCGCGTCACGGGCGCCGAGCTGAAGGACGGCGTGGACGGTACGGAGTTCGGCGTCACCGCCCGCCTCGTGCTCAACGCGACCGGCCCGTGGGTCGACCACCTGCGGAAGATGGAGGACCCGAACGCGGCCCCCTCCATCCGCCTCTCCAAGGGCGCCCACCTGGTCCTCAAGCGCACCCGTCCGTGGCGGGCGGCGCTGGCCACCCCGATCGACAAGTACCGCATCACGTTCGCGCTGCCGTGGGAGGACATGCTGCTCCTCGGCACGACGGACGAGGAGTACGAGGGCGACCCGGCGGACGTCTCGGTGACCGAGGCGGACACCGCGCAGATCCTGGACGAGGCAGCGTTCTCGATCAAGGACCAGCAGCTCTCGCGCGACCTGATCACGTACTCCTTCGCCGGTCTGCGCGTGCTGCCCGGCGGTCCGGGCGACACCTCCAAGGCCAAGCGCGAGACGGTCGTCACCGAGGGCCGCGGCGGGATGCTGTCGGTGGCGGGCGGCAAGTGGACGACCTTCCGCCACATCGGCCGTACGGTGATGAACAAGCTGGCCGCCCTGCCCGGCCACCCGCTGGCCGAGGACATGGAGCCGATGAACCGGCTGCCGCGGAAGCTGCCGCTCCCCGGGATCGCCAACCCGAACGCGGTCGCGCACCGGCTGCTGATCGACGGCCCGGCGCCCGGCCCGCGCATGGCGCCGGACACCGCCCGCCACCTGGCCACCCACTACGGCTCGCTCGCCTTCGACATCGCGCGCCTGGCGAACGAGAACCCGGCGCTGGCCGAGCGCGTCCACCCGGACGCCCCGGAGATCTGGGCCCAGGTCGCCTATGCCCGCGACCACGAGTGGGCCGAGACGGCGGACGACGTGCTGCGCCGCCGGACCACGCTGACGATCCGGGGCCTGGCGACGGACGAGATCCGCGACGGCGTCGAGAAGCTGCTGGCCGACCGGGACTGATCTCCCCACGGGGTACGGCGGACGGGGGCGGCTCCCACACGGGAGCCGCCCCCGTCCTCGTACGCTCACGGCACTCCCCGTGCCCCCGGGCACGCGCCACACTCCCGCCATACGCGCGCAATGTGCCGCGAGGAGAGTGGAGGCCATGAGATTCTCGGTGCTTTCCCTGATCGGCCATGACCCGCACCCGCTGACCGGTGAACTCGCCTCCCCCGCCGACCGGTTCGAGGAGGTGATCGCCACCGCGTCCGTCGCCGAGGAGCTGGGCTTCGACTCCTACTCGGTCGGTGAGCGGCACGCCGGGGCGTTCCTCTCCTCCAGCCCGAGCGTGGTGCTCGGCGCGATCGCGGCCCGTACCTCCACGATCCGGCTGCTCACCGGGGTGACCGTCGTCGCGATCCTCGACCCGGTCCGGGTGGCGGAGGACTTCGCGACGCTCGACCAGATAGCGCGGGGCCGGATCGAACTGGTCGTCGGGAAGGGCGCCGAGGCGGGCCACTTCGACCTCTTCGGGCTGGACGAGGAGCGGCAGTGGGACCTCCAGAAGGAGAAGTACGAGCTGCTGCGCCGGCTCTGGACCGAGGAAGGCGTCGACTGGAAGGGCGAGTTCCGCCCGCCGCTGAAGAACGTGACCACGGTCCCCCGCCCGTACGACGGTCTCCCCCGGATCTGGCACGGCTCGGCCACCAGCCTCAACTCCCCCGAGCTGGCGGCGAAACACGGCGATCCGCTCTTCACCGCCAACGCCATCCAGCCGCGCGAGGCGTACGCGAAGCTCATCGCGCACTACCGGGAGCGGTTCGAGGCGTACGGGCACGATCCGGCGGAGGCCCGGGTGGCGGCGGGCTCCGGCGGGCTGCTCATCGCCGACAGCTCGCAGGCGGCGGTCGCCCAGTACAAGGAGCTGTACGAGGCGCGGGTGCGGCAGACGTTCAAGCCGCATCTGGCGGGGAAGGCCGGATACAACACCCCGTTCCGGACCATCGAGGACGCGATCGAGGGCGGCCCGCAGCTCATCGGCTCCCCGCAGCAGATCATCGACAAGATCCTCGGCTGGCACACCGTCTACCGCCACGACCTCCAGTCGGTCACCGTGGACGGCTTCGGGCTGAGCCGGCCCGAGCAGCTGGAGACGCTCCAGCGGTTCGCGGAGGAGATCGCCCCGGTGGTGCGGCGGGAGGCGCCCTCCACGCTCTGGGAGTGAAGGGGCGGTGAGGGCGGACGGGGGCTGATGCACTGTTCGGCCCGATGATCCACTCCTGCTGGCAAGGTTCACCCGGCCGTGCAAACGGGCTGCGGTCGAAGGGTCCCGAAGCCGTAAGGTTGCTCCGTACGTATGGAGTCAGCGGAAGGAGGCCCGGGTGATCGAGCTCGAGTCGGTGCCCGAGCTGGTCGACCCGGTCATGGTGGCCGCGTTCGAAGGCTGGAACGACGCCGGTGACGCCGCCTCCACAGCGGTCGGCCATCTGGACCGGGAGTGGAAGGGCGAGGTGTTCGCGGCGCTGGACGCCGAGGACTACTACGACTTCCAGGTCAACCGGCCCACGGTGTGGCTGGAGAACGGGGTGCGCAAGGTCACCTGGCCGACGACCCGGCTGTCGGTGGTGCGCGTCGGCGGGGAGAAGCCCCGGGACCTGGTCCTGGTGCGCGGGATCGAGCCGTCGATGCGCTGGCGCTCGTTCTGCAACGAGATTCTCGGCTTCGCCCATGAGCTGGGCGTCGAAATGGTCGTCATCCTGGGCGCGTTGCTCGGGGACACCCCGCACACCCGGCCGGTGCCGGTGAGCGGGGTCACCTCCGACCCGGATCTGGCGCGGACGATGCAGCTGGAGGAGACCCGGTACGAGGGCCCGACGGGCATCGTCGGCATCCTCCAGGAGGCGTGCACGCATGCCGGGGTGCCCGCGGTGAGCCTGTGGGCGGCGGTGCCGCACTACGTGTCGCAGCCGCCGAACCCGAAGGCGACGCTGGCCCTGCTCAACCGGCTGGAGGACCTGATCGGGCTGCGCATCCCGCTGGGCGAGCTGCCCGAGGACGCGCGGGCCTGGCAGCTCGGCGTGGACCAGCTGGCGGCCGAGGACAGCGAGGTCGCGGAGTACGTCCAGACGCTGGAGGAGGCGCGGGACACCGCGGAGCTGCCCGAGGCGTCCGGCGAGGCCATCGCCCGGGAGTTCGAGCGGTATCTGCGGCGCCGGGACGGTGGTCCCGGACCGGGCGGCCATGCGACGGAGAGCGGGGACGCGACGTATCTGCGCGACCCGTCGAGCAGCCGCGCCCGCCCGCCGAAGCCGCCCCGCACGGACCCGGGGCCGGGCCGGAAGCCCGAGGAGCGTCCCGAGGACAAGGGCCCCGACGAGTCGTCCGGGGAGGGCTCCGGCGGGGAGTGATCTCCGACGCGCTGTGAAGGTCCGGGCGTCGTACGGGAGTTGATCCCGTACGACGCCCTTTCCGTGGCCTCGGTCCGCACGCGGGCGCATCACGGACGGCACCGGCCCCGGACTTCTCCACGAAGTCCGGGGCCGGTGCGGTGGGTCGGGGCCGGGCGGCGGGCCGCCCTCCGTCCTACAGGGCGACCCCCAGCAGGGCGTCGACGGTACGGGAGACGAGGCCGGGTGCCCCCTCGTCCGTACCGCCCTCCGCGCTCTGGAGTTCGGCCCAGCGGTCCACGGCGGCGAGCGCCGTGGGGGTGTCCAGGTCGTCGGCGAGGGCCTCGCGGACCTCCTCCACCAGGGCGTCGGCCGAGCGCCCGTCGGGGCGTGAGACCGCCGCGCGCCAGCGGGCGAGGCGCTCGACGGCGTCGGTGAGGACCTGGTCGGTCCACTCCCAGTCGGCGCGGTAGTGGTGGGAGAGCAGGGCGAGGCGGATGGCCGCCGGGTCCACGCCCTCACGGCGCAGGGTGGAGACGAAGACGAGGTTGCCGCGGGACTTGG
Organism: Streptomyces bacillaris; assembly: GCF_003268675.1. NCBI lineage: Bacteria > Bacillati > Actinomycetota > Actinomycetes > Kitasatosporales > Streptomycetaceae > Streptomyces > Streptomyces bacillaris. The sequence goes on along the minus strand of NZ_CP029378.1, from coordinate 6,598,338 downwards.
ACATCTTCTCGCCGTCGAGGCCGACCATGCCCGCGTGGACGTACGCCTTGGCGAACGGGTGCTCGCCGGTCAGCGCCTGGGCGTGCGACGCACCCATCTCGTGGTGCGGGAAGACCAGGTCGGAGCCGCCGCCCTGGATGTCGAAGCCCATGCCGAGGTGGTCCAGGGCGATGGCGACGCACTCGATGTGCCACCCGGGGCGGCCTTCGCCCAGGGAGGCCCCGTCCCAGCTCGGCTCGCCCGGGCGGGCGGCCATCCAGAGCATCGGGTCGAGGGGGTTCTTCTTGCCGGGGCGCTCGGGGTCGCCGCCGCGCTCGGCGGAGAGCAGCCGCATGGCCGCCGCGTCGAGGCCGGAGACCTCGCCGAAGTGCGGGTCGGCGTCGACGGAGAAGTAGATGTCGCCCTCGAGGTCGTAGGCGGCGCCCGCCTCCCGGAGCCGCTCGACGAGGGGCACGATGCCGGGTATGGCCTCGACGGCTCCGATGTAGTGGCGCGGGGGCAGCATCCGCAGGGCGGTCATGTCCTCGCGGAAGAGCGCCGTCTCGCGCTCCGCCAGCTCGGACCAGTCCTGACCGTCGCGCACGGCCCGCTCCAGGAGCGGATCGTCCACGTCGGTCACGTTCTGGACGTAGTGAACCTGCCGCTTGGTGTCGAGCCACACGCGCTGAACGAGGTCGAACGCGTTGTAGGTCGCCGCATGACCCATGTGGGTCGCGTCGTACGGCGTGATGCCGCAGACGTAGATGCGGGCGACGGGACCGGGGTCAAGGGTGATCCGTCCGCCGGTCGCGGTGTCGTGGATCCGAAGGTCGCGGCCCTTGCCGGGCAGGGCGGGGACCTCAGAAGCGGGCCAGGCATGCATGTCATGAGCGTAACCGGACGATCCTTCCGGATACGAACCGGATCCGGAATCCTGTCCGAAGAGGCACTCTTGCGATAAACCTTCGAAAGACTGTACGGAATGAGCTTCCGGCAGCTCCCGTCGGCGCCCGCTACACGGGCGGCCAGGGGATCGGCGGCCACTGCCCGCTCGGCTCCGGGTGCGCCTCGGTGTGGAGCAGCCCCGCCACCCGGGCCCGCAGGGCGTCCAGTTCGGCGGCCGTGATGAGTTGCGCCATCCGGGTGGCCAGGGGTTCCCCCGCCGCCAGCTCCCCCGCGAGCAGGGTGAGCACCGCCAGCGCCTCCTCGGTGAGCGGCTCGCCGGCCCAGCCCCACAGGAGGGTGCGCAGCTTGTCGTCGGCGTTGAAGGTGACCCCGTGGTCGATGCCGTACAGCAGCCCGCCGGGGCCCGGCAGCAGATGGCCGCCCTTGCGGTCACCGTTGTTGATCACCGCGTCCAGCACCGCGAGCCGCCGCAGCCGGGGGTCGTCCGCGTGCACCAGCAGCGCCGTCTTCCCGTTCCCCACGTCCGCGTAGCCCACGGCCTTCCAGCCCTCGCCCGGCTCGTCGCCCTCGACGAGGGCCAGCAGCTCGGGCGTCTCCTCACCGGGCCCGGGCCCGTCGATCCAGAGCTGGCACATGCCCTGCCCGTACGGCCCCTCCCGCAGCACGGTGGGCGGCACCAGATCCCAGCCGGTGGCCCGGGAGATCTCGTACGCCGCCACCTCCCGCTGCGCCAGCGTCCCGTCGGGGAAGTCCCAGAGCGGCTGCTCGCCCGCGACCGGCTTGTAGGCGCAGGTGCGCTCCTCGCCCTCGTACGCGACGGTGCAGTGCAGCACCGCGTTGGACGCCCCGCCGACCTGCCCGAGGACGGTGAGCGTGCCCTCGGTGAGCAGGGTGGTCAGGTCGGTGTCCGTCAGGCTCCGCGACGGTATCCGTTCTGGCGCGGGCATACGTGTCCTTCCGGATCGAGCGGCAGGCTGCACAGCGGGCACGGCGGACGGCCGGCGTTGACGACGTCCAGGGCGCGCTTGGCGAACGCGCGGGCCTGGGCGCCGCTGAGCCGGACGCGGAGCATGGGCGGGCCGTTCTCCTCGTCCTGGAGGAGCTTCTCCTCGGCCTCCGCGAGGTCGTCCTCGGAGTCCGCGTCCAGCTCGACGAGGGCCTGCGCCTCGACGATCATGCGCTGCTCGTCGCCGTCCCAGGCCAGGGCCATGGTGCCGACCCGGAACTCCTCCTCGACGGGGACGTCCAGGGGGCGGTGTCGGTGACGTCGGTGGGGGCCACGGCGGGCACCGGCGAGTTGCCGCCGGTCCGCCGGACCACCTCGTCGAGCAGTTCGTCGATCCGCTCGGCCAGGGCGGCCACCTGGGTCTTCTCCAGGGCGACGCTGGTGACCCGGCCCTTGGAGGAGGCCTGGAGGAAAAACGTACGGCGGCCAGGCAACCCGACCGTACCGGCCACGAATCGGTCCGGTGGGTCGTAGAGGAACACCTGACGGGACACGTCCTGTCTCCCTTGAGAATCGATGGGCGGATAGCGGCGCTACGGCGCGTCCACCCTACTGCCCGCGGAGATCACGGCGCGCCCCCGCCGCCCCCGACCGCCGCGTCCGACGTGCCGTCACCCGCGGCGGAGGGTGCGGCGTCCGCTCCGGCGGGCTGTTCGCGCGGTGCCAGGGGGGTGAGGTCGCCGGTGTCCCCGACGCGCAGGAGGAAGGGGCGCAGCCGCGTGTAGCGGATGGCGGTGACCGAGCAGGGGTCGACGTGGATGCGCTGGAAGAGGTCCAGGTGCATGCCGAGGGCGTCCGCGACGAGGGACTTGATGATGTCGCCGTGGGAGCACATGACGTAGGTGGCGTCCTCGCCGTGCTCGGCGGTGACGCGGTCGTTCCAGTCGCGTACGGCGTCGACGGCGCGGGCCTGCATGGCGCGCATCGACTCGCCGCCGGGGAAGGCGGCTGCGGAGGGGTGCTGCTGGACGACGGACATCAGGGGCTCGTCGGACAGCTCGGCGAGCTTGCGCCCCGACCAGTCGCCGTAGTCGCACTCGCTGATGCGCTCCTCGGTGTGCACGGCCAGTCCGGGGCGGGCCTCCAGCAGCGGCTGGAGCGTCTGACGGCAGCGCTCCAGGGGGCTGCTGACGGCGACCGCGATTCCGAGGGCGGCGAGCCGGGCGGGCAGGGCGGCGGCCTGTTCGGTGCCGCGCTCGTCGAGCAGGACCCCGGGGGTGCGGCCCGCGAGCACTCCGGCGGTGTTGGCGGTGGAGCGTCCGTGGCGTACGAGGATCAGCGTCGGCATACCGGCCAGGGTAGATGTCCCGTGACGCCGGGTGCGAGAGAGGAGCCACGGGGAAGGAGACGACGGTGAACGGGCCGCCGCCCGCCTTGTACGTTGTGGTCCCTGACCTCCCGAGGATGCCGAATGATCGTGGACTGTGCCATCTACCAGGACGGCCGCCGGACCGAGGGGCCCGGCGACTTCTCCGAGGCCCTCGCGCAGGCGCGGAGGTCCGGTGACGCCTTCCTCTGGATCGGCCTGCACGAGCCGGCCGAGGAGGAGTTCGGCCGGGTGAGCCAGGAGTTCGGGCTGCACCCGCTCGCGGTGGAGGACGCGCTCCGCGCCCACCAGCGGCCCAAGCTGGAGGTGTACGACGACTCCCTGTTCGCGGTGCTGAAGCCGGTGGTCTACGAGCCGCACCACGACACGGTGAGCGCCGACGAGCTGATGATCTTCATCGGGGACTCGTTCGTGGTGACGGTCCGGCACGGGGAGAGCGCCCCGCTCACGGATGTCCGCCGCCGGCTGGAGGCGGAGCCGGAGATCCTGGCGCACGGGCCGACGGCGGTGCTGTACGCGATCAGCGACGCGGTGGTGGACCACTACATCGACGTGGCCGGGGAGCTCCAGGTGGACCTGGAGGAGCTGGAGACCGAGGCCTTCGCTCCGAGCGGGAGCGGCGGCTCCTCGAACACGGCGGCGCGCATCTACACGTTCAAGCGGCAGGTGCTGGAGTTCCGCCGGGCCACCGGTCCGCTGACGGCGCCGATGACCCGGCTGGCGGGGGCCGGGGTACCGTTCGTCCACCAGGAGGCGCAGCCGTTCTTCCGTGACGTCGCCGACCATCTGACCCGGGTCAACGAGCAGGTGGAGGGGTTGGACCGGCTGCTGTCGGACATCCTCTCGGCCCATCTCGCGCAGATGGGGGTGCGGCAGAACGACGACATGCGGAAGATCTCGGCGTGGGCGGCGATGGCCGCCGTACCCACGATGGTCGCGGGCATCTACGGCATGAACTTCGACCACATGCCGGAGCTGCACTGGGCGTGGACGTACCCGTTGGTCATCCTGTTCATGACCGTGGCGGTGCTGGGCCTGCACCGCCTGTTCAAGCGGCGCGGCTGGCTCTGAGCCCGTACGGAGCCCCGGAATCCGGGAGTCCCCGCCGGGTCACGCGAACTCCGGTTCCGGTACGGCCCGGCCGCCCAGGGCGTCGCGGCGCTCGGGCATCTCCAGGCTCACCATGCGCCGCCAGCCGCCGAGGCGCTCGTACGCGTACACGGCGTGGATCCCGGCCGCCAGCGCCAGGGCCTTGGGGCGCGGCCAGCCCAGCAGCCGTCCCATGTGGTCCATCACCGCGAGGCTGACGTCGCGGTAGACCTTGATCTCCGCGAGGGCGCACTCGCGCATGGTCCGCTGGATGGTGCGGCCGTGGCCCTCCCGGGCGAGCCGCAGCAGCTCCTCGTGACAGTAGGCGAGGTGGTTGTCCTCGTCGTCGGAGATCATCCGCACCGCGCGCCCGATGTCGGGGTGGTCGGAGAAGTACCGGCCCAGCAGTTGCATCTGTTCGGACGCGCGCTGTTCGGTGATCCGGCTGTGGGCCAGATAGGTGATGATGTCGCGCTCGGTGAGCCGCTCGTCGCCGCGCAGCCGGGAGTGGGCGAGGCCGATGCCCTGCTGCTCCAGGAGCATCGTGTAGTCGGTCTCCGGCGGGACGTCGGCCGGCCGGAGCCCGCGCTTCTTCAGGAGGGCGTTGAAGATCCGGCCGTGCTTGTCCTCGTCTGCGCCGTGGCGGACGATCCGGGGCGCCAGGGAGCGGCGGCTCTCCGGGACCAGCGCGGCGATGCGGGCGTTCTCCCAGCCGCCCTGGGACTCCCCGCTGGCGGCGATGGAGCAGAAGAGCCGGTAGGCCTCGTCGTCGTCCAGGATCTCCTGGAACAGGCTGCGGGCTGAGAGCATGAGCGCCACCTCCGTGCCGGACCCCCCGGAACGGTCGCCGCGGGGCAGTCGTGCGCAGAGCAGCAGTCAAAGGCGCCGGGGCGCGGTCGGCAACCGGAGCAACCCGGAGCGACGGAGGGGGCGGCGGCGAGGGCCCGGCGTAACCCCGGGGCGCGCGGCGCGTTGTTCCCGGTGACGGCCGTGGCGGGGAAGACCCCCGAGCCCCCACCACGGCCGTAGTGCTCCCCGGAGGTGTTACGCGAGTCCGGAGCGCTCCAGGGCGTCGGTCCCGGCGCGCAGGGCGGTGAGCCGCTCCTCCAGGGTGAAGCCGGCGGGGGCGAGGTTGAGCGTGGTGACCCCGGCGGCGGCGTACGCCTGCATCCGCTCCGCGATCCGCTCGACGGGGCCGAGCAGCGCCGTCTGGTCGATCAGTTGGTGCGGTACGGCGGCCGCCGCCCCGGCCTTGTCGCCGTCCAGGTACTTGTCCTGGATCTCGGCGGCCTCCTTCTCGTACCCCATGCGCTGGGCGAGCTGGTTGTAGAAGTTCTGCTTCCGGCTGCCCATCCCGCCGACGTACAGGGCGGTGTACGGGCGGAACATGTCCGCGAGCCCCTTGACATCGTCACCGACGGCGAGCGGGAGCGTCGGGGAGACGTCGAAGCCCTCCATGGTCTTCCCGGCCTTCTCCCGGCCCGCGCGCAGATAGGAGATCGCGGTCTCCTCCAGATGGTCGGCGGAGGGGAAGATCAGCAGGGCGCCGTCGGCGATCTCGCCGGTCTGCTCCAGGTTCTTCGGGCCGATCGCGGCGATGTAGAGCGGGATGTGCTCGCGCTCCGGGTGGACGGTGAGCTTGATCGGCTTGCCGGGGCCGCCGGGCAGCGGGAGCGTCCAGTGCTCGCCCTCGTACGAGAGCCGCTCGCGGGTCATCGCCCGGCGGACGATCTCGACGTACTCGCGGGTGCGGGCCAGCGGCTTGTCGAACTTGACGCCGTACCAGCCCTCGGAGACCTGCGGGCCGGAGACGCCGAGGCCGAGCCGGAAGCGGCCGCCGGAGAGCGAGTCCAGGGTGGCGGCGGTCATCGCCGTCATGGCGGGCTGGCGGGCCGGGATCTGCATGATCGCGGAGCCCACGTCGATGGATTCGGTCTGGGCCGCGACCCAGGTCAGGACGGTCGGCGCGTCGGAACCGTAGGCCTCGGCGGCCCAGCAGACGTCGTAGCCGAGCCGGTCGGCCTCCTGGGCGACGGCGAGGTTGTCGCCGTCCATGCCGGCGCCCCAGTAACCGAGATTGATGCCGAGCCGCATAGCCGCTCCCCTTACTGATCAGTAACGTCCCGTCCCGGGGACTCTAGCGCGGGTGAGGTCGATCCGGCAGGCCCGCGCGACCTCCCGTTGTCCACAGGCTTCCACTCGGTGGGGCCATGGCCAGTAATCTCGCGCCCATGGAGCAGAGGCATCTCGGCCGCACCGGCCTACGCGTGTCCCGGATCGGGCTCGGCACCCTCACCTGGGGCCGGGACACGGACGAGCACGACGCCGCCGACCAGCTCAAGGCCTTCTGGGACGCGGGCGGCACTCTGGTGGACACCGCCGACGTGTACGGGGGCGGCGAGGCCGAGCTCATCCTCGGGCAGTTCCTGGACAGCCTCGTGCCCCGGCAGGATCTGGTCATCTCCACGAAGGCGGGCAACGTCCCCGACCCGTACCGCAGGGTCAACGGCTCGCGCGGGCATCTGCTGGCCGCCCTGGACGCCTCGCTGGAGCGGCTCGGCACGGACTACGTGGATCTGTGGCAGGTCCACGCCTTCGACCCGCAGACCCCGCTGGAGGAGACGCTCCAGGCGGTGGACCTGGCCGTCTCCTCGGGCCGGGTCCGCTACGCGGGCGTGTCGAACTTCTGCGGCTGGCAGCTGGCCAAGGCCGCCACCTGGCAGCTCGCCGCGCCCGGGGTGCGCACCCGGCTGGCCAGTACGCAGATGGAGTACTCGCTGCTCCAGCGGGGCATCGAGCGGGAGGTGCTGCCCGCCGCGCTGGACCTCGGGATCGGGGTGCTGCCGTCCTCGCCGCTGGGGCGCGGGGTGCTGACCGGCAAGTACCGCCAAGGGACCCCGTCCGACTCCCGGGGCGCCTCCGAGCTGCTGGCCCCCTTCGTCGAGCCCTATCTCGACGACGCGGCGGCCCGGATCACCGACGCGGTGGCGACGGCGGCGGACGGGCTGGCGACGAGCCCACTGCATGTGGCGCTGGCCTGGGTGCGGGACCGCCCCGGGGTGGCCGCCCCGATCGTCGGCGCGCGCAACGCCGCGCAGCTCACCGAGGCGCTGTCAGTGGAGACGCTTACTCTTCCCTACGAGATCTGCCAGGCGCTCGACGATGTGTCGGCGCCCGTGCACCGCTATCCCGACCAGGACTGGAGCACGCTGTGACTGCGCTTCCCGGGGAGACCCCCGGCACCGCCGGCACGGACACACCGGAGGGCGACGCGCCCACGGAGGCCACCGACGCCGAGGCCCCCGCGCACACCGAAGCGCCCGACGCCACCGACGCCGAGGCCACGGAGGCCGGGGCCTCCGCTGCTGAGACCGGCGAGGTCGCGGAGGCTTCCGCCGATGAGGCCACCGGGTCCGCCGAGGCCACCGAGGGCGCCGGTGACACCGCGGGCGCTTCCGCCGGCGGGGAAGAGGACGCCGCCGCGCCCGCGCTCTCCGAGGCGCAGGCCGAGCTGGCCGCCCAGCGGGAGCTGCGCGAGCGGATCGCCCAGCGCAAGGCGGCCAAGGACGGCCCCGTCGCCGCCGGTACGAAGCTGAGCGGCACCGCGGCCGACCTGCTCGCGGCCGTCCGGGCCGTGGAGAGCGGCCAGAAGACGGGCACCGAGTTCTTCGACTCGCACCTCGGCACGCCCACGCCCCGCCGCGCCGCCCCGGCCCCCGCCGTACAACCCCGGCGCCCCGATCCGGCCGCCGCCCCCGTCGAGCGCCCCGCCGCCTCCCCCGAGGCCGTGGACGCGGTGCGGGCGGTCCTCACCGAGGGCGGGGCCCCGGAGGCGCTGGCCCGCCCGGCCACCGGGGCGCTGGGCGAACAGGCCGCCGAGCTGCTGCGCGCCGACCCCTGGCAGCTGCTGGCCGTCCCCGGCGTCCGGCCCGAGCAGGCGGACGGCTTCGCCCGGGCCCTGCTCGGCGCCGGCTGCGGCCCGGACGACGAGCGCCGCACGGCCGCCCTGGTCGGGTGGGTGCTGGAGCGCGCCGCCCTCCAGGGGCACACGGCGCTGGACGCCGAGGCCGTACGGGCGGCGCTCGCCGAGCGGGCGGTGCGCGACCCGGACGGGGCCGTGCGCCACGCCGTGGAGGAGGGGGTGGCCCTGGTCTTCCAGGAGGGCGCGGAGGCCGGGTTCGAAGGAGAAGAGGACGTGGAAGCCGAGGCCCCGGCGGAAGGGGGCGCCCCCGAGGGCGGGGAGACCGAGGCGCCGGAGCCGGTCCAGGTGCTGCTGGGACTGGACCGCTACGCGCTGGCCGAGGAGAGCCTCGCCGACGGCCTGGCCCGCCTGCTGAACGCCTGCGAGAAGGGCGCCGACTGGGCGGAGGCCGCCGCTGCCGCGCCCTCCCCCTCCGCCGCCGAGCTGATCCGTACGGCGGCCACCGCCGGGCTCGTCGTCCACAGCGGCGGTGAGGCGGCCCGGGCCGAGCCCGCCGCCCTGATCGCCGCGGCGCGGGGCCTGGGGCTGCGGGCCCTGGGCGCCGCCCACAGCGAGGACGGCCGCCGCAGACTGGCCGGGGCCATCGGCGCCCCGGAGGCGGCGGTCACCCTGGCCGGGCTGCTCTCCGGCACCGAGGGCCCCGGCCGGGACGAGGACGGGGCGCTCGCCCTGGACCTGCTGGTGGTGCTGGACGCCCCGCAGCTGGACGTGGAGGGCGCGGCCGTCCTCGTCGAGGCGCTGGCGGACGGGGCCCGGCTGGTGCTGAGCGGTGACCCCGGGGTGCTGGGTTCGGCGGGGGCCGGGCGGGTCTTCGCCGATGTGCTGGCCGCACGCGCGTGCCCGCAGGTCGTCTCCCGTACACCGGACCCGGGCCCTATCGGGGAGCTGGTCTCCGGGATCGGCATCGGGGAGCTGAACCAGGTGGCGGCTCCCGGCAAGGAGGTGGTGATCGTCCCCGTCAGCGACGCGGGCGAGGCGGTCCACCGTACGGTGCAGCTCGTCGCGGACTCGGTGCCCCGGGCCTTCTCGATCCCCGCCGCCGACACCCAGGTCATCACGGTCGGCCACGGCGGCGCGGCCGGGACCCGGGTGCTCAACGAGGCCCTGAAGCAGCGGCTCAACCCCGGTCCCGGCCGGTTCGGCGGGTTCGACCCGGGCGACCGGGTGGTCCATGTCCCCGCACCCGGCCGTACGGTGCCCGGGGTGGTGCGCTCGGCCGACGCGGAGGGGCTGCATCTGGACTGCGGCGGCACCCCCGTCGTCGTACCGCAGGAGCGGGTGGAGGCGGTGGTGCGGCACGGCTGGGCGCTCAGTGCCCACCAGGCGGCCGGAATGCGCTGGCCCGCCGCGGTGGTGGTGCTGCCGGGCGACGCGGCGGCGGGGCTGAGCCGCCCGTGGGTCTACACCGCGTTCGGCCGGGGCGAGCGGCACCTGTCCGTGGTGCACGGGGTGGACCAGGCGCTCCCGCACGCGGTGGCGCAGGTCCCGGCCCAGGAGCGGACGACCCGGCTGCGCCCTCTCCTGGAGGCGCTCCCGACGCCCGACGCGGCTTCCTGATCAGCACACGCGAGCGGGCCCCGGCGCACCACTGCGCCGGGGCCCGCTGCCCTGTCATGCGCGGCCGGCCGCCGGCTCGTCCAGCTCCTCGTCCAGCTCCTCCTCGTCGAAGACGGCGCTGACGTCGAAGCGGCAGACCACCAGCTCGGGGTCGGCGTCCTCGAAGGGGGCGGCGAGCCACTCCCCCGGCTCCGGGAGCGCCTCGGCGGCGGAGACCCAGAGCGTGGAGTCGCCCTCCTCCAGGCCGAACTCCTTGTGCCGGGAGGCGATCTCGTCGGGTTCGTACTCCCCGAAGAGCATGCCGAGCGCGGCGTGGACGCTGGTGCCGACCACCGGGGTGGTGGAGCCGTTCGCGCCGGGTCCTTCGTCGAGGTCGGCGAGGCGCTGTGCCTGGGCGAGCAGCCGCTGGGGTTCCGCGACCGCGTAGTCGCGCCGGATCAGCACGCTCAGCGCGCTGGGTTCGGCGGGTCCGGCGTAGGGCGGCAGGGAGTCGTCCGCGCCGGGGATCTCGAAGGGGGTGACCTCGTCGTAGCGGTCGTAGAGGAGTTCGTCGTAGACCTCGGCAGCGGCGGCCAGTGAGTTGAACGCTTCGTAGACGGCGGGGTCGTCGTCCCCGGTGCGGCGTTCGACCGCGTCGAGGTGACGGTCGATCGCGGCTTTGACCGCCTCGGCGGCGGCACGTACCTCGGCAGCGGTGGGCTGCGCAGCATCAGACATAGTGCAGACGCTATCCGTACCGGGGCTCTGCCCGCACAATAGATGCGATGCCGGAATACGAATTTGTCGACGTGTACGTGCCGCGCGGAGTCACCCGCCAGGAAGCGGCCCGACTCCTGACCGACCACGCCGAGTACGGACACTGGGAACTGGACCGTCTGACGCTGCGCCTGGACGGCAGTCGGAGAGTGCGGCTGCGTCGGCGGATCATCCGTCAGCTGCGAGCCACCTGGTGACACCACCAGCCGCCCGATGTCACGGGTCTCCGGTGACCCGGGCGTCCGACGAGAGATGACACGGGAACGGGCCCCGCGGGTCGCGGGGCCCGTCCGTGTTCGCCTGCTCGCTTTCCGTACCGCTGTTCCCGGCGTACGCGCCCGGGTCAGGCGGCGCTGCGGGAGCGGCGGTAGAGCACCGATCCCAGGCCGGCCAGCATCAGTCCGGCGCTGGCCGGGATGAGCATCTCCATGCCGCCCGCGCCGGTCTGGGCGAGCTGCTCCTCCGGGTCGAGCTGGGGCTCGGGTACGTTCGGCTCGGGCGGCTGGTTGGCCGGCGGGTCGACCGGCGTCTCCGGCGTGACCGGGGGCTTCTGCGGCTCCTCCGGCGTCGGGGGCGGCGGAGGCGGCGTGGCGTCGTTGGAGCAGCTGTTGCCGAAGGTCGGGTTCAGCAGCCCGATCACGGAGACGCTGTTGCCGCAGACGTTCACGGGGACGCTGACCGGCGCCTGGACCATGTTGCCGGAGAGGATGCCGGGCGAGCCCTGCGCGACCCCTTCCGCACCGGCCCCGCCCGCCCGGTGACGGCCCGTGCCGGGCTCGCCGGTCCGGTCGGTGGCGGTGATGTCCCCGGCCTGGGCCGTGTTGCCGGCCTGGGCCCCGTCGGCGGAGCCGCCGCCGATACGGTTCTGCGTGCCGGAGCCCTGGCTCGACGCCGCCGACCCGTTCTCGCAGTCGTTTCCGAACGTCGGGTTGATGAGACCGCCGACGGTGACCGAGTTGCCGCAGACGTTGACCGGGATGTCGATCGGGACCGAGACCGAGTTCCCGGACAGCACGCCCGGTGAGCCGGTGGCCGTCGAGGCCGCCCCGGCGTCGGCGTGGGCGTAGCCGCCACTGAGAGCGAGGACCCCGCCCGCCGCCGCCATGGTGATCAGGCCTTTACGAGTGACCTGTCGCATAGGTTCGTTTCCTGCCTTCTGCCTTCCGAAAAACCCCCGGACATGACCGTGCGGGAGCCGAATGCCGAACGGTCCCGGAGTGCATGGCACGCACTCCGGGACCGACCGAGCTCAAACCCTTACGGGTTGACGCAACGTCACGCGTTGACGCAGGTGTTGCCGAAGGCGGGGTTCAGCAGCCCGATCACGGAGACCGTGTTGCCGCACAGGTTGATCGGCACGTGGACCGGGACCTGGACGACGTTGCCGGAGAGCACACCGGGGCTGCCGATGGCCGCACCCTGGGCGCCCGCGTCGGCGGAAGCCATGCCCGCACCCGCGAGAACGAGGCCACCGGTGGCAGCCGCAACTGCGACGACCTTCTTGATCATGATTCCTCCTAGTTGGAAAGTGCGGTCCCAGCCGCGGACCGCAAACCTTGTAACGAGGAGGGGGGAGCGGGGCTACGTGTGAACGGCTCGTTTCACTCTTTCGATCACATACGCACAGGCAGGCGAATTATCGACGGGACCGGTCAGCTGTGGTCGATGAACCGGTCGAGCACCCGCACGCCGAACTGCAGGCCGTCGACCGGGACGCGCTCGTCGACGCCGTGGAACATCCCGGCGAAGTCCAGCTCCGGGGGCAGCTTCAGCGGGGCGAAACCGAAGCCCCGGATGCCCAGGTCGTCGAAGGACTTGGCGTCGGTGCCGGCCGAGAGCATGTACGGCACGGCACGGGCGATCGGGTCCTCCGCGACCAGAGCGGTCTGCATGGCGTCGACCAGGGCCCCGTCGAACGTGGTCTCCAGCGCCTTGTCCGCGTGCACGTCCTCGCGCTTCACCCGGGGGCCCAGGATCCGGTCCAGGTCGGCGAGGAACTCCTCCTCGTACCCCGGCAGGAACCGGCCGTCGACATGGGCGGTCGCCTGGCCCGGGATCACGTTGACCTTGTAGCCCGCGCCGAGCTGGGTCGGGTTGGCGGTGTTCTGGAGGGAGGCGCCGATCAGCTTGGCGATGCCGCCGAGCTTGGCGAGCGTCTCGTCCATGTTCTCCGGGTCCAGCTCGGTGCCGAGCGCGTCCGACAGCTCGTCGAGGAAGTGCCGCAGCGTCTTGGTGACCCGCACCGGGAACTTGTGCCGCCCCAGCCGCCCGACCGCCTCGGACAGCTCCGTGATCGCGTTGTCCTTGTGGATCATCGAACCGTGCCCGGCGGTGCCGTCCACGGTGAGCTTCATCCAGTGCATGCCCTTCTGGGCCGTCTCCACCAGATAGAGCCGCAGGTTCTCGTTGACGGTGAACGAGAACCCGCCGACCTCGCTGATCGCCTCGGTGACGCCCTCGAAGAGCCCCGGGTGGTTGTCGACCAGATACCGGGCCCCGTACGTCCCGCCCGCCTCCTCGTCCGCGAGGAAGGCCAGCACGATGTCGCGCGGGGGCTTGCGGCCGGTGCGCATCCGCTCCCGTACGACCGCGAGGGTCATCGCGTCCATGTCCTTCATGTCGACGGCGCCCCGGCCCCAGACACAGCCGTCCGCGATCTCCCCGGAGAACGGGTCGTGCGTCCAGTCGGCCGCGTTGGCCGGGACCACGTCGGTGTGCCCGTGGATGAGCAGGGCGGGCCGGGAGGGGTCCTCGCCCTCGATGCGCGCGACGGTGGAAGCGCGGCCCTTGTGCGACTCGAAGATCTGCGGCTCGAGACCGACCTCGGCGAGCTTCTCCGCCACGTACTCGGCGGCGAGCCGCTCACCGGGGCCCGAGTGGTCGCCGTAGTTGCTGGTGTCGATCCGGATCAGGTCACGACAGAGGTCCACGACCTCCCTCTCGGCGTCCCCGACGCCGACGGCCTTGCCCGTGCTGCTCTCGCTCACGCTGCTTCCTTCCGCTGTCGCTGTGGTGCTCCTTCCCATCCTCCCGCGCCCACGTCCCACACCCAAGGCCGTGCATCGCCCGTCACGCACCGTTCACAGCCATCGGGGCGTGATCGAGCACCCTCGAATGTTTGCTATGGTTTTCCACGTCGGAACGGGCACGGGCCCGCGAGACAGACACCTTGTCCGGGTGGCGGAATGGCAGACGCGCTAGCTTGAGGTGCTAGTGCCCTTTATCGGGCGTGGGGGTTCAAGTCCCCCCTCGGACACCAGCGGGAGCCCCACTTCGGTGGGGCTCTTTTGCGTCACCGGGCCGGAGGCCGGAGAGGGGCGAGGATGAGGGGCCGCAGGAAGGCGTCCGCCGGGCCTCTCCCCCAGCGGGACGGGATCGATGCCGTACGGGTGCGGTTGCCGGAGGATCCGGGCGGGGCGTGGTCCACGGTCGGGGAGTACCTGGTCGCGCGGTTCGGTGGGGCGATCGGGGCGGAGCGGGTCGCGGCGATGCTCGACGCGGGGCGGTTCGTGGGGGCCGACGGAGTGCCGGTGCGGGGCGGTGAGCCGTATGCCGCCGGGCTGTCGCTCTGGTTCCACCGGGACTTCGCTCCCGAGGAGCCGGTGCCCTTTCCCATCGGGATCGTGTACCGGGACGCGCATCTCGTGGTCGCGGACAAGCCGCACTTCCTCGCCACCACGCCCCGGGGGCGGCACATCACACAGACCGCGGTGGCCCGGCTGCGGCGGGAGCTGGGGGTGCCCGCGCTGCAGCCCGCGCACCGGCTGGACCGGCTGACGGCGGGGCTCGTGCTCTTCGTGGTGCGGCCGGAGGAGCGGGGCGCGTACCAGACGCTGTTCCGGGACCGGCTGGTGCGCAAGGAGTACGAGGCGGTGGCCCCGTACGACCCGGAGCTGGCCCTTCCACGGACCGTACGGAGCCGGATCGTGAAGGAGCGCGGAGTGCTCGCCGCCCGGGAGGTGCCGGGCGGGGCGAACAGCGAGAGTCACGTGGAGCTGGTGGAGCACCGGGGTGCGCTGGGGCGTTACCGGCTGGTGCCCGCCACCGGGCGGACGCATCAGCTGCGGGTCCATATGAACGCGCTGGGGGTGCCGATCGTCCACGATCCGCTCTATCCGGTGGTGGAGCCGGAGGGGGCCGGGGAGGACTGGGACCGGCCGTTGCAGTTGCTGGCGCGGCGGCTGGAGTTCACCGATCCGGTCAGCGGGGAGCCGCGCCGCTTCGTGAGCGGGCTGCGGCTCTCCGCCTGGCCGGAGGGGTGAGGCTCCACCTGCTCAGTGGCCGCGCTTGATCCAGTCGTCGAGCTGCGGGGCCTCGGCGCCGATCGTGGTGGGGTCGCCGTGGCCCGTACGGACCGTGGTGTCGCCCGGGAGTGTGAGCAGCCGGTCCCGGATCGAGTCGATGATCGTGGGGAACGACGAGAAGGAGCGGCCGGTGGCGCCCGGGCCGCCCTGGAAGAGCGTGTCCCCGGTGAAGACCGTGGCCAGCTCGGGGGCGTAGAGGCAGACCGCGCCGGGGGCGTGGCCGGGGGTGTGCAGGACCGTGAGGGTGATCCCGGCGATCTCCAGTTCCTGGCCGTCGGTCAGTTCGGCGTCGGGGGCGCGGTCCGGGTGGGTCTGCTGCCACAGCTCCCGGTCGGCCGGGTGGAGCAGGATCGGGGCGCCGGTGGCCTCCGCGAGGGCGGGGGCGGCGTCGATGTGGTCGTTGTGCGCGTGGGTGCAGACGATGGCGCGCAGCGTACGGCCGCCGAGCGCGGCCTCGATGGCGGTGGCGTCGTGGGCGGCGTCGATGACGATCGCCTCGGTGTCGTCACCGACGATCCAGACGTTGTTGTCGACGTCCCACTCGCCGCCGTCGAGGGCGAAGGTGCCGGAGGTGACCAGGTGGTCGATGCCGGCGGTCATCAGAAGACCACCACCGAGCGCAGGACGTTGCCGTCGTGCATCTTGGTGAAGGCCTGCTCGACATCGCCCAGGCCGATGGTCTCGGTGACGAAGGCGGCGAGGTCCAGGCGGCCCTGCTGGTGGAGGTCGACCAGCATCGGGAAGTCCCGGGAGGGCAGGCAGTCGCCGTACCAGGAGGACTTGAGCGAGCCGCCGCGGCCGAAGACGTCCAGGAGCGGGAGTTCGAGCTTCATGTCCGGGGTGGGGACGCCGACGAGGACGACCGTTCCGGCCAGGTCGCGGGCGTAGAAGGCCTGTTCGTACGTCTCCGGGCGGCCGACGGCCTCGATGACGACGTCGGCGCCGTTGCCGTCGGTGAGGGCACGGATCGCCTCGACGGGGTCGCTGGTGCGGGAGTTGACGGTGTGGGTGGCGCCCATCGCCCTCGCCGTCTCCAGCTTGCGGTCGTCGATGTCGACCGCGATGATCTTCGCCGCTCCGGCGAGCCGGGAGCCGGCGATGGCCGCGTCACCGACGCCGCCGCAGCCGATGACGGCGACCGAGTCGCCGCGGCCGACCTGGCCGGTGTTGATGGCGGCGCCGATGCCCGCCATCACGCCGCAGCCGAGGAGTCCGGCCACCTCGGGGGCGACCTCGGGGTCGACCTTGGTGCACTGGCCGGAGGCGACGAGGGTCTTCTCCGCGAAGGCGCCGATGCCGAGGGCGGGCGACAGCTCCGTGCCGTCGAGCAGCGTCATCTTCTGCTGGGCGTTGTGGGTGTCGAAGCAGTACCAGGGGCGGCCGCGCAGACAGGCGCGGCACTGGCCGCACACAGCACGCCAGTTGAGGATGACGAAGTCACCGGGGGCGACATCCGTGACGCCCTCGCCGACGGACTCCACGACGCCCGCCGCCTCGTGGCCGAGGAGGAAGGGGAACTCGTCGTTGATCCCGCCCTGCTTGTAGTGCAGGTCGGTGTGGCAGACACCGCACGCCTGGATCTTCACGACGGCCTCTCCGGGGCCGGGGTCCGGAATCACGATCGTCTCGACCCTGACCGGCTCGTTCTTCCCCGGTGCGATGACCGCCTGCACCTGCTGTGGCATAACCCTGCTCTCCCTGCTCCCGCGCTTCGCGAAGATCGAACGCGGACCACCGTACGCCTCGGGAGACCTTCTACGGGGCGAGGACGTCCAGTTCGTGCAGGGCGCCGACCGCGATCTCCTTGGTGATGCGCTCGGCCGCCTCCGGGTCGCCCTCGCGGACCGCTTCCGCGAGGCGTACGTGGAGGGTGACGGCGGCGGGGTCGGGGTCCTCGAACATCACCTGGTGGTGGGTGCGGCCCGCCAGGACCTCCGCGACCACGTCCCCGAGGCGGGCGAACATCTCGTTGCCGGAGGCGTTGAGCACGATCCGGTGGAAGGCGATGTCGTGTTCGAGGTAGCCCTCCAGCTGCTGGCCCCGGGAGGTGGCGACCATGCCGAGGGCGCGTTCGGTCAGCTCGGCGCACTGCTCGGCGGTGGCGTGGCGGGCGGCGAGGCCCGCCGCGACCGGCTCGATGGCGGAGCGCAGGACCGTGAGGGAGCGCAGCTGGCGGGGGCGGTCGGCGCCGGCCAGCCGCCAGCGGATGACCCGGGGGTCGTACACGTTCCACGTCTCGGTGGGGCGGACGGTCACCCCGACCCGGCGGCGGGACTCGACCAGGTGCATGGATTCCAGGACCCGGACCACTTCGCGGATCACCGTACGGGAGACGTCGAAGCGCTGGGCCAGCTCGTCGGTGCGTAGCACGCTGCCGGGCGGGCACTGGCCGGAGGTGATCTCCAGACCCAGGGTGTCCAGCACATGTGTATGCAGCCCCTGGCTCTGTGTGGTCATGGGTCAAGCCTACGGGGCGGCCCTCGGGAACAAAAAGTACGACGTATGTGTCACAGACTCTTGAATAAGTCGTACCTAATAGGTTTCAGTAGCGCGACGGACCGATGTCGAAGACGACAGCGAGACAGCGAGGCACCCCATGAGCACCCCCCACGTCGTCGTGGTGATGGGCGTAGCAGGAACCGGCAAGACCACGATCGGTCCCCTGCTCGCCGCCGAACTCGGCGTTCCGTACGCCGAGGGCGACGACTTCCACCCTCCGGCCAACATCGAGAAGATGTCGGCCGGTACCCCCCTGGACGACGACGACCGGTGGCCGTGGCTCGATGCCATCGGTGAGTGGGCGCGCGGGCGGGCGGGGCTCGGCGGGGTGGTCTCCAGCTCGGCGCTGAAACGGTCGTACCGCGACCGGCTGCGGGCCGGGGCGCCCGACGCGCTCTTCCTGCATCTGACCGGCGACCGGGCGCTGATCGAGGAGCGGATGGCGGACCGCAAGGGCCACTTCATGCCCACCGCGCTGCTCGACTCCCAGTTCGCGACGTTGCAGCCGCTCCAGGCCGACGAGGCCGGGGTGGATGTCGATGTGTCCGGCACCCCTGAGGAAATCACCCAGCGAGCCGTCGCCGCGCTGCGGCGGCTCGAAGACTAAGGACCACCACCGTGACCAGTCTCAGCGTCGAGATGCTGGCAGCGGACGCCGCCGAACCGATCACTTCGGCAGGCAACGCGCAGTTGGGCATCGCCGTCCTGGCGGGCATCGCCGTCATCGTTCTCCTGATCACCAAGCTCAAGATGCACGCGTTCCTGGCGCTGACCATCGGTTCGCTGGCGCTCGGCTCCTTCGCGGGGGCGGCACCGGCCGACACGATCGCCAGCTTCACCGCGGGCCTCGGCTCCACCGTCGCGAGCGTGGGCGTGCTCATCGCGCTCGGCGCCATCCTGGGCAAGCTGCTCGCGGACTCGGGCGGGGCGGACCAGATCGTCGACACCATCCTGGCGAAGGCGAGCCGGGGGGCCATGCCGTGGGCGATGGTCCTCATCGCCTCGATCATCGGGCTGCCGCTCTTCTTCGAGGTCGGGATCGTGCTGATGATCCCGGTGGTGCTGCTCGTCGCCAAGCGCGGCAACTTCTCCCTGATGCGGATCGGCATCCCGGCGCTGGCCGGGCTCTCCGTGATGCACGGGCTGATCCCGCCGCACCCCGGCCCGCTGGTCGCGATCGACGCCCTGGACGCCAACCTCGGGGTGACGCTGGCGCTCGGTGTGCTGGTCGCCATCCCGACGGTGATCATCGCCGGTCCGGTCTTCTCCCGGTACGCCGCGCGCTGGGTGGACATCGAGCCGCCGGAGAAGATGATCCCGCAGCGCCCCTCCGAGGAGCTGGACCGCCGTCCGAGCTTCGGCGCCACCCTGGTGACGATCCTGCTGCCGGTCGTGCTGATGCTGCTCAAGGCGCTCGTCGAGATCGTCGTCGACGACCCGGAGAACGGGTTCCAGCGGGTGACGGACGTGATCGGTTCGCCGATGATCGCGCTGCTCGCCGCCGTGCTGCTGGGCATGGTCACCCTCGGCCGGGCCGCCGGGTTCACCCGGGGCAGGCTCGCCGGGACCGTGGAGAAGTCGCTCGCCCCGATCGCGGGCATCCTGCTGATCGTCGGCGCGGGCGGTGGCTTCAAGCAGACGCTGATCGACGCCGGGGTGGGCCAGATGATCCTGGACTTCTCCGAGAACTGGGCGATCCCCGCGCTGCTGCTCGGCTGGCTGATCGCCGTCGCGATCCGTCTCGCCACCGGCTCGGCCACCGTCGCCACCATCTCCGCCGCCGGTCTGGTCGCCCCGCTCGCGGCCGACATGTCGACCTCGCACGCGGCCCTGCTGGTGCTGGCCATCGGTGCCGGTTCGCTCTTCTTCAGCCATGTGAACGACGCCGGGTTCTGGCTGGTGAAGGAGTACTTCGGGATGGACGTCGGGCAGACCGTGAAGACCTGGTCGGTGATGGAGACGATCATCTCCGTGGTGGCCATCGCCTTCATCCTGCCGCTGTCGTTGCTGCTGTAGCCGCTTCCGTACGTACGCGAGAACGCCCGCCCCGGTGCCGTACCGGGGCGGGCGTTCCTCTTCGCGTACGCGGCCGGGGCGGGCGGCTCCTTCCGCGTACGTACGGAGTGGTCAGCGGCGGCCCGACTCGCTCTCGGCCGCCTTCTCCAGCTGGAACGCCTCGTTGCCCAGCCCGATCCGGGCGTGCACCTCGGGCTTGACCCTGCGCAGCACCGCCCCGTAGACGAGACCGCCGACGAGGGCGAGGACGATCACGCCGGGCAGCAGCCAGTTGAGGGTCGAGCCGGAGCCGGAGCCCACGAGGACGTCGAAGTCGCGGACGGTGAAGACGGCGATCGACAGCAGCCCGATCCCGGCGAGTCCGGAGGCGACCAGGCGCGGGGCCTGGACGCGGCCCGCACCGCGCTTGACGAAGAACGCGATGACGGCGAACGAGGCGGCGGCCATCAGCAGGATCACGCCGAGCGCGCCCACGTTGCCCATCCAGGTGAAGAGGCGCAGGACGGGGACGGTGGGGTCGCCGATGTGGTTGTCGTCGCTGAGGGCGAAGGCCAGGACGATCACCACGGAGATGACGGACTGGAGCAGCGAGCCGATGACGGGGGCGCCGCTCGCCCGGTTGGTGCGGCCGAAGCGGGCGGGCAGCAGCCCCTCGCGGCCCATCGCGAACCCGTAGCGGGCGACCACGTTGTGGAAGCTGAGGAGCGCCGCGAAGATGCCGGTGACGAAGAGGATGTGCAGGACGTCGGTGAAGGTGGAGCCGAGCCGGGTCTCGGTGAGCCCGAAGAGCATGCCCGGGCCCTCCTTCAGGGAGGTGTCCGCGATGGAGGCCGGTCCGACGGCCACGGTCAGGGCCCAGGAGCTGAGGGCGAGGAAGACCGCCGCGTACCCGACGGCGAGGAACATCACCCGGGAGACCACGATCTGCGGGCGGCTCGTCTCCTCCGCGTAGACCGGTGCCTGCTCGAAGCCGACGAACGCGGCGATGCAGAAGCAGAGCGCGGTGGAGAGCCCGGCGCCGGTGAGGGTCTCGGGGTTGAACGCCTGGAACGAGAGCCCCTCGGGGCCCGGTTCGGAGACGGCCGCGATGTCGAAGACCACGACGAGCACGCACTCGATGACCAGCAGGACGCCGAGCACCTTGGCGTTGAGGTCGATCTTCAGCCAGCCGAGGACCCCGACGACGACCACCGCGATGAGCGCGGGTATCCACCACTGCACGTCGATACCGGCGTACGTGGAGAGGATGACGGAGACCTCGAAGCCGAGGATCCCGTAGATGCCGACCTGCATCGCGCTGTACGCCACCAGCGCCACCAGCGAGGCACCGGCACCGGCCGTCGGGCCGAGGCCGCGGGCGATGTACGCGTAGAAGGCCCCGGCGTTGTGGACGTGCCGGCTCATCTCCGCGTAGCCGACGCTGAACAGCATCAGGACGGCGCCGAGGATGACGAAGAGCAGGGGCTGTCCGACGATGCCCATCACGCCGAAGACCGTGGGCATCACCCCGGCGACCACCATCAGGGGGGCGCTGGCGGCGAGCACGGAGAGGAGCAGGCCGGGGGTGCCGAGGCGGTCGGCGCGCAGGGCGCGCTCCTCCCCCTTGTAGGTGTTGATCCCGCCGGTGTCGCCGGTCCGCCGGGTGGTGCCGGTCTGCCGGGTCGTGCCTGGAGATGAACTGCCCGTCGACATGGCGGAGGTGGTCCCTTCTTCGGTCCTGGGTGCGTGATCGATTGGTGCTCGGCAGTCGTGGTCGGGGGGACGCTTGGTCAGGGCGCGCCGAGTGCGTGGTCGCGGGCGGCGGTGAACGCGGTGTACGGGTCCTGGCCCGCGTACGACCAGGGCGCGGCCGTGGCGTACGGGCCGATGCGGTGGAAGAGGGCGGCGGCCTCGGCGGTGCGGCCCTCGCAGACCTTGGCGTGGGCCAGGAAGTTGAGGTCGACGTGGTGGCGGGGGTGGTCCTCGCGCTCCCATTCCAGCCACCAGTCGAAGGCGGCCTTCATCACCTGCCGGGCTCGCCGCCCCGACCAGTGCCCGGAGGCGACGGGGTCGTCCGGCTCGCTGCCCGCCGCCACGAGGACGCGGTAGCGCTCGGCGTGGGCGACCACCGGGAGGACGGCGAGCGGTGAGTCGGCCGGGGCCTGTTCGGCGGCCCAGGCGGCGAAGTCGTACACCTCGTGGAGCGGGTCCTGCCCGCTGTCGGGGCGGCTCTCGGCCAGTTGCGCGGTCATCACGTGGTGGGCGTGGTGGTGCTCGGGGTGGCGGGAGCGGACCTCCTCGAAGAGCCGGCCGGTCTCGTCGCCGCCGTCCTCGCGGCCCCGGTCCAGGAGGAGCAGGGCGAGCCACGGGGTGGGGTCGTCGGGGGTGAGCCGGGCAGCGGCGAGACACGCCTGCCGGGCGCGGGCCGCCTCGTCGGCCTTGGCCTTGGTACGCAGGGCCCGTACGGCACGGGCGCAGCCGAGGAGGGTGGCGGCGTCGGCGCTCTCGGGTTCGGCGAGCAGCCAGTCACCGGCCCAGTCCGCGGCGGAGGGGATCTCCGCGAGGCAGAGGAGGCGGTGCCCCCGGCGGTCCCAGTCCTTGCCGGTCGCCACCAGCAGGGTGCGGGCCTCGCCCCACCGCCCCTGGGTGAACTGGGCGCGGGCGTCGATGAGTTCGAGGTCGTCCAGGGCCGGGTCGAAGGCGTGGTCCGAGCGGCCGCCCCGGCGGCGGGAGCGGCCCAGGGGCGGCGGAGGCGGGGACATGCCGCAGACTTCTTTCGACGCGGTGTGCGAGCGGATGATCGCGCACAGCAAAGCGGTAGGGGACGCTCCAAGTCAAGGGGAGGTCTACACCAACTCTGCTCCACTCATGGAGAGTTGGCTGGAAGTCATCGGGGCGGGCGGGGCGTTCCCGCAGGCCGCGGCGGGGTGGGCGGGGTCGGGGTGACACCTGACACACTGGAGGCATGGAGCCTCGTGAACCCCTGAAACCCTTCCTTCTCGCCTTTCCCGGGCCGCTCCGCGACCGGCTGGTGGCGGCGGTCCTCTCCGGCGAGAAGGTGTCCACCTCCGGGCTGCTGGCCGAGTACGAGCTGGAGCAGGAGGAGCTTCCGCCGGTGGGCGAGCGGTCCGCGCTGATCGATTCGCAGGGGCGGGAGGTGGCGGTGATCGAGGTGACCGACGTACGGGTGCTGCCGCTGGGGGCCGTCGATCTGCAGCACGCGCTGGACGAGGGTGAGGGGTACACGTCGGTGGCGGAGTGGCGGGCGGGGCATGAGCGGTTCTGGCACGGGGAGGAGATGCGGGAGGCGTTGGGGGATCCGTCGTTCACCGTGGACGACGGGACGTTGATCGTGGCGGAGCGGTTCCGGGTGGTGGAGCGGTTGGGGTGACCGCGGGGCCAGGTTCGTCCGCAAGGCGCGGGCGGGCCTTCGGCCGGGTGAGGCTTCGGGGCGCTGCCCCGGACCCCGCTCCTCGATCGCCGGAGGGGCTCACAGTGCTCGCGCCGCCGCCCTGCCCGCCGCCCTCCCCGAGAAGATGCAGCCGCCGAGGAACGTGCCCTCCAGGGAGCGGTAACCGTGGACTCCGCCGCCGCCGAAGCCTGCCGCCTCGCCCGCCGCGTACAGGCCCGGCAGCGGGGTGCCGTCGGGGGTGAGGACCTGGGAGGAGAGGTCCGTCTCCAGGCCGCCCAGGGACTTGCGGGTCAGGATGTTGAGGCGTACGGCGATGAGCGGGCCCGCCGCCGGGTCCAGGATGCGGTGCGGTTTCGCCGTACGGATGAGGCGGTCGCCCAGGTAGGCGCGGGCGCCGTGGATGGCGGTGACCTGGAGGTCCTTGGTGAAGGGGTTGACGATCTCGCGGTCGCGGGCGGTGATCTCGCGGCGCAGCTCGGCCGCGTCGATCAGGCCGTCGCCCGTCACCGCGTTCATGCCCCGGACCAGGGCGTCGAGGTCCTTCTCCACCACGAAGTCCGCCCCGTGGTCCATGAACGCCTTGACCGGTGCGGGCACGTCCGCGCGGGCCCGGCCGATCACGTCCCGTACCGACTTGCCGGTCAGGTCGGGGTTCTGCTCGGAGCCGGAGAGGGCGAACTCCTTGCCGATGATCCGCTGGTTGAGCACGAACCAGGTGTAGCCGTGGCCCGACCTCATGATGTGTTCGAGGGTGCCGAGCGTGTCGAAGCCGGGGAAGAGCGGGACCGGCAGCCGCTTGCCCCGGGCGTCGAGCCAGAGGGAGGAGGGGCCGGGCAGGATGCGGATGGCGTGCTTGGCCCAGATCGGGTTCCAGTTCTCGATGCCCTCGGTGTAGTGCCACATCCGGTCCCGGTTGATGTGGTGGGCGCCCGCCTCCTCGGCGATGCCCAGCATCAGGCCGTCGACATGGGCGGGGACGCCGGAGAGCAGCTTCTCGGGCGGGGTGCCGAGCCGCTCGGGCCACTGGGCGCGGACCAGGTCGTGGTTGCCGCCGATGCCTCCGGAGGTGACGATCACCGCCTGGGCCTTCAGCTCGAAGGTGCCGGTCGCCTCCCGGCTGCTGGCGGTGCCGCGCGCGGCACCGCTCGGCTCCAGGATCTCGCCGGTGACCGTGTCCAGCGCCCCGGCAGTGCGCGCGAGACCGGTGACCCGGTGGCGGAACCGCAGCTGGACGAGCCCCTTGGCGACGCCCGCGCGGACCCGCCGCTCGAAGGGGGCGACGACGCCGGGGCCGGTGCCCCAGGTGATGTGGAAGCGGGGTACGGAGTTGCCGTGGCCGGTCGCGTCGTAGCCGCCGCGCTCCGCCCAGCCGACGACCGGGAAGATCCGCAGCCCCTGCTGGTGGAGCCAGGAGCGCTTCTCACCGGCCGCGAAGTCGACGTACGCCTCGGCCCACTTCCTCGGCCAGTGGTCCTCCTTGCGGTCGAACCCGGCGGTGCCGTACCAGTCCTGGAGGGCCAGCTCCCGGCTGTCCTTGATCCGCAGCCGGCGCTGCTCCGGCGAGTCGACGAGGAAGAGGCCCCCGAAGGACCAGTGGGCCTGCCCGCCGATCGACTGCTCGGGCTCCTGGTCCAGGAGGATCACGGAACGGCCCGCGTCGGCCAGTTCGGCGGTGGCCACGAGTCCGGCGAGCCCTGCCCCGATCACGATCACATCAGCGTCGTACGCCATCGGTTCCATCCTGTCGGGAAGGGGCGGGGAGGGGCACCGGGGTGACAAGTTACCCGTGCGTCAGATCTTGGGTACCGGCCGCTGCCACGTCAACCACCCGGGTGCTGTTGGATGAAACGCATGACGCCTTCTGACGAGACCCTGGACATCGTCGACGAGAACGACGAGGTCGTCGGGCAGGCCCCGCGCGGCGAGGCGACCGCCCGGGGGCTGCGCCACCGCTGCGTCTTCATCGAGGCGCGGGACGCCGAGGGGCGGGTCTTCGTCCACCGCCGCACGGCGACCAAGCTGCTCTTTCCCTCGTACTACGACATGTTCGTCGGCGGGGTGGTGGGCGCGGGCGAGTCCTACGACGAGGCGGCGCTGCGCGAGGCGGAGGAGGAGCTGGGGGTCTCGGGGCTGCCGGAGCCCGAGCCGCTGTTCCGGTTCCTCTACACCGGTGGGAAGCACTCCTGGTGGTCGGCGGTCTACCAGGTGCGGTGCGAGCTTCCGGTCTCGCCGCAGGTCGAGGAGGTCGCCTGGCACGCCTTCCTGGACGGTGCGGAGCTGGAGGAGCGGCTCGGTGCGTGGCTGTGGGTGCCGGACGGGGTGGAGGCGTACCGGCGGCTCAAGGAGTTCCGGGCGCTCTGACCTCGTAAGGTGCCCGTGTGAACAAGATCGCGCAGAGCGTACGCCTGTGGTTCGCGCCGCAGCGGATCCGGGAGGAGGGGGCCACCCCCGACTACCGGTTCTCCCTGGCCAACGAGCGCACGTTCCTCGCCTGGATCAGGACGGCCCTCGCCCTGATCGGCGGCGGCTTCGCCGTGGACCAGTTCCTGCCCGACCTGGCCTGGGGCGTCCGGGCGGGGCTCGCCGTCGGGCTGCTCGCCGCCGGTGTGCTGTGCGCGCTGCGGGCGGTCAACCACTGGGTGCGGTGCGAGCGGGCGATGCGGCGCGGGGAGGATCTGCCGGTCTCCCGCTTCCCGACGGTGCTCGGCCTGGTGGTCGCGGTGGCGGCCGTCGTGATGGTGGTGGTGGTCCTCTTCGGCTGGGAGAGCCGGTGACGGTCGTACGGGACGGGGGCGGGGGCCGTAGCGAAGGCGGAGGCGGGGAGCGGGATCCCGGGCTGCAGCCCGAGCGGACCCGGCTCGCGTGGCGGCGTACCACGCTCTCCGCCACGGTCGTGGCGCTGCTCGCCGGGCGGCAGGCGCTGCACAGCGGTGCGACCCCGGCCGCGCTGGTGGCGGTGGCGCTGACCGCCGTGGCCTGGCTGGGGTTCCTGGCGGTGGCCCACCGCAGGGTGCAGCGCCTGGGCGTCGCCCGGCCGGAGCCGTTCGCGCCGCGCGGGGCGCTGACGGCGGCGCTGTGCACGGTGGCGTTCGCGGTGTTCGCGGTGGCCATGCTGTTCTGAGCGCGCCCCCAGGACTGTTCAGGCGTCCCAGTCCACCGTGACGACGATCTTCCCCCGCGTACGTCCCTCCTGGTTGAGCCGGTACGCCTCGGCCGCCTGATCCAGCGGGAAGACCCGGTCCACGTGGACGGTGACGATGCCCTGTTCGGCCAGTTCCGCGAGCTGGGCCAGGTCGGCCGCGTCGGGGCGGACGAAGGCGTAGCGGCCGCCGTACGAGAACACCTCGCTGTCCGCGATCGAGGCGAGCCGGCCGCCCTCGGCCGGGGTCTCCGCCGAGACCCGCAGCGCCTCCCCGCCCACGGTGTCGAAGGCCGCGTCGAAACCGTCGGGGACCAGTTCCCGCAGCCGCTCGGCGAGGCCCTCCCCGTACGTGACGGGCTCGCCGCCCAGGCCGCGTACGTACGCGTGGTTACGCTCGCTGGCGGTGCCGATGACCCGGCACCCCTCGTGGCGGGCGATCTGCACGGCGAGGGAGCCGACCCCGCCCGCCGCCGCGTGGACCAGGACGGTGTCGCCGTCGCGGATCTTCAGGGTGCGGTGCAGCACCTGGTACGCGGTGAGCCCGGCCAGCGGCAGCCCGGCGGCCTCCTCGAAGCTCAGGCTGAGCGGTTTGCGGGCGAGGGTGCGCACGGGGGCGGCGACGTACTCCGCGAACGTACCGCGGGAGAGGAAGTCCTCCCGGACGTAGCCGATCACCTCGTCCCCGACCGCGAACTCGTCGACGGCGACGCCCGGTTGCACGACGACCCCGGAGACGTCCCAGCCGGGGATCACCGGGAAGACGGCTTCGAGGCCGCCCTGCAGGAACCCCTCGCGGGCCTTCCAGTCGACCGGGTTGACGGCGGCGGCCCGCACCTTCACCAGGACCGCGTCGGGGCCGACCTTGGGGTCGGGCCGCTCGCCGTACTCCAGGACATCGGCCGAGCCGTACGCGCTGTAGCTGATCGCCTTCATCCCTCGACCTTCGGCGCAGGTCAGGGCGCGCGCAACTCAGGGCGGACGACGGTGTGCGGCGGCAGCGGGGTGCTCGGGTCGCGGCCGGTGTGCCGGAGGCCGACGAGGGCGGTGCGGACGCGTTCCCGGCGCCCGATCGCGGGAGCACACTGGACGACATACCGACTGGTCGGCATCATGGTCACCGACCGTTCTGATTTCCTGGTCCCATCGCCCGGAGGTACGCCCCATGAGCCCCGTCCCCCACCAGGTCTCGACCCCGAGCTGCTGCGCGGCCATCTCGACCGCGAGCGCCCCGGGCTGGTGCGCGGGCCGCTGGAGGCCCGGCTGATCGAGGGCGGGCGGTCGAACCTCACGTACACCGTCACCGACGGGACCGGGCGGTGGGTGGTCCGCAGGCCGCCGCTGGGCCATGTGCTGGCCACCGCCCACGACATGAAGCGCGAGCACCGGGTGATCAGGGCCCTGCACCCCACCGCCGTCCCCGTGCCGGAGCCGGTCCTGCTCTGCGAGGACGAGACCGTGCTCGGTGCGCCCTTCTACGTCATGGAGCACGTCGAGGGCGTTCCGTACCGCACCGCCGAACAGCTCGCCCCGCTGGGTCCCGAGCGCACCCGGGCCGCCGTCCTCGCGCTCGTCGACACCCTGGTCGACCTGCACGCGGTGGACCCGGAGGCCGTGGGGCTCGGGGACTTCGGGCGGCCCGACGGGTTCCTGGACCGGCAGTTGCGGCGCTGGGGCAAGCAGCTGGACGCCTCCCGCAACCGGGAACTGGCCGGCATCGACGAGCTGCACGCCTCGCTCGGCCGCGAACTGCCCGCGTCGCCCGCGCCCACGGTCGTCCACGGCGACTACCGCCTGGACAACGTGCTGCTCGGCCCCGACGAGCGGATCAACGCCGTCCTGGACTGGGAGATGTCCACGCTGGGCGATCCGCTGACCGACCTCGGGCTGCTCGTGATGTACAGCTCCGACCTCGGTCTGCCGCACTCCCCCGTCTCCACCACCAGCGGCGCCGCCGGGCACCCCTCCCCCGCCGAGCTGATCGAGCGGTACGCCGCCGGGTCGGGCCGGGACACCTCCGCCATCTCCTGGTACACCGCGTTCGCCTGGTTCAAGCTCGCCGTGATCCTGGAGGGCATCCACTACCGCTACACCCTCGGCCAGACCGTCGGCGCGGGCTTCGACCGGATCGGTGAACTGGTCCCGGTCTTCATCGAGCACGGCCTCACCACCCTGCAGGAAGGCTGACCACCCATGGACTTCGCATTCGACGCCCGTACCGAGGAGCTGCGCTCCCGGCTGCTCACCTTCATGGACGAGCACGTGTATCCGGCCGAGCCGGTCGCAGAGGAGCAGCGGGCGCTGCTCGCCTCGCCGTGGGACACGCCCGCGGTCGTCGGGGAGCTGAAGGCCGAGGCGCGGCGGCAGGGGCTGTGGAACCTCTTCCTGCCGGACGCGGCGTACGGGGCCGGGCTGACGAACCTCCAGTACGCGCCGCTCGCGGAGATCACCGGCCGCTCCCCGCACCTCGCGCCGACCGCGACGAACTGCGCGGCGCCGGACACCGGGAACATGGAGGTGCTCTTCCAGTTCGGCACGGAGGAGCAGAGGAAGCAGTGGCTGGAGCCGCTGCTCGCCGGGGAGATCCGCTCCGCGTTCGCGATGACGGAGCCGGAGGTGGCGTCCTCGGACGCGACGAACATCGAGACCCGGATGATCCGGGACGGCGATGACTACGTCATCAACGGACGCAAGTGGTACATCTCCGGGGCGATGAACCCCGACTGCGCGGTCTTCATCGTGATGGGCAAGACCGACCCGGACGGGAACGACCTCCGCCGCCAGCAGTCGATGATCCTGGTGCCGCGCGACACCCCGGGCGTCGAGGTGCGGCGGGCGATGCGGGTGTACGGGTACGAGGACCACTCCCACGGGGGCCACGCGGAGGTGGTCTTCCACGACGTGCGGGTGCCGGTGGCCAACCTGGTCGGGGAGGAGGGCGGCGGCTTCGCCATCGCCCAGGCGCGGCTGGGGCCGGGGCGGATCCACCACTGCATGCGGCTGATCGGGATGGCGGAGCGGGCCATCGAGCTGATGTGCCGCCGGGCGGTGGACCGTACGGCGTTCGGCAAGCCGCTGGCCGCGCAGGGGGTCGTGCAGAACTGGATCGCGGACGCCCGGGTGACGGTGGAGCAGTTGCGGCTGCTGGTGCTGAAGACGGCCTGGCTGATGGACACCGTGGGCAACAAGGGCGCGCACACGGAGATCCAGGCCATCAAGATCGCCACTCCGCGCGCGGTGGTGGACATCCTGGACTCGGCGGTGCAGTTGCACGGGGCGGGTGGGGTGAGCCAGGACTTCCCGCTGGCGGAGCTGTGGGCCTCGGCGCGGACGCTGCGGCTGGCGGACGGGCCGGACGAGGTGCACCAGCGGTCGCTGGCCCGG
Organism: Streptomyces bacillaris; assembly: GCF_003268675.1. Taxonomy (NCBI): domain Bacteria; kingdom Bacillati; phylum Actinomycetota; class Actinomycetes; order Kitasatosporales; family Streptomycetaceae; genus Streptomyces; species Streptomyces bacillaris. The sequence goes on along the minus strand of NZ_CP029378.1, from coordinate 6,569,003 downwards.
CGGGAGATCAAGAAGTACGTGTGAGAACGGGGTGCGGCCCCCTCCGGCGAGAGGGGGCCGCACCGACGTCACCCGTCCTCAGAAGGTGAGCTTCCAGCTGTCGATGTAGCCGGTGTCGGACCGGTAGACGTCCTGCACCCGGAGCTTCCAGACGCCGTTGGCCGCCTTGGCGGAGGCGTTGACGGTGTACGTCGTGATGACGTTGTCCGCCGAGTCGCCGCTGCTGGAGTTCTTCAGCCGGAAGGCGGCGCCGTCCGGGGCCAGCAGGTCGATCACCAGGTCACCGCGGTAGGTGTGCTTGATGTCCACGCCCACCTGGAGTGCGGCGGGGGCGTTGCCGGTCCGTCCGGAGACGGTGATCGAGGAGGTGACGGCCGCCCCGGCGTCCGGGATGGCGACGTCCGCGTCGTTGGTGAAGACGGTGCCGGTGGGCGGCTCGCCCGTGGAGCCCGCGGAGAGGGTCCAGATCGCGTGGGCGGCGGCGTCGCTGTTGCGGTCCAGGGCGGTGTCGTTGATGTTCGCCGTGGTGTCGCAGGAGGTGTGGTAGCAGCGGTCGAAGGCCTGGCCCTGGGTTCCGCCCCACTTCTGCACCTGGGCCGCGGTCTTGGTGCGGCTGGCGCCGGTGAAGAGGCCGCCGACGGGGACGCCCGCAGCCTTGAACGGGGCGTGGTCGGAGCGGCCGTCGCCCTCGGTCTCGATCTCGGTGGGCACGCCGAGGCCCGCGAAGTAGTCCTTGAAGGTCTTCTCGATGACCGGGTCGTCGTCGTAGACGAAGTAACCGGCGTTGGGCGAGCCGATCATGTCGAAGTTGAGGTAGCCGGAGATCTTCGAACGCTCGGCGGCCGGGAGGTTGTTGACGTAGTACTTGGAGCCGATCAGGCCCAGCTCCTCCGCTCCCCACCAGGCGAACCGCAGGTGCTTGTCGGGCTGGTACCCGGCGCGCGAGACGGCGAGGGCGGTCTCCAGGACGGCGGCCGAGCCGGAGGCGTTGTCGTTGATGCCGGCGCCGGAGGAGACGGAGTCCAGGTGGGCTCCGGCCATCACGACCTTGTTCGGGTCGCCGCCGGGCCAGTCGGCTATGAGGTTGTAGCCCACGGCTCCGCTGGTGGTGAACTGCTGGAGGGACGTGGTGTATCCGGCCGCGTCGAGCTTGGCCCTCACATAGTCGACGGACGCCTTGTAGCCGGGGCGGCCGTGGGCGCGGTTGCCGCCGTTGTTGGCGGCGATCGTCGAGAACTGCGTGAGGTGGCCCTTGACGTTGGCCAGCGGGATGTCCGGCGCGGCGGCGGCTGCCACCGTGGCGGTGGTCGCCGGGGCGGCGGCCTGCGCGGCGGGCGCGGCGGTGGAGAGCAGGGCCGCGACGGCCACGGCGGCGACGGCCGCCGGGGATCTGCGCAGGGTGAGGCGGTTCGGTCTCATGGTGGGGCTCCGGATTCCGTTCGGGGACTGACGGAACGTGCGGGGGGTACCCGGCCGCGTCGCACGTGTGGAACGTACGGCCGGGTCCTGGAGCTGGTGGTACGCACCGGGCCCGGCCGCCCATGTCGGTGGGCGGCCGTGCGATGCGTGACCGATGGTCAATGAGGTGACAGTGTTCCGTCAAGAGCGGAAAGCGGACATGCCAGTTCCATTAACGAACACATATCGGTGTTTGGATGTGTTCAACCGGCCCTGATCAGGGCGGTGTTACGTACTTCCCCGGTGTTCCCCCCGCGCTCCCCGGTGCTCCCCCGCACTCCCCGGCGCGCTACGGGCGCAGGGCCCGCAGCAGCAGGTCCGCGAGGTGGCCGGCGACCTGCTCGCGGGTGAGCGGGCCGTCCGGGCGGTACCAGGTGGAGAGGTGGTGGACCGAGCCGAAGTGGTAGTCGACCACCAGGTCGGCGGGGGTGGCGGTGGAGAAGACACCGCTGCGCTGGCCCTCCTCGATCAGAGCCCGGAACCGCTCGTGGTAGCGGCGGCGCTCCACCCGTACCTGCTTGTTCTTCTCCGGGCTCAGGTGGTGCATGGAGCGGAAGAAGATCGCCGCGTCGTCCAGGTTGTCGATGGTCGTGACGACCACGTCGGCCGCCGCGTCGCGCAGCCGCTGCTCGACGGGGGCGTCGGCGTCCGCGAAGGCGTCGAGCCGCTCCTGCTGGAGCCGCAGCACCCGGGCGTACACCTCCTGGAGCAGGTCCTCCTTGGAGCCGAAGTAGTGGTAGAGCGCCCCCTTGGTGACGCCCGCCGCCTCGACGATCTCCTGCACCGAGGTGCGGTCGTACCCGCGCTCGGCGAAGAGCCGGGTGGCGGTGGCCAGCAGCCTCTGGGGGACGGGCGTGCCGTTCTGCTCCGTCGCCTTGGCCATGAGCCGCCACCTGCCTTTCATACCGTGCGTTCACTGTTTCGACGAGGTTCTAACGGGAGGAACGCAGTTCCCGCCTGAGGATCTTCCCACTCGTGGTCTTCGGCAGCTCGGTCAGGATCTCCACCTCGCGCGGATACTTGTACGCGGCGAGCCTTTCCTTGCAGTACGTCCCCAGCTCGCCCGGTTCGACGGATGTGCCCGGACGCAGACTGACATAGGCCCGTACGGTCTCCCCCCGGTACGCGTCGGGCACGCCCACGACCGCCGCCTCGCGCACCGCCGGGTGGGTGTACAGGACGTCCTCCACCTCGCGCGGCCAGACCTTGAAGCCGGAGGCGTTGATCATGTCCTTCTTGCGGTCGACGACGTAGAGCCACCCCGCCGCGTCCATGAACCCGATGTCGCCGGTGCGCAGCTCGCCGTCCGGGAAGGCGGCGGCCGTGGCCTCGGGGAGGTTCCAGTAGCCGGGGACGACCTGGGGGCCGCGCACGGCGATCTCGCCCTGCTCCCCGAAGGGCACCTCACGCCCCGCCTCGTCGAGGATCCGTGCGACCGTGTCGGCGCCGGGCACCCCGACGGAGAGGGTCCCGGAGACCGGGTCCACCGGGGCCTCCCGGCCGGGCGGGACGGAGGCGCAGGGGGCGGTGCACTCGGTGAGGCCGTAGCCGTTGCGCAGATACGGGCCGAAGCCGGCGCGGAACCGCTCCACCAGCGCGGGCGGCAGCGGGGCGCCGCCGGAGGAGAGCTGCCGGAAGGAGGCGAAGTGGTCCGGGGTGGCGTCCGGGTGGGCGGCCAGGGCCATGAAGGCGGCGGCGGGGCCGATCGCGTAGGCGGGGCGGTGGGCGGCGAAGGCTTCGAGGACGACGCCCGGCTCGAAGCGGTGGGTCAGGACCAGCGTGCCCGCGTTGGCCGTGCAGGCGGCGAACTGGCAGACCATGCCGGTGATGTGGAAGAGCGGGGCGAGCGCGAAGTAGCCGGACCCCTCGGGGACGGGCTGCCCGACGCGCTGCCGCTCGGCGTTGTACGCGATGTTGGCGTGGGAGTTCATGGCGCCCTTGGGGGTGCCGCTGGTCCCGGAGGTGTAGCTGATCAGCGCGGTGTCGGCGGCGGCCGGCTCCCGCCCGGCCGGGGGTGCGTGACCGGCGCGGGCGACGGCCAGCAGATCGTCGGCCGGATCGTCGGGTCCGGGGGCGGGAAGCCGCTCGGAGCGGAAGACCCGGGGGTCGTCCACGCTCTGGAGGTCCCGCTCGCAGGCGGTGAGCGCGATGCGCAGATCCGGGGCGGCGGCCGCGGTCTCCCGCAGGTACTCCGCCCAGGCCCGGTCCGAGCAGACCAGTGCGGTGACCCCGGCGTCGCGCAGCGCGTGGCCCACCTCGCCGGACCGGTACATCGGATTGAGCGGTACGACGGTGGCCCCGGCCTTCCACGCGCCGAGGAGCGCCAGGACGAAGTGCGGGCTGTTCTGGAGCATGACCGCGACCCGGTCGCCGCGCCGCAGCCCCCGGGCGGCGAGGTGTCCTGCCACCGAGTCGGAGAGCGCGTCGGCCTCCCGGTAGCTCAGGCGCCCGTCGAAGTAGGCGAGGGCCGTACGGTCCGGGGCCCGTCCGGCGGCGGCCCGGAAGGCGTGCAGCACGGTCGGGGGCGGGGTGACCGGGGCGCGCTGGGCCTCGCCGAGCAGGGCGAGCCAGGGCCTGGCGGCGTAACGGGAGCCGGTGGGGGCCGGGTCGGTCATGGACCGGTCGCCTCCCACTTCTGCTGGAGGCGGTTCATGTTGCCCATCCATCGGTCGGGGTCCTCGGCGCGGGCCCGGTAGTACCCGGCGACCTCGGGGTGCGGCAGGACCAGGAAGCGGTCGGCCGCCATCGCGTCGAACAGCGCGTCGGCGACGGCGTCCGGCTCGATGGCCCCGGGGGCGAGCACCAGCTCACCGGCCGAACCCGCGGCGGTGAGCATATCCGTCCGCACCCCCTGCGGGCAGATCGCGTGGACCTTGACGCCGCGGTGGCGGTAGGTGAGCGAGAGCCACTCCGCGAAGGCGACCGCCCCGTGCTTGGTGACGCTGTAGGGGGCCGCGCCGATCATCGTCAGCAGTCCGGCGGCGGAGGCGGTGGTGACGAACCGCCCGTCGCCGCGCTCCAGCCACTGCGGCAGCAGGGCCCTGGCCGCGCGGACGTGGGCCATCACGTTGACGTCCCAGGCGGCTGCCCAGACCTCCTCGTCCGCGAACACGTCACCGGGCGAGGCGAGTCCGGCGTTGGCGCAGTAGATGTCCACCGTGCCGTCCAGCGCGTCCCGGGCGGCTTCCACGATGTGCGAGGCGTCCCCGGTGACGGCGATCCCGCCGATCTCCTTCGCGAGCGGTTCGATACGGGCGGGGTCCAGGTCGTTGACGACGACCCGCGCGCCCTGCCCGGCGAACCGGCGGGCCAGGGCGGCGCCGATGCCGCCCGCGGCCCCCGTGACCACCACACCGGCACCCCGCACCGTGTCCGCCCCACCTGTCGTCATCGCCGTCCCGCCTCTCCCGTACGCCCGCATTCCGGTCCGTCAGCACCGACAGACTAACCGGTCGGTATGTCATCGGGAAAGGCCCCGGAGCGGCCGGTGGGCGCGGGCGGTCGCCACGGCCCGGGTCGTTCCGCGCGGCCCGCCGCCGCGCTAGCGTGCGTGGCCATGACAGTCGGCGCACGATCATGGAGGTAGCGGAATGAATCTGTCCCGACGTGGTGTGCTGGCGGCGGGCGGCGCCCTGGGAGCACTGGCGGCGACCGGCAGCGCTCCCGCCGCCGCATCGGCCGCTTCCGTACGGGACCGGGGCCGCCCCCGGGTCCGTACCGGCTTCGACCGGCTGGCCGCCGACGGCTACCGGCTGCTGCGCGGCCGGAAGGTGGGGATCGTCACCAACCCGACCGGGGTCACCGCCGACGTACGGCACATCGTCGACGTGATGCACGAGGACGCCCGGGTGAACCTGACCGCCGTCTTCGGCCCCGAACACGGCTTCCGGGGCACCGCGCAGGCGGGCGGTTCGGAGGGCCGGTACGACGACCCGGCGACCGGGCTGCCGGTCTACGACACGTACCTCAAGAGCGGCCAGGACCTCGCGGACATCTTCACCGCGTCGGGCGTGGACACGGTGCTCTTCGACATCCAGGACGCGGGCGCCCGCTTCTACACGTACATCTGGACGCTGTACGACTGCATGGAGGCGGCCGCGCTCGCGGGCAAGCGGCTGGTGGTGCTGGACCGGCCGAACCCGGTGACCGGGCGGGCGGCGCTGGGGCCGGTGCTGGACCCGGCGTTCGCCACGTTCGTCGGCCGCCGGGAGATCGCCCAGGCGCACGGGATGACGGTGGCGGAGCTGGCGCTGCTCTTCAACGCGGAGTTCCTGCACGAGAACCCGGTGCGGCTGGAGGTGGTGATGATGTCCGGGTGGCGGCGGTCGGACTTCTTCGACGCGACCGGGCTGCCGTGGGTGCCGCCGAGCCCGAACATGCCGACGCCGGAGACAGCCCTCGTCTACTCCGGCACCTGCCTCTTCGAGGGCACCAACCTCTCCGAGGGCCGGGGCACCACACGCCCCTTCGAACTGCTGGGCGCGGAGGGCATCGACCGCCACTGGGCCGCCGCAGCCAACGCGCTGCGGCTGCCGGGGGTCGCCTTCCGGGAAGCGTACTTCGCGCCGACGTTCTCCAAGTTCCAGGGGAAGACGGTGGGCGGGGTGCAGGTGCACGTCCAGGACCGGGAGGTCTTCGACCCGGTCCGTACGGGCATCGGCCTGCTGGTGACGGCGAAGCGGACGTGGAGCGGGTTCGCCTGGCGCCCGGACAACTGGATCGACAAGCTCACCGGGAACACCAGGGTCCGCACCATGATCGACGCGGGGGCGGACACGGACGCGGTGGTGGCCGCGTGGCAGGCGGACCTGACGGCGTTCCGGGCGAAGCGGCGGAGGTATCTGCGGTACGGAGGGTAGTGCGGAGGCCGTGCGGGCCCGGGGCGCGGTGCTTCTTCGGGAGGCGGCGCCCCGGGGCCGGCCGGCGTCGGCGCCCCGGCCCGTCTCAGCCCGTCAGGTCCAGATCCCCGAGATACTCACCATCGGCGGTCAGCCCCCGCTTGCGGTAGCCGAGCCCGAGATAGAACCCCTCCGGGCCGCCCTCCCCCGGGTGCCAGGTCACCGTCGACACCGTCCCGCCGCGCCGCCGGATCTCCTCGTTCACCGCACCCACGGCGAACCGCCCGTATCCCCGCCCCTGCTCCCCGGCGGCGACGGCCAGCCGCCAGAGTCCGGAGCGCGGCGGGGCGTCCGGCACACCTGCGTCGTAGTCGAACCGGACGCCGAAGAAGGCCATCACAAAGCCCACGACCCGGTCGCCGTCACAGATCAGCCGGGGCCAGGCGACGTCGGGGTGCACATAGGCCTCGGCCAGCGACTGCGCGACCGGCGAGACGAACTTCCGCTGCTCAGGAGCGACTTCCAGCCGACAGGCTTCGAGGACCGTGTCGGGTGTGACCTTTTCCAGGCGCGGGGATGCTGCTGTCATACGGGCAGCCAACCTCACCCGTCCGGACCGCCGCCACCGACTTTTCCCGCCCGCGCCCGCACCGCGGTGCGCCCTCGCACCACCGTCCGCGCGCCCTTCCGCTTCCGTCCGTGACACCCGTCCGACATGGGGAGTCTCAGCCACTGGACGGTTTCCATCTTTCGATGGAGCCGAAACGGGCAGGCGTACGTCCACTCCTTGACGCCGATGGACGAACGACGGAGGTGGCGGTGGCATGGCCGGTTTCCGGAGTCTTGCGAGACAGGTCCGCGATCCACGGAGCGATCTGGCGCTGCGGCGGTACTCGCTGCGCAAGTGCCTGGAGAGGTTCGCCCCGTACGGGCACCGGGCGACCTGGGACCATCTGTGCGCCCGGCACGGGATCGATCCCGAGGACCGGGCACCCGATCCGGCGCGGCTGCTGGCCGCCCTGGAGGAGCTGGAGGAGGCGCGGGCCATCTGGCTCGCCTACGAGGCGGGGTTCGCGGAGCGGCGGCGGCGCGAGAAGCACGAGGGCCTGCGGCGGCCGGGCGCCTTCGACGACTGGCACCGCCGGACGTGGGGCGGCCATGGGGTGGCCCGCTGCGCGGACCCGGAGGTCCACCCCAGCGAGCCGCTGGCCGAGGTGCTGCGCCGGCTGATCGCGGCGCTGGGCTCGGGCCCCGGCTCCGCCTGCCCGGTCTGTGCGGACACCGGGATCGAGTGGCGCCAGGAGCGGGCACGCGGCCAGGAGGCGTGGTCGGGTCCGGTGTGCACGGGGTGCGGGATCGCTGTGCCGCAGCCGGTGCTGACGGACCATGCGCTGGCCAGGGCCCGGCTGATACGGCACCGGAGGCTCGCGGCGGCGGCCGCGTAGGAGGCCTGGGCTCCGGCTTGTTGCCCGTTCGGGGGCCTGCTGCCGGTCGGAGCTGTTGTCCGGTCTGGGCCTGTCGCCGGTCGGAGCTGTTGCCGGTCCGGGACTGTTGCCGGTCCGGGGCCAGGTGTTGGCGCGGGCCTGTTGCCGGTCCGGCGCCCGTTGTCAGTGGTGGATGTCACCATCGGGGACATGATCCAGGTCTGCCTGAACGGCCGGCGGGGTGCGGACGCCTCGGCCGCCGTGCCCCTGTCCCCCGAAGCGCTGGCCCGGTCGGCGGCCGAGGCCGTCGCCGCCGGGGCCACCGACATCCATGTGCATCCGCGGACCCCCTGCGGGCAGGACACGCTCTCGCCCCGGGTGGTGGCCGCGACGCTGACGGCGATACGGGCGGCGGTGCGCGTCCCGGTCGGGGTGACGACGGGCGCCTGGGCCGAGCCGGATCCGCGGCGCCGGGTGGAGCGGGTGCGGGAGTGGACGGTGCTGCCGGACCACGCCTCGGTCAACTGGCACGAGCCGGGTGCCGAGGAGCTGGCCGCCGCGCTGCTGGAGCGGGGCGTGGGCGTGGAGGCCGGGCTCTGGTCGGGCACGGAGGGGCACCGCCTCTTCCGCCGCTCACCGCTGGCGCCCCGGGTGCTGCGGGTGCTGGCCGAGGTGACCGACACCGATCCGGCGACGGCGACCGGTTCCGCCCGGCTGCTCCTGGCGGAGGTGGGCGCCGCCCACGGCCGCCCGGTGCTGCTGCACGGGGAGGAGGGCGGGGCCTGGCCGGTGGCCGCGCTGGCCTTCCGGCTCGGCCTCGGGGTGCGGATCGGCGCGGAGGACGTGACGGTGCTCCCGGACGGCTGCCCGGCCCGCTCGAACGCGGATCTGGTCGCCGCGGCGGTGCGGTTACGACAGGAGGGCGCCCCTTAGGAGGGGTGCTCCTCCGCCGGATCCTGCCTGCGCTCGGGCATCAGGCGGGAGCCGGTGATCCGTTCGCCGGAGATGTCGTCGGGGTTGGAGAGGACACAGGTCTCCAGCGAGAGACAGCCGCAGCCGATGCAGTCGGTCAGATGGTCGCGCAGCCGGTGCAACTGCTTGATGCGCTCGTCCAGTTCCTGGCGCCAGATCTCGGAGAGGCGGGCCCAGTCGTCCCGGTTCGGCGTGCGCTCCTCGGGCAGCGAGGCGAGGGCGTCCCGGATCGTGGCCAGCGGGATGCCGACGCGCTGGGCGGCCCGCACGAAGGCGACGCGGCGCAGCGCGTCACGCGAGTAGCGGCGCTGGTTGCCGCTGGTGCGGCGGCTGCTGATCAGGCCCTTGGACTCGTAGAAGTGCAGAGCGGAGACCGCGGCGCCGCTGCGCGCCGAGAGCTGGCCGACCGAGAGTTCGTGGAGTGTCTGCGGAAGCTGGGGCACTCCTCAAACCTACTGCCATGTCGTTGACAGGAACGCGCCGCGCCAGGATGCTGAGCAAGCGCTTGGACATCTCGCGCCGCAGGGTGCGGTACGCCGGAAGGCAGGGACCGGGAACATGGCAGAGCCGAAGATCTTCACGTCCGCGCAGGAGCTGCTCGACGGAGTGGGCGAGCAACTGGGCCACAGCGACTGGCTGGAGGTGGACCAGAAGCGGATCGACCTGTTCGCCGAGGCGACCGGCGACCACCAGTGGATCCATGTGGACCCGGAGCGCGCGGCGTCCGGGCCGTTCGGCACGACCATCGCGCACGGCTATCTGACGCTCTCGCTGCTGCCCGCGCTGGTCCCGCAGGTGATGCGGGTCGAGAACATGAAGATGGGCATCAACTACGGGACCAACAAGGTCCGCTTCCCCTCCCCCGTCCCGGTCGGCTCACGGCTGCGGGCCACGGCGGTGCTGACGAACGTCGAGGAGGCCGGGGGCGGCGTGCAGGTCACGGCCCTGGTCACGGTCGAGCGCGAGGGCGGCGAGAAGCCGGCGTGCGTGGCCGAGTCGGTGTCGCGCTACTACTTCTGAGCTACTACTGACCGGCGCCGGGATCCTGGGACCGTTGCGGGGCCCCGACCATGCGCAGGACGAGGTCGGCGTAGAGCGCGCCGACCTCGTCGGGCGTGCGGCTGCCCTGGGCGTTGAACCAGCGGGCCACGTCGATGCAGAGGGAGAGCACGGCAAGGGTGGTGCCGGGGATGTCCGGGACGTCGAACTCGCCCGCCCGCACGCCCTCGCTGATGATCCGGCGCACCACCGCGTCGCTCCGGCGGCGCAGTTCGACGATCTCGGTGCGGTGCTCGGGGCCGAGGGCGTCCAGCTCGTACTGGACGACGCGGGCGGTGGTGTGGCGCTCCGCGTGCCAGCGGACGAAGGACCGTACGGCTCCGGCGAGCCGCTCGGCGGCGGTGCCGTCCCGGTCGGCCTCGGCCTCCAGGAGGTAGAGCGCCCGGTCGTGGCCGATCTTGCTGATCCGGTGGAGAAGCTCTTCCTTCGTCTTGTAGTGGATGTAGAGCGCGGCCGGGCTCATCCCGGCCCGGCCGGCGATGTCGCGGGTGGTGGTCGCGTGGTACCCGCGCTCGGCGAAGGCGTCGACCGCGGCGACGAGGAGCCGCCTGGCCGCCTCGGGCGTGACCTCGCCCCAGGCGGCGTCCTCGGCGCTCGTCTCCTCCGGCGTACTCATCGCCCGGTGCCCCTCTCCGTCAACAGGACGAACACCATACCCCGAACCTGAGCAAGCGCTTAGGGGCGTCTCGGGGGCCGGTACGGGTTTCAGAGCTTCTGGAAGGGGTCGTGCTCGGCGAGGATCTTCTCCAGCCTGGCCTGGTCGACCCGGCTGACGATCTGCCCGGCCTCCTGCCGGTCCCGGATCACCTTGGCGAGGGTGAAGCAGGACGTGACGAGGTAGAGCACGCCGATGGCGAGGAAGCCGCGCACCCAGGCGTCGGCGTCGAGGAAGAAGATACCGAGGGCCACCGCGCCCATCGCCACCAGGAAGGAGGCGACGGCCTGGCCGTAGAAGGCGGCGGTGCTCTGCTGCTTGACCGTTGTCGTGTCACTCATGGGCACAGCATCCGCCGACGTGGCGCAGGCCACATCCGCGCCCGTACTCAGGCGGATACTCAGACACCCGTACGAGCCGTGGCGGCCGCGTCCGCCGTGGGGCGTCGTGGGGCTCAGAATGCCGAGACGCCCGTCAGCGCGCGGCCGATGATCAGCTTCTGGATCTGGCTGGTGCCCTCGTAGAGCGTCATCACGCGGGCGTCGCGGAGGAGCTTGCCGACCGGGTACTCGTCGATGTAGCCGTAGCCGCCGAAGACCTGGAGGGCGTTGTTGGCGCAGCGGACGGCGGCCTCGGAGGCGTACAGCTTGGCCTGGGAGGCGGCGGTGGCGAACTCCTGGCCCCGGTCGATCAGGTCGGCGACGCGCCAGGTGAGCAGCCGGGCCGCCTCGACGTCCACGGAGATGTCGCTGAGCAACTCCTGCACGAGCTGGTGGCCCGCGATGCCCTTGCCGAACTGCTCGCGCTCCCCCGCGTACCGTACGGCGGCGTCCAGGGCGGCCTGGGCGATGCCGACACAGCCCGCCGCGACCGACATCCGGCCCTTGGCGAGGGCCGACATGGCGACGGTGAACCCCTTGCCCTCGGGGCCGAGGAGGGTGGAGGCGGGGACCCTGACGTCCTCCAGGACCAGTTCGGCGGTGGCCTGGCCACGGAGGCCGAGCTTGCCGTGGATGGTGCGGCGGGTGAGGCCGGGGGTGTCGGCGGGGACCAGGAAGGCGGAGACGCCGCGGTGGCCGGGGGCGTCGTTCGTCCGCGCGAAAAGAAGAACCACATCGGCCCAGGTGCCGTTGGTGATGAACATCTTGGTGCCGTTGATGACGTAGTCACCGCCGTCGCGTACGGCCCGGGTGGCGAGGTTTCCGGCGTCCGAGCCGGTGCCGGGTTCGGTGAGGCCGAAGCAGCCGATCGCCTCGCCGGAGGTGAGCCGGGGCAGCCACTGCCGCTTCTGCTCCTCGCTCCCCCAGGAGGCGATGGTCTTGGCGACCAGGCCGAGCGAGACGGAGACGATCCCCCGGACCGAGGAGTCACCGCGGCCCAGTTCCTCGGTGACCAGGCAGTACGCGAGGTGGTCGCCGCCGGAGCCGCCGTACTCCTCGGGGACGGTGAGGCCGAGGAAGCCGAGCGCGCCGAGCTTCTTCACGATCGACCTGTCGACATTCTCGGCCCGGTCCCAGGCGACGACGTGCGGGGCGACCTCCCGGGCCACGAACTCCTCGGCCAGCCGCCGGACGGCCTCCTGCTCCTCGCTCAGCTCCAGGTTCATGGCGCGCCACCCCACTTCTCGTGCGCTACTTAATTAGCACTGCTAGTTTCTGGTTCGCAGCGCCTACTATGAGCCGCATGGCCCGACCGCGCAAGCCCCTCCTGAGCAGAGACCGCATCGTCGAGGCGGCGAGCGCGCTCGTGGACGCCGAAGGGCTGGACGCCGTCTCGACGCGCCGCCTGGCGGCGGAGCTGGGGGTCAGCGGGCCCTCGCTCTACAACCACTTCCGCAACAAGGACGAGATCCTCGACGCGGTCGCCGACGCCGTCTCCGTACAGGTCGATCTGTCGATGTTCGAGGAGTCGGACCCGCGCGACTGGCGGGAGGCGTTGCACGACTGGGCCCTCTCCTACCGGGCCGCCCTCGCCGCGCACCCCCACATCGTCCCGGTCCTCGCCCGCGGCCCGGGCCGCCGGCCGGCCGGGCTGCGGGTCGCGGACGCGGTGTTCGGGGCGATGGTCGGGGCGGGATGGCCGCCGGCCCAGGCGACCCGGATCGGGGCGCTGATGCGGTACTTCATCACCGGGTCGGCGCTGGGCTCCTTCGCCGGGGGCTTCGTCGACGACGAGAGCGCGTACGACCCGGCCGACTACCCGCACCTCGGCCAGGCGCACCTGCTGGCCGAACGGCGGCGGGAGGTGGACGAGGGGGCGTTCGAGGTGGGGCTGCGGGCGCTGCTGGACGGGCTGGAGCGGCAGTACGAGGAGTACGGTGCGGCTGACGGCGGGGCCAGACCCTCCAGCCCGTCCGGCGTTTGAGGACGGAACCGGTGCGCGGGGGCGGCGGCATCCGCGCTTCCCGGCCACGGAGGGGCGCCCCGGTCCACCAGCGGGGTTCCGTCCTCAAACGCCGGACGGGCTGGGTGGCGGCCGGACGGGCTGGGATGGTGCGGGCCCACGTCCTCCAGCAGACTGGGCCCAGACGCGGAAGTCCGGCTGGGCCGGTGGAGGGACACCGTCATGACGCGGAGCACCAAGGCGCACGGCAACCGTAGCGGCGACAGGAGGAAGGCCGACGGCGAGGAGGCCGCGCGGGCGGCGCGGCACGGGGGGCCGTATCTCGACGGGTTCAAGGTGGCCGACAGCGGGGACGACGACCCGGTGCTGGTGGAGCCGGACGGCCATGCCCGGGACGCCTGGCGGGAGGACTACCCGTACGAGTACAAGCTCCGGCGCCGCGACTACGAGAAAGCCAAGCGCGCCCTGCAGATCGAGCTGCTGAAGCTCCAGCACTGGGTGAAGGAGCGCGACGAGCGGCTGGTGATCCTCTTCGAGGGGCGTGACGCGGCGGGCAAGGGCGGCACGATCAAGCGGTTCACCGAGCATCTGAATCCGCGTGGTGCGCGAATAGTCGCGCTGGAGAAGCCCACCGAGCGCGAGCGCACCCAGTGGTACTTCCAGCGGTACGTGGCGCATCTGCCGAGCGCCGGTGAGATCGTGCTGTTCGACCGCTCCTGGTACAACCGGGCCGGGGTGGAGCGGGTGATGGGGTTCTGCACGACCCGTGAGTATCTGGAGTTCATGCACCAGGCGCCCGGGTTCGAGCGGATGCTCGCCCGGGACGGCATCCACCTGGTGAAGTTCTGGTTCTCCGTCTCGCGCAACGAGCAGCGCAACCGGTTCATGATCCGGCAGATCGATCCCGTACGGCGGTGGAAGCTGAGCCCCGTCGACCTGGCCTCGCTGGACAAGTGGGACGAGTACACCGAGGCCAAGGAGCTGATGCTGTTCCACACCGACACGGCCGACGCGCCGTGGACGGTGGTGAAGAGCAACGACAAGAAGCGGGCCCGGCTGGAGGCGATGCGGCATGTGCTGGACCGCTTCGACTACCCGGGCAAGGACCCGAAGGTGGTCGGGGTGCCGGACCCGCTGATCGTGGGCCCGGCCTCCCGGCTGTTCGAGGAGGGCGAGATGGACACCCGGCTGCTGGGGCCGGTCGCCTCGACCTCCCGGACGACGGACTACTAGCAGCGCTCTAGAACACCACCAGCGCCCGGCCGCCCTTGCCCGCGACCATGTTGTCGAACGCGGCCGGGATGCCGTCCAGCGCGATGCGTTCGGTGACCATCATCGACAGGTCGAACCGGCTCGCGCGGATGTGGTCGGCCAGGGCCGGCAGATCGCGGGCCGGGTCGCTGTTGCCGTAGACGCAGCCCGTCAGGGAGCGGCCCCAGTGGAAGATCTCCAGGGCGTTGAACGTGACCTCCTGGTCCTTGCCGCCGATCCCGACGACCGTCGTACGGCCGCCGCGCCGGGTGGACTCCCAGGCGGCCCGGATGGTCGCGGGGCGGCCGACGCACTCCACGGCCACGTCCGTGCCCTGTCCGCCGGTGAGCCTGCGGATCTCTCGCGGGGTGGTGGCGGAGGCGATGACGTAGTCGGTGGCCCCGGCCTGCCGCGCCAGCTCCTCCTTGGCCGGGGAGACGTCGACCGCGATGATCTTCGAGGCGCCCGCGATCCGGGCCGCCTGGAGGACGGCGAGGCCGACGCCGCCGATCCCGAAGACGACGACGCTCTCGCCCTCGCGGACCCGCGCGCTGTGGTGGATCGCCCCGTAGCCGGTGAGGACCGCGCAGCCGAGGAGGGCGGCGTCGGTGAGGGGGATGCCGTCGGGGGCGGGGAGCACGCAGTTCGCGGCGACGACGGTCTCCTCCGCGAAGGCCGCCACGTTGAGGCCGGGGTGGAGTTCGGTGCCGTCGGCCGTACGGGCGTGGAGGTTGGCGGTCCCCTTCAGCGCGTCGGCGCAGAGCCAGACCTCCCCGATCCCGCAGTGGAAGCAGGCACCGCAGGAGGGCGCCCAGTTGAGGACCACGCCGTCGCCGGGCGCGACATGCGTGACGCCCTCGCCGACCGCCAGGACCGTACCCGCTCCCTCGTGACCGAGGACGGCGGGCACCGGGACCCGCATGGTGCCGTTGGACAGGGACAGGTCGGAGTGGCAGACCCCGGCGGCGGCGAGCGCGATGCGCACCTGGCCGGGGCCGGGCTCCGGCAGGACGATGTCGGTGATCTCCAGCGGAGCTCCGACGGCGGGCAGTACGGCGGCGCGGACCACGAACTGGCTCCTTGGTTTCGTCTCGTAGGGGTACGGGGGTCAGAACTGGAGCGACTTCGTCTGGAGGTACTCCGCCAGACCGTGCGGCCCCAGCTCGCGTCCCACGCCCGACTGCTTGTAACCGCCGAAGGGGGCCAGCGGGTTGAACCGGCCGCCGTTGATGTCGACCTGCCCGGTCTCCATCCGGCGGGCGAAGGCCACCGCCTCCTCGTCGTCGGCCGCCCACACGGCTCCGGCGAGCCCGTACACCGTGCCGTTGGCGATGCGGAGGGCGTCGTCCACGTCCTCGTACCGGAGGATCGAGACCACCGGGCCGAAGATCTCCTCCTGGGCGATGGTCATCTCCGGGGTAACGTCCGCGAAGACGGTGGGGCTGACGTAGTAGCCGGTCTCCAGGGGTGCTTCGGGGCCGCCCGCGACCAGCCGGGCGCCTTCCTCCATCCCCTTCCGGATGTAACCCCGCACCCTGGCCTGCTGCTTGGCGTTGACGAGCGGGCCGACCCGCTCACCGGGTACGTACTTGAGGACGGCCTCGGCCGCGAGCGTCACGGCCTCCTCGTACCGCTCGGCGTCGACCAGCATCCGGGTCCACGCGCTGCACGTCTGGCCGGAGTTGGACATCACGTTGGCGATGCCGACGTTGACCGCCTTGGCGAGATCGGCGCCGGGGAGAATCACGTTGGCGGACTTGCCGCCCAGTTCGAGGGCGACGCGCTTGATGGCCCCTCCGGCGGTGGCGCCGATCTGCCTGCCGACGGCGGTCGAGCCGGTGAACGAGACCAGGTCGACGCCCTCGTGCGCGGCGAGCGCCTGACCGGCGACCGGGCCGAGGCCGGTGACCAGGTTGAAGACCCCCGGCGGCAGCCCGGCCGCCTCGGTGGCCTCCGCGAAGAGCTGCGCGGTGAGCGGGGTGTCCTCGGCCGGCTTGAGGACGACCGTGCAGCCCGCGGCGAGCGCGGGGGCGACCTTGGCGACGATCTGGTGGAGCGGGTAGTTCCAGGGGGTGATCGCGCCGACGACCCCGACCGGCTCCAGCAGGACGGTGGAGGTGCCGATCTTCTCCTCGAAGGCGTACGAGGCGGCCAGTTCGGCGTAGGAGGCGGCGACCAGGACCGGCAGGCCCGCGTGGACCGTCTGCGAGAGGGGCAGCGGCGCACCCAGCTCGGCGGTGATCGTCTCGGCCAGCTCGTCCTTGCGGGCCGCGAGGGCGTCGCTCAGTGCGGAGAGGCAGGCGGCGCGCTCGGCGGGCGGGGTGGCGGCCCAGCCGGGGAACGCGGCGCGCGCGGCCTGCACCGCCGCGTCGATGTCCTCGGCCGTGCCAGCCGGGACATGGCCGATGAGCTGCTCGTCGGCCGGGTTCACGACGGCGATCGTGTCCTGGCCGAGGGCGGGCCGCCACGCGCCGCCGATGTACATCTGGTCGTGGGCCTTCATGGCTGTTTCCTCCCGGACGGGCTGGACGGGCTGTGCCGACGCCGACGTACTGGACGTTGACGACGTACTGGACATGCCGACGTACTCGTCGTACGCGTATGGTCCCGACCGCCCAAACTAGCGCCGTTAGTTTTCCGGCGCCAGGGAGCCCCCGGAGACGCCCGTCACGCCGGGAGGCGTGCGCCCCCGGGGCACGCCATCAGGGCTCTCCGTCGGTCAGAGCGGTCGGGGCCGTCAGGGCGCGTCGGCCCGGGGTGCACCCCGCTCACGTACGGGATCGGGTGCGGGCTGTACGGGATCCGGCGCGGGCGGTACGGGAGCGGGCTCCGGTCGTACGGACGTCCCGCCCGCTCCGCCTCCCCGCAGGCCGAGGCCCGCCGCCGCCAGCAGCAGGGCGCCGAGCAGCGCGAACGGGGCCGCCGCCCCCGCCGTACCCGCGATCAGGCCCGCGGCGGCGGGGGCGGCGGCCTGGCCCAGCCGGTTGCCGGTCAGCCGGAGGGCGAGGGCGGTGGACCGGGCGTCGGCGGGGGCGGCCCGGACCACCGTGGTCATCGACAGCGGCTGGCCGACGCCGAGGCAGAACCCGAGGGCGGCCAGCATCACGGCGAGCACCGGTACGGGAACCGGGAGGACCATCCCCGCGCAGATCAACCCGGCCAGCAGACAGCTCGTGACCAGGAGGGCCGTCCGGCCCAGCAGCCGGAGCATCACGGGCATCGCGAGGCGGCAGGCGATGGAGGCGGCGGCCCGCAGGCTGAGCAGCAGCCCGACCGTGGCGGGGGCGATCCCCCGGTGCTCGCCGACGACCGGCAGATAGGCGGTGAGGATGTCGGTGGCGGAGAGGACCGCCATGCTGATGAAGATCCCGGCGGGGACGCCCCGCGCGCCGAGGATGGCGGTGACCGGGACCTTGGGCTTGGCGTTGGCCTTGGTCCTGGCCCCGGTCCTGGCCTTGGCGGTCGACTTCCCAGCCGCAGGCGCGGCGCCGGGCGTACGCCGGTGCTCGATGCGCCAGAGCGAGGTGAGCGCGACCGCGCAGACCGCCGCCGAGACGAGGAGCGCGAGGGCGCTCGTACGCCCCAGAGCACCGCTCCCGCCGGAGATCAGCGCTCCCGCAGCGATCGGGCCGACCAACTGGCCGAGCGAGGCGCCGATGGTGAAGTGGCCGAAGTTGCGGTCCTGTTCGGCCGGGGCGGACTGCCGGGCCACGATCGACTGGGCGCCGATCACGAAGCAGAGGTGGCCCAGGCCCATCACCCCGCTCCACGCGGCCATCGCGGGCAGCGAGGAGACGACACCGCTGAGCGCGCAGCCGCCGGAGATCAGCACGACCCCGATGGGCAGCAGGGGCGCGCACCGGCCGTGGTCGGTGCGGCGGCCGAGCGGGACGGCGGCGAACAGCGGCAACAGGGCGTAGACCCCGGCGATGACGCCGACGGCCGTCTCGTCGGCGCCCAGCGCGAGAGCCCGGTAGGAGACGGCGGGCCGCGCCATCGACACCGCCCCCTGTGCGAAAGCGAAGGCGATGACGAGGCGCAGCAGCCAGCCCCTGCCGGGCCCGGGTCGCGGTGCGGAAGACATCAGGAGGTGAGGGTGCCCATCAGAAGGTGTCCATCAGAAGGTGTCCAGGGGTACGGGGGTCATCAGATCGTGCCGAACAGGATGCCCGCCCCGAGCACCACCAGCGAAGTGAGCACCGCCCACTTCACCGTGAACCGGGTGTGGTCACCGAACTCCACCCTGGCCATGCCGACCAGGACGTAGACGGCGGGGACCAGCGGCGAGGACATGTGCAGGGCCTGGCCGGCCAGCGAGGCGCGGGCGATCTCCAGCGGGGAGACCCCGTGGGCCGCGCCGGCCTCCGCGAGGACGGGGACGACGCCGAAGTAGAAGCCGTCGTTGGACATGAAGTAGGTGAGCGGCAGGCTGAGCAGACCGGTGACGATCGCCATGTGCGGGCCCATCGCGTCGGGGACGGCCCCGACGACCCAGTCGGCCATGTGCTCGACCATGCCGGTGCCGGTCAGGACGCCGGTGAAGACGGCGGCGGCGAAGACCATGCCGGAGACGTTGAGGACGTTGTCGGCGTGGGCGGCGATCCGGGCCCGCTGGTCGGGCATGTGGGGGAAGTTGACGGTGAGGGCGAGGGCGGCGCCGAGGAGGAAGAGCACCGGGATCGGCATCAGTTCCATGATCATGGCCGTCAGCAGGGCGACGGTCAGCCCGGCGTTGAACCAGTAGAGCTTGGGGCGGAGGGTGGGCCGGTTCGGGTCGAGGCCCTTGAACTCCTCGTCGTCGCCCGTGCTTTCGGCCGGGTCCGCGTCCGTGGTCCCGGATCCCCGGGAGGACGGGGAGGCCGGGGAGGCCGGGTTCTTGCGGAGCCGGACGCCACCGCCCTTACCATCGCCACCCGCCGTACTGCCACCCGTACCGCCGACCGCAGCACCGCCACTGCTGCCGCCTCCGCCGACCGTCACGGTCTCCCGCTCCGGCTCCCGTACCAGCGCCTCGTCCAGCGTGAGGACGCCCAGGCGCTTGCGCTCGCGGAGGCCCAGCACGTACGCCAGCAGGAAAACGGCGAGCAGTCCGACGGCCAGGGCCGGGATCATGGGGACGAAGATCTCGGAGGCGTCCAGCTTGAGCGCGGTGGCGGCGCGGGCGGTGGGGCCGCCCCAGGGCAGGGTGTTCATGACACCGTTCGCCGTGGCCGCCACCCCGGTCATGACGACCAGGCTCATCTTGAGGCGTTTGTAGAGCGGATACATCGCGGAGACGGTGATCATGAACGTGGTCGAGCCGTCGCCGTCCAGCGAGACGATCGCGGCGAGCACCGCCGTACCGACGACGATCCGCATCGGGTCGGCCTTGCAGAACCGCAGGATGGCCCGGACGATCGGGTCGAAGAGGCCGACGTCGATCATCACGCCGAAGTAGACGATGGCGAACATCAGCATGGCGGCGGTCGGCGCCAGGTTGCCGACGCCGTCGATGACGTAGTCGCCGAGCTGCGCTCCCTGCCCGACGGCGACACAGAACAGTGCGGGGATCAGTACCAGCGCCGCGATCGGCGACATCTTCTTCGTCATGATCAGGACCAGGAAGGTCGCGATCATGGCGAAGCCGAGGATTGTCAGCATGGGAGATACCTAACGTTCATCCTTGAACTTCCACCGGTCCCGGCGGTCGGTCCGGACGACGTTAGGGGCGCCTCCGAAGAGTTAACAAGACGTTGACGCGTGAGCAATACGAGCAAAACCCCAGGTCAACGCGGTGGTGCCAGTCGGCGGTGGGATCAGTGGGACGGGGTGTCAGCCGGACGGGGTGACGGTGACCGGGATGGCGTTGAGCACCGCCGTCCCCGAGAGCGGGTCCAGGAGGGTGCCGTCGAGCAGTTGGTTCACGTTCGCCCCGGGGGTGGCGGCGGCCACGGACATCCGGGTGCCGGGGCGGCTGTGGCCCCAGCCGTGCGGAAGGCTCACCACTCCGCTCCGTACGGTGTCCGTGATCTCGGCCGGGGCCTCGATCCCGCCGCCCGCCGACTCGATCCGTACGGTCGTCCCGTCCTTGAGCCCGAGCCGGGCCGCGTCGTCGGGGTGGATCTGAAGGGTGCAGACGTTGGAACCGCCGCCGAGCGAACCGACGTTGTGCATCCAGCTGTTGTTGGAGCGCAGATGGCGGCGGCCGACGAGGACGAGCGGCGCGGGCCGGCCGTCCAGCGCCCGGCGCAGGCGCGGCAGATCGGCGGCGACCGGGGCGGGGAGCAGTTCGATCCGGCCGGAGCGGGTGCGCAGGACCTCCGGGAGGCGGGGTTTCAGCGGGCCGAGGTCGATGCCGTGCGGGTGGGCGAGGAGTTTCTCCAGCGTCAGTCCGTACGGGCCGAGCCGCAGCATGAGGTCCAGGCGGCGTTCGGGGCCGCTGCGGCCGGTGAGTCCGGCGGCCGGCTCGGGCGGGGCGCCGGCCTTGGTGAGTGTGGTGGAGATGGCCAGGTCGTCGACGGCGGAGGGCGGGGCTCCGTGCATCCCGCTCACCGCGAGGATCAGCCGGGCGTGGATCTCGCTCTCGTCCATCCGCCCGTCCTCCAGGGGGACGGGGGCGGGGGTGTAGCGGACCTGGTTGTGAACGGCGAAGGAGTTGAAGGCGAAGTCGAAGTGGGCGCTCTGCGAGGGCGGCGGCGGGGGCAGGACGACGTCGGCGTGGCGGGAGGTCTCGTTGAGATACGGGTCGACGCTGACCATGAAGTCGAGGTGACCGGTGAGGGCGGCGTCGAGCCGGTCGCCGTCGGGGGCGGAGAGGACGGGGTTGGCCGCGAGCACGATCAGGGCGCGGATACGGCCCTCGCCGGGCGTCTCGATCTCCTCAGCGAGGGCGGCGATGGGGAGTTCGCCCTTGGCCTCGGGGTGTCCGGAGACCCGGCTCGCCCAGCGGCCGAGGGCGAAGCCCTTGCCGGGGACGGGGCCCTTGCCGGGAGCGGCGGGGCGCGGCGCGCGGGCCGTCGCGGAGAGGGGGAACAGCGCGCCGCCGGGGCGGTCGAGGTTGCCGGTGAGGATGTTCAGGACGTCCACCAGCCAGCTGGCGAGGGTGCCGTGCTCGACGGTGCAGCTCCCGATCCGCCCGTAGACGGCGGCGGTGGGGGCGGCGGCCAGTTCCCGGGCGAGCGCGGTGATGGTGGCCGCGTCCACGTCGCAGGCGGCGGCGACCGCGTCCGGGGTGAAGTCGGCCAGGGCGGCGGCGAGTTCGTCCAGTCCCTCCAGGTGCCCGGCGAGCGCCCCGGGGTCCACGAGCTTCTCCGCGAAGAGCACCTGGGCCATCGCGGCGAGCAGCAGCGCGTCGGCCCCCGGCCGGATCGCCACGTGCCGGTCGGCCAGCCGGGCGGTACGGGTGCGGCGCGGGTCGATCACGGTGAGCGTGCCGCCGCGCCGGCGCAGCGCTTTGAGGCGGCCCGGGAAGTCGGGGGCGGTGCAGAGGCTGCCGTTGGACTCCAGCGGGTTGGCGCCGATCAGGAGGAGGTGGTCGGTGCGGTCGAGGTCCGGTACGGGGATGGCGTGCGCGTCACCGAAGAGCAGACCGCTGGAGACGTGCTTGGGCATCTGGTCCAGGGTGCTGGCCGTGAAGACGTTCCGGGTGCGCAGGGCGGCCAGCAGCAGGGGCGGGTAGAGGGCGCCCGCCATGGTGTGGACGTTGGGGTTGCCGAGCACCACACCGACGGCCAGTGGACCGTGGGCCTCGGTCAGGGCCGGTATCCGGGCGGCGATCCGGTCGAACGCCTCGCTCCAGGTCGCCTCCCGCAGCTCCCCGTCCTCCCCGCGCACCAGCGGGACCCGCAGCCGGTCGGGGTCGGCGTCGAGCCCGCCGAAGGACGCCCCCTTGGGGCAGATGAAACCCCGGCTGAAGATGTCGTCGCGGTCGCCGCGCGCTCCGGTGACGGTGGTCCCCTCGATGGTGAGGGTGAGGCCGCAGGTGGCTTCGCAGAGGGGGCAGATACGGGGTGCGGTACGGGTACCAGTTCCGGTTCCTGCTCCGGTTCCTGTACGGGATGCGTGGGACATGGGCCCTCCCCGGGCGACGGCGCACGTACGACGGTGTCGGCACGGCGAGCATACCGACCGGTACGCATGACGGGGAGGTGTTGGAGGACCGGGGTTGAACCGGGGCCGGGGCACCGAAGGGCACCCCCACCCGCGCCCCGGCCGCCCTCAGTCCAGGATCTGCGCGAGGTACGCCAGTACCAGCGTCCGGGTCTCGGCCACGATCGCCGGGTCACCCTCCGGGTCCCTACGGAAGGCGAGCTGGAGCAGTGCGTCGGCGGCCTCGACGCTGACCAGGATGGCCCGCAGCAGCTCCGGCCCGGGGTCACGGCCGAGGTGCCCGGCGAGGAGTTCGGCGAGGCGGTCCGCCAGGCGCCGGTTGGCGTCGTCCGCCGGGCCCTCCGCGGGCGACGGGGGCCCGAAGTCGACCAGGGCGAACCCGGGCACGGTCCGCTTCATCTCCAGGTACTCGTCCAGCACCGCGTCGATGGCGCCGCGCCAGTCCCCGGCGGGCACGGAGTCGAGCCGGGCCGTGATGCGTTCGGCGTACAGCTCCAGGTTCCGCAGCGCGAGGGCTTCGACGAGGGCCCGCTTGTTGGAGAAGAAGCGGTAGACGGAGCCGATGGGCACCTCGGCGCGCAGGGCGACGTCACGGGTGGAGAGCTGCTCGTAGCCGGTCTCGTCGAGCAGTCCGGCGCAGGCGTCGAGTATCCGGGCGAGCCGGTCGGCGCTGCGCTGCTGCACGGGGGCGCGGCGGAGGTTCGGGTTCGGGTGGGGCACGGACCCATGATGCCGTGGGCCCCGGGGACCCGGGTGCCGGACCTCCCCGTACCCGCCCGCACCCGAGCGCCGGACCTTTCCGTACCCGCGCGCCCGACCTCCCCGTACCCGAGTGCCGGGCCTCCCCACACCCGCGCGCCGGACCTCCCCACACCACGCACCTGGCCTCCCCGCACCGGACCGTACGTACGCACCGGGCCTCCCCCACCCGACATACGCCCCGAATGGCGTGATCCCTGCCGTTGACGCGCCCCACCTCCTATTCCTACGGTGTCCCATAGGATTCGTTGTCCGGCGGATCCACGGGCTTCATCGGCATCGGGAGTGCGGGATGAGCGGGATCGAGCAGGCCAGGAAGACGGCGGAGGCGCTGACGTACTCCTCCGGTTTCGGCAACGAGCACAGTTCGGAGGCGATCGCCGGGGCGCTGCCGCACGGCCGCAACTCCCCCCAGCGCGCCCCCCTCGGCCTCTACGCCGAGCAGCTGAGCGGCTCCGCGTTCACCGAGCCCCGCGCGGACAACCGCCGTTCCTGGCTCTACCGGATCCGCCCCTCCGCCGCCCACCCGGCCTTCACCCGGACCGGCAACGGCAACCTGCGCACGGCCCCCTTCACCGAGACCGTGCCGGACCCGAACCGGCTCCGCTGGAACCCGCTCCCCGACCCGGCCCCCGGCACGGACTTCGTCAGCGGGCTGTGGACCCTGGGCGGCAACGGCGACGCCACCCAGCGCACGGGCATGGCGGTGCACCTCTACCACGCCAACTCCTCCATGACCGACCGGGTGTTCAGCGACTCCGACGGTGAGCTGCTGATCGTCCCGGAGCGCGGCGGCCTGCTGCTCCGCACCGAACTGGGCCTGCTGCGCGCCGAACCGGGCCATGTGGCGCTGATCCCGCGCGGGGTCCGCTTCCGGGTGGAGCTGCTGGACGAGACCGCACGCGGGTACGTCTGCGAGAACTACGGCCGCCCGTTCGCCCTCCCGGACCTCGGGCCGATCGGCGCCAACGGCCTGGCACACGCCCGGGACTTCCTGGCCCCCGTCGCCGCGTACGAGAACGAGGACCGGCCGGTGGAGGTGATCAACAAGTACTGCGGGAACCTCTGGACCGCCACGTACGACCACTCCCCGCTCGACGTCGTCGCCTGGTACGGCACGCACGCCCCGTACGTCTACGACCTGCGCCGGTTCAACGTCATCGGCACGATCAGCTACGACCACCCCGACCCCTCGATCTTCACGGTCCTGACCTCGCCGTCCGACACCCCGGGCCTGGCCGGTGTCGACTTCGTCGTCTTCGCGCCGCGCTGGCTGGTCGGCGAGGACACGTTCCGGCCGCCGTACTTCCACCGGAACGTGATGAGCGAGTACATGGGGCTCATCGAGGGCGCGTACGACGCGAAGGCGGACGGCTTCGTCCCCGGTGGCGGCTCGCTGCACAACATGATGTCGGCCCACGGCCCGGACCGGGAGACCTTCGACCGGGCGAGCGCGGCGGAGCTGAAGCCGCAGAAGATCGACGACGGTCTGGCGTTCATGTTCGAGACCCGGTGGCCCATCATCGCCACCCCGCAGGCGGCCGAGGCCGACCACCTGCAGCGCGGCTACGACGACGTGTGGCAGGGTCTGAGCCGCAACTTCCGGCCGTAGGCACAGGCGGCGGGCGAGCGGGCGGCGGAGCGGCCCGGAGGACGGGACGGGGACGACGTGACAGACAGCCATGAGACGGCGACGGGTGAGTTCGCGACGCGCGAGGACGTGGTGGATGCCCGTGGAGGGTCCGGGTCGGCCTCCGCGCCTTCCCCTGCCCCCTCTTCCGCGCTTTCCTCCGCACCCTCCTCCGCGCCTTCCTTCGCCCCCGACTCGCTCGTGCTCAACCGGAAGCTGCCGCTCTGGTACCAGGTCTCCCAGTCGCTGCGGGCGTCCATACTCGGCCGCCCGCAGGACGCCTCCCTCCGGCTGCCCACCGAGGAGCAGCTCGCCACGCACTACGGCGTCAGCGTGCTCACGATGCGCCAGGCGCTGAAGGAGCTGGAGACGGAGGGGCTGATCAGCCGGCACCGGAGGCGCGGCACGTTCATCGAGCCGCGCGCCCGGCGGGCCACCCCGGTCCGGCTGCTGGGTTCGGTCGACGCGATCGTCGCCCAGCAGTCCGGGGACGCCACGACGGTGCTCGGCCACGGGACGGTGCCGGTGCCGGGCGATCTCGCCGAGTTCTTCCCGGACTGCGGCGAGGTGGTCAGCTTCCGGCGGCTGCGCCGCGACGGTGAGAGCGGTGAGCCGACCAACTGGGCGGAGAACGCCGTACGCCCGGAGGTCGCCGCCCGGATCGACCTGACCGACCTCGAACGCTGGCCGATGACGAAGGTGCTGCACGACATCGTCGGGGTCAAGATCTCCCGGATCACCGACACCGTCGAGGCCCGGCTCGCGGACCCGGTCACCGCCGACCTCCTCCAGGTCCCCCTGCTGAGCCCGATCCTGCACTACACGGGCGTGACGTACGACGAGAAGGGCCGCGTGGTGGATGTGGCCCGGATCCGCTACCGGGGCGACCGGTTCTCCTTCTCCCTGACGGTGGAGGCCCGCTGACCCGTCCCCCGGGCGCACCGCCCCGCCGTTACGATGCGAACGGGTCACGGCGGCCCCGGTTTACGGCGGACAGGGGAGGACGGCTCGGTGGCAGCGCGCAGGGCGGCGGCGACTGCGAAAGCTACAGATGCGGCCACGGGTAGAGGTGGAGCTACGACGACCACGGACTCCCCAGGCTCCCTGGACTCCCCGGACTCTCTGGAGCTGGACGAGCTGATGCCGTGGTCGGTACGCCCCCTGAGAACCGGCCGTTCCTGGGTGACCGGCCCCGATCCCGCCGCGCTCCGGGCCCGCTGGGAGCGGCTGGCCGCCGCCGAAGGGGCCGAGCAGGAGCGGCTGTTCCGCCCGAGCCGCTCCCGTACACCGCACACAGCCGTCGCCGCCCTGCCCGGCCGGTCCGCCACCGGGACCAGCACCGGGGCCGGGACCGCCGCCGGCACCGGCCGCTTCGCGCGGGAGCCGGGCGCCTGCCCCGATCCCGTACGGATTCTGCACGGCCCGTTCGACGAGCAGTGGCTGCTCCCCGACCACCGGCTGATCGACGCGGCCCGCCCCGAGCTGTGGCGGGTCAGCGACGAGCGGCAGCTCTTCGCGGTCGAACACGGTTACGTGCCCCAGGCCACCGGCCTCGCCCCCGCCCCCGCCCTGTCGGTGACCCATCTGCTCCCCGACGGGCACTCCCCCGCCGGACGGCCGGGCCGGATCAGGCCGCTGTACCGGCGGCCCGGCGCCACCGACCCCAACCTGGCCCCGGGGCTGCTGGCCGTGGTGCGGGCGCGGCTGGACCCGGAGGCCACACCCGAGGCCGTCCTCGCCTGGGCCCTGGCCGCCGCCGTGCCCACCCCGTCCGGCTGCCGGGTCCCCCTGCCCGCCGACTCCGGGGTGTGGGCGGCCGGGGTGGAGCTGGGCGAGGAGCTGGTACGGCTCCGGCTGCGCGGGGCCCGGGGCGGGGAACGGCCCCGGCTGCCGGGCGGGCGCAGGCCCTACGTACGGGCGGCGCTCCCGGCCCGGCCGCCCGGGATCGCCTACGACGCGGAGGCCGAGGCGCTGGTCATCGGGGAGGGCCGGATCTCGCCGGTCCCGGCCGAGGCCTGGGAGTTCACGGTGAGCGGGGTGCGGGTGCTGGAGCTGTGGTTCGGGCGCCGGGCGGCGGCCGCGGTGGGCGCGGTGCCCGAGGGGGCGGACGCGGACGGGCTCGACGCGGTGGGGGCGCGCGGGTGGACGCCCGAGTGGACCTCGGAGCTGCTGGAGCTGATCACCGTACTGGCTCTGCTGGACGGGGTGCGGCCCCGGCGGGAGGCGCTGGCGGCCCGACTGGAAGGGGCGGGGGCATCGCTGATCTCCCGGGAGGAGCTGCGGGCGGCCGGGGTGCTGCCGGTGCCCGCCTCCGCCCGGCGCCCGGCCTCGGTCCTCGGCCACCAGGAGGAGGGGCCGGAGGGGCAGTTCGCGCTGCTGTGAGGGGCGCGGAGTGGCGAAGGGGCCGGTCGGCACGGTAAGCACGGCCCATGGATACCTCGCCCCTCCCCCTCGACGGCATCACCGTGGTGGCCGTCGAGCAGGCCGTCGCCGCCCCCTTCGCCACCCGCCAGCTCGCCGACCTCGGGGCCAGGGTGATCAAGGTGGAGCGCCCGGACGGCGGTGACTTCGCGCGCGGTTACGACACGGCGGCCCGGGGTCTCGCCTCGCACTTCGTCTGGTGCAACCGGGGCAAGGAGTCGCTGGCCGTCGATCTGAAGGACCCGCGCGGGCTGGCGGTGGTGCGTGAACTCGTCGCCGAGGCCGATGTGTTCGTACAGAATCTGGCGCAGGGTGCGGCGGCCCGGCTCGGACTGGACGCCGCGACGCTCTGTGCGGCGCACCCGCGGCTGGTGGCCGTGGACATCTCCGGGTACGGGGAGGGCGGACCGTACGCGCACAAGCGGGCCTACGACATGCTCGTGCAGTGCGAGGCGGGGCTGGTCTCGGTGACCGGGACCGCCGCGCAGCCGGTGAAGGCGGGGATTCCAGCGGCGGACATCGCGGCGGCCATGTACGCGTTCTCCGGGGTGCTGGCGGCGCTGCTGCGGCGCGGGACGACTGGGCGCGGCGGGCCGGTGCAGGTCTCCATGCTGGACGCGCTGGCCGAGTGGATGGGCCACCCGCTGCACCAGGGGATGCACGGGTCCGCGACCCCGCCGCGTACCGGACTGGCGCACTCGGTGATCGCACCGTACGACGCGTACGGCACGGCCGACGGTGAGCGGGTGCTGCTCTCCGTGCAGAACGACCGGGAGTGGTGGCGGCTGGCCGAACAGGTGCTCGGTGAGCCGGAGTTGGCAGAGGACCCGGACTTCGCGACGAACACCGCGCGGACCGCGAACCGGAAGCGGACGGACGAGGTGGTGGGGCGGGCGCTGGCCCGGCTGACGGGCCGGGAGGCGCTGGACGCGCTGGAGGCGGCGGGGATCGCGTGCGCCCGGCTGAACACCGTGGCCGATGTGGCGGCGCATCCGCAGCTGGCGGCGCGGGACCGATGGCGGGAAGTGGAGTCACCGGTGGGGCCGTTGCGGGCGCTGCTGCCGCCGATCACGCTGCCGGGCGGGGCGGAGCCCCGGATGGGTGCCGTGCCGGCGCTGGGGGAACACACCGATGCGCTGCTGCGGGCGCTGGGGATGACGGATGAGCAGACAGCAGCGCTGCGCCGGGACGGAGTGATCGCCTGATCCGCCCCGGGTGGTGGGGTGGATCGAGCAACAGGCCCGCCCCGAACGGTGGGGTGGGCCGAGCGCGGGCCCCGCCCGGGCGAGATGGGGTGGACCGAGCGCAGGGCCGCCCCGAGCGGTGGGCCGGCCCCGTGGTGAACCCGTCAGTGGCGGCTGCCGAAGAGCGAACGCCGCAGTCGCCGCAGCGGGGCGAAGAGCGACACACGGGCGCTCCTGCTCCGGCGGGTGTGCGCGGCATCACGCGAGGTCAGCTCACGCATCAGCAGCGTCGCTTCCGCCGCCTCGCGCTGCGGCACGACAGGGCCGCCGAGCACCGCGAGATGGCGGTCGAGGCGCGTACTGGTCGCACCGCTTCCGCATGTGATGGCAGGCACTCGCGGCCTGCTCCGCACCGTTATCTGTTCCATGTCACTCCCCACCCGTACGAGGGCACCCGGTCCGGGCAGGTTAACCCTATCGCCCCACGGTGACACACGGGTATCCCGCCCGCAGGATCGAGCACACACATACGGAGGTTGACGACCAGTTACCGAATTCGCCTGATTCCCGGGCGACTTCGGACAGTTCGGATGGGTTGCACGGCGGTGCGGGAGACCCCGGCGGCCGGGGCCTCCCGCACGGAGAGCCGACTGATGGAGCAACTGACTTATCAGGCAGCCGAGTTGAAGACCGGCAGATAGCCGCCCGACTGTCCGGCGGCGGTGGGGTGGTAGGACTCACCGATGTTGAGCCAGTTCACGCTGTGCAACCAGGAGTTGCTGGAGCAGATCTCGTGGCCGGTGAAGGTCGTCCTGACGTCACCGAAGGCGAAGCCGTGGTCGGCGGCGCGCTTGGCGGTGGCGGTGTTCAGGTGGTCGGAGGCGCCGTTGATGGCGGCGCGCTCCCGCTCGCTGAGACCGGCCACGCAGGTGCCGTTCAGCTGGTAGAAGCGGGGGTAGCCGAGGACGACGACCCGGGCGTTGGGGGCCTTGGCCTTGATGGCGTTGTACACGGAGTCGAGGCGGCCGGGCAGGGTGGAGTCGACGTAGGCGCGGGCGGTGGCGATGCGGTTGAGGCAGGTGGCCTCGGACTGCAGGACACAGGTCGTCATGACGTCCGCGAAGCCGGCGTCGTTGCCGCCGATGGAGATGGAGACCAGGTCGGTGGAGGCGTTGAGCGGCCCGAGCTGACTGCTCGTGACGTCGTTGGTGCGGGCGCCGGAGCAGGCGGTGAAGGCGAAGCTGGACGGGGAGTTGGCGTTGGCCCAGAGCCGGGGGAAGGCGCGGGTGCTGCGCTTGCAGTCGCCGCTGGCGCTCTCGTAGCTGCCGGCGCCGACGCCGGAGGAGTACGAGTCACCGAGGGCGACGTAGTCGACGGCCTTGACCGACGAGTCGGCGTTCGCGATCCCCGCACCGGTCAGGGCGAGGGCGGCACCGAGCAGGAGCGAGGACGAGAACGCCACAAGTCTGGACATCTTCATGGGGGCACTCCTTGAGGGTGGGGGGAGTCAGTGAGCAGGGGGTATCTGCGCTACTCCGTAGTAGCAGCGCGCCGGGCCTACTGGAAGTGTTCATGCCAAAAATAAGTTCCGAGTGCTTCCGCCCGCCGTCCGGAGTTCAACGCGCGCGCCTTGACGCGCCGGTGGCGTTCCGTCACATCCGGTGTCGGTCCATCACGTCCGGTGTCGGGTCCGTCGCTTCCGGGTGCCGATCCGTCACGTCCGGTGCGGTTCGTCCTCCCGGGGAAACCTGGTGCACGGGGTGGCCCCGTGCCGGATCATGGGCGCCATGCCAGCCAATCCCGAATCCGCTCTGCCGATCCGGCTCAACGTCGACGACAGCGATTCACCGTCCGACGTCGTCGACGCGCTCTTCCTCGGCCGCTTC
The DNA here is from genome assembly GCF_003268675.1 of Streptomyces bacillaris. Taxonomy (NCBI): domain Bacteria; kingdom Bacillati; phylum Actinomycetota; class Actinomycetes; order Kitasatosporales; family Streptomycetaceae; genus Streptomyces; species Streptomyces bacillaris. The sequence continues at coordinate 6,539,035 of NZ_CP029378.1, read as the reverse complement.
GCGACGGGCGAGCAGCCGTACTCCCACAGCTCCTCCCTCGACCGGGTCAAGGCCGGGGCGACCCTGCTGCCCCCGCACGCCTCGGTGCTGCGGTCCGCCCGCGACGACGACCGCAGCGCCACGCTGGCCGAGGGCGACGGCTGGACCCTGCTGGCCTCCCGGTGGAAGCACGGCGCGGACGTCACGGTCACCGCGACCAGCCCCGAGCTGGCGGCGAAGGTCCTCGGCCAGGCGACCGACGGCGCCCAGGACGAACCGGAGCCGCAGCCCGACAACGTGACCATGGGCTTCTGGTACGTCTCGCCGCGCCGCGGCCCGTACCGCACCACCCGGCAGATCACCGCCGGGAGCTGGGACGAGATCCGCCCCAACTACACCGCCCCGGTGGCCGATGCCATGGACCGGCTGATGAAGGTCACCCCGGACGGCATCGCGGGGAGGCTGCTCCTGCTGCACGGGCCGCCGGGCACCGGCAAGACCTCGGCGCTGCGCACGCTGGCCCGATCCTGGCGGGACTGGTGCCAGGTCGACTGCGTACTGGACCCGGAGCGGCTCTTCAACGACGTCGGCTATCTCATGGACATCGCGATCGGGGAGGACGACGGCTCCGCGAAGGGCCGGTGGCGGCTGCTGCTCCTGGAGGACTGCGACGAGCTGATCCGGGGCGAGGCCCGGCACACGGCGGGCCAGGCGCTGTCCCGGCTGCTGAACCTGACGGACGGCCTGCTCGGCCAGGGCCGGAACGTGCTGGTGGGGGTCACCACCAACGAGGACCTGGAGCGGCTGCACCCGGCGGTCGTCCGCCCGGGCCGCTGTCTGGCCCGGATCGAGGTGGGCCCGCTGACCCGCCGGGAGTCGGTGGCCTGGCTGGGCACGGAGGAGGGCGTGGGCCGCGAGGGCAGCTCGCTCGCGGAGCTGTACGCCCTGCGCCGGGGCACGGGCCCCGCGTCGGTGCCGAAGCAGGACGCGGGGGCGGATGCGGGGCTGTATCTGTAGGAGGGGGTACGGGGGTGGCCCCAGCGGGCGTACGCCGAGGTACGGGGGTGGGCCTCCAACGGGCGTACGCCGAGGGGGGCCTGTCCTCCAGCGGGCGTCCATCGAGGGGCGGGCCCGGCCCTCTCAGCAGCCGGGGCCTGCCCCTCAGCGCGCGTATGCCGAGGGGTGGGCCCGGCCTCTCAGCGGGCGTACGCCGAGGCGGGCCCGACCCCCTCAGCGCGCGTACGCCGCCCGTACCGCGTCCTGGGCGAGCGCGAGTGCCCGGTCCCGGGAGAGCCCGAGGCGCTGGGCGGCCTCCGCGTAGCTCTGCGCGGCGGCCGCGGCCTTCTGCTCGGCCGCTCCCCCGGCGGCCGCGATGAAGCTCCCGTTCCGTCCCCGGGTCTCGATCACGCCGTCGGCCTCCAGCGCGCGGTAGGCCTTGGCCACGGTGTTGGCGGCGAGGCCCAGCTCCTCGGCGAAGCCGCGTACGGTCGGGAGCCGGTGGCCGACGGGGAGCGCGCCGGAGCGGGCCAGTTCGGAGAGCTGGAGGCGCAGTTGCTCGTACGGGGCGATGCCGGAGTCCGGGTCCAGGACGATCTTCTCAGTCACCCGCCGATTGTCCCCCACGGCCGGAAAAAGGGGAGGCGATCGCGGCGGGGCCGCGCGTAACCTCCGCCGCATGACAGTGATTGTGCGCGATTTCCGGCCGTCCGACGCCGAGGCGTGGACCCGCGTCCGGCGGGCGGTGGTCCCGTATCTGGTCACCACCCCGGAGCAGGTCGTCCACGACCTGGCCCACGCCCATCCGGACCGCCGCTACCGGCTGCTGGTGGCGGAGCGGGACGGCGAGATCGTCGGCACCGCGCAGGCCGGGATCGCCCACGACAGCCCGGAGCCGGGCCAGGGCTTCTGCACCCCGCACGTGCTTCCCGGCCACACCGGCCACGGGGCGGGCTCGCTGCTGTTGAGCACGGCGGAGGAGCATCTCGCGCAGGCCGGGGCCACGGTCGTGCACGCCTGGGTGCTGGACACACCGGAGAACCTGGAGTTCGCGCGCGCCCGGGACTACCGGCCGGGCCGCTCCGCGCACTTCCAGCATCTGGATCTGGCGGGCGGGACCCTGCCCCCGCTCCAGGAGGCCCCGGCGGGCGTCGAGCTGAGGCCGGGGTCCGACTTCGACGACGATCCCCGGCCGCTCTTCGAGGCGGACGCCCAGGTGACGCTGGACGAGCCCAGCGACATCCCCACCGAACTGGACGACTACGAGGACTGGCTGACGAACATCTGGCGCCATCCGGCCTTCGACTCCGCGCTGACCACAGTGGCCCTGGTGGACGGCCGGGTGGCGGCGTTCAGCGCGGCGGGCACCGACGGGGAGCGGACGTACTCCAGCAATATGACCGGCACCCTGCGGGCCTTCCGGGGGCGGGGCCTGGCCAAGCTGGCGAAGAACGACTCGCTGCACCGGGCGCGGGCGGCCGGCTACACGGATGCCTACACCTCCAACGACACGGGCAACGCCCCGATGCTCGCCATCAACAAGTGGTTCGGCTACACGGTCCGCGCCACGGAGGTCCGCCATGCCCGCACCCTCGGCTGAACCCGGCACGCCCCGCTCCCGGCCCGTGACCGTCGCCCTGACCAAGGCGGGCCGCACCAAGATCAGGTATCCGGCGGAGCCGGTACGCGACGACGGCACCCGGATCACCGTCCGGGCGCCCTGGGCCGCTCCGGAGGTCCGGGACTTCGGCTTCGTACGGTTCGAACCGGGCGATGTCTTCACCGAGCACTACTGGCGGGACCGGTGGTACGCGGTGAAGGAGGTGCGCGCCGGGGACGGCGAGTTGAAAGGCTGGTACTGCGACATAACCCGCCCCGCGGTCCTGACGGACGGGGTGCTGACGGTCGAGGATCTGGACCTGGATCTGTGGGTGTCGGCGGACGGCTCCTCCGTACTGCGGCTGGACGAGGACGAGTTCGCGGCGAGCGGCCTGGCCGGGCGCGACCCCGGGGCGGCCGACGCGGCGACCGCCGCCCTGGACGAGCTGGAACGGCTGGCCCGGACGGAGGACCTGAAGGGGCTCAGGGACCTGCTGACCTGACCGCACCGCACGCCTCGACCCGCCGACACGGCCTCAGAGCCTGAACAACGGGCCTCGGAGCCTGGACGACGGAGCCTCAAGGTCCGGACGGCGGGGCTTCAGGAGCTGGACGACGGGGCCTCAGGGTCTGGGCATCGACATGGACTCCACCACCAGCTCGACCTCGTACCCCGCCGCGTCCTCCAGATAGGCGGCGCAGTGGCCCTCCCCACCGGCGTGCGGGTGGCGGTCGGGGTACAGCAGGCGCCAGCCGTACGAGGGTGCCTCGGCCGTCAGGGAGTCCAGCGTGGCCCGGTCCGCGACATGGAACGCCAGATGGTTGAGGCCCGGGCGGCGGCGGTCGTGGTGGTCGGCGGAGAGGTCCGGGGACTGCTCGACGACCACGTAACTCTCCCCGCGCCGCCAACTGCGGCCGTGGGCCCAGCGCTGGTACGGGAGATGGCCGAGCCGCTCCAGCAGCCACCCCCAGCTCCGCTCGGCGGCCGTCAGCTCTGGCACCCACAGCTCGATGTGGTGCACCTGCCCGGTCCGCTCCGTGGCGGAGGGCAGGACCACGACCCGGCGGGGGCCGTCCGGCCGGTGGGCGACCGGGTCGCCGTCCTCGTGCCAGTGCATCAGGAAGTGCTCGCCCGACCGGTAACCGTCCAGGCCCGCACGGCAGTACGCGACCATGTCGTCCGGGAGGGCGTCCAGCGGGAACCAGTCCAGCTCGGAGCACTTCTCCGGCTCCGCGTTGTGCGGCGGGCGCTCGTCGTCGTACTCCGCGAGGAAGAACCACCCCATGCGCGCCCCGCCGCCGGGCCCCCGGTGCTGCATCACGAGGGCGACCCGCACCTCGTCCGGGTCCAGGACGACGCCGATCTCCTCGGCGGCCTCCCGGAGCATCGCCTCGCGGACGTCCTCGCCGTCCTCCGCGTGGCCGGAGGGCAGGTGGAGCAGGCCGTCCGCGTACCCCGTGTTGGCCCGGCGGGCGAGCAGGACGTCCGGGCCCCTGCGCAGGATCAGGTGGACGTCGACGACCTCGGTGTGCCGGTGGGGCGGCTCGGCGCGGGCGACCAGGGCATACCGCTCGTCGTCGACCTCCTTGCCCCAGAGCCGCGCGTCACCCGCCAGGTCCTCGTGGTGGACGCGCTCGGTGTGCGCGGCGAGGAGGGCGGTGACCCGCTCCGCCGGGAGCCCGACACCGCCCCACACCCCTTCGATCAGGACCAGCCGCCCGCCCGGCTTCAGCAGTGCGAACCAGTGGGCCAGGGCCGCCGCCGGATCGGGCAGCAGCCAGACGACGTGCCGGGCCACGATCACGTCGAACGCCCGCTCCCCCACCGGCGGCCGGGCCGCGTCCCCCACCAGGACCTCCGCCCCGGTCCCGGCGAGCTTGGCGCGGGCCAGCTCGGCCATCTTCCGCGACCGGTCCACGGCGGTGACCCGGTGCCCCTGACCGGCGACGAGCAGCGAGAGGCTCCCCGTACCGCACCCGAGGTCCAGCACATCGCCGCGCGTGGCGGGCAGCCAGCTCTCCAGCCGGCCGGCCCACGCATCGCGTACGACGGGGTCGAGCAGCCCGTGGTCGGGCTCCTCGTCGAAGGATCCGGCGGCCGCGTCCCAGTCGATCGTCGTCATGTCGTCGATACTCTCAGCCACCACTGACAGCGCCGGTCTTCCCGCCCTCCTCCCGGTCGCCCCGCCGCCGCACGACGACCAGCCGGTACACCAGCGGCCAGGCGAGGATCAGCGCCACGATCGCGTAGACGGTGACGGAGAACGGGGTGTTGACGAGTCCGGTGACGCTGCCGTCGCTGATCTGGAGCGCGCGGCGCAGTTGCTGTTCGGCGGCCGGGCCGAGGATGACCCCGATGACGGCGGGGAGCACCGGCAGCCCGTACCGCCGCATGCCGAACCCGATCAGGCCGATGATCAGGAGGATCACCAGGTCCAGGGACTCCCCGCCGACCGCGTACGCGCCGACGGCGGCGAAGAAGAGGATGCCCGCGTAGAGGTAGGGGCGCGGGATCCGCAGGAGTTTCGCCCAGACGGGGGCGAGCGGCAGGTTGAGGGCGAGCAGCAGCACCATGCCGACGAAGAGCGAGGCGATGAGCCCCCAGACCAGCTCGGGTTCCCGCTCGAACAGCAGCGGCCCGGGCTGGATCCCGTACTGCTGGAAGGCGGCGAGCATCACGGCGGCGACGGCGGTGGTGGGCAGACCGAGAGTGAGTATCGAGACGAGCGTTCCGGCAGCGGAGGCGGAGGCCGCCGACTCCGGTCCCGCGACACCTTCGATGGCGCCCTTGCCGAACTGGGCGCGGTGCCTGGAGAGCCGCTTCTCCGTGACGTAACTGAGGAAGGTAGGAATCTCCGCACCGCCCGCCGGTATCGCGCCGAACGGGAAGCCGATGAGCGGACCGCGGAGCCAGGGCTTCCAGGTGCGGCGGAGGTCGCTGCGGCCGAGCCAGGGACGCCCGACGGGGATCGGCTCGCCGGTGGTCCGGCGCAGATGGGCGGCGACCCAGAGGGCCTCACCGATGGCGAAGAGGCCGACCGCGACGATCACCACGTCGACCCCGTCCGCGAGTTGGAGGGAGCCGAAGGTCAGGCGCTGCTGGCCGGTCATCTGGTCGAGGCCTACGAGTCCGATGGTGAGGCCGATGAGGAGCGAGGCGAGCCCCCGGACGCGGGAGGCGCCGAGGACGGAGGTGACGGCGATGAAGGCCAGCACCATGATCGCGAAGTAGTCGGGGGCGCCGATGCCGATGGCGAGGGAGGCGACCGTCGGGGCGAGGGCGACCAGCAGGATCGTGCCGATCATCCCGCCCGCGAAGTGGCCGATGGCCGCGGCGGCCAGCGCCTGGGCGCCGCGTCCGGCCTTCGCCATCGGGTTGCCCTCGATCGCGGCGACGACGGCGGCGCTCTCGCCGGGGGTGTTGAGGAGGATCGAGGTGGTGGAGCCGCCGAACATCGCCCCGTAGTAGATCCCGGCGAACATGATGAACGCGCCGGTCGGGTCGAGTCCGTACGTCACCGGGAGCAGCAGCGCCACGGCCATGGCGGGCCCGATGCCGGGCAGCACCCCGATGGCGGTGCCGAGCAGGACGCCGATGGCGGCCCACAGCAGGTTCATCGGGGTGAGCGCGGTGCCGAAGCCGTCGAGGAGGGAGTTGAGGGAGTCCATCGGTCAGATCACTCCCATCAGCGGGCCGCCCGGGAGGGGGACACCGAGGAGGTTGTCGAAGAGGAAGTAGGTGGCGAGGGAGAGCACGGCGGCGATGAGCGGATCGCGGTCGTAGTGGCGGCTGCCGAGCGCGTAGGCGGAGCCCCAGAAGAGCAGGGCCCCGGCGATGGGGAAGCCGAGGGGGCCGATCAGAACGGCGGTGGCGAGGAAGACGCCGCTCAGCAGGAGGACGGTGCGCCAGTCGGCGGGCTCGTCCAGGTCGACGTCCTCCCCGCCCTCGGCCTCGCCGCGTCCGCCGCGCAGGACGTCGACGGCGAGGAGGACGGCGACGAGGAGCAGCGCGGAGCCGACGACGAAGGGGACGGTACGGGGGCCGATGGGGCCGCGCTGGGCGATGTCGACGCTCATGGTGAGGGCGTCGGTGAGGACAAGGGTGCCGATGGCGAGGAGGAGGACGCAGACGCCGAGTTCGGAGTGGTCGCGCAGCCAGGAGCGGGTGGTGGTGCTCTGCTCCTGGGCGGGCTCTCTGTCGGAACCTGTGGCTCCGGCAGGCCCTTGGGATTCGTCGGGCCCGGTGGATTCGGCAGGCCCCTGGGATTCGGCAGGCCCGGTGGATTCGGCGGTCACAGCCCCAGCTCCTTGAGTACGGTGCCGACGCGCCGGTCCTGCTCGTCGAGGAAGTCCCCGAAGGGCTCACCGGCGAGGAAGGCGTCGTCCCAGCCGTTCTTCTCCAGCGACTCCTTCCACTCCTTCGACGCGTGCAGCTCGGTGATCAGGCCGATGAGCTTGGTGCGTTCGGCGTCGGAGAGGCCGGGCGGGGCGACGATGCCGCGCCAGTTGGTGAACTCGGTGTCGAGTCCGGCCTCGCGCAGGGTGGGCGCCTCCATGCCGGGCACCCGCTTGGGGCCGGTGACGGCGAGGAGGCGCAGTTCGCCGGCCTCGATCTGGTCGCGGTACTCACCGAGGCCGGAGACGCCGAAGCCGACTTTGTTGCCGAGGACGGAGGCCAGCAGCTCGCCGCCGCCGTCGAAGGGGACGTAGTTGACCGCCTTGGGGGCGATCCCGGCGGCCTGCGCCATGAGCATGGGGGCGAGGTGGTCGGGCCCGCCGGGCGAGGATCCACCACCGACGGGCACCGCGGCCGGGTTCTTCTTCCAGGCGGTGAGGAGGTCACCGATGGTGCGGTACGGGGAGTCCTTGCCGACGACCACGATGTCCGGCTCCTCGGTGAGCCGGGCGATGGGGGTGGTGTCGGCGAGGGTGCTCGGGGACTTGTTGGTGTGGACGGCGCCGACGACGCCGAGGCCCATGGAGAGGGCGAGCTTGCCGTTGCCGTGCTCACCGACGAGCCGGGCCAGCCCGACCGTACCGCCGGCTCCCGGCAGGTTGAACACCTCGATGTTGTGGGTGAGTCCGGCGTCCTCGGCGTTCCTGGCCATGGTGCGGGCGGTGATGTCGTAGCCGCCGCCGGGGGTGTTGGGGACCATGAAGCGGAGCCCGGGGATCTGGGTGCCGGTGTCGGAGCCGTCGCCCGTGGCGAGCAGGGGCGGCCCGACGAGCACCAACAGGGCGGCTCCGAGCAGGGCGAGGGGAGTGCGCAGTCGCACGGGTTCCGCCTTTCGCTGTGAAGTGGCCCACATGTTGCCCCCGCGTTACGGGCATGTCTCTCTTCCGGAATCAACGGACGTTGTGGTCGTTGCGGTCGCGCCCTAGCGTGTCGGCGTGACGACGGTGCTGGTGGTGGACGACGACTTCATGGTCGCGAAACTGCACAGCCGTTATGTGTCCGCGATGGACGGCTTCACGGTCGTCGGGGTGGCACACAACGGCGCCGACGCCCTGCGCGCGGCCGAGCAACTGTGCCCCGATCTGGTCCTGTTGGACATCTACTTGCCCGACATGGACGGGATCGACGTCCTGCGCGCCCTGCGCACGGCGGAGGAGCGGGACGCCTCGCGCCCCAGCACGGACGCCCTGTTCATCACGGCGGCCAAGGACGCCGGAGTGATCCGGGCGGCGCTACGGGCCGGGGCTCTGCACTACCTCATCAAGCCGTTCAACCGGGCCGCCCTCCAGGAGCAGTTGCGCCATGTCGCCGCCCTCCGCACCCGCCTGGACGAGTTGGGCGAGGCCCGCCAGGAGGACGTGGACCAGATCTTCGGCCCCCGCCCGCCCGGCTCCCGAGAACTCCCCAAGGGCCTGGCCGCCCCCACGGCCGACCTGGTGGAACGCACCCTCCGCGCCCACCCCGAGGGCCTCTCCGCCTCGGAATGCGCCGAGGCAGGCACCCTGTCCCGGGTCAGCGCCCGCCGCTACCTGGAGCACTTCGTCGGGACGGGCCGGGCGGAGGTGACCCTGCGGTACGGGGGGACGGGGCGGCCGGAGCGGCGGTACCGGTGGGTGGGGTGAGGCGTCGGCCGGGAGGCAGGGGCGGGAGGGCCTGCAAAGGGGGCCCCACCGACTGGCGGGGCCCCCTTGCGTAGCTGAGCTGAGCGGGCCGAGTGTTCCCGCGAGAGCGGATGAGCGGTCGTTCAACCACGCGGCGAACTGCACCCGTCATTCTTGTTCAGGTGGCTGGTTCGGCGGCCCATGTCACTCCACTTCGGGATCGTTGGCATGCATATCGTCCCGGACCTCGTCGCATCGCTCCTGCAGTTCCCGCAGCAACGAAATCATCAGCATGATCGCGACAATTGCGTGCCCTTTGCTGAGGTGTCCGAGTGAGATGCTGTGCACCAAGGCATGACGGGAAAGCTGCTCGGGAACCTCGTGGCCTTTGTGCGCCCAATACTGTGCGTACAGCGGGAAAAGCGGGCTCAGGACAGTCTGCCCTTGAGGAAACCAGTCGCTGTTGGAGACCACTGCCTTGGCAATGTCCTGGAGCCCCTTGTGCTTCTTGCTTCGGTCAACCCGGCTTACTTGATGAGCCAGTTCCTCGACCGCCAGTAGCGCCATACAGGCGGCCGTCTCCGGATGACCGTCACCCCAGGCTGCTACGACCTTGGCCGCCATCTCAGGAGCGTCTCCGAGCCACTCGTCGTCGCAGTATTCGGCCGTCTCCTTGCACAGCATCCGGATTTCGTCTTGGTGATCAACGAGGACTCCCAGCCGCGCGTCATGGTCGCCGGTATCGAGCAGATGTCGCAGCACGTGGGCAGGGGCCACCCACGACACGGGTATGCCGCTGTCCTTCGCCAGCCGGTGAAGTTCCTCAGGAGTAGCACCTGCGCCCCACCAGTTGGGCCTCCGGCTCACCGCGTACATGCCCGGCATCGGACGGATTCCGTCGCGGGTCGAGTCGTAGCTGTCCCACGCCGGCTGCGCGGCTCGGATGCTCTTGAAAGTGGCGAAGCGGGGACGGAAGGGCTCGTGGTCCTGAGACACACCCTGCTGCTCGGTCATGCTCCTCATCCTTCCGGCGTGGAGCGACCATGTCTGCCGAATCCTCCGAATGCGCTGCCATCGCTCATAGGTCAGCGACCTGCGTCTCGTCCGGGTGCGCGCAGGAACGCGGGGCCGATCGTGATGATGTCACCGCCACCGATCGAGTGACTGTTCCATGGCGGTCTCCGCACAGGCCGGCAGGCTTCGATCCCCCACAGCGCCCTCCCACCTCAGCGCCCTCTTAGCCCCTCCTTAAAAGGACCATAAGGATCTCCTCCACCCCGTCCCAGCAGGGGTTTTCGGCGTTTCGAGGGGCTAGCTTGCTGAGCGCCGGGACGGATTCAGGGACCGGCGACCCACTGTTGTGCCGCTGTGAAGGAGAACCCTCCATGACCGCTCGTCGCAAGGCCGCCGGGATCGTTGCCCTCGGTTTCGCACCGTTCGCACTGGCCGGACTCGCCGCTGCTCCGGCGCTCGCGCACGGTTCGCTGACGGACCCGGTGAGCCGGGTGTCGGCGTGCTTCGCGGAGGGGCCGGAGAGCCCGGTGTCGGCGGCGTGCAAGGCGGCGGTGGCGGCGGGGGTACGCAGGCGCTGTACGACTGGAACGGGGTGAACATCGCCAACGCGGCTGGCAAGCACCAGGAGTTGATCCCGGACGGCAAGCTGTGCAGCGCCGCCAACGACAAGTTCCGCGGGCTCGACCTGCCGCGCGCCGACTGGCCGGCCTCCCCCGTGAAGGCGGGCAACCACACCTTCAAGTTCCGGGCCACCGCCCCACACAAGGGGTCCTTCGAGCTGTACATGACCAAGGCGGCGTACGACCCGACGAAGCCGCTGGCCTGGTCGGACCTGGAGGCGAAGCCGTTCGCCGAGGTCACCGACCCGAAGCTGGTGGACGGTTCGTACGTCTTCGAGGGGAACATCCCCGACCGGGCGGGACGCCAGCTGATCTACACCGTGTGGCAGCGCTCCGACTCCCCCGAGGCCTTCTACGCCTGCTCCGACGTGATCTTCGGTGGTGGGTCGGGCAGCGCCGGTGGGGGCGAGGCGCCGGCGGAGGAGAAGCCTGCGGGTGAGGCGCCCAAGACCGACGGTGGCGCTCCCGCTCCTGCGCCCGCACCCTCCGCTCCCTCCGCGCCTTCCGAGGACGACATCGCCAAGGGCGCCGAGAAGTCCTCCGTCGAGCACAACGGGCACGGCGACGACGACGCCAACACCGGCGCCAAGGTCAATGTCGCCGCCCCGGCCCCCGGGGAGAAGACCGAAGCCGAAGGCAATGCGCCGCAGGCCAACGCCGTCGGGCAGGGCGACGTGCTGGCCGAGACCGGAGGGTCGAGCAGCAGCACCTACCTCGCGGTGGGCGGGGCCGCCGTGCTCGCCGCCGGCGCGGGCGTCCTCTTCGCCTCGCAGCGCCGCCGGGCCACCGCCTCCGGTGGCCGTCACGGGCGCTGACCCGCTGAAACGCTGCCGCCCCGGGCTTCCGGGGTGAGGCAGGCGTAAGAAAACGGGCCGAGGCCGCTGTCCGCCCCACCGGACAACGGCCTCGGCCCTTGGCGATTCCGGGTGTCAGCCGATCACCGAGGCGCAGGTCGTGGGCGTGGCGCGCGCCGGGTCCAGGGCGTTGTTCACCTCGTGGAAGGCGATCCGGGAGACGGTGGCGATGGCCAGGTGCTCGGACAGGTCCAGCGGGCACAGGTCCTGGAGCAGGACGTTGCGCACGTTGGGGCCGTCCAGGTACTGCGTGCGGTACGGGGTCACCACCTGGTCGTACTTGGTGGCGATGACCGTGTAGCGGACGCCGGGCACGGTGTCGCCGCCCGCCGTGAGCTTGGTGATGAAGGGCGAGCCCACGACCTGGTCGGCGAGGGCGGGGGTCTTGTCGTTGATGAACTTCTCCACTCCGGGGAAGTACGGCAACAGCTTGGTGAGGCCGAGCAGAGTGGTGCCGTGGTTGCTCGGGGCGATGCCGACCAGGGCGTTGACCTTGGCCGCGCCGCCGAGGAACTTCAGGTAGTAGTTGGGCATCATGCCGCCCTGGGAGTGGCCGACGATGTCGGTCTTCGGGGCTCCGGTGGCGGCCAGCACCTTGTCGACGAAGACGCTGAGCTGCTCGGCGGACTTGTCGACAGGTCCCAGGCCGTGGAAGAACGGCACGCCGGGGAGCTGGCCGTAGTCGAGGGAGAAGACGCAGTAGCCCCGGTTGACCAGGTAGGGGGCGAGGCCCAGCCAGTTGTCGATCGAGTTCCCGAAGGTTCCGTGGACCAGGACGACGGGGCGGGGATGGGCGGCGGAGGGCTTGCAGGAGTAGTCGTTCCAGCCACGTGAAGTGGCCGTCGCGGCGGTGGGGGTCGCCGCGGTCGCGGTCGCCGTGGGGGCGACCAAGAGGGTGATGGCCAGGAGGAAGGCGGCGAAGACGCTGCGCGTGCGGGGGACGCGCGCAGCACGGAACCAGGGCAGCATCGTGTGGTCTCCTTGCGGCTCAAGGGAGGTGCGATGGCGGTGCGCCCTGTGGCCCGGACCACAAGCTTTATGTGCTCATGCCAAATTACGCACGGGTAGGGTTCGGTGGGAAGTTACGCGTCGGTAAAAAGTGGCTCGGTCTCGCCGTCGGATGAGTAAGGGGATGCCTGGCCCCTCTTCCGCCTGGTGCCCGGACGCCTCTGGCTCGTCAGCCCCGGATGTGCGGCTCCGTTCCCCGGACGCCGGAACGCCCCCCGCCCGTCAACCCCGCCGTTCAGGCCGCCAGGCCCGCCGGCTTCACCGCGCCGGGGCCGAACTTCTCCCGCAGCCGGTCCGCCACCTCCTCGATCCGGTGCGACCGCTCGTCCGCCGGGTCGAAGGTGAGCTGGCGGGAGGCGCGGGCGGCATCGGTCAGCCCCTCCGCGCGCAGCGCGATCCCCCGCACCCTGGCCCGCTGGAAGCCGAAGGACTCGTGGATCCGGTAGGCGAGGGCCGTGAGCGCGGCCGAGTGCGCCGTCGGCTCCCCCAGCGCACGGCTCCGGGTCAGCGTGGCGTAGCCGGTCCGGTCCGCGTACCGCACCGAGAGGGCCAGCGACCGGCACACCTGCCCCTCGCCCCGCAGCCGCGCCCCCAGCTCCTCGGTGAGCGAGAGGAGGGCGCGGCGGTGCTGCTCGGGGGCCAACTCGTCGTACGGGAAGGAGCGTTCGGCGGCGATCGAGCGGGCGGCGGCGTTCGGGGTGACGCGGGTGCGGTCGATGCCCCGCGCCCGTTCCCACAGCTCGCGCCCGGTCCGTACGCCGGTGATGCGCTGGAGCGTGGCCAGGGGTGCGGCGGCGATCCGGCCGACGGAGTCGAGCCCGTAACCGCACAGGGTGCGGGCCATGGACGTCCCGACGCCGTCCAGGGCGGCGGCCGGGAGCGGGGCGAGGAACGCCGCCTCCGCGCCCCGGGCCACCACGAAGGTGGTCCCGGGTGCGGCCCGACGGGCGGCCATGCGGGCCACCATGGGGTTGGGCCCCGCCCCGATCGCGCAGTCCACGCCGTGCAGGGCGAGCGCCCGGACCCGGATCACCGAGGCCAGGTCCTCCACGTCCCGCCCGAAGTAGCGGAGCGCGCCGCCCACATCGGCCAGCGCCCCGTCGGGCGGGGCAGCCTCCACCACCGGAGTGAACGCGCCTAGCAGGGACAGCAGTTCGGTGTAGGCGGCGCTGTCGGGAGGGCCGCCGGCGGTCCTGCGGAACCGTAGGTACAGCACCCCTGCCGGGTCCTCCGTCATCCCGCGCTCCCCTGCGACCGGTGCCACAACTTCCTTCCGGTGGGCGTCCCTTCACCGGGTGGCTGGAGGTCGGCCCAGGGGTTCATCTCGTAACCGGTCTCCATCCGTATACGACGTCCCGGCCCGGGCTCCGCTTCCCCGGCGCCCTCCTCCGGCTCCTCCGCCAGTCGGGCCGCCACCGCGTCCAGCCCTCCGGTGCGCCGGAGTTCAGCCAGTTCGGCGAGGTTCCAGGCGGCCTGCCCCACCACGCTCAGGCCGCGCGCGCCGCGCCGCTGCACCACTCCGCGTACCAGCAGCAGCCAGGAGTGGAAGACGGTGTGGGTGCAGGCGGCGTGGCTGTCCTCGAAGAACGCCAGGTCGGCCAGGCCCGTGCCGTCGTCCAGGGTGGTGAAGACGACCCGGCGGCCGGAGCGCATCGGGGGCGTCTGGGTGGCCACCTTCGCCCCGGCGACCAGCACGGTCTCGCCGTGCCGGGCCTCGCGCAGCCGCTTGGCCGAGACCACTCCCAGCTCGTCCAGGAAGGCCTGGTGGTCCCCCATCAGGTGACGCGAGACGTCCATGCTCAGCACCCCGAGTTCGGCGCTCAGCCGCTCCGCCTCGTTGAGGTCGGGCAGCCCGAGCGAGCCCGTACGGTGTCCGCCATCCAGCGGGAGCTGCCCGCCGCGGGCTCCGGAACCGGGGCTCCGGTGGGCGCGGTGGAGTTCGGAGAGGTGCAGCAGCAGATCGCGGCGGTTGGCGCCGAAGGCGTCCAACGCGCCCACCTGCGCCAGCCGTTCGGCCACCGGGCGGCCCGGCCGGGCGCGCTGCCAGAAGTCGAGCAGCGAGGTGTACGGCTGCCCCTCCTCGATCCGGGCCGCCTCGGCCTCGCTGATGCCGTGGACGTCCGAGAGGGCGAGCCGCAGTCCCCACACCCCCTTCTGGTCCCGGGCCTGTCCCAGATCCTCATCATCAGACACCAGTTCGATTCTATGAGCGACCGCCGACCGGTTCACGTCCAGCGGCAGCACCGGCACCCCGCGCCGCCGGGCGTCCGCGAGCAGCAGCCGCTTCGGGTACATCCCGGGATCGTGCGTGAGCAGACCGGCATAGAAGGCGGCCGGATGGTGCGCCTTGAGCCAGGCCGACTGGTAGGTCGGTACGGCGAACGCGACGGCGTGCGCCTTGGCGAAGCCGTAGCTGCCGAACGCCTCGATGATCTTCCAGGTGTGGGCGATCACCTCGGCGTCGTATCCCCGGGCCGCCGCGCGGAGCGGGAACCACTCCCTGATCCGGTCCAGCGACTCCGGGTGCGAGAGGCCGCGCCGCACCCGGTCGGCCTCGCCCCGGCCGCAGCCGGTCATGATGTGGATCATCTCGATGATCTGCTCGTGGAAGACGACCACGCCGTAGGTCCCTTTCAGCGGTTCCTCCAGGTCACGGTGGGGGTAGCGGACCGGCGCGCGGCCGTGCCGGGCCTCGATGAACGGCCGCACCATGTCGGCGGCGACCGGCCCCGGCCGGAACAGCGAGATGTCGACGACCAGGTCGTGGAAGGTGGCGGGCTGGAGCCTGGCGACCAGGTCGCGCTGGCCGGGCGACTCGATCTGGAAGCAGCCCAGCGTCTCGGCGGAGCGGATCAGCCGGTACGTCTCCGGGTCGCCCTGCGGTACGGCGTCCAGGTCCACCTCCGTGCCCGAGGCCCGTTTCACCTCGGCGACGGCGTGCGCCATCGCGGACTGCATCCGTACGCCCAGCACATCGAGTTTGAGCAGCCCGAGGTCCTCCACGTCCTCCTTGTCGAACTGGGACATCGGGAAGCCGTCACCGCTGGTCGGCACCACCGGCGTACGGCGCATGAGCCCGGCGTCCGAGAGCAGCACCCCGCACGGGTGCATGGCGATCCCGCGCGGCAGCGCGTCGAGCCCCTCCACCAGCTCCCAGAGGCGCCCGTACTTCTCCTGGTCCCGCGCCACCTGCTTCAGCTCGGGCAGCTCCTCCATCGCGGCGCGCGCGTCGCGGGCCCGGATGTGCGGGAACGCCTTGGCGAGCCGGTCGGTCTCGGCCGGGTCCATGGAGAGCGCGGCCCCGACGTCGCGGATCGCGTGGCGCACCCGGTAGGTCTCGGGCATGGCGACGGTGGCGACCCGTTCGGGGCCGAAGCGTTCGATGATCCGACGGTAGACGTCGAGCCGGCGGGCCGACTCCACGTCGATGTCGATGTCGGGCAGGACCATGCGGCGCTCGGAGAGGAAGCGCTCCATGAGCAGCCCGTGCTCGACGGGATCGGCGTGGGCGATGCCGAGGAGGTGGTTGACCAGGGAGCCCGCCCCGGAGCCGCGCGCGGCGACCCGGATGCCCATCTTCCTGACGTCGTCGACTACTTGAGCAACCGTCAGGAAGTACGAGGCGACACCCCGGTGGGCGATGATGTCCAGCTCCTCGTGCATCCGCTCCCAGTACGTACGGTCGCGGTCGTAGCCGCGCAGCACCATTCCGGCGGCGGCCCGGGAGGCGAGCACCCGCTGGGCGGTACGCCGGTCGGCGCCGACCAGGTGGGGCTCGGGGAAGTGGATGCCGTCCAGCCCGATGTCGGTGACGGGGTCGACCCGGCAGGCCTCGGCGGTCTCCCGGGTCTCCGCCAGCAGCCGGGCCGCCGCGCCCCGGCCGAGCCCGGCGGCGGAGGCGATCCGCTCGGCGGTCTCCCGCATGGCGCCCTCGCCCTTCAGCCAGCGCTCCCCGGTGTCCAGGGGTGAGCGGCGCGGGTCGAGGGGGACGAGCCTGCGGGCGGAGTCGAGGATGTCCGCGATGGGCCCCTGCCCCGGGCCGGCGTACCGGACGGCGTTGGTCAGCACGGCCCGTACGCCTTGGTCGGCAGCGAAGCCGAGGATACGGGCGGCCAGCCGCAGCGACCCGGCCCCGGCGCCCGGGCGCCCGTGGTCGACGGCTTCGAGGCGCAGGGCGTCGCCGTACAGCTCCCGCCAGGGCGCGAGGAGCGCGGCGGCCCGGTCGGGGCGGCCCGCGGCGAGCGCCCGGCCCACCTCGGAGGCGGGCCCGAGCAGCACGGTCAGCCCGTCGGCGGGCAGCGCGCCCCGGCCGACGACGGGCGGACCGGCGACGGAGAGCGGGCCGGATCCGTCGAGCGGGCCACCGGCTTCACCGACGCCCCCGGCACCCCCAGCGCCCCGCGCCCCGTCGGCCGTCCCGCTCCGCGCATGGGCGGCGGTCACCAGTCGGCACAGCTCGGCCCAGGCGTGCGCGCCGTCGCGGGCGAGGAAGGTGACCCGGGGTGCGGATTCATCGACAAAGGCGCCCCCGCGCGCAGGGGTGCGCGGGCGCACCGTCCGGCGCGCCTCCTCCCCGTACGAGGCAACCGCGAGGTCCACCCCGAAGATCGGCCGGACCTCGCCTCCCCCCTCGGTCTCGCCCTCGGCCCCCATGCAGGCCTTGGCGAAGCGGATCGCTCCCGCGAGGGTGTCGCGGTCGGTCAGCGCGAGCGCGCGCATCCCCTGCCCGGCGGCACGCTCGACGAGCCGCTCGGGGTGCGAGGCCCCGTACCGCAGGGAGAATCCCGAGGCGGTATGCAGGTGCGTGAAACCGGACATCCGCACCTCCTGGACCGTTCCGACCGTTCTGTCACTCACCACCCCCTGCTCTCCACCATAGACCAGCTTCGAACATTCGTACGATAACCGGTGTGCACCCCTTTCCGGGCGGCCCGGACCAGGTGACGTACAGCCCAATTCCCGAGGTCGGGTCGGCGCAGGGGGTAGGCATGACAGGTGCATGACGACATTCTGGAGCGGCCTCGTCCACCCGACGAGGAGCACGGCCGGGACCACTCCTTCCACCCCCACGGAGGTCGCTCATGCGTCGTCGTCTCATGGCCCCGCTCGCCGCGGTCGCCCTGTCGCTCCCGCTCACCCTGATCAGCACCACCTCGGCGTCGGCCGCCCCCGCCGACAAGCCGCAGGTGCTCAGCTCCTGGACCCAGACGAGCGCCGCCAGCCACAACGCCTGGAACGCCGCCCGCAACAATCAGGGCGCCTGGTCCGCGTACGGCTTCGACTGGTCGACCGACTACTGCAGCAGCTCCCCCGACAACCCCTTCGGCTTCCCCTTCCAGACCTCCTGCGCCCGCCACGACTTCGGCTACCGGAACTACAAGGCCGCCGGCACGTTCTCCGCCAACAAGGCCCGGCTCGACTCCGCCTTCTACGAGGACCTCAAGCGGGTGTGCGCCGCCTACTCCGGTGCCAAGCGGACCTCCTGCAACAGCACGGCCTGGACCTACTACCAGGCCGTACGCGCCTTCGGCGTCGCCCCGGCCACCGCCGAAGCCGCCCACCTGGCCAAGGCCGCCTGACCCGCACCCGGCCCCCGGCACGGACGCGACGGACACACGGGAGAGGCCCCTGGCACGGGACCGGGGGCCTCTCCTCCGTACGTCGGTGCGGTCGTACGTCGGTACGGGGTCGTACGTCGGTGCGGTGTTACGTCAGCCGATCTCGGCCCCGTAGGCGGCGAGCGCCTCGGGAACCGGCTGGAAGAAGGTCGTGCCGCCCGAGGAGCAGTTGCCGCTGCCGCCCGAGGTCAGACCGAGCGCGGTGCTGCCCGCGAAGAGCGCGCCGCCGCTGTCGCCCGGCTCGGCGCAGACCGTCGTCTGGATGAGGCCGTTGACGATGTCGCCGTTGCCGTAGTTGACGGTGGCGTCGAGCGCGGTGACCTCGCCGTCGTGCACCTGGGTGGTGGAGCCGCTGCGGACGACCGCCTGGCCGACCGTCGCGTCACCCGCCTCGGTGATCTGCTGGGTGGAGCCGTCGTAGAGGTTGACCTCGCTCGGGTGCGCGATGTCCGAGGTGTACTTGACCAGGCCGTAGTCGTTCTCCGGGAAGCTGGAGCCCTCGGTGGTGCCGATCGCCTGGCCCCCCTGGCTGTCCGACCAGCTGGCGACCGACTCGGTGCAGTGGCCGGCGGTGAGGAAGTACGGCTCGCCGTCCTTGACCACGTTGAAGCCGAGCGAGCAGCGGGAGCCGGAGCCGAAGATCGCGTCGCCGCCCGCGATGAGCGGCTTGAACTCGCCCTCGGTCTTCTTCAGTTCGGCCTTGCCGCCGAGCCCCTCGACCACGGCCGAGAGCTTCCTCCAGGCCGCGCCGTCGACCGTGCGGTCGGCGGTGACCAGGACCTTGTTGCTGACCGGGTCGACGGCCCAGGAGGTGCCCGGGATCGTCGCCTTGTCGGTGAGGGTCTGCCGGGCCGACTTCAGCTCGGCGAGGGAGTTCTCCACGACTCTGGCCTTGCCGCCCGCCTGACGGACCTGCTCGGCGGCGGCCTCGTCGACGACGTTCACGACGAGGGCCTTGGCCGTGCTGTCGTAGTACGAGCCGGCCGCGTCCGCGCCCAGGTCCCGGTCGAGCGTGGTGGCGAGCTTTCCGGCCGCGTCCGCGCTGAGCGTCTTGACCGTGAACTGGGGCACGTCGTCACTGGCGTTCGCAGACTGGAACGTGAAACCCGCTACGACCAGGGCCACCACGGCCGACCCGGCGACCGTCGCGCGCTTCCTGGATATGCGTCGATGCTTCAACTTCGACCTCCTGTGGGGCCGTGTACGGAGCATGTGGGGTGCCCGAACACGGAGGATGGGGCGCCCACTATTCCGAGGGGACCAGGAGCACACAAGGTCGACTTCCGGACGTGCACACGGCACCGACGCTTTACCCGCGCCATGTTCTCTTACCCCGGGTCATGCCATGTCGGTTCCGTTCGCGAACACCCGGTGCAACCGGTGGCGGCCCCTGGGTGAGGACTAGTCCTGTCCGGTATTCGCCCCTGCGGAGGGCCGACCGGGCGTCGATAGGCCATCGGTAGGCCGTCGGCAGGACCCCGACAGGGTGGTGATGAGGTCCCGACGGGGAGTGCCGGTCGGAGCCCTGATAGGTCATCATCGAAAAGCGGCAGACGCCGGGGGGACCGAGCTGAGGAGGCGCGGGTGCGCGGTCGGGTGCGCGCGGCGGACGGGCGGCATCTGATGGTGGAGCGGCTGGGGGACCCCCGGGGCAGACCGGTGTTCCTGCTCCACGGGACCCCGGGCAGCCGGCTCGGACCCGCTCCCCGGGGCATGGTCCTCTATCAGCGCCGTACCCAGCTCATCACCTACGACCGGCCCGGATACGGCGGCAGCGACCGGCAGGCGGGCCGCCGGATCGCCGATGTCGTCGAGGACGTCCGGGCCATCGCGGACTCGCTCGGGCTGGAGCGGTTCGCCGTGGTCGGCCGGTCCGGCGGGGCCCCGCACGCGCTGGCCTGCGCGGCGCTGCTGCCCGAGCGGGTGACCCGGACCGCCGCCCTGGTGACGCTGGCGCCCTGGGGTGCGGCCGGGCTCGACTGGTTCGACGGGATGGCCGCGTCCAACGTGCTCGCGTACTCCACGGCCGCCACCGACCCGGACTCCTTCACCGAGTCCTTCATCGTCCGCTCGGCGCAGATCCGGCAGAACCCGGTGCGGCTCCTGGACGATCTGCGCCGGGAGCTGACCGACTCCGACCGGATGGTGGTCAACGACGCGGGCATCCGCTCCATGCTGCTGCGCAACTACAGCGAGGGGCTGCGGACTTCGGCGTACGGGTGGATCGACGACGCGATCGCGCTCTGCAGCCCCTGGGGGTTCGACCCGGCCCTGATCACCGGCCGGGTGCTGCTCTGGCACGGAGTGAAGGACGTGTTCTCGCCCGTCGGCCACTCCCGCTGGCTGGCCGGGCAGATCCCGGGCGCCACCGCCGTACTGGAACCGGCGGCGGCGCACTTCGACGCGCTCTCCGTGCTGCCCGGCATCCTCAACTGGCTGCTGGACGACCGGGAGCACCCGCCCGACCGGCCGCTGCCCGCCCCGACACCGGGCTGACCGGACGGGGGCCGGGACCAGGGCCAGGGCCGGGGCCGGGCCGACCGGACGGCGGGGGCCGGGGCCGGGGCCGGGGGCCGATGCCTCCGGCCCCCGGACCCGGTGGCCGGACCCGGCGCTGCGGCGGCACCGCCCCCAAGGACCCGCCTCATACGGCCAGCGGCTCCAGCTCCCTCCGGAAGCGGCGTTCGTCGCGGGTTATCTGGGTCAGCGGGTGTTCGTCCCCGAGCTGCCGGGAGAGTTCGCCCACCACCTCGGCCCGCACCCGCGCGGCCTCCTCCTCGCGGCCCATCGCATCCAGGGTCGCCGCCATGTTGGAGATCATCGCCAGGGACTCGGGGTGGTGCGCCCCCAGCGCCTGGCGCAGTTGGACCGCCAGCCGCTGTTCCGTCTCCAGGACCAGCGGGAGGTCGCCCCGGTCCGCCGTGGCGTTGGCCAGGTTCATGACGCAGAAGAGCGTGTTCGGGTGTTCCCGGCCGAACCGCTCCCGCATCGAGGCCACCACCAGCGTCAGGATCTGCTCCGCCCGCTCCGCCTCCCCGGTCCCCGAGAGGTAGACGCCCAGGTTGTTCTGGGCCGCCAGGGTGTACGGGTGCTTCTCCCCCGGCACCTTCATGTACTGGTCCACCACCTCCTGGGCGGTGTCCCGGGCCTCCACCGCCTCCCCCGCGGCGAACAGGTCCGCCGCCAGGTTGAGGTCGCAGGCCAGCGAGTCGGGGTTGGCGGAGGTGTACTTCGCCTTGTACCGGGCGCGGGTGGCGACCGTCAGCCGGCGGGCGTCCTCCAGCCGGCCGGCCCGCCGCAGCGACACCGCCAGGCTCTTGGCCGCGCTCAGCGTCGTCGGATAGGTGCGGCCGAGCGTCTCCTTGAAGCTCTCGTAGGTGCGGCTGAGCAGCCCCACGGAGTCCTCGTACCGCCCCACCTCGCGCAGGTCGCGGGCGAGGTTCATGGCGGAGGAGAGGGAGTAGGGGTGCTTGGCGCCCAGCACCTCGGTGCGCCGGTCGTAGACGTCCTGGTCGATCTCGCGGGCCCGCGCGTACTGGCCGATGCTCCGCAGGTTCAGGGCCAGGTTGTTGGCGGCCGCCAGGGTCCTGGGGTGCGAGTCGTGGAAGATCTGGCCGAACCCCTCGTGGGCCTCGGTGGCCAGCTCGATCGCCTGCTCGTAGTCCCCGAGCAGCCCCAGGTCGATCGCCAGGCTGCTGGTGGTCATGTAGGTGTGCGGGTGCTCGGGGCCGAGGACCTCCCGCTGCCGGTGCAGGGTGAACTCGTCCAGCTCCTTGGCCTCCACGTAACGCCCGCGCGTGCGCAGGATGTTGGAGAGGTGGAAGCAGAGGTAGAGGTACTGCAGATCGCGCTCGCCCAGCATCTCCAGCCAGGTCTGCCGCAGTTCCTCCCCCAGCGTCCACGCGGTCCTGACGTCACCGCGCTTCCACAGGTAGCGGACCCGGTCGATGAGAAGCCTGCGGGTCTCGGGCTCCTTGCAGTGGCGGGCGTCGGAGGGGCCGAGGTGCGGCCAGATCGTGGCGAAGCGCGGCCAGGTCTCCGGGTTGTCGATCGGCTCGTCGTCGTCGGGCCGTGCCCCGGCCAGGATGCGGTGGACGACATGGCGGGCCTCGCGCTGCTCCTCCTCGCTGAGCTGGGCCTTGATCACGGCCTGGACCAGGCGGTGGACCTGGATGGAGTTGGAGACCTGGTCGACCTTGGCGAGGGCGAACCGGCCGATCTCCCGGATGACCCGGCCCAGCACCAGCTTCTCCTGGAGCGAGGAGTCGTACGGCTTCAGCGCCTCGATCATCTCCTTGCTGTAGAGCAGGTTGGCGGAGATCGGCTCGGGGGCGAAGAAGGCGCAGAGCTGGAGGAGGCGCACCGCGGCCGGTGAGCGCTCCTTGAGCCGGGCTATGGAGATGTTCCAGGTGGCGGCGACCGGTTCCGGGTAGCCCGCGGGCTGGTTGAGGGCGAGGACCTGGGGCGCCTGGCGGGCGAGCTGTTCGAGGTAGGTGTCGATGGGGGTGGCGGTCTCCGCGATCCAGGCCGCCGCCTGTTCGACGGCGAGCGGCAGGTCGCCCACGGCGGTGGCCACCTGATCCGCGTCCTCGTCGCTCAGCCCGGGGGCGCGGCGCTGGAGGTGTTCGACGGACTCCTCGCGGAGGAAGACGTCGACGGGCAGGGCGTCCCCGTGCTGGGACCAGCTCTGGTTGCGGGAGGTGACCAGGATGTGGCCGGAGCCGCCCTGCGGGAAGTGGCGGCGCAGGGTCTCGGGGTCGTCGGCGTTGTCGAAGACGAGCAGCCAGCGGTCGGAGGGCACCCCGCGGCGCAGCAGGTCGACGGCCTCCTGGGAGGCGGCCGCCATGTCCTCGCCGCCCTGGGCGCCGAGCCGGACGGCGAGTTCGGCGAGGGAGGCGATGACGTCGTCGGACTGCTCGGACGATATCCACCAGACCAGGTCGTAGTCGGCCATGAAGCGGTGCACGTACTCCAGGGCGACCTGGGTCTTGCCGACGCCGCCGAGTCCGTACAGCGTCTGGGGCTGCGGCAGGACCACGGCCATGCCGCCGCCGAGCTGGTCGCGCATGCGCTCCAGGACGAGGGAGCGCCCGGTGAAGCCGGGGTTGCGGGGCGGTACGTTCCAGATCCTCGGTACGGTGCCGGGGAAGCGCGGTCCGGGGGTCATCCCGTCGACCAGCTGGACGGGCCGGTCCAGGGCGCGCATCAGGGCGGTGGTGGCGTGCACCTCGTCGAGGCGGAAGAGGTCGACCGGATTGCGGTCGATGTACGGGGCGGTCAGGCGTACGTCCCCGACGCGCAGCGGCAGCAGCTGGCGCCGGCCGCCGCCCGGGTCCTCGGCGACCGCCCGCTGCCACAGGTCGACCGCGCGCTGCGACTTGAGGTAGGCGGTGGAGAGGAGCACCACGGTGCGGGCGGCGGTCTCGGTGGTGAGCGCCCCTTCCTCCGGGGGCCGTTCGGCGGAGACGTCGCGCGGGACGACCCGGAAGCCGGCCCGGGTGAGGACCGCTTCGATCCAGTCGGCCCACATCCGGTTCTCCGCCACATAGCTGAGGAGGAGGTCGGCGGGGAGGGCGGGTCGGCGGCGGGTGAAGGCGTCCCGGATGCGCAGCCGCACCTCTTCTCCGACCGGGGGCATCGAGGTGATCTCGCGGTCGGTGATGACGGCGGTGAGCCGTTCGAAGGCGGAGAGCAGGGAGTTGGTGAGACCGGCCTCGTCCCCGAAGGTGGCGAGCGTCTCCTCGTAGGCGTAGTAGGGGCGGTAGGGGATCTCCACCGCGCCCCAGTAGGCGGTGAGTTCGTCGCCGGACAGGTCGTGGGGCAGCCGGTCGAACTTGAGCCGGGCCAGCGCCCGTCCGGCGTCCGCCTTCTCCTTCTCGCCCTCGTCGATGCGCATCGGGACGGGGAAGATGCGGATCGGGCGGCCGGTGTAGCGCTCGGAGATCTGGCGGGCGACGGAGGCGGCGCCGTCGATGGACTGGTCGCTGAGGGTGAAGCAGTCAACGAGGACGTCGGGGAGGTGGACGGTGCAGATGTCCGCGATGTCGCTGAGACCGGTCCGGCTGTCGATGAGGACGTAGTCGTAGTGGGTCTTCATGTCCTCGCGCAGCGCGTCGAAGAAGTGGCCGCCGCCGAGCCGGTCGTAGAAGTTGTCCCAGTCGAAGGTGGAGACGGTGGCGGAGTACTCGCGGTTCTGCCGTCCGGCGGAGACGAAGTCGAGCGTGCCGCCCTTGGGGAACTCCCAGCCCAGCACCTCCGGGGTGAGGGAGACGGCGTGCGGCTGGATGCGGGCGTAGTCGCGGTGCCAGTCGTCGGCGCGCTGGGCGGGGCTGGTCGCGGCCCAGGCGTACTCGGTGATCAGGTCGATCACGCCGGTGGTGGCGCCGAGGGTGGCGGGTTCGAGGAAGGGGTGGAAGAACCGGTGGAGTCCGGGTGCCTCCAGGTCCCAGTCGACGGCCAGCACCCGCTTGCCGTTGGCGGCGAGGATCCAGGCGGTGTTGGCCAGGGCCATGGTGCGCCCGGTGCCGCCCTTGTACGAGTAGAAGGTGACGATGCGCCCGTCACGACCGGCACTCATAGGTCCTCCGCTTCCGTCGCAGGGTCGTGCGGGTCGGGGGTGAAGCTGGTGTGGCCCATGGGGCCGGTGAGCCGGGTCCGTTCGCCGTGGCCGCCGCCACCGGGGCCCGGCGGGTAGGCCGTGGCGTGCCGCAGATACTGCTGGGCGGCGACCTCGACGACCTGGGGCAGGATCTGGCCGAACGCCTCCATCGTCGGCACGCCCCGGGCGGCGGCCCGGCAGAAGGCCCGTCCGTGGCGCATCTTGGCCGGCATGGTCGCTTCCAGTTTCTGGGTCAGTTCGGTCTCCGCCGCCCGGCTCTGGTGGTCCTCGCGGCTCCACGGCACGACCATGGTCACCCAGGGCCGGTCCTCCGCGTCGAAGGCGGCGAGCCGGCGTCTGCGGTCCTCGTCCTGGAGGGCCCAGCGGTCGACGAGGAGGATCTCGGGGGTGCTGGGCGGCGCCTTGCCCTCGGGGCGGCCGGACTCCTCGTCGAACGAGGTGATCTGGGCCTGGTAGTTGAGCGAGCGGACCAGCTCCTCGGCGACATAGGCCAGGGGGCGGGCGGCGGCCGGGTGGTAGGGGTTCCAGTCCTGCGGGTGGTCGCCGTAGTACTGGCTGTCGCGCCCGTCGGGCAGGTCGTGGCGGGTGGGAGCGGCGATGGTGATCCGCATCGGGCGGGGGGCGCCGATCCCGCTGCTCGGGGAGCCGAAGGCGCTGGGGGCGAGGCGGTAGTCGACGGGCCTGCCGGTATCGATGCGGACGGTGTCGGCGACGCGGACGATGCGTTTGGCCAGTTCGTAGACGGCCCGTTCGTACTCCTGGGCGAAGAGCCTGAGTTTGATCAGACCGTAGAGGCCGTCGGTGACGTACCGTTCCCCGAAGTCGCGGTGGTTGAACTGTAACCGCTCGGCGGAGCCCGGGAGTTGGCTGGGCGGGACCGGCACCCACAGGGCCGGGACGATCGCTTCGGCGGGCTGGTTGGAGCGGGCCCGGTGGTGGATCGCGCGCTGCTCGAAGGCGTGCCACTCCTTGCCGCACATCTCGCTGGCGAAGTAGCGCGGGGAGAAGAGCGGGACGAAGACCCGGCAGGTGGCGAGGACTTCACCGAGCCGTTCCGACCAACCCTCGCCGGAGCGTATCTCGCGGTCCATGAAGCCGGCGGAGGCCCCGGCGGGGAGATCGGTCATGGCCATCACATGGCCGCAGAGATCGCGGAAAAGCCGTTCGACCCACATATCGGGGTCCGTTCCGCTGGCGACCCCCGGCGTGTGCGCGTAGCTCAGAAAGAAGTACGGCCGATGGTCCGCCGCTCGCTGCTGCGTCGATGCGTGCACACGACCCCCGTCCTGTGTGAGCACTCGCATCCGGGGAGAAGGAAGGGAATGCGAGCGAATTCATCATTCCGGAGCGGACTGCGCTCCACCCCCCTGCCGTTCGGTCATTGAACGCTACTTTTCAGTCAACCGCGTCCGTCTTCACCGCACTGCCGTCCACTCCGTACCGGTCTTGCAACCGTTCTTCCCTGATGTCCCGTCTGTTCCGTTGATCTCTTTGCGCATCACGGCGAGCAATTGTTTTCCGTCGACGGTCGTCTCGGCCGCCTCTTCGATCAGGTCGAGCGCTTGCGGAACCCCGGCGAGGAACTCCGGGGCGAAGAGGGCGAGCCCGACCCGCTCATAGGTCTCCGACAGCAGCCGGGAGAACGGAACGGCCTCCCCCCGCTCCTCCTGCCAGGGCAACCGATGATCCCAGGAACCGTCCGACGCGTACAGATCCGTGACCTCGCACAGCGCCCGCAGCTTCGCCCGCCGGAACCCGCGCAGCAGGGCGGTCGCGAGGGTGCGGGCATCGCTCCCGGCCACGATCCCGAGCGCCCCGTACCCATGGCGCCCGGCCTGGACCGGGGCGCCTCCGGTGAGCGGGGTGAGGGCGGTGAGGACGGCGGCCGCCTCCGCCGCCTGGTCCGGCACGGCCTCCGCCAGCAGCGCCCAGGCCGCCGCGAGCGAGGCGGACCAGGCCTCGGCGCCGGGCCCGTCCAGCCGGTGGGCGGTGGGCGCGTCGAAGCAGGAGCGGTACGGATCGAGATCGTCGAGCAGTACGTGTACGGGTTCGGGGCCGCGTACGTCACCGGGTTCGGGGCCGGGGCCGCGCAGGGGTTCGGGGCTCTGTACGTGACCGGGTGCGGGTTCGGGGCTCGGTGCCTGGCCGGGTACGGGTCCGGGGCCGTCGGCCGTCGCCTCCGGAGCGTGTACGGACCCGCCGCCCGCCCCCAGCGCGCGTACGGGCCGCCAGTGCGCGCCCTCTCCGGCTTCGCGCGCGATGTGCAGCACGGCCGCTCCGGCGCGTACGGCGAAGCCCTCGCCCTCCGCCCGCACCAGCGCCGTCCCCGTCTCCCCCGCCCCGCCGATCCGGACCTCCCCCAGGGTCGGCAGGAAGAGGCGGCCGTCGCGGTGGACCACCGGGACGGCCAGGTCGAGACGGGCGCGCACGGCGGCGGCGGCCACCGACGCGGCCAGCCGCTCCACCGGGGGGCCGTCCACCGGCCGGCCGGCCCGTACCGCCTCCAGGGTGTCGAGCAGCCAGGTCCGGGTGTAGGGGTGGGCGAGGACCAGGTCGAGCGCCGCCTGGCCGGCCGGGGCGCTCTCCACCTCGGCGGCCAGCGCCCACGCCTCCGCCCAGGTCTCCCCGCCCGCGCCGTCGAGGCTGTCGTGGAGGTGGGCGAGCAGAGTGCGGGTCAGATCCTGCTGGGCGGCGAGCAGTTCGCCCGGGTCTCGGACGGCGGGCGACTCGCAGGCGGCGGCCGTGCGCTCCTCGATGCCCCGGATCAGCGCGGCCAGGTCGGCGCAGTAGACGGAGGGGTTGTCGAAGCCGCCTGCCGGGCTGTAGCGGTGGGTGTAGAGCCCGCCGCCGCACGAGCGTACGACGGGGCAGCGGCGGCAGGTCGCGCTGACCCCGGCCAGGCCGAGCTGGCGCGCTCGGACCCCGGGGTGCGCGGCGACCTCGTCGAAGCTGTGGGTGAAGACGTCGAAGCCGGTGGCGGCGGCCCCTTCGTAGGCGCTCTTGAGGGAGTCGACCTGCTCCAGCTGGCCGTCGGTCTCGACGACGACCAGGTCCGTGGGGGCGAGTCCGAGGGATTCGGTGAGGCTGGGGCCGCCGTCGAGGGTGGAGAGGACCGAGGAGAAGAGGCGGACCGGCACCGGCCGCCCCTGTTCCTGCCAGCGGTCGAAGACGGTGAGCAGCCACGCGGCGTAGGCGGTGGGCGATCCGTCCGGGCGCGGTGGCGGCTCGGCCCAGGTGGCGTGCGGCAGGAGGAAGTCGATGAGGGGCGGCCGGAGTTCGGTGAGCGCGTCGAGGACCGCGACCGGGTCGTTGGCGATGTCGACCGTGCAGAGGAGGCCGAGGTCGAGGTGGCGGTAGCGCTCCTGGCGGAGCAGGTCCACGGCCTTGAGGACCCGGGCGTGGCTGCTGCGGCCGTCGGCGTAGCGGCGGTGGCGGTCGTTGGCGGCGCGGTCGCCGTCGAGGGAGATGCCCACCTTGACGTCGAACTCGTCGAACAGGTCGAGGTAACGGGGGCTGAGCTGGAGGCCGTTGGTGTGGATCCGCAGATCCAGTTCGGCGATGCCCGCCAGGGCCGAGGTGAACTCCTCGCAGACCAGGCGCAGTCGGGCCGGTCCGGCGAGCAGGGGCTCCCCTCCGTGCAGGATCACTGTCACGGAGGGCAGGGCGTGGGTCCTGGCGTGTTCGGCCAGGCGTCGAGCCGTCCGGGAAACAACATGGTCAGAGATTGTCTTCGGCCGGGTTCGCCAGCTCTGATCAGCATGTTCGTAGACATAACAATGGTCGCAGGCCAGATCGCACCTGCTGTGAACCTTCAGAACGATTTCGCGGAACGGGACCGCGGGTCCTGTCATTCCCCCAGTCTAGTCCAGCGTTCCGCGCCGGAATTCCGTCGGCGCGAAAGCCTTCGGAAGGGAACCGAAGCCTTCGGAGAGGGTCTCAGAGAGCGGAGTTGAAAGTGGAAATGCGGGGAAGGCGACCGTCGGCCGCGGGAACCACGCGCGCAAGCTTCCGGGCGGCCTGGCCACCGGAGAGATCGATCTTGGCGAGCGGCACACGGCTCTTCTTCGCATCAGCGAAGATGGGGGATGATTCGTAGGTCTTCACGGCCGTCCTAGAGGGGCTCGTTCCGGTCAGGGGGGCACCACCGCCAGTTGCACCATTGCAGTGCCTGGCGGCACGACTTTACTCTCAGGAACAAGGTGCGCAACTCGTGTCGCGGCCTCGTAGTCCGAGTGACATACGGGACTGCTCCAAATGGTTCGGAATCTTTCATTCCGACAACGGAGCCCCGACTACATGGGATACGGGAGTGAACATGA
The DNA here is from genome assembly GCF_003268675.1 of Streptomyces bacillaris. Taxonomy (NCBI): domain Bacteria; kingdom Bacillati; phylum Actinomycetota; class Actinomycetes; order Kitasatosporales; family Streptomycetaceae; genus Streptomyces; species Streptomyces bacillaris. Next base: position 6,510,352 of record NZ_CP029378.1, on the reverse strand, counting down.
CGGCGATTCCCGGACCTCTTCAGAGCATGGTCTTCAGGAACGCCGACCTGCCCGCTCTCTTCCACCGTACGGACGCCATCGCCGTCTCCCGCCAGCGGGAGGCCGTGAACACCACCCGGGCCCAGCTGGCGCTGCTCGTGGCGGGCGCGGTGCCCGCGGCGCTCCCCTGGCACGCCGAGGACGGGCTGACCGTCCAGCTCCTCTACGGCGCGGCTGTGTTGGCGTATCTGGGTGTCCTGTTCACGACCTACCTCGCCTCCCGCCGCAAAGCAAAGTCGCACTGGCAACTCAACCGCTCCGCGGCGGAGTTCATCAAGTCCCTCTGCTGGCGGTACGCGGTCCACGGCTCCCCCTTCGACACCTCGGCCCGGCACCCCGAAGCGCTCTTCGCCAGCCGGCTGGAGGAGGGGCTCCAGGAACTGCGGAAGGTGGGCTGGACCGATCCCCGGGAGACGATGACGGAGAAGGACGGCGCGGTCATCACGGAATCCATGCGGGAGTTGCGGGACAAGGCCTTCACCGTCCGCAAGGAGACCTATGTGCGGGACCGGCTGATCGAGCAGCGGCGGTGGTACCGCAGACGGCGGCTGGTCTCCCGGCGCGGTGCGCTCGTCTGGTCCGGGGCGATCGTGGCGCTGACCCTGCCGGCGCTGGTGCTGAGCGTGCTGCAGACCTTCGGGGTGGGGCGCTCGCTCGGACTGACCGGGGTGCTGTCGGCGGCCGGCGCGGCCTGTCTCGCCTGGAACGAGCTGCGCCGCCACCATCCGCTGATCTCCGCGCACTCCCTGGTGGAGGACGACCTGGAGTCGATGCAGGCCGCGATGGAGACCACGCTCACCGAGCGGCAGTGGCCGGTGGCGGTCTTCGAGACCGAGCGGATCGTCTCGCCCGAGCACACGGACTGGCTGGTCCGGCACCGTACATGACGGCCCATCAGCTGTGGGTCAGCCCCGCTCCACGCCGTCCCGCCAGATGACGGTGACCGGGCGGCCCAGCGTACGGGCGTAGTCCACGATGTCGCCGGTGCCGCCGAGGCCCCGGGCCGGGTGGCCGTCCCAGACGGCCAGCAGCAGGTCGCAGTGGTCGGCGATGTAGGCGCCCGCCGCGTAGTACGCCTCGTCGGTGGAGTGCGGGAAGTCGAGGCGGATCTCCTGGGCGGCGCGGGACTTCAGGAGCCGGTAGCGGGCGAGGTCGGCGGCGGTGTCGAAGCAGGCCTCGTAGTCGCCGCTGGGGATCACCGCCGTCAGCTTGGCGCCCCGGGCGAGGGCCAGGTCCGCGAAGAGCTGGTCCGCGCCGACGGCCAGGCTGGAGAGCACCTCCGTGGCGCCGTCGAGCCCGGAGAGGGCCGAGCCAAGTCCGGCGAGCACATGGCTCCGGGCCCGGGCGGGGATGGTGCGGTGACCGGTGATCCCGATGCGATTCACGGAGCTGGACCCCCTGGTGTCGGCGCTTCCCGTGCGGCCCGTCCTGGCGCCATCGTCTCAGGAGCCGGGGGCGTGCGGGAGCCCCCGTCCGGCATTCCGGACGGGGGCTCGCGGGTACGGACGGCACCGGGCCCGGCCGGTACGTCGGGGGGCGGGCCCGGTGCGCCGGGTCAGGGGCCGCGGTGCGCCCCCTACGCCGGTCAGTACACGCTGACGCCGTACGCGTTCAGGGCTTCCACGACCGGCTGGAAGAAGGTCGTGCCGCCGGAGGAGCAGTTGCCGCTGCCGCCGGAGGTGAGGCCGATCGCCCGGGTGCCGGAGTAGAGCGGGCCGCCGGAGTCGCCGGGCTCGGCGCAGACGTTGGTGCGGATCATGCCGTACACGACGTCGCCGCCGCCGTAGTTGACCGTGGCGTTGAGGCCGGTCACCGAGCCGCTGCGGGTGCCGGTGGTGGAGCCGCGGCGGGTGACGGCCATCCCGACGGTGGCGTTGGCGGCGCTGGTGATGTCCTGGCCGCCGACCGAACCGTCCTTGGGAATCGTGGTGTTGGTGTAGCGCACGATGCCGTAGTCGTTGTTCGGGAAGCTGGACCCGGAGGTCGTGCCGAGCACGGTGGTGCGGGCGGAGTTGGCGTACCAGGTGCCCGTGCCGTTGGTGCAGTGACCGGCGGTCAGGAAGTAGTAGGTGGAGCCGCTGCGGACGTTGAAGCCCAGCGAGCAGCGTCCGGTGGCGGAGTAGATCGCGTCGCCGCCGGAGATCAGCTTGCTGAACGTGCCGGGCGTGCGCTCGATGGTGAGGGCGGAGGCGTTGGCTCCCGCGGCCTTCTTGATCTGCGCGATCTCCGCCTGGGTGACCGTGCTGTCCACGGTGACCAGGAGGCGGTTGGTCTTCGGGTCGATGTTCCAGGCGGTGCCCGCGATGTCGGCGCCGAGGACGGCGTCGCTCGCGGAGGCCAGCTGGTTGGCGCTGAACGTGCCGGTGGGTTCGGCACTGGCGGTGGGGACGGTGAACGCCGCGACGGCGGCGAGCCCGGCGAGGACGGCCGTGGTACGGACGCGTCTTCCGTGGTTGCGGCGGGGGTTGGTGCGCTTGATCCTCACTTCGGGTTCCTCCGAGGGGAATCGGGGGCCCTCCTGTGGGGTGGCGGGCCCGTGAGGCGCAGTCGGGGGCGTGTCCGGATCTCGAATTCGCCATGCCCCTGACAATCGCTGACGGGAGTATCGAGGCGTCCGGACAGCAGACGCAAGGATGCCTTTCGGCCACGCGCGCCCCACCCGCACCCCGGCCCCCGGCAGCCGTCGGGCTGCCGGGGGCCGGAGGTTCGCGCGGGTCGGGAAGACCGCGCGGGTCAGGCGTCCAGGCGGTTCCGCTCCCCCGCCGCGACCGGCACGGTGAGAGTGTTGCCCGGGGGCGGGAAGGGGCAGAGGAAGTGGTCCGCGAAGGCGCACGGCGGCAGCAGCGCGCGGTTGAAGTCGACGCTCAGGCTGCCGTCCCCGGCGGGCGTCCCGGGGCGCAGGAAGCGGAAGCGGTAGCTGCCGTTCCCGCTGGTGGCGTCGGCGAAGACGGCCCAGAGCGAACCGTCCTCCTCGACCGTGACCTGGAGCGTGTGCTCGTCCCCGGCCACCGTGAAGGCGAGCTCCCCGCCGAGCCCGAGCCCCCGCTCGGCCCCGTCCGCGTTCGCCACCCGGACGTCCCGCTCCTCGGCGTACGGCCGGAAGGTCCCCGGCACCACCCAGGCCGGGTCGTACGGGGTGGCGTCGACGGTCGAGAAGGCGTGCCGCGCGGGTGCGTCCGGGTCGAAGTCCCGTACCGCCCAGAGCCCTTCGCGGCGGATCACCACCAGCCGCCGGTCCCCGAGCGCCACCCGGGCGTCGTCGGCGGGGCCGCTGTCCGCGCCGAGCCGGACCTCGCCGGTCAGCGGCTTGCCGTCGACAACGATGCCGTCCCCGGCGGTGGCGGTCAGCACCACCGCGTCACCGTCCTCGCGCCACTGCCCCAGGACGGCCGGAATTCGCCCTTCCGGGTAGTCGGAGAGCCAGTGGGTTCCGGTCAGGGCGAGCGGGCCGTAGGGGGCCGCGACCGCGAGGACGCGCTCCTCGTGCCACCGCTGCCACTCCTGGGCCGCCTCGTCCGGTCCCCCGGTCTGCTGGTGCTGCTCTGCGTCCGTGCTCATGCGGTCAACCTTTCCACACCGGCTCCGCGAGGCCGAGGTGCGACCGCAGCGTGGAGCCGGAGTACTCGGAGCGGAACGCGCCGCTCTCCTGGAGGAGCGGGACGACCCGGTCGACGAAGTCGTCCAGGCCGCCGGGGGTGAGGTGGGGGACGAGGATGAAGCCGTCGGCCGCCCGCTCGTCGACGAAGGCGGTCAGCTCCGCCGCGACCGTCCGCGGCGAGCCGATGAAGGACTGCCGGGTGGTCGTCTCGATCACCGTCTGCCGCAGGGAGAGCCCCTTGGCCTCGGAGACCGCACGCCACCGGGCCACCACGGAAGTGGGGCCTCCCCCGCTCGAGCGCAGCCGAGAGCTCGGGGAAGGGTCCCCGTGCAGGACCCGCCCCTTGACCAGGCCCGAGTCGACAACCGGGTCGACTTCGGGGAGCGGCCCGTCGGGGTCGTACGCGGAGAGGTCGCGGCCCCAGAGCTGCTCGGCGGCGAGGATCGCGTTCTGCGGGGAGACCTGCTGGCGGCGGATCTCGTACGCCTGCTCCTGCGCCTCGGCGTCGGTGTCCCCGACCACCACGGTGACCCCGGGCATGATCTTGAGGTCGTCGGGCTCGCGCCCGTACGCGGCGAGCCGGGCCTTCACGTCGGCGTAGAAGGCGCGGCCCGCCTCCAGGGTGCCGTGCCGGGTGAAGATGATGTCGGCGGCGGAAGCGGCGAACTCCCGGCCCTCGCCGGAGTCCCCGGCCTGGATGACCACCGGGTGGCCCTGCGGGGAGCGGGGCACGGTGAACTCGCCCGAGATCGTGAACTGTTCGCCCTCGTGGGCGAAGGGACGCGACGCGCCGTCCGGCGTCCAGGAGTCCCACAGCTCCCGGGCGGTGGCGACGAACTCGGCGGCCCGGGTGTAGCGGTCGGCCCGGTCCAGATAGCCGCCCCGGCGGAAGTTCTCCCCGGTGAAGGCGTCGGAGGAGGTCACCACGTTCCAGGCGGCGCGCCCCTCGCTGAGGTGGTCGAGGGTGGCGAGGCGGCGGGCCAGCTCGTAGGGCTCGTTGACGGTGGCGGCGAGGCCGAGCCGTTCGGTGACGGCGGCCAGCGCGCTCAGCACGGTCAGCGACTCGGGACGGCCGACCACGTCCAGGTCGTGGATGCGCCCGTTGTGCTCGCGCAGCCGCAGCCCCTCGGCGAGGAAGAAGAAGTCGAACTTGCCGCGCTCCGCCGTCCGGGCCAGATGGACGAAGGACGAGAAGTCGATCTGGCTGCGGGAGCGGGGGTCGGCCCACACGGTGGTGGCGTTGACGCCCGGGAAGTGGGCGGCCAGATGCATGGTGCGGGCCACGGTCAGGCCTCCTTCGACGCGGTTGCGGCACGCGCGTAGCGGCTGGCGGGGCGGGCGAGGCCCAGGTGTTCGCGCAGGGTTCCGCCGGGGTGGAAGGTGCGGAAGAGGCTGCGGTGCTGGAGGAGGGCCACGGTGCCGTTGACGATCCTTTCGAGGTCGCGCTCGGGGGTGATGGGCGTGAGGTGGAAGCCGTCGGCCGCGCCCGAGCGGTGCCACTGGGCGATGAGGTCGGCCAGGTCGACCGGGCCGCCGCGGAAGTAGGTGCCGCGGGCGGCGAGTTGGGGACCGCTGTCCAGTCCGGGTTCGGGAGCGCTCTCGACGTCACCGAGGTCGACGGTGAGCGCGACCAGGACCCGCAGCGCGTCGGGGTCGCGCCCGTGGGCGGCGGCCCTGGTGCGCAGTTCGTGACGGAGGGCGGCGGCCTGCTCCGGGGTGGTGGCCCGGATGTGGATGACGTCGGCGTGCCGGGCGGCGGCCTCCTTGGCGGGGGCGCCGACGGCGTCGATGACGGTGACGGGGCGGCCCTGGGGCGGGCGGGGCACGATGGCCGGGCCCTTCACCGTGAAGGTGGAGCCGGTGAAGTCGACGTAGTGCAGCTTGTCCCGGTCGATGAAGCGTCCGGTCGCGGTGTCACGGATCTCGGCGTCGTCCTCCCAGCTGTCCCAGAGCCGGGCGGAGACGTCGGCCACCTCTCCGGCCTCCTGCCACAGGGCGGCGGGCGCGGCGGCGGGGCGGCGGCCGAAGAGCCGGGCCTCCGCCTCGGTGGTGGAAACCTCGACGTGCCAGCCGGCCCGGCCGTTGCTGACCCAGTCCAGGGAGGCGACGGCCGAGGAGACGTGGAAGGGCTCGGTATGGGTGGTGGTGACGGTCGGGACGAGGCCGATGCGGTCGGTGGCGGGCGCGACACGGGCGAGGACCGCGAGCGCGTCGAGCCCGGGACGGGCGAAGGAGTCGCCGAGGGTGACGTAGTCGAGGGCGCCGCCTTCGGCGAGCCGGGCGAGGCGGAGGTAGTGGCCTGCGTCGTAGTGCGGCGGGCCGCCGATCTCGGCGGCCAGGTGGAGGGAGGTACGGGCGGACATTGCGGGACCTCTCGGGTCGACGGGTGGGTCGGGGGCCTCGCTCCGGGGGTGTCCGGCCGGCCGGGCCGTGGCGGTGGGACCGGCCGGCCGGAGCCCTCGGGTGGTCATCGGCGGTGCGAGACCCCGATGGGGGTGCCCCGGGTCAGCTCTTGGTCTTGGGCAGGCCGGGCGGGTTGATCTCGGACTTCTCCACGGCCTCGCCGGTCAGCCCCCAGCGCTCCAGGACCTTGCCGTACGAGCCGTCCTCGATGATGTGGTCGATCGCGGCGGCGTACGCCTTGACCAGGCCGCTGTCCTTCTTGGTGGTAGCGGCGATCTTGCCCTGGAGGTCGCCGCCGGCCCCGGAGATCTGTCCGGCGATCTCGCTCTGGCCCGCGGTGGCGACGTGGTACGCGGCGGCGGGGCTCGGGCCGAGGTGGGCGTCGATGCGGCCGGACTGGAGCGCCAGGTAGTAGTCGCTCTCGTTCTGGAAGTACTTGATGTCCACCGGCTTCCGTCCGGCCTTGACGTTCTCCTCGCTCCACGCGACGAGGATCTTCTCCTGGTTGGTGCCGGAGGCGACGGAGACGGTCTTGCCTGCGACGTCCTCGGGGCCCTTCACCTTCCAGCCGCCGCCCTTCTTGATCTCGAAGGCGACGTTGTCGAGCCGGTAGGTGGCGAAGTCGTACTTCTCCTTGCGCTCCTCGGTCACGGTGACGTTGGAGAGGACCGCGTCGAACTTGGAGCTGTCCAGGCCGACGAAGAGGTTCTCCCAGGAGACCTCCTCGAACTGGCTCTTCAGTCCGAGGGTGTCGACGATGAGGGTGGCGATGTCGATCTCGGAGCCGATCCGGGTCTTGTCGTCGGTGGCGTAGAAGCCCAGGGGTGCCACGGAGGTGGCGCTGGCCCCGATCTTGAGGGTGCCGCGCTTGCGGACCTCCTCGGGGACGAGGGCGGCGATGGAGTCCACCTTCTTGCCTCTGATCCGGTCCTGGTCGGGTCCGATGTTGATCCCGGTGTCCTTCTCGCCCTTCGGCGCCGCCACGTCGGTGGAGGCGTCGGGGTTGCCGCAGGCGGTGAGCAGTCCGGTGGCGGTGAGCGTGGCGATGGCGAGGGTGATGCTGCGGCGGACGGACACGTACGTACTCCTTGTGGATGGTGCGAACAGGTTGGACAGGAAAGGCGGTTGGTACAGAAAGGGCGGTTCAGAGAACCTTGGAGAGGAACGCGCGGGTGCGTTCCTGGGTGGGGCGGTCCAGGACGTCGGCGGGCGGGCCCTGCTCGACGATCCGGCCCTCGTCCATGAAGACGACGGTGTCGGCGACCTCACGGGCGAAGCCGATCTCATGGGTGACGACGATCATCGTGGTGCCGCCGTGGGCCAGGCCCTTGATGACGTCGAGGACCTCACCGACCAGCTCCGGGTCGAGCGCGGAGGTCGGCTCGTCGAAGAGGAGCAGCTTGGGCTCCAGCGCCAGGGCGCGGGCGATGGCGACGCGCTGCTGCTGGCCGCCGGAGAGCTGGGCGGGGTAGGCGGACGCCTTGTCGGCCAGGCCGACCCGGGCGAGCAGCTTCTCCGCCGCCTCGACGGCCTCCTTGCGGGAGCGGCGGAGGGCGGAGACGGGCGCCTCGATGATGTTCTCCACCACGGTGAGGTGGGGGAAGAGGTTGAAGTTCTGGAAGACGAACCCGATCTTGGTGCGCTGGCGGAGCACCTCGCGTTCGCGGAGTTCGTAGAGCTTGTTGCCGTCCCTGCGGTAGCCGACGAGGGTGCCGTCGACGCTGATCCACCCCTGGTCGACCTTCTCCAGGTGGTTGATGGTGCGCAGCAGGGTGGACTTGCCGGAGCCGGAGGGGCCGAGGATGACGGTGACCTCGCCGGGCCGCACGGAGAGGTCGACGCCGCGCAGCACCTCCAGGGAGCCGAAGTTCTTGTGGACGGCGCGGATCTCGACCATGGCATCGCTGGGTGCGCTCATCGCACGGCCCCCTTGGCGTAGTGACGTTCGACGTAGTACTGGATGACCGAGAGGGCGGTGGTGAGGAGGATGTACCAGGCGGTGGCGACCATCAGCAGGGGGACGACCCGGCCGCTGCGGCCGTAGACGACCTGGACCTGGTAGAAGAGTTCGCCGATCGCCATGACGGAGACGATCGAGGTGCCCTTGAAGAGCGAGATGATCTCGTTGGCCGCGTTGGGCAGGATGGAGCGCATCGCCTGCGGCAGCACGATCTTGCGCAGTTGGCGCAGCTTGGGGATGCCGAGGGCGGCCGCCGCCTCCAACTGCCCGCTCCCGACGGCGAGTACGCCACCGCGCACGATCTCCGCCGCGTAGGCCGCCTGGTGCAGGGCGAGTCCGAGGACGGCCGCGCTGACCGCGCCGACGAGGTTCATCGTGTCGAAGGTGAAGAAGCCCGGTCCGAACGGGATGCCGAACTGCAACTCCTTGTAGAGATAGGCGAGGTTGAACCAGAACAGCAGTTGCACGATGAGCGGGATGGAGCGGAACGCCCAGATGTAGCCGTACGCGACCGTCCGCAGGAACGGGCTGGCCGACAGGCGCATGAAGGCCAGCACGATACCGAGCGCGAAGCCGAGGGCCGTGCCGTAGAAGGTCAGCTGGAGGGTGAGCCAGACGGCCTTGAGGATGACGGGCGCGGCGAAGAACTGCGCGAAGACGTCCCACTCCCAGCCGGGGTTGGTGACCAGTCCGCTGATGAACTGGGCGACCAGGACCGCGGTGACGGCGATGGCGACCCAGCGCCAGGGGTGGCGGGCCGGGACGACGGTCAGCTCCCCGTAGTCGGTGCCGGGTCCGGCGGCCTTCTTCGCGGCGGGTCCGTCGGGGGTGCCGGCGGCTGGATCGATGGGTGGATCGCTGGTCAGCGACATGGCGGGGTCCTTGGGAGCGGTGGTGGCGGTGGTACGGGGGCGGGCGCGGCGGCTCAGGAGGCGAGCCGGTCCCGACAGGAGAGGTCGCGCAGGAAGGTGAGCGCGGCGCGGGCCGCGTCGTCGTTCTGGCGGAAGGCGGGTCCGCCGGCACGGGGGCGGGTGAAGGCCCCGCTGTTGCGTGCCGTGGTGAACGGGCCGAGGGCGAACCGGCGCGGGTGCGGGGTGCCGTCGCGGTCCAGGACGCGGCTGTCGGCCGGGTCCACGGCGAGCAGGCCAGTGTCGGTGACGGCGGCCCCGCCCTCGTACAGGGCGCGCAGCAGCGGGCTGGCGGTGTGCCGGAGCGAGGGGTCCGGGAGGCGGGCCTCGACCAGGGCGCGGGCCTCGGTGCGGGCGCCGGGCACGGTGGGGCTGCTCGCCCGGAAGAGGCCGCGCTCCTCGTCGGCCGTCACGGTGACGGAGGCGCCGAGGAAGCGGACGATCCCGGCCCGGGAGAGGGCGAGGAGCTGTTCGAGGCGGGGGCCGGGCGGGCCGGAGGCCAGGTAGCTGAAGAACCCGTGCCACCAGCCGCCGATGTCTCCGAGCCGGACGAGCTGGGCGTAGGCGGAGAGCAGCCCGACGAAGACCGCGAGATCCGTGCTGTGGTCCGGGTCGTGACGGCGGGCCAGGTCGGCCGTGATGTAGGCGCGCAGCCCGTCCTGGAGCGCCTCGGCACTCTCGTACGTCACTCCGTCCAGCGGCCGGTCGAGCGCTTTTAGGTCGAGCCGGTCGGCGGGGTCGGGCACGGCGGCGGCGACGAGGCCGTCCAGCTCGGGGCTGCCGGGGTCGGCGGCGGCGTACTTGGCCTCGAAGACCTCGAACTCCAGGGCGGTGCGCTCGGGGTGGGCAGTGAAGAGCCGGTGGTAGTGGGCGTGGCCCAGCTCCTTGGCGACCAGCGGCCACACATCGCGCCGGAAGTCGAGCGGTCCGGGCCGGCCGAGCAGCCCGTCGGCCCATTCCGGGGTCAAGTAGCGCGGCAGCGGAGGGCGTTCGCCGGTCCAGGTGTAGCCGATCTTGGAGTGGTACGGGACCCCGCGCCGCGATCCCACGTACAGCACGGGCTCCTGGCCCGAGGGCACGTAGACGCCGTTCTCGTGGCGGCCGCCGCGCCCCTCGGTGAGCAGGACCATGAGGTCGACGAAGGCGAGGCCGAACCCCCGGACGATGACCGGTTCCCCGGCGGGCAGGGCGCTGAGGTCGGTGTCGGCGGTGAAGTCGGGCGGCAGGTGGATCAGCCCGTGCCGGGCCGCGAAGTCGCTCAACTCGGCCTGTTCCGGGCCGGGTTCGGCGTCCAGATGGCCGACGGTCAGGACGACGAGGTCGGCGAGGAGGGGTTCGGTGCGGCCCTTCAGCCGGACGCGCTGGCGGCCGCCGCGGGGGCCGGTGACGGCGAGGGCGGTGGTGCGGTGCTCGTGGACGGTGACGGAGGGCGGCAGGGCGGCGAGGGCGCGCCGGTAGGTCCAGCGGAGGTAGGCGCTCTGGAGCCGCCGACTGGGGAAGGTCTGGCCGGTGAGGCCGTGGATCTCGGCCAGGACGGCGGGCTCGGCGTCGGGGGTGACCCGCCCGGCGCGGACGTCCTCGGCCCAGGCGTGCAGGGCGGGTCCGTCGACGACCGGTCCGGCCAGCTCGACCGTGTCGTCGGTGAACATGGTGACGTCCTCGGCCATGGAGTTCATCCAGAGCAGCGGTGACTGGTCGGGGCGCCAGATCCGTCCGCCGCCCGCCGGGTGGGGGTCGACCAGATGGATGTCCAGGGGCGAATCCCCGTACAGCTCACGGGCGTTGGCGGCGATGCGCTCGATGACGCCGGTGCCGCGCGGGCCGCCGCCGATCACCACGAGGGTGGGTGCGGCGCTCATCGCGCACCCGCCGTGCCACGGGCGTAGTAGCGCTCGACATAGCGCTGGCCGATGCTCAGCAGCGAGGTGACGAGCGCGTACCAGAGGGTGGCGACGAGCAGCAGCGGGATGACCTCGTACGTGCGGTGGTAGACGAGCTGGACGGAGTAGAGCAGGTCCTGCACGGCGATGATGCTGACGATGGAGGTGCCCTTGAGGGTGCCGATCAGCATGTTCCCGGCCGGCGGGACGATGGAGCGCATGGCCTGCGGCAGCACGATCCGCCGGAAGCGCCGCCAGGGGCCGAGCCCCAGGGACTGGGCGGCCTCCACCTGGCCGCGTTCGACGGAGAGGATGCCGCCCCGGACGACCTCGGCGGCGTACGCGGCCTCGTGCAGGGTCAGCCCGATGACGGCGATGGAGACCGGGCCGAGCAGGGTGACGGTGTTGACGCCGAGGATCTGCGGGTACAGGGCGCCGATGTTGAACCAGAACAGCAGCTGGACCAGGATCGGCGTGGACCGGAAGAGCCAGACGTACCCCCAGCTCACCGCCTGCAGAACGGGGTTGCCGGAGAGTCGCAGGACGGCGAGGAGCGCCCCGAGCGCGAAGCCCAGCACCATGACGACGGCGGTGAGCCACAGGGTGAGCCAGAGCCCGCGCAGGACGGTCGCGGTGCCGAAGTAGGCGAGGACGACGTCCCACTGGAAGGCCTCGTTACGGATGACCGAGTTCAGCGCCAGCGCGAGCAGGATGATGACGACAACTGCCGCCGCCCAGCGGCCTGTTCGGCGGACGGGGACGATGCGGGGCACCGCACGGTCGCCGTCGTTCTTCACGGGCGGTGGCGCGGAGGAGGAGGGAGGCAGCAGATCGGTCTGCGGGGGCATGCGGGGCTCCGTGGATGCTGAGATCGAACACGGGGCGTACCTTCACACCACGAACCACACATGGACCGGGCCCCTCAGCGCCGGTCCGCCTCCGAGATAAACGGTGAACACGGCGCGTTGTCAAGCCTGTCCACACTCTGAGCCGTATGTCTCACGTCGGTTGACGTCCACCCGGATGCCTGTTCCACTGAGCCCATGCATGCGCAGCAGTGGCTGGTCACCCGCTCCCACATCGACTTCGGTCGCGTGTGGTCCTCTTCCTGTTGAGCTGACCCCCTGCTGTTCCGTTCTCCCTGCTCACGCCCGCTCTGAGGCGTTCGAGCACTGTTCCTCGCGTGACTTCACCTCCACCACACCGCGTCGCCCTCCCCTCGCTCCGCCGCACCTTTCCGTGCGTCCGCACCACTGAACCTTCCGTCGCCGCTCCCCGCCCTCCCGGGCCCGGGGCCGGTCGGCGTACCTTGACGAACCCGGAGAAAAAGCAGAGACATGCCCAGATCACGCCAGAGCGCCCTTCTCGCCCTGATCGCCGCCGCCGCGCTGACCCTCTCCGGCTGCGCCGACCCGGCGGAGCCCGGGGCGAGCACCGCCGGGAAGGGCGAGGCCGAGAAGGGGGACACCCCCACCACGGACGTGGTGTCCCAGGTGAAGAAGGACGAGGCGGCGGCGAAGCTGCTGCCCGAGGAGGTACGGAAGGCCGGCACCCTGCGGATCGCGGCGGCCACCGGCTCCCCGCCCGGCGCCTTCTACGAGAAGGACGGCACCACGCTCTCCGGCGCGGACATCGACTTCGCGGACGCCGTCGCCAAGGTGCTGGGCATCGAGCTGAAGCGCGAGGTGGCCTCCTTCGAGGCGATCCTGCCGGCGCTCGGCAGCGGGAAGTACGACCTGGGCACCGGGAACTTCGGCGTCACCGGCGTGCGCCGCAAGACCATCGACTTCGTGACGTACATCAACGACGGCCAGGGCTTCGCCGTCCGGGACGACAGCGAGCTGAAGCAGGTCACCGACCTCACCGACCTGTGCGGCCTGAACGTGGCCACCGGAGCGGGCACCACCTTCGAGGTGACCCTCCAGGAGAACCTGCCCCGGTGCGCCGAGAAGGGCAAGAAGCCCTACGAGGTGAAGACGTACGCCGACCCGGCGGCGGTCTGGCTCTCCCTCAAGCAGGGCCGCACCGACGTGAACATGTCCACCATCAACGGGCTGCGCTACGCCGTGAGCCAGCAGGACGGGGTCCGCTTCCTCAACGAGTACAAGCGGCTCGACGTGGGCTTCGCCTTCAAGAAGGGCAGCCCGCTGACCCCGGCGTTCCAGGCGGCCGTCAACCAGCTCAAGAAGGACGGGACCTACGACCGGATCCTCACGAAGTGGGGCACCACCGAGTCCGCGATCGAGACCTCGCAGATCTCGCCGCCCGAGCTGAAGGGCCCCGAGCCGAAGTAGCCCGGCAGCGGCGGGTCCGCGGGACCCGCCGGCAGTCGCCCCGGCGGGTCCCGCGGGCTCAGCAGTCGCAGCCGCAGGACTCGCCGCAACAGCAGCAGCCGTCGCCGCACTGGCCGCAGCAGTTGCACGCCTCGCAGCAGTCCCCGCAGCTCTGGCAGGGCGCCTCCCGCCGCTCCCGGCTCCAGGGGTCCTCGTAGCTCCCGCAGCACATCTGACAGGTGCAGGCGAGCCCGGCCCACACCAGGCACCCGGCGATCAGCCCGCGCCGGTCGCGCGGCGGCCGGGGCGGGGGCGGCGCGGCCGGGCCACCGGGGGTGGGACCGTAGGGGTTGCCGGGCGGCGGGCCGTACGGATTCCCCGGCGGCGGGCCGAAGGAGCCGTCGGGCGACACCAGCCCCTGGGACACATCAAGACCCTGGTGCGAGCAGGACGAGGTGCCGAACGCCCGGTCCACCGAGCGCCGCAGCTCATGGGCGAGCAGGACGTGGACGAGCCGGCCGTCGGTGAACTCCACCTCGCGCAGCGCCAGCCGTACGCCGTGCAGCGCGTCGTCGCAGAGCCGGCGCGCCTCGGTCAGCGGGGTGCCGGTCACCGTGAGCGGGTTCCAGGCACCCGACACGGCGTCAGCCTCCCGGTCCTCCACGGCGTCCAGCAGATGCGCGAGCCGTCCGAAGAGGCGCCCGGCCTCCGCGAGCGGGGCCGCGTTCTGCGGCTTCCCGGCGAGGACGGCGGTGTGGGCGAAGGCCGCCGCGGTGGCCGTCTCGGTGGGTTCGGTGACCGTCAGCAGGGGCGTACCGGGCCCGGCGAGCGTCTCGATGCCGGTCTGCCGGTCGACCGCGTCGACCAGGAGGGCGGTGTCGAAGCCGAGCGCCGCCCCCGTACGGGCACCCGCCCGGTCCCAGCCCGCCGCCACCCGGCGGGCCGCCGCCGCGACCGGCCGCCGGGCCAACAGCCCGTCCCGGTCGGCCACGTGGTCGCGCACCTTGGCCGAGGCGAGGACCAGCGAGACGGCGGCGGCGAGCCTGGCCCCCTCCCCCATCGCGACCGGGGCGGTCCGCATGGCGCGCAGCGGACACGGCCCCGCGGTGCGCCGCCCGGCCGGGGTGGTCCCCGTCTGAGCCTCCGTCAGGACCGAGACGATCAGACCGTCATAGTTCGTGACAATCCGGGCGAACTGTCCGTGATCCGCCCTCAGAGCCAGGCAGAGACCGCAGAGATGGGCCATCCACTCGGTCCGCAGCCCCTCGGAGAGCCGGTGGGTACAGGGCCTCACGATTCCGAACACGACGATCCCCCGCGAGCCGTTCCAGCCGGTGCGCGCCGTTCGCGCACCTGAGCGCCGTGCATCGTATCGAGTGATCCGTTCACCCGTACGTCCCCCAGGTCACCCGTACGGACCGGCGCATCATATTTTCTCATCGGAACCCCCTTTATCCAGGAGGAACCTTGACGAACCGCCACATGTTCTGCACCAGTACCGTCACGAATCACCTGCGCGGCGACTATCCACTTGGCGCGGTATCCGCATCATGGACGACCATAGGGATACGTAAGAGATGCGGAACACCAAGGAACCGCGGTTGAGAGGAGGCGTCCATGGGATCGGTGCGCAAGGCAAGTGCCTGGCTGGGCCTCGTGGAGGACAACGACGAGCGGTACTACGACGACGAGTACGCGGAGGGTACGGAGACGGGCACGGGCAACCAGGCCTGGGTCACCGACCCCCGGGTGCAGGTGGCCGCCGAGGCTGCCGAGGAGCGGGACCGCCGGATCGCCACGGTGACCCCGGACAGCTTCCGGGACGCCCGGGCCATCGGCGAGCTGTTCCGGGACGGCGTCCCGGTGATCGTCAACCTCACGGCCATGGACCCCGCCGACGCCAAGCGCGTGGTGGACTTCGCCGCCGGGCTGATCTTCGGTCTGCGCGGTTCGATCGACCGGGTGGCCACCCGGGTCTTCCTGCTCTCCCCCGCCGACACCCAGGTGGTGGCGGGCGAAGCCGCCGGCCGGAAGACCGACGGCTTCTTCAACCAGAGCTGAGCAGGGCGCTCGCCGGAAAGTTCCGGTCAGCGCCTCCGGTCGGCACGCCCCGTGGGACGTGCCTCGGTCACCGGAAGGCGTCGAGACCGGTGAGCGCCTTGCCCAGCACCAGCTGGTGCATCTCCACGGTGCCCTCGTACGTGAGCACCGACTCCAGATTCGTGGCGTGCCGCATCACGGGGTACTCCAGCGAGATCCCGTTGGCCCCGAGGATCGTGCGCGCGGTGCGGCAGATCTCGATGGCCTCCCGCACGTTGTTGAGCTTGCCGAAGCTGACCTGCTCGGGGCGGAGCCGTCCCGCGTCCATGCGCCTCCCCAGATGGTGGGCGAGCAGGATGCCCTTGTGCAGTTCAAGGGCCATGTCCGCGAGCTTCGCCTGGGTGAGCTGGAAGCCGCCGATCGGCCGGCCGAACTGTTCCCGGGTCCGCGCGTAGTCGAGGGCCGACTCGAAGCTCGCCCGCGCCGCGCCCATGGCGCCCCAGACGATCCCGTACCGCGCGTGGCTCAGACAGCTGAGCGGACCGCGCAGCCCCTTCGCCCCCGGCAGCACCGCGTCGGCGGGGAGCCGGACGCCGTCCATGACCAGCTCGCTGGTGACCGAGGCGCGCAGCGACCACTTGTGGTGGATCTCCGGCGCGGAGAAGCCGGGGGTGTCGGTGGGGACGACGAAGCCCCGGATGCCCCGGCCCTCGTCGCCCTCGTCGGTCTGCGCCCAGACGATCGCGACCCCGGCGACCGAGCCGTTGGTGATCCACATCTTGCGGCCGGTGAGCACCCAGTCCTCACCGTCGCGCTTGGCGTACGTCCGCATCGCGGCCGGGTCGGAGCCGTGGTCGGGCTCGGTCAGCCCGAAGCAGCCGATGATCTCGCCCGCCGCCATGCCGGGCAGCCACCGCTGCTTCTGCTCCTCGGAGCCGAAGCGGTGGATCGCGTACATGGCGAGGGATCCCTGTACGGAGACGAGCGAGCGGATCCCGGAGTCGGCGGCCTCCAGCTCCAGGCAGGCCAGCCCGTACTGGACGGCGCTCGCCCCGGCGCAGCCGTACCCGTCGAGGGACATCCCCAGCGCGCCGAGCGATCCCAGCTCCCGGGCCAGCTCCCGGATGCCGGGCAGCTCCCCCTTCTCGTACCACTCGGCGATGTGCGGCAGGACCCGGTCGGCGGCCCAGGTGCGCACGGTGTCGCGGATCGCGAGGTCGTCGGGGCCGAGCAGATCGTCGATGCCGAGGGGGTCGGTGGCGTCGAACGGCGGGAGCTTCGACGGCTTCGCGGACTCGGTGCTGGACATGAGGGTGCCTCCGGCGGCTCGCACGGTGTCCGGAAGGGTGGGGTCCGGCCACGCCTTCCGAAAACTAGCAGTGGTAGTCAGGGCGTCGTGGAGACGTTACGGCTCAGTGTGCCGCCCGTCCAGAGCCGGTCGCCTCGGCCGGTTCGCGCCGCGCGGGGAGCGTCACGCGCCGGGCCGGGCGCTCGGTGGTCGCGGGCGCCGGGCGCGGGGACGCCTCGCGCTCGGTCGGCGCGGGGGCGGGGGCGGGGACGCGGGGCTCGGCGGCACCCGCCCCGGCCTCGGGCGTGGGGTCGGCTTCGGAGCAGAACTCCTTCGGCGGGCACTCCATCGCCCTCGGCAGCCGCAGGGCGGCCAGCGCGCCGAGCAGCAGGAGCCCCGCGCTGACGAAGAGCGTGATGTGCAGCCCGCCGACGAAGGCGTGCCGGGCCGTGGAGCGCAGCAGGTCCCCGAGCGGGCCGCCCAGCTCGGCGGCGACCTGGTAGGCCTCGCCCAGCGAGTGGGAGGCCTCCGCTCCGGCGCGGGCGGGGACGCCCTGGTCGCGCAGGGAGGCGAGGCCGGGGGCGTAGGCGGCGTTCATGACGCTGCCGAGGAGGGCGATGCCGAGCCCGGCGCCGAGCTGGTAGGAGGTCTCGCCTATCGCCGCGGCTCCGCCCGCCCGCTCCGCGGGGGCGTCGCTGAGCATCGACTCGTACGCCCCGAAGAGCGTCGTCTGGAGTCCGAAGCCGAGCAGGACGAAGGCGGCGGTCAGCAGGGCGGGCCGGTCGTGGTGGCCCATCGAGGTGAGCAGCAGCACGGCGGAGGCCGTCAGGACGAAGCCCCAGCCCACCATCCTGCGGGGCCCGAGGCGGCGCAGGGTGTACGAGCCGGTGGCGCCCGCGGCCATCGCGGCGAAGGTCAGCGGCAGCAGCCGCAGCCCGGTCTCCAGCGGGCTGAGCCCCAGCACGAGCTGGAGGTACTGGACGGCGATCAGCTGGAGGCCGACCAGGGCCAGCATGGCGAGCACGATGCAGCCGACGGCGGTGGAGAAGGCCGGGCGGGCGAACATCGAGATGTCGATCAGCGGGTGCGTACGGCGCTTCTGACGGCGTACGAAGAGGATGAGCAGCGCCAGGCCGAGGGCCAGCGGGGCCAGCGCGACCGGGTCCAGGAGTGCCGCCCCGCCGCCCAGCCGCTTGACGCCGAGGACGACGCCGAGCACCCCGGCCGCGGCCATCAGCGCGCCCAGCACGTCCCACGGCCCGTCCTGGGAGCCGCGCGACTCCGGCAGCAGCCAGCGGCCGAGCGGCAGGATGACCGCCATCAGCGGGATGTTGATGAGGAAGACCGAGCCCCACCAGAAGTGCTGGACCAGGAAGCCGCCGACGACCGGCCCGGTGGCGGCGCCGACCGCGGCCACCGCGGTCCACACCCCGATGGCGAGCGCCCGCTCCCGCCGGTCGGGGAAGACCTGGCGCAGGATCGACAGGGTGGCGGGCATGATCATCGCGCCGCCGACGCCGAGCAGGGCGCGGGCCGCTATGAGGACGGCCGGGGTGTCCGCGCAGACGGCGAGCAGGGAGGCGGCGCCGAAGAGGCCGTAGCCGAGGAGCAGCACGCGCCGTCGGCCGACCCGGTCACCCAGCGTGCCGAAGAGGATGAGCAGGGAGGCGCAGACGAGGGGGTAGGCGTCGACGATCCACAGGAGTCCGGTGGCGCTCGGGCGCAGGTCCTCGGTGAGCGAGGGGACGGCGACGTGGAGCACGGTCGCGTCGAGCGCGACCACCAGCAGGCTGAGGCAGAGGACCACGAGGACGACCCAGCGGTTGGCGCCGTCGGCGGCGCTGCGCAGCCGTGCCGCGGCCGTGGTCGTCCCGGACATCTACGTACCTCCCGATGGGTCCCTCGCGCTCGGTGGACCGGCGGGGACTGTGGCGTGTCGCGTCTCCGGGGGCCCGGCATCGACGGGCGAGTGCGCCGTCAGCGTACGCGAGTTCGGCCTGCTGACACGTGGTCCACCTCATATGCCGGTCCGCCACACAGTGTGTCGTACGCCACTGCGGCCCCACCGGCGGGCCCCCGCACCGCGCCCCGCCGGGCGGACCGGGGGCGGGCCGCGACGGTGCGCTCCTCCCCCGAATGGGCGGATCAATTCCCGCGGATTCCCCCCGTACGAAATTGCCCGGAAGATCAAACACACTTCCGAACGGAACCCCGGGGAAATGGGGCGCAAGATCACGGGGATTGTTCTCCGGGGCCGGAAAAAGTAACCCCTCTGAGACGAAGTCCACATCACATCGTCATCACAAAGCGGCCGTATTGGCCAGCACGCACACTCACTCGCTGTAACGTCGATTGGGTGCGTACCGACATCTTCGCCCGCCTGGACCGGGAGCCGGAACCGCCGAAGATAGTGGCACCGCGGATGAGCCGTCACCGCATCGCCCTCTTCGGCGGGACGTTGGCGTTCTATCTCGCCATCGTCTTCGCCGTGCTCGTGACGTCCTGGCTGGTGGCCCTGGACTGGAAGGTCATGCTGTTCCGGCCCTACCAGCAGTGGCCCGAACTGCACGCCTTCCTCGACTACTACGTCGTGCTCGGCCAGCGCGGCCCGACGGCGGTGATGGTCGCCTGCTGGCTGGGCTGGCGCTCCTGGCGTCAGCACACGCTCCGGCCGCTCCTGGTCCTCGGCACGGCCCTGCTGCTGCTGAACGTGACGGTGGGCGCGGTCAAGCTGGGCCTGGGGCGGCTCGGCCCGCACTACGCGACGCAGATCGGCTCGGCCGAGATGTTCGCCGGCGGCGATATATTTCCCTCCGGTCACACCGCCAACGCCGTCGTGACCTGGGGAATCCTCGCCTATCTGGCCACCACGCCCCGGGCCAGGCGCTATCTGTCGGCGCTCTCCGCCACGGTCTCGCTGGGTGTCGGCCTCACCACCGTCTACATCGGCACGCACTGGCTCAGCGACGTCCTGCTGGGCTGGGCGGCGGGGCTGCTCATCCTGCTGGCGCTGCCCTGGTTCGAGCCGCTGATCGCCCGGACGGAGAGCTGGATCTTCGACCTGCGCGAGCAGTGGCGGGCCCGGCGCAGGGCCGTACGCCCGGCAGTCGCCCCGCAGGACGGGCCGCAGCCGGTGCTGCTCCCGCAGTCGATCGCGGGCGAGGGCGCGGCCTTCACGGGCGCGGCGGCGACACCCGCCGCGCCCGCCACAGCCGCCGCACAGGTGGCGACGGGAGTGGCCACGGCCACCGCGACCGCCACGACGACCGGGGCCCGGGCGCGGGCGCACACCCCCACCGCCTGCCCGGAGCGGCCGCCGGTGGCCCCGGCGGGCAGCCGCCGCCCGCCGCAGCACCCGGACCACGGCTCCCGGAGCACCGCGAGCCCGGCGCGGCCGATGACGGGCGGCTAGGGCCTGTCGTCAAACTGCCGTCGTCGCCCGGAGGGCGGCCGTGCGGCGTCCGGTGCGTGCGATCGCAAGGCGCCGGGATGGTCTTGTAGCGGAGCTACCAGGGCATCTCGGCAACGCCGCGAGCGTGCGTGCCGGGCGCCGCACGGCACGCGGCAGTTTGACGACAGGCCCTAGGGCCTGTCTTCAAAGGCTGTTGATGGGGCATCATATGCCCCGTGGTGCGACGACATGAGCTCTCGGATGAAGAGTGGGACGTTCTGTCGGGGCTGCTTCCGCGGACGGAAACGGGGCGGCCCCGGCGGGACGACCGGGTGGTACTGAACGGAATCGTGTGGAAGCTGCGGACCGGTTCGGCCTGGCGTGATGTGCCGGAGAGGTACGGGTCCTGGCAGACGTTGTACACACGTTTCCGCAGGTGGGCGCTCGATGGCACGTTCACGCGGATGCTTGAGGCCGTCCAGGCTCAGAAGGATGCGGCTGGGGACGTCGACTGGCTGGTTTCCGTGGACTCCACGATCACCCGCGCTCATCAGCACGCGGCCGGCGCCCGCAAAAAGGGGCAGGCCCTGCAGAAACGGCACACGCTCACGCCCTCGGGCGATCCCGTGGCGGACTGACGACCAAGATTCACCTCGCCTGCGACGGCCGCGGCCGTCCGCTCGGCTTTGTCGTCACCGGCGGCAACATCAACGACTGCACACAGTTCGAGCAGGTTCTCGCGCAGATCAGGGTCCGCCGCCCAGGCCCAGGCCGATCGCGCAACCGGCCCGATCATCTCCTGGGCGACAAGGGATACAGCAGTCGAGCCATACGCAACTACCTGCGGAAACGCGGTATCCCGCACACCATCCCGGAACGCTCGGACCAGCAGACGAACCGCCGCCGTCGTGGCAGCAACGGCGGCAGGCCGCCCGCTTTCGACAAGGAGCGCTACAAACAGCGCAACGTCGTCGAGCGCTGCTTCAACGCGTTAAAGCAGTACCGGGCCATAGCCACCCGCTACGACAAAACTCGCGAATCCTACGAAGCAGCACTCACCATCGCGTCACTCCTGATGTGGATATGACCCTTTGAAGACAGGCCCTAGGACCTCCGCGTACGGCGAAGGCCCCGACCACACCCTGGTGGTCGGGGCCTTCGCCGTACGCGGTCGTATCAGGGGCGCGGGGAGGGCGTCAGCCGACCCAGCAGCGGGTCACCGTGGCGTCCTCGACCTGGAAGTTGATGCGCCCGGAGCGGAACTCCATCGTCAGGAACGAGCCCGGCGGGACCGCCCGGACCGTGTCCCAGCCACGGCTTCTGGCCAGCTGCTCGGCGGCGTCGGCGGCGAGGCCGACATACGCGTCGGGGGCGTCGTCGGGCTGTGCGGGAGGGGTCGGTAGAGAGGCCATACCCCTCACCGTAGGCGTCCGCGGAGCCGGACGGAAGGCCGGACCGGAGCCAGGCCCGGCATGGTCACATGCCGTCGCGGTCACGCTTGTGTCACAGAATCCCCACACACCCAAATCCCGCCCTATTCACCCGAACGGCCCGCCGGGAAGCGGGGGTGCAAAATGGTCCGCCGCCCCCGCACGGCCGCACTGCGGGGCCGGTCGCCGTACTCCGGAAACACCCGGGGTGACCTGCCGCTTTTACCCGGGCGGGGACCCTTCACTCGAATGGCGGGGACACCGGGAATTCATGCTCCCTTATACCTGTCCTACATTTCCTCACGCTTCTTCCACGGTTCCTCCTCCCTCGCGGAACCGGGAGGAATCCCCGGAGCCGGCGAGCGCCCGGTCGAGCCGGTCCCGGGCCCGGGCCATCACCTCGATCAGCTCGGGCGGCTCCACCACCTCGAAGTCGATCCCCATGAGCAGCACGTGGATCACCAGGACCTCCAGGTCGGGCGCGCCCGCGGTGAGCCGGCAGCTCCGCTCGTCGACGGGCTCCAGCACCCCGGCGGAGGGCGGGACGCGCCTGGCTGCCTCCGCCACCGGGGCCTTCAGCAGGAGCACCGCCCGCGCCGCGTAGGCGGAGACCGAGACGCCCCGGGAGACATAGGCGGCCAGGTCCTCGGCGGGCGGGGTGCGGGGCGTGAAGCGGGGGCCGTGCGGGGGTGTCGGGGTGATCCGGTCCACCCGGAAGGTCCGCCAGTCCGCCCGGTCGAGGTCCCAGGCGACGAGGTACCAGCGGCGCTCGGTGCAGACGAGCCGGTGCGGTTCGACGGTCCGGCGGGAGTCCGAGCCGCTGTGGGCGCGGTAGGAGAAGCGGAGCCGCTCGCTGTCCCGGCAGGCCCCGGCGAGTTCGGTGAGGAGCCCCGGGTCGACGGTCTCGGAGTCCGCCCCGTGCAGCATCGGCACGGTGAAGGCGCCGAGCGCGCTCACCCGGCGCCGCAGCCGGTTCGGCAGCACCTGCTCCAGCTTGGCCAGGGCGCGTACGGAGGTCTCGCCGATGCCCTCGATGCCGTGGCCCGCCGCCGTACGCAGCCCCACGGCGACCGCGACGGCCTCCTCGTCGTCCAGCAGGAGCGGCGGCAGCTCGGCCCCGGCGCCGAGCTGGTAGCCGCCGCCGGTGCCGGGGCTGGCGTTCACCGGGTAGCCCAGCTCGCGGAGCTTCTCCACGTCCCGGCGGACGGTGCGCGGGGTGACGCCGAGCCGTTCGGCCAGGTCGGCGCCGGACCAGTCCCGGTGGGCCTGGAGCAGTGAGAGCAGGCGCAGCAGTCGTGCCGAGGTCTCCAACATGGGGAGGAGTCTGCCAGGGCTTGCGGACAGGAGCTGTCCGCAAGCCCTGGCGAGGTCTGTTCAGGCGGTGGCGGGCCGGGGCTCCACCCGTACGGAGAGGTCGTTGCCGACCGTGTAGCAGGGGGTGGCCATGGCGCCCTCGGCCACCGGACGGCCCGGGTAGACGAAGGTCTTGTGCCGGGTCCAGACGTCGTCCAGGATGCGCGAGATCCTGACCGCCTTCGCGCCGGGGGCCGGGATCAGCCAGAGCCACCAGAGCTGCTCCTCGGCCACCGGGCCGGTGACCAGCGGGGCGTAGGGCAGGGTGAAGGCGAAGCCGCCCGGCTCCCCGGTGGCGGTGAGCGGGACCCGGTGGAGCCGCGAGGGGTCCCCCTGGAGCCGGGCCTCGACCACGGCGTCCTCCCCCGCCCCGGCCCCGTACAGCACGCCCTCGACGCTCATGCCGGCCGGGCCGACGCGGATGGCGCCGGCCTCGGCGTGCGGGGCGCGGACCCAGCTGCGGACCGCGAGGCGGCCGTCGAGGGTGGGGTAGGGCACCCGCCAGCGGACGGTGGCGGTAGCGGCGTCGGGGGCGCGGTCGACGAGGGTGCGCAGATCCCGCAGCCCGGGCAGGACGGCCGGCATGTGCTCGGAGCCGGGCTCCTCGACGTACGTGTCCCACCACCCCTCGGGCAGCTCGGTGGCGGGCTCCAGCACCGCCCGCAGCCGGCCGGGGGCGCTGCTGCTCAGCGCGAGCCGGACCGTGGTGCCCGCCCCTCCCCTCCGGCGCAGCAGCAGTACGGCCCCGGGGCCGGGGCCGGGGGCGGTGGCAGTGGTCAGCTCGAAGGTGAGCGTTCCGGCCGGGTCGGCGACGCAGTCGGCGCGTACGGTCGCGTCGGCGGTGGCGGTGGTGGTCATGCGGTCCTCCCCTTGCGGAGCACGTCGGCGGCCTTGTAGCGGAGTGCGTACGCCCCGTCGAGCACGGTGCCCCGGGTGCGGTGCAGCGCGGTGCGCAGGGGCCCGTGGCTCCGGCTCCCGGCGCCCCGGGCGACGAGTTCGGTGAAGAGGCTCTCGTGGCGCTCGGCGATCCGCGCCGGGTCGAAGCGCTCCGACGCCCCGAGCGCGGCGCGGCCCATCCGGTGGCGCAGGCCGTCGTCCTCGATCAGCCGGAGCAGCGCGGCGGCGACCGCGTCGGTGTCCCCCACCGGTACGAGGCAGCCGTCGACGCCGTCCTCGATGATCTCGGCCGGTCCGTGCGGGCAGGCGGTGGCCACGACCGGCAGTCCGCCGCGCATCGCCTCGACGATGGTCATCCCGAAGGACTCGCGCTCCGACGTGACGGCGGCGATCGACCCCTTGGGCCACTCGGCCTCCAGCGGGCTGGCCGCGCCCATCAGGAACACGTGGTTGTGCAGGTCCAGCCGGTCGATGAGCGCGCGCAGCGTGGCCTGTTCGTCGCCGCTGGCGTCCGCTCCGCCGTAGATCCGCAGCCGCCAGTCCGGGCGGGCGGCCGCGACCTGGGCGAAGGCCCGTACGAGCAGGTCGTACCGCTTGACCCGGTGCAGCCGGCCGGCCGCGACGACCCACTTCAGATCGCCGTCGGCGGGCGGACAGCCGGGCACGGGCACGGCGTTGGGGATGGCCTCGATCCGCACGCCGGGCAGCTTCATCCGGCGGCGGTAGTCGGCGGCGTCGGCCCGCGTGACGGTGGTGAGGGCGTCGAGCAGGGTGTACCGGTGGGCGATCTCGCGCCGCAGGCGGTAGCCGTGGTTGTCGAGGGTCAGGTGCTCCTGCCCGACGCGCACCGGGCCCCGGCGGGTCTGCCGGCTGATGTGCACGTTCAGCCCGGGGCGGGTGCCGACGACGACATCGGCCTCGAGCGTCCGGAGGTGGTCGGCGATCCGGGCGTCGGTGAGCCTGCTGTACTGCTTGTGCCGACTGTCGCCGCGCGGGAACACCACGGCGGGCCGGGCGTGTTCGGCCGCGTCCCCCTCGTAGCTGCCGCTCTTCTTCCGCAGGTCGACGAGGTGGCGGAGCGTCACGCCCTCGGGCGCGCCGAGCTGGGGTGCGTCGCGGTGCCGGAAGACGGAGACGATCTCGACGTCGTGCTGTTCGGCGAGGGCGCGGGCGAGCGTGAAGGTCGACCGGATCGTCCCGCCGATGCCGTACGCGTTGTGCAGAAGAAATGAAATATGCATGGAGCCGCCGTTTCCCCCTGGTCGGGCCGGTATCGCGTGACTGTATGTCCCGGCGGTTCACCATCTGTTCCGCCGCCCCGTTCCACCACCTCGAACGGGTCCGGAATCCGGGTGGATTCCGCCGTGGAATGCGTCGCACCGTCCGGTAGCCCCGCCGCACCGCCGGAACCGTGGCTGACCAGCCCGTTCCTGGAAGCCGCGGGTCCGGATCGCACTCGGCGTCCGGTGTCCGCGCACGCTTCGGGGACGGCCGGTGCATTTCCCGGCCGCCTGCCCGCCACCCGTTCCGGCGACGCATTCCTCCGTGCTTGACGTGGGAAAAAGCGGGGAGGTTGCCTGCGTCCGGAGAAAATCTCCGGAGACTATGTCCGCCTGCCTCTCCCCGCTCTCCGAAGGGGCGGGAGGCCGCTCCCCGGAGAGACCGGAGATCGACTCATCGATGTGACGATGAGTCGACATGGCCCTCACTTCCGTCCACGCCGGTGCGTGACCCCGGCCGCGGATTCCCCGTTGTCTCTTCATGAGCCGGGAACCCCCCGGCCCACGCACCGAGTCCGAGGAGCCACCCGTGCCGCGCATGCTCGACGTCAGCCAGGACGTACGCGCCGAGATCGGCGACGACGAAGCCGACCGGCTGCTCGTCGGCGACGACACCCCCGGCAGCTACGACTGCACCTCCTGCCGCACCCCCGGCGACTCCGACCAGGAGCGCACCAGCACCGTGCTGTTCATCGGGGACGAGACGGCCGTGCTCGCGTTCGCCCACGCGACGTGCATCCCCTCGCAGGTCGTCAAGGTCGCGGAGGACCAGCTCCAGGGCGCGGTGCGCAGCATCACCGGCAGCGAGCAGAAGAATACGGAGGGGCGCATGCCCGAACAGGCCGTCCTCGGCATCACCAGCGGTCTCGTTCTCATCGAGGACGATGTCCGCCCGGCCCTGGTCGTCGAACCGACCGGCCCGGTCGCCCGGCCCGGCACCGACGGCAGCGGGGGCGACGAGTTCCTCCAGCTGCTGCTGGAGCAGGGCTTCCACCCGGCGCCCGACCTGCACACGCTGCCCGCGCCGCTGCCCGGCTGGTCGGTGCTGCTCGCCGTGGGCCAGCTGCACGCCGTGCTGCAGCCGGGCTCCGGCGGCGGGAACCCGGTCGCCTGGTGGCAGGCCCACCAGCCGCTCCAGGTCACCGACGGCTGGCGGGCCGCGGTCAACAAGTCGCAGCAGGTCCTGGTCTTCGCCGCCCCGGCCGGCACCATCGGCCAGCAGCCGCGCGAGGACCTGCTCCGGGACGCCCTGGAGAAGGCCGCGGTCAACGGGGTCCTGGTCGCCGCCTCGATGCCGCTGGCCGGGACCTGAGGATGTCCGCCCCGCTCGGGCACCCCCGCCGAACAGCGTTTTCTCCGGCGGAACCGCATCCGACGGGCGACGAGGTCGTTGGCACCTACGTGCACTCATACGACCCGTCCCGCCAGCACCAGAGCCAGATTCCTGCCATGCGTCCCGCGCAGGATCCATCGGCGGGCACCTCCGCCACCCCGATCTACGACGCGCTGTACTCCGAGTACCGGCGCTCGTTCCGGGCGCTGCCGGGTGACCGGAGCGGTGAGGAGAACCTCCGCTTCCCGGCCTTCAGCGCGGGGTTCTTCGCCTCCCGGGCCCCGCTGCCCGGCCACCCGTCCCCGCCCGGGTCCGCCCGGCAGACCGGGACCGGCGGCGGCCAGAGCCACCACACCGGGACCCTCGGCTCCTGGCAGCGGGTGGGCCGGCACGCCGGGCGCCCCCGGCCGACGGCGCTTCCGCCGGGCTCCCGGGAGTCCTGAGAGCGGGTACGGGAGAGCCCCGGCACGGTCCCTTCGTACGGGCCGTGCCGGGGCTCTCCCGTGTGCGCTACTTGTTGCGGCCGCGCTTCTCGCGGACCCGGACCGAGATGTGGATCGGGGTGCCCTCGAAGCCGAACTCCTCACGGAGCCGGCGCTCGACGAAGCGGCGGTAGCCGTGCTCCAGGAAGCCGGAGGCGAAGAGGACGAACCGGGGCGGCTTGGTGCCCGCCTGGGTGCCGAACAGGATGCGCGGCTGCTTGCCCCCGCGGATCGGGTGCGGGTGGGCGGCGACGATCTCGCCCAGGAACGCGTTCAGCCGGCCGGTGGGGACGCGGGTCTCCCATCCCTCGATCGCGGTCTCGATCGCCGGGACCAGCTTCTCCATGTGGCGGCCGGTGACGGCCGAGACGTTGACGCGCGGGGCCCAGGAGATCTGTGCCAGCTCCGTCTCGATCTCGCGCTCCAGGTAGTAGCGGCGCTCCTCGTCGAGGGTGTCCCACTTGTTGAAGGCGACGACCAGGGCGCGCCCCGCCTCCACGGCCATCGTGACGATGCGCTGGTCCTGGACGCTGATGGACTCGCTGGCGTCGATCAGGACGACGGCGACCTCGGCCTTCTCCAGGGCGGCGGCGGTCCGCAGCGAAGCGTAGTAGTCGGCGCCCTCCTGGAGGTGGACGCGGCGGCGGATACCGGCGGTGTCGATGAACTTCCAGGTGATGCCGCCGAGCGTGATCAGCTCGTCGACCGGGTCACGGGTGGTGCCGGCCAGCTCGTTGACGACGACCCGGTCCTCCCCCGCGACCTTGTTGAGCAGGGAGGACTTGCCGACGTTCGGGCGGCCGATCAGGGCGATGCGGCGGGGGCCGCCGGGGGCGGTGCCGAACCTCTGGGCCGGGGCGTCCGGGAGCGCCTCCAGGACGGCGTCCAGCATGTCACCGGTGCCCCGGCCGTGCAGCGAGGAGACCGGGTAGGGCTCACCGAGGCCCAGTGACCACAGGGCGGTGGCGTCGGCCTCGCCGCTCTGGCCGTCGACCTTGTTGGCGCAGAGCACGACGGGCTTGCCCGCCCGGCGCAGCAGCTTGACGACGGCCTCGTCGGTGTCGGTGGCGCCGACGGTGGAGTCGACCACGAAGACCACGGCGTCGGCGGTCTCGATGGCGTACTCCGCCTGGGCGGCGACGGAGGCGTCGAGGCCCAGCACGTCCTGCTCCCAGCCGCCGGTGTCGACGACCTTGAACCGGCGGCCCGCCCACTCGGCCTCGTAGGTGACGCGGTCACGGGTGACGCCGGGCTTGTCCTGCACGACGGCCTCACGGCGGCCGATGATCCGGTTCACCAGGGTCGACTTGCCGACATTGGGGCGGCCGACGACGGCGAGCACGGGGAGCGGGCCGTGACCGGCCTCACCGAGAGCGCCCTCGACCTCCTCGGGGTCGAAGCCCTCCTGCGCGGCGAGCTCCATGAACTCCGCGTACTCGGCATCGCCAAGCTCTCCGTGCTCGTGGTCCGAGCCGCCGGAGTGAATCTGGTCGTTCATGAAGTCCGTTCCTCTTTGCATCATCATCGATGGACCGCGATCAGCGCCGTCCACTACTCAAGTCAGGTCAAGTCTGGCCTATCGGCCGGTGAGGCGCTTGGCGCTCTCCAGGTGGGCGGTGAGCCGCGCCTGGATCCGCAGGGTCGCCTCGTCCAGCGCCTTGCGCGTCCGCCGCCCGTCGCCGGCGCTCGCGTCGAACGCGTCCCCGAAGACGACGTCGACCCGGCTGCGCAGCGGGGGCAGCCCCCGTATCAACCGTCCACGGCGCTCGGTGGATCCCAGGACGGCGACGGGGACGATCGGCGCCCCGCCGCGTACCGCGAAGTACGCGAGTCCGGCCCGCAGCGAGGCGAAGTCGCCCTCACCCCGGGTGCCCTCCGGGAAGATCCCGAGCGCCCCGCCGTCCGCCAGGACGCCCAGCGCGTGGCTGATGGCGGTGCGGTCGACGGTCGTACGGTCCACCTCGATCTGGCCGATCCCGTGCAGGAACGGGTCGAGGGGGCCGACGAACGCCTCCTTCTTGATCAGGAAGTGCACCGGCCGGGGCGCGGTGCCCATCAGCATCGGGCCGTCGATGTTGTGGGAGTGGTTGACCGCGAGGATGACGGGTCCGGCGGCGGGCACCCGCCACGCGCCGAGCACCCGCGGCTTCCAGAGCCCGTACATCAGGCCGATGCCGATCCGCCGTCCCACCGCGGCCCCGCGCAGCGTCGGCGCCCCCGTGGCGTCGCTCACGCGGCGGTCCGCTTCTCCTCGACGAGGGTGACGATGCACTCGATGACCTGCTGGAGGGTCAGCTCGGTGGTGTCCACCTCGACGGCGTCGTCCGCCTTGGCGAGGGGGGAGGTCTTGCGGCCGGAGTCGGCGGCGTCCCGCCTGATCAGGGCCTCGCGGGTGGCGGCGAGGTCGGATCCCTTGACCTCACCGCTGCGGCGGGCGGCGCGGGCCTCCGGGGAGGCGGTGAGGAAGATCTTGATGTCGGCGTCGGGCAGCACGGTGGTGCCGATGTCCCGGCCCTCGACGACGATGCCGCCCTCGGCGCCCGCGGCGATGGAGCGCTGCAGCTCCGTGATGATCGTGCGCACCTCGGGGACCGCGCTGACCGCGCTGACCTTGGAGGTGACCTCCTGGGTGCGGATCGGGCCGGAGGCGTCCTCGCCGTCGACGGTGATCGTCGGGGCGGACGGGTCGGTGCCGGAGACGATCACCGGCTTGGCGGCGGCGGTGGCGATCTCGGCCGGGCTGGAGACGTCGATGCCGTTGTTCAGCATCCACCAGGTGATGGCCCGGTACTGCGCGCCCGTGTCCAGGTAGCTCAGGCCGAGCTTGGCGGCGACGGCCTTCGAGGTGCTCGACTTTCCGGTGCCGGAGGGCCCGTCGATGGCGACGATCACGGCGGAGCTTGCGGTTTCCACGGCGGTGGACACCTTCCTGGTACACGGGGTGGGGACGGACGGGCCACGGGAGGCCTCGTACCAGGTTACCGAGTGCCGGGCGCGCCCTTGTACCCCGTACGGCTCAGGGGCGGGGACCGTACGGGGCAGCCGGCGCCCCCGGCCGGTGGGACGCGCGTGTCCCCGTACGGTCCTGGGCCGCGTCCCCGCCCGTCCGGGGTCAGCCGCGGACCGACCAGCCGCGTTCGGTCAGGGCCGCCGCGAGTACGGGGGCCGCGCTCGGCTCGACCATGATCTGGACCAGGCCCGCCTGCTGCCCGGTGGCGTGCTCGATGCGGACGTCCTCGATGTTGACCCCGGCCCGGCCCGCGTCGGCGAAGATCGCGGCCAGCTCGCCCGGCTTGTCCCCGATGAGGACGGCCACCGTCTCGTACGCGGCCGGGGCGGCGCCGTGCTTGCCCGGCACCCGGACCCGGCCCGCGTTGCCCCGGCGCAGGACGTCCTCGATGGCGTCGGTGCCCGCGCGCCGCCGCTTCTCGTCCACGGAGTCGAGCCCCCGCAGCGCGGTCACGGTCTCCTCCAGGTCGGCCGCGACCCCGGCCAGCACGTCCGCGACCGGGCCGGGGTTGGCGGAGAGGATCTCCACCCACATCCGGGGGTCGGAGGCGGCGATCCGGGTCACGTCCCGTATGCCCTGCCCGCAGAGCCGTACGGCGGACTCGTCGGCCTCCTCCAGCCGCGCGGCGACCATGGAGGAGATCAGCTGCGGGGTGTGCGATACCAGGGCGACGGCCCGGTCGTGGGCGTCGGCGTCCATCACCACGGGGACGGCCCGGCAGAGCGCGACCAGCTCCAGGGCGAGGTTGAGGACCTCGGTGTCGGTCTCCCGGGTCGGGGTGAGGACCCAGGGGCGCCCCTCGAAGAGGTCGGCGGTGGCGGCGAGCGGGCCGGAGCGCTCCTTGCCCGCCATCGGGTGCGTACCGATGTACGGGGTGAGGTCGAGGCCCAGCGCCTCCAGCTCCCGGCGCGGGCCGCCCTTGACGCTGGCCACGTCCAGGTAGCCCCGGGCCACCCCGTCGCGCATGGCGGTGGCCAGGACGGTGGCGGTGTGGGCGGGCGGTACGGCGATCACGGCGAGGTCGACCGGGCCGGTGGGCGGCTCGTCGGTCCCGGCACCGAGCGCGGCGGCGGTGCGGGCCGACTCGGGGTCGTGGTCGACGAGGTGGACGTGGATGCCACGTCCGGCCAGGGCCAGGGCGGCGGAGGTGCCGACGAGCCCGGTTCCGATGACGAGGGCGGTTCTCACTGGGCGATGTCCTTGCGCAGGGCGGCGGTGGCGCCGAGGTAGACGTGGCTGATCTCCGCGCGGGAGAGGTAGGTCTCGACATGGGCGAGGAGCCGGACGACGCGGGGCATGGCCCCCTCGATGTCCAGCTCCTGGGCGCAGATCAGGGGGACGTCGACGATCCCGAGGCCGCGCGCGGCGGCGGCCGGGAAGTCGCTGTGCAGATCGGGGGTGGCGGTGAACCAGATGCTGATCAGGTCGTCGGCGACCAGCTCGTTGCGTTCCAGGACGGCCGTGAGCAGCTCACCGACCCGCTCCTCCATGTGTCCGGCCTCGTCCCGCTCCAGCTGGACGGCGCCTCGGACCGCTCGTACCGCCACGTCCTGACTCCTCGCTCGTTCACTTCCGCGCTGCTCCTGATCACCCTAGAGGGGCGGGGCGGGGTCCGGCCGCCGCGCTCTCCAGGTGAGACGGGCGGTGGCGTGGACCGCGAGGAGCAGTTGCCAGATCCGGCCGGCGAGTTGCTCAGGGGCGGCGGTGACCTCCCCGTGCACCCAGTCGGCCAGCACCCCGGTGAAGATTCCGGCCACCGCGCTCGCGGTGAGGTCGTGGCCGGGGTCCGCCGGGCGGCGGGCGTTCAGCTCGTCGAGGCTGCGCTGCCGCAGCTCCCGGTGGAGCCGTTCGCCGAGCGGCCCGCCGCCGCCTTCGCGCAGGAGGCCGCGGTAGACGGGCGCCCGGGCGTGGACGGAAGTGAGGAGGGCGGCGAGCGGGGGCGGGGGCGCCTCCGGGCCGGGTGGCGCGCCCTCCCAGGCGTGGAGGGCGTCGACCGCCTCGGTGACGACGTCGGCGCAGGCGTCCACGGCGAGGGCGTGCAGGTCGTCGTAGTGGAGGTAGAAGGTGGCGCGTCCGACCCCGGCCCCGCGCACCACCTGCGCGACGCTGACCCGGTCGAGCGGCCGGTGCTCGCAGGCGGCGAGGAGGGCTGCCCGGAGCCTGGCCCGGGTGCGTGCGGTACGGGGGTCGGCGCTGCCGTCGGTGACCGCGGGCGTCAACGGGGGCTCAGCCCGCGAGCAGGACGGCGCCGAGGGCGATCGCGGACGGCACGGCCTGGACGTAGAGGATCTTCCGGCTGACGGTGACGGCCCCGTAGACCCCGGCCACGATCAGGCAGCCGAGGAAGAAGACCTGGGCCTGGAAGGCGACGGGGTCGGCGGCGAGGAGGCCCCAGACCAGTCCGGCGGCCATGAAGCCGTTGTAGAGGCCCTGGTTGGCGGCGAGGGTGGCGCTCTCGCGGGAGAAGGCGGCGGTCGTACCGAAGGCCCTGCGGCCGCGGTCGGTGTCCCAGAGGAACATCTCCAGGACCAGGAAGTAGGCGTGGATCAGCGCGACGAGCGCGACCAGGACCTGAGCTGCGATGTGCATGACGAGCGGCCTCCCGGGGTAATTTCCTGGACGACTGTACAGGAAGTGCTCCCGGCCCGCCCGGTTGCTTCACCTCCGCGCTCCCCGCCGCCACCATGGCGGGCACGGATCCCCCCACTGACACCTGACAACTGGAGAGCCCATGAACGCACGGCGAAGGACGGTCCTGGCGGCGGGCGCGGCAGGGGCCGCCGCCCTGGTGACCGGCTGCGGATCGGACGGCGACGGGGGCGGTGGCGGGGACACGGCCGCCACCTCGCCCGGCACCTCCCCGGACGCCTCCCCCGGCGGCGGGCAGCGGCTCGCCTCGACCGGTGACGTCCCGGTCGGCGGGGGCACGGTCTTCAAGGAGCAGAAGGTGGTGGTGACCCAGCCGGAGGAGGGCGAGTTCAAGGCGTTCTCCGCCGTCTGCACCCATGCGAACTGCCTGGTCTCGACGGTCAGCGACGGCACCATCAACTGCCCCTGCCACGGCTCCAAGTTCTCCATCGCGGACGCGGCGGTCGAGGCAGGTCCGGCGACCCGCCCGCTGCCGGCCGAGCGGATCACGGTCACGGACGGGGCCATCCGGCTGGGCTGAGCAGTGGGGCCGCGCCCGCCCCGGCCCGGGGATGTCCGGATGTGGCCCGGCCCGCCGTCCACGTACCCTCACGGCCATGATCACTCCCGCCGACGAGGCTCTCGTACGTGACCACACGGTCTACGCGTGTGTGATGGGCTCCCGCGCGTTCGGGCTCGCGACGCAGGACAGCGACACCGACCTGCGCGGGGTGTATGCCGCCCCCACCCCGCTGTTCTGGGGCTTCACCAAGCCCCCGACCCATGTCGAGGGCCCGGCGCCCGAGCAGTTCTCCTGGGAGCTGGAACGCTTCTGCAAGCTGGCGCTGCGGGCCAATCCGAATGTGCTGGAGTGCCTGCACTCCCCGCTGGTGGAGTACGTGGACGACACCGGCCGGGAGTTGCTCGCCCTGCGCGGGGCGTTCCTCTCCCGCCAGGCGCACACCACGTTCGTCCGCTACGCGCTGGGCCAGCGCCGGAAGCTGGAGGCGGACGTCCGGCTGTACGGGGAGCCCCGCTGGAAGCACGCCATGCATCTGCTCCGGCTGCTGGCGAGCTGCCGGGACCTGCTGCGCACCGGTGAGCTGCGCATCGAGGTGGGCGACGCGCGCGAGGAGTTGCTGGCAGTGAAACGGGGCGAGGTGCCGTGGCCGGAGGTGGAGCGCCGGATGAACCGCCTGGCCGAGGAGAGCGAGGAGGCGGCGGAGGCCTCCCCACTGCCGCCCGGGCCGGACCGGGCGGCAGTGGAGGACCTCCTCGTACGGGTGAGGAGAGCGTCGGCGCGGTAGTCCGGGGGCGACAGGGCATCGGCCCGGCAGGAGCTTTCCGGTGGCTTCCGGGTCCGGGCCGGGCGGGTGGCGCCCCGGCTGCCGGCCGTCGGGGCGTCGGCCGGTCAGTCCCTGGGAGGCGTCGGTCCGGCAGCCCGAAGAGCCGCAGAGCCGCAGGGCGTCAGGCCCTCACGGCGTCAGCCTCGCCCGTACGACCAGGTCGTGCAGGGCGTCGAAGGCCGTCGCGGTCTCCGGCAGCCGGGAGCGCTCCTGGGCCTCGTCCAGGACGCGGTGCAGCGCCTCGATGTCCCGGGTCACCGTCTCCCCGTCCGCCTCCGTCGCCGCCGCGTGCTCGGCCTCCGCCTTCGCCTCGATCAGGCCGGGCAGATACGCGGGGGCGTCGACCTCGTCGAGGAGGGCGGGCAGATGGGCCAGCACCTCCCCGCTGCGCATCAGGTGGATGCCGGTGAGCAGGGCCCGGAAGGTGTAGAGCAGCGGCTTCAGCTCGCCGGTCTTCCCGTACAGCCGCCACTGGGTTCCGGCGAAGCCCCGGTAGTGGTGGGCGTGGTGGCGGGTCAGCACGCCGGGGACGAGGGCCGCCAGTTCGGTGTGGAGATCGCTCGTGTGGACCACCAGCGGGGAGAGCAACTGCTCCAGGACGTAGCCGTTGGGCCGGAGCATCAGCCGGACGAACTTGCGCAGGTCGTGGGTGACGAGGTCCAGTTCGACCCCGTCCCGCTCCCACATCCGCGTCCGGGTCTCCTCCGGCTCGCGCAGCCCCACCAGCGCCTCGGCGGGCAGGACGTGGACCCCCCGCAGGTCCACGTCCGAGTCCCGGGAGGGGAAGCCGTAGAGGTGGGCGCCGGAGACCGTGGCGAAGACCAGCGGGCCCGGGGCGTCGGCGAGGTCGGGGCGCAGGTCGACGACCGGGAGGCCGGCCCGCGCCAGGGTGAGAGGGGTGGGGCTCATCGCTCAAGCATCCCAGAGCGCCGCCAGGGAGAGCAGGTCGCTCCGGTACTCGATCCGCTCCGACCACTCCTGGGGCCAGGCCCCCGCGCCCAGGTGGGCTCCTGCGAAGGCGCCCGCCAGGCAGGCGATCGAGTCGGAGTCGCCCCGGGTGCAGGCGGCCCGGCGCAGGGCGGCGAGCGGGTCCTCGGGGAAGAGCAGGAAGCAGTGCAGGGCGGTGGCGAGGGCCTCCTCGGCGATCCAGCCGTCGCCGGTGCGCTCGCACGGGTCGGTCTCCGGCGACGCGTCGCGCAGGGCCTCCTGGACGGCGGCCAGGGCGCTCTGGCACTCGTCCCAGCCACGGCTGATGAACGCCTCGGGCGAGGTGTCCCCGGCGTACCGCCACAGGTCGCCCAGCCAGCGGGTGTGGTAGCGGCCGCTGTTCTCGTACGCGTAGCTGCGCAACTGGCCGATCAGGCCGAGCGGTTCGGCGCCCTGGGCGAGCAGGAGGACCGCGCGGGCGGTGAGGTCGGAGGCGGCGAGCGCGGTGGGGTGGCCGTGGGTGAGGGCGGCCTGGAGCTGGGCGGCCCCGGCGCGCTGTTCGGCGCTGAGGCCGGGGACGAGGCCGATGGGCGCGACCCGCATGTTGGCGCCGCACCCCTTGGAGTGCGTCTGGCTGGCCTCCTGCCAGGCGCCGGTGGTCTCGAGGAGACGGCAGGCGGTGAGGCAGGTGTTGCCGGGGGCCCGGTTGTTGTCCGGCGAGTGGTACCAGGCGATGAACTCCCCGCGTACCGGGTCCACCATGCGCTCCGGCGTGAGCAGTCCGCTGTCCATGGCGGTGCGGATACCCCGGCCCAGCGCGATCGTCATCTGGGTGTCGTCGGTGACGAACGCGGGGGTCGGCAGCTCCATTCCCCGCCAGGGGCCGCACTTGGCGAGGATCGAGGGCACATCGTTGAACTCGGTGGGGAAGCCGAGCGCGTCACCGAGCGCGAGCCCGGTCAGCGAGCCGGTGGCCGCCTGCTTGGTCAGTCTTCGGGTGGCGATGGTCATGGCGTTCGTCCTTCCGGGCGGGAGAGGGATGCGTCGGTGGGCTGCGGGCGCAGCAGGGGCGGGTGGAGGGTCGTGGCGCCGCCCGCACGGTGGAGCGCGGCCGGTTTGCCCCGGCCGCCCGTGCGGCGCGGGGGGCCGTCGACGGGCCGGACGAAGCCGGGCGCGCCCAGGACCTTGCGGCGGAAGTTGGGGCGGTCCAGCTCGACGCCCCACACCGTCTCGTAGACCTGCTGGAGCTCACCGAGGGTGAACTCGGGCGGGCAGAACTCCGTGGCCAGGCAGGTGTATTCGAGCTTGGCGCCGATCCGGTCGCGGGCGTCGGCCAGGATCCGGTCGTGGTCGAAGGCGAGCGGTCCGGTGGCGCGCGCGTCCCACCACCGGGCACTGGCCGCGTCGCCGCCGCCGCGCGGTTCGGGCAGGTCCGGCAGGAGGGCGGCGTACGCGACGGAGACGACCCGCATCCTCGGGTCGCGGTCCGGGTCGGTGTAGGTGCGCAGCTGCTCCAGGTGGAGGGAGCCCACGGCGTCCGGGCCGAGTCCGGTCTCCTCGGCCAGTTCGCGGCGGGCGGCCTCGTCGGCGGACTCGCGGGGCAGGAGGAAGCCGCCCGGCAGCGCCCAGCGCCCCCGGAAGGGGTCCTGGCCGCGCTCGACCAGCAGGACGTGGAGCGCCGCGCCCCGGACGGTGAAGACCGCGAGGTCGACGGTGACCGCGAAGGGCGGGAAGGCGTGCGGATCGTACCCCTCCGGTACGCCGGTGCTCATCGCTTCTCCGGGAGGGGGGCGGCGAAGTCCCAGCCGGTGGCGAGGAGTCCGTCCACGGCGGCGACGGCCCGGGCGAGCCGGGTCTCGGGCTGGCCGGTGATCTCGATGAACCGTCTTCCCGTGCGGGTGAGTTCGGCGCGGAAGCGGTCGGTCATCCAGGGGCGCAGCTCCTCGCCGTCGCGCAGTCCGTCGTCCTCGAAGGCGACGCCCTCGTGGTCGGTGAGGAGCCAGAGGTGGTGGGGGGCGGCCCGGTCCGCGATCTCCTCGACGAGGGGGTTGCGGCCGCCGACGTACCGCTCGTGCCAGACGGTGGTGGCGAAGGAGTCCGTGTCGCAGAAGAGGACCGGGGAGCCGGTGCGGGCGGCGGCCTCCTCGCGCTCGTTCTGGGTGCGGGCGATGGCGGGGAAGTCGTCGGTGGTGAAGGTGACGTCCTCCCAGGCGGCTCCGGGCCACCGCTCGCGCAGCTCGGCGAGCTTGCGTTCGCTGTACTCGCGCCCGTACTCCGCGACGTAGCCCGTCCGTCCCCAGACCCCGCCGCGGGCACGGTAGTGGCCGGTGAGCGCCCGCGCGAGGGTCGTGGTGCCGGTGGACTCGGCGCCGAGGACGACGACCCGGCGGGCGAGGGCGGCCCGCACGGGCGCGCGGAGGAAGTCCCAGCAGCCGACGGGGTCCTTGCGGACGGCGGTGCCGGAGACCGGGAAGAGGGTGCGGTCGGGGTCGACGAGCACCGACGCGGCGCCGAAGCGGCGGCCCAGCTCCTCCCCGTACGGCTCCGAGGTGAAGACCGCGTCCACCCGCTCCGGCACGGCGGCGGTGAAGACGGCCATGTGCGCATCCCAGACCGCCGGGTCGGTCACGTCCATGTGCGTGTCGTCGACCGCGCCGACCACCGTGACGTCCGGGTGCGCCTCGCGCATCCAGGCGACCCGGTCCGCGAGCGGGACGGACTCCACGGAGGCGGCGCAGACCAGCACGGTCAGCCGTTCGCACCGGTCCCGGGCGGTCTCGACGAGGTGGTGGTGGCCCGCGTGCGGCGGGTAGAACTTGCCGAGGACCAGGCCGTGTCCATAGCGCTTCATGCGGCGGCCACCTCCAGCGGGCGGGCGGTACGGGCGGTCAGGTCGCGGTGCCAGTTGCGCAGGCCGACGATGCAGAGGGCGAGGAACCCGGCGTACAGCAGCGAGGTCAGATACAGCCCCTTGTGCGCGTAGAGCGGGATGTAGACCACGTCCGCCGCGATCCACAGCCACCAGGACTCCAGCCGCTTCCGGCACTGCCCGTACGTCGCCATCAGCGAGAGCGAGGTCGTCAGGGCGTCCCAGAACGGGACGGTGGAGTCGGTGGCCCGGGACAGCAGCAGGGTGATCCCGGCGGTCCCCACCACCCCCGCCGCGAGCAGCCAGGCCCATTCGGTGCGGGTCGTCCTGCGCACCGGCAGGGTCGTGGTGCCTGGTCCACCCCCGTGGGTCCAGGTCCACCAGCCGTACGCGGCGAGGGTGATGAAGACGATCTGGAGGCCGGCGTCGGCGTACAGCCCGGCCTGGGCGAACAGCAGGATGAAGAAGACGTTGTTGGCGATCCCGATCGGCCAGTTGGCGATGTGCTGGCGGGCCACCAGCCAGACGCAGAGCGCCCCGCTGCCGAAGCCCAGCACCTCGGTCCAGCTGACCGGGGTGTCCAGGACCGTCACCAGGGGCTGCTGCAGGGGATCGAGTATGTCCGCGAGGCTCACGGGCCCGCCTCCTTCTTAATAGTCACTCTGACTATAAAGGGTGGGCGAGGGCGGCAAAAGGCCCGCGGCCGGTTCTGTTCGAACTTTCCGAACGGATACCGGCCGCGGGCCTTCGCGTGGGTGCGGGTGCCGGCTAGAGACCGACCTCGCGCATCAGCATGCCGACCTCGGTGTTGGTGAGGCGGCGCAGCCAGCCGGACTTCTGGTCGCCCAGCGGGATCGGCCCGAAGGACGTCCGCACCAGCCGCTCGACCGGGAAGCCCGCCTCGGCCAGCATCCGGCGCACGATGTGCTTGCGGCCCTCGTGGAGGGTGACCTCGACCAGGTAGTTCTTGCCGGTGTTCTCGACGACCCGGAAGTGGTCGGCTCGGGCGTACCCGTCCTCGAGCTGGATGCCGTCCTTGAGCCGCTTGCCGAGGTCGCGCGGCAGGGGGCCCTGGATGGCGGCCAGGTAGGTCTTCTTCACGCCGTACTTGGGGTGCGTGAGGCGGTGGGCCAGCTCACCGTGGTTGGTGAGCATGATGATGCCCTCGGTCTCGGTGTCGAGCCGGCCGACGTGGAACAGCCGCGTCTCGCGGTTGGTCACGTAGTCGCCGAGGCACTGGCGGCCGTCCGGGTCCTCCATCGAGGAGACGACCCCGGCGGGCTTGTTCAGCGCGAAGAAGAGGTACGACTGCGCGGCGACGGTCAGCCCGTCGACCTTGATCTCGTCCTTGTGGACGTCGACGCGCATGCCCTGCTCGACGACGATCTCGCCGTTGACCTCGACGCGGGCCTGCTCGATCAGCTCCTCGCACGCGCGGCGCGAGCCCATGCCGGCCCGGGCGAGGACCTTCTGCAGCCGCTCGCCCTCCTGCTCGGCGCCCGGGTGGGTCTTGGGGAGCTTGATGTCGGGCTTGTTCGCGTACCGGTCGCGGTTGCGCTGCTCGATCTTGGCGTCCAGCTCGCGGGGGCGCGCCGGGGCACCCCGGCGGGGGCCACCGCCGCGGCCGCCGCCCTGTGCGGGCTTCGGGCCGCCCTTGGCGCCGCCGCGGGCCGCCGCGCCGCGGCCCTTGCGGGGGCCGTCCTGGCCGTCCCGGCCGCCGGGGGCGTCGTTGCCCACGTCGTAGCGGCGCTCCTCGGGGCGGGGACGGCGGGGGCGCTGCTCCTGCTCGTCCCGGCCGCCGCCCTGGAAGCCACGCCCGCCCTGGGAGCTACGGCCGCCCGTGGAGCTACGGCCGCCCTGGGAGCCCGGACGCCCGCCCTGGCCGGAGGGGCGCCCGCCCTGACCGCCGGGACGGCCTCCCTGGCTGCCCCCGCGACCGCCCTGGCCGCCGGGGCGTCCGCCCTGACCGCCGCCGCTCCGGGGGTTCCGGCCGCTGCCGCCGCTGCCGCTTCCGCTGTTCCTGCCACTGCTTCGCATCAAAATTCCGTCTTGTCGTCTGCGTGAGTATCCGGGGTGTCCGGTGCGTCCGGATCGAACGACGGCACACCCTCTAGCGTCTCAGCCTCGATCGCGTCCGCCTCCGGGAGGAAGGGCGCGAGCTCCGGGAGCTCGTCCAGGCCTCGCAGGCCCATGCGCTCCAGAAAGTAGTTCGTCGTCCTGTACAGGATCGCACCTGTTTCGGGTTCCGCGCCCGCCTCGGCCACCAGACCCCTTTGGAGGAGGGTCCGCATGACGCCGTCGCAGTTCACCCCGCGCACCGCCGAGACCCGCGACCGGCTCACCGGCTGCCGGTAGGCGACCACCGCCAGGGTCTCCAGCGCGGCCTGGGTCAGCCGGGCGTGCTGGCCGTCCAGGACGAAGCCCTCGACGGCCGCCGCGTACTCCGGGCGGGTGTAGAACCGCCAGCCGCCCGCGACGAGCCGCAGGTCGAAGCCCCGGCGCTGCACGGTGTACTCGTCGGCCAGCTCCCGCAGGGCGTCCGCCACGGCCCGCCGGGGCCGCTGGAGCACCTTGGCCAGCTGGTCGACGGTGGCGGGTTCGTCGACGACCATGAGGACCGCTTCGAGGGCGGGCTTCAGGTCGAGCGAGGCGACCGCGCCCGTGCCGTCCCCCTGGACCGGCTGCTCACTCATCCCGTACGTCCTCCTCCTGCTCGGCCGTCCCGTTCAGCTCCTGGTCGAACTCGTCCGTCACCACCGGCTCCGCGCCCTCCCCGCCGCACCAGGTGACCAGCAGGTCGCCCAGCGCCTCGTCCTGGTCCAGGGTGACGGCCTTCTCCCGGTACAGCTCCAGCAGGGCCAGGAAGCGGGCCACCACGGTGAGGGTGTCCGGCGCGTCCTCGGTGAGGCTGCGGAAGCTGACCGCCGCCCCGGCCGCGCGCAGCCGCTCCACCACGAGGCCCGCCTGCTCCCGCACGCTGACCAGGGGGGCGTGGATGTGGTCCACGTACACCTGGGGCTTGGGCTTCGGCTGCATCGCCTTGACGGCCAGCTTGGCGAACCCCTCGGGCCCGATGCTGATGACCACCTCGGGCAGCAGCTCCGCGTGGTGGTCCTCCAGGCCGACGGTACGGGGGTGGCGGCGGGCCTCCGCCTCCAGACGGCCGCTGAAGATGTCGGCGATCTGCTTGTACGCGCGGTACTGGAGCAGCCGCGCGAAGAGCAGGTCCCGCGCCTCCAGGAGCGCCAGGTCCGCCTCGTCCTCCACCTCGGCGGCGGGCAGCAGCCGGGCGGCCTTGAGGTCGAGCAGGGTGGCGGCGACGACGAGGAACTCGGTGGTCTGGTCGAGGTCCCAGTCGGGGCCCATGGCGCGGATGTGCGCCATGAACTCGTCGGTGACCTTGGAGAGCGCGACCTCGGTGACGTCCAGCTTGTGCTTGGAGATCAGCTGGAGGAGCAGATCGAAGGGCCCCTCGAAGTTCACCAGCCGAACGGTGAACCGCCTGTCGTCGCTTTCACGCTCCGGTACGTCCCCCGGTTCCGGTGCGGTCTCCGGCTCCCGTACGTCCCCCGGCTCCGGTACGGGGGCCGTCCCGGGCTCTCGTACGGCCTCCGGCTCCGGCACCCGCTCCGGCGCGGCTTCCGGTACGTCCGGCACGGCTTCCGGCGCTTCCGGTACGGGAACGGCTTCCGGCCCCCGTACGGCCTCCGGCTCCGGCGCGGGCTGCGCGGGCGGTGCCACCCTCGGTTCCGCCACCCCCGGCCCCCGCCCCAGGGCACGGCGGCGCGGGGCGGTGGGGTCGGGGGGCGTCGGCATGGTGGTCCAGGGGGTGGTGCGGGGCGCGGAGGGCCCGCCGGGTCGGCGGGTCCCTCCGGCAGGCTACCGGCGGGGTACCGGTCAGCGGCCGCGCAGCCGCCGTACGAGGATGCTCGCGTCGCCCCGGGACTCCAGGTCGGCGAGGACCACCGCCACCGCCTCACGGACGATCCGGCCGCGGTCGACGGCGAGGCCGTGCTCGCCGCGCAGGACGAGCCGGGCGTGTTCGAGGTCCATCAGCTCCTCGGCGGAGACGTAGACCGTGATCTTCTCGTCGTGGCGCTCCCGGCCGCTGGGACGGCGGTTCGCCCCGCGTCCGGTGCCGCGCCTGCGCTGCTGCTGGACGGCCGGTGGCTGCTCCGCCGGTGCGGCGGCCGCGGTCCGTTCGCCGGCCGGGGCGGAGGCGGGAGCGGCGGGGGCAGCGGCGGCGGTCCTGCGGTCGCCCTCGCCGCCCCGGGCGCGCGTGTCGTCGGCGTCGGCGGAGGCGTGCTCCTCACCGGTCTCGGCCCGGGCCGCGGGGTCGCTCTCCCCCGCCGGTGCGGGCACCCGCGGTTCGCCGTTCGCCTTGCGTCGCCGGTCCGCCGGGGAGGAGGACTGCAGGCCCATGCCTCCCCCGGTCGTACGGAACAGTTCGTCGGCCCCGGGCAGACTCACTCGGCGTGACACCGGGCGAGCACCTCCCTGGCGAGCTGGCGATAGGCGGCGGCACCGACCGAGTTGGAGGCGTAGGTGGTGATGGGCTCACCGGCGACCGTGGTCTCCGGGAAGCGGACCGTGCGCCCGATGACGGTGTGGTAGACGTGCTCGTCGAAGGCCTCGACGACGCGGGCCAGGACCTCGCGGCTGTGCACCGTACGGGAGTCGTACATGGTGGCGAGGATGCCGTCCAGCTCCAGCTCGGGGTTGAGCCGCTCCTGGACCTTCTCGATGGTCTCGGTGAGCAGCGCCACCCCGCGCAGCGCGAAGAACTCGCACTCCAGCGGCACTATGACCTTGTGGGCCGCCGTCAGGGCGTTGACGGTGAGCAGGCCGAGCGAGGGCTGACAGTCGATCACGATGTAGTCGTAGTCGGCCATCAGCGGCTTCAGGGCGCGCTGGAGGGTGGACTCGCGGGCCACCTCGCTGACGAGCTGCACCTCGGCGGCCGAGAGGTCGATGTTGCTCGGCAGCAGGTCCATGTTGGGGACGGCGGTCTTCAGCAGGACCTCGTCGGCCGCCATGCCCCGCTCCATGAGCAGGTTGTAGACGGTGAGGTCCAGCTCCATCGGGTTGACCCCGAGGCCGACGGAGAGGGCGCCCTGCGGGTCGAAGTCGACGAGCAGGACACGGCGGCCGTACTCGGCGAGCGCGGCACCCAGGTTGATGGTCGACGTGGTCTTGCCGACGCCACCCTTCTGGTTGCACATCGCGATGATCTTCGCGGGGCCGTGGTCGGTCAGGGGACCCGGGATCGGGAAGTACGGCAGGGGCCGTCCGGTGGGGCCGATGCGCTCGCGGCGCTGGCGCGCGGCGTCGGGCGCGAGCGTGGCCGCGTACTCCGGATCGGGCTCGTACTCGGCGTCGGGGTCGTAGAAGTGCCCCTCGGGCACCTCGGCGAAGTCGGCGAAGCGGTCGGTGTTCCGGCCACTCTCGTTGCCGGCCGTGGCGTTCACGTGTAGGCCGTCCATCATCTGGGGGGCTGTCGTCATGTGCTGTTGGGTGGCGAAGGTGCGGACCGCGACGGAGCCGACAGCTTCGAGCCCGATCGGGCTCAGACCCCGTGCAGGCATCCCTGGTTGACCACCCCCGGGAGTAATTGTCGACTCATTCACAAGTCGTCTTACCTCCTTGGACGTGACCAGGAAACTTATCGATAGGTCAGCGTGGCACCATGCCGACGATTGGCGACTCTATGGCGTGTCACCGGTCCGCAGCAACACAATCCGCCGGACCCGGCCCGATGTGTCGGCAATCGAACGCCTCGCTGTCAAGGGTGCACAGCGAGCAAGCCGCACATTTCGCCGCAGCACGAAACGGGTAAAGGGTTACGTTCGAGGCGAGTTGCGCGCGGGCCTCACGGGGCCCGGTACGCGTCCGGCCGGACCTTGCTCGGCAAGGTCCGGCCGGAGTCCCGATGTTGACGGGAGGTGTTGACCCGTCAGCCGAGCAGGGTGCTCAGCTCGACGTGCGGGAGACCGTGCGCCTCGGCCACCTCGCGGTAAACGACCTGTCCCTCATGGGTGTTGAGGCCCTTGGCCAGGGCGGCGTCACGGCGCAGGGCGTCGGCCCAGCCACGGTTCGCCAGCTCCACGATGTAGGGCAGCGTGGCGTTGGTGAGCGCGTAGGTGGAGGTGTTCGGGACCGCGCCGGGCATGTTGGCGACGCAGTAGAAGACCGATCCGTGGACCGGGAAGGTCGGCTCGGCGTGGGTGGTCGGGTGCGAGTCCTCGAAGCAGCCGCCCTGGTCGATCGCAATGTCGACAAGGACACTTCCGGGCTTCATCTTGGCGACCAGCTCGTTGGTGACCAGCTTCGGGGCCTTGGCACCGGGGATGAGCACGGCGCCGATGACGAGGTCGGCCTCGACGACGGCCTTCTCCAGCTCGAAGGCGTTGGAGACGACGGTCTTCACCTTGGTGCCGAAGATCTTGTCGGCCTCGCGGAGCTTGTTGATGTCGCGGTCGAGCAGCGTGACGTGGAAGCCGAGACCCACGGCGATCTGCGTGGCGTTCCAGCCGGAGACACCGCCGCCGATGACGACGGCCTCGCCCGCGTGGGTGCCGGGGACACCGCCGGGGAGCACACCCCGGCCGCCGACCGAGCGCATCAGGTGGTAGGCGCCGACCTGCGGGGCGAGGCGGCCCGCGACCTCGGACATCGGGGCGAGCAGCGGGAGCGCGCGGTTGGCGGTCTCGACCGTCTCGTAGGCGATGGCGGTGGTGCCGGAGGTCAGCAGCGCGTCGGTGCACTCGCGGGAGGCGGCGAGGTGCAGGTACGTGAAGAGGGTCTGGTCCTTGCGGAGGCGGTGGTACTCCTCGGCGACCGGCTCCTTGACCTTGAGCAGCAGGTCGGCGGCGGCCCAGACCTCGTCGGCGGTGGCCAGGATCTGCGCACCGGCGGCGACGTACTCCTCGTCCGGGATGGACGAGCCGACGCCGGCGTCGTGCTCGATGACGACCTCGTGGCCGTGGCGGACGAGCTCATGCACTCCGGCGGGGGTGATCGCCACCCGGAACTCGTTGTTCTTGACTTCGCGGGGGATGCCGACCTTCACGTCGATCACGGTCCTTGGCTCGGAGGGTAATCCGGACACAGCGGTGCAGACCCGGATAGATACATCATAAATGGAGACGCCACGGAGGAACGCGGCAGAGCCAGTCTAATGAAGGACTTCGCGCTGTCTAGCCTTACAAAGCATTAACTTTCCGTCGAAGCACTGCGGATTTCGTAGGCAGAACCCTCCTCCCCCAGCAATCTGTCAGCAGCGGACCGGTGCAGCCGGGCCGCCGCCGGATCACCGAGCCGGTCCAGGGTGTCGGCCAGCCGGAGCTGGAGCGCCGCCTGAAGCCGCACGTCATCGGCGCGACGGGCCAGCTCGGCCGCCTCCCGGCAGGTCTGCAGCGCCTCGTGCGGCCGCCCCGCGTACTCCTGGACCCGGGCCGCCTCGCTGAGCGCCCGCGCCTGGGCCGCCAGGTCGC
This sequence comes from Streptomyces bacillaris, assembly GCF_003268675.1. Lineage (NCBI taxonomy): Bacteria > Bacillati > Actinomycetota > Actinomycetes > Kitasatosporales > Streptomycetaceae > Streptomyces > Streptomyces bacillaris. The sequence continues at coordinate 6,465,524 of NZ_CP029378.1, read as the reverse complement.
CGAGCCTGCGGTGGCCCGCGGCGGCGGCCCGCCAGTTCCGCAGCGCCTCGCCGTACCGCCCGGCGTAGCTGTGGACGGCCCCGAGCCGCCCGTAGAGCCGTGCCTCGTCGGCCCGCTCGCCCTGGGTGAGGCGCTGGCCGAGGGCCCGGCCGTACCAGTCGGAGGCCCGGTGGAAGTCGCCCAGCTCGGCGTACGTACTGCCTACGGATTCCATCGCGCGGCCCGTCGCGTACAGGTCGCCGGCGGCCCGCCCGGCGTCCAGGGCGGCCCGGTAGCGGGTCAGGGCGTCGCGGGGGCGGCCGGTGCGGGCGTCCAGGTCCGCCAGGTTCAGCAGGGCCGCCGCCTGCTCACGGGGCAGGTTCCGGCGCTCGGCCACGTCCAGGACCAGGCCGTGCAGCCCGTACAGCTCGGGGGCGGCGGCCTCGGTGCCCCGGTGCGCTGCGAGCGCCCGGACCAGGGCGGCGATCAGGCGGCGGGCCAGGGTGTCCAGCTCGCCGTCGGCCACGGCGAGCCGGGCGGAGGCCAGCAGGGCGGGTTGGCGCAGCCGCAGCCAGACGCCCGCCTCCTCGGCGTTGGGGAAGCGCAGGGAGCGGGGCAGGCCCGCCAGCCTGCGGTGGGCGGTGGTGCCCTCCGGTTCGGTGACCGCCCGGCAGGCCTGGAGCCTCCGTACGGTCCGCTCCAGCATCCGGGCGCGGGCGAGCTGGATCTCGGCGGGGCGGTCGCGCTCCTCCAGCAGGGCCCACAGCATCGGGGCGAGGCAGCCGGGGATGCCGTACTGGGGGTGGGCGGCGCCGTCCGTGCGCAGCAGCCCGAGCTTCACGAAGTCGTCCAGGGTCTTCTCGGCGGCCGAGACCGAGCAGCCGGCCAGCGCGGAGGCCGTGTGGGCGTCGGCCAGTCCGGCGGGGGCGAGGGCGAGCAGCCGCAGTATCCGGGCGGCGGCCTGCGGCAGCGAGTCGTGGACCAGGCGGAAGGCGCGGGCCAGCGGGCGGGCGCCGGTGGGCTGGGGGTCGCCGGAGTCCGGAAGGTCGTGGAGCTGCTTGGTGACGTCCGCGACGGAGGCCATGGGGCGGGTGGCCAGCCAGCCGCCGATCAGGGTGAGCGCGGCGGGCTGGCCCCCGCACTCCTCGGCCAGGCTCTCGGCAGTGCGCGGGTCGACGGTGATGCGGACCTGGCCGATGGCGCGGGCCAGCAGCTGGACGGCCGCGCCCGCCTCAAGGCCGCCGAGGGTGCAGGGCCGGACGTCGGGGATGCCGGTCAGCGGGCCGGTGGCGGTGGCGACGACCAGGCAGTCCGGGTTCTCCGGGAGCAGCGGGTCGACCTGTTCGGCGTCGGCCGCGTCGTCGAGCAGCAGGACGAGACGGCGTACGGCGAGGGCCTCGCGGACCATCTCGGACAGCTCGTCCTGGTCGGCGCCGGGCGGGACGGCGAGCCCGAGCAGTCCGAGGATCTCGGCCGCGGTGCGTTCGGTGGGGACGGGGTCGCCGCCGGGTTCGGTGAGGCCGACCCGGAGCACCCCGTCCGGGTAGTCGCCGGAGCCCGTACCGGCAACGGCCCACGGCAGCGCGCCCGTTCCGGTCGCGGGCCCGGAGGCGTCGGCGGGGGCCGGGCCCGTCCCCGTGAGGGCGCCCGCGAGTTCGGCGGCGAGGGCGCTGCGGCCGGAGCCGGGGCGGCCGGCGATGAGCAGGACCCGGGCGCGGGGGGCCTTGCGGCCGGCCAGGGTGTCCAGGCCGACGCGTTCGATGTCGGCCCGCAGGGCCTTCAACTCCCGTTCCCTGCCGAAGAATCGGGGCGGGGCGGCGCCGGGCGGCTCCTGGGTCCCCGCAGCTTCGGCCGGGCCGCTGGTGTCCACCGCCTGATCGGTCACGAGCCACGCTCCACTTCACTGCACGCGGTGCCCCGCCGGAGCTCCGGTGGGGGCCTTTCGAGCGTAGTTCAGCGGCGGTGTGGATCACTGCCGAGCGGCGCCGACCCCGGGGGAAACATCCCTCGATCGGATCAGCATCTCTTCTGATTGTCCGACTGCATCCGGCCACCTTCGGCCGAAGGGCCGAGGGACTGGGCCGACGGCCCGTCAGGCCTCGAAGGGGCGGGCCGGCCAGGGCGCGTCGGCCGGGCGGAGCGAGTCGACGCCGTCGCCCGCGCGGACGGCGGTGAGCGCGAGCACCCCGACGACCAGGCAGTTGTTGTGCAGGTCCCCCGCGATCACCGAGCGGACCAGCTCGGGCAGCGGGATGCGGGCCTGCTCCATGTCGGCCTCCTCCTCGGAGACCTCGAACCGCTCGCCCTCCACGTCGGAGAGGCCCCGGGCGAGGAAGATCCGTACGGCCTCGTCGCAGCCGCCGGGCGTGGTGTAGACGTCGGTGAGCACCCGCCACTCCTCGGCCTTGACGTGCGCCTCCTCGTACAGCTCGCGCTGGGCGGCGTGCAGCGGGTTCTCGCCGGGGACGTCCAGCAGCCCGGCGGGGATCTCCCAGAGCCGTTGGCGGACCGGGTGGCGGTACTGGCGTACGACGATGACCTGGTCGTCCTCGTCGATCGCGAGGACCGCGACGGAGCCGGGGTGGACCTGGTAGTCACGGCCGTGGACGGAGCCGTCCGGCATCACCACCTGGTCCGTGCGGACGCTGGTCTTGTTGCCCGTGAAGGGGGTGACGGTCGCCGTGACCTGCCACTCCTCGGGCGTGTCCTGGATCCCCATGTGCGTCCTCCCACGTACCACGTGCCATGTGCCGAAACGAGAAACCGGGGTACGCGTCCTGCGAGCAGGATCCGTACCCCGGTCAACCGTAATGCCTCGGTGTTACTTGCCCGCGCCGACCTTGCGCTCGACGGCTGCCTTCACCAGGCCCGCGAAGAGCGGGTGGGGGCGGGTCGGGCGGGAGCGCAGCTCCGGGTGGGCCTGGGTGGCGACCAGGTAGGGGTGGACCTCGCGCGGGTACTCCACGTACTCGACGAGCTTGTTGTCCGGGGAGGTGCCGGAGAAGACCAGTCCGGCCTTCTTCTCCAGCTCGCCGCGGTAGGCGTTGTTGACCTCGTAGCGGTGGCGGTGGCGCTCCTCGACGTACGGCTCACCGGCGTACGCCTCGCGCACGACGGAGCCCTCGGCCAGCTTGGCCGGGTAGAGGCCGAGCCGCATGGTGCCGCCCAGGTCGCCCGCGCCCTCGACGTAGGCGAGCTGCTCCTCCATGGTCGAGATGACCGGGTGGGCGGTGGCCGCGTCGAACTCGGTGGAGTTGGCGTCGGGGATCTCGGCCAGGTTCCGCGCGGCCTCGATCACGATGCACTGGAGGCCGAGGCAGAGGCCGAGCAGCGGGACCTTGTTCTCGCGGGCGTAGCGGATGGCGCCGACCTTGCCGTCGACCCCGCGCTCGCCGAAGCCGCCGGGGATGAGGATGCCGTCCACGTCGCCCAGGTGCTCGGCGGCACCGGCGGCGGTACGGCAGTCGTCGGAGGTGACCCACTTGACCTTGACCCGGGCCTTGTTGGCGAAGCCGCCGGCGCGGATGGCCTCGGTGACCGAGAGGTAGGCGTCGGGCAGGTCGATGTACTTGCCGACCAGGGCGACGGTGACCTCGTGGTCGGGGTTGTGGACCCGGTCCAGCAGGTCGTCCCAGGTGGTCCAGTCGACGTCCCGGAAGGGCAGGTCGAGCTTGCGGACGACATAGGCGTCCAGTCCCTCGGTGTGCAGCACCTTGGGGATGTCGTAGATCGACTTGGCGTCGATCGCGGCGACCACCGCGGCCTCGTCCACGTCGCACATCAGCGAGATCTTGCGCTTGATGGAGGTCGGGACCTCACGGTCGGCGCGGAGCACGATCGCATCCGGCTGAATACCGATGTTGCGCAGGGCGGCGACCGAGTGCTGCGTCGGCTTGGTCTTCAGCTCGCCGGAGGGGCCGATGTAGGGCAGCAGCGAGATGTGCACGACGAAGACGTTGTCCCGGCCGACCTCGTGGCGGACCTGGCGGACGGTCTCCAGGAACGGCAGCGACTCGATGTCACCGACCGTGCCGCCGACCTCGGTGATGACGACGTCCACGTCGTCGGTGGCCATGCGGCGGATGCGGTGCTTGATCTCGTTGGTGATGTGCGGGATGACCTGGACGGTGTCGCCCAGGTACTCGCCGCGCCGCTCCTTGGCGATGACCTGTGAGTAGACCTGGCCGGTGGTGACGTTGGCGGAGCCGTCGAGGTCGACGTCGAGGAAGCGCTCGTAGTGGCCGATGTCCAGGTCGGTCTCGGCCCCGTCGTTGGTGACGAACACCTCGCCGTGCTGGAAGGGGTTCATCGTGCCGGGGTCGACGTTGAGATACGGGTCGAGCTTCTGCATGGTGACCCGCAGGCCACGCGCCTTGAGCAGGGCACCCAGGCTGGAGGCAGTCAGACCCTTGCCGAGGGAGGAGGCGACACCCCCGGTGACGAAGATGTGCTTGGTCGTCGTGGATGTGGGCTGCATAGCCAAAGGGGGCTCCCGTGGTCGCGGTTGTGAGGTGCGTACCGGCCGCCGAACCGGGGATTCCGGGGTGCCGTCGCTGCGGTTCGGGGGCCTCGTCCGCTGTCGGATACGACCACCGGTCCACGGGCTACCAGGGTAACAGCGACAGGGGGAGGCTGCTTCCGGCCACACCCTGCACAGGGGCGTCACAGCATCACCCCAGTCGTTTCACGCCCCACCCGATCAGCTCAGAAATGTTGTCAAGACCGTCGCGCGGATCTTCGTACCGCGTCGTATCCTGCTCGGACATTCGCTGCCGAGACGGCCGGCCGGCGGCACACCCAGCCCCGCTCAACCGGTACGGGACCGTCTGTCGCACTACGACCCCTAGACCCTCCCCCAGTAAGCGCCCCCGACGGGGCGACATGGCCGTTCGACTGGAGACGCACGTGGCCGGGCGCATCGAGGATTACGCACTCATCGGAGACATGCAGACCGCTGCCCTGGTCTGCCGGGACGGCACGGCGGACTGGCTGTGCCTGCCCCGCTTCGATTCGCACGCCGTCTTCGCGGGACTGCTGGGCACCGAGGAACACGGCTTCTGGCGGCTGAGTCCGGCGCGGGCCGAAGGGACCGAACCGCTCCCGGCGGACCGGCGCCGCTACCGCGGTGACTCGCTGATCCTGGAATCGGAGTGGGACACGCCGCGCGGCACCGTACGGGTGACCGATTTCATGCCGCCGCGTGACGGCGCCCCGCAGCTCATCCGGATCGTGGAGGGCGTCAGCGGCCGGGTGCCGATGCGCTCGGAGCTGCGGATGCGGTTCAGCTACGGCCGGGTGACGCCGTGGGTGCACAAGGTGGACAGCCGTACGGTCGCCGTCGCCGGGCCGGACTCCGTCTGGCTGGACACCCAGGCCGACACCTACGGCGAGAACCTCACCACCTACTCCGACTTCACCGTCGGCCCCGGCGACCGGGTGGCGTTCACGATCAGCTGGCAGCCCTCGCACCGCGAGCCGCCCGCCCTCCCCGACCCGGAGGGGTCGCTGGAGGCCACCGAGCTGTTCTGGCGCGAATGGGTCGACCAGTGTACGTACCACGGGCCCTACCGGGAGGCGGTCGTCCGCTCCCTCATCACCCTCAAGGCCCTCACGTACGCCCCCACCGGCGGCATCGTCGCCGCGCCGACCACCTCGCTCCCCGAGGAGATCGGAGGCGTACGGAACTGGGACTACCGCTACACCTGGCTGCGGGACGCCGCGATCACCCTCTCCTCGCTGCTGCGCACCGGCTACCGGGAAGAGGCCCGGGCGTGGCGCGAGTGGCTGCTGCGGGCGGTCGCGGGCGACCCGGAGAACCTGCAGATCATGTACGGCATCGCCGGCGAGCGCGAGCTGGGCGAGGCGGAGCTGGACTGGCTGCCCGGATACGAGAACTCCGCCCCGGTCCGCGTCGGCAACGGCGCCGCCAACCAGCTCCAGCTCGACGTGTACGGCGAGGTCACCGAGGCGCTCCACCTGGCGCACATGACCGGCCTGACCCGCAACGACTACGCGATGGGCCTCCAGCTCAAGCTGATCGAGTATCTGGAGAAGCACTGGGAGGAGCCCGACGAGGGCATCTGGGAGGTGCGCGGCCCGCGCCGCCACTTCGTGCACTCCAAGGTGATGGCGTGGGTCGCCGTCGACCGGACGATCAAGCTGGTGGAGTCCGGGGACGTCGAGGGCCCGCTGGAGCGGTGGTACGAGCTCCGCGACGACATCCACCGGGACGTCTGCGAGCGCGGCTACGACAAGGAGCGCAACACCTTCACCCAGTCCTACGGCTCCAAGGAGCTGGACGCCTCCCTCCTCCTCATCCCGCAGATGGGCTTCCTGCCGCCGGACGACAAGCGGGTCATCGGCACCATCGAGGCGATCCAGCGGGAGCTGTCCACGGAGGACGGCTTCATCCTGCGCTACCCCACCGAGGGCGAGGAGGCGGGCGTCGACGGCCTGGAGGGCGACGAGGGCGCGTTCCTGGCCTGCTCGTTCTGGATGGCGGACGACCTGGCGATGATCGGCCGGGTCGACGAGGCGCGCCGGCTCTTCGAGAAGCTGCTGTCGCTCCGCAACGACCTGGGCCTGCTGGCCGAGGAGTGGGACTCCAACCTCCAGCGTCAGGTGGGCAACTTCCCGCAGGCGTTCAGCCACGTCCCCCTGATCGACACGGCCCTGCGGCTGACGGCGAGCGGCGCGTACGTGGGCTGAGCCCGGACCGGACCGCCCGTCGCGCCCGTCACGGCGCGACGGGCGGTTCCGCTGCGTACGCCCCGTGCAGCGCCTCCAGGAACCGGGGTGCAGCGGGCAGTCCGGTGGGGCCGATGCGGTGGACGGGGATGCCGGGGGTCCAGGAGTTCATGACGGCCGCCCCGGCGAGGGCGGGCAGGTCCGCGGGGGTGACCGGGGCGGTCCGCTGTGCGATGCCGAGGGCGGTGAGCTGCCTGCGGACGATGCCCAGCGTCGTACCGGTGAGGATCCGGGCCTCGGGCCAGACCACCGACTCGCCGTCCCAGAACACCAGGTTCCAGATCGTCGCCTCGCTGAACCGGCCCTCGCGGTCCAGGAAGGCGGCGTCGTCGAAGCCCTCGGCGGCGGCCTGCCGGAGCAGGTGGGTCTTGGCCACCTCTCCGACGTGCTTGAGGTGCGGCAGGAACCGCTCGTGTTCCACGGCCGCGAGGGCGAGCGGGCCGCGGGGGCCGGAGGACGGCGGTCCGGTCCGTATCAGGAGCGTCAGGTCGCCGTCGGCGGCGGTGAACTCGCCGGCCGTGGAGGAGACCGTGGCCGTCAGCGAGAGGTCGGCGGTGGGAGCCCCTGCGAGGGCGGTACGGAGGCGGGCGCGGACCACGTCCTCGGGGAGGGCCCGGCCGAACAGCTCCACCGACGCGGAGCGCAGCCGCTCCAGATGGAGGTCCAGGCCCCGGACCCGGCCGTCGCGGAGCTGCATCGCGGTGAAGTGGGCGTGGCCCGCGAAGGCGAGGGGCGTGAGGTCGTCGGTGGTCGCCGGGCGGCCGTCGATGTGCACGAGGTGCGGGGAATCGTCGCTCATGGGTGGGACGTTAAGGCTTGACACCGGTGACAAGGTCAAGCGCCGACGGGCGCGGACGGCGGGGGGCACATGCTGATCGGGGAGCTGTCACGGCGGACGGGCGTCAGCGCCCGGTCGCTGCGGTACTACGAGGCGCAGGGGCTGCTGGAGGCGCGGCGCGGGACGAACGGGTACCGCGCCTACGACGAGGACGCGGTCGCCTCCGTACGGAAGATCCGCGCCCTGCTGCGGGCCGGGCTCTCCACGGAGGTGATCCGTCAGGTGCTGCCGTGCGCCCGGGGCGAGGGGCCGGGGTTCGACTGGTGTGCGGAGCTGCGGGCGATCCTGGACGGGGAGCTGGCGGACCTGGACGAGCGGATCGAGGCGTTGCGGCGGAGCCGGGGCGCGCTGGCGGGGCTGCTGGAGGCGCGGGGGTGAGGCCGGTGGGCCGTACGGCCCCGGGGCGGGTTCCCCGGGACCGTACGGGTCGGGTCCACTCGAAGGCCGCTGCCGCCTGCTTGAGCGCTGCGGCGACCGCTTCCGGGGACTCGGGGCCGGGGGCGCCGGGGGTGTAGGTGACCGAGCGCAGGGTGCCGCCGTAACGGAACGAGCGGTGGCGTTCGAACAGGGGCCAGGAGACCGGGGACTTGCGGTCGATGCCAGCGCTGATCCCCCGGAACGGGGCCATGTGGGCGTGGACGGCCGCTCCTCCACCCTGATCTCCCCCGAGGAGGTGCCGGACCCGTCCTTCGGCATCGCGTCCGGAGCCTCCACGTCCGCCTGATCCCGTGCCCGCCGCGCCTCCCCTGCCATGCGCACCCCGTACCCCGGGCGGTAGCGTCCTGAACAGGACGGACGCCCGGGGTACGGGCGGCGGGAACAAGGGGAAAGCGGGCCGGGTACGTGGAGAGCCAGAGCGGGATCACCGTGCAGCGGGCGCTGGAGCTGCCGGGGCTGCGCGCCGGGCTCCCGGAGGTGGTGGCCGGCGCGGACCGGCTGAACCGTACGGTGCGGTGGGTGCACGCGGGCGAGGTGCCCAACATCGCCTCGCTCCTCAAGGGCGGCGAACTGCTCCTCACCACCGGCCTGGGCCTCGGCACCCGCCCCGCCGAGCAGCGCGCGTTCGTCCGCCGCCTCGCCGACCGGGGGATCGCCGCCCTGGTGGTGGAGCTGGGCCCGCGCTTCAGCAGGCTGCCCGCCTCCATCGTGGACGCGGCCCGCGCGGCCGGACTGCCGCTGGTGCAGCTCCACCGCGAGGTGCCGTTCGTCGCGGTGACCGAGGAGGTGCACACCGAGATCGTCAACGGGCACTACGCCCTGCTCCAGCAGGCGGAGGAGGTGCACCGGCGCGCCACCCGGGCGCTGCTCGACGGCGGCGGGGTGCCGCAGGTGCTCGGCATCCTGGCCGACTTCACCGCCAACCCGGTCTTCCTGGAGACGCCGGACGGCCAGCTGCTGTACGCGGCGTCCACGGGCACGGGTCCGGTGGGCGCGGACCCGCTCCAGGTCTGGGAGGGGATGCGCGGTGACCGGGCGGCCCGGGAGTCCCCGCCGGCGGGTGCGCTCCTGGTGGACGTGCCGGGCGGCGGTCCGGAGACCGGTGCCGTACGGGCCCGGCTGGTGCTGCTCGCCGTCGCGGGGCCGCTGGCCACCGTGCACCGGATGGCGGCCGAGCGGGCGGCGGGGCTGCTCGCGGTGGTCCTGATGCAGGCCCGGCAGGAGGAGGAGCTGGCGGCCCGGGGCCGGGGCGACTTCCTCACCGATCTCGCGGAGGGCCGGATCACCCCGGAGGACGCCCCCGCCCAGGCCCGGGTGCTGGGCTTCCGGCCCGGGGACACCCCGCTGCTCCCGGTCGTGATGCGGCTGGCGCCCGAGCTGTCCCCGTCGGGCAACTGGGCGCTGCTGGCCCGCGCGGTGCTGGAGGAGCTGGCCTCGGTCGGCGTCCCCGTGCTCCTGGGCGTACGGCCGGTGGAGGGGCGGGTTCCGCTGCTGCTCGGGCTGCGGTCGGAGGGCGAGCGGGCGGCGGTCGCGGACCGGGTCGCGGCGGCGCTGCGGGCGGGCGTGGCCCGGGCGGGGCTGGACCGGGCCGGGTCGCAGCCGCCGGTGGTCGTGGTCGGTGTGGCGGGGAGCTGGGCGGCGGCGGGCGCGGGGCTGCGGCACGCGGCGGAGACGGCGGCGGCGGCGCAGGGGCTGGACGACCGGCCCTGGTACGACGCCCGGCGGCTCGACATCGACCTGCTGCTCTGGCGGCTGCGGGACCACCCGGACCTGGCGGCGTTCGTCAACCGGGCGATCGGTCCGCTGCGCGAGCACGACCGCACCTCGCGCCCGCCGCTGCTGCCGACGCTCCAGGCGTATCTGGCGCACGCGGGCCGCAAGGCGGAGACCGCGCGCGAGCTGCACCTCAACCGCCAGACGCTCTACAACCGGCTGGCCCGGATCGGTGAGCTGCTGGGCACGGACCTGGACGACCCGCAGACGGTGCTGGCCCTCAGCCTGGCGCTGCGGGCCCGCCGCCACACCACCTAGGTCAGCGGGGGCGCGGGGACGGCTGCGCCAACTCGTCGTACACGCTGAGGACATGGGCGATGGTGTCGTCCTCGGTGGGCCAGCCCGCCGCCTGCTCCCGCCCGGCCTCGGCCAGCCAGGCGCACCGCCCCGGATCCCCCAGCAGCCGTACGACCGCCCGCGCCAGCGCCTCCCCGTTCCCGAACGGCACCAACTCGGCTGCTTCACCGACCAGTTCGGGCACACCACCGACCTCGGTCGCCACCAGCGGCACGCCCAGGCGCAGCGCCTCCTGCGCCAGCAGCGAGCGGCCCTCCCAGCGACTGGGCAGCACGGCCAGATCGGCGGCGGCGATCAGCTCACCGACATCGTCCCGGGACCCGACCAGCCGTACGGGCAACTCCTCGTCCCTGATCCGCCGCTGCAGCGCGGACCGGTCCCGCCCCTCCCCCGCGACGACCACCAGGGGTACGGGGTCGAGCCCCCGCCAGACGCGGGCGGCGTCCAGCAGGTTGCCGAAGCCGTGGTGCGGGACGAGACTGCCCACGGCCACCAGCAACGGCCGCCCCACCGCCCCCAGTTCGGCCCGAACCTTGCCCTCGTGCGGGGTGCAGGAGGAGCGCGGCGGCGGAGCGGCGGCCGGGGCGAGCCGCGCGTCCCGGGCCCCCCGGAGCCGCGCCCGGTCCACCAGATCGGATGAGGGCGCGAGGACAACGGCCGCTGCCCGTACGGCTCTTCGCTCCAGCAGGTGCAGGATCTGGCGGCGGGCCCCCTCGGCGTACCGCCGGGTGTGCCAGGTCATCACCAGCGGCACGGTCCGCCCGCTGAGCGCGAGGGCGGTCCGGGCGGCGGCGTGCAGCCCGTGCGCGTGCACCACATCGGCCCCGGTGCAGGCGGCCCGGAGCGCGGCGACGGCGGCCGGGTCGCTGCGCCGGGGCACCGGCAGGAAGCGGGCCCCGGTCGCCCCGAAGCCGTAGGCGCTGTCCACCGCTTGCGGCGCGCAGACGGTGACCTGCACCCCGCGTGCCACCAGCCCCGCGGCCAGCGAACCGACGTGCGCGCTGCTGCCCGCACTGCCGCCGCCCAGGACTTGGACCGTACGCAGCTGTGACACGTTGATTGGCTCCCGGGGTCCCCGAGTCGGCGGTAGGTACAGCGCCAAGGATGCCAGCCCGTACGCGCGTTCCGGGACTGCCGGAACGTTGCTGCCCGCCCCGCAGCGACAACCGGCCACACGGCACCACTCTCACGGGTGAATTCAGGCGCTCGGGGTTGCCGCAGAGGGGCCGTTCACGCGGAGGGCGCGGGCAGGGCACACGCACGGCCCCGAGGAGCGCTCTCCGCCCAGGAGACATCCGCAGGGACCGGGACCGGAGACACAGATACCCGGACCGGGGACGCAGGGCCCGGACCGGGGACGCAGGGCCCGGACCGGGGACGCAGGGCCCGGACCGGGGACGGGCCCGGACCGGGGACGGGCCCGGACAGGAACTTCCCCGCCCGGACCCGTACACCCGACCGCGCTACCCGTCCTTGCGCGCCGTCGCCAGCAGCTCCTCCGCATGGGCGCGGGCCGTCTCGGAGTCCTCCTGGCCGGCCAGCATCCGGGACAGCTCGCGGACCCGGTCCTCGCCCTCCAGGACGGTGACCCCGCTGCGGGTCACCGAGCCGTCCACGGTCTTCTCGACCAGCAACTGCCGGTCGGCGAAGGCCGCCACCTGCGGCAGGTGCGTCACGACCACCACCTGCGCGGACCGGGCGAGCTTGGCCAGGCGCCGTCCGACCTCGACCGCCGCCTTGCCGCCGACGCCCGCGTCGACCTCGTCGAAGAGGTACGTGGGCACGGGGTCGGAGCCCGCGAAGACGACCTCCACCGCGAGCATCACCCGGGACAGCTCACCGCCCGACGCGCCCTTGGCGATCGGCCGGGGCTGGGCGCCCGGGTGGGGGGCGAGCAGCAGTTCGACCTCGTCCGCGCCCGACGGGCCGTAGACGACGGACCGCCCGCCGATGTCGATGCCGGACGCCTCGTCCGCCGCCTCGGTCTGCCGGATGGCGAAGGAGACCCGGGCGTGCGGCATGGCGAGCGAGGCCAGCTCCTCGGTGACCGCCTCCGCGAACCGGGCGGCCGCCTCCGTCCGCGCGTCGGTCAACGTCTGTCCCAGCACGGAGAGTTCGGCGCGCAGGGCGTCCCGCTCCGCGGTCAGCTCCCCGATCCGCTCGTCGTCACCCTCCAGCTCGGTGAGCCGGCCCGCGCCCTCCTGCGCCCAGGCGAGCACGGCCGCGATGTCCTCGCCGTACTTCCGGGTCAGGGTGGTGAGGGCCGCCCGGCGCTCCTCCACGGCGGCCAGCCGCAGCGGATCGGCGTCGAGCTGGTCCGCGTACCCGGCCAGTTCGCCGGAGACGTCGGCGAGCAGGATGGAGATCTCCCCCACCCGGTCCGCCAGCGCGGCCAGCGCCGGGTCATGGGCCCGGACGCCGTCCAGCGCCTGCCCGGCCGCGGCGACCACGGTGGTGGCGTCGACGCTCTCCGGGTCCTCCGGGTTCCCCGCCAGCGCGGTGTGCGCGAGGGCGGCGGCGGAGGCGAGGGCCTCGGCGTGCCCGAGCCGTTCCGCCTCGGCGGCCAGTTCGGCGTCCTCGCCCGGCAACGGCTCGACGGCGGCGACCTCGTTCAGCCCGAACCGCAGCAGATCCGCCTCCTGGGCCCGCTCCCGGGCCCGGGTGGTCAGCTCCTCCAGCTCGGCCGCGACGGCCCGCAGCCGCCGGTAGGCCGCCGCGTACTTGGCGTGCGGGACCTCCACCCCGTCCCCGGCGTACCGGTCCAGCGCCTGCCGCTGCCGCGCGGGTTTGAGCAGCCCCTGCTGGTCGGTCTGGCCGTGCACGGCCACCAGCTCGTCCGCCAGCTCGGTGAGGACCCCGACCGGCACGGACCTGCCGCCGAGATGGGCCCGGGAGCGTCCCTCCGCCGAAACGGTACGGCTGATGAGCAGCGCACCGTCGTCGAGTTCCGCCCCGGCCTCCTCGGCCCGTGCCACCACCGCGTCGCCCTCGGACACCGTGATCCGTCCCTCGACGACGGCGGCTTTCGCCCCGACCCGTACGAGGGCGGGGTCGGCGCGCCCGCCGAGCAGCAGCCCGAGGCTCGTGACGACCATGGTCTTGCCCGCGCCGGTCTCACCCGTCACCGCGGTGAAGCCGGGTGACAGCTCCACCACCGCGTCGTCGATGACTCCGAGCGACCGTATCCGCATCTCCTCCAACACGGACATGACCTTACGAGGTTCCGAGGCGGACGCGCGACGGCCCCCGCTCCCGGATTCACTCTCCCGAGCGTTCCCGGGCGTTCCCGAGGGTCGCGGGGGCCGTCGAAGACCGCCGGACCGCTCAGTGCGGGGCGCCCCGCCACCCCGACACCGGCAGCGCGAACTTCGCGACCAGCCGGTCCGTGAACGAGGCCTGGTGGAGCCGTGCCAGCCGTACGGGCACCGCCCCGCGCCGCACCTCGACCCGGGCCCCGGCCGGCAGCTCCACGGTCCGCCGCCCGTCGCACCAGAGCACCCCGTGCGGCGTGTGCGGCTGGACCTCCACGGCCAGCACGGAGGTGGGCGAGGTCACCAGCGGCTTGGCGAACAGGGCGTGGGCGCTGATCGGGACCATCAGCAGCGCCTCCACCTCGGGCCAGACGACCGGACCGCCCGCCGAGAAGGCGTACGCGGTCGAACCGGTCGGGGTCGCGCAGACGATCCCGTCGCAGCCGAAGCCGGTCACCGGACGCCCGTCGATCTCCAGGACCACTTCGAGCATCCGCTCGGGCGACACCTTCTGCACGGCCGCCTCGTTGAGCGCCCAGTCGGTGTGCACGACATCCCCGTTGCTGTGCACGAGGACGTCGATCGTCATGCGCTCCTCGACGTCGTAGTCACGGGTGACGACCCGCGAGACCACCTTGTCGAGGTCGTCGCGCTCGGCCTCCGCGAGGAAGCCGACACGCCCGAGGTTGACGCCGAGCATCGGCACCCCGGAGGCGCGGGAGAACTCCGCGCCGCGCAGCAGGGTGCCGTCACCGCCGAGGACGATCAGCAGCTCGCAGCCGTCCACGGCGGCGGGGCTGGTGTCGGTGACCGTCTCCACGGTGTCCGGGAGCGGCAGATCGGCCGCCTCGGTCGCCAGGACCCGTACGCCGAGCCCGTTGCGCAGCAGCCCCTGCACGACGAGTTCCGCACTGCGGATCGCGGCCGGACGGCCGGTGTGCGCCAGAAGGAAGACTGTTCGTGCCGTATCGGTCGTCACATTCGTCGTCAACGAGGCCCCTCCGCCACTGCACGGTCGACATCCGCGGGATCCAGCTCAGGTGCGCCGGCCCGCAGCCACAGAAAGTATTCGACGTTCCCCGAGGGGCCGGGCAGCGGACTGGCCGTCACCCCGCGCACCCCGAGGCCGAGCCCCCAGGCCCGGCGCGCCACTTCACGTACCGCCTCGGCGCGCAGCTCCGTGCTCCGCACCACTCCCCCGCTGCCGAGCCGCTCCTTGCCCACCTCGAACTGCGGTTTGACCATGAGGACCAGGTCCGCGTCGGGGGCCGCGCACCGGGCGAGGGCGGGCAGCACGAGCCCGAGCGGAATGAAGGACAGATCCCCCACCACCAGGTCGACCACCTCCCCGTCCATGTCCTCCAACGTCAACTCCCGTACGTTGGTACGGTCCTTGACGACGACGCGTTCATCGGACTGCAGCGACCAGGCGAGCTGCCCGTACCCGACGTCGACGGCGACGACCTGCCGGGCCCCGGCCCGCAGCAGGACGTCGGTGAACCCGCCGGTCGACGCCCCGGCGTCCAGCGCCCGCCGCCCCTCGACGGCCAGACCCCGCGGGACGAAGGCGGCGAGCGCCCCGGCCAGCTTGTGCCCGCCGCGCGAGACGTACTCGGGGTCGTCCTCGTCCTTGGCCACGACGATCGCGGCGGCCGTCTCGACCTGGGTGGCGGGTTTGGTCGCGGTGGTCCGGCCGACGGTGACCCGCCCCGCGGCGATCAGCTGACTCGCGTGCTCGCGCGAGCGGGCGAGCTTACGGCGTACCAGCTCGGCGTCGAGGCGGCGACGTGCCACTCCTGCCACGTTCGGTTCAGCTCCTGTGGTCGTGCGTGTTGTCGTACGCGGAAGGGGTTCCGGGTGCGGCTGCGGGCCCGGGCGGCCCGGGTACGGCGGCCGGACGGGCGTCCAGCGAGGTCAGCGCGTCCTTGAGGCCACGGTGTACATCCTCGTACACCTCGGTGTGCCCGTCCGCCGGGAGGTGGTCCGCGTCGGCCAGCCGCTCCAGGAGCGCGTCGACCTCGGCCCGGCCGGTGGGGGTGCGCCCGACGCCCAGCGGCGCGGGCTCGGCGGGCTCGTGGGAGGGCGCCTCGGCCTCCGGCATCCAGTCGCTCATGCCGAAACGCTACCGCGACGGGCCGGTGTACCGTCGAGCACGATGGCGACCATGGCGGAGTGCCGCAGCGCACTGAGAAGACTTTCCGACAACCTCGCGGCGGCCGACGGCGACGTACGCAGCGCCGCCGCGCTCGACCGCTCGCTGAGCTGTCACATCAAGGACCTCGACATCACGTTCACCGGCCGCCTGGCCGACGGCCGGATCGAGGTCCGGGACACGGTCGAGGGCCCGCCCCGCGAGAAGGCCGAGATCCGCCTCACGATGACGGGCGACGACCTGGTCGCCCTGGTCGACGGCGACCTGAACTTCGCGAAGGCGTGGGCAGCGGGCCGCGTACGCCTGGAGGCGGGCCTCAGGGACCTGCTGAAGCTGAGGTCACTGCTGTAGCACCTCGAGCCCGTCCGGCACGGGACCCACCCGCACCCTCTCGACCGGCCTCAGGCGGCGACCTTCCGTGCCTTCCGGGCCGCCGGCACCACGAGCGGCGTCCCGGTCTCCGGATCGTCGATCACCTGGCACCGCATCCCGAACACCCGCTCCACCAGCGCCGCGTCGACCACGTCGGACGGCGCCCCCTCCGCGACGATCTTCCCGTCCCGCATCGCGATGAGGTGCGTGGCGTACCGCGCGGCATGGTTCAGATCGTGGAGTACGGCGACGAGCGTGCGCCCCTGCGTCTCGTGCAGCTCCGCGCAGAGGTCGAGGACATCGATCTGGTGCTGGATGTCGAGGTACGTCGTCGGCTCGTCGAGCAGCAGCAGCGGCGTCTGCTGGGCCAGGGCCATGGCGATCCAGACCCGCTGCCGCTGACCGCCGGAGAGCTCGTCCACGTAACGGTCGGCCAGGGCGGCCACCCCGGTGGACTCCATGGACTCCTGGACCACCTTCTCGTCCTCCGGCGACCACTGCCGCAGCAGCCCCTGATGCGGGTAGCGGCCCCGGGCGACGAGGTCGGCGACGGTGATGCCGTCGGGCGCGATGGAGGACTGCGGCAGCAGCCCCAGCGTGCGGGCGACCTTCTTGGCGGGCAGCTGGTGGATGATCTGCCCGTCCAGCAGCACCTGCCCCCGGCTCGGCTTCAGCATCCGGGCGAGCGAGCGCAGCAGCGTCGACTTGCCGCAGGCGTTGGGCCCGACGATCACGGTGAAGGAGTTGTCGGGTATCTCGACCGAGAGATCCTCGGCGATGATCCGCTGGTCGTAGCCGAGGGTCACCGATTCCGCGGTGAGGCGCTGCATGGTCGTACTCCCGGAGTCGGAGGGTGTCCGGTGGATCGGAGCCGGACGGACCTCCGACCAGCACGAAGTTAGGTTAGCCTATCTTCGCGCTGGCGCCCCGGGTCCGGCCCGGTCCGCCCCACTCCGCAGGCATCGGTCGCGGGGCCGCAGCACCCCGGGCCTACAGCCCCAGCCGCGCGACGGCTTTCCCGGTGTCCAGCCCGAACGCCCCGCCCCCGGCGAAGGTCCACGCGGCACCGCAGAGCGCCCGCAGCCCGTCGAGCGGATCGCCGTCCCCGTCCAGGACGAGTCCTTCCCCGTCCCGTACGGCCGCGGTCCACCCCCCGCACCGGAACACCTCGCCGTCGACGCCCTCCACGACGACCTCGGGCTGCCCGGTCAGCAGCCCCCGCAGGTCCCGGTCCACGTAAGCCGGCCGGTGCCGGGGCTCCGCGGCGAGCAGCTGCGCCGCGTCCGTCACCCCGGTCAGGACCAGCAGCGAGTCCACGCCCCCGTTGAACGCGCCCTCGATGTCCGTGTCCAGCCGGTCCCCCACGACGAGCGGCCGCCGCGCCCCGGTCCGCAGCACGGTCTCCCGGTGCATGGGCGGCAACGGCTTCCCCGCCACCTGCGGTTCGGCGCCGGTGGCGATCCGTACGACCTCCACGGCGGCGCCGTTGCCGGGTGCGATGCCCCGGGCACCCGGAATGGTCAGGTCGGTGTTGGACGCGTACCACGGCAGCCCGCGCGCCACGGCGTAACTCGCCTCCGCGAACCGCCCCCACGCCAGCTCCGGCCCGCCGTATCCCTGCACCACGGCCACCGGATCGTCGTCCGCCGACTCCACCGGCACGAGACCACGCTCCCGCAGGGCGACCCGCAGCCCTTCGCCGCCGACGACCAGCACCCGGGACCCGGCGGGCAGCTGATCGGCCATCAGCCGGGCGACCGCCTGGGCGGAGGTGATCACATCGGCGGCCTCGGCGGGCACGCCCAGCTCGGTCAGGTGCTCCGCGACCGCGTCCGGTGTGCGCAGGGCGTTGTTGGTGACGTAGGCGAGGTGCATCCCGCCGTCCCGGGCGGCGGTCAGCGACTCCACGGCGTGGACGATCGCCTCGCCGCCCGCGTACACGACCCCGTCCAGATCGAGGAGAGCCGTGTCGTACGCCTCGCTCAGCGCCGCGCTGCTCCCGGCGGGCCGATCCCTGTCGTGCTGCGGGCCCGTGCCCGGCCCCTGGCTCCGGCTCTGGCTCTGGCTCATATGGCTCTGCTCCTCATCCACGTCTCTCCCCCGATCATCGCGCATGCCCCGTGCACACATACGATGCTCAAATGAACACTTCAGGTCCCGACGAGCAGGGGCTGCGGCTGATCCCGTTCCGCGGACTGCGTTACGTCCCCGAGCGGGTCGGCAGCCTGGCCGCGGTGACCTCGCCCCCGTACGACGTGGTCGTCAGGCCCGACGGTCTGCACCACCTGGAGTCGGCGGACCCGCACAACATCGTGCGCCTCATCCTCCCCCAGGCGGACACCGCCGGGGAGCGGCACCGGCAGGCGGCGAGGACGCTGGAGCGCTGGCTGGCCGAGGGCGTGATCGCCCCGGACCCGGAGCCCGCGCTCTACGTCTACGAGCAGCGCAACGGCGAGATCCTCCAGCGCGGTGTGATCGGTTCCCTGGCGCTCTCGCCCGCCGCCGACGGGATCGTGCTGCCGCACGAGGACGTCATGGACGACATCGTCGCGGACCGCGCCGAGCTGATGCGCACGGCCCAGGCCCATCTGGAACCGCTGCTGCTGACCTACCGCGGCGACGGCTCCCCCACGGGCGCTGCGGCGGTCATCGAGCGGACGGCCGAGCGGCCTCCGCTGCTCTCCACGACGACGGAGGACGGCTTCCACCACCGCCTCTGGGCGGTCACGGACCCGGCCGAGCGGGGCGAGATCGAGACGGATCTCGCCCGCCACCAGGCGCTGATCGCCGACGGCCATCACCGCTGGGCCACCTACCTCCGGCTCCAGCGGGAGCAGTCCGCCCCGGGCCCCTGGGACTTCGGCCTCGTCCTCCTCGTCGACACGGCCCGCCACCCGCTCCAGGTCCGCGCGATCCACCGCCTCCTGCGCGGCCTGCCGGTGGCCCGGGCGCTCGAAGGCCTGTCGGGCCTCTTCCGGGTCCGTACGGTGGAGGGCCCGCTGCCCCGCGCGCTCGACGCCCTGGCCGGTGCGGCGGCGGAGGGCAACGCGTTCCTCCTCGCCGGTGACGGCGGCTTCCATCTGGTGGACCGTCCGGACCCGGCGCTGCTGGCCCGGACGATCCGCACGGACCGCCCCGAGGCCTGGCGCACCCTGGACGCGACGGTGCTCCACTCGGCGTTGCTCGACGACGTCTGGCGGATCCCCGACGCCCCCGAGCACATCGGCTACATCCACGACACCGGCGCCGCCGTCGAACAGGCCGAACGCCTCGGCGCCACGGCGGTGCTCATGCACCCGGTACGCGAAGAGGTCGTCCGGGGCCTGGCCCGGCAGGGGGTCACCATGCCCCGTAAGTCCACGTCCTTCGGCCCGAAGCCGGCGACGGGCCTGGTCATGCGGAGCCTGACCCTCGACTGAGAAGACAGACGGGCACAGGAAAGGGGCGGTACTCCCGAGGGAGTACCGCCCCTTTCCTGTTCTACGTCCTAGGCCCCTATGCCCTAGCCCTTGCCCGGCTCGTCACCGCGCTCGTCCTGGTCCGCCGCGTCACCCGGGGCCGCCTCAGGGGCGTCGACGGTCTCGTCCTCGTCATCCCCGAGGGCGTCGACGAACTCCACCCCGTCCAGCTCGGCGAGCCGGTCCGACGCATCGGTCGAGCCGTCCTTGTCGGCCTCCAGGGCCTTGCCGAACCACTCACGGGCCTCGTCCTCGCGCCCGGCCTCCAGCAGGGCGTCCGCGTACGCGTAACGGAGACGCGGCGTCCAGGGCTGGATGGAGTTGGAGGCCAGCTCGGGGCTCTGCAGTGTGACGATGGCGGCGTCGATCTGCCCCATGTCCCGACGGGCCCCGGCGGCCACGAGCCGCATCTCGACCTGGCCGGCCTTGTCCAGCTTCTGCACCTCGGGCTCACCGGCCATGGCCATCGCCCGCTCCGGCCGGCCGAGGCCGCGCTCGCAGTCGGCCATGACGGGCCACAGCTCCACGGACCCGGTCATCCGCCGCGCCGCCCGGAACTCGGCCAGCGCCTCCGCGTACTTCTGCGTCGCGTAGGCCGCGAA
Organism: Streptomyces bacillaris; assembly: GCF_003268675.1. Taxonomy (NCBI): domain Bacteria; kingdom Bacillati; phylum Actinomycetota; class Actinomycetes; order Kitasatosporales; family Streptomycetaceae; genus Streptomyces; species Streptomyces bacillaris. The sequence continues at coordinate 6,445,617 of NZ_CP029378.1, read as the reverse complement.
CCCGGCCGCTTCCCGGACGGCGGCGACGCGCGAGGCCAGCCTCAGGGCGATACGGGAGTACGCGTACGCCTCCTCGGGGTCCTCGTCGATCAGCCGGGCCACCATGACGAGGTTGCGCGCGACATCCTCCGCCAGGGTCTTCGGCAGGCTCATCAGCTCCTGGCGGACGTCCTTGTCGATCTCTTCGCCGGTGACGTCCTCGGGGATGGGCAGCCGCTTGATCGGCTCCCGGTCACGGTCACGGTCCCGGTCGTCGCGACGAAACCCGCCACGGCCACGGTCGTCCCGCTGCCCGCCCCGGTAACCACCACGGTCCCGGTCGCGGTCGTCCCGACGGAACCCGCCACCGGAGCCACCCCGGTTGTCATCGCGGCGGAAACCGCCACCACTGGGACGGTCGTCATCGCGACGCGGCCCACGCGGCCGGTCGTCACGACGCTCGAACCCGCCACCGCCACCGCCGGGACGACCACCGCGGTAACCACCACGGTCATCATCCCGACGAGGCCCACGGTCCCGATCACGGTCGCGGTCCCGGTCGTCACGCCGGAAGCCACCACCGGAAGGACGGCTGTCATCGCGACGGAAACCGCCGCCGTAGCCACCGCCCCGGTTGTCATCGCGGCGGTTGTCGTCGCGGCGGTTGTCATCGCGGCGGAAACCGCCACCGCTGGGACGGTCGTCATCGCGACGCGGCCCACGGGGACGGTCGTCACGACGCTCGAACCCACGACCACCACGGTCATCGTCACGCCGGAACCCGCCACCACGGTTGTCATCCCGACGGAACCCACCGGAGCTACCACCCCGGTCGTCCCGACGGAAGCCGCCACCGGAGCCACCGCCACGGTTGTCATCGCGGCGGTTGTCGTCGCGGCGGAAACCGCCACCGCTGGGACGGTCGTCATCGCGACGCGGCCCACGGGGACGGTCGTCACGACGCTCGAACCCACGACCACCACGGTCGTCATCACGCCGGAACCCACCGCCGGAGCTGCCACCGCGGTCGTCCCGACGGAAGCCGCCACCGGAGCCGCCACCACGGCTGTCATCGCGACCACGGTTGTCGTCACGACGGAAGCCGCTGCCGGCCTTCCCTCCTCGGTCATCACGAGGGAAGCCGCCGCCGTGGCCACCGCCCCGGTTGTCGTCACGGCGGTTGTCGTCGCGGCGGAAACCGCCACCGCTGGGACGGTCGTCATCGCGACGCGGCCCACGCGGCCGGTCATCACGACGCGGCCCACGGTCCCGATCACGGTCCCGGTCGTCACGCCGGAAGCCACCACCGGAAGGACGGCTGTCATCGCGACGGAAACCGCCACCGGAGCCGCCGCCCCGGTTGTCATCACGGCGGAAGCCGCGGTCGTTGTCGCGACGAGGACCCGCGGAACCGGACCGGTCGTCACGACCACCGCGGTAACCGCCCCGGTCACCACCGTCCCGGCGACGCGGCTCGCGCTCCGGACGATCGTCGGGAGAGTTGGTGGACATGGGTGTGACTCCTGTCTTCGGGTACCACAGACATTCTCGCGCAGCCGACCGTCGGACGCGCTTCGACAAAAACAAAAGGACCCCTGGTCCCAGCGTGAACGCTGGGACCAGAGGTCCTTGAAAGATTGTTCGGCGGCGTCCTACTCTCCCACAGGGTCCCCCCTGCAGTACCATCGGCGCTGAAAGGCTTAGCTTCCGGGTTCGGAATGTAACCGGGCGTTTCCCTAACGCAATGACCACCGAAACCCTATCGGGTTCTAGCGAACAAGCACACTCTTCAATTAAGTAGTGAAACTGTTCAACCGGCGCGATAACTGTTCGCAACCCGGGAACAACACAGTGGACGCGAGCAACTGAGGACAAGCCCTCGGCCTATTAGTACCAGTCAGCTCCACCCCTCACAGGGCTTCCACATCTGGCCTATCAACCCAGTCGTCTACTGGGAGCCTTAACCCCTCAAAGGAGGTGGGAATACTCATCTCGAAGCAGGCTTCCCGCTTAGATGCTTTCAGCGGTTATCCTTTCCGAACGTAGCCAACCAGCCATGCCCTTGGCAGAACAACTGGCACACCAGAGGTTCGTCCGTCCCGGTCCTCTCGTACTAGGGACAGCCCTTCTCAATATTCCTACGCGCACAGCGGATAGGGACCGAACTGTCTCACGACGTTCTAAACCCAGCTCGCGTACCGCTTTAATGGGCGAACAGCCCAACCCTTGGGACCGACTCCAGCCCCAGGATGCGACGAGCCGACATCGAGGTGCCAAACCATCCCGTCGATATGGACTCTTGGGGAAGATCAGCCTGTTATCCCCGGGGTACCTTTTATCCGTTGAGCGACAGCGCTTCCACAAGCCACTGCCGGATCACTAGTCCCGACTTTCGTCCCTGCTCGACCCGTCGGTCTCACAGTCAAGCTCCCTTGTGCACTTACACTCAACACCTGATTACCAACCAGGCTGAGGGAACCTTTGGGCGCCTCCGTTACTCTTTAGGAGGCAACCGCCCCAGTTAAACTACCCATCAGACACTGTCCCTGATCCGGATCACGGACCCAGGTTAGACATCCAGCACGACCAGAGTGGTATTTCAACGACGACTCCACAACCACTGGCGTGGCCGCTTCACAGTCTCCCACCTATCCTACACAAGCCGAACCGAACACCAATATCAAACTATAGTAAAGGTCCCGGGGTCTTTCCGTCCTGCTGCGCGAAACGAGCATCTTTACTCGTAGTGCAATTTCACCGGGCCTATGGTTGAGACAGTCGAGAAGTCGTTACGCCATTCGTGCAGGTCGGAACTTACCCGACAAGGAATTTCGCTACCTTAGGATGGTTATAGTTACCACCGCCGTTTACTGGCGCTTAAGTTCTCAGCTTCGCCACCCCGAAGAGCAGCTAACCGGTCCCCTTAACGTTCCAGCACCGGGCAGGCGTCAGTCCGTATACATCGCCTTACGGCTTCGCACGGACCTGTGTTTTTAGTAAACAGTCGCTTCTCGCTGGTCTCTGCGGCCACCCCCAGCTCACGGAGCAAGTCCGATCACCAGGCGTGGCCCCCCTTCTCCCGAAGTTACGGGGGCATTTTGCCGAGTTCCTTAACCATAGTTCACCCGAACGCCTCGGTATTCTCTACCTGACCACCTGAGTCGGTTTAGGGTACGGGCCGCCATGAAACTCGCTAGAGGCTTTTCTCGACAGCATAGGATCATCCACTTCACCACAATCGGCTCGGCATCAGGTCTCAGACTTATATGCACGACGGATTTACCTACCGTGCGTCCTACACCCTTACCCCGGGACAACCACCGCCCGGGCTGGACTACCTTCCTGCGTCACCCCATCGCTTACCTACTACAAGTCTGGTTCATCGGCTCCACCACTACCCTCAACTCCGAAGAGATCGGGCCGGCTTCACGGACTTAGCATCGCCTGATTCAGTACTGGGCGTTTCAAAGCGGGTACCGGAATATCAACCGGTTGTCCATCGACTACGCCTGTCGGCCTCGCCTTAGGTCCCGACTTACCCTGGGCAGATCAGCTTGACCCAGGAACCCTTAGTCAATCGGCGCACACGTTTCTCACGTGTGTATCGCTACTCATGCCTGCATTCTCACTCGTGAACCGTCCACAACTCGCTTCCGCGGCTGCTTCACCCGGCACACGACGCTCCCCTACCCATCCATACTCCCGTTGAGGATATGTGTATGAATGACACGACTTCGGCGGTACGCTTGAGCCCCGCTACATTGTCGGCGCGGAATCACTTGACCAGTGAGCTATTACGCACTCTTTCAAGGGTGGCTGCTTCTAAGCCAACCTCCTGGTTGTCTCTGCGACTCCACATCCTTTCCCACTTAGCGTACGCTTAGGGGCCTTAGTCGATGCTCTGGGCTGTTTCCCTCTCGACCATGGAGCTTATCCCCCACAGTCTCACTGCCGCGCTCTCACTTACCGGCATTCGGAGTTTGGCTAAGGTCAGTAACCCGGTAGGGCCCATCGCCTATCCAGTGCTCTACCTCCGGCAAGAAACACACGACGCTGCACCTAAATGCATTTCGGGGAGAACCAGCTATCACGGAGTTTGATTGGCCTTTCACCCCTAACCACAGGTCATCCCCCAGGTTTTCAACCCTGGTGGGTTCGGTCCTCCACGAAGTCTTACCTCCGCTTCAACCTGCCCATGGCTAGATCACTCCGCTTCGGGTCTAGAGCGTGCAACTCAAACGCCCTGTTCGGACTCGCTTTCGCTACGGCTTCCCCACACGGGTTAACCTCGCTACACACCGCTAACTCGCAGGCTCATTCTTCAAAAGGCACGCAGTCACGACTGACAGCACAAGTGCTGCCAGCGACGCTCCCACGGCTTGTAGGCACACGGTTTCAGGTACTATTTCACTCCGCTCCCGCGGTACTTTTCACCATTCCCTCACGGTACTATCCGCTATCGGTCACCAGGGAATATTTAGGCTTAGCGGGTGGTCCCGCCAGATTCACACGGGATTTCTCGGGCCCCGTGCTACTTGGGTGATTCTCAAACGAGCCGTCAATGTTTCAGCTACGGGGGTCTTACCCTCTACGCCGGACCTTTCGCATGTCCTTCGCCTACATCAACGGTTTCTGACTCGTCTCACGGCCGGCAGACCGCAAAAGAGAACTCCCACAACCCCGCATACGCAACCCCTGCCGGGTATCACACGCATACGGTTTGGCCTCATCCAGTTTCGCTCGCCACTACTCCCGGAATCACGGTTGTTTTCTCTTCCTGAGGGTACTGAGATGTTTCACTTCCCCTCGTTCCCTCCACACTGCCTATGTGTTCAGCAGCGGGTGACAGCCCATGACGACTGCCGGGTTTCCCCATTCGGAAACCCCCGGATCAAAGCTTGGTTGACAGCTCCCCGGGGACTATCGTGGCCTCCCACGTCCTTCATCGGTTCCTGGTGCCAAGGCATCCACCGTGCGCCCTTAAAAACTTGGCCACAGATGCTCGCGTCCACTGTGCAGTTCTCAAACAACGACCAGCCACCCACCACCCCGTCCCTGAGGACGAGTTCACTGGGGCCGGATCAGAAGGAACAACCTTACGGCCGCACCCTCAGACACCCAACAACGTGCCCGACACAATCCCTCGTCCTCTGTGTTCCACGCCGAAGCAGTACTGACAGAAACCGATTGATCGTGCCGAATAGTCAACGTTCCACCCATGAGCTGACCACCGTCGAACATTTGCCGACGTAGTGGCTCTCGATTCCTTACGGAATCTAGATGCTCCTTAGAAAGGAGGTGATCCAGCCGCACCTTCCGGTACGGCTACCTTGTTACGACTTCGTCCCAATCGCCAGTCCCACCTTCGACAGCTCCCTCCCACAAGGGGTTGGGCCACCGGCTTCGGGTGTTACCGACTTTCGTGACGTGACGGGCGGTGTGTACAAGGCCCGGGAACGTATTCACCGCAGCAATGCTGATCTGCGATTACTAGCAACTCCGACTTCATGGGGTCGAGTTGCAGACCCCAATCCGAACTGAGACCGGCTTTTTGAGATTCGCTCCGCCTCACGGCATCGCAGCTCATTGTACCGGCCATTGTAGCACGTGTGCAGCCCAAGACATAAGGGGCATGATGACTTGACGTCGTCCCCACCTTCCTCCGAGTTGACCCCGGCAGTCTCCTGTGAGTCCCCATCACCCCGAAAGGCATGCTGGCAACACAGAACAAGGGTTGCGCTCGTTGCGGGACTTAACCCAACATCTCACGACACGAGCTGACGACAGCCATGCACCACCTGTATACCGACCACAAGGGGGGCACCATCTCTGATGCTTTCCGGTATATGTCAAGCCTTGGTAAGGTTCTTCGCGTTGCGTCGAATTAAGCCACATGCTCCGCTGCTTGTGCGGGCCCCCGTCAATTCCTTTGAGTTTTAGCCTTGCGGCCGTACTCCCCAGGCGGGGAACTTAATGCGTTAGCTGCGGCACCGACGACGTGGAATGTCGCCAACACCTAGTTCCCAACGTTTACGGCGTGGACTACCAGGGTATCTAATCCTGTTCGCTCCCCACGCTTTCGCTCCTCAGCGTCAGTAATGGCCCAGAGATCCGCCTTCGCCACCGGTGTTCCTCCTGATATCTGCGCATTTCACCGCTACACCAGGAATTCCGATCTCCCCTACCACACTCTAGCTAGCCCGTATCGAATGCAGACCCGGGGTTAAGCCCCGGGCTTTCACATCCGACGTGACAAGCCGCCTACGAGCTCTTTACGCCCAATAATTCCGGACAACGCTTGCGCCCTACGTATTACCGCGGCTGCTGGCACGTAGTTAGCCGGCGCTTCTTCTGCAGGTACCGTCACTTGCGCTTCTTCCCTGCTGAAAGAGGTTTACAACCCGAAGGCCGTCATCCCTCACGCGGCGTCGCTGCATCAGGCTTTCGCCCATTGTGCAATATTCCCCACTGCTGCCTCCCGTAGGAGTCTGGGCCGTGTCTCAGTCCCAGTGTGGCCGGTCGCCCTCTCAGGCCGGCTACCCGTCGTCGCCTTGGTAGGCCATTACCCCACCAACAAGCTGATAGGCCGCGGGCTCATCCTTCACCGCCGGAGCTTTCAACCCCGTTCCATGCGGAACAGAGTATTATCCGGTATTAGACCCCGTTTCCAGGGCTTGTCCCAGAGTGAAGGGCAGATTGCCCACGTGTTACTCACCCGTTCGCCACTAATCCACCACCGAAGCGGCTTCATCGTTCGACTTGCATGTGTTAAGCACGCCGCCAGCGTTCGTCCTGAGCCAGGATCAAACTCTCCGTGAATGTTTACCCGTAATCGAGTGCACACATCACGAGAGCGGAACAACAAGGTCGGAATAAGACCCGTCGTTCACAGCATCCTCGCTGTGTATTGCCTACCGCCGCACATAGCGACCGTAGGACTTTTCAAAGGAACCACCAACCTGCCGAAGCAGGCCGGGGTATCAACATATCTGGCGTTGACTTTTGGCACGCTGTTGAGTTCTCAAGGAACGGACGCTTCCTTCGGTCCCGTATCACCGGGCCCCTCCGGGCGCTTCCCTTCATTCACTTCTTTTGTGTCTTGCTGTCTTGCGTTTCCGACTCTATCAGACGCTTTCCAGTGTCCGATCCCGGTCGAAGCGGGTCCTGCTACTCGCTTTCCGGGGCTCTTCGCTTTCGCGCTTTGCCCTTTCCGGCGATTCCGACTTTACCAGACTCTTTTTCGTTCCGTTTCCGGTCCGAAATTGATTTCCGGTGGCCAGCGGAGGGCCTTGCCTTTCGGCGTGTCCGCTACGTTAGCCCATTCCCATGGCAGCTCATAATCGAGTCTGTCGAGCGAATTACGGGCACGCCCGAAAGCACACTGACGGCATGCAGAATAGGCACCCGCCAGGGTGATTCGTCGTAGTGGTTTGGCCTCTTTGGGGTGGTCGGTCCGGCCCGAAGGGCCGTGCCGACAGCTGTACCCGTGTCAAGTGGCTCGGACTACATTAGGCGTCCGCCCGGGGCGCGTCAAGTTGCTCATGGTCCGTCACTTCGGCTTGCGGCGGCGGGGGGCGTGGGCGCGGTAGGGGCTCACCGTGGGGTCGCTCTCGATCCAGAAGCGCCAGGGCTGGTGGGCTCCGTCGCCGCCGACTCCGGTGCGGGGGCCGCTCCGTACCTGGTCGGAGGGGGGCGGGGTGCCGTGGAGTACGGAGATGGCGGGGGTGGGGCCGGCGAAGAGGTCGCTGCCGTTCAGCGTGCGGTCGACGTCGAGGGCGGTGGCGAGGCGGGCCGGGCCTTTGGCCAGTTCCTTGTCGTTTCGGGCCGAGACTCGTCGTACGCGGGCCAGGGCGGCACCGACGTTGATCTCGCCGGCCCGGAGCAGGACCCCGCTCGCGTGGCCCTCCGGGCCGCAGACCAGGTTGAGGCAGTGCCACATCCCGTACGTGAAGTAGACGTACGTGTGGCCGGGCGGGCCGAACATCACGCTGTTGCGGGCGGTGCGGCCCCGGAAGGCGTGGGAGCCGGGGTCGGCCTCACCCGCGTACGCCTCCACCTCGGTGATACGGACCTCGATCAGGCCCTCGTCGGTGCGGCGGACAAGGGTGCGGCCCAGGAGGTCGGGGGCGACGTCCAGTACGGACCGGTCGAAGAAGTCACGGGTGAGTGGTGTGCGGTCGAGGCCCTTGGTCATGGCGTCCGAGGGTACTGGGAGGGGACGGAGGCGCGGGAGCGGGAACCGGCTACGGTCATGGCGCGTATCTAGGGGTCAGGACCAAGAAGGAGTGAACATGGGCTTCAAGCGGCTGCTCGCGAGTCTGGGTGCCGGGGGTGCCTCGGTGGAGACCGAGCTCACCGAGGCGAACGTCGTCCCCGGTGGGGTCGTACAGGGTGAGGTGCGGATCCAGGGCGGTTCGGTGCCCCAGCAGATCGAGGGGCTCTCCGTCGGGCTGCGGGCGCGGGTCGAGGTCGAGAGCGGTGACCAGGAGACCAAGCAGAACATCGAGTTCGCCAAGGTACGGCTCGGCGGGGCCTTCGAGGTGCAGGCGGGGGCGGTGCACGTGGTGCCGTTCGGTCTGGAGATCCCCTGGGAGACGCCGGTCACCATGTTCGCGGGTCAGCATCTGCGCGGGATGGACATCGGGGTCTTCACCGAGCTGGAGATCGCCCGCGCGGTGGACTCCGGTGACCTGGACCCGGTCAACGTGCACCCGCTGCCGGCGCAGCAGGCGATCCTGGACGCCTTCGGGCAGCTGGGGTTCCGCTTCCTCAGCGCGGACATGGAGCGCGGTCACATCCGGGGGTCGCGTCAGCGGCTGCCCTTCTACCAGGAGATCGAGTTCGTACCGCCGGCGCAGTACCGGGGGCTGAACCAGGTCGAGCTGACGTTCGTCGCGGACGACCGCGAGATGGACGTGATCCTGGAGATGGACAAGAAGGGCGGCCTGTTCAGCGAGGGCAGCGACTCGTACCGGGCGTTCAAGGTCGGTCTGCACGACTTCCACCAGACGGACTGGGCGGCGTACCTCAACCAGTGGCTCGCTCAGGTCGGCGGTCAGCGGAACTGGCTCTAGGACCGGGGGGACGGCGCCTTCGTCGGCTGTACCCGGGACGGGTCGGGTTCGGGTATGGAAAAGCGTCCATGATCTGTTGAGGTCGGGGAAGGACCTGGCCAAGAGCCGTCGATGCTGTCGATCAGGAAAGGTGCTGACGTGACCGAGCCGAAGAGGGCCCCGCTCCCGCACGACTTCCATCCGGAGGTGCCCGCGTTCACCGTGACGAGCGACGATCTCGCCCCGGGTGCCGTGCTGGGGGACGCCCAGGTGCTCGCGTCCGGGAACACGTCGCCGCAGCTGCGGTGGGAGGGGTTCCCGGCGGAGACCAAGAGCTTCGCCGTGACGTGCTTCGATCCGGACGCCCCGACGGGGAGCGGGTTCTGGCACTGGGTGGTCTTCGACATCCCGGCGTCGGTGACCGAGCTGCCGGCGGGCGCGGGCAGCGGTGCGTTCGAGGGGCTGCCCGCCGGGGCTGTCCAGGCCCGTAACGACTACGGGTCCAAGGACTTCGGCGGGGCCGCGCCGCCCGCCGGGGAGAACCACCGCTATGTGTTCACCGTGTATGCGGTGGACACCGAGAAGCTCGGTGTCGACAGTGACTCCTCGCCCGCGGTGGTCGGATTCAACCTCCGGTTCCACACGCTGGGGCGTGCTCAGCTGATCGGTGAGTACGAGGCTCCCGTCACCGATTAGTTCGCCTGTTGTTTGCCCTGCTCTGGTCTTGGAGAGATCAGAGCAGGGCATTTTTTATTGCGTTGTCCATCGCGGCCTGCCCAGCCAGAGTTGATCCGGGCCTGCCAGGGGGCGGGCGGCACACGGGAGGTGGGCAGGATGCGTGACACGCTGGTTCTCAATGCGAGCTTCGAGCCGCTGTCGACAGTGACGCTCAACCGTGCGGTGGTCCTGATCCTGACGGACAAGGCCGTCGTCGAGCAGTCGCATCCCGAGCTGCGTATGCGTGGTGCCGCCGTGGACATTCCGGCGCCCCGGGTGATCAGGCTCTGCCGGTACGTCCGGGTGCCGTTCCGAAGACAGGCTCCGTGGTCCCGGAGGGGTGTGCTCGTACGGGACCAGTACCGGTGCGCGTACTGCGGGAAGCGGGCCTCCACCGTGGACCATGTGGTGCCGCGGGCCCAGGGCGGTCAGGACACCTGGCTCAACACGGTGGCCTCCTGCGCCGAGGACAACCACCGCAAGGCGGCCCGGACTCCGGAGCAGGCGGGGATGCCGCTGCTGAAGCAGCCGTTCGTGCCCTCCCCCGCCGAGGCGATGCTGCTGGCGATGGGGGCCGGTGACCGGGCGGAGCTGCCCGAGTGGCTGGACCGGGCGGCGGCTGCCGCGTAGGGGGCGTGGCGGCGGTCGCGTACGTACAGCTGTTGACGGACGTTCTGTGGGCCCGTCCCTTTCCGGGGCGGGCCCATCTGTGTCAGCGGAGCAGCAGTTGGACGATGGCCGCCGTGCCGACGGCGACGATCAGGCCGCGGAGCACGGTGGGGCTGAGGCGGCGGCCGACCTTGGCGCCTATCTGGCCGCCGATGGCGGAGCCGACCGCGATCAGCAGGACCGCCGTCCAGTCGAAGTCCGCGACGAAGAGGAAGAACAGCGCGGCGATGCTGTTGACCACGGCGGCCAGGACGTTCTTGACGGCGTTGAGGCGCTGGAGGGTGTCGTCGACCAGCATGCCCATGAGGGAGAGGTAGATGATCCCCTGGGCGGCGGTGAAGTAGCCCCCGTAGACGCTGGCGAGGGTGAGGCCGGTGAAGAGGAGCGGGCCGCCGTCGGGGCGGGCCGGGGCGCCGGTGCGCTCACGGCGGTTCTGGACGGCTCTGCTGATGCGTGGTTGCAGGACCACCAGGACGAGGGCCAGGGCGACCAGGACCGGGACGATCGTCTCGAACGCCGTGGAGGGCAGGGCGAGGAGGAGGGTGGCTCCGGTGAGGCCGCCGATGGCGGCTCCGACGGACAGCTTCAGGATGCGGCGGCGCTGGCCCGCCAACTCCTTGCGGTAGCCGATGGCTCCGCTGATGGAGCCGGGGATGAGGCCGAGCGCGTTGGAGACGGTGGCGGTCACCGGCGGCAGGCCGGTTGCGAGGAGGACGGGGAAGGTGATCAGGGTGCCTGAGCCGACGATGGTGTTGATCGTGCCCGCGCCGACGCCCGCCGCGAAGACGGCGAGTATTTCCCAGATGGACAAGGCCATCTCCTTCGATGGTCAGTGACGCCTCCCCGCCATGAAGGTCGAGGGGCCTCACTGATCATGCACGAAGGGGGTGGTGCGTCAGTGGACCGGGGGTTCCTCACGCCGTTCGACGGCCGCGCCACGGGGGTTGACCACGCCGGGGGCTCCTCCGTTGCCGCCGTTGCCGCTGGTGTCGAAGCCGGGGACGCCGCCGCCGAGGTTGCCGAAGGCTCCGCTGAGGCCCTTGAGGGCGTCGCCGATCTCGCTGGGGACGATCCACAGCTTGTTGGCGTCGCCCTCAGCGATCTTCGGGAGCATCTGGAGGTACTGGTACGACAGGAGCTTCTGGTCCGGGTCTCCGGCGTGGATGGCCTCGAAGACCGTGCGTACGGCCTGGGCCTCGCCCTCGGCCTTGAGGGCGGCCGCCTTGGCCTCACCCTCGGCGCGCAGGATCGCGGACTGCTTCTCGCCCTCGGCGGTGAGGATCTGGGACTGCCGGATGCCTTCGGCGGTGAGGATCGCGGCGCGCTTGTCCCGGTCGGCGCGCATCTGCTTCTCCATCGAGTCCTGGATGGAGGTGGGCGGTTCGATCGCCTTCAGCTCGACACGGTTGACGCGGATGCCCCACTTGCCGGTGGCCTCGTCCAGGACGCCGCGCAGGGCCGCGTTGATCTCCTCGCGGGAGGTGAGGGTGCGCTCCAGGTCCATGCCACCGATGATGTTGCGGAGCGTGGTGACGGTGAGCTGCTCGATCGCCTGGATGTAGGAGGCGACTTCGTAGGTCGCGGCACGGGCGTCGGTCACCTGGTAGTAGATGACGGTGTCGATGTTGACGACCAGGTTGTCCTGGGTGATGACCGGCTGCGGCGGGAAGGGCACGACCTGTTCACGGAGGTCGATCCGGTTGCGGATCGAGTCGATGAACGGGACGACGATGTTCAGGCCCGCGTTGAGGGTGCGCGTGTAGCGGCCGAAGCGCTCCACGATGGCGGCGCTGGCCTGCGGGATGACCTGGATCGTCTTGATCAGGGCGATGAAGACGAGCACCACCAGAATGATCAGGACGATGATGATCGGTTGCATCGTGTCTCTCGTGCCCTTCGGTTGCCGGCGGATCTCATGGTGATCGACTCACATGGTGATCGACATGATCGACTTCGAGTCTCGCAGAACTGCGGCCGTGCCGTGCGCCGTTCGCTCACATGACGACGGCCGTCGCTCCGTCGATGTCCACGACATCGACCTGCCGGCCGGGCTCGAAGACCTGGTCCTCGTCGAGCGAGCGGGCCGACCAGACCTCCCCGGCGAGCTTGATGCGGCCACCGGCGGCGCTGACCCGTTCCAGGACGACCGCCTGACGGCCCTTCAGGGCGTCGATACCGCTGGCGTGTCCGGTCTGCCCGGCCCGGTGTCTGGCGGCGATCGGGCGGACGACGGCGATGAGCGCCACCGACACCACGACGAAGACCAGCACCTGGGCGACGATGCCGCCGCCGAGCGCTGCGGTGACGGACGCGGCCAGCGCCCCGACCGCGAACATTCCCAACTCGGGCATCGCGGTCAGGACGAGGGGGATGCCCAGCCCCGCCGCGACGATCAGCCACCACACCCACGCGTCGATGTCCACATGGTCATCGTAGGACTGTCGGTGCGTCACCGACAGGGCGCAGGGGTGGTCAACTGTGGACAACTGCGATACGTACACGGTGGATTGCGCCGGAACGGCCGGGACGGGCGACGGGCGGGAGGGCTGGGGCCGGTGCTCGGGAGGGTCAGGAGAGCGGCAGGCCGTGGGCGGTGTAGCGGTCGCCGGTGTGCTCGACGATCAGCGGCAGGCCGAAGCAGAGCGAGAGGTTACGGGAGGTCAGCTCGGTCTCCATGGGGCCGGCGGCGAGGACCTTGCCCTGGCGGATCATGAGGACGTGGGTGAAGCCGGGCGGGATCTCCTCGACATGGTGGGTGACCATGATCATGGAGGGGGCGTACGGGTCGCGGGCGAGCCGGCCCAGGCGGCGGACCAGGTCCTCGCGGCCGCCGAGGTCGAGTCCGGCGGCGGGCTCGTCGAGGAGCAGCAGCTCGGGGTCGGTCATCATCGCGCGGGCGATCAGCGTGCGCTTGCGCTCTCCTTCGGAGAGCGTCCCGAACTTGCGGTCCAGGTACTCGGTCATGCCGAGGCGGTCCAGGAAGGCGCGGGCGCGCTCCTCGTCGACGGCCTCGTAGTTCTCGTTCCAGGTGGCGGTCATGCCGTACGCGGCGGTGAGGACCGTCTGCAGGACGGTCTGCCGCTTGGGCAGCTTGTCGGCCATCGCCACGCCCGCCATGCCGATGCGGGGGCGCAGTTCGAAGACGTCGGTGCCGACGCCGCCCAGCTTCTCGCCGAGGACGGTGGCCGTTCCCCTGCTCGGGAAGAGGTAGCTGGACGCGAGGTTGAGAAGCGTCGTCTTGCCGGCGCCGTTGGGGCCGAGGATGACCCAGCGCTCCCCCTCCTTGACCGACCAGGAGACGTCGTCCACCAGAGCGCGTCCGTCGCGGACCACGGATACGTCCACCAGCTCCAGTACATCGCTCATGAGCGCGTTGTCTCCCCATGCAGTCTCGTCGAGATCGTCGCGTGCCTGTGGGCACGGTCCCAGGAGAAAACCTACGCCACCGCGCAAGCGGTCCGGCCGTGAGGTCCGTAACCCGGGTTGTTCCGGGCCCGGCATGGCCGACGGGACACCCCCCTAGGCTGTCTCCATGCTTGTGGAACCACGTTCAGGGTTGTTGGCCGCCTGGGGGAACGCGCTGCTGGCGGGGCTCGTTTCGCCGGACGACGCCGTTGTCGCGATTGTCGGGGAGGACGCGGTGCACCGCGTCGAGGGGCTGCCGGGTGAGGCGGGGCCGGTCGGGCTGACGCTGGCGCTGGGCCGGCTGCGGGCGCTGGGGGCGACCGGATTCCGGGTGGCCCTGCCGGTGCCGGGGCATCCGCTGGGGCTGTCGGGGCCGCCGGACTTCAACGCGCGGGCGCTGGAGGCGGAGGAGGCGGTGGTCGCGTACGGGGTGCCGTACGGGCTGGTGCCGGAGGTGTCCGAGGCGGGGCCGGAGGGGGACCTGCATGTCGAGGTGGTGTGGCGGGTGCTGCCGGTGCGGGAGGCGCCGCCGGCGGACGTGCCGTCGCTGAGCGAGGCGGAGCGGGAGCTGGCGGAGGCGTTGCGGGATGCGACGGCGCTGCTGTCCCGGCTGGATGTGGCCGGTTCCGGTCCGGTGGCGGAGGCGGCGGTGGACGCGTACCGGGCGCGGGCGGAGGTGGGCCGGGGGCGGGAGGTGCTGGCGCCCGGGTATCCGCCGCGGGCGGTGCGGGTGCTGGAGCTGGCGCAGCGGGTGGGGCTGCTGGTCTCGGTGGCGTACGAGAACGGGCACGGGGGTGCGGTGAGCGCGTCGGAGATGGCGGCGCGGGGGGCCGCGTTGCGGCCGGTGGAGCGGGTGGCTCGGCGGGCGGTTGTGGCCGCGTACAACGCGTATGTGGAGGGCGGGGAGGTTCGGCGGTAGGCCTGCGGGCCTCTGTCCTCAGGCGCCGGACGGGCTGATTCCCGGGTGCCCCTGGCGGGGGGCGTGCTTCTGTGCGGGCCCACCGGGGCTGGGGGTTCCGTCCTCAAGCGCCGGACGGGCTGGGATTTGCCGGGGCGGGTGGTCCGTTGCCTCGGGGGCTTCGGCCATAGGGTTCCGTCCTCAAACGCCGGACGGGCTGGAGTGGTGCCGGGCGGACTGTAGTGGGGTCGGGCGGGCTGTAGTGGGGTCGGGCGGGGCTGGGAAGGGGGCCGGAGCGGGCCCTGGGGGGCCCGCTCCGGCTGGGTGTCAGTGGTTCAGGCCGAGGTTGCCGAAGGCGGGGTTGAGCAGGCCGATCACGTTGACCGTGTTGCCCACCGCGTTCACCGGGACGTGGACCGGGACCTGGGCCAGGTTGCCGCTGGCGACGCCCGGGGAGCCGACGGCCACGCCGTGGGCGTCGGCGCCGCTGTGGCCGGTGGCGGAGGCCGCGCCCGCACCGGCGGCGATGAGCCCACCGGCGATCATGGTGACGGCGGCGGCCTTCTTCAGGTTCTTCACTTCAGGTTCCTCCTAGAGATGCTGCGGCAAGCCGCCGCAGCGTGCCCTGGAGAACTCCGTACGGCACGGAAGGATGCGCCGTTCGGGTGACATCCACCCGACAGTATGAATCTCAGCCCGGTCGATGCGGGTCTCAGCCCGCCGCCCCGTTCCGTACCGCCCACAGCGCCGCCTGCGTGCGGTCCGCCAGGTCGAGCTTCATCAGGATGTTCGACACGTGCGTCTTGACCGTCTTCTCGGAGAGGACGAGGGCGCGGGCGATCTCGCGGTTGGAGCGGCCGTCCGCGATCAGGCCGAGCACTTCCCGCTCGCGTTCGGTGAGGGTGCTCCCCCTCCCCGTACCGCCGCCCGCGTCGTCCTGGGCGAGGAGCGCGCCCGCGACCTCCGGCTGGAGCAGGACGTGTCCGGCGTGGACCGAGCGGATGGCGCCGGCCAGGGCGTCCGGGTCGACGTCCTTGTAGACGTAACCGGAGGCTCCGGCGCGCAGGGCCGGGACCACCGTGCGCTGTTCGGTGAAGCTGGTGACGATGAGGATCTTCGCCGGGTTCTCCAGCTCGCGGAGCCTGCGCAGGGCCTCTATCCCGTCGGTGCCGGGCATCTTGATGTCCATGAGGACGACATCGGGCCGCAGCTCCTCGGTGCGGGCCACGCCCTCCGCGCCGTCGGACGCCTCGCCGACGACCTCGATGTCCTCCTGGATCTCCAGGAACGTACGCAGTCCACGGCGGACGACCTGGTGGTCATCGACCAGCAGCACCCTGATGGTCTTGTCAGCCACCGGGGACCTCCATCTCGATCGTGGCGCCCTTTCCGGGCTCCGAAGCAACGGTGAGCCGGCCGCCGACGCTCTTGGCCCGGTGGCGCATGGAGACCAGCCCCAGATGGCGGCCCGCCCGGCGTACGGCGGTGGGGTCGAAGCCGGTGCCGTCGTCGGTGATGCGCAGGACCGTCCAGGTGGAGCGCCGGGTCAGGGTGACGTCCACGTGCTCCGCGCCCGAGTGGCGCAGGGCGTTGTGCAGGGCCTCCTGGGCGACCCGGAGGAGCGCCTCCTCCTGGGCGGCGGGCAGGGCGCGTACGCCGCTGGTCCCGAAGGTGACCCGGGCCGTGTGGGCCCGGTCCAGGACCTGGATCTGGGTGCGGAGGGTGGCGATCAGGCCGTCCTCGTCGAGGGCGGCCGGACGCAGCTCCACGACCGCCGCCCGCAGCTCGTCGACCGCTTCGGCGGCGAGGGTGGCGACCTGTTGCAGCTCCCCCTTGGCGCGGGTCGGGTCGCGGTCCACGAGGGCGGCGGCGGCCTGGGCGGTGAGCCGGAGCGAGAACAGCTTCTGGCTGACCGCGTCGTGCAGCTCGTGGGCGAGGCGGGAGCGCTCCTCGGCGATGGTCAGCTCGCGGCTGCGCTCGTAGAGGCGGGCGTTGGAGAGGGCGATCGCGGCGTGCTGGGCGAGGATCGACAACAGTTCCTCGTCCTCGGCGGTGAAGCCGCAGCCTCCGGCGGGCTTGGGACACATCTTGTTGGCGAGGAAGAGCGCGCCGATGATCTCGTCGCCGTCCGTGATGGGCAGGCCCAGGAAGTCCGACATGTCGGGGTGTGCTTCGGGCCAGCCGCCGAAGCGGGGGTCCGCTCGGACGTCCGCGAGCCGTTCGGGCTTCGCCTGGTGGAGCATCGCGGCGAGGATGCCGTGCTGGCGGGGCAGCGGTCCGATGGCCTTCCACTGTTCGTCGCTCACCCCGTCGACCACGAACTGGGCGAAGCCGCCGTGGTCGTCCGGGACGCCGAGCGCCGCGTACTGGGCATCGAGGAGTTCCCGGGCGGAGGCGACGATCGTCTTGAGGACGTCCCCCACTTCCAGATGCCGGCTCATGGCGAGCAGCGCGGCGCTCACCGCGGCGAGGCCCGACGCTGGGCGATGACTCATGGGATCACCGTACCGGCGGGGGTACGGCGGCCGTATCGGGCCGAGGGCGGCGGCCGGTGGCCGGTGGTCCTAGGCCGGTCCCGGCCGGTACCGGGTCGGAGGTCGTAGGACCGGTCGGCAGGGGGAGAGCCCGGCGGGAGGTCGTAGGGCCGGTAGGAGGTCGTCAGGCCGGGGAGCGCAGGGCCCCGTCGGAGGTCGTAGGGCCGGAGGAGTCCCGGGGCCCGGGGCTCCCTGAGGAGTAGGACGAAGGGCCGTCGGCGGGTGCGGCTCACGGGCGAGGCGGGGCCCGGGTGCGTCTTCCTACGTTGGAGGCGCCGGGGTCGCCCGGCGGACGCCGATGTGCGGGTAGCCGCACGGACCAAGGGGACGGTCGCCATGCCGGTTGCGTTGATCACGGGTGGTTCGAAGGGGCTGGGGCGCGCCCTGGCCGAGGTGCTGGCCGGGCAGGGCTGGGACCTGGTGCTGGACGCGCGGACGGCCGGGGTGCTGGAGGCGGCGGCGGAGGAGGTACGGGAGCGGTACGGGACCCGGGTGGTGGCCGTGCCCGGGGATGTCACGGACGCGGCGCACCGGGCGGAGCTGGTGGCGGCCGCCGGG
Organism: Streptomyces bacillaris; assembly: GCF_003268675.1. Taxonomy (NCBI): domain Bacteria; kingdom Bacillati; phylum Actinomycetota; class Actinomycetes; order Kitasatosporales; family Streptomycetaceae; genus Streptomyces; species Streptomyces bacillaris. The sequence goes on along the minus strand of NZ_CP029378.1, from coordinate 6,427,804 downwards.
GAGCTGGGCGGGCTCGATCTGCTGGTGAGCAACGCGAGTGTGCTGGGCGCCGAGCCGCTGGTCCGGCTGGAGGCGCACCCGCTGGAGGGGTTGCGGCAGGCGCTGGAGACCAATGTGGTGGCCGCGCTCGGTCTCGTACAGGAGGCGTTGCCGCTGCTGCGGGCGTCGGCCGCGGGGGCGGTCGTGGTGGTCAGCTCGGACGCGGCGGCGGAGGCGTACGAGACGTGGGGCGGGTACGGGGCGTCCAAGGCGGCGCTGGACCGGCTGGCGGCGGTGCTGGGCGTGGAGGAGCCGGGGCTGCGGGTGTGGGCCGTCGACCCGGGGGACATGGACACGGATCTGTACGAGGCCGCGGTGCCGCAGGACGTCGGGGAGCGGCGGCCGTCGCCCGCGCGTGTGGCGCCCGCGTTCCTGCGGCTGGTGCGGGAGCGGCCGGCCAGTGGGCGGTTCTCCGCTCCGGCGCTGCTGGAGGGGGCCCCGGGGGCCGCCGGGGGTGCACGGTGAGCGCGGTGAATGCGGTGAATGCGGTGCGGCGGGACGGGGGCTCGGGTGCTCCGGTGGAGGAGGGGTGCGGGGTGTCCTCGCTGGAGGCCCTGCGGGTGCCGCCGGAGCTGTCCGCCCGGGTGCCGGCCGAGCAGCGGGGATCGGGGCGGGACGACGTAAGGCTGCTGGTGACGCGGGGGACGGACGTCTCGCACCATGCGTTCCGGGAGCTGCCCGGGCAGGTGCGGGCCGGGGACGTGCTGGTGGTGAACACGTCGGCGACGTTGCCGGCCGCGGTGAACGGGCGGGTGGGCGGCGAGCGGGTCGTCGTGCACTTCTCGACGCGGGGTGAGGACGGGCGGTGGGCGGTGGAGCTGCGGGCGCCGGGCGCCTCGGGGACCACCGTGCCCCGGCCCGGCGGGCCCGCCGGTGCGGTGGTGCGGCTGCCGGGCGGGCGGGAGCTGGTGCTGGAGGAGCCGATGGGGGGCGCGTTGTCGGCGGGGGGCGCCTCGCCGACAGGGCCGGGGCTCGCTCCGGGGCGCACCCCGGCACCCGCTCCAGGCGCTGCCGAGGCGGAGCCCGTAGAGAGGGGGCCCGTCGGGGCAGGGCCCGCCGAAGGGGCCCGGCTCTGGTGGGCGCGGGTGCCGGAGGGGGTGCCGGGGCTGTTGCGGCGGTACGGGCGGCCGATCCGGTACGGGTACACGGAGCGGGACCAGCCCCTCTCCGCGTACCAGACCGTCTTCGCCGTGGCAGCACCCGACGGAGGCGGTTCGGCGGAGATGCCGAGTGCGGCCCGTCCCTTCACGGCCGCCCTGGTGGCGGAGCTGGTGAGCCGCGGGGTGCAGTTCGCCCCGCTGTCGCTGGATACGGGGGTGGCGTCGGCCGAGGCGCACGAGCCGCCGTACCCGGAGCGGTTCTCGGTGCCGCCCACCACGGCGTGGCTGGTCAACGCGGCGCGGGCGGCCGGCGGCCGGGTGATCGCGGTGGGGACGACGGCGGTACGGGCGCTGGAGTCGGCGGTGGACGCGGACGGAGTGGTGCGGCCGGTGGCGGGGTGGACGGGCCTGGTCGTGACACCGCGCCGGGGCGTGCGGGTGGTGGACGGGCTGCTGACCGGGCTGCACGAGCCGGAGGCCTCGCATCTGCTGATGCTGGAGGCGGTGGCCGGGCGCGAGGCGCTGCGCCGCGGGTACGAGGCGGCGCTGGAGCGGCGCTACCTCTGGCATGAGTTCGGGGACGTCCACCTCATCCTGCCGAATGAGGAACGTAACGCTCCGGATTGCTCTAGCAACGCGAGGTAAGTCGGGCGTGTCGCCGGTGTGAGCCCGGGCATAGGGCCCACGTCACTTACGAACGTACCTAGTGGGTGGGTAAGGGCGTTTTGGGTGGGCATGGTCAGGGTTTATTTCGGACTAACGGGACCCTCTTCCACTACCCGGCTTCGTACGTCACACCTTTGCCACGCGATTTTGCTGCCGCTAAGAATTGCTCTCGTCCCCGACGGAGGTGCGCATCACCGCCTCCGGTCTCGTCCTCCGTGGAGGACACCTGAGCATTCGAAGAGGTAGCCCTACATGTCTGCGACTCGCATTCCCAGCCGTCTCCGTCGTCTGAACAAGGTCCAGAAGATCTCCGTGGCCGGTGTGTCGGCCCTGGCCGTCGCCTCCCTGACCTTCTCGCTCGTCCCGTCGAACGCCGAAGCCGAGATTGCCCCGCAGGCAGCCACCGCTGCCGCCCCCGTCGCCGTCATCGGTGGCTCCGCACAGGCCAAGACCGTGCAGGACAGCCTGATCAAGCAGCACTCCACCGCCGAGCAGATCGTGAAGGCCGCCGACGCCGCCAAGGCCAAGGCCGCCGCCGAGACCAAGGCGAAGGCCGCCAAGGCCAAGGCCGCGGCGGACGCGAAGGCCAAGGCAGAGAAGGCCGCCAAGGCCAAGGCCGACGCCAAGAAGCGCGGCGACCAGGCCGCCAACCGCTCCACCGCGCGCAAGCCCGTCTACGCCAACAACCTGGACGGCTGGATCCGCGAGGCCATGGCGATCATGAAGAAGGAAGGCATCCCGGGCTCCTACAACGGGATCCACCGCAACATCATCCGGGAGTCCAGCGGTAACCCCTGGGCGATCAACAACTGGGACATCAACGCCCGCAACGGCGTCCCGTCCAAGGGGCTCCTCCAGGTGATCCAGCCGACCTTCGACCGGTACCACGTCAAGGGCACCAAGAAGGACCTGTACGACCCGGTCGCCAACATCGTCGCCGCCTGCAACTACGCGGCCGACCGCTACGGCTCCATGGACAACGTCAACAGCGCGTACTGAGTCCGGGTACAGCCGCATCGAGGCCGAGCCCAGCCACGCACACGCCGAGGCCGGCACCCCGTGGGGTGCCGGCCTCGGCGTCGTCCGGTCCCGGTGGACCTTACTTGCGCATGACCTCGGGCTCGTGGCGGCGCAGCAGGCGCGCGACCGCGACGGCGCAGACCGCGCCGATCACCAGCAGCACGAAGATGTTGATCCCCCACTGGGTCGCCGTGGCCTCCCAGAGCGGGTCCAGGTCCGTCGGGTTCTTCGGGTCCCACGGCGGCATCAGGTTGGCCAGGTCCAGCGTGGTGCCGGCCGCGGCGACGCCCCAGCGGGACGGCATCAGCCAGGTGAGCTGCTCCAGGCCGGGCGTCCCGTACACCTGGAAGAGGACGCCGGTGAAGACCAGCTGGACGATCGCGAACATGACCAGCAGCGGCATGGTCATCTCGGAGGTCTTGACCATCGCGGAGATCATCAGGCCGAACATCATCGAGGTGAACCCGAGGGCCACGATCGAGATGCAGATCTCGACGGCCGGAGGCATGAACAGCCCCTCCTCCGGCAGCTCACGGACGGCGAAGCAGATGCCGCAGAGGATGACGCTCTGGAAGGCCGTGATCACACCGAGCACGATGACCTTGGAGGTCAGATAGGCCGAGCGGGAGAGGCCGGTGGCCCGTTCCCGTTCGTAGATCACGCGCTCCTTGATCAGTTCGCGTACGGAGCTGGCCGAGCCCGCCAGGCAGATGCCGACCGCGAGGATCAGCAGGATCATCCCGGCCTTGCCGTTGAACTGGGTCGGCGGGGTGGGCGGGGCCAGTCCGAAGTCCGCCGGGATGACCGCGGCCAGCACACCGATCACCGCGGGCAGCGCGACCATCAGGCCGAGGAAGGCCTTGTCGGAGGCGATGACGGAGGTGTAGCGGCGCACCAGGGTCCACAGCTGCGTCCCCCAGCTCTGCGGCTTCGGGGGCCGCATCTGCTGGGGCGGCGGCATGTGCACGGACTGCGCGGCGACGCTGTCGATGTCGGCGGCGTACATCTGGTAGTGCTGCGAGCCGCGCCAGCGGCCCGCCCAGTCGTAGTCGCGGTAGTTCTCGAAGGCGGAGAAGACATCGGCCCAGGAGCTGTAGCCGAAGAAGTTCAGCGCCTCCTCCGGCGGACCGAAGTACGCGACGGCGCCGCCGGGCGCCATCACGAGCAGCTTGTCGCAGATGGCGAGCTCGGCCACGGAGTGCGTGACGACGAGCACCGTACGGCCGTCGTCGGCGAGGCTGCGCAGCAGCTGCATGACGTCGCGGTCCATGCCCGGGTCGAGGCCCGAGGTCGGCTCGTCCAGGAAGATCAGCGACGGCTTGGTCAGCAGCTCCAGGGCGACCGAGACGCGCTTGCGCTGGCCGCCGGAGAGCGAGGTGATCTTCTTGTCCTTGTGGATGTCGAGCTTGAGCTCGGCGAGGACCTCGGTGATCCGGGCCTGGCGCTCGGCCTCGGTGGTGTCCGCGGGGAAGCGGAGCCTGGCCGCGTACTTGAGGGCCTTGGCGACGGTCAGCTCCTTGTGCAGGATGTCGTCCTGCGGGACCAGACCGATGCGCTGGCGCAGCTCGGCGAACTGCTTGTACAGATTCCGGTTGTCGTAGAGGACGTCGCCCTCGTCGGCGGGCCGGTAGCCGGTGAGCGCCTTGAGCAGGGTGGACTTTCCGGAGCCGGAGGGGCCGATCACCGCGACCAGCGACTTCTCCGGGACGCCGAAGGAGACGTCCTTGAGGATCTGCTTGCCGCCGTCGACCGTCACCGTGAGGTGGCGGGCGGAGAAGGAGACCTGGCCGGTGTCGACGAACTCTTCCAGCCGGTCCCCGACCAGGCGGAACGTCGAGTGACCGACGCCGACGATGTCGTTCGGGCCGATGAGCGCCGAGCCGGACTTCTGGAGCGGCAGACCGTTGACGTACGTGCCGTTGTGCGAGCCGAGGTCCCGGATCTCGAACCGGCCGTCGGGGGTCGCGTGGAACTCGGCGTGGTTGCGGGAGACCTGGAGGTCGGAGACGACCAGCTCGTTCTCCAGCGCACGGCCGATGCGCATGACCCGGCCCAGCGCCAGCTGGTGGAACGTGGTCGGGCTGCGGTCGCCGTAGACGGGCGGGGCGCCTGCCGCACCGCCGTGCGCCGCTCCCCCGCCGTGGGCCGGGGCGGCCGGCTGGGCCGGGCCCTGCTGGTGCGGAACCTGCTGCTGGTACGGGGCCTGCTGCTGGTGCGCCGGAGGCTGCTGCCACCCCTGCTGGGGCGGGGCCTGGTGCTGCTGGGCCTGGTGCTGGGCGGGTGCCTGCTGTCCGGGCCAGGCGGCGCCCGGCTGCGCATGCTGCTGCTGGTGGTGCGCCGGAGCCTGGTGGGCGGCGGCCGGCTGACCGCCGTGGGCACCGGCGGGAGCGGTGAGATTCAGCCGCGGACCGTCGGTGGCGTTGCCCAGGCGCACGGCGGAGCCGGGCCCGATCTCCACCCGCTGGACCCGCTGCCCCTGCACGTACGTGCCGTTGGTGGAGCCGTGGTCCTCGATGGACCAACTCCGGCCGTCCCAGCTGATCGTGGCATGCCGCCACGAGACCCTGGCATCGTCGATCGTCAGGTCCCCCTGCGGATCACGCCCCAGGGTGTACGGCCTGGACGGATCGAGCGTCCAGGTGCTGCCATTCAATTCCAGTACGAGTTCCGGCACTCCGCGCCCCACTAGTTGTCCCCCGTGTTACCCCCGTCGCAGGGAGTCTAGGGATGCTGAACATCGTGGGGAACTATTCCAGGAGCAGTCCCTTATCCGAAAGTCGGGCCGGTGAAGAGGGGCCCCGAAAGAGGAGAAGGCGACACGAAGATCCCCTTACCGCCCGATGAAGGGCAAGTGGCGTGATCTCGACTCGTAGGGGGCGGTGGCCCGATGGTCGGCGGAGGCCGCGCCTCACGGCCCGTACCTTTCCGTCCGGCACTCGGGACGGACGGCCGGAGGCGGCCCCGGGACCGATACGGTGGGAGCACCATGAGCGCATCTCAGCCACCTCAGCCTCCCTCCTCCCCGAGCCTTCCGTGACCTCCGTGGACGGCACTCCCACCCTCCTCGTCAAGATCTTCGGCAAGGACCGTCCCGGCATCACCGCCGGGCTCTTCGACACCCTCGCCGCCTACTCCGTCGACGTCGTGGACATCGAGCAGGTCGTCACCCGGGGCCGCATCGTGCTGTGCGCCCTGGTGACCTCGCCCACCGCGGGCGGGACGACCGAGGGCGATCTGCGGGCGACCGTGCACAGCTGGGCCGACTCCCTGAAGCTCCAGGCCGAGATCATCTCGGGCACCGGTGACAACCGGCCCCGGGGCAGCGGCCGTTCCCATGTGACCGTGCTGGGCCACCCGCTCACCGCGGAGTCGACCGCCGCAATAGCGGCCACGATCACCTCGACCGGCGGGAACATCGACCGTATCTTCCGGCTGGCGAAGTACCCGGTCACCGCCGTCGAGTTCGCGGTGTCGGGGACCGGGACCGCGGAGCTGCGGACCGCGCTGGCGACCGAGGCCGCGGAGATCGGCGTGGACGTCGCGGTGGTCTCGGCCGGGCTGAGCCGGCGGGCCCAGCGGCTGGTCGTCATGGACGTGGACTCCACGCTCATCCAGGACGAGGTGATCGAGCTGTTCGCGGCCCACGCGGGCTGCGAGGACAAGGTCGCCGAGGTCACCGAGCAGGCGATGCGCGGCGAGCTGGACTTCGAGCAGTCGCTGCACGCCCGGGTGGCGCTGCTGGCGGGGCTGGACGCCTCGGTGGTGGAGAAGGTCCGCGCCGAGGTACGGCTCACGCCCGGCGCCCGCACCCTGATCCGTACGCTGAAGCGCCTCGGGTACCAGGTGGGCGTCGTCTCGGGCGGTTTCACCCAGGTCACGGACGACCTGAAGGAACGTCTCGGCCTGGACTTCGCCTCCGCCAACACCTTGGAAGTGGTGGACGGCAAGTTCACCGGGCGGGTCGTCGGCGATGTGGTGGACCGGGCGGGCAAGGCCCGGCTGCTGCGGAGCTTCGCCGAGCAGGCGGGGGTGCCGCTGGCGCAGACGGTGGCCATCGGGGACGGGGCGAACGACCTCGACATGCTGAACACGGCGGGGCTCGGGGTCGCCTTCAACGCCAAGCCCGTGGTCCGCGAGGCGGCGCACACCGCGGTGAACGTGCCGTTCCTGGACACCGTGCTCTATCTGCTCGGCATCACCCGTGAAGAGGTCGAGGCGGCGGACAGCCTCGTCGACTGACGGCGGCCTCCGGGACCGGTCGGTTCCCGTCGGCGTACGGAGTCGGCGTCCCGGAGACGTACGAGAAGAGGGCCCCGGCACGGGAGAGGTGCCGGGGCCCTGTGCGTTCGGGTGTTCAGCGGTGCCGGGGCGGCTCAGTCGTCGGTGCCGCGCGACTCAGTCGTCGGGGCGGCTCAGTCGTTCGGCGTCCAGTACTCGACGAGGCGGCCCGCCCCGTGCTCCACGCTCTTCCAGGAGCCGGGGAACTCCACCACGGCGTAGGAGGCCGTGGGGAAGCCGTCCCTGGTCATCCGGGCCAGCGTGTCGCCCTCGGCCGAGCCGGAGAGCGCGTCGGCGGCCCCGTGCATCCCCGGGTTGTGGCCGATGACCAGGAGGTTGCGGACATCGTCCGGGGTCTCGTTGAACAGGGCGATCAGATCGCCGAGGGAGGCCTCGTACAGCCTCTCCTCGTAGACGGTCCGGGGGCGCTGGGCGAATTCGTGGACCGCCAGCTTCCAGGTCTCCCGGGTCCTGACGGCGCTGGAGCACAGGGCCAGATCGAAGTCGATGCCGGAGTCGGCGAGCCTGCGGCCGGCCACGGGCGCGTCCTTGCGACCGCGCTCGGCCAGCGGGCGCTCATGGTCGGAGGACTGCGACCATTCCGCCTTGGCATGCCTGAGAAGGACGATCCTGCGAGGTGTCTCGACGCTCATACACCTCAGCTTCGCATGAAACGCGGCCTGTGGCGCAGGGTGTTGACAGCCTCATCCGAAGGTGGACGTGCTGGTCCGGGGCGGGTCGGCGGCAGCGCGCGGCTCAGTGGGAGAGCAGTTGGAGGGTGCGCTCGATCAGCTGTCCGAGCGCGGGGTCGGCGGTGGCGGCCTGCGCCTGCCCCGGGCTCATGATCATGATCAGCAGGGCGCCGAACGCGACGACCGGGAGCGCCACGGCCCACCAGGGCAGCCGTATCTCCGCACGGTCGGCGGCCGGGCGGTGAAGGGCCGCCGGGTGACGGGGAACGGCCGGGCTGCGGGAGGCGGCCGGGTGACAGGGGACGGCCGGGCTGCGGGAGGCGGTCGGTCCTGGTGACCTGGGGTGCGCAGGGGCCGTCATGTCCGCCTCCGTGGGGTGTTCGGTTCGTTACCGAAGAACCTACGGAACGGGCGGCGGCGGTCCCATCCGGTGATCCACCCACTTCACCCTGACGCCGGCCCCCTAGGGGATGGTGGGGCCAGCCCCACCATGGGCGGGACCGGCCGCCGTCAGGGGGAGGCGATCGAGGCGATCACACCGATGACCACCGTGACGAGAAGCATCCCTCCGAAGACGAGGAGGAGCTTCTTCTGACCGTTCTTGGGCTGCGGATCGAGCACTGGCATGGGGCCAGTCTCGCATCTCAGCACTCGTCCTCGATCGTCCGGTCCCGCCCGGCCAGCACCCCGGCCACCATCTGCGGGATCATCAGCCCCGCCATCAGGGCGATCGGCAGCCCCCAGCCGCCGCTGTGCTGGTAGAGCACACCGACGAGCAGCGGGCCCGGGATCGAGAGCAGATAGCCGGTGGACTGGGCGAAGGCGGAGAGCCGGACCACGCCCGCCCCGGTCCGCGACCGCATCCCGATCATGGTGAGCGCGAGCGGGAAGGCGCAGTTGGCCACCCCGAGCAGCAGCGCCCAGGCCCAGGCACCGGCGGCCGGGGCCAGGTAGAGGCCCGTGTAGCCGATCAGGCCGCAGAGGCCGAGGACGACCACGATCGGGCCCTGCTGCCGGAGCCGTCCGGCGACCCGGGGGATGACGAAGGCGAGCGGCACGCCCATCGCCATGGTGACCGCGAGCAGGACGCCCGCCGTACCGGCCGGGACCCCCGCGTCGCGGAAGATCTGCGGCATCCAGCCCATGGTGATGTACGCGGCGGTCGCCTGGAGCCCGAAGAAGCAGGCCAGCCCCCACGCGGTACGGCTCCGGGTGATCCGGAGCGCCGGGGCCTCGGCGGAGCGCGCGTCGGCCGCCCCGGAAGCCGAGGCGGAACCGGAGGCCGCACCGGAAGCGGAACCGGAGGCAGGACCCGAACCCTCAGCCGAACCGGAGGCCGCACCGGAAGCGGAGGCCGCACCGGAACCCCGCCCGGGCCTCGTGGCCGCCGGCTGACCCGGCGCCGGGGTCCGGTCCCGTACGAGGACGATCCACGGCAGCACCGCGAGGGCGGCGAGCACGGCCCAGACGGCCAGCCCGGACTGCCAGTTGCCGCCGAGCGCGCCGGTGAGCGGGACGGTGACGGCGGCGGCGAGGGCCGTGCCGAGGGCCAGGGCCATGGAGTAGAGGCCGGTCATGGTGCCCACGCGGTCGGGGAACCAGCGCTTGACGATCACCGGCATCAGGATGTTGCTCACGGCGATGCCCATCAGGGCGAGCGCGCTGGCGGCCAGGAACCCGGCGGTGGAGCCGACGTACGGGCGGATCACCAGGCCCGCCGCGATGGCGGCCATGCCCGCGCAGACGACGGTGCCCGCGCCGAAGCGCCGGGCCAGCCGGGGTGCCATGACCCCGAAGACCGCGAAGCAGAGCGGCGGCACGGAGGTCAGCACGCCCGCCACGCTGCCGCTCATGTGCAGCCCTTCGCGGACCTCTTCGAGGAGGGCGCCGAGGCTGGTGATGGCGGGGCGGAGGTTGAGGGCGGCGAGGACGAGCCCGACGGCGATCAGGCGCAGCAGCCAGGGGGCCGGACCCGCGTCGACGGGCCCGGGAAGCCGCGGGGCGGGAAGCCGCGCGGCGGAGGATCCGGCGGAGCTGCGGTTCAGGGTCTGGGTCTGCGGTGGGGCCTGGGTCGGGGCCGGGGTCTCGTCGTGCGGCATGAGGCCCATCATAGAATCATGGGATGATTGGTTGTCCAATCCTCGGAGGTCCGGGTTCCTGAGAGAATCCGGCCGGACATCCCTCACACCTCACAGCCCGCCACGAGCAAGGAGCACCATGGCGCTGACGTCTCCCCGGCGTTCGGCACTCGCCGACCAGGTGATCGCGCAACTGCGGAACCAGATCACCTCGGGCGAGTGGCCGGTCGGCTCGCGGATCCCGACCGAGCCGGAGCTGGTCGAGCAGCTCGGCGTGGCCCGTAACACCGTGCGCGAGGCGGTACGGGCCCTGGCGCACAACGGGCTGCTGGACATCCGGCAGGGCTCGGGCACCTATGTGGTCGCCACCAGCGAGCTGGCCGGGGTGATGCACCGCCGCTTCGCCGCCGCCGATCCCCGCCACATCGCGGAGCTGCGCTCGACGCTGGAGTCCTCGGCCGCGCGGCTGGCCGCCGTACGGCGCACCGAGCGCGATCTGCGGCAGCTCGACACGCTGATGGCGCGCCGGGAGGAGGCATGGGCGTCGGGGGACGCGGAGGCGTTCGTGGCGGCCGACGCGACGCTGCACCTGGCGGTGGTCGCCGCCTCGCACAACGACGTACTGACCGAGCTGTACGCGGACCTCGGGGATCTGCTGCGCGACTATCTGCGCGGCGACGTGGGACCCGAGCTGCGCCCCGAGAACCACATGGACCACGCCCGGCTGGTCGAGGCGATCCGGGCCGGGGACGCGGAGACGGCGGCGGCCGAGGCGGCGAGCCATGCGCTGAACTGCCTGGCGGACCGGGTGTAGCCGAGCTCCCACGGCCGTCGGACCACGCCAGGACCGCTTACAGCGGGGCCGGACGGTGGCTGACCCAGGCGGTCGCGATCTCCTTCCAGCAGCGGTCCTCCAGCCGTACGGTCCGCCCCGGCTCCACCGCCACCGCCGCTCCGTCCGCGTCCACGTCCCACCAGCGGGCGCACTCGGTGTGGAGCTGGACCAGGTCGGTGGAGGGGTAGGGGTTGTGGCAGTACGCGACGACCCGGGAGCCCTCGATGGTCGTACGGCACTCGGAGCCGGCCGGTTCGGGCTCGGGGGGCGCCGCCGCCGTACCGGAGTCGGCACCGCTGGCCGCGCGGACCCCCAGGGGTACGGCGAGGGCGGCGACGGCCACCGACGCGGCGAGCAGGAGACGGGTGCGGCGACGCTCGGGGCGCACAGCGATCTCCCTCCCGCAGCCTGACCAGAAGTCCGGTTCCTCCACATTCTGCGGTGGATCGGCGGACTTTTCGACCGGAGCGGCGACGGGAGTCACGGACGGCGACGGCCCCCGGTCGCGTACCGCCTCGAAGAACGACGAGGAGGTACGCGGCCGGGGGCCGTCCCGCAGGGGTCGTACGCCGGTCAGGCGCCCATCATGTGCACGCCGCTGTCGACGTGGATGATCTCGCCCGTCGTCCGGGGGAAGAAGTCGGAGAGCAGCGCCACGACACCGCGGCCGGCCGGCTCCGGGTCGGACATGTCCCAGGCGAGCGGGGCCCGGGTGTTCCAGACGTCGGCCAGCTCGGCGAAGCCCGGGATGGACTTGGCGGCCATGGAGCCGATCGGTCCGGCGGAGATCAGGTTGCAGCGCAGCCCGTCCTTGCCCAGGTCACGGGCGAGGTAGCGGGAGGTGGCCTCCAGGGCGGCCTTGGCCGGGCCCATCCAGTCGTACTGCGGCCAGGCGTACTGGGCGTCGAAGGTGAGGCCGACGATCGAGCCGCCCTCGCTCATCAACGGCTTGCAGGCCATGGCCAGCGACTTCAGCGAGAACGCCGAGACATGCATCGCGGTGGCGACGGACTCGAACGGGGTGTTGAGGAAGTTGCCGCCGAGCGCGTCCTGCGGGGCGAAGCCGATGGAGTGGACGACGCCGTCGAGCGAGCCCAGCTCCTCGCGGACGAGGCCCTCCAGCCGGTCCAGGTGCTCCTGGTTGGTCACGTCCAGCTCGATGACCTTGGCGGGCTTCGGCAGCTTCTTGGCGATGCGCTCGGTCAGGGTCGGGCGCGGGAAGGCGGTGAGGATGACCTCGGCGCCCTGCTCCTGGGCCACCTTCGCGGTGTGGAACGCGATGGACGACTCCATCAGCACCCCGGTGATGAGGATGCGCTTGCCGTCGAGAATTCCGCTCATGGTGATCAGTGACCCATGCCCAATCCGCCGTCAACGGGGATGACGGCTCCAGTGATGTACGACGCGTCGTCGGAGGCGAGGAAGCACACCGCGGCGGCGATCTCCTCGGGCTGTGCGTAGCGGCCCAGCGGCACCTGGGACACGATGCCCTTGCGCTGCTCCTCGGTGAGCACCTGGGTCATGTCGGTGTCGACAAAGCCGGGGGCGACGACGTTGAAGGTGATGTTCCGGGAGCCCAGCTCACGGGCGAGGGAGCGGGCGAACCCGACCAGTCCGGCCTTGGAGGCGGCGTAGTTCGCCTGGCCCGCCGAGCCGAGGAGGCCGACGACGGAGGAGATCAGGACGACGCGGCCCTTCTTGGCGCGCAGCATGCCGCGGTTGGCGCGCTTGACGACCCGGAAGGTACCGGTGAGGTTGGTGTCGACGACGGAGGTGAAGTCCTCCTCCGACATCCGCATCAGCAACTGGTCCTTGGTGATACCGGCGTTGGCGACCAGCACCTCCACGGGACCGTGCTTGTCCTCGATCTCCTTGTAGGCCTGCTCCACCTGCTCGGCGTCGGTGATGTCGCAGCGGACCGCGAGAACGCCGGCTTCGGTGAGGGCCTGGGGCGGCTCGCCGGAGCGGTAGGTGATCGCTACCTGGTCGCCGTTGTCGGCGAAGGCGCGGGCGATGGCGAGGCCGATGCCCCGGTTTCCTCCGGTGACGAGAACCGAGCGGCTCAACGGATCACCCTTTCCTTGGCGGTGTGGTGCGCAGTCCATGACGGGCTGGTACGTCGAAAACCTATCGGTACCGTGCTCCGATCGAGGAATCGGGCCCTGACAGTGGCTTGTCCGGGGTGCTGTGGGGTTCCTACAGTCCGCACGGTTGCATGCCGGGCACACATGTCCGCGATATCCCCGGCTGTCCACACCGTGCGCATGGTTCACTGCCGTCGTGTATCGAGAAGGGAATTCCCTGTGCCCCACGAGGTAGATCAGTCATTCCTGGCCCTGCCGTTGCGCGCCCTGGCCGACGCGGCGCTCGCGCGGGCGCGGGCCCTCGGCGCCACGCACGCCGACTTCCGGCTGGAGCGGGTGCGCAGCGCCTCCCTGCGGCTGCGGGACGCGCGCCCGGCCGGGGCTTCGGACAGTACGGACCTCGGGTACGCGGTGCGGGTCGTGCACGGTGGCGCCTGGGGGTTCGCCTCCGGCGTGGACCTGACGATGGACGCGGCGGCGAAGGTGGCCTCGCAGGCCGTGGCGATGGCCAAGCTGTCGGCGAAGGTGATCGCGGCCGCCGGTTCCGACGAGCGGGTGGAGCTGGCGGACGAGCCGGTGCACGGCGAGCGGACCTGGGTCTCGGCGTACGACGTCGACCCGTTCTCCGTACCGGACGAGGAGAAGGCGGCGCTGCTCGCGGAGTGGAGCGGGCGGCTGCTGGGCGGGGACGGGGTGGCTCATGTGGACGCCTCTCTGATGACCGTGCACGAGAACAAGTTCTACGCGGACACGGCGGGGACGGTCACCACCCAGCAGCGGGTGCGCATCCAGCCGCAGTTGACGGCGGTGGCGGTGGACTCCGCGACCGGTGAGTTCGACTCCATGCGGACGATCGCACCGCCGGCCGGGCGCGGCTGGGAGTATCTGACCGGCACCGGCTGGGACTGGGACGCGGAGCTGGAGCAGATCCCGGGGCTGCTGGCGGAGAAGATGCGGGCGCCGAGCGTCGAGGCGGGGACGTACGACCTGGTCGTCGACCCGTCGAACCTCTGGCTGACCATCCACGAGTCGATCGGCCACGCCACCGAGCTGGACCGGGCGCTCGGTTACGAGGCGGCGTACGCGGGCACGTCGTTCGCCACCTTCGACCAGCTCGGCAAGCTGACGTACGGCTCCCCCGTCATGAACGTGACCGGTGACCGCACCGCCGAACACGGGCTGGCGACCATCGGGTACGACGACGAGGGCGTCGAGGCGCAGTCCTGGGACCTGGTCAAGGACGGCACCCTCGTCGGTTACCAGCTGGACCGCCGCATCGCGAAGCTCACCGGGCTCGGCCGCTCCAACGGGTGCGCGTTCGCGGACTCCCCGGGCCATGTCCCCGTACAGCGCATGGCGAACGTGTCGCTCCAGCCGGACCCGGGCGGGCTGTCCACGGAGGATCTGATCGGCGGGGTCGAGCGCGGGATCTACGTGGTCGGTGACCGGTCCTGGTCGATCGACATGCAGCGCTACAACTTCCAGTTCACCGGGCAGCGGTTCTTCCGCATCGAGAACGGCCGCCTCGCCGGGCAGCTGCGCGATGTGGCGTACCAGGCGACGACGACGGACTTCTGGGGCTCGATGGAGAAGGTCGGCGGCCCGCAGACGTATGTCCTCGGCGGCGCGTTCAACTGCGGCAAGGCCCAGCCGGGCCAGGTCGCGGCGGTCTCCCACGGCTGCCCCTCCGCCCTCTTCCGAGGCGTGAACATCCTCAATACGACGCAGGAGGCCGGACGATGAGCCGCGTCAGCAAGCCGTACGAGATCGTCGAGCGGGCTCTGGAGCTGTCCACCACGGACGGTCTGGTGGTCATCGCGGACGAGCACTCCTCCGCCAATCTGCGCTGGGCGGGCAACGCGCTCACCACCAACGGCGTGGCCCGGGGGCGGACCCTCACCGTCATCGCGACCGTCGACGGGGCCCAGGGCACGGCCTCCGGTGTCGTCTCCCGGTCCGCCGTGACCGCCGACGACCTGGAGCCCCTGGTACGGGCCGCCGAGGCCGCCGCCCGGGGCGCGGGTCCGGCGGAGGACGCGCAGCCCCTGGTCAGCGGGGTGCCCTCGTCGCCCGACTTCACGGACGCGCCCGCCGAGACCGGCTCGGAGGTCTTCGCGGACTTCGCCCCGGCCCTCGGTGACGCCTTCGCCCGGGCCCGCTCCGGTGGCCGCGAGCTGTACGGGTTCGCCAACCACGAGCTGACCTCCACCTACCTGGGGACGTCGACGGGGCTGCGGCTCCGCCACGACCAGCCGACGGGGACGCTGGAGCTGAACGCCAAGTCTCCGGACCGGACCCGTTCCGCGTGGGCGGGGCGGTCGACCCGGGACTTCAAGGACGTCGACCCGGCGGCGATGGACGCGGAGCTGGCGCAGCGGCTGGGCTGGGCGGAGCGGCGGATCGAGCTGCCCGCCGGGCGGTACGAGACGCTGCTGCCGCCGACCGCCGTGGCGGACCTGTTGATCTACCAGCTCTGGTCGTCCACCGCGCGGGACGCCGTGGAGGGCCGGACGGTCTTCTCCCAGCCGGGCGGCGGTACGCGGCTGGGCGAGACGCTGGCGCCGCTGCCGCTGACCCTGCGCAGCGACCCGCACGCGCCGGGGCTGGAGTCGGCGCCGTTCGTGATCGCCCACTCCTCCGGCGACAGCGCCTCGGTCTTCGACAACGGGCTGCCGCTGGCCCCGACGGACTGGATCCGGGAGGGGAAGCTGGAGCGGCTGACGACGACCCGGCACTCGGCGGCCCTCACCGGGCTGCCGGTCGCCCCGGCGATCGACAACCTGGTGCTGGACGGGGGCGGTGAGCGGTCACTGGAGGAGATGGTGGCCGCGACGACCGGGCGGGCGCTGCTGCTGACCTGCCTCTGGTACATCAGGGAGGTGGACCCGGCGACGCTGCTGCTCACCGGGCTGACCCGGGACGGCGTCTATCTGGTGGAGGACGGCGAGGTGGTCGGTGAGGTGAACAACTTCCGGTTCAACGAATCGCCGGTGGACCTGCTCTCCCGGGCCTCGGAGGCGGGGCGTACGGAGAAGACGCTGCCGCGCGAGTGGGGCGACTGGTTCACCCGGGCCGCGATGCCCGCGCTGCGCATCCCGGACTTCAACATGAGCTCGGTCAGCCAGGGCGTGTGACCCGCCTAGACTGGCCCGTGCATCCCTACCAACTGCAAGGAGCACCGGAACCGTGACGGACATCGTCGACGAGCTGAAGTGGCGCGGGCTGTTCGCCCAGTCCACCGACGAGGACGCATTGCGCAAGGCTCTCGCGGACGGTCCCGTCACCTTCTATTGCGGCTTCGATCCGACCGCGGCGAGCCTCCACGTGGGCCACCTCGTGCAGGTCCTCACCGTGCGCCGGCTCCAGCTGGCGGGGCACCGCCCGCTCGCCCTGGTCGGCGGGGCCACCGGTCAGATCGGTGACCCGCGCCCGACCGCCGAGCGCACGCTGAACGACCCGGAGACGGTCGCGGCCTGGGTGCAGCGGCTTCGGCAGCAGATCGAGCCGTTCCTCACCTTCGAGGGTCCGAACGCGGCGACGATGGTCAACAACCTGGACTGGACCGCGGGCATGTCCGCGATCGAGTTCCTGCGGGACATCGGCAAGCACTTCCGGGTCAACAAGATGCTCACCAAGGACTCGGTCGCCCGCCGGCTGGAGTCGCAGGAGGGCATCAGCTACACGGAGTTCAGCTACCAGCTCCTCCAGGGCATGGACTTCCTGGAGCTGTACCGCCGCTACGGCTGTGTCCTCCAGCAGGGCGGCAGCGACCAGTGGGGCAACCTCACCGCGGGCATCGACCTGATCCACCGGCTTGAGCCGGGTGCCACCGTGCACGCGCTGGCGACGCCGCTGATGGTGAAGGCGGACGGGACCAAGTTCGGCAAGTCCGAGAGCGGTGCCGTCTGGCTGGACCCGGAGATGACCACGCCGTACGCGTTCTACCAGTTCTGGCTGAACGTGGACGACCGGGACATCACGCGGTACATGCGCATCCTCAGCTTCAAGAGCCGTGCGGAGCTGGAGGAGCTGGAGCAGCTGACCGAGGAGCGGCCGCAGGCCCGTTCGGCGCAGCGCGCGCTGGCCGAGGAGCTGACCACGCTGGTGCACGGCGGCGAGCAGTGCGCGGCGGTCATCGCGGCGTCGAAGGCGCTGTTCGGGCAGGGCGATCTGGCGGAGCTGGACGAGGCGACGCTGAGCGCGGCTCTCTCCGAGGTGCCGCACGCCCGGGTCCCCGAGCTGGGTCCGCTGGTGGACCTCCTGGTCGAGGTCGGGCTCGCGCCGAGCAAGTCGGGGGCCCGCCGTACGGTCAAGGAGGGCGGCGCCTACGTGAACAACGTGAAGGTCGTCGACGGCGAGGTCGCGCCGGACGCCGGGGAGCTGCTGCACGGGCGCTGGCTGGTGCTGCGCCGGGGCAAGAAGAACCTGGCGGCGGTGGAGGTCGTCCCGGCGGCCGGCTGATCCACGCCGCCGCATCACGTACGGGCACGACAGCGCCACGTACGGCACGATCGCACCACGTACAGCATGGCACCGCGTACGGCACCACAGCGCCGCGGCCGGACACGCTCTTCCTCGCGTGTCCGGCCGCGGCGCTGTGGTGTCCGGCCCCGGGTCAGGTTCTGTTTCTGTTCCTGTTGCCCCGGATGGACTGCCAGGCCATGTCCCCGACCCCGACGACGGCCACGGCACCGATCAGCTGGAGCAGATGGCGGATCCAGTCGATGCCCTTGGTGTCCTCGACGCCGATCCAGCCGGCCACGGCATTACCGAGGATGGAGCCGAGAATGCCGAACACGATCGTCAGCCAGAGCGGGATGTCCTGTTTGCCCGGCAGGATCGCCCGTGCGATCACACCGAGCACCAGGCCCACGATGATTGCCCACAACCAGCCCATTTCGCCTCCTCGTACAGCGCGGAGTGCGCGTCCGCCCCAGTCTCGGCGCCGCCCGGCGGGGCCGCACTCCGGGCAGGGCCGTACGGGTGGGCCGTACGGGTGGGACGGCTGCCGTACGCCACCGGGGGGCGCCCCGGTCTTCGGTCCGGCGAGGGCCCGGCGTACGGTGGATGCGGCCCGGTCCGGGAGCGTCCGGCACAGAGATCTGGTGGTGGAACACATGCTGCGGAAGAGCGACGAGGTGGAGGTCTTCCGGATCACGGGGGCCCGTCAGGGGCTGGCCGACGACGTGCGGGGCAGACAGCGGCGCTATGTGATCTCGATGTCCGTGCGTACGGTCTCGGTGGTGCTGGCCGCGGCGCTGTGGAACGTGGAGCGGCATGTCGCGATCGTCGCGCTGGTGCTGGGGGTGCTGCTGCCGTACATCGCGGTGGTCATCGCCAACGCGGGCCGGGAGAACGCCCCTTCGCTGCCGTCGACGTATCTTTCGGCGCCGGTCCGGCCCGCCGTGGAGGCGGGTCCGGCCGCCGGTTCCGCCGAGTCGGCGGGTCCTCACGAGCGCTCGGGGTGGGTGCCTCCGGCGCAGGAGCACAGGTGAGCGTACGCACCCCGGAAAGCTCTGGAAAAGCTCAGATCAATCATGACGTTCCGGTGCACCGCACCCCGGTCCCCGTGACATACTTCGAGTGCGCTCCGCATCCCCCGTCGGAGCGATGGACCGACGCCGGGCAGCTCCCCCCGTGGCTGCCCGGCGTCGCCGTTTCTCCGGCCGGGGATGCATCATTCACCGTATGCAGCGGCCGACTTCGCCGTGGACAGCACACGGCTCGGGCGTGCTCGGCGCCTGGCTTCGGGCCATCTCCCGGCCTGACTTAGGCTGGTCCCGTGATCTTCCCCGAGACCTCCGCCGAGAGCGCCGCCGGTGCCCCGATCTGTTCCGCCAAGGGCTGCCGGGCCGACGCGGTCTGGGTGCTCGCCTGGAACAACCCCAAGCTGCACACGCCGGACCGGCGCAAGACCTGGCTGGCCTGCGAGGAGCACCGGGAGCACCTCTCGCAGTTCCTGGGCGTACGGGGGTTCCTCAAGGACGTCGTGGCGCTGGCGGACTGGGAGTCGGGGAGCTCCTAGAGGGGTGTATCAGCCTCCGATGGCCGACATCGGCCGGTCCGGCTGGAGGAAGGACGGGTCGTCCAGTCCGGAGCCCGCCTTCTTGCCCCACATGGCGACCTTCCAGAGCCGGGCGATCTCCTCGTCCGGCGCGTCCGAGCGGAGGGCGGAGCGCAGGTCCGTCTCCTCGCGGGCGAAGAGGCAGGTGCGGATCTGGCCGTCGGCGGTGAGCCGGGTGCGGTCGCAGGCGCGGCAGAACGGGCGGGTGACCGAGGCGATCACACCGACGCGGTGCGGGCCGCCGTCGACGGTCCAGCGCTCGGCGGGGGCGGAGCCGCGGGCCTCGTCGTCCTCCGGGGTGAGGGTGAAGCGGGTGCGCAGCGAGGCGAGGATGTCGCCCGCGGTGATCATGCCGTCGCGCTTCCAGCCGTGCTGGGCGTCCAGGGGCATCTGCTCGATGAAGCGGAGCTCGTAGTCGTTGGCCACGGCCCAGGCGAGCAGCTCGGGGGCCTCGTCGTCGTTGAGTCCCGGCATCAGGACGGAGTTGACCTTCACCGGGGTGAGGTCGGCCTCGCGGGCGGCTTCGAGGCCTTCCAGCACGTCCTTGTGGCGGTCGCGGCGGGTGAGGGTCTTGAAGACGTCGGGGCGCAGGGTGTCCAGCGAGACGTTGACCCGGTCGAGGCCCGCGGCCTTGAGGGCGGTGGCGGTCCGCTTGAGGCCGATGCCGTTGGTCGTGAGGGACATGCGGGGGCGCGGGGTGAGCGCGGCGCACTGCTCGACGATGGAGACGAGGCCGGGGCGGAGCAGGGGCTCGCCGCCGGTGAAGCGGACCTCGGTGATGCCGAGGGAGGTGACCGCGATACGGATCAGGCGCACGATCTCGTCGTCGGAGAGCAGCTCGCTCTTGCCGAGCCACTGCAGCCCTTCTTCCGGCATGCAGTAGGTGCACCGCAGATTGCACTTGTCGGTCAGTGACACGCGCAGATCGGTGGCGACCCTGTCATAGGTGTCGATGAGCACGGTGGGCCCCTCCCCCGGTGGTGTCCGCGATGGTGCGGTCATGCGTCTCTCCGGCTGACATGCGGCTCTCCGGTGGAAAGGTGTCGCCCCGGCCGGCTCTCACCGTCCTCGGCCGCCGCCCTCTCCGCCGTCTCTTCCGAGCCTACGTGAGACCGGTGACATCGCGGGGGCCCGTTTGCCACGAGGTGCGGCCGGGCCGCGTCGTAGGACTCTACGACGCGGCCCGGCCTCGGGAGTGGGTGATGAACCGAACGGCTCCGTGAATTCCTTCTCTCAGTGCGCTCCGGTGCCGGTGAGGGACTTGACCTCCAGTTCGGCGTACTTGTCCGTGTCGGCCTTCTCCTTGCCGATCACCGAGCCGAGCCAGCCGAGCAGGAAGCCGAGCGGGATCGAGATCAGGCCGGGGTTCTCCAGCGGGAACCAGGCGAAGTCGACGCCCGGGAACATCGAGGTCGGCCTGGAGGAGACGACCGGCGAGAAGAGCACCAGCAGGACGGAGGAGGAGAGCCCGCCGTAGATGGACCAGAGGGCCCCCTGCGTGGTGAACCGCTTCCAGAAGAGGCTGTAGAGGATCGTCGGCAGGTTGGCGGAGGCGGCGACCGCGAAGGCGAGGGCCACGAGACCGGCCACGTTGAGGTCGCGGGCGAGGGCGCCGAGGGCGATGGAGACGACACCGATGGCGACGGTGGCCCAGCGTGCGGCGCGGACCTCCTCCTTCTCGGTGGCCTGCCCCTTGCGGATCACGTTGGCGTAGATGTCGTGCGCGAAGGACGAGGAGGAGGCGAGGGTGAGTCCGGCGACGACGGCGAGGATGGTCGCGAAGGCGACGGCGGAGATCACCGCTAGGAGGATCGCGCCGCCGGTGGAGCCGGAGCCGCCGCCGATCTCCAGGGCCGCGAGTGGTGCCGCCGTGTTGCCCGCCTTGTTCGAGGCGATGATGTCGTCGGGGTTGAGGATCGCGGCGGCGCCGAAGCCGAGCACGATCGTCATCAGGTAGAAGGCTCCGATGATGCCGATCGCCCAGTTCACGGACTTACGGGCGGCCTTGGCGGTGGGCACGGTGTAGAAGCGGATCAGGATGTGCGGCAGGCCCGCGGTGCCGAGGACCAGGGCGATGCCGAGCGAGATGAAGTCCAGCTTCGAGACGCCGTCGGCGCCGTACTTCAGACCGGGCTCCAGGAAGGCAGCACCCTTGCCGCTGTTGCTGGCGGCGGTGCCGAGCAGGTCGGAGATGTTGAAGTTGAACTTCAGCAGGATCAGGAAGGTGATGAGCAGGGTGCCCGCGATGAGCAGGACGGCCTTGACCATCTGCACCCAGGTGGTGCCCTTCATGCCGCCGATGGTGACGTACAGGATCATCAGCACGCCGACCAGGGCGACGATGACGATCTTGCCGAAGTCGCTGGTGATGCCGAGCAGCAGCGAGACGAGGACGCCCGCACCGGCCATCTGGGCCAGCAGGTAGAAGATCGAGACGACGATGGTGGACGTACCGGCGGCGGTGCGCACGGGGCGCTGGCGCATCCGGTAGGCGAGGACGTCGCCCATGGTGTAGCGGCCGGAGTTGCGCAGCGGTTCGGCGACCAGGAGCAGGGCGACGAGCCAGGCGACGAGGAAGCCGATGGAGTAGAGGAAGCCGTCGTAGCCGAAGAGGGCGATGGCGCCCGCGATGCCGAGGAAGGACGCGGCGGACATGTAGTCGCCGGAGACCGCGAGCCCGTTCTGGAATCCGGTGAACTGGCGGCCGCCCGCGTAGAAGTCGGCGGCGCTCTTGGTCTGGCGGCCGGCCCACACGGTGATGAAGAGGGTCGCCACGACGAAGGCGGCGAACAGGGTGATGATCAGCGGCCGGTGCTCACCCGCGCTGTCGGCGGCGAGCTGGACGGTCGGGTAGAGGGTGTGGGCGGCGCTCATGCGTCGGCCTCCATACGGGACTTGATCGCTTCGGCCTTCGGGTCGAGCTTGGTGGCGGCGTGCCGGGAGTAGAGCCAGGCGATGAGGAAGGTGGTGGCGAACTGGGCGAGGCCGAGGACGAGCGCCATGTTGATGTTGCCGAGGACCTTGGTGCCCATGAAGTCGCCCGCGTAGTTGCAGAGCAGGACGTAGAGCAGGTACCAGGCGACGAAGCCGACGGTGAGCGGGAAGGCGAAGGACCGGAACGAGCGGCGCAGGTCGGCGAACTCGGCACTCGCCTGCACCGCGTTGTACGCCTCGGTGGTGGGCTGGGCAGGGCTCGTGCCGACCGGGCCCTCGGGCGGCGGTGCATCGGTAGCCACGGAATCTCCTCGCGACGCTGGTGCGGTGATCTGGGGAACGGTGGGTGTCATGGGAGGCCTCGCTTACCGGGGGACGGTGATGTGCCTCCTGGACAACGGCACGGAGAGCGCGACGAAGCGGTTCACCGGATCTTTCGCCTTCTCGGCCGCATACCGGCGGGCGGTGAGGCTCAGCTCCGACGGACGGTGCGGCTCGATTCCGGTGGCGGGAAAGCCACCCGTACGCATTCGGCCGCACAGGTGCACTCTTCGAACTCACTTGCCCCAAATCGTTGATACGCCGGGAAGATCAACGGTAGCTTCACTCGTCATGTACGCGACCGAACACGCCAGGTGTCCGGTCGTCCGGCACGGATGATGTGGAGAACCCATGGCTCATCTGGCATCGAGACGGGCCCGCGCGCTGGCGCTGCCCGTCGGACTCGCACTCGTCGCCTCGCTCGGCTTCCTGCCGGCGGCGACGGCCACGGCGGCGCCCACCGGCGCCCCGGCCACCGCGACCCCGCGGACCGACGGGCCGAAGCTCAGCTACGTCGTCAACACCGGCACCGGCCGCGCGGCCGTCCAGCGGGTGGAGAAGGCCGTCAAGCAGGCCGGCGGCACGGTCGTCATCTCGTACGAGCAGATCGGCGTGATCGTCGCCCACTCGCAGAACCCGGCCTTCGGCGAAACGATCCGGCGCGTACGGGGAGTGGCGTCGGCGGGCGCGACCAGGACCAACCCGATCGTGCCGCAGGCCACCAAGGACGTCGGCGCCATAGCGCAGCCGCTGACCGAGGCCCAGGCCGCAGCCGCGGCAGCAGCCGCGACGGCGGACGAGGACCCGCTGGAGCCGCTCCAGTGGTCGCTGCCCGCGATCAAGGCGGACAAGGCGCACCAGAAGTCGCTGGGTTCGAAGCGGGTCACGGTCGCCGTCATCGACACGGGCGTCGACGACACCCACCCGGACCTGGCGCCCAACTTCGACCGCGCCGCCTCCGTCAACTGTGTGACGGGCGCTCCGGACACCACCGCCGGCTCCTGGCGACCGGCGGCGGGCGAGAGCGACCACGGCACGCATGTGGCGGGCACCATCGCCGCGGCGAAGAACGGCTTCGGCGTGACCGGTGTGGCGCCGGGTGTGAAGGTCTCCGGCATCAAGGTCTCCACCCCCGAGGGCTTCTTCTACACCGAGGCCGTCGTCTGCGGCTTCCTGTGGGCGGCCGAGCGGGGCGTCGACGTGACGAACAACAGCTACTACACCGACCCGTGGCTGTTCGCCTGCAAGAACGACGCGGACCAGGGCGCCCTGGTCGAGTCCCTCACCCGGGCCGTCAAGTACGCCGAGCGCAAGGGCACGGTCAACGTCGCCGCCGCGGGCAACGCCCGCCACGACCTGGCCGCCCGCACGATCGAGGACCGGACCAGCCCGAACGACACCGAGCCGGTCACCCGGACGATCGACCCGCGCGTCTGCCCCGACATCCCGACCATGCTGCCGGGCGTCGTGACGGTCGCCGCGACGGGCGCCAAGGGCCTCAAGTCCTCGTACTCGAACTACGGCAAGGGCGTCATCGACGTCGCGGCGCCGGGCGGTGACTCGACGGTCTACCAGACCCCCGAGCCGCCGGCCGTCAACGGGCTGATCCTCTCCACGCTGCCGGGCGGCAAGTTCGGCTACAAGGCCGGTACGTCGATGGCCTCCCCGCACGTCGCGGGCGTCGTGGCCCTCATCAAGTCCCGCCACCCCTACGCCCCGCCGGCCGCGGTGAAGGTGCTGCTGGGCCTCCAGGCGGACGCGAAGGCGTGCGGTGAGCCGTACGACTACAACGGTGACGGGGTCATCGACGCGGTCTGCGAGGGCGGCACGAGCTACAACGGCTTCTACGGGGCCGGTGTGGTGGACGCGCTGGACGCGGTCCGCTGGTAGGCGCGTGACGCGATAGGCACGGTCATGGACAGGGGCCCGGGGGAGATCTCCCCCGGGCCCCTGCTCGTACGTTCCTCTCCCCTACGGACGGTCGGCCCGCGCCGCCCCCAGCACCCCGAGGGCCAGCAGGAGTTGCGCGGCGATGTAGGTGAGCATCACCCAGAAGTCGGGGGCGGGCAGCCGGGGCCACTCCGCGATGCCGGTGGCGATGAGGGCGTCGGAGAGCAGGAAGAGCGCCCCGCCGGCCGCCGCGTACCGGCCGAGGACCCCGGCCCGCCACGCCATCGCGGTGAGCAGCAGGCTGTAGCCGGCCACCGGAACGCGCAGCTCCGCCGGGAGGTCGGACCAGATCAGGACGAGGAAGACGGCGAGGACGAGGACGTACGCGGCCCCCGTGGCCAGGGCGGCGGGGGCCCGGTCCCGGCCGAAGAGCGTCAGGTAGCAGACATGGCCGACGGCGAACGAGCCCATCCCGAGGAGGAACGCCAGGTCGTTGTCGGCGAGCAGGAACACGTCCCCGCCCCACCCGAACAGCAGGGCCGCGATCAGCAGCCGGGGCCCGCCCCGGACGGCCGCGTACCCGGCGAGGAGCGGCATCAGCAGCGGCTTGGCGACCAGGTGGACGGTGTCGAGCCCGGCGAGGAGCCCGGCCAGGTCGACGGCGGCGGCGAGGAGGAAGGCGATGAGCAGGGGCCGCGCGAACCGCTCGGCGCGCGGCGCGGTGGCGCGTCGCGGGTCGGTGGGACGGGCGGCCGTGGCGCTCATCGGGTGGGCTCCGGGGCGGCGGCCTGAGCGGGTACGGGGGCGGGTGCGGGTACTTCGACCGGTACGGGAGCGGGCGCGGGAGCCTCGCCGCGTACGGCACCAGGAGCTTCACCTGATGCAGGTGCCCCCTTCTTCAGCGCAGGCTGCCAGCCCGGCCCCCGGAAGACCCGCCCGGCGCGCTCGCTCCAGCTTTCGGCGGCCCGGATGTCCCGGGCGATGGCCGCGTACTCGTGGGTGGCCACGCGCAGCGGGTTGTGGGTGGAGATGTTCTTGGTGAGCCCGTAGACGGGCCGCTCGGTCTCGGCCGCGAAGGAGCCGAACATCCGGTCCCAGATGATCAGGATCCCGCCGTAGTTGCGGTCCAGGTAGCTGCCCTGCGAGGCGTGGTGGACGCGGTGGTGCGACGGCGTGTTCAGGACGTACTCGAAGGGGCGCGGAAGCTTGCCGACCCGCTCGGTGTGGACCCAGAACTGGTAGACGAGGTTGGCCGACTGGCAGAAGGCGAGGGCCGCCGGGTGGACACCGCAGGCGATCATCGGCAGGTAGAAGGGCCAGACGGTGGCGGAGGTCCAGGGCTGGCGGAGCGCGGTGGTGAGGTTGAACTTCCGGCTGGAGTGGTGGACCACATGGCAGGCCCACAGGATCCGGATGACGTGGTGGCCCCGGTGGGACCAGTAGTAGAAGAAGTCCTGGGCGAGGAGCATCAGCAGGACCGTCCACCACACGACCGGCACCCGCAGCGGTGTCAGCTCGTAGACCGCCATGTAGATGGCGAGGATGGGGATCTTCCACAGCAGGTCGAACCCGAGGCTGCCGAGCCCCATGGTGACGCTGGTGGCGGCGTCCTTGGTGTCGTATCCGGCGGCGTCCTCGTCCGGATGGAAGCGGTAGCTGACCATCTCGATCACGGTGAGCAGCACGAAGGCCGGTATTGACCACAGCACGACATCGGGCAGGTTCGGCTCCATGCGAGCACCGTAGGGCCGCCCGTCGGTGAGGGCTAGAGGTTGTTACCCACAAGTATGCGAGACCTGCTGTCAGCAGTCTTTGGCACCTTCTGCCAATGGACGGGGCCGTAGGATTTCCGGAACGCGCGTCGTCGAGGGGGAGGAACGCACGTGTCCGGTACGGAAGTTGCGCTGATTCGGCTGGCCACGACAGTGCTCGGCGCGGCGACGAAGGCCTTGCTCACCCCGAGGCCGGGCGCGGGCCTGGTACCGGACCCGGTCCGTCCGCTCCCCCGCCCGCCGAAGCCGGACCGGCTGGCGCAGGTGCTGGCGGGCCGCCTGTCCGAGGCGTACGCGGACCTGCCCGAGCACGAACGGCTGGCCGCGCTCGCCTCCGTACAGGACACGTTCGCGGCGGCGGGCAAGCTGGATACGGGGCGGCTGTTCGCGGCGGAGCTGGACCCCGGGCGGCTGCACGCCGAGCTGTCGTCCCCCGCCTCCGGACTCTCGGCACGCGCCCGCGACCTTTACGAGGACCTCCTCGGCCGCTGCTGCGCGCATCTGGTGGAGCAGCTGACCGCCCACCCGTCGTTCGCGGCGCGGGCGGCGGTGGAGCAGGTCCGGGCGGCGGGGCGTACGCGGGAGCTGGTGGAGGACGTACGGGACCGGGTCGGCCCGCGCCCGGTCGCGGCGGATCTCGACTTCGAGCTGCGGTACGCGGAGTTCATGGCGGCGGCCAACAGCCGGGTGGAGCTGTTCGGGCTGACGCTGGGGCGGTCGGCGGGCGGGTGGCCGCTGGAGACGGCGTACATCGGTCTGGAGGTCAGCGGCGAGTACGGGACCGCCGACTGGCCCGGTCTGGATCACCCGGTCCGGACCACGGTCAGGATCGAGCAGGCCCTCGGCGAGCGGGACCGGCTCCTGTTGCGCGGACCGGCCGGTTCCGGCAAGAGCACGCTGGTGCAGTGGCTGGCCCTGAACGCGGCCCGGCAGTCGTTCGGGGACGAGCTGACCGGCTGGAACCGGTGCGTCCCCTTCGTCCTGCGGCTCCGCGCCTTCACGGCCCTCGATGCGCTGCCCTCCCCTGCGGACTTCCTGCGCGCGGCCGGTGTCCCGCTGCACGGCTCGGCCCCGGCGGGGTGGGCGGACCGGCTGATGCACCAGGGCCGGGCGCTGGTGCTGGTGGACGGGGTCGACGAGGTGCCGGACCGGCTGCGCAAGCGCACGGAGCGCTGGCTGAAGGATCTGATCGTCGCGTATCCCCGGGCCAAGTACGTGGTGACGACCCGCCCGTCCGCCGTCCCCGAGACCTGGCTCTCCGCCTCCGGCTTCGAGCCGCACACGCTGCTGGCGATGCGCCAGGAGGACGTACGCGCGTTCATCGGCCACTGGCACCGGGCGGCGAGGTCGGAGTGCCGGGCGGAGGAGGAGCGCGCCGAGCTGGACCGGTACGAGAACGCGCTCCGTCGTGCGGTCGGCACCCGCCGGGACCTGGGGCTGCTCGCGACGAACCCGCTGATGTGCGCCCTGCTCTGCGCGCTGAACCGGGACCGCCGGATGCAGCTGCCCCGGGCGCGAAAGGAGCTGTACGGCGCGGCGCTCGACATGCTCCTGGTCCGGCGCGACACCGAGCGCGAGATCGTCGGGGTGGAGGGCGTCGACCTGACCCGCGAGGAGCAGACGGCGCTGCTCCAGCGGCTGGCGTACTGGCTGATCCGCAACGGCCTGGTCGAGGCGCGGCAGGAGGAGACAGTGGGCCTGCTCACCGACTGGCTGCGGTCCATGTCCCAGGTCCGGGGCACCCCCGACCAGGTCTTCACCCACCTCCTCAACCGCAGCGGCCTCCTCCGCGAACCGGCCCCGGGCTCGGTGGGGTTCGTCCACCGCACGTTCCAGGACCACCTGGGCGCGAAGGCGGCGGTGGAGGCCCGCGACTTCGGCGTCCTGGTCCGCCATGCCCACGAGGACCAGTGGGACGACGTGGTGCAGATGGCGGTAGGGCACGCCCGGCCGGACGAGCGGGCAGTGCTGTTGCGGGGGTTGCTGAAGCGGGCGGACGCGGAGCCGGAGCACGGACACCGGCTGGTGCTGCTGGCGGCGGGGAGCCTGGCCCATGCGCCGGAGCTGGATCCTGGGGTGCGGGAGGAGGTGGAGGGGCGGACGACGGGGCTGTTGCCGCCGGAGAGCCAGGAGTCCGTCGACGAGCTGGCCAAGGTGGGCGATCTGGCGGTGGAGCTGCTGGCGGCGATGGTGGAGGAGTTGACGGAGCGGGAGGCCGCGTCAACTGTGCGAACTGCAGAGGCCGTCGGCGGAGACGCGGCGTACGAGCTGATCAAGCAGTTCCGTGACGACGAGCGGCGTCAGGTGGCAGATGCCGTCTCTCTGGCTTGGAATGCATTCGACCCGGACCTCTACGCACGCGAGGTGATGGCGGCCCGGCCCTGGGACGACACCTACGTCTACGTGAAGTCCGATGCTCAGCTCGCATCGTTGCACCGCATTCCGCGCATGAGCCGTCTGAACTTGGCAGGTGAGCACCAAGATCTGTCCCAGGTGCTCTCCCGACCGAGCCTGGAACGACTCTTCCTGTGGGAGAACGGGCACCTGAACGACATCGGGCCGCTCGTAGCGATGCCACGCCTCCGCGAACTGGGGCTCAGCCACTGCCCGCGCGTCTGGGATCTGGAACCGCTGAGGCGTACCGGGGTCGAATGGCTCTCGCTCGTCCGGCTCCATCCCGCGCTCGACCCCGCACCGCTCACCGAGATGTCCGACCTCCGTCACCTCGTGCTCGGCCATCCCTTCCGGGTCGGGAGCATCGGCGAGCTGCCCGTATGCGATCAGCTGACCGGCCTCGACCTGCTGAGCGAGACGCGCTACCTGAACCTGGAGGGTCTGGACCGTTGGACAGGGCTGA
Source organism: Streptomyces bacillaris (assembly GCF_003268675.1). Taxonomy (NCBI): domain Bacteria; kingdom Bacillati; phylum Actinomycetota; class Actinomycetes; order Kitasatosporales; family Streptomycetaceae; genus Streptomyces; species Streptomyces bacillaris. Next base: position 6,399,174 of record NZ_CP029378.1, on the reverse strand, counting down.
AGTCGCTGTCCCTCTACACCAGGGCCCACTATCAGCAGCTCACCCGGATGCCCTCACTCCACGGTCTCGAGCGTCTTCACCTGCTCCGCGAGTCCGACCTGGACCTCCGTCTCGCAGGCCCCCTCACCTCGCTGCGTGAACTCCTTCTGTACCCGATCGGTAAGGCCCACGTCCTCGCGCCCCTCGCCGATCTCCCGTCGCTCACCACACTCGTCCTCCATGGAGAAGGCACCTACGACCTCACTCCCCTCGCCGCCTGCGAGAACCTGACGGTCCAACTGGCCCACGACACCCACGCCACAGGCACCGAACTCTTCCCGCCCGACCGCATCATCCGCCTCCCCTGACCCACCCCCCAGGCCCACCGAGTAGGGCACTGTCAGTCGCGGCCCGTATTCTCTGTGACCATGCTCGACGACCGTCAGACAGCCGCACCGTGGCCGACCGCCTACCCCCAGGGGTACGCGGTCGTCGACGTGGAGACCACCGGCCTCGCCCGGGACGACCGGATCATCTCCGCCGCCGTCTACCGGCTGGACGCCCTGGGCAATGTCGAGGACCACTGGTACACGCTGGTGAACCCCGAGCGGGACCCCGGTCCCGTCTGGATCCACGGGCTGACGAGCGATGTGCTGGAAGGCGCGCCGCTCTTCCCCGAGGTGGCCGGGGAGCTGTCGGCGCGGCTCGCGGACCGGGTGCTCGTCGCGCACAACGCGGCGTTCGACTGGTCGATGATCGCCCGGGAGTACGCCCGGGCGTCGGTCGTCGCCCCGGTCGAGCAGCGGCTCTGCACGATCGCGCTCGCCAAGGAGCTGCGGCTGCCGCTGCCCAACCACAAGCTGGCCTCGCTCGCCGCCCACTTCGGCGTCGTGCAGCAGCACGCGCACCACGCGCTGGACGACGCCCGGGTGCTGGCCGAGGCGTTCCGGCCGAGTCTGCACGCGGCGGCGCGGGGCGGGGTGCGGCTGCCGTTGCTGGAGTGCCTGCCGCTGACCGAGTGGTCCGACTCCCCCGTCACCCCGCGCGTCGGATACCGCCCGGCGCGGCAGCCGAACAGCTGGCGGCCCTCGCGGAAGCGCCCGGCCTGCCCGTATCCGAATCCGGGACGGTACGAGAAGGAGAAGCCGCTCAAACAGGGGATGCGGGTGGCGTTCTCCGGGGACACCTCGGTCGACCGGGAGCTGCTGGAGGACCGGGCCGTGGAGGCGGGGCTGCATGTGGCGACCAGCGTGTCGCGGCTGACCAGTCTGCTGGTGACCAACGATCCGGACTCGGCCACCTCCAAGACGCAGAAGGCGAAGTCGTTCGGCACGCCGATCGTGGACGAGAGCGCCTTCACCCATCTGCTGCGCGATGTGGCCCCGGCCGACGGGACCGTGCTGCCCCGGCAGGCCACCCCGCCACCGTCGGAGGCCACCCCGTCATCGGAGTGAACCGGGCGCGACTCGCCCCGTGCCCGCTCGCCCGTCGCCGCCGGGCGTCCCACCCTGTGGCGCATGGCACGTTGTGAGGTTTGCGGAAACGACTACGGCATGTCCTTCGAGGTGCACGCACAAGGTGCGGTGCACGTCTTCGACTGCTTCGCCTGCGCCATCCACCGTATGGCCCCGATCTGCGAGCACTGCCGGGTCCAGGTGATCGGGCAGGGCGTCGAGGCCGACGGGCAGTGGTACTGCGGCGCCCACTGCGCCCGCGCCGAGGGGAAGGCGGGCATCGTGGACAAAGTGTGACGGAACCACTCATCGTCGGGCAGCCCCGACCACACCCCCTGAGTGCCGCACCCCATGACCCCGGTTGTACGGTCATGGGGTGTACCGCTTCCTGTTGACCCGGCAGTGGGTTCTCCTCACCCTTCTCGCGCTCGTCCTGATGCCGACGATGGTCGAGCTGGGGTTCTGGCAGTTCCACCGCCACGAGCGGCGGGTCGCGCAGAACGAGCTGATCTCGCGGAACCTGGAGGCCGCCCCGGCCCCGGTCACCGATCTCACCTCCCCCGGGCACACCGTCCCGCGCTCCGACTACTGGCGGGCGGTGACCGCGACGGGCACGTTCGACACCGAGCACGAGGTGGTGGTCCGTCGGCGGACCTCGGCGGACGACAAGGTCGGCGTGCATGTGCTGACCCCGCTGGACCTCAAGGGCGGCGGCACCGTTCTCGTCAACCGGGGCTGGGTCCCCGCCGCCCCCAACCAGACGGCGTTCCCGGACGTGCCGCCCGCACCCCGGGGCGAAGTGACCGTCACCGGGCGGCTCAAGGCGGACGAGACGACCGGCAGCAGCGGGATCAAGGATCTGGCGGGGCTGCCGGACCGGCAGGTCATGCTGATCAACAGCGAGCAGCAGGCGCAGCTGCTCTCCCGTGAGGTCCTCGGCGGGTACATCGAGCAGACCTCCCCCGAGCCGTCGGGCGGGCTGCCCGAGCAGATCCCGGACCCCGACGACAGCTCGATCGGCGCCCATATGGCGTACGCGGTCCAGTGGTGGCTGTTCGTCGCCGCCGTCCCGGTCGGCTGGATCATCCTCGTACGGCGGGAGAAGCGGGACCGCGAGGAGGCCGCCGCGAAGGGCGAGCAGGCCGTGGAGGACACCCAGCAGCCCGCCCCCGCGAGCGCCTGAGCCCGTCCGCCCCTCGGTTCCCGGCAGGTCCTGAGAGGTCCGGCACACCGGTCGGCTGGTTGACGAGGGTCCGGTTCGGGAAAACGCCAGAGCGTGACCCCACGCATCGAGGACTACGCCCTGATCGGCGATCTCCAGACCGCCGCGCTCGTCGGCAGGAACGGTTCGATCGACTGGCTCTGCCTGCCCCGCTTCGACTCCGGCGCCTGTTTCGCGGCCCTGCTCGGCACCGAGGAGAACGGCCACTGGCGCATCGCCCCGCAGGGCGCCGGTCCCTCCGACACCTGCACCCGGCGCGGCTACGCGGGTGATTCGCTGGTCCTGGAGACGTACTGGGAGACCCGGACCGGCACGGTCAAGGTCATCGACTTCATGCCGCAGCGCGACAAGTCGCCCGATGTGATGCGGATCGTGGAGGGCGTCAGCGGCAGCGTCGACATGAGCTCCGTGCTGCGGCTGCGCTTCGACTTCGGCTCCGTCGTGCCCTGGGTGCGCAAGTCGCACGACCACCGGGTCGCGGTCGCGGGGCCCGACTCCGTATGGCTGCGCAGCGAGCCGCCGGTCAAGACGTGGGGCCAGCAGTTCAGCACCTGCTCCTCGTTCACCGTCGCGGAGGGCGAGAGCGTGGCGTTCGTGCTGACCTGGCACCCCTCGCACTCGCCGCGCCCCAAGCTGATCGACCCGCACAAGGCGCTCAAGCACACGCTGCACGACTGGGCGAAGTGGACCGAGCAGTGTACGTACGAGGGGCCGTACCGCGAGGCCGTGCTCCGGTCGCTCATCACGCTCAAGGCGCTGACGTACGCCCCGACCGGCGGCATCGTGGCGGCCCCGACCACCTCGCTGCCGGAGGAGATCGGAGGCGTACGGAACTGGGACTACCGCTTCTGCTGGCTGCGGGACGCCACGCTCACCCTCGGGGCGATGGTCTCGGCCGGGTATCTGGAGGAGGCGGAGGCCTGGCGGGACTGGCTGCTGCGGGCCGTCGCCGGGGACCCGGCCGACCTCCAGATCATGTACGGCCTCGCGGGCGAGCGCCGGCTGCCGGAGTCGGAGCTGCCCTGGCTCGCCGGATACGAGAACTCCCGCCCGGTACGGATCGGGAACGCGGCCGTCCGCCAGCGTCAGCTGGATGTGTACGGCGAGGTCATCGACGCGCTCCGGCTCGCCAGGGTCGCCGGTCTGGACGACAAGCCGCACGCCTGGAACCTCCAGCTCAGTCTGCTCGGCTTCCTGGAGTCGTCGTGGCGCGAGCCGGACGAGGGGCTGTGGGAGATCCGGGGCGCGCGCCGCCACTTCGTCCACTCCAAGGTGATGGCCTGGGTCGCCGCCGACCGGGCGGTCCGCTCGCTGGAGGAGAACCCGGAGCTGCCCGGGGACGCGGACCGCTGGCGGGCGATGCGGGACGCCGTCCACGCCGAGGTGTGCGAGAAGGGGTACGACCCCCACCGGAACACCTTCACCCAGTCCTACGGGTCACGGGAGCTGGACGCCTCGACGCTGCTGATCGTGCGGACCGGGTTCCTGCCGCCGGACGACCCCCGGGTCATCGGCACGGTCGACGCGGTCCGCGCCGAGCTGGGCAGCGACGGGCTGGTCCGCCGCTACAGCACCGAGGGCGCCTCCGTCGACGGACTGCCCGGCGACGAGGGGGCGTTCCTGGCCTGCTCGTTCTGGCTGGTGGACGCGTTGCAGCGGATCGGCAGGCCGGAGGAGGCGCGGGAGCTGTTCGAGCATCTGCTGGAGCTGCGCAACGACATGGGGCTGCTGGCCGAGGAGTACGACGTCACGACCGGGCGGCAGCTGGGCAACTTCCCGCAGGCGTTCAGCCATATCGGACTGGTCAACTCCGCGGTCGACCTGGCCGGGGAGGACCCGGCAGGATAGGGCCATGGATCTTGGACTGAAGGACCGCGTGTACATCGTCACCGGCGCGACCCGGGGCCTGGGCAACGCCACGGCACGGGAGCTGGCCGCCGACGGCGCGAAGGTGATCATCACCGGCCGGGACGCGAAGAGCGTCGAGGAGGCCGCCGCCGAACTGGGCCCGGACGCCGTCGGGGTCGCCGCCGACAACGCCGACCCGAGCGCCGCCCAGCGGCTGGTGGACACGGCGCGGGAGCGTTTCGGGCGGCTCGACGGCATTCTCGTCAGCGTCGGCGGGCCCGCGCCCGGCTTCGTCGCGGACAACACCGACGACCAGTGGCAGACGGCCTTCGAGACGGTGTTCCTCGGGGCGGTCCGGCTGGCCAGGACGGCGGCCGCCGCGCTGGGCGAGGGCGGGGTCATCGGCTTCGTGCTCTCCGGTTCGGTGCACGAGCCGATCGCCGGACTGACCATCTCCAACGGGCTGCGCCCCGGTCTCGCCGGTTTCGCCAAGTCGCTCTCCGACGAGCTGGGACCGCGGGGCATCCGGGTCGTGGGCGTGCTGCCCGCCCGGATCGACACCGACCGGGTCCGCGAACTGGACGCGCTCTCGGGCGACGCCGATGCCGCTCGTACGGCCAACGAGGCCCGCATCCCGCTGCGCCGGTACGGGACACCGGAGGAGTTCGGGAAGACCGCGGCCTTCCTGCTCTCCCCCGCCGCCTCGTATCTGACGGGGATCATGGTGCCGGTGGACGGCGGGGCCCGGCACGGGTTCTGAGGGGGCGCCGCCCGTCCAGGAGGCGTTCATGCGTGGGCGTACGGGAACGGGCCCGCCCCCGTACGCGTACGGAAACGGGTCCGGCCCCGTAAGCCGACCGGCCGTCAGGACACCCGTTCCGCACGGTGTTTGACGGCCTTCAGCCGGACCTCGGCCGGGAGTTCGTCCAGGCCCGCCGACTCGCGGGCGTGGGCCAGCGCGCCGTCGGCCACCGCGTTGAGGGCCCGGGCGGGGGCGGCGTGCGGCTCCATCAGGAGGCGGACGCGGGCGCGGGGCGCGGTCCGGCGGCCGGTCAGGGCCGCCTGGGCGCGGGCCACCCCGTCCACCTCACCCGCCTCCTCGGCGAGGACGCCCTCCAGCGCCCGGCCGCGAACCTGGGCGCCCTCGCCGTCGCCGCTGTCGACCAGCACCTCGGCGAGGCGGCCGCGCCGGAGCTGGGCGAGGAACCACCACAGGGCGAGGACGACCAGCGCGGCGAGGACCGCGATCACGGTCGGCCACCACCAGCCCTCGTCGCGCCAGCGGCCCCGGTCGGCGGCGCTGAGCAGTACGTCGGTCCTGCCGTCCCAGGGCCACCAGGACGGTACGGCGGCGCCGAGGCCCGCCGCGAGGACCGCGCCGCCCACGACGATCAGGACGAGTCCGGCGAGGGCCAGCAGGATCCGGTTGACGGTGGGGCGCATGCCGCTCATCCCTTCCTCTCCGGCCGGTCGACCCGGACGGAGAGGCCGGGCGGCTTCGCCAGGCCCAGCTCCCCGACGGCCCTGGCCAGCACGGTCTCCAGGTCGGTGCGTACGTCGTCGATCCCCCGGAAGTGCGAGAGGGCCCGCACCTTCGCCTTGCGCCGCCCCATCCGGACCCGGACGGACTGCACGCCGGGCACCTCCACGGCCCGGTCCCGCAGGACCAGCGCGGCGGCGGTGCGGTCGAGTCCGGCCCGGACCTCGGTACGGTCACGGCGCATCGGCAGCAGATCGCGCAGCCCGGGGGTGAGGGCGAGCAGGAGGAGCCAGAGGCCGATGGCCGCGGCGACGCCCGCGCCGACGAGCACGGCGACATCGTCGAGCTGCCGTTCCGCCAGGCCGTCCGCCAGGGAGCGTCGCCACTGCATGGCCGGGTGACCGGCCCGTACGGCGGCGATGTCGTAGAGCAGCAGCCCGGCCGCGCCCAGGAGCACCAGGGCCAGCAGGGCAGCCGGGACCCGGCGGGCGGACCAGAAGCGGCGGGCCCGGCCGCCGCCGCCCTGATCGAGGGTGGGGACCGGCTCGTGGGACGGGGGCGCGCCGGGGTCGGGCGGGCCCGGGGCGCCACCGGCCCGGTCCACCGTGGGCATACGCCGGGTGGAACCGGTGGAGCCCCTGGGGTCGTCGGGGGCCACCGGGGTCGTGGGGTCGGTCGGGTCCGTCGTCATCGGATCCTCCCCTGTCCGCCACCGGCTCCCGCCGTGTGCAGCCGTTCGACCTGGACGGCCACTTCCGGCACGTCCATCCCGGCCAGCGACTTGACCCGCTGGGCGACCCGGCTCCGTACGGCACCGCACTGGCGGCCGATGTCGCAGGGGTAGCGCAGCTCCAGGCTGACCCGGACCCGGGCGGCGTCACGGTGGACGGTGACCGTGGCGCGCGGGGAGGCTCCGTCCTCGGGGGGTTCGTCGACGGCTTCCTTCGCCGCCTGCGCGGCGATCTTGGCGACGACCCGGTCGGCGATCCGGGTCTCGCCCCGCTCGGCGGCGGCGACCTGCCCGGTCACCGCCGTCACCGTCGCCGGTCGCCGCGCTCGCGACTCCGGAAGAAGTCGCCGGGTTCCAGGTCACCGTCGAGGAAGCGGCCGGCGATGAAGCCGATCGCCCCCAGGGCGGCCACCAGGACGAACGCTCCGAACCCGCCGAAATATCCGGCGAATCCGAGCGCCATGCCGGCCAGCAGGCCGGCCGCAGCCATGCTCATCGTCTCTCCTCTTCCTCAACTGCTGTACGGAACCCGGGGATCACTGGACGCGCTGCTGGCCCTCGTCGTCATCGTCGTCGTCCTCGTCGGGCAGCTTGACGTCGCTGACCGCGATGTTGACCTCGACGACTTCGAGTCCGGTCATGCGCTCGACCGCCGAGACGACGTTCTCGCGCACGTCACGGGCGACGTCGGAGATGGCCACCCCGTAGTCGACGACGATCTCCAGGTCCAGGGCCGCCTGGGACTCACCGACTTCGGCCTTCACGCCTCGGGTGACGGACTTGCCGCCGCCGGGGACCCGGTCGCGGACCGCGCCGAAGGTCCGGGACAGGCCGCTGCCCATCGCATGGACGCCGACCACATCGCGTGCGGCCATTCCGGCGATCTTCTCGACCACGCCGTCCGCGATGGTGGTGCGGCCCCGGGTGCCGGGATCACCGCCACCGCGCTTGTTCAGGGGGGACTTGCCCCGGCTGTCGCCGGGACCGCTGTCGGGGCCGTTGCGCTGGGAGTTCTCGCTCATCGCCACTCTTCCCTTCGGGACAGGGTTGGGACTTCCTTGCCCACGTTAAGTGCGCTTGCCCGGTCCCGCGCCGTGGATACGGCAGGGTGGGGGGATGACGACGGAGCTGAGCCCGCGGAGGGCCGACGGATGGACAGCTGCGGTACGGCAACGGCTGGGCCTCGGCCGGCTGCTCCCCCTGGGCGGTGCCACGGACGGCGTCTGGATCGCGGAGACGGCGGCGGCCTCGGTGCTGCGCGCGGAGGCGGTCGTTCCGGGCGCGGTGCTCGGGACGCTGAGGATCGGGCTGTCCCGGGGAGCCGCCGATAGGAAAGACATGACCACGCCTGAGCCCACGTCCCCGCTCTCCTCTCCCCCCGCGTCCGGGGCCGCGCCCGGGCCCGTGCCGCCGCCGGGCGCGCTGCCGCCCGGGCCGCTGAGGATCGAGGCGGAGTTCCGGGCGGCGGCGGACCGCCCGCTGCCGGGGACGGCGGCCACCCTGCGCGCGGCGCTCGTCGCGGCGGCCGCCGCCCGGCTCGGCCTGGAGGTCGCGGAGGTGGACCTGCGGGTGACGGCACTGCTGGAGGACGGAGCATCGGCCGGGGACGACACACACGGTGACGGTGGGGCATCCGGCGACGGCGAGGCATCCCCTGACGGAGGGCCATCCGATGGCGGCGGGGCATCCGATGGCGGCGATGCGCCCGATCAGGTGATGGCCCCCTCCGCCGCGTCCCCCGCTGCCGCGCGGGCGGAGGGTCCGGTGGCGGAGGCCGCCGCCGGGGTGCCCGGGGTCGTCTCGCTGACCCGGACCCTGGGCAGCCCGGTGCACACCGCCACCGACCACATCCGGGTCGAGGTGGCGACGGCGGGGGACCACCGGGCCCTCGACGTGGCCCGGTCGGTGCGTACGGCGGTGTCGGCGGCCACGACGGACCGGCTGCCGGTGTCGGTGCTGGTCACGGACGTGGTGGAGCCGCCTACCGGGCGCGCCCGGTAGCCCCCGGGGCCCCGCCCGATCCAGCCGGGCCGGTCCGGCCGGGTATCAGTCGGTGATGCCCGCCAGGTCCCGCAGCCTGCGGCCCTGTGCGGCGCGCTCGGCGACCCGCTGCTCCTCGTACGTACGGGAGACGGTACCGCTCAAGAGCGCCTTGGTCTCCACGACCGCGTCGCGCGGGGCGGCGAGCAGTGCGGCGGCCAGGTCGCGGGCAGCCCCGTCGAGCTGGTCGGCGGGGACGACGAGGTTGGCGAGGCCGGTGCGCTCGGCCTCCTCGGCGTGCACGAACCGCCCGGTGGCGCAGATCTCGAGCGCGCGGGCGTACCCCACGAGGTTCACGAGGGGGTGGGTGCCCGTGAGGTCGGGGACCAGACCGAGGCTGGTCTCGCGCATGGCGAACTGCACGTCCTCGGCGACGATCCGCAGATCGCAGGCGAGGGCGAGCTGGAAGCCGGCGCCGATGGCGTGGCCCTGGACGGTCGCGATCGACACCAGGTCATTGCGGCGCCACCAGGTGAACGCCTCCTGGTACTCGGCGATGGTCGCGTCGAGTTCGGCCTCCGGGCCGCGCGCCATGTCGAGGAAGGACGGCTCGCCGTCGAACCCCTCGGGGTGAACGCCTGCCGGTCGAGTCCCGCGGAGAAGGACTTGCCCTCGCCACGGAGCACCACGACACGGACATCGCCGGGCAGCACCCGTCCGGCCTCGGTCAACGCCCGCCAGAGAGCGGGAGACTGGGCGTTGCGCTTGGCCGGGTTGGTGAGCGTCACCGTGGCGACCGCGTCTTCGACGGTGAGCCGTACGCCGTCCTTGTCGAGCACAGGGTCGAGCGAGGTCATGGGGCACCTCCGGATCGGGTGCAGTCAGCACTCGGGAATGAAGTGACTGAACAGTAACCACCCGGACGACCTTGCGGTCAGCCGGGTGGCCACCCCGAATTCCGATGAGCCCGCAGAGGACCGGGGCACTCAGGCCGAAGCGGCCTTCTTGCCTCGTGTGGCACCGCCACGGCCTCGCAGCGTCACTCCGGACTCACTGAGCATCCGGTGGACGAACCCGTAGGAGCGGCCGGTTTCCTCGGCCAGCGCCCTGATGCTCGCACCGGAGTCGTACTTCTTCTTCAGGTCTGCCGCGAGCTTGTCACGCGCGGCGCCGGTCACCCGGCTGCCCTTCTTCAGAGTCTCGGCCACCCGTGCCTCCTCTATGGGAAGTGCGCTCTGGACTCTCATGATCACCCCTCCCGCGCTTCCTGGCCACCCATTCGGCAAGGTCGATACGACCGGATTCCGGACCGGAGAGCGCTCCGACACGATCGGAATCCCGTATTCCGCCGGGTTGCCGGGGCATGCGGAGCCTACCGGCGAGAGAACCGGCAGGTCAGAGCCGTACGGGAAGGAGAGGCCCGGAAAGGGGCGCGCGGCGGGTGAGCACCGGGCGCACCACCGGGGTACGAGACGTCCTCACGCAGATGGTGGATCACGCGTAGGCCGAATGATCTATCCGGGGGTGATCCGGGCTCCTCCCGAAGGGTTCGACGCGGGGCGCGACCCGGGCCCCGGTGGGGGCGCGGGGGCTCAGGCCAGGGCGACCAAGTCGCGGTAGTCGGCGCCCCAGAGGTCCTCGACACCGTCCGGGAGGAGGATGATGCGCTCCGGCTGGAGCGCCTCGACCGCGCCCTCGTCGTGGGTGACGAGGACGACGGCGCCCTTGTACGTACGGAGCGCGCCGAGGATCTCCTCGCGGCTGGCGGGGTCCAGGTTGTTGGTGGGCTCGTCGAGCAGGAGCACGTTGGCGGAGGAGACGACCAGGGTCGCGAGCGCGAGCCGGGTCTTCTCGCCGCCGGAGAGCACCCCGGCCGGCTTGTCGACGTCGTCGCCGGAGAAGAGGAACGAGCCGAGCGTCTTGCGGACCTCGACGAGATCGAGGTCGGGGGCGGCGGAGCGCATGTTCTCCAGGACCGTGCGCTCGGGGTCCAGGGTCTCGTGCTCCTGGGCGTAGTAGCCGAGCTTGAGGCCGTGGCCCTGGATGATCTGGCCGGTGTCGGGCTTCTCGGCGCCGCCGAGGAGGCGCAGCAGCGTGGTCTTGCCGGCGCCGTTGAGGCCGAGGATGACGACGCGCGAGCCCTTGTCGATGGCGAGGTCGACGTCGGTGAAGATCTCCAGCGATCCGTAGGACTTCGACAGGCCCTCCGCCATCAGCGGGGTCTTGCCGCAGGGGGCGGGCTCGGGGAAGCGGAGCTTGGCGACCTTGTCGGAGACCCGGACGGCCTCCAGTCCGGCCAGCAGCCGGTCGGCGCGCTTGGCCATGTTCTGGGCGGCGACGGTCTTGGTGGCCTTGGCGCGCATCTTGTCGGCCTGCGAGTTGAGGGCGGCGGCCTTCTTCTCGGCGTTCTGGCGCTCGCGCTTGCGGCGCTTCTCGTCGGCCTCGCGCTGCTGCTGGTAGAGCTTCCAGCCCATGTTGTAGATGTCGATCTGGGAGCGGTTGGCGTCGAGGTAGAAGACCTTGTTGACGACCGTCTCGACCAGCTCGACGTCGTGGGAGATCACGACGAAGCCGCCGCGGTAGGACTTCAGGTAGTCGCGCAGCCAGACGATGGAGTCGGCGTCGAGGTGGTTGGTCGGCTCGTCCAGGAGCAGGGTGTCGGCGTCCGAAAAGAGGATCCGGGCCAGCTCGACACGGCGGCGCTGACCGCCGGAGAGGGTGTGGAGGGGCTGGCCGAGCACCCGGTCGGGGAGGTTGAGCGCGGCGGCGATGGTGGCGGCCTCGGCCTCGGCGGCGTACCCGCCCTTGGTGAGGAACTCCGTCTCCAGGCGCTCGTACTTCTTCATCGCCTTCTCGCGGGTGGCGCCCTTGCCGTTCGCCATCCGGTCCTCGTTCTCGTGCATCTTGCGCAGGATCTCGTCGAGACCGCGGGCGGAGAGGATGCGGTCCCGGGCGAGGACGTCGAGGTCGCCGGTGCGGGGGTCCTGCGGGAGGTAGCCCACCTCGCCGGAGCGGGTGATGGTGCCGCCCGCGGGGGTGCCCTCGCCCGCGAGGCACTTGGTGAGGGTGGTCTTGCCCGCTCCGTTGCGGCCGACCAGGCCGATGCGGTCGCCCTTGGCGATCCGGAAGGAGGCGGACTCGATGAGGATGCGGGCGCCGGCGCGCAGCTCGATGCCGGTGGCGGTGATCACGGAAAAACTCCAGGGCAGGGTGGACGGCGGAGGGACGAGGGCGGAGGTCTCTCGACGCCGCTAATGCACAAGGAGAATGGCCATGGGCTCCATTCTACTGGCGGTGTGCAACTGCTTTTCCGCGTGCCCGGCGGGATGAACCGCCCGATACTCGGCGCAGGGCGGCACCCCGTCGCCCGCCCCGAGCCGAGGGTGGTGCGCCCGTGCAGTTCGACGACGACGCCGGTCTGGACACGTCGGAGGTCCAGGATGTGCGCGGGAGCCGTATCCCGGGCGGGCGGGCCACCGTGGGCGGCGGCATCGTGGGGCTCATCGCCCTGGCCCTGGGGCTGCTGTTCGGCGTCGGCCCGGATCAGCTCGGCCTCTCGTCCGGCGACACCGAGCCGGAAGCGGTCTCCTCATCGGCGGCGCAGGTGCAGCAGAGCTGCCGGACGGGCCAGGACGCCAACAACCGGGACGACTGCCGGACGGTGGCTGTGGTCAACAGCGTGCAGGACTTCTGGCGCCAGGAGTTCGAGCGGCGGCGGGGCAGTTACGCGGCCGCGCCGACGGTCCTGTTCAGCGAGCGGGTGAACACCGCGTGCGGGTCGGCGACCTCGGCGGTGGGCCCCTTCTACTGCCCGGGCGACCGGAAGGTCTATCTGGACCTGGGCTTCTTCGACGAGCTGCGGACGAAGTTCGGCTCCAGCGGCGGGCCGTTCGCCCAGGCGTACGTGGTGGCGCACGAGTACGGCCACCATGTGCAGAACCAGCTGGGCACGCTGAGCCGGTCGCAGGACGGGCGGCAGGGCGCGGACAGCAACGCGGTGAAGGTGGAGCTGCAGGCCGACTGCTACGCCGGGGTCTGGGCGCACCACGCGACGACGACCCCGGACGAGTCGACGGGCCGGCCGCTGATCACCGAGCTGACCCGGGCGGACATCCGGGACGGGCTGGACGCGGCGGCGGCGGTCGGGGACGACCGGATCCAGGAGCGGTTCCAGGGCCGGGTGACCCCGGAGTCCTGGACGCACGGCTCCTCCGCGCAGCGGCAGCAGTGGTTCTCCACGGGGTTCCGCAGCGGTGACATGGCGCAGTGCGACACCTTCTCCTGATCCCCTCCCGGGCCGGACGGAAGGCCGTCGGCGGCGGACGGAAGGCCGTTGTCAGCGCCGGGTGGAAGACTGAGACGCAGATCACACAGGTGGTCGATCCCGGAAGAGGTGAGGACGATGGCGGGCGCGGCGCGGGGTGTCCCGACGATCTACCCGACGGTGCTGTACGAGGACGCGAAGGCGGCGATCAGGACGCTGACGGAGGGCTTCGGCTTCACCGAGGAGGCGGTCTACGAGGGCGAGAACGGCAGCGTGCTCCACGCCGAGCTGTCGTGCGGCAACGGCAGGGTGATGCTCGGCTCCAAGGGCGGTTCGGGTGTCTTCGCCCGGGCGATGGCGGGCGCGGGACCGGCGGGGGTGTACGTGGTGGTCGACGAGGTGGACGAGCACTACGCGCGGGCCCGGGAGTTCGGCGTGGAGATCCTCATGGAGCCCACGGACCAGGACTACGGCTCACGGGACTACATGGCCCGGGACGCCGAGGGCAACGTCTGGAGCTTCGGGACGTACGCACCGGGGTCCGCCGACTGAGCGGCGGGCCCCGGCGGGGTGGGTGCGGACCGGGCGGTGCCGGGTGCGGGCTCGGCCCGTAAGGGCGTTCGGCGTGGGGCTCCGCCTGTGGGGATGTTCCCGCTCCGCGCGCAGGGGCGCGGTCAGGCTCCGCCCGTGTGGACCTGGAAGGCGGCTCTGCGGACCGCCTTGGCCAGGGCCGGGTCGGGGTGAGCGGCGGCCAGGGCGACCAGGACCTGGACCGTGCGCGGGTGGCCGACGGCCCTGACCTCGTCGAGCAGGGCCGGGACGGTGCCCTGGACGGCGGAGTCGAGGTGGCGCACCAGCAGCCCGGTCTCGCCGTGGTCCGCGACGGCGGCGGCGGTGTCGACCCAGAGCCAGGTGGCTTCCTCCCGGCTGAGGATCTCCTGCGCGTCGTCCGGGTCGACCCCTTCGTACTCCGCGAGCCAGAGCAGGGCGTAGGGGCGCAGCGAGGAGTGGTCGACCACCGCGCGGACCTCGGGCTCGGCGGGGGCGCCGACGACGCGCAGCGCCTCGAAGGCCAGGCCGCGCAGGAGGGCGTCCTCGCCCCGGGCGACGGCGAGCAGTTCCGCGACGGCGCTGCCGACCGTACGGGCGGCGAGCCAGGCCCGGTACTCGTCGCGGGCCGGTCCGGGGGTGAGCCGGGCGCAGCCGAGGAGCATGTCGGCGGCGGACTGCTCGATGTTCCCGGCCGGGCTCTGGGCGGCGACGCAGATCTGTTCCAGCTTGACCCAGACCGCCCAGTTGCCGAGCGGGGTGAGGGTGGCGTGGCCGTTGCCGAGGGTCAGTGCTCCGACGGCGGCGAGGCCCTCCAGGGCCCAGTCCAGCAGCAGGGCGTCCAGGTCGGCGTTCCGGTCGGCCGAAGGCGCGGGAGCGGGCGCGGGCACGGATGTCGGCGCCGGTGCCGGGCGTCCGTCGGCCGGAGCGCTCTCAAGGGGCGCGCGGCCGGCCCCGTACGGCACTTCGCAGCGCTCCTCCTGGAGTTCGGCGATGCGCTGCGCGAGGAGGTCCAGCAGGGCGGGCACGGGAACGGGGCCCGCGGAGAGCTGGAGGAGGGAGAGCACCTGGGGCACGGCCTCGACGGCTTCCGCGACCGCGCCGGTCTCGATGCCCTCGGGCGCCGCGTGGACCAGCGACCAGGCGTCGAAGAGCGCCACCCAGCCGCGGAGCACGGCCGAGTCGTCCCGGTCCCAGGCCCGCAGCCGCCAGCCGGGGCGGGCGGTGTCGCCGTGCAGCTCGATGAGGCCGGCCAGCCGGGCCCGGTCCCAGCCCGCGCGCACCTGGGCCGGGGAGAGTTCCAGGGCGGTCGCGGCCCGTTCGAGCGCCTGGGCGGCGAGCGGGGCGGAGCTGCCGGGGGCCGGGGCGCCGGCCGCCCAGTGGGCGATGCGCACGGCGTCGGCGAGGACCGCCCTGGCCTGGCGGGCCAGTTCCGTGCGGGGAGGGGTGCCCTCGGGGGGCCGGGGGGCCGGCCTGGTGCGCCGGGTGGACACGGCCCTGCGGGCGGTGGCGAGGGGTCGCGGGCGGACAAGTCGCAGCCTGGAGTCGCGCGGGGTACGGGACGTCACGGGAGCAGTCTTGCCCCTGACGGCCCGAAAGCCCAAACGGAAGGCGTTTCCCCGCTACCGGCACCGTTTCGCGGGGCCCGGTGACCAAAGGGACCGATCCCCGCATCACCTCACATCAGGGGCGTGAGGAAGCGCCGGAGGGTCTCCTCGTAGCGGCCGGGGTCGGCGTTCCACATCGACGCGTGCGGAGCCTGCCGTACGGCGTGGAGGCTGATCAGGTCCGGGCGGCGTGCGGCCAGTTCCCGGGAGGGGCCCCAGGGGGCGATGGTGTCGTCGGGGCCGTGCAGGATCAGCGTCGGGGCGGGCAGCGCGTCGGGCAGGGCCGGGTCCAGGAGCGGGTCGGAGGCCATCCCGGTCCGGCCCTGGGCGGCGCGGACGGCCAGCGGCAGCAGGGCGGCGGGGACCCCGCGGGCGACGGCCAGGGCGCGCAGGGTGGTCTGCCAGTCCAGGACCGGGGAGTCCAGGACGAGGCCGCCGATCCGTTCGCGGAGCGGGGAGCTGACGGCCGCGTGCAGGGCCATGGAGGCGCCGGTGGACCAGCCGTACAGGATCACGCGCCGGGCGCCGTAGCGGACGGCGAAGCGCATGGCCGCGTCCAGGTCGCGCCACTCGGAGGCGCCGAGGTGGCCGAGGCCGTCGGCGGGACGGGGGGCTCCGGGGTCTCCCCGATAGGCGAGGTCCAGCACGGGGAGGTGACGGTCGGCGAGGAAGCCCATCAGGTTCATGGGGTGGTCGCGGGTGGTGCCGAGCCCGTGTGCGGTGATGACCCAGGTGTCGCGCTTGCCGGGCACCCACCAGGCGGGCAGTCCGCCCAGTTCGCCGGGGATCTCGACCTCCCGGTGCTCCAGGCCGAGGGCGCTGCCCGGGTCGCCCCGGTACAGCTCGGGGGTGAGGCGGACCTTGTCGCCCGGCTCCAGGGTGCCGGTGTCGATCTGCTCCAGCCTGCGGACGACGGTGTCGGCGGTGGTCTCCGCCCCCTCGACGACGGGGCCGACCACCGCGTGGACGCCGGGGCCCTCGATCCCGTACGTACCGGGGCGGAGCGCGGTGAGGGAGCGGGTCAGGGTGATCCGGCCGGGCGCCGTGGCGTGGACGGTGAGCCTGCGGTCGGCGGGGAGGGGCCGTCCGGGGGCCGCCTTGAGGGCGGCGTCGCTGGCGTACCGGCCGGCCGCGACCGCTGCCGCGCCGGCGCCGAGGATCGTGGTGACGGCCGTTGCCGTCGCAGTTGCCGGGCGCACCGCTTCAGTGTCGTGGGGCGGGCGGCGCGGTGCCAGTGGGCGGGGGCCGTCCGGTGCGGCGCCCACTCCCCCGGCCGGCCGGGGGCCGCGGCGGCCACGGACGCGGACGGCCGAGGGGCGCGCGGGGCCTGGAGCCCGGAGAGCCAGGGGCGCGGGGCCGGGGACCCAGGCGGCCAGGGGGCACGGAGGGCCAAGGGGACGCGGGGGGCCGGGAGCATGGAGCGACGGAGGGGGTGGGCCGTCAGCCCTGCTGTCCGTATCCCTTCAGCGCTTCCGTCACCTCGTCGAGCTGGGCGCGGCTGAGCAGGGACGGGCTCAGGCCCGGTACGGCGTTCGCGGTGAGCCAGAGGCGGCAGAGCCACTCCAGCTGGGCGGTGCGCTCGTAGGCCTGGTCGAGGGTGGCGCCGTGGGTGACGGTGCCGTGGTTGGCGAGCAGGCAGCCGGTGCGGCCGCGGAGGGCGGTGAGCATGGCGTCGGCCAGCTCCGGGGTGCCGTAGCGGGCGTAGGCGGCGGTGCGGACGGGGCCGCCGAGGATGGCAGCCGCGTAGTGCACGAGCGGCACCTCGGTGACGAGCGTGGAGACGGCGGTGGCGTGCACGGCGTGGGTGTGGACCACGGCAGCCGCGTCGGTCTCCCGGTAGACCGTGAGGTGGAGGGGGAGTTCGCTGGTCGGCCGGAGCTTCCCGAGGACCTGGCGGCCGTCGAGTCCGACGCCGACCGCGTCCTCCGGTCCGAGGCGGTCGTAGGGCACCCCGCTGGGGGTCACCAGGACCAGGTCCCCGACCCGGGCGGAGACATTGCCCGAGGTGCCGACGACCAGCCCGTCGGCGGCGCTGCGGCGG
The DNA here is from genome assembly GCF_003268675.1 of Streptomyces bacillaris. NCBI lineage: Bacteria > Bacillati > Actinomycetota > Actinomycetes > Kitasatosporales > Streptomycetaceae > Streptomyces > Streptomyces bacillaris. The sequence goes on along the minus strand of NZ_CP029378.1, from coordinate 6,382,020 downwards.
GCGGTGTCGACCACCTCCCGCCAGGCCCGGGCGACGGATTCCGGCTGCTGCTCGCTCATGGGGCGAGCGTAGGGGTGACGGCCCGGAAGCGGAACGTGATCCCCCACGTGACGGGGATCTCTTCCGGGCCCGGGACCGTCCGTCAAAGTCTTCGCCAACGAGGGGTAAAGGGCAGCCCAGCCGGTGCCCCAGGGGCCCCGCACAGCCCCTCGCGCACACAAACGGAACCGGCGCACTCCGGTTGGAGACACCACGGCGCCCCGCTCAGTTCATCTTCCGTTCACCCAGGTTGCCTACGGTCCACGAGCCACTGACGTCGAACGATTGCCTGGGTAAATGGAACACATCACGCTGCTGCTTGCGATTGTGGTCGTAACAGCTCTCGTGTTCGATTTCACGAACGGTTTCCACGACACCGCCAACGCGATGGCGACCACCATCTCGACCGGCGCGATGAAGCCCAAGACAGCGGTGGCCATGTCCGCCGTTCTCAACCTGATCGGCGCGTTCCTGTCGGTGGAGGTCGCCAAGACGATCTCCGGCGGGATCGTCAACGAAGACGGCATCAGAACAGAGGTCATCTTCGCGGCGCTCGTCGGCGCCATCCTGTGGAATCTCCTGACCTGGCTGCTGGGCCTGCCGTCCAGCTCCTCCCACGCCCTGTTCGGCGGTCTGATCGGTGCCGCCGTGATGTCGGCCGGCTGGTCCTCGATCAATGGCGGCACCGTCGTCACCAAGGTGCTGCTGCCCGCGATCGCGGCCCCCCTGGTCGCCGGTATCGCCGCGATGCTGGCCACCCGGCTCACGTACCGGATCAACCGGAACGTCACCGACCCGAACCAGCAGAAGTCGACCGCCAAGGGCTACCGGGCCGGGCAGATCGCCTCCGCCGGTCTCGTCTCGCTCGCCCACGGCACCAACGACGCCCAGAAGACGATGGGCATCATCACGCTGGCGCTGGTCACCAGCGGTGTCCTGGCCCCCGGCTCCAACCCGCCCATGTGGGTCATCGTCTCGGCCGGCATCGCCATCGCGCTCGGCACCTACCTCGGTGGCTGGCGCATCATCCGCACCATGGGCAAGGGCCTGACCGACCTCCAGCCGCCGCAGGGCTTCGCCGCCCAGACCAGCGCGGCCACGGTCATCCTGGCCTCCTCGCACCTCGGCTTCTCGCTCTCCACCACGCAGTCCTGCTCCGGCGCCGTCATGGGCGCGGGCCTCGGCCGCAAGGGCGGCGTGGTCCGCTGGTCCACCGCCACCCGGATGTTCGTCGCCTGGGGTCTGACGCTCCCTGCCGCCGCCCTGGTCGGTGCCGGTGCCGAGTTCCTCACCAAGCAGGGTCCGTGGGGCGTGGCCGCCACCGCGGTCATCCTCGTCGGCGGCTCCTTCGCCATCTGGGTGGCCTCGCGCCGCGAGCCGGTCGACCACACCAACGTCAACGACACCGAGGCCACGTCGGCGGACGAGCCGCAGGGCGTCGTCACCACCGCCATGGCCGCGGTCGCCCCGCCGCCCACCGCCGGTGCGGTCCCCGACCTCTCGACCACCATCCCGGCCCCGTCCGCGGCGCCCGACGACACGCCCCGCCCCGCGGCCACGGTGTAAGGACAGATCCGCATGAAAATCGACTGGGCAGCTCTCGCCTCCGTCTTCGGTGTCAGTCTCGTCGTCACCGTCGCACTGGTCGGCGTCTTCACCCTGGGCATCGTCGCCCTCTCCAAGCTCTCGGCCCCGGCCGACGGCACCACCCCCGCCGCCTCCGGCGGCACGGCAGCGCTGGCGCGCACCGGCGCGTACGCCGCCTTCGCGGCGTGCGTGGCGGCGGTCGCGTACGGCATCTATCTGATCGTCGCCTGACCCGCGCCGACCCACTCCATCGGGCCGGACACACCACCGTGTGTCCGGCCCGCTGCGCGTCCGCGTGTGCGTCTGCGCACACCGGGCCTCCGCAGGTCAACAGCAAGTTGACGGCCGTTCTCGCAGCGTGGTGGACTGCCTGGGCCATTACGGCGACAGGAGAGGAAGCCGGTGCGAATCCGGCGCGGTCCCGCCACTGTCACCGGGGAGCACTCCCCCACACCGGAGTCACGGCCCGCCGCACGCGGGCTGGAAGGCCGGGGGAACTGCGGATCCGGGAGCCAGGAGACTCTCGTCGCCGGACACGTCGAACCAGGGCGCGGACCCTGAGTTAAGGACCTGACGCCATGCCTGGCCGCCGAGCGCCGCAACTGCCGCCGTTGCCGTTGTTCCCGTACGTGCCGCTGTTCCCGTACGCCGGAACCTCCCGCCCCACGACGGCCTGACCCCGTGCGTGCCGATCGCGCTCCCCTGCGCGCCGATCGCCTTCCCGTACGCGCCGACCGCGCTCCTCTGCGTGCCGGGCGCGTCTTCGCGTACGGCGCCACAGCCGGGCTCGTCGCCGACGCCCTGCTCGGTGACCCCCGCCGGGGGCACCCCGTCGCCGGTTTCGGGCGGGTGGCCGCGCGCGTGGAGTCGCTGCTGTGGCGGGACGACCGGGGCCGGGGCGCGCTGCACACCCTCGTCTGCGCCGGAGGCGCCGTGGGGGCCGCCGCGCTGACCGCCCGTGCCGTACGGGGGCGCCCCGCGCTCGCCGTCGCGCTGACCGCCGCCACCACCTGGTCGGTCGTCGGCGGTACGTCGCTGGGCCGGGAGGCCCGCGCCATCGGGGGCGCGCTGGCCGCCGGGGACCTGGAGGTGGCCCGGGAGCGGCTGCCGCATCTGTGCGGGCGCGATCCGCAGGCCCTGGACGGGCCGGGGATCGCCCGCGCGGTGGTGGAGTCGGTCGCGGAGAACACCTCGGACGCCGTCGTCGGCGCGCTGGTGTGGGGCGCGATCGGCGGAGTCCCGGGGCTCGTCGGCTTCCGGGCCGCGAACACGCTGGACGCGATGGTCGGCCACAAGTCGCCCCGCTACCGCCGCTACGGCTGGGCCTCGGCCCGCCTGGACGACATGGTGGGCTGGCCGGGCGCCCGGCTGACCGCCGCGCTGGCCGTGGTGGCCGGCGGGCGGCCCGCGGAGGCGGTACGCGCCTGGAAGGCGGACGCGCACCGGCACCCGAGCCCGAACGCGGGCCCGGTGGAGGCGGCGTTCGCGGGGGCGCTCGGCGTACGGCTCGGCGGCACGCTCGCGTACGCGGGGCGCGTGGAGCACCGGCCGGTACTGAACGGGGCGTCCGGGCGGGAGGTCCGGGGCAGCGACATCGAGCGGGCCGTACGGCTCTCGCGACGGGTGAGCGCGCTGGCCCTGGGGGTGTGCGTGGCGGGACGGTTGGTGGCCGGGCACCTCGTCGCGGCACGGAAGCGGGGGCGGGCATGACAGGCGTGGGCGCGAGCGGTACGGCATCGAGCGGTGCGGTACGGGAACGGAGGCGGGCATGAGCGGCGGCGGGCTGCTGGTCGCGGGGACGACCTCCGACGCGGGCAAGAGCGTCGTCACGGCGGGCATCTGCCGCTGGCTGGTGCGCCGGGGCGTGAAGGTCGCGCCGTTCAAGGCGCAGAACATGTCCCTCAACTCCTTCGTCACCCGCGAGGGCGCGGAGATCGGCCGTGCCCAGGCCATGCAGGCCCAGGCCGCCCGGGTGGAGCCGACGGCCCTGATGAACCCGGTGCTGCTCAAGCCCGGCAGCGACCGGTCCAGTCAGGTCGTGCTGATGGGGAAGCCCGTCGGTGAGATGAGCGCCAGGGGGTATCACGGGGGCCGTCAGGAAGCCCTGCTCGGGACGGTCACGGACTGCCTGGAGCAGTTGCGGTCCACGTACGACGCGGTGATCTGCGAGGGCGCCGGGTCACCGGCCGAGATCAACCTCCGGCGCACCGACATCGTGAACATGGGGATCGCGCGGGCCGCCCGCTTCCCCGTGCTGGTCGTCGGGGACATCGACCGGGGCGGGGTCTTCGCCTCCTTCTTCGGCACCACGGCCCTGCTGAGCCCGGAGGACCAGTCGCTGGTCGCGGGGTATCTGGTGAACAAGTTCCGGGGTGACGTCTCGCTGCTGGAGCCGGGGCTCGACATGCTGTACGGGCTGACCGGGCGGCGTACGTACGGGGTGCTGCCGTACGCCCATGGGCTCGGCATCGACGAGGAGGACGGTCTGCGGGTCTCCCTGCGGGGTGCGGTGCGCGAGTCGGTCGTGGCGCCGCCGCACGGGGAGGACGTGCTGCGGGTCGCGGTCTGCGCGGTGCCGTTGATGTCCAACTTCACGGACGTGGACGCGCTGGCCGCCGAACCGGGCGTCGTCGTGCGGTTCGTGGACAGGCCCGATGAGCTGGCCGACGCGGACCTGGTCGTCGTGCCCGGCACGCGCGGCACGGTGAAGGCGCTGGCCTGGCTGCGCGAGCGCGGTCTCGCGGAGGCGCTGGTGCGGCGGGCGGCCGAGGGGCGTCCGGTGCTGGGGATCTGCGGCGGGTTCCAGGTGCTCGGTGAGCGCATCGAGGACGAGGTGGAGTCGCGGGCGGGGGTCGTGGACGGGCTGGGGCTCCTTCCCGTACGCATCCGCTTCGACCGGGCCAAGACGCTGGCGCGGCCGGTGGGTTCGGCGCTCGGTGAGGTGGTGGAGGGGTACGAGATCCACCACGGGGTGGCCGATGTACGGGGCGGGGAACCGTTCCTGGACGGCTGCCGGGTCGGGTCGGTGTGGGGCACGCACTGGCACGGGTCGCTGGAGAGCGATGCGTTCCGGCGGCGGTTCCTGGAGGAGGTGGCCCGGGCCGCCGGGCGGCGGTTCGTACCGGCGCCGGACACCTGTTTCGGGGTGCTGCGGGAGGAGCAGCTGGACCGGCTCGGGGATCTGGTGGAGGAGCACGCGGATACGGATGCGTTGTGGCGGTTGATCGAGGGGGGTGCGCCGCCGGGGTTGCCGTTCGTGCCGCCCGGGGCCCCTTCGGTGCCGGGTGACGTGGGTGCGGGTGCGTCGGAGAGCCGGGGCGCTGCCCCGGGCCCCGCTCCTCAATCGCCGGAGGGGCTTGATTTTGCCGGGTCCGCCGGGCTCGAGCAGGAAGCTGAACAGCATGTCGACGAGGAGGCCTTGTGAGTACGCCCTATCCCTTCACCGCGATCGTCGGGCAGGACGACCTGCGGCTCGGGCTGTTGCTGAACGCCGTCAGTCCGGCCGTCGGCGGGGTGCTCGTGCGGGGTGAGAAGGGGACCGCCAAGTCCACCGCCGTGCGGGCGCTGGCCGCGCTGATGCCCGAGGTCGCCGTCGTACCGGGGTGCCGGTTCTCCTGCGACCCGGCCTCGCCCGACCCGGCGTGTCCCGACGGGCCGCACGCGGAGGCGGCCGGGGTGGCGCGGGCCGCGCGGACCGTGGAGCTGCCCGTGGGCGCGTCCGAGGACCGGCTCGTGGGGGCGCTGGACATCGAGCGGGCGCTCTCGGAGGGCGTGAAGGCGTTCGAGCCGGGTCTGCTGGCCGACGCGCATCGCGGGATCCTTTACGTGGACGAGGTCAACCTCCTCCACGACCACCTGGTGGACCTACTGCTGGACGCGGCGGCCATGGGTGCCTCGTACGTCGAGCGCGAAGGCGTCTCCGTACGGCATGCGGCACGGTTCCTGCTGGTCGGGACGATGAACCCGGAAGAGGGCGAGCTTCGGCCGCAGTTGCTGGACCGGTTCGGGCTGACCGTGGAGGTCTCCGCGTCCCGGGACACCGACGAGCGGGTGGAGGTCGTCCGGCGCCGGCTCGCGTACGACGACGATCCCGAGGGGTTCGCCGCGCGCTGGGCCGAGGAGGAGAACGCCCTGCGGGAGCGGATCGCGGGTGCGCGGGCCCTGCTCTCCCGGGTCGTGCTCGGTGACGGCGTGCTGCGGCAGATCGCCGCCACCTGCGCCGCGTTCGAGGTCGACGGGATGCGGGCCGACATCGTGATGGCCCGGACCGCGACCGCGCTCGCCGCCTGGGCCGGGCGCGAGGAGGTCACCGCCGACGACGTACGGCAGGCCGCCCTGCTGGCCCTCCCCCACCGGCGGCGCCGCAACCCGTTCGACGCGCCGGGCCTGGACGAGGACAAGCTCGACCAGACTCTGGACGAGGCCGGCCCGCAGGAGAACAGCGACGGCGACGACGATCCCGACCCCGGCCCGGACGGCGGGGGCGACGGCGGTGGGGGCGGTGGCGTGCCGCCGCAGGCCGACGGGGAGGACCGTACGCCTCCACAGCCTCCGCAGGGGCAGGGCTCCGAGGGCGACTCTCCGTCCCCGGCCCCCGAGGGCTCGCCCGACGCGCCCGGGCGGACCGCCGGAGGTGAGCAGCAGCCCGTGGCCGCCGCCGAGCCGTTCCGTACGAAGATGCTCAGCGTGCCGGGGCTCGGTGAGGGCGCTGCGGGGCGGCGCTCCCGGGCCCGTACCGAGCACGGGCGTACGACCGGCGCGCGGCGGCCCGAAGGAGCGCTGACCAAGCTGCACCTGGCCGCCACCGTGCAGGCCGCCGCCCCGCACCAGCACGCGCGCGGGCGCAGCGGGCGCGGGCTCGTGGTGCGCCGGGACGATCTGCGGCAGGCCACCCGGGAGGGGCGGGAGGGCAACCTCGTGCTCTTCGTCGTGGACGCGTCCGGGTCGATGGCGGCCCGGCAGCGGATGAGCGCGGTCAAGGGGGCCGTGCTCTCGCTGCTGCTGGACGCCTACCAGCGGCGGGACAAGGTCGGTCTGGTCACCTTCCGGGGCAAGGAGGCCGAGGTGGCTCTGCCGCCGACCTCGTCCGTGGACGCGGCCGCCGCCCGGCTGGAGTCGCTGCCGACCGGGGGCCGCACTCCGCTGGCCGCCGGGCTGCTGAAGGCCCATGACGTGCTGCGGGTGGAGCGGCTGCGCGATCCGTCGCGGCGGCCGCTGCTCGTCGTCGTCACGGACGGGCGGGCGACCGGCGGTCCTGAGCCGGTGGCGCTCGCCGGGCGGGCTGCGCGGCTGCACCGCTCGGAGGGGACGGCCTCGGTCGTCGTGGACTGCGAGTCGGGGTACGTACGCCTCGGTCTCGCCGGGGAACTCGCCCGGGAGCTGGGAGGCACCGCCGTCACGCTGGACGAGCTGCGGGCCGACTCGATCGCCGGGCTCGTCAAGGACGTCACCGCAGCCGGGAGGGCCGCTTAATGCCGCAGGGACAGCCGATATCGGTGCCGGACGACGGGCTCACCACCCGTCAGCGCCGCAACCGCCCGCTCCTGTTCGTCCACACGGGCATCGGGAAGGGCAAGTCGACCGCCGCCTTCGGGCTCGCGCTGCGGGCCTGGAACCAGGGGTGGCCGATCGGGGTGTTCCAGTTCGTGAAGTCGGCGAAGTGGAAGGTCGGCGAGGAGAACGCGCTGAAGGTGCTGGGCGCGAGCGGTGAGGGCGGCACCGTCGACTGGCACAAGATGGGCGAGGGCTGGTCCTGGGTCCAGCGCGACGGCCAGCTCGACAACGAGGAGAAGGCCCGCGAGGGGTGGGAGCAGGTCAAGCGGGACCTGGCGGCGGAGACGTACAAGCTGTACGTGCTCGACGAGTTCGCCTATCCGCTGCACTGGGGCTGGATCGACACCGACGAGGTCGTCGAGGTCATGCGGAACCGGCCCGGCACCCAGCATGTGGTGATCACCGGCCGCAACGCGCCGGACGCGCTGATCGAGGCCGCCGACCTGGTGACCGACATGTCGAAGGTCAAGCACCCGATGGACGCGGGGCAGAAGGGCCAGAGGGGCATCGAGTGGTGAGTGTGCCCCGTCTGGTCATCGCCGCTCCGGCCTCCAACAGCGGCAAGACCACCGTCGCCACCGGTCTGATGGCCGCCTTCGCCGCGCGCGGACTGGCCGTCTCGCCGCACAAGGTGGGCCCGGACTACATCGATCCGGGCTACCACTCGCTGGCGACGGGCCGCCCCGGCCGGAATCTCGACGCGTACATGTGCGGGCCGGAGCTGATCGCCCCGCTCTTCGCGCACGGGTCGGCGGGGTGCGACCTCGCCGTGGTCGAGGGCGTGATGGGGCTGTACGACGGTGCCTCGGGGCAGGGGGAGCTGGCGTCGACCGCGCAGGTGGCGAAGCTGCTCAAGGCGCCGGTGGTGCTGGTGGTGGACGCCTCCTCGCAGTCGCGGTCGGTGGCGGCCCTGGTGCACGGGTTCGCCTCCTGGGACCCGGAGGTGCGGATCGGCGGGGTGATCCTGAACAAGGTGGCCTCCGACCGGCACGAAGCGCTGTTGCGTGACGCGTTGGACGAGTCGGGGCTTCCGGTGCTGGGCGTGATCCGGCGGGCCCCGCAGATGGCGACGCCCTCGCGCCATCTGGGGCTGGTCCCGGTGGCCGAGCGGCAGGGCGATGCGGTGGACGCCGTACGGGCCATGGGTGAGCGGGTGCGCGCCGGGTGCGACCTGGACGCGCTGCTGGCGCTGGCGCGGACGGCGCCCGCGCTGCCGGACGAGCCGTGGGAGCCCGCGTACGCCCCTGCGGACGGCCCCAGGCCCGTCGTCGCCGTGGCGGGCGGGGCCGCGTTCACCTTCGCGTACGCGGAACACGCCGAGCTGCTGACGGCGGCCGGGGCGGAGGTCGTGGTCTTCGACCCGCTGCGGGACGAGAAGCTGCCGGCGGGGACGTCGGGGCTCGTCATCGGCGGCGGGTTCCCTGAGGTGTACGCGCCCGAGCTGTCGGCCAACGAGCCGCTGCGGCGGGCGGTGACCGAGCTGGCCCTGAGCGGCGCCCCGGTCGCGGCGGAGTGCGCGGGGCTGCTGTATCTGGCGCGGGAGCTGGACGGGAAGCCGATGTGCGGGGTGCTGGACGCGGAGGCCCGGATGTCGGAGCGGCTCACGCTCGGGTACCGGCAGGCGGTGGCGGTCTCGGACAGCCCGCTCGCGGCGGCCGGGACCCGGCTGCGGGGGCACGAGTTCCACCGGACGGTGCTGGAGCCGGGGGCGGGTCCGGCGCCCGCCTGGGGGATGCACCAGCCGGAGCGGCGGGTGGAGGGGTACGTCCAGCGGGGCGTGCACGCCAGCTATCTGCACACCCACTGGGCGGCCTCGCCGGAGGTGGCCCGGCGGTTCGTGGAGCACTGCCGGGCGCGGTGAGGCGTACAGGGGCGCACAAAGGCGTGCGCGCGGCTCACTCCGCGATGCCGACCACCAGCCAGATGAAGCCCACGCCCCCGACGGTGCAGAGAAGGGTGGAGCGGGCGGGATGGGTGTGGTGTGCCTCGGGAAGAATCTCGGCGGCGGCCAGGTAGAGCAGGGCTCCGCCGAAGAATCCGAGATAGCCGCCGAGCAGTTCCTCCGGAAGGGTGAACAGCAGCGTCGTCGCGGCGCCCACGACCGGGGCCACGGCGGCCGCGAAAAGCATCAGGAGCGCCTTGCGGCGGGCGTTCCCGTAAAGACTGGTGAGGGTGTACGTGTTGAATCCGTCGGCGAAGTCATGACTGATCACGGCCAGCGCCACGGCCACGCCCATGGAACCGCTGATCTGGAAGGCGGCGCCGAGCGCGATGCCGTCCATCAGGCTGTGGCCGACCATCGCGGCGGCCGCCGCCAGCCCCACCTGCGGCACCCGCTGCCCGTCCGCCCCGTGTGCCACCTGGCGGGCGGCGAGCAGCCGCTCGACCAGATGGGCCACCAGAAAGCCGCCGACGAACAGCAGCAGCGCCGCGGGCACCCCGAACACCGGCGTGCCCGCGGCCTCCAGGGCCTCCGGCAGGAGGTCCAGGCCGACCACGCCGAGCATCAGCCCGCCCGCGAGGCCGAGCACCAGGTGGCGGCGGTCGGTGACGCGTTGCGCGACCCAGCCGCCGGCCAGGGTCATCAGGAACGCGCCGAGCGCGACGAACACCGCCATGGGGTCTTGCTAGCCGATCGACCCCGTCGGCCGCATCTCAGGGTGTCCTTACCCACGGCCCTCTCCCCGGCGGCCCCGCCCGCCACGGGGACCGGGCCCGTGACCGTATACGGAACAGCTCCACCCCCCACCGCTTGATGTGAAAGGCAGGCCCCGCCATGACGACCCCCACCCCTGAGCCCGGTGTGCGGGACCTGGTCGTCGGGGTCGGTGCCCGGCGCGGTGTGCCGGCCGACGAGGTGTACGGCCTGATCGAGGCGGTGCTGCGTGGTGCCGGGCTGCGGACCACCGATGTGGTGGAGGTGGCGACCGTCGACGCGAAGGCGGACGAGCCCGGGATCGTCGGGGCCGCCGCCCGGCTGGGGGTCGCGGTGCGGTCGCATCCGGCGGCGGCGCTGGCCGGGGTGCGGGTGCCGAACCCGTCGGACGCGGCCGCCGGTTCGGTGGGCACGCCCTCGGTCGCGGAGGCGGCGGCGCTGATCGAGGCGGACGAGCTGGTGGTGGAGAAGTCCGCCGGAAAGGGACGCGCGACCTGTGCGGTGGCCCGCCGTTTTCCGGCCGTCCTCCCGTCATTCCCCGTTTCCGGCGAGAAAACTTCCACCCCACTCGTGACGGAAGGCCCCCGCCCGTTCACCATGGCAGCCATGAATCCCCCCACGCGTCCCCCCACGCGGGACATCGAGAGCGCCGGGCCCGACCTGCGGCACCACGGCGACGCGGAGGTGCGCGGCGAGAATCTGACCGATCTCGCCGTGAACGTCCGCACCCACACCCCACCGGAGTGGCTGCGCCAGCGGATAGCCGCGTCCCTGGTCTCGCTGGCCGCCTATCCCGACGGCACGGCGGCCCGGGAGGCGGTGGCCGAGCGGCACGGACTGCCGGTGGAGCGCGTCCTGTTGACGGCGGGCGCCGCCGAGGCGTTCGTCCTGATCGCGCGGGCGCTCCCGGCCCGCTGCCCGGTGGTGGTGCATCCGCAGTTCACCGAGCCGGAGGCGGCGCTGCGGGCGGCCGGGCACGGGGTGGGGCGGGTGCTGCTGCGGGCGGAGGACGGCTTCCGGCTCGATCCGGCGGCGGTGCCGGAGGAGGCGGACCTCGTGGTGGTCGGCAACCCGACGAACCCGACGTCCGTGCTGCACCCGGCGGCCCTGCTGGAGCGGCTGGCCAGACCGGGGCGGACGCTGGTGGTCGACGAGGCGTTCATGGACGTGGTGCCGGGCGAGCGCGAGGCGCTCTGCGGGCGTACGGACATCCCGGGGCTGGTCGTGCTGCGCAGCCTGACCAAGACCTGGGGGCTGGCGGGGCTGCGGATCGGCTATGTGCTGGCCGAGCCGGAGACCGTGGCGCTGCTGGCCGAGTCCCAGCCGCTGTGGCCGGTGTCGTCCCCGGCGCTGGCGGCGGCCCAGGCGTGCATGGAGCCGCGGGCGCTGGTGGAGGCGGCCGAGGCGGCGGACCGGATCACGGTGGACCGGGCCCATCTGCTGGCCGGGCTCGCGGAGTTCAGCGAGGTGCGGGTGGTGGAGGAGGCGCGGGGCCCGTTCGTCCTGGTCCGGCTGGAGCGGGCGGCGGAGATCCGGGAGCGGCTGCGGCTGCTGGGCTTCGCGGCCCGTCGCGGTGACACGTTCCCGGGGCTCGGGCCGCAGTGGCTGCGGCTCGCCGTGCGGGACCGGGCGACGACGAACCGCTTCCTCCAGGCCCTGGACCAGGCGGTGCAGGCGCTGCCCGCGCGGACGGGGCGCTGAAAGCCCTCGTAAGGCGTTACGGCCCCCTCGGGGCGGCGTTCCGTCGTACGGACGCCGCCCCGAGGTCCCCCGTACGCGGGGGTCAGCCCTGGCTGCTGCTGCGCCGGCGTGCGACCACCGTGGCGCCCGCGCCGACCGCGAGCAGCAGGGCCGCGCCGCCCGCGAGGTACGGGGTGGAGGAGCTGCCGCCGGTCTCGGCGAGGTTGGGCGTGGTGTCGGAGCCGGTCTGCGGCTTCGTACCGGCGCCGCCATCGCCCTGGTCGCCGCCGGTCGAGCCGGTGGAACCGCCCGAGGAGCCCCCCGTGTCTCCGCCCGTGGAACCACCGTCCGAACCTCCGGTGGAGCCTCCCGTGTCACCGCCCGTCGAGCCTCCGGTGGAGCCGTTCGTGGCCCCGCCGTCGGTGGTGCCCGGCTTCTCGGGCTTCTTCGGGGTCTCGCAGGTGGCCCCGGCGAGGGTGACCTCGCCGTTCACCTCGGCCACGTTGAGGTCGAGCGGGTTGACCGCGACCTTGAGCTGGAGCGCCGTCGCGGCGGCCGTACGGGAGGTGGTCTCCGTCTTCGACAGGTCGAGGCTCACCTCACCGACGCCCGGCACCGCCACCCGGGTCGGCCCGCCCGCGGAGAGCGTCACCTTCTTGCCGAGCACCGAGACATGGCCGAGCACGTTGGACTCGGCGACGGGCGCCTTGCCGACCTCGCAGAGCGCCTTGGAGGTGACCTTCTCGACCTCGATGAGCGAGAGCAGCGGCAGACCGGGCACATGGACGCGGGCCTTGGCCAGGTTGGTGTAGCCCTCGGCCTTCTTCTCGTCCACGGTCGCGTCGGCCGTGGCCACGTCGGCGCGCAGCACGCTGACCGGCTTTCCGCCCTCCACGCCGTCCAGGTTCACCGTCAGCGCGGTCTTCTCGGCGCTGGCCGGGGCCTGCACCTCGTTGAGCGTGACCTTGAGGGGCACCTGGACGGACTTGTTGAGGAGCGAGACGTCGAGCCCGGTACGGAGCACGACCGCGCTCGCCTTGCCCTCGCCGCCGGTGGCGGGCGTCGCCGGGGCTGCCTGCGCGGGGACGGCGGCAAACAGGGCGACGGGAGCGGCGGCGACCGCCAGGGCAGCGAGACGGAAGGTGTTGCTGTTCAAGATGGTGGAACCCCCACAAGAGACATGGAGCCACCGGCGCAGTCCAATGGGGGACATCGCCTGCGCCGGTGGCATCGACTCCGTGAATCTTTACGCACTGTGGGTGAACTGGCGGACACCTGAAGTGAGTTCACCCCAAAGAGGGGTTTCCGCGCGCATATTCGAATCTTTCGGCACGTGCGTTCCCTCCCGCCTCGTTCCGTCACCCGTTTCCCACGGGTGAACCGAACGGCGTGCGACCGTGCCGGAGGCCGCGTAAAGACGTTCAACGAGCCGGGGGCCGGTTACGTCACCCCCGGTCAACCCGGCACCGCACGGGGCTCCGCCTCCGGCTCACCCCACCACCCGCCCGTTCAGCACCACATGGCGCGGGGCCGCCAGCACCCGGACGTCGGCGCGCGGGTCCTCCTCGTACACGACCAGGTCCGCCGGAGCGCCCTCCTCCAGGCCCGGCCGCCCCAGCCACCGCCTCGCCCCCCACGCGGTGGCGGAGAGGGCCTCCAGCGGCGGGATGCCCGCCTTCACCAGCTCGGCGACCTCGCCCGCGACCAGGCCGTGCGCCAGCGAACCGCCCGCGTCGGTGCCGACGTAGACCGGGATGCCGGCGTCGTAAGCAGCGCGCACGGTGTCGTACCGGCGCTCGTACAGCTGCCGCATATGGGCCGACCAGCGGGGGAACTTGGCCTCGCCGCCCGCCGCGAGGTCGGGGAACGTGGCGATGTTGACCAGGGTCGGGACGATGGCGACGCCGCGTTCGGCGAAGAGCGGGATGGTCTCCTCGGTGAGGCCGGTGGCGTGCTCGACGCAGTCGATGCCCGCCTCGACCAGATCGCGCAGCGACTCCTCCGCGAAGCAGTGCGCGGTGACCCGGGCACCCAGCCGGTGCGCCTCCGCGATGGCCGCCTCGACCTCGCCGCGCGGCCAGCAGGCGGTCAGGTCCCCGGCGGAACGGTCGATCCAGTCCCCCACCAGCTTGACCCAGCCGTCCCCGCGCCGGGCCTCCCGCGCCACGTACGCGACGAGGTCGCCGGGCTCGATCTCATGGGCGTAGTTGCGGATGTAGCGGCGGGTCCTGGCAATGTGGCGGCCGGCCCGGATGATCTTCGGCAGGTCCTCGCGGTCGTCGATCCAGCGGGTGTCGGAGGGCGATCCGGCGTCCCGGATGAGCAGGGTTCCGGCACCCCGGTCGGTGAGCGCCTGCTTCTCCGCCGTGGCCGCGTCGACCGGGCCGTGCGCGTCCAGCCCCACATGGCAGTGCGCGTCGACGAGACCGGGCAGCGCCCACCCCGTCACGGTCTGCGCGCCCTCCGCGCCCGGCGGCCGCTCGCAGGTGATCCGCCCGCCGACGGCCCACAGTTCGTCGCGCACCTCGTCCGGACCGACGAGGACCCGCCCCTTCACGCGCAGCACCGGCTGCCGCTCCTGATCGCGCACCTGATCACTCATAGCGGCACTGTACGAGGCCATCGGTAGGCTGCGAGGGGGGCGTCGGGACCGAGCCGGACACCCCCGCGCGCGGCACACCCCCGAGGGGGCGTCAGCCGCTCCGCAGCACCGCCGCCCGACCACGGCCCCGACCCGAAGAGAGCCCCACCGTGACGCACCCCTTCCTCGACCTCCCCCCGCTGACCGCCGACCGCTTCGCGGCCATCGAGCGGCGGGTGGCCGCGCTCCTCGCCACCGGGCAGGACGTCGTCATCACGCAGGGCGAGGCGCTGCTGCCGCTGGAGGGCTGCATCCGCAGCGGTGCCCGGCCCGGCTCGACCGCGCTGAACGTGGTCACGGGGCCGTACGGGCAGACCTTCGGCAACTGGCTGCGGGACTGCGGCGCCCGGGTCGTCGACCTCACGGTGCCCTTCCACACGGCGGTCACCGCCGACCAGGTCGCCGAGGCGCTCGCCGAGCACCCGGAGATCGACTTCGTCTCGCTGGTGCACGCGGAGGCGGCCACCGGCAACACCAACCCGGTCGCGGAGATCGGTGAGGTGGTCCGGGCGCACGGGGCGCTCTTCATGCTGGACGCGGTCGCCTCGGTGGGCGCCGAGCCGCTGCTGCCGGACGCCTGGGGCGTGGACCTGTGCGTGATCGGCGCGCAGAAGGCGATGGGCGGTCCGGCCGGGGTCTCGGCGGTGTCGGTGAGCGAGCGGGCCTGGGAGCGGTTCGCCGCCAACCCGGCCGCCCCGCGCCGCTCCTATCTCTCGCTCCTGGACTGGAAGGAACGCTGGATCGACGCCGGCCGCACGGCGCTCCCGCACGCCCCGGCGCAGCTGGAGATGCTGGGTCTCGAAGCGTGCCTGGAGCGGATCGAGGACGACGGCCTGGAGACGGTGATGGCCCGCCACGCCGCGGCCGCGGCGGCGACCCGGGCGGGCGCGGTGGCCCTCGGCGGCGGTCTGGAGCCGTACGTCCACGAGGCGCGGGACGCCGCTCCGGTGGCCACGACGCTGCGCGCCCCGGCGGGGACCGACGCCGCCGCGCTGGTCGCGCGGGCGCTGACGACGGAACCCTCGCTGCCGCTCGTCGCGGGCGGCGGGGCGCTGTCCAAGGAGATGATCCGGGTCAATCACTACGGGGCGGATGCGACGCGGAGCGCGGTGCTGTCCTCGCTCGCGGCTCTGGGGGCGGCGCTGGGCGCCACGGGTCGGCAGGTCGACTTCGATGCTGCCCGCCATGCGGTCTCGGAAACCTCTCCGGGCCTCTGAGCATCTGATATCCATAATGCGGGGAGCTGCTTTATCGAAAGCAGCTCCCCGCATTCTTCTGCCCGCTTTCCCGCCCCCTAAACGCGGAAGTTTTTCCGGGGCCCGAACTTCATGATTCGGACACGTTCCGAAGGAGTTACCAGCTTGTGACCGACTCCACAAGCTGGGCGTTATGCCCGAAAAATTCAGGACAAAGAGTACCGAATCGCACCTCGATCGCCCCGGGTCTCGCGCACGCCTGATAACACATACCGGCGCTCCACCCAACCCCTTGCCTCGATGCAATTTCGAAATTTGCTGGGTAAATTCAATTCGCATGACCGCCGCACCAGCAGATTTTGCCCGTGCCCGAAGCGAATTCCTGAGTATCGACACACCACGAGTGGAGGACGGAGCCGCGATCTGGCGCATCGCCCGCGACTCCGAGGTTCTGGACCTGAACTCCTCGTACAGCTACCTGCTGTGGTGCCGTGACTTCGCCGCGACGTCCGCCGTCGCCCGTGGCGAGGACGGCGAGCCGATCGCCTTCGTCACCGGCTACGTCCGGCCCGACCGCCCCGAGACCCTGGTGGTCTGGCAGGTGGCCGTCGACGGGGCGCACCGCGGCAAGGGGCTGGCCGCCTCGCTGTTGGACGCGCTGACCGCCCGGGTCGCCGCCGGCCAGGGGCTCTCCTGGGTCGAGACGACGATCACCCCGGACAACACCGCGTCCGACCGGCTGTTCACGTCCTACGCCCAGCGGCACGACGTGGCGCTGGAGCGGGAGGTGCTCTTCGACGGCGGGCTGTTCCCCGAGGGGACGCACCTGCCCGAGGTCCTCTACCGGATAGGTCCGTTCACCGGCTGAGGCGCCCGGGGCACCGCTGAGCCCTGAGGCACCGAGGCACCGCTGCGGCGGCCCCGGGCGTCCGAGGCGCCCGGCCCATCGGCCGGGGCACCGCCGGGACACCCCCGGACACGACCCGCCCGGCCCGCCCCGAATGCCCGAGCCCGGACGGCCCCGTACGACCGCACGGCCCGTACACCCTCCGTACGACCGGGCGTACCGCACCCGTACGCCCGGTCCCCCACGACTTTTCGCGCCGGCCGACCACCCGGCGCGGTCCCGGCCGCCCCCTCGGGGCCGGGAGCACCGACCACACCGCCCGTCACACCCCCTCACGCAGGAGATCCGCTGTGACCATCACCCCGCCCGCACTGAGCGTCTTCGAGACCCTGGAGTCGGAGGTCCGTAGCTACTGCCGCGGCTGGCCCGCCGTGTTCGACCGCGCGCAGGGCGCCCGGCTGACCGACGAGGACGGCCACTCCTACCTGGACTTCTTCGCCGGGGCCGGCTCGCTCAACTACGGCCACAACAACCCCGTGCTGAAACGAGCGCTGATCGACTACATCGAGCGCGACGGCATCACCCACGGCCTGGACATGGCGACCACCGCGAAGCGCGCCTTCCTGGAGACGTTCCAGAACGTGATCCTGCGCCCGCGCGACCTGCCGTACAAGGTGATGTTCCCCGGCCCGACCGGCACCAACGCCGTCGAGTCGGCGCTGAAGCTGGCCCGTAAGGTCAAGGGCCGCGAGTCCGTCGTGTCGTTCACCAACGCCTTCCACGGCATGTCGCTGGGCTCGCTCGCCGTCACCGGCAACGCGTTCAAGCGGGCGGGCGCCGGCATCCCGCTCGTGCACGGCACGCCGATGCCGTTCGACAACTACTTCGACGGTACGGTCCCCGACTTCCTCTGGTTCGAGCGACTGCTCGAGGACCAGGGCTCCGGGCTCAACAAGCCCGCCGCCGTGATCGTGGAGACCGTCCAGGGCGAGGGCGGCATCAACGTGGCCCGCGCCGAGTGGCTGCGCGCGCTCCAGGAGCTGTGCGAGCGCCAGGACATGCTGCTGATCGTCGACGACATCCAGATGGGCTGCGGCCGGACCGGCGGCTTCTTCTCCTTCGAGGAGGCCGGGATCGTCCCGGACATCGTCACGCTGTCGAAGTCCATCAGCGGCTACGGCCTGCCGATGTCGCTCTGCCTGTTCAAGCCGGAGCTGGACATCTGGGAGCCGGGCGAGCACAACGGCACCTTCCGCGGCAACAACCCGGCCTTCGTCACGGCCGCCGCCGCGCTGGACGCCTACTGGGCCGACGGCCGGGTGGAGCAGCAGACCAAGGAGCGGGGCCTCCAGGTCGAGCAGGCGCTGCTGGCGATCTGCGCCGAGGAGCCGACCGCGCAGTTCCGCGGCCGGGGCCTGGTCTGGGGCATGGAGTTCGAGGACCCGGCGCGCGCCACGGCGGTCTGCGCCCGCGCCTTCGAGCTGGGGCTCCTGCTGGAGACCTCCGGTCCGCAGAGCGAGGTCGTCAAGCTGCTGCCGCCGCTGACCATCACCACCGAGGAACTGGACGAGGGCCTGCGCACGCTGGCCCGCAGCGTCCGCGAGACGGCCTGACCCGGCCCGGCCGGGGCAGGCGCAGGAAGAAGAGGCGCCCCGGGCCTCACGGCCCGGGGCGGAGCACGAGAGAAAGGCACCGCTCACCGTGATCGTCCGATCGTTCAAGGACATCGAGAACACCGACCGGCATGTGAAGGCCGCGTCCGGCACCTGGGAGAGCAAGCGCATCGTGCTCGCCAAGGAGAAGGTCGGCTTCTCCCTCCACGAGACCGTGCTCTACGCGGGTACGGAGACCTCCATGTGGTACGCGAACCACATCGAGGCCGTCCTGTGCACCGAGGGCGAGGCCGAGCTGACCAACGACGAGACCGGCGAGACCCACTGGATCTCCCCCGGCACGATGTACCTGCTGGACGGCCATGAGCGGCACACCCTGCGGCCCAAGACCGACTTCCGCTGCGTGTGCGTCTTCAACCCTCCCGTCACCGGACGGGAGGACCACGACGAGAACGGTGTCTACCCACTGCTGACCGAGGAGGCCTGAACCGCATGACCACCGAAGTACGCGCCGATCTCTACCCCTCGCGCGGCGCCGCCGAGATGACCACTCCCCGCCAGGACCCGGTCATCTGGTCGGCGCCGGGCGCCCCGGGCCCGATCGCCGCCAAGGATCTCCAGAGCTACGAGCACGACGGCTTCCTCACCGTCGACCAGCTCATCACCCCGGACGAGGTCGCCGTCTACCGCGCGGAGCTGGACCGGCTGGTCGCCGACCCGCTGATCCGTGCCGACGAGCGCTCCATCGTGGAGAAGCAGTCGCAGAACGTCCGGTCCGTCTTCGAGGTCCACAAGATCAGCGAGGTCTTCGCCGGGCTGGTCCGCGACGAGCGGGTGGTGGGCCGGGCCCGCCAGATCCTGGGCTCGGACGTGTACGTCCACCAGTCCCGGATCAATGTGAAGCCGGGGTTCGGTGCCTCGGGCTTCTACTGGCACTCGGACTTCGAGACCTGGCACGCCGAGGACGGGCTGCCGAACATGCGGACCGTGTCCGTCTCCATCGCGCTGACGGAGAACTTCGACACCAACGGCGGGCTGATGATCATGCCCGGTTCGCACAAGACCTTCCTGGGCTGTGCGGGCGAGACGCCGAAGGACAACTACAAGAAGTCGCTCCAGATGCAGGACGCGGGCACTCCGTCCGACGAGGCGCTGACGAAGATGGCGGACCGGCACGGCATCAGGCTCTTCACGGGCAAGGCCGGTTCGGCGACCTGGTTCGACTGCAACGCCATGCACGGCTCGGGCGACAACATCACCCCGTACGCCCGCTCCAATGTCTTCATCGTCTTCAACAGCGTGGAGAACACGGCGCAGGAGCCGTTCGCGGCACCGATCCGCCGCCCGGAGTTCATCGGGGCGCGGGACTTCACCCCGGTGAAGTAGCGGAGGACATCCCCGTGCGAGGGGCCCGGAACGGTACGCCGTTCCGGGCCCCTCGCGCGTAACTCGGTGGACCGGGCCCCGGCCACCGGAGAGGGTGGAGGCCATGACTTCTCACGTACGGCACATAACGATCGACTGCGCCGACCCTTACGCGCTCGGCACCTTCTGGTCCCGGGTGCTCGGCGCGCCGCTGGCCTCGGACGACTTCCCCGGCGACCCGGAAGCCCTGCTGGAGACCCCCGGCGCGGCGATCCTCTTCGTCCGGAGCGACGACCCGAAGACCGTCAAGAACCGGGTCCACCTGGACATCCAGCCGCAGGACCGCACCCGGGACGAGGAGGTGGAGCGGCTGCTGGTGCTCGGGGCCACCTTGGTGGGCGACCACCGCAGACCGGACGGGCGTGGGTGGGCGACCCTGGCGGACCCTGAGGGGAACGAGTTCTGCGTGGAGTGTTCGGCCGCCGAGCGGGCCGCGCTGACCGGGGGCCGGCTGCCGGTGACCGCCGACGATGTGACCACCGCCGTGCGGCTCGCGGTGGATGCGCTGGCCGGGGCCCCGGCGGAGGGGTGGGAGACGCCCGCGGGGACGCTGGAATGGACCTGCTGGGAGACGGTGGAGCACCTGAGCGACGATCTCTTCGCGTACGCCGTCCAGTTGGGCCCGCGTACGCCCCCGCTCGACGGTGAGGTGCCCTACCGGTGGGCGCCCGAGCGGCAGGGCGGGCCGTACAACGCGGTCTTCGCGGACCGGGCGGCCGGACCCGCCGGGCTGCTGGCCACCCTGGAGGCGAGCGGTGCGCTGCTGGCCTCGATGGCGCGGACGACGCCGCCGCAGGTGCGCTCGTACCACGGGTTCGGCATCTCCGACCCGGAGGGGTTCGCCGCGATGGGGGTGGTGGAGACCCTGGTGCACACCCATGACGTCGCGGAGGGGCTGGGGCTGGACTGGGCGCCGCCCGCCGCGCTCTGCGACCGGGCGCTGGCCCGGCTCTTCCCCGACGCCCCGGCGGGCGGCGACCGGTGGACCGTGCTGCTCTGGGCCACCGGCCGCGCCGGACTGCCGGGCCACCCGCGCCGCACGAAGTGGCGGTGGGACGGGCGGCCCCTGGGGGATCAGACGGCGTCGAGCGCCGGGTAGTCCGTGTAGCCCTTGGCGTCGCCGCCGAAGAAGGTCGACGGGTCGGGGGTGTTGAAGGGGCCCCCGGCCTTGAGGCGGGCGGGCAGGTCCGGGTTGGCGAGGAAGAGCGCGCCGTACGAGATGAGGTCGGCGATCCCGTCCTCGATCACGGTGAGGTGGTCCGGCCCGGTCGGCCCGTCGGAGTGCACGTTGATCAGGACGGGGCCGGTGAACACCTTGCGCAGGGCGAGGGTCAGCTCGCGGATCGGGGCGCCTTCCAGGATGTGCAGGTAGGCGAGGCCGAGCGGCTCGATCTCCTGGGCCAGCGCGGTGTAGACGGCTTCCGGGGCGGGCTCGTCGATGTCGTTGTAGCCGTTCGAGGGCGAGATGCGCAGGGCGGTACGGGCCCCGCCGATCTCGGCCGCGACCGCCTTGACGACCTCCGCGGCGAACCGGACGCGGCCCTCGTCGGAGCCGCCCCACCCGTCGGTGCGCAGGTTGGTGTTGGGCGCGAGGAACTGGTGGATCAGATAGCCGTTGGCGCCGTGCAGCTCCACCCCGTCGAACCCGGCCTCGATGGCGTTGCGGGAGGCGGAGACGAAGTCGGCGATGGTCTGCCGGATCTCGGCGTCGGTCAGCTCGTGCGGCTCGACGAAGTCCTTGGGGCCCTCGGCGGTGAAGACCTGGCCCGCGGCCCTGACCGGGGAGGGGGCGACCGGGACGAGTCCGTCGGGGAGCAGGACCGGGTGGCCGATGCGGCCCGCGTGCATGATCTGGGCGAAGATCCGGCCGCCCTCGGCGTGCACCGCGTCGGTGACCTTGCGCCAGGAGGCGACCTGCTCGGCGCTGTGCAGTCCGGGGGTGAAGGGGTAGCCCTGGCCGACCACGGAGGGCTGGATGCCCTCGGTGACGATCAGCCCGGCGGAGGCGCGCTGGGCGTAGTAGGCGGCGGTCAGCTCGGTGGCCGTACCGCCCTCGCCCGCCCGGCTGCGGGTCATCGGGGCCATCACGATGCGGTTGGCCAGGGGGGTGCCGGCCAGGTCGATCGGGTCGAAAGCGGTGGTCATGCGGACTCCCGGAAAAGGTAGGTAATTGACCGATCAACGAAGTATGTGGTCGGCCAAGTATTAGCACTGCCGTCACTGTAGCTCATTAATTGGCCGACCAAGGTAAAGTGTGGGCAAGCCGCGGGCGTCATCGGGCCCCGGAAGCCGCCATCAGCCCTCAGGCCCCGAAACCGCCAGGAACCGAACCCGTCAGGAAACACCGGAAGCCCCGCCGGAGCCGTATCGAAGGAGCACGCCATGAACACCGGTCACGCCAGCACCGCGGAAGCCGCCTGTACCGACGCGCTGCCCGGAGCAGCGCTCAGCGGGCCCGTGAGCCACGCCGTCTCCCGCGTCGCCCGGCTGCACAGGATCGCGGCGGGGAAGCTGCTGAAGGGGCTGGGGCTCTACCCGGGGCAGGAGCTGCTGATGATGCACCTGTGGGACGCGGGGCCGGTACGCCAGTCCGAGCTGATCAGGACGCTGGACCTGGACCCGTCCACGGTGACCAAGATGCTCCAGCGCCTGGAGCAGACCGGCCATGTGCGCCGCCGCCCCGACCCGGACGACCGGCGGGCCGTGCTGGTCGAGGCGACGGAGGCGAGCTGCGCGCTGCACCGGGCGGTACGGGACGCGTGGGGCAGCCTGGAGGAGCACACGCTCGCCGGGCTGGACGACGGCGAGCGTACGGAGCTGACGCGGCTGCTGGCGAAGGTGGAGGCGAACCTCTGCCAGGAGACGGAGGGCTGCCCGGAGCGTCAGGCCCTCTAGGCGCTTGGCCGGGGCTCCCGGTGGCCCAGGACCTCCAGCACCCGGTCCACATCGGCCTCGGTGTTGTAGAGGTGGCAGGAGATCCGCAGGTTCCCGGCGGGCGCCGAGACCGCGATCCCGGCCTCGGCCAGCTCCGGCTGCCGGCCCTCCAGCCCCGGCACGGAGACGATCGCGGACTCCCCCGGCACCACCTCGTACCCCCGCTCCACCAGCCCCGCCCGCAGCCGGGCGGCCAGCGAGGTGGCGTGGGCGTACAGCGCGTCGGTGCCGATCTCCCCGAGCAGCGCGAGGGAGTGCTCGGCCCCGTGGTACGAGAGGAAGGCGGGCGGCTCGTCGAACCCCCGGGCCCCGGGGGCGAGATGCTCCAGCGGACCGTAGTTGCTCGTCCAGGGCGCCCCGGCGGCGACCCAGCCCGCGAAGAGCTTCGGCAAGGTCTCCTGCGCCTCCTCGGTCACGGTCAGGAACGACGTACCCCGGGGGCAGAGCAGGAATTTGAAGCCGCCCGCGACGGTGTAGTCGTACGCCCCCGCGTCCAGCGGGAACCAGCCCGCCGACTGCGTGGCGTCCAGCAGGGTCCGGGCCCCGTGGGCGGCGGCGGCCGCGCGGACGGCGGCGAGATCGGCGACCCGGCCGTCGGCCGACTGGACCGAGGAGAAGGCGACGAGCGCGGTCGTGGGGCGTACGGCGTCGGCCAGCTCCGCGAGGGGGACGTACCGCATCCGCAGATCCCCCCGGAGCGCGAACGGGCTGACGACGGAGGTGAACTCCCCCTCGGGCGCCAGGACTTCGGCCTCGGCCGGGAGCGAGGCGGCGACCAGCCCGACATGGACGGTGACCGAGCTACCGGTGGCGACCCGGTCCGGCCGGACCCCGGCGAGCCGGGCGAAGCCGGCCCGGGCCGCCTCCACCGCATCGAAACTGCCCGCGCCGATCCGGCGGCCGACGGCGTTCTCGTCGGCGAGGGCCTTGACGGCGGCGATGGTCCGGCGGGGTAGCAGCCCCCAGCTGGAGGTGTTGAGGTAGGTGACCTCGGGCGCGAACTCGGCGGCGGCGGCCCGGCTGAGCGGAGAGATCGTCATGGGCTCAGCCTGGAGCCGCCGCACCTCATAGTCAATAACCGAATTTTACGTCGCAAACCCAAGGATTCCTTATGAGGGCGAGGGTTGCCCCCGCGCGGGACGAGGGTTCAGCCGCCCGGAGCGGGGTCAGCCGCGCGACACGGGGGTCAGCCGCGCGGGACCTCGCAGGCGCCGTCCTTGTCGCAGGCCTCCGCGTCGCCGCCGACGGTGGTGAGGGCGGTGACCGGACGGTCCTTCCATGCCTGCTCCAGCGCCTGGACGAAGACCTCGGAGGGCTGGCCTCCGGAGATGCCGTACCGGCGGTCGAGCACGAAGAACGGCACCGCGTTGGCGCCCAGTTCGGCCGCCTCCCGCTCGTCCGCCCGGACCTCGTCCGCGTACGCCTCGGGGTCGGCCAGCACCGCCCGCGCCTCCTCGCCGTCGAGCCCGGCCTCCACGGCGAGGGCGAGCAGCACGTCGTCGTCGAAGACGGACCGCTCCTCGGCGAAGTTGGCCCGGTAGGCGAGGGTCAGCAGCTCGTCCTGGCGGCCGCGGGCCTTGGCCAGGTGCAGCAGCCGGTGGATGTCGAAGGTGGAGCCGTGGTCCCGGCCCTCGGTCCGGTACCCGAGCCCCTCGGCCCGCGCGTTGGCCGCGACGTTGGCCTCCATCCCGGCGGCCTCCTCGCGGGTCCGCCCGTACTTGGCGGCCAGCATGTCGATGACCTGCTCCCGCTCGCCCTTGGCCCGCCCGGGGTCCAGCTCGAACGACCGGTGCACGACCTCGACCTGGTCCCGGTGGGCGAACTCGGCGAGCCCCTTCTCGAAACGGGCCTTGCCGATGTAGCACCAGGGACAGGCGATGTCCGACCAGATCTCGACGCGCATGACTCTTCTTCTCTCCAGGGGCCGCGGACGGGCGCGGCGGACAGTGGGCGGTGTGTGGGGCGCGGTGGGCGAAGGGTCGCTCCGCCGTACCGGCCTCCCGTGCGAACACCGAACCTGACCTGGTCATTCCCCGGGTCCGTCCGTGCCTGCCGGGACGGTTCACGACGAGGGTGCGCAACTCTTCGGGGGCTTGTCCACCGGGACGATACGGAGCTTGTCCATGGGCAGCTTGAGCGCGCCCTTCTCGGCGGGGTCCCAGAGCACCACGGTCCCCGACGCGTCACCGATCCTCAGATACGGGCGGGCCGGGCGGAACTCCCCTCCGTCGGCATGGATGCCGTCCGCCGGGCCGACGGGGCGCACGCACACCCACTGCGGGCCGATGCCGTAGTAGGCGTCCACGGCCTGCCGTGATGCCGCCGCCCTCACCGCGTCGTTCCCGGCGCGAGCGGCTGTTTCGAGCCCGAGGCCCCAGCCGCCGGTCCACAGCAGGAACAGGGCGAAGAAGCCCAGCAGGGTGTAGGCGGGCCATCGGTCGCGTACGCACCAGTGGAGATGCTGCAGATACCCGAACCCGGCCAGGGCGATGAGCCAGAGGTTGACCGCGAGCCCCAGCCTGACCGTCGCGATGAGCTGCCAGAGCCTCGGGATCTCCACGTCCTCCAGGTTCAGGCCGAAAGCATCGAGGTAGAGCGCGTGGAGTCCCAGGCCCAGGGAGGGGAAGAAGCCCAGGACGAGCGGCAGCAGCGCGGGAAGCAGCCAGGGGGCGACGATGCGCCAGCTCCACTGGCGTACCAGCAGGCGGATCCCCGTGAAGACCACATAGCCGGCGGCGACGAAGACGAGACCCAGGGCCCCCGAGGGCCCGCCGGACCCCCCGGAGGCCTCGATCATGGTCCCGATCGCGGCGGTGAACACGCCGAGCCCCAGGGCCGCTCCCAGGGCGGCCCCGGGCTTGCCGGGCATGAACCTGATCAGCCAGTGGGCGGCCAGCCCCAGAGTCGTCACCGCCACCAGGCCCAGCACCCACCACGCGGCGTAGCCCTGCGGCCAGAGACGGGCGATCAGCGACGACGTGACCAAGAGGACCGCCGCGGCGTGGCAGAGCCGGAAGATCTCGCGGTCCGCTCCCCGCCTGCGCCCGGTCACGGCCCCGGGTTCCGGGTCCGGGGTCCCGATGGGCCGGCGGACCGTGACGCGCGGCGAGGGCGTGGCCGTGCCCGGCAGCGTGCGCGTGGCGAGTTCCTGGGCGCGCGTGCGGTTCAACGCGGAGATATGGCGTCCCGTGCGGTAGGGCGCGAGCCGCTCCGCGCACCACCGCCGGACCCGCCTCCGCCACCGCGCCCGGCGCGTCGGAGGGCCGGCCGGAGGATCGTCGGCCGCCGGACGCTCGTAGGCGAACCAGGCAGGTCGCTCCTCGGGGTCCCTGACCACCAGGTCGGTGACCTCCACGTTGAGATCGAGCTGCAGCTCGTCCCCCACCACCTCGATGCGCTCCCGCGCTCCGCGCCGGGCGTTGGTCCGGCTGCCGGGGAACCGGCACTCCAGCAGATACCGGGTCGTCCGTGCGGTCATCGCCGTGGCGGGGCCGCCCTCCTTCTGGAGAACCGGCCACCCTCTCTCCTCCAGCGCCTGCTCGAAGTCGTCGCACTCCGTCGTCGTTCCCAGCAGCTCCACCACGGCTGTCGCCCGCTGGTCGAATCTCCGTCTCGCCGGCACCCGCCGACCCCCCGTTCTCTCCGCGTGCTCCGGGCCGTGTTCAGCCCGGGATCAGGCCCGGCGGCCGTCGACCAGCCGGGGCAGAGCCAGCGGGTTGGCCTCGCGCAGCTCCGGCGGGAGGAGTGCGTCGGGGGTGTTCTGGTACGTCACCGGGCGCAGCCAGCGCTCGATCGCCGTCGCGCCGACCGAGGTGGTGGGCGAGGTGGTGGCCGGGTACGGGCCGCCGTGGTGCTGGGCGGGGGCGACGGCGACCCCGGTGGGCCAGCCGTTGACCAGGATGCGCCCGGCGAGCGGGGTGAGGGCGGCCAGCAGCCCGGCCGCCCCTGGGTCCTCGCCCTCCGTCGCGGTCTGGAGGGTGGCGGTGAGGTTGCCGGGGAGCCGGGCGAGCACGGCGGCGACCTCGTCCCGGGTGGCGTACCGGGCGATCACGGTGACCGGGCCGAAGCACTCCTCCAGGAGCGCGTCGTGCGGGCCGTCGGCGGTCAGGCGGTCGGCGGGCACCGTGAGGAACCCGGCCGAGACCGTGTGCTCACCTGCCGCGCCGGGGGTGACGGGCGCCTCGACGCCGGGGAGCCCGGCCCTCTCCCGTACGCCCGCGAGGAACGCGTCCCGCATCCGGTGGTCCAGCATCACGCCGGAGCCGGTGGAGCTGACCGTCTCGGTGAGGGCCTTGACCAGCCGGTCGCCCGCACCGCCCGCCGGGGCGAGGACGAACCCCGGCTTCGTGCAGAACTGGCCGGTGCCCAGGGTCATGGAGGCGCCGAGCCCCGCGCCGATCTCCGCCGCCCGCTCGGCGGCGGCCGCCTCGGTGACCACGACCGGGTTGAGCGAGCCGAGTTCGCCGTGGAAGGGGATCGGGACGGGCCGGGCGGCCGCCGCGTCGAACAGGGCGCGGCCGCCGCGCACCGAGCCGGTGAACCCCGCCGCGCTCACCAGCGGGTGGCGGATCAGCCCGACGCCCGCGTCGAACCCGTGGACCAGGGTCACCACGTCCTCGGGCAGCCCGGTGCGGGCGGCGGCGCGGCGGAGGACCGAGGCGCAGAGTTCGGAGGTGGCGGGGTGGCCGGGGTGGGCCTTGATCACGACCGGGCAGCCCGCGGCCAGCGCGCTGGCGGTGTCGCCGCCGGGGACGGAGAAGGCGAGCGGGAAGTTGCTCGCCGCGTAGACGGCGACGACCCCGAGCGGGATCTTCCAGCGGCGCAGGTCGGGCCAGGGCGGGGTGCGGGAGCCGTCCTCGTGGTCGATGCGGATGTCGAGGTGCCCGCCCTCCTCCACGACCTCCGCGAAGGCCCGCAACTGGGCTGCCGTGCGCGCGAGTTCCCCGGTGAGACGGGCCGGGCCGAGGGCGGTCTCCGCGTCGGCGGCCTCGATGATGTGTGCGCCGGACTCCTCCAGCAGCTCCGCCGCCGTACGCAGGAACGCGACGCGTGCCGTGCGGTCGGCCAGGGCGTCCCGTACGGAGTGGGCCGCCCGGACCGCCCGGTCGACCTCCTCGGCGGTGGCCTCCACCGCGACCTGTTCACGCGGGTTCCCGCTGCGGGGGTCGACGCTCCAGACTGGTGCTGCGCTCACCGTGGTTCCCCTCGGGTCCTGGAACACCGGCCGGAAACGTTCGTTATTCTGAACGGAGTTCCTGATCGTGAATGTCCTCGGACTCTATTTCCGGGCCTTCCGTGTTGGCAATGGCCGCAGAAGCCGAAGAAGGAGCGTGGGGCGATGTCGGTCGCCGAGTCCGGTGGTGCACCGGTCAAGTCCGCGGTACGCACGGTGGAGTTGCTGGAGTAC
The DNA here is from genome assembly GCF_003268675.1 of Streptomyces bacillaris. Classification (NCBI taxonomy): domain Bacteria; kingdom Bacillati; phylum Actinomycetota; class Actinomycetes; order Kitasatosporales; family Streptomycetaceae; genus Streptomyces; species Streptomyces bacillaris. Next base: position 6,354,442 of record NZ_CP029378.1, on the reverse strand, counting down.
TTCGCGGGGCGCCCCGGGATGCACTCGCTCGCCACCGTCCAGGAGGCCGTGGGCTACCCCAAGTCCAGCCTCTACATGCTGCTGCGGACCCTGGTCGAGCTGGGCTGGGTGGAGACGGACGCCACGGGCACGCGGTACGGGATCGGGGTGCGCGCCCTGCTGGTGGGCACCTCCTACATCGACGGCGACGAGGTGGTGGCCGCCGCCCGCCCCACCCTGGACCGGCTGGCCGACGACACCACGGAGACCATCCACCTGGCCCGGCTCGACGGCACGAACGTGGTCTACCTCGCCACCCGCCAGTCCCAGCACTATCTGCGCCCCTTCACCCGGGTCGGCCGCCGGCTCCCCGCCCACTCCACCGCGCTCGGCAAGGCGCTGCTGGCCACCCACACCGACGAGCAGGTCCGCAAGCTGCTCCCCGAGACGCTGCCCGCACTGACCGAGCACACCGTCACCGACCGCGAGCGGCTCATCGAGGAGCTGCGCCTGGTCCGTGAGCAGGGGTACGCGGTGGACCGCGAGGAGAACACCCTCGGCCTGCGCTGCTTCGGCGTGGCCATCCCGTACCGGACCCCGGCCCGTGACGCGGTCAGCTGCTCGGTGCCGGTCGCCCGGCTCACCCCCGGCCATGAGCAGACGGTCAAGGACGCCCTGCTCGACGCCCGCGACCGGCTGACCCTGGCGACGCGCAGGCTCTGAGTCCCGTCGGCGGCGCCTCCGTACGCCGGGTGAGAAATCGGTGAGAAGCGGCACAAGCGGGAACGGGCGGAACGGCCCCGCTCGTCCTCCAGCGGGATGAACAAGACAATCAGGCGCGCTTCGGTCTGCTGCCTGCTCGCGGTGCTCGCCCTGCTGGTGCGGGCGACGTGGGTGCAGGGCTACCAGGCCAAGGCGCTCGCAGACGACGAGCACAACCGGCGGAACATCATCGCGCAGTACGCGCAGCCGCTCGGGGACATCATCGTGGCCGGTTCGCCGGTCACCGGATCGAAGGGGACCAGTGGCGGCGACCTCCGGTACAAGAGGACCTACCCCCAGGGCGAGCTGTACGCGGCCGTCACGGGGTACAGCTCGCAGGCGTACGGGGCGACCCAGCTGGAGGGCATCTACAGCCATGTCCTGGACGGCACGGACGACCGCCTGAAGAACCCGGCCGACCTGATCACCGGCAAGCAGGCCGCCCCGGGCAACGTCCTGACCACCATCGACCCGGACGTCCAGAAGGCGGCGTACGAGGCGCTCGGCGGCGACAAGGGCGCGGCGGTGGCCATCGACCCGAAGACCGGCCGCATCCTGGGCATGGTCTCCACCCCTTCGTACGATCCCTCCACCATCAGCGGTACGGACGACGGCGACACCTGGAAGAAGCTGCTGGCCGACGAGGACAAGCCACTGGTCAACCGGGCGCTGCGGCAGCCGCTGGCACCGGGCTCCACGTTCAAGCTGGTGGTCGCGGCGGCCGCGCTGGAGAACGGGCTGTACGGCTCGGTCGACGAGGCCACCGACAGCCCCGACCCGTACACCCTCCCCGGCACCCGGACGATCCTGCGCAACGAGAACGCCTCCGCCCCCTGCGAGAACGCCACCCTGCGCACCGCCCTCCAGTACTCCTGCAACAACGTCTTCGCCAAGGCGGCGGCCGATCTCGGCCAGGACAAGGTCAAGGAGATGGCGGACGCGTTCGGGTTCGACACCGAGAAGCTGGACGTCCCGGTGCGGGCGGCCAAGAGCGTCTACCCGACCGGCATGGACAAGGCGCAGACGGCGCTGACCGGCATCGGCCAGTTCGAGGTCACCGCGACCCCGCTGCAGATGGCGATGGTCACCGCGGCCCTCGCCAACGGCGGTGAGCTGGCCGCGCCGCACATGGTCTCGTCGGTGGCGGACGGCGACGGTTCGACGCTGGAGGAGACCGACGGCGGGAAGACCGAGCGGGTGGTGAAGGAGTCCACCGCCGAGCAGCTGCGCAGCGCGATGGTGACCGTCGTCGAGAAGGGCACCGGCACCAACGCGAAGATCGCCGGGGCCGAGGTCGGCGGAAAGACCGGGACCGCGCAGAACGGCGTGGACAACAGCAACACCCCGTACGCCTGGTTCACCTCGTACGCGAAGGACGACAGCAGCGGCAAGGAGGTCGCCGTCGCGGTGATCGTCGAGGACTCCGGCTCGGCGCGCTCCGAGGTCAGCGGCAACGGGCTGGCGGCGCCGATCGCCCAGAAGATGATGAAGGCGGCGCTGGAGCGGTGAGCGGGACGCACGGAAACCCGAGCAGGGCACCCCGGAACCCGAGCGGGACACTCCGGAACCTGAACGGCACACTCCGGCGCGCAACTTAGGTTACCCTTGCCTTACTTGGCGCCCCGGACGGTCCCGGGGCGCCAACGCACGGACGCGTGCGGGAGGTACGGGGATGGGTCCGGCGGAGCACGGTACGGGGCCCGGCACCGACGCCCCGGTCCACAGCCAGGGCGAGGCGGGCCGGGCCCGCACCCGCGACGGGCGCGAGCTGTACTACCAGCGGCTGCCGGGGCCTGCCGGTGCGGAGACCGTGCCCACCGTGGTCTTCGAGGGCGGGCTCGCCGCGGGCCGCTCGTACTGGGCAGGGGTCCAGGCCGCACTGGCCGATGTCGCGCCGACGGTGGTGTACGACCGCAGCGGTCTCGGCCGCAGCCCCGCCGCCCCGCCCGGGGTCTCGCGCCGACTGCACGCCCTCGCCGACGACCTGGGCGATCTGCTGGACCACCTGGACGGCCCCGACGGTGACCGTCAGGGCCCGTACGTCCTGGTCGGGCACAGCTGGGGCGGGCCGCTGGTGCGGCTGGCCGCCGCCGCCCGGCCCGCACGGGTGGCCGGGCTGGTGCTCGTGGACCCCTCCGACGAGGCGTGCGAGCTGCTGTTCCAGCCCGCGATGCGGCGGGCCGAGCGGGTCGGCCAGCTGGCCACGGTCTGGCTGGCCCGGCTCGGGCTGCTGGGCCGCGCCTACCGCCCGCTCACCGCCGCCCTGCCGCCCGACGCCGCCGCCGACATGCGCGCCGAGGGGTTCACGGTCGCCATGACCCGCACCCGGGGCCGCGAGCTGGAGGACGCGGCGGGCGACCTGCGGGCCCTCCTGGAGAACCCGCCGGGGCTGGCGGGGCTGCCGGTGACGGTGGTGTCGGCGGGGCGGGTCTCCCCCGGCATGCCGAAGGCCGTACGGGAACGGGCCACGGTCTCGCACGCGTACCGGGCCCGTCAGTCGCCGCACGGACGGCATATGGTGCTGCCGGAGGCGGACCACATGGTGCTGACCACCTCGGCGGCGGAACTGGCGGAGGAGGTAAGGCGGCTGGTGGTCCCAACCGGCGGCTAGCGCCGACGGCCGGTACACCGCTGGCAGCCGACCCCGGCAGCCGGGTACACCGCTGGCAGCTGGCCCCGGCAGCCGGGAGGCCGTTCACCGCGCCCCGTGCTCCTGCCACTCGCCGCCTGCGCCCACCTCCCGCCTCCCGCCTCCCGCCGAATCCCTGCCTACCGCGCCGCGCCCGCGAACGGGATCTCCGTGGCGGGCGCCGGGCCGACCGGGCCCGCCGGGTGCGTCCAGAGGCCCGCCTCCGCCAGCCGGGGCAGCACGCCCTCCCCGAACCAGTACGCCTCCTCCAGATGCGGGTAGCCGGAGAGCACGAACTCGTCGATGCCCAGGGCGTGGTACTCCCGGATCCGGTCCGCGACCTCCGCGTGGCTGCCGACCAGGGCCGTGCCCGCGCCGCCCCGGACGAGGCCGATACCGGCCCACAGGTTGGGGTTGACCTCCAGCCCGTCCCGGCCGCCGCCGTGCAGCTCCAGCATCCGCCGCTGGCCCTCCGACTCGCTGCGCCGCAGCCCCTCCTGGACCGAGCGTACGGTCTCCGGGTCGAACCCCGCGAGCAGCCGGTCCGCCTCCGCCCAGGCCGCCTCGGAGGTGTCGCGGGTGATCACGTGCAGCCGGATGCCGAACCGCAGGGTACGGCCCTGCTCGGCGGCGAGCTTCCCTATCCACGCGATCTTCTCCGCGACCTGGGCCGGGGGTTCGCCCCAGGTGAGGTAGACGTCCGCGTGGCGGGCGGCGACCTGACCGGCGGCCGGGGAGGAGCCGCCGAAGTAGACCTCCGGCACGGGGTCGGGGAGCCGGGTGAGCCGGGCCTGCTCGACGCGCAGGTGGTCGCCGTCCAGGTCGACGGTCCTGCCGTCCCACAACTGCCGGACGATCTGCAGGAATTCGCCGGTGCGGGCGTAGCGGGCGTCCTTGTCCAGGAAGTCGCCGTACGCGCGCTGCTCCTGGCTCTCGCCGCCGGTGACGACGTTGAGCAGCAGTCGGCCGCCGGTCTGCCGCTGGTAGGTGGCGGCCATCTGGGCGGCCAGGGTCGGGGAGACGAAGCCGGGGCGGAAGGCGACCAGGAACTTCAGCCGTTCGGTGTGCTGGCTGACCATCGCGGTGGTGAGCCAGGCGTCCTCGCACCAGGCGCCGGTGGGGGTGAGCACCCCGGTGAAGCCGACGTCCTCGGCGGCGCGGGCGATCTGGGCGAGGTAGCGGACGGTCGGCGGACGGTCGCCGCCCGCCGCCGTGACCGGGGTTCCGTGACCGCCGCCGACGACATGGCGGCTGTCGCCGTTGGTGGGCAGGAACCAGTGGAAGGTCAGGGACATCGTTTCTCCGAACAGGGGGTGGGAGGTCAGAGCAGGCCGTGGCGGGGCGGGCGGGTGCCGTTGAGGACGTACCGCCCGAGGTGCTGGATCTTCCAGCGCGCGGGGTCGTGCGGGGTGTGGGTGCGGGCGTCGCGCCCGTGCCGGTGAAGGTTGAGGCTGTCGAGCGCGGCCCGGGTGCCGGAGACCTCGAAGAGCGCGTCCGCGATCTCCAGGGCCGCGCTCCCGGCGTACGCCTTCGCCGCCGCGACCGCGATGGACGCCTCGGCCGCGCTGTCGTCGTCGAGGTCCGCGCGTGCCGCGTCCACGGCCCGGGCGGCGGTGGCGAGCAGGGCGTCGGCGGCCCGGCGGCGGAGGTCGAGTTCACCGAAGCGCTGGATGAGGAGGGGGTCCTCGGCGGCGGTGTCGTACCCGCTCTCGAACCAGGACCGGCTCCGCGTCCTCACGAATTCCACCGCCTCGGCCAGCGCGCCCGCCGCGATCCCGACGCCGATGGCGGTGTGCAGCAACTGGGCCAGGGCGCCGTGGAGTTGGGGGCCGGTGAAGGTGAGGTGGTGCGGGACGACGTGGGCCGCCGGGACCGTGACGTCCGCCAGCTCGACCGTGCCGCTCGCGGTCGTGCGCTGGCCCATGCCGTCCCAGTCGTCGGTGACGATGAGGCCGGGGGCGTCGGCGGGGACGTACGCGACATGGAGCAGGTCGTCGTCGGCGCGGGCGAGGACGGGGATCCAGTCGGCGAAGAGGGCGCCGGTGGAGTAGTTCTTCACGCCGGTCAGCAGGTACGAGCCGTCTTCGCCGCGCACCAGCCGGGTGCGGATGTCCTGGAGGTGTCTGGTCCCGGCCTCGGACTGGGCGTTGCCGAAGCGGCGGCCGGCCAGCACCTCCGCGAAGAAGAAGGCCTGCTGCTCCGGACTCCCCTGCTGCCGCAGGACGTTGACGTACGCGAAGTGGCTCTGCGGGATCTGGGCGAGGCTGGCGTCGGCGGAGGCGAGCAGATCGTGATGCGCTCCGGCTATCTGATGCACCGCTTCACGCACCGGCTGCTGAAGGGCCGGACGCCCTCGTTCTCGTACTCCGCCGACGGCGCGGAGATGGGCAAGCTGATGGTGGCGGAGGGGCTGGGCGTCACCGTGCTGCCGGACTACAGCGTGATCGGGGACCCTCTGGAGCGCACCGGCGCGATCACCGCACGCCCGCTGCGGGACGACACCACCACGGTCCTCCTGGTGGTGCAGCGCAGCCGCTCGGGCTCGGTGACCCGGGCCGCCCGCGATCTGCACCGGATCTTCGTGGAGCGCGCGGAGGCGCACCGTACGAGCGGCTCGTAGCTGCCGCGGTGGCGCTCGGGGACGAGGATGAGGGGAAAGGTAAGGGAACGGCAAAGCGGGGTCGTTCGTTACCCCGTGCATGACCGCAATGACCCCCGGCTCGAACATTCCTCTCTCCGCCGCCCGTGTGGCGGTGGACGTCGCCGCTCCGGTGCGGCTCGACGTCTCGGGCCTGCTGCTCACCGCCGACGGCAAGGTGCGCTCCGACGACGACTTCATCTTCTACAACCAGCCCTCGGGCCCGGGTGTGACCTATCGCGGCGGTGGCGGCTCCGCGCCCGACGCGATCGTGGTGGACACCGCCGCGGTCCCGCCGGGCATCGAGAAGATCGTCGTCACCGCGAGCCCCGACGCCGCAGGACAGACCTTCCAGGGCATCGAGCCCACCGCCACCGTGCGCAACGCCGACGACGGCACCCCGCTGGCCACGTTCACCCCGCCTCAGCTGAGCGACGAGACGGCGCTCGTGGTCATCGAGATCTATCTGCGCAACGGTGCCTGGAAGGCCCGCGCGGTGGGCCAGGGCTATGCGAACGGGCTGGCGGGCATCGCCACGGACTTCGGCGTCTCGGTCGAGGAGGAGCCGGCCGCCCCGCCGGTCCCGGCCGCCGTCCCGCCGGCTCCGGTGGCCGCGCCGGTCGACCCGCGGATCGCCCCTCCGGCCCCCGCCGCTCCCCCGGCCCCGCCCGCCGCGCCGCCCGCGGCCGCCGGGAAGATCAACCTCGACAAGGGCCGGGTCAACCTCCAGAAGAACCAGACCGTCTCCCTGGTCAAGGGCGGCGCCCCGCTCCTCTCCCGGGTCCGGATGGGCCTGGGCTGGGAGCCGGCGTTCCGGGGCAAGGACATCGACCTGGACGCCTCGGTCATCGCCTACGGCCCCAACCGCAACCACCTGGACAGCTGCTACTTCGGCAAGCTGACCATCCTGAACGGGGCGATCAAGCACTCCGGCGACAACCTCACGGGCGAGGGCGCGGGCGACGACGAGACGATCGTCGTGGACCTGGGCCGGATCCCGGCCGAGGCGACGGGCCTGGTCTTCACGGTCAACTCGTTCACCGGCCAGAAGTTCAACGAGGTCGCCAAGGCCTACTGCCGCCTGATCGACGACGCCTCCGGCGAGGAGCTGGTCCGCTTCGACCTCACCGGCGCCGAGCCGCAGACCGGCGTCATGATGGCCAAGCTGATCAAGCAGTTCAGCGGTGAGTGGGAGATGACGGCCATGGGCGAGTTCGTGAAGTCACGCACCGTACGCGGCATGGTGAAGCCCGCCGCCCAGGCGCTCTAGACGCGTCCGGGGCACCTGAACCAGTGGTTCAGGTGCCCCGGACCGGACGGAAGACGGGCTTCTCAGAGCTTGGTGAGCTTGGAGTAGGGGCTCAGGATCCTTCCCTGGCGCCCCGAGAAGTCGATGAGGACCGCGTCGTTGTCGCCCTCGACAGCAAGAATCCTGCCGAGTCCGAACTGGTCGTGCGACACCCTGTCGCCCACATCGAAGCATTCGACCGGTGGGGCCTCCTGGGCCGGGCGGTTGAAGGGACTGGACGGCAGGTGACGCCGGGAGCCGGCTGATTGTTTCATCAGGTCGAGTATGCGCCTTGTGAAGGCCCGACGCCATGCCCGTTTGCCGCCCGACCCCCAGACGTACCGCATTCGTGACCCGCACCCACCGGCGCCGGTCAGCGCTTTCCCCGGGCCCTGAGCGGCGGAACCACACGGAACGGGGCCCCGGAAAGCACCCCCGAACGTGTGGCGTTTCCGCCGCCGACATCGGCTTCACCACCGACATCTGCTTGGTAGGAGCAGAGCTCGGCAGCAGAGCTACGCCCTGCGCTCCCCTCCTCAGCCGCCCGCCCGCGACCGCGCCTTGAACGCGGCCTTCCGGGCGTCCTTGGCCGCCTTCTTGTCGCTGTGCAGGCGGCCCATGGCCTCCAGCACCTCGGCGGTGGCCGGGTGGTCGACGCGCCAGACCTCGTCGAAGAAGCCGGTGTGCTGGGCGGAGAGGCCCTCGACCAGACCCTGGAGTTCGTCGAGTTCGCCGTCGGCGTCGAGCTGGGCCGCGATGGTGTCGATGGCCAGCCAGAAGACCATGGTCTCCGAGGGGGCCGGGACGTCGGTCGCGCCGTGCTCGGCCAGCCAGACCCGGGCCAGGCCACCCAGTTCCGGATCGCCGAGGACCGCGCGTACGGCGGGTTCGGCCTCCTCACCGGCGAGGGCGAGCGCCTGCTGGCAGTGGAGGCGGCGCAGCGGCGCGCCCTCGTCCGTACCGCGTGCCGCAGCCAGCAGCTCGGCCGCCGCCGGAACCGCTCCGTCGGCGCCGCGCCCGGCCAGCCAGAGCTGGATCTCGGCGCGGGCGGCGGCCTCGGGGTAGTAGGCGATGCCGTCGAGGAGGGCGTCGGCGCCCTTGTCCGCGAGGTCACCGACGGCGGGAGCGGCCGCCCCGGCCTCCAGCATCCGGGCCCGGATGCCGTACAGGCCGAGGGGGGTGAGCCGGACCATCCCGTACCGGGTGACGTCCTCCTCGTCGGCCCCGGCGGCGGTGTCCGCCGGGTCGCCCGCCTCGGCCATCAGCGCCTCGTCCACCGGCTGGTACTCGACGATCCCGATGGGTTCGAGCAGCCGGAACTGGTCGTCGAGGCGCATCATCGCCTCCGAGACCTGCTCCAGGATGTCGTCGGTGGGCTCGCCCATGTCGTCGGGGACGATCATGGACGCGGCGAGAGCGGGCAGCGGCACGGGCGCGTCGCCCGCGCCGTTGTCCGCGAGGGTGAGGAGGTAGAGGTTGCCGAGGACCCCGTCGAGGAACTCCGCCTCCTCCTCCGGGTCCCAGTCCAGGGCGTCGAAGTCGATCGACCCGTCCTCGCCGACGAGGTCCGCGAAGTCGTCCAGGAGGGGGGCGGTGGCGTCGGCGTGCACGGCGTCCAGGCCGTCCAGCCAGATGGCCAGGATCTCCTGCGGGGAGCCGGTGGTGAGCAGCGCCAGGTTCTCGCCCGCGGTGACGGTGCCCTCGGCCTCGTCGTCCTCCCCCTCGCCCTCGGGGTCGGTGACGTCGAGGAGGCCGGTGTCGACGGCGAGGCGCCAGGCCTCGCTGGCGTACGCGGCGCCCTCATCGTCGGCCGGGAGGCCGAGGTGCTCGGCGGCGGCGGGCAGTTGGGCCTCGACGAGTTCGCCGCCCGCGCCGACCCGGGTCTCGGGACCGGCCCAGCGGGCGAGGCGGACGGCCCGGACGAACAGCGGCGCGGCGAGCGCGTCCCGCGCCAGTTCGGCCTCGGAGTTCAGCCGTACCGGCGGCAGGACGGGGCGCTCTGCGGACATCGGGGGTTCTCCTCGGTGCGTGCTCGGGGGCGTACGGAGCGCGTACGCGTTCAGCCGCCCCAGCCTATGCGCATTTCGCCGTGCGCCGACCCGGCTCTCACCCCGCCCGCATGCTGAGCGCGGGCGTGTACCGGTGCACGCCCCCACCGGTCATCCCCGGGTACGTCTGGACGCGTTCCCACAGCGGTGACGGGGAGCCGATCCCCTCACCGGGTGCGGCGAGGGCCGCGATGTGGTGCCCGGCACTCTCCCACTCCGCGTAGTTGAGGACCCGGGTGCCGTCGGTGCCGGTGTGGAAGTACGCGGCGATGGCCCCCTCGGGCGACCGGGCCTCGCTGCCGAGCGCCTCGAACACGGCGTCGATCCAGGCGCGTTGCCGGTCCGGGTCGGGCCCGTCGAACTCCACGTCCACGATCACGACGCACCCGGGCTCACGGATGTCGCCCTCGGCCCGGAACCCGGAGCGGTACAGCTCGTACGTGTGGAGCGCCAGGCGTTCGATGCCGGGAACGGCCGCGTCGATGTCGGCGTTGCGGGTGTCCCGGCCCTCCCGGACGAAGTCCTGGTAGGCCTGTTCGCCGGTCCACTGGGAGTAGTGCAGCAGGGTCGTCCCGTTCTCGCCCGCGTGGACGCTGTACGAGAGCAGCCCGGGGTGCGGCCACTCCCGGCCCTCCCACGCCGTCCGGATGGCGTCGACGGCCTGCCGCTGCCGCTCGGGCGTACCGACGTCCCAGGTGCTGACCTTGGCGATGGCGGCATCGGCGCGGGCCGGATCCGGGCGGTCGGTGAACTGCGTGGTCGCGGTCATGGTGGCGCTCCCCTGGTATCGCGCTGTCGCGCGCACCGGTCGGTGCGGCGTCACCACCACCGTCACACCTCAAGTCCGGTCGAGGTCAAGGGCGGTCGCTGGGGGGGGCAGGGACGGTCACTGAGAGGACAGGGTCGCTCACTGGAGGGGAGGCAGGGTCGGTCACTGGGGGGCAAGGACGGTCACTCGGGCAGCTCGGCCCGCCAGGCCGTCATGTTCAGCTCGTCCATGTACCGGATGTCGTGGCCCTCCAGCCGGTAGACCCGCGCCCCGGCGTCGGGAGCGGCGGCCAGCTCCAGGGCGTCGGCCATGACGAGTTCGCCGCCCTCCTGGGTGGAGACCCAGGCGAGGACCGACCGCGCGGTGCCGCCCGGTTTCAGGGTGAGCGCCTCGGGACCGTGGTCGCGGCCGAACTTCGAGCCCGCCGGGTTGACCTTCACCGGGAGGCGCTCGCCGTCCTCGCCGAGCGCCTGGACCGAGGGGTAGCCGTCGACCCGGTAGGGCGTGGAGCCGCAGTTGGTCAGGGTGAGGACGACCGCGCGGCTCATCAGCAGGGCCTGCACCTCCCCCATGGTCACCACGGCCCCGGAGGCGGGGCACTCCTCGGTGGGGGTGGGGGACGGGTCGGGTTCCTCCGCGACCGGCGCAGCGGCAGCGGGCGGACGGGGCGTAGCGGCGGCGGAGAGAGTGGGTGCGGGCGTCGGGGTGGGCTCGGGTTCCCCCTCGCCGGCCGGAACCAGAAATCCCGCACAGCCGGTCAGCACCAGGGCGGCCACCGCCGCCAGCAGCACCCCCGCCGGAGGAACCGGCCCCCGCGTCCGCTCGCCCGTACCGTTCACCGTTGCTCGCCCGCCCCTCACCGCAGCCCCCGCCGTACACGCCGTACGCCGTCCAGTTGTTCGATCATGTCAGTGCCGGGCGCCCCCATCACACTGTTCAGCATCTCTTCTCGATCCCGGCAAGCAGATCTAAGTGGACCTTCACGGTCGCCGGAGCCGACACTTCGGGCATGACTCCCACCGCGCCCCGCCCCCGCCCCTTCGGCCGCACGCTCTGCGCCATGATCACGCCGTTTACCGCCACCGGGGCGCTGGACCTCGGTGCCGCCCGCGCCCACGCCGCGCATCTGGTGGCCGAGGGGTGCGACGGGCTGGTGCTCAGCGGGACCACCGGCGAGTCGCCCACCACCTCGGACGCGGAGAAGGCTGAGCTGCTGCGGGCCGTGCGGGCGGAGGTCGGTGCCGGGGTGCCGCTGCTCTCGGGCGTCGGCAGCGCGGACACCGCGCACGCGGTACGGCTGGCGCGTGAGGCCGAAGAGGCGGGCGCGGACGGGCTGTTGGTGGTGCCCCCGTACTACAGCCGACCGCCGCAGGGGGCCGTGGAGGCGTACTTCCTGCGGATCGCGGAGGCCACCGGCGTACCGCTGATGCTGTACGACATCCCCGGCCGCACCGGCGTCCGGATCGAGCCGGAGACCCTGCTGCGGCTGGCGGACCATCCGCGGATCGTGGCGGTAAAGGACTGCGCGTACGACCTGCTCGGGTCGACGAAGGTGCTGGCGCGGACCTCGCTGGCGTACTACTCGGGGTGCGAGGAGCTGAACCTCCCGCTGTACGCGGTCGGCGGCGCGGGCTATGTGAGCACCGTCGCCAACGTGGCCCCGCGCCGCATGCGGGCACCGCTGGACGCGTTCGACGCGGGGCGCACCGCCGAGGCCACCCGGCTCAACGGGCTCACGGTCCGGCTGGTCGAGCTGATGATGGCGGGCGGCCTGCCCGGCACCGTCACCGTGAAGGCCCTGCTGGACGCGGGCCCGGTCCGGGAACCGCTGCAGCCCGCCGGCCGCGAGGCGGTCGACGGGCTGCGCGCGGCGTACGAGGAACTCCTCGCGGCCTGATCCTGACCCCGGGAAGGGGTCAGTTGTGGGCGTGCAGGACCTCGTTCAGCCCGCCCCACACCGCGTTGTTCGGGCGGGCCTCGACCGTGCCGGTGACCGAGTTGCGGCGGAAGAGGATGTTGGAGGCGCCGGAGAGTTCGCGGGCCTTGACGACCTGGCCGTCCGGCAGCGTGACGCGGGTGCCGGCGGTGACGTACAGCCCGGCCTCCACGACGCACTCGTCGCCGAGCGCGATGCCGACGCCCGCCTCGGCGCCGACCAGGCAGCGCTCACCGATGACGATGCGGACGTTGCCACCGCCGGAGAGGGTGCCCATGGTGGAGGCGCCGCCGCCGATGTCGGAGCCGTCGCCCACGACGACGCCCGCGGAGATGCGGCCCTCGACCATGGAGGTGCCGAGCGTGCCGGCGTTGAAGTTGACGAAGCCCTCGTGCATGACGGTGGTCCCGGCGGCGAGGTGCGCGCCGAGGCGGACCCGGTCGGCGTCCGCGATGCGCACGCCCTTGGGGCCACGTAGTCCGTCATGCGCGGGAACTTGTCGACCGAGGTCACCTGGAGGTGCAGCCCCTCGGCGCGGGCGTTGAGGCGGACCCGCTCCAGGTCGTCGACGGCGACCGGGCCGAGCGAGGTCCAGGCGACGTTGGCGAGCAGGCCGAAGAGGCCGTCCAGGTTCTGGCCGTGCGGCTGGACGAGCCGGTGCGAGAGCAGGTGCAGGCGCAGGTACGCGTCGTGCGCGTCGAGGGGCTTGTCCTCCAGCGAGGAGATGACCGTGGAGACGGCGACGACCTCGACCCCGCGCCGGGCGTCCACGCCGATGGCCTTGGCGGCGCCCTCACCGAGGCGGTTGACGGCCTCGTCCGGGGTGAGCCGCGTCGTACCGGCCGGGCCGGGCTCGGGCGTGAGCTCGGGGGCGGGGAACCAGGTGTCGAGGACGGTGCCGTCACCGGCGACGGTGGCGAGGCCGGCGGCGACGGCGCCGGTGGTACGGGAAGTGGCCTGGGAAGTCGTGTCGGTCATGGACAGAAACCTAACCGGCCGGGGCCCGCTCGGGCGAACCGGTCTCAGCTTCCGGCACGTTCGCCGCGATCCGCGCCTTCTCCCCCGGTCCGGGCAGCCGCCGCGCCGCCAGCACGGCCGCCCCGGCGCCCGCCGCGAGCAGGGCGCACACCGGCCAGAGCAGGGCGGGAGCCACCGCGTACAGGGCGGCGCCCAGGGGTGGCGCGAGGACCTGGCCGCTGATCGATGCACCGGCGTACAGGCTCTGGAAGCGGCCCTGTGCGTGGGCGGGCGCCTGGTCGGCGACGTACGCGGTGGCGGGCGTCTTGTAGAGGACCTCCCCGAGCGTCAGCGAGAGCATCATGGCAACAGCGAAGAGCACGCCCGCCCCGGGGATGAGCACGGCGTAGCCGAGTCCGACGAGGAGCAGCCCCACCCCGACCACACCGAGCGGAGCGCGTCTGCGCAGCACGTGGGCGGCGGGCAGTTCGAGGCAGAGGATGACCCCGCCGTTGATGGCGAGCAGCCAGCCGTAGAGCTGGGGGCCGTGCCCGTGGTCCGCGAGGAAGACAGGCAGGGTCGCGTACTGCTGGCGGTAGACGAGGTCGACGCAGACGATCGCGGCGAGCAGCACCAGCACCGCGGGCCTGGCCCGCAGTTCGCGCCACACGCCCGGCGCGTCCGGGTCGTGGGAGGGCGCGGAGTGGGCGCTGCTCCGGGCGGGCAGGATGCGGGCGGCGTACAGGGCGAAGAGCAGGGTGCCGGCCCCGTCCGCGACGAAGAGCCAGTCGTACGAGAACCGGGTGGCGACCAGAGCGCCGAGCGGCGGGCCGATGGCGAAGCCCCCGTTGGCGGCGAACCGGGTGAGGGCGAAGCTCTGGCGCCGGTCCCCGCCCTCGGGCACCGAGACCGCGACGAGGGCCGCGTTGGCGGAGCGGACGACCCCGGCGGCGTACTGGGCGAACGGCAGCACCCCGTACAGCGCGGCGACCGGCAGGACGGGCAGGACCACGAGGGCGGCCCCGCTGACGCAGGCACCGGCCAGCAGCGCCCGGCGGTGGCCGAGGCGGTCCCCGAACCAGCCGCCGGTGAAGTTCCCCGCGACCAGGCCGATGCCGCCGATCCCGCTGATCACCCCGGCCTGGGTGGTGGAGAGGCCGCGCGGACCGACGAGGTAGAGGAAGAGAAAGACGAACGTGATGCTGACGACGGCGTTGAGGAACACCCCGAGCGCCAGCAGCCGTACTGTCCGCGGCACTCCGCGCACCATGCCCATGGTCGTGACGCCCCCCGTAGTAAGTTCCCTGAGGGAACGGACTATGGCAGCATGGTTCCATCAAGGTCAACCGCATGACGGAGGGCGGTACGCGACAGCGACGGAGAGGACGGGGCCCATGGCTCAGCGCACCAGCCTGGCCGATGCCGACTGCTCGATCGCCCAGGCGCTCGACGTCGTCGGTGACTGGTGGACCCTGCTGATCGTGCGGGACACCGCACGCGGGGTGCACCGGTTCGACGCGCTCCAGCAGGAGCTGGGCGTCTCGCGCAAGGTCCTCACGGAGCGGCTGCGGCTGCTGGTGGAGGCGGGGGTGCTGGCGCGGGAGCCGTACCAGGAGCGCCCGGTGCGGTACGAGTACCGCCTCACCCCGCGCGGCCGCGCGCTGCTGCCCGTCCTGATCGCGCTCCAGGACTGGGGCGACGCGTGGGTACTGGGGGAAGGGGAGACGATGGCGACGACGGCGGAGGCCTCACGGGAGGCGGACCGGGTGGCCGGACTGCTGGGGACGCGGGTGCCGGAGCTGGCGCTCACGGGGGCGGACGGGGAGCGGCACGATCCGGTGGCGGACACCCCGTACACCGTTCTGTACTGCTTCCCCAGCGCCTACGCCCGCGCGGACGCCTATCCGCCAGGGTGGGCCGGGATCCCGGGGGCGAGCGGCTGCACCCTCGAATCGTGCACGTACCGCGACCAGTTGGCCGAGTTCACGGCCGCCGGAGCCACCGTGCACGGGGTCTCCGTGCAGCGCCCGGACGAGCAGCGCGCCTTCGCGGAGAAGGAGGGGCTGCGCTTCCCGCTGCTCTCGGACGCGGACCTGACGCTGACGGCGGCCCTGCGGCTGCCGACGTTCCGGGCGGCGGGGGTGAGCCGGCTCAAGCGGCTGACGCTGGTGGTGGACCGGGAGCGGACGGTCCGGCAGGTGCTGTACCCGATCACGGACATCGAGGCGAGCGTGCGGACGGCGCTGGAGACGGTACGGGCGCTGGGCTGACCCCGCACGGGGCGTGGCCGGACGGGCCAGTGGGGCCGGGCGGACCGGTGGGGACAGGCGGGATCACCCCGCCGAGCAGCGCCGGTCCAGGCGAACCCCCTCAGGCGCACCCGTCCACGACCCGGGTCAGCATCTCGCGGGTGTACTCCGCGTCGAAGGCGGAGCCGGTCAGCAGCACCTGGAGGCAGACGCCGTCCATCAGCGCGACCAGCGCCCGCGCGGTGGCCGGGTCGGTCCGCGTGGACAGCAGCTCGACCGCCGACGTGGTCCACTCGGCGGCGACGGGGCGCAGGGCCGGGCGGCGCAGGGCGGCGAGATACAGCTCGTACTCCAGCTCGATCGCACCCCGCTCCCCCGCGAACCACTCCCCCAGCAACCGGGTCAGCTCATCGGCGAGCCGGGCACCGGAGGAGGCACCCTCACCCCCGTCCGCGTCACCGGCGCAGACCTCGCTGTCACGCAGCGCCTGGGCGAAGTTCTCGTTGGACCGGCGCAGGGCGGCCGTCAGCAGCTCGTCGAGCGAACCGAAGTGGTACGTGGTCGAGCCGAGCGGCACGTCCGCCTCGGCGGCCACGGACCGGTGGCTGAGCCCGGCTATCCCGTCGGCCACGATCACCCGCAGCGCCGCGTCGATGATCCGCGTACGCCGGTCGGGGTCGTACCGGCGGGCCATCAGTGCGCTCCCCCCAGATTGAGCACGACGACCCCGACGACGATCAGACCGACCCCCACGATCTTGACCAGACTGCTGGACTCCCCCATGAACAGGATGCCGATGAGGGCCACGGCCGCTGTGCCGACACCGGCCCAGATCGCGTAGGCGGTGCCCACGGAGAGGGTCTTGAGGGTCTGGGCGAGCAGGGTGAAGGCGATGAGATAGCCCACCGCCGTGCCGATCGAGGGCCAGAGCCGGGTGAAGCCCTCGCTGTACTTCATGGCCGTCGTCCCGGCCACCTCCGCCGCGATCGCAGCGGCCAGCAGTCCGTATGCGTATCCCATGTGTACGAGAGTACGCATCGTTGCGTACGAATGTACATATCATCGGCCCACGTCGGGGGCGCTACGGTGTCCCGACCGACGGAACGGAACGGCCCGGCACCCAGCACGGGCCGACGAGATCACGGGGAGACGCAGTGGCGCAGGACGCAGGGTGGGGCGGTGGCCCGCAGGGGGCCGCGCCCCACGGTGGGGGACCCTCCCACGGGGGTGCGCAGGGACCGGGCGGACCAGGACAAGGCGGACCAGGACAAGGCGGACCAGGGCCGGGCGGACCGGGCGGGTACGGCCCCGGCCCGGGGCCCGGCGGCTGGTACGGCGGCTGGGCGCCGCCCAAGCCGGGGGTGATACCCCTGGCGCCGCTGAGGGTCTCGGACATGCTCAGCGGCGCCTTCACCACGATCGGCCGCTACTGGAAGCCGCTGGTCGGCATCGCCCTGGCGCTCTTCGGCGCGGCGACGGTGGTGATGGGCATCGGGGTGGCCATCGCCTTCTCCACCGTCGCGGCCAACTGGGACGACCTCACCGGCCCCGGCGACCCGGACACCGCCCAACTGGTCCCGCTGGGCATCGCGTTCGGCGTCCTGATGGTCCTGGGCGTCCTCGCCTACCTGCTGGCGTCGGCCGTCGTCCAGGCGGCGGTCCCGGTGGTCCTCCAGGAGGCCGTCCTCGGCCGCCCGATCGGCTTCGGCACCGTCTGGCGCCGCGCCTGGTCCCGGGTCTGGGCGATGATCGGGACGGTGTTCCTGGTGGGGCTGATCATCTTCGTCCCCTTCGTGCTCGCGATGGCGACGATGGTGGCGGCCGTGATCTACCTGGTCACCCTGGGCGACACGGACTCCGTGCTTCCGCTGCTGCTCTCCGCCCTTCTCGGCTGGCTCGCCCTCACCCCGCTCGCCGTCTGGCTGATGGTGAAGTTCTCGCTGGCCCCCACGATCGTGGTCTTCGAGGGACAGCGGCCGGTCGCGGCCCTGCGCCGCTCGGCCGAGTTGGTCCGCGGCGACTGGTGGCGGGTCTTCGGCGTCGGCCTGCTCGCCTACGCCCTCGCCTCCATGGTCGGCTACCTGGTCCAGCTGCCGTTCCAGGCGATGGGGATGCTCCCCGGCGCGTTCGAGGACCCCAACACGATGGGTGAACCGAGCGGCGGCGAGATCATCGCCCTGTTCGCGGGCTTCATGGTGCTGTCCATGGTCAGCGGCCTGGTGAGCCAGCTCTTCTCGTCGATCTTCCCGCCGCTGGTGACCGGCCTGCTCTACGTGGACCTGCGTATCCGCAAGGAGAACCTGGCCCAGGTCCTGACGGAGGCGGCGGCCCAGCCCCCGCCCGAGCAGTACGGCCCGCCGCCGGCCGCCCCCGCGTAGGGCCCGGTCTCAGTCCGTCAGCGTCCGCTTGGGCCGCAGCACGCAGAACTCGTTGCCCTCGGGATCTGCCAGCACCACCCAGGTGGATTCCGGCCCCTGCCCGACGTCCAGCCGCCGTGCGCCGAGCGCGATGATCCGCTCGACCTCGGCGGCCTGGTCGTCGGGGGTCAGATCGATGTGCAGCCGGTTCTTGACGGTCTTCTCCTCCGGCACAGGGAGGAAGCACATGCCGGGCAGCGCGGTCTCGTGGGCGCCGATGACGATCTCGTGCTCGTCCTCGTAGAGGATCTTCCAGTCGAGTACCGCGCTCCAGAAGCGGGCCATGAGCGGCAGGTCGTGGGAGTCGACGGCGAGGTGGTACAGGGATACGGCCATGCCCGCCAGTATGACTGGCGGGCATGGCCGTATCCGTGATGCTCAGGGCGCGTCAGACGTTGAACCCCAGCGCGCGCAGCTGCTCGCGGCCGTCGTCCGTGATCTTGTCCGGGCCCCACGGCGGCATCCAGACCCAGTTGATCCGGAGCTCGTTGACGATGCCGTCCGTGGCGGACTTCGCCTGGTCCTCGATGACGTCGGTCAGCGGGCAGGCCGCGGACGTGAGGGTCATGTCGAGGGTGGCGATGTTGGCGTCGTCGACGTGGATGCCGTAGATCAGGCCCAGGTTGACGACGTCGATGCCCAGCTCGGGGTCGACGACGTCGTACAGCGCCTCGCGGACCTCCTCCTCGGAGGCCGGCTTCATGGTCGCGGTCTCGTTGTCGCTCATGCGGTCTT
Organism: Streptomyces bacillaris; assembly: GCF_003268675.1. NCBI lineage: Bacteria > Bacillati > Actinomycetota > Actinomycetes > Kitasatosporales > Streptomycetaceae > Streptomyces > Streptomyces bacillaris. The sequence goes on along the minus strand of NZ_CP029378.1, from coordinate 6,336,035 downwards.
CCCTTCGGACAGCGCCTTGGCCGTCGCGTCCTTCCACGCCATCCAGCTCAGCAGCGCGCACTTGACCCGGGCGGGGTACTTGGAGACGCCGGCGAACGCGACCGCGTCCTCCAGCACCTCCTCCATCGCGTCGTCCGGCTCCAGCTGGCCCTTGGACTGCATCAGCTCCAGGAAGGTGTCCTGGATCATCCGCGCCTGGGTCAGCTCCTTGCCGACCAGCAGCTCGTTCAGTACGGAGGCACTGGCCTGGCTGATCGAGCAGCCCTGGCCCTCGTAGCTGACGTCGGCGATGGTCTCGCCGTCGTACTTGACCCGGAGAGTGATCTCGTCGCCGCACGTCGGGTTGACGTGGTGCACCTCGGCGTCGCCGTCCCGCAGGCCGCGCCCGTGGGGGTGCTTGTAGTGGTCCAGGATCACTTCCTGGTACATGGAATCAAGCTTCACCAGTCAGCCCTCAGCCGAAGAAGTTCCGGACGTGCTCCAGCCCGTCCACCAGTGCGTCGACCTCGGCGGGCGTGGAGTACAGATAGAACGACGCTCGCGTCGTCGCGGGAATTCCGTACCGCAGGCAGACCGGGCGGGCACAGTGGTGGCCGACCCGGACGGCGATGCCCAGTTCGTCGAGGACCTGGCCCACGTCGTGCGGGTGGATGTCCCCGAGCGTGAAGGAGATCGTCGCCCCGCGGTCCTCGGCCGTCGCCGGGCCGATGATCCGCAGGTCCGGGACCTCCAGGAGGCGCTTCACCGCGTACTCGGTGATCGCCTTCTCGTGGGCGTGGATCTTCTCCATGCCGATCGAGGAGAGGTAGTCCACGGCCGCGCCGAGGCCGACGGCCTGCGCGATCGGGGGCGTACCGGCCTCGAACTTGTGCGGCGCCGGGGCGTAGGTGGAGGAGTGCATCGAGACGGTCTCGATCATCTCGCCGCCGCCGAGGAACGGCGGCAGGTCCTCCAGCAGCTCCTGCCGTCCCCAGAGCACGCCGATGCCGGTCGGGCCGACCATCTTGTGGCCGGTGAAGGCCACGAAGTCGGCCTGGAGCGCCTGCACGTCCAGCACCATGTGCGGGGCGGCCTGCGAGGCGTCGATGCAGACCAGGGCGCCGACCTGCTGGGCGCGGCGGATGATCTGCTCGACCGGGTTGACGGTGCCCAGGATGTTGGAGACCAGCGTGAAGGAGACGATCTTCGTCTTCTCGGTGATGATCTCGTCGATGTTCGACAGGTCGAGCCGGCCGTCGTCGGTGATGCCGAACCACTTCAGCTTCGCGCCCGTGCGCTGCGAGAGCAGCTGCCAGGGCACGATGTTGGAGTGGTGCTCCATCTCCGTGGTGACGATCTCGGTGTCGCGGTCCACCCGGTAGGGCTCGTCCGCCCAGCCGAGCATGTTGGCCACGAGGTTGAGCGACTCCGAGGCGTTCTTGGTGAAGATCACCTCGTCGCGGCTGGGTGCGTTGATGAAGGCCGCGACCTTGTCACGGGCGCCTTCGTACAGCGCGGTGGCCTCCTCGGCGATCGTGTAGACGCCGCGGTGCACGTTCGCGTTGTGGCGCTCGTAGTACGTGTTGAGCGCGTCGAGGACCTGGCGCGGCTTCTGCGAGGTGGCCGCGGAGTCCAGGTAAACGATCTTCTTGCCGTCGTGGACCGTGCGGTCCAGGAGCGGGAAGTCCTTGCGGATCGCCTCGGTGTCGAGGAGGCCGGTGAGCCCCTGTCGGGCGTCAGTCACGCGGAAGCGCCACCCTTCGTGTATGCCTCGTAGCCCTCGTTCTCCAGCTGGTCGGCCAGCTCGGCGCCACCGGAGGCGGCGATCCTGCCGTTGGCGAACACGTGCACGAAGTCGGGCTGGATGTACTTCAGGATCCGGGTGTAGTGCGTGATCAGCAGCGTGCCGACCTCGCCGGTCGCGCGGACCCGGTTGACGCCCTCGGAGACGGTCTTGAGCGCGTCGACGTCCAGGCCGGAGTCGGTCTCGTCCAGGACGGCGATCTTCGGCTTGAGCAGCTCCAGCTGAAGGATCTCGTGGCGCTTCTTCTCACCGCCGGAGAAGCCCTCGTTGACGTTGCGCTCGGCGAAGGACGGGTCCATCTGGAGCCCGGCCATCGTCTCCTTGACCTCCTTGACCCACGTACGGAGCTTGGGGGCCTCGCCGCGGACGGCGGTGGCGGAGGTGCGCAGGAAGTTGGAGACCGAGACACCGGGGATCTCGACCGGGTACTGCATGGCGAGGAAGAGGCCGGCGCGGGCGCGCTCGTCGACGGACATCTCCAGGACGTCCTCGCCGTCCAGGGTGACCGAACCGCCGGTGATCGTGTACTTGGGGTGACCCGCCAGCGAGTACGCGAGGGTGGACTTGCCGGACCCGTTGGGGCCCATGATGGCGTGGGTCTCGCCCTGCTTCACGGTCAGGTCGACGCCCTTGAGGATCTCCTTCGTGGCGTTGTCGGCCTCGACGGAGACGTGCAGGTCGCGGATTTCAAGCGTTGCCATGGGTGACTCAGGACTCCTGGGTGACGGAGACGAGCACATCGTCCCCTTCGATCTTTACGGGGTATACGGGGACGGGGCGCGTCGCGGGAAGGCCGGACGGCTTGCCGGTGCGGAGGTCGAACGCCGATCCGTGCAGCCAGCACTCGATCGCGCAGTCCTCCACCTCGCCCTCGGAGAGGGAGACGTTCGCGTGCGAGCAGATGTCGTTGATCGCGAACACCTCGCCCTCGGTGCGGACGACGGAGACCGGTGTGCCGTCGAGTTCCACCCGTTTGGGGGTGTCCTCCTCCAGCTCACTCAGCGCACAGGCTTTGACGAAGGCCATCAGACGGACGCCTTCAGCTCGGCCTCGATCTTGTCGATCAGCCGCTCCTCGACGTCCGGCAGGCCGATCTGCTGGACCAGCTCGGCGAAGAAGCCGCGCACGACCAGGCGGCGGGCCTCCTCGGCCGGGATACCGCGGGACTGGAGGTAGAAGAGCTGCTCGTCGTCGAAGCGGCCGGTCGCCGAGGCGTGGCCGGCGCCGACGATCTCGCCGGTCTCGATCTCCAGGTTGGGTACGGAGTCGACCCGGGCGCCGTCGGTGAGGACGAGGTTCCGGTTCATCTCGTAGGTGTCGGTGCCCTCGGCCGCGGCCTGGATGAGGACGTCCCCGATCCAGACGGCGTGGGCGCCGTCGCCCTGGAGTGCGCCCTTGTACACCGCGTTGGACTTGCAGTGCGGGGTGTTGTGGTCGACCAGGAGGCGGTGCTCCTGGTGCTGGCCCTTGTCGGTGAAGTACAGACCGAAGAGCTCCGCCTCGCCGCCGGGCGCCGCGTAGGCGACCCGCGGGTGGAGGCGGACCAGGTCGCCGCCGAAGGTGACGACGATCGACTTGAAGGAGGCGTCCCGGCCGACCAGCGCGTTGTGCTGGCCGACGTGGACGGCCGTGTCGTCCCAGTCCTGGACGGAGACGACGGTCAGCTTGGCGCCGTCGCCCAGCACGTAGTCGACGTTGGCGGCGAGCACCGCGTCACCGGTGTGGTCGATGACGACGACGGCCTCGGCGAAGGGCTTCAGCTCGATGACCTGGTGGCCGAAGGCGGTGCCGCCCTCGCCGTGCACGGCGATCCGGATGGGCTCGGTGAGCACGGCCTCCTTGGCGACGGTGACGACCGAGGCCTGCTCGAAGGAGCTGTACGCCTGGGCGGCGACCCGGTCCACCGGCGTACCGGCCTTGCCGAGCCGGGCGTCGTCGCGGCCGACGGTCTCGACGGTGACGCCCTCGGGCGCCTCGATCGCGACCTTCACGCCGCCGCCGTTCGCGACGGCGGTGCCGTCGTGCAGCCCGCGCAGCCGCTCCAGCGGGGTGAAGCGCCACTCCTCCTCGCGACCGTGCGGGACGGGGAAGTCCGCGACGTCGAAGGACGGGGGTGCGCTCATGCGCGTGGCGACGGTCGACTCGGCGGCCACCGCGATGGAGCCGGCGGTGGTGGAGCCCACCGGGATGTTCTGAGCCTCAGCCATGGCTGTCGTAGTGCTCGCTTTCTCAGTCAAGAAGGGGGTGGTCCGGTAGGGGGCGGGGACGGCCGGTGAACAGCCGTCCCCCAGGGCCTCGCGGGAGGTCCTAGCCGACCGAACCCTCCATCTGCAGCTCGATCAGCCGGTTGAGCTCCAGGGCGTACTCCATGGGCAGCTCCTTCGCGATCGGCTCGACGAAGCCACGCACGATCATCGCCATGGCCTCGAACTCGGTGAGTCCGCGGCTCATCAGGTAGAAGAGCTGGTCCTCGGAGACCTTGGAGACGGTCGCCTCGTGGCCCATCGACACGTCGTCCTCACGGACGTCGACGTACGGGTAGGTGTCCGAGCGGGAGATCGTGTCGACGAGCAGAGCGTCGCAGAGGACGTTGGACTTCGCGCCCGGCGCGCCCTCACCGATCTCGATCAGACCGCGGTAGGAGGTGCGGCCGCCGCCTCGCGCCACCGACTTGGAGACGATGTTCGAGGAGGTGTTCGGAGCCATGTGGACCATCTTGGCGCCGGCGTCCTGGTGCTGGCCCTCGCCCGCGAAGGCGATGGAGAGCGTCTCGCCCTTGGCGTGCTCGCCCATCAGGTAGACGGCCGGGTACTTCATGGTCACCTTGGAGCCGATGTTGCCGTCGACCCACTCCATGGTCGCGCCCTCGTAGGCCACGGCCCGCTTGGTGACCAGGTTGTAGACGTTGTTCGACCAGTTCTGGATGGTCGTGTAGCGGCAGCGGCCGCCCTTCTTCACGATGATCTCGACCACGGCGCTGTGCAGCGAGTCCGAGGAGTAGATCGGGGCGGTGCAGCCCTCGACGTAGTGGACGTAGGCGTCCTCGTCGACGATGATCAGCGTCCGCTCGAACTGGCCCATGTTCTCCGTGTTGATACGGAAGTAGGCCTGGAGCGGGATGTCCACGTGGACGCCCTTGGGCACGTAGATGAACGAGCCGCCGGACCACACGGCCGTGTTCAGCGAGGCGAACTTGTTGTCGCCGACCGGGATGACGGTGCCGAAGTACTCCTTGAAGAGCTCCGGGTGCTCCTTCAGCGCGGTGTCGGTGTCCAGGAAGATGACGCCCTGCTCCTCCAGGTCCTCGCGGATCTGGTGGTAGACGACCTCGGACTCGTACTGCGCGGCGACACCGGCGACGAGGCGCTGCTTCTCCGCCTCGGGGATGCCGAGCTTGTCGTACGTGTTCTTGATGTCCTCGGGCAGGTCCTCCCAGGAGGCGGCCTGCTTCTCCGTGGAGCGCACGAAGTACTTGATGTTGTCGAAGTCGATGCCCGACAGGTCCGAGCCCCAGCTGGGCATGGGCTTCTTGCCGAAGAGCTTCAGACCCTTGAGGCGGAGCTTCAGCATCCACTCCGGCTCGTTCTTCTTCTCCGAGATGTCGCGGACGACCTCCTCGGAGAGGCCGCGCTTGGCCGCCGCGCCTGCCGCGTCGGAGTCGGCCCAGCCGAATTCGTACGTACCCAGACCCTCGAGCTCAGGGTGGGCAGTCTCCGTGGGGAGCGTCATGCGGGGTTCCTCCCGGCCGTGCTTGCAGATGCTGAATGGGTGGTCTGTGGGGGTGCTGTCTGGCCGCTGCGCGGCACGTATGTCGTGCACACGCCGTCGCCATGGGCGAGGGTGGCCAGACGCTGCACATGGGTCCCGAGGAGGCTGGAGAAGAATTCCGTCTCCGCCTCGCACAGCTGTGGGAACTGCTCGGCGACATGCGCCACCGGGCAGTGGTGCTGGCACAGCTGCTCGCCCTGCTGCGGGCCCGGCGCGCTTCGCGCCGTAGCAGCGTACCCGTCGGCGCTCAGAGCCCTGGCGAGGGCCTCCGTGCGCCGCTCGGGCTCCGCGGCCTCGACCGCGGCGCGGTACGCCTCGCCCATCGCGGCCATCCGGGCGCGGGCGAAGGCGATGATCGCCTCGTCCCCGCCGGATTCGGCGATGAAGCGCAGGGCGTCGGCGGCCAGCTTGTCGTAGGACTGGTCGAAGGCGTCCCGGCCGCAGTCCGTCAGGGCGAACACCTTGGCGGGCCTGCCCCGGGTCCGTGCCCCGTAGACCCGCTGTTCACGGGCTTCGACGACATCGTCGGAGACGAGGGCGTCCAGGTGGCGGCGGACGGCGGCCTGGGTGAGGCCGAGGCGCTTGGCAAGGTCCGCGACGGTGGAGGGCCCGTGGTCCAGGATGGAGCGCGCGACCCGGTTGCGCGTCGAGCGCTCACCGGTCGCGAGTTCCTCCTGAGGAGCCCCGCCGTCGTATTTCACAACACCATTGTTGCGTAATTCATTCGGCCCTGACAACCACGGTCCGGAACGATCTACGGTGTGGTTCGTCACTTAGGGTTACCTAATCTGGCCCCGGGACCGGGCCTCCCGGAGCCCCTGCCTAGACTGCCTAGCCATGGAGAACGAGCCCGTCGTACAGGTCACAGGCCTGGTGAAGCGGTACGGCACGAAGACCGCGGTGGACGGCCTCGATCTGGTGGTCCGGACCGGCGCGGTGACCGCCGTCCTCGGCCCGAACGGCGCCGGGAAGACCACCACCGTCGAGACCTGCGAGGGCTACCGCCGCCCCGACGCGGGCACCGTACGCGTCCTCGGGCTCGACCCGGTCGTCGACGCCGAGCGGCTGCGGCCCCGGATCGGGGTCATGCTCCAGTCCGGCGGCGTCTACTCCGGCGCCCGCGCCGACGAGATGCTCCGGCACATGGCGAAGCTGCACGCCCACCCGCTGGACGTGGACGCCCTGATCGAGCGGCTCGGCCTCGGCTCCTGCGGCCGCACCGCCTACCGTCGGCTCTCCGGCGGCCAGCAGCAGCGCCTCGCCCTGGCCCTCGCGGTCGTCGGCCGGCCCGAGCTGGTCTTCCTGGACGAGCCGACCGCCGGGCTCGACCCACAGGCCCGCCGCTCCACCTGGGACCTGGTCCGCGAGCTGCGCGGGGACGGCGTCTCCGTGGTGCTGACCACCCACTTCATGGACGAGGCCGAGGCGCTCGCCGACGACGTGGCGATCATCGACGCGGGCCGGGTCATCGCCCAGGGCTCCCCCGAGCAGCTCTGCCGCGGCGGCGCCGAGAACACCCTGCGCTTCACCGGACGCCCCGGACTCGACCTGGGCTCGCTCGTCAAGGCGCTGCCCGACGGCTCCCAGGCCGCCGAGCCGCTCCCGGGCACGTACCGCATCTCCGGGGCCGTCGACCCGCAGCTGCTGGCCACCGTCACCTCCTGGTGCGCCCAGCACGGTGTGATGCCCGAGGGCATCTCGGTGGAGCGGCACACCCTGGAGGACGTCTTCCTCGAACTGACCGGCAAGGAGCTGCGCGCATGAGCACCGGTACGTACACCCCGCGCCCCGGCGCCGCCCCGCTCCCCCGGATGATCGCCGCGCAGACCGCGCTGGAGACCCGGATGCTGCTGCGCAACGGCGAGCAGCTGCTGCTGACGGTGATCATCCCGACGCTGCTGCTGGTGCTGTTCAGCGCGGTCGACATCGTGGACACCGGCTCGGGCGCGTCGGTCGACTTCCTGGCCCCGGGCATCCTCGCGCTCGCCGTGATGTCCACCGCCTTCACCGGCCAGGCCATCGCCACCGGCTTCGAACGCCGTTACGGGGTCCTCAAGCGGCTCGGGGCCTCCCCGCTGCCGCGCTGGGCGCTGATGACGGCGAAGACCCTGTCGGTGCTGGTCACCGAGGTGCTCCAGATCGTGCTGCTGACGGCGGTCGCCCTCGCGCTCGGCTGGTCGCCGCAGGGCAACCCGCTCTCGGTGCTGCTGCTCCTGGTCCTCGGGACGGCCGCGTTCTCCGGGCTGGGGCTGCTGATGGCCGGGACGCTGAAGGCCGAGGCGACGCTCGCCGCCGCCAACCTGGTCTTCCTGCTGCTGCTGGTCGGCGGCGGGGTCATCGTGCCGCTGGACAAGTTCCCGGACGCGGTGCAGTCGGTGCTGGGGCTGCTGCCCATCTCGGCGCTCTCGGAGGGCCTGCGGGACGTCCTCCAGCACGGCGCGGCGATGCCGTGGGCCGAGGCCGGGATCCTGGCCGTGTGGGCGGTGCTGGGGCTGGGCGCGGCGGCGAAGTTCTTCCACTGGGAGTAGCGCGCGGCGGACCGCCGTACGGGATCTTCCCGGGCAAGAGGCACGAACCCACCCCTCGTGAAAACGTGCACAAGCCACCTCCTACGATGGTCCGCGTGGAAACCCCCATCTCTGCCATCGCCAAGCGCTGGACGCCGTCCACCAGGATCGTCAAGCGTGCCGCGCTCTCCGCCGTCATGATGAGCGTCCTGATCATCGTCACCGGCGGTGCCGTCCGGCTGACCGGTTCGGGCCTCGGCTGCGACACCTGGCCCAAGTGCACCGACGACAGTCTGTTCGCCACCCCCGAGCAGGGGCTGCACGGCGCGATCGAGTTCGGCAACCGGATGCTGACGTACGTCCTGTCGGCGGCCGTCGGCTGGGCGATCGTCGCCGTCAGTTCGATGAAGCCGCGCCGCCGCAAGCTGACCCGGCTGGCCTGGTCGCAGTTCTGGATCGTGCTGGGCAACGCCGTCCTCGGCGGCATCACCGTCTGGGCGGGGCTCAACCCGTGGACGGTGGCCGGGCACTTCCTGCTCGCCAACGCGCTGCTCGCGGTCACCGTGATCACCTGGGTCCGGATCGGCGAGGGCGACGGCCCGGCCCGCCCCCGCGCGCCCCTGCCGGTGCGCCGGCTCGCCTGGGCGATCGTGGCGACCACCGTGGTCCTCATCGTGCTGGGCACCTCGGTGACCGGCTCCGGCAAGCACGCGGGCGACAGCAGCGACGTACCGCGCATGCCGTGGGACTGGTCGGCCGCCGCCCATGTGCACGCCATCTCCGCCTGGGTGGTCTGCGCGCTCGCCATCGCCATGTGGCTGGCCCTGCGCGTGGTCGACGCCCCCGCCGACACCCGGGCCCGCGCCCGCGACCTGCTGGTGGTGCTGCTCGCCCAAGGCGCGATCGGGTACGTCCAGTACTTCACCGACGTCCCCGAGATCCTGGTCGGCATCCACATGTTCGGCTCGGCCATCATGTGGATCGCCGTGATCCGCCTGGTGATGAGCATGCGCGAGCGCGGCGACGACGCCCCGGCCCCGCTGCCGGGCCCGTCCTCCGCCGGGGAGCGCGGGCAGCAGGAGCAGCAGCCCTCGGCGTCCGCGCAGGCGGTCTAGGAGTTAGTACGACGAAGGGGCGGCGGGCCGTGTGCCCGCCGCCCCTTTCGCGTACGGCTCAGCTGTCGTTGGACGGGCCGCCGACCTGGATCCCGGCCATCCGCGACCACTCGTACGGGCCGGTGCGGACCTTGAGGGCGAAGTCGCCGTCGAACTCCTCGTGGACCGTGATGCCGGACTTCTCCACCGCGTTCTCGGCCACGGCGTACGTCGGGGCCACCAGGTCGCCCCAGGCGCCGTCCTGGCCGACCAGGACGATGCGGGCGCCGGCCTCACCGATGTAGGCGAGCTGCCCCTCGGCGCCGCCGTGCTCCTTGGCGAAGGCCCCGATCTCGCGGGCCAGCCTCGCCGCCCTGCGCTCCGCGCGGGCCGCCTTCCGGGCGTCGCTCCGGGAGGTCTGCCCGGTCTCTGCTGCGTCTGCTGCCGTCTCTGCCATGAACAAGATGCTACCGACGAGTAGTTCGAACGGCGACGGGCGGGTCGCGTGGCTTCTGCCACGTGACCCGCCCGTAGAGGCCGGGGGCCGGACTTCCCTAGCGGAGGAAGGGGTCCACCGCGACGGCCAGGAAGAGCAGCGAGACGTAGGTGATGGACCAGTGGAACAGCCGCATCTCCTTGAGCTTGGCGCCGGTCACCCCGGCCCTGGCCCGGTTCTGCAGCCCGTGGGCCTCCCAGAGCCAGAAGCCGCCCGCGAGCAGCGCCACCGAGAGGTAGAACCAGCCGGTGTAGCCCAGCGGGGTGAGGAGCAGCGAGACGCCGACCATCACCCAGCTGTAGAGGACGATCTGCCGGGCGACCACCTGGTTGGAGGCGATGACCGGGAGCATCGGGACGCCGACCCGGGCGTAGTCGTCCTTGACCTTCATGGAGAGCGGCCAGTAGTGCGGCGGCGTCCAGAAGAAGATGACGGCGAAGAGGATGACGGCGGCCCAGGAGAGGGAGTTCGTCACGGAGGACCAGCCGATGAGCACCGGCAGGCAGCCGGCGATGCCGCCCCAGATGATGTTCTGGGAGGTGCGGCGCTTCAGGAGCATCGTGTAGACGACGACGTAGAAGAGCAGCGCCCCGAGGGCGAGTCCGGCGGACAGCCAGTTGACGAGCAGTCCGAACCAGAGGGTCGAGATCACCGCGAGGGAGATGCCGAAGACGAGGCACTCGCGCGGGCTGACCATCCCGGTGACCAGCGGACGCTGCGACGTGCGGTCCATCAGCGCGTCGATGTCGCGGTCGATGTACATGTTGAGCGCGTTGGCGCCGCCCGCCGAGAGATATCCCCCGAAGGTGGTGGCGAACACCAGCCACAGGTCGGGTACGCCCTGGGCGGCGAGGAACATCACCGGAATCGTGGTGATGAGCAACAGCTCGATGATCCGTGGCTTCGTAAGCGCCACGAATGCCTTGACACGGGCCCCGTACGGGCGATGGCCCCCTGGGCTGGGAGTCAAGGCGACCCCGGCGGGTCGGGACTCGACGGCCGTCACGCACACCCCTGACAGAGAAATCCCAGCAAGCTCCGGGCCGAGGGGCCCTTGTGAAGACTTGCGCGAACCCGACCACTGTAGACGTTGGGCCTACACCGTCCTTCGCCGGGGTGGGGTCGTGTTGGGGGTGACTGTGGGATGTACGGAGAAGGTCCGCCGGGAGGCGAAGTGCCCGCGTCGCCCGCACCCTGGAAAGAGCCGGGAGGTGTGGGCCCCGGCGAGGGTAGGCTCGGCAGCGCCCGGTGCGGTATCAGCCACCGGCCTACGAACAGTGGAGAGGAGCCCTGACGCAGGGTGAGCATCAAGCCGACCACCTCAGACCTCCAGTGGACCGATTTGGACCAGCGGGCGGTGGACACCGCCCGCGTCCTCGCCGCGGACGCCGTACAGAAAGTCGGAAACGGCCACCCGGGCACGGCGATGAGCCTGGCCCCCGCCGCGTACACCCTGTTCCAGAAAGTCATGCGGCACGACCCGGCGGACGCGGAGTGGACCGGCCGCGACCGGTTCGTCCTGTCGGCGGGTCACTCCAGCCTGACCCTCTACATCCAGCTCTACCTGGCCGGTTACGGCCTGGAGCTGGACGACCTGAAGGCGTTCCGGACGTGGGGCTCCAAGACCCCGGGCCACCCGGAGTACGGCCACACGACCGGTGTCGAGACGACGACGGGCCCGCTGGGCCAGGGTGTCGCCAACGCGGTGGGCATGGCCATGGCCGCCCGCTACGAGCGCGGCCTCTTCGACCCGGAGGCGGCCCCCGGCACCTCCCCGTTCGACCACACCGTCTGGGTCGTCGCCGGTGACGGCTGCCTCCAGGAGGGCATCGCCGCCGAGGCATCCTCGCTGGCCGGGCACCAGAAGCTGGGCAACCTGGTCCTGCTCTGGGACGACAACCACATCTCCATCGAGGGCGACACCGAGACCGCGGTCTCCGAGGACACCCTCAAGCGGTACGAGGCGTACGGCTGGCACGTCCAGCGCGTCGAGCAGCAGGCCAACGGCGACCTGGACCCGGCGGGCCTGTACGCGGCGCTCCAGGCGGCCAGGGCCGAGACCGAGCGCCCCTCGTTCATCGCGGCCCGCTCGATCATCGCCTGGCCCGCCCCGAACGCCCAGAACACCGAGGCCGCCCACGGTTCGGCCCTCGGCGAGGCGGAGATCGCGGCCACCAAGCGGGTCCTGGGCTTCGACCCGGAGCAGACCTTCGAGGTCTCCGACGAGGTCATCGGCCACACCCGCCAGGCCCTGGACCGCGGCCGTGAGGCCCGTGCCGAGTGGGACAAGGCGTTCGCCGCGTGGCGCACCGCCAACCCCGAGCGCGCCGCCGACTTCGACCGGATCGCGGCGGGCGAGCTGCCCGCGGGCTGGGAGGACAAGCTCCCGGTCTTCGAGCCCGGCAAGTCCCTGGCCACCCGCGCCGCCTCCGGCAAGGTCCTCCAGGCGCTGGGCGAGATCGTGCCCGAGCTGTGGGGCGGCTCCGCCGACCTCGCGGGCTCGAACAACACCACGATCGACAAGACGTCCTCGTTCCTCCCGGTCGGCAACCCGCTGCCCGAGGCCGACCCGTACGGCCGCACGATCCACTTCGGGATCCGCGAGCACGCGATGGCCGCCGCCATGAACGGCATCGCGCTGCACGGCAACACCCGTATCTACGGCGGGACCTTCCTGGTCTTCTCCGACTACATGCGCAACGCGGTGCGCCTCTCCGCGCTGATGCACCTGCCGGTGACGTACGTGTGGACGCACGACTCGATCGGCCTCGGCGAGGACGGCCCGACCCACCAGCCCGTCGAGCACCTGGCCTCGCTGCGCGCCATCCCGGGGCTGAACATCGTCCGCCCGGCCGACGCCAACGAGACGTCCATCGCCTGGGCCGAGATCCTGCGCCGCTACACCAAGGTGTTCGGCAAGGGCACCCCGCACGGTCTGGCGCTGACCCGCCAGGGCGTGCCGACGTACGAGCCCAACGAGGACGCGGCCAAGGGCGGTTACGTCCTGTTCGAGGCCGAAGGTGGCGAGCCGCAGGTGCTGCTCATCGCGACCGGCTCCGAGGTCCACGTCGCTGTCGAGGCGCGCGAGCAGCTCCAAGCGGCCGGTGTGCCGACCCGGGTGGTCTCGATGCCGTCCGTCGAGTGGTTCGAGGAGCAGGATCAGGGTTACAAGGAGAGCGTGCTCCCGCCGTCGGTCAAGGCGCGGGTCGCCGTGGAGGCGGGCATCGGCCTGACCTGGCACCGGTACGTCGGGGACGCCGGCCGGATCGTCTCGCTCGAGCACTTCGGCGCCTCGGCCGACGCCAAGGTCCTCTTCCGCGAGTTCGGCTTCACCCCCGAGAACGTGGCCGCCGCCGCACGGGAATCTCTCGAAGCCGCAGCACGCTGACGCCGGTAGATACCACTAGTAGGAGATGCAACTCATGACAGACGCACTCAAGCGCCTCTCCGACGAGGGCGTGGCGATCTGGCTCGACGACCTGTCGCGCAAGCGGATCACGTCCGGCAACCTCGCCGAGCTGATCGACCAGAGCCATGTCGTCGGCGTCACCACCAACCCGTCGATCTTCCAGAAGGCGATCTCCTCGGGCGACGGCTACGAGCAGCAGCTCACCGACCTCGCCGCCCGCAAGGTCACCGTCGAGGAGGCCCTGCGCATGATCACGACGGCGGACGTCCGCGACGCCGCCGACATCCTGCGCCCGGTCTTCGACGCCACCGACGGCCAGGACGGCCGGGTCTCCATCGAGGTGGACCCGCGCCTGGCGCACAACACCACGGCCACCGTCGCCGAGGCCAAGCAGCTGGCGTGGCTGGTCGACCGGCCGAACACGCTCATCAAGATCCCGGCCACCAAGGCGGGCCTCCCGGCCATCACCGAAACGATCGGCCGGGGCATCAGCGTCAATGTGACGCTGATCTTCTCGCTGGAGCGGTACCGCGCGGTCATGGACGCCTACCTGGCCGGTCTGGAGAAGGCGAAGGCCGCGGGCCTGGACCTGTCCAAGATCCACTCGGTGGCGTCCTTCTTCGTGTCCCGCGTGGACACCGAGATCGACAAGCGGCTGGACGCCATCGGCTCCGACGAGGCGAAGGCCGCCAAGGGCAAGTCCGCCCTGGCCAACGCGCGCCTGGCCTACGAGGCGTACGAGGAGGTCTTCTCCTCCGACCGCTGGGCCGCGCTCGACAAGGCGCAGGCCAACAAGCAGCGCCCGCTCTGGGCCTCGACCGGCGTGAAGGACCCGTCCCTCAAGGACACCCTGTACGTCGACGAGCTGGTCGCCCCCAACACGGTCAACACCATGCCGGAGGCGACCCTGGAGGCCGTGGCGGACCACGGCGAGATCACCGGCAACACCGTCGCCGGCGGCTACGACCGGGCCCGCGCCGACCTCGACGCGATCAAGAAACTCGGCGTCTCGTACGACGAGGTCGTGCAGGTGCTGGAGGACGAGGGCGTCGAGAAGTTCGAGGCGTCCTGGAACGACCTGCTCAAGTCGACCGAGGCGGAGCTTTCGCGCCTCGCCCCCTCGGAGGGCTGACCACTTTGTCTGCTGTTCCCGGAGCCAACCCGCTCCGTGACGCACAGGACCGACGGCTCCCGCGTATCGCGGGGCCGTCGGGCCTGGTCATCTTCGGCGTCACGGGCGATTTGTCCCGTAAAAAGCTGATGCCTGCCGTCTACGACCTGGCCAACCGCGGCCTGCTGCCACCGGGCTTCTCGCTCATCGGCTTCGCCCGCCGCGACTGGGAGGACGAGGACTTCGCACAGGTCGTCCACGACGCCGTCAAGGAGCACGCCCGTACGCCGTTCCGCGAGGAGGTCTGGCAGCAGCTCATCCAGGGGATGCGCTTCGTCCAGGGCAACTTCGACGACGACGAGGCGTTCGAGACGCTGAAGGCGACCATCCAGGAGCTGGACCAGGCGCAGGGGACGGGAGGCAACTTCGCCTTCTACCTCTCCGTGCCGCCGAAGTTCTTCCCCAAGGTCGTCCAGCAGCTCAAGAAGCACGGCCTGGCCGACCAGACCGAGGGCTCCTGGCGACGGGCCGTCATCGAGAAGCCGTTCGGCCACGACCTGGCCAGCGCGCAGGAGCTCAACCAGCTCGTGCACGACGTCTTCCCGCCCAACGAGGTCTTCCGGATCGACCACTACCTGGGCAAGGAGACGGTCCAGAACATCCTGGCGCTGCGGTTCGCCAACACGATGTTCGAGCCGATCTGGAACCGGTCCTACGTCGACCACGTGCAGATCACGATGGCCGAGGACATCGGCATCGGCGGCCGCGCCGGCTACTACGACGGCATCGGCGCCGCCCGTGACGTCATCCAGAACCACCTGCTCCAGCTGCTGGCGCTCACCGCGATGGAGGAGCCCGGCTCCTTCCACCCCAAGGCCCTGGTCGCCGAGAAGCTCAAGGTGCTCACCGCCGTCGAGCTGCCCGAGGACCTCGGCCTGCACACCGTGCGCGCCCAGTACGAGCACGCCTGGCAGGGCGGCCAGGAGGTCCTCGGCTACTGCGAGGAGGAGGGCATCGACCCCAAGTCGACGACCGACACCTACGCGGCGATCAAGCTGACGATCAACAACCGCCGCTGGGCGGGCGTGCCGTTCTACCTCCGGACCGGGAAGCGGCTCGGCCGCCGGGTCACGGAGATCGCGGTCGTCTTCAAGCGCGCCCCCTACCTCCCCTTCGAGTCCGGTGCCACGGAGGAGCTGGGCGGCAACGCCCTGGTCATCCGGGTCCAGCCCGACGAGGGTGTGACCGTGCGCTTCGGCTCCAAGGTGCCCGGCACCTCGATGGAGGTCCGGGACGTCACGATGGACTTCGCGTACGGCGAGTCCTTCACGGAGTCCAGCCCGGAGGCGTACGAGCGGCTCCTGCTGGACGTGCTGCTCGGGGACGCCAACCTCTTCCCGCGCCACCAGGAGGTCGAACTCTCCTGGACCATCCTCGACCCGATCGAGGAGTACTGGGCCAAGCACGGCAAGCCCGCCAAGTACGCGGCCGGCACCTGGGGTCCGGCGGAGGCCGACGAAATGCTCGCACGGGACGGACGGAGCTGGAGGCGGCCATGAAGATCGATCTCACGGAGACCACATCCAGCCAGATCAACCAGGCGCTGGTCTCGGCCCGCCGGGCGATCGGCACCCCCGCCATCGGCATGGTGCTCACGCTGGTCATCGTCACCGACGAGGAGAACGCGTACGACGCGCTCAAGTCGGCCGGTGACGCGTCGCGCGAGCACCCCTCGCGGATCATCGCGGTGATCAAGCGGGTCAGCCGCTCGCCGCGCGCCCGGCGCGACGCCCGCCTGGACGCCGAGGTCCGGGTCGGCTCGGACGCCGGGACCGGCGAGACCGTCGTCCTGCGCCTCCACGGCGAACTGGCCAACCACGCCCAGTCGGTGGTGCTCCCGCTGCTGCTCCCCGACGCCCCGGTCGTGGTCTGGTGGCCGGAGGACGCCCCCGCCGACCCGGCGAAGGACCCGCTGGGCGCGCTCGCCCAGCGCCGGATCACCGACACCTACTCCGCCGAGGCCCCGCTCGACGAGCTGGCGGTGCGGGCGGCGGCGTACAGCCCCGGCGACACCGATCTGGCCTGGACCCGGATCACGCCGTGGCGCTCCATGCTGGCCGCCGCCCTGGACCAGCAGCCGGCGACCGTGATCGGCGCGATCGTCGAGGGCGAGAGCGACAACCCGAGCTGCGAACTGCTCGCGATGTGGCTCGCGGACCGGCTCGGCGTCCCGGTGGAGCGCACGCTCTCCGCCGGCCCCGGGCTGACCGCCGTCCGGCTGGAGACGAAGAACGGCGTCATCGTGCTCGACCGGGCCGACGGCTCGCTGGCCACGCTCTCCATGCAGGGCCAGCCGGACCGCGCGGTGGCGCTCAAGCGGCGCGAGACCGCCGAGCTGCTGGCGGAGGAGCTGCGCCGGCTGGACCCGGACAACACCTATGAGTCCGCGGTGAAGTTCGGGGTGGAGAAGCTCCACGCGGGCGGCGAGGCGAAGGCCGCGGCCGACGGGGAGAAGCCGGCGGAGGGCGAGCGCAAGGCGCCTGCGGCCAAGAAGGCCCCGGCGAAGAAGGCGGCCGCCAAGTGACGTCTCCCCAACTGGTCGTGCACCGCGACAAGGAGCTGATGGCGCAGGCCGCGGCGGCCCGGCTGATCACGAGGATCGTGGACGCCCAGGCCGCCCGGGGTCATGCCTCGGTGGTGCTGACCGGCGGGCGCAACGGCAACGGTCTGCTGGCCGCGCTCGCCGCCGCCCCCGCCCGGGACGCGGTCGACTGGTCGCGCCTGGACCTGTGGTGGGGCGACGAGCGGTTCCTGCCCGAGGGCGACCCCGAGCGGAACGTCACCCAGGCCCGGGAGGCGCTGCTCGACGCGGTGCCCCTGGACCCGGCCCGGGTGCACGCCATGCCGGCCTCGGACGGCCCGTACGGCAAGGACGTGGACGAGGCGGCGGCGGCGTACGCGGCCGAACTCGCCGCCGCCGCGGGGCCGGAGGACCACGGTCCGGTGCCCTCCTTCGACGTGCTGATGCTGGGCGTCGGCCCGGACACGCATGTGGCCTCGCTCTTCCCGGAGCTGCCCGCGGTACGGGAGACCGAGCGCACCGTCGTCGGTGTGCACGGGGCCCCCAAACCGCCGCCGGTCCGGATCTCGCTCACGCTCCCCGCGATCCGCGCGGCGCGTGAGGTGTGGCTGCTGGCGGCGGGCGAGGACAAGGCGGAGGCGGCGGCCATCGCACTGTCCGGCGCCGGGGAGATCCAGGCCCCGGCGGCGGGCGCGTACGGACGCAGCCGCACGCTCTGGCTGCTGGACGCGGCGGCGGCCTCGCAACTGCCGCGCGCGCTGTATCCACCGGCGTCGGCCTGAACGTTGACACCCTGAGGGCCCGGCCCGCTTTTCACAAGCGGGCCGGGCCTTCTACATGAAAAGCTCGCGCCCATGGTGCATATCGGAACCGTGGTGATGGGCGCGAGTGACGTGGCGCGGGCCGCCGCCTTCTGGAAGGCGGCGCTCACGTACACCGAGCGCGAGCCGGGGACGGACGACTGGGTGGTCCTGGTCCCGGCCGAGGGGCCCGGGGTCGGGGTGGCGCTGGGGCGCTCCGCCTCCCCCGTGCAGGAGGTCCCCCGGGTCCACCTCGACCTCTACTCGGACGAGCAGGAGGCCGAGGTGGCGCGGCTGATCGGTCTCGGCGCCGAGCGGGTGGCGTGGGAGCTGTACCCGCCGGACCCGGACTTCGTGGTCCTGGCCGACCCCGAGGGCAACCGCTTCTGCGTCATCGACACGACGCACGGCGGCTGAGGAGACCCCGGCCCCCCTGCCTCAGAGGATGACCTGGTCCGCGCCCTGGTGCAGCTTGGTGATCGCGGCCCGGCAGGCGCCGACGAAGCGGTCGAAGACCGGGGTCGTGGAGCCGGCCCGGCCCGCGCGGGTGTTGTTGGTGAACATGGCGGCGCGCAGCTCGGTGGTCAGCTCCAGCTGACCGCCCTTGGACAGCATCGTGCGGTTGACCGGGTTGTTGGGGTTGACCCCGGCCAGGTCGGGCGTCTCGTTCCCGTCCCGCCAGGCGATGCCCACCGCGTCGAACTCCGCCTTGAGCAGGGTCTTGAAACGGGTGTTGAGGCCGCCGACCACCACGGCCTGCGGGACGGTGCCCGCCTGCGCCGACGTACAGCCGTGCAGGCTCAGGACGTTGAGGCTGCCGAACGCCATGGAGAGCGCGACATGGTCGTCACAGTTCTTGGCGGTGACGTGCAGATCGCGGTTGCCCGAGGTGCGCAGCCCCTCGAACATCCAGTAGTCGTGCACCCCGTGGCCGTCCTGGAGCGGGGCGAGCGTGGCGGGGTGGTATCCGGCTATGGCGAGGCAGAGTTCGGAGGTGCCCATCTCGATGCCGCCGCCGTGCAGGGCCATGACGGTGGTCCGGTTGTACGGGTACTTCTGCGGGGTCGAGTCGTCGACGTACTCATGTCTCTTGTAGCGGCGGGCGAACTCGACGCCCTCCTTGCCCGCGAGCTTCTTGTAGAGGTCGGTGTTGGAGGTGTAGATGTCCAGGTCGCCGGTGGCGTGGGCGGGGGTCGCGGTGAGCGAGCCGAGCAGCGGGCCGCTGACGGCGGCGGTGGCGAGGGCGGTGAGCACCGTACGACGGTGGGTGAAGGTCATGATCGATATCGTCGCCCACGCGGGGTCACGAATACAACGCCGGGATTGTGCTCTCTGTCACGGACTGCCTGTCACAAGCCCTCTGTCACGGACCGTCTGTCTTGTCCCGGGACCCGTTCGTCCGCCGCGGCGTCGGCGCGCTCCAGGAACGGCTCCAGCAGCCCCGGGACGGCCTCGGCGGCGAAGGCGAGGCCCTCGGTCGCGTCGGTGTCGTACGCCGTGTACGCGCCCCCTCCGGCGGCCGTGGTGGCCGTGATGGTGAGCAGCCCGGCCCGCCGCTGGAAGTACGACTGCTTGACGGTCCAGCCGATCACCCCGGCCCGCTCCAGGGCGGCCGTCGAGCGGCGGAGCGTGCCGGAGCGGGTCACCAGGTAGCGGCCGGAGATCGCGTGGCCGAGCCCCCGGTACGCGTCCAGCGCCAGCGCCACCGCGAGCGGCAGGGACACCGCCGCGAGGCCGAGCGCGATCCAGAGAAGTACGGAGGTGAGCAGCGCCCCGAGGAAGGTGAGGAGCAGGACGGGGGCGAGGGCGGCGGCGAGCGACCAGCGCAGCCTGCGGCCCCGGGCGGCGCGCGGGTGGCGGGTCAGCGCGGCGCCGGTCGGGGTGACCGCCTCCCGGAGCACGTCGGCGGCGACGGAGTCGGCCAGCGGGCGCGGCACCGCCGGGAGGACGGTGTTGTGGTCGGCGTTCTTCGCCTCGTGGTCCTGGGCGAGGCCGGTGGTGATGGCGTCCAGCCGGGCGGCGCCGAACAGCCGTACGCCCAGGGGTTCGACCAGGTCGACCCCGCGGAGCCGGGCCTCCTCCACGGAGATCGACCGGGAGGTGAAGAGCCCGCGCCGCACCCGCAGGGTGCCGCCTGGCTCGCGCTCCAGGCGGTAGTTCCACCACATCTCGATCCAGAGGCCGAGCGCCCCGATCGCCCCGGCGGCCAGGGCGGCGGCCAACAGTATGACGATCACCCAGAGGAGCGGGGTCTCCTGGAAGCGGTCCCCGGCCCAGGCGATGACCTCGCCCTGGGCGCCGAGCCAGTCGCTGATCTGCATGACCGCGCCGACGGCCGCGCCGCCGAGCATGGGGGCGACGAAGGAGACCGGGGCGTAGCGGATCCAGCGCGGATCGAGGGCGGCCAGTTCGCCGTCGCGGTGGACTCCGGGCGGGGTGGTGGCGGTGCGTTCGAGGAGGAGGCGGCGGAGCCGTTCGCCCTCGGCGCGGGTGACCGGGTCCAGCTCCAGGGTGGATTCGCCGCCCTGTTCGCCGGTGCCGATCCTGACGGTGACCAGGCCGAGGAGGCGCAGCAGCAGGTTGGCGGTGAGGTCGACCGTACGGATGCGGCTGCGGGCCAGGGAGCGGCGTTTGACGAGGAGGAGGCCGGTGTGGAGGTCGACGTGCTCCTCGCCGATGCGGTAGCGGGTGCGGTGCCAGCGGACCCGGTCGGCGCCCGCCGCCACCGCGACGATCAGGAGGCCCGCTCCGGCCACCGTGAACGCCGCGCCGGGGAGGCCGAGCCAGCGGGAGAGGCCGAGGGCGGCGGGCAGGGCCGCGCCCGCGACGACGCCCGCCACGACGAGGGCGGAGACCAGGACCGTACGGGGGTCGAGGCGGCGCCAGTCGTCGTACGGGGTCCGCGGGGTGCTCATGTGGCGTCGCCGGGGGTGTTACGGGTGATGCGGGTGAGGCGTTCGGCCAGTTCGGCGGCGACCTCGTGGTCCAGGCCCTCGATGCGGACCGCGCCCCGGGAGGAGGCGGTGGTGACCGTGACGGTGGCGAGCCGGTAGAGCTGTTCCAGCGGGCCGCGCACGGTGTCCACGGTCTGGATGCGGGACATGGGCGCGATCCGCCACTCCTGCCAGAAGAACCCGGTGCGTACGTAGACCGCGTCCTCGGTCACCTCCCAGCGGTGCGTCCGGAACCACCAGAGCGGGAGGAGCAGGGCGGAGGCCGCGCCCGCCGCGGCGATCACCGCGGCGGGCAGCAGCAGCCAGAAGCGGGCGGGCCCGATGAGCGCGCCGAGCACGGCGAGCGGGACGACGGGGACGAGGGTCATCAGCAGCCACTGGACCCGCCACCAGCCGACCGCCCGCTCGTTCAGCGTGTTGCGCGGCGGCCGCAGCCGTATCTCCGCACCCGTCCCGTCCGCCGGCATGGGGTCAGCGCCCCCGCAGCGTGCGGTAGGCGGCGACCAGGGCGGCGGTGGAGCTGTCCAGCTCCCCGGCGCCTTCGGTCCCGGCGTCGCCGGTCAGGACGGGCTCGATCTTCTTGGCGAGGACCTTGCCGAGTTCGACGCCCCACTGGTCGAAGGAGTCGATGTCCCAGATGGCGCCCTGGACGAAGACCTTGTGTTCGTAGAGCGCGATGAGCTGGCCGAGGACCGAGGGGGTCAGCCGGTCGGCGAGGATCGTGGTCGTCGGGTGGTTGCCGCGGAACGTCTTGTGCGGGACCAGTTCCTCGGGCACGCCCTCCGCGCGGACCTCGTCGGGCGTCTTGCCGAAGGCGAGCGCCTGGGTCTGGGCGAAGAAATTGGCCATCAGCAGGTCGTGCTGAGCGATCAGGCCGGGCAGCAGGTCGTGGACCGGGGCGGCGAAGCCGATGAAGTCCGCCGGGATCATCTTGGTGCCCTGGTGGATCAACTGGTAGTACGCGTGCTGCCCGTTGGTGCCGGGGGTGCCCCAGACGACCGGTCCGGTCTGCCAGTCCACCCGGTCGCCCTGGCGGTCCACGGACTTGCCGTTGGACTCCATGTCGAGCTGCTGGAGGTAGGCGGTGAACTTGGACAGGTAGTGGCTGTAGGGCAGCACCGCGTGCGACTGGGCGTCGAAGAAGTTGCCGTACCAGACGCCGAGCAGGCCCAGCAGGAGCGGGGCGTTCTCCTCGGCGGGGGCGGTGCGGAAGTGCTCGTCGACGAGGTGGAAGCCGTCGAGCATCTCGCGGAACCGGTCCGGGCCGATGGCGATCATCAGCGAGAGGCCGATCGCGGAGTCGTAGGAGTAGCGGCCGCCGACCCAGTCCCAGAACTCGAACATGTTGGCCGTGTCGATACCGAACTCCTCGACCTTCTCCGCGTTGGTCGACAGCGCCACGAAGTGCTGGGCGACGGCGTCCTGACCGGCGCGCAGCTCGGTGAGGAGCCAGTCGCGGGCGGAGGTGGCGTTGGTGATCGTCTCGATGGTGGTGAAGGTCTTCGAGGCGATGATGAAGAGCGTCTCGGCCGGGTCCAGGTCGCGGACCGCCTCGTGGAGGTCGGCGCCGTCGACGTTGGAGACGAACCGGACGGTGAGCGAGCGGTCCGTGAAGGAGCGCAGCACCTCGTACGCCATGGCGGGGCCGAGGTCGGAGCCGCCGATGCCGACGTTGACGATGTTCTTGATGGGCTTGCCGGTGTGGCCGGTCCACTCCCCCGCCCGGACCTTCTCCGCGAAGGCCACCATCCTGTCCAGCACGGCGTGGACGGCGGGCACCACGTTCTCGCCGTCGACCTCGATCACCGCGTCGCGCGGGGCGCGGAGCGCGGTGTGCAGGACCGCCCGGCCCTCGGTGGTGTTGATCTTCTCGCCGCGGAACATGGCGTCCCGCAGCTCCGCGACCCCGGTGGCGGCGGCGAGTTCACGCAGCAGGCGCAGCGTCTCGTCGGTGACCAGGTGTTTGGAGTAGTCGAGGTGGAGGTCACCGACCCGGAGGGTGTAGGCGGTGCCACGGTCCGGCGCCTGCGCGAACAGCTCGCGCAGTCCGGTGGCGCCGAACTCCTCGCGGTGCTTGGCGAGAGCCGTCCACTCGGGGGTCTGGTTGAGCTTGGTTCGGCTTGCTGCGTTCATCCCGGATATCAGCCCACTTCTTCTTGTACGTCAGCATCCCCGCTGCCCCTCCAACCTAATTGATCGAGGAGGCGCGCAGGCGCGGACGCGGGGCGTACGGCGGAAAAGCGGTCCGGCCGGACACCCGTGGGGTGTCCGGCCGGTGAACGACTGGGGTGGTGCGTGGGTCAGATCTCGCCGCGGAGCTTGGCCAGCGCCTCGGCGAGGATCGCCTCGCCGTCCTCGTCGCTGCGCCGCTCCCGTACGTACGCGAGGTGCGTCTTGTACGGCTCGGTGCGGGGCGGGTCCGGGGGGCTGTCCTTGTCCTGGCCGGCCGGGAAGCCGCAGCGCGGGCAGTCCCAGGTGTCCGGCACCTGCGCGTCATGGGCGAAGCTGGGCTGTGTCTCGTGCCCGTTCGAGCACCAGAAGGAGATGCGCAGGCGCGGCGCGGACTCGCCCCGCTCGGCCTCACCCATCGGCCCCGCTCCGACCCGGCTTCCCCGGATCGCGTTGCCACTTGCCACGGTCGTAACTCCCTGCCTGATGGTGCTCGACGAAGCCTCAGTCTACGTAAGGCCCAACGCACGTCCAGTGAAAGGAGTTACACCGTCACCGGGAATCGCGGGCGGGGTCAGTCCCCGAGCTTGACCAGCAGACCGAGGACGACGACACAGGCGAACCAGATCAGGCCGACCACGACGGTGATGCGGTCGAGGTTGCGCTCGGCCACCGAGGAGCCGCCGACGGAGGACTGCATTCCGCCACCGAACATGTCGGAGAGGCCGCCGCCCTTGCCCTTGTGCATGAGCACCAGCAGCATCAGCAGCAGGCTGAAGACGATCAGAGCGATCTGGAACGCCATAACCACGGCTGGTCCCTACTTTCCGGAATTCTCGACTACTGCCTGTACGTACTGCGGGGGCCGGAAGGGTGGACAACCCTCTCGGCCCCCGCAAGGGTACGACGGATCCGCGCTACCGCATACTCACTGGTCGCGGAAGCGGACGATCTTGACGAACTCGTCGGCGTCCAGCGCCGCGCCGCCGATCAGGGCACCGTCGACGTCGGGCTGGGCCATGATGGCCGCCACGTTGCCGGACTTCACCGAGCCGCCGTACTGGATGCGGACGGCGTCGGCCAGCTCCTGCGAGTACAGCTCGGCCAGCCGGCGGCGGATCGCCCCGCAGACCTCCTGGGCGTCCTCGGGGGTGGCGACCTCGCCGGTGCCGATGGCCCAGACGGGCTCGTAGGCGATGACGATGGACTCGGCCTGCTCGGCCGGGAGGTCCTTCAGGGCGCCGTCGAGCTGCGCCAGGGTGTACGGGACCTGGTCACCGGCCTTGCGGACGTCCAGGCCCTCGCCGACGCAGAGGATCGGGGTCAGGCCGTGCTTGTAGGCGACCTTCACCTTGGCGTTGCAGATCTCGTCACTCTCGCCGTGGTACTGGCGGCGCTCGCTGTGCCCGACGGCCACGTACGTACAGCGCAGCTTGGCGAGCATCGGGCCGGAGATCTCGCCCGTGTACGCGCCGGAGTCGTGCGCCGAGATGTCCTGGGCGCCGTACTTGATCTTCAGCTTGTCGCCGTCCACCAGGGTCTGCACGGAGCGCAGGTCGGTGAAGGGCGGCAGGACGGCGACCTCGACGGCGTCGTAGTCCTTGTCGGTGAGGGCGAAGGAGAGCTTCTGGACGTGGGCGATGGCCTCGAGGTGGTTGAGGTTCATCTTCCAGTTGCCCGCCATCAGCGGGGTGCGGGTGGTCATCGGGGTTAGCCCTCCAGTGCGGCGAGGCCGGGAAGCGTCTTGCCCTCGAGGTATTCGAGGCTGGCACCGCCACCGGTCGAAATGTGTCCGAAAGCGTTCTCGTCGAAGCCCAGGATGCGGACGGCGGCGGCGGAGTCACCGCCACCGACGACGGTGAACGCCGGGGAGTCGATGAGCGCCTGGGCGACCGCGCGGGTGCCCTCGGCGTAGTCGGGGTGCTCGAAGACGCCCATCGGGCCGTTCCAGAAGACGGTGGCCGTGTCGGCGAGCTTCGAGGCGTAGAGCTTGCGGGACTCGGGGCCGATGTCCAGGCCCATCTGTCCGGCGGGGATGGCGTCGGCGGCCACCGTGGCGGGGTGCGCCGGGGCCTTGGTCTTCATGTCCGGGAACTCCCCGGCGACCAGCACGTCGACGGGGAGGACGAACTCCACACCACGCTCCTTCGCCCGCTCGATGTACTCCTTGACGACCGGGATCTGGTCCTCCTGGAGCAGCGAGGCGCCGACCTCGTGGCCCTGGGCGGCGAGGAAGGTGAAGACCATGCCGCCGCCGATCAGGATGCGGTCGGCCTTCTCCAGCAGGTGGTCGATGACGCCGAGCTTGTCGGAGACCTTGGCCCCGCCGAGGACGACGGCGTACGGGCGCTTGACGTCGGTGGTGAGCTTCTTCAGCACACCGACCTCGGTGGCGATGAGGTAGCCCGCGTAGTGCGGGAGGCGCGCCGGGAGGTCGTAGACGGAGGCGTGCTTGCGGTGTACGGCCCCGAAGCCGTCGCCCACGTACACATCGGCCAGCTCGGCCAGCCGGTCGGCGAAGGCGCCGCGCTCGGCGTCGTCCTTGGAGGTCTCACCGGCGTTGAAGCGGAGGTTCTCGAGGACGGCGACCTGGCCGTCGGTGAGGCCGTCGACGGTGGCGCGGGCGGAGTCTCCCACGGTGTCGGTGGCGAAGGCGACGTCGGCGCCGAGGAGTTCGCCCAGGCGCGCGGCGGCGGGCGCCAGCGAGAACGCCGGGTCCGGGGCGCCCTTGGGGCGGCCCAGGTGCGAGGCGACGACGACGCGCGCGCCGGCCTCCGCGAGCTTGGCGACGGTCGGCAGGACGGCGCGGATCCGGCCGTCGTCGGTGATGGTGGTGCCGTCCAGCGGCACATTGAGGTCGGCGCGGACGAATACCCGCCTGCCGGCGACCCCTTCGGTGAGAAGTTCGTCGATCGTCTTCATCTGTTCCGTTTACTCCTTGGAAGGACCGATGAGCATGCTAAGGGGCCCGACCGGCGCGTCGTTGCGCCGGTCGAGCCCCTTGCTCACATCGATGTGCCTGCCGACCCGAGGATCAGAGCTGGTTGCCGACGAAGACCGTGAGGTCGACGAGGCGGTTGGAGTAGCCCCACTCGTTGTCGTACCAGCCGAGGATCTTCACCGTGTTCCCCTCCTGGACCATGGTCAGGGAGGAGTCGAAGGTGCAGGACGACGGGTCACCGACGATGTCCGAGGAGACGATCGGGTCCTCGGTGTACGTCAGGAAGCCCTTGAGGGCGCCGTCGTCGGAGGCCTTCTTGAACGCGGCGTTGACCTCGTCCTTGGTGACCTCGCGGTCCAGCGTGACGACGAGGTCGGTGGCGGAACCGGTCGGGACCGGGACGCGCATGGCGATGCCGTCGAGCTTGCCCTTGAGCTGCGGGAGGACCAGGGCGGTGGCCTTGGCGGCACCCGTCGTGGTCGGAATGATGTTCTCGGCGGCGGCGCGGGCGCGACGCAGGTCCGAGTGCGGGAAGTCCAGGATGCGCTGGTCGTTGGTGTACGCGTGGACCGTCGTCATCAGGCCCTTGACGATGCCGAAGTTCTCGTCGAGAACCTTGGCCATCGGCGCCACACAGTTCGTGGTGCAGGAGGCGTTGGAGATGACGTGGTGGTTGGCCGCGTCGTACTTGTCCTGGTTGACGCCCATGACGATGGTGATGTCCTCGTCCTTGGCCGGAGCCGAGATGAGGACCTTCTTGGCGCCACCGGCGATGTGCTTCTCGGCGTCGGCCTTCTTGGTGAAGATGCCGGTCGACTCGATGACGATGTCGACGCCCAGCTCACCCCAGGGGATGTCGGCCGGGTTGCGCTCGGAGAGCACCTTGATCGTGTGACCATCGACGGTGATGGTGTCGGCGGTGTGGCTGACCTCTGCCTTGAGACGACCCAGGATGGTGTCGTACTTCAGCAGGTGGGCCGTGGTCGCAGTGTCACCCAGGTCGTTGACAGCCACGATCTCGATGTCCGCACCCTGCTCGAGCAGCGCGCGGAAGTAGTTGCGACCGATGCGGCCGAAGCCGTTGATGCCTACGCGGATCGTCACGAACCGATCTCCTCGTATAAGTACGCCGGTTTCTGAAGCCGACGAGGTGTATAGGGATGTCCCCGACCGCTATCGACCCTACCTCTCCGAGGCCCCTGGGGTGACATCGAGAGGGCCCGTACACGCCACGGGAAAACGGCGGGAGGCCCGTACTCCCCAGTAGGGTGCACGGGCCTCCGGACGGGCTCGGGACCAACGTCCCGGAGCGGCCCGGGACGTTGGTCCCGGGCCGTCGGCGACTCAGCCGACCAGACCGTCCGCCATCTCCTCGCTGAGCGTCGCCTCGGTGCCGGGGATGCCGAGATCCTGGGCGCGCTTGTCGGCCATGGCCAGCAGCCGGCGGATCCGCCCGGCGACGGCGTCCTTGGTGAGCGGCGGGTCCGCCAGCGCGCCCAGCTCCTCCAGCGATGCCTGCTTGTGCTCCATGCGCAGCCGGCCGGCCGCCGCGAGGTGCTCGGGGACCTCCTCGCCGAGGATCTCCAGCGCACGTCCGACCCGGGCCCCGGCGGCGACGGCCGCGCGGGCCGAGCGGCGCAGGTTGGCGTCGTCGAAGTTGGCCAGCCGGTTGGCCGTGGCGCGGACCTCGCGCCGCATCCGGCGCTCCTCCCAGGCCAGCACCGACTCATGGGCGCCGAGCCGGGTGAGCAGGGCGCCGATGGCGTCGCCGTCGCGGACGACGACCCGGTCCACCCCGCGCACCTCACGGGCCTTGGCGGCGATGGAGAGCCTGCGCGCCGCGCCGACCAGGGCGAGGGCCGCCTCCGGGCCGGGGCAGGTGACCTCCAGCGAGGAGGAGCGGCCGGGCTCGGTGAGCGAGCCGTGTGCGAGGAACGCCCCGCGCCAGGCGGCCTCGGCGTCGCAGGTGGCCCCCGAGACCACCTGCGGCGGCAGCCCGCGGATGGGGCGGCCGCGGCCGTCCACCAGGCCGGTCTGGCGAGCCAACTGGTCGCCGCCAGCCACCACCCGTACGACGTAGCGCGAGCCGCGCCGCAGCCCGCCGGGGGCCATCACGATCAGCTCCGAGCTGTGCCCGAAGATTTCGAGGATGTCGCGCTTGAGCCGGCGCGCCGCCATCGCGGTGTCCAGCTCGGCCTCGATCACAATGCGGCCGCTCACCAGGTGCAGCCCGCCCGCGAACCGAAGAATCGCCGAGACCTCTGCCTTCCTGCAGCAGGTCCGGGTGACGGGAAGCCGAGAGATTTCGTCCTTCACCGCTGGCGTCATCGCCATGGGCCGATCCTTCCATGCATCCGAAAAATACGGTCGTACGCGGCGGCCAACAGCTCCTGATCATGGACCGGAACGCCGTCGGGCGATGCCACCGGCGCCAGCTCGACCGCCGCCCCGAGCCGCTGGGCGGCGTCGTCGAGCGATGCGCGGTCGGGCACGGCTGCCTCGTCGGCCAGCACCACGTCCAAGGCGAGTTTAGGGGCGTGTCGTCCCAAAACCTCCAAATGACGCTGCGGTGAGAACCCCTCGGTTTCACCGGGCTGTGGTGCGAGATTCAACGAGAGGACCTTGCGGGCCTTGGTGGTGACCAGTGCGTCGAGCAGTTCCGGCACCAGGAGGTGCGGGATCACCGAGGAGAACCAGGAGCCGGGGCCGAGGACCACCCAGTCGGCGTCCAGGACGGCGGCGACCGCCTCCGGGACGGCCGGCGGGTCGGGCGGGACGACGTGCACCGACTGCACCTCGCCCGGGGTGAGCGCCACGGTGGCCTGGCCGCGCACGGTGACGATCGCGTCGGGCAGCTCGGGGTCGTGGCCCTTGACCAGCGCCTGGAGCTCCAGCGGCACGGCGGACATGGGCAGCACCCGGCCGTGCGCGCCGAGCAGCTTGCCGACCAGGTCGAGCGCCTGGACATGGTCGCCGAGCTGCTCCCAGAGGGCCACGATCAGCAGATTGCCGACCGCGTGGCCGTGCAGGTCGCCCTTGGACTCGAAGCGGTGCTGGACCACCCGGGACCAGGTGCGGCCCCAGTCGTCGTCGCCGCAGAGCGCGGCGAGCGCCTTGCGCAGGTCGCCGGGGGGCAGGACGCCCAGCTCCTCGCGCAGCCGGCCGCTGGAGCCGCCGTCGTCCGCGACGGTGACCACGGCCGTGAGGTCGCCGGTGATCCGGCGCAGCGCCGCCAGGGACGCCGAGAGGCCCATGCCGCCGCCGAGCGCGACGACCTTGGGCTGCCCACCGCGTCTGCGGCCGGAGAGCGCCGCGCCGGCGCGGCTCAGCCGGCGCATCCGCAGATTGCGACCGGTCACTCGCGCCCCATGTCCCGGTGGACGAGGACGGTCTCGATACCTTCGGCGGCCAGGCGGGCCGACAGCTTCTCCGACATGGCGACGGAGCGGTGCTTGCCGCCCGTGCAGCCCACGGCGATGGTCACGTACCGCTTGCCCTCGCGGCGGTAACCGGCGGCGATCAGCTGGAGCAGCTCCGTGTACTGGTTGAGGAACTCCTTGGCGCCCGGCTGGTCGAAGACGTAACCGGAGACCTCCTCGTTGAGGCCGGTGAAGGGGCGCAGCTCGGGGACCCAGTGCGGGTTGGGCAGGAAGCGGCAGTCGACGACGAGGTCGGCGTCGACGGGCAGGCCGTACTTGTAGCCGAAGGACATCACGGTGGCGCGCAGCTCCGGCTCGGACTCGCCCGCGAACTGGGCGTCCATCTTGGCCCGCAGCTCGTGCACGTTGAGGCTGGAGGTGTCGATGACCAGGTCGGCGTCGCCGCGCAGCTCGCGCAGCAGGTCGCGCTCGGCGGCGATGCCGTCGACGATGCGGCCGTCGCCCTGGAGGGGGTGCGGGCGGCGGACCGACTCGAAGCGGCGGACCAGGGCGTCGTCGGAGGACTCCAGGAAAACGATCCGCCGGGTGACGTGCTTGGCCTCCAGGTCCGCGAGGGATTCGCGGAGGTTGTCGAAGAAGCGGCGGCCGCGCACGTCGACGACGACGGCGATCCGCGCCACGTTCCCCTGGGAGCGGGCGCCCAGCTCCACCATGGTGGGGATCAGCGCGGGCGGCAGGTTGTCGACGACGAACCAGCCGAGGTCCTCCAGACACTTGGCGGCGGTGCTGCGGCCGGCGCCGGACATGCCGGAGATGATCACCAGCTCGGGGATGGCCGGCACCGCTGCCTCGCCCGTCTCGTTCGTGGTGTTCGTACTCACGTCTGCTCCGTCTGCTCGGTCTGTTCGTTCGTGCTGCTGATGCTGCTGGTGGCCGGGGTCTCCGGGGTGGGCGGTGGTGCCCTGGTGGGCGGCCCGGCCGGTGGGTTCGGTCATGACGTGCCCCCGTCGTCCTCTTCCATGATCTCTCCTGTGGCCGTGTTCACGGCAGGGGCGGCGGGAGCGGCCGAGGCGAGGGCGGCCGCCACCGATTCGGCCGTCCGGCGCCCTATCCCGGGGACCTGGCAGATCTCCTCGATTGTCGCCTGCCGGAGCTTCTTCACGGAGCCGAAATGCTTGATCAGCGCCTGTTTGCGGGTCTCGCCGAGCCCGGCCACGTCGTCCAGGGGGCTGGAGCGGATGCGCTTGGCCCGCTTGGAGCGCTGGTAGGTGATGGCGAAGCGGTGGGCCTCGTCGCGGACGCGCTGGAGGAGGTAGAGGCCCTCGCTGGAGCGGGGCAGGACCACGGGGTCGTCGTCATCGGGCAGCCAGACCTCTTCGAGGCGCTTGGCCAGGCCGCAGACGGCGATGTCGTCGATGCCCAGCTCGTCCAGGGCGCGCCGGGCGGCGGCGACCTGGGGCTGCCCGCCGTCGACCACGACGAGCTGCGGCGGATAGGCGAACCGCTTGGGGCGGCCGTCGTCCTCGCGGCCGTCGTCCCCGCGGGGGTCGGTGTCGCTAGGGTCGGTGGCGTCGGCGGCCGGGGCAGGGGTGCCCTGCGGGGAGGCCGGGAGCGAGGGGACCTGGGCGGAGCCGGGGGCCGAGGGGGCCTGGGCAGGGTGCGGGGCCGAGGCGCTCTCCTCGGCGGAGCCCGGGAGCGGGGAGACCTGCGTGGGGTCCGAGGCCGAGGGGACCTGCGTGGGGTCCGGAGCCAGAGGGCTCTGCGCGGGGTGCGGAGCCTCCCCGGAGACCGATGGGGTCTGCTCCCACTCCCCCGTGCGCTCCTTCTCCTGGAGGTAGCGCTTGAAGCGGCGGCCGATCACCTCGTGCATCGAGCGGACGTCGTCCTGGCCCTCGAAGCCCTTGATCTGGAAACGGCGGTACTCGCTCTTGCGGGCGAGGCCGTCCTCGAAGACCACCATGGAGGCCACCACGTCGTCGCCCTGGAGGTGGGAGATGTCGTAGCACTCGATGCGCAGCGGGGCGGCGTCCAGACCGAGCGCCTCCGCGATCTCCTCCAGCGCCCGGGAGCGGGTGGTCAGGTCGGAGGCGCGCTTGGTCTTGTGCAGGCCGAGCGCCTGCTGGGCGTTGCGCTGGACCGTCGCCATGAGGTCCTTCTTGTCGCCGCGCTGCGGGATGCGCAGGCTGACCTGGGAGCCCCGGCGCTCGGCGAGCCACTGGGAGACCGCCGCGGTGTCCTCGGGCAGGGCAGGGACCAGGACCTCCTTGGGGACGGCGTCGCCGCGCTCCTCCCCGTACAGCTGCTGGAGGGCGTGTTCGACGAGGCCGGCGGTGTCGACCGCCTCGACCTTGTCGGTGACCCAGCCGCGCTGGCCGCGGACCCGGCCGCCGCGCACGTGGAAGATCTGGAGGGCGGCCTCCAGCTCGTCCTCCGCGACGGCGATCAGATCGGCGTCGGTGGCGTCCGCGAGGACGACGGCGCTCTTCTCCATGGCCCGCTTGAGGGCCCCGGCATCGTCACGGAGGCGGGCGGCGCGCTCGTACTCCATCTCCTCCGCCGCCTGCATCATGTCCTTCTCCAGGCGGCGGATGTAGGTGCCGGTGCGCCCGGCCATGAAGTCGCAGAAGTCCTCGGCCAGCTCCCGGTGTTCCTTGGGGGTGACCCGGCCGACGCAGGGGGCCGAGCACTTGTCGATGTACCCGAGGAGGCAGGGGCGGCCGGTTCGGGCGGCGTTCTTGAAGACCCCGGCGGAGCAGGTGCGGACGGGGAAGACCCGGAGCATCAGGTCGACCGTCTCGCGGATCGCCCAGGCGTGCCCGTACGGACCGAAGTAGCGCACGCCCTTCTTCTTGGCGCCGCGCATCACCTGGACGCGGGGGAACTCCTCGTTCAGCGTGACGGCGAGGTAGGGATAGCTCTTGTCGTCCCGGTACTTGACGTTGAACCGGGGGTCGAACTCCTTGATCCAGGTGTACTCCAGCTGGAGCGCCTCGACCTCGGTGGAGACGACCGTCCACTCGACGGAGGCGGCGGTCGTGACCATGGTGCGCGTACGCGGGTGGAGATGGGCCAGGTCCTGGAAGTAGTTGGCGACGCGCTGGCGGAGGTTCTTGGCCTTCCCGACGTAGATCACCCGGCGGTGCTCGTCGCGGAACTTGTAGACCCCCGGGGAGTCGGGGATCTGCCCCGGGCTGGGGCGGTAGCTGGAGGGGTCTGCCATGCCTCACACCCTACTTGCGGGGTGTGACAGTGCGTCGTCCTCCGGGTGACCGGTGCGCTCCGGGGCGCCGGGGGTGGCGGCGGCCCCGGAGCGCGGGTTCGCGGCCGTGGGTGCGCTCCGGGGGCGTACAGGGCGTACGGCCCCGGAGCGCCTCGCTCAGGCGTCCGGCGCGGGGCTGCGCCGGGTGCGGATCCGGTGGCGTAGGGCGGTGGCGCCGCCGAGGGCCAGGGCGAGCAGGGCCCCGGCCCCGGCCATCGTGGAGACGGTGGTCAGGGCGGTGTCCGGGGTGCCGGTGCCCGCCGCGTCGGCGAGCGCGGGACCGGGGGCCGGGGCGGCTTCCGGTGCCTGGACGCCGGGGGCGGGTGCCGGGGCCTGTCCGGTGTCCGCGCCCGCCGCCTCGGGGCCGTAACCCCCCGCCTTGCCGGACTTCGCGTAGCCGGAACCGGGCAGCTTGTCGCCGTACGCCTCCTTCACCCGGGCCCGGTAGGCGTCAAGCGTGATTCCCTTGGCGCCCACGGCGGCCTTCGCGTCCTGGTCCAGCGGCAGGACCCGGGAGGCGTCGTGGACGTACCAGGCGTCGATCTGCGGTTCGCGGAAGACCGTGCCGCCGGGGAGCGCACGGGCCCCCTGGGCGGTGTAGCGGGCTTCGTCGTCGCCGGTGGCGATGTTCACCACCTGCCATTTCCCGCCGTCGCCGGAGCCGGGCACGGTCCACAGGGAGGCCTTCTGGCCGTCGGAGGAGACGGCGGTGGCGGCGAGGTAGTCCAGGGTGCTCGGCGCGGCCCCCGGCTTCCCGGCGACGAACTCCGCCGAGAGCGTCCGTACGGGGACGGTCTTCGCCTCGATGCGCGGTGCGGCCGCCGTACGGGCCACCGCCCCCTCGCGGGCGAAGAACCGGGACAGGGTGTCCAGGGTCGCCGGTGCGGAGGCCGCCTCGTGGGCGGCTTCGAGCGTGGCGGCGGTCAGCTTCGGCGGGGCGGGGGTTCCGTCGGCGGAGGCCACGGGCGCGGCGGCGAGCAGGGCGGTGGCGGCGAGTGCGGTGGCGACGGCGAGGCGCCGGGTGGTCGCGGTCATGTCCTCACGCCCCGATCCGGTAGAGCGAGTGGGTCCAGGAGAACTGGTTGTTGTTCACGTACCAGGAGTGGGAGGCCCAGTTGTAGCGGTCGCTGGAGGGCCACGGGTCGCCCCAGTAGACCCAGCTGTTGGCGTCGTCGTACCCGTAGATGACGTGCATGTGCCCGCCGCCGGACGACCACTGGATGCGGGTCTCGATGGGCCGCCGGGCGTTTATCTCGCTCTGCACGGTCGCGTAGCGCAGCCAGCCGGTGACGTAGCTGCCGGGCCGGACGCCGGTCCAGGACAGCCCGGTCTGGACGTTGCCGAGGGTGGCCTGCGAGTTGGGGCACTCGGTGTTCTGGTTCCGGTTGAAGGAGGCGTTGCAGAACTGGTTCTGGGAGTAGTTGCGGCCGAACCAGGCGGCGATGGTGTTGCCGCCGGCCGCCCAGCACCAGTTGCTCTTCTGCTGTGCCTGCATGGTGATGTTGAGGCGCTGGGCGGCGGCGATGGCGACCCCGCCGTCCTGGGCAGCGGGCTCTGCTGCCGTGGCGGTGGCCGCGGGGACGGCGAGGAGGGCGGCGGCCAGGAGGGCGGTGAACGAGAGCCTTCGGGGCCGGATTCTTCGGTTGCGCATGGCGTTCCTCCCAAGGCGGGGGGCGGGGATCGGAGGAGCGCGTCCGGACGCTGATGAGAAGGATCGATCGTTGTCCGGAGCAGGTCAACACGCTTCAATACGGAGTGACATCACGGTGTGAACGGCGCGACGCCCGTGTGAACGGCGCAGCCCTGTCACCTGCTCCCCCGCATCCCCCGGGGGCGGTGTCCCCTCTCCCCCACGTGAACGTTCACCGGAGGCGCCCTATGCGGCACACCGAGAGAGAACTGGCCCGCATCCTGCACACCGGCCCCTTCCATCTGGCCCTGCGCACCGCCCTCTCGGTGCGCGGGCTCCCCCTCCACCGGGTGCAGCACCATCTGGCCCACCGGGGCGTCAAGCTCGGGGTGACCAGCCTGAGTTACTGGCAGCAGGGCGTACGCCGGCCCCGCCGCCCGGAGTCGCTGCGGGCCGTCCGCGCGCTGGAGGAGGTGCTGGCGCTGCCGGACGACTCGCTGCTGCGGCTGCTGCGGGACGGTGGTCCGGGTACGGACGGGGAGCGTCCGGCGGCCCGCCCGTACCGCTCGCTGCTGGAGTCCTCGGGCGCGGTGGAACGGCTGCTGGCGGCGATGGAGTCACCGGTGGACGGCGGGCTGCACACCGTGGACCACCAGGAGCGGGTGCGGATCGGGGCGCGGCGGGAGCTGGCGGGCCGCACCTCGCTCCATCTCGTACGCGCCCACCGGGACGGGATCGACCGCTATCTGGCCATCCACCGCGGGGATCCGGGGTGCGACCCGTCGCGGATCGCGGTGCGGGCCGGGGAGAACTGCCGGACCGGGCGGGTGCGCTGGGACGCGGAGGCGGGGGTGCTGGTGGCGGAGCTGCTCTTCGACACCCGGCTGCGGTCGGGCGAGACGTACCTCTTCGGCTACGGCTTCGAGGACGGTACGGGAGGGCCCAGCGACGAATACGTACGGGGCTTCACCTTCGGCGGTGGGCAGTACGTGCTCCAGATCGGCTTCGACGAGGCCGCGCTGCCGGTGCGGTGCCGCCGGTTCGAGCAGTCCTCGGCGGGGGCGGCCCGCGCGGCCCGCCGGGACCTCACGCTGACGGGCCTCCACCGGACCGTGCACGTGGTGGAGGAAGACGTACGGCGGGGGCTCGTCGGCATCGACTGGGACTGGGACTGACGGCCCCGGGGGCGCGGGGCGGCGCCCGGTCCGCCGGGCCGCATGCGGCGGGGCCGGGCTGTGAGCCGTGAGCCGTGAGCCGTACGGAGGTGGCCTCAGGCGTGCGGGCCGGACGGGGGTCTCAGGCGTCCGGGCCCGCGACGAGCTTTCCGCCCTCGGCCGTGACCGGGACGGCGGGCAGCGGCACGGTGGCCGGGCCCTGGAGGACCTCGCCGGTGGTCGTGTCGAACCGGCTGCCGTGGCAGGCGCAGTGGCCCTCGGTGCCCTCGATCTTGGTCAGGACGCAGCCGCCGTGGGTGCACTGGGCGCTGAACGCCTTGTACTCGCCCTTGGCCGGGCAGCTGACGACGAGGCGCTGCTCGCGGTAGAGCTTGGCACCGCCGACGGGCACCTCGGAGGCCTCACCGAGGGCGACGGGGGCGGTGGGCGTGGGCTCCTTGGCGTGACCGAGCTTGGACTCGGTCGAGCAGGCAGCGGCCCCCAGCCCGGCGGCACCGGCGAGCGCGGCGCCCTTCAGCACGGTACGACGGGCGGCGGGCAGGCCGGGCATGCGGACTCCACGGATCGTTGTTCGGGGTGGGGCGGGATGGTGCGGGTGT
This sequence comes from Streptomyces bacillaris, assembly GCF_003268675.1. Classification (NCBI taxonomy): domain Bacteria; kingdom Bacillati; phylum Actinomycetota; class Actinomycetes; order Kitasatosporales; family Streptomycetaceae; genus Streptomyces; species Streptomyces bacillaris. The sequence goes on along the minus strand of NZ_CP029378.1, from coordinate 6,300,379 downwards.
CTCCGGACAGGCGGGGAGGCGACGGACGAGAGCCGCGGCCGACCCGTTCCCCATCGGTGACGGAACCGACGATACCGGCGGGGAACGGACGGCCTGCGGCCGGGCCCGGTCACCGCCGGGCCCGCCTCCCGGACATGGCGGTGGCCCCTTCCCGGGCGGGAGGGGGCCACCGCCATCGGCTCACGCCTTGCGGGCGCGCGTCGCCTTCTTCGCGGTGGCCTTGGTGGCCGCCGTCTTCTTGGTCGCCGCGGACTTGGCCGCCGCGGCCTTCTTGGTGGCGGTGGCGGTCTTACGGGCCGCACCCCGCCCCGACGGCACCGCCGCTTCGCTGATCCGGTCCGCGTCCAGGATCCCCTGGAGGAACTTCCCGGTGTGGCTGGCGGGGACCGAGGCGACCTGCTCCGGCGTGCCCTCGGCCACGACCATGCCACCGCCGTTGCCCCCTTCGGGGCCCATGTCGATGACCCAGTCCGCGGTCTTGATGACGTCCAGGTTGTGCTCGATGACGATCACCGAGTTGCCCTTGTCGACCAGGCCGGAGAGGACGGTGATCAGCTTGCTGATGTCCTCGAAGTGGAGACCGGTGGTCGGCTCGTCCAGGACGTAGACCGTGCGCCCGGTGGAGCGCTTCTGCAGCTCGCTCGCCAGCTTGACGCGCTGCGCCTCACCGCCGGAGAGGGTCGGCGCGGACTGGCCGAGCCGGACGTACCCCAGACCCACGTCGTTGAGCGTACGGAGGTGGCGGGCGATCGCCGGGACGGCCTCGAAGAACTCCAGGCCCTCCTCGATCGGCATGTCCAGCACCTCGGCGATGGACTTGCCCTTGTAGTGGACCTCCAGGGTCTCCCGGTTGTAGCGCGCACCGTGGCAGACCTCGCACGGGACGTAGACGTCCGGCAGGAAGTTCATCTCGATCTTGATGGTGCCGTCGCCGGAGCAGTTCTCGCAGCGGCCGCCCTTGACGTTGAAGGAGAAGCGGCCCGGCAGATAGCCGCGCACCTTCGCCTCCATCGTCTCCGCGAAGAGCCTGCGGACGTGGTCGAAGACTCCGGTGTACGTCGCCGGGTTGGACCGGGGGGTCCGGCCGATCGGGGACTGGTCGACGTGGACCACCTTGTCGACGAGGTCGTCGCCGTCGACCCGGGTGTGGCGGCCGGGGACCGACTTGGCGCCGTTCAGCTCGCGGGCCAGGTGGGTGTAGAGGATGTCGTTGACCAGGGTCGACTTCCCGGAGCCGGAGACTCCGGTGACGGCGGTGAGCACGCCGAGCGGGAAGGAGACGTCGATGTCGTGGAGGTTGTTCTCGCGGGCACCGTGCACGGTGAGGCTGCGGGCCGGGTCGACCGGGCGGCGGACGTCCGGCGTCGGGATGGACCGCTTGCCGGACAGATACTGCCCGGTGACCGACTCCTTGTTGGAGAGCAGCTCCTTGAGCGAGCCGGAGTGGACGACCTTGCCGCCGTGCTCACCGGCGCCGGGGCCGATGTCGACGACCCAGTCGGCCACCTTGATGGTGTCCTCGTCGTGCTCGACGACGATGAGCGTGTTGCCCATGTCGCGGAGGCGGACCAGGGTCTCGATCAGCCGGTGGTTGTCGCGCTGGTGGAGGCCGATGGACGGCTCGTCCAGGACGTACAGCACGCCGACCAGGCCGGAGCCGATCTGGGTGGCCAGCCGGATGCGCTGGGCCTCGCCGCCGGAGAGGGTGCCGGCCGCGCGGTTGAGCGAGAGGTAGTCCAGGCCGACGTCGACCAGGAACTTCAGCCGCTCGTTGACCTCCTTGAGGACCCGCTCGGCGATCTTCTTGTCGCGGGCGTTCAGCTTGAGGCGGCCGAGGAACTCGGCGCACTCGCTGATCGACATGGCGGAGACCTCGGCGATGGACTTCTCCATCACCGTCACCGCGAGGACGATCGGCTTGAGCCGGGAGCCCTCACAGGTGGGGCAGGGCACCTCGCGCATGTAGCCCTCGAAGCGCTCGCGACTGGAGTCGCTCTCGGCCTCGGTGTGGCGCCGCTTGACGAACTGGACCGCGCCCTCGAAGGCGGGCGTGGTGTAGGCGCGCTCGCGCCCGTACCGGTTGCGGTAGCGGACCTCGGTCTGGATCTTGTGGCCGTGGAGCAGGGCCTTCTTGGCGCGCTGAGGCAGTCCGGCCCAGGGGATGTCCGTACGGAAGCCGAGGGCCTTGGCGAGGGCGCCGATCAGCCGGCCGAAGTACTCCTTGGTGTGGCCGTGGGACCAGGGGTGGATCGCCCCTTCGTCGAGGGACTTCTCCTCGTCCGGGACGATCAGCTCCGGGTCGACCTCCATGCGGGTGCCGATGCCGGTGCAGTCCGGGCAGGCGCCGAAGGGCGAGTTGAAGGAGAAGGAGCGCGGCTCCAGCTCCTCGAAGGAGAGGTCGTCGTAGGCGCAGTAGAGGTGCTCCGAATACATCCGCTCGCGCTCGGGGTCGTCCTCGGGGAGGTCGACGAAGTCGAGGACGACCATGCCGCCGGAGAGGCCGAGGGCGGTCTCCACCGAGTCGGTGAGGCGGCGCTTGGCGCTGTCCTTGACGGTGAGGCGGTCGACGACCACCTCGATGGTGTGCTTCTCCTGCTTCTTGAGCGTGGGCGGCTCGGAGAGCTGGATGGTGGCGCCGTCGACCCGGGCGCGGCTGTACCCCTTGGTCTGGAGGTCGGCGAAGAGGTCGACGAACTCGCCCTTGCGCTCGCGGACGAGCGGCGAGAGGACCTGGAAGCGGCTGCCCTCGGGCAGGCCGAGGACCTTGTCCACGATGGCCTGCGGCGACTGGCGGGCGATGGGGCGGCCGCACTCGGGGCAGTGCGGCTTGCCGATCCGGGCGAAGAGCAGGCGGAGGTAGTCGTAGACCTCCGTGATGGTGCCGACCGTCGAGCGCGGGTTGCGCGAGGTCGACTTCTGGTCGATGGAGACGGCCGGGGAGAGACCCTCGATGAAATCGACGTCCGGCTTGTCCATCTGGCCGAGGAACTGCCGGGCGTACGAGGAGAGGGACTCCACGTAGCGCCGCTGGCCCTCGGCGAAGATCGTGTCGAACGCGAGGGACGACTTGCCCGACCCGGAGAGCCCGGTGAAGACGATGAGGGAGTCACGGGGGAGATCGAGCGAGACGTTCTTCAGGTTGTGCTCGCGCGCGCCACGGACGATGAGACGGTCGGCCACGCCGGTCCGCACCTTTCTGGAGAGAGACGGGGGAACTGAGCCCCCGGTCCAGGTTATGGGGGGCGCCACAGCGGTGGGGAAGCTTTGTCTCCTCCGAGCGTATAGCACGCACATTCGATTTACGGTCGCCCTGGGACACCTTCACCCGAACGGGTGGCGGAGCTAGGCTCGGCCGCATGATGGATCATGCGCATGACCTGGGAGCTGTACGCGAAGCGACCGATCGGCTGCTCGGTGAAGTGGGCAAGTGGGACGAGGCCGCACTCGCCGAGCCGTCGCGGCTGCCCGGATGGAGCCGGGGCCATGTTCTGGCCCACCTGTCACGTAACGCCGACGCGCTCGGAAATGTTCTCCGGGGGCTGCCGATGTACGCGAGCAGCGAAACCCGGGACGCCGACATCGCCTCCGGCGCCACCCGCTCCCCGGCCGAGCAGCTGGCCGACCTCCGGGAGAGCGCGGACGGCTTCCAGGCCGTGGCCGCCGAACCGGCGGACTGGTCCCGTACGGTCACCCTGCGCAACGGCGTGACGGACTCCGCGTCCCGGGTCCCCTTCCGCCGGCTGATCGAGCTGGAGATCCACCACGTCGACCTGGACGTCGGCTACGAGCTGGAGGACCTGCCGGCCGGCTTCACCGAGCGGGAGATCGTCTTCCTCACCGACCGCTTCACCGGCCACCCGGACGTCCCCGCCACCAGGGTGACCGCCGAGGACGGCCGGACCTGGACCACGGGCGGCGGCGCGGAGGGCCCGGCCGTGTCGGTACGGGGCACGGCGGCCGACCTCCTCGGCTGGCTGGCCGGCCGCCGCGACGGCTCCACCCTGACGGTGACCGGCGGCCCCCTGCCCGCCCTTCCCCCGCTGTAGGCGAACGAGAGGCCCTAGGGTGATCCGTATGACGTACAGCGGAGCGGTGAAGGTCGGCGGACCGGCGAGCGTGCACGAACTGGCGGATCTGATGATCTCCAAGGTCGCTGTCGGCGGAATGGACAACAACGCCTATCTGCTGCGGTGCCGGGCCACCGGCGAGCAGCTCCTGATCGACGCGGCGGCCGAGCCCGCCACCCTGCTCTCCCTGATCGGTGACGACTCCATCGCGTCCGTCGTCACCACCCACCGCCACGGCGACCACTGGCAGGCCCTGGCCGAGGTGGTGGCGGCCACCGGCGCCCGTACGTACGCGGGCCGGTACGACGCCGAGGGCATCCCGGTCCCCACGGACGTCCTCGTGGAGGACGGTGACACGATCACCGTCGGCCGGGTGGAGCTGACCGCCCGCCATCTGACCGGTCACACCCCCGGCTCGATCGCCCTGGTCTACGACGACCCGCACGGGGCCCCGCACCTGTTCACCGGGGACTGCCTCTTCCCCGGCGGGATCGGCAACACCCACCAGGACCCCGAGGCCTTCGCGAGCCTCCTGAACGACGTCGAGACGAAGCTCTTCGACCGGCTCCCCGACGAGACCTGGGTCTACCCGGGCCACGGCAACGACACGACCCTCGGCGCCGAGCGCCCGCACCTGCCGGAGTGGCGGGCGCGGGGCTGGTAGCCGCCCGCTCCTCGGCGCCCGGGGCTGGTGACCCCGGCCCCTTCGGCCCGGAGCCGGTGCGGCTCCGGGCCCCTCTCCCCTACACGCACAGCGGCCGGGGTGGACGGCTTCCGCCGTTCCGCCCCGGCCGCTGCCGGTGGTTCCCCGTGCCGCTCCGGGCGGCCCGGGGTCAGCTGCTGACGCTCTCCGGCTGCTCGTCGGTCGCCTCGACGCTCTTCGCCTTGGCCGCCGCCTCGGCCTCGGCCGCCTCCTGCTTCTTGTTGGCGATCAGGCTGGTGATCGTGGTGACCACCAGGACGCCGCAGATGACGGTGAGGGAGAACGGGATGGAGATCTCGGGCACGTGCACCCCGGACTCGTGCAGGGCGTGCAGCACCAGCTTGACGCCGATGAAGCCGAGGATCACCGACAGGCCGTAGCTGAGGTGGACCAGCTTCTTCAGCAGACCGCCGATGAGGAAGTACAGCTGGCGCAGGCCCATCAGCGCGAACGCGTTGGCCGTGAAGACGATGTACGGGTCCTGGGTCAGGCCGAAGATCGCCGGGATCGAGTCCAGCGCGAACAGGACGTCGGTGGTGCCGATGGCGAGCATGACCACCATCAGCGGGGTCATGACGCGCTTGCCGTGCTTCTGGATGAAGAGCTTCGTGCCGTGGTACTGATCGGAGACCCCGAAGCGCTTCTCGATCGACTTGAGGAGACGGTTCTCCTCGAACTCCTCTTCCTCCTCGCCGGCCCTCGCCTCCTGGATGAGCTTCCAGGCGGTGTAGATCAGGAACGCGCCGAAGATGTAGAACACCCACGAGAAGTTCGCGATCACGGCGGCACCGGCCGCGATGAAGACCGCCCGGAGCACCAGGGCGATCAGCACACCGATGAGCAGCACCCGCTGCTGGAGGTGCGAGGGCACCGAGAACTTCGCCATGATCAGGACGAAGACGAAGAGGTTGTCGACGCTCAGCGACTTCTCGGTGATGAATCCGGCGAAGAACTCGCCGGAGGCCTGGCTGTTGCCGAACACCAGCAGGCCGAGGCCGAAGAGAACGGCCAGCGCGATCCAGACGACCGTCCAGATCCCGGCTTCCTTGGTCGACACGTCATGGGGCTTGCGCCCGATGAAGAAGTCGACGGCGATCAGGGCGGAGAGACCGATGATGGTCACAGCCCAAAGAGTCCATGAAACGTCCACTGCGCCTCCGGCAGTTCGCTACGGCTACTGATCAGCGTCGTCGCTGCCGGAGGTCTCTTCCACCCTGGCGACACGGGATGCGCGCCGGGCCGACGCCCCGGGACCGGTCACGGTCCGTACTGACGGGACGTCGCGTAAGGAGTACTCCCCTCCGTGGACCGAACAGTACAGGCAAGGCCAAGCATAGGTAAAGAAAATAGTAAAGATATGACAAAATGTGCAGGTCAGGATGGTGTGCGGTGATCAGCGGCCGGCGGCTCTGCGGGCCGTCGTGACCGCCGCGAGGACCTGTTCCAGGACGCCGCTGCCCGGCGGCACCACCGGCGGCTCATATGTCCACGCGTGACCGACCCAGGGGTCCGCGAGGTGGTTGTCCGCGACCGGGGTGATCCGCAGCAGCGAACGCCACAGCGGGTCCAGCACCGGACCGTACGCACTCGCATCTTCGCGGTCCGCCACCATCAGCAGATGGACACCGACGGCCGGGCCCTCGTCGGCGAGGTAGCGGAGCTGGGTGACGGCCCGGTCGTCGAAGCCGTGCGGGAAGTCGTTGACGACCAGGAGCTGCTCGCCGGTGTCCAGGTCCGGCGGGAGCGAGTCGGCCGCACCGGCCCGGACCGCCATCTGCACCAGGTCCACCCGGCGGGTCAGGTGGGCCAGGACCGAGGCCACCCCCTGCGCCCCGGCGGCCGGGGGCCCGGCGAGGACGCCCGCGTCGACCAGCGGCGCGAGCGGGCCCGCCGCCGCGCCCGCCGGGTCGATGACGTGCACCGAGAACTCCCCGGGCGGATAGACCGAGAGCAGCCGGGCCGCGTGCAGGACCGCGGTCTCCATCGCCTGGCGGCGGAGCCGGTCGCCGTCCATGAGCGCGGCGGCCTCGGAGGCCGTACGCCCGCTGTCCACCCACATCCCCCGCTCCAGCGGCAGCCGGACCAGCAGCGGGATGCGCAGGTCGGCGCGCTCGGGCAGATGGAGGTCGCCCAGGCGCAGGGCCATCGGCAGCTCCATCGGGATGCGGTGGGCGTGCCAGACGGGGTTGTCCCAACCGGCGTACGCGGCCGGGAGCGCGGGCTCGACGACGGCGGCCTCGGCGGCCAGCTGGCCGAGGTCCCGGTCCAGGACCTCCCGGGCCCGGGCCGTCAGCTCGTCGCGCTTGGCACGGGCCTCCTCACGGGCCCGGTCGCCCGCGCCGCCGATCCGGTTGCGCGGGTCGGAGAGGGCGCGGTCCAGCTCCTGGCCCATCCGGGACTCGGCGAAGTCCACGGCGCTGCGGTAGGCGGCGACGGCCCGGGCCAGGTCCTCGAACATCCCCCAGATCTGGTTGTAGAGCCGCTCGTCCATCGACCAGCCGGTGGCGTCCCCGGCCACCGGCTGCGGCGCCTGCCCGGGCTGCGCGGGCGCCGGGGTGGGCGGCGGCGCGGGTGGGGCGGGCGGCGCGCTGGGCCGGCGCCGGGGGTGCGCGTAGTTGATGGGGCCGGTGGGGGCGGTGGTGCCCGCGGCGGCAGGGGTGGGCGTGCCCGGGGCCGGTGTGGTGGGTGTGCCCGGGGTGGGGGCGCCTGCGGTGGGCGTGGCCGGGTCTGTTGCAGGGCCCGTGCCGGGGCCGGGGCTTGTGCCGGTGACGGGGCTTATGCCGGTGACGGACGGCGTCGTGGGGCCGGACGGCGCAGGGGGCGGTGCGTGCGGGCCCGACGTCTGCCGTACGCGGTCGGCCTCGGGGGTGCGGGGCGGTGGCGGGGCGACCGAGCGGGCCAGGGAGCGGGCGACCGCCTCCTGGATGGTGGCGGCCAGCTCGGCGGCACTCGGCAGGCCCTGGTCGGTGAGCATCCCGGCCAGCCCCGTCGCGTACCCCTGTCCGACGGCCCGGACCTTCCAGGCGCCCTGGCGGCGGTACAGCTCCAGGGCGTTGACGGCGGTCTCGGCGTCCAGACCGGTAAGCGTGAAGGTGGCGATCTCGGTGCCGTCGAGTCCGGTGACGGCGGCGAAGGGCGCGGCGGTGGCGCCGAACCTGGCCGGTCCTCCGGTGCCCACCGGGAGGGCGAGCAGCACGGTGACCCGGTGCACCGCCTCGGGCAGGGCCTCCAGGTCGACGGCGAGGCGGTGGCCGGCCGCGGCCTGCCGGGAGACCTCCAGGCCGGGGAGCCGGTGGGCGCCGGGGTGGGCGACCCACTCGGCGCCGCGTACCGTACCGCTCTCGTCGGCGAGGGTGGCACCGGCCACGACGGGTGAACCCGCCGAGATCCGGATCTCCAGACGGGTCTGGGGCAAGGTGTGGTTCTGCCCCCGGACCAGCTCGGCCGTCATTGCGCTGTCCCCCTCGACGATGTGTGGTGCGCCGGGCACCGAGCGGTGCAGCTCCCGGAGGCGGGTGCCTCCGGGAGCTGCACGTGCCGGTGCCGGCCTGTTCCGGTCCGGTCCGCCTACAGGTGCGGAAGGATGGACGGCATCAGGTCCTGGAACGTGCGGCCGTTGGCCGGGTTCCCGAGGGCGGTCATCTGCCATCCGCCGCCCGCGCGGTGGACCTTGGCCATGATCTGGGCGGTGTACTGGCCGCCGCCGTCCAGGGTGTACCGGGCCAGCTCCTGGCCGTTGGTCTCGTCGACGATGCGGCAGAAGGCGTTCTGGACCTCCTGGAACGTCTGGCCGGTGAAGGAGTTCACCGTGAAGACGATCTGGTCGATGTGGACCGGGACGCGCTGGAGGTCGACGAGGATCGCCTCGTCGTCGCCGCCGGAGCCGGCGCCGCCGACCAGGTTGTCGCCGGTGTGCTTGACCGAGCCGTCGTCGCTGACCAGGTGGCGGAAGAAGACGACGTCGACCGGCTGCTTGTCGGCGAAGAGCACCGCCGAGGCGTCCAGGTCGATCTCCCGGGTGCGCGAGCCGAACAGACCGCGGCGCGGAGCCGCCTGCCAGCCGAGCCCCATCCGTACCGCGGTCAGGGTCCCCCCGTCGCTCTTCTGCAGGCTGATGGCCTGACCCTTGGTCATATTGACCGTCACGCGCTGTCCCCTCTCCGCATTGCCCCGCAACCGTCCGTGTGCGGTTTCCCCGCACCCTACGCATTCCCCCCGGCGCGGCAGGAGGTTCGGTCCGTTTTTGTGTCGGTCTTGCAACACACCGGGCGGTCCACGGCTCACGGCGGTCGCCGCGCCCCGGGTGGGCCGCCCGGTGGCGTACCCGGAGGGCCGGGCCTCAGGCGAGGCCCGCCTCCTTCATCTGGCGCAGCTCCTTCTTCAGTTCGCCCACCTCGTCGCGGAGCCGGGCGGCCACCTCGAACTGGAGGTCGGCGGCGGCGGCCCGCATCCGGTCGGTCATCTCCTCGATGATCCCGGCCAGTTCGGTCGCGGGACGGTCACCGACCACGGCACCGGCCGAGGCCCCCTTGCCCTTGCCCTTGGTGCCCGCCTTGGCGCCGCCCTTGGCCGTCTGGGTGGAGAGCGTCGGGACCGGGGTCTTGGGCTCCTTGCCCTGGCGGAAGCCCGTGCCGAGCAGCTGCTCGGTGTCGATCTCCTCGCGGGCGATGGTCGCGACGATGTCGTTGATCTTCTTGCGCAGCGGCTGCGGGTCGATGCCGCGCTCGGTGTTGTAGGCGATCTGCTTCTCGCGGCGGCGGTTGGTCTCGTCGATGGCCTGCGCCATCGCCGGGGTGACCTTGTCCGCGTACATATGGACCTGGCCGGAGACGTTGCGCGCGGCGCGGCCGATGGTCTGGATGAGCGAGGTGCCGGAGCGCAGGAAGCCCTGCTTGTCGGCGTCGAGGATGGCCACGAGGGAGACCTCGGGGAGGTCGAGCCCCTCACGGAGGAGGTTGATGCCGACCAGGACGTCGTACTCACCGGAGCGCAGCTCGCGCAGCAGCTCGATGCGGCGCAGGGTGTCGACGTCGCTGTGGAGATAGCGGACCTGGATGCCGAGCTCCAGGAAGTAGTCGGTCAGGTCCTCGGCCATCTTCTTGGTGAGGGTGGTGACCAGGACCCGCTCGTCGCGCTCGGCGCGGGTGCGGATCTCGTGGACCAGGTCGTCGATCTGGCCCTCGGTGGGCTTGACGACGATCTCGGGGTCGACCAGGCCGGTGGGGCGGATGATCTGCTCGACGAACCCGTCGCCCCGCGACAGCTCGTACTTCCCCGGGGTGGCGGAGAGATAGACGGTCTGGTCGATCCGCTTCAGGAACTCCTCCCACTTCAGGGGGCGGTTGTCCATGGCGGAGGGCAGCCGGAAGCCGTGGTCGACGAGGGTCCGCTTGCGGGAGGCGTCGCCCTCGTACATCGCGCCGATCTGCGGCACGGTGACGTGCGACTCGTCGAGGACGAGCAGGAAGTCCTCGGGGAAGTAGTCGAGGAGGGTGTTGGGGGCGGTGCCGGGGGCCCGCTCGTCGAAGTGCATCGAGTAGTTCTCGACGCCGGAGCAACTGCCGATCTGGCGGAGCATCTCGATGTCGTACGTCGTCCGCATCCGGAGCCGCTGGGCCTCCAGCATCTTGCCCTGCTTCTCCAGCTCGGCCAGCCGCTCCTCCAGCTCCTGCTCGATGCCCGTCACGGCCCGCTCCAGCCGCTCGGGGCCCGCGACGTAGTGGCTGGCGGGGAAGACGTGGACCACGGGGTCCTCGCTGATGACCTCGCCGGTGAGCGGGTGGAGGGTGGAGAGGGCCTCGATCTCGTCCCCGAACATCTCGATGCGGACGGCCAGCTCCTCGTAGACCGGGAAGATCTCGATGGTGTCGCCGCGGACCCGGAAGGTGCCGCGGGTGAAGGCGAGGTCGTTGCGCGTGTACTGCATCTCGACGAAGCGGCGCAGCAGCTGGTCGCGGTCGATCTCCTCGCCGACCTTGAGCTGGACCATGCGGTCCACGTACTCCTGGGGGGTGCCGAGGCCGTAGATGCAGGAGACGGAGGCGACCACGACGACATCGCGCCGGGTGAGCAGCGAGTTCGTGGCGGAGTGGCGCAGCCGCTCGACCTCCTCGTTGATGGAGGAGTCCTTCTCGATGTAGGTGTCCGACTGCGGGACGTACGCCTCGGGCTGGTAGTAGTCGTAGTACGAGACGAAGTACTCCACCGCGTTGTTCGGCAGGAGCTCGCGGAACTCGTTGGCCAGCTGGGCGGCGAGTGTCTTGTTCGGCGCCATGACCAGGGTGGGGCGCTGCAGCTTCTCGATCATCCAGGCGGTGGTCGCCGACTTGCCGGTGCCGGTCGCGCCGAGCAGGACGACATCCTTCTCACCTGCGCGGATACGCCGGTCCAGCTCGGCGATGGCCGCCGGCTGGTCGCCGCTGGGCTGGTAGGGACTGACGACCTCGAAGGGCGCCACCGAACGTTCGATCTTGGAAACGGGCCGCATGCAACCACCGTACGGCCCCCCACTGACAACGGCCTCGGATCCGCGCCACGCGGGCCCTCCGGTCGGCGCCGCGCAGGCCGTACGGTGCCCTCGCGCGGGCGGCGGAAGCGGTCAGTCCGCCGGTGGGTCGGCGGAGACGACGGAGGGCACACCGGGCTGGAGCTGTACGCCGAGCGCGGCCATGCCGGTGTAGTGCATCCCGGTCACCGCGAGGGCCATCATGACGCCCGCGCCCAGGCCGGAGAGGAGGGTGCGGGTGGAGAGCGCGGCCCGGAGAGCGGCGGTGGCGGCGGTGGCGGCGATCAGGACCGAGAGGACGACGAGCGGTGTCTCGTACGTGAAGTGCCCCTGGAAGCGGATGCCCGCCATGCCGAGATAGTGCGTGGAGGCGATGCCGAGGCCGGTGAGGGCGCCGCCCGTGATCAGCGCCATGCGGGTGGCGCCCCGGTAGCCGACGACGAAGAGGCCGACGCCTGCCATCACGACGACCACGACCAGGCCGATGAGCACATGGGGCCGGTCACGGGAGAGGGGCGCCTCCACGACGCTGAAGCCCGTGATGGCCACGTGGTGCATGATCCAGATGCCGAAGCCGACGGAGAGCGCGCCGAGCAGCAGCCGGACGGTGCCAGAGCCGGAGGGGCGCCCCTTGCGTGTCGTACGAGGGCCTCCCGTGCGTGTCTCACGAGGGCGTCCGGTGCGTGCCGTACGGGACGGCCTGATGGCGCAGCGGAGGCCCACGGCGGCCCCCAGGCAGGCCACGAGGAAGGCCAGGGCCAGGATCGCCGGGCCATGGGTGAATCCGTCGACCGTTCCCCGCACGCTGGCACACCCTTCCGAAGGCCCGGTTTCGAGAGGGTCCCCAGGGGACGGACTCGGCAGACAGATATTAGGACAAGCATTCTATAGTTGCGAGACCTCCGACGTTCACGCCGCGGTCACCGCTGCCGTACCCCGCGTTGGCAGGCCACCGCCACGCTTGTTGTGGCCCCCACCCCGGTACGAGGAGTCGACGTGTCCGTCCGCACCACAACCGCCCTGGCCGCAGCCGCCGTCGTGCTCGGCACGGCCGCCGCGAGCGTGTTCGGCGTCGGCGCCCTGCTGCCCGGCGCCCAGCCGCGGACGGCGGACGCCCTGACCCCGGACCGGCCGGCGGGCCCCGTCGTCCTGGCCCACCGGGGCGCCTCGGGCTACGCGCCGGAGAACACGCTCGCCGCCGTGGACGCCGCGAAGGAGCTCGGCATCGACTGGGTGGAGAACGATGTCCAGCGCACGAAGGACGGTGTGCTGGTGGTGGTGCACGACACCGACCTGAAGCGCACGACGGACGTCGAGCAGATCTTCCCCGGCCGTGCGCCGTGGGCGGTCAAGGACTTCACCGCAGCCGAGATCGCGAAACTCGACGCGGGCAGCTGGTTCGGGGAGCGGTTCGCGGAGGCCCGGGTGCCGACGCTCACCCAGTTCCTGCACCGCCTGGAGCGCAACCGGCAGAAGCTGCTCCTGGAGATCAAGAGCCCGGCCACCTACCCGGGCATCGAGCGGGACATCCTGCGCGTGCTGCGCAAGGAGGGGTGGCTCGACCCCTCGCACGTACGGAACCGGCTGGTCATCCAGAGCTTCGGCGCCGACAGCATCAAGGAGGTGCACGCCCTGCGCCCGGACGTCACCACCGGCTTCCTGGGCACCCCCGAGGTGGCCGACCTGCCCTCCTACGCGGCCTTCACCGACCAGATCAACCCCTCGTACAAGACGATCGGCGCCGACTACGTGGCGGCCGTGCAGCGGCTCAAGGGCCCCCACGGCAAGCGGCTGCGGGTGAACACCTGGACGGTCGACAGCGCGGCGGACGCGGCGAAGGTCCACGCCTACGGCGTGGACGGCATCATCACCAACTACCCGGACGTGGTGCGCGACGCCACCCGCTGACCCCATCCGCCCGACCGCCCCGGGGTGGCGGGCGGGCGGGGACGTTGTCGGCGGGCGGGACGTCGGCGGAGGGCGGGCGTTGTCAGTGGGCGGTCGTACCGTGGACGGCATGAACAGCTACGGGCCCGGTGGAGAGCCGGCCGTCGAATGGTCCGTCGTGGCGAGCGCCGTCGGACCGCTGCTGCTCGCCGCGACCCCGGCCGGCCTGGTCACCGTGGCCTTCCACGCCCGGCCCGACGTCCGGGACGCGGCGCTCTCCCGGCTGAGGACGCGGCTGGGCGCGGAGCCGGTGGAGGCGCCCGGCTCGGCGCGGCTGGCCGAGCCGATACGCAGGCTCGCGGCTTACTTCGCGGGTGAGCTGCGGGACTTCGGCCTGGAGCTGGACTGGTCGCTGACGGCCGGTTTCCCCCGCGAGGTGCTCCGCGAGCTGGCGTCCGGGGTCCCGTACGGGACGGTCGTCGGGTACGGGGAGCTGGCCGCCCGGGCCGGCCGGCCGGAGGGGGCGCAGGCGGTGGGGGCCGCCATGGGCTCCAACCCGCTGCCCGTGGTGGTGCCCTGCCACCGGGTGGTGGAGAGCGACGGCGGCCTCGGGGGGTTCGGCGGCGGGCTGGAGACGAAGCGGCGGCTGCTGGCCCTGGAGGGGGTGCTCCCGCAGCCGCTGTTCTAGCAGTCGCTTCCCGCAGTCGCTGTTACAAGCCTCTGTTCCAGAGGGGTGCCGGTCCGGAACCACTGGTCCGGGGAGCGTCGGTCCGGGGAGCGTCGGCACGGGGCCTGCTCCGGGGAGCGTCGGCACGGGCCTGTTCCAGGAGGTGCCGGTTCGGAGCGTCTTCAGAGGTGGCGATCCGGACGCCTCATCGGCCGGTTCACCCGTACGGGTGCAACACGCCGTTCACGTAATGGCACACTGCGCCGGTGACACCACCACTCCCCCGCTCCGTCGTCCCGCCCGTCACGGCCGCCGGGCTGCCCGCACTCCAGCGCCGTACCTCGGCCGTGCTCGTCGTCAGCCAGATTCTCGGCGGCCTCGGTGTGGCCATCGGCATCGCCCTGGCTCCGATGCTGGCCACCGAGGTGACCGGCACCGAGGCCCTGTCCGGTCTGGCCCCGACCGCCTCCGTCGCCGGTACGGCGCTGCTGTCACTGCCGCTGGCCGCCCTGATGACCTCGCGCGGCCGGCGCCCCGGTCTGGTGCTCGCCTATCTGATCGGCGCACTCGGCGGCGCCCTGGTGGTCATCGGCACGGTGGTCCGCAGCTTCCCGCTGCTGCTGCTCGGGATGGCGGCGTTCGGCGCCGGGTCGTCCGCCAACCTCCAGGCCCGGTTCGCGGCGGCCGACCTGGTCGGGCCGGAACGGCGTGGCCGGGCGATCTCCACCGTCGTCTGGGCCACCACGATCGGCTCGGTGGTCGGCCCCAACATCGCGGCCCCGGCGGGCCGGGTGTTCCGCGGCAGCCCGGTGCCCGAGACCGCGGGCCCCTACCTCTGGTCCGCGGTCGCCTTCCTGCTCGCCGGAGCGGTCGTGGCCGTGCTCCTGCGCCCCGACCCGCTGCTCACGGCGCGCGCCCTGGCCCCGCAGAGCCCGCAGGGACGGCAGAAGCGGTCCCTGCGGGCCGGGGTCGCGGCGGTCCGCGCGTCGCCCATGGCCAAGCTGGCCCTGGGGACCGTGACCGTGTCGCACACCGCGATGGTGTCGATCATGGTCATGACCCCGGTCCATCTGGGCGGGCACGGCGCCGGTCTCCAGCTGATCGGGCTGGTCATCAGCGGCCACATCGCGGGCATGTACGCGTTCTCGCCGGTGATGGGGTGGCTGGCCGACCGGTTCGGCCGACTCTCGGTGATCGGCCTCGCGGTCGGTCTGCTGAGCGGCGCCGCCCTGCTCGCGGGGACGGCGGGGCCCCGGCACGGCCAGACCGCCCTGGGCCTGTTCCTCCTCGGCCTCGGCTGGTCGGCGGGGATGATCGCCGGTTCGGCGCTGCTCACCGACTCCGTACCGCAGGACGCCCGGGCGGCCGTGCAGGGCCTGTCGGACCTGACCATGAACGCGGCCGCGGGCATCGGCGGCGCGACGGCCGGGGTGATCGTCGCCCAGTGGGGGTACGGCCCGCTGAACGCGACCGGCGCCGCCCTGCTCCTGCCGGTGGCCGCGCTCGCCCTGCGCCGGAGCCTGAAGGGGGCGGAGCGGCCGGGGGTCACCAAGGTGTGAGGGTGCGAAGGCGCCCGTGCCTCTCGGGAGCCTTCCCACCGCGAACCTCGCAGGCCTCAGAGAGCTCAGAGGCTGTCTCAGAGACCTCAGAGACCTCAGAGGCTGATGTGGTACGCCTTGCGGAGCGTCTCGTGGACCGTCCAGGTCGTCCGGTCGCCCTCGCGCAGTACGCAGGCGTCCCCCGGCCCGATCTCCAGGGTCGCGCCGCCCTCGACCGCCACGGTCGCCCGTCCGCTGACGACCACGAACAGCTCGTTCGCCTCGGTGTCGGTGACCACGCCCGGGGTGATCTGCCAGATCCCGCGCACCTGCCTGCCGTCGGCGGACTCCCACAGCACCTTGCCCGTCACCACGGGCTCGCCCGAGACGATCTGGGCCGGATCGAGGGGCTCCGGTTCGAGGTCGGCGTCCGGGATGTGTACGGCGAAGGAGGCGGGGGCCTGGTCGTTTGTCGTCATGGCCGGTCACCTTAGCGACCACTTCCGGCCGACCCGCCACCAGGACGGGCCGGAACCCGTCCCCCCGTGGTTTGCGGCCCTCCCGCCCGCGACAGGGATGGGGACATGCCACAGAACATCGACACCTCCTACGAGCCGGTCCTCTCCGCCGAGGTACGCGCGGCCCTGGCCGACGGCCTCCCCGTCGTGGCCCTGGAGTCGACGATCATCGCGCACGGGCTGCCGCGCCCCCGCAACCTCCGGGTGGCGCTCGAACTGGAAGGGATCGTCCGGTCCGCCGGGGCGGTCCCGGCCACCATCGCCGTGCTGGACGGCCGGGCCCATGTGGGGCTGGAGAAGGACCAGTTGGAGCGGGTAGCCACCGATCCGGCGGTCCGGAAGCTGGGCCACCGCGATCTGGCCGCCGCGCTCGCGCTCGGGGCGAGCGGAGCGACGACGGTCTCCGCGACCGCGTTCCTGGCGGCGCGGGCGGGGCTGCGCTTCTTCGCCACCGGCGGGCTCGGGGGCGTACACCGGGAGTGGGCCGAGAACCAGGACGAGTCCGCCGATCTGCGGCTGCTCGCCCGGACCGGGATCACGGTGGTCTGCGCGGGGGTGAAGTCGATCCTCGACGTCCCCGCCACGCTCCAGCGGCTGGAGACCCTGGGGGTGGGCATCGTCGGCTACAAAACCACGCACTTCCCGGGCTTCTATCTGAGCAGCTCGGGCCACCCGGTCGACTGGACCGTGCACAGCCCCGGGGAGGTGGTGGAGGTGGTGCGGGCTAAGGAGGCGCTGGGCGGCCCGGAGGCGGCGCTGATCGTCGCCAACCCCGTACCGGAAGCGGACCAGTTGGACCCCGCCCTGCACGACCGGGTGCTGGCGGAGGCGCTCGACGCGTGCCGGGAGCGCGGGATCACCGGGCAGGGCGTGACCCCGTTCCTGCTGGACCAGTTGATGCGGCGGACCGAGAGCGCGTCGCTGGAGGCGAACCTGGCGGCGGTGCGCGGGAACGTACGGCTGGCGGCGGAGATCGCCGCGGCAGCGGCCGTACGGTGAACCTCCCCGACAGGGGCAGCCGTACGGTGAACCTCCCCGGGAATGACGGACGTACGGTGGACCTCCCCCGGGCAGACAGCGGTGCCGTCCCCGCCCCGGGGCGCGGGCTCCTCGTGGTCGGGGACGTGGTCACGGATGTCGTGGCGCTGCACGGCTCCCCGCTCGTCCACGGCACGGACACCGCCGCCCGGATCCGGAGCGTGCCCGGTGGCGCGGGGGCCAACGTCGCCTGCTGGGCGGTGCGTTCGGGGTGCCGGGAGGTGGCGCTGCTGGCCCGGGCCGGGGCGGAGTCCGCCGACTGGCACCGGGAGGCGCTGGAGCGGGCCGGGGTGCGGGCGCTGCTGGCGGTGGACGACGAGGTGGCGACGGCGACGGTCATCGCGCTGGTGGACGCCGCCGCCGAGCGGACGTTCCTCACCGACAGCGGGGCCGTCCTGCGGCTCGCCGCCGAGGACTTCGCGCCCTCGATGCTCGACGGCATGGGGTGGCTGCACCTCTCCGGCTACCTCCTGTTCGCCGCCACCAGCCGCGCCGCCGCCCTGCTCGCCCTCGGGACCGCCCTGGAGCGCGGGGTTCCGGTGAGCGTGGACCCGGCGTCGGCGGGGTTCCTGGCGGAGCTGGGCCCGAAACGGTTCCTGGAGTACGCCGAGGGCGCCGAGCTGCTGCTGCCGAACGCGGACGAGGCCCGGCTGCTGACCGGGCTGCCCGAACCGGCCGAGTCGGCGGCCGAGTTGAGCCGTACGTTCCCCCGGGTCGTCGTCACCCTGGGCGGCGGGGGCGCGGTGGTGGCGGCCGGGGGCCGGGTGACGGGACAGGTCGGTGCCCGGCCGGTCCCCGTCCCGGTCGACTCCACGGGCGCGGGCGACGCGTTCACCGGCGGGTTCCTCGCGGCCGTGCTGGCCGGGGCGGACGACCGGACCGCCGCGGTGGAGGGCTGCCGGGCCGGGGCCGAGGCGGTCGCCACGGTGGGCGGGAGGCCGCCCCCGTAGTCGCCACGGTGGGCGGCCGGCCATCCCCATAGCCGCCACGTGGGCGGCCGGCCACGCCCGTAGTCGCCACGGCGGCAGCCTCCCGCGCGGCCGGTAGTCGGAACAGCCGGAACAGTCGGACGGAAGCGGGCGCCCGGAACCGCCCCGGCCTCCCGCGGACCGCTGAGCCCCCACACCGGACGGTCGCCTCAAGCCCCTAGGACTCGCCCACCCCCGACCACGCCGGATGCCCCGGGTCGTCGGCGCGCACGACCACGTCCGCGCGTTCGGCGGGCGCCGCCTCCTCCTCGTACCGGGCGAAGGCGGGCAGCGTCCACCGCTCCGCCTCCGGCGTGCGCCGTCGCAACGCGCCCTCCGAGAGCCGCACATGGACGCTCAGCGCGAACGGGAACCAGTGGCCGAGCAGCAGCGGCCCGTGCACGATCACCACCCCGCCCTCCGGCACCTCCCGGTACGGGGTGCGCGTGGCCCGGTCCGTCACCGGGTCCCACAGGTCGGGCAGCACCCGTCCGGAGCCGCCCGCCTCCAGCGGCCCGAACACCTCGCGCCAGAGCGCGCCCGTGTCGAACCAGCTGTCCGCGTACGAGTCCGGGTCCTCCCTCCCGTACTCGAACCGCAGGCTCGCCGGGCGCAGGAACCCCTCGGTGGGGACCACGAGCACCGAGCGGCCGCGCAGCCGCAGTTCATCGGCGACGCGTTCGGCCAGGTCGGCGGTGCGGGCGGCCGGGGCACCGTCGATGCCGAAAGCGGGCCGGGGTGATCCGTCGGGGGCGGTCAGGCCGTCCGCGTGCCGGGCCAGCTCACCGGCCAGCCGTTCCCAGGTGATCGCTTCGAGTCGCACGCCCCCATCATCCATGCCGGAGGCCACGGACCGGAGACCATGGATCCGGAGAACACGGAACCGGAGAACACGGATCGGAGGTCCCGACCCGGAGATCCCAGCCCGGAGCCACAGCCCGCCGGACACCACCCGGAAGCCACGGCCCCGCGCGCCTCACCCGCCCCGCAGCTCGGCGGCGAGCGGCCCCTCCCCCGTCACCTCGATCCGCCCGCCCTTGACCGCCTCCGCGAGGGTGACCTCGCCGCGCCCCAGCTCCAGGCAGAGTTCGGCGTCGAGGGTGATGCGGGCGTCGGGCCGGGGTGCCGGGCCGAATCCGTACGGCTCGCCCTCCGGCCCGGCCGCCGCGCCCCCTCCCGTACGGACGTGGAACTCGCCCTCGTCCAGACAGACTTCGAGGACGCCCTCCTGGGTGAGCCCGGCGAGTGCGCGCAGCAGGGGCAGGGCGAACCAGTGGGCGCGTACGGCGTCGGTGGGGCGGCGTTCGGTGAGGGCCGGGGCGCCCCACTCGGCCAGGGCGGTGAGGACGGGGAGCAGACCGTGGCCGCGCTCGGTCAGTTCGTAGACCGAGGCGGCGGCTGGCGGCGGGAGCTTGCGGCGCACGGCGAGGCCGCCCTGCTCCATGTCCTTGAGGCGGGAGGCCAGGACGTCGGTGGAGACGCCGGGCAGATCGGCGTGGAGGTCGGTGTAGCGGCGGGGTCCGGCGAGCAGTTCGCGGACGATCAGCAGCGTCCACCGGTCGCCCACGGAGTCGAGGGCGCGGGCGGAGGCGCAGAACTGGTCGTAGCTCCGGCGTCTGACGGGGCGTTGGGCGGCGGGCTGCTGACGTGGCATACGACGCAGTCTAGACATGTTGTTGGACTTTCCAAGCTCCAGCTTGGTAAAACCAAGTATCGCAGTTCGACTCGGGGAGGCACCGCATGGAGTTCCGGCAGTCCAGCAAGCTCAACGAGGTCTGTTACGAGATCCGGGGCCCGGTCATCGAGCACGCCAACGCCCTGGAGGAGGCGGGCCACAGCGTGCTCCGGCTCAACACGGGCAACCCGGCACTCTTCGGCTTCGAGGCGCCGGAGGAGATCGTCCAGGACATGATCCGGATGCTGCCCCGGGCCCACGGCTACACCGATTCGCGCGGCATCCTCTCCGCGCGGCGGGCGGTGGCCCAGCGCTACCAGTCCATGGGGCTGACCGAGGTCGGCGTGGACGACGTCTTCCTGGGCAACGGAGTCTCCGAGCTGATCTCGATGGCCGTTCAGGCGCTGCTGGAGGACGGCGACGAGGTGCTGATCCCGGCCCCGGACTTCCCGCTCTGGACGGCGGTGACCACGCTCGCGGGCGGCAAGGCCGTGCACTACATCTGCGACGAGGGCTCCGACTGGAACCCGGACCTCGCCGACATGGCGTCGAAGATCACCGATCGCACCAAGGCCGTCGTGATCATCAACCCGAACAACCCGACGGGCGCGGTCTATCCGCGCGAGATCCTCGAAGGCATTCTGGATCTGGCCCGTCGGCACAATCTGATGGTCTTCGCGGACGAGATCTACGACCAGATCCTGTACGACGGCGCCGAGCACCACAGCGCGGCCGTCCTCGCCCCGGACCTGGTCTGCCTCACCTTCAGCGGGCTCTCGAAGACGTACCGGGTGGCGGGGTTCCGCTCCGGCTGGATGGTGGTCTCCGGGCCGCGGCAGCACGCCCGCAACTATCTGGAGGGCCTGACCATGCTGGCCTCCATGCGGCTCTGCCCCAACGCGCCCGCGCAGTACGCCATCCAGGCCGCGCTCGGCGGGCGGCAGTCCATCCGGGAGTTGGTGGCGCCGGGCGGCAGGCTGCACGAGCAGCGGAACCGGGCGTGGGAGCGGCTGAACGAGATCCCCGGGGTCTCGTGCGTGAAGCCGAAGGGCGCGCTGTACGCGTTCCCGCGCATCGATCCGAAGGTGCACCCCATCGTCGACGACGAGAAGTTCGTGCTGGACCTGCTGTTGCGCGAGAAGATCCAGGTGGTGCAGGGCACGGGCTTCAGCTGGCCGCGCCCGGACCACTTCCGCATCCTGACCCTGCCGTACGCCGACGACCTCGACTCGGCGATCAGCCGCATCGGCCGCTTCCTGAACGGATATCGCCAGTGACCTGTGCCCTCTGCTCCGTCCCCGTCCACACCCAGTTCGCCACGCCGGAGTTGGTGGGGGCGATCGTGAAGGGCGGTCTCGACCCGGCCGAGGACCCGGGCTGGGCGGAGTCGGGGGCGTCGTCGCCCGGCGAGTACGCGCGCTGGGCAGGTCATCTGTGCGGTATGACCTGCCTGCGCATGGCGCTCGGCGCCGGTGCCCCTTCGCTGTTCGAGCTGCGGGACGGGGCTCTGAAGTACGGGGCGTACACGGAGGACGCGGACGGAACGATCCGGGGACTGGTCTACGCGCCCTTCGCGGAGTACGTCGGCGAGGTGTACGGGCGCGAGGCCACGGTCCACCGGCACCTGGGCGTGGACGAGATCCCGGGGCTGCTGGACGCGGGCCGGACCGTGCTGGTCTCCGTCCACTACGGGATCCGGCATCCGGAGCGACCGGCTCCGGGGCGGGGCGGGCATCTGGTGCTGGTGACCACCCGGACGGCCGACGGGTCCGGCCTCCACTTCCACAACCCGTCGGGGACGGACGCCGGGACGCGCGCGGCCGTGCTGCCGGTGGCGGAGTTCGAGCGGTTCTTCGCGGGGCGGGGCGTGTCGCTGGGAGCGGCGGAGGCCCCGGGAACGGGAGCGGGCCCGGAGGCGTAGCCGGCCTCCGGGCCCTGAGTGTGCCGCCCATCGGGCACGCCGGCACGTTTAAGGGTCCGGGTCAGTCATGATGTCGTCGCGTCCTGCCTTTGGACCACCGCAGATCGGAGCTCTGCGGGCCGGACTTGAACCGGCATCTCGACGCGCGCGGGCCCGGGCCCGTTCGATCCGGCGATCGGCGGCGAATGCTGAGTCTGGAGCAAGAGTCTGAGATTGACGGCGGTCTGCCTCTGCCTGCTTGGGCTACTCCGGCCCGTGCCGGAGGGAGGAGTCGAACCTCCACTGGAACCGCGCCTTCACGACAAGCTTCAGTTTCAGCTTGCGCTCCTCGCGCACCCCGGTCACCGTCATCGGCGGCCGGGGAATCCATGGTCGGTCACCCGAAGAGGTAACCGAATACCGCATCACCCACCCGCTGGTCGGTGACCTCCGCGCCGTTGGCCTCCTCGCGGGCGAACTTCACGGCCTGCTGGAGCTTCTCGACCCGGTCCAGCAGTTCGTTGACGCGCCGTGCGGGCAGCGCACCGGAGAACTTGACGGTCGTCCAGTAACCGATCGGGATGTCCTCGTAGTACACCTCGACCTGGGCCGGGTGCTTCTCGGTGGCCTCCGCCTTGACGTGGTTGCGGGGCACCTTCTTCGTACGGACCGTGCGGACCGGCTCGGTCTTCCAGGCGTCGGTGGACGGGTCCTGCACCCAGGCCTCGGCCGCGTCCAGCACCGGGAGCTTGCGGATGAAGGTGTTGAGGTCGGTCAGCTGCTTCTCCAGGAAGAGCAGATACGACACCGGCACCTCGGCCACCAGCACCCGGCCGTCGACCTTCACATCGGCCCGGGCCGAGCAGTTGGCCCAGTCCTTGGTGGCGGTCACGTCGAAGAGCCGGGTGAGCGTGGCGGCGGTCTCCCGCAGCACGTCCTCGGTCCTGACCTGGACCAGGGTCGACTCGGGCGGAAGCTGCTCGCCCTCCTCGTCCTTGGGCTGGTAGGTCCGGGAGATGCCGGCCAGCAGCGCGGCCTTCTGCAGGCCGTGATGTGCTGCCGTCAGGTCCTGGTGCGCCTTGGACTTGACGCCCTTCTCCACTGCGATGATCTGATTGAGTTTCGCCACGTCGAGGACGCTAACAGGGCCAACTGGGCGGTGGCCAAAGGTTTTACCGCCCGTGCCGGCTGCACCGCCCGTGCCCGCTCGCCATCCGCGCCCGTGCCCCGGGCGCGCGGTTCAGCGGACGTACGACGGGGTGTCCTCCGGGTCCGGGACCGCGTCGCCGGCCAGCAGTGCTTCGAGGGCGGCGACCGGGTCGTGCTGCGGGGCGGCGCGGGGCCACCAGTCGTCGGCGCCGGGGTCGGACTCGTAGCCGTACCAGCGCATGTCGTGGCCGAAGCGGAGCTGGAGCGAGCCGTCGGGGTGGGTGAGGTGGTTGCGCCGGGGCGTGAAGCGCGGGAACCCGGCGGCGGCCAGCAGCGGTCTGGCCCGGTCGAAGGGGCCGGCCGGCGGGTCCCAGGGCTCCCCCAGGACCGCGAGCCCCTCGGCTCCGCCCTGCCGCCAGGCGGCCACCGCGCGGGCCAGGTCGGTGGTGTTGCGGCCGGTGGCGTGGGCCAGCTCCCGGTAGAGCGCGCGGGTGGTGGCGGTGAGCCCGGCGGTGGGGCGGGAGGCGGCGATCCGGACGGCGTCCTGCCAGGGGGTGAGCCCGGCCAGCGGGTCGCGGCCCGTCGTGAGGAGCGCGTGGGCGCGGGCGGCCGCGTCGGTGGCGAGGTGGTCCAGGCCCAGCGGGTCGCGCGCGCCCGGCAGGTCCGGGTAGGACGGCGGCCGGTCGGGGTGCGGTGGTACGGGAAGGGGCGGCGGGAGCGGCGGCAGGAACCGGTCCGCCAGGGCTTCCGCCGCGGGGAGCGACGGGGGGACGGGCGGGGCGGCGGGGCGTTCGCGGGCGGAGTGCTCGGCGTTGCGGCGGCCCAGCTCGTCCAGCAGCTCGCGCTCGCCCCGGCCCCTCATCAGCAGCAGGACGAACGGGTCGCTGTCGAGCAGCCGTGCGGTCTGGTAGCAGAGGGCGGCGACATGCTTGCAGGGGCGGCCGTGGTCGGGGCACGTACAGCTCGGGTCCAGGTCGTCCCCGCCGGGCAGCAGCCGGACGTCGGCGTCCCGGGCGGTGTCGGCCAGGGAATGCGGCATCTCCTTGGCCAGCAGCGCGGAGAGGTGGCCGGGGTGGGCGGCGACCGCGTCGAGCAGGGTGTCCCAGCCGGTGTCGGTGAAGGTGCGCAGCCGCAGCTCCGAGCGGTAGGGGCGGGGGCGGCTGCCGTGCACATAGGCGACGACCCGGCCGGGGGTGACGGTGATCGCGGCGACCTTGCCCTCGTCGGCGTAGGCCCGGCCGCGGGCGAGCCGGGCCCCGTCCATCGACAGCGACTCCAGGGCGGCCACCCAGGCGCGGCCCCACCAGCTGTCCGCGAAGGGCTCGCCCTCCCGCGCGGTCCGGGCGGGCACCGCGTCGAAGGTACGCCGCAGATCGTCGGGGCCCGGCCGCGCACGCGGCGCCGAACGGGGTGCGGTGCGGGACGTCGAGCGGGATGCCGCGGCCGGGCCGGGTGCCGCCCCGGATGCCGCTGCCGGTCGCGGCCGGGAACCGGGGGCCGGGCGCGGGCTCATGCGGGCCTCCGCAACGAGACGAGGAGCAGGCTCATGCAGGCCTCCGCAGTGAGACGAGGTCGGCCAGATCGCGGTCGCTCAGCTCGGTCAGGGCGGTCTCGCCCGTGCCGAGGACCGCGTCCGCCAGGGCCCGCTTGGACTCCAGCAGCTCGCCGATCCGGTCCTCCACCGTGCCCTCCGCGACGAGGCGGTGGACCTGCACGGGCTGGGTCTGGCCGATGCGGTACGCCCGGTCGGTGGCCTGCTCCTCCACGGCCGGGTTCCACCAGCGGTCGTAGTGGACGACATGGGCGGCGCGGGTCAGGTTGAGCCCGGTGCCCGCGGCCTTGAGGGAGAGCAGGAAGACGGGAACCTGACCGGACTGGAAGCGGTCCACCATCCGCTCCCGCTCGGCCACCGGCGTGCCGCCGTGCAGGAGTTGGGAGGGGACCGCCCGGGAGGCGAGGTGCGCGGAGAGGAGCCGGGCCATGGTCACGTACTGGGTGAAGATCAGGACCGAGCCGTCCTCGGCCAGGATCGTGTCGAGCAGTTCGTCGAGCAGGGCGAGCTTGCCGGAGCGGCCGGTGAGCCGGGTGGGCTCCTCCTTCAGATACTGCGCGGGGTGGTTGCAGATCTGCTTGAGCGCGGTCAGCAGCTTCATGACGAGCCCGCGGCGGGCGATGCCCTCGGCCCCCTCGATCTGCGCCATCGTCTCGCGCACCGCCGCCTCGTAGAGCGTGGCCTGCTCCCGGGTGAGGGAGACGGGGTGGTCGGTCTCCGTCTTGGGCGGCAGCTCGGGGGCGATGCCGGGGTCGGACTTCTTACGGCGGAGCAGGAAGGGGCGGACCAGCCGGGCGAGCCGCTCGACCGCCTCCTCGTTGCCGAGGCCCGCGGCGGTGTCCGTGCTCTCCACGATCCGGGCGTGCCGGGCCCGGAACGCCTTGAGCGGGCCGAGCAGTCCGGGGGTCGTCCAGTCGAGCAGGGCCCACAGCTCGGAGAGGTTGTTCTCCACGGGGGTGCCGGTCAGGGCGACCCTGGCCTGGGCGGGGATGGTGCGCAGGGCCTTGGCCGTGGAGGAGTGCGGGTTCTTGACGTGCTGGGCCTCGTCGGCGACGACCAGCCCCCAGGTGTGCGCGGCGAGCTGCCCGGCGCTGGAGCGCATCGTGCCGTACGTGGTGAGGACGAAGCCGCCGTCCTGCCCGCCCAGCTCCCGGTCGGTGCCGTGGAAACGGCGGACGGGGACGCCGGGGGCGAAGCGGTTGATCTCCCGGTGCCAGTTGCCGAGGAGGGAGGCGGGGCAGACGACGAGCGTGGGGGCCTGCCGGGCCCGGTGCAGATGGAGGGCGATGAGGGTGATCGTCTTGCCGAGGCCCATGTCGTCCGCCAGACAGCCGCCCAGCCCGAGCGAGGTCATCCGGTCCAGCCAGGCCAGACCGCGCAGCTGGTAGTCGCGCAGGGTCGCGTCGAGCCCGGGCGGCGGGGCGATCGTGGTGTCCTCGTCGAGGAGCCGCGTACGGAGGGCGGCGAGGGCTCCGGCGGGCACGGCCTCGACCTGCTCGCCGTCCACCTCGGCGCTCCCGGTGAGGGCGACGGCCAGCGCGTCCACCGGGTCCAGCAGCCCCAGCTCCCGCTTGCGCGCCTTCCGTACGAGGCCGGGATCGACGACCACCCACTGGTCGCGCAGCCGCACCACCGGGCGGTGGGCCTCGGCCAGGGCGTCCATCTCGGCCTCGGTCAGCCGCTCGTCGCCCAGGGAGAGCTGCCAGTCGAAGGCGAAGAGCTGCTCGGCGTCGAAGAACGAAGTGCCGTCGGTGGCCGATCCGGGCGCGGGCCGCACGACGGCGGCCGCGGTGAGCGAACGGGCCAGCTCACGCGGCCAGTGCACCTGGACCCCGGCGGCCGCCAGCCGGGCCCCCGCGTCGCTCAGCAGCTCGTACAGCTCGTCCTCGGTGATCGCGAGCACATCGGGGACGGGCTGGTCCAGCAGCCGTTCCAGCGGGGGCCAGACCCGGGCGGCCCGGCGCAGCGCCAGCACCGCGTCGACCTGCGAGCGCGGCCCGAACGGCTCGCCCGCGAGCCCGTTCCACAGAGCGGCGGCGTCGACCACGTACGTCGGGTCGGCGAGGCTGTGCACCTGCACGACGGCCGCGGCGGCATGGCGGTGCGCCGGGTCGTCGGGGTGCACGGGATCGCGGGGGTGCGCCGGGTCGTCGGGGTGTGAGGCGTGCTCCGGGGCGTCCTCCCCCGCGGCCGTGACGGCGTAGGTGTCGGCGGTGTCGAACAGCTCGTAGGCGGAGAGGTCGAGCCGGAGCGAGACCCGCACCCCCGCGTCCACGCCCGAGGCCACCTCGACGGCCCAGGCGGCGGCGTGGGGCAGGTGCTGCGGCTCGCGGGCGGCGAAGGGCGCGCCCATCGCGAAGGCGGCGGCGGGGGTGCGCGGGAGGGTGTCGGCCACCGCGTCCAGGAAGGAGCCGATCAGCGCCTCCGGGTCGGGGAGCCGGGGCGGGTCCAGCCCCGGGAGCGGCACCGCGTGCCCCTCGGGCGGCAGCGCGGCGGCGGTGGCCCGCAGGTGTGCGACGTCCTCGGCATCGCGGGGGCCCGCCCGCCAGGCGTCGTGGGCGTCCGCCGTGAGACCGGGCAGGAGCCTGCCGCGCGCGACCAGGTGGAGGGCGTGCAGGGCGGCCGCGCCCCAGCAGCGGGTGGCGGGGTGGGCGGACGCCTGGTGCCGGGCGCGGACGAGCACGGGCAGCGCGTCGGCCACGGAGAGCAGAGCGGCGGGCACCTCGACGCTCCGGACCCCGGGCGGCCCGGCGGCCGGGGCCCCGCCCTCGGGGCCGGTCTCCCGCCGGACCACGGTGATCTCGGCCGGACGGTACGGCACGGTGTCGGCCGGGGCCCGGTCGTCGGAGTGGGCCGTGTTCGCGTACACGAAGGACGACGGGCCCACGGGGCCCTCGGCATGCGGGTCCCAGAAGGCGAACAGGCCGTCCCTCGGGACGGAGCCGGGCAGGAATACCGCCGCACAGCGCAGCAGACGGCCGGCGTCCGCCTCCCGCGGCTCGCCCCCGCCCGGAGCACGCGCACCCTGAGCAGCCATTCCGATCACCCCCCTCCCGCCTGATCCACCGGTCCACCCCGGTCCACCCGATCCACGGGGTCGTACCGGTCCGGTCCAGCACCGTTCATTGCTGACTCTGCGAGTCTAGGCGCGGGGTCTGACAATGCCGTCCACGGCCGTATCACCGCAGGTCGGAGCGGGGTACGGCAGGAGCGGAGCCGCTCGGCACCGGACACGCTGAGTGAGGGGCGAGCGGCGTCCCCGTACCGGCGCGGGGTGGCCCTCCGCCGTCCGGCCGCCCGTGCGGGATGTCCCTGCCCGGCCCCGCCCCTCGCCCGGTCGGCCGCGCACCGGATGCCCGGAGGGTGCGGAGCGGGCAGGGTGGCCAGCGCCAGCACGTCTCCGCGGCGCACCGATGAGAGCCGAAGGCGTACCGAACGAACCGGACGAGCACCGGTGAGAGCCGGACGAGCACCGGACGAGCAGACGAGGACCCGCCCATGTCCGTGACCGCGCCCGATCCCCGCCGCCGACGCCGTCTCGGCGCCGTCGCCGCAGCCTCGCTCCTCGCCCTCACCGTCTCGGGCTGCTCGGGCCTCGGCCGTACCGCCGTCGGCCCGGTGACCTATCACACCGACCGCGACGCGGTGGTGCAGGTGAACAGCCCCTCCGTACGCGGCTGCCACCGGCTCGCCCCCAGCGGGGCCCGGGAGATCGAGAACGGCACGCTGGTCGACATCGTCCTCTACCCCACCCGCGACTGCACCGGTAAGGGGACGGCCTATGTGGCCACCCGGTTCAGCGATGTGGCGGCCGAGAGCGGCCCGCCGTGGCGCAGCTACACCTTCGTGCACTGAGCGAACCCGTCACAGAAGCCGCGGATCAGCGGAGGAGGCGGGTCGGCCGAGAGAGCGGGCCAGCAGCCAGGTGCCGTCGTCGGTGAGGGCGCGGTCCACCGTCAGCCCCGCCGCCGCCAGGTGTCCGGCGAGCTGCCCGTCGGACAGCTCGCGTGACCGGAACGTCTGGGTCCACCGGACGTCACCGACGTCGTACTCCGCGCGCACCGACCTCACCCCGTCCCCCACCGGCTCGGCGGAGACGATCCGGATACGGCAGCCGGAGGCGTCGACCCGCTCCCACGGCAGCTCCGAGCGGTGGGCCACGCCCTCGCGCTGGATGAGGACGATCCCGTCGTCCTTCACCTGCCGGCGGCAGACGCGCAGCATGCCGTCCCGCACCCGGTGCTCGCCCGCGTGGACCAGGAACGAGCCGAGCAGCACGACGTCGAAGCGCTCGGTGCCGAGGTCCAGCGTCTCGATGGGGCTGCGCACCGTGCGCGCGCCGACGATGTGCGCCAGCATCTCCGCCGACTCGTCCACCGCCGTCACGGCGAAGCCGCGCTCGACGAGCGGGTGGGTCACCCGGCCCGCGCCGCAGCCCAGCTCCAGGATGCTCGCGCCGGGCGGGGCCACCGAGGCGATCACGTCCGGCTCGGCGCCGACGGCGAGCCGCCGGTACAGCTCGACGGCGCAGCCGTCCGGAGTGATGGCTCCCGGGCCCGTCCCCGCGTATCCCTCACGCACCGGTGATTCGCTCATGGAGGAGCGACGGACCGCCGGGCGGCCCTGGTTCCCGGCCGGGGCGTGCGGGGTCCATGCTGGAGGGTGAGGTGATCGCCATGCGTACCGGCAGTGAGCCCGCGACCGCCCGCAGTCCGCTGCGGCTACGGCTCTGGCTGAGTCTCTGGGGGACGTTCTGGGCGCTCTTCGGCCTGCTGGCCTTCTCGCTGACCGGGCGGCCGGGCTGGGCGGTGGCGTGCGCGGTGCTCCTGGCCCTCACGGTGCTGGACCTCTGCGTGGTCACGTACCGCATGCGTCAGGGGGCGCACTACCAGCCGGGGCGGGACGTGCCGCCGTACGAACCCGACCGGGGCGGCCGCCCCCAGTGGCGCAGGCCGGACCCCGGGGACGGCACGAAACCTCCGTGAGGCCCCTGCCTGGGGCACCCCGGGAGGTGCCGGGGACAGCGCTCAGTCCTCGGCCTCGAACCGGGCCGCCTTCAGATACTCCGGCTTCGGGTCGAGCGCCGCCGCGAGCCGGAAGTGCCGCGTCGCCGCGTCCGGGCGCCCCGCCCGCTCGAAGGTGCG
Organism: Streptomyces bacillaris; assembly: GCF_003268675.1. Taxonomy (NCBI): domain Bacteria; kingdom Bacillati; phylum Actinomycetota; class Actinomycetes; order Kitasatosporales; family Streptomycetaceae; genus Streptomyces; species Streptomyces bacillaris. Next base: position 6,271,068 of record NZ_CP029378.1, on the reverse strand, counting down.
GGCCAGGGCGTAGTGGGCGAAGGCGTTGTCCGGCTCGCGCTCCAGCACCAGCTCGAACTCCAGCTCGGCCGGGCGCAGTTGGGCGGCGGCGAAGAAGGCGCGGGCCCGGAGCAGCCGGGCGGCGGTGTTCTCCGGGTGGGCGGCGATCACCGAGTCGAGGAGTTTGACCGCGCCCCGGGGGTCCCGGGCGTCGAGCAGCTGCTCGGCCGCCCGGAAGTCGATGACATGGGTTTCCGGGTTGCTCTCGGGCACGGTCGCATCCTTCCCTTCGCTCCCGCGTTTTCAACATCCGGCCGGTGGCCGCTATTCCGGCCCGGACTCGGCCGGTGATGGCCGGGTCCAGCCGGTGGTGGCGCCCTGGTTCAGCCGATGAAGCCCGGATCCAGCCGGTGGCACCCCGGTTCGGCCGGTGATGGCTGATGCGGTCCGCGGTGCCCGGGGTCAGCCGGTGGTGGCGGCCGCCCGGCGCAGCAGTTCCTCCCAGACCCCGCGGACCTGCGGCTCCAGGGCCTCCAGCGGTCCGTCGTTGTCCACGGTCAGATCGGCGACGGCGAGGCGTTCCTCGCGGGTCGCCTGGGCGGCCATCCGGGCACGCGCGTCGGACTCGGTCATTCCGCGCAGGTTCACCAGCCGGTCGAGCTGGGTCTCGGCGGACGCGTCCACGACGACGACCAGGTCGTAGAGGGGCGCGAGGCCGTTCTCGGCCAGCAGCGGTACGTCATGGATGACGACGGCCTCCGCGCCCGCCTCCCGCTCCAGCTCGGCGGCGCGGGCGCCGACCAGGGGGTGGACGATCGCGTTGAGCGCGGCGCGGCGGTCCGGGTCGGCGAAGACGACCGCGCCGAGCGCCGCACGGTCCAGGGTCCCGTCGGGGGCCAGGATGTCCGGCCCGAACTCCTCGACCACGGCCGCGAGTCCGGGGGTTCCGGGCTCGACGACCTCGCGCGCGATCCGGTCGGAGTCGATCAGCACGGCCCCGTACGAGACGAGCAGCCGCGACACTTCGCTCTTGCCGGCGCCGATCCCGCCGGTCAGGCCCACTTTCAGCATGGGCCGCAGCCTACGGCCCCGGCCGGGGCGCTCAGCCGTCGCCCTCCCGCTCCGCGAGGAAGCGCTCGAACTCGCGGCCGATCTCGTCGGCGGAGGGCAGGTCCACCGGTTCGGCGACCAGGTTGCCGCGCGTCTCGGAGCCGGCGACCGCGTCGTACTGGTGCTCCAGGCCCTCGACGAGGGAGACCAGTTCCTCGTCGCCCTGGCGGATCTGCCGGTCGATCTCGGTCTGGGTGCGGTGGGCCTCGGTGCGCAGGGAGTGCGCGAGGGCGGGCAGGACCAGGCCGGTCGCGGCGGTGATCGCCTCCAGCGCGGTCAGGGCCGCGTCCGGGTAGGCGGAGCGGGCCACGTAGTGCGGGACGTGGGTGGCGACCCCGAGGACGTCGTGGCCGGCCTCCATCAGCCGGTACTCGATGAGGGACTCCGCCGAGCCGGGTACCTGGGCCTCGTCGAAGGGGCTGCGGTGGCCCGGCATCAGGTCGGTGCGGTTGCCGTGCGGGGTGATGCCGACGGGGCGGGTGTGCGGGACGCCCATGGGGATGCCGTGGAAGTTGACCGTGAGGCGGACGCCGAGGCGCTCGACGATCTGCTCGACGGCGGCGGCGAACCGCTCCCACTCCACGTCCGGCTCCGGGCCCGACAGCAGCAGGAAGGGCGCTCCGGTGGCGTCCTGGACGACCCGGACCTCCAGGGTCGGGGCCTCGAAGGCGGTCCAGCGGTCGCGCCGGAAGGTCAGCAGGGGGCGCCGGGCCCGGTAGTCGACGAGCCGGTCGTGGTCGAAGCGGGCCACGACCTGGTGGGGCAGCGTTTCGAGCAGGCCCTCGACGATCTGCTCGCCGGTCTCGCCCGCGTCGATGTATCCGTCGAAGTGGTAGAGCATGACCAGGCCGGCCGACTCCTGGGCCAGCGCCATGTCGACGACGGCCAGGCCCTTCGGCTCCCATTCGTACAAACTCTGCGGATCAGGCACGGTTACCGCTCCTCCTCGTGTTCCCTGGGAAGAACGCGGCCGGCTCCATGAGCATTCCCCGCGACCGCACCTTCCGGCAACGGGACTTCGCGGGAGGCCAGTTGAGACACACCTGAGGCGCCCCGGCCAGGGCACACCCATTATTGGTCCAGACCTTGACGCACCCCGCCGCCGTCCCTACCGTCACTGGGCAACACGTTCAGGGATGCGCCCTCCATTCATGTACGGGAACATTCCGGACCCTCCGATTCCGACGGGAAGGCTCCCCCATGCGCCCCCGCACCCCCCTCACCGCCCTGCTGACCGCCGTCCTCGCCTCCGGCGGGCTGGTCCTGACCGGCGCCGGGCCCGCGCACGCGGCCGTGATCGACGTGTCCACCGCCGCCCAGCTGAAGTCGGCGCTCACCACCGTCTCCCCCGGCGACACGATCCGGCTCGCCGACGGCACCTACACCGGGAACTTCAAGGCCACCCGTCCCGGCACCTCCGGCGCCCGTATCATCCTCACCGGCTCCAGCAGGGCCGTCCTGACGGCGGGCGGCGGCTACGGGCTGCACCTCAACGGCGCCTCGTACTGGACGGTCCACGGGGTGACCATCAAGGGCGGCCAGAAGGGGATCATGGCCGACGCGGCGAACGGCGTCGTCATCGACTCGGTCACCGTCCACGACCTCGACATGGAGGGCGTCCACTTCCGCAAGTCCAGCCGCGACGGCGTGCTGAAGAACTCCCGCATCTACGACACGGGGCAGAACGGGCGCGGGATGGGCGAGGGCGTGTACGTCGGGACGGCGAACGACCTCACCGACCGGAGCGACAACGCGCAGATCCTGAACAACACCATCGGGCCGGATGTCCGCGGCGAGAACGTCGACATCAAGGAAGGCACCACCGGCGCCCGGATCATCGGCAACACCTTCGACGGCAGCGGGCTCACCGGCGCCAACTACGACGACTCCTGGGTCGATGTGAAGGGCAACGACGTCCTGGTGGAGGGCAATCGGGGCACCCGTACCACCAACAACGGCTACGAGACCCACACCCAGCGGCCCGGATGGGGCTGCGGCACCGTCTTCCGCAACAACACCTCGGACCTGACCGGCGCCACCGGGGACCGCCGGCTCGCCATCAACGTCACCAACAACAGCGCCACCTGCCGCACCACGGTCCACGCGAGCAACACCGTCACCGGAGGCAACGGACTCACCAACATCGCTGTCACGCCCTGACCAGTACCCCTGTACGCGCATGAGGCCCGCCCCCCGAAGGGGACGGGCCTCACTCAGTGCTCTACAACTCGGGCTCTACCGCAGCCGATGAGCCGTCGGGGGTCAGAGCGTCAGCTCTGGCCGCCCGCCAGCTTCTCGCGCAGCGCGGCCAGGGCCTCGTCCGACGCCAGGGCGCCGGAGTTGTCCGCCGACTCCGAGGAGTACGAACCGCCACCGGAGCCGCCCGAGGCGGCCGGAGCGGCGCCGGCCGGGGCGGCAGCGCCCTCGGCAGCGGCGGCCTCGTCGGCCTCGCGGCTCTTGATGACCTGGGCCTGGTGCTGCTCGAAGCGCTGCTGCGCCTCGGCGTACTGGGTCTCCCAGACCTCGCGCTGCGCCTCGAAGCCCTCGAGCCAGTCGTTGGTCTCGGGGTCGAAGCCCTCGGGGTAGATGTAGTTGCCCTGGTCGTCGTAGGACGCGGCCATGCCGTACAGGGTCGGGTCGAACTCGACCGAGGCCGGGTCGCCACCGAAGGACTCGTTGGCCTGCTTCAGCGAGAGGCTGATGCGGCGGCGCTCGAGGTCGATGTCGATGACCTTGACGAAGATCTCGTCGTTGACCTGGACGACCTGCTCCGGGATCTCCACGTGGCGCTCGGCCAGCTCGGAGATGTGGACCAGACCCTCGATGCCCTCGTCGACGCGGACGAACGCACCGAACGGAACGAGCTTGGTGACCTTACCCGGGACGACCTGACCGATCTGGTGCGTCCGGGCGAACTGCTGCCACGGGTCTTCCTGCGTCGCCTTGAGCGACAGGGAGACGCGCTCGCGGTCCATGTCGACGTCGAGGACCTCGACGGTGACTTCCTGACCGACCTCGACGACCTCGGAGGGGTGGTCGATGTGCTTCCAGGAGAGCTCGGAGACGTGCACGAGACCGTCGACGCCGCCCAGGTCCACGAAGGCACCGAAGTTGACAATCGAGGAGACGACGCCGGAGCGGACCTGACCCTTCTGCAGGGTGGTGAGGAACGTCTGGCGAACCTCGGACTGGGTCTGCTCGAGCCAGGCACGGCGGGACAGGACCACGTTGTTGCGGTTCTTGTCCAGCTCAATGATCTTCGCCTCGAGCTCCTTGCCCACGTAGGGCTGGAGGTCGCGGACACGACGCATCTCGACGAGCGACGCCGGGAGGAAGCCGCGGAGGCCGATGTCGAGGATGAGACCACCCTTGACGACCTCGATGACGGTACCGGTGACGATGCCGTCCTCTTCCTTGATCTTCTCGATGGTGCCCCAGGCACGCTCGTACTGAGCGCGCTTCTTCGAGAGGATCAGGCGGCCTTCCTTGTCCTCCTTCTGGAGAACCAGGGCCTCGATCTCGTCGCCGACCTTGACGACCTCGTTCGGGTCGACGTCGTGCTTGATCGAGAGCTCGCGGCTCGGGATGACACCTTCGGTCTTGTAACCGATGTCGAGGAGAACCTCGTCCCGGTCAACCTTGACGATGACACCGTCAACGATGTCGCCGTCGTTGAAGTACTTGATCGTCTCGTCGATCGCCGCGAGGAACGCGTCCGCGTCGCCGATGTCGTTGACCGCAACCTGCGGAGTGGTGGCGGTGGTCTCGGTGCTGCTCGTCATGTGGGAAAGGGCTCCGGTACGGACAGAGAGTCGTAGGTACTGCTACGCCGAAAGCCCGTATCGCCTCTGCAGAAGCCGGACAGCCTGGAAAGCGCGCAATCCGTTTCCGGAGAGACGCCTCGACAACCGAGGGGACATGCAACAGACGCGAGCGCGGCCTGCTAGGTCTGAGGCGCGCAGGCTCGCAGCGCAACTTGTAGCATACGGGGGCAGCCGGACAGGGTCAATGCGCGCAGGCGCGAACCGAGGGGCACCACGGCCCCGTACCGGAGCAACTCCTGTTCTCCGAGGCGTGTTCGGGCCGATCGACCCGTACACAATACGGCAGTGCGGCAAGACGTCGCGCACACGCGTCCCTCTCGCGGTACCGCCTCTGGTCCGTACCGCGTGCGGCGAGTGAAGGCAAACTACAACGACGGGCACGATGAGCCAAGAGATCCACGGCACCCACTCCGGCGAACCTGCGGAGCCCGAAGCGACCCGGCGCGCGGCCGACGAGGCGGAGAGCAGCCGCGCCAGCCGCGGCTGGTGGGACCGGAACGCCGACGAGTACCAGAACGACCACGGCGGCTTCCTGGGGGACGACCGCTTCGTCTGGGGCCCCGAGGGGCTCGACGAGGCCGAGGCCGGCCTGCTGGGGCCCGCCGCCTCCCTCAAGGGGCTGGACATCCTGGAGATCGGCGCCGGGGCCGCCCAGTGCTCGCGCTGGCTGGCCGCGCAGGGCGCCCGCCCGGTGGCGCTCGACCTCTCCCACCGCCAGCTCCAGCACGCCCTGCGCATCGGCGAGGGGATCCCGCTGGTGGAGGCGGACGCGGGCCGGCTGCCGTTCCGGGACGCCTCCTTCGACCTGGCCTGCTCCGCGTACGGGGCGGTGCCCTTCGTCGCCGATCCCGTACGGGTCTTCCGCGAGGTCCACCGGGTGCTGCGGCCCGGCGGGCGGTGGGTCTTCTCCGTGACGCACCCGATCCGCTGGGCGTTCCCGGACGAGCCGGGGCCCGAGGGCCTCTCCGTCGCCGCCTCCTACTTCGACCGGGTCCCCTACGTCGAGCAGGACGAGGACGGCAACGCGGTCTATGTGGAACACCACCGCACGCTCGGTGACCGGGTGCGGGACGTGGTGGCGGGCGGTTTCCGGCTGCTCGACCTGGTCGAACCGGAATGGCCCGAGTGGAACGACCAGGAGTGGGGCGGCTGGTCCCCGCTCCGGGGCAACCTGATCCCGGGAACGGCGATCTTCGTGTGCGAGCGGGACTGAGACTCTTCCTCTGCGAGCGGGACCGAGGCTTCGTGTGCGGGCGGGACCGACCGTCCGCACCGGAAGCGCCCGTACGACACTGGGACCGTGATCCGCACCGAAGCCCTGGACCGCCTCCCCGTCCGCACCGCCGTCCCCGCCCTGGAGCGCGCGCTCGACGACCGGGGCGTCGCCGTCCTCTGCGCCCCGCCCGGCACCGGCAAGACGACCCTCGTGCCGCTGGTCCTGGCCGGGCTGACCGGGGACGGGCCGGTGCGGCGGGTCGTGGTGGCCGAGCCGCGGCGGATCGCCGCGCGGGCGGCGGCGCGGCGGATGGCCTGGCTGCTCGGGGAGCGGCCGGGCGGCCGGGTCGGCTTCACCGTGCGCGGCGAGCGCGTGGTGGGCCCGGACACCGTGGTGGAGGTCGTGACCACCGGGGTGCTGCTCCAGCGGCTCCAGCGCGACCAGGAGCTGGCCGGGGTGGACGTGGTGATCATCGACGAGTGCCACGAGCGCCATCTGGACGCGGACACGGTGGCCGCCTTCCTCCTCGACGTACGGGAGGCGATCCGGCCCGATCTGCGGCTGGTGGCGGCCTCCGCGACGACGGACGCGGAGGGGTGGGCGCGGCTGCTGGGCGATGCCCCGGTGGTCGAGGCCGAGGGGGTCTCGTATCCGGTGGAGGTGGTCTGGGCGCCGCCCGCGCGGCCGGTGAAGCCTCCGCACGGGATGCGCGTCGATCCGGCGTTGCTGACGCATGTGGCGGCGACTGTGCGGCGGGCGCTCGGTGAGCGGGAGGGGGACGTGCTCTGCTTCCTGCCGGGTGTCGGGGAGATCGCGCGGGTGGCCGGGCAGCTGGCCGGGGTGGACGCGGAGGTGCTCCAGGTGCACGGGCGCGCCCCGGCCGCCGTGCAGGACGCGGTGCTGGCCGGGTCGTCCGGCGTACGGCGGGTGGTGCTGGCGACCTCGGTGGCGGAGTCGTCGCTGACGGTGCCCGGCGTGCGGGTCGTCGTCGACTCGGGTCTGGCCCGCGAGCCCCGTACCGACCATGCCCGGGGGCTGAGTGCCCTGACCACCGTACGGGCCTCGCAGGCGGCCGGGCGGCAGCGGGCGGGCCGGGCGGGGCGGGAGGCGGCCGGTGCGGTGTACCGGTGCTGGGAGCAGGCCGAGGACGGGCGGCTCTCGCGCTTCCCGACCCCGGAGATCAAGGTGGCCGACCTCGCCGCGTTCGCGCTGCAGGCGGCGTGCTGGGGCGATCCGGAGGCCTCCTCGCTCGCCCTGCTGGACCCGCCGCCCGCCGGGGCGATGGCCGCCGCCCGGGAGGTGCTGGGAGCGATCGGGGCCGTGGACGCGGCGGGCCGGGTCACCGACCGGGGCGTACGGATGTCCCGCCTCGGGCTGCACCCCCGGCTGGCGCGGGCGCTCCTCGACGGGGCCGCGGAGGTCGGGGCGCGGCGGGCGGCGGAGGTGGTGGCGCTGCTGAGCGAGGAGCCGCCGAGGGAGTACGGGGACGATCTGGCGGCGGCGCTGCGGACGGCCCGCCGGGGCCAGGACGGGTACGCGGGCCGCTGGAAGCAGGAGGTGCGGCGGCTGTCGGCCCAGGTGGACGGCGCGGGCTCCGGCACCGGCACCGGGAAATCGCCGGGCACGGGCTCCGGGGCCGCGCCAGGTACAGGGGCGGGCTCCAGGTCCGGTTCGGGCTCCGGGGCCGCGCCGGGCACAAGCGCGGGCTCCAGGTCCGGTTCGGGCTCCGGGGCCGTGCCGGGCACAAGCGCGGGCTCCGGCTCCGGTGAGGGGCGCTCCGATGACGCCGTTGTCGGGCTCGTCGCCGCCCTGGCCTTTCCCGAGCGGGTGGCGCGGGCCCGGGGCGAGGGGGCGTTCCTCATGGTGTCGGGGACGGGCGCGGAGCTGGGGGACTCCTCGCGGCTGCGCAGCGCGCCCTGGCTCGCCGTCGCCGTCGCGGACCGGCCCGCCCACGCGGCCTCGGCGCGCGTACGGCTGGCGGCGGTGATCGACGAGGGGACCGCGCTCCTGGCCGCCGGGCAGCTGCGGGTGCGCGGCGAGGAGGTCCGGTGGGCCGACGGTGATGTGGTGGCCCGGTCGGTGGCCCGGGTGGGGGCGGTGGAGCTGGCGGTCCGCCCGCTGAAGCAGCCCGATCCGGAGCTGGTGCGCGGGGCCCTGCTGGAGGGGCTGGAACGGGAGGGGCTCGGGCTGCTGCGGTGGAGCCGGGACAGTGAGCAGTTGCGGCTGCGGCTGGCGTTCCTGCACCGGGTGGTGGGGGCGCCGTGGCCGGACGTGTCGGACGGGGCGCTCCTCGCGGACCCGGGCGCCTGGCTGGAGCCGGAGCTGTCCCGGGCCCGCCGCAGGGCGGACCTGGGGCGGATCGACGCGGGCCAGGCGCTGCGCCGGCTGCTGCCGTGGGCGACGGGCGAGGCCGTACGGCTGGACGAGCTGGCGCCGGAGCGGATCGAGGTGCCGAGCGGCTCCCGTATCCGTATCGAGTACGGCGGCGAACAGCCCGTACTGGCGGTGAAACTCCAGGAGTTGTTCGGGCTGGCCGAGACGCCCCGGGTGGCCGGGGTGCCGGTCCTGGTCCACCTCCTCTCCCCCGCCGGGCGACCCGCGGCCGTGACGGCGGACCTGGCGTCGTTCTGGCAGGACGGCTACAAGGCCGTACGCGCGGAGCTGCGCGGCCGCTACCCGAAGCATCCGTGGCCGGAGGACCCCGCGACCGTACAGGCGACGCGGTACACCTCGGCGCGGCTCAAGCGCTCGTAGGGCCTTCCGGCCGCGGGCTCACCGGCTGCCGCGAGCGCGCCTCCAGCCAGAGCGCCAGTGCGAGCAGTCCGATGCCCAGGCCCAGGAAGCCCCAGGGCAGGTACGAGGTGAGGAGCAGGACCAGGACGCGCTGGGACTTCACCAGCTCGACGGTGTCGGCGATGTAGTCCTCGCGCATCTTCACATGGCCGTCGAACGCGGTGACGGTGTCCTCGGACATGCCCATCTTCTTGGCGTCACGCAGCTCCTCGGTGTGGATCTCCTCGCCGTTGACCGGCGCCCCGGTGACGGGTTCGACCCAGAACATGCGCTTGGTGGTGTACCAGCGGGTGATGCCGGTCTGCGCGATCTGCTCGGCGGTGATGCCCTCGATGGGCATCTTCTTCGGCATCGGGACCTTGGTCCAGGGGATGGTCTGCTCGAAGTAGTAGACCTCCAGACCGCGGAAGGTGCGGGTGCCCTTGTAGTGGATGGGCGCGGTGGTACGGGTCTGGGCGTCGAAGTACTCGTAGTCCCGTTTCTCCGTGAGGAAGGGCCATTTGAACTCGATGCCGGTGCGGCGGACGGGGTCGCCGTCGACCATCTCTCCGGTGGCGTTGACGGGGGCCTGGGTGTGGGCGTCGAAAATGTAGCGCTCGGGGATGGCGGAGACCATTTTCCCGTCGGGACCCTCGATGTAGGAGAGCGCGTCCCAGACGACGACGTCCCGCCCGGCGCTCCGCTCGATCCGCTCGGACTCCTCCACATTGCCCTTGAGCGTCTGGACGATGGTGACCTTCTCGACCTCCTTCGCCCGGAGGGTCGTGTAGTCGAGGAGGGTGGCGGGCTTCGCCTCCAGGACGACCTCCTGGTACTGGTTCGGCGGCACCTTGGCCAGCCGGGGGAAGGCGTACCAGCGCAGCAGCGGGGACAGAGCGGCGAAGAAGACGGCGAAGGCCAGGAGTACGAGACCGGCTCGGCGGCGCATGGTGGTGACCTCTCCCTCTGCGGTGCTACCTCTTGGGGCCCGGGACCGTGGTGAGCAGGGGCTCGGGCGAGGTCTCCCCTGGCGGGGAGCCGACGGCGGAGAGGGTGAGCACGAGCGCGAAGGCGGCGGCCAGCCCGATGGCGGCGGCGACGAGAGCACGCATGCCCGACCTCCCGGGACGGTGTTCCGATGACGGCGGCGGCCTGATGACCTGTGGCTGACGGTTCGTCAGGGGTGGGGCACCGTAGCAACCCGGGCGCGAGATGAGAACAGCGCGGACAGCCCCCGCGCCGGGTGGGCGCGGGGGCTGTCGTCGAAGCGGTGAAGCGGTGGAGCAGATCGAGCGGTAGGGGCCGGTGGGGCCGCCGGGTCAGGCCTCGGGGGTCTCCGTCTCCTCCGGGGCCTGGACGGTCAGCTCGATGACGAGCGTGGCGCCGCCCTCGGTGGTGAGGCGCAGCTTGTACGTGCCCGGGTTCTCGTCGGCGAAGAGGTCCGGGAGCCGGAGCAGGCCGTCGGCGTTAGTGGTGAGGTCCAGGGTGCGCAGCGGGTTGCCGTCCGCGTCCTTGAAGTACGGGCCCTTGTCGTTGTCGATGAGCCCCAGACTGTCCTTGACCAGGGTGGCGGTGACGGCCACTCCGCCCGCGGCGGCGCCCTTGTGGGTGGCCTTGACCTCGACGGCGTTCGCGAACTTCTCGCCGGGCGCGGCGACCAGTGCCTCGTCACCGACGCGGACGATCTTGTCGGCCTGGCGGGCGGTGACGCTCGCCGCGTAGGTCAGGGTGCGCGGCCGGGTGGTGCCCGCAGTGGCGGTGACGGTGAACTCGCCGGTCTTCTCGCCCGCCTTGAGCGCGGGTGCGGTGGCGGTGCCGTCGGCCTTGCTGATGACGGTGACCGTCTTCTTCCCGCCCTCGAAGAGGGTGCCGGTAGTGCCGGTGACGGTGAAGGTGACGGGCACCTCGGCCATGGGTGCGCCGAGGGCGTTGCGGGCGCGGACGGAGACCCGCTCCTCGAACGTGCCGCCCGCGGTGGCGGTGAGGGGGCCGGTGCCCGCGTTCTCCAGGGAGCCGAAGGTCTCCGACGGGGAGGGGGTCGGCGTCGGCGTCGGAGTGGGGGTCGGCGTGGGGGTGGGCGTCGGCGTCGGGGTGGGGCTGGTGGAGCCGTCGCCGGGCTTGGAGGGGCTCGGGCTCGGCTTGGTGGTGCCGGGCTTCGAGGGGGACGGCGTCGGGCTCGGCGTACCGGCCGGGGTGGGGGTGGGGTTCGGTGTCGGGGTGCTGGGCGCGGTGGGGAGGATGCCGCTGCCGTCGGGCACCTCGTGCGTGCCGCGCTGGTAGTACGCGAACCAGGAGCGGACCGTACGCAGGTACTCCGTCGACCGGTTGTAGCTGAGCACAGCCCGGTCGAGGTCGGCGGCGACGGCCAGGTTCCGGCCGCCCGCGCAGAGGTAGCGGCCGGCGGCGAGCGCCGCGTCGTAGATGTTGTTGGGGTCCTTGCGGCCGTCACCGTTGGCGTCCTGGCCCCAGGTGGCCCAGGTGGACGGGATGAACTGCATCGGGCCGACCGCGCGGTCGTGGACGGCGTCGCCGTCGTACGCCCCGCCGTCGGTGTCCTTGATGAGCGCGAAGCCCTGGCCGTTGAGGGCCGGGCCGAGGATCGGGGAGGGGGTGGTGCCGTCGGCGTCCACCCGGCCGCCGCGGGCGTGGCCGGACTCGACCTTGCCGATCGCGGCGAGGAGTTGCCAGGGGAGCCGGCAGGCCGCGTCGGTGGAGGCCACGGTCCGCTCGGCCTGCTGGTAGGCGGCCAGGACGGTCGCCGGGATGCCCGCCTCGGCGCTGCCGGTGGCGATCGGGAGGTTGCTGGACGAACCGGGCCGATCGGGCGTGACGAGCGGGGGAAGGTCGGTGTAGTACGGGGAGTTGCCGGTGGCCGCGCCGTCCTCGGGGCCGCCCGACTCACCGCCGGCGGTCTGCTGGTCGCCACCGCCCACGGGCCCCTCGGCCATCGGGGCTGCGGGTGCCTGGGAAGCCGCGAGCGCCGCCACGGCGGCCGCCGCCACCGCAGTGGTCGTGGCCCCCTTGCGCAGTCGTCGGCGAATGTGCGCTGCCATACGTTCCGGTTCCTCCCCCTCGACGGCCGCTCCCGCGCTCCCCCGCACGAGACCCCAGCGACCCTACGGCACCCTGTGGCGCCGAGGCACCGCACCCTGACCGCTTCTTACTGTTTTTTCACGTCCCTTCATACACGTTGTCCAAGAGGGCAACGGAGGGTGCCCCGACGAGCGGTCCGGACCGCTCGCGCATACTTGCCGCCATGCCGTTCACCCTCAGCCATGCCGCCGCCGTGCTCCCGGCGATCCGCCGGAACGGGACCGGCCGCCTGGGCCTGTTCCCCTCGGCCCTGATCGCCGGTTCGTTCGCGCCCGACGTCACCTACTTCGCGGACACGGTGCTGCCCGGAGCGATGGAGTTCGGTGATTTCACCCACACCCTGCTCGGAGTGGTCACGGTGGACGTGCTGATCGCCGCCGTGCTGGTGGCGGTGTGGGTGGCGCTGCGCGAGCCGCTGGTGGCGCTGGTTCCGGTACGCGTACGGGGCCGCGTCCACGCCTTCGTCCGGGGGCGGCGGTGGACACGGGAGACGCTCGGGCCGTCGGCCTGGCTGTGGTTCGCGGGGTCCGCCGCGCTCGGGGCGGCGACGCATGTGGTGTGGGACGCGTTCACCCATCACAGCCGGTGGGGGACGGAGTTGCTGCCGTTCCTGAACCGGAGCGTGGGCGGCTTCCCTCTCTACCAGTTCGCGCAGTACGGCAGTTCGGCCCTGGCGCTCGTGGTGCTCGGCTGGTTCGTGGCCACCGGGCTGCGGCGCACGGTGGCCGCCCCGGTGCCGGAGGCGCTCCCGGCGCTCGGGCGGGGCGAACGGCTGGGCGCGCTCGCCCTGCTGGCCGGCTGTGTGGTGGCGGGGACCGTCCACCGGTGCGTGCGGTGGTACGCCCACTTCGGACGGGTGGAGAGCCCGCTCGACATCATCCCGACCGCCTGCTTCGGGGCGGGCGCGGGGCTGGCGGTCGGACTGCTGCTGTACGGGGTGTGGATGCGGCTGGCCCACGGAGGGCGGCGGCCGGAGAACCGGGAGCCGGAGCCCGTACCGGACGGTCCCCGTGCGGACGTGTCCGCCGCCGAACGGAAGTAACCCCGGACCGGCGTCACGGCATGGCGAAGGGCCCGGGACCGCGGCGCGGTTCCGGGCCCTTCGGTCATGTCTCGGCTCCTCGACCGTGGCCGTGGCTCAGTGGGCCGCCGACTCCCAGTCCTTGCCGACGCCGATCGAGACGTCGAGCGGGGCGCGCAGCTCGACCGCGTCCTTCATCTCGCGGCGGAGGATCCCCTCCACCTGCTTCCGCTCGCCCCCGGCGATCTCCAGGACGATTTCGTCGTGGACCTGGAGCAGCATCCGCGAGGTCAGCTCCGCCTCCCGCAGCGCCCGGTCCACCCGGAGCATGGCCACCTTCACGATGTCGGCGGCGGTGCCCTGGATCGGGGCGTTGAGCGCCATCCGCTCGGCGGCCTCGCGGCGCTGGCGGTTGTCGCTGTTCAGGTCGGGGAGATAGCGGCGGCGGCCGAGGATCGTCTCCGTGTAGCCGGTGGCGCGGGCCTCCTCGACGACCCGGTGGAGATAGTCCCGTACGCCGCCGAACCGCTCGAAGTAGGTGTCCATCAGCACCCGGGCCTCGGCGGGGTCGATGGTCAGCTGCTGGGAGAGGCCGAACGCGGAGAGGCCGTAGGCCAGACCGTACGACATGGCCTTGATCTTGCGGCGCATCTCCGGGTCGACCGCGCTCTTGTCGACGCCGAAGACCTGGGAGGCGACCGTGGTGTGCAGGTCCTCGCCGGAGGTGAACGCCTCGATGAGCCCGGCGTCCTCGGAGAGGTGGGCCATGACCCGCAGCTCGATCTGGCTGTAGTCCGCCGTCATCAGCGTCTCGAAGCCCTCGCCGACGACGAAGCCCCGGCGGATCGCCCGGCCCTCGTCGGTGCGGACGGGGATGTTCTGCAGGTTGGGCTCGGTGGAGGAGAGCCGGCCGGTCGCCGCGACCGTCTGGTTGAACGTGGTGTGGATACGGCCGTCGGCAGCGATCGTCTTGATCAGGCCCTCGACGGTGACCCGCAGCTTGGCCTGCTCGCGGTGGCGCAGCATCAGCACCGGCAGCTCGTGCTCGGTCTGCGCGGCCAGCCAGGCCAGCGCGTCCGCGTCCGTCGTGTAGCCCGTCTTGGTCTTCTTCGTCTTCGGCAGGCCCAGCTCACCGAAGAGGATCTCCTGGAGCTGCTTGGGCGAACCGAGGTTGAACTCCCGGCCCACCGCCGCGTGCGCCTCCTTCACCGCCTGCTGCACGGTCCCGGCGAACTGCTGCTCCATGGACTCCAGATGGGCCCGGTCGGCGGCGATGCCGTGGCGCTCCAGGCGGGCCAGGAGGATCGAGGTCGGCAGCTCCATGTCGTGGAGCAGCTCGGCGGCGCCGACCTCCTTCAGCCGGGTGGTGAACGCGTCGCCGAGGTCGAGCACGGCCCGGGCCTGCGCCATCAGGGCGTCCTGCTCGGCCCGGTCGTCCGCGCCGAAGGCCAGCTGTCCGTCGGAGGCGGCGGCCGGGGCCAGCTCGCGGCCCAGATACTCCACGGCCAGCGCGTCCAGGGCGAAGGAGCGGCGGCCCGGCTTCACCAGATACGCGGCGAGCGCGGTGTCCATGGTGACGCCTTCGAGCTGCCAGCCGTGCTCGGGGAAGACCCGCATCACGTTCTTGGCGTTGTGCAGGACCTTGGGGCGGGCCGGGTCCGCGACCCAGGCGGCGAACGCCTTCTCGTCGGCCTCGTCGAGCTGGGTCGGGTCCAGCCAGGCGGCGGCCCCTCCGGCGGCGGCGAGGGCGATCTCGGTGACCGTGCCCGCGCCCAGCGACCAGGTGTCGACGGTCGTCATCCCGAGCGGCTGCGCACCGTGCTCCTCCAGCCAGCCGGTGACCTCCCCGGAGCCGAGGACCGTGCCGTCCAGCTCGATCCCGGCGGCCGGGGCGGGCGGCTCGGCCTCCGCCGCACCGGGGTCGACGGCGAAGAGGCGCTCGCGCAGGCTCGGGTTGCGGATCTCCAGTATGTCCAGGATGCCGGTGACCGCCGTGCGGTCGTACGGGGCGCGCTCCAGGTCGGCCGGGGTCTTCGGCAGCTCCACGTCCCGGACCATCTCGGTGAGGACCCGGTTCATCTTGACCGCGTCCAGGTGGTCGCGGAGATTCTGCCCGGCCTTGCCCTTGACCTCGTCCGCCCGCTCCATCAGCTCACCGAACGAACCGAACTGGTTGATCCACTTCGCGGCCGTCTTCTCACCGACGCCGGGGATGCTCGGAAGGTTGTCCGACGGGTCGCCGCGCAGGGCGGCGAAGTCCGGGTACTGCTGCGGGGTGAGCCCGTACTTCTCGACGATCTTCTCCGGGGTGAACCGGGTCAGCTCGGAGACCCCCTTGGTGGGGTACAGCACGGTCACGTTCTCCGTGATCAGCTGGAAGGAGTCCCGGTCGCCGGTGACGATCAGCACCTCGAACCCGGCCGCCTCGGCCTGGGTCGCCAGCGTCGCGATGACGTCGTCAGCCTCGAAGCCGTCCACCGCGAACCGGTCCGCGTGCATCGCGTCCAGCAGCTCGCCGATCAGCTCGACCTGCCCCTTGAACTCGTCGGGGGTCTTGGAGCGGTTCGCCTTGTACTCCGGGAACTCCTGGGCGCGCCAGGTCTTGCGGGACACGTCGAACGCCACCGCGAAGTGCGTGGGCGCCTCGTCACGCAGGGTGTTCGCCAGCATCGACATGAAGCCGTACACGGCGTTCGTCGGCTGGCCCACCGCCGTCGTGAAATTCTCCGCGGGCAGGGCGAAGAACGCCCGGTACGCCAGGGAGTGCCCGTCCATGAGGAGCAGGCGCGGTCGGTTGTCTGCCGTCTTCTTCGATGCCGTCTCAGCCACGCCCCCGATCCTGCCACGCCCCACTGACAATCCGGACCGGGCAACCCCCGTACGGCCCTCAGACCCCCGTGGTACGGCCCTCGCCCGGCCACGCACGGCCCCATGCACCCGTGACCCGGTGCCCGGACGGGTGCGATGTCGGTGGTGCGTGACAGGATCGATACCGAGGCAGAACCCGCGGAAGCAGCGCTCGAAGAGGAGCAGCATCATGGCCAGCAAGCCGCCCACCGGTGACCCGGTCCAGGACGCCCCGCAGGTCGGGGCGGCCCCGCACGCCGCCGCCGGGCTGCCCGCCGTCGCCCACTCCCTGCGCATCGCGAGGCAGCAGATGGGCCTGCGCCGCACCGCGCGGACCCTCCTCAAGGTCAACCAGAAGGACGGCTTCGACTGCCCCGGCTGCGCCTGGCCCGAGGGCGACAAGCGGCACACCGCGGAGTTCTGCGAGAACGGGGCGAAGGCCGTCGCCGAGGAGGCGACACTGCGCCGCGTCACGCCCGACTTCTTCGCCGCCCACCCCGTCACCGACCTCGCCGGGCGCAGCGGGTACTGGCTGGGCCAGCAGGGCAGGATCACCCAGCCGGTGTACCTCCCCGAGGGCGCCGACCGGTACGAGGCGATCACCTGGGAGCGCGCCTTCGGGATCATCGCGGAGGAGCTGACCGCGCTCGACTCCCCCGACGAGGCCCTCTTCTACACCTCGGGCCGCACCAGCAACGAGGCCGCGTTCCTCCTCCAGCTCTTCGCCCGCGAGTTCGGCACCAACAATCTGCCCGACTGCTCCAACATGTGCCACGAGTCGTCCGGCTCGGCGCTCAGCGAGACCATCGGCATCGGCAAGGGCAGCGTCTCCCTGGAGGACATCCACGGGGCCGACCTGATCATCGTCGCCGGACAGAACCCGGGCACCAACCACCCCCGGATGCTCTCCGCCCTGGAGAAGGCCAAGGGCGCCGGGGCCCGGATCATCTCGGTCAACCCGCTCCCCGAAGCCGGCATGGAGCGGTTCAAGAACCCCCAGACCCCGCACGGCATGCTCAAGGGCACCCCGCTCAACGACCTCTTCCTCCAGATCCGCATCGGCGGCGACCAGGCCCTCTTCCGCCTCCTCAACAAGCTGATCCTGGCCACCGAAGGCGCCGTCGACACCGCATTCGTCACCGAACACACCCACGGTTACGAGGAGTTCGCCAAGGCCGCCGAGGACGCCGACTGGGAGCAGACCCTGCGGGCCACCGGCCTCACCCGCGCCGAGATCCAGCAGGCCCTCGCCATGGTCCTCGCCTCGGAACGCACCATCGTCTGCTGGGCCATGGGCCTCACCCAGCACAAGCACTCCGTGCCCACCATCCGCGAAATCGTCAACTTCCTGCTGCTGCGCGGCAACATCGGCCGCCCCGGCGCAGGCGTCTGCCCCGTGCGCGGCCACTCCAACGTCCAGGGCGACCGCACCATGGGCATCTTCGAACGGCCCGCACCCGCCTTCCTGGACGCCCTCGACAAGGAGTTCGGCATCACCTCGCCCCGCCACCACGGGTACGACGTGGTCCGCTCCATCCAGGCGCTGCGCGACGGCGAGGCGAAGGTCTTCTTCGCCATGGGCGGCAACTTCGTCGCCGCCACCCCCGACACGGCGGTAACCGAGGCCGCCATGCGCCGCGCCCGCCTCACCGTCCATGTGTCGACCAAGCTCAACCGCTCCCACGCCGTCACCGGCGCCCGCGCCCTGATCCTGCCCACACTCGGCCGCACCGACAAGGACGTCCAGGCGAGCGGCAAGCAGTTCGTCACCGTCGAGGACTCCATGGGCATGGTCCACGCCTCCCGGGGCAACCTCACCCCCGCGAGCCCCCACCTCCTCTCCGAACCGGCCATCGTCGCCCGCCTCGCCCGCGCGGTCCTCGGCGCCGACTCCCGTACGGAATGGGAGGAGTTCGAGCGGGACTACGCCACCATCCGCGACCGCATCTCCCGCGTCGTCCCCGGCTTCGAGGACTTCAACACCCGCATCGCCCGCCCCGGCGGCTTCACCCTCCCCCACGCCCCCCGCGACGAACGCCGCTTCCCCACCGCCACCGGCCGCGCCAACTTCACCGCCGCCCCCGTCGAGTTCCCCGAACTCCCCGAAGGACGGCTCCTGTTGCAGACCCTGCGCTCCCACGACCAGTACAACACCACCATCTACGGCCTCGACGACCGCTACCGCGGCATCAGAGGCGGCCGCCGCGTCGTCCTGGTCAACCCCGACGACGCCGCCGCCCTCGGCCTCACCGACGGCGCCTACACCGACCTCGTCAGCGAGTGGAAGGACGGCGTCGAACGCCGCGCCGAGGGCTTCCGCATCGTCCACTACCCCACCGCCCGCGGCTGCGCCGCCGCCTACTACCCGGAGACCAACGTCCTGGTCCCCCTCGGCTCCACCGCCGACACCAGCAACACCCCGGCCAGCAAGTCCGTCGTCATCCGCTTCGAGGAGCCCCAGGCCCCCCGGAGCGCCCCCGACGGCGACTGAAAACCGCCACTCCCTAAGCGTCCGCTCAGCCGTCTGGTAAGAACAGTGCACACAGCAATGAACCAGCGCAGACGATCGGAGCCGGCCCCATGGGCGAGCACACCGCACCCACCTTCCCCAAGGAAGTCATCGAGGAGTACGCGGCCCTCGGCATCGACCTCCCCGCCCTCTTCTCCGCCGGTCACCTCGGTGAGCGCATGGGCGTGACCATCGTCGAGGCCGCCGCCGACCGCGTCGTCGGCACCATGCCCGTCGAAGGCAACACCCAGCCCTACGGCCTCCTGCACGGCGGCGCCTCCGCCGTCCTCGCCGAGACCCTCGGCTCCGTCGGCTCCATGCTCCACGGCGGCGCGAACAAGATCGCCGTCGGCGTCGACCTCAACTGCACCCACCACCGGGGCGTCCGCAGCGGCCTCGTCACCGGCGTCGCCACCCCCGTCCACCGGGGCCGCTCGACCGCCACGTACGAGATCGTCATCACCGACGAACAGGACGAGCGGGTCTGCACCGCCCGCCTCACCTGCCTCCTCCGCGACACCCCCCGCCCCGACGCCGGCTGACCCCGCACCCCGCGGCCGCACGCCGCGTCACCCCCGTAACGCCTCGGCACCACCCCGTACCACCGCCGCAAGACCACGCTGCCCGGCCGGAATCGCCCCCCGCATTCCGGCCGGGCAGCGCCATATCCCCACCAAACACAACCGAGTTGATCAACACCCTCGGTCAACACCCTTGACGGTGACGGCCGTTCCATGAGCCACTCAGCAGCCACATTGGCCTCAGCGAACTCGAACGCACCTTCGCCGTTGTAACACTGCGTAACAACCACGAAATGCGAAAACCAGCCGCCCACCCCGGCCCGAGACCCCCGGGGCGCCCCGGCACGCCCGACGCCACCCCCACCCCGCGTCAGCACCATGATCACCCCAAGCCCCTTAGCAGAGCTGCGCGTTCTCACCATGTGGTCATTTCGCACTACGTGCCAAAGCCACACATCCACACCCAGGAACCTCAAGCCTTGCTCAAGGGCATAACAAGAGCGTCACATCCGTCGCCGACCCGTGCCGCACCCCCTCAGCTGCGCTTAGAGTCACCGCCAGTCACCGCGCCGCCGGGCGCGTCTGCTGCACGGCCCTGTACCAACCCAGTACGGCCCGGCGACCGACACGGCACCTCAAGCAGAGGAGGCCGCGCCAGGGAAAGGACTTTTCGTGCGACACCGTTCTTTGCTCATACTCACCGCCGTGCTCACCACCGGAGCACTCACCCTCACCGCCTGCGGTTCGCGCGACGACAGCAACAACAGCAGCGGCGACAGCGGCACCACCACCGTGGTCATCGGCCTCGACGCCCCGCTCACCGGCGACCTCTCCGCCCTCGGCCTCGGCATCAAGAACTCCGCCGACCTCGCCGTCAAGCAGGCCAACGAGAAGAAGTACGTCGAAGGCGTCACCTTCAAGCTCCAGGCCCTCGACGACCAGGCCCAGCCCTCCTCCGGCCAGCAGAACGCCAGCAAGCTCGTCGCCAACAAGGACGTCCTCGGCGTCGTCGGCCCCCTGAACTCCTCCGTCGGCGAATCCATGCAGAAGGTCCTCGCCGACGCCAAGCTCGTCCAGGTCTCCCCCGCCAACACCTCGCCCTCCCTCACCCAGGGCCAGAAGTGGAACGAGGGAACCAAGGAGCGCCCCTTCGCCTCCTACTTCCGCACCGCCACCACCGACGCGGTCCAGGGCCCCTTCGCGGCGCAGTACCTCTTCAACGACGCCAAGAAGAAGAAGGTCTTCGTCATCGACGACAAGAAGACCTACGGCGCCGGCCTCGCCGGCACCTTCAAGGCCGAGTTCGAGAAGCTCGGCGGCACCATCGCCGGCACCGAGCACATCGACCCCGAGACCAAGGACTTCTCCTCGGTCGCCACCAAGGTCAAGAGCTCCGGCGCCGACGTCGTCTACTACGGCGGCGAATACCCCGCGGCCGGCCCCCTCAGCAAGCAGATCAAGAAGGCCGGAGCCAAGATCCCCGTCGTCGGCGGCGACGGCATCTACAGCGGCGAGTACATCAAGCTCTCCGGCGCCGAAGGCGTCGGCGACCTCGCCACCTCCGTCGGTGCCCCCATCGACACCCTGCCGTCCGCCAAGGAGTTCGTCGCGAACTACGAGAAGGCCGGCTACAAGGAGCCCTTCGAGGCCTACGGCGGCTACTCCTACGACGCCGCCTGGTCCATCATCGAGGCCGTCAAGGCCGTCGCCGACGCCAACGACGGCAAGCTCCCCAGCGACGCCCGCGCCAAGGTCGCCGAAGCCGTCGGCAAGGTCGACTTCGAAGGCGTGACCGGCAAGGTCTCCTTCGACGAGTACGGCGACACCACCAACAAGCAGCTCACCGTCTACGAGTACAAGGACGGCGACTGGGTGGCCGTCAAGTCAGGCGAACTCACCAGCTGACACCACCAGCCCGACCGACCTACCACCGGCCGCGCGGGGCGCCGCACACCAGGCGCCCCGCGCGGCTCGATATCCGGCGAAAGACACGGAGGACCCGCGGTGAACGAACTGCCGCAACAGCTGGTCAACGGCCTGCTACTCGGATCGATGTACGGGCTCGTCGCCATTGGCTACACGATGGTCTACGGCATTGTCCAGCTCATCAACTTCGCCCACGGCGAGATCTTCATGACCGGCGGCTTCGGGGCCCTCACGGTCTGGCTCATACTCCCCAGCGGCACCAGCGTGCTGCTCGCACTCCCCCTCATGCTCATCGGCGCGATCGTCGTCGCCACCACCATCGCCATCGGAGCGGAACGATTCGCCTACCGGCCCCTCCGCGGCGGCCCACGCCTGGCACCCCTCATCACCGCCATCGGCCTCTCCCTCGCCCTCCAGCAGGCGGTCTGGGCCTGGTACCCCGGCGCCAAGTCCGCCCGCACCTTCCCCGAGATCCCCGGCGGCCCCTTCGAACTCGGACCCGTCACCATCCAGACCGGTGACGTCTTCCTCCTCATCGCCGCCCCCATCTCCATGGCCATCCTCGGCTACTTCGTCATGAAGACCCGCACCGGCCGCGGCATGCAGGCAACCGCCCAGGACCCCGACACCGCCAAGCTCATGGGCATCAACACCGACCGCATCATCGTGGTCGCCTTCGCCCTCGGCGCCACCTTCGCCGCCATCGGCGCCGTCGCCTACGGCCTCAAGTACGGCGAAGTCCAGTTCCGCATGGGCTTCCTCCTCGGCCTCAAGGCCTTCACCGCAGCCGTACTCGGCGGCATCGGCAACATCTACGGCGCCATGATCGGCGGCCTCACCCTCGGCGTCGCCGAAACCATGGCCGCCGCCTACGTCTCCGAAATCCCCGGCCTCGAACAGCTCGGCGGCCAGTCCTGGGCCAACGCCTGGGCCTTCGTACTCCTCATCCTCGTGCTCCTCTTCCGGCCCCAAGGCATCATGGGCGAGCGCGTCACGGACAGGGCGTGAGCACCATGACCACCACACAGACCACCACCAAGGTCACCGCACCCGCACCGGCCGAACCCGCCACCAGCGGCATCCTCGCCCTCCCCCCGCACATCGCACGGGCGACCGCCACCGCAGGCGGCGCGATCACCGTCATATCCGCCTTCCTCGCCTGGACCTGGACCTCCGCCTTCCCCGGCGACCTCACCGTCTACGGCTACCCCGGCGGCCTCCAGTGGCTCGTCCTCGTCAGCGGCGCCCTCCTCACCCTCTTCGGCCTCTCCTCCTACGGGATCAAGGGCCTCACCTGGCTCACCCCCCAAGGCGCCGACCCCGCCATCCGGCTCGCCGCCTACGCCGCCCTCGCCACCGCCTGGTTCTCCATGGGAGCCATCGCCACCACCCTCGGCGGCGTCGTCAACCTCGAACCCGGCGCCTACGTCGCCCTCGCCGGCACCCTCATCGGCTGGATCGGCGCCCGCTCCCTCCCCTACGAACGGCCCGAAACCACCCCCGCCGACCCCGAGGACACCGGCTTCGGCCAGTTCAAGCACAACCTCGGCAACCGCTGGGAGACCTACAAGGGCGCCTTCACCACCGGCACCGCCGCCCCGGCGAAGACCCTCCCCTCGTACGTCGAAATCCTCATCGTCGCCGTCGTCCTCGCCCTCGGCCTCGTCGTCTTCACCTACGGCATCACCACCGAGTACGACGAACTCTTCATCGGCTTCCTCATCACCGCAGGCTTCGGCTTCGCGGCGATCCAGAAAGCCGGACTCATCCAGCGCGTCTCCGCCCTCACGGCACGCCACCGCAACGTGACCCTCGTCGGCGCCTTCGCCGCCGCCGCGGCCTTCCCGTTCACCCAGTCCGACGACCAGTACGCGACCATCGGCGTCAACATCCTGATCTTCGCCACCGTCGCCCTCGGCCTCAACATCGTCGTCGGCCTCGCCGGACTCCTCGACCTCGGCTACGTCGCCTTCCTCGGCGTCGGCGCCTACGCCGCGGCCCTCGTCTCCGGCTCCCCCACCTCACCCTTCGGGATCCACCTGCCCTTCTGGCAGGCCATCCTCGTCGGCGCCGTCGCCTCCATGATCTTCGGCGTCCTCATCGGCGCCCCCACCCTGCGACTGCGCGGCGACTACCTCGCCATCGTGACCCTCGGCTTCGGAGAAATCTTCCGCATCGCCGTCCTCAACCTCGACGGCACCTCCGGCCCCGACGTCACCAACGGCTCCAACGGCATCTCCTCGATCCCGAACCTCAACCTGTTCGGCTTCGACTTCGGCGCCACCCACACCATCGCCGGATTCACCATCGGCCGCTTCGCCAACTACTTCTTCCTGATGCTGCTGGTCACCCTCATCGTCGTCGTGGTCTTCCGCCGCAGCGCGGAATCCCGCATCGGCCGCGCCTGGGTCGCCATCCGCGAGGACGAGACCGCCGCCGAAGCCATGGGCATCAACGGCTTCCGCACCAAGCTCATCGCCTTCGCCCTCGGCGCCACCCTCGCCGGCCTCGCCGGAGCCGTACAGGCACACGTCACCTACACCGTGACCCCCGAGCAGTACCAGTTCGCCCACGCCGTCCCGCCCAACTCGGCCTTCCTCCTCGCAGCGGTCGTCCTCGGCGGCATGGGCACCATCAGCGGACCCCTCGTCGGCGGCGCACTCCTCTTCCTCATCCCGGCCAAGCTCCAGTTCATGAGCGACTACCAGCTCTTCGCCTTCGGGCTCGCCCTGGTCCTCCTCATGCGCTTCCGCCCCGAGGGCCTCATCGCCAACCGCCGCCAGCAACTCGAATTCCACGAGAAGGACGAAGCGCCCGCCACTCTCACCAAGGCAGGGGCCTGACGATGACCACCGACACCACCACCGCCGAGACGACAGCCGTCACCACCGGCGAAACCGTTCTCGACGCCCGCGGCGTCACCATGCGATTCGGCGGCCTCACCGCCGTCCGCTCCGTCGACCTCACCGTCAACAGCGGAGAGATCGTCGGCCTCATCGGACCCAACGGCGCCGGCAAGACCACCTTCTTCAACTGCCTCACCGGCCTCTACGTCCCCACCGAGGGCGAAGTCCGCTACAAGGGCACCGTCCTGCCGCCCAAGTCCTTCAAGGTCACCGCCGCAGGCATCGCCCGCACCTTCCAGAACATCCGGCTCTTCTCCAACATGACCGTCCTGGAGAACGTCCTCGTCGGACGCCACACCCGCACCCGGGAAGGCCTCTGGTCCGCCCTCCTCCGCGGCCCCGGCTTCCACCGCGCCGAAGCCGAATCCAAGGCCCGCGCCATGGAACTGCTGGAGTTCATCGGCCTCGACCACAAGGCCGAACACCTCTCCCGCAACCTCCCCTACGGCGAACAGCGCAAGCTCGAAATCGCCCGCGCCCTCGCCAGCGAACCCGGCCTCCTCCTGCTCGACGAACCCACCGCCGGCATGAACCCCCAGGAGACCCGCGCGGCCGAAGAACTCATCTTCGCCATCCGCGACAAGGGCATCGCCATCCTCGTCATCGAGCACGACATGCGGTTCATCTTCAACCTCTGCGACCGCGTCGCCTGCCTCGTCCAGGGCGAAAAACTCGTCGAAGGCACCGCCGCCGAAGTCCAGGGAGACGAACGCGTCGTCGCCGCCTACCTCGGCGAACCCTTCGAAGGCGACCCCGGCGCCGCCGAAGTCGCCGAAGTCGAAGCCGCGGAAGCCCACGCCGCCGACGCGGAAGCAACGGCCACGGCCACCGACGCCACCCCCGCCTCCCCGGCCACCCCCGGCGAGAGCACCAGCAAGGAGAACGACCGATGACCGCACTACTCGAAGTCGAGGACCTGCGCGTCGCCTACGGCAAGATCGAGGCCGTCAAGGGAATCTCGTTCAAGGTCGAGGAAGGCGAAGTCGTCACCCTCATCGGCACCAACGGCGCCGGCAAGACGACCACACTGCGCACCCTCTCCGGACTGATCAAGCCCCTCGCCGGCCAGATCAAGTTCAACGGCAAGTCCCTCCGCAAGATCCCGGCCCACCAGGTCGTCTCGCTCGGACTCGCCCACTCCCCCGAAGGCCGCCACATCTTCCCCCGCATGTCCATCGAGGACAACCTGCGACTCGGCGCCTTCCTCCGCAAGGACAGCGACGGCATCGCCAAGGACATCCAGCGCGCCTACGACCTCTTCCCCATCCTCGGGGAACGCCGGAAGCAAGCAGCCGGAACCCTCTCCGGCGGCGAACAGCAGATGCTCGCCATGGGCCGCGCCCTCATGTCCCAGCCCAAACTGCTCATGCTCGACGAGCCCTCCATGGGCCTCTCCCCGATCATGATGCAGAAGATCATGGCGACCATCACCGAACTGCGTGCCCAGGGCACCACCATCCTGCTCGTGGAGCAGAACGCCCAGGCGGCGCTCTCGCTCGCCAACCACGCGCACGTGATGGAGGTCGGCAGCATCGTCCTCTCCGGCACCGGCCAGGACCTGCTGCACGACGACTCGGTCCGCAAGGCGTACCTGGGCGAGGACTGAGGTCCTTCCCGTACGCGAGAGGCCCGCACCCGGTTCTTCTGCCCGGGTGCGGGCCTCTCTCTTTACGCGTACGTCAGCGGTACGGGACTACTCGGCCGCCTTCTTCTTCTCCTCGGCGTCCGCGATCAGCGCCTCCGCCAGCTGCTGCATCGACATCCGGCGGTCCATCGACGTCTTCTGGATCCACCGGAACGCGGCCGGCTCCGACAGCCCGTAATCCGTCTGCAGAATGCTCTTCGCCCGGTCCACCAGCTTCCGCGTCTCCAGCCGCTGCGACAGATCCGCGATCTCGCTCTCCAGCGCCTTCAGCTCCGCGAACCGGGAGACCGCCATCTCGATGGCCGGCACCACGTCGCTCTTGCTGAACGGCTTCACCAGATACGCCATCGCCCCGGCGTCCCGGGCCCGCTCGACCAGGTCGCGCTGCGAGAAGGCGGTGAGCATGAGGACCGGCGCGATGGACTCCTCCGCGATCTTCTCGGCGGCGGAGATCCCGTCGAGGACCGGCATCTTCACGTCCAGGATCACGAGATCCGGCTTGTGCTCCCGGGCCAGCTCGACGGCCTGCTGCCCGTCGCCCGCCTCACCGACGACGGAGTAGCCCTCCTCCTCCAGCATCTCCTTGAGATCGAGGCGGATGAGGGCCTCGTCCTCGGCGATGACGACGCGGGTCGTCAGCGGCGGGACGTGCGACTTGTCGTCGTCGACGGCGTCTACGGGCTGGGGCGACTCGGGGGTGGTCACGGGGGCTCCTTGTTCCAGGGCAGGTGCAGCGCCCTATGAGCCTACCTAGCAGCGGGGACCGATAGTGACCCGGTAGACTCCTCACGGGTTGGCCAGCCGGGTTGGCGGAATGGCAGACGCTGATGTCTCAAACACATCTGTCCGAAAGGACGTGCGGGTTCGAATCCCGCACCCGGTACATCCCGAAGCGGATGTTCACTTTAGGGTGAACATCCGCTTTTTGCTGTTCGCGTTCGATTTGCCTCACAAAGAGTGGACGCATGAACGCACACAGCACAGAGGTACGCCAGAAGGCGCTCACCCTCCTCCGGAGCGGCACCAAAGGGGCCGAGGTGGCTCGTCGGCTGAGCGTGCCTCGCGGCACCGTCTCGTACTGGCTGCACATGGACCGTGCCAAGCGTGGCGAGTGCCCCGGGGCGCACACCCCGGCCTGCCACCGATGTGATGGCTCGCCCCTCGACGAGCCCGCCTACGCATACCTGCTCGGGCTCTACCTGGGCGATGGGCACATCAGCCAGTACGCGGGCCACCGGGCGCCGAACCTCATGATCACGCTGGACGATGCATGGCCCGGTATCCAGGACGAGGCCGAGGAGACCTTACGCAGGGTCTTCCCGGGCAACGCCACGTGCCGCGTCCGCAAGCCCGGCTGCCACAACCTCAAGGTGTACTCGAAACACCTCGTCTGCCTGTTCCCACAGCACGGGCCGGGCCGGAAGCACGAGCGAGCCATAGCCCTGGAGCCCTGGCAGCAGTCGATCGTCGATGCGCACCCCTGGCAGCTCGTACGGGGGCTCGTCCACTCCGACGGCTGCCGCATCACCAACTGGACCACCCGCGTGGTCGGCGGTGAACGGAAACGGTACGAGTACCCCAGGTACTGGTTCACCAACGTCTCCGACGACATCCGGCGGCTCTACACCGACACCCTCGACGCGCTCGGCGTCACCTGGACGCACTGCACGCGGGCGGGCAAGCCCTACAACATCTCCGTAGCCCGACGGGCATCCGTCGCCCTCATGGATGCGCACGTCGGGCCGAAATACTGAGCTGGGCCGCCCTACTTCGGGCTGTCGTCCTCGCCGATGTGGTGGACGCGGACCAGGTTGGTGGAGCCGGCCACGCCGGGCGGGGAGCCGGCGGTGATGACCACGATGTCGCCCTTCGCGCAGCGGCCGATGCGGAGGAGTTCCTCGTCGACCTGGGCCACCATCGCGTCCGTGGAGTCGACCTTGGGGCCGAGGAAGGTCTCGACGCCCCAGGTGAGGTTGAGCTGGGCGCGGGTCGCTTCGTCGGGGGTGAAGGCGAGGAGCGGGATGGGTGAGCGGTAGCGGGAGAGGCGCTTCACCGTGTCGCCGCTCTGGGTGAAGGCGACGAGGAACTTGGCGCCGAGGAAGTCGCCCATCTCGGCGGCGGCCCTCGCCACCGCTCCGCCCTGGGTGCGGGGCTTGTTGCGTTCGGTGAGGGGCGGGAGGCCCTTGGCGAGAATGTCCTGTTCGGCCGCTTCGACGATGCGGGACATGGTGCGGACGGTCTCGATGGGGTATTTGCCGACGCTGGTCTCGCCGGAGAGCATGACGGCGTCGGTGCCGTCGATGACGGCGTTGGCGACGTCGGAGGCTTCGGCGCGGGTGGGGCGGGAGTTGTCGATCATCGAGTCGAGCATCTGGGTGGCGACGATGACCGGTTTGGCGTTGCGCTTGGCGAGTTTGATGGCGCGCTTCTGGACGACGGGGACGTGTTCGAGGGGCATTTCGACGCCGAGGTCGCCGCGGGCGACCATGATGCCGTCGAAGGCGGCGACGATGTCGTCGATGTTCTCGACGGCCTGGGGCTTCTCGACCTTGGCGATGACGGGGAGGCGGCGGTTCTCCTCGTCCATGATGCGGTGGACGTCGTCGATGTCGCGTCCGGTGCGGACGAAGGAGAGGGCGATGAGGTCGGCGCCGGTGCGCAGGGCCCAGCGGAGGTCGTCGATGTCCTTGTCGGAGAGGGCGGGGACGGAGACGGCGACGCCGGGGAGGTTGAGGCCTTTGTTGTCGGAGACCATGCCTCCTTCGATGACGGTGGTGTGGACGCGGGGGCCGTCGACGTCGGTGACTTCGAGGGTGACGCGGCCGTCGTCGACGAGGATGCGTTCGCCGGTGGTGACGTCGGCGGCGAGGCCGTCGTAGGTGGTGCCGCAGATGTCGCCGTCGCCTTCGTTGTCGAGGGGTTCGACGGTGATGGTGAAGGTGTCGCCGCGTTCAAGGAGTACGGGGCCTTCGCGGAAGCGGCCGAGGCGGATCTTCGGGCCTTGAAGGTCGGCGAGGATGCCGACGCTACGGCCGGTTTCTTCGGCGGCTTTGCGGACGTGGTGGTAGCGCTGTTCGTGTTCGGCGTAGGAGCCGTGGCTGAGGTTGAAGCGGGCGATGTCCATTCCCGCTTCGACCAGGGCTTTGATCTGGTCGTATGTGTCGGTTGCGGGTCCCAGGGTGCAGACGATTTTTGCTCGGCGCATGGTTCGAGCCTAAACCTTACCTACGGGTAGGTATTTGGCTCCTCATGACACCTCAACAACCTTTGGGTGAAGGGTTATTGACAAGTGTTGAATTGTGCAGTGACCCGCTCCGATGAGCGTCTATCCGAGGGCGGGCGGGATGAGGGTGAAGGAGGCTTCGACCTGGGCGTCGACGGTCTGGCGTACGGGTTCGAGGTCGATGGGGGCGGCGTCGGCGGCTGCGGCTCCTGCCGGGGCGCCGTAGTGCATGGATTCGGCGAAGGCTGCGCGGCCGAGGGGGCTGTGGTGGGTGCCGGTGTCGCTGAGTTCGAGGAGGGCGCCGAGGCGGGTGTCGAGGGCTTCGGCGTATTCGCGGGCGCGTTGGAGGGCTTCGCGGACGGCTTGGCGACGGGCTGCGGCGTGGTGGGGTGAGGTGGGGCGGAGGGTCCACCAGGGGCCGTCGACGCGGGTGAGGTCGTGGTCGGCGAGGCGGGTGACGATTTCGCCGAGGGTGGTGAAGTCGTTGATGGTGGCGGTGAGTTGGATGCGGCCGTGGTAGGCGCGGATGCGTTCGGCGCGGCCGTGGCGGGTGAGTTCGGGGCTGATGGCGAGGGTGCCGGTTTCGAGTTTTTCGATGGTGTCGCCGTAGCTCTTGATGAGGTCGAGGGTGGTGGTGTTGCGGTGGGTGAGGTCGTCGAGGGTGGTGCGGCGGTCGGTGCCGCGGGCGGTGAGGGTGATGGTGATGTGGGCGATTTCGGGCTCGACTTCGAGGTGGGCTTCGCCGCGGACGGTGACGTGGGGGGTGTCGGGGGTGCCGTAGGGGTGGGGGGTGGCGGTGGGCGTGGGTGTGGGGGTTTCGGTCATGCGTTCACTGTGGCATGCGGGTGGGTGGGGTGGGGGTGGTTGTGGAGGAGGTGTGTCGGGTGGCCATCGGATCCTCATCTGTGGGGGGTGTTGCGTGTAAGGGGGCGGGTCAGAATCTACGCGCGTTGCCCTACTGAACGAGGAGTGAGTGAGCATGGAGTTGGACCGGTGGGACCGTAGGACGTTTCTGGGCCGTTCGGCTGCTGTCGGCGCGGGTGCCGCCGGTGCGGTGATGGTGGGTGGTGAGGCTCTGGCGCACGGCCGAGGGCGCCGTGAGGGGCGGCCGGTGAAGCGGTACTCGTTCTCGGTGATGGGGACGACCGACCTGCACGGGAACGTCTTCAACTGGGACTACTTCACCGACAGGGAGTACGACGACGCGGCTCACAACGACATCGGCCTGGCGAAGATCTCGACGCTGGTGGATCAGGTGCGCCGGGAGAAGGGGCGGCGGAACACGCTGCTGATCGACGCGGGCGACACGATCCAGGGCACGCAGCTGTCGTACTACTACGCGAAGGTGGATCCGATCACGGCGCGGCGTGGTCCGGTGCATCCGATGGCCAAGGCGATGAACGCGATCGGCTATGACGCTGCGGCACTGGGGAATCACGAGTTCAATTACGGGATTCCGGTGCTGCGGAAGTTCGAGGAGCAGTGTGATTTTCCGCTGCTGGGGGCGAACGCGCTGGATGCGAAGTCGTTGCGGCCGGTGTTTCCGCCATATGTGATCAAGCGGTTGCGGACGCCGTGCGGGCGGGATGTGCGGGTGGCGGTGCTGGGGCTGACGAATCCGGGGATCGCGATCTGGGACAAGGCGCATGTGGCCGGGAAGATGGTGTTTCCGGGGTTGGAGGAGCAGGCGGCGAAGTGGGTGCCGAAGCTGCGGTCCATGGGTGCGGATGTGGTGATCGTGTCGGCGCATTCGGGGTCGTCGGGGACGTCGTCGTACGGGGATCAGTTGCCGTATGTCGAGAATGCGGCGGGTCTGGTGGCGGAGCAGGTGCCGGGGATCGACGCGATTCTGGTGGGGCACGCGCATGTGGAGATCGCCGAGCATTGCGTGGTGAACAAGGCGACGGGGAAGCGGGTGGTGCTGTCGGAGCCGGCGAAGTGGGGGCAGCGGCTGACGGTCTTCGATTTCGATCTGGTGTGGGAGAGGGGGCGCTGGGCGGTCGAGCGGGCCGGTTCGCAGGTGCTGAATTCGAATGCGGTGCCGGAGGACCCGAAGGTGGTGGCGCTGTTGCGGCGGGAGCACCGGAAGGTGGTGGCGTATGTGAATCAGGTGATCGGTACGTCGGTGGTGGCGATGTCGACGGCCGAGGCTCCGTGGCGGGATGAGCCGATCATCGATCTGATCAATCAGGTGCAGACGGAGACGGTGGTGGCGGCGCTGGCGGGTGGTGCGTATGCGGGGCTGCCGGTGTTGTCGCAGGCGTCGTGTTTCTCGCGTACGGCGGGGATTCCGGCGGGTGAGGTGACGATCCGGGATGCGGCGGGGCTGTATCCGTTCGAGAACACGTTGGAGGCGCGGCTGCTGACGGGGGCGCAGCTGAAGGAGTACTTGGAGTATTCGGCGCGGTATTACGTGCGGACGGCTGCGGGTGGTCCGGTGGATACGGCGAAGCTGACGAATGCGGACGGGATTCCGGATTACAACTATGACGCGGTGTCGGGGGTGACGTACGACATCGATATTTCGCGGCCGGTGGGGTCGCGGATCGTGGGGTTGTCGTTCGAGGGGAGGCCGGTGGATCCGGCGGCGCGGTTCGTGTTCGCGGTGAACAACTACCGGGCGAGTGGTGGGGGTGCTTTTCCGCATGTGGCGGGGGCGGAGCAGGTGTGGGCGGATTCGGACGAGATCCGGAACACGATCATCGGGTGGGTGCGGGAGAAGGGGTCGGTGGATCCGGCGGAGTTCGCGTCGGTGGGGTGGCGGCTGACGCGTGAGGGGGTGCCGGTGTTCCCGTAACGCCGGTTGTGTGGTGGTTGGTCCGGCCCGGGGTCTCCGTCGGTGGGGGTCCCGGGCCGTTCTGTGGGGTGGGGTCAGACGGATTGGGTGAGGGGGATCAGTTCGGGGGCCTGGGCGGGGATCTTCGAGGACTGGGGGGTGAGGCCGAAGGTGGTGAAGGCGGTGCGTTCGGGGAGGGGGTAGGGGGTGGTACCGGTGAGGTTGTTGAGGATGGTGGCGCTGCGCCAGGCGGCCAGGCCGAGGTCGGGGGCGCCGACTCCGTGGGTGTGGCGTTCGGCGTTCTGGACGTAGACGTGTCCGGTGACGGCGCGGTCGAGGACGAGGCGGTACTGGTCGTCGATGCGGGGGCGGTGGGAGGCGTCGCGGCTGAGGTAGGGGTCGAGGCCGCCGAGGATGGCGTCGAGGGGGCGTTCGCGGTAGCCGGTGGCGAGGATGACGGCGTCGGTGGTGAGGCGGGTGCGGGTGCCTTGCTGGGTGTGTTCGAGGTGGAGTTCGACGCGGGTGTTGGCGAGGCGTCCGGCGGTGCGGACGTGGACGCCGGGGGTGAGGGTGGCGTGGGGCCAGCCGCCGTGGAGGGTGCGGCGGTAGAGCTCGTCGTGGATGGCGGCGATGGTGTCGGCGTCGATGCCTTTGTGGAGCTGCCATTGGCGGGGGACGAGTTCGTCGCGGGCGGTTTCGGGGAGGGCGTGGAAGTAGCGGCTGTAGTCGGGGGTGAAGTGTTCGAGGCCGAGCTTGGAGTACTCCATGGGGGCGAAGGCCTGGGTGCGGGCGAGCCAGTGGATGTTCTCGGCGCCTTCGGGGCGGGCGCGCAGGAGGTCGAGGAAGATCTCGGCGCCGGACTGTCCCGAGCCGATGACGGTGATGTGGTCGGCGGCGAGGAGTTGTTCGCGGTGGCGGAGGTAGTCGGCGGAGTGGAGTACGGGGACGGATTCGGCTTCGGCGAGGGGGCGGAGGGGTTCGGGGACGAAGGGTTCGGTGCCGATGCCGAGGGCGATGTGGCGGGTGTAGGCGCGGCCGAGGGCTTCGGCTTCGCCGTCGGGGTCGAGTTGGGTGAAGTCGACTTCGAAGAGGGCGCGTTCGGTGTTCCAGCGGACGGCGTCGACCTGGTGGCCGAAGTGGAGGCCGGGGAGTTGTTCGCTGACCCAGCGGCAGTAGGCGTCGTATTCGGCTCGTTGGATGTGGAAGCGCTCGGCGAAGTAGAAGGGGAAGAGGCGGTCGCGGGTGCGGAGGTAGTTGAGGAAGCTCCAGGGGCTGGCGGGGTCGGCGAGGGTGACGAGGTCGGCGAGGAAGGGGACTTGGAGGCTGGCGCCGTCGAGGAGGAGGCCGGGGTGCCAGTGGAAGGCGGGGCGTTGTTCGTAGAAGGTCGCGGCGAGGGGGCGGGGGTCGTCGGGGGCGGCGGGGATGTTGTGGGCGAGGGCGGCGAGGGAGAGGTTGAAGGGGCCGATGCCGATGCCGACGAGGTCGTGGGGGCGGTCGGGTTCGGGGGTTGTGCGGCCGGTGGCGGGGCGGTCGGTGGTGGGGGTGGGCCGGTCGTGGGCCGGTGCGGGGTGGCCGGTGACGGGGGCGGGCCGGTCGTCGGGGGCGGGCCGGTCGGTCATCGGGGGGTGTCGCCTTCCGTGAGGGGGGTTGGGGTTTCGCGGGCGTGGGGGGTGTGCGGGCGTGGGGGGGGATGTGCGGGGGTCTGTGCTTACGGGTGGGGTGGTGCGGTGGGGGTTTCGAGGTCGGCCGTGGTGGCGGTGACGAGGTCGATGAGGGCCTGGAGGTCCTGGGGGGTGGTGTGGGGGTTGAGGAGGGTGGCCTTGAGCCAGAGGCGGCCTCGGGCGTGGGCGCGGCCGAGGACGGCGTGGCCTCGGTTGAGGAGGGTGCGGCGGAGGGTGGCGACGGTGTGGTCGTCGGCGTCGGTGGGGCGGAAGAGGACGGTGGTGATGGTGGGGCGGTCGTAGAGGTCGAGGGCGGGGGTCTTGGTGATGAGGTCGGCGAGGTGGTGGGCGGTGGTGACGGTGGTGTCGATGAGGGCGGCGAGTCCGGTGCGGCCGAGGGCCTGGAGGGTGACGGCGATCTTGAGGGCGTCGGGGCGGCGGGTGGTGCGGAGGGAGCGGCCGAGGAGGTCGGGGAGGCCCGCTTCGGTGTCGTCGTCGGCGTTGAGGTAGGGGGCGTGGTGGTGGAGGGGGGTGAGGTGGTGGCGGTCGGGGACGGCGAAGAGGCCGGCGGAGGCGGGTTGCCAGCCGAGCTTGTGCAGGTCGAGGGTGACGCTCTGGGCGCGGTCGAGGCCGTGGAGGAGGGCGCGGTGGGTGGGGCTGAGGAGGAGGGGTCCGCCGTAGGCGGCGTCGATGTGGAGTTCGGCGCCGTGGGTGGTGCAGAGGTCCGCGATGGTGTCGAGGGGGTCGATCTGGCCGGTGTCGGTGGTGCCGGCGGTGGCGACGACGAGGAGCGGCGGGCCGAGCCGGGTGA
Organism: Streptomyces bacillaris; assembly: GCF_003268675.1. Lineage (NCBI taxonomy): Bacteria > Bacillati > Actinomycetota > Actinomycetes > Kitasatosporales > Streptomycetaceae > Streptomyces > Streptomyces bacillaris. The sequence continues at coordinate 6,237,228 of NZ_CP029378.1, read as the reverse complement.
GGGTGGCGTCGAGGGCGGCGGGGTCCATCGTGCCGTCGGGGGCGGGGACGGTGACGGGTTGCGGGAGGCCGAGGAGCCAGGCGGCGCGGGCGATGCTGTGGTGGGCGGTGGTGGCGCAGACGGCCTGGACGGGGCCGTGGCGTTCGCGGGCGAGGAGGAGGGCGAGTTGGTTGGCCTCGGTGCCGCCGGTGGTGATGACAGCGTCGGGTGAGGGGGTGTGGGGGTAGATCTCGGCGGCGAGTGCGGTGGTGAGGTCGGCTTCGAGGGCGGTGGCGGCGGGGGCCTGGTCCCAGGAGTCCATGGAGGGGTTGAGGGCGCTGGCGGCGAGGTCGGCGGCGGCCGCGAGGGCGAGGGGCGGGGTGTGGAGGTGGGCGGCGCAGTGGGGGTGGGCGGGGTCGGCGGCGCCTTCGGCGAGGGCGGTGACGAGGGCGCGGAGGGCGTGGTGGGGGCCGGTGCCGTGGTCGGGGATGAGGGGGTGGGTGGCGGTGCGGGTGCGGGGGGTGACGGTGTCGGGTCCGCCGGCGGGGAGGGGGCCGTTCCGGAGGGCCGCGCCGTCGTGGAGTGCGGTGAGCACGGTGTCGATGAGGGGGCGCAGTGCGGCGGGTCCTGCGGTGCCTCCGGCGAGGGGCGGGGTGGGCATGGGTGGGGTGGTCCTTCGGGAGGGTGATGGTGGACATGCCAGCTTGTCCCGGGTTCCGGGTGGCGCGGCCGAAGAGGTCAACGATCTGAACTCGAAAGGGGTACTGGTGGCCGGTGTGGGCCGTTTGCCGGGGGTTTTGGTGGTATAGACGTGCGATCCCGGGACGGGCGTACGGGTGCCTGCGCGGAGGCCCTCCCGGGGGAAGCGTGACGCCTCCCCCGCCGCCTCCCGACGCCCCCCGGCGCCTTTCGATCCGGCGGGACTTGATCGATCAACCAATTGCGAAAATCTGCAATTCACTACATGCTGTGTGGGCCGTTCCGCCGCCACCCCGGCGGCCCGGCCCCCGCCCGGCTCCCCCGCCGGCGGTGGTGACGCACTGCCGAGGAGAGGCCCGGAGCGATGGCGGTCCCCCTGTACCAGGCCAAGGCCGAGTTCTTCCGGATGCTCGGGCATCCGGTCCGTATCCGCGTTCTTGAGCTGCTCCAGGACGGTCCGCTGCCGGTACGGGATCTGCTGGCGGCGATCGAGGTGGAGCCGTCGTCGCTGTCGCAGCAGCTGGCGGTGTTGCGCCGGTCGGGGATCGTGACCGCGACCCGGGAGGGTTCGACGGTGGTGTACGAGCTGGCCGGCGGCGATGTCGCGGAGCTGATGCGGGCGGCCCGGCGGATCCTGACGGAGATGCTGGTGGGCCGGGACGGGCTGCTGGCCGAGCTGCGGGAGGCCGAGGTGTCCTCGCGGTGACGGCCTCCGTGAACGCATCGCCGTCGGGCCTGCGCCGGGTGCGGGCGCTGCTGCCCGTACGGGCGGACTTCGCGGCCATGACCCGTAACCCCCGCCGTGATCTGCTGGCCGGGCTCACCGTGGCGATCGTCGCGCTGCCGCTCGCGCTGGGTTTCGGGGTCTCCTGGGGGCTCGGTGCCGAGGCGGGACTCGCGACGGCGGTGGTGGCGGGGGCGCTGGCGGCGGTCTTCGGCGGGTCGAACCTCCAGGTGTCGGGGCCGACCGGGGCGATGACGGTGGTCCTGGTGCCGATCGTCGCCGAGCACGGTCCGGGCGGGGTGCTGACCGTGGGGCTGATGGCGGGGGTGCTGCTGATCGGACTGGCGCTGCTGCGGGCGGGGCGGTCCATGCGGTACGTGCCCGCGCCCGTGGTGGAGGGGTTCACGTTCGGGATCGCGGGGGTCATCGCCCTTCAGCAGATCCCGAACGCCCTGGGTGTGGCCGCGCCCGAGGGCGACAAGGTGCTGGTGGTGGCGTGGCGGGCGGTCCAGGAGTTCGCCGCGCACCCGGACATGACCGCTCTCTCGATCACCGTCGGGGTGGCCGGGCTGATGCTGCTGGGGGCCCGGCGGTTCCCGACCGTGCCGTTCTCGGTGGTCGCGGTGGTGCTGGCGGCGGTGGCGGTGCAGGTGTTCGGCCTGGGCGCCGAGCCGATCGGGGCGCTGCCGGCCGGGCTGCCCGCTCCTTCGCTGGGGTTCGTGGAGGTGTCGGCGCTGGGTTCGCTGGTGGCTCCGGCGGTCGCGGTGGCGGCCCTGGCGGCGCTGGAGTCGCTGCTGTCGGCGACGGTGGCGGACGGGATGACCGTGGACCAGAAGCACGACCCGGACCGGGAGTTGTTCGGGCAGGGCGTGGCGAATCTGGCGGCCCCGCTGTTCGGCGGGGTGCCCGCCACGGCGGCCATCGCCCGTACCGCGGTCAATGTCCGTACCGGTGCCTCCTCCCGGCTGGCGGCGCTGACGCATGCGGCGGTGCTGGCGGTGATCGTGTTCGCGGCGGCCCCGCTGGTCTCCCGGATCCCGCTGGCCGCGCTGGCCGGGGTGCTGCTGGCGACGGCGGTGCGGATGGTCGAGGTGGGGGCGTTGCGGGCGATGGCCCGGGCGACGCGTTCGGACGCGGTGGTGCTGGTGCTGACGGCCGTGGCGACGCTGGTGCTGGATCTGGTGCTGGCGGTGGTGATCGGGCTGGTGGTGGCCGGGGCGCTGGCGTTGCGGGCGGTGGCGGGCGAGGCCCGGATGGACCGGGTGGATCTGCGGGAGGGCGAGGGTACGGGCGGGGAGCCGCCGGGTGCGCACAGCGAGGAGGAGCACGCGCTGCTGGCCGAGCACATCGTGGCGTACCGGATCGACGGCCCGCTGTTCTTCGCCGGGGCGCACCGCTTCCTGCTGACGCTCTGGGAGGTCGCGGATGTGCGGGTGGTGATCCTGCGGATGTCGCGGGTGACGACGGTGGACGCCTCGGGGGCGCTGATGCTGAAGGACGCGGTGCACCAGCTGAACCGGCGGGGCATCGCGGTGCTCGCCTCGGGCATCCGCCCCGAGCAGCGGCGGGCGCTGGAGTCGGTGGGGGCGCTGGAGCTGTTGCGGCGGGAGGGCCGGGAGTACGCGACCACGCCGGAGGCGATCGCGGGGGCGCGCGAGCGGTTGCGGGAGGCGGGCGTGCTGGTGCCGGGGCAGGGACCGGCGGGCGCGGGTGCGTGTGCCGGTGGTGCGGGTGCTGAGGGGTCCGGGGCGGACGCGTCAGCGGTGCGTACGGGTTCGGGTGCGGGTTCCGGTGCCGAGGGGGTGGGCGGTGATCAAGCCCCATGACGCGTTGCCGTACCGCCATGTGCTGACGCTGCCCACGATGGGCTCGGCGGTGCGGGTCGCGCGGGAGACAACGGAGCAGGTGCTCGCGGAGTGGGGCGTGGGCCCGCAGGAGCCGTGCGCGGGGCCCGCGCTGCTGATCCTGAGCGAGCTGGTGGCCAACAGTGTGCGGCACGCGGCCGTGCTCTCGCCGCAGGTGACGGTGTTCTTCGCGGGCGGCCCGGACGCGTTCGCCTTCGGTGTCCACGACCGCCACCCCTACCGTCCCGCGCTCTACACCTCGGCCGTGGCCGGTTCCGGGCGGGGCCTGGCGACGGTGGTGGAGCTGACCCTGGAGCTGGGCGGCAGCGCGGTGGTGCGGGGGGGACGCGGACGAGGGCGGCAAGAGCATCTGGATCACGCTGCCGCTCCAGCGGACGGGCGGGTCCCGGGCCGGTGAGCGGTGAGTGGTGAGCGGCGGCAGGTCGCTGGCCGCCGGTCGCCGTTGAGATCAGGATTCCCGCTGCAAGAGCTGCGCGGGTGTGGGAAAGGCAGGAACGCACCATGAGCGACATCGTCGTGAAGGACAGCAACGGGAACGTGCTGGCGGACGGTGACTCCGTGACCACGGTCAAGGACCTGAAGGTGAAGGGCACGTCGGAGACGCTCAAGCGCGGCACGCTCGTGAAGAACATCCGGCTCACCGGCCGTGCGGGTGAGGTCGAGTGCAACACGAAGAAGGTGAAGGGGCTCGTGCTGAAGACAGAGTTCCTGAAGAAGGCCTGAACCCGTCGGGCCCGGTTCACCCTGTCGGGCCCCGGTTCATCCTCGCGCCGCGAAGACGCGAGGATGAACCCATGGAGAAGAGAGTTCGCACAGCGCGCCACCGTTGCCTCCCGGCGTACGGAACGGGGTTCCGTCGGTGAGTACGCCGCTGTACCGGCTGAAGGCCGAGTTCTTCAAGACGCTCGGGCATCCGGTGCGGATCCGGGTGCTGGAGCTGCTCAGTGAACGTGAGCACGCGGTCTCGGAGATGCTGGCCGAGGTAGGGGTCGAGGCCGCCCATCTCTCGCAGCAGTTGGCGGTGTTGCGCCGCGCCGGTCTGGTGACCGCGCGGCGGGAGGGCTCCGCCGTGTACTACACGCTGTCCAACCCGGAGGTGGCGGAGCTGCTCCGGGTCGCCCGGACGATCCTGACCGAGGTGCTGACGGGCCAGGCCGAGCTGCTGGCGGACCTGCGGGCGACCGATCCGGGGGCCACCGATACCGGAAGCGCCGAACCCGGGACGGCCGAGCCCGGCAGGCGGTGAGGAGTCGGCGGGTACGTGACGGCTGTTGCCGCGCACCCGCCGTCCCTCGTCCCTCCCCCTCGGCACCGGAGCCAGAGCCCGGTGCCGGTGCCGAGGCCGGGGGAAGGGGCCGACAGGCTCAGTGCTCCGTCGTCCGTACAGCCAGGGCGCGGCGGAGGTCGTCCAGCTGGTCGACGAGCTTGCGGCGCAGGGCCGGGATGAGGGCCGGGTCCTTGAGGGCCCGGGTGCCGGTGGCGAGGCTGTCGGTGTCGATGGCGTACGCGGGGAAGGCGTACCGCCCGGCGGCCTCCGCGATGGCCGGGCCCCGGCGGGCGGCGAGCGCGGTGGCGTCGGGGTAGAAGCGGTCCACGTACGGGGCGAGCAGCTCGTCCTGGCCGGGCTGCCAGAACCCCTGGGCGGTGGCGGTGAACAGGTAGTTGGACAGGGTGTCGTCGCTGAACATGGCCTGCCAGGCGGCCGCCTTGGCCTCCGGCGTGGGCAGGGCGGCCCGGCAGCGGGCGGCGCCCTCCCGGCCGGTGGCGCTGGGGTCGGCGGCCAGCTCGGCGGCGATGGCGGTCTCGTCGGTGGCGCCGAGGGCGGCGAGTCGGGTGAGGATGCGCCAGCGCAGCTCGGGGTCGAGTTCGGGTCCGCCGTGGACGGTGCCGTCGGCCAGCCAGCTCTGGAGGGTGTCGGGCTGGGTGGCGGCGTCGATGAAGTGGCGTACGGCGATGAGGCGCAGCCCCGGGTGGGAGCCGTCCTCGGTGCGGCGGATCAGGTCGCGGCAGAGGCTGGTGAGGGTGGCGAGCGCGGCGGGGCGGGCCTCGGGGGTGACGTAGCGGGCGGCGATCTGGCCGTCGGCGAAGGAGAGGACGCCCTGGACGAGGGCGAGGTCGCTCTCGTACGGGAGGTGGGTGCGGGCGGCGGTGAGATAGCGCGCCGGGTCCAGCTCGCCGTCGCGGACCGTGTCGCGGGCGGCGTTCCAGATGACGGCCCTGGTCAGGGGGTCGGGGATGGCGGAGAGGTGGCCGAGGGCGGTCTCCCAGGAGGCGGCGTCCAGGCGGATCTTGGCGTAGGTGAGGTCGCCGTCGTTGAGGACGACGAGGGCGGGGCGGCGGCCGGGCCGGACGGTGGAGGCCGTGCCGTCGTCCTCCGCGCCCGGCACGTCGATCTCGAAGCGGTCGCGGGGGGCGAGGTGGCCGGGGCCCGCCTGGGTGTTGAGGGCGTGGTCGAAGGTGGCGACGGCGATGCGGTGGGGGCGGCTGCCGTCGCGCTCGACGGTGAGGGCCCAGGACTGGCCTCCCCCGGCGGGTGCGGTGGGTTCGGTGACCCGGGCGGTGAGGGTGTCGACGCCCGTGGTGCGCAGCCACTGCCCGGCCCAGGCGTGGACGTCCCGGTCGGTGGCGGAGGCCAGGTTGTCGATGAAGTCGGCGAGGGTGGCGTTGCCGAACTTGTGCCGGGCGAAGTGGGTGTTGATCCCGGCGAGGAAGTCCTTCTCCCCGAGCCAGGCGACGAGCTGGCGGAGTGCCGAGGCGCCCTTCGCGTAGCTGATGCCGTCGAAGTTGAGGAGGGCGGAGGCGGTGTCGGGGACGGCGTCCGGGTCGGGGGCGACCGGGTGGGTGGAGGGGCGCTGGTCGGCGTCGTAGCCCCAGCCCTTGCGGGCGACGCCGAAGTCGACCCAGGTGTCGGGGAAGGGGGTCTCCCCCGCCCGGACGGAGCGGAGGGCGTGGGGAAGGGCGATCTCCGTGAGGGTCTGGTAGCCCATGTACTCCGCGAAGGACTCGTTCAGCCAGATGTCGTCCCACCAGCTGAGCGTCACGAGGTCCCCGAACCACATGTGGGCCATCTCGTGGGCGACGACCATCGCGCGGGTCTGGCGCTCGGTGTCGGTGACGGCGGAGCGGTAGATGAACTCGTCGCGGAAGGTGACCAGTCCGGGGTTCTCCATGGCGCCCGCGTTGAACTCGGGCACGAAGGCCTGGTCGTAGGAGTCGAACGGGTAGGGCTCGTCGAACTTCTCGTGGTACCGGTCGTAACAGGCGCGGGTGATGGCGAGGATCTCGTCCGCGTCGGCGTCCAGATAGGGGGCGAGGGAGCGCCGGCAGTGCAGGCCGAAGGGGAGCCCGGCGTGCCGGGTGGTGACCGAGTGCCAGGGGCCCGCGGCGACGGCGACGAGATAGGTGGAGATGAGGGGGGTGGGCGCGATGGTCCAGCGCCCGCCGTCCTGACGTGTGGCGATGCCGTTGCCGAGGACGGTCCAGCCTTCGGGGGCGGTGACGTCGATGGCGAAGACGGACTTCAGGTCCGGCTGGTCGAAGGCGGCGAAGACGCGCTGGACGTCCTCCATGAACAGCTGGGTGTAGAGGTACGTCTCGCCGTCGGCCGGGTCGGTGAAGCGGTGCATGCCCTCGCCGGTGCGCGAGTAGCCCATCGCGGCGTCGACGTGCAGTTCGTGGGTACCGGGGGTGAGGCCGGTGAGGGGGAAGCGGTTCCCGTCCAGGAGGGCGGGGTCCAGGGGCTGTCCGTCCAGGGTGACCGAGCGCAGGGTGGCGGGCTTGATCTCGACGAAGGTGTCACCGGCCGTGCGGGCGGTGAACCGGATCGCGGCACGGGAGTCGAAGGTCTCCTCGCCGGTGGTGAGGTCGAGGGCGATCGTGTACCGCTCCACGTCGATGATCTGGGCTCGGGTCTGCGCTTCGTCGCGCGTCAGTACGGACATGGGCCCATGCTGCCGTACGGGGTGCGGCGGGGGCAGGGGGGTTCTCCCTGGGCGTACGCGAAGGGGGGCCTGCCCCAGGAAGGGGTGGGGTGAGCCGGTGTACGCAGGGGGCTGTGCACCCCCTGGGGCGGTGCGGAGACGGTGTACGCCTGGGGCCGGTGCGGAGGAGGTGTATCCGTGGGGGCCGGTGCCGCTTACCATCTCCTCGGCGCAGCACCCTTTCTCGTACCGAGGACGTCCTCATGACGCTCACGCCTGCGCCCGATGCCGCCGCCCGTCTCCCCGGCGAGGCATCTTCTGTCCCGCCTTCCTCTGCCGCTTCTCCCTTCCCTTCCGCCTCACCCTCCCTGGTGCTCCGGGTCTGCTGCGAGTTCGGGCTGACCGCCGTGCTGCTCCTGGGTGTCGTGACCGGGGTGCGGTGGCTCTTCGCGCCGGACGGGTACGGGGGCGGCGGGGCGGCGTTCGCCGTGCTCGGGACGGGCGTGGGAGCGCTCCTCGCCGTGCTCATGCTCTCCGCGCCCGGCCGCCGCTCGGGCGCGCACCTGAATCCGGCGGTCACCCTGGCCCTGTGGCGGCTCGGGGTGTTCCCGGGGCGGGACGTGCTGCCGTACTGGCTGGCGCAGTTGGGCGGCTCGGTGGCGGGGACCTGGCTCGCGGCGGTGGTGTGGGGGCCCGTGGTGGCCCGGCCGCCGGTCGGGTACGCGGCGGTGCGGCCGGGGCCCGGGTGGGGCGAGGAGGCGGTGGTGGCGGCCGAGGCCGGGGCGCTCGCCGCGTCGGCGCTGATGGTCGCGGGGCTCCTGGCGCGTCCGGTGGGCCGGAGGCTCCTCCCGTACGCCGTCGGGCTGGTCACCGCGCTCGTGATCGCCCTGCTGGGCCCGCTGACCGGCGGATCGGCCAACCCGGCCCGGCAGTTCGGCCCGGCGCTCCTGGCCTGGGAGGCCGGGGGAACTGGGCCGCTGCTGTGGGCGTACGTGGCCGGGCCGGTGCTGGGGGCGGTGGCCGGGGCGGTGCTGGGGCGGAGGCTGGACAGACAGCTGGGCGGACAGCTGGACGCGAGGCTCGGTGACCGGCCTGTCAGCCCCCGGGAAACCTAGGCCCGGGAAACCTAGGACCCGGAAGCCTGGGCCCCGGAAGCCGTGGTGCCTCCCGCCTCCTCCGCGATGCGCTCGTGGTGGCGGATGACCTCCGCGATGATGAAGTTCAGCAGCTTCTCGGCGAACGCCGGGTCCAGGTTGGCGCTCTGAGCGAGCTGCCGCAGCCGGGTGATCTGGCGGGTCTCGCGGGCCGGGTCGGCGGGCGGCAGCTGGTGGTCGGCCTTCAGGCGGCCGACCTGCTGGGTGGCCTTGAAGCGCTCGGCGAGCATATGGACGACGGCGGCGTCGATGTTGTCGATGGACTCGCGCAGCCGGTTCAGCTCCGCCTGGACGGCCGGGTCGATCAGCTGGGACGCGGGCGCGTCGTTCTCGCTCGTACTCATGGTCAGCGAGCTTAGACGTCCGCGCTCACGGCCCGATCATCGGCGGGTCGTCGGGGTCGGGCACCCGGTCGCTCCAGCCGCCGGGGACGCTCCGCCCCTGCTGCTCGCGGAAGCGGACGGGGGCGGTGCCGACGCGGCGGGCGAAGAGGCGGGAGAAGTAGGCGGGGTCGTCGTAGCCGACGCGGCGGGCGACGGCGGCCACCGGGAGGTCGGTGGCGGCGAGGAGTTCCTTGGCGCGGCCGAGGCGGATGGTGAGCAGGTAGTCCTTGGGGCTGCACCCGGCGCCGCGCCGTACGGCGGTGCGGAGTTCGGCGGGGGTCATGCCGTGCTTGGCGGCATGCTCGGCGACGGTGAGCGGCTGGTAGGCGTCACGGGCGAGGGCCTGGAGGACCGGGTCGCCGTCGGGGCCGAGGTCGGCGCGGGCGCGGCGCAGGGAGACCAGGAGTTCGTGGACGGCGGCCGCGGTCTCGACCTCCAGCAGCGGGTTGCCGCGGCGGGCGGCGCGCACGATGCGGCCGACGGCGGCGCGGGGGGCTGCGGTGTCGGAGAGGGGGACGAGAGGGCGGTCGGGTTCGATGCAGCCCAGCTCGGTGTAGGTGGCGGTGGCGGGGCCGGTGAAGTCGACGAAGCTCTCGTCCCAGCCGGTGTGGGGGTCGGCGCCGTAGTGGTGGGGGGTGCCGGGGGTGAGCCAGATGAGGGTGGGGCCGGTGACGGGGGTGCGGCGTCCGTCGGGGGTGCCGAACCAGCCGGTGCCGGAGTTGACGATCACGGCGACGTGGTGGTCCAGGGTGCGGGGGCCGACCGGGGGCAGCGCGCCGTGCTGGAGGCCGACGCCGAGGCAGACGAGGCCGAGGCGGTGGTGGAGCGGGCTGGGGGTGAAGAACCGCATCCAGGTGTGGTAGCTCGGCATGGTGCGCTGCTCCTTCCCGGGGCCCTGCGTCCGTCGCTTCCGTGGCGTCCACGGCGTCCACGGCGTCCACGCTTCTGACATCCGTCGCGTCCGTTGCGTCCAATCAGCAGCGATCTTTGTCCATGGACCGGGCGTGCGCCAGGGGTGAAAGTGGTCGGACCAATCCGCCCGGGGGCCGCCGGGCGGGGCCGAGCACAGGAGCGTACGTACACGATGTCCGAGTTCACCGTGGGGGACGACCACTTCCGGCTCGACGGGAGGCCCGTACGGCTGCTGTCGGGTGCCCTGCACTACTTCCGGGTGCACGAGGAGCAGTGGGGCCACCGGCTGGCGATGCTGGCGGCGATGGGGCTGAACTGCGTCGAGACGTACGTCCCGTGGAATCTGCACGAGGAGCGCGAGGGCGTCTACCGCGACGTGGGGGCGCTCGGCCGGTTCCTGGACGCGGTCCGGGAGGCCGGGCTGTGGGCGATCGTGCGCCCGGGTCCGTACATCTGTGCCGAGTGGGAGAACGGCGGGCTGCCGGTCTGGGTGACGGGCCGGTTCGGGCGGCGGGTGCGGACCCGGGACGCCGGGTACCGGGCGGCGGTGGAGCGGTGGTTCCGGGAGCTGCTGCCGCAGGTCGTCGAGCGGGAGATCGGCCGGGGCGGTCCGGTGATCCTGGTCCAGGCGGAGAACGAGTACGGGAGTTACGGCTCGGACGCCGTGTATCTGGAGTGGCTGGCGGGGCTGTTGCGGGAGTGCGGGGTGTCGGTTCCGCTGTTCACGTCGGACGGGCCGGAGGACCACATGCTGACGGGCGGCTCGGTGCCCGGTCTGCTGGCCACGGCGAACTTCGGCTCGGGCGCGCGGGAGGGGTTCGACGTCCTGCGCCGCCATCAGCCGGAGGGGCCGCTGATGTGCATGGAGTTCTGGTGCGGCTGGTTCGACCACTGGGGTGCGGAGCCGGTCGTACGGGATCCGGGGGAGGCGGCCGAGGCGCTGCGGGAGGTCCTGGAGTGCGGGGCGTCGGTGAACATCTACATGGCTCACGGCGGGACGAACTTCGCGGGGTGGGCGGGGGCGAACCGGGGCGGCCCGGTGCAGGACGGGGAGTTCCAGCCGACGGTGACGTCGTACGACTACGACGCGCCGGTCGACGAGTACGGGCGGGCCACGGAGAAGTTCCACCTGTTCCGGAAGGTGCTGGAGGCCTACGCGGAGGGCCCGTTGCCCGCGCTGCCGCCGGAGCCGAGGGGGTTGGCCGGGCCGCCGGTGCGGGTGGAGCTGGACGGGTGGGCCGGGCTCGACGACGTACTGGAGGCGCTGGGCAATCCGGAGGGGCCGTCGGGGCCCGAGGGCCTGGAGGGGCCGGAGAGCCTGGAGGGGTCGGACGGAGTTGAGGAGCCGTCGGGTCCGGAAGGTCTGGAGGGACCGGAGCGGCCGGAGTCGGGGGTGGCTCCGACCTTCGAGGAGCTGGGGGTGGGCCGGGGGCTGGTGCGCTACCGGGTATCGGTGCCGGGGCCGCGCATCCCGTACCCGCTGACCGCCGCCGGGTTGCGGGACCGGGCCGTGGTGTACGTGGACGGGATCCGGGCGGGAGTGCTGACCGAGGAGCGCCCCACGCTGGCCGAGCCGGTGGCGGGTCCGGCGGAGGTGAAGCTGTGGGTGGAGTCGCTGGGCCGGGTCAACTACGGGCCGCGCCTGGGTGAGCCGAAGGGGATCACGGGCGGGGTACTGCACGAGCGCCAGTATCTGCACGGCGTACGGGCCCGGGGGCTGCGGCTGGACGCCTTCGAGGAGGCGGGCGCGGTAGCGGGGGTGCCGTTCGGGCCGGTACCGGAAGGGGCAGGAGCGACCGGCCTGTTCCGGGGAACGTTCACCATCGGCGGGCCGGAGGGCGTGGACCACGCGGGGCTGCGGCTGCCCGGCTGGACGCGCGGCTTCGTCTGGGTGAACGGCTTCTGCCTGGGTCGGTACTGGTCGGCGGGCCCGCAGGAGACGCTGTACGTACCGGGGCCGGTGCTGCGTCGGGGCGCCGACGGGGTGAACGAGCTGTGGGTGCTGGAGCTGGAGGGTGCGGGGGAGGCATGGGTGGAGCTGGGGCCGGGAACACCTGTACGAAGCGCCACTCCCTGACCCGGACCGGGAGCGCCCGTGGGGTGCTCGGGCGCTCCCGGGGTGGTTCAGCCGTGACGGTCACTCACCGGTTCCGGCGCGGGGGCCGGTACCGGGGTCAGAGTGTGGCGGCTGCCGAGGCGATGGCGGAGGCGAAGGTCGAGACCTCGGCGTAGACGCCGGGGTAGCCGGGCCGGGCGCAGCCGTAACCCCAGCTGACGATGCCGACCTGGACCCACTCGTTGGCGTTGTCCTTGCGGAACATCGGGCCGCCGGAGTCACCCTGGCAGGTGTCGATGCCGCCCGTGTCGGGGTAGCCGGCGCAGATCTCCTCGTTGGCGATCAGCTCGTTGCCGTAGGCGGCGCGGCAGGCGGCGTCCGAGACGAACGGGACGTTGGCCTTGAGCAGGTAGCGCTGCTGGCTGCCGCCCTCGCGGTTGGCGCCCCAGCCGGCGACGGTGAAGGTGCCCTGGTTGTACGCGGTGGTGGTGGCGATCTTGAGGGTGGGCTGGTTGATGGGCTGGGCGAGCTTGATCAGCGCCCAGTCCTTGCCGCTGCCGTTGTAGCCGGGGGCGCGCAGGACCTTGGTCGAGCGGACCTTGACGGCGTTGGGCGACTGGAGGTCGACGACGCCTCCGGTGGCGGTGATCGAGGTGTTGTTGCCCGATCCGTTCACGCAGTGGGCGGCGGTGAGGACGATGTCCTTGGCGTAGAGGGAGCCGCCGCAGCCCATGGAGAGCCGGACCATGAAGGGGAACTCGCCCTGGGCGGCACGGGTTCCGCCGACGACGGGGTTGGGGGCGGCCGAGGCGGTGACGGGCTGGAGGCCGACGACGGCGATCGCGACGGTGGCGACGACGACGGAACATCTCTTCAGCGCACGCAGAAGCTGCTTCACGGTTTGCCTGCTTTCGTGGGGGGTTGCTGTGGGAACCAGGACGGGACACACCGGCATTCGTCATGCACCCGTCAAGGTGATCCGATTATCGGGAGCCGGTGACCGCCGCCACAAGGCGCACTTTTCGGCCAGGTTCACGGGCGACCACTTCCCTCCCCCGGCGGGCGGTCGCTTCCTCCGGCAGGCGGTCGCCTCCTCCCGGCGGGCGGTCGCGTCTCCCCCGCGCGCGATGTCCCCCCGCCTACAGTGGAGGTCCGTCGCGGGCGGGGGTTCCGCGCAGGGTGCGGATGGGGGTACGGACGTGGGCAACGGCAGTCCGGGCACACCGGTCGTCCACGGCTTCCCGCATCTCGACACGGTCCGGTCCGCGATCACCGCGCTCTACCGGCGGCTCTCCCCCGACGGCGTCCACACCTACGGCACCAGCCTCGTCCCCGCCGACGCCGCCTTCTCCGACACGGACGATCTCCATCTCGGCGCCCAGCGGGTGGCCCGGGCCCTGGTCCAGCACCTGCGCCTCCCCGACGCCCGCATGGTCGTCGGCTTCCGCACGATGGAGCACGCGGCGAGCGTGGAACTGGCGGCGGGCCCCGAGTACTTCATCGAGCTGAACGACCGGTTCCGCACCCACCGCAGGGACATCGGCGCGGCGCTCGCACACGAGATCACCCATGTCCTGCTGCACCGACTCGGCCTGGAGTTCCCCGGCACCCGCGCCAACGAGATCCTGACCGACACGGTGACCGCGTACCTCGGCGCGGGGTGGCTGCTGCTGGACGCCTTCCGGGAGGACGCCGTCTCCCGGCAGAAGCTGGGCTACCTCACCCCGGAGGAGTTCGGGTACGTCCTGGCCAAGCGGGCGCTGGTCTTCGACGAGGACCCCTCGCCCTGGTTCACCAGCCCGCAGGCGTACACCGCCTACACCAAGGGCCGGGCGCAGGCGCTGCACGATCTGCGCAGGCCCCCGCTGACGGCGGCCGGCTGGGCGGGACGGCGGCGGTACGCGAAGGACCGGCGGTACGCCCAGGACCACCCCGGCACGGTCGCGGACCCGACTGTTCCGTACGCCTTCGAGACCGGTGGCACGGAGCTGCGGGTCTCCTTCCCGTGCCCCACCTGCCACCAGCGCATCCGGCTCCCCGTCCGGGGCCGGGTCACGGCCCGGTGCGGGCTGTGCCGGACCCGGCTGGAGTGCGACACGTAGGCATGGTTTCGGCCACCGTAGGGTCGAAGCATGACGAACGAGCCGATCAGGGACGAACCAAGCCTGTTCGACGCGCTGTACGAGGACGACGACGCTGTCGTACGGGCCCTGCGCGCCGGTGCGCGGGCCGAGTCGAGCGACGAGGAGGGCACGACGGCGCTCTATCTGGCGGCGGTCCACGACCGGCCGGGGGCGGTACGGCTGCTGCTGGCGGCCGGGGCCGCCCCCGACCGGGCGAGCGGCCCCGAGGGGAGCGACCTGCCGCTCTGCGGGGCGGCGTGCGGCGGCCACACCGAGGTGGTGCGGGCACTGCTGTCGGCCGGAGCGCGGCCGGATCTGCGCGAGGAGTTCGGGTTCACGGCGCTGCGCTGGGCGGTGGGGCTGGGCCGCGCCGCGACGGTGGAGGCGCTGCTCGCCGGGGGCGCGGACCCGCTGCTGCCCGGTCCGCAGGGGGAGCCGATGCTGGTCCTGGGCGCGCAGCGCGGTTCGCCGCGGACGGTGCGGGCGCTGCTGGCGTACGGGGCGGGGGCCGCGGGCCAGGAGGCAGTGGTGGGCGCGGCCCTTGCCGAGGCGCGGCGGCTGGCCGGGGTGGACGTGGAGCGGGAGCTGCTGCGGCGGCTGGAGGAGGCGTACGGCCCCGGGCTCGACGCGATGGTCCGCCGCGACCAGGTCGACGGCGAGGAGACGGTGACCGTGGAGCTGCTGCGGGACGGGGTACCGGCGGCGGGGGCGGACCTGCACACGGGGCACGCGGAGATCGCGGCGCTGCTGGAGGGCGCTCCGGGCGCCCGGGGTGCCGCAGACGCCTCGGGTGCCCCGGGTGCTTCAGGTGCCCCAGGTGCTACGCCGGGCGGCGGTTCCCCCACTCCTCACGAGTGAGGACGTACTCCACCTCTCCGTGCTCCGAGCCCTCGATGGCGTCGGGCCACTCGTCGGTGTAGGCGCGGAGGAAGGTGAGACCGGCCTTCTCCATCACCCGCCGGGAGGCCGCGTTGACGGCCATGGTGTTGGCGGTCACGCGCTCGGCCCCGAGGTCGGTGAACCCCTTGCGGATCAGGGCCCTGGCGCCCTCGGTGGCGTAACCACGGCCCCAGGAAGCCCGGTTGAGGCGGTAGCCCAGCTCGACGACGGCGGGGTCGTGGTCGGCCAGGGGCCGCAGCTCGAACCAGCCGAGGAAGGTGCCGGTGGCCTTCTCCTCCGCCGCCCAGAACCCCCGGGTCCCGGTGCACGGGTGGTCGTGGAGGAGCCGGGGCAGGGACCTCTCCCGGATGTCGTCGGCGCCGACGGGGCGGCCGCCGTTGATGTACCGCATGACCTCGGGGTCGTTGTCGAGGGCTAGCAGGTGAGGGGCATCGGCGGCCGTGAAGGGGCGCAGGCGGAGGCGGTCGGTCTCCAGGAAGACGGGGGAGGTGCGGGCGGCGGATGAGGTCCGGGTGGCCAGTGCTGCCTGGGTGCCCCGGGCGGCCCCTGCGGCCTGGTCGGACTGGGCGGACCGAGCACCTTGAGCGGCCTGAGCGGCCTCCACGGCCTCGGCGCCATGGGCGGCCTGGACACGGAAGGTCAGTCCCTCCGGGCTCCGCAGCCGCGCCGGGCCCTCGGCGTCGGGGATGAACTCCCCTCCGTGGGCACAGGCCCGGGCGGCGACACCTTCCGGATCGGCCACGGCGACGACCGGTTCCCACCGCGGCGGGGTGGCGATGGATGCCTTGCGGAAAGCGGCCCGGGCGAGCGGGGCCCCGACTGTCACCGCGTAGAAGTGTTCGGCCCGCTCGGGGTCTTCGCAGGCCAGGACCGCGTGATGGGGAAGGGCTCCGGCCTCGTACGGGGACGGCACCGGCCACCCTGGGAACCCCTGCGGCCGCCAGAGGGAGAAGGCGGCGCCCACCGGGTCGATCAGTGTGGCGATGCGCCCCCGATCCCCCGCGTCGAACGGCGGAACGACGATCTGCGCCCCGTTCTCCGCCGCCACAGCCGTGCGGGCGTCCACGTCGTCGACCGCCAGGTAGCAGGCGATGTGGGCGGGGGTCCCCGGGGGTAGACCGGCTGCGCGAGGTCGCTCACGCCGCCGATGCGGTGGCGCCCGGCGGAGATCATGACGGCCTTGCGCCAGTCCTCCTCGTCCACGGCGAAGTCCCAGCCGAGCACCGAGGAGAAGAAGGCGGCGGCGCCGGAGGGGTCGTGGGTCTTGAGGTCCATCCAGCAGAACTCGTTCAGGGGGGCGGGGCCGGCGCCGGGGCCGGGGTCGTGCCACGTCATCGTGCGCTCCTCGGGTGTCCTGTGCTGGATACCGGGCGCCCGCACGCCCGCGCAAGCGAATAACCTGCGGCACCCCACAGGACAGCGGGCGTACGAGGGCTACGACGCCCCGTACACCCGCTCCGGCGCCCGTGCCTCCGCGAGCAGGCGGCGTACGGTCTCCCCCGCCTCGGCCGGGGATCTGCGGGCGCCCCGGTCGTCGGTGGGGCCGGGGCGCCAGCCCTCCATGACGGTGATGCGGCCCGCCTCGGCCTCGAAGACGCGGCCGGTCACGCCGTCGCTGGCGGTGGAGCCGAGCCAGACGACGAGGGGCGAGACGTTCTCGGGGGCCATCGCGTCGAACTCCCCCTCCCCCGGGGCCGCCATGGCCGCGGCGAAGGTCTGCTCGGTCATCCGGGTCCGGGCGGTCGGGGCGAGGGCGTTGACGTGGACTCCGTACCGGCCCAACTCGGCGGCGGCGACCAGGGTGAGGGCGACGATTCCGGCCTTGGCCGCCGCGTAGTTGCCCTGGCCGACGCTGCCGAGGAGTCCGGCGCCGGAGCTGGTGTTGATCACCCGGGCGACGGGCGGGCGGCCCGCCTTGGCCTCGGACCGCCAGTGGGCCGCCGCGTGCTTCAACGGCAGGAAATGGCCCTTGAGATGGACGCGCATCACCGCGTCCCAGTCGTCCTCGTCCAGGTTGACCAGCATCCGGTCGCGCAGGAAGCCCGCGTTGTTGACCAGGGTGTCGAGCCTGCCGAAGGCGTCCAGCGTGGTGGTGACGAGGGAGGCGGCGCCCTCGGTGGTGGCGATGTCCCCGTCGTGGACGACCGCTTCGCCGCCCGCCGCCGCGATCTCCTCGACGACCCGGCGGGCGGGTCCGGCGGAGGTGCCGTCGCCGCCGGGCCCGACGCCGAGGTCGTTGACGACGACCCGGGCGCCCTCGGCGGCGAAGGCGAGTGCGTGGGCCCGGCCGAGGCCGCGTCCGGCGCCGGTGACGGCGACGACGCGGCCCGCGCAGAGCCGTCCGGTGGTGGGTGGGGTCATCTCATCTCCCGTACGAATGGGCCTGGTTGGCGGCCGGATGTGGGATTGGCGACTGGAGGCGCGACTGCTACCGTCCACCTAACAAATGTTTGGTGGAAAGGTAGCTGATCCTCCGATGACTGTCTCCACCGCACATCCGGCCACCGGCGCCGAGGGCGTCCGCATCGTCACCGTCGACCATCCGCCCGTCAACGCCCTCCCCGTACAGGGTTGGTACGACCTGGCCGAAGCCGTACGGGCGGCGGGCCGCGACCCGGAGGTGCGCTGTGTCGTCCTGGCGGCGGCCGGGCGCGGCTTCAACGCCGGTGTCGACATCAAGGAGTTGCAGCGCGACCCGGGGAACACGGCCCTGATCGGCGTCAACCGGGCCTGTGCGGAGGCGTTCGAGGCGGTGTACGCGTGCGAGGTCCCGGTGATCGCCGCCGTGCAGGGGTTCTGCCTCGGCGGCGGGGTCGGCCTCGCCGGGAACGCCGACGCGATCGTGGCGGGCGAGGACGCGGTCTTCGGGCTGCCGGAGCTGGACCGGGGCGCGCTGGGGGCGGCGACCCATCTGGCCCGGCTGGTGCCGCAGCATCTGATGCGGACGCTGTACTACACCGCGCGCACGGTGACCGCCGCGGAACTCCTCGCCCACGGGTCGGTCTGGAGGGTGGTCCCGACATCCGAACTGCTGGACGAGGCAGTGGAGTTGGCGGCGGAGATCGCCCGCAAGGACGGGGGTCTGCTGCGGCTGGCGAAGGCCGCGCTCAACGGCATCGATCCCGTCGACGTACGGCGCAGCTACCGCTTCGAGCAGGGGTTCACCTACGAGGCGAGCCTGAGCGGGACGGCCGACCGGGTCCGGGCCGGCTTCGGCAAGGAGGCCTGAGAGATGACCGATCGGCCCGCCGTCCGCGACAAGACCATGACCCCCGATGAGGTCGCCGCCCGGCTGGAGAGCGGCATGACGGTCGGCATCGGCGGCTGGGGATCGCGCCGCAAACCGATGGCCCTGGTACGGGCGTTGCTCCGCTCCCCCGTCACCGATCTGACGGTGATCTCCTACGGCGGCCCGGATGTCGGGCTGTTGGCTGCCGAGGGCCGGATCGCCCGGCTGGTGACGGCGTTCGTGACGCTCGACTCGATCCCGCTGGAGCCGCACTACCGGGCGGCTCGGCAGCGCGGGGCGTTCGCGCTGACGGAGATCGACGAGGCGATGTTCATGTGGGGGCTGCACGCGGCGGCCAACCGGCTGCCGTTCCTGCCGGTGCGGGCGGGGCTCGGCTCCGACGTCATGCGGGTCAACCCCACGCTGCGCACGGTGACTTCACCGTACGAGGACGGCGAGGAGTTCGTCGCGATGCCGGCCCTGCGGAT
Source organism: Streptomyces bacillaris (assembly GCF_003268675.1). Lineage (NCBI taxonomy): Bacteria > Bacillati > Actinomycetota > Actinomycetes > Kitasatosporales > Streptomycetaceae > Streptomyces > Streptomyces bacillaris. The sequence continues at coordinate 6,218,796 of NZ_CP029378.1, read as the reverse complement.
GGACGCGGCCCTGGTCCATCTGGACCGGGCGGACCGGCGGGGCAACGGGCAGTATCTGGGCCCCGACCCGTACTTCGACGATCTGTTCTGCGAGGCGGCGGACACGGCGTACCTCTCCTGCGAACGCCTGGTGGAGCCGGCGGAGTTGACGAAGGGCGGCGCCGCACCGCAGACGCTCCTGGTCCAGCGGCACTCCGTCACCGGGGTCGTGGAGGCCCCCGGCGGGGCGCACTTCACCTCGGCCGTCCCCGACCGCCCGCGCGACGAGGCGTTCCAGAGGATGTACGCGGCAGCGGCGGCGGATCCGGTGGCCTGGGCCGGGTTCCGGGCGCGCTTCCTGCCCCCGGACGGCGACGAGTCGAGCTACCGGCGCGCGGTCGACGCCTGGCACGAGGAGCAGAAGTGAACGCGGCCGAAGGCCCTGCCGAGGGGATCACCACCGAAGGCTCCACCGCTGCGGACGCCACGCGCGCCGAGTACTGCGTGATCGCGTGCGCGGAGGCCTGGCGCGGAAACGGCGAGGTGCTGGCGAGCCCGATGGGCGCGGTCCCGTCCGTGGGGGCGCGGCTGGCCCGGCTGACGTTCGCCCCCGAACTGCTGCTCACGGACGGCGAGGCGCTGCTCGTCGGCCCGGACGGCGAGGTGGAGGGGTGGCTCCCCTACCGCAGACACCTCGCACTGGTCACCGGCGGGCGGCGGCACGTGATGATGGGCGCGAGCCAGCTCGACCGGTTCGGCAACCAGAACATCTCCTGCATCGGGGGGTGGGAGCAGCCCGCCCGCCAACTGCTGGGCGTCCGGGGCGCACCCGTCAACACACTGAACAACCCGGTGAGTTACTGGGTCCCCCGGCACTCGCCCCGGGTCTTCGTGGAGCGGGTCGACATGGTGTGCGGGGTCGGTCACGACAACGCGCGGGCGGCGGGCCCGTCCGCGACCCGCTTCCACCGTATCCCCCAAGTCGTGAGCGATCTGGGGGTGTTCGACTTCGGTACCCCGGACCGCTCGATGCGGCTGGTCTCGGTCCACCCCGGCGTCACGGTGGACCGGGTCCGCGAGGCGACCGGCTTCGCCCTCACCGTACCCGCCGACGTCCCGTACACGCGGACCCCGACTCCGGCCGAACTGCGCCTGATCCGCGAGGTCATCGACCCGTCGGGCACCCGTGACCGCGAGGTGCGGGTCTGATGCGTACGGCGCTGACCGACCTCGTCGGCGTCCGCCACCCGATCGTGCAGACGGGCATGGGCTGGGTCTCCGGCCCCCGTCTGGTCACCGCGACGGCGCGGGCGGGCGCGCTCGGCATCCTGGCCTCCGCGACGATGACGCCGGACCAACTGCGTTGCGCCGTACGGGAGGTGAGGTCGCGCACCGACGCGCCGTTCGGCGTGAACCTCCGCGCGGACGCCGGGGACGCGCGGGAGCGGGTGCGGATCATCGTGGAGGAGGGTGTCCGGGTGGCGTCGTTCGCGCTCGCCCCGTCGAGGGAGCTGATCGCGGAGCTGAAGGACGCGGGGGTGGTGGTCGTCCCGTCGGTGGGGGCCCGGCGCCACGCGGAGAAGGTGGCGGCGTGGGGCGCGGACGCGGTGATCGTGCAGGGCGGCGAGGGCGGCGGCCACACGGGGGACGTGGCGACGACGGTGCTGCTGCCGCAGGTGGTCGACGCGGTGGACATCCCGGTGGTGGCGGCGGGCGGGTTCCACGACGGGCGGGGGCTGGTGGCGGCGCTGGCGTACGGGGCGGCGGGCGTCGCGATGGGCACCCGGTTCCTGCTGACCTCGGACTCGACGGTGCCGGACGCGGTGAAGGCCCGCTATCTGGCGGCCACCGCCAAGGACATCACCCTGACGACGGCGGTGGACGGGCTCCCGCACCGGATGCTCCGTACGGAGATGGTGGCGGCGCTGGAGGGGGCGGGACGGGTGCGGGCCCTGTACCAGGCGGTGCGCCGGGCGTCCCGCTTCCGCCGGATCTCCGGACTGAGCCGGCCGCGCATGGTGCGGGACGGGCTGGCGCTGCGGCACGGCAAGTCCCTGACCTGGAGCCAGGTGCTGCTGGCGGCGAACACGCCGATGCTGCTGAGGGCGGCGATGGTGGACGGCCGTACGGATGCGGGCGTCATGGCGTCGGGCCAGGTGGCGGCCCTGATCGAGGATCTGCCGAGTGTGGCGGAGCTGGTGGGGCGGATCGTGGCGGAGGCGGAGGGGGTGTGTGCGGTGGTGGGCCGGTACCCCACGCTCGGCCCGCCCGGCGTACCACCCGGCCCGTCCGGGCCACCACCCAGCCCGTCCGGCGTTTGAGGACCGGGGCTCGGGGCAGAGCCCCGAAGGGCCGCCCCGGTTGCCGCCTACCGGCGGTGTCCTCAAACGCCGGACGGGCTGAAAAGCTTCCTACGCCGCCCGGCGGCCCCGGGCCGGAGCACCGGAGCGCGCCGCACCGGTACGACCGGCGCCGCCCCCGGCGGCACCGGCGCCACCAGCCCCGGCCCCCCGCCGACCCCGCCCCCGGCTCCCGGAGCGGGGCGCGGCGCCGGAGCCGGCCGAACCGCCCGAGCGGGTCCGCTGCTTCGGGGCCTTCGGCGGGGTCGGCTGCGGCACCTCGATGACGACCGCGACGCCCGACGGCTCCCGCGCCCCCGTGATCCGGGACAGTTCGGCGTCGCTGGAGGTGACCCGTGTGGTGCGGGGCGCGATGCCCGCGTCCTGCATCAGCCGGGTCATCTCGCGCTTCTCGTCGGGCAGGACCAGCGTGACGACGCTGCCGGACTCCCCGGCACGGGCCGTACGGCCGCCCCGGTGGAGGTAGTCCTTGTGATCGGTGGGCGGGTCCACGTTGACGACCAGGTCCAGGTCGTCGACGTGGATGCCCCGGGCCGCCACGTTCGTCGCGACGAGCGCGGTGACCTGGCCGTTCTTGAACTGGTCCAGGGTCCGGTTGCGCTGCGGCTGGGAGCGCCCGCCGTGCAGGGCGGCCGCCCGTACCCCGCTGGCCAGCAGCCGCTTGGCGAACCGGTCGGCGGCGCGCTTGGTGTCGACGAACATGATCACGCGGCCGTCCCGGGCGGCGATCTTCGTGGCGACGGCCTTCTTGTCCGTCTCGTCCAGGACGTGGAGCACGTGGTGCTCCATCGTGGTGACCGCACCGGCGGAGGGGTCGACGGAGTGGACGACCGGGTCGGTGAGGAACATCTTGACGAGCCGGTCGATGTTCTTGTCGAGGGTCGCGGAGAACAGCATGCGCTGGCCGTCCGGCTCGACCTGCTTGAGCAGGGCGACGACCTGCGGCATGAAGCCCATGTCGGCCATCTGGTCGGCCTCGTCGAGGACGGTGATGGCGACCTCGTCCAGCCGGCAGTCGCCGCGCTCGATGAGGTCCTTGAGCCGGCCCGGGGTGGCGACGAGGACTTCGGCACCGCGCCGCAGGGTGGCGGACTGCTTGGTGATCGACATGCCGCCGACGACGGTGGCGAGCCGCAGGTTCACGGCGGTCGCGTACGGGGTCAGCGCGTCGGTGACCTGCTGGGCCAGCTCGCGGGTGGGGACGAGGACCATGGCGAGCGGGGCGCGCGGCTCGCTGCGGCGACCGGCGGTACGGGCCAGCAGCGCCAGGCCGAAGGCGAGGGTCTTGCCGGAGCCGGTGCGGCCCCGGCCGAGGATGTCCCGGCCGGCCAGCGAGTTGGGCAGGGTCGCGCCCTGGATCGGGAACGGCTCGGTGACGCCCTGCGCGGCGAGGGTCTTCAGCAGCGCGGCCGGCATGTCCAGGTCGGCGAAGGCGTCGACGGAGGGCAGCGCCGGGGTCACCGTCTCCGGCAGGGTGAACTCGGCGGGCGGTGCGGCGGCGGGCTTGCGGCGGGCCGGGGCCTTGGCACGGTTCGCGCCGCCCCGTGCGGAGCCCTGACCGCCCTGACCGCCCTGGCCGCGGGCCGGGCGGGAGCGCGGAGCCCGGTCCTGACGTTCCCCGCGAGGGGTGCGGTCCTGGCCTTCGGTACGGGAGGCCCGGCCCTGGCCTTCGGCGCGCGGAGCTCGGCTCTGGCGTTCGGTGCGAGGGGTGCGGTCCTGGCGTTCTGAGCGGGTCATACGGAATTGCCCTCCTGGGGGATTCCTGGGCAACTGCCGAATGGGTTCACTGCTCTGTGCCGGTCCGGCCGTCCTTGGTGCGCCCCCAGGATGTGCGCATAAGACGGCTTGTCCGCTCGGACAGCACAAACCGGGGCCCGCACCTTCACGGTGCGGGCCCCGGTCGCGAGGTACGCGTCGCGGCGATCAGGCCGGGACGATGTTCTCCGCCTGCGGGCCCTTCTGGCCCTGCGTGACGTCGAAGGAGACCTTCTGGCCCTCCTGCAGCTCACGGAAGCCGGAGGCGTTGATGTTGGAGTAGTGGGCGAAGACGTCGGCGCCGCCGCCGTCCTGCTCGATGAAGCCGAAGCCCTTTTCCGAGTTGAACCACTTCACGGTTCCAGTAGCCATGTCATTTCTCCTAACAGAGAGGTGCAGTGCCGGAAATCCACACTTCGTGGATTCCAAGTCGCCGCATTGAGCCCCATCCGGAGAAAGCCGGAAACAATAAAGCGCCTGACGAAGCATTCCCGTCAGGCGCACATAATGTTCATGGGTACCAAAACTGCAACGGGAAGACTCTAGCACGTCCGCCCGGGAACGCACGTGAGCCAGGACACGTGCCCCCGCAACCGTGTCCGACGGTTCGGCCGGTCCGGACGGTTCACAGGCGTTCGACGATGGTGACGTTGGCCTGGCCGCCGCCCTCGCACATGGTCTGGAGCCCGTAGCGGCCCCCGGTGCGCTCCAGCTCGTGCAGGAGCGTGGTCATCAGCTTGGCGCCGGTCGCACCCAGCGGGTGACCCAGCGCGATGGCCCCGCCGTTGACGTTGACGCGCTCCGGGTCGGCCCCGGTCTCCTTCAGCCAGGCGAGGACGACCGGCGCGAAGGCCTCGTTGATCTCGACGAGGTCGATGGCGTCGAGGGTGAGGCCCGTCTTCTTCAGGGCGTACGCGGTGGCGGGGATCGGGGCGGAGAGCATGCGGATCGGGTCCTCGCCGCGTACGGAGAGGTGGTGGACGCGGGCGCGCGGGGTGAGGCCGTGGTCCGCGACGGCCCGCTCGGAGGCGATGAGCAGGGCGGCCGCCCCGTCGGAGACCTGGGAGGAGCAGGCGGCGGTGATCGTGCCGCCGGGCAGGACGGGGCTGAGCGCGGCCATCTTCTCCAGGGTGGTGTCGCGGCGCGGCCCCTCGTCCACGGTGACGTCCCCGTACGCGACGGTCTCGCGGGCGAAGCGGCCCTCGTCGATGGCGCGGACCGCCCGGCGGTGGGAGGTGAGGGCGAACTCCTCCATGTCCCGGCGGCCGATCCCCCACTTCTCCGCGATGAGCTGGGCCCCGTGGAACTGGTTGACGGGCGCGTCGCCGTACCGGGCGCGCCACCCCTCGCTGCCCGCGTACGGGCCCTCGGTGAGGCCGAGGGGTTCGGCGGCCTGGCGGGAGGCGAAGGCGATGGGGATCTGGGTCATGCTCTGGACCCCGCCCGCCACCACCAGGTCCTGGGTGCCGGAGAGGACGCCCTGGGCCGCGAAGTGCAGGGCCTGCTGGGAGGAGCCGCACTGCCGGTCGACGGTGACGCCGGGCACCTCCTCGGGGAGCCCGGCAGCCAGCCATGCCGTACGGGCGATGTCCCCGGCCTGCGGTCCGACGGTGTCCAGGCAGCCGAGGACGACGTCCTCCACGGCGGCCGGGTCGACGCCCGCGCGGGCGATCAGCTCCTTGAGCACATGGGCGCCGAGGTCGGCGGGGTGGACGGCCCCGAGGCCTCCCTTGCGCCGTCCGACGGGTGTCCGTACCGCTTCGACGATGTAGGCCTCGGCCATGGCTGCTGCTCCTCGGTCATCGAGAGGTGACTGCAAGAGGTGGGGGGCTAGGTGCGCAGGGCGATCCCGTCCAGCACCATCGACAGGTACTGGCGGGCGATCTCCTCGGGGCTGTGGTGTCCGCCGGGCCGGTACCAGGAGGCCGCGACCCAGACGGTGTCACGGACGAAGCGGTACGTGAGGCGGATGTCCAGGTCGTCGCGGAACGTGCCGTCGGCGACGCCGCGTTCCAGGGTGGAGAGCCAGGCCTTCTCGAACCTGACCTGTGAGTCGGCGAGGTAGGCGAAGCGGGGCTGGGTGGCGAGGTGCCGGGACTCCTTCTGGTAGATCGCGACGGCGGGTCGGTGCCGGTCGATCTCCCGGAAGGACTCGGTGACCAGTGCCTCGATGGTCTCGCGGGGGCCGAGCCCGGCGGCCAGGACGGCGTCGTACCCCTGCCAGAGTTCGTCGAGGAAGGTGGAGAGGATCTCGTCGATCATCGATTCCTTGGAATCGAAGTGGTAGTACAGGCTGCCGGCGAGCATCCCCGCCTCGTCCGCGATGCGGCGGACGGTGGTGGCGTTGTATCCCTGGGCGGCGAAGACCTCGGCGGCGGTGGCGAGGAGTTCGCGGCGCCGTTCGGGGGTGGGGGTCACCTGGGGCTTCTTCTTGGTAGGCACCCCGCCATTGTCCGCCCGCGGCCCGTATCCCCACGCAGCCTCACCGCCCGGTGGTCACGCACGCTGGCTGCTGACGGCGACGACCTCGCCGGTCATGTAGGAGGAGTAGCCGCTCGCGAGGAAGACGATCACGTTGGCGATCTCCCAGGGCTCGGCGTACCGCCCGAAGGCCTCCTTCCCGGTGAGTTCGGCGAGCAGTTCGGCCGAGGTGACCTTGGCCAGGTGGGGGTGCATGGCGAGGCTGGGGGCGACGGCGTTGACGCGTACGCCGTGGTCGGCGGCCTCCAGCGCGGCGCAGCGGGTGAGGGCCATGACCCCGGCCTTGGCGGCGGCGTAGTGGGCCTGGCCGCGCTGGGCGCGCCAGCCGACGACGGAGGCGTTGTTGACGATCACGCCCCCGGTGCCGGCGGCCTGGAAGGAGCGCAGGGCGGCGCGGGTGCAGCGGAAGGTGCCGTTCAGGGTGACGTCGAGGACCCTGGTCCACTGCTCGTCGGTCATTTCGGTGAGTTCGGCGGTGCCGCCGAGGCCCGCATTGTTGACGACGATGTCCAGGCCGCCGTGGCTGCGCTCGGCGTGGGCGAAGAGGGCGCCCACCTGCTCCTCGTCGGTGACGTCGCAGGTCAGGGCGGTGACGCGGTGGGTGCCGAACTCTGCGGCGAGGGCACGGGCACTCTCTTCGAGCCGACGGGCGTGGGCGTCGCTGATCACGACACGCGCCCCCTCCTCCAGGAAGCGGCGGGCGGTGGCGCCACCGATGCCGGCCCCGGCGGCGGCGGTGACGACGGCGGTGCGGTCGGCCAGCAGTCCGTGGCCCGGCGGACAGCTCGGTGCGGTCATCGGCCCTCCCCCGGCTTCTCGACGGTCTCCGGGCCGTACGTTAACCTACCAAACACTTGTTAGGGAACAGTCGGTGGCGAGGTACCCGGAAGGCGGGCACGTCATGGAACTGGCGCAGACGGCACGGACCGAGGCGCTGCGGGCCGAGGCGCGGGCGTGGCTGCGCGCCCATGTGCCCGCCCGGCCGCTCCCCTCCCTGGAGACGGCGGAGGGGTTCGCCGCGCACCGGGCGTGGGAGGCGGAGCTGCACGGGGGCGGCTGGTCGGTCCCCTCCTGGCCCGAGGAGTACGGGGGCCGGGGCGCGGATCTCTTCGGGTGGCTGGCGTTCGAGGAGGAGTACTGGGCGGCGGGCGCCCCCGGCCGGGTCTCCCAGAACGGGATCAGCCTCCTCGCCCCGACCCTCTTCGACCACGGCACCGCCGAGCAGCGGGCCCGGGTGCTGCCGCCCATGGCGAGCGGCGAGGTGATCTGGGCGCAGGCCTGGTCGGAGCCGGAGGCCGGTTCGGATCTGGCGGCGCTGCGGTCGCGGGCGGTGCGCACGGAGGGCGGCTGGCTGCTGTCGGGGCAGAAGACGTGGTCCTCGCGGGCGGCGTTCGCGGACCGGGCGTTCGGGATCTTCCGCACGGACCCGGGGGCCGCGAAGCCGCACCAGGGGCTGACGTATCTGATGTTCGGGCTGCGGGACCCCGGGGTCACGGTCCGGCCGGTCGGGCGGCTGGACGGGAAGCCCGCGTTCGCCGAGATCTTCCTGGACGAGGTCTTCGTACCGGACGCGGAGGTCCTCGGGGAGCCGGGGCAGGGCTGGCGGATCGCCATGTCGGCCACCGGCAACGAGCGCGGGCTCACCCTCCGCTCCCCCGGCCGCTTCCTGGCCGCCGCCGACCGGCTGGTGGAGCTGTGGCGGGCGGTGGGCGACCCGGCGGACACGGCGCTGCGGGACCGGGTGGCGGACGCGGTGATCGGGGCGCGGGCGTACCGGCTGTTCACGGCCGCCTCGGCGTCCCGGTTCGCGGCGGGGGCGGCGCTGGGGGCGGAGTCGAGCCTGAACAAGGTGTTCTGGTCGGAGTACGACATCGCGCTGCACGAGACCGCGCTCGATCTGCTCGGCCCGGAGGCCGAGGCGGCGGACGGGCCCTGGGCGGAGGGGTACGTCTTCGCGCTGGCGGGTCCGGTCTACGCGGGGACCAACGAGATCCAGCGCGACATCATCGCCGAGCGGCTGCTCGGTCTGCCGAAGGGACGGCGCTGATGCGGTTTCTCCTCACGGACGAGCAGCGGGAGTTCGCCCGCTCGCTGGACGCGCTGCTGACGGCGGCGGACGTGCCGTCGGCCGTACGGGCGTGGGCCGCCGGGGACCACGCTCCGGGGCTGGCCCTGTGGCGGCGGGCGGCGGAGGCGGGGGTGTTCGCGCTGGCGGTCCCGGAGGCGTACGGGGGTGTGGGCCCGCTCCCGGTGGAGACGGCCGTGGCCTGCGGGGAGCTGGGCCGCCACGGGGTGCCGGGGCCGGTGGTGGAGAGCCTGGCGGCGGGGGTGCTGCTGGGGTCGGTGGGCGGGGCGGCGGCGAAGGAGTGGCTGCCGGGGATCGCGTCCGGTACGGAGGTGGTGTCGCTGGTCGTGGCGGGGTACGGGCCGTACGCGCTGGACGCGGACGCGGCGGGGGCGGTGTTCGTGGTGGCGGGGGACGAGCTGCGGGTGGTGCGGGACCCCGGTGAGCCCACGCCCTCCCTCGACCCCGCCCGGCGGCTCTTCCGCCCTGCGGAGGGCGGCGAGGTGGTGGCCTCAGGGGCCCGGGTGCGTGAGGCGGCGCGGGCGGCGGCCGCCTGGGCCACCTTCGCGACGGCGGCCCAGGCGCTGGGCTGCGGGGAGGCGCTGCTGCGGGCGACGGTGGCGTACGTGAAGCAGCGCACCCAGTTCGGTGGGCCCGTCGGCTCCTTCCAGGCCGTCAAACACCGTCTGGCCGACACCCTGCTCGGCCTGGAGTTCGCCAGGCCGCTGCTGTACGGGGCGGCGGTGGAGCTGGCCGGGGACGCGCCCGGGGCCGGGGCGGCGGTCGCGGCGGCGAAGGTGGCGGCGGGCGAGGCGGCGTACGCGGCGGCCCGCACCGCGCTGCAACTGCACGGCGCGGTGGGGTACACCGAGGAGCTGGACCTCGCGTGGTGGCTGCGCCGGGCCCGGCCGCTGCGGGACGCGTGGGGGACGCCCTCGGCGTGCCGGGCCCGGGTGCTGGCGGGGTGAGGCGGAGCCGACCTGTACGCCGGGTTCAGGCACCGGCGAGCACGCCCGCCGGAATGCCCCGTCCCGGGCGGGCCCCCGGGAACGCCCCCTCACGCACCCGGTCTCCGGAGCCGCGTCACTTCCTCCGTGCCGTCCGCAGCGGCTGTCCCGGCCGCCACGACTCGACGACCAGGAAGTCCCCGTCCAGCCCGACGCGGACCACCTCGGTCAGCTCCGCCCGGAAGAGGTGGAACGGCTGGGGCGGGTCGGCGTCCTCGATGACCCGGGCGAGGAACTCCGGGTCGGTGACCTCCACCGCCCGGCCGCTGACGCGGACATCGCCGTCGTTCATCTCCGCGTCGGGCCCCGGGTTGGCGTGCAGCGCGAAGCGCGGGTCCCTGCGCAGGTCCAGGGCCTTGCGGGAGTCCGGCATCATGCCGAGCAGCAGTTCGTCGAAGCGGAAGTCGGCCTCCAGTCCGGTGACGCGGGGCGAGCCGTCCGCGCGCAGGGTGGCGAGGACGTGGTGCTTGTAGAGCTGGAAGCGTCGGCGCACGGTGTCGGCGAAGACGGGTTCGGCGGCGGCGAAGGCGCCCCAGGAGGCGGTGGAGGGAGAAGACGTCATGGGCGCCATGGAACACCCGATACCCGACACCTTCTGTCCGCTATCCCGGTCCGTCTCCGGCCTCTCACACGTCCGAGAACGTGACCACCACCGCCTGGCCCATCGTCCGCAGCACCCCGGGCGACGCGTCCCGCGCCAGCACCGCGTCGTAGCGGTCGAGCCGGAGGCCCGCGCCCTCGAACCGGAGGTCCGTACCGTCGGGCCGGACGTCCGTGCCTGCGGTCCGGGTGCCCGTACCGTCGAGGACGGCCCCGTCGTCCAGGGAGAGCGCGAGGACCGCGCCGCCCGGGGGCGCCATCAGGCGTACGGTGCCGCAGACGACGGCGGTCTCCGCCCGCGCACGCCCCCTGCGGTACATGACGTTCAGGTTGACGACGGGCCCGCCCAGCAGGAAGCCGTCGGTGGGCCGGTCGCCGGGGAAGTCGTGCGGCCACAGCGGTTCGTCGACGATGTGGTGCTCGCCGCCGACGACGAGGTCCATGCCCGGGCCCTCGACGACGGTGAGGGTGCGGTCGATACCGGGGAAGACGGAGAACGGGCCGTCGGCGGTGACGTCCGCGAGGCTCACCCGCCAGTCGAACCCGTCGGCCCCGTCGGGCGCGGCCGCCACCTCGCGGGTGAGCCCGCCGCCGTTCTTCCAGGGGACGGGCGTACGGTCGGCGGCCCGCAGGACACGGATGCTCATCGGACGATCCCCCGGGCTTCGGCGGCGGCCAGCCAGGACGGGAACTCCCCCAGCAGCCGGTCGTACAGTTCGGTGTCCGGGACCTTCCGGGGGTCGAGCCCGGCGTGGAAGTATCCGGCGTTGTCGACGGGCCGCTTGGCGGGGACGGGCAGTTCGTCCAGCCTGCGCAGGAAGTCGAACTGGCTGCTGCGGGTGTTGCCGAAGCCGATGAACTGCCAGAACAGCGGCAGCTTCGCCGCCTTGCAGAGGTAGCGCTCGGCGGCGAGCTTGCTGGTGGGCCCGCCGTCCGTCTGGAAGACGACCAGGGCCGGGTCGGTGGAGCCGCTGTCGAGGTAGTCGTCGATGACGGCGTCCATGGCCACGTGGTAGTTGGTCCGGCCCATGTGCCCGAGGTTGGCGACGATCTTGTCGATCATCCCGTGGTGCCGGTCCAGCCCGATCTCCGCGTGCCCGTCCACGTCGGTGGAGAAGAAGACCACGGGCACCCGCCCGTCGTCGTCGAGGTGCGCCGACAGGCCCAGCACCCGGTCGGCCAGCGCCTGCACGGTGCCGTCCTTGTAGTAGTCCCGCATCGAGCCGGAGTAGTCGAGGACCAGGTAGACGGCCGCGCGCCGGCCGTTGAGCCCGTGCTTCTCCAGCGAGACCCCGGCGCTCTTGTACAGGCTGACGAGCCCGGGAGCCGTCCGGCGTACCTTCTCCAGGCTGATGGCCGGGCCGGTGCCCACGGCCGTGTGCGAACCGTGCATGACGGCCCCCCGTTTCTCCCCACTGAGGCTGCGGACTGCGGACCTTGAGCGTAGGTCACCGCACGGCCCCCGGCCCCGGGGTCGTCCACACCCGTTCGCTATCTTGATCGCCGCCGCCCACACCGGCCCCCGTTACGCACCCCCCGAGTGAAGGAGCCGGCCATGGAGGCCGCCGCCACCACGTGTTACCGCCATCCGTCGTACGAGACGTATGTGCGCTGCACCCGCTGCGAGCGCACCATCTGCCCGGAGTGCATGCACGGGGCCTCGGTCGGCCACCACTGCCCGGAGTGCGTGAAGGAGGGGCAGCGGTCGGTGCGGCGGGCCCGGACCGTGTTCGGCGGTGCGGTGTCGGGGGCGGTGGCCCCGGTGGTGACGTACGTCCTGATGGCGCTCAACGTACTGGCGTACGCCGTCGAGGTGGTCCGGCCCGAGACCGTGGACCGGTTCGCGGTGCTGGGGGCCGCGCTGACCGGGCCGGACGGGGCGCAGTACTACTACCGGGGCGAGGAGTACGCCGGGTACCGGCTGACGGGGATCGCGGACGGCGAATGGTACCGGCTGGTGACGGGCACCTTTCTCCATCTGCCGCCGGACAGCTCGTTCGGGGTGATGCACCTGCTGTTCAACATGTTCGCGCTGTGGAACATCGGGCGGGCGGTGGAGGGGCAGCTCGGCCGGGCCCGCTATCTGGCGCTGTATCTGCTGTCGGCGGTGGGCGGTTCGGTCGCCGTGTATCTGCTGGCGCCGGACACGTCCACCGTCGGCGCCTCGGGTGCGGTGTTCGGTCTCGCCGCCTCGTACTGGGTGATCAGCAGGCGGCTCGGCCACGACATGGCGGCGGTCAACCGGTTCATGGCCGGGTTCCTGCTCTGGATGGTGCTCTCGGCGCTCTTCACCTCGTGGCAGGGGCACCTGGGCGGGCTGCTGACCGGGGCGCTGGTGACGTACGGACTCGCCTACGCACCGGCGAAGCTGCGGACCGGGCCCCTCCAGCTGGCGGGCGGGGCGGTGCTGCTGGGGCTGTTCGCGGTGGCGGTGGCGGTGAGGACCTCGGCGCTGACGGGCTGAGACCACGGCTGGCGGGCCGGGGGGTGAACCGCCCCCGGACGCGCCACGGCGCCCACTGAGTCCGGTCGGGGACAGGCGGGCGCCGCGTTCAGTTCCGTACGCCGTTGTACGGGACGTATCGAGGGGGCTCCCCCGGGCCACGTGGGCCGGGGGAACCCGGGTGGTGCTCAGACCAGCAGGGCGCGGTCCGTCGGGCGGACCGGGGCCGGCAGTGCGCTGGTCCCGGTCAGATACCGGTCCACTCCGCGGGCGGCGGAGCGGCCCTCGGCGATCGCCCAGACGATCAGCGACTGGCCGCGTCCCGCGTCACCGGCGACGAAGACGCCGTCGACGTTGGTCGCGTAGCTCTCGTCGCGGGCGACGTTGCCACGCTGGTCGAGCTCCAGGCCGAACTGCTGGACCAGGCCGTTGGACTGGTCGGTTCCGGTGAAGCCCATGGCGAGGGTGACGAGCTGCGCGGGCAGGCGCCGCTCGGTGCCGGGCTTCTGCTCCAGCTTACCGTCCTTGAACTCCACCTCCACCAGGTGGAGGGCCTGGACGTTTCCGTCCGCGTCGCCCTCGAAGTGGGTGGTGGAGACGGAGTAGACCCGCTCGCCGCCCTCCTCGTGCGCGGAGGTGACCTTGTAGAGCATCGGGAAGGTCGGCCAAGGCTGGTTGGCGTTCCGCTCCTCGCCCGGCTTCGGCATGATCTCCAGCTGCGTGACGGAGGCCGCGCCCTGGCGGTGGGCGGTGCCCACGCAGTCGGCGCCGGTGTCGCCGCCGCCGATGACGACGACGTGCTTGCCGCCCGCGTGGATCGGGGCGACGGTCAGGTCGCCCTCCTGCACCTTGTTGGCGAGCGGCAGGTACTCCATCGCGAAGTGGACGCCGTTCAGCTCGCGGCCGGGGACCGGCAGGTCGCGGGAGACGGTGGCACCGGCCGCGATGACGACCGCGTCGTAGCGGCGGCGGAGCTTGGCGGCGTCGATGTCCTGGCCGATCTCCACCCCCGTACGGAACTTGGTGCCCTCCAGGCGCATCTGCTCGATGCGGCGGTTGATGTGCGACTTCTCCATCTTGAACTCGGGGATGCCGTAGCGGAGGAGGCCCCCGATGCGGTCCGCGCGCTCGTAGACGACGACGGTGTGGCCGGCCCGGGTCAGCTGCTGGGCGGCGGCGAGTCCGGCCGGGCCCGAGCCGATGACGGCGACGGTCTTGCCGGAGAGGCGCTCGGGCGGCTGCGGGGAGACGTCGCCGCTGTCCCACGCCTTGTCGATGATGGAGACCTCGACGTTCTTGATGGTGACGGCGGGCTGGTTGATGCCGAGGACGCACGCCGACTCGCAGGGGGCCGGGCAGAGCCGCCCGGTGAACTCCGGGAAGTTGTTCGTGGCGTGCAGCCGCTCGGAGGCGGCGGTCCAGTCCTCGCGGTAGGCGTAGTCGTTCCACTCGGGGATGAGGTTTCCGAGCGGGCAGCCGTTGTGGCAGAACGGGATGCCGCAGTCCATGCAGCGGCCGGCCTGCTTGCTGATGATCGGGAGCAGCGAGCCCGGAACGTAGACCTCGTTCCAGTCCTTGACGCGCTCGGCCACGGGGCGGGTCTTGGCGACCTCGCGCCCGGTGGTCAGGAAGCCCTTGGGGTCAGCCATTGGTCGCCGCCTCCATCATCTTCTCGGTGGTCTCCTGCTCGGAGAGACCGGCGAGCTCAGCGGCGTCCTTGGCGGCGAGCACTGCCTTGTACGTGGACGGGATGATCTTGCTGAAGCGGGTCACCGCGGTGTCCCACTCGGCGAGGAGCTTCTCCGCGACGGTGGAGCCGGTCTCCTCGTGGTGGCGGCGCACGACGTCGTGCAGCCACTGCTTGTCGCTCTCCTCCAGCTCCTCGATGGCGCCGAGGTTGCCGACGTTGACGTGGTCGCGGTCGAGGTCGATGACGTACGCGATGCCGCCCGACATACCGGCGGCGAAGTTGCGGCCGGTCTCCCCGAGGACGACCGCGTGGCCGCCGGTCATGTACTCGCAGCCGTGGTCGCCCACGCCCTCGGAGACGACGAGGGCGCCGGAGTTGCGGACGCAGAAGCGCTCGCCGGTGCGGCCGCGCAGGAACAGCTCGCCGCCGGTCGCGCCGTAGCCGATGGTGTTTCCGGCGATGGTGGAGTACTCGGCGAGGTGGTCGGCGCCCCGGTCCGGGCGGACGACGACGCGGCCGCCGGAGAGGCCCTTGCCGACGTAGTCGTTGGCGTCGCCCTCCAGGCGCAGGGTGACCCCGCGCGGGAGGAAGGCTCCGAAGGACTGGCCGGCCGAGCCGGTGAAGGTGATGTCGATGGTGTTCTCGGGCAGGCCCGCACCGCCGAACTTCTTGGTCACCTCGTGGCCGAGCATGGTGCCGACCGTGCGGTTGATGTTGCGGATGGCGACCTGGGCCCGGACCGGCTGGGCGGCCTCGGGGGTGTCGGCGCCGAGCGCGTCGGCGGCCAGCTTGATCAGCTGGTTGTCGAGCGCCTTGGTCAGCCCGTGGTCCTGCTCGACGATCCGGTGGCGCACCGCGCCCTCGGGCAGCTCGGGCACGTGGAAGAGCGGGGTGAGGTCGAGACCCTGCGCCTTCCAGTGGGTGATCGCCCGGTCCTTGTCGAGGAGTTCGGCGTGGCCGACGGCCTCCTCGATGGAGCGGAAGCCCAGCTCGGCGAGGATCTCGCGGACCTCTTCGGCGATGAACTCGAAGAAGTTGACGACGTACTCGGCCTTGCCGGAGAACCGGTCGCGGAGCACCGGGTTCTGGGTGGCGATGCCGACCGGGCAGGTGTCCAGGTGGCAGACGCGCATCATGACGCAGCCGGAGACGACGAGCGGCGCGGTCGCGAAACCGAACTCCTCGGCGCCGAGCAGCGCGGCGATGACGACGTCGCGGCCGGTCTTGAGCTGGCCGTCGGTCTGGACGACGATGCGGTCGCGCAGCCCGTTGAGCAGCAGCGTCTGCTGGGTCTCCGCGAGGCCCAGCTCCCAGGGGCCGCCCGCGTGCTTGAGGGAGGTGAGCGGGGATGCGCCCGTTCCGCCGTCGTGGCCGGAGATGAGGACGACGTCCGCGTGCGCCTTGGAGACACCGGCGGCGACCGTGCCGACGCCGACCTCGGAGACCAGCTTCACGTGGATGCGGGCCTGCGGGTTGGCGTTCTTCAGGTCGTGGATGAGCTGCGCGAGGTCTTCGATGGAGTAGATGTCGTGGTGCGGCGGCGGCGAGATGAGGCCGACGCCGGGCGTGGAGTGCCGGGTCTTGGCGACCCAGGGGTAGACCTTGTGGCCGGGCAGCTGGCCGCCCTCGCCGGGCTTGGCGCCCTGGGCCATCTTGATCTGGATGTCGTCCGCGTTGACCAGGTACTCGCTGGTCACACCGAAGCGGCCGGAGGCGACCTGCTTGATGGAGGAGCGGCGCGCCGGGTCGTAGAGGCGCTCGGGGTCCTCGCCGCCCTCGCCGGTGTTGGACTTGCCGCCGAGCTGGTTCATCGCGATGGCGAGCGTCTCGTGCGCCTCGCGGGAGATGGAGCCGTACGACATGGCGCCGGTGGAGAACCGCTTGACGATCTCGGAGGCGGGCTCGACCTCGTCGATGGAGATCGGGGCCCGGTCGGAGGTGAAGCCGAAGAGGCCGCGGAGCGTCATGAGCCGCTCGGACTGCTCGTTCACCCGGTCCGTGTACTGCTTGAAGATGTCGTAGCGGCGGTTGCGGGTGGAGTGCTGGAGGCGGAAGACCGTCTCCGGGTCGAAGAGGTGCGGCTCGCCCTCACGGCGCCACTGGTACTCGCCGCCGATCTCCAGCGCGCGGTGCGAGGCCGCGATGCCGGAGGCGGGGTACGCCTTGGTGTGCCGGGCGGCGACCTCCTTGGCGATGACGTCCAGGCCGGCGCCGCCGATCTTGGTGGCGGTGCCGTTGAAGTACGTGGCGACGAACTCCTCGTCGAGGCCGACGGCCTCGAAGACCTGGGCGCCGCGGTAGGAGGCGACGGTGGAGATGCCCATCTTGGACATGACCTTGAGGACACCCTTGCCGAGGGCGTAGATCAGGTTCCGGATGGCCTGCTCGGCCTCGATGTTCTCGATGAACGTGCCGGCCCGGACCAGGTCCTCGACGGACTCCATGGCGAGGTACGGGTTGACCGCGGCGGCGCCGTAGCCGATGAGCAGGGCGACGTGGTGGACCTCGCGGACGTCCCCGGCCTCGACCAGCAGCCCCACCTGGGTGCGCTGCTTGGTGCGGATGAGGTGGTGGTGGACGGCGGAGGTGAGCAGCAGCGAGGGGATCGGGGCGTGCTCGGCGTCGGAGTGCCGGTCGGAGAGGACGATGAGGCGGGCGCCGTCCTCGATGGCGGCGTCGACCTCGGCGCAGATGGCCTCGATCCGGGCGGCGAGCGCGTCGCCGCCGCCGCTGACCCGGTAGAGCCCGGCGAGGGTGGCGGCCTTCATGCCCGGCATGTCGCCGTCGGCGTTGATGTGTATCAGCTTGGCCAGCTCGTCGTTGTCGATCACCGGGAACGGCAGCGTGACGCTGCGGCAGGTGGCCGCGGTCGGCTCCAGGATGTTGCCCTGGGGGCCGAGCGAGGAGCGCAGCGAGGTGACCAGTTCCTCGCGGATGGCGTCCAGCGGGGGGTTGGTGACCTGGGCGAAGAGCTGGGTGAAGTAGTCGAAGAGGAGCCGGGGGCGCTCGGAGAGCGCGGCGATGGGCGAGTCGGTGCCCATGGAGCCGAGCGGCTCTCCGGCGGTGCGGGCCATCGGGGCGAGGATGACGCGCAGCTCTTCCTCGGTGTAGCCGAAGGTCTGCTGGCGGCGGGTGACCGAGGCGTGGGTGTGCACGATGTGCTCGCGCTCGGGCAGGTCGCTCAGCTCGATCTCGCCGGTCTCCAGCCACTCCTGGTAGGGCTGCTCGGCGGCGAGGGACGCCTTGATCTCGTCGTCCTCGATGATGCGGTGCTCGGCGGTGTCGACGAGGAACATCTTGCCGGGCTGGAGGCGGCCCTTGCGGACGACCTTGGCCGGGTCGATGTCGAGGACGCCGACCTCGGAGGAGAGCACGACGAGGCCGTCGTCGGTGACCCAGTAGCGGCCGGGGCGCAGACCGTTGCGGTCGAGGACCGCGCCGACCTGGACGCCGTCGGTGAAGGTGACGCAGGCCGGGCCGTCCCAGGGCTCCATCATCGTGGCGTGGTACTGGTAGAAGGCGCGCCGGGCCGGGTCCATGGAGTCGTGGTTCTCCCACGCCTCGGGGACCATCATCAGCACCGAGTGCGGCAGCGAGCGGCCGCCGAGGTGGAGCAGCTCCAGGACCTCGTCGAAGGAGGCGGAGTCGGAGGCGTCCGGGGTGCAGACGGGGAAGATCCGGTCGAGCTGCGCCTGCCCGAAGAGGGAGGAGGCGAGCTGGGACTCGCGGGCCTTCATCCAGTTGCGGTTGCCCTTGACCGTGTTGATCTCGCCGTTGTGCGCGACGAAGCGGTACGGGTGGGCCAGCGGCCAGCTCGGGAAGGTGTTGGTCGAGAAGCGGGAGTGGACCAGCGCGACCGCGGAGCCGAAGCGGCGGTCGGAGAGGTCGGGGAAGAACGGCTCCAGCTGCCCGGTGGTGAGCATGCCCTTGTAGACGATGGTGCGGGCGGAGAGCGAGGGGAAGTACACCCCGGCCTCACGCTCGGCACGCTTACGCAGGACGAACGCCTTGCGGTCCAGGACGATGCCGGTGGACTCGCCGTCGGCGACGAAGATCTGGCGGAACTCGGGCATGGTGGCGCGGGCGCCGTTGCCGAGAAGTGCGGGGGTGACCGGGACGTCACGCCAGCCGAGGACGGTGAGGCCCTCCTGGGTGGCGATCTCCTCGATCGTGCGGACGGCCTCGGTGGACCCGTCGGCGGGGAGGAAGGCGATACCGACGGCGTACGAACCCGCCTCGGGCAGCTCGAAAGGGGTCTCGGCGCGCAGGAAGGCGTCGGGGACCTGGCAGAGGATGCCGGCGCCGTCGCCGGAGTCGGGCTCGGAGCCGGTGGCGCCGCGGTGTTCGAGGTTGCGCAGTACGGTCAGCGCCTGCTCGACCAGCTCATGGCTGGCCACACCTGTCAGAGTGGCCACGAACCCGACGCCACAGGCGTCGTGCTCGTTACGGGGGTCGTACATCCCCTGCTGGGCGGGGCGACCGTCCATGGGCGACCAGGCGTCGATACGCATCGGCTCTCCCGTCGTCGTCGTGGCATTTGCGGTGCCGAGGGACGACGTTGGC
The DNA here is from genome assembly GCF_003268675.1 of Streptomyces bacillaris. Classification (NCBI taxonomy): domain Bacteria; kingdom Bacillati; phylum Actinomycetota; class Actinomycetes; order Kitasatosporales; family Streptomycetaceae; genus Streptomyces; species Streptomyces bacillaris. The sequence goes on along the minus strand of NZ_CP029378.1, from coordinate 6,199,853 downwards.
CCTCTGCGAAATTTCGTGCAGGTTACATGATGGGGCGCTTCTCAAGAAGCGGAAGGCCTGTTCCAACATGCGGACACCGGGGTGACCGGAGGTGACTGGGTGACCAGAAGTGACCGGTCTGCCCGTGGGTGGGTCGCTGTCGAAGGAGCGGCGCCCGGGGAGTCGCAGAGAGCAGGCGTCGTTGCCTGCGGTGCCTACGGCTCATGCCCGGCGGCAAAGCAAACGAAACCACCGGGTAACGGCTACTTATGTGTAGCGCTGCATAGGGTCTCATTTTACGGCCGCCGGGCCCGCCCCGCCCAGTGGGCGGCGCCAAGACGTACGTCACAGGGGTTACCGCGTGATTGAGCCGTTCGGGCGGTGGTGTTACGCCGGTCCGCCCAGGCCCCGGCGTTCACCCCCGTCCGCCCCCGCGTGTCACCCGACCGCCACACCGAACAGGGTGCCGAGTCCGTACGTCAGTGCCGCCGCCGCGCCACCGAGGGCGAGCTGCCGCAGCCCGCTGAACCACCAGGTGCGGGCCGTCACCCGGGCCACCACCGCACCGCAGCCGAACAGACCGAGCAGGGCGAGGAGCACCGAGGGCCACAGGGCGCTCGCGCCGAGGAGGTAGGGCAGGACGGGCAGCAGGGCGCCGACGGCGAAGGCGCCGAAGGAGGAGACGGCGGCGACCAGCGGGGAGGGCAGGTCGTTCGGGTCGATGCCCAGCTCCTCGCGGGCGTGGATCTCCAGCGCCTGCTCCGGGTCGCGCGAGAGCTGCCGGGCCACCTCGCCGGCCAGCGGGGCGTCCACGCCCCGGGCCTCGTAGAGCGCGGCCAGCTCGGCCATCTCGTCCTTGGGGTGCTTGCGCAGCTCCCGGCGCTCGACGGCCAGCTCGGCCTCGACCAGATCGCGCTGCGAGGCCACGGAGGTGTACTCACCGGCCGCCATGGAGAAGGCCCCTGCCGCCAGACCGGCGAGACCGGTGATGATGATGGTCTGCTGGGAGACCGCACCGCCCGCGACACCGGTCATCAGGGCGAGGTTGGAGACCAGACCGTCCATGGCGCCGAAGACGGCGGGGCGCAGCCAGCCGCCGTTCACATCCCGGTGGGTGTGGTTGTCCCGGTGCGCCTCGTGCAGGACGGCGTCGGTCTCGATGATGGCCACTGCTCGCTTCTCCCTATGCGGCACAACTTTCGACAAAGTCCAAAGTACGCCTGCCGCGCGATCTTCGCCAGGAAGGCAAGGCTGCCCTACCACCCCTCTGACCTGCGAAGAAAGGCCAGCCTCTCCTTTCCACCGGTCAGCTGAACGGTCATCCGAACGGCCCCTTTCGGCGACTGTCCGGCCGCCGACGGTCCTCCGCGTGGGAGGGATGCAGGAAAGCACGCATCAGGGATGCGGAGACGACGGACAGGGCCCGGTCAGGGGGCTCGGACCCCGCCGGAGGGACGGAGGGCGACGCGATGGACATGGCCGCCGGCAAGAACCGGGCCAGAGGTGCGCTGCTGGGCCTGGCGGTCGGGGACGCGCTCGGCGCCCCGGCGGAGAATCTGCGGCCCTCCGAGATCCGCCGCCGCTGGGGGCGGATCGAAGGGTTCGTGAGCGAGGACCCGGCGGGCACCGACGACACGGAGTACGCGATCTTCTCCGGGCTGCTGCTGGCCCGGCACGGCTCCGCGCTCACCGTCTCCCACGTGGAGCGGGCCTGGCACCACTGGATCGCCGATCTGGACGAGGGCCCGTTCCGGGGCGCCGGGTTCAGCGAGCGCGGCACCCTGGAGAACCTGCGCCGGGGCCTCGCCGCACCGATCTCCGCCCAGCACCGGCACGCCTGGAGCGACGGGCTGGCGATGCGGGCGGCCCCCTTCGGGGTGTTCGCGGCCGGGCGGCCCGCCGAGGCGGCCCGGCTGGTGGCGGTGGACGGGCGGGTGAGCCACGAGGGCGAGGGGATCTACGGGGGCCAGGCGGTGGCGGCCGGGGTGGCGGCGGCGATGGTGGGCGCGGGCCTCGCCTCGGTGATCGCGGCCGCGCTCTCGGTGGTCCCGATGGACTCCTGGACCGCCCGCTCGCTGCGCCGGGCGGTGGCGGCGGCCCAGCGCCCGTACCCGGACCGGCTGACGATGGAGCGGGCGGTGCGGTCGGCGGTGGTGATCGGCGGCTATCCGTGGACGGACCTGGCGCCGGAGGCGGTGGGCCTGGCGTTCGGGGCGTTCACGGCGGCCCGGGGCGACTTCCGTACGGCGGTGCTGACGGCCGTGAACATGGGGCGCGACGCGGACACGACGGCGGCGGTGGCGGGGGCCCTGGCCGGGGCGCTGCACGGGGTGGACGCGATCCCGCCGGAGTGGGCGGCGGCGATCGGCCCGGTGCGCGGGAGCTGTCTGCCCTCGATGCGGGGCTACCACGTGCTGGACATCGCGGACCTGCTGACACCGGAGGGGGCGGAGGCCGTGGGGAGCCCGCAGGAGCGGGGCGGCGGGGGTCGCGAGCCTTCGGCGGTACGGGAGATGGCCTCGGTGTCCGCCGCCTTCGAACCCGTACGGGAGGAGCGGCGATGACGACCGCACACGCGACGGCCGGAGGCGGGGCGGGCGCGGGAGGCGCGGCCGCAGGGGGCATGGCCACCACCGCCCACGCGACGGCCGCCGCGGCAACCGCCCCCGGGCACACCGCCCCCTCCCGGCGCGCCCGGATCGAGGGGCTGCTGCTCGGGCTGGCGGCCGGGGATGCCGCCGGGTGGCCCGCCGCGCGGCACCGGGCGGCGCGGATGCCCGAGTGGACCCGGCGGCTCACCCGGGAGCTGGACACCTTCGCCGAGCAGAACGCCACCACCACCCTTCCCGTGCCCATCGCCCTCAACCAGCCGCCCGAGCCCCTGCGGCTCGGCCCCTCCGACGACGCCGAGTGGGCCGCCTTCGCCGGGCGTACGGTGCTGGCGGCGGCGGCCGACGAGGCGTACGGGCTCTCCCCCGGCCACCGGACGAGGGACGCGGTGGACCGGGCCTGGAACGCGCTGGCCGCCACGGTCGCCGCCGCGAGTGCCCGGGCCCCTGAGGTGGAGGCGGCGGTGCTTCCGCTGCGGGCGCGGATCTCGGTACGGGCCGGGCTCGGCAACCTGGCCGCCGGGCTGCGGCCGCCCGCCACCGGCCACGACAACCCGCACTACTTCGACGACGCCGCCTGCGTCCGGGCCGCCGTGCTCGCCGTGGTCCACCCGGGCGACCCGGAGGAGGCGGCGGCGCTCGCGGAGTTCGACGCCCGCTACACCCAGGACGGCGACGGGGTGCACGGGGCGCGGGCCATGGCCGCCGCGATCGCCGTGGCGCTGGCCGGGGCGGACGTCGACACGGTGGTGAACGCGGCCCTGGCGCAGCTCCCCGACGCAACCGAGATCGCCCGCAACGCCACCCACGCGGTCCGTCTCGCCCGGGAGTTCGCGGACGAGCCGGCCGGGGCGTTCGCCCTGGTCCCGGTCCTGGAGCACCAGATCGTGGACCACGTCTACAGCTACGGGATCGCCGCCGCCGAGACCGTACCCGTCGCACTCGCGCTCACCACCGCCGCCCGGGGCGAGATCGCCCAGGCCCTCCCGGCCGCCGCCTGCCTCTCCCGGGTCGCGGACTCCGCGCCCGCCCTGGCCGGGGCGCTGACCGGGACGATCGGCTCGGTCAGCGCCGTACCGGCCGGGTGGCGCGAGGCGTGCCGGACGCTCGCGGGGTGTGCGCTGCCCCGGCTGGCGGGCCTGGATCTGCTGGAACTCGCCGGGCTGCTGGCAGCCACGGAACCGGCCACCCCGGGTGGACAATTCCGGCATGACGCCCACAACGGCCATGGAACCCGCCGCCTCGACCCCGCAGACCTCTCCCGCCACCCCCGGACTCGATGACCGCATCACCCGCGCCCTGGTCGGCGCCGCCGTCGGGGACGCCCTCGGCGGCCCGGTCGAGGGGTGGACCCCCGAGCAGATCGCCGAGCGCCACGGCGGCCGGGTGACCGGGATCGTCGGCCCCTGGCACGGCGAGAACTGGCGCACCGCACGCCCCATCGCCCCGTACCACAAGGGCGACGGGCACGTCACCGACGACACCCTGATGACCCACGCCCTGATCCGGGTCTACGACCGCGTCCGCGACCACCTCGACGCGTACGCCGTCGCGGACCACCTCGTCCCGGACCTCCTCTCGCCCCGCTGGATCCCCGAGCTGGAGGCCGAGGCGCTGCCGCTCCAGCGGATCTTCCTGGCCGAGAAGTGGCTCGTGGCCCGGCTGCACTACGGGCACGTCGACCCGCGCGAGGCCGGTGCGGGCAACATCGTCAACTGCGGGGCGGCGATGTACATGGCCCCGGTCGGCCTGGTCAACGCGGGCCATCCGGAGGCCGCTTACGCCGAGGCGCTGGAGATCGCCGCGCCCCACCAGTCCTCGTACGGGCGGGAGGCCGCCGGGGTCTTCGCGGCCGCCGTCGCCGCCGCCTGCCGGCCGGGCGCCACCCCGGACGCGGTGATCGACGCGGCCCTCGCGCTCGCGAAGGACGGCACCCGGTCCGCGATCGAGGCCGTCTGCGAAGTGGCCGCGCACCATGACGACGTCGAGTCGGCGCTCGCCCCGCTGCGGGCGGCGGTGGAGCCCTTCGACACCGTGGGCCCCGACTACCGCTCCCCCGCCCTCGGCGCCCGCCGCCCCTCCCGGCTGCACTCCATCGAGGAACTGCCCGTCGCGCTGGGGATGTTGCTGGTCGGGGGTGGTGACTACCGGCGTACGGTGCTCGGTTCGGTGAACTACGGACGCGACTGCGACTCCATCGCCACGATGAGCGGCGCCATCGCGGGCGCGCTCGGCGGCGAGGCCCCGGCCGACTGGGCGGAGACGGTGGCGGCGGCCAGCCGACTGGACCTGGAGGCCCCGGCCCGGACCCTGGCGCAGGTGGCCCGGGAGGTCTTCGCCCGAGACCTGGACCGCCGCCGGGCCCACGAGGAGGCGTTCACCGCCCTGGCCGGTGCGTGATGAGCGCCGACGCACCCCCGAACGCCTCCCCGCCCCCGGCCCGGGACGGGGACCCGTACGTCGACCGGCCCCGGGCCCGGTCCGTCCGCCTAACGTGGGTGCAGCCCGAGGACCTGGTCGGCCACGAGCTGCGGCAGGCCGCGCTGGACGGGCGGGACGCCCGGGAGATCGAGGCGCGGTGGTACGCGGCCGGGGGCACCCCCGCCCCGGCCCGCGCGGGCGCCTCCGAACCACCGGCACCACCGCACCTGCGGGCACTCGCGGGCGAGCTGCTGGACGAACTCGCGGCGCTGGAATCGCCGTTGGCGGCGGACGAGCCGACCGACCTGGCGGACATCATGACCGCCTGCCCGCAGTGGCCGGGGCCACCGGGGGCCGCTCCCCCGATCACCCACGCCCGCCTCCACGCCGCCTGGCTCGGCCGGGCGGTGGGGTGTCTGCTCGGCAAGCCGGTCGAGAAGCTGCCCCTCGACGGTGTCCGCGCCCTCGCCCGCGCCGCCGGCAACTGGCCCCTGGCCACCTGGTTCACCGAACACGGCGTGCCCGCCCACCTGTTGGCCGCGTACCCCTGGAACCGCCGCTCGGCCCCCACGTCGCTCGCCGAGAACATCGACGGCATGCCGGAGGACGACGACCTCAACTACCCGCTCCTCAACCTGCTGTTGCTCCAGCGGCACGGGCGCGCCTTCACCACCGCCGACCTGGCCCGGCTCTGGCTCGACGAGCTCCCGGCGGGCCGCACCTTCACCGCCGAGCGGATCGCGTACGGCCATCTCCTCGCGGGCGTCGAACCCCCGGAGACCGCCCGCCGCCGCAACCCGTTCCGGGAGTGGATCGGCGCCCAGATCCGGGCCGACGTGCACGGCTGGACCCACCCCGGCGACCCGGTCGGGGCCGCCGCCCAGGCCCACCGGGACGCGGTCCTCACCCATACCGGCAACGGCGTGTACGGCGCGATGTTCACCGCGGCCGCGATGGCCGTCGCGGCGGGCGGCGAGAGCGATGTGCACGGCTGCCTGGCCGCCGGGCTGCGGGTGGTGCCGACGCGGTCGCGGTACGCCCGCGCGATCCGGTTCGGCATCGAAACCGCCCGTACGGAAAGGGAGTTCGACGCGGTTGTGGACCGGCTGCACACCACGTACGACTCCACCCACCACTGGGTCCATGTGCTGCCCAACGCCGCCCTGCTCGCCGCCGCCCTCACCCACGCCGACGGCGACTTCACCCGGTCCATCGGCAACGCGGTCTCCGGCGGCTGGGACACCGACTCCAACGGGGCCACCGCGGGCTCCCTCGCCGGACTCCTCGCGGGCACCCCGGACGCCCTGCCCCACCACTGGACCGCCCCGCTGAAGAACCGCCTCGTCACCTCGGTACCCGGCTTCGACCGGGCCGGGTTCGACACCCTCGCCGCACTGACCCACCAGGAGGCTCTGCGCCCATGACCCGTATCGCCGTGCTCGGCAGCACCAACATGGACCTCGTCGCCTACACCGCCCGCGCCCCGGGGCTCGGGGAGACCGTCACCGGGCGGGAGTTCCGGACGGTCCCCGGCGGCAAGGGTGCCAACCAGGCCGTCGCCGCCGCCCGCGCGGGCGGGGATGTGGCGATGATCGGTGCGGTGGGCGACGATCCGTACGGGGTGCAGCTCCGCGACGGCCTCGAACACGCGGGGGTCGACACGGACTTGCTGCACACCGCCGAGGGCCCCAGCGGCACCGCACACATCGTCGTGGACGACACAGGGGCCAACGCGATCGTGGTGATCCCGGGCGCCAACGGCGTCGTCACCGCGCTCGGCCCCGGCGAGATCGCGGCCATCGCCTCCGCCGAACTGCTGCTGATGCAGCTCGAACTCCCGCTCTCCGCCGTGGTGGAGGGCGCCCGCGCCGCCCGCTCCCAGGGCGTACGGACCATCCTCACCCCCTCCCCCGTGCAGCCCCTGCCCGATGAACTTCTGGACCACATCGACCTGTTGATCCCCAACGAGCACGAGGCCGCCGAACTCTCCGGACAGGCCGAACCGCACGCGGCGGCGCAGATCCTGCTGCGCCAGGTGCCCGAGGTGATCATCACGCTCGGTGCGAAGGGGTCCCTGTACGCGGCCCGGGGCGGCGAGCCGGTGCTGTTCGAGGCGCCCGAGGTGCGGGCCGTCGACACCACCGGGGCCGGGGACACGTTCGTCGGGGCGCTGGCGGTGGCGCTCGGGGAGGGGCGGCCGGTGGCCAAGGCGCTGGCGTTCGCCTCCTCGGCCGCCGCGCTCTGCGTCCAGAAGCCGGGCGCGTCCACGTCCATGCCGTACCGGACCGAGATCGAGGCCGATGCCGTATGAGTACGACAGCAGCAGGGCCCCTGACCGGGCTCAAGGTCATCGACCTCGCCACCCTCTTCGCCGGACCGCTCGCCGCCACCATGCTCGGGGACTTCGGCGCCGATGTGATCAAGGTCGAGCACCCCCGTAAACCGGACCCCTCGCGCGGCCACGGTCCCGCCAAGGACGGCGTCGGCCTCTGGTGGAAGCTGCTGGGCCGCAACAAGCGCACCCTGACGCTCGACCTCTCCGCGCCCGGTGGCCGGGACGTTCTCCTCCAACTGGCCGCCGAGACGGACGTCATCGTCGAGAACTTCCGGCCAGGGACCCTGGAACGCTGGGGGCTCGGCCCCGAGGAGCTGCACGCGGTCAACCCGCGGCTCGTGCTGGCCCGGGTCACCGGCTTCGGCCAGTTCGGGCCGTACGCGCACCGGCCCGGGTTCGGCACCCTGGCCGAGGCGATGAGCGGGTTCGCGGCGATCACCGGGGAGCCGGACGGGCCGCCGACGCTGCCGCCGTTCGGGCTGGCGGACTCCATCGCGGCGCTGGCGACGGCGTACGCCGTGATGGCCGCGCTCGCCGGGCGGGAGAGGACGGGCGAGGGGCAGGTGGTGGACCTGGCGATCATCGAGCCGATCCTGACCGTGCTGGGCCCGCAGCCGCTCTGGTACGACCAGCTCGGCTATGTCCAGCCGCGCACCGGCAACCGCTCCCGCAACAACGCCCCGCGCAACACCTACCGCACCGCCGACGGCCACTGGGTCGCGGTCTCCACCTCCGCCCAGTCGGTGGCCGAGCGGGTGATGCGGCTGGTCGGCCGCCCGGAGCTGATCGAGGAACCGTGGTTCGCCTCGGGCACCACCCGGGCCGAGCACTCCGAGGAGCTGGACGCGGCCGTCGGCCACTGGATCTCCCGCCACAGCCGGGAGGAGGTGCTCAACGGCTTCGAGAAGGCGGAGGCGGCCGTGGCGCCGATCCATGACGTACGGGAGGTGATGGAGGACCCGCAGTACCGGGCGCTGGGCACCCTCGCGGAGGTCGACGACCCGGAGCTGGGCCCGCTGCGGATGCAGAACGTCCTCTTCCGGCTCTCGCAGACCCCCGGCGGAATCCGGTGGGCGGGCCGCCCGCACGGCGCGGACACCGACGAGATCCTGGCCGGGCTCGGCCTCTCGGAGAACCGGATCGCCGCGCTGCGGGACCAGGGGGCACTGTGACCGCCCCGGAGGCCATGGAGGCGGCTCCGGCCGCTCCGCCGCTGACCTGGCTGTACGTCCCCGGGGACCGGCCGGAGACGGTGGCCAAGGCGCTCGGCTGCGGGGCGGACGTGGTGATCGTCGACCTGGAGGACGCCGTCGCCCCCGACCGCAAGGCGTACGCGCGCGCCGCCACCGCCGAACTCCTCGCGGACCCGGTGACCGCCTCCCCCGACGCCGTACCGGTCCACGTCCGGGTGCACGGCGAGGACGACATCCGGGCGCTGACCGGGCTGCCGGGGCTCTCGGGGCTCCGACTGCCCAAGATCACGCACGCGGTCTCGGTCCACCATGTGGCGGCGGTGGCCCCCGGCGTACCGCTCTATCCGCTGCTGGAGTCGGCCCTCGCCGTGGAGCACGCGTACTCGATCGCCTCGGCCCACCACGACGTACGGGGCATCGCCCTGGGCGAGGCGGACCTGCGCGCCGATCTCGGCGTACGGGAGGACTTCGGGCTCGACTTCGCGCGGAGCCGGCTGGTGGTGGCGGCCCGGGCGGCCGCGCTGCCGCCGCCCGCGCAGTCGGTCTTCCCCGATGTCCGGGACCTGGACGGGCTCTGGGCGTCCTGCGTACGGGGGCGGGGGCTCGGGCTGCTGGGGCGGGCGGCGATCCATCCGCGCCAGCTGGAAGTGATCGAGCGGGCGTTCCGGCCGACGGCCCGGGAGGTCGAGGAGGCGGAGGAGATCATGGCGGCGTCGAGGGTGGACGCGGGGGCGCTGGCGCTGCCGGACGGGCGGTTCGTGGACGCGGCCGTGGTGGCGTCGGCCCGCCGCACACTGGCGATCGCCGGGCGGGCCTGAGGTTTCTCGGGCCCGCCCGGCGATCGGAGGTGGTGCGGGGGCGCCGGGCGGCGGCGCGGAGGTCAGCTCTTGTCGGCGGCCTCGGGGGCGGAGTCCTTCTTCTTCAGCGGGTCGCTGTCGTCGGCGCCGGTCTCCGGCGTGTCCTTCTTCAGCGGGTCGCCGTCCGTGGCGTCGGCCTCGGGAGCGTCCGAGGCGTCGTCCTTCTTCTCGTCGGCCTTCCCGGCCGCCACGGCGTCCTTGTCCGGCTCGACGATCTCCTCGCGGCCCGGGCGGAGCTTCGCGGAGATGACGATGTAGGCGACGGCGAGGGCGAAGACGATGATCGCGGTCCACACGTTCAGGCGCAGGCCCAGGATGTGGTGGGCCTCGTCGACCCGCATGTACTCGATCCAGCCGCGACCGGCGCAGTAGGCCGCGACGTACAGCGCGAACGCCCGTCCGTGGCCGAGCTTGAAGCGGCGGTCGGCCCAGATGACCAGGAGCGCGACGCCGATGCACCACAGCGACTCGTAGAGGAAGGTCGGGTGGTACGTCCCCGCGACCCGGTTCGGGCCCTCGCTGATCTCCAGTGCCCAGGGCAGGTCGGTCGGCCGACCGTACAGCTCCTGGTTGAACCAGTTGCCCCAGCGGCCGATGGCCTGGGCGACGGCGATGCCGGGGGCCAGCGCGTCCGCCCAGGCGGGGAGCGGGACGCCCCGGCGGCGGCAGCCGATCCAGGCGCCGACCGCGCCGAGCGCGATGGCGCCCCAGATGCCGAGGCCGCCTTCCCAGATCTTGAAGGCGTCGACCCAGTTCTGGCCTTCGCTGAAGTAGAGCTGGTAGTCGGTGATCACGTGGTAGAGCCGGCCTCCGACGAGGCCGAAGGGCACGGCCCAGACGGCGATGTCGGCGACGGTGCCGGCTTTGCCGCCACGGGCGACCCAGCGCCTGTTGCCGATCCAGACGGCGACGAAGACACCGATGATGATGCAGAACGCGTAGCCGCGCAGCGGGATCGGGCCTAGCTCGATCACGCCGGTCGACGGACTGGGAATGGAGGCAAGGTTCATGACGAGGTCGACGCTACCTTGCCGGGCGGTGGGTACGGCAAGCCACCCGGCAACGTCTGGGTAACGAGGACACCTGTCCGGGGGCCCTTTGTACCGGGGGGCCGGGCGGGTGTACCGGGAGTCCGGGCGGGGCCCAGGCCGGGCCCCCGTCAGCCCTCCCCTTCCCCCGGCGGGCCCCCGCGGCCCCCGTCAGATCCCGCAGCTACCGCCGGACGCCGGACCACCCCCCGGCAGGTTCTCCGGCGTGCTCAGGAGGCGGGGGCGGCGGACGGGGTGGCGGTGCCGGGCTTCTTGCCCTTGTTGGCCTCCAGGACCCACTTCTTCAGGTTCTCCACGGAGATCTGCTCGTCGCCCTTCTTCGGGAAGATCGACTCGCCGTTGAGGAGCGCGGTCGGGGTGCCCTGGAAGCCGCCCTCGCGGAACGCGGTGTCGGACTTCTGGACCCAGCTGTCATGGGTGCCCTCCTCCACACAGCTGCGGAACTCCGGCGTGTCGAGCCCCTTCACCTCACCGGCCAGCTCGATCAGCCGGCTGTTCTTGGCGAAGGCGTCGTCGGGCTCGGGGGGCTGGTTGCGGAAGAGCACGTCGTGGTACGGGGCGAACTTGCCGACGTCCTGGGCGCAGGCGGCGGCGTTGGCGGCGCGCAGCGAGCCCTTGCCACCCAGATTGCCGTCGATGATCGTGGCCAGGTGGTAGTCCACCTTGAGCTGGCCCGCCTCGACCAGCTCCGTGATGGTGTCCCGGAAGGCGTTCTCGAACTGGGCGCAGACCGGGCAGCGGAAGTCCTCCCAGATCGTGAGCGTGGACGGGGCGTCGGAGGCGCCGACCGGGAGGGTCAGGGAGGCCTCGCCGGTGGCTCCCGACGGGGTGATGGCGGGGCCGGACGCGGTGTCGTCGCCGTCCTTGCCGACGTTGGCCGCGATGAGGCCGACCACGGCGGCCAGCGCCAGGACGCCGACCACGGCGGAGGAGACGATCAGCGTACGGCGGCGCTTCTCGCGGCCCTTGTCCCGCTCGCGCTGCTGGGCCAGGCGCTCACGCGCACTTCGGTTTCCCTCAGGAATCTTGTCGCTCACACCCGCAGCAACGAACCGGGGAGGCACCTACGCGCCTCCCCGGTTCATATTCCACCCGTTCAGGTGACGTCGGCGCTCAGCGCTTTCGAACGCCCTGTGCCAGCTCGCCCGCCAGCGAGCGGACGGCGTCGAGACCGGCGGCCTCGTCGGGGGCGTCCAGGATCGCCTTGACGAAGGCGGAGCCGACGATCACGCCGTCCGCGAAGCCGGCGACCTCGGCGGCCTGCTCGGCGTTGGAGACCCCGAGGCCGACGCAGACCGGCAGGTCGGTGGTGGCGCGGGTGCGGCCGACCAGCTCCTGGGCCTGGGCGCCGACGGAGGCACGGGTTCCGGTGACGCCCATCAGGGAGGCGGCGTAGACGAAGCCGCTCCCGGCCGCCGTGATGGTGGCGAGGCGGGCGTCCTGGCTGCTGGGGGCGACGACGAAGACGGTGGCGAGGCCGTGCTTCTCGGCGTGCTCGCGCCACAGCGCGGACTCCTGGACCGGCAGGTCGGGCAGGATGCACCCGGCACCGCCCGCCTCGGCCAGCTCGGCGGTGAAGCGCTCGACACCGTACCGGTCGATGGGGTTCCAGTACGTCATGACCAGGATCGGGACGCCGGTGGCCTCGTACGCCTCGCGGACCGTCCGCATCACGTCCGCGATCCGGACCCCGCCGCGCAGGGCGATGTCGTCGGCGGTCTGGATGACCGGCCCGTCCAGGACCGGGTCGCTGTGCGGGAGCCCGACCTCCACGACGTCGGCGCCGCCCGCGACGACGGCCTTGACCGCCTCGATGCCGCCGTCGACCGTCGGGAAACCGGCCGGGAGGTAGGCGATCAGCGCGGCCCGGTCCTCCGCCTTCGCGGCGGCCAGGGTGGTGCTCAACAGCTCGATGTTGCCACTCACTTGGCGTCCCCCACGATCTCGGCGCGGTCGCTGTCCGCGTCCGCCTCGACGGCGGCGTCGGTGTCGTACAGCCCGAAGTAGCGGGCGGCGGTGTCCATGTCCTTGTCGCCCCGGCCGGACAGGTTGACCAGGATCAGCCCGTCCTTGCCCAGCTCCTTGCCGAGGTCCAGGGCACCGGCGAGCGCGTGGGCGCTCTCGATGGCCGGGATGATCCCCTCGGTGCGCGAGAGCAGGCGCAGGGCCTGCATGGCGGCGTCGTCGGTGACCGCGCGGTACTCGCCGCGCCCGATGTCCTTGAGGTAGGAGTGCTCCGGGCCGATGCCCGGGTAGTCCAGCCCGGCGGAGATGGAGTACGGCTCGGTGATCTGGCCCTCGTCGTCCTGGAGGACGTAGGAGCGCGAACCGTGCAGGATGCCCGGCTCGCCCGCCGTCAGGGTCGCCGCGTGCTCGCCGGTCTCCACGCCGTGCCCGGCGGGCTCGCAGCCGACCAGGCGGACGTCGGCGTCCGGGATGAAGGCGTGGAAGAGGCCGATGGCGTTCGAGCCGCCGCCGACACAGGCGACCGCCGCGTCGGGGAGGCGCCCGGTGCGCTCCAGGAGCTGGCGGCGGGCCTCGACGCCGATGACCCGGTGGAAGTCGCGGACCATCGCGGGGAAGGGGTGCGGGCCCGCGACCGTACCGAAGAGGTAGTGCGTACGGTCCACGTTGGCGACCCAGTCGCGGAACGCCTCGTTGATGGCGTCCTTCAGGGTCCGCGAGCCGGACTTCACGGCGACGACCTCGGCGCCGAGCATCCGCATCCGGGCCACGTTGAGCGCCTGGCGCTGGGTGTCGATCTCGCCCATGTAGATGGTGCAGTCGAGGCCGAAGAGGGCGCAGGCGGTGGCGGTGGCGACGCCGTGCTGACCGGCCCCGGTCTCCGCGATGACCCGGGTCTTGCCCATGCGCTTGGTGAGCAGCGCCTGGCCCAGCACGTTGTTGATCTTGTGCGAGCCGGTGTGGTTCAGGTCCTCGCGCTTGAGGAAGACCCGGGCGCCGCCCGCGTGCTCCGCGAAGCGCGGGACCTCGGTGAGCGCGCTGGGGCGGCCGGTGTAGTTCACCATCAGCTCGTTGAGCTGGGCGGCGAACTCCGGGTCGGACTTGGCCTTGTCGTACTCGACGGCGACCTCGTCCACGGCGGCGACGAGCGCCTCCGGGATGAACTTGCCGCCGTAGGCACCGAAGTAGCCCTCGGCGCTGGGGGTCAGACCCTCGGGGTCCGGGATGAAGAACTCGGACGTCATGCGACGTGCTCCTTGGCATGGCAACGGATGGGTTCACCGTATGCGCGGAGCGGCGGGCGCCACCCGGACCGGCGTGCGGGCGGGGCGGTGCGGTCATACGTACGGGGGTGAGGTGCTGCGGTACGTCGGCCGGGGCTCGCTACTGCGCGGACCCCGGGCGCCATCGCATCCCGTTGACCTGGCCGGGCTCGTCCCCGATGACGTACCGCACGCGCCGGCCGTGCACCCGGCGGGCGGGCGCGCGGCAACCGCGCGGACGGCAGCCGCGCGCCAGCGGGGCGTGCGGGTCCCGCGCCGGGGCCCCGGCCAAGGCGAGGCCCGGCCGGGTGCGGGGCACGGGACGGTCGGTCATGGTCGTCGGTCTCCCGGTCAGCCGCGGCCGTGGCGGAGGGCCGGGTGGGCGCCCGCGGCGACCAGGTCCGCGACGGCGGCCCGCGGGTCGCGGCCGGTGACCAGGGACTCCCCGACCAGGACGGCGTCGGCGCCCGCGTTGGCGTACGCGATCAGGTCGTGCGGGCCCCGGACGCCGGACTCGGCGACCTTGACGATGTGGTCGGGGATCTCGGGACCGACGCGCTCGAAGGTGGAGCGGTCGACCTTGAGGTCCTTCAGGTTGCGCGCGTTGACCCCGATGATCTTCGCTCCGGCGTCCACGGCGCGCTCCACCTCGTCCTCGTCGTGCACCTCGACGAGCGGGGTGAGCCCGATGGACTCGGCGCGCTCGATGAGGGAGACCAGGGCCTCCTGGTCCAGGGCGGCGACGATCAGCAGGGCGAGGTCGGCGCCGTACGCCCGGGCCTCCCACAGCTGGTACGAGGTGACGATGAAGTCCTTGCGCAGGACCGGGATGTCGACCTTGGCGCGGACGGCCTCCAGGTCCGCGAGCGAACCGCCGAAGCGGCGCTCCTCGGTGAGGACCGAGATGACGGACGCGCCGCCCGCCTCGTAGTCCGCGGCGAGCCCGGCGGGGTCCGCGATGGCGGCCAGGGCCCCCTTGGACGGGGACGAGCGTTTGACCTCGCAGATGACGGTGACGCCCTCGCCGCGCAGGGCGGCGACTCCGTCCTTGGCCTGGGGAGCACGGGCCGCGCGCTCCTTCAGCTCGTCGAGGCTGACGCGCGCCTGCCGCTCCGCGAGGTCGGCGCGAACGCCGTCGATGATCTCGTCGAGCACACTCACGCGAGCGGCCCCCTTCCGGGACGGTTGACGGTGAACAGGATCAGCCATACCGATGGTATCCGCAGGAGGCCCCGGGGCCCGCATCCGGCCACTCCGCGTCCCACTACCTGGGCATTCAGGGGGCCAGGGCCGAGCCGAACGGCAGATTCCGGACGACGGTGAAGACCAGGAGGAGGGTGCCGATGGCCCACCACCAGGCGGGTGCCAGCCGGATCCGCAGCGGCTGCCCGCGCCAGGCCCGGACCAGCCAGAGCACCCAGACCACGGCGAAGAGGAAGTAGCCGGCGGTGGCGACCGCGTTGGCCGAAAAGGCGGCCCCGAGATCGCCGTGGACGAACGCGTGGGCGCTGCGGAGGCCGCCGCAGCCGGGGCAGAAGGTGCCGGTCAGCTTGAGCAGCGGGCAGACGGGGTAGTGGCCGGGCTCGTTGGGATCGACGGTCCCGACGTACGCGAAGGCTCCGGCGACGGCGGCGAGGATGCCGAGGGGGGTGGCCAGGCCCTTCCACCCCTTCCGGCTTCCCTGCGAGGAGCCTTCACCCGAGGGGCCTGTGAGCTGCGGGATCTCCCCCGCGAGGCTTCCGTCCTCAAACGCCGGACGGGCTGGGTGGTCAACGGCCCCGTCCTGGGGCTCCGGGCCGGCTTGGTGGGGCGCCGGGCGGGCTGATCGGGGCCCCGGACCGGCTGAAACGGGGCGGGCCACGTCCGGGGTCGGGCAGACGGTCAGGGGCATGTTCCAGGGCCCGACGCCCTGGGGCACGGCGTCGGGCGTCGGGTCCGGGGTCTGGGGGGCGGAAGGCGGGGGCGAGGCGTTCACCCGGTGATTGTCGCCGCTCATACGGAAAGGCGCAGCCCCACCGGGGCTGCGCCTTGCTGCGTGTCGGCCGCGCGGACGGGCCGGCGGGGTGTCAGTGGGAGACCTGGGCCTCTCCGGCGCGGACGCGGGCCTCCGCCAGCTCGGCGGACTCCTTCGGCATGCCGAGGCCGGCGAGCTTCATGGCGTAACCGACGATGCCACCGCCGAAGATGACGGCGACACCGGCCCAGAAGCCGAGCGGGTTGGCCGCGACCATGAAGACGCCTGCGACGCAGAAGCCGATGAAGGAGATGATGACACCGGTCCAGGCGGCCGGGGTGTGTCCGTGGCTGCTGCCCGCCATGAGTTGCTCCTTGTTGGTGTTGCGCTGTGGGTTCGCGGTGTGGGTCGCTGTAGCCGCCGCTCGGAGGACGGCTCGCCTCCATTGTCCCGCACGGGGGCACAGGAGGTGAGCGGGGGGGGCACCCCCCGGGTGTGTCCGAGCCGTGTCTAGCCGGTCGGGTCCTCGCCCCGGTCCAGCGCCTTCCACAGCTCCTCGGGCCGGTCCGGGTCCGGGGCGGTGCGGGGGCCTTGCGGGGGCGCGGGGTGCCGTCGCGTTCGTAGCGGCCGGACATCGTGGGCCAGCGGCTGCCGTAGCGCAGGGCGAGGAGCCCGGCGAGCAGGATCAGCAGACCGCCGGCGGCGGTGACGTAGGGCCAGGCGGTGTGGGTGAGGGCGTTGATGGTGGCGCCCGTGTCACCCGTGGTGCGGGCGGCCTGCTCGTCGAGGGCGGTGCTGTCGGACGCGCCCACCCAGGCGCTGACCGTGGCGCCGAGGCCGCTGAGGGCGAGGAGGACGGCGACCGTACGGCGGCCGACGCCCCGGACGGCGAAGACGGCGACGAGGGCGGCCAGGCCGACGACGGCCAGGGCGGCCGGGGCGCCGGTGACGTCCTGGCCGTCGGCGGTCAGCGGCAGGGCGCCGCCGCTGGTGGCCGCCAGGCCCTCGGCCCAGGTCTGGCCGGAGGCCAGCAGGACGACGGTCGCGCCCACCGCGCCCAGGAGCAGCCCGGCCGCGAGCGACCGGCGGCTGCTTCCGCCGCCCGGGGAGTCGGGCGCGGCTCCGGGTTCCGCGTCCGGCGCGGCTGCGGAGGGCGCTCCGGACTCGGGGTCGGCGGTGACGGCACGGGGCTGGGGTACGGGGGCGGCACTCACGTCATCCACTATCCCTCACGGCCTCACCGGTCGTGGAGCCGGTTGGCGGTATGGACGGCGCGCAGCACGGCGGCGGCCTTGTTGCGGCACTCGTTGTCCTCCGCGACCGGGTCGGAGTCCGCGACGACACCCGCTCCGGCCTGCACATACGCGGTGCCGTCGCGGAGCAGGGCGGTGCGGATGGCGATGGCGGTGTCGGAGTCCCCGGCGAAGTCGAGGTAGCCGACGCAGCCTCCGTACAGTCCGCGGCGGCTCGGCTCCAGTTCCTCGATGATCTGCATGGCGCGGGGCTTGGGGGCGCCGGAGAGGGTGCCCGCGGGGAAGCAGGCGGTGAGGACGTCGAAGGCGGTGCGGTCCTCGGTGACGCGGCCGGTGACGGTGGAGACGATGTGCATGACGTGGGAGTAGCGCTCGATCGACATGAAGTCGACGACCTCCACGCTGCCCGGCTCGCAGACCCGGCCCAGGTCGTTGCGGCCGAGGTCGACGAGCATCAGGTGCTCGGCGCGCTCCTTGGGGTCCGCGAGCAGCTCCTCCGCGAGCGCCTGGTCCTCCTGCGGGGTGGCGCCGCGGTGCCGGGTCCCGGCGATCGGGTGGACCATCGCCCGGCCGCCCTCGACCTTGACCAGGGCCTCGGGGCTGGAGCCGACGACGTCGAACCCGTCGAAGCGGAAGAGGTACATGTACGGGGAGGGGTTGGTGGCCCGCAGCACCCGGTAGACGTCCAGGGCGCTCGCCGTGCACGGGGTCTCGAAGCGCTGCGAGGGCACGACCTGGAAGGCCTCCCCGGCCCGGATGCGCTCCTTGATGTCCTCCACGGCCTCCTGGTAGGACGCGCCGCCCCAGAGCGCGGTGTACGGGGGCAGCTCGGACGGGGGCAGGACCGCGGGGGCGTTCTCGACCGGGCGGCGCAGGTCCTGCTCCATCGCGTCGAGCCGGGCGACGGCGTCCGCGTACGCCTCGTCGACGCCGGTGGAGAGGTCGTTGTGGTTGATCGCGTTGGCGATCAGCTGGACGGTGCCGTTCTGGTGGTCGAGCACGGCGAGGTCCGAGGTGAGGAGCATGGTCAGCTCCGGCAGCTTCAGATCGTCGCCGCCGTGCTCGCCGATCTTCTCCAGGCGGCGTACGACGTCGTAGCCGAGGTAGCCGACCATGCCGCCGGTGAACGGGGGCAGCCCCGCGTCCTCGACCAGGTCGCGCGGGGTGTGCAGGGTCTCGACGGTGGCGCGCAGGGCGTCCAGCGGGTCGCCGTCGACGGGGACGCCGACGGGCGGGGTGCCGAGCCAGTGGGCCGCGCCGTCGCGGGCGGTGAGGGTGGCGGCGCTGCGTACGCCGATGAAGGAGTAGCGCGACCAGGTGCGGCCGTTCTCCGCGGACTCCAGCAGGAAGGTGCCGGGGCGCTCGGCGGCGAGCTTGCGGTAGAGGCCGACCGGGGTGTCGCCGTCCGCGAGGAGGCGGCGGCTGACGGGGACGACGCGCCGGTCGACGGCCAGCTTGCGGAAGGTGTCGAGATCCATGGCCGGACCTTAGCTGTCGAGGAGGGTGAGGACGTCGGCGTCGAAACAGGTGCGGTCGCCGGTGTGGCAGGCGGCGCCGGTCTGGTCGACCTTGACCAGCACGGTGTCGGCGTCGCAGTCCAGGGCGACGGACTTCACCCGCTGGATGTGGCCGGAGGTGTCGCCCTTGACCCAGTACTCCTGGCGGCTGCGCGACCAGTAGGTGCAGCGGCCCGTGGTGAGGGTGCGGTGCAGCGCCTCGTCGTCCATCCAGCCGAGCATCAGCACCTCGCCGGTGTCGTACTGCTGGGCGATGGCCGGGACCAGACCGTCGGCGCCGCGCTTGAGGCGCGCGGCGATGGCGGGGTCGAGGCGGCTGGTGGGCGGTGTGGGGCCGGGCGTGCTGGTCATGGGCCCATTGTGCCGTGGCGGTGGGGGCTCTCCGGGCGGACGTCCACTGGGCGGACCCCGGGCGACGGTCGTACGCTGGCGGGCATGTCGACCCATGCGAAGCGTGAACGTCTCCTGCTGGCCGATCTGTTGGAGGCGGCCGGTCCCGAGGCCCTGACCCTGTGCGAGGGCTGGAAGACCCGTGATCTCGCCGCCCATGTGGTGGTCCGGGAGCGCCGGGCGGACGCGGCGGGCGGGCTGGTGATCGGCGCGCTGAAGAACCGGCTGGAGCGGGTGCAGGCGGAGTTCGCGGCGAAGCCGTACGAGGAGCTGATCCAGCTGATCCGGACGGGGCCGCCCCGGTTCTCCCCGATGTCCCTCAAGCAGATCGACGAGGCGGCGAACACGGTGGAGTTCTTCATCCACGCGGAGGACGTGCGCCGGGCCCAGCCGGACTGGTCGCGGCGCGAGCTGGACCCGGTCTTCGCGGATGTCCTCTGGTCGCACACCGAGAAGACCGCCCGGCTGCTGGGCCGCCGCTCCCCGGTGGGGCTGGTGCTGCGCCGCCCGGACGGCCGCACGGCGGTGGCCCACAAGGGCGCCCCGGTGGTGACGGTGACCGGGGAGCCCTCGGAGCTGCTGCTGTTCGCCTTCGGTCGGCAGGACGCGGCGGATGTGCAGGTGGAGGGCGAGAAGGAGGCGGTGGACCGGCTGCACCGCTCGGAGCTGGGGATGTAGAGGGATGTAGCGGAGCCGGGGATGTGACCGTCCGGGGGCTTCTACGTGCCCAGGAGCCGCCGGGCCGCCAGCGCGAGGGAGACCTCGACGGCGTCCCGGGGGCGGGTGAGGCAGCGGCCCGTGAGCTGTTCGAAGCGGCGGAGCCGGTTGAGGACGGTGTTGCGGTGGCAGTAGAGCCGCGCGGCCGCCCGCTGGGCGGAGCCGTCCGCGTCGAGCCAGGCCGTCAGGGTCTCCAGGATGACGTTCCGGTCCGCGGGGTCGAGCCGGTCCAGCGGACCGAGCACCCGGGCGGCGAGGGCGGAGCCGAGGGCCGGGGAGGAGACGACGAGGGCGTCCGGGAGGTGCTCGTCGAGCACGACCGTGCCCCCGGAGGCGGGACAGGCCCGCAGCGCGGTCTCCGCCAGCCGCCGGGCGTCCCCGAGCGCGGCCAGCCCGTCGACGGCGGAGCCGATCCCGGCCCGGGTCCCGTCGGGGGCGTCCAGCGCGGCGGCGATGGCGTGCAGCTCGCCGGGGTCACCCGGTTCGCCGGTGAGCCGGAGGATGGCGAACTCGGCGTCGGGGCCGGTGTGCCAGAGGGGGGCGGCGGCGCCCGGTGGCCCGGCAGGTCCGGCGTACGGGGCCGGGGCCTCGGCCACCCGGACGTCCGGTCCGGGCGGCCCCTCCGGAGCGGCGCCCGGGAGCGGGGCCTCGGTCGCCACCCCCGCCTCCGCCCGGCCGTACCGGGGCTCGTGCGGCTGCGGCAGGGCGGACGGCAGGTTCAGCAGCGGCCGGACGGGTTCCGGCTGGGACTGCCGTACGGGGCCGGGGTCGCCGCGCCGTACGGAGGCGACCGCGAGCACCGCGTACCGCCCCTGTTCCGGCAGGCCGAGCATGGCCGCCGCGTCGCTGAGGTCCGCGATCCGGGCGGTCCCGTCGAGCAGCGCCGCGATCACCAGCCGCTGCCGGTTCTCGCGCTGCCAGGTCAGCCGGCGCTCGGCCTGCCGGTAGGCGTCCGCGACGATGCCGCAGTGCTCGTCGACGAAGTTCCACACATCGGCGGCGACGTGGACGAGCAGCCGTACGTCGTCGGGGTCGCGGCGGGCCGTCTCGTCGACCAGGTCCTGCCAGACCATCGCCCCGCCCATCCGGAAGGCGTGCAGGACGGCGTCGAGCGGGACGCCCTGTCCGGCGCGGATCTCACCGATCCAGCGGGAGGTGCGGTGGGCGGCGTCGCGGAACTCCTTGGGCTGGAGCAGCGAGCCGACGTTGTGGCGCAGGGAGTGGTGGACCTCCTGCCAGACCTCGGACCGGTCCGCGTCGATGGCCGCCCGGTAGCCGGGCTCCTGCTCGTACAGGGCCTCCACGAGCCGGTCGGTGAGGGCCGGGAGCGAGGCCACGAGGACCCGGGCGGCCCGGTGCAGCACCTCGACGGCCTCGCGGTCGGCCAGGGAACGGAAGCGCTGGGGCAACGGCGCCGCGGGGTGGGTGCCGTGCAGCACCGCGAACCGCGGACGGACGAGCTGGGGCATGGCGGCCTCCACCGGAGATCGGCCGGGCGATCCTGACGCCCGCAGAATGGCATACCGCCCGGTCGGTACCTAGGGGTCTGCGCGGAACTTGTCATCACGGTCTCGCAACCACCCGTCCATCCGCCCGTCATGGCCGCTGCGGGTTCTGGGGACTCTGGGACGTCCGGGGCGTCCGAGGCATCTGGGACGTCTGGGGGCCGAGCAGCCGGGCCAGTTCGGTGCGGGAGCGGATGGAGAGGGCGGCGAAGACGTTGCGGAGGTGGTGGTCGACCGTGCGCGGGCTGAGCGAGAGCCGGAGCGCGACCTCGCGGTTGGTGGCCCCTTCGGCGACGCAGCGGGCGATGCGCTGCTGTTGCGGGGTGAGCACGGAGAGCACCCCGCCGCCCGTGTCCCGTACCGCCCCGGCGACCGGCTCCCCCGCCGCCCGTAACTCCCCGCCCGCCCGCTCGGCCCAGGCGCGGGCCGAACAGCGCTGGAAGGCGACGAGGGCGTCGCGCAGCGGGGTCCGGGCCTCGCGGGTGCGCCGACGGCGGCGCAGCCACTGCCCGTACAGGAGCAGGGTGCGGGCCCGTTCGAAGTCGCCGCCCGCCCGGTCGTGATGGGCGAGGGCTTCCGCGTACCGCGCGTCGGCCTCGTCGGCGGGGGCCAGCAGGGCGCGGCAGCGGGCGAGCTGGGCGGGGGCCTGGGGATCGGCGGTCCGGTCGGCCCAGGCAGCGAACTCATCGATGATGGAAGGCAGTTGACCACCCCGCCCACCGAGGACGACGGCCTCGACATAACAGGGCACGGCGAGCATCCGGACGGCGAAGTGCCCCTGCCGGGGCCCGGGGCGTACGAGCGGCCCGAGCCGGGCGGCGGCCTCCTCGGGCCGCCCGGCGGCCAGGTCGGCGCGGGCACGTGCCCAGGTGGCGAGGGTCGCGGGCTGGGCGAGCCCGTGCGGTACGGCACCGGCCAGCGCGGCGTCGCAGTGGGCGGCGCAGGCCTCGGCGGGCCCTTCGACGGAGGCGGCGAGGGCCAGGACGGCATGGAGCCGGACGGAGCTGTTGGGCTGCCCGGTCCGCCGTGCGGCGTGCAGCCCCTCCAGGGCATGGGCCCGGGCCGCCGCGTGCAGCCCGGCCCGCAGCTCCGCGTAGGCGAGGTACTCCAGAGCCTGCGGCAGCAACGCCTCAGGCCCCTTGGCCCGTACGGCCCCGAGCGCCCGCGCCCCGATGCGGCAGGCGGCGGCCACCTCCCCGAGAACGAGCGCGGCGGCTCCGGCCCGGAGGAGACCGGCGGGGCCGGATGTCCCGTCCGGGTCGATGGACCGGCGGAGGAGGGAATGGCCCTCGGCGGTCCCGTCCGGGTCGAGGCAGCGCCGGAGCAGCGCGTGGCCCTCGGCGGTCCGCCCGGCGAGCACGGCGCACATGCCCGCCCGGTAGGAGGCGAAGGCGTCGCCGTACGGGGCGGGGTCGACGCGCCCCATGGCCTCCAGGTACCCGACCGCGTCCCCCCGCACCCAGGCGGCATCGGCGGCCCCGAGCAGCGCGTGGAGGGCCCGGCCGGGATCGTGCGGCCCGAGCAGCGCGGCGGCGGCCAGGAGAGCTTCGTACCCGTCGACGGCGGGGCCCGAGCGCAGGGCGAGCAGCCCGTGGACGTAGGGGGCGAGCCCCGGCCCACCCGCCAGAGGCGCAGGGCCATGGCCGGACCCCGTTCCCGCCGGGGCGGCCGTGCGGGCCAGCAGGGCGCGGGCCCGGTCCGGGTCGCCTGCGTGGGCCGCCTGTTCGGCGGCTGCGGCGAACCGGGCCGAGCGCAGCGGTGGATCAGGGGTGAGCGCGGCGGCACGGGCCAGGGCGGAGGAGCGTTCGGCGTGGGAGTACGGGGTGGTGGCCGCCGCCTCCAGCCGGGCGGCGAGCGCGTGGTCCGGGCCCGGCGCGGCACAGGCCCGCTGGGCGAGGGCGGCGAGCGTTCCGGCCCGGCCGCCCGCCTCCCCCAGCAGCACGGCGAGCAGCTCGTGGGCGGCGCGGCGGCGGGCCGGGGGCGTGTGGTGCAGGACCGCGCGGGCGGCCAGGGGCGGGCTGAAGTGGACCCGGCTCCCCGCCCGTCGCAGCAGCCCCTCGGTCGCGGCGGGACCGAACAGCGCGTCGTCCAGGAAGTCCCGGGGCAGCCCGGCCCGGGTGCCTGCGCGCAGCAGGAGCAGCGCGTCCGCCCCCGCGCCGACGGGCTCGTGCTCCTGGGCCGCGGCGGCCAGCAGGAGCAGGGCCCGGGCAGGCGCGGGGAGCGTGTCCAGGCGGTACGCGTACGCCTCCAGCACCCCTTCGGCGCCGGGCAGCGGACAGGGCAGCGGGGCGCGGCCGGTGAGCTGGCCGGGTGTGAGGTGGCCGAGGAGCCCGGCGAGGAGGCGGGGGTTCCCCGCCGCCTCCCGCAGCAGCTCGGCGCGGACGACCGGGTCGAGCGGGCCCGTGGTGGCTCCCGCCCCGGCTCCGGCTCCCGCCAGCCGGTCCAGGAGCGCGGCCGACGCGTCCTCGTCCAGCGGGCCGAGACGGCGGGTGGGCAGCCCGGCGAAGGCGGGGCCGTCGTCGGCCGCGATGAGGATCCCCACCCCGCTGCCCGGGCCGAGGCGGCGGGCTGCGGCGGCGAGGGCGGTGCGGGAGGCCGGGTCCCAGACGTGCACGTCGTCGGCGCAGACCAGCACCGGCCGGCCGGTGCTCTCGCCCCTGAGCCGGACGAGCAGTTCCTCGGGGGTGAGGGGTTCGGAGGTGTGGGGCTCGGGCGCAGGGACCGGCCGGGGACGGTCGGCCGACGCGGCGTGGGTGGCGCGCGCGGCGTGGTCGGTCAGCCCGGCGTGGGCGACGCGGCCAGCACGGTCGGCCGGGGCAGCTGGGTTGACCGGGATAGCCCGGTTGACCGGCCCGGCGCAGTCGGCCGGCCCGGTGTCGTCGCCCAACCCGGCGCAGTCGGCCGGCCCGGCGCGGTCAGCCGAGGCAGTGGCAGTGGCAGCAGCAGCGCCGGTCCCGGCAGCGGACGCCGTCCCGTACAGCACCGGCCCCCGCGACCGATGCGCGGCCGCCGCCTCGCGCAGCAGCGCCGTACGGCCGAGGCCGGGCGGGGCCGCCAGGACGAGCGCACCACCGTCGCCCTGCCGCAGCCGGGTCAACAGACCCTGAATGATGGCCAGTTCGCCGCCGCGGCCGTACAGCCGGTGCGGACTGCGCACGGTCGTCGATGAGGTCACGTCGGCACCGTACGGTCGCCCGGGCGACCGTGGAAGGCGCGCGTCCGGTCACCCGCCCGAGCGGTGCGGACTCCCAGCCGGACGGCTCCGGCGCTGTGCGCGGGCACAGCGCCGGAGCCGGAGCCGGGGCCTCAGCCGGAGCCGCCGGAAGGGCCGTTCTACGACGTGTGCGGGCAGGTGCCCCGGTACTCCGCGATGGTGAGGCTCGGCCGCGGGACCGGGCAGAGGAACTGCTCGTAGCGGGTGTCACTGTCGATGAAGCGCTTCAGCCACGAGATGCTGTACTTCGCGATCGTCGTGTTGGACGTGTTGGGCGTGAAGTGCGATGCGCCCCGCAGTTCCAGATACGCCTTGTCCAGCGAGCCGGGCAGCGACTCGTAGAACGGTTTCGAGTGCGTGGCGACCGGGGCGACCGTGTCGCCGTCCGCTCCCACCACCAGCGTGGGCGTGCGCAGTTCGGGCCAGGTCTTGTCGGTGTTCCAGCCGGTCAGCGGGATCGCCGCCTTCAGCGACGTACGGCTCTTGGCGGCTTCGAGGGAGCCACCGCCACCCATCGAGTGGCCCATCACCCCGAGCCGGGTCGCGTCGACCCGGTTCCGTACGGAACTGCGCTGGGTCAAGTAGTCGAGCGCGGAAAGGAGTTGGCGGCCCCGGCTGTTCGGCTGGTCGAGCGTGGTGTTGGTGTCGATGGTGAAGACCACGAAGCCCTGGGACGCCAGACGCGGGCCGAGCCAGGCGATGGAGGACTGGTAGGCGGTGAAGCCGGGCGAGATGACGACCGCGCCGAAGGTGCCGTCGGCGGTGGAGGTCGGGTAGTAGATGGTGCCGCCGCCGAAGCCGCTCGCGACGAGCGAGGGGACGGAGGTCTGGGAGGTGGCGTACGGGCCGCGGCTCGCCTCGATGGAGGCGTTGGTGGGGGCCGGACCGCGCTCGTAGGGGTTGGCGGCGGCCACGGCGGCCTGGGCGCCGGGGGCCAGGCCGCTGAGCAGGAGGCCGGCCGTGGCCGCCGCGGCGGCCAGCAGACCCGTCAGCGTACGGGGGCGGCTCGGGGATGTACGGGAGGTACGGGGGCGGCTCGGGCGCGGGGCCTGTCGGCGTGCGGGGAGGAGGTGCTGGGGCACGGGGGATCCTCTCGGTGGGGGCGGGAACCACACCACGCGAGGCCCAGGGCCCGTCGTCCGGGGGCTGTCGGGGCGCGCCGCGTGGCTGCCGTCGTCGTTCGTCGGCGGTCGCCACTCTCACGGTGCGGCCCGTGGACGCGCATCGGCGGTATCACCGGTCTTCACGGACCGGTGATACCGCCGAAAGGGATCGAGGTCCTCAGCGGACCGGGTGCCCCGCCTCCCGCAGCGCGTCCTTGACCTCGGAGATCCGCAGGTCACCGAAGTGGAACACCGACGCGGCCAGCACCGCGTCCGCGCCCGCGTCGATCGCCGGGGCGAAGTCCGCGAGGCGGCCCGCACCGCCGGAGGCGATGACGGGGACGGTGACGTGCTTGCGTACCGCCTCGATCATCTCGGTGTCGTAGCCGTCCTTCGTGCCGTCCGCGTCCATCGAGTTGAGCAGGATCTCGCCCGCGCCCAGCTCGGCGGCCCGGTGGGCCCATTCGACGGCGTCGATGCCGGTGCCCTTGCGGCCGCCGTGGGTGGTGACCTCGAAGGTGCCCTCCGGGGTGCGGCGGGCGTCGACCGAGAGGACCAGGACCTGGCGGCCGAAGCGTTCGGCGATCTCGCGGATGAGGTCGGGGCGGGCGATGGCGGCGGTGTTGACGCCGACCTTGTCCGCCCCGGCGCGCAGCAGCTTGTCCACGTCGTCGGGGGTGCGGACGCCGCCGCCGACCGTGAGCGGGATGAAGACCTGCTCGGCGGTGCGGCGGACCACGTCGTACGTCGTCTCGCGGTCGCCGCTGGAGGCGGTGATGTCGAGGAAGGTCAGCTCGTCGGCGCCCTCGGCGTCGTACAGCTTGGCCATCTCGACGGGGTCGCCCGCGTCGCGCAGGTTCTGGAAGTTGACGCCCTTGACGACCCGGCCGTTGTCGACGTCCAGGCAGGGGATGACCCGTACGGCCAGGCTCACTTCGCGCCTCCTCGGTAGGCCTCGACCTCGACCTCGACGACCAGGCTCGGGTCGACGAATCCGGACACGATGATCATCGTGGCGGCGGGGCGTACGGCGTCGAACAGCTCCTTGTGGGCGCGGCCGACCTCGTCCACGTCCCGGGCGTGGGTGATGTACATCCGCGTACGGACGACGTCCTCGCGGCCCAGGCCCACCTGCTCCAGCGCCGCGAAGGCGACGTCGAAGGAGGTGATGGCCTGCTCGTACGGGGAGCCGGCGGCGATCTGGCCGTTCACCACGGAGGTGCAGCCGGACACCAGGACGAGGCCGCCCGGGAGTTCGACCGCGCGGGAGTAGCCGAACTTCTCCTCCCAGGGGGCACCGGTGGAGATCCGGCGCACAGCGGACGAGGCGTCCGTCATACGGCGACCGCCTTGAGCGCCTCTTCCAGCGTGAACGCCTTCGCGTACAGCGCCTTGCCGACGATCGCGCCCTCGACGCCTTCGGGGACGAGGAGGGAGATCGCGCGGAGGTCGTCCAGCGAGGAGACCCCGCCGGAGGCGACGACCGGGCGGTCGGTGACGGCGCAGACGTCCCGCAGGAGGCCGAGGTTCGGGCCCTGGAGGGTGCCGTCCTTGGCGATGTCCGTGACGACGTACCGCGCGCAGCCCTCGGCGTCCAGGCGGGCCAGCGTCTCGTAGAGGTCGCCGCCGTCGCGGGTCCAGCCGCGGCCGCGCAGGGTGGTGCCCCGGACGTCGAGGCCGACGGCGATCTTGTCGCCGTGCTCCGCGATGACCTTGGCGACCCACTCCGGGGACTCCAGGGCGGCGGTGCCGAGGTTGACGCGGCGGCAGCCGGTGGCGAGGGCGGCCTCCAGCGAGGCGTCGTCGCGGATGCCGCCGGACAGCTCGACCTTGATGTCCATGGCGCCGGTGACCTCGGCGATCACGTCCCGGTTGTCCCCGGTGCCGAAGGCGGCGTCCAGGTCGACGAGGTGCAGCCACTCGGCCCCGGCGGACTGCCAGGCGAGGGCGGCCTCCAGCGGGGAGCCGTAGGAGGTCTCGGAGCCGGACTCGCCGTGGACGAGGCGGACGGCCTGGCCGTCACGGACGTCGACGGCGGGGAGCAGTTCAAGCTTCGGCATTACAGCGTCTCGATCCAGTTGGTCAGCAGCTGGGCGCCGGCATCGCCGGACTTCTCGGGGTGGAACTGGGTGGCCCAGAGCGCGCCGTTCTCCACGGCGGCCACGAACCGTTCGCCGTGCGTGGCCCAAGTGACCTTGGGGGCACGGATCTTGGCGTTGGTGATCTCGAGGGACCAGTCGTGCGCCGCGTAGGAGTGCACGAAGTAGAAGCGGGCCTCGGGGTCCAGGCCCGCGAAGAGCCGGGAGTCCTCGGGGGCCTCCACCGTGTTCCACCCCATGTGCGGGACGACGTCTGCCTTCAGGGGGCCGACCGTACCCGGCCATTCGTCCAGGCCCTCGGTCTCCACGCCGTGCTCGATGCCCTTCTCGAAGAGGATCTGCATCCCGACGCAGATCCCCATCACGGGGCGTCCGCCGGAGAGCCTGCGGCCGATGATCCAGTCGCCGCGGGCCCGCTTGAGCCCCTCCATGCAGGCGGAGAACGCGCCGACGCCGGGGACGAGCAGCCCGTCGGCGTTCATCGCGCGCTCGTAGTCGCGGGTGATCTCGACGTCCGCGCCGACATGGGCGAGGGCCCGTTCGGCGGAGCGGACGTTGCCGAAGCCGTAGTCGAAGA
Source organism: Streptomyces bacillaris (assembly GCF_003268675.1). Classification (NCBI taxonomy): domain Bacteria; kingdom Bacillati; phylum Actinomycetota; class Actinomycetes; order Kitasatosporales; family Streptomycetaceae; genus Streptomyces; species Streptomyces bacillaris. The sequence goes on along the minus strand of NZ_CP029378.1, from coordinate 6,171,854 downwards.
CGACGACCTTCTTGGTGTCAGTCATGGTCCGTCCCTCAGTCCCACAGGCCCTGGATCCGCAGGATGCCCGCCACCAGGCACATCACGGAGCCGATCGACAGCAGCACGATGACGCCCTTGGGCATCCCCTGCTTCGAGAAGGAGTAGACGCCACCGGCCAGGAAGAGGCCGACGACGATCAGGAGGGTGCTGAGGCCGGTCACAGGGCGCCCTTCGTGGAGGGCAGGATGCCGGCGGCGCGCGGGTCACGCTCGGAGGCGTACCGCAGGGCGCGGGCGAGCGCCTTGAACTGGCACTCCACGATGTGGTGGGCGTTGCGCCCGTACGGGACGTGGATGTGCAGGGCCACCTGGGCCTGGGCGACGAAGGACTCGAAGATGTGCCGGGTCATCGTCGTGTCGTAGGTCCCGATCATCGGGGCCATGTTCTCCGGCTCGGTGTGGATCAGGTACGGGCGGCCGGAGAGGTCGACGGTGACCTGGGCGAGCGACTCGTCCAGCGGGACGGTGCAGTTGCCGAAGCGGTAGATGCCGACCTTGTCGCCGAGGGCCTGCTTGAAGGCGGCGCCGAGCGCGAGGGCGGTGTCCTCGATGGTGTGGTGGGTGTCGATGTGCAGGTCGCCCTCGGTCTTGACCGTGAGGTCGAAGAGGCCGTGGCGGCCGAGCTGGTCGAGCATGTGGTCGTAGAAGCCGACCCCGGTGGCGACATCGACCTTTCCGCTGCCGTCGAGGTTGATCTCGACCAGTACGGACGTTTCCTTGGTGGTGCGTTCCACGCGGCCTACGCGGGGGCTCATGCGTCGTGCTCCTTCTTGAGTTCGCGTACCGCATCGAGGAACGCGTCGTTCTCGGCCGGGGTTCCTGCGGTGACCCGCAGCCATCCCGGTACGCCGTTGTCCCGGACCAGGACGCCCCGGTCGAGGATCCGCTGCCAGACGGCGTGGCTGTCGTCGAAGCGGCCGAACTGGACGAAGTTGGCGTCCGACTCGGTGACCTCGTAGCCGATGGCCCGCAGCTCGGCCACCAGCCGGTCGCGCTCGCCCTTGAGCTGCGCGACGTACCCCAGCAGCGTATCGGTGTGCTCCAGGGCGGCGAGCGCGGTGGCCTGGGTGATGGAGGAGAGGTGGTACGGCAGCCGCACCAGCTGGACCGCGTCGACCACGGCGGGGTCGGCGGCGAGGTAGCCCAGGCGCAGCCCGGCCGCGCCGAACGCCTTGGACATGGTCCGGGAGACGATCAGGTCGCGGCGGCCCTCGATCAGCGGGAGCAGCGAGGGGCGGTGGCTGAACTCTCCGTACGCCTCGTCGACGACGACGATCGAAGGACCGGCGGCCTGCGCGGCGTCGTAGAGGGCGAGGACGGTCTCGGCGTCGACGGCGGTGCCGGTGGGGTTGTTGGGCGAGGTGATGAAGACGACCTCGGGGCGGTGCTCGGCGATGGCGGCGCGGGCGGCCGCCACGTCGATGGTGAAGTCCTCGCCGCGCGGGCCGGAGATCCAGCCGGTGCCGGTGCCGCGCGAGATGAGGGCGTGCATCGAGTACGAGGGTTCGAAGCCGATCGCGGTGCGGCCGGGCCCGCCGAAGGTCTGGAGCAGCTGCTGGAGGACCTCGTTGGAGCCGTTGGCCGCCCAGACGTTGGCCGCCGTCACCTCGTGCCCGGCGGTGCGGGTGAGGTAGCGGGCCAGCTCGGTGCGGAGCTCGACCGCGTCCCGGTCGGGGTAGCGGTTGAGGTCGCGGGCGGCCTCGCGGACCCGCTCCGCGATGCGGTCGACCAGGGCCTCGGGGAGCGGGTACGGGTTCTCGTTGGTGTTGAGGCGTACGGGGACGTCGAGCTGGGGGGCTCCGTACGGGGACTGGCCCCGAAGCTCGTCCCGGATGGGGAGTTCGTCCCAGGGGTTGCGGGGGGCGGTGCTGTCGTACGTCACTGCTGCGGAACCTTCCAGCCGAACCGTGCCTTCATCGCGGCGCCGTGGGCGGGGAGGTCCTCCGCCTCGGCGAGGGTCACCACATGGTGGGTGACCTCGGCGAGCGCGTCGCGGCTGTAGTCGACGATGTGGATGCCGCGCAGGAAGGACTGCACGGAGAGGCCCGAGGAGTGGCAGGCGCAGCCGCCGGTGGGCAGGACGTGGTTGGAGCCCGCGCAGTAGTCGCCCAGCGAGACGGGGGCCCAGGGGCCGACGAAGATCGCTCCGGCGTTGCGGACCCGGTCGGCCACGGCGGCGGCGTCGGCGGTCTGGATCTCCAGGTGCTCGGCACCGTACGCGTCGACGACCTTGAGGCCGTCCTCCACCGAGGAGACCAGGACGATCGCGGACTGGCGGCCGGCCAGCGCGGGCTCGATGCGGTCCTTGACGTGCTTGGTGGCGGCGACCTGGGGGACCAGCTCGGCCTCGGTGGCGGCGGCCAGCTCCTCGGAGTCGGTGACCAGGACGGCGGCGGCCATCGGGTCGTGCTCGGCCTGGCTGATCAGGTCGGCGGCGACGTGCACCGGGTCGGCGGTGGCGTCGGCGAGGATCGCGATCTCGGTGGGCCCGGCCTCGGCGTCGATGCCGATGCGGCCCTTGAGGAGGCGCTTGGCGGCGGCGACGTAGATGTTGCCGGGGCCGGTGACCAGGTTGACCGGGGAGCAGTCCTCGGTGCCGTACGCGAACATCGCGACGGCCTGGGCGCCGCCCGCCGCGTACACCTCGTCCACGCCGAGCAGGGCGCAGGCGGCGAGGATCGTGGGGTGCGGGAGGCCGTCGAAGTCCTTCTGCGGCGGGGAGGCCACGGCGACGCCCTCGACACCCGCCTCCTGGGCCGGGACGACGTTCATCACGACGGAGGAGGGGTAGACCGAGCGGCCGCCGGGAACGTAGAGCCCGACGCGCTCGACGGGGACCCACTTCTCGGTGACGGTGCCGCCGGGGACGACCTGGGTGGTGTGCGTGGTGCGGCGCTGCTCGCGGTGGACGAGGCGGGCGCGGCGGATCGACTCCTCCAGGGCCGCGCGGACGGCCGGGTCCAGCTCCTCCAGGGCCTTCGTCAGCGCCTCGGCGGGCACCCGGACCGACGAGATCCGGACACCGTCGAACTTCTCCCCCCACTCGATCACTGCCGCGGAGCCACGATGGCGTACGTCCTCGCAGATGGGCCGCACCGTCTCCAGGGCGGCTTCCACGTCGAACTCGGCACGGGGCAGCAGGTCGCGCAGGGCAGCACCCTCGGGGAGGGCGTCGCCGCGCAGATCGATTCGAGAGATCACACCGCAATTCTCGCAGACCGCTCCGGGCGCCCGGTCGCCCGTATCACTGGCTGATACATGGGTCGCCCGTATCGCCGGCTGATACGTGTCTCGGCCAACTCCGGCCGCACCTGTTGTCACTGCTGACCGATAGCTTTCACGCCGTCACGCAGAGGGAAAGACACGACTACAGCATGTGTGCACGGAGGGAGCGGCCGTGACCGAGCCGCACGAAGGCGACATCCCGGACGGCCTCAGCGCAGCGGAGCTGGGCATGTGGCAGTCCTTCCGCAACGGGACCACCTATGACTTACGCACCTACGACCCCACCCGCAACGATCCGTTCGCCCGGCACACCTGGGGGCCCGAGCGGAGTGTCGGCGCGCGCACGGTGGCGCGGCTGCTGCTGAGCGGGCCACCGGCGCGGCCTGGCCGGGTGGCGGCGCTCAAGCTCCGGGGGGTGCGGATCACCGGGAAGCTGGACCTGGCGGGCGGGCGGGTCTCGCCGTACGTGGAGCTGACGGGGTGCCGGTTCGAGCAGGAGGTGGTGCTGCCGGAGTGCCACTTCACGACGTTGCGCTTGGTGGGGTGTCTGCTGCCCCGGCTGGAGGCGGCCCGGCTGCACACGGAGGGCGATCTGCATCTGCCGCGCTGCCGGATCGACCGGGGCATCCGGCTCACCGACGCCCAGATCGGCACGGATCTGCTGATCAACCAGTTGAGCGTGGGGCCCGACCGGCACGGCAGGGCGTTCGTCGGGGACGGCATGTCGGTGGCCCAGGACCTCCAGGCCGAGATGATCGAGACACACGGGGAGCTGAGCCTGCGCGGGGCGAAGGTGGGCGGTTCGCTGAGCCTGCGCGGCAGCCATCTGCGGGCGGCGGAGGAGCGGCGGGCGCTGAACGCGCCGCAGCTGACGGTGGAGCGCACGCTCTACATGACCGAGGCGTGGGTGAGCGTCGAGACGGGGAACCAGGGCACGACCCCCCCGTACGGCGTGGTCTACGCCCCGACCCCGGCGCGCGGGACCCGGTCGCAGATCTTCGAGTGCAAGGGCGGGGTGCGGCTGGACGACGGGCGGTTCGGGGACGCGGTGGACCTGCACAAGGCCCGGTTCGCGATGACCCGGCAGGAGGAGTTGTCGCTGCGCCGGATCGTCACACCGGAGCTGCGGTTCAACGCGGAACGCCCGGAGGAGGGGCGGGTCGTGCTGAACGGGGCGAAGGTGGTGACCCTGATCGACCTGTCCACCAGCTGGCCGGGGCCCGGCGGTCTGGCGATGGGCGGTTTCGTCTACGAGAACCTCGTCCCGTACGGCCACTTCCCGCTCTCGCGGCGGCTGGAGTGGGTGTCGGCGGCGACCCCGGAGTACGTCCCCGAGCCGTACGAGCGCCTCGCGACGGTGCTGCGCAGCAGCGGCGAGGACGCGGACGCGCGGGAGGTGCTGCTGGCCAAGCAGCGTCGGCGCCGGGAGACGCTGCCGCCGGCCGCGAAGGCGTGGGGGTTCCTCCAGGACTGGACGGTGGCGTACGGGTACCGGCCTGGGCGGGCGCTGGTGTGGATGGCGGTGCTGTGGGCGGCGGGGACGGCGGCGTTCTCGCGGTACGACCCGGCGCCGATCAAGGACGACGAGTCACCGCTGTGGAACCCGGCGCTCTATGCGCTGGACCTCCTGATCCCGGTGATCAACCTCGGCCAGGACGGCTACTGGCGGATGGAGGGCGGCTGGCAGTGGGCGGCGGCCGGTCTGGTGCTGGTGGGGTGGATATTGGCCACGACGGTGGCCGCGGGGGCCTCGCGGCTGCTGCGCAGGGGGTGACGGGAGAGGCCGGTCGGACGGCTCGGGACAGCCGGGACCGGGGCGTCGGAGGGATTCGGGAGCGGCCTCGCCCACGGGTCGGCGGTGACCTCCGGGTCACATTCAAGCCACCCCCACCCCTTTCCTTTACTCTTTCTTGACCCGCCCCGGTACAACCCATCCACTCGGCACAGAAGCTTCACAGCGCACCCCTGGCGCGGCCCTCACCAGCGCTTTTCAATGGTCTGCACCATGGCCTTCCTTCGCGCTCTCATCAGCACCGCGCGCATGCTCCGGCACAGCCCTCCGCTGTCGGCCGGACTGCCCGCGGACGACGCCGTGCTGCTCGACGCCCCCGACGAGCGGCTCTCCCCGGCGCTGGTGGCGGCCGCCCTCGGCGACCACGAACCGGCCGCCGGACTCCTCGCCACCACGCGGGACGCCGCCGACTGGGAGAACCGCGACCGCTATCTCGGCCGGCTCACCACCTTCGCCCGCCACCGGGACGGCTGGCTCACCGACTGGCTGGCCGCCGCCCCGCGCGACCCCGACGCCCTGCTGGTCAAGGCGGAGCTGGCGGTCCGCCGCGCCTGGGAGTCGCCCGCCCGCGCCGAGCGGCTCCACGAGGTGGGCCCGCTGATCACCGCCGCCGCCGAGGCGGACCCGCGCGACCCGGTGCCCTGGCGGCTCGCCCTGGACCACGCCCGGGGCAGCCACGCCACGCACACCGCCTTCGAGTCGCTGTGGGAGCAGGCGGTACGGCGCTCCGCGCACCACTACGGCTGCCATGTGGCGGCGCTCCGCTATCTCTCCGCCGCCTGGTACGGCTCGCACCGCGAGTGCTTCGACTTCGCCGAGCGGGCCGCGGAGGATGCCCTGCCGGACTCCCTGGTGCAGGCCCTTCCGGTGCGGGCGGCCTTCGCCCTGCTCCTGGACACCCAGGCGCTCGGCCGCACCACCTCCGTACTGGAGGAGCGGATCGACGCGGCGGCGGACACGGCCATCCGGCTGTCGGCCGCCTACCGGCCCGGCGACCCCTGGCCCGCCGAGGTCCGCAACCTCCTCGCCTACGTGCTCCTCGCCCGGGGCCGCTGGGCCGAGGCGCTGGACCAGTTCACGCTGATCGGGCAGCACGCGACGTCGTTCCCGTGGTCCTCGGTCTCCGACGACGCCCTGGGCCGGTTCCTCGACGCGCGGGACGGCGCACGGCTCCAGGTGGCCTCCGCGACCCCCTTGCGCGACCGGGCCGACCGCGGACGGCCGCGCGGCCATTACGCTTGAGCGTTGTGACCACCGCCCGTCTTCCCCTTTTCCCGCTCAACGTGGTGCTGTTCCCCGGCCTCGTCCTGCCGCTCAACGTCTTCGAGGAGCGGTATCGCGCCATGATGCGGGAGCTGCTGAAGAGCGACGAGGACGAACCTCGCCGCTTCGTCGTGGTCGCGATCCGCGACGGCCGCGAGACCGCCGTGACGGGCACCGGCATGCCGGACCCCGTCGCCTCCCCGCCCCCCGCCGAGCGCGCCCCCGCCGACGGCTTCGGCCCCGATCCGATCCAGACCTTCCACCGGGTGGGCTGCGTGGCCGACGCGGCGACCATCCGGGAGCGCGCGGACGGCAGCTTCGAGATCCTGGCCACCGGCACGACCCGGGTGCGGCTGCTCTCGGTCGACACGAGCGGCCCGTATCTGACCGCCGAGGTCGAGGAGGTCACCGAGGAGCCGCCCGCCGAGGACGAGGCGGACGAGGCCGGTGCGCTCGCGGAGGGCGTCCTGCGGGCGTTCCGCGCGTACCAGAAGCGGCTGGCCGGGGCGAGCGAACGCTCGCTCTCCACCGGCTCCGATCTGCCCGACGACCCCTCCGTGGTCTCCTACCTGGTCGCGGCGGCCACCGTCCTGGACACCCCCACGAAGCAGCGCCTCCTCCAGGCCCCGGACACCGCGACCCGGCTCCGCGAGGAGCTGACGCTGCTGCGCCGGGAGACCGCGGTCATCCGCCACCTCCCGTCGCTGCCCGCACCGGACCTGACCCGCGCCCCGACCCACCCCAACTGAACAAGGACTCCTCCCGGTGGCGAAGAAGCCGAAGAAACAGTCGGGCGGCACCCCCGCCACGGTCGCCCTGACCGCGGCGGGCACCGCCTTCACGGTCCACACCTACGACCACGACCCGTCCTCCCCCTCCTACGGCGAGGAGGCCGCCGAGGCCCTGGGCGTCTCCCCCGACCGGGTCTTCAAGACCCTGGTCGCCGACGTCGACGGCGAACTGACGGTCGCGGTCGTCCCCGTGGCCGGCTCCCTGGACCTCAAGGCCCTGGCCACCACGGTGGGCGGCAAACGCGCCACGATGGCGGACCCGGCGGCGGCGGAACGCACCACGGGCTACGTCCGCGGCGGCATCTCCCCCCTGGGCCAGCGCAAACGCCTCCGCACGGTCCTGGACGCCTCCGCCCGCGCCCACGCCACGATCTGCGTCTCGGCGGGGCGCCGGGGGCTGGAGGTGGAGCTGTCGGCGGAGGACCTGGCGGGGCTGACGGGGGCGGTGTTCGCGGAGATCGGGCGGGCCTGAAAGACCTCCTCAAGGGCGTCTTTCAGCCCGCCCGGCGCTTGAGGAGCGGGGCCCGGGGCAGCGCCCCGAAAATCCAGCCCGCCCGGCGTTTGAGGGCACAGCGGGTCCGGGGCGGCGCCCCGGTTTCGGGAAGGGGCGGGTAGGGGAGCAGCCCGCCGCAGGCGCCCCACCCGCACCGCTACGACGCCCCCGCACCCCCCGGCGGCGCCCCCGGCACAGGCCCAGCCCCGGGCCCGGCAGCCGGCTTCGGACCCCCGGGGTCCTCCCCCGGCCCCCCGTAGTACGACGACCACCCCACCCCCGCCCACTCCGGCTCCGGCTCCCGCGGCCCGAACGCCGCCGTCAGCAGCAGATGCAGGCCCAGCGCCACGAACGGCCACACCAGCACCGCCACCACCACCGCGTGCAGCTCCAGCGGCGCGTCGAACACGACCCCCTCGCCGACCTCCCGGGCCCGGGCCACCACGTCGGAGGACGGGCCCAGCCAGACCCCCACCCGCCAGGCCAGCAGCGACCCGAGCACCCCGCCCAGCGCGAGACCCGCCACCACGAGGACACCCCCGCGCCGCAGCCGCCAGAAGACGGCCGCCGCCGAGAGCGCACCGAACCCGGCCGCCAGCAGCACAAACGTTCCGTCGGCCCCGATGGCCTCCTCGCCCTCACTGTTCTCCAGGAAGACGGCGCTGCCGTCGGAGACCAGCGGGACCCGGGGCGCGAGCCAGAGCCACAGCAGGCCGAGCGCGATCCCGGCGAGCGCCACCAGAGCGACGACGACGGCGGCCTGACGCAGCTCCGTCGCCGTGTCCGGGTCGTCGGGCGAACCGGAGGCGGGCGCGGTCGCGAGATGGGAGCCCGAGGGCGGGGCCTGCCACGGATCGTGGGGGTTCGGCTGGTGAGGCGGCGTCAGAGGTGCGGTCACCGTGCCATCGTGCCAGGCCACCCTGTGCGGCGCCTCACCGGATGCCGCAGGCGCGTGCACGGCGGGCCACCGACGTACACCGCTCCCTCGGAGCACACACCCACGCGCGCCCCTCACGTAGCGCCCTACCGAACCGCCGCCCGCCGGTACGCCCACGTGGCCACCGCCAGCGACAGCACCCCCACCGCAGCGCAGATCGCGAGGAAGAAGCCGATCAGCCCCCAGTCCGGAGCCGTGTCGAAGGAGCGGGCCAGCGCCTCGACACCGTACGTGGAGGGCAGCAGGTCACGCGCCCAGCCCACCGGCCCCGGCAGCCGGTCGGCCGGCAGCACCCCGAGGAGCAGGGCGGCGGACATCCCCAGCTGCCCCAGCAGGGTCGCCAGCTCGGGGCGCGGGGCCAGCAGCCCGAGGGCCGCGCCCAGACCGGCCAGCGCGGCGCCGGAGAGCGGGATGACGGCGACCAGGACCCACAGATGGGTCATCGGCAGCTGGAACAGCACACTGCCGGTGATCGCCGTGAAGACCGTGCCGGGCACGGTGAACGAGGCGTACGCGGCGGCCGCCCCCAGCACCACCGCGGCCGGCGGCACCGGCAGGGTGGCGTAGTGGTCGAGCCCGCCGCCCGCCCGGAGCTGGCCGAAGTACTGCGCGAGCAGGTTGAGCGCGACGAACGCCACCACCAGCACGCTGGAGCCGGCGACCACCGCCCGTGCCTCGGCCCCGCCGTCCACGACCCCCCGCATCAGGACCATGATCCCGACGGACTGGAAGGTCGCCACGAAGAGCAGCGGGATCCGGGCGACCCGCGCCCGGGAGAGCTGGGCCCGGTAGACGGCGGCCAGCGAGGGCAGCAGCCGGGCCCGGGGGGCGAGGGGCGCGGGCACGGTCCGCGCGGCGGAGCCGGGGCCGGAGGGGCGGGGCTGCGGGCGGACGCGCGACGGTGCGGTCCGGGCCGGAACGATGCTGGTCACCTGTGGCCGCTCCCCTTACACCCGTCCAGTACATGCACCGCGCCCACCACGTCCCGTGCGTACGACACCTCCTGGACGTCCCGCACGTACGGGACGTCCGGTACGTCGTCCCGCACATCGAGTACGTACGGCGCCCGCGCGGCGTTCAGCACCCGCGCCCCGCGTCCATGGATCCTCACGCCTTCACCAGCCCCTTGGTCGCATTGGCCGCGTCTCCCCCGAGCGCCAGGTACACATCTTCCAGGCTGGGTGTGGCCAGGGTGAAATCGTCGAGCGCGGCGAAGGCCGCGCCGCCCGTCACCGCGGCGACCGCGGCCCGGGCCTCGTCGGGGCCGAGCCGGAGCACCCAGCGCCGCCCGGACTCCTGGGCCAGCGGGCGCAGCGCGGCGACCTCCGGAACCTCCAGCGGGGCTCGCTCGCGCCACATCAGCTCGACGCGGACCTCGCCCGCCACCTTCTCCTTGAGCCCGGAGGGGGTGTCGCAGGCGATGACCCGGCCGCGCTCCAGGACGGCGACCCGGTCGAGGACGGTCTCGGCCTCGATGACGTTGTGGGTGACCAGCAGGACGGTGGCGCCGCGCTCGGCCCGGCGGCGGTCGACGGCGGCCCAGACGGCCCGCCGGGCCACCGGGTCCATCCCGGTCGTGGGCTCGTCCAGGACCAGCACGGGCCGGTCCCCGACGAGCGTGGCGGCGAAGCAGGCGAGCCGGCGCTGACCGCCGGAGAGCTTCTTGAGCGGCCGCCCGGCCAGCTCGGTGAGGCCGAGTTCCTCCAGTACGGCGTCGCGTTCGGCACGCGCCTCGCGGACCTGGAGTCCGCGCAGCCGTCCGGTGGTCTCGGCGGCCAGGGAAACCGTCAGCTCGTCCAGGGCGGTGGACTCCTGCCCCAGGTAGCCGATCAGCCGGGAGGCCCGCTCGGGGTGGCGTACGAGGTCGTGGCCGAGGACCTCGACGGAGCCGGAGTCGGGGCGCATCAGCCCGGTGAGCTGGCGGACCAGGGTGGACTTGCCGGCGCCGTTGGGGCCGAGCAGTCCGAAGATCTCGCCGCGCTCGACGTCGAGGCTGATCCCGTCGGTGGCCCGCACCTCGGGGGTGGCGGGGGTGCCGCGGCGGCCCCGGGCGGCGGGATAGGTCTTGACGAGGTCACGCACCGCGCACACGGTGCCGGTGTCGCTCTGCGCCTGCGCTGTGCCCGTACTCACGAGGTACGAGGGTACGGGGTCACATGCCCCGGTTCGCGTCCGGGGCCCCACGCGTCGCGCGGCCCGCGCACCCGCCTGCCCGCGACCTCCGTACGAGCCTGCTCACGGCCCCACACACGGGCGTCCGTACGGAGAGACGGCCCGGCTACTCCCCCGCCGGTACGTGCTCCGCCGCCGCGCGCACGTCGATCTCGCGCCAGAACCCCGCCCGGATCGCATAGCGGTCGTGCTCGTCGATCTGGTCGTCCTTGTGGGCGAGGAGCCCGAAGCGGGCCGCGTACCGCAGGAGTTCGCCGTCGATGCGGTGCGGGATGCGCGGGTACATGGTGGACAGCTTCTGGAGGTGGACGGTCTCCGGGAGGCGCTCCATCCAGCGCCGGGCGAAGACCTGGCCCACCTCGAAGGGGTCGCCGCCGACCGTGGTGATGTCCTCCTCCCGGTCCGCCCACCGCTGCTCGGCGCTGGTGAGCTGGGCGAGGGTGGGCAGGGACGCGGTCTCGGCGGGCTCACCGAGGGGGCCGCCGCGCTCGACCCACCCCTTGTCGGAGGACCAGCGCAGGGTGGCGTTGGCGGGCTGGGCCGGCCGGTCGGGGTGGGCGTTGTGGGCGCGGAGCGCGGCCAGGTCCTTGGGGGTGGGGACGGCCTTGTGGCCGGGGGCGGGCGGGGCCGGGGCGGGGCCGGACTCGGCGGGCTCGGCCGATCCGGTGCGGGCGGCGGCCTGGGCGGCCTCGGAGGCCCGCTCGGCGGAGGCGGCGAGGGCGGCCTCGGGCAGCGGCGCGGAGAGGATGGCGGCGATCTCGGGGCGCGGGGCGGGCGGCGGGGCGCAGCTGGGGCCGGTGTCCTTGGCGCGGACGGCCTTGGTGATCCAGGCCCGGTCGAGGACCCGCCGCTCGTCGGCCTCGGCCACCAGGTCCTCGGACTGGTTGTAGTCGCCGTCGGCGGCCTGGACGGCCCAGAGGTGGACGGCGACGCCGTGCTCCTTGGCGGACATGAGGCCGGGCAGCAGATCGCCGTCCCCGGTCACCAGGACCACGTCGGAGCAGGCCCGGTTCCTGGCCAGCTCGGTCAGCTCGGCGTGCATGGCGGCGTCCACGCCCTTCTGCGCCCAGCGTCCGTCGCTGCGGGTCAGGGCTCCCAGCCGTACGGTCACCCGGGGCATCACCCGGAGTCTGCGGTGCTCCGGCTGGGGCACCCGGTCGGGGGCGCCGTCGAACCAGTAGATCCGCAGCAGCGGCTGCTGGGTGTCGGCCTCGGCGCGCTCGCGCAGCCCGAGGATGAGGGCCGCGTGGTCGACGGTGATGCGGGACCGCGCGGGCTCCCCGGCCAGCAGACTCGCGGCTGCGCCCAGCAAGTAGCCGGCGTCCACCAGGACGACGCAACGGTCCACGCGTTCCACCCTCTTCCAGGAGTTCGGGAACGGTTCAGCGGCACCCGCCCCTCGATGACCGGGTCCGCTTACCCAGGGTTTCCTTCGAGTCTGCCCGACCGCGCAAGGGTTAACGGCCGGAACTGGATCATCGGCGTGGCGAATCGGGAAAGAGCTGGAAAAGGGCTCGGGGCGGGCGGCGGGAAGGGGCTCACCGCGGATACCGCTACGCACGGTAATGATCCAACATGCACGGTTTGTGTGGCCATGTGAGTCTGACAACGGTCCTGGCCCCCCAGGATTCCCCACAGGAGGCATTCACCATGGCCAAGAACAAGAACCGCAAGCAGGGCAGCCAGCACGATCGCGCGTCCGCCTCGGAGCGCAGTGCAGAGCAGGCGAAGTCGACGGCGTACGAGTCGCAGACCCAGCCGCAGACGCAGGCCCAGGGCAGCCCGTCCGACGTGGCGCGCAAGCACCAGCGGCGCTTCGGTCACAACTGAAGTGCGCATATGACGCGCATGTAGACGCGCGCCACTGACGCGTCGGCCGCTCGCGGTCGTGAAACGAGAGGGGCGTCCCGCCGGTGCGGGACGCCCCTCTCGTCGTTACGCGACGGACGCGGCTCAGCCGGCCAGGCAGGACGGGCCGAGCAGTACCTTCAGGTCACCGAAGAGGGCCGGGTCGGGCTTGACCCGGTGGCGGTCGAGCCGGAGCACGGTGGTCTTGCGGGGGCCCTGGAGCTTGATGCGCACCTCGGTGTCGCCCCGGTGGTGGCTGAGCACCTCCCCGAGCCGGGTGACCATGGGCGGGGTGATCTTCACCGTGGGGATGGTGAGGACGACCGGTGCGTTGGTCCCGGCGTTGGAGACGTCGGGAACCTGCATCTCCATGGCGACCAGCCGGGGCACGTCCTCGCGCTTGTCGAGCCGTCCCTTGACGAAGACGACGGTGTCCTCGACGAGCTGGGTGGAGACCAGCTGGTAGGTGGCGGGGAAGAACATGCACTCGATGGAGCCCGCCAGGTCCTCCACGGTGGCGATGGCCCAGGCGTTGCCCTGCTTGGTCATCTTGCGCTGGAGGCCGGAGATGATGCCGCCGACGGTGACGACCGAGCCGTCGGAGTAGTCCCCGCCGGTGAGCTGGGAGATCGAGGCGTCGGCCTTGTCGGAGAGGACGTGCTCCAGACCGAAGAGCGGGTGGTCGGAGACGTACAGGCCGAGCATCTCCCGCTCCTGGGCGAGCAGGTAGGACTTCTCCCACTCGATGTCGGAGAACTCCACGTCGAGCCCGAAGCCCGGCTCGTCGCTCGTCTCCTCGCCCATCCCGCCGAAGAGGTCGAACTGTCCCTCGGCCTCCTTGCGCTTGACCTGCACCACGTTGTCGATCATCTGCTCGTGGTGGGCGACGAGCCCCTTGCGGGTGTGGCCCATCTCGTCGAAGGCGCCGGCCTTGATCAGCGATTCGACGGTCCGCTTGTTGCAGACGATCGCCTCGACCTTGTCCAGGAAGTCGGGGAAGGAGCTGTACTTCCCCTTGGCCTTGCGGCAGCGGATGATCGAGTCCACGACGTTCTGGCCGACGTTGCGGACGGCGGTCAGGCCGAAGAGGATCACGTCGTCGCCCTGGGCCGCGAAGTTGGAGAGCGACTCGTTGACGTTGGGCGGGAGCACCTTGATGCCCATGCGGCGGCACTCGTTGAGGTAGACCGCGGACTTGTCCTTGTCGTCCTTGACCGAGGTCAGCAGGGCTGCCATGTACTCGGCGGGGTAGTTCGCCTTGAGGTAGGCGGTCCAGTAGGTGACCAGGCCGTACGCCGAGGAGTGCGCCTTGTTGAACGCGTACCCGGCGAACGGCACCAGGACGTCCCAGAGCGCCTTGATAGCCTCGTCGGAGAAGCCCTTCTCGCGGGCGCCCTTCTCGAAGAGGACGAAGTTCTTCGCCAGCTCCTCGGGCTTCTTCTTGCCCATCACGCGGCGGAGGATGTCGGCCTCGCCGAGCGAGTACCCGGCGACGATCTGGGCGGCCTTCTGGACCTGCTCCTGGTAGACGATCAGGCCGTAGGTGAGGCCGAGGACCTCCTTGAGGGGCTCCTCCAGCTCCGGGTGGATCGGGGTGATCTCCTGGCGGCCGTTCTTGCGCTCCGCGTAGTTCGTGTGCGAGTTCATGCCCATCGGGCCCGGCCGGTAGAGGGCCGAGACGGCGGAGATGTCCTCGAAGTTGTCGGGCTGCATCTGGCGGAGCAGGGAGCGCATCGGCCCGCCGTCGAACTGGAAGACGCCGAGCGTGTCACCGCGGCAGAGCAGTTCGTACGTCTTGGGGTCGTCCAGCGGGAGGGAGAGCATCTCCAGGTCGATGCCCTTGTTGGACTTCACCATCTTGATGGCGTCGTCCATGATCGTCAGGTTGCGCAGGCCGAGGAAGTCCATCTTCAGCAGGCCGAGCGACTCGCACTGCGGGTAGTCCCACTGCGTGATGGTGACGCCGTCGGTGTGCCGGACCCAGACCGGGGCGTGGTCGACGATCGGTTCGCTGGACATGATGACGCCGGCGGCGTGCACGCCCATCTGCCGGACCAGGCCCTCGACGCCCCTCGCGGTGTCGATGACCTTCTTGACGTCCGGCTCGTTCTCGTACATCCCCCGGATCTCGCCCGCCTCGCTGTAGCGCGGGTGCTTGGGGTTGGTGATGCCGTCGAGGTCGATGCCCTTGCCGAGGACGTCGGCGGGCATCGCCTTGGTGAGGCGGTCGCCCATGGCGTACGGGTAGCCCAGCACACGGGCCGAGTCCTTGATGGCGTTCTTCGCCTTGATCTTGCCGTACGTGCCGATCATGGCGACCTTGTCGGCGCCGTACTTCTCGGTCACGTACCGGATCACCTCGACGCGCCGGCGCTCGTCGAAGTCGATGTCGACATCGGGCATGGAGACGCGCTCGGGGTTGAGGAACCGCTCGAAGATCAGCCCGTGCTCGATCGGGTCGAGGTCGGTGATGCCCATCGCGTACGCCACGATCGAGCCGGCCGCCGAACCACGGCCGGGTCCCACCGCGATGCCGTTGTTCTTGGCCCACATGATGAAGTCGGCGACGACCAGGAAGTACCCCGGGAACCCCATCTGGATGATGATGTCCATCTCGTACTCGACCTGCTTCTGCCGGTCCTCGGGGACGCCGTTCGGGAAACGGCGCTTCATCCCGTTGCGGACCTCCTCCTGGAACCAGGTGACCTCCGTGAAGCCGTCCGGGATGTCGAACTTCGGCATGAGGTTCTTCGCCTCGAACATGCCGGTGGTGTCGATCTGCTGGGCGACCAGGAGGGTGTTGGCACACCCCTCCTGCCAGGCGTCGGAGGAGTCGACGGCGTACATCTCGTCCGTCGTCTTCAGGTAGTAGCCGGTGCCGTCGAAGCGGAAGCGGTCCGGGTCGGAGAGGTTCTTGCCGGTCTGGATGCAGAGCAGGGCGTCGTGGGCGGTGGCCTCGTGCGCGTATGTGTAGTGGGAGTCGTTGGTGACCAGCGGCGGGATGTTGAGCTTCTTGCCGATCTCCAGCAGCCCGTCACGGACCCGGCGCTCGATCTCGATGCCGTGGTCCATCAGCTCCAGGAAGTACTTGCCCTCGCCGAAGATGTCCTTGTAGTCGGAGGCCGCCTGGACCGCCTCGTCGAACTGGCCGAGCCGCAGCCGGGTCTGGACCTCGCCGGAGGGGCAGCCGGTGGAGGCGATGA
Organism: Streptomyces bacillaris; assembly: GCF_003268675.1. Classification (NCBI taxonomy): domain Bacteria; kingdom Bacillati; phylum Actinomycetota; class Actinomycetes; order Kitasatosporales; family Streptomycetaceae; genus Streptomyces; species Streptomyces bacillaris. The sequence continues at coordinate 6,156,089 of NZ_CP029378.1, read as the reverse complement.
GCCCCTCGGACCACTGGGCGATGGTCTCCTTGTCCATACGGGGCCACTTCTGGAGCCAGCCCTCGGCGTACGCGTCCGAGGAGAGCCGGAAGAGGTTGTGCAGCCCGGTCTTGTTCGCCGCCCAGATCGTCTTGTGGGTGTAACCACCGGAACCGGACACGTCGTCGCGCTTCTGGTGCGGCTGTCCCCACTGCACCTTGCGCTTGTGCTTGCGCGACTCGGGGGCGACGTACGCCTCGATGCCGATGATCGGCGTGACGTCGGCCTTCTTGGCCGAGTGGAAGAAGTCGTAGGCCCCGTGCAGGTTGCCGTGGTCGGTCATCGCGATGTGCGTCATGCCCATCTCGTTGCACGCCTCGAACATGTCCTTGAGCCGCGCCGCACCGTCCAGCAGCGAGTACTGGGTGTGCACGTGCAGGTGCGTGAAGGGCGGCTTGGTCACGGCGTCGGGCCTCCGGGAAGTCGGGCGATGACGGACGGGGGGACAGCGTGGAAGTCTACGACGTGACGGAGTCGAGCGGCGGGCACTCCCGGCTCTCCCCGAGCGTTGGAGAGGGCAGGACAGGTGTCCGTTTTGTCATGCACTCAGTCACGCGGACCGGGTTCCCGGGCAGGCACGCCAACAACAGCAGGAGGCAGCAAGCGATGTCGGAAACGCAGACCGGCGCAGCGCAGCGCGGGGAGCAGATTCTCGCCGTTCTCGACACCGCCTTCGGGGAGCTGCTGGCCGCCGATCCGGCCGCCTTCCGGGTCAAGTTCCGCAAGATGGCGGGCTCGGCCTTCGCCTTCTACCGGGGCTCGGCCTGCCTCTTCTACACCGACCTGGAGCGCGAGCAGCGCGGCGGCCCGTATCTGGACGAGCGCACGGGCCGGGTCTGGATCCACGGCGATCTCCACGCGGAGAATTTCGGCACCTACATGGACGCCAACGGCCGCCTCGTCTTCAACGTCAACGATTTCGACGAGGCGTACGTGGGCCCCTTCACCTGGGACCTGAAGCGGTTCGCCGCCTCCGTGGCGCTGATCGGGTACGCCAAGGCGCTGAGCGACGAGCAGATCACCGACCTGGTCCGGATCTTCGCCGCGGCCTACCGGGAGCGGATCCACGCGCTGGCGACGGGCGCGAAGAACGACGAGGTGCCGCCCTTCACGCTGGACACGGCCCAGGGCCCGCTGCTGGACGCGCTGCGGGCCGCCCGCTCGCTGACCCGGTTCTCGCTGCTGGACTCGATGACGGTGATCCGGGACTTCGAGCGCCGGTTCGCGGACGGCGGCGGCGCGATCGACCTGGACGCCGCCACGCGCTACAAGGTGCTGGCCGCCTTCGACGGCTATCTGGAGACACTGCCGGAGTCGAGCCTGGCCCGCCCCGACTCCTACCGGGTCAAGGACGTGGTGGGCCGCCGGGGCATCGGCATCGGATCGGCCGGGCTGCCCTCGTACAACATCCTCCTGGAGGGCAACAGCGACGCCCTGGAGAACGATGTGGTGATCTACCTCAAGCAGGCGCAGACCCCGGCGGTCTCCCGGCACATCACGGACGCCGCCGTGCGGGACTACTTCCAGCACGAGGGGCACCGCACGGTGATCTCGCAGCGCGCGCTCCAGGCCCACGCGGACCCGTGGCTGGGCTGGACCGAGCTGGACGGCGCGGGCCAGCTGGTCGCGGAGGTCTCGCCGTACGCGGTCGATCTGGACTGGTCGGAGATCGACGAGGTGGAGGAGATCGCGGCGGTCGTGGCGGACCTGGGCCGGGCCACGGCCTCGATGCACGCGGCGGCGGACGACGAGAGCGGCCACTCGCTGGTGCCGTTCTCCACGGAGCGGGCGATCGACGCGGCCATCGCGGCCGACGAGGAGGGGTTCGGGGAGCTGCTGGTCGACTTCGCCCACGGCTACGGGGCGCGGGCCCGCGCGGACCACCAGATCTTCGTGGACCTCTTCCGCAACGGCCGGATCCCGGGGCTGTGACGTCCGGTGGCTGTGACGCCCGGGGGCTGTCACATCCCGGGGTGTGATCATCCCCGGGATGTGACTCTCAGCGCCTTTTAAGACCCGCTTACCTCACCACATGACACACTTTCCGGCGATGGACATTTCAGGGACGCAGTTCAGGGTGGCGCGCGCGGCGCTTTTCGCCGCGCTCGTCGTCACCCTGTCCACGGCATCCCATGTGCTGCTCTCGGGGTCCCGCTGCCGCTGGTCGCGGTCGGGCTGCTCGGGGTCGCCGTCTTCGCCCTGGCGTACGCGCTGGCCGGCCGGGAGCGCGGCTTCGGCGCGATCGCGGGGCTGCTCGTCCCGCTGGAGCTGGCGGCCGACACGTTCTTCACCGCCGGCCAGCACCTCTGTTACGGGGCGGCCGGCGGGCCCATCGCGGGCCCGCTGCGCTCGGTGGGCTTCGACGTGCTCTGCGGGGGCGGCGAGGTCGGGGCGACCGGGGCCAGGCTCGCGGGCGTCGGCGCGGTGGGCACCCCGCTCGCCGGGGTGACCGGTGCGGGCGACCGGGCCGCCGCCCTGCTGGCGCAGCCCGGACCCGCCGTGCCGTGGCTGCTGCTCGCCGCCCATGTGGCCGTCGGGCTGCTCGCCGCCGTCTGGCTGCGGCGCGGCGAGGCGGCGCTGGCGGGGCTGCTGCGCGCGGCGGCCCTGGTGGCGTTCCGCCCGCTGCTCACCGCGGTCGCCGTGGTGCGCGGGGCGGTCAGGACCGCCTCCCTGCTCCCCCGGGCGACCGGGCGCGTGCACGCGCTCTCCCCGGCCCGCTTCCTCGTGCACTCCGTGGGCCGGAGGGGCCCGCCGCTCACCGCGTACGCCGCCGCCTGAGGGCAGGACGGCCGACGCCGGGCAGCACCCTTCCACTCCCCACGTACGCATGGAGACATCATCATGAGCAAGCGCAACACCCAGGCGAACAAGGCAGCGGCCCGTGAGCGGCTGCGCGCCGAGCGCGAGGCCCAGGCCAAGAAGGACAAGACGCGCAAGCAGCTCGTCGTGGCCGTCTCGGTGGTCGCGGCCATCGCCGTCGTCGGCGGCATCAGCTACGGCGTGATGCAGCTGAACAAGCCGTCCGCCTGGGAGGCCGCCGCCGACGCGAAGAACGTCAGCGCGCCGAAGAACACCTCCGGCGAGAACGGCACCGAGGTCGTGATCGGCAAGGCCGACGCCAAGAAGACCCTGGAGCTGTACGAGGACTCCCGCTGCCCGGTCTGCGCCACGTTCGAGCAGGGCGTCGGCGAGACGATCTCGAAGGACGTCGAGGCGGGCAAGTACAAGGTCAAGTACGTCGGCGCGACCTTCATCGACAACACCGACAACGGTGAGGGCTCCAAGAACGCCCTGAGCGCGCTCGGCGCCGCGCTGAACGTGAGCCCCGAGGCGTTCATGGAGTACAAGGCCGCGCTGTACTCGGCGGAGTTCCACCCCGAGGAGCGCGACGACAAGTTCGCCAAGGACAGCTACCTGATCGAGGTCGCGGACTCGGTGGACGCGCTGAAGGGCAACAAGGCCTTCCAGAAGGACGTCGAGGACGGCACGTACGACGCCTGGGCGATGAAGATGTCCGGGGCGTTCGACAAGAGCGGGGTGCAGGGCACGCCGACGCTGAAGATGGACGGCAAGAAGGTCACCAGCGAGGGCAGCGACAACGCCCCGATGACGGCGACCGACTTCACGGCGGCGGTGGACAAGGCCCTGAAGGGCTGACACCTCTCCCGGGCGACCGGGCGCTCCGGCAACCGGGCGCTCCGGCAACCGGGCGCTCCGGCAGCCGGACGGGTTCCCCGCAGCCCGGCGGTCCCTAGCGGCCGAGCGGACCCCGACCGGACCCGACCGGCGGGCCACCTCCCGGCGACGGCTTCCCGACGGGCGGGCGAACTTCCTCTGTTCGCCCGCCCGTTCGCCGTACGCGCCCGTAAGGTGATGCGCCGTGACCAGTCGACACATACCCTCGCCGAGCCGCCGTACCGTCGTCCGGGCCGCCGCGGCGACCGCGGCGGCCGTCCCCGTGCTCGCCACCGCGACCACCGCCCCCGCCGCCTCCGCGACCGCAGCCTGGCAGAACTCCGCCGCCCGGACCCCCGCCCCGGCCTTCCTCCACGGCGTCGCCTCCGGTGACCCGCTGCCCGACGGGGTGCTGCTGTGGACCCGGGTCACCCCCGAGCCCGGCGCGGAGCCCGGTTCGGGGCGCGGGGCCGAGACCCCGGTGCGCTGGGAGGTGGCGGAGGACCGGGAGTTCACCGCGATAGCCGCAAGCGGTACGACGCTCGCCGCCGCCTCCTCCGACCACACCGTGAAGGCCGACGTCCGCGGACTGCGCCCGGCGACGACGTACTACTACCGCTTCACGGCGAGCGGCCCGGACACCGAGGGCGGCGAGGTCCGCTCCCCCACCGGCCGCACCCGCACCGCGCCCGCCGTCGGGGCGAACGTGGCGGGGGTGCGCTTCGGGGTGGTGTCCTGCGCCAACTGGGAGGCGGGCTGGTTCTCTGCGTACCGCCATCTCGCTGCCCGCGGCGACCTGGACGCGGTGGTGCACCTGGGCGACTACCTGTACGAGTACGGGATCGGCGAGTACCCCACCCAGGGCGCGGCCCTGCGGGAGCACCGCCCCGCCCACGAGATCCTGGACCTGGCCGACTACCGCACCCGGCACGGCAACTACAAGACCGACGCCGATCTCCAGGCGCTGCACGCCGCCCACCCGATGATCGCGATCTGGGACGACCACGAGGTGGCCAACGACGCCTGGTCGGGCGGGGCGCAGAACCACACCCCGGGCACGGAGGGCGACTGGGCGGAGCGGGTGGCGGCGGCCAAGCGGGCGTACTTCGAGTGGATGCCGGTCCGCGCCTCCACCGAGGGGACGGTCTACCGGAGGCTCCGGTTCGGGCGGCTGGCCGATCTGCACCTGCTGGACCTGCGGAGCTTCCGTTCCCGGCAGGCGTCCATCGGCAGCGGTGCGGTGGACGACCCGGAGCGGACGATCACCGGCCGGGCGCAGCTGGACTGGCTGAAGGCGGGGCTCGCCGGGTCGGACGCGGTGTGGAAGCTGGTCGGTACGTCGGTGATGATCTCCCCGGTCGCCTTCGGGGCGCTCCCCGCCCATCTGCTCCAGCCGCTGGCCGGGCTGCTGGGGCTGCCGAAGGAGGGGCTCGCGGTCAACGTCGACCAGTGGGACGGGTACACCGACGACCGCCGGGAGCTGATCGCGCATCTGCGGGAGCACGGGATCACCGACACGGTCTTCCTGACCGGTGACATCCACATGGCCTGGGCCAACGAGGTGCCGGTGCGGGCGGCGACGTACCCGCTGTCGCCCTCGGCGGCGACGGAGTTCGTGGTCACGTCGGTGACCTCGGACAACCTGGACGACATCCTGCGGGTCGCGCCGCAGACCGTCTCGCTGGTCGCCGCGACGGCCGTCCGGACCGCCAACCGCCATGTGAAGTGGGTTGACATGGACTCGCACGGCTACGGCGTCCTGGACGTCACCGCCGAGCGCGCGCAGATGGACTACTACGTGCTCTCCGACAAGAAGGCCAAGGACGCGGCCGCCTCCTGGGCGCGCTCCTACCGGACCCGGCGCGGGACCCAGAAGGTGGAGCGGGCGGACCGCCCGGTCCGCTGAAGAAGCCCTAGAGGGTGGCCAGGAAGCCGAGCGCGACCTTCCAGGTCTGCTCGGCGGCCGCCTGGTCGTAGTCGTGGAGATCGGGGTCGGTGAAGAGGTGGCCGGCCCCGGGGTAGCGGTAGATCTCCACGTCCGCGCCGGTGCGCTGCATCTGGAGGTACCAGCTGTTGAGCCAGTCGTGGGACTCGAAGGGGTCCGGGTCCGCCACGTGCAGCTGGACCGGCAGCTCCTCCACCGTCGCGTTCTCCGCGATGTCCGAGGTGCCGTGGAAGAGCAGCAGCCCGCGCGCCTTCGCGTCCCCGAGCGCCAGGGTCTGCGCGGTGGCCGCGCCGAGGGAGAACCCGGCGTAGACGAGCCCCTGGTCGGAGTAGGGCGCGGCGGCCAGCACGGCCCGCCTGAGCAGCTCCTCCTTGCCGACCTCCTCCTTGAAGGCCATGCCCTCCTCCACCGTGTCGAAGGTGTGCCCCTCGAACAGATCGGGCACGCGCACCTCGTGGCCGGCGTCCCTCAGACGGGCGGCCGCGGCGTGCACGGCGGGCGTGAGCCCGTAGGTCGAGTGGAAAAGCATGATGTTCATGAGGCCCATGGTGCCAGTTGTGCCCCAAGGCTTGGAGGATCGAAGCGATGGAGAACGTGCTGCGCCCGCTGATCGTCGTCGGCGGTGCCGTGGTGATCACGCTGCTGGTCGGCTGGGCGGTCGACCGGCTGCTGCGCCGGGCCGACAGCCGCCACCACGAGACCCCGCTCTGGGGGCTGCTGCGGCGCTGCCGGCCACCGTTGCAGGTGGTGCTCATCACGGCGCTGCTGCGCGGCAGCTACCGCCAGTCGGGGATCGCCTGGGTGTGGGAGCACCGGGTCGGGATCGGCCAGGCGCTCTCGCTGGTGCTGATCGGTGCCACGGCGTGGCTGGTGGTCCGGGTGGCCGCGACGGTCGTCGAGTCCAGCTACGCGCGGTACGCCACGTCGACCCGCGATCCGGCCCGGGTGCGCCGGGTCCGTACGCAGGTGACGCTGATCCAGCGGGTGGTGATAGCGGTGGTGACGGTCGTCGCCATCGCCGCGATGCTGCTGACGCTCCCGCCGATGCGCGCGGTCGGCACGTCGATGCTGGCCTCGGCCGGTGTGGTCGGCATCGTCGCCGGTGTGGCCGCGCAGTCGACGCTCGGCAACCTCTTCGCGGGGCTCCAGATCGCCTTCGGGGACATGGTCCGCATCGGTGACACCGTGGTGGTGGACGGCGAGTGGGGCACAGTCGACGAGATCACGCTGACGTTCCTGGCGGTACGGACGTGGGACGAGCGGCGGATCACGATGCCGGTCTCGTACTTCACGAGCAAGCCGTTCGAGAACTGGTCGCGCGGCGGGGTCCAGATGACCGGCACGGTCTTCTTCCATCTGGACCACGCGGCTCCGGTGGCCGCGATGCGCAAGAAGCTGCGGGACATCCTCGGTGACATCGCCGCTTGGGACGGCCGCGACTGGTCCCTCGCGGTCACCGACACGACCCCGACCACGATCCAGGTGCGGGCGGTGGTGACGGCGAAGGACGCGGACGACATCTGGACCGTACGGTGTGCGGTGCGCGAGCAGCTGGTGGGCTGGCTGCGGGACCACCACCCGTACGCGCTGCCGCGGGTGGCCACCTCCCCGGGCGCGCTCCCGCCGGGCGAGCAGTGGGCGGAGCTGACGGGCGCGGGCCCCCGGCCCTCCCGCAACGGCACCGGCCCCGACCGCGGTGTGGAGGACTCCAAGGCACCGCGGACGGGGCGCGGCTGAGAGGGCGTACGCCCGCGGGCGCGGAAGCGGGGCGCGGCTCCGAGCCCGTACGCCCCAGGCCCCGCGCCCCCTCCCCGTACGCCCCCGGGCTCAGCGCAGCGAGCGGAAGTCCAGCTGGCGCAGCACCCGGTCGACGATCTCCGGGTCGGAGCCGGGTTCGTTGCGGGCGGAGAGCACCTCGTGGCGGGCGGCCGACATCATCTCGCGCTGGATGCGGCTGACCGCCTTGAACCGCTCGGCGCGCTGGGCGTACGCCTCGCGCCGCTCCTCGTCGACGATCTGCGGGTTGATCCGGGCCCCGATGTCGTACGCGGCCTTCTGCAGCCGCTCCACGACCTCGTCCGGGAACTCCTCGATCTCCTGGATCTCCTTGAGCCGGTGCTTGGCGGCCTTGGCGGCGCGCAGGGCGAGGTCCTGTTCCAGGGCCTCCTCGGCGGCGGCGTCGGCGCGCACCCGGAGCTTGCGGACCAGCCAGGGCAGGGTGAGCCCCTGGAAGACGAGGGTGACCATGATCACGCAGAAGGCGATGAAGACGATCTCGTCGCGGCCGGGGAAGGGCTGTCCGTCGTCGGTCTCCAGCGGGATGGCGAGCGCCAGCGCGACGGAGGCCACCCCGCGCATCCCGGCCCACCACATGACGACGGTCTCCCGCCAGCCGGTCGGGATCTCCTCGCTGACGTCCCGCCGGGTGTGCAGCTGCTTGGCGAGCCAGGTGGCGGGGAGCAGCCAGGCCAGCCGGACGCCGACGACGACCGCGACGATCACGAGCCCCCAGCCGAGCATCTGCGACTCCCGCCCGCCGGAGGTGCCGAAGACGTTGTGCAGCTCCAGGCCGATCAGTCCGAAGGCCACGCCGGTGACCAGGGTGTCGACGATCTCCCAGAAGGTCCGTCCGGTGAGCCGACCCAGCACGTCGTCGGCGTCGGCGGTGTGCTCGGCGAGGTAGAGCGCGACGGTCAGGACGGCGAGCACGCCGGAGCCCATCAGCTCCTCCGCCAGGACGTAGGCGACGAAGGGCACGAGGAGGCTCAGCCCGACCTGGAGGGTGGCGTCACCGAGCATCCCCATGAGCTTGATGGTGAGCCAGCCGAGCGCGAGGCCGACGGCGATGGCGACCACGGCGGAGAGGATCAGCAGCCCGAACGCCTCGGGCACCGAGAAGGTGCCGCTCACCGCCGCCGCGATGGCCACGTGGTAGAGCACGATGGCCGTGACGTCGTTGAAGAGCCCCTCGCCCTCCAGGATCGACACGAGCCGCCGGGGCAGTCCGACCGAGCCCGCGACGGCGGTCGCGGCGACCGGGTCGGGCGGGGCGACCAGCGCGCCCAGGGCGACGGCGGCGGCGATGGGCAGCCCGGGGACGATCGAGTTGGCGACGGCGGCGACGGCGGCCGTGGTGACGAAGACCAGGGCGACGGCCAGCAGGAAGATCGGCCGTTTGTTGGCGGCGAACTGGCGCCAGGAGGTGCGCTGCACCGAGGCGTAGAGCAGTGGCGGCAGCAGGGCCGGGAGGATGATCTCGGGCGGGATGTCGACGTTCGGCACGAAGGGCGCGAACGCCATCGCGACCCCGACGAGCGTCATCAGGACCGGCGCGGGCAACCCCAGCCGGGCGCCGAGCGGCACCGTGACCACGGCTCCAAGCAGCAGCAGGAGCAGCAGGGTCATCTGTTCCACGGGAGGTGCCTTCCGGAGCGTACGGTTCCGGGCCGCTCACCGTGTCCTCCGGGACACCCCCCGGGGTGAACGGCCGTCAGGAAGCCCGGCCGGATCACCGGCCGGGCGGGCCTCCACCCTGCCACGCGGGACGCACGAGGGGACCGAGACCCCCCGTGGGCGGGGTCAGGCGGCGCCGATCTCCCGGCGCATCGCCCGGTGCGGGATGCCCGCGTCCGGGAACTCGGGGCCGTACGCGACATAGCCGAGGCGTTCGTAGAAGCCCAGGGCGTGCGTCTGGGCGTGCAGGTCGACGGCGGTCAGGCCGAGCCGGGCCGCCTCCTCCTCGATGGCCCGCACGAGGGCGGCACCGACACCGAGGCCGCGCGCCTGCCGGGTGACCGCGAGCCGGCCGAGGGAGCCGACGGTGAGGTCGCCGCCGGTCTTGGCCGCCGCGACCTCGCCGTGCAGCAGCCGCCCCGTGCCGAGCGCCGTACCGTCCGCGGCGACGGCGAGCACATGCACGGCGGTGGCGTCGTAGGCGTCGTACTCGATCTCCTCGGGCACGTCCTGCTCACCGACGAAGACGTCCTTGCGGACCTGGAAGCAGGCGGCGAGGTCGCTCTCCTCGACGGCCCTGCGGGTGGTGTACGAGGTCACTGGCTCTCCGCCGCGATGGTGTCGAGGGCGTGCTGGAGGTCGGCCGGGTAGTCGCTGGAGAACTCCACCCAGGAGCCGTCGGCCGGGTGCTCGAAGCCCAGGCGGACCGCGTGCAGCCACTGCCGGGTGAGCCCGAGCCGCTTGGCCAGGGTCGGGTCGGCGCCGTACGTCAGGTCGCCGACGCAGGGGTGGCGGTGGGCGGACATGTGGACCCGGATCTGGTGGGTGCGGCCGGTCTCCAGCTTGATGTCCAGGAGGCTGGCGGCGCGGTAGGCCTCGATCAGGTCGTAGTGGGTCACCGACGGCTTGCCCTCGGCGGTGACGGCCCACTTGTAGTCGTGGTTGGGGTGGCGCCCGATGGGGGCGTCGATGGTGCCGCTCATCGGGTCCGGGTGGCCCTGGACAAGCGCGTGGTACTTCTTCTCGACGACCCGGTCGCGGAACTGGGCCTTCAGCAGGGTGTAGGCGCGCTCGGACTTGGCGACGACCATCAGGCCGGAGGTGCCGACGTCGAGGCGGTGCACGATGCCCTGGCGCTCGGCGGCGCCGGAGGTGGAGATCCGGTACCCGGCGGCGGCGAGACCGCCGATGACGGTGGTGCCGGTCCAGCCGGGGCTGGGGTGGGCCGCGACGCCGACCGGCTTCACGATGACCACGATGTCGTCGTCGTCGTGGACGATCTCCATGCCCTCGACGGGCTCGGCGACGATCTGGACGGGGGCGGGTGCCCCCGGCATCTCGACCTCCAGCCAGGCGCCGCCGTGCACACGCTCGGACTTGCCGGCCACCGAACCGTCCACCTGGACCTTCCCGGCGGCGGCCAGCTCGGCGGCCTTGGTGCGGGAGAAACCGAACATACGGGCGATGGCGGCGTCGACACGCTCGCCTTCCAGGCCGTCCGGTACGGGCAGGGTGCGGATCTCGGGGTGCGTACTCACCAGTCGAGTATGCCTTGCGCCGGACGCGCCCCGTACAGCCCGGTCAGTCCTTGTGGACGGTCCCGTCGGGGTCCAGCCCCTTGAAGGAGAGGATCACGATGAGGATGCCGCCGCAGACGATGGCGGAGTCCGCGAGGTTGAAGACGGCGAAGTGCTTGGGGGCGATGAAGTCGACCACCGCCCCTTCGAACACGCCGGGCGCCCGGAAGATCCGGTCGGTGAGGTTGCCGAGCGCCCCGCCCAGGAGCAGCCCCAGGGCGATGGCCCACGGCAGGCTGTAGAGCTTGCGGGCCAGCCGGATGACCACCACGATCACCCCGGCCGCGATGATCGTGAAGATCACCGTGAACGCCTCGCCGAACCCGAACGCGGCCCCCGGGTTGCGCAGCGCCCGGAACTGCAGCCAGTCACCGATGATGTCGATCGGCGGCTGGTGCTCCAGCTTGGCGACCACGATCAGCTTGGAGACCAGGTCCAGCAGATAGGCGACGACCGCGACGGCGACGAGCGCCAGGATCTTGCGCTTGCCCACACCCGCGTTCACGGCGGCGTCGGCGGCCGTGGAGCCGCCTCCGTCCGTGTGCTCGGCCTCGGGATCTTCCGGCGTACCGATGATGCGCTCCGCCTCTGCCACGTGAGTCCCTCAACCTAGGTGCCTGACTGAGGAGAGGGTACGACACACCTGTACGGGTCAGCCTCGCCGCTCCTGCTTCTGCTTGTCCTCGACGCAGAGGGTGGCGCGGGGGAATGCCTGCATCCGCGCCTTGCCGATCGGTTTGCCGCAGACCTCGCAGAGCCCGTACGTCCCCGCCTCCAGCCGTGCGAGGGCACGCTCGGTCTGCTCCAGCATTTCCTGGGCGTTGGCGGCGAGCGCCAGCTCGTGCTCGCGGGTGATGTTCTTGGTGCCGGTGTCGGCCTCGTCGTCCCCGGCCCCGTCGCCGGAGTCCCGCATCAGCCCGGCGAGCGCGGCGCCCGAGGTCTCCAGCTCGTCGCGGAGCCGGGTGATCTCGCCGGTCAGCAGCGTCCGGGCCTCGGTGACCTCCTCGGTCGTCCAGGGGTCCTCCCCGGGCCGTACCGCCAGCTCGCCGGGGGCGGCGGCCTCGACGACCCCCCGGGCCGGCGGCACGGCGGCCGCCTCGTCCGGACCGGCCGCGGGACTCGCGCTCTTCTTGGCTACCACCGTGTGGGCTCCCGTCTCCTCGGCGGCCGCAGCCGCCCCCGTGGCCGTCGGTCCGGCCGTCTTCGAAGCCTTCTTGGCCGCGCTCTTCTTCGCGGGGCTCTTCTTGGCAGCGGCTTTCTTCGCCGCCTTCTTCGCAGGCGCTTTCTTGGCGGCGGTCTTCTTGGCCGCCGCTCTCTTCACCGTCTTCCCGGCAGCCTTCCTGGCAGCCGCCTCCTTCGTGGGCGCGTCCGTCCCGGTCACATCCGTCCCGGACCCGTCCCCGGCGACCGCGTCCGGCGCGGACGGGGTCTCGGCCGGTGGCTTCCCGTCGGCCTTCTGCCCGGCCGCGGTCTCTTCCGCCGTCTTCTTCGCCACCATGGCCGCGGCCCCTTCACATATTGTGATCTTGCTCGCGAATCGTGCTGGGACGATAAATCGACCCCAGCCCCGCGGCAACGGGGCACGCCGCCCATTCCGCCCCTCCCCCTGCCCGGTCGTGGCGCGCCTGCATCCGTTGTTCCCAGCTCCCCGCCCGGTAATCCGCCTCAGGGGCACCCCGGGACGCCCCCGTACCGCCGCGGAGAACTCCGTACGCCCCCGACTGGCCATTCGGGTCACGCCCGGGGCCCGGGTTAAACCGGTCGGCCGTCGGCCGTACGGGCCCGTACACTGGGCGCAGCGAGAGGCGTGGATGGGACGAGTAGCGTCGTACGCAGCCAGCAGCGACCCGGGGACGGTGGGAGCCCGGGGGCGAGCGCGTCGTGAAGATCACCCCGGAGCCGCCGGAAGAAAGCCTCGGACCCTGGGCGCACCCCTGGGCCCCGGCCACTAGACCCGGCATCGCGACCCCAATGAGGGGGCCACGGGCGCACGCCCGGGGCCAAGGAGGGTGGTACCGCGGGAGCAGATCCGGCTCTCGTCCCTCCGACGGAAGTGGAAGACGTCCGCCGGAGGAAGCCCGCACATGACATCGCCGCAGTACCGCCAGGTACCCGCCCAGGTCGACCTGCCCGCGCTGGAGCACGCCGTGCTCGACTTCTGGCGCGAGAACAAGGTCTTCGCCAAGAGCCTCGACCAGTCCGAGGGCCGCCCCGAGTGGGTCTTCTACGAGGGCCCGCCCACCGCCAACGGCATGCCCGGCGCCCACCACATCGAGGCCCGCGTCTTCAAGGACGTCTTCCCCCGCTTCCGCACCATGCAGGGCTACCACGTGGGCCGGAAGGCCGGCTGGGACTGTCATGGCCTCCCGGTCGAGCTGGCCGTCGAGAAGGAGCTGGGCTTCAACGGCAAGAAGGACATCGAGGCGTTCGGCATCGCCGAGTTCAACGCCAAGTGCCGTGAGTCGGTGACCCGGCACACCGACGCCTTCGCCGAGCTCACGACCCGTATGGGCTACTGGGTCGACCTGGACGACGCGTACCGCACGATGGACCCGGAGTACGTGGACTCCGTGTGGTGGTCGCTGAAGGAGATCTTCAACAAGGACCTGCTGGTCCAGGACCACCGGGTCGCCCCCTGGTGCCCGCGCTGCGGCACGGGCCTCTCCGACCACGAGCTGGCCCAGGGGTACGAGACGGTCGTCGACCCCTCGGTCTTCGTCCGCTTCCCTCTCACCTCCGGCCCGCTGGCCGGCGAGGCGGCCCTCCTGGTCTGGACGACCACCCCCTGGACCCTGGTCTCCAACACGGCGGTCGCCGCGCACCCCGAGGTCCGGTACGTCGTCGCGACGAACCGCGAGGAGAAGCTCGTCGTCGCGGAACCGCTGGTGGAGAAGGCGCTCGGCGAGGGCTGGGAGACGACCGGCCAGTCGTTCACCGGCGCCGAGATGGAGCGCTGGACCTACGAGCGCCCCTTCACCCTCGTCGACTTCCCGGCCGAGGCCCACTACGTGGTCAACGCCGAGTACGTCACGACCGAGGACGGTACGGGTCTGGTCCACCAGTCCCCCGCGTTCGGCGCCGACGACCTCGTGGTCTGCCGCTCCTACGGCCTCCCGGTGGTCAACCCGGTCCGCCCCGACGGCACGTTCGAGGAGGACCTCCCCCTGGTCGGCGGCGTCTTCTTCAAGAAGGCCGACGAGGCGCTCACCGCGGACCTGGACGCGCGGGGCAAGCTCTTCCGCCATGTCCCGTACGAGCACAGCTACCCGCACTGCTGGCGCTGCCACACGGCGCTGCTCTACTACGCGCAGCCGTCGTGGTACATCCGTACGACGGCCATCAAGGACCGCCTGCTCCAGGAGAACGAGAAGACCAACTGGTTCCCGGACTCGGTCAAGAACGGCCGCTTCGGCGACTGGCTGACCAACAACGTCGACTGGGCGCTCTCCCGCAACCGCTACTGGGGCACGCCGCTGCCGATCTGGCGCTGCGAGAACAACCACCTGACGTGCGTGGGCTCGCGCGCCGAACTGACGGAACTCACGGGCCGGGACCAGTCGTCGCTCGACCCGCACCGCCCGTTCATCGACGAGATCACCTTCACCTGCACGCACGAGAACTGCCAGCTGGAGGCGTACCGCGTCCCGGAGGTCATCGACGCCTGGTACGACTCGGGTTCGATGCCGTTCGCGCAGTGGGGCTACCCGTACAAGAACAAGGAAGTCTTCGAGAGCCGCTACCCGGCGCAGTTCATCTCGGAGGCCATCGACCAGACCCGCGGCTGGTTCTACACGCTGATGGCGGTCGGCACGCTGGTCTTCGACAAGTCGTCCTACGAGAACGTGGTCTGCCTGGGCCACATCCTCGCCGAGGACGGCCGCAAGATGTCCAAGCACCTGGGCAACATCCTCCAGCCGATCCCGCTGATGGACCAGCACGGGGCGGACGCCGTCCGCTGGTTCATGGCGGCGGGCGGCTCCCCCTGGGCGGCACGCCGGGTGGGACACGGCACGATCCAGGAGGTGGTCCGCAAGACGCTCCTGACGTACTGGAACACGGTCGCCTTCCAGGCCCTGTACGCCCGCACGTCCGGCTGGGCCCCCTCCGAGGCCGACCCGGCCCCGGCGGACCGCACGGTGCTGGACCGCTGGCTGCTGAGCGAACTCAACACGCTGGTCGAGCAGATGACGGTCGCGATGGAGGGGTACGACACCCAGCGCGCCGGCAAGCTGCTCTCGGCGTTCGTGGACGACCTCTCCAACTGGTACGTACGCCGCTCGCGCCGCCGCTTCTGGCAGGGCGACAAGGCGGCCCTGCGCACGCTGCACGAGGTGGTCGAGACGGTGACGCGCCTGATGGCGCCGCTGGTCCCGTTCATCACGGAGCGGGTCTGGCAGGACCTGATCACGCCGGTGACACCGGACGCCCCGGAGTCGGTGCACCTGTCGTCGTGGCCCGAGGCAGAGGTTTCGGCGATCGACCCCACCCTCTCCTCCCAGATGGCGCTGGTGCGCCGCCTGGTGGAGCTGGGCCGGGCGACGCGGGCGGAGTCGGGCGTGAAGACGCGCCAGCCCCTGTCGCGGGCACTGGTGGCGGCGAACGGCTTCGAGTCCCTCACTCCGGACCTCCGGGCGCAGATCACGGAGGAGCTGAACGTCACCTCGCTGGCCACGCTCTCGGAGGTCGGCGGCTCGCTGGTCGACACGACGGCGAAGGCCAACTTCCGGGCGCTGGGCAAGCGGTTCGGCAAGGGCGTCCAGGCGGTGGCCAAGGCGGTGGCCGAGGCGGACGCGGCAGCGCTCTCCCTCGCCCTGCGCGAGGGCACGGCGTCGGTGGAGGTCGAGGGCGAGCAGATCACGCTCTCCCCCGACGAGGTGATCATCACGGAGACCCCGCGCGAGGGCTGGTCGGTCGCCTCCGACGCGGGCGCGACGGTCGCCCTGGACCTGGAGATCACTCCCGAGCTGCGCCGGGCGGGCCTGGCCCGTGACGCGATCCGCCTGATCCAGGAAGCCCGCAAGAACAGCGGCCTGGACGTGGCGGACCGCATCGCCGTCCGCTGGACGACGACGTCCAAGGCCACGCAGGAGGCCCTGACGGAGCACGCCCCCCTGATCTCGGACGAGGTCCTGGCGGTGGAGTACGCGGAGGGTGTGGCGGACGACACGTACGGCGCCCCCTTCGAGGACGAGGGCCTGTCCCTGACGTTCCGCCTCCGCAAGCGGTAGGGGAGCCCGCACCAAGACAAGGGGCCCGCCGGAACTCGCTCCGGCGGGCCCTTCCGCGTCCCCCCTCAGGGGCTCCGCCCCCCGAGCCCCCGCTCCTCAAACGCCGGCGAGGCTTACCAATAGCCCCGCCGGCGCTTGAGGAGCGGGGCGCGGGGCAGAGCCCCGAAACCAGCCCGCCCTGCGCTTGAGGGCAAAGGGGCCCGGGGCAGCGCCCCGGCTCTCCAGCCGCGCCGACGTTTGAGGCGCGGGGTCCGGGGCAGGGCCCCGATTTCGGGAAGGGGCGGGTAGGGGAACAGCCCGCCGCAGGCGCACCCCACCCGCACCCACCCCACCGGCCGCCGCCCACGGCAAAGGGCCGGGCCCCGGGGAGAAACCCCGGGGCCCGGCCCTGACTGCCGACGGCTACGCGCACGCGCTCAGCGAGCGCGCCCCGCTCAGTTGTCGTCCTCGTCGATCAGGAACCCACGCATCGGCGACGGCGCCTGCTGCATCGGCTGCGGCGCCTGCGGCCGCACCGGCGCCATCGGCTGCGTCATCGCGGGCGACATCTGCTGCTGCCCACCGTAGGACGGCGCACCGCCCATGGACTGACCGCCACCCATCTGCTGGCCGCCGTGGCCACCGTGGTTGGAGCTGCCCATGGAGTGACCCATCGCACCCGCACCGGCCGGAGCCAGCGAGGGCGACGGCGGCAGCGAAGCGGCGGCCGGCGTCCGCGGCGGGGCGAGCGAGTCGTCCGCCTGGGTCTCCAGCTGACGCAGCTGGCTCTCCAGGTACGACTTCAGCCGCGTACGGTACTCGCGCTCGAAGCCGCGCAGGTCCTCGACCTTGCGCTCCAGCGTCGCGCGGGCCGACTCCAGCGAGCCCATCGCCACGCGGTGCTTCTCCTGCGCGTCCCGCTCCAGGGCGTCGGCCTTGGCGCGCGCGTCGCGCTCCAGACCCTCGGCCCGGCTCCGCGCCTCGCCGACGATCTTGTTGGCCTCGGAACGGGCCTCCGCGATCGCCTGGTCGGCGGTCTGCTGGGCGAGCGAGAGGACACGGGCGGCGCTGTCGCCACCGGGACCCTGACCCTGCTGCTGCATCTGCGGCTGCTGCATCTGCTGCATCTGCTGCTGGGGGTGCTGACCCATGGGGCCGCCCATCGGGCCGCCCATGGGACCGCCCTGCATCGGGCCGGGGCCGTGCGGACCCTGCGGACCGCCGTGGCCCTGGGGGCCGTGACCGCTGGGACCGGCAGGCAGCTGCGGCGCGCCACCGGGCAGCTGGGGCGGACCCATCTGCGGGGGCTGCTGCTGCGGCGGTCCGGATATGGCGGCGGGCACAGGGGCACCGGGCCGGTCCTGCTGCTCCGGGGGCTTGCGCATGCCCTGCTGCTGTTGCTGCTGCTGGTTCTGCGCGGCGGCGCGCGTAGCAGCGGCCAGTTTGGCGCGCAGGTCCTCGTTCTCACGGAGCAGACGGGTCAGCTCGGCTTCGACCTCGTCGAGAAAGGCATCGACCTCGTCCTCGTCATAGCCTTCTCGGAGGCGGACGGTCGTGAACTGCTTGTTCCGCACGTCCTCGGGGGTCAACGGCATCTCTTCTTCACCTCTACGTAGTCGTCGGCAGTCGGCAAGACCGTATCGCTCACAACCGGATCACAACGCTGATCAGGATGTAGACGATGATCATCAGAACGAAGAAGGACAGGTCGAGTGCCACGCCCCCGAGACGCAGCGGCGGGATGAACCGCCGCAGAAGCTTGAGCGGTGGATCGGTGACAGTGTAGGTGGCCTCCAGAACGACCACCATCGCCTTGCCGGGTTGCCATGAACGTGCGAACTGGAAGACGTAGTCCATGACGAGCCGGAAGATCAGCACGATGAGGAAACACATCAGCGCGATATAGACCACATCCAGTGCGACGCCCATGTCCCGCGCTTCCCTCTCCCCTGGCTCTCGTAGCTCCGGCCTCGTGGCCGGTTCCGGCCTTGCGGCCGGGTTGTTCCCGGTGTCGTGTTCTCAGCTCTGGTTGAAGAATCCGCCCTCTGCGATGCGGGCCTTGTCCTCCGCCGTGACATCGACGTTAGCAGGCGACAACAGGAACACCTTCTGCGTCACGCGTTCAATGCTGCCATGGAGCCCGAAGACGAGTCCTGCGGCAAAGTCGACAAGTCGCTTCGCGTCCGTGTCGTCCATCTCCGTGAGGTTCATGATCACCGGGGTGCCCTCACGGAAGTGTTCCCCGATGGTACGGGCCTCGTTGTAGGTCCTGGGGTGCAGCGTGGTGATGCGGTACGGCTCCCGCTCGGACACGACCTTGGGCATGATCACCGGTGCGTTCTTCTCCATGTTCGGACGTTCAGGTGTGATGGACGCCACGGGGGCGATTCGGGCGGGTCGCCCGCTTTCCGCGGGGAGCTGAACCGGCTCGCGCGGGGCGGGAGGCTGCACCACTCGTACCGGTTCGCCCCTTTCGCGCTCCCGCTCGCGCTCGCGCTCGCGTTCCACCTGGTGCGGGGGCTGGTGCCGACGCCGCTCGGGCTCCGGCTCGGGCTCGAAGTCGTCATCGGGGTCGAAGCCCCGGCCGTCGTACCCATCGTCCTCCACGAGGCCGAGGTAGACCGCCATCTTGCGCATCGCGCCGGCCATTCTCTGAGTCCTCCGCTCTGTGGTGGATCGGCATTCGTCACCAAGTGCCAGCGATCCACGGTGGTCTGCCCGTCGTGCTGGGGAATGACCATATTTTCTGCTGTGGTCCGACCTGCTTCGCGACGTTACCCGAGCGCGGGTCGGACTCCGAGTACCGCCGTACCGACGCGTACATGTGTCGCTCCGGCCGCCACCGCGTCCTCCAGATCCCCGCTCATCCCCGCGGAGACCATGTTCGCAGCCGGATGAGCGGCGCGCAGGCGGGTGGAGAATTCCATCAGCCGGTCGAACGCGGCCCGTTGCCTGCCGGCAAACGGTCCGGCCAGCGGCGCCACGGTCATCAGTCCGTCCAGCCGCAGACCGTCGGCCGCGTCGACCGCGGCCGCCAACTCCTCGATCCCGTCCGGCGCGACCCCGCCGCGTTCACCGCGCTCCCCGCTCTCCGCGTCCAGGGCGACCTGGATCAGACAGCCGAGTTCGCGCTCGGCCCGGACCGCGGCGGCCGAGAGGGCGGTGACGAGCTTGATCCGGTCCACCGACTGCACGACATCGGCATAACCCGTCACAGAACGAACCTTGTTCGTCTGGAGTTGTCCGACAAAGTGCCATGTCAGGGAAAGATCCGCACAAGCGGTGGCTTTCGGTGCCGCGTCCTGGTCACGATTCTCGGCGACATGACGCACACCCAGTTCGTGCAGGATCCGCACATCGCTCGCGGGGTAGGTCTTGGTGACCACGATCAGGGTCACCTCCTCGCGCTTGCGGCCGGCTGCGGCACAGGCGGAGGTGATCCTTTCCTCCACCTGTGCGAGATTCGCCGCGAGTTGAGCCTTACGGTCCGTCATGCCCTATCAGTCCAACCAGACATATCCGGCGAGCCGCCCGGTGGTGCGGTCGCGGCGGTACGAGAAGTGATCGCCCGATTCACGGGTGCAGACCGGCGAACGGTGCAGGTCGCTCACCCCGAGGGCGGCGAGCTGGGCGTGGACTCCGCCGGTGACGTCCACCGCGGGGGTCCCCCAGCTGGTCTCGGCCCAGGTGCCGGGGACCGCTTCCGCGACCTCGGCCCGCATCTCCTCCGGCACTTCGTAGCACCGTCCGCAGACGGCCGGTCCGGTGCGGGCGGTGATCCGGGAGGGGTGTGCGCCCAGCGCGGTCATGGCCTCGACCACCGCCGGGACGACTCCGGCGACCAGTCCCGGCCGCCCGGCGTGCGCCGCCCCGACGACCCCGGCGACCGGATCGACCAGGAGTACGGGGGTGCAGTCGGCGGCGAGGACCGCGAGCGCCACTCCGCGCCGCGTGGTCACCAGCGCGTCCACGGCCGGGATCTCCGCGTCCGGACCCCAGGGTCCGTCGACCACCGCCACGTCCCGGCCGTGCACCTGGTTCATCCAGACGACCGAGGCCGGGTCGAGGCCGAGGCGGCGGGCCGCGCGCTCGCGGTTCGCGCCGACGGCGGCGGGGTCGTCACCGACCGCGCCGCCGAGGTTGAGTTCACCGTACGGAGCGGCGCTCACCCCGCCCCACCGGTCGGTGAAGGCGAAATGAGCGCTGCCCGTGACGGAGTCCGCCGGATGCCGGGCTATCACTTCAAGAAGTCCGGTACGTCCAGCTCTTCGGCCTGGGTGTCCTGGTAGGGACGGGCCGGCGGGACGTGCGGCGGGGAGACCGGCGAGAGCGGGCTCTCGTTCGCGGCCGACGCGGGAGCGGGCTCGGCCGGGGCCGGGGTCTCCTCGCGCGGCGGCACCGAACCGAGTCCGCCCGTCGGGCGCGCGGGCTCGGGGGCGGGCCTGGCCGGGGCGGCCGGCTCCTCCCTCTTGTTCGTGTTGGCGCCGAGGGCGCCGTCGCGCCGGGCCGGCGGCTGTCCGCCGTCGAACCCTGCCGCGATCACGGTGACCCGGACCTCGTCACCGAGGGCGTCGTCGATGACGGCACCGAAGATGATGTTGGCCTCGGGGTGGGCCGCCTCGCTCACCAGCTGGGCGGCCTCGTTGATCTCGAAGAGACCGAGGTCGCTGCCGCCGGAGATGGAGAGCAGGACGCCCCGGGCGCCGTCGATGGACGCCTCCAGCAGCGGCGAGGAGATCGCCATCTCCGCCGCCGCGACCGCGCGGTCGTCGCCGCGCGCCGAACCGATGCCCATGAGCGCCGATCCGGCCTCGGACATGACCGACTTGACGTCGGCGAAGTCCAGGTTGATCAGGCCCGGGGTGGTGATCAGGTCCGTGATGCCCTGGACACCCGAGAGCAGGACCTGGTCGGCCGACTTGAAGGCGTCGAGCACGCTGACCTGGCGGTCCGAGATGGACAGCAGGCGGTCGTTGGGGATGACGATGAGGGTGTCGACCTCTTCGCGGAGTTCGGCGATGCCGTCCTCCGCCTGGTTGGCGCGTCGCCGGCCCTCGAAGGTGAACGGGCGGGTGACCACACCGATCGTCAGGGCGCCCAGCGAGCGCGCGATGTTGGCGACGACGGGTGCGCCGCCGGTGCCGGTGCCGCCGCCTTCGCCGGCGGTGACGAAGACCATGTCGGCCCCCTTGAGGACCTCCTCGATCTCCTCACGGTGGTCCTCTGCCGCCTTACGACCGACGGCCGGGTTCGCCCCGGCGCCGAGGCCCCGGGTGAGTTCGCGGCCGACGTCGAGCTTGACGTCGGCGTCGCTCATCAACAGGGCCTGTGCGTCCGTGTTGATCGCGATGAACTCGACGCCCTTGAGACCGACCTCGATCATTCGGTTGATGGCATTGACACCACCGCCGCCGACACCGATGACCTTGATGACTGCGAGGTAGTTCTGCGGTGCTGCCACGTCGAAGGCCTCTCGCCTCGAGTTACGTGTCGTCGCTCGGCGGGTGACCCGCGGCGACGACTGATGTCGATGGGGACGGTCCGAACGCCGACCCAAACCCTAACGTTCAAGTTTAGGGTTACCAGTGTGTCTGCTTCCTGGACTCTTCCGAACAGGACACTAAGTCGACAAGTGGCGCCCGTTCAACGAACACGCCGAACCTCCCGTTTTTCTTTTCACCCTATGTGATCACCCGTAGCGCTGACCAACCAGGGTGCTGGCCAGCACAAATGCACGTCAACTCGCCGATACCGCCGGGGCGGTGGGGGCACTCACGTCGAAGTGTCCCGCTTTGGGGGCGGCCTTCATGAGAGCAGTGAGAACCCGGGCCTTCACCGGCCCGTCCTCACTGCTGCCCCAGGTCACCACCCGGTCCCGGGTGAGCCGCAAGGAGATCGCGTCGTACGAGGTGACCCGTACGGCCTCAGTGTCCTTGGCGACGCCCTTGGGCAGTTCACCCACGACCTGGACCGCTTCCGCCAGCAGGCGGTCGCCGCCGAACCGGCGCAGACTCGCCGACTTGGCGGGGGCCAGCTCCAGTACGGGTACGCCCTTCGGTGCGCGGTCCACCGTGGCGAATCGGGCGCCCGTCGCGTCCACTTCGACGAACTTCGCACCCTTTTCGAGCAGCAGGACCGGTTTGCGTTCGGTCACCTTAAGACGGATGCCGTGCGGCCAGGACCGTACGACATCCACTCTGTCGATACGAGGCAACTTCTGGCTCAACCGGGCTTCCATGGCGTCGGTGTCCACGGAGATCAGCGGCGCCCCGACCGGCACGGCGGCAACCGCTTCCACCTCCTCGCGGGTCAGCACCCGCAGACCGGAGGTGGAGACGCTTTCGACGCGGAGCCAGGAGGAGCCGTAGAGCGCCCAGACGGCGAACCCGGTGAGCAGGGCCGCCGCGACGGCGATCAGGACGGCCAGCGTACGGCGGCTGATCCGGCGCCCCTCGGGGCCGGGGTGCGGCGGGCGGGCGGGGGCGTCCGCGCGCTTCGCTGCCCCCCGCTGGGCGGTCGTCGGTCCGGCCACACTCGCTCCTTCGCCGGACCCGGGGCGCCCGCCCCGGGTCCGCACCACCTGGCGCCGCACGCCTACTGGCGTGAGGCGATCGCTTCGTACACCATGCCGACAAGCAGGTCGTCGGCGTCGCGCCGGCCGAACTCGGCGGCGGCACGGGACATTTCGTACAGCCGGTGCGGGTCCGACAGCACCGGCAGGACGTTGGACTGCACCCACTCCGGGGTCAGCGCCGCGTCGTCCACCAGCAGTCCGCCGCCCGCGTTGACCACCGGCTGGGCGTTCAGCCGCTGTTCGCCGTTGCCGATGGGCAGCGGGACGTAGGCGGCGGGGAGCCCGACGGCGGAGAGTTCGGCGACGGTCATCGCGCCCGCGCGGCAGAGCATCATGTCGGCCGCGGCGTACGCGAGGTCCATCCGGTCCACGTACGGTACCGGGATGTACGGCGGCATCCCGGGCATGTTGTCGATCCGCGGCAATTCGTTCTTCGGGCCGACCACATGGAGGATCTGGATCCCGGAGCGCTGGAGCAGCGGCGCGACCCGCTGGACGACCTCGTTGAGGTGGCGGGCGCCCTGCGAACCGCCGGAGACCAGCAGCGTCGGCAGGTTGGGGTCGAGGCCGAAGGCGGCGCGGGCCTCCGGGCGGACCCGGGCGCGGTCCAGGGTGGCGATGGTGCGGCGCAGCGGGATGCCGATGTAGCGGGCGCCGCGCAGTTTGCTGTCCGGCGTGGAGACGGCGACCCCGTGGGCGTACCGCGAGCCGATCTTGTTGGCGAGCCCCGGGCGGGCGTTGGCCTCGTGGACCACGATCGGCACGCCGACGCGCTTGGCGGCGAGATAGCCGGGCAGCGCGACGTAACCGCCGAAGCCGACCACGCAGTCCGCCTTGGTGCGCTCCAGGACCTGCTCGGCGGCCTTGATGGTGCCGCGCAGCCGCCCCGGCACGGTGATCAGCTCGGGCGTGGGCTTACGGGGCAGCGGTACGGCGGGGATGAGCGCCAGCTCGTACCCCCGCTCGGGTACGAGCCTGGTCTCCAGGCCGCGTTCCGTGCCGAGGGCCGTGATTCCCACGGTCGGGTCCTGCCTGCGCAGGGCGTCTGCGAGGGCAAGCGCGGGCTCGATGTGTCCGGCGGTCCCCCCGCCGGCGAGTACGACATGCACC
Source organism: Streptomyces bacillaris (assembly GCF_003268675.1). NCBI lineage: Bacteria > Bacillati > Actinomycetota > Actinomycetes > Kitasatosporales > Streptomycetaceae > Streptomyces > Streptomyces bacillaris. Next base: position 6,132,509 of record NZ_CP029378.1, on the reverse strand, counting down.
GAAATTCACCGCTCTCCGGACGGACGCTTCTTGATGCGCCGTCTCATCGTCTTCCATCTCACCCCGGGCCTCCGCATGGCCAGGGCCGCCTTCGCGGCGGGATCGTCCCGCGCGAAGGCGATCATGAGCCCGACCGCGAACATCGTCGGCAGCAGGGCGGACCTTCCGTAGGAGAACAGCGGGAGCGGGACCCCGGCGATCGGCAACAGGCCGAGCACCGCACCGATGTTGATCATGGCCTGGGCCATGATCCAGGTGGTCACACCTCCCGCGGCAAACCTCACGAAGGGGTCCTCCGTGCGTCCGGCCACGCGGATACCCGCATAGCCTAGAGCCGCGAAGAGGGCGAGCACGGACAGCGTCCCCGCCAGACCCAGCTCCTCGCCGGTGATCGCGAAGATGAAGTCAGTGTGGGCTTCCGGGAGTTGGCCCCATTTTTCCACACTCGCACCAAGCCCGGAACCGAGCCATCCGCCGGACGCCAAAGCATAGATCCCGTGGGCGGCCTGCCAGCAGCCGTCATCTGGGTCGGGTTCACCGATGATGCCCATGCAGGAGAGCCGGGACATCCGGTTGGGGCTGGTCCAGATCAGCAGGAACACGATGACCGCGGCGAGTCCCAGCACTCCGGCGAAGAGCCGGGTGGGGGCACCGGCGAGCCAGAGCAGACCGAAGAGGATCGCCGTGAGGATGATCGCGGTGCCCATGTCGCCGCCCAGCATGATCAGCCCGAGGAGCATGAAGGCGACCGGGACGAGCGGGACGAGCATGTGCTTCCACTGCGCCAGCAACCGCATGTCCTGTTTGCGGGCGAGCAGGTCGGCACCCCACAGGACGAGCGCGAGCTTGCCGAACTCGCTGGGCTGGAGCTGGAACGGGCCCCCCAACGAGAGCCAGTTCTGGTTGCCGTTGGCCGACATTCCGATCCCCGGCACCTGGACCAGGGCCATCAGGAAGACCGTGACCACGAGCATCGGATAGGCCAGGGCTCGGTGGAGCTTCACCGGCATCCGGGAGGCGACCAGCATGAGCACGCCCCCGACGACGGCGACGACGAACTGCTTACCGAAGAAGTACGTCGACGACTCGTCGATGGTCAACGCCTTGATCATCGAGGCGGAGTAGACCATCACGAGGCCGAGCACGGTGATCAGGAGGCTGGCGCCGAAGATCACGTAGTAGGCGGTCAGAGGCCGGTCCCAGGCCCTGCGTGCCTGCTCGTAGAGGCCCCGTACGCCGCTGCCGCGCCGGGGGCGGGAGGGCCGGGAGCCGCGCCCGGCACCACGGGGTGGTGCGGGGCGCCGGCTGCGTACGGCGGAGCTCTTCTCGGCCGGCATTGTCGCTGTCCCCTCCACTGCTCGTGCCCGGGGGCTCGACCCCGGCGCTGAGCCCGGTCGGTCAGGCGCTCTTCTCGGCGTGTGCGCGGACCGCGTCCGCGAACGCCTCGCCCCGCTTGTTGTAGTTGCTGAACATGTCCATCGAGGCGCAGGCCGGGGCCAGCAGTACCGTATCGCCCGGCCGGGCGAGCCGGGCGGCGTGCTCGACCGCCTCGGACATGGCCCCAGTGTCGGTGCGGTCGAGGTCGACCACCGGGACTTCCGGGGCGTGTCGCGTCAGGGCTTCGCGGATCAGCGCGCGGTCGGCGCCCATCAGCACGACCCCGCGCAGCCGCTTCGCCGCGCCGGTGACCAGCTCGTCGAAGGTGGCTCCCTTGGCGAGGCCGCCGGCGATCCAGACGATGGAGTCGTAGGCGGCGAGGGATGCCTCGGTGGCGTGGGTGTTGGTGGCCTTGGAGTCGTCGACGTAGGCCACCTCCCCGATGTCCGCGACGTGTTCGATGCGGTGGGCGTCGGGGCGGAAGGTGCGCAGCCCGTCCCGTACGGCGGCCGGTTCCACGCCGAAGGCGAGGGCGAGGGCGGCGGCGGCGAGCGCGTTGGCGATGTTGTGCGGGGCCGGCGGGTTGACGTCGGAGACCTCGGCCAGCTCCTGGGCCTGCTTCTGGCGGTTGGCCACGAAGGCCCGGTCGACGAGGATGCCGTCGACCACGCCGAGCTGCGAGGGGCCGGGCGTTCCGAGGGTGAAGCCGATGGCGCGGCAGCCCTCCTCGACGTCGGCCTCGCGGACCAGCTCCTCGGTCGCGGGGTCGGCCGCGTTGTAGACGCAGGCGACCGTGTTGCCCTCGTAGACCCGGCCCTTGTCGGCCGCGTATGCCTCCATCGAGCCGTGCCAGTCGAGGTGGTCAGGGGCGAGGTTGAGGACGGCGGCGGAGTGGGCGCGCAGGGAGGGCGCCCAGTGCAGCTGGTAGCTGGAGAGTTCGACGGCGAGGACGTCGTACTCCTGCTCGCCGAGCACGGCGTCCAGCAGCGATACGCCGATGTTGCCGACCGCAGCGGTGCGCAGCCCGGCCGCTTCGAGGATCGAGGCCAGCATCCGTACGGTGGTGGTCTTGCCGTTGGTGCCGGTGACGGCGAGCCAGGGGGCGGCCTTGCGCCCGTTGTCGCCGCGCAGCCGCCAGGCGAGTTCGACGTCGCCCCAGATGTCGACGCCCGCCTCGGCGGCAGCCAGGAAGAGCGGTTTGTCCGGCTGCCAGCCGGGGGCGGTGACGACGAGTTCCGTGGACGGCGGCAGGGTGGCGCCGTCGCCGAGGCGCACGGTGATGCCGAGCGCCTCCAGTTCGGCGGCCTGCGCGCGGGCGCGTTCGTCGTCGCCGTCGTTGACGACGGTGACGATCGCGCCGCGCTCGTGCAGGGCGCGGGCCGCGGGGATGCCGCTGACGCCGAGTCCGGCGACGGTGACGTGCTTGCCCTGCCAGTCCACGGTGCTCACTTCTTGGCTGCCCATCCCGCGTAGAAGAGGCCGAGGCCGACGATCACGCACATGCCCTGGATGATCCAGAAGCGGACCACGACAAGGACTTCGGACCACCCCTTGAGTTCGAAGTGGTGCTGGAGCGGTGCCATCCGGAAGACCCGCTTGCCGGTCATCTTGAACGAACCGACCTGGATGACCACGGACATGGTGATCATCACGAAGAGGCCGCCGAGGATGGCGAGCAGGAACTCGGTGCGGGAGAGGATCGCGAGGCCCGCGAGGGCGCCGCCGAGGGCGAGCGAACCGGTGTCGCCCATGAAGATCTTGGCGGGCGAGGTGTTCCACCAGAGGAAGCCGAAGCACGCGCCCATGAGGGCTGAGGCGACGACGGCGAGGTCGAGTGGGTCGCGTACCTCGAAGCAGGCGCTGGGGTTGGTCAGCTTGTCCGCGTTGGCGCAGGACTCCTGGAACTGCCAGAGGCCGATGAAGGTGTAGGCGCCGAAGACCATCACCGAGGCACCGGTGGCCAGTCCGTCCAGACCGTCCGTCAGGTTCACGCCGTTGGACATGGCGAGGATCATGAACAGCGCCCAGACGCAGAACAGCACCGGGCCGATCGACCAGCCGAAGTCCTCGACGAACGAGAGCCGGTCGGAGGCGGGGGTGTTGCCCCGGGAGTCCGCGAACTGGAGCGAGAGCACCGCGAAGGCGATGCCGACGATCAGCTGGCCGGCCATCTTCGCCTTGGCCCGCAGCCCGAGCGAACGCTGCTTGACGATCTTGATGTAGTCGTCGAGGAAGCCGACGAGGCCCATCCCGGCCATCAGGAACAGGACGAGGAGCCCGGAGAGGCTCATCGACTCGCCCGTGATGACCTTCGCGAGGACGTACGCGATGAGCGTCGCCAGAATGAAGGCGATGCCGCCCATCGTGGGCGTGCCCTTCTTGCTGCCGTGCGTGCGCGGGCCGTCGTCCCGGATGAACTGCCCGTATCCCTTGCGGGCCAGCAGCTTGATCAGCAGCGGGGTACCGACCAGGGTCAGGAAGAGCCCGATGGCCCCCGCGAAGAGGATCTGCCTCATCGGCCGGCGACCTCGCCCTCGGTCGCGTTCTCCAGCAGTGCCTGGGCGATCTTCTCCAGGCCGACCGACCGGGACGCCTTCACCAGCACGACGTCTCCCGGGCGCAGTTCACTGCGCAACAGGTCGACGGCCGCCTGCGCGTCGGACACGTGCACCGACTCCTCACCCCACGAACCCTCGTTATATGCGCCCAGTTGCAGCCAGGAGGCTTCTCTGCCCCCGACAGCGACGAGCTTGCTGACGTTGAGCCGGACGGCGAGCCGTCCGACCGCGTCGTGCTCGGCGAGCGACGCGTCACCCAGCTCGGCCATCTGACCGAGCACCGCCCAGGTGCGCCCCCCGTCGGCCGCTCGGGCCTGGCCCATGGCAGCCAGCGCACGCAGTGCGGCTCTCATGGATTCGGGGTTCGCGTTGTAGGCGTCGTTGACGACCGTCACACCGTCCCCGCGCTCGGTGACCTCCATGCGCCAGCGGGAGAGGGTGCCCGCCTCCGAGAGCGCCTCGGCGATCTCGGTCACGGACATGCCCAACTCATGGGCGACGGCGGCCGCGGCGAGCGCGTTCGACACGTGGTGCTCACCGTACAGGCGCAAGGTCACGTCGCTGCACCCGGTGGGTGTGTGGAGCTGGAAAGCGGCCCGCCCGTCGGGGGTCATCCGGACGTTCTCGCCCCGTACGTCCGCTTCCGGGGCTTCTCCGAAGAGCAGGACGCGGGCCTCGGTGCGCGAAGCCATCGCGCGTACGAGCGGGTCGTCGGCGTTGAGCACGGCGCAGCCGTCCCCGGGGAGCGCCTCGACCAGCTCGCCCTTGGCCCGGGCGATCGCCTCGCGGCTGCCGAACTCCCCGAGGTGGGCGGAGCCGACGTTGAGGACCAGACCGATGCGGGGCGGGGTCAGCTGGGCCAGGTAGTGGATGTGCCCGATGCCGCGGGCGCCCATCTCCAGGACCAGGTGCTGGGTCTCGGAGGTGGCGCTCAGGGCGGTGAGCGGCAGGCCGATCTCGTTGTTGAGGGAGCCCGGCGTCCAGACCGTGGGGGCCTTGCGCTGCAGGAGCTGCGCGATGAGGTCCTTGGTGGAGGTCTTGCCCGCGGAGCCGGTGAGCGCGACGACGGTGGTGCCGAGGCGTTCGACGACGGTACGGGCGAGGGCGCCGAGCGCGCCGACGACGTCGTCCACGACGATCGCCGGAACGCCGACGGGGCGGGCGGCCAGGACGGCTGCCGCGCCCGCCTCGACGGCGCGCTGCGCGTAGTCGTGGCCGTCCACCCGTTCGCCGGCGAACGCGGCGAACAGGCTGCCGGGCGCGACCTCGCGGGAGTCGATGACGACGGGGCCGGTGACGGTGACTGCCGGGTCCGGTATGCCGTGCGGCTGCCCGCCGACGATTTCGGCGATCTCGGCGAGGGAAAGGGTGATCACTTGGTCATCCCTGACTGTTGTTCTCGTGGTGAGGGGCGCGGTCCGGTGCGCCGGTGCGCCCCCGGGACCGCTCGATGGCGTCGTGCAGGACCTTGCGGTCGTCGAAGGGGCGTACGACCCCGTGGATGTCCTGGCCCTGCTCGTGGCCCTTGCCGGCGACGAGGACGGTGTCGCCCGGTTCGGCGCGGGCCACGGCGGCGGCGATGGCCGCGGCGCGGTCGGCGTCGACCAGGACGTCGCCGCGCTCGTGGACGGGGACCTCGGCGGCGCCGGAGAGCATCGCGGCGAGGATCGCGAGGGGGTCCTCGGAGCGGGGGTTGTCGGAGGTCAGGACGGCGGTGTCGGCGAGGCGGGCGGCGGCGGCGCCCATCGGGCCGCGTTTGGTGGTGTCGCGGTCGCCGCCGCAGCCGAGGACGATGTGCACCCGGCCCTCGGTGACCTTGCGCAGGGAGCGCAGGACGGATTCGACGGCGTCGGTCTTGTGGGCGTAGTCGACGACGGCGAGGTAGGGCTGTCCGGCGTCCACCCGCTCCAGCCGACCCGGGACGCCGGGGACGGCGGCGATGCCGTCGGCGGCGGTCTGCGGGTCGACGCCCGCGACGGCCAGGGTGACGATCGCGGCGAGGGTGTTGGCGACGTTGAACGGGCCGGGCAGCGGGGCGCAGGCGGTGATCCGCTCGCCCTGGGGGCCGACGACGGTGAAGGTGCTGTCCTGGGGGCCGACCTTGACGTCCTCGGCGTGCCAGTCGGCGTCCGGGTGGCCCTCGGCGGAGAAGGTGGTGACGGGGACGCCGGACTCGGTGATGAGCCTGCGGCCGTACTCGTCGTCGAAGTTGACCACGCCGCGGTGGCTGCGCTCGGGGGTGAAGAGCTGGGCCTTGGCCTGGAAGTAGTCCTCCATGCCGGAGTGGAACTCCATGTGCTCCGGGCTGAGGTTGTTGAAGACGGCGACGTCGAAGACACAGCCGTCGACCCGGCCGAGCACGAGGGCGTGGCTGGAGACCTCCATGGCGACGGCCTCGACGCCGCGTTCGCGCATGACGGCGAAGAGGGCCTGGAGGTCGGTGGCCTCGGGGGTGGTGCGCTCGGACTTGATGCGCTCGTCACCGATGCGCATCTCGACGGTGCCGATGAGCCCGGTGGGGCGTCCGGCGGCGCGCAGGCCGCCCTCGACGAGGTACGCGGTGGTGGTCTTGCCGGAGGTTCCGGTGATGCCGATCTGGAGGAGGCCGATGCCGGGCCGCCCGTAGATGTCGGCGGCCAGCTCGCCCATGACGGCGCGCGGGTCCTCGGTGACCAGGACCGGCAGGCCGGTGGCGGCGGCGCGGTCGGCGCCGGCCGGGTCGGTGAGGACGGCGGCGGCGCCGAGGCCGGCGGCCTGGGCGGCGAAGTCGGCGCCGTGGAACCGGGCGCCGGGCAGGGCCGCGTAGACGTCGCCGGGTCGCACGGCCCGCGAGTCGTGGGTGATGCCGGTGACCTCACCGGGTCCGGCCGCTTCGACGCCGAGCCGGTCGGCCAGCTCGCCGAGGGGGGTGGGCCGGAGCCGGTCCGGTCGGGGCGCTCCCGGGTAGGTCACAGGCGCGTCCTTCTGAGAGGTTTGGGACTGATCAGCGTGGGGCACGGCGGTGAGCGTACCGGGCCGGTACGGGCTCTCGCGAAGCGAGGCACCGGGTCCCGGGAAGTTCTCGTTCCGGTTCCCGGGATCGGGGGTGATGGTTGTCACTGAGGGTTCCCTTTGGGGAGATGCTCGCGCATCCCCGTGTTCACTCGCCGGGTTTGAAGGACACCGGCAGCCGGGGCGGCTTGCTGCCGGACGGTGGGACCTGGAGCGTCTTGAGCGCGAACTCCATGACCTGCTTGTAGATCGGGCCGCAGATCTGGCCGCCGAAGTAGCTTCCCTTGGTGGGGTTCTGGATCGCGCAGTAGACGGTGATCTGCGGGTCGTCGGCCGGGGCGAACCCGGCGAAGGATGCGGTGTAGCCCTTGTAGACGCCGCGGACCGGGTCGACCCGGTTGGCGGTGCCGGTCTTGCCCGCCACCCGGTAACCGGGGATGGCGGCCTTGGTGCCGGTGCCCTCCTGGTCGTCGACGACGGACTCCAGCATGGCCGCCAGGGTCTTGGCGGTCTTCTCGCTGACCACCCGGGTCTCCTCGGGCGCGTCGGCGGGGGTGTAGCGGCCGTCGGCGCCCTTGGTGCCGCGGACGAGGGTGGGGGCGATGCGGACCCCGCCGTTGGCCACCGTGGAGTAGACGGAGGCGGCCTGGACGGCGTTGATGGAGAGCCCCTGGCCGAAGGGGATCGTGTACTGCTGCGAGGTCGACCAGTCCTTGGGGGGTGCGAGGAGGCCGGGCGACTCGCCGGGGTAGCCGAGGCCGGTCTTCTTGCCGAGGCCGAACTTCCGCAGGTAGTCGTAGAGCACCTGGTTGGACTCGGCCTGGGTCTTGCCGAGCTGACCGGTTGCCAGGATGGTGCCGATGTTGCTGGACTTGGCGAGCACCCCGTTGAGCGTGAGGTACCAGGTGGGGTGGTCGACGTCGTCCTTGAAGAGCCGGTCACCCCGGGGCAGCCGGTTGGGGACGGTGACATGGGTGCCGGGCGTGGCGACCCCCTCCTCCAGCACGGCGGCGATCGACATGACCTTGCTGGTGGAGCCGGGCTCGTACACGTCCTGGAGGGCCGCGTTGCCGAGCGAGGCGGAGGTGGCCTGGGAGAGGTCGTTGGGGTCGTAGCCGGGCGCGTTGGCCATGGCCAGCAGCTCGCCGGTACGGGTGTTCTGGACGATCACGTAACCGCGGTCGGCCTTGGACTTGGCGACCTGGTCGCTGATGGCCTTCTGGGCGGCCCACTGGATGTCGCGGTCGATGGTCAGCTCGATGTCGGAGCCGGGCACGGCCGGGATCTCGCTGCCTCCGGCGGTGGGGACGCGGCGGCCGCCGGACTGGGCGTAGCGGATCTTGCCGTCCTCGCCCGCGAGCTGCTGGTCGAGCTGTGATTCGAGTCCGCCGCCGCCCTTGCCGTCGGCGCTGACGAATCCCAGTATCCCGGCGGCGAGGTCCCCGTTGGGGTAGACCCGCTTGGTGGTCGGCTCCTGGAGGACCCCGGCCAGGACGTTGGCGCCGGTGCCGCCGTCGCGCTCGTCCTTCAGGGCCTTCTCCGCGAGGACGGCCTTGAGGTCCTTGATCTGCTTCCAGACCTGGGGCGTCTGCCGGTAGGCGAGCACGGTGTAGCGGCTCTTGGGGGTGGAGAGCTTCTTGACGATCTCGTCGACGTCCTTGCCGAGGATCGGCGCGAGCAGGGCGGCGGCCTGCTGGGGCGCGTCGGGAGCCTTGCTCTCCTCGGGCGTGAACAGCTTGGGGTCGGCCGTGATGTTGTGCGCGTCGACGCTGGTGGCCAGGGCGACGCCCTTGCGGTCGGTGATCTCCCCGCGCTCGGCGGCGACCGTGTACTCCAGGTAGCGGTTCTTCTCGGCCTTGGCGGCGTACGCGGTGGCGTCGACGGCCTGGACCTGGAGGAGCCGGGCCACGAAGAGCAGCATGACCAGCGTGAGCCCGAGGCTGACGAGCCGGAGCCTGGGGCGCGCGCTGCCCAGGCGCAGGGTGCGGGGCGCGCGCCCGCGTGCGGTGGTGCGGCCGGGGGCGGGGCGGGGGCGGCGGGCCGGGGGGCGTGCGCCGGAGCGGCCGTTGGCCCCGTTACGGGGGCGCGCCGGGCCGGGTACGCGGCGGCGCGGCGGTTCCTTGGGCGGCACTGCGTCACCTGCCGGGGGTGGTCGGGGGCGGGGTCGGGGTCGCCGGGGGGTTCTCCGTGGCGGGGGCCGGGGCGCTCTGGGCCTGGGGCTCCGGGGGCGCTCCCGGTGTGGGGGTGGCGTCGGCGTCCGGGGAGGCGCCCGGAGCGGCCGGGGGTGCGCCGTCGGCCGCCGCGTCGGCCTGCGCGCCGCCTGCGGGCGTCGCGCCGGGGCTCGCTCCGGCGCTCGGGGCGGCACTGGGATCGGCGGCGGCATCGGCACTCGGGCTGGGGCTGGGCGACGGGGGCGGGGCGGTGGCCGTCGTGGGGACCCCGCGGACCGTGCCGTCCGGGTTGAGGAAGGCGGGGCTGCCGCCGGGGACCATGCCCAGCTCCCGGGCGCGGCGCTCCAGGGCGCCGGGCTGGGAGTAGCTGTCGACGTCGCGCTGAAGGGCCTGCTGCTCGTCGGTCAGCTCGGTGGTCTCCCGCTTGAGCTTGCTGAGCCTGAACGACCCTTCGTTGAGCGCCGAGTTCAGCAGGAGCAACGTGATGAGCCCGCCGCCCAGCAGGAGCACGACCAGGAGGACGAAGGGGGTGCGGGCCGCGCTGCTGGGTCCCGTGGACGGCAGCATCCGGGCGAGCCGTCCGGCCCGCCCTTTCACCGGTGCGGTCGGCCTGCTCACCGCGCGCCCCCCGAGGTGCTCATCGCTCGTCCTCCCGGATGCGCTGGGCGCCGCGCAGCCGGGCGGGGGCGGCGCGCCGGTTCTCGGCGACCTCCTTCTCGGTGGGCAGCTCGGCGCCCCGGGTGAGGAGCTTCAGGCGGGGCTGGTAGCGCTCGGGGACGACGGGCAGGCCGGGGGGCGCGGTGTTGGCGGCACCGGCCGCGAAGACCTGCTTCACCAGCCGGTCCTCCAGCGAGTGGTACGAGAGCACGGCGATCCGGCCGCCGACGGCGAGGCTCTCCACGGCCGCCGGAATGGCCCGCTCAAGGACGCTCAGCTCGCCGTTGACCTCGATGCGCAGGGCCTGGAAGGTCCGCTTGGCCGGGTTGCCGCCGGTGCGCTTGGCGGCCTGCGGCAGGGCGTCGCGGATCAGCTCGACGAGCCGGGCGCTGTTGCTGAACGGCTCCTTCTCGCGCTCGCGCACGACGGCGGAGACGATCCGCTTGGCCTGCTTCTCCTCCCCGTACGCGCGCAGGATCCGCACCAGTTCGCCCGGCGGGTAGGTGTTGAGCACCTCGGCCGCGCCGATGCCGGTGGTCTGGTCCATGCGCATGTCGAGCGGGGCGTCCTGGGCGTACGCGAAGCCGCGGTCGGCCTCGTCGAGCTGCATGGAGGAAACGCCGAGGTCGAAGAGGACGCCCTGCACCTTGGGGACGCCGAGCCGGGCGAGGACGTCGGGGAGTTCGTCGTAGACGGCGTGGACGAGGGTGGCGCGGTCGCCGTACGGGGCGAGCCGCTCGCCGGAGAGCCGCAGCGCCTCCTTGTCCCGGTCCAGGGCGATCAGCCGGGCGGTGGGGAAGGCCTCCAGCAGGGCCTCGCTGTGGCCGCCGAGGCCGAGGGTGCAGTCGACGACCACGGGCTCCGGGTGGGCCTGGTCCCGCAGAGCCGGGGCCAACAGGTCCAGGCACCGCTGGAGCATCACCGGGACGTGTCGGGTCTGGCTCAATGCGCCCTCTCAGGCTCTGTCCCGCGCGGCCGGTACGTACGTCCTGGTCCCCGCCCGCTCCGAAGGGGAGGTCCGCCGGCGCCGGGGAAGGGGCGTCGGCCGACCGGGAGCGGGAGAGGGCCGGGCCGCACGTACGCCGCACATCACGGGGGAAAAACGGAATATGCAGGAGGTGCAGGGTGTGCGAGGTGGGGGTGTGACGGGTTGTTACTACGTTCGAGGTGGTGACTTCGCGTTACTTTAGTCCACCCTGCCATTGGTTCGATTCGCGATCAACGAACCGGGCAGCGCGTCGCGCCACCCGTCCGGAAGCGGCGACATCACCCGGGTGGGCGCGTTTCCTGGTGCTTGTGGGTTAGCTCACAACAAGCCGCGTTGACGTTCTTTGTCCGCTCTCACAGCCCGCCCGGGGCAGGTGGGAAGGCTAACGTCGTAGCCATGTCGACTTCAGCTCACTCCCCCGCCCCGTCCGTGACGCCCACCGCCACGGCGGTCCGCGAGGGGGGCCAGGTCACCGATCAGCTGGTCGAGGCGAACTCCCGGTACGCCAAGGGCTTCCGCGACCCCGGGATGGACGCCAAGCCGGTCCTCCAGGTAGCCATCGTCGCCTGCATGGACGCCCGTCTCGACCTCCACGCCGCGCTGGGTCTCGAACTCGGCGACTGCCACACCATCCGTAACGCCGGCGGGGTCGTCACCGACGACGTCATCCGCTCGCTCACCATCAGCCAGCGGGCGCTCGGCACCCGCAGCATCGTCCTCATCCACCACACGGGCTGCGGTCTGGAGTCCATCACCGAGGAGTTCCGGCAGGACCTGGAGCGCGAGGTCGGCCAGCGGCCGGTCTGGGCGGTCGAGGCCTACACCGACGCCGACCAGGACGTGCGCCAGTCGATGCAGCGCGTGCGGACCTCGCCGTTCCTCCTGCACACCGACGACATCCGCGGCTTCGTCTTCGACGTGACCACCGGCCTGCTCCGCGAGATCGAACCCGCTTCCTGACCCTCCCGTCCCCGACCCCTTCCGCACCGGCCCACCCCGGCCCCACCCCGCTCGTTTCCGCGGTCCGATCCCCGGTCCACCGCGCAAAACGCGGCAGAGACTGACAAATCGCACCCACTTATCCACAGGCAAGTGACACGAAGCGGTAACGGCAACAAGAATGCGGGTGTGACCTCCTCCGGGCCTTCCGGAGGAGTGTCCGAATTTCGGGGTGGGCCGGGCGGGTACGTTCGTCGGCCCATGCGCAAAAAGGGCCGAGGAGGGCCGGGTGACGACCTATGACGATCGAGCGAGCCTCACTGATCTGACGACCACGGTGGAGCGGGTGCGCAGGTCGGTGGAGGGTGTGATCGAGGGCAAGCCCGAGGTCGTACGGCTCTCGCTGACCGTGCTGCTCGCCGAGGGCCATCTCCTCATCGAGGATGTCCCCGGGGTGGGCAAGACCATGCTGGCCAAGGCGCTGGCACGGTCCATCGACTGTTCGGTGCGCCGCATCCAGTTCACACCGGACCTGCTGCCGTCCGACATCACCGGTGTGTCGATCTTCGATCAGCAGCGGCGCGACTTCGAGTTCAAGCCCGGCGCGATCTTCGCGCAGATCGTGATCGGCGACGAGATCAACCGCGCCTCGCCGAAGACGCAGTCGGCGCTGCTGGAGTCGATGGAGGAGCGCCAGGTCACCATCGACGGGCACACCTACGAGCTGCCCGACCCCTTCATGGTGGTGGCCACCCAGAACCCGGTGGAGATGGAAGGCACCTACCCGCTGCCCGAGGCCCAGCGCGACCGCTTCATGGCCCGGGTCTCCATCGGCTACCCCAGCCCGGAGGCCGAGCTGCAGATGCTCGACGTGCACGGGGGTCTCTCCCCGCTGGACGACCTCCAGCCAGTGGCGCACGCCCACGACATCGTGAAGCTGATCGACGCGGTCCGTACGGTGCATGTCGCCGACGCCGTGCGGCGGTACGCGGTGGAGCTGGTCGCGGCCACCCGCAACCACCCCGACCTCAGACTCGGCGCATCCCCGCGCGCCACGCTGCACCTGCTGCGCGCCGCGAAGGCCTCGGCGGCCCTGTCCGGCCGCGACTACGCCCTGCCGGACGACGTCCAGGCGCTGGCCGTGCCCGTCCTCGCCCACCGGCTGCTGCCCACCGCCCAGGCCCAGTTGAACCGCCGCACGGCGGAGCAGGTGGTGCTGGAGATCATTCAGCGCACCCCGGTCCCGGCCTCGGGCGGCGCCGCCGTGCCCCCGGACCGGACGGGGAACGGGGCGGCCCGCCCGCTCTACGGCCAGCAGCAGCCCGGCACCCGGCGGCTGTGATGACGGCCGGCGAGCCCGGCGCCGTACAGGACGGCTCCAGCAAGGGCGGGCTGCGCGCGGCCCTGGGCGGGCTCACCACCCGGGGGCGCTCCTTCCTGGCCGCCGGGGTGGCCGCCGCCGTCTGCGCCTATGTCCTGGGCCAGGACGATCTGCTGCGCGTCGGGCTGCTGCTCGCCGTGCTGCCCCTGGTCTGCGTGGTCGTGCTCTACCGCACCCGCTACCGGGTGACCGGGACCCGGCGGCTCTCGCCGTCCCGGGTGCCCGCGGGCGCGGAGGCCCGGGTGCACCTGCGGATGGACAACGTCTCCCGGCTCCCCACGGGGCTGCTGATGCTCCAGGACCGGGTGCCGTACGTGCTGGGGCCCCGGCCCCGATTCGTGCTGGACCGGGTGGAGGCGGGCGGCCGCCGCGAGGTGTCCTACCGGGTCCGTTCCGACCTGCGCGGCCGCTACCCGCTGGGCCCGTTGCAGCTGCGGCTCAACGACCCGTTCGGGATGTGCGAGCTGACCCGTTCCTTCAGCGCGTACGACACCCTCGTCGTCGTCCCGCGTACGGTGCCGCTGCCGCCGCTGCGGCTGGCGGGCGAGGCCTCGGGGTACGGGGACGGGCGGCAGCGCTCGCTCGCCCTGGCCGGTGAGGACGACATCATCCCGCGCGGCTACCGCCACGGCGACGACCTGCGCCGGGTCCACTGGCGCTCCACCGCGCGCTACGGCGAGCTGATGGTGCGCCGCGAGGAACAGCCGCAGCGGGCCCGCTGCACGGTGCTGCTCGACACCCGGCAGGTCGCCTACGCGGGCGCCGGGCCGGACTCGGCGTTCGAGTGGGCGGTCTCGGGCGCGGCCTCCGCGCTGGTGCACATGCTGGAGCGCGGCTTCGCCGTACGGCTGCTCACGGACGACGGGAACGCGGTGCCCGGCGAGGGGTCCGACGGCTTCGCGGGCTCGACCCAGGAGTCCGCGGACTCGGCCGGTCTGATGCTCGACACGCTGGCGGTCGTCGGCCACTCCGACGGCGGCGGGCTCTCGCGCGCCCACGACGTGCTGCGCGGCAGCAACGAAGGGCTGCTGATCGCGTTCTTCGGCGATCTCGACGAGGAGCAGACCTCGGTGGCGGCCCGGATGCGGCAGCGCGCCGGGGCGGGGGTCGCCTTCGTGCTGGACAGCGCCCGCTGGACGGGCGACAGCTCCCCGGCCGGCCAGGCGGCTGCGGGGCGGGCCGAGGAGCGGCTGCGGCAGCTCCGGGAGGCCGGCTGGACCGCGGTGCCCGTGCCGCCGGGGGCCGAGCTGCCCGCGCTGTGGCAGCTGGCGGGGCAGCTCCGCGCCGACACAGAGTCCGCCGGTATCGGCGACCCGACAGGTTTCCCGGGGGGATGGTCATGAGCGGGCGGGCCAGGCTGGCGCTGTGCGCCTTCGCGGCGACACTCCTGGGCGCGGGGGCGCTGCTCCCCCTCGTGGAGGGGGCGGGCTGGCTCGCGCAGGCGGCGCTGCTGCTCGCGGCCCAGAGCGGGGTGGGCGCGCTCGCCCGCCGGGTTCCGCTGGCCCGGTCGCTGACGATCGCCTGCCAGATGCTGGTGACCCTGCTCCTGCTGACCCTGGTCTTCGCCCGGGACCACGCCCTGTTCGGGCTGCTCCCGGGCCCGCAGGCCGTGATGCGCCTCGGTGAGCTGCTGGCGGCGGGCGGGGAGGACATCGGTACGTACGCCATCCCGGCCCCGATGACGGACGGCATCCGGCTCGTGGTGGTCGGCGGGGTGGTGCTGGTCGGGCTGGCGGTGGACGCCCTCGCGGTGACGTTCCGCAGCGCGGCCCCGGCCGGACTGCCGCTGCTCGCGCTGTACTCGATCGCCGCGGGGCTCGGTGACGGCGGGACGGGCTGGCTCTGGTTCCTGCTGGCCGCCTCGGGCTATCTGCTGCTCCTGCTGGCCGAGGGCCGCGACCGGCTCTCCCAGTGGGGGCGGGTCTTCGGCGGTGCCCGCCGGTCCCCGGGCGGGCTGTCGGACGGGCTCTCCGGCCGGGGCGGGGGCCCGGCCGCCTCGGTGCGCAACGGGCGGCGCATCGGTGTGCTGGCGCTGGGCATCGCCCTGGTGGTCCCGCTCGCCCTGCCCGCCATGGACAGCGGTCTGCTGGGCTCCACGGGCGGTGGGAGCGGCCGGGGCGGCGGGGGCGGGACGATCTCCGCGGTGAACCCGCTGGTCTCGCTCAAGGACAACCTCAACCAGCCGGAGAACCGGGAGGTGATGACGTACCGCACCAACGCCCAGGACCCGCGCGATCTCTATCTGCGGATCCTGTCCCTGGACGAGTTCAACGGCAGCGAGTGGCGCTCCTCCACCCGGCGGCTGACGGATGTGCCCAGCCGCCTCCCGCAGCCCACCGGTCTGGGCCGGGACGTCGCCGTCACCGAGATCCGGACGAACATCTCCTCCTCGCCCTCCTACCAGCAGGACTATCTGCCGCTCCCCTACCCGGCGAGCGAGGTCTCGATCGAAGGCCGCTGGCGGTACGAGCCGGAGGGCCGCACGCTCATCGGTGACAAGGGGCAGAACACCGGCGGTGCGCAGTACGAGGTCTCCAGCCTGATCGTCGAGCCGACCGCGGCCCAGCTGGCGGCGGCCGGACGGCCCCCGCAGAAGCTGCTCCAGGAGTACACGCAGGTCCCCGACTCGCTGCCGGCCGTGGTGGCCGAGCAGGCCGAGGAGATCACCGAGGGGTCGGCCAACGCCTACGAGCGGGCCGTGAAGCTCCAGAGCTGGTTCGCCTCCGAGGGCGGCTTCACGTACAACACCTCGGTCAGTTCGGGGACCGGGTCGTCGGCCATAGCGCGGTTCCTCCGGGACAAGGAGGGGTTCTGCGTCCACTTCTCCTTCACGATGGCCGCGATGGCCCGGACCCTGGACATCCCGTCCCGGGTCGCGGTGGGCTTCACTCCGGGCGCGCTCCAGGGCGACGGCTCGTACTCGGTCGGACTGCGCGACGCGCACGCCTGGCCCGAGCTGTACTTCGAGGGGGTGGGGTGGACCCGGTTCGAGCCCACCCCGAGCCGGGGGACCACCCCGACGTACACCCTGCCGGAGACCCCCACGGGCGGTCCGAGCGATCCGGCGCAGCCGTCGGCCGGCGCCTCCGCCGCCCCGACCGCGGTTCCGTCCGCCCCGGAAAGCTGCTCGCCGCAGATGCGCCGACAGGGTGAGTGCGGCGAGTCAGCGGCCCCCGCCCCGGTCGCTCCGACCGACGGGGGCACCCCGGCGTCCACGGTCCTGCTGGTGGTGCTCGGCGCGCTCCTGGTCCTGCTGCTGCCCCTGCTGCCGCTGCTCTGGCGGACGCTGGCCCGGAACCGGCGGCTCGGTTCCGGGGGGCGTACGCCCGCGGACGCGGCCGCCAGGGTCCTGGCCGCCTGGCAGGAGGTCACCGACTGCGCCTGGGACTACGGCATCGCGCCGGACGAGTCGCTGACGCCCCGGAAGGCGGCGGCCCGGATCGTCCGGCGGGGCGGGCTCGACATCATGGCGGCCGAAGCGGTGCACCGGATCGCGGGCGCGGTGGAGCAGGTGCTGTACGCCCCCGAGCCGCGCCCCGCGGCCGGTCTCACCGAGGACGCGCTGACGGTACGGGCGGGACTCGACGCCTCCGCGGGCCGGGGCGCACGGCTGCGGGCGAAGCTGGCACCCCGCTCGGCCGTCCGGGTGGTGTGGGCGGTCTCGGACCGCTGGGCGTCGCTCGTCCAGCGGTGGACGGACCGCCCGGGCCGGGGACGCTGGTCGGCCCGCTGGCGCAGGCTCTCCCGCCAGCACGGCTGAGCGGCTGAGCGGCTGAGCGGCTGAGCGGCTGAGACACGAAGGCCACGACCCTGGCCCGCCGCCCGGTACTCCGGGCGGCGGGCCAGGGTCGTCCACACGGCGGCACGGCACACACCAACGCCCGGGGCGCAACGGCTGAGGGGCGCCCGCAGAATTGCGGGCGCCCCTCAGCCATCCGGGTCGTGCTTCGTGCCCGGCGCGGTCCGCCCCCGCCGTGGAGGCGGGGCGTGGGCCGGGAAGTGTCCTACTGGCCCTGCTCGTCGCGGCGGCGCTGCCACCGCTGCTCGATGCGGTTCATCACCGAGCGGCGCTGTCTGGGGCGGTGGCGCGAGCCGCCGTCCGCGGCGGCCTGCTGCTGTTCACCGGGCTTGGGCGCCTTGCGCCAGCCGGTGACCGCGAGCACGGCACAGCCGAGCATGACGAGGAACCCCACCACGCTGATCCAGATCTGCTGGGCGACCATTCCGGCCATGAGGAGCGCGATACCCACCAGGAAGCCAGCGACCGCCTGGTAGACCCTTTTACGGGTGTACGTACGCAGCCCGCTTCCCTCGAGCGCTGTCGCGAACTTGGGATCTTCGGCGTACAGCGCTCGCTCCATCTGCTCGAGCATGCGCTGCTCGTGCTCCGAGAGCGGCACGGGATCCTCCTCGTCGTCGGCCGCGGGGGCGACCGGTATGCGGCCCTTCCAGGATAGGCAGGGATTCGCCCCCGTGAAACCCGCCCTCTAGCGTTCAGCCAGTCCGGACCGCTATGTCGGCTCGGCTGCTGAGGCGTAGATTCCCCGACGACCGATCCGTCATGCCGGATGGTGTCCCCCGATCATACGGGGCTCCTGCCCGCTACGGGGGTCCCGAGTCCCACTCCGTCCGCAGCTTCGTTGCTGATCAGCCCCGTACCGGCCCGCGCGGGGGTTCCCGGGGGCCGGTCCGGACGGTCGGTTCAGGGGCGCTTCTCGCCCAGAACGTGCAGCTGGGTCGCGACGGAGTGGAAGGCGGGCAGCTCGGCGGCGGCGGCCTCCAGCTTGAGGAGCGCGTCCACGGCGCCGGGCTCGGTGTCCACCAGGACGCCCGGGACGAGGTCGGCGAAGACCCGCACGCCGTGCACGGCGCCGACCTCGAGACCGGCCCCGGAGACCAGCTCGGAGAGCTGCCCGGCGGTGAAGCGGCGGGGCACCGGGTCGCCCTCGCCCCAGCGGCCCGCCGGGTCGGTGAGCGCCTGCCGGGCCTCGGTGAAGTGGCCGGCCAGCGCGCGGGCCAGGACGGCCCCGCCCAGGCCCGCGGCGAGCAGGCTGAGGGCGCCGGAGGGGCGCAGGGCCGCCACCGCGTTCCGTACGCCCTCGGCGGGGTCGTCGACGTACTCCAGGACGCCGTGGCAGAGCACCGCGTCGAAGCCGCCGCGCTCCACGACGTCGAAGAGACCGAGGATGTCGCCCTGGACGCCCCGGACGCGGTCGGCGACCCCGGCCTCGGCGGCCCGGCGCTCCAGCGCGAAGAGCGCGTTGGGGCTGGGGTCGACGACGGTGACCCGGTGGCCCAGCCGGGCGGCGGGCACCGCGAAGTTGCCGGTGCCGCCGCCGGTGTCCAGGACGTCCAGGGCATCCCGACCGGCCGACGTGGCCTGACGGTCCAGAGCCTCCTTCAGGACCTCCCAGACCACGGCGGTACGGAGAGAGGCGCGGGGGCGCGGCTGGTCCGACACGGCAGATGACTCCTCGGCACGGGCCGCCGGGGACGGCGGAGCGTGAACAGTGCAGGTGGTGATGTGAGCGTCCACCACCCTATTGCCTCGCACCGCCGTCCCGGTCATCCGGCACCGGCCGTCTCATCCTGCGGCGGGCCTCCCCGTCCTCGGCTGCGGGAGGACCGGCTGGAGGACGAGCAGCCGCTCCACCAGGCGCAGGAAACGGTCGGCGTGGTGGAGCAGGTCGTCCGCGTCCCGGGCGCTGGCGGCGCCGGGCATGCCGGCCTCCGCGCGGGCCCGGCGGGAGGCGCCGGCGGCGAAGAGGGCGCTCCAGTCGGCCAGCTCGGGGGCCGTCTCCGGGAGGACGTCCCAGGCGCTGCGGATGCGGTCGCGATGGCGCTTGTTCGTCTCGGGGCGGCCCCGGGCGGCCAGCACGGCGGCCGCCGTGCGCAGGGCCGCGAGGTGGGCGGTGGCGTAGCGCTCGTTCGGTTCGGGGAGCACGGCGGCCTCGTCGAGGCCCGCGCGGGCCTTGGCGAGGAGGTCGAGGGCGGCGGGCGGTGCCGTGGTGCGGCGCAGCACGGGGTGCACATCGTCGGCGGGACCGGTCAGTGAGGGGGCAGGGCTGACGGCGCGGCGCCGCGGGGCGGCGGCTGCGGACGAGCTGGCCATGACGAACCTCCTGTCGTCGTGTGACGGCTCCCTGGCCGTCTGCATCCATGGTGGCGGCCCCCACTGACAATCGGTCAGAACCCTTCCCCGACCTGCTGTTTTGCTTCGAGCGCGAGTTCGGGCTAACTTTTTTGCACTGACCAGTCAGTTCAAAGATCAGGGGAGGGTCTGTGGAGAGCCCGCACGGCGCCGGAGTCGGCGCCGAGGACTTCGGACTCAAGGGGCCACGCGGCTGGGCCTTTCGCCATGTGGGGTTCAGCGCTCCGCCGGGGGCGCTCGTGGCGATCGAGGGGCCCTCGGGTTCCGGCCGTACCTGCCTCCTGCTCGCCCTGACCGGCCGCATGCGCGCCACCGAGGGCAGCGCCCGGGTCGGCGGGCTCGAACTGCCCCGCAAGGCGGCCCCCGTGCGCCGGATCGCCGCCCTCGGCCCCGTGCCCGGCGTCAGCGAGCTGGACCCCGCCTTCACCGTCGGCGAGCACCTGCGCGAACGCGCCCTCCTCCAGGGCCGTTACGGGGCTTCCCTGCGCACCCTGCTGCGGCCGCGCGCCGAGCGCCGGGCCACCGCCCGGGCACGGATCGACGCGGCCCTGGAGGCCGCCGGACTGGACACCGCCGCCCTGCCCAAGGCCGAACGGACCTCCGTACGGGATCTGGAGCGGCTGGAGGCGCTGCGGCTCTCCGTCGCGCTGGCCCTGATCGGCACCCCCCGGCTGCTGGCCCTGGACGACACCGACCTCAAGCTCTCCCCCGCCGAACGGGCCGACGCCTGGGAGTTGCTGCGGTCCATAGCCGCCTCCGGCACCACCGTGCTCGCCGTGTGCAGCGAGGCCCCCGAGGACGCCCTGACCGTCCGGACCACGCCCGTCGCCGAAGACGCCCTCACCAAGTCCGCGGCCGAGGACGCCCCCACCGCACCCACCACCGAGAAGGAGACGGCCGATGCGATCGCCGAAGCTGGCCGCGCTTGAGCTGCGGCGGTTCCGCAGGGGGAAGCTCCCGGCCGCCGCGCTGGTCGCCCTGCTGCTCCTGCCGCTGCTCTACGGCGCCCTGTACCTGTTCTCGTTCTGGGACCCGTACGGCAACCTCGACAAGCTGCCCGTCGCCCTGGTCAACAACGACAAGGGAGCCACCAGCGACGGCAAACGGGTCGAGGCGGGGGACGAGATCAGCAAGAAGCTGCTCGACTCCCAGGTGTTCGCCTGGCACGAGGTGAGTTCGGCGGAGGCGGACAAGGGCGTCGAGGACGGGACGTACTACCTGTCGCTGACGATGCCGTCCGACTTCAGCGAGAAGATCGCGTCCAGCGGCGGGGATTCCCCCGAGACGGGCGCGCTCCAGGTGCGGACGAACGACGCCAACAACTACATCGTCGGGCAGATCTCGAAGACGGTCTTCGGCGAGGTGCGCAACGCCGCCTCCACCAACGCCTCCCGGGGCTTCCTGGACCGCATCTTCATCAACTTCTCCGATCTGCACGACAAGACCGCCGACGCGGCCAAGGGCGCCGACGACCTCAAGGGCGGGATATCGAAGGCGAAGGAGGGCTCCAAGGAGCTGGCCGACGGCCTGAAGAACTCCAAGGAGGGCAGCAAGCGGCTCTCCGACGGGATCGTGAAGCTGAACACCGGCGCGGGCCAGGTCGCCACCGGCGCCCGGCAGGTGGCCGGCGGCACCCAGACGCTGGCCGACAAGGTCAACGGCATCGCGAACGACGCCCGCCCCTTCTTCAAGGAGCACGGCAAGGCCATCGGGGACACCGCCCGTCTGGTCTCCGAGGGTTCGAAGACCACCCGCGAGGAGCTGGAGCGGCTGGCGGCGCTCGCCCCGACCGCGGCCGCCGACGCCCGTACCGCGTCCGACGAGCTCGCCGGGGTGTACCGCACCCGGTGCGAGGAGGCGGCCGAGCCCGACGAGGCGTCCTGCCCGGCGCTGAAGAAGGCCAGTGAGTCGGCGGCCGACGTCGCCAAGGTCGCCGCCGACGTCAACAAGGTGGTCGGCGGCCAGAACGGCGAGCTGAAGAAGCTCACCGCCCATCTCGCCGACTTCCAGAAGCAGGCCGAGACGCTGGCGAAGCGCGCACCGGCCCTGGACTCCGACCTGGAGCAGGCGGTCAAGGACGTCAACGCCCTCAACACCGGTGCCCACAAGGTCGCCAAGGGCGCGGCCGACGTCTACAGCGGCCTCGGCAACGCCCGTACCGGCTCGGCCGACCTCGACACCGGCATGGGCAAGCTCAAGTCGGGCGCCGAGAACCTGGACGGCGGACTGTTCCGGCTCGGGGACGGCTCGGCCGAACTCGCCCAGGGGCTCCACGACGGCGCGGAGAAGATCCCGGACTACGACAAGAAGGACCGTGACGCCCGGACCGACGTCATGGCCGACCCGGTGAAGCTGGCCTCCAAGTCCCTCCACGCGGCGCCCAATTACGGCACCGGTTTCGCCCCGTACTTCATCCCGCTCTCCCTCTGGGTCGGCGCGATGGTCGCCTACATGATCATCCAGCCGCTCAACAAGCGGGCGCTCTCCACGGGCGCCTCCGCCTGGCGGATCGCCCTCGCCGGCTGGCTCCCGGTCGCCGCCATCGGTGTCCTCCAGGTCGGCGCCCTGATGGCCGTCCTGCACTGGGGCCTCGGCCTGGAGATGGCGCGCTCGGCCGGGACGATCGCCTTCCTGACCCTGGTGACCTGCTGCTTCGCCTCGATCGTGCAGTGGCTGAACGCCTGCTTCGGCGCGGCGGGACGCATCCTGGTGCTGGTGGTGCTGATGCTCCAGCTGACCTCGGCCGGGGGCACGTACCCCGTCCAGACCAGCCCCGGCTTCTTCGGCGCGATCCACCCGTACCTGCCCATGACGTACGTCGTGGAGGGGCTGCGCAGGCTCATCACCGGCGGTCCCCTCGGCCCGGTCTGGCTGGGTTGCGCGGTGCTGGCCGCCTTCACCGTCGGCGCGCTCGCCCTGACCGCCTGGACCGCGCGGCGCAAGCAGGTGTGGAGCCTGAGCCGGCTGCACCCGGAGCTGAGCCTGTGAGCGCCCCGGAAGCTGGGAGAATCGGCCTCATGGAAAGCAGTGGCACCACGCGCCGCCAGGCCACCCGGCAGAGGCTCTACGAGGCGGCGGTGACCCTCATCGCCGAGAAGGGGTTCTCGGCCACCACCGTCGACGAGATCGCCGAGCGGGCCGGGGTCGCCAAGGGCACGGTCTATTACAACTTCAAGAGCAAGACCGAGCTGTTCGAGGAGCTGCTCCGGCACGGTGTCGGCCTTCTCACCGCCTCGCTGCGGGCGGCTGCCGAGGAGTCCGCGGAGCGCGGCGGCACGCGGGTCGAGGCGCTGGACGCGATGATCCGGGCCGGCCTCGCCTTCATCGACCGCTACCCGGCCTTCACCCAGCTGTACGTGGCCGAGCTGTGGCGCACCAACCGCGCCTGGCAGTCCACGCTGCTGGTCGTGCGACAGGAGGCCGTGGCGGTGGTGGAGGGCGTGCTGCGCGAGGCGGTGGAGAGCGGTGAGCTGAGTGAGGAGATCGACATCCCGCTGACGGCGGCCGCCCTGGTCGGGATGGTGCTGGTGGCGGCGCTGGACTGGCAGGCGTTCCAGCCGGAGCGCTCGATCGACGAGGTCCACTCGGCGCTCTCCCTGCTGCTCCACGGGCGGGTCAGCGGGCACTGAGCCGCTGAGGCCGCTGAGGCACGGTCCCGGAGCGGAGAGGCACGGTCCGGAGAGACACGAAGACGCCGACCGCTGGAGCTCGCATCCCCCTGCGAGCTTCACCGGACCGGCGTCTTCCGTGCGTCCGTCGGACCCGTTCCCCGTGACCCCGTGGTCCCCGGGTCCTCCGTCGTGCACCCCCGTTCCGTCAGGGGCCGCGCCCGGTCCGCCGCCCCGTGTCGGCGGTCCGGGCGCCGCGCCCCTTCCGTGGTCATCACTCTTCCGTCCGCGCAGGTCCGGGCCTATCCGCTCCCCTACTCATCTCGTCTCCTGAGTACGGGTACTCAGGAGTGCGCACCCGGCCCCACCCGGCCGTCGGGGCCGGTCGTTACGATCTCCCCCGTGTCCGTAATCCCTCTGGTGTTCACAAGCGGCTGGGCGAGCGGGATCAACGCCTACGCGGTGGTCCTGCTGCTCGGCCTGTTCGGCGCGACCGGCGTCTCCGACGAGGTCCCCGCCGCGCTCCAGCGCACCGATGTGCTGATCGTGGCCGGTGTGCTCTTCCTCTGCGAGGTGGTGGCCGACAAGATCCCGTACGTGGACTCCGTCTGGGACACCGCGCACACGGTGATCCGCCCGGTGGCGGGCGCGGTGATCGCGGCCCTGCTCGCCGGGGAGAGCGGTTCGCTGCCGGAGCTGGCGGCCGGGGCGATCGGCGGGTCGACGGCGCTGATGAGCCATCTGGTGAAGGCCGGTACGAGGATGGCGGTCAACACCTCCCCGGAGCCCTTCAGCAACATCGGGATGAGCATCGTGGAGGACCTCGGTGTCGCCGGGGTCGTCACGTTCGCCATGTTCAACCCGGTGGCGGCGGCCGTGATCGCCGGGGTGCTGCTGGTCCTCGGGATCGTCCTCGTGGTCTTCCTGGCCTCCCGGATCCGCCGCTTCCTGCGCCGCCGGGCCCAGCGCCGCGAGGAGAAGGGCCTGGCCGCGACGGGCGGTCCCCTGCCTCCCGGCTGAGCTGTCGGTGGTGGCCGATAAGGTCACCGGCATGGCACGAATTGCGGTGATCGGCGCCGGGACGGGCGCCATGGCGGCGGCCGCCCGGCTCGCCGTCGCGGGTGACAAGGTGACGGTGTACGAGCGGTCCGCGAGCTACGGCGGCTCGCTCGGCCGCCATGAGCACGAGGGCTTCGTCTTCGACACCGGGCCCGGTCTGCTGCATCTGCCCGCCGTCCAGCGGGACCTCTTCGTGAAGACCGGCAGGGAGTCCCTGGAGCAGTGCGTCACGCTGACCCAGGTCGACCCGGCGAGCAGCCATCTCTTCGCGGACGGCACGGCGGTCTCCCTGCCCAACGCCTCACGCGCCGGAGTGGCCTCCGCCCTGGACGCGGCGCTCGGCGCCGGCGCCGGGGAGCGGTGGACCGGGTTCCTGGAGCGGGCCCGGGACGCCTGGGACCGGTCGCGCCGGCCGCTGCTGGAGGAGCCGCTGCGGGCGGACCACCAGGTGCTGGGGCGCGACCCGTATCCCGCCCTGCGGCAGCGTCGGCTGCTGCGCACCCGGCTGGCCGCGACCGTGGCGGAGATCGGCGCCTGGGAGCTGGGCGACGCCCGGCTGGCCGCCCTGCTCGACGGCTACGCCCTCTCCTACGGCCTGGACCCGCGCACCGCGCCCGCGAGCGCCGCGCTGCTGCCGTACATGGAGCAGTCCTTCGGCAGCTGGTACGTGATGGGCGGGATGCGGGAGCTGGCCCGGGCGGTGTACGAGCGGTGCGTGGCCCGGCGGGTGGAGTTCGTCTTCGGCGCCGAGGTGGTCCGGGTTCTGGAGAAGGACGGCCGGGCGGCGGGCGTGGAGCTGGCCGACGGTGCGGTGGCCGAGGCGGACCGGGTGGTGCTGGGGGTCCGGCCGCACGCGGGGCTGGTGCCGGGTCAGCAGGTGTGGGGCGCGGGCGATGTGACGGTCCGGCCGGGTGCGGCGGTGCCGGGGCGGTTCACGGTGCTGCTCTCGCTGCGCGGGGGCCGGGACGCGGACGCGGTGCACCGGACCGTGGTGCACAGCGCCGACACGGCGGCGGAGCAGGAGGCGGTGTTCGGGGGGCGGGTCGCCGCGCACCCGACGGTGACGGTACTGCGCCCCGACGACCCGGCGACCCGCCCGGACGAGGCGCACGAGGCGGTGACACTGACGGCGGTGGTGGCTCCGCAGGGCCCGGTGGAGTGGACGGACCCGGCAGTGCGCCAGCGGTTCGCGGAGCTGCTGGTGGAGCGGGCGGAGGCAGCCGTTCCGGGGCTGCGGGAGCGGATTCTGCACACGGAGGTCCGCACGCCCGCGGAGACCGAGGCCGAGACGGGGGCCGAGGGCGGTGCGGTGCCGCCGCCGGCGCTGGCCGGTGCGGAGGGCGCGTATCTGCACCCCGGCAACCTCACCCGGCTGCCGGGGCTCTATCTGGCGGGCGGCTGGTCGCACCCGGGCGGCGGGCTCGCGCACGCCGGGATGTCGGGGACGCTGGTGGCCGGACTCGTGGTGGAGGGCGACGGCTTCCGCGGTTCGCAGTGAGCGGGGGCGCCGCCGGGCTCGAACACCCCGGCGGCGCGCCTCAGTAGCGGTACTGCTCGTTCTGGCCGGTGTCGTAGCCGTTGCCGCTGTTGCTGCCGTTGCCCTGGCCGTACGGGGCGGGCTGCCCGGGCGGCATCGGGGGGTACTGCTCGGCGTCGCGCTGCTGCGGGACCCAGACACCGCCGGGCGGGGTGTCCGTGGTGTACGGGTCCGTGCCGTAGCCCTGGGCGTAGGGGTCGGCGTAGCTCTGCTGACCGCCCTGGCTGTCGTAGGCGTTGCCGTAGGGGTCGTAGCCGCCGTAGGAGGCGGACGCGCCGGTGGTGCCGATGTACGGGTCGGAGTAGGCGGCGTAGCTCTGCTGGCCGGTCCCGTAGTCGTACGGCCCCGCGTAGCCGTCCTGGGTCTGCTGCGGGTCGTAGCCGCCGTACGGGTCGTACGCGGCGAACTGCGGCTGGGCCCCGTCCGCCGCGTACTGCTGCTGGTCGTCCCGGCTCCCCCGGTCGCCGGAGTTGCTGTAGACGCCGTACTGGCCGGTGTCGTCGGGCAGCGGCAGCGGCTCGTACACGGAGGTGGGGGCGTCGGAGGCGTCGGCCGGGGTCCCCGTGCCGTGGCCGAAGGAGTCGAAGGAGTCGTCGGCCGGGCCGGTGGCCGGGTCCGAGACCTCCAGGTCGGAGACCTCCAGCGTGGGCTCCTTGGCGGCCGCGCGCTCGCCGCCGCCCCGGCGACGGCGGCTCTCCCCCGGGCTGCCGCCTATGGCCCAGCCGGTGGAGAAGCCGCGCCGGAAGGAGAGCGTCACATAGGTCTGGCCGGTGGCGAAGGCGAGGGTCCCGACGACGATGACCGGGACGGAGGCGAGCAGGACCCCCATGACCACGCCGAGGAAGCCGCCGAAGGCGAGGAGCCGCCAGCGCAGCCGCGCCTTGTACTGCAGCAGCACCTCACCCAGCAGCCACAGCGCCACCAGACCGAATGCGATGTAGAGGACCGTCCAGCCCACGCCCGCCCCCTCCTGCGGCCGCAGCCGCTCGGGGGCGGGTACGGCCGGTCACGACTGCTTGTGCAGTCCGAGATTTTCGTAGATTTCGAGCGTTGCCGTCGAGTTGTTGAGCGTGATGAAGTGCAGCCCGGGCACACCCTCGGACAGCAGATTCGCGCAGAACTCCGTTGCGAACTCGATGCCAATGGAGCGTACAGCGGCCGGATCGTCCTTGACCGCGAGGATCCGCTCTTTCAGCGGCTCGGGCACGGTCGCGTTGCTGAGCTGCGAGAATCTTTCCAGTTGCTTCACACTGGTGAGCGGCATGACCTCGGGAATGATCGGCGTTTCGCAACCCGCAGCGACCACCCGGTCACGCATCCGGAGATAGTCCTCCGGACGGAAGAACATCTGGGTGATCGCATAATCGGCCCCGGCCCGGCACTTGTCGACGAAATGACCGATGTCGGTCTCCCAGTCGGTGGAGCGCGGGTGCATTTCGGGGAAGGCCGCGACGCCGACACAGAAGTCGCCGGCCTCCTTGATGAGGCGGACGAGATCGGCCGCGTACTTCACGCCCTGCGGGTGCTCGATCCACTCGCCCATCGGGTCGCCGGGCGGGTCGCCCCGGACCGCGAGGATGTTCCTGATCCCGGCGTCGGCGTACTGGCCGACCATGTTGCGCAGCTCGGCGATCGAGTGGCTGACCGCGGTGAGGTGGGCGACCGGGGTGAGCGTGGAGTCGGCGGCGATCTGCTGGGTGGCCCGCACCGTCCCGGCCCGGGTGGAGCCGCCGGCCCCGTAGGTCACCGAGACGAAGCTCGGCCGCACCGCCTCGATCCGGCGCAGCGCGCTCCAGAGGTTGCGCTCGCCCTTCTCGGTCTTGGGCGCCCAGAACTCGAAGGAGTACGAGGTTTTGCCGGTCGCGAGCATGTCACGCACGGTGCGCGCGTGGTCCGTCCTGGTGGAAGCTGTCCCAAGGGCCATAGGGGGAGGTTAACCAGGGGGTGGACACTCCCCCAACCAGAGCGGGCGCTATTGTCTTGTTTTCCCCTTTTCGACGTCCACCCCTTGGGACAGCGCCCATCCAGGACCGTCACGAAAGCACTGCTCAGAGGACGTGTGCGCGGACCCGCTTCGCCAGCTCGGCGGTGGCGGTGGCCGGATCGTCCGCCTCGGTGATCGCACGGACGACCACGATCCGGCGGGCGCCCGCCTCCAGCACCTCGTCCAGATTGCCCGCGTCGATCCCGCCGATCGCGAACCAGGGGCGCGGCTGTGCCAGGGCGGCGGCGTACCGCACGAGGCCGAGGCCGGGGGCGTGGCGGCCGGGCTTGGTGGGGGTGGGCCAGCAGGGGCCGGTGCAGAAGTAGTCCACGCCGTCCTGGGCGACGGCGGCGTCGACCTCGGACTCGGCGTGGGTGGAGCGGCCGATCAGCCGCTCCTGGCCGATGATCGCGCGGGCGGCGGGCACGGGCAGGTCTCCCTGGCCCAGGTGCAGGACGTCGGCGCCGATGGCGTGGGCGACGTCGGCCCGGTCGTTGACGGCGAGGAGCTTGCCGTGGCGGCGGCAGGCGTCGGCGAACACCGCGAGGTGCTCCAGCTCCTCGGCGGCCTCCATGCCCTTGTCCCGGAGCTGGACGATGTCGACCCCGCCGGCGAGCACGGCGTCCAGGAAGGCGGGGAGGTCGCCCTGCCGCTTACGGGCGTCCGTGCAGAGGTAGAGCCGGGCGTCGGACAGCTGCTCGCGAGGCGTGGGCATGGTGAGTCCCCCCGTGGTCGTGGCGGTGTACGGGCTCCGCGCGCGGGGCCCGTACACCGCTTCCTGATCGTGTCGGTCAGACGGCGAGCGCCTGGGCGCGGCGCTTCACCTCCGTACCGCGATTCTCGCTCAGCGCCTGGGCGGGGGTGCCGGGCAGGGTCGGGTCGGGAGTGAAGAGCCACTCCAGCATCTCTTCGTCGGAGAAGCCGTCGTCCCTCAGGAGGGTCAGGGTGCCGGAGAGGCCCTTGACCACCTTGCTGCCGTCGATGAAGGCGGCGGGCACCTGAAGTGTCCGGTTCTCACCACGGCGTACGGCGATGAGCTGGCCCTCCTTGACCAGCTGCCGGACGCGCGTCACCTCGACATCGAGCATGTCCGCGATGTCGGGGAGGTGGAGCCAGGCGGGGACGAGAGCATCGGTTTTTGCGTCAATCTCGGTCACAGGGACAAGCGTGCCATCCGGGACTGACAGCCGGTAGCCGGGCCGACCGTACGGGGGTCACGCGGGCCGGGCCGGAGGTGTCACAGGGCGGTGGACTTCAGCGGTACGGCCGGGTCGGCCACCCGCTCCGGATCGAGGACGGCCCCGGACTCGATGAGCTTGCGCCCCTGGGCGAGGTCGCGCGGGCGCCCCACCGCGAGCAGGGCGACCAGGGCCCCGCCCTTCAGCCAGCAGACCGACCAGGTGGCCTCCGTGCCGTCGCCGCGCCACACCAGGGTGTCGGCATGGGGGTGGTGCCCGGCGTACTGCACGAAGCGGCCGAACTGCTCGGACCAGAAGTACGGGACGGGGTCGTGGACCGGCAGCGGGTCACCGCTCTCGGCGGCGAGGATCGCGGCGGCGGCCGTGCGCGGGCCCTGGAGGGCGTTGTCCCAGTGGTGGATCAGCAGGCGTTCGCCGTAGCGGGCGGAGGGGAAGGAGGCGCAGTCCCCGACCGCGTACACATCGGGGAGGGAGGTGCGCAGGGCGCTGTCGGCGGTGATCGAGCCGTCCGGGCCGCGCTCGATCCCGGATCCGGCGAGCCAGCCGGTGGCGGGGCGGGCGCCGATGCCGACGACGACGGCCCCGGCGGGCAGCTCCCGGCCGTCCGCGAGGACCACCGTGCCGGGCTCCACCCGCTCGACCCGGGCGTCGGTGAGGAGTTCGGCGCCGCTCTCCGCGTACCAGTCGGCCATCGGGGCGGCGACCTCGGCGGGCAGCGTCCCGGCCAGCGGGCGGGCGGCGGCCTCCACGACGGTGACCGCGCAGCCGGCGGCGCGGGCGGCGGTGGCGAACTCGGCGCCGATCCACCCCGCCCCGACGACCACCACGTCGTGCCGCTCCTCCAGGACGGGCCGCAGCCGGGCGGCGTCGTCCAGGGTGCGCAGCAGATGGACGCCGGGGACACCTTCGGTGCCGGGCAGGGCGATGGGCTCGGCGCCGGTCGCCAGGACCAGCGTGTCGTAGGGAACGGGCCCCTCCGCCGTGTCCAGCACATGGTCGGCGGCGCGCAGCCCGGTGACGTCCAGGCCGAGGCGGAGCGTGATGTCCAGTCCCTCGAAGTCCACGTCGAAGGCGGAGTCCTCGGCCTTGCCCAGGAGGACCGCCTTGGACAGCGGCGGCCGGTCGTAGGGCTGGTGGGGTTCGGCGCCGATCAGCGTGACGGGTCCGGTGAACCCGGCCTCCCGCAGGGCGACGGCGGTCTGCACGCCCGCCATGCCCGCTCCGACGATCACGACGTTCCGTGTGCGCTCCCGCGCCGCGTGGTGTTCCGTCTGCTCGCTCACGTGTACCAGTCTATTCAGCTGACGTGACGTCAGCCGGTGACTTCCTCCACCACGCTGGTCCCGCTGCCCTCCTGGGACTCCCACTTCCAGCGCTCCTCCAGCCGGACCCGGCCGCCGGTGAGTTCGGTGACGGTGGAGAGGCAGTGTCCGGAAGAGGTCGTTCCGTCCTGCTTGAGCTGGACGTAGCGGAAGTCGAGCGCGTCCCCGTCGCGGGTGCCGACGAGATGGCCGTGGACCACGTCACCGCCCGCGTACTCGGCCCAGATCCGGCCGTTCCTCTCGTGGTACGTGAAGCGGGTCCGGGTGCCCACCTGGCCGGGGGCCTGGTCGGCGACGGGCGAGAGGACGAGTCCGTCGAGCGAACGGGCCACGGTGGCTGCTCCCTTGGCTGTGCCGTGGGCGGGTGGGTTTAGGCTGGCCACGGTAGAACACTCGCGGGAGCCCGGACGCACCGGGCTGAGAGGGAGGCTGGACGGCCTCCGACCGTACGAACCTGATCCGGGTCATGCCGGCGAAGGGAGGGGCTGGACACCCATGCGCGTCTCGGGGAGGACCTCCGGAAAACCGGGGGAAAGCTCAGGAACTTTGGGGAGGACCCCAGGGACTCCGGGGGGAAACCCAGGATCCGATGTCCTCGTCATCGGGGGCGGAATCATCGGCCTGGTCACCGCGTGGCGGGCCGCCCAGCGCGGGCTGACCGTCACCGTGGCCGATCCCGATCCGGGCGGCGGGGCCGCCCGGGTCGCGGCGGGCATGCTGGCCGCCGTCACCGAACTGCACTACGGCGAGGAGATGCTCCTCGGCCTCAACCTCGCCTCCGCCGCCCGCTATCCGGAGTTCGTCGCGGAGCTGGAGGCGGCGAGCGGCCGGGAGACCGGGTTCCGCACCTGCGGGACGCTGGCGGTCGCGCTGGACTCCGACGACCGGGCGCATCTGCGGGAGCTGCACGCCCTCCAGGAGCGCTCGGGGCTGGAGTCGGTCTGGCTGAGCGGCCGGGAGTGCCGCCGTCTGGAGCCGATGCTCGCGCCGGGGGTGCGGGGCGGGCTGCGGGTGGACGGTGACCACCAGGTGGATCCGCGCCGGCTCGCCGCGGCGCTGCTGGCCGCGTGCGAGCGGGCCGGGGTGGTGTTCCGCAGGTCCCCCGCCGGACAGCTCACCGTCGCCGGGGGCCGGGCCACCGGGGCGGTGCTCGGTGACGGTACGAAGGTCGGGGCCGACCAGGTCGTGCTGGCGGCGGGCAGCCTCAGCGGGCGGCTCGCGGGGCTCCCGGAGGAGGTCGTGCCGCCGGTCCGCCCGGTCAAGGGCCAGGTTTTGCGGCTCACCGTGCCCCCGGCGTACGCCCCCTTCCTCAGCCGGACCGTACGGGCCGTCGTCCGGGGCGGCCACGTCTATCTCGTACCGCGCGAGAACGGCGAGCTGGTCGTCGGCGCCACCAGCGAGGAGATGGGCTGGGACACCACCGTCACCGCGGGCGGGGTCTACGAGCTGCTGCGCGACGCCCATGAGCTGGTGCCCGGCATCACCGAGCTGCCGCTCACCGAGACCCGGGCCGGTCTGCGCCCCGCATCCCCCGACAACGCCCCGCTGCTCGGCCCGACCGCCCTGCCCGGTCTCCTCCTCGCCACCGGCCACCACCGCAACGGCGTGCTGCTGACGCCCGTCACGGGCGACGCGATGGCCGAGGCGCTGACCACCGGCGAGCTGCCCGAGGTGGCCCGCCCGTTCGCCCCGGGCCGGTTCGCGTCCGCCGGAGCCGCCCCCGTACCCGTACTCCAGGAGCAGTCCGCATGAGCCCTCAGGTATCCGTCTCGGTCAACGGGGAGCCGCGCACGCTCGACGCGGGCACCGCGCTGGACCGCCTCGTCGCCACCCTGACCACCGCGCCCTCCGGGGTCGCCGCCGCCGTCAACGAGTGCGTGGTGCCGCGCGGCCGGTGGGCCGCCACCACGCTCGGCGAGGGCGACCGCGTCGAAGTCCTGACCGCCGTACAGGGAGGCTGACCATGTCCGACGACGTCTTCACCCTGGGACCGGCCGCCTTCGGCTCCCGGCTGATCATGGGGACCGGCGGGGCGCCGAGCCTGGAGGTGCTGGAGCGGTCCCTGATCGCGTCCGGCACGGAGATGACCACCGTCGCCATGCGCCGGCTCGACCCGACCGTGCAGGGGTCGGTCCTCTCCGTGCTGGAGCGGCTCTCCATCCAGGTGCTGCCGAACACGGCGGGCTGCTACACGGCGGGCGAGGCCGTCCTCACCGCCCGGCTGGCCCGGGAGGCGCTCGGCACCGACTGGATCAAGCTGGAGGTCATGGCCGACGAGCGGACCCTGCTGCCCGACCCGATCGAGCTGCTGGACGCGGCCGAGATCCTGGTCGACGACGGGTTCACCGTGCTGCCGTACACCAACGACGACCCGGTCCTCGCACAGAAGCTGGAAGACGTGGGGTGCGCGGCGATCATGCCGCTGGGCTCCCCCATCGGCTCCGGCCTCGGCATCCGCAACCCGCACAACTTCGAGCTGATCGTGGAGCGGGCCGGGGTGCCGGTGATCCTGGACGCGGGGGCCGGGACCGCGTCGGACGCGGCGCTGGCGATGGAGCTGGGGTGCGCGGCGGTGATGCTCGCCTCGGCGGTGACCCGGGCCCAGGAGCCGGAGCTGATGGCGGCGGCGATGCGGCACGCGGTGGACGCGGGCCGGCTGGCGTACCGGGCGGGGCGCATCCCGCGCCGCCACTACGCGGAGGCGTCCTCTCCGGTGGACGGGCGGGCGGCGCTGGACCCGGAACGACCGGCGTTCTGAAGATCCAGCCCCTCCGGCGTTTGAGGAGCGGGGTGCGGTGCGGGGCCCCGGGTGCACCCGCCGTACAGGCGCGGGGCCCGGGGATCGCCAGGCCCGTCACCTGGGACGTGTCCCTGTCACGGATCGGCTGCAGAACCGCCCCGGGAGCGCCCCGGCCCGTCCGGGGTGTCGGTGGCGGCTCGTAGACTCTCGGGGTGGACACGACCCTCCAGGACCCGCTCGTCGGGCAGCTGCTCGACGGCCGGTATCGCATCGAGGCGCGCATCGCCGTCGGCGGGATGGCCACGGTCTACCGGGCCGTGGACACCCGCCTGGACCGGGTGCTCGCGCTCAAGGTGATGCACCCGGCGCTCGCCACCGACGTCGCCTTCGTCGAGCGGTTCATCCGCGAGGCCAAGTCGGTGGCCCGCCTCGCCCACCCCAATGTCGTCGCGGTCTTCGACCAGGGCGCCCAGGGGGCGTACGTCTACCTCGCGATGGAGTACGTCTCGGGCTGCACCCTGCGCGACGTCCTGCGCGAGCGCGGCGCCCTCCAGCCGAGGGCCGCGCTGGACATCCTGGAGCCGGTCCTCGCCGCGCTCGGCGCCGCCCACCGGGCGGGGTTCGTGCACCGCGACATGAAGCCGGAGAACGTCCTGATAGGGGACGACGGCCGGGTCAAGGTGGCGGACTTCGGGCTGGTCAGGGCGGTCGGCACGGCCACCGACACCACGGGTTCGCTGCTCGGCACGGTCTCGTATCTGGCCCCCGAGCAGATCGAGCACGGCAGCGCCGACACCCGCAGTGACGTGTACGCCTGCGGGGTCGTGCTGTACGAGATGCTGACCGGCGCCAAGCCGCACACCGGGGAGAACGCCGCCCAGGTCATCTACCGGCACCTCAACACCGACGTCCCGGCCCCCTCCGCCGTCGTGCCGGGGCTCCCGGTGGCGCTGGACTCCCTGGTGGCGAGCGCCACCGCCCGCACCCCCGAGGTGCGGCCGCACGACGCGGTGCTGCTCCTGGCCGAGGCCCGGGAGGCCCGCGCCCAGCTGACCGAGGCCGAGCTGGACGCCGTACCGCCGCAGGCGCTGTCGAACACCCACGACGGCGCGCAGGACCGTACGAGCGTGATCCCTCGGGCCCTTCCGGCGGACGGGCCCGAGGACGGCGTGCACCGGACCAGCCGGCTGGAGATGCCTCCGCCGGTCGCCCCGCCCCGGCGCCGGGCGGGCCGGAGCGGCCCGTTCGGCGGCCCGCACGGCAAGCTGATCACCATCGTCACCGCCGTCCTGCTGACGCTCGGCATCGGGGTGGGTGTCTGGTACATCAACTCCGGCCAGTTCACCCAGGTCCCCTCGCTGCTCGGCCAGACCCAGCAGGCGGCGGAGAAGCGGCTCTCGGACGCCGGGCTCGGGCTGGAGGGTGTCGAGCGGGTCTTCAGCGACACGGTCGAGCGGGGCGCGGTGGTCGGCAGCGACCCCGCGTCCGGCGACCGGATCCGGGGCAACGGCTCGGTGAAGCTCATCGTCTCGCGCGGCCCGGAGATCGTCCGGGTGCCCGATGTGGCGGGCTCCTCCCTGGCGGACGCCCGGCGCTCCCTGAAGAAGGTGGGCCTGGTCCCCGGCATGGTGACCAAGGAGTTCAGCGAGGACGTCGCGCGCGGCGAGGTGATCCGTACGGAGCCCCGCGCGGGCACCGACCGGAACCCGGACACAGCCGTGGCCATGGTCGTCAGCAAGGGCAGCCCGATCGACGTCCCGGACGTCACCGGGCTCTCGGTCGAGGACGCCACGGCGGAGCTGGAGGGCGAGGGGCTGAAGGTCCAGGTGCTGCCCGGCCGGGTCAACTCCCCCGAGGCCGCCGGGAACATCGCCCAGCAGTCCCCCGGCGCGGGCGCCGAGGCCGCGGAGGGCGACACGATCGAGCTGACCGTCTCCAAGGGCCCCCGGATGCTGGACGTCCCCGACGTCACCGGCCGGGACGTCGACGAGGCCAGGGCCACCCTGGAGGAGG
Source organism: Streptomyces bacillaris (assembly GCF_003268675.1). NCBI lineage: Bacteria > Bacillati > Actinomycetota > Actinomycetes > Kitasatosporales > Streptomycetaceae > Streptomyces > Streptomyces bacillaris. Next base: position 6,097,834 of record NZ_CP029378.1, on the reverse strand, counting down.
CGGGCTTCGAGGTGAAGGTCGACCGGCCGTTCCTCTCGTTCAGCGACACGGTCGCGCGCCAGTCCGTGGCGGGCGGCGAACAGGCCCCCGAGGGCTCCACCATCACGATCAGGACCAAGGGGCTCTAGGACGTCATGCGCAACCCTGAGGACGGAAATCGGCCGCACGCCGAGGACGGAAGCCCGCTGCGCAACCCCGTGGGCGGCCATGTCCCGGTGGCCGGCGGTCTCGCCAAGGTCGGCCTCTCCTACGCCCGGGAGCTGGCGGCCGAGACCGTGCAGGTCTTCGTCGCCAACCCGCGCGGCTGGGCGACGCCCGCCGGGAACCCGGCGCAGGACGAGCTGTTCCGCTCGGAGTGCGCGGCCGCCTCGATGCCCGCGTACGTCCACGCCCCGTACCTGATCAACTTCGGCTCGCACACCGAGGCGACCGTCGAGAAGTCCGTGGAGTCCCTGCGCCACTCGCTGCGCCGGGCCCGGGAGATCGGCGCGCTGGGCGTGGTCGTGCACACCGGCTCCGCGACCGGCGGGCGGCCGCGCGCGGAGGCGCTGGCCCAGGTGCGGGAGCACATGCGGCCGCTGCTGGACGAGCTGACGCACGACGACGACCCGGATCTGCTGCTGGAGTCCACGGCGGGCCAGGGCTCCTCGCTCTGCTCCCGTACGTGGGACTTCGGACCGTACTTCGAGGCGCTGGACGCCCACCCCAAGCTGGGCATCTGCCTGGACACCTGCCACATCTACGCGGCGGGCCACGATCTGACCGGTCCCTCGGGAATGCGGCAGACGCTCGATCTGCTGGTGGAGACGGTCGGTGAGGGGCGGCTCAAGCTGATCCACGCCAACGACTCCAAGGACGTCGTGGGCGCCCACAAGGACCGGCACGAGAACATCGGCGCGGGCCATATCGGCGCCGAGCCGTTCCGGGAGCTGTTCGCGCACCCGGCGACCGAGGGCGTGCCCCTGATCATCGAGACGCCCGGCGGCAAGGAGGGGCACGCGTCGGACGTGGCCCGGCTCAAGGAGCTGCGGACCGCTCCCCGGCGCTGACGGTCACAGCTCGGGGCCGTCCCCCGGCTCCTCCTGGTACGAATAGCGCTGCTCGGCCCAGGGGTCACCGATGTTGTGGTAGCCCCGCTCCTCCCAGAACCCGCGCCGGTCGGCCGTCATGTACTCGACGCCCCGGACCCACTTCGGGCCCTTCCAGGCGTACAGGTGCGGGACGACCAGGCGGAGCGGGAAGCCGTGCTCGGCGGTGAGCAGCTCGCCGTCCTTGTGGGTGGCGAAGAGCGTGCGGTCGGAGGCGAAGTCGGCCAGCCGCAGGTTCGAGGAGAAGCCGTACTCGGCCCAGACCATCACATGGGTGGCCTCGGGCGCCGGGGGTGCCAGGTCGAGCACCGTACGGGCGAGGACGCCGCCCCACTCGGCGCCGACCATGCTGAACTTCGTCACGCAGTGCAGATCGGCGACGACGGAGGCGTACGGCAGCGCCGTGAACTCCTGGTGGTTCCAGCAGTGCTTGTCACCGTCGGCGGTGGCTCCGAAGACCCGGAACTCCCACCGCTCGGGTTTGAACTTGGGAACGGGCCCGTAGTGGGTGACCGGCCATCCGCGCTGCAGTCGCTGTCCTGGTGGAAGGTCCGACTGCTCTGCTCCGCGCTTCTCCCGGTTTTCCGGCTGACCCATGTCTCCATGGTGACAGACAGCCAGGGGTGGTCATGACCAGGGCGGACCTTCGGTGGGTCAACTCGTACTAAGCGTGCACTTACTGGACGGCCGGTGGACGCGGTGCGAGGATGCGGCCACCTTGTCGATCACGCTTGGAAGGAGCCTCTGCGATGCAGGGCGACCCCGAGGTCATTGAGTTCCTCAACGAACAGCTGACGGCCGAACTGACGGCCATCAACCAGTACTTCCTGCACGCGAAGATGCAGGAGAACTTCGGCTGGACCAAGCTGGCCAAGTACACCCGGGCCGAGTCCTTCGACGAGATGAAGCACGCCGAGGTCCTCACGGACCGGATTCTCTTCCTGGACGGGCTGCCCAACTACCAGCGGCTCTTCCATGTCCGGGTGGGCCAGACGGTCACCGAGATGTTCCAGGCGGACCGCCAGGTCGAGGTGGAGGCGATCGACCGCCTCAAGCGCGGGATCGAGGTGATGCGGGCCAAGGGGGACATCACCTCGGCGAACATCTTCGAGTCCATCCTGGAGGACGAGGAGCACCACATCGACTACCTCGACACCCAGCTGGAGCTGGTGGAGAAGCTGGGCGAGCCGCTCTACATCGCGCAGCTGATCGAGCAGCCGGAGAGCTGAGCCGGTCCCGGAGCCGATCGGGCCCCGCAGGAGACCGTCAGGCCGCGTCGGGGAGACGCACGTCCGGGGTCGCCGCCACCGGCACGGCCGCCGCGGCCGGCATGGCCATCGGGTGGCCGACCGCTGCCGCCGCGGGCTCCCGCTGCTGACCCACGAGGTCGCGGCGCGAGCAGTCACGCCCCAGCAGGGCCTGGATCCGGCGGACACAGCCGCCGCAGTCCGTGCCGGCCTTGCAGGCCGAGGCGATCTGGCGCGGGGTGCAGGCCCCGGCGTCCGCATGCTTCTTGACCTGCGCCTCGGTGATGCCGAAGCAGGAGCAGACGTACATGCGGTTCACCTCCCTGCGGGCCGGTCGCTGGTGCCGTCCCCGTCTTCGTCGGTGAGGCTAACCTAACCTTACCCGCCTGGCGAGCCGCGCAAAAGTCCGGGAACGGACTGTGGGGCACGGATCACATGGATCCGTGCCCCACAGGTGCGTCCGGCGGGAATACCCGTCGGGGAGTGCCTACTGGTCGCGGTACATCTCGGCGACGAGGAAGGCCAGGTCGAGCGACTGGCTGCGGTTGAGCCGCGGGTCGCAGGCCGTCTCGTAGCGCTGGTGCAGATCGTCCACGAAGATCTCGTGGCCGCCGCCCACGCACTCGGTGACATCGTCGCCGGTCAGCTCCACGTGGATGCCGCCCGGGTGGGTGCCGAGGCCCTTGTGGACCTCGAAGAAGCCCTTGACCTCGTCCAGGACGTCGTCGAAGCGGCGTGTCTTGTGGCCGGAGGCGGCCTCGAAGGTGTTGCCGTGCATCGGGTCGGTCACCCAGGCGACGGTGGCGCCGGAGGCGGTGACCTTCTCGACCAGCTCGGGCAGCTTGTCGCGGACCTTGTCGGCGCCCATGCGGACGATGAAGGTCAGCCGGCCGGGCTCGCGCTCGGGGTCCAGCCGGTCGACGTAGCCCAGGGCCTCGTCGACGGTGGTCGTCGGGCCGAGCTTGATGCCGATCGGGTTGCGGACCTTGGAGGCGAACTCGATGTGCGCGCCGTCCATCTGGCGGGTGCGCTCACCGATCCAGACCATGTGGCCGGAGGTGTCGTACAGCTCGCCGGTGCGCGAGTCGGTGCGGGTCAGCGCCGTCTCGTAGTCCAGCAGCAGCGCCTCGTGCGAGGCGTAGAACTCGACCGCCTTGAACTCGGCCGGGTCGGTGCCGCACGCCTTCATGAAGTTGAGCGCGTTGTCGATCTCACGGGCCAGGGCCTCGTAGCGCTGGCCCGCGGGGGACGACTTCACGAAGTCCTGGTTCCAGGCGTGGACCTGGCGCAGGTCGGCGTAACCGCCGGTGGTGAAGGCGCGCACCAGGTTCAGCGTGGAGGAGGACGCGTGGTACATCTGCTTCAGCCGCTGCGGGTCCGGGACCCGGGCCTCCTCGGTGAAGGCGAAGCCGTTCACCGAGTCGCCGCGGTAGGTCGGCAGGGTCACGCCGTCGCGGGTCTCGGTCGACTTGGAGCGCGGCTTGGAGTACTGGCCCGCGATCCGGCCGACCTTGACGACCGGCACGGAGGCGGCGTAGGTCAGGACGGCGCTCATCTGGAGCAGCGTCTTCAGCTTGGCCCGGATGTGCTCGGCGGAGACGGCGTCGAAGGCCTCGGCACAGTCGCCGCCCTGCAGCAGGAACGCCTCGCCCTTGGCGACGGCTCCCAGACGGGCGCGCAGCTGGTCGCACTCGCCCGCGAAGACGAGCGGCGGATACGACGCGAGGTCCGCGAGTACATCGCGCAGGGCCTCGGAGTCGGGGTACTCGGGCTGCTGCGCCGCGGGAAGGTCTCGCCAGGTGTTGCCACCGGCGACGGAGGTATTGGCGTTCACGGTCACACGGACAACATTACGGGGTCGTGGGAGGCGTCCATCCGAGCGCTCAATAGTTGAGACACCTGCTCCGATGCCCGGAACGTCCGCTAGGGTCGCACCATGTCGACGCAACAGACCCAGCTCTCGATCCAGAACTGGTGGTGGACCGCTCATCCGGCGGCCCGCTGAACCATCGCGCTGACACACACCGCGCAGGCCGCCCGAGGGGCGGCCTTTCTGCGTTGCGGAGCCGTTCCTCTCCCCGTGAATCCCGTACGAGGCCCTCGTACGGACCGTCCGGAAGGAACCCGCTCCCATGTCCCGTACCGCCTTTGACCTCGTCCGCCGGCTGCTGGCCGACGATGCCCCGCCCTTCGCGCTGCTGCGCAGGCGCACCCCCGGCCGTGACCACGATCACGTGGAGGTGCTGATCGGCGGGGTGCGGGAGGTGGAGCGGCTGGCCGACCTGCCGGTGGGCGCGTCGCCCGCCCTGGCCCTGGTGCCGTTCCGGCAGATCGCCGAGCGCGGCTTCGACGTGCGCGACGACGGGACGCCGCTGAGCGTGCTGGTCGCGGAGGAGAGCCACGAGCTGGAGCTGACGGAGGTGCTGGCGGCGCTGCCCGCGCACGACGTGGCGGTGGAGGACCGGGGCTTCGACGTGGCGGACGGGGAGTACGCGGAGATCGTGCGGCGGGTGATCCGGGACGAGATCGGGCAGGGCGAGGGCGCGAACTTCGTGATCCGGCGGACGTTCCGGGGCGCGATCCCGGGGTTCGGGCGGGCGGACGCGCTGGCGCTGTTCCGGCGGCTGCTGGCGGGCGAGCGGGGCGCGTACTGGACGTTCGTGGTGCACACCGGGGACCGAGTGCTGGTGGGGGCGAGCCCGGAGGTGCATGTGCGGATGTCCGGCGGGACGGTCGTGATGAACCCGATCAGCGGGACCTACCGCTACCCGGACGGGGGGCCGACCGCGACCAGCCTGCTCGCCTTCCTCGGGGACCGCAAGGAGAGCGAGGAGCTGTCCATGGTGGTCGACGAGGAGCTCAAGATGATGTGCACGGTGGGCGACATGGGCGGGGTGGTGGTCGGGCCCCGGCTCAAGGAGATGGCCCACCTCGCCCACACGGAGTACGAGCTGCGGGGACGGTCCTCGCTGGACGTCCGGGACGTCCTGCGCGAGACCATGTTCGCGGCCACCGTCACCGGCTCCCCGGTGCAGAACGCCTGCCGGGTGATCGAGCGGTACGAGCGGGGCGGGCGCGGCTACTACGCGGGCGCGCTGGCCCTGCTGGGGCAGGACGCGAACGGGGCGCAGACGCTGGACTCCCCGATCCTGATCCGTACGGCCGACATCGCCCCGGACGGCTCGCTGGAGGTGCCCGTCGGCGCCACCCTCGTACGCCACTCGGACCCGGAGAGCGAAGTGGCCGAGACGCATGCCAAGGCGGCCGGGGTGCTGGCGGCGCTCGGGGTGCGGCCGGGGCGGCCGGAGGCGGAGGCGGACCGCCCGCAGTTGGCCGCCGATCCCCGGGTGCGGGCGGCGCTGGACGGCCGGCGCGGCGGGCTGGCCCCGTTCTGGCTGCGGATGCAGGAGCGGACCCGGGAGCTGTCCGGGCACGCGCTGGTGGTGGACGGCGAGGACACGTTCACCGCGATGCTGGCCCATCTGCTGCGCTCGTCGGGGCTGGAGGTGTCGGTGCGGCGGTTCGACGAGCCGGGGCTGCGGGACGTGGTGCGGGCGCACCGGGGGCCGGTCGTGCTGGGCCCCGGCCCCGGGAATCCTGGCGACCTGGCCGACCCGAAGATGCGGCTGCTGCGGGAGCTGGCGGCCGGGCTGGTGCGGGAGCACCGGTACGGGCTGCTCGGGGTCTGCCTCGGCCATGAGCTGATCGCGGCGGAGCTGGGGCTGGACATCGTGCGCAAGGCGGTCCCGTACCAGGGGGCGCAGACCGGGATCGAGCTGTTCGGGCGGCCGGAGACGGTCGGCTTCTACAACAGCTTCACCGCCCGCTGCGACTCCCCGGCCGCCGCCGAGCTGGCCGCGCACGGGATCGAGGTGAGCCGGGACGTGGCGAGCGGTGAGCTGCACGCGCTGCGCGGGCCGGGGTTCGCCTCGGTGCAGTTCCACCCGGAGTCGGTGCTGACCGTGCGGGGGTCCGCGATCGTGACGGAGCTGCTGGCGGGGCTGCCGGTGCTGAGCTGAGCCGGGGAGGCTGTGCCGCGCCGGGCCCCGGGGTCACAGGCGCGGCACGAGCACGTTCTCGCTGCGGCGGCCGGCCAGGTAGTCGGTGACGTTCTGGACGGTCGCGTCGATGATCTGGCCCACCGCGTCCTCGGTGTAGTACGCCTGGTGCGAGGTGACGATCACGTTCGGGAAGGTCACCAGGCGGGCCAGGGTGTCGTCGTCGACGCCCTCCAGGGACTTGTCCAGGAAGAAGAGCCCGGCCTCCGCCTCGTACACGTCGAGCCCGACGCCGAGGAAGCGCCCGGCGCGCAACTCGGTGACCAGGGCAGCGGTGTCGATGAGGCCGCCGCGGCTGGAGTTGACCAGGATCGCGTCGTCCTTCATCGACTTCAGGGCGGCCTCGTTGATGATGTGGTGCGTGGCGGGGAGCAGCGGGACGTGCAGGCTGGTCAGGTCGGCCTCCGCGAAGAGCCGCTCCTTCTCCACGTACTCCATGCCCAGCTCCAGGCAGGCCGGGTTCTCCACGACGTCCCAGCCGAGCAGCTTCATCCCGAAGCCGTGGGCGATCCGGGTGAACGCCTCACCGATCTTGCCGGTGCCGATCACACCGACGGTCCGGCCGCGCATGTCCCGGCCGAGCAGCCCGTCGAGCCGGAAGTCGAAGTCGCGGGTGCGGCTCGCGGCCCGGATGACGCGCCGGTTCACCGCCATGGCCAGGGTCCAGGCGAACTCCGCGACCGAGTACGGGGAGTAGTACGAGACCCGGGCGACGCGGAGGGCGAGCCGCTCGGCCACGTCCAGGTCGATGTTGTTGAAGCCGGTGGAGCGCTGGGCGATGAGCTGGGTGCCACCGGCGGCGAGGGTCTGGAGCACCTTGCTGCCGAGGTCGGCGTTGACGCTGGTGGAGATGATCTCGTACCCGGCCGCGATGGGGGCGGTGTCCCGGTTGAGGAAGACGTCCAGGCAGCGGACCTCGTGCAGCCCCGCGAAGGCCTTCTCGATCAGGGGCTTCTCATCCGACTGCACACCGAACGCCAAGATCTCCATAGCGCGAATATACGGCCCCGGACCCGGACGCGCAGGGGCCGGACGGCCCACCCGTCCGGCCCCTGGTCCCGGCCCTTGGCCCCGGGCCTGGTACTTGGCCGCGGCCCTTCGGTCCCGGTCAGATGTCGTCGAGGCCGCGCTCGATGGCGTACCGCACCAGCTCCACCCGGTTGTGCAGCTGGAGCTTGCCGAGGGTGTTCTGCACATGGTTCTGCACGGTGCGGTGCGAGATGACCAGACGCTCCGCGATCTGCTTGTACGACAGCCCCTTGGCGACCAGCCGCAGCACCTCGGTCTCCCGGTCGGTGAGCTGCGGGGCCTTGGGCTCGTCGGGGGCGGCGGGCGCGGGGTCGGAGGCGAGCCTGCGGTACTCCCCGAGGACCAGGCCCGCGAGGCCCGGGGTGAAGACCGGGTCGCCGTTGGCGGTGGAGCGGACGGCGTCGACCAGCTCCTGGGTGGAGGCGGACTTGAGGAGGTAGCCGGTGGCGCCGGACTTCACCGCCTCCAGGACGTCGGCGTGCTCCCCGCTGGCGGAGAGGACCAGGACGCGGAGGCCGGGGTGGGCGGGGACCAGCTCCTTGCAGACCTGGACGCCGGGCATACCCGGCAGGTTGAGGTCGAGGACCAGGACGTCCGGGGTCACGGCCTTGGCCCGGCGGACCGCCTGCGGGCCGTCCCCGGCGGTCGCGACGACGTCGAAGCCGGACTCGGCCAGGTCGCGGGCGACGGCGTCGCGCCACATGGGGTGGTCGTCGACCACCATGACCCGGATGGGCCGCTCGGCGGCCTGCCCGTCCTGCCGGGATGCGTCCTGCGGTGCGTCCTGTGCTGTCGCCGCGTCCTGCGGTGCGTTCTGCGTGCTCATCGGGCCGATCCTGCCTTCCCCCGGGAAACCTGTGCTTTCGGAACCTTCAACTCGACCTCGGTGCCCTGCCCCGGCACCGAGATCACCTCGGCCGTGCCGCCGATGTCGCGCAGCCGGCCGCGGATGGAGAGCGCGACCCCCATCCGCCCCTCCCCCTCCGCCTGGGCGAGGCGGCCCTCCGGGATGCCGGGGCCGTCGTCCCGGACGGTGACGATGACCTCGCCGGGCTCGTCCTCGACCAGGATCCACGCCTGGGCCCCCTCCCCGGCGTGCACCCGCACATTGTCCAGGGCGGCGCTGACGGCGGCGGCCAGCTCACGGGCGGCCGGGGCCGGGAGGAGGACCGGGGCGCCGGGCTCCGCGAAGCTGGTACGGGAGCCGGCGTGCGGGGCGAGCAGGGTGCGCAGGTCGCAGGGGGCCTCCTCGCCGGGGCTCTCCTCGTCCACCTCGACCGTGCGGACGACGGCCCCCTCGGCGGCGTCCTCGGAGACCCGGGTCGGGGGCACCAGGCCGCTGGAGACCAGGGTGCGCAGGGCCACCTCCTGCTCCCCGGCCAGCCGCCCCAGCTCGGCCGCCTCGCCGCCGATCGCGGTGCCCCGGCGCTGCACCATGGCCAGGACCTGGAGGACGCTGTCGTGGATGTCCCGGGCGAGGCGCTCGCGCTCGCGGGTGGCGGCCTCGATCTCCAGGGCGCGGGCCAGGGTGCGTTCACTGGCGCGGGCGACCTCGACGACGTACCCGATCGCTATCGAGGCGACCCAGACCAGCAGCACGTTGTGGAAGGTGTCCCGGCTGGGCTCGCCGCGCTGGATGATGTTGGCGGCGGCGACGAAGGTCGAGGCGAAGGCCGCCCACCGCCAGCCGCCCTTGATCGCGAAGGCGAGGACCGCCCCGGCCGTCCAGATCGAGGGCAGCGTCGGGCCGTCGAAGGTCTGGGAGTGGACGTCCGCGATCGGGGTGAGCATGATCCCGGTCAGCGCGACGACGAGATCCGCGCCCAGGAAACGCTTGGTGCAGCTCGCCGCCGAGCGGACCTTGGGCAGGGTGGCGAGCGTCCACACGGCGAGGAACGCGAGGTAGGCGAAGGCCACCCAGGGCCGCTCGAACGGCTGCCGGCCCAGATGGTCCTTGCCGAAGACCGCCAGCAGCACCGCGTAGATCATGGTCAGTACGCGGTACCCCGTCAGCGCACGCCAGAGCGGCTGCTCGACCGACATCCGTACGACCCGCTCACGCTTGGCCATGGCCCCACCCCCCGACGGTGCACGACGCCCTCAGGCGCCGGACCGTTCCGTTCTGTCCTCGTCGGCCGCTCTGTTCTCGTCGGCCGTTGTGTTCCCGTCGGCCGCGGCCGGCTGCTTGCGCTCGCGCTTGGCCTCCTCCGCCTTCGCCTTCGCCTCCTCGGCGATCTGGCGCTTGGCGGCGGTGGCGTAGATGTCCACGTACTCCTGGCCGGAGAGCTTCATGATCTCGTACATGACCTCGTCGGTCACCGAGCGCAGGATGAAGCGGTCGCCGTCCATGCCCTGGTAGCGGCTGAAGTCCAGCGGCTTGCCGATCTTGATACCGGGCCGCATGAGCTTGGGCACCACCTGGCCGGGCGGCTGGATCTTCTCAGTGTCGATCATCGCGACCGGGATCACGGGGGCTCCGGTGGCGAGCGCCACCCGGGCCAGTCCGCCGGGCTTGCCCCGGTAGAGGCGGCCGTCGGGCGAGCGGGTGCCCTCCGGGTAGATGCCGAAGAGGCCGCCGCTCTCGATGACCTGGATGCCCGCCTTGATGGCGGCCTCACCGGCGCCCCGGGCTCCGGAGCGGTCGACGGGGAGCTGGCCGACGCCCTTGAAGAAGGCGGCCGTGAGCTTGCCCTTCACACCGGGGGCCGTGAAGTACTCGGCCTTGGCGATGAACGTGACCTTGCGGTCCAGGACAGCGGGGAGGAAGAAGGAGTCGGAGAACGAGAGATGATTGCTCGCGAGGATCGCCGGCCCCCGCTCGGGGATGTTCTCCAGACCCTCCACCCACGGCCGGAAGGCGAGCTTCAGGGACCCGCCGATGGAGAACTTCATTGCGCCGTAGATCAACTGTGGTGCCTCCTGTGTGCTGTCGGACAGACCTTAACCCGGTCCCGTCGGTGAGGCCGTGACGGCCCTGGTCGGTGTCGGTCCGGTCGCGTACGGTGAAGTCATCCGTCAAGCACGCCCTCCCCCGGTGCGCGCCCCACTCGCACCACCCTTCAGAGCCCCGCCCCATATCCCCATCTCCATAGCCCGCCCCCGCCTCACCTCACGAACAGGAGACCCCGGTGCCGGTCCTCCCTGGAGCCGAGCCGTTCCGCCACGAGGGCGGAGAGGTCGGCGTCCTCCTCTGTCATGGCTTCACCGGCTCGCCGCAGTCGCTGCGCCCCTGGGCCGACTTCCTTGCCGAGCGCGGGCTGACCGTCTCCCTGCCGCTGCTGCCGGGCCACGGCACCCGCTGGGAGGACATGGCGGTCACCGGCTGGCAGGACTGGTACGCGGAGGTGGACCGCGAGCTGCGGGTGCTGCGGGAGAAGTGCGAGCAGGTCTTCGTCTTCGGGCTCTCCATGGGCGGCGCGCTCTCCCTGCGGCTGGCGGCCAAGCACGGGGACGCGATCAGCGGTCTGGTGCTGGTCAACCCGGCCAACAAGGTGCACGGCCTCTCGGCGTACGCGCTGCCGGTCGCCCGCCTTCTCGTCCGTACGACGAAGGGGCTGGCCGACGACATCGCGCTCCCCGGCTCGCACGAGGTGGGGTACGACCGGGTGCCGCTGCACGCGGCCCACTCGGTGCGGAAGTTCTTCAAGCTGGTCGACGGCGAACTGCCGCAGGTGACCCAGCCGGTGGTGCTGCTGCACAGCCCGCAGGACCATGTCGTGCCGCCCGCGGACAGCGCGCGGGTCCTGAGCCGGATCTCCTCCACCGATGTGACGGAGATCCTGCTGGAACAGAGCTACCACGTGGCGACGTTGGACCATGATGCGGAGCGGATCTTCGATGAGAGCTACCGGTTCATCGGCCGTCTCGCACCGAGCGTCGGGATGAAGGGGAGCACGTCCGGTGGCTGAGCACGACGCGGAACGCACGGGCAGTGACGAGGAGCGCGAGCCGCGCCCCACGGAGAGCGCGGCCGTCCCCGAGGGGACGAAGCCGGCGAGCGCCGAGGGCGCCGGACCGGAGGCCACGGCTCCGGAGAAGGCCGCTGAGAAGGGTCCGGAGAAGGCTTCGGAGAAGAAGGCCGACGAGGAGCGGGTGCTCGACGAGGAGGCGGCCTGGGCCGCGATCGTCGCGGGGTACGGGGAGGAGCCGCCGGACCCGCCGGGCGCCAAGCCCTTCAAGTCGGTCGAGGACCTGGCCCTGCTGGAGGACGACCAGCGCAATGTGACCGGTCCGGACAGCGGCCGGGCCGGGGACCCGGCGGACAAGGGGTCGGGGAAGACGCCCCCGAAGCCGCCGGAGAAGAAGCCGCTCGGCAGCTCCGTCGTCTTCGCGCCCGGGGTCGCCGGGCCCCGGGACTACGAGCTGGCCGAGTCCAAGGACGACGGCATCGACGAGCCGGACGAGGGCGAGGAAGGCCACTTCGTGCCCCCGGAGCCGCCGCCGCTGCCGGAGGCCGACACCACGGCGAAGTTCGCCTGGCTCGCGGTGATCGGCGGGCCGGTGCTGATGCTGGTGGCGGTGCTGCTCCAGTGGAACATGACGTGGTGGCTCACCACGCTCTGCATCGGCGGCTTCCTGGGCGGCTTCGCCACCCTGGTGGCCCGGATGCCGCACGACGACGATGACGACACCTACGGCGACCCGGGACGCGGCGCGGTGGTGTAGCCACCGGTCGGCCGGGGCGCGCGGCGCGGTCGTCTAGGGCGTGGCAGGGACCCTGAGGGCGGCCAGGACCGGCAGATGGTCGGTGGCCGCCCTCAGGTCCGCGTCCGCGACCCCGGGGAGCCCGGCCGGGACCCCGCAGCCGAGCACCTCGATGCCCGGGGTCGCGAAGACGGCGTCGATGCGCTTACGGGGCCCGTCCGGCGGGAACGTCAGCTCGCCGCCCCAGGGCGCGGCCGCGTGGCAGTCCTGGAGCGGCCCGGCCAGGTGCCGGAACGCCTTCCCGGTCGGTACGTCGTTGAGGTCGCCGCCCGCCACCGCGTGCTCCACGCCCAGCGAGGCCAACTGGTCGAGGAGCAGCCCGGCCTGGGCGAGACGTTCGTCGCGCTGGAGGCTCAGATGGCAGCTGAGCACCCCGAGCCGGGCCCCGCCGATCCGGACGACGGCGGTGGCGAACCCCCTGCGGTGCAGCCCCGGGGTGAGCGGCAGCAGCACGTCCTCGGTGCGTTCGACGGTCACCCGCAGCGAGCAGAGCAGCAGCGGCCCGGCGGCCGTGGCACCGCCGCTCAGCACCACCAGGTCACTGCTCCTGGCCAGCCGGGCGGCCGCCTTGCGCCAGCGGAAGAAGCGCGGGGCCTCCTGGACCAGGACCAGATCGGGGGCGCAGGCGCGGATGACCCGGGCCAGGGCCGTGGTGTCGTCGTGCATCGAGCGGACGTTGTAGCTCAGCACCCGGATCACGGCTGAACCGTCCGGCTCGGTACGGGAGTCGGGCAGTGGCGTCAGGACCATGCGGGCCACGATACGACGGACGCCCGCCGCTGCCCCGGAGGGCGGCGACGGGCGTCCGCTGCGTCGTACCGTACGGAACTCAGCCCTGGCGGGCGAGGTCGGCAGCGCCCACCAGCCCTGCCTTGCCGCCGAGTTGGGCGGCGAGCACCTGCGCGTGCGGGCGCCACTCGCCGCCGATCAGCCAGCGCCGGAACGACTTGCGGATCGGGCCGAGGACCAGCTCGCCCTCGTCCGAGACGCCGCCGCCGACGATGAACGCGGACGGGTCGAAGAGCGAGGCGAGGTCGGCCAGTCCGGCACCGGCCCAGCGGGCCAGCTCGCGGAAGGAGTCGATCGCGACCGGGTCGCCCTGACGGGCGGCCTCGCTGATGTGCTTGCCCTCGATGCCGTCCGCCGTGCCGTCGCCGAGGCCCAGCAGTATGGCGGCGTTCTCCGGGGTGGCGTTGGCGCGCTGCTTGGCGTACCTCACGAGCGCGCGGCCGGAGGCGTACTGCTCCCAGCAGCCCTGGCTGCCGCAGCCGCAGAGCAGACCGTCCGGGACGACCCGGATGTGGCCGAACTCGGCGGCCACGCCGAAGCGTCCGCGGCGCAGCTTGTTGCCGATGATGATGCCGCCGCCGAGGCCGGTGCCGAGCGTGATGCAGATGACGTCGTCGTGGCCCTGGCCGGCGCCGAAGCGGTACTCGCCCCAGGCCGCCGCGTTGGCGTCGTTCTCGACGACGACGGGAAGGCCGACGCGCTGCTCGACCTTGTCCTTGAGCGGTTCGTGGCGCCAGTTGATGTTGGGCGCGAAGAGCACCGTGGCGCGCTTGTCGTCGACGTAACCGGCGGCGCCGATGCCGACGGCCTCCACGTCGTGTCCCTCGCTCGCCCCGGCCACCGCCGCGCAGATCGCGTCGACGATGCCTTCGGCCGTCGGGGGCGTCGCCACCTTGAACGTCGAGAGGATGCGGCCCTCTTCGTCGACCACTCCAGCCGCGATCTTCGTGCCGCCGATGTCGACGCCGATGGTGAGTCCCATGAATCCCTCAGTTTCGGTCGAGCCCCGCTAGGGCCAACCGTACCCGAGACAGGGCCCCCGCCCGGCCCGGACCGATCAGTCCAGGTCGATGCGCTCGGTGCCGGAGGGGCCTTCGCCGCGGCCCTCGTCACGCGGGTCGGAGGGGTCGTCGGCGGCCTTCTCGGTGCCCTTCCCGGCGGTGCTCGCGGGGTCGGCCGCCGTACGGGTCCAGCGGCTCTCCTGGCCCTCCACCGCCGAGCGGTAGGCGGCGAGCAGCTCGTTGCCCGCGGCGGCGAGGTGGTCGAAGACCTGGGGGTTGCGCTCGATGACGGGTTCGACGGCGGACCGCGCCTGGCGGATGGCCTGCTGGACCGCGCCCTGGGCGGCCGCGCCGAACAGCGGGGTCTGGAGGGCGGAGACCTTGTCGGCGACCGCGTCGACCAGCTTGCGCAGCTCCTCGGCGGCGGAGCCGGGCTGCGGGCCGTACTGCGCGCGGCGGCGGGCCTTCTCGGCGGCGAGGTCCTCGGCGCAGGCGTCGGCCCACGCGTCGTCGTCGACGGGACGATCGGTGGCTTCACTCATGACGGGCTCCTGCGACACGGGGTACCGGCCTCCGGCGGCCTGCGCCGACGGGGTTCGTACCATCGACGTTACCCGAATGGCCGCAGACCGTTCAGGACGCGCGGGTCAGGGCGCAGGGGTCATGGGGTACGGGGCCAGAGCCCCGGGTCGGGGGTGAAGCGGACGCGCAGGACGCCGTCGGTGAGGGCGGCGCCGGAGACCGTGCAGCGGCGCAGCGCGGAGGCGACCCTGATGATCCGGTGGAACGGGCCCACGGTCAGCAGCAGTTCGTCGCCCCGGCGGACCAGTCGCAGCCCCTCCTTGACCGCGCCGGGCAGCGGCAGGCACCAGGTCAGCTCGGCCGGAGTACCGCTCTCCCCCGGCTCCCCCTCGATCCACCACGGGTCCTCCGCCCGGCCCGCCTCGCGCTCGTCCGGCGCGGGGACGGCGAGCGCGGCCAGGTCGTCGCCGGTCCGGGGGTCGCGCCCCAGGTGGGGGGCCTCGTGGACCGGGATCCCGGGGGCCCACTCCGCGTGCCAGTGGCCCAGGCACTTCTCCTGCTCGGCGGCGAGCGCGGCGAACCAGGGGTCGGGCGAGTGGCGCGGCAGGACCCGGTTGGCCACCAGGAGGTCGGCGCGGAGCCCGTACAGGGCGAGGCCGGTGCGGGCGGTGCGCAGCGCCTCCTCGGCGGCGGGCCCCGGCTCGGCGGCCAGCCTCAGCGTCGTGGCGGAGTCCTCGACCAGGGCCTGTACGGCGGCCAGTTCGGCGTCCTTGCGGGCGGCGGCCTCGTACAGCCACTGGGCGGGCATCGGGACCCCGGCGAGCTGGGCGAGGACGGGGCGCAGGGCGCGGGCGGCCTGGCGTTCGGCGGGGAGGAGGCGGCGCAGATAGCGGCGGAGCTGCTCGGGCAGGGCCAGCAGGGCGAGGGCCTCGGTCAGCGGCGGGAGGTCGACGACGAGGGTGTCGTAACCGGCGGTGGACCAGTCGCCCGCGGCGGCCCGGTGCAGGGTGTGGAGGAGGGCGAGCTGGGCGGAGCCGGGGAGTTCGGTCAGCTCCTCGCCGTCCAGCCGCCCGGCGCCGACCAGGTCCAGGACGCCGGAGGCGCGCTCCTGGAGGTCGGTGAGTTCGGCGCGGAAGTGGGCACCGGAGTCGATCCGGGTGTGGTCGAGCCGGTCGGTGACCCTGGTGGGTTCCGTACCGCCGGGGAGGCCCGGTATGGGCTCGGCGGAGACCAGGAGCGTACGGCTGCCGCCGGCGGCCGCGGCCAGGGCGGTCGCCGCCGCGAGGGTGGTACGGCCTGCGCCGCCGGGGCCGGTGGTCAGGACCGTACGCATCGCGCTCAGCCCTGCGGGATGGATTCGACGCGCTTCTTCAGACCGGCGAGGGCCCGGTCGATGATGACCTTCTCGGCCTTGCGCTTGATCATGCCGAGGAGCGGGATCTTGACGTCGACGGCGAGCTTGTAGGTGACCTCGGTGCGCTCTCCGCCGGCGAGCGGGGCGAGGGCGTAGGTGCCGTCCAGGGAGCGGAGCATCTGGGACTTGACCAGGGTCCAGCTGACCTCGTGGTCGCCGGTCCAGGTGTACGACAGGACGTGGTCGTCCTTGATGGCCCCGGCGTCCAGGACGAGACGGACCTGCTCGGCGCGGCCCTGGGCGTCGGTGGCCAGCACCTCGGCCTCCTTCACCTCGCCGGTCCACTCCGGGTAGCGGGCGAAGTCCGCGATCACCGCCATGACGTCGGCCGGTGCCGCCTCGATCGTGATGCTCGAGCTGGTGTGTTCAGCCATCGCCGTGGCCCTCCAGTGCGGTGTTACCGGTCGCGTGCGGCAGGATCCTGCCGCACGTGCAGGCTATCGCGTGCCCGCCGCGCTCCGGTCCACGCCCCGGGCCCTTCCGGTCACCAGGTCAGCGCCCAGGGGGTGCCGGTGGAGGCGAAGTGGCCGACGTTGACGCACTCGGTGTCACCGATCCGCATCCGGCGGACCAACGGCTGGTGAACATGGCCGAAAAGCGCGTACCGGGGGCGGGTGGTGCGGATGGCCTCCAGCAGGGCACGGCTGCCGCGCTCGAAGCGGCGGGCGACGGTGTCGTACGTCAGCTCCGGGACCTCGGGCGGGATGTGCGAGCAGAGCACGTCGACCGGGCCGAGCGCCTCGACCTTGGCGGCGTACTCCTCGTCGCTGATCTCGTACGGGGTGTTCATCGGGGACGTGAGGCCGCCACCGACGAAGCCGAAGACCCGGCCGCCGATCTCCACCCGCTCGCCGTCCAGCACGGTGGTGCCGGGGCGGGCGTACTCGGGCCAGAGGTGGGGGACGTCGACGTTTCCGTAGGTGGCGTACGTCGGGGTGGGGAAGGCGGCGAAGAGTTCGGCGTACTGCTGACGTACGGCTCCGAGGATCTCGGAGTGGCGGTCGCGGCCCGCCCACAGCTCCCGGCCGAGGGCACGGGCCTCCTCGAAGCGGCGGGCGGTGCGCAGCGCGACGATGCGGCTCGCGTTCTCCTGGCCGAAGAGGGCGGGGAAGATGCCGCGCGAGTGGTCCCGGTAGTCGAGGAAGAGCACCAGGTCACCGAGGCAGATCAGCGCGTCGGCCCCTTCCCCGGCGCGGGCCAGGTCCTCGGTGTTGCCGTGGACGTCGCTGACGACGTGGATCCGGGTGGAGCGCCGCGGGCCCGCCGCCGGCCCGTCCGTTTCGCTGCCTCGCATACCGATCACCCTAGGACGCCCGCCCCCGCTCGGGTAGATCCGGCCGGACCTGCGGTTACTTTCGAGTCGTCGGGCCGGTGGACTACTGTGCGCGAAAAGGGCCATTTAGCTGTGTGATGCATAAGACATCTGGACGGACCCCCCTATCGGGAACCTGGTACCGGTGGGTAACGTCCGGGCAGTCCAGTCGTGCTCCCCCACCGAGCACCCGCCATTCTTGGACCGCAGCCGGTGCGTCACACAGAGCCGTGGCACCGGAGCCCGATGAGGAGCAGCAGTCTTGCGCGAGTTCAGCCTTCCGGCCCTGTACGAGGTCCCGACGGACGGCAATCTGACGGATCTGATCCGCCGCAACGCCGCTCAGCATCCCGACGTGGCGGTGATGAGCCGCAAGGTGGCCGGTGCGTGGGCCGATGTCACCGCCACCCAGTTCCTGGCCGAGGTGCGGGCCGCCGCCAAAGGGCTGATCGCCTCGGGCGTGCAGCCGGGCGACCGGGTCGCCCTGATGTCGCGCACCCGGTACGAGTGGGTGCTGCTGGACTTCGCGATCTGGAGCGCGGGCGCGGTGACCGTGCCGGTGTACGAGACCAGCTCCGCCGAGCAGGTGCAGTGGATCCTCAGCGACTCCGGTGCGGTGGCGGTGCTCGTGGAGAGCGACGCGCACGCGGCGGCGGTGGCCTCCGTACGGGAGGGGCTGCCGGATCTCGCGCACGTCTGGCAGATCGACGCGGGCGCCGTGAAGGCCCTGGGCGAGGCGGGTGCCGAGGTCTCGGACGAGACCATGGACCTGCGGATGGTCAGCGCCAAGGCGGACGACCCGGCGACCATCGTCTACACCTCCGGCACGACAGGCCGCCCCAAGGGCTGTGTGCTCACCCACCGCAGCTTCTTCGCGGAGTGCGGCAACGTGGTGGAGCGGCTGAAGCCCCTGTTCCGTACCGGCGAGTGCTCGGTGCTGCTCTTCCTGCCCGCCGCCCACGTCTTCGGCCGGATGGTCGAGGTGGCCTCGGTGATGGCCCCGATCCGGCTCGGCTGCGTCCCCGACATCAAGAACCTCACCGACGAGCTGGCCTCGTTCCGGCCGACGCTGATCCTGGGTGTCCCCCGCGTCTTCGAGAAGGTCTACAACGCGGCGCGCGCCAAGGCGCAGGCGGACGGCAAGGGCAAGATCTTCGACCGGGCCGCCGACACGGCCATCGCGTACAGCCGGGCGCTGTCCACCCCGCAGGGTCCCTCCTTCGGCCTGAAGCTCAAGCACAAGCTCTTCGACAAGCTGGTCTTCGGCAAGCTCCGCGCGGTCCTGGGCGGCAAGGGCGAGTTCGCGATCTCCGGCGGGGCCCCGCTCGGTGAGCGGCTCGGCCACTTCTACCGGGGCATCGGCTTCACGGTCCTGGAGGGCTACGGCCTGACCGAGAGCTGCGCGGCGACCGCGTTCAACCCGTGGGACCGGCAGAAGATCGGCACGGTCGGCCAGCCGCTGCCCGGCTCGGTGGTGCGGATCGCGGACGACGGCGAGGTGCTGCTCCACGGCGAGCACCTGTTCACCGGCTACTGGAAGAACGAGTCGGCCTCGGCCGAGGCGCTGGCCGACGGCTGGTTCCACACCGGGGACATCGGCACGCTCGACGAGGACGGCTATCTCGCGATCACCGGCCGCAAGAAGGAGATCATCGTCACGGCGGGCGGCAAGAACGTGGCCCCGGCGGTGATCGAGGACCGCATCCGCGCCCACGCGCTGGTCGCGGAGTGCATGGTGGTCGGGGACGGCCGCCCGTTCGTCGGCGCGCTGGTCACCCTGGACGAGGACTTCCTGGGCCGCTGGGCCGAGGAGCACGGCAAGCCCGCAGGCTCGACGGCCCTGTCGCTGCGCGACGACCCGGAGCTGCTGGCCGAGGTGCAGCGGGCGGTGGACGACGGCAACGCGGCGGTCTCCAAGGCCGAGTCCGTACGCAAGTTCCGGATCCTGCCCGCCCAGTTCACCGAGGAGGCGGGCCATATCACGCCGTCGCTGAAGCTGAAGCGGAACGTGGTGGCGAAGGACTTCGCGGACGAGGTGGAGTCGATCTACCGCGCCTGAGGTTTACGGGAGAGGGCCCGCACCGGGAGTCGGTGCGGGCCCTTTCGCGTACGGCACAGGGGTTACGGGAGAGGGCCCGCGCTCTCGCAGGCGCGGGCCCTCCGCCGTACGGTCGCGGGCGTCCCGTACGGCCATGGCGGGCAGCGGGCTTCAGACGCCCGGCCCGCCGCCCCGTACGGTCACAGCAGCGTCCTGAGCTTCTCCGCCAGCAGGTCCCAGCGCCACTTCTCCTCGACCCAGGCGCGCCCCCGCTCCCCCATCCGCTGCCGCAGCTCCGGGTCCCCGAGCAGCGTCACGATCCGGTCCGCCGCCTCCTCGGGGCTGCCGCCGCGCACCACCCACCCGGTCTCGCCGTCGAGCACCGCGTCCGGCGCGCCGCCCGAGTCCCCGGCCACCACCGGCAGCCCGGTCGCGGACGCCTCCAGGTAGACGATCCCGAGCCCCTCCACGTCCAGCCCGCCCCGCCGGGTCCGGCACGGCATGGCGAAGACGTCCCCGGCCCCGTAGTGCGCGGGCAGCTCCTCCCACGGCACGGGCCCGGTGAACCGCACCGAGTCCGCCACCCCGGTCTCCTCGGCCAGCCGCTTCAGCTCCTTGGCGTACGGGCCGCCGCCGACGATCAGCAGCACCGCGTCCGGGAGCTGCGCCAGGATCGCGGGCATGGCCAGGATCAGCGTGTCCTGGCCCTTGCGCGGCACCAGGCGGGAGACGCAGACGACCACGGGCCGGTCGGTCAGGCCGAGACGGGCCCGGACCCTGTCGCCGCCGGAGGCCGGGTGAAAGGTCTTCTCGTCGACGCCCGGCGGCAGTTGGACCATGCGGGCGGCCGCGTCCGGGGTGAGGGCGGCGGCGATGCGGGAGCGGGTGTACTCACCCAGATAGGTGATCGTGTCCGTCCCCTCCCCGATCCTCCGCAGCAGTTGCCGGGAGGCGGGCAGCTGCGCCCAGCCCGCCTCGTGGCCGTGGGTGGTGGCCACCAGCCGGCGGGCGCCCGCGCGGCGCAGCGCCGGGGCCGTCAGCCCGAGCGGGGCGGCGGCGCCGAACCAGACGGAGGTGCAGCCGTGTTCGCGCAGCAGGTCGGTGGCCCGGCGCGTGACGCGCGGGGTCGGCAGCAGCATCGTCGTCCGGTCCCGCACCACGGTGAACGGCTGGTCGGCGTCGAAGGCGGCGGTGGCCGCCGCACCTTCCTCGCCGCGCTTCCAGGTGGAGGCGTAGACGACGACCCGGTCGGGGTCCAGCCGCAGCGCCATGTTGTGCAGGAACGCCTGGATGCCACCGGGGCGGGGCGGGAAGTCGTTGGTCACGATCAGGGTCTTGTCCATCGCGGCCGACAGTACCGAACGGCCGCGCTTCACCGCCGCCGCCCTCGCTCCCCGGCATCATGGGCGGCCGGACGGGACCCGGAGACGATCGAGGGCAGCGGCGATGACGGCACGGCGGAAACCCATCGGCGCGGGACCCCTGCCGTACGGATTTCTGCCGTCCGGACTCCTGCGGCAGGGACGACTGCCGCTTGCACGCCTCCCGTACGGGCTCCTGCCGTGCGCGGTCTGGGCGCTGACCCGGACCGCCCTGCTGCTCTGCGTGTTCCACGTCTTCACCGTCCCCGGCCCGGACGTCACCGTGGACGTCTCGGTGATCTACCGGGGCTGGTACGAGACGCTGCTCACCGGCACGTACCCGCTGGACGACGTCACCTGGCAGTACCCGCCCGGGGCCGCCGTGGCGATCCTCTCCCCCGCCCTGCTGCCCTTCTGGGAGTACGCGACCGCCTTCTACGCCCTCGTCCTGCTCTGCGACGCCCTGGTGTGCGGGCTGCTGCTGTACGCGGGGCGGCGGCCGGGGATGCGGGCGGCGGGCGCGTGGGTGTGGATCGTGGGGGTGCCGCTGCTGGGGCCGACCGGCTACGCCCGCTACGACCTGATGGTGACGGCGGTGGCGGTGGCCGCGCTGCTGGCCGGGGTGCCGCGGCCCCGGGTGCTGGGAGTGCTGGCCGCGTTCGGGGCACTGCTGAAGGTGTGGCCGGCGCTGGTGCTGGTGGGGGTGCGACGGGGGCGGCCGGCCCGGGCGGCCTGGTCGGCGGCGGCGCTGACGGGGACCGGTCTGGCGGTGGCGTTCGGGCTGTGGATGCCGGGGGCGTACGCCTTCCTCGCCTTCCAGCGGGACCGGGGCACGGAGATCGAGTCGCTGGGGGCGCTGTACTTCCATCTCGCGCGCCACTTCGGCTGGGAGGGGCGGGTGGAGCTGCACTACGGTTCGATGGAGTTCCTCGGGCCGGGGGTGGAGATCGTCTCCGCGCTGGCGCTGGGGCTCGCCGCGCTCGCGCTGGGCTGGCTGCTGGTGTGGCGGCTGCGGGCCCGTACGTTCGCGGCCCACACCCCGGCGCAGGCCGCGTTCACGGCGGTGCTGCTGTTCACCACGACGAGCCGGGTGATCAGCCCGCAGTACGTGGTGTGGCTGGTCGGGCTGGCGGCGGTCTGCCTGGCCTTCCGGAACGGCGGGATGGTGCGGCCCGCCGTGCTGGTGCTGGTGGCGGCCGGGGTGACGGTGCTGGAGTTCCCGGTGTACTTCGCCGAGGTGGTGGCGAGCGACGCGTGGGGCGTGGTGCTCCTGTCGTCGCGGAACGGGCTGCTGGTGGCGGCCTCGGTGATCGCCGCGCGGCGGCTGTGGCGGGAGACGGTGCCGGGGAAGTCCGAGGCTGCCCCGGTCGCCGGGGATCAGCCGAGCCGGGTGCTGAGGTAGTCGCGCCAGTCGGCGGTGAACCGCTCCGGCGTGGTGTCGAGCACCGCGTCCATCGCCTGCTCCACCGACCCGTCCCGCCCGGAGTGGGCCCCCACGGCCGCGTAGAAGGCGGTCAGCTTCTCCTTGCCCCACCGCTCCGCGATCAGCTCGCAGGCCATCCAGGCGCTCTCGTAGGCCCGGGACAGCTCGTCTGCGTCGCCGTCGAATCCGAAGTCCTCGTCGACGGGGAACACGTCGGGTACGTCACCGGCCCGGACCGCCTTGGTCAGCGCGGGGGCGATGAGATCGGGAGTGCGGTCCTCGCCCCGGTAGGCGGCCCAGTCGGCGAAGCCCTCGGAGAGCCAGACGGGGGTGGCGGCGGAGGTGCTGGTCCGGGTGGCGACATGGACCGTCTCATGGGTCAGGACGATGCGCTGGCCGAAGCTGCCGAGGGAGTCGTACGCCTGCGGGTTGACGATCACCCGGTCCGCGATGGCCGGGCGCTCCCCACTGGTCCCCGCCTCGCCCGTGGTGACGGCGGCGATCCCCCGGTAGCTGGCCTCCGGGGAGCCCAGCAGCCCCGCCATGGACTTCACGGAGTCCGGGACGTGGACGACCACCCGGCGCGCCCACTCCCCCGGCCAGGCGTCGGAGACGGCCGGTACGGCGAGGTCCACGGTGTCCGCGATCCGGCGCAGCTCCTCCTGCGGCCGCCCGACGCCCAGGACGAGGCTGTGGGCGCCCCGGACGACCGCCACCTTCCCCTGGTGCCAGAGCTGGTCGGAGGCGCCGTCGGCGGGCCGGTCGGCGGTGACGTACCAGCGGTCGCCCTCGCGCATCAGCTCCAGGGTGCGGCGGGTGGCGACGGGCGCGGTGTCGTACCCGTCGATCCGGTAGCGCAGCTCCACCTCGGCGGTGGCCCAGTCGCCGTCCTGCTCGGGCGTCTCCCGTACCTCGTACGTCCAGGACTTCAGGGGTACGTCGGCGAGGTTGGCGAACTCCGTGCGCTGGGCGGCCCGCAGCTTCTGCGCCTCGGGAGCGATCGGCTCCAGGTACCCCGCCGCGTCCCCGGCCAGGACGGCGGCGGCCCGGCGCTCCAGGGTGGCGTCGAGCTCCCGGACGGTGAGGGAGGTGTCGGCACCGGCCGGGGGCGCGCAGCCGGGGGCGGCGGCGGTCAGCAGGGCGGCGAGCACCAGTCCCGCAGCACGCCGGGGGAACCGGGGGCGCCCCGCTCGCGTACCTCGTCCTCGTCCGGCCACCCTGCCGATCGTACGGTCCGTGGCGGGCGGCGGCCCGGCCCGGGCGGGCCGCCGGGCCCGAGGACGGCCGGATCCGGACGTACGGCCAGGTCGGCGCGGTGGCTGCGGGTGCTGCGGTGGCCGGGAGGCGTCAGATGCGGGTGACCGAGGAGACCGGCATCATGCCGACCGGGTCGTAGCGGATCGCGGCGCCCGGGTAGGGGGCGTGGATGACCTGGCCGTTGCCGACGTACATGCCGATGTGGCTGGCGTCGGCGCGGTAGGCGACCAGGTCGCCGGGCTGGGCCTGGGAGAGGGGCACCATGCGGCCCGCGTACCGCTGGGCCTGGGAGGTGCGGGGCAGGCTCACCCCGGCCTGGGCGTAGGCCCACTGCATGAGGCCGGAGCAGTCGAAGCCGGAGGGCCCGTTGGCGCCCCACACGTACGGCTTGCCGAGCGCCCGGTGGGCGGCGGCCACGGCGGACATCGCGCGGGCCGAGCCGGGGGCGACGCCGGAGAGGTCGGGGGCGCCGGTGCGGCCGGAGCGGGAGGCCCGGTCGAAGGAGGCGCGGTCCTCGGCGGGGAGGGAGGCCAGCAGTTGGCGGGCCTGGCGGAGCTTGGCCTCGACGGATCTCTTGTGGCGGGTGACGGCGGCCCGGTTGCGCTCCAGCTCGGCAAGGGCGCGGGTGGCCTCGGCGCGGGTCTGGGCGAGCCCGCGCTGGGCGTGCCGGAGCTTGTCCAGGGTCAGCGCCTGGCGGGCTCCGGCCCGGTCGAGGGCGGCGGCCCGCTCCAGATAGGTGTCCGGGTCGGAGGAGAGCAGCAGCGCGAGGGCCGGGTCGATGGCGCCGGTGCGGTACTGGGCGCCCGCCATCGCGCCGAGCGCGTTGCGCATCCGGTTGACGGCCTCCTGGCCGCGGGCGGTCGCGTCCTGGGCCCGGTCCGCCTCGCCGCGCAGCCGTGCCACCCGCTCCCCGGCCTCGTTGTACCGCTCGGTGGCGCGCTCGGCCTCGCTGTAGAGCCGGTCGACGGCGGCCTTGGCGCTCTCGCGGGTGTCCTTCGGGTCGGCGCTCGCCGGGGCTCCGGTGAGGGTGGCGGCCGCGGTGGCTGCCGCGGCCGAGACGACCGTGACACGGACGCTCCGGGGAATGCCGGACTGGGTGGGACGGCGATGGGACACCACAGGAAGCCGCACTTCCTTCCGCTGACGCAGTTGACGCAGGAACGCGCGGCCCCCCTGCCGCCCGGGAACGGGCGGACCGATGGGCGGGAGCCGCACAGCAGCCAGACAGTAATCGGACGACTACCTGGCGGCCAACGACCGCGCCGGTGGCGGAGGTGGCGTCGAACGGCCCTGCCCCGCCGGTGACCTCGGTCTCCGGCGGGGCAGGGCGTCAGCGTGGGGTGAGGCGATTCCCTCGTTCGGGCGTCGTCCTCGGTGGGCGTGGCGCCCGGTGTCAGGCGCCTCGCTCCGGGTTCGTACGCGTCAGATGCGGACGCCGAACTGGAAGGTGCCCATGTAGTCCATCGACTCGTAGCGGACGACGGTGCCCGGCTTCGGGGCGTGCAGGATCTGGTTGTTCCCGGCGTAGAAGCCCACGTGCGACAGGCCGTTGAAGAAGACCAGGTCGCCCGGCTTGAGCTGGCTGCGGCCGATCTTCACGCCGTCGTTCTGCTGGGTGTAGGTGGTCCGGCTGATGTTGACGCCGGCCTGGGCGAAGGCCCACTGGGTCAGCCCGGAGCAGTCGTAGGAGTTGGGGCCGGAGCCGCCGGAGACGTACGGCTTGCCGAGCTGGGTGGCGGCGGCGGAGAGGGCGGCGGCGCCACGGTTGGAGGCGGGGGCCTCGTTGCCGAGCTGGACGCGCTCGCTGGTGGCGCGGCTGGCGCGGTCCTTCGCCGCCTCCTCCTCCTGGATCTTGGCACGCTCGGCGGCGGTCAGGCTGTTGAGGAGGCGCTGCGCGTCGGCCAGCTTGCCCTGGTACTTCTTCTTGTTCTCGCCCAGCTGCTTGCGGACCTCGGCGAGGTCGCCCAGCTTGTCCTGGGCCTCCTTGCGCTGCTGCGCGAGGGTGCGCTGCTTGGCCTGGATCTTCTGCAGGGACTCCGTCTGCTTGACCGTCAGCTGGTCGAGCGCGGAGGCCTGGTCGAGGAAGCTGTCCGGGTCCGAGGCGAGGAAGAGGGCGACCGAGGGGTCGATACCGCCGGAGCGGTACTGCGCGGTGGCGATCGAACCCAGCTCGCCGCGCAGGGTGTTCAGCTCGTCCTGGCCGCGGGCGACCTTGTCCTGGAGCGCGTCGACCTGCTTCTTCAGCTTGTCCTGCTGCTCCTTGGCCCCGTTGTACTTCTCGGTGGCGGCCTCGGCCTCGTGGTAGAGCTTGTCGACCTTCGCCTTGACCTCGTTCTTGGTCGGCTTGGGGTCGGCATGGGCGGCCTGGGAGGTCAGGGCCACGGCCGCAGCGGCGGTCGCGGTGAGCACGGTCACGCGCGCGCGGCTCGGCTGCTTGGGACGACGGTGGGACGCCACGAAGGCGAGCTCCTTCTTCCTCAGAGCCGCCTACCGGGCTGTGGGGGAAAGATTCCCCGGCTCCGTGCGCTCACGGACTCGGCGGTTCCTTCGCCGTCACCCCCAATGGGTGATCAACCGTGCGAAGGTTCGAGGCCTGACCCTAGTGACCATCTTGTGATCAGTTCAAATCCTCACAGGATTTTTCTCGTCACATCAGGCACTTCTTTACTCTCACCGCACCACGTGTAGCGATGACTTGACGGTACGTTCCCAGAAATCCGGCATGTCACACATGTCGAACATTCATCCCTGGACGCGCGAAAGCCGCTTGAGGAGCAAGACGGACGCGACGGGCCGGGCACCGGCCTTGGCCACCCCGTCGGCCACCTCACGGTCGGTCGAGACGACCACCACGGGCCTCCCCGGGGGCTCCGCGCGGGCGAGTTGGCGGATCAGCTCGTCCGCGGTGACCCCCGCCTTGCTGAAGAGCACCCGCACCCCGCGCGGCGGGGCGAGCAGCACCGGCGCGGCCAGTTCGGCGCCGTCGAAGACACAGGTCACCTCGGCGCCGGACTGCGCGGCCAGCATCGACAGGCCGCCCAGCAGCCGCAACCGCTGCTTCTCCAGCGGCATCTGCGGATAGCCGGTCTTGGTGACGTTGTAGCCGTCCACGATGAGATGCGCCTGCGGCAGCGCCAGCAGCTGGTCGAGCAGCGCCGGGTCCGTCTCGGAAAGCGCCCTGGCGGCAATGTCCTTGGGCGACATGCGCCCCGGCTCCACCGCGTCCACGCTGTCGGCCGGGCGGGTGGTCACCGGGGGCAGGGCCAGTTCGCGCCGGAGCCCCGAGGCCGCGTCCAGCACGGTGTCCAGGAGCAGCCGCAGCCGCATGTCCTCCACCGAGCGGCCCTCGCGGGCGGCCCGCCGGCTCGCCTCCAGAGCGGCCTCGGCCTCACCGAGGCGGTGCTTGAGCCGGCGCGACTCGCTCTCGGCGGCGGAGAGCTGGGCCGCCGCCTCGGCCCGCTGGGCGTCCGCGTCGGCGGCGCTGCGGCGCAGGGCGGCCTCGCCGCGTTTCACCTCGCTGAGCGCGGAGCGGAGCTTGCGGTGGAGCGACTCGGACTCCTTGCGGGCCGCGTCCAGCTCGGCGCGGAGCCGCTCGGTCTCGGTACGGGTGTGGGCGCGCGCCCGCTCCAGCTCCTCGCGGAGCTGGGCCAGTTCACGGCGGGTCTCCTCGTCCACCCGCTCCGCGTCGGCCCGCTGGACCTCCTCGCCGGCCGCCTCGACCAGCTTGACCCAGCCCACCGGGCGCAGCACATAGGCGGCCGCCGCCACATCGACCGGATCGGCGGCGGCGGGCGGCGCACCCGCCTCCAGCGCACCGGCCAGCTCCGGCTGGGAGTGGCTCAGCCGCTCACCGATGCGCCGCCGGAAGAGCGGGTCGCTCTCCAGGGCGGCGGCCATCGCGTTCCCGGCGAACTTGGCCCGCCGGGTCGGGGTGAACCGGGCATACTGCCGCAACTGGGCGGGCAGTTCGGCGACGGTCAGCCCGCCGAAGGCCTCCGCGACCAGGGCGACGACCCGCCGCCGTACGCCTTCGGGCAGCGGACGGTCGAGCGCCTCTGCACCGCCGTCGGCCGCATCGGCCGGTTCGGCGCCGCTGGTCGGCTGTTCCACCGTCCGTCACCCCATAGATATGTCTGTCGGTGCGCTCCCTCAGGAGGCGGCACCCGGCCTGTCCACCAGTTCGATCTGGTCCACCGCGTTGCACCAACGACAGCGGACCGACTCGATGGTCTCACTGACCACCTCCCGCTCCTCGACACTGGACTCACCGGCCAGGTCGAGATGGACGTACTCCACGACCTTGGAGGACCGCGTCACGTCGAAGCGCGTGAGATTGCCGCACAAGGTGCAGCGCCAGCGGGTCGAGTCCGTCGGCAGGGGAACCGTCGTCATCGTCTGCGTCCTCTTTCGTCGTCTCCAGGAGCCCGCGCCGGGCGCACCGCCGCGACTCCACCTGTCTACGTCAAGGATCTCGCGGTGCGCCGTCGAACTGCGGAAGTCCTGGCGTAACCCTACGGCCTCGCGTATAGGCATCGGCACGGCGAGGCGCTCCGTCCCGTTCTCCCCCGGTACGCCATGCTCTGTACATGATCGACGTACGGCGGTTCGCCCGCTGGACCACGGCCGCACGGGCCCGGGAGCGGACGGCGGGCGGGGCGCCGGTGACGTACGGGCTGATCGCCCTGTGCGGCGCGATCTTCCTGATCAGCCCGCTCTCCGGGTTCGGCGGCGCCTCCTACGGCAGCCAGGACGCGCTGCTCGCCGCGCAGGCCGGGTACTTCGAGCGGTGGGGGGTGATCCCGGCCGAGCTGTGGGAGGGCTCGCCGCGCGCCCTGCTCACCCCGTTCACCGCGCTGTTCGTGCACGGCAGCTGGCTGCACCTGCTGGGCAACCTGCTCTTCCTGTACGTGTTCGGGGCGATGGCCGAGGAGCGGATGGGCCGGGTCCACTTCGCGCTCTTCTACGTGGGGTGCGGCTATCTGGCGCTGGTCTGCTACGCGGCGGTCCACGCGGACTCGGGCCAGACGCTGGTCGGCGCCTCCGGCGCGATCTCGGCGGTGCTCGGCGCCTTCCTGTACCTGTTCCCGAAGGCCCGGGTGACCAGCCTCTTCCCGTTCCTCTTCTTCCTGCCGCTGCGCTTCCCGGCCTGGATCGTGCTGGTCTTCTGGTTCGGGCTCCAGTGGGCGGCCGCCCAGGCGGCGGACGCGGGGCCGGGGGTGGCGTATCTGGCGCATGTGGCGGGGTTCGCGGCCGGGTTCCTCTACGCCTGGGTGCGGTATCGGGGTGGGGCTAAGGTGAAGGTTCCAGCCACGGCGACCGAGGGAGACAGACAGCCGTGATCACCGCGATCGTGCTCATCAAGACCAGCGTGGACCGGATTCCGGAGATCGCCGAGGCCATCGCCGCGCTGGACAGTGTCAGCGAGGTCTTCTCCGTCACCGGCACCTACGACCTGATCGCCATGGTCCGGGTCGCCCGCCACGACGACCTCGCGGACGTCATCCCCGGCCGGATCAGCAAGATCCCGGGCGTCGAGGGCACCGACACCCATGTGGCGTTCCGTACGTACTCCCAGCACGACCTGGAGGCGGCGTTCGCGATCGGCCTGGACGCGTAGGACCGTACGCACGTCGGCCGGGGACGGGCAGCGCGCCCGTCCCCGGCCGAGGCGTATCAAACCGTACGGGCGGCCTCGCCCCGGTCCGGGACGCAACGGCCGTCCTCGGTGCGGTACTTCCACCGGGCGCCCTGGCGGACCAGCTCGGAGACCGCGCGCAGGAACCGCTCGATGTGCTCGTCCGGCGTACCGGCCCCGAAGCTGACGCGGATGGCGTTGAGCGAGCGCTCGCCCGGCTCGGCCTCGGGGGCGCCGCACTCGCCCGGGTCCTGCGGGTCGCTGCCGAGGAGGGTGCGCACCAGCGGGTGGGCGCAGAAGAGGCCGTCGCGGACGCCGATGCCGTACTCGGCGGAGAGGGCGGCGGCGAAGTGCGAGCTGTTCCAGCCGCGCACCACGAAGGAGATGACCCCGACCCGGGGCGCGTCGTCCCCGAAGAGCGAGAGCACCTGGACCTCGGGCACCTCGGCCAGCCCCTCACGGACCCGGCGCACCAGTTCCTGCTCCCGGGCCACCAGGGTGTCGAACCCCGCCTCGGTGAGGGCCTTGCAGGCGGAGGCGATGGAGTAGACGCCGATCACGTTGGGCGAACCGGCCTCGTGGCGGGCGGCCGTGGTGTGCCAGTCGACGTCCACGCCCCCGTCCGCGCGCCGGGCGACCTTGCGGGAGGCGCCGCCGCCGACGAGGTACGGCTCGGCCGCCTGGAGCCAGTCGGCGCGGCCCGCGAGGACGCCCGAGCCGAAGGGCGCGTACAGCTTGTGGCCGGAGAACGCGACCCAGTCGACGTCCAGTTCGGCGATGTCCACGGGGTGGTGCGGGGCGAGCTGGGCGGCGTCCAGGACGATCCGGGCCCCGTGCGCGTGCGCGGCGGCGGCCAGTTCCTTCACCGGCCACAGCTCACCGGTCACGTTGGAGGCACCGGTCACGCAGACGAGGGCCGGGCCGTAGGGGGCGCGGTCCGCGAGCGCCCGCTCCAGGGTCTCCACCGCCTGGCCCGGGGTGCGGGGCGCGTTGAGGTAGGTGACCTGGGCGTCGCGCCAGGGCAGCAGGGAGGCGTGGTGCTCGGTCTCGTACACGAAGACCTGGCAGCCGGCCGGGATCGCGGCGGCCAGCAGGTTGAGGGAGTCGGTGGTGGAGCGGGTGAAGACGACCTGGTCGTCGGCGCGGCAGCCGAGGAACTCCGCGACCGTGCGACGGCTGTTCTCGAAGAGGTCGGTGGAGAGCTGCGAGAGGTATCCGGCACCGCGGTGGACGCTGCCGTAGTACGGGGCGTACGCGGCCACGTCGTCCCAGACCCGCTGGAGGGCCGGGGCGCTGGCGGCGTAGTCGAGTGCGGCATAGGTGACTTCACCGCCGGTGACGAGCGGAACGGTGACATCCTGCCCCAGAACGGGCAGTGGGGCACAAACCGACGAGTCGAGGGCAGCGGTGGAGACAGACATGGCGAACTCCCGTAACAGGCAGGCGAAATCTGCGCGCCTGCGGATACGCGGCGGCGCGGAGAAGGAAGGAAAAGAGGGTGCGCTGAAGAAGGGCGGTCAGCTCAGGGCGTGACGAAGCCCTGGGACGAGCCCTAACGCATTCGCTTGCTCACAGAAGGCTCCCTAGGGACCAGGACCCCGGGGGCTGACGTCCATTGGACGCCGAGGGGCCCGCGCTTGCCGCAGACCTCGCTGCCTACGGCCTGGTCTTCACCCGGGGCACCCCGCCACGGACGGAGGGTTGCCGGACAGCGGGCCGGGGCCGTAGTCGCTGTCACTCATGACCTGCGCAGCATCTTGCCATACGTACGGGGACGCGCAAGGGCGCGGTCCGGCATCCGGACTGCGCCCTGCGTCACATTCGGCGTCTCAGGCGTTACTGGCCGCCACCCAGCGCTCCAGGGCGCGCTTGGCGGCCCCGGAGTCGATGGCCTCGGCGGCCACCTGGATCTGCGCCGCGATCCGCTCGGTCAGCGGGCCGGTCCCCGGGTCGAGCGCGACGAGCGCCGCCGCCGCGTTGAGCAGCACCGCCTCCCGTACCGCGCCGCCCTCGCCGTCCAGCAGCCGACGGGCCACATCGGCGTTGTACGAGGCGTCGGCGCCGCGCAGCGCCTCGACGGGGACGATGGTCAGCCCGACGTCGCGCGGGTCGAACGGCTCCTCGCGCACCTCCCCGTCACGGACCACCCAGATCCGCGAGGTGGCGGTGGTGGTCAGCTCGTCGAGCCCGTCGTCACCGCGGAAGACAAGCGCCGAGTTGCCCCGCTCCGCGAGCACGCCCGCGACGATGGGCGCCATCCGGGCGTCGGCCACCCCGATCGCCTGGGCGCGCACCTGGGCCGGGTTGGTGAGGGGTCCCAGGATGTTGAACGTGGTCTGCGCGCCCAGCTCCTTGCGGGCCTTGGCGGCGTACCGCAGGGCGGGGTGGAACTTGACGGCGAAACAGAACGTGATGCCCGCCGCCTCCGCGACCTCCACCACCCGCTGCGGGGTCAGCTCCAGGTTGACGCCCAGCTTCTCCAGGACGTCGGAGGAGCCGCTCGCGGAGGAGGCGGCCCGGTTGCCGTGTTTGACGACCTTGGCGCCGGTCCCGGCGATGACGATCGCGGCCATGGTCGAGATGTTGACGGTCTTGGCGAGGTCGCCGCCGGTGCCGACGATGTCGACGGTGCGGCCGGGCACCTCGATGGTGTTGGCGTGCGCGTACATCGCGCGCACCAGCCCGGTGACCTCCTCGACGGTCTCGCCCTTGGCCCGCAGCGCCACCGCGAAGCCGGCGATCTGCGCGTCGGTGGCCTCGCCGCTCATGATGCGGTCCATCGCCCAGGCGGTCTCCTCGGAGGAGAGGTTCTCGCCGCGCAGCAGGGGGTTCAGCAGGCCGGGCCAGGAACGGTCCGCCACGCTGTCGCCGCCGCTCGGGGTCACAACGTTCATGGTCCGCTCCAGGGGTCCACAGCCGGGAAAGATACGGCTCCACCCTATCCAGCCACCGGGACCGCGAAGAGCCCCGTCCATCGAATGGACGGGGCTCCCGCGGTGGCGATCAGTTCAGGTGATCAGTGGTGGCCGTGGCCCTCGGTGATCTCCTTGTACTCCTCGACGGTGGGCTTGGCGATCTGGTTGTTCTCGCCGTAGTAGCCCTTGCTGAGCTTGGCCCGGACCTTCTCCAGTACGGGGATCTTGCGCTTTACGCCGTTCTCGTCGACCTCGGGGCCGAGTTCGAGCGGCTTGTACTGGTGGTGCTGGGTGAGCGTGTGCAGCTTGTCCTGGGACAGCGGCTCGTGGATCTCCACGAACTCACCGTGCGGCAGGCGCTTGATGATGCCGGTCTCGCGACCGTGCAGCACCTTCTCCTTGTCGCGGCGCTGGAGGCCGAGGCAGATCCGCTTGGTGACGATGAAGGCGATGACCGGTCCGACGAAGAAGAAGATCCGGACGAACCAGGTGATGGCGTTGATCGACAGGTGGAAGTGCGTGGCCCACAGGTCGTTACCACCGCCGACGAGGCCGATGAAGTACGCGGTGATCCAGGCGACGCCGAGCCCCGTACGGGTCGGGGCGTTGCGCGGGCGGTCCAGGATGTGGTGCTCGCGCTTGTCCCCGGTGATCCAGGACTCGATGAACGGGTACACCGCGGGCAGGGTGAGCACCAGGCCGAAGCCGACCAGCGGGATGAATACGCCGAGGTTGAGCGTGTAGCCCCAGTGGCTGATCTCCCAGCCGGGCATCACACGGACCAGACCCTCGGCGAAGCCCATGTACCAGTCGGGCTGGGCGCCGGTGGACACCTGGTCCGGGCGGTACGGTCCGAGCGCCCAGATCGGGTTGATCGTGGCGATGGCCGAGATGATCGCGATGATGCCGAAGACGAGGAAGAAGAAGCCTCCGGCCTTGGCCATGTAGACCGGCAGCAGCGGCATGCCGACGACGTTCTTGTTCGTCTTGCCGGGGCCCGGGTACTGCGTGTGCTTGTGGAAGACCACCAGGATGAGGTGGGCCACCAGCAGACCGAGCATGATGCCCGGCAGCAGCAGGATGTGGATCGAGTAGAACCGGGCCACGAAGTCGTGGCCGGGGAACTCGCCGCCGAACAGGAACATCGAGATGTACGTACCGACGATCGGCACGGACAGGATGGCGCCCTGGGTGAAGCGGACACCCGTACCGGAGAGCAGGTCGTCCGGGAGGGAGTAGCCGGTGAAGCCGGTGAACATGCCGAGCACGAAGAGCAGGAAGCCGAAGACCCAGTTGATCTCGCGCGGCTTGCGGAAGGCGCCCGTGAAGAAGACGCGCATCATGTGCACGAACATCGCCGCGAGGAAGATCAGGGCGGCCCAGTGGTGGATCTGCCGGACGAGCAGACCGCCGCGGACCTCGAAGCTGATCTTCAGCGTGGAGGCGTAGGCCTCCGACATCCGGATGCCCTGCATGGGCTCGTACGGGCCGTGGTAGACGACCTCGGTCATGCTCGGCTGGAAGAACAGCGTCAGGTACACACCCGTGAGGATGATGATGATGAAGCTGAAGAGCGCCACTTCACCGAGCATGAAGGACCAGTGGTCCGGGAAGATCTTGCGCATGTTGGCCTTGGCCAGGCCGTAGATGCCCAGTCGGCCGTCGGCCCAGTCGGCGACCCGCTCGCCCGCGGGTGCCTTGCGCTGTCCCGCCTGGTCGGCGGGCGGGGTGGTGGTCGCAGTACTCATCCGCGCTCCCAGAAGGACGGACCGACGGGCTCGTCGAAGTCACCGAGCGCCTCGAGGTTGCCCTCGCTGTTCACGCCGATCCGCAGCTGCGGAAGCGCGTGGCCGGCCGGACCGAAGATGACGCGGGCGCCGTCGGAGAGGTCGAAGGTGGACTGGTGGCACGGGCAGAGCACGTGGTGTGTCTGCTGCTCGTACAGGCTGATCGGGCAGCCGACGTGGGTGCAGATCTTGGAGAAGGCCACGATGCCCTCGTGGGCCCAGTCGCGCTGGCGCTTGTCCTTGATGTCGTCCGGTTCGATGCGGACGATCATCAGCGCGGCCTTGGCGATCTGCGAGAGGAAGTCGTGCGAGTCCTCCTCCAGGCCCTCGGGCTTGGCGAAGGTCAGCGATCCCACGGGGACGTGCTCCGGACGGAGCGGCTCGCCCGTGTTCATGTTGACGAGCAGCTTGCCCTTGGCCCACATCGTGGTCCGGAGCTTCTTCTCCGGGAGCGGACCGAGGTCGCGCAGCAGCACCACACCGGAGAGCGGCACCAGGGCCAGCGCACCGAAGAGGGTCGTGCGGATGAGCTTGCGGCGGCCGATCGCGGACTCCTCGGCACCGGCCTTGAAGTCGGCGAGGACCTTGGCCTTGACCTCGGGGGTCGCCTCGATCGGGTGGCGCTCGTCGGCGACCTCGACGTCGGACATCAGGGTGCGCGCCCAGTGGACGGCGCCTGCGCCGATGAAGAAGAGCGCGAAGCCGAGCGTCAGCCCCAGGGAGAAGTTGAGGGGGCTGACATGGCCGAAGGGCCAGATGTAGACGATCTTGTCCACGGGGAAGATGACGTACGACGCGATGAAGCCCACCGTCGACAGCATCGAGAGCGTGAACATGAACGCGACGGCCCGCTCGGAGCGGTTCGCGGCGCGTTCGTCGATGTCCTGGATACGCGGCTTGTGCGCCGGCAGCCCGGGGTCGGCGAACGGGTCGTCCGTACCCTCCACCGCGCCCTGCGCGGTCTCCTGCACTACGGGCAGGTTGTCTTCTGGAATCTTTTGGCTACTCATGACTTCTTGGCCTTAGCGGTGTGGGCCGCGACCCAGGCGGCGGCTGCGACGAGTGCGCCCAGCCCGAAGATCCAGGCGAAGAGCCCCTCACTGACCGGGCCGAGACCGCCGAGGGCGAGACCGCCGGGACTCGGCGTCTCCTCACCGTTCACGGACTTGATGTACGCGATGATGTCCTTCTTCTCCTGCTCCGGCATGATCGTGTCGGGGAAGGAGGGCATCGACTGCGGGCCGGTCTGCATGGCCTCGTAGATGTGCTTCGGGCTCACGCCTTCCAGGCTGGGGGCGTACTTGCCGTTGGTCAGCGCGCCTCCCTGGCCGGTGAAGTTGTGGCACTGGGCGCAGTTGTTGCGGAACAGTTCGCCACCCTTGGCGATGTCCGCGCCGGCCGGGTCGACCTGCTTGTCGGTCGGCGTGATCGGACCGGCGCCGAGCGACGCGACGTACGCCGCGAGCTGGTCGATCTCCGCCTGGGTGTAGATCTTCTTCTTCTTCGGTACCTGGGCGCCCGGCTGCTGCGCGGGCATACGGCCCGTACCGACCTGGAAGTCGACGGCGGCGGAGCCCACGCCCACGAGGGACGGCCCGTCGGTGGTGCCCTGACCGCCGGTTCCGTGGCAGCTGGCGCAGCCTACGGTGTAGAGCTTCTTGCCCTCGTCGATGGCGAGGGACTGGGCGGTTTCATCGGCCTGCGCCTTGCCCGCAGGCGCAAACGCGGCGTACAGCCCCCCGGTAGCCGCCAGCGCGAGGAGTAGTACGACGACCGCCGCCAGCGGATGGCGTCGTCGTGCGGAGAGCTTTTTCACGGATTACCCCGGTGTCAGGATCTTCTGCGTCGATGGTGGGTGGGTGCGAGCCCGGTTACTTGATCATGTAGATCGTTGCGAACAGGCCGATCCACACCACGTCCACGAAGTGCCAGTAGTAGGACACGACGATGGCCGCGGTGGCCTGGTCATGGGTGAACCTCTTGGCCGCGTACGTCCTGCCGAGGACCAGCAGGAAGGCGATGAGGCCGCCCGTCACATGCAGTCCGTGGAAGCCGGTGGTCAGGTAGAACACGGAGCCGTACGGGTCGGAGGAGAGGGAGAGCCCCGCCTCCTTGACCAGCTCCACGTACTCCAGGACCTGGCCGCCGATGAAGATCGAGCCCATCACGAACGTCACGATGAACCAGGTGCGGAGCTTCTTCACATCGCCCCGCTCGGCGGCGAAGACGCCGAGCTGGCAGGTGAGTGAGGAAAGCACCAGGATCGTGGTGTTCGTGGCCGCGAACGGGAAGTTCAGATGCCCGGCCATCTCCTTCCAGTACTCGGGTCCCATCACCGATCGAAGGGTGAAGTACATCGCGAAGAGGGCCGCGAAGAACATCAGCTCGGACGCCAACCAGATGATGGTTCCGACGCTGGTGAGGTTCGGCCGATTGACCGACGGGTGCGCGTGCCCGGTTTCTACTGTCGTTGCTGTCGCCACGACCGACATTATGTCGGTCGCTTATCCCGCCCTCACTCCGGGGGGTGCCGTTCGGTGTGTCAGTGGCGTGTGTCCTGCCCGAACGGCCCATCGAATCGGTGTCCTTACCGGTGCTGACGGCGGGTCTGGCGGAGTACGATCCGCGCATCGGTTCATGCCCCGAGAGCCCCGAAGACACAGCTGTCACGGAGGAACAATGCAGGCGACCGCCACGGTCCTGGTCTACAGCGACGACGCCAACATCCGCGAGCAGGTGAAGCTGGCGGCCGGGCGCAGGCCCGCCGCCGACGTGCCGGAAGTGCGGTTCCTGGAGTGCGCGACGCTTCCGGCCGTCCTGGCGGCACTGGACGCCGGCGGGGTCGACGTCTGCGTGCTGGACGGCGAGACGGCCCCCATCGGGGGGATGGGCGTCTGCCGGCAGATCAAGGACGAGATCTTCCACTGCCCCCCGGTCCTCCTGCTGATCGGCCGCCCGCAGGACGCGTGGCTGGCCACCTGGAGCCGTGCGGAGGCCGCGGTGACGCTGCCGGTGGACCCGGTGGAGTTCTCCGAGGCTCTGGCGGCCCTGCTGCGCGCCCGGCTCTCCGTGGAGGCGTGAGCCGCCCCTGCGGACAGGTGAGGAGCGCCCCGCGGTGCGGGGCGCTCCCGCTGCGCCCGGTCAGACATGGGGCCGC
The DNA here is from genome assembly GCF_003268675.1 of Streptomyces bacillaris. NCBI lineage: Bacteria > Bacillati > Actinomycetota > Actinomycetes > Kitasatosporales > Streptomycetaceae > Streptomyces > Streptomyces bacillaris. Next base: position 6,061,097 of record NZ_CP029378.1, on the reverse strand, counting down.
AGCCGGGCCGCCTGGAGCGTCTGGGGGCTGTCCGGCACCCCTTCGTTGAGGGCGCTGCCCTTCTGCCACTTCTCCCAGGACAGGTTCCAGTCGCCGAACCCGTTGTCGAACGGGGTCATGGTCTCCCCCGCGCTGCCTACGACCTTGACGATGTCGCCCTGGCGCACGGTGTCGAAGAACCAGGCGGCGTTGCTGGTGCTCATGCCGGTGCAGCCGTGGCTGACGTTGGCGGAGCCCTGGGAGCCGACGGACCAGGGTGCGGCGTGGACGTACTCCCCGCTCCAGGTCACCCGTGCGGCGTAGTAGACGGGCAGGTCGTACGACTCCGAGGAGCCGGCCGCGATGCCGATGGACTCGCCGCGCATCCGTACGTAGTACTCCTTGGCGAGCACCACCTTGACGCCGTTGCGGGTGGAGAAGCCGGGCTTGCCGGTGGTGACCGGAATGGTGTTGATCACTTCTCCGTTGCGCAGGACCGTCATGGTGTGGGTCGAGGCGTCGGTGAGGGCTTCGATCCGGTCGCCGGTGGTGATCTTGAGGGGCTTGGCCTCGGCTCCGTAGAGGGCGTTGGTCACCTTGATGCCCGCCAGGTTGGAGCGGACCTCGATGGTGGCGTTGGCGGGCCAGTACTCCTGGGGGCGGTAGTGCAGCTTCTTGTCGTCGACCCAGTACCAGGAGCCGGTGGCGGCCGGGGTGGAGCGGACCTTGAGGGCGCGCTCGACGGTGGCGCGTGAGGCCTTGTCGGTGACCGGAGCGCTGAGTTCCGCCGTGATGGGCTGTCCGACGCCGTAGGTGCCCGCCTGGGGGCCGAAGGAGACCTTCAGCAGCTTCTTGGGCGAGGAGGTCTCGAAGGAGAGCGTACGGGTGCCCGGAGCGCCGTCCTCGTTCTCGGTGGCGACCCTGACGGTGTATCCGGTTCCGGCGGCCAGCGGGGCGGTGGAGCGCCAGCGGCGGCCGTCGGCGGAGAGCTCGCCCGCGAGGTGGCGGCCGCCGGTGTCGACGGCGCTGACGTCGGTGATGCGGCTGTCGTCACCCTTGACGGTGACCTCGAGCGGCTTGTCGGGGTCGGCCTTCTCGTTCTTGGAGGGGCCGTTGAAGGAGACCTGGTCCCCCGCGTCGTACGGCTTCGTCGACAGCGGATGTCCGTCGGAGCCGCCACAGGCGGTCGCACCCGCGCCGAGGGTCACGACCAGCAGAGTGCAGCTCACTACGGTGCGGATGCGCGGCGTGTGGTTCATGACCTCACGCTAAGAAGATTCATCCGATCCAGCGCGTCCAATGCCTCCGAACGAGCGAGGGGCCCGTGTCGCTTCCTTGCGACGCGGGCCCCTCGTGGGGTAGTGCGGTGGCACCCTCAGGAGGGTGTCACTGGGTGCGGTTCTCGCCGCGGTAGTACTCGAAGACCCAGCCGAAGAGGCCGAGCAGGAGCAGCGGGGCGGAGAAGTACATCAGCCACCAGCCGAAGACGACGCCCAGGAAGGCGAAGGCGCCACCGACGGCCAGCGAGAGCGGCTGCCAGCTGTGCGGGGAGAAGAACCCCAGCTCGCCCGCCTCGTCGGCGACGTCCGCCTCCTTGTTGTCCTGGGCCATGGCGTCGACCCGGTTGGCCGTGAAGGCCAGGTAGAAGCCGATCATGACCGAGAGCCCGAAGGCCAGGAAGAGGGCCGTGGTGCCGATCGGCTCCTTGGACCACACGCCGTAGACGATGGCCATGCCGAGGATGAAGACGCTCAGCCAGATGAACATCTGTCCCTGGATCTTCACTTGCCTGCCTCCTTGCCGCCGGCGAGGGCCTTGTCCGACTCGGAGTGGTGCTCAAGCTGTTCGAGCGCCGCGATCTCCGGGTGGTGCAGGTCGAACGCCGGGGATTCGGAACGGATCCGCGGCAGGGTGAGGAAGTTGTGCCGCGGGGGCGGGCAGGAGGTCGCCCACTCCAGCGAACGGCCGTAACCCCAGGGGTCGTCGACCTCGATCTTCTTGCCGTACTTCGCGGTCTTCCAGACGTTGTAGAAGAACGGCAGCATCGACAGGCCGAGCACGAAGGACGCGATCGTGGAGATCGTGTTCAGCGCGGTGAAGCCGTCGGCGGCGAGGTAGTCCGCGTAACGACGTGGCATGCCCTCGGCACCGAGCCAGTGCTGCACCAGGAAGGTGCCGTGGAAGCCGACGAACAGCGTCCAGAAGGTGATCTTCCCGAGCCGCTCGTCCAGCATCTTGCCGGTGAACTTCGGCCACCAGAAGTGGAATCCGGAGAACATCGCGAAGACCACGGTGCCGAAGATGACGTAGTGGAAGTGCGCGACGACGAAGTACGAGTCGGAGACGTGGAAGTCCATCGGGGGCGAGGCCAGGATGACGCCGGTCAGACCACCGAAGGTGAAGGTGATGAGGAAGCCGACGGCCCAGAGCATCGGGGTCTCGAAGGACAATGACCCCTTCCACATCGTGCCGATCCAGTTGAAGAACTTCACACCTGTTGGCACCGCGATGAGGAATGTCATGAACGAGAAGAACGGCAATAGCACGCCGCCCGTCACATACATGTGGTGCGCCCACACCGTCACCGAGAGACCGGCGATGGCGATCGTCGCGGCGATCAGACCGATGTAGCCGAACATCGGCTTGCGGCTGAATACCGGAATGACCTCGGAAATGATGCCGAAGAACGGCAGGGCGATGATGTACACCTCTGGATGGCCGAAGAACCAGAAGAGGTGCTGCCAGAGCAACGCGCCGCCGTTGGCGGAATCGAAGATGTGCGAACCGAATTTACGGTCCGCCTCCAGGGCGAAGAGCGCGGCGGCCAGGACCGGGAAGGCCAGCAGGACCAGGACACCGGTCAGCAGGACGTTCCAGGTGAAGATCGGCATGCGGAACATCGTCATGCCGGGTGCGCGCATGCAGATGATCGTGGTGATGAAGTTGACCGAGCCGAGGATCGTGCCGAAGCCGGAGAAGGCCAGACCCATGATCCACATGTCGGCGCCGATGCCCGGCGAGCGGACGGCGTCGTTCAGCGGCGCGTAGGCGAACCACCCGAAGTCGGCGGCGCCCTGCGGGGTGAGGAAGCCGGCCACCGCGATGAGCGAGCCGAAGAGGTACAGCCAGTACGCGAACATGTTCAGCCGCGGGAACGCCACATCGGGCGCCCCGATCTGCAGCGGCATGATCCAGTTGGCGAACCCGGCGAACAGCGGCGTCGCGAACATCAGCAGCATGATCGTGCCGTGCATCGTGAACGCCTGGTTGAACTGCTCGTTCGACATGATCTGCGTGCCGGGACGAGCGAGCTCGGCGCGCATGAAGAGCGCCATGAGTCCGCCGATGATGAAGAAGGCGAACGACGTGACCAGGTAGAGCGTGCCGATGGTCTTGTGGTCCGTGCTGGTCATCCACTTGACGACGACATTGCCCGGCTGCTTGCGCCGGACCGGCAGCTCGTCCTCGTACGAGTCGTCTGCCGGTGCGGCACCCTGAGGTTCGTTGAGGATGCTCACAGTTGCTTCTTCTCCGCATTCCTGGCCGGGTCGGTCTGCTCGATGCCTGCCGGCACGTAGCCCGTCTGACCCTTCTCAGCCAGCTCCTTGAGGTGCTGCTGGTACCGCTCCGGGGAGACGACCTTGACGTTGAAGAGCATCCGGGAGTGGTCGACGCCGCAGAGCTCGGCGCACTTGCCCATGAAGGTGCCCTCCCGGTTGGGAGTGACCTCGAAGACGTTGGTGTGGCCCGGGATGACGTCCTGCTTCATGAGGAACGGCACCACCCAGAAGGAGTGGATGACGTCACGCGAAGTGAGGACGAAGCGGACCTTCTCCCCCTTCGGCAGCCACAGGGTCGGACCCGGGTTGCCGTTCTGGGGGTTACGGGTGCCGGGGATGCCCGCGTCGTAGACGCCGGTGGCGTCCGCGGGGAAGTCCTTCTGGAACTTGTCGGGGATGGCCGCGAGCTCCTTGGGAACCTCGCTGCCCGCTGCGGGCTGGCCTTCCACCTTCTCGATGTAGTTGAAGGCCCAGCTCCACTGGTAGCCGACCACGTTGATGGTGTGGGCCGGCTTGTCGGAGAGTTCGAGGAGCTTGGACTCATCGCGCGCGGTGAAGTAGAAGAGCACCGAGACGATGATGAGCGGAACCACTGTGTACAACGCCTCGATGGGCATGTTGTACCTGGTCTGCGGAGGTACCTCCACCTTGGTCCGGCTACGCCGGTGGAAGAAGACGCTCCAGAGGATCAGCCCCCAGACAAGGACACCCGTGACGAGCGCTGCCGCCCACGAGCCTTGCCAGAGGGAGAGGATCCGAGGGGCCTCTTCCGTCACCGGGGTGGGCATACCGAGGCGGGGAAAATCCTCCCAGTTGTATGAACAACCGGAGGCCGTCGCCAGGACCAGGCCCGCAGTCAGCACCTGCGGCAGCTTCCGCCGCATCGGGCGCCGCGACGAGCGGTCGGAGCCGTTGGGACTCACGTAGCGCCTTCCCGAGAGTCTCGCCCGCACGGGCGGCGCGCCCGTCTCGCTGGTCGGTCGCCGTCCCTGACGCGGGCAGGGGTTTGGATGTTTATGCGGACCAAACCCTACTGGACGCTATTTGGGGTCGCGCGGGGAGGGTGCCCAACGCGCCGCCCGACTCCCCGAAGGGATGGAATCCGGGCCTCCGGCCGTCATCTGACACCCCCTAGGACGGGCGGCCGGGCAGCCGGGCGCCGAGGTGACAGGCGGTGCGGGCTAGCGTGGCGGTGTGCCCTACTTCGACGCCGCCTCCGCCGCCCCCCTGCACCCCGTCGCACGTCAGGCGCTGCTTGCCGCGCTGGACGAGGGGTGGGCCGACCCCGCCCGGCTCTACCGCGAGGGGCGGCGGGCCCGGCTGCTGCTGGACGCCGCCCGGGAGGCCGCGGCGGACGCGGTCGGCTGCCGTCCGGACGAGCTGGTCTTCACCTCTTCGGGGACCACCGCCGTCCACGCCGGAGTGGCCGGTGCTCTTTCGGGGCGTCGGCGTGTCGGCCGCCATCTGGCCCTCTCGGCCGTCGAGCACTCCTCCGTACTCCATGCGGCGGCGGCGCACGAGGCGGCGGGCGGGACGGTGACCCAGGTGCCGGTGGGGCGGTCGGGGCGGTGGACCCGGGGGCGTACGCCGGGGCGCTGCGGGACGGCACCGCGCTGGCCTGCCTCCAGTCGGCCAACCATGAGGTGGGGACCGAGCAGCCGGTGGCGGAGGTGGCCGCGCTCTGCGCCGAGGCCGGGGTGCCGCTGCTGGTGGACGCCGCCCAGTCGCTGGGGTGGGGTCCGGTGGCGGGCGGCTGGTCGCTGCTGACGGCGAGCGCGCACAAGTGGGGCGGCCCGGCCGGGGTGGGGCTGCTGGCGGTACGGAAGGGAGTGCGGTTCGCGCCGCAGGGCCCGGCCGGGGAGCGGGAGTCGGGGCGGGCGCCGGGGTTCGAGAACCTGCCCGCGATCGTGGCGGCGGCGGCCTCGCTCCGCGCGGTACGGGACGAGGCGGCGGCCGAGGCGGTGCGGCTGCGGGCGCTGGTGGACCGGATCCGGACCGTGGTGGCCGAGCGGGTGGGCGATGTGGAGGTGGTGGGCGATCCGGAGCGGCGGCTCCCGCACCTGGTCACCTTCTCCTGTCTCTATGTCGATGGAGAGACCCTTCTCCATGAGCTGGACCGGCACGGGTTCTCCGTATCGTCCGGTTCGTCCTGTACGAGCAGCACGCTGGAGCCGAGCCATGTGCTCAAGGCGATGGGGGTGCTGTCGGAGGGGAACGTCCGGGTCTCGCTGCCGCTCGGCACGGCGGAGGCGGACGTGGACCGCTTCCTGGAGGTGGTGCCCGGGGTGGTCGCGGAGGTACGGGAACGGCTCGGCGCCCCCGTGTCGGCGCCGCCCTCCCCCGCTCCGGCCCGGTCCCTGGTGGTCGACGCGCTGGGCCGCCGCTGCCCGATCCCGGTGATCGAACTCGCAAAGGTGATCGGGGAGGTACCGGTGGGCGCCACGGTGACGGTCCTCGCGGACGACGAGGCGGCCCGGCTGGACATCCCCGCCTGGTGCGAGATGCGGGAGCAGGAGTACGTGGGCGAGGAGCCGGCGGACCGGGGCTCGGCCTATGTGGTCCGCCGGCTCTCCTGACGACTGGAGGACTAGACGAGGTGCTGCTGGACCTCGGCGGCGGCCTCGTGGCCGTACGCCTTGGTGAAGCGGTCCATGAAGTGGGTGCGGCGCAGGGTGTACTCCTGGGTGCCGACCGTCTCGATGACCAGCGTGGCGAGCATGCAGCCGACCTGGGCGGCGCGCTCCAGGCCGACGCCCCAGGCGAGACCGGAGAGGAACCCGGCCCGGAAGGCGTCGCCGACGCCGGTCGGGTCGGCCTTGGTCTCCTCCTCCGGGCAGCCGACCTCGATGACCGGCTCGCCGGCCTTCTCGATCCGGACACCGCGGGAGCCGAGCGTGGTGACCCGGTGGCCCACCTTGGCGAGGATCTCCTCGTCGCTCCAGCCGGTCTTGGACTCGATGAGCCCCTTCTCGTACTCGTTGGAGAAGAGGTACGTGGCGCCGTCCAGCAGGATGCGGATCTCCTCGCCGTCCATGCGCGCGATCTGCTGGGAGAAGTCGGCGGCGAACGGGATGTTCCGCGAGCGGCACTCCTCGGTGTGGCGGAGCATCGCCTCCGGGTCGTCCGCGCCGATCGAGACGAGGTCCAGGCCGCCGACCCGGTCCGCGACGCTCTTCAGCTCGATCAGCCGGGCCTCGCTCATCGCGCCCGTGTAGAAGGAGCCGATCTGGTTGTGGTCGGCGTCGGTGGTGCAGACGAAGCGGGCGGTGTGCAGGACCTCGGAGATCCGGACCGAGCCGGTCTCCACGCCGTGCCGGTCGAGCCAGGCGCGGTACTCGTCGAAGTCGGAGCCCGCGGCGCCCACGAGGATCGGCTCCGTGCCGAGCAGCCCCATGCCGAAGCAGATGTTGGCGGCGACACCGCCCCGGCGCACATCGAGGTTGTCGACCAGGAAGGAGAGGGAGACCGTGTGCAGCTGATCCGCGACCAGCTGGTCGGCGAAGCGGCCGGGGAAGGTCATGAGGTGGTCGGTGGCGATGGAGCCGGTGACTGCGATACGCACGGGGAGGCTTCTCCTGCGGAAGGCGAAGGGCCGAGGTGCGCCCTCCGGGACGGCGTGACAGTTCACGCTACCGGGTGACCCCTCCGGCCGGGAAAAGGGAAAACTACCCGATAGTAGGGCTTTCTACCTGAGCGTGACCGTGGTTACGGTGCGGATATGTCGAAGCACACCGCAACGCGGGAGTCCGAAGTGAGCCTGGCCGAGCTGCGCGGGGACTGCGCGCGCATGGCCCCGCACTGGACCACGCCCAAGAAGACCGTGGTCACCCCGGTCAAGCCGTCGCTGATCCACGGGGTCACGGTGCCGCCCGCGTCGGCGCGGCTGGTGGACGCGATGTCGGAGTACGGGGAGTGAGCCGGGCCTGATCCGGGATCCGGCCCCTGGCCGGATCCAGACCCTCGGTTCGATGGCCGGGCCTGCTGAGGCGTTCCGGCTCGCCCCGGCTCGCTCCGGCCCGCCCCGGCCCGTACCGGTGCGTCTTCGGCGTGTTTCCTCGCATCTTCGGCCTGAACCGTACGGGGAACGCGCCCCGTTCGCCGGTGTGCGGGGAGCACCGGGGAACCGCTCGCTCCTCCGTTCCGTCCCACCGGTGTCCCCGTCCGGGGGCACGCGGTAGTGAACGCGACGGCAACGCAGTCGAAGGAGCGATCCGGTGAGCACCGAGCGACCCGACAACGACGTGACCGGCCCCCGGCGGCGGCGTACGCCGCTCGCGGTGGCCTCGGTGGCGGCAGCGGTGCTGCTGGCCGGGGGCGGTGGGGCCTACTGGGCCACCACCGCCTCCGGTGACGGCGGCGCGGCGGACGGCGGCGGGAACGCCTCCCGTGACGCGGCCCCCGTGCTGGCGCTGGACGCCGCCGAGGCCGCCCCGGCCACCCCCGGTGACCCGGACACGCCTCCCCCGGGCATCGCCCCGGGCGAACCGGACCCGAACGGCCCGCCGGTCGTCTACCGGGCGGAGGGCAAGCTCCCCGACGGCCCGGACAAGGCGGCGGTGCACCGCGCCACGGGCACGGTCGCCCCAGCGGAGGTCGCCCGGCTGGCGAAGGCGCTCGGCATCCCGGGGACCCCGCGGACCGTGGACGCCTCCTGGGTGGTCGGTGACGAGGACGGGCCCGGCGCGCTCCTGAAGGTCACCAAGCAGGCCCCGGGCACCTGGACGTTCGCTCGCACCACGCCCGTGGAGCCGTGCGAGCCGGGGAAGACGTGCGCCAACCAGAGCCCGCCGGAGGCGGACGGGAAGCCGGTGAGCGAGCAGGCCGCGAAGGCCGCCGCCGCGCCTGTGCTGAAGGCCGTCGGCCAGGAGGACGCGGCGCTGAACGCGGCCCAGCTCATGGGTGACGTACGCGTGGTGAACGCGGAGCCGAAGGTGGACGGGCTGCCCACCTACGGCTGGACGACCGGAGTGCAGATCGGCCCGGACGGCACGGTGGCCGGGGGCAGCGGCCAGCTGAAGGCCCTGGAGAAGGGGGCCACCTACCCCGTGATCGGGGCCGAGGCGGCGCTGAACCAGCTCAACGAGGCGGGCCGGGCCAAGGGGGACGCGAGCCGGGACATCGGCGGCTGCGCCACCCCCGTACCGCTGGAGGGCGAGCCGAAGCCGGGCGACCCGCAGTGCGTGCCGTCGAACGGCAAGCGGGCCCCGGTGCAGCACACGGTCGAGGGCGCGGTGTTCGGGCTGGCCCTGAGCTATGTGGAGGGCCGGCAGACCCTCGTACCGTCGTGGCTGTTCCAGGTCCGGCAGGGGTCGGGCGGGCCGGAGAGCACGGTGACGCAGATCGCGGTGGCGCCGGAGTACGTCGAGAAGCCGGCCACGCCGACGCCGTCGGGCGACCGTAAGGCGACCTCGTACGCGGCCGACGGCCGGACGCTGGAGGTGACCTTCTGGGGCGGGGTCTGCTCCAGCTACACGGCGAGCGCCGAGGAGAGCCCGGGTCAGGTGCGGATCACCATCACGGAGAAGCCGCAGAAGGACGGCGCCTGCATCATGATCGCCAAGGAGCTGAAGCGGACGGTGACGCTGGAGAAGCCGTTGGGCGACCGTACGGTGATCGACGCGGAGAGCGGGGCGACGGTGCCGCGCAGCTGAGCGTGGAGTGAAGGCACAGAACGTACGAGGGCGGCCCCGGGAGTGGATCCGGGGCCGCCCTCGTACGTCGTACGCGCTCTCGCAGCGTTTAGCTGAACGAGTCGCCGCAGGCGCAGGAGCCGGTGGCGTTCGGGTTGTCGATCGTGAAGCCCTGCTTCTCGATGGTGTCGACGAAGTCGATGGAGGCGCCGCCCAGATACGGGGCGCTCATCCGGTCGGTGACGACCTTGACGCCGTCGAAGTCCTTGACGACGTCCCCGTCGAGCGAGCGCTCGTCGAAGAAGAGCTGGTAGCGCAGGCCCGAGCAACCGCCGGGCTGGACGGCGACGCGCAGCGCCAGGTCCTCGCGGCCTTCCTGCTCCAGCAGGGCCTTGACCTTGGCTGCGGCGGCGTCGGACAGGAGGATGCCGTCGCTCACGGTGGTGGTCTCGTCCGATACGGACATCTGCTTCTCTCCCGGGTTGTACGGACTGCTTGCCGACGGTTCAACCGTCTCAGCCACGGATTCATTCCGGGCCAAGCGCGTGTCTGTTCCTTTTCATGCTCGCACACCCGCTCGCCCGGGGGATGCGTCACATCGACGCTATCGGCATCGTCAAAGTGACACGAAGGAGCTATGATAGATAGCGTCAAATAGACGAAAAGGCGCGTTCACCCAAGCCGCAGAGCAGAACGCAGAGAAGAAAGGGTGCGTGACGTGACCACGGCCCAGCCCCTGGACGTACAGCCGACACCCCTCGCGCTGCTGCTGCTCGGTCGCGAGGCCGACCCGAGGAGCGAGCGAGGCGTCGAATGCCCCGGCGACCTCCCCTCCCCCTCCGACCCGGACCTGGTCGCCCGGGCCCGCGCGGCGAAGGAGAGGCTCGGGGACCGGGTCTTCGTCCTCGGCCACCACTACCAGCGCGACGAGGTCATCCAGTTCGCGGACGTGACCGGCGACTCGTTCAAGCTCGCCCGGGACGCGGCCGCGCGCCCGGAGGCGGAGTACATTGTTTTTTGCGGTGTGCACTTCATGGCCGAGTCCGCGGACATCCTGACCACGGACGCCCAGGCGGTCGTGCTGCCGGACCTGGCGGCGGGCTGCTCGATGGCCGACATGGCCACCGCCGAGCAGGTCGCGGAGTGCTGGGACGTGCTGACGGACGCCGGGATCGCCGACCAGGTGGTGCCCGTCTCGTACATGAACTCCTCCGCCGACATCAAGGCCTTCACCGGCCGCCACGGCGGCACGATCTGCACCTCGTCCAACGCGAAACGGGCCCTGGAGTGGGCCTTCGAGCAGGGCGAGAAGATCCTCTTCCTCCCCGACCAGCACCTGGGCCGCAACACGGCGGTGCGGGACATGGGGATGAGCCTGGAGGACTGCGTCGTCTACAACCCGCACAAGCCGAACGGCGGCCTCACCGCCGAGCAGCTGCGGGACGCCAAGATGATCCTGTGGCGCGGCCACTGCTCGGTCCACGGCCGCTTCTCGGTCGAGTCGGTCGAGGACGTCCGGGCCCGGATCCCCGGGGTCAACGTGCTGGTGCACCCGGAGTGCAAGCACGAGGTCGTGGCGGCGGCGGACTACGTCGGCTCGACGGAGTACATCATCAAGGCGCTGGAGGCGGCCCCGCGCGGCTCGAAGTGGGCCATCGGTACGGAGCTGAACCTGGTCCGCCGCCTGGCGAACCGTTTCGCCGCGGAGGACAAGGAGATCGTCTTCCTCGACAAGACGGTCTGCTTCTGCTCGACGATGAACCGCATCGACCTGCCGCACCTGGTCTGGACGCTGGAGTCGCTGGCCGACGGCAAGCTGGTCAACCGGATCGAGGTCGACCCCGAGACGGAGAAGTTCGCCAAGCTGGCGCTGGAGCGGATGCTGGCGCTGCCGTAACGGCGGGCCTCCATCCACCAGGAAAGCCCCGGTATGCCGCAGGTGTAGGCATACCGGGGCTTTTCGCTGCCGGGCCTCCTCTCCCGGACCGGCTGAATCTTCCCCATACATCCACCGCCCCCTCCACCCCGTAACTACGCTGCTACTCACCGCAGCCGGGGCTGACCGGGAACGAACGGCGAGACGACAGTGGGGCGGGCATGAGTTACGAGGACCGTGGGACGGGCACGAGCGCGGGGGACGAGGCGCGCGGCACGGGCGTAGGCGCGCGGGCAGGGACGGCGAAAGGGTCGGCGGGAGGGGATCTGCCGCGGGCGGAGGAAGAGGTACGGACCCGACGCGGCGCCGCCGAGAAGGACCCCGCCACCGGCAGGCCCGCTCTGGCGGCCGCCCTGGGCGTCCTCTCCGCCCTCCGCGCCGAGGCCGGGGACGTACAGGGGGCCATCGCGCCCGCCGAGGAGGCGGCCGTGATCTACCGGTCCCTCGGCTCCCTCGACGACGACGGTCCCGGCGGCTTCCTGCCCGAACTGGCCGGGGCGCTGCACCGGTGGTCGGAGCTGCTCGCCGCTGTCGGGGACACAGCAGGCGCCCTGCCCCGGCGAAGGACGCCGCGCGGATCTACGCCGAGCTGGGCATGAAGCGCCCGGGCGACTACCAGGCGGAGCTGGCCCTGGCCATGAGCGCGCTGGGCGACCGGATCGCCGCCACCGGGGACCCGGCGGCCGCCGCGCCGTTCGCGAAGCAGGCCGTACGGCTCCAGCGGGAGCTGGTCGACGAGGACCAGCCGGGGGCGTCCGTACCGGCACTCGTGGAGTACCTGCTGCGGTACGCCGGGCAGCTGGCCGGGTCCGGCGAGGCGGTGGAGGCCGTGCCCCGGGCCGAGGAGGCCGTGGGGCTCCTCCGGGACCTGGCCGCGGACGAGCCGGAGGTCTTCCGTCCGCGGCTCGCCACGGCCCTGCACACCCTGGGCGGCCACCGCGCGGCCGTGAGCGACACCTCGGGGACGATCGAGGCGACGGCGGAGGCCGTGAGCCTGTTCCGGGGGCTCGCGGACGAGCGGCCGGCCCGGGGGCTTACAAACGAGGGGCCGGTCCGGGGACTCACCGACGGGCGGCCGACGGCAGGGTTCACCGGCGAGCAGCCGGCCGCCGGGGTCGTCGACGAGCGATCGGCCCGGGCACTCGCAGGCAGGCGGCCGGTCCGGAGGCTCAACGGCGAGCGGCCGGTCCCGGGGCTCACCGACGGGCAACCGGCCGGCTTCCGCCCGGAGCTGGCCACGGCGCTGGACTCCCTGGCCGGTCACCTCGGCCGGGCCGGTGACCCGGCGGCGGGGCTGCGGGTGGCGGAGGAGGCGGTGGCGCTCCACCGCGAGCTGGTGGCGGAGAGTGCGGAGGCGTTCCGTCCGGGGCTCGCCGCCGCGCTGCGCACGCTGGCCCGGTGCCTGGCGGACACCGGGGACCCGGTGGGTGCCCTGCCCCCGGTACGGGAGGCCGTCGCACTGCTGCGGGCACATGGGGAAGAGGCGGAGGAGGAGTTGGCCGGGGCCCTTCGGATGCTCGGCACGTATGTGGAGCTGGAGGGCGACGCGGAGGGGGCGGTGGAGGCGTTCTGGGAGGCGGTGACCCTCAACCGCCGGCTGACGCCGGACCGGCCGGATCCCTCTCCCGCCTCGGCCACGCCCCTGATCGCGGCTCTGGACGACCTGACCCGGGCGCTCGGGCGTCTGGGCAGGCATGCGGCGGCGGTCGAGGAGTTCGACGGCATCGTCAAGGAGTTCGCTGAGACCGATCCGGTGGTCGGCCGCCGCCTGGTCGTGGAGCGGAACGCCTTCCTGCTGCGCTGCCCCGCCCCCTGGCCCACGACCGGGCTGGCGGAGCTGGTGCTGTGGCTCGACGAGGACGGGCAGCGGGCCGGGGGCCCGGACGCCGTGACCGTACGGGCCCGGCAGGCGCTGCGCTCGTACGGGGACCCGGCGGCGGTGCGCACGGTGTGGGAGGAGGAGACGTTCACGCCCGCGCCGGAGTGGCTCGCCGTGCGGGCGGAGACCCTGGACCTGGTCAGCGCCTGGATGTTCGCGCCCAACTGGCCCCGCTCGCGCGACTTCTGGTCGGGCAACGCGGAGGTGCTGGGCAGCGAGGAGGCGGCGGCGGCCCTGGACGAGCTGGCGATCCTGGACCCGCACGGCGCCCAGCGGCACGCGACGCTCCGGGACGCGGTGCTGGTCCACGGGGTGACCGCCGCCTATGACCCGCTGATCCTGTCGGAGCAGCTGGCGGAGTGGCTGGAGTGCGCGGACTGGACGGAGTCGCGGGCCTACCTGGAGGAGCACCCGCGCCTCCTGACCGTACAACCGCCCCCGGACACCCCCCTGGCCCATGTCGCCATGCTCGACATCGGCCGCACGGAGGGCCTGGACGCCGCGTACCGCCTGGTGGAGGACCGCGAGACCCTCCAGACGTATGTGGACCGCGCGTTGGAGGCCGGGGACGGCACCTCCCTGATGCACGCCGGAGGCATCGAGGGCCAGGTCTTCGGCGACCGCCTCTCCTCGCTCACCCACGCCCAGATGGCCCTGGTCCTCTCGGGCGAGACGCGCGGCTTCGACCCGGCCGACCTGGCCGCCCTCCGCCACAAGGCCGACGAGCGGACGCGCACCCGCCTCCTGGACGAGGCCCGGGCCGTCACCACCCGCCACCCCGAACGGAACGGGGAGACGCTGGGCCGCATCATCGAGGCCCTGGGCGGCGACGGGGCCTGAGGCCGACGGGCCGCCGCCTTCCAGGGCCTGGGCGGGTTCGTCTGAGGCTGTCGGGCCGCCGCGGACCTCAGCCGTCACCCTCCAGGCCCCCACCCGGAACGCGTTCGTCTTCCCGGTCGAGCAGGCGGGGACCCCGAAAGGGGCCCGTCCCACGCGCGTGCGTCGGACGGGCCCCTTCCTTCGTTCAGAGTCAGGCCTTCGCGGGCTCGGCCTCCCGGGGCTCCTCCTCCTTCGGCCCGGGCTGCTGGTCCGGGACGCCTGCCTTGGCCGCTCGCTTGGCGGCCTTCTTCTCGGCGCGGCGTTCCTTGCGGAGTTCGACCATCGCGTACAGCGTCGGGACCAGCACCAGGGTCAGGACCGTGGAGCTGATGAGGCCGCCGATCACCACGACGCCCAGCGGCTGGGAGATGAAGCCGCCGTCGCCGGTGACGCCGAGGGCCATCGGGAGCAGGGCGAAGATGGTGGCCAGGGCGGTCATCAGGATCGGGCGGAAGCGGTGGCGGCCGCCCTCGATGACGGCTTCGACGATGCCGAGGCCCTGGGCGCGGTACTGGTTGATCAGGTCGATCAGCACGATCGCGTTGGTGACCACGATGCCGATGAGCATCAGCAGGCCGATCATCGCGGGAACGCCCAGCGGGGTGCCGGTGACGAGCAGCAGGCCGATGGCACCGGTCGCCGCGAACGGCACCGAGACCAGCAGGATCAGCGGCTGGACGAGGGAGCGGAAGGTGGCGACCAGCAGCATGAAGACGATCGCGATGGCCGCCAGCATGGCGAGGCCCAGCTGCATGAAGGCCTCGTTCTGGTCCTCGGAGACGCCGCCGATGGTGGCGGTGGCGCCGTCGGGGAGGTCCAGGGCGTCGATCTTCGAGGCGAGGGTGGCGCTGACCGCACCGGTGTTGTCACCGACGGGCTTGGCGGTGATGGTCGCCGCGCGCTGGCCGTCGATGCGGGTCATCGAGACCGGGCCGGGGACCAGTTCGACCGTGGCGATGTCGCCCAGCTTCACCGGGCCGAGCGGCAGGGCCTTCAGCTCGGCCATCGTGGCGGCCGGGCGGGCGGACTTGATGACGATGTCGCGCTCGGTGTCGTCCAGCGTCGCGCTGCCGGCCGGGGTGCCGCGTACGGCTCCGGCGACGATCCCGCCGAGGGTGGTGGAGTCGAAACCGGCTGCCGCCGCCTTGTCGTTGGGGGTGACCGCGATGCGCGGGACGCTCTGGGCCAGGTCGCTCTGGACGTCGGTGACGTCCTTGATCGTGGCGACCTCCGTGCGGACCGCCTCCGACGCCTTCTTCAGGACATCGGCGTCCGACGCCTTGACCACGACGCTCAGGTCCTGGGCGCCGAAGCCGTCGCCCGCGGTGATGGTCGTGTCCCCGATGCCGTCGAGCTTGCCGAGGGCCCCGGAGATGCGGTCCTGGGCGTCCTCGTAGTCCTTGGCGTCCTTCAGGGTGACCTGGTACGAGGCCTGGTTGGCGCCCGTACCGCCGCCGAAGGCCGCCATGAAGCCGGAGGAGCCGACGGTGACCTGGTAGTCCTTGACGCCCTTGTCGTCGATGAGGACCTGCTCGACCTTGCGGGCGGCCTCGTCGGCGGCCTGGAGGCTGGTGCCGGGTTCCAGCTTCTGCTTGACGGTGAGGACTTCCTGCTCTCCCGCGTCGAAGAAGTTGGTCTTGAGAAGCGGGAGCATCCCGAAGGTGGCGACGAGCACCGCGGCCGCGATGACCAGGCTGGTGATCCGGCGGCGGGTCGCGAAGCGCAGGACGGGGACGTACAGGCGCTGGAGCTTGCTGGCCGCCTCCTTCTCCTCCGCGAGGCGCCGGGCCTCGGCCGCGTCCTCGGGGGTGCCCTTGGGGGCGCGCAGGAACCAGAAGGAGAGGACCGGGACCACCGTCAGCGAGACCAGCAGCGAGGCCAGCAGCGCGGCGGTGACCGTCAGCGAGAACGAGCCGAAGAGCTGGCCCACCATGCCGCCGACCAGACCGATCGGCAGGAACACCGCGACCGTGGTGAGCGTGGCGGAGGTGACCGCTCCGGCCACCTCCTTGACCGCCGTGATGATCGCCGCCTGGCGCTCCTCCCCGTAGCCGAGGTGGCGCTTGATGTTCTCCAGGACCACGATCGAGTCGTCGACGACCCGGCCGATGGCGATGGTCAGCGCGCCGAGCGTCAGCATGTTGAGCGACAGGTCACGCGTCCAGAGCACGATGAGCGCCAGGACGATGGAGAGCGGGATGGAGACCGCGGTGACCAGCGTCGAGCGGATCGAGGCGAGGAAGACCAGGATCACCAGGACCGCGAAGACCAGGCCGAGCGCGCCCTCGGTGGTGAGACCGGAGATCGACTTGGAGACCGCCGGTCCCTGATCGGAGACGACGGTCAGCTCGGCGCCCGCGCCGAGGTCCTTGCGCAGGTCGGGCAGCTTCTCCTTGACGGCGTCCGAGATGGCGACGGCGCTGCCGTCCTTGTCCATGGTGGCCATCACGGCGAGGCTGGGCTTGCCGTTCGTACGGGTGATGGAGACCGCGGTGGACGGCTCCTGCTTCACCTCCGCCACGTCCCCGATCCGTACGGGCTTCGCCGGCCCCTCCTCCGAGGCGCCCGGCTGCTGCTGGGGGACGACCTGGAGGTTCTCGATCTGCTCCAGCGAGGTGTAGCCGCCGCCGACCTGGATGGTGCGGCTCTTGCCCGCCTCGGAGAAGGAGCCCGCCGGCAGCGTGGCGCCGCCCGCCTGGAGCGCCTGGGCGAGGGAACCCGCGTTCAGCCCGGCCGCCGCCAGCTTCCTGTCGTCGGGGACGACGGAGACCTGGAGCTCCTGGACCCCGTCCACCGTGACCTGGCCGACGCCGTCGATGTCCTGGAGCGCGGGGACGACCGTGCGGTCCAGCTGGTCGGCCAGCGCCTGCTGGTCCTTGTCGGAGGTGACGGCCAGGACCACGGTCGGGATGTCGTCCGTGGAACCGGCGATGACCTGCGGGTCGACCGTCGGGGGCAGTTGGGCGCGGGCCCGGTTCACCGCCTGCTGGATGTCCGCGACGAGCTGCTTGGTGCCCTCGTCGCCGAAGTCGAAGGTCGCCATGATGAGGGCGTTGCCCTCGCTGGCGGTGGAGGTGATCCCCTCGACGCCGTCGACGGCCTTGAGGGAGTTCTCCAGCGGCTCGACGACCTGCTTCTCCACCACGTCGGGGGAGGCGCCCGGGTAAGGGGCCAGCACCGAGACCATCGGGAGTTCGATGGTGGGCAGCAGCTGCTGCTTGAGCTGCGGGATCGCGATCGCGCCGAAGACGAGCGCGACGATCGAGATCAGCCCGATCAGGGCCCGCTGCGCGAGGCTGAATCTGGACAGCCAGGACATGGGTGGGTCTCTCTTCCGTGGCGTGCGAGCGTGCGAGGCGTATGGGCGGGAAAGCGGGGACCCGGGGGCGGTGAACCGGTCCGGGCATCGGTGATCGGTTCCGGAGGTCGGTGAACCGGTTCCGGGGCGGTGAACCGTTCCAGGAGCAGCGATCCGCTCCGGGAGCAGTGAACCGTTCCGGGAGCGGTGAACCGTTCCGAGGTCGGCGCGGGGGACACATCCCGTCCGCTTATACGATCTCCGACTCCGTCCGCCCGGACGTCGGTCCCCGGGCTGCTTTCTTATGCCGCGCATACCGCAGGTGGAGTACGCCTTCTCTCCACCCACCGCGTCGCCCGGGCCCGCCTCACTCCACCCGGGGGCGTACCAGACCCGATTCGTAGGCGATCACGACCAGTTGCGCCCGGTCCCGGGCCGCCACCTTCGCCATCGCCCGGTTCACATGCGTCTTGACGGTGAGCGGGCTGACCGCCAGCCGTTCCGCGATCCGGTCGTTGGAGAGGCCGCCGGCCACCAGGACCAGCACCTCCCGCTCGCGTACGGTCAGCGCGGCCAGCCGCTCCGCGTACTCCGCGCTCTCCGGCCCCTCCCTCGCCGGTGAACTCCCGCCCTGGGCAAGGAAAGTGGCGATGAGCCCCTTGGTCGCCGCCGGGGAGAGCAGCGCCTCGCCCGCCGCCGCGATCCGGATCGCGTTGAGCAGTTCGTCGGGCTCGGCGCCCTTGCCGAGGAAACCGGAGGCCCCGGCGCGCAGGGCCTGGACCACGTACTCGTCGACCTCGAAGGTGGTGAGCATGACCACCCGGACCGCCGCGAGCGCCGGGTCGGTGCTGATCATGCGGGTGGCGGCCAGCCCGTCCGTGCCCGGCATCCGGATGTCCATCAGCACGACGTCGGGGGCGGTGGTCCGGGCCAGCTCCACCGCCTCGGCCCCGTCGGCCGCCTCCCCGACGACCTCCATGCCGGGCTCGGAGTCCACCAGTACCCGGAACGCGCTGCGCAGCAGGGCCTGGTCGTCGGCGAGCAGCACCCTGATGGGCGCCTCGGATGTCCCGGGTGCTCCGGGTGCCTCGGGTGTCTTGGCGGGCTGGGTCATCGGCGCTCCCCCGTCGTGGCCGCCGGGCCGGGCGGTTCCGGTTCGCTGGTGCGGGCCCCTTCACCGGTGGGGGCCTCGATGGGCAGGATCGCATGGACCCGGAACCCGCCCCCGTACCGAGGTCCCGCCGTGAGGGCGCCGCCGAGGGCGGTGACCCGTTCGCGCATGCCGAGCAGGCCGTGGCCGCCGCCGTCGGGGGCGGCCTCGTTCTCCGGGCCCGGTCCGTCGGCCGCGCCGCCCCGCCCGTTGTCCAGGACCGTGATCTCGGCGGTGGCTCCGACCCGTACGACGCTGACCTCAGCCCTGGCCCCGGCGCCCGCGTGTTTGCGTACGTTGGTCAGGGCCTCCTGGATGACCCGGTACGCGGCCAGGTCGACGGCGGAGGGGAGGCCGGGAGCCCGGTCCGCGCCCACCACCTCGACGGGGAGCCCGGCGTTGCGGAAGGTGGCCACCAGCTCGTCCAGGACCGCGAGGCCGGGGGCCGGTTCGGTGGGGGCCTCGGGGTCGCCGGACTGGCGGAGCAGCCCGACGGTGACCCGGAGTTCGTTGAGCGCGGAGCGGCTGGCCTCGCGGACGTGGGCGAGCGCCTCCTTGGCCTGGTCGGGGCGCTTGTCCATGACGTGGGCGGCGACCCCGGCCTGCACATTGACCAGGGCGATGTGGTGGGCGACCACGTCGTGGAGGTCCCGGGCGATCCGCAGCCGCTCCTCCGCGACCCGGCGCCGGGCCTCCTCCTCCCTCGTCCGCTCCGCCCGCTCGGCCCGCTCCCGGATCGCGTCGACGAAGGCGCGGCGGCTGCGTACGGCGTCCCCTGCGGCCGACGCCATCCCGGTCCAGGCGAAGACGCCCAGGTTCTCCTGGCTGTACCAGGGCGTCGAGCCGAAGACCATCGCGGCCACCGTCAGGATCCCCATGGTCAGCAGCCCGACCCGCCAGGTGGTGGGGCGGTCGGTGCGCGAGGCGACGGTGTAGAGCGCGATGACGCTGCTCATCACGACCGGGGCGGGCGGGTCGATGAAGATGTACTCGGTCGCCGCGAGGCCGCCGGTCACCGCGAGGACCGGCATCGGCCGGCGCCGCCGCAGCACGAGGGCCGAGGCGGCGAGCACCATCAGCAGCACGCTGAAGGGCTCGGGCGTGCGGGTCCCGAACGTCGGCCCGTGGCCCTTGCCCGGGTCCGCGAACGAACCGCAGATCATGGCCGTCAGGACGCAGAACGCCAGGGCCGCGTCGAACGCGAGCGGATGGTCCCGAAGCCAGCGGCGGGCCCGTGCGAACCCAGAGGGAAGGGTGGTCACGTCCAGCAACGGTACGGCGTGTCGTGTACGGAACCGTCTCCGCCGGGTGCCGGGACGACCACAACCGGTGCGCCCGGACAGCGCCGTGCCCCGCGTCGGTGGTCGGCGGACCGGACCGGCGCGGGGCACTGGCGGGCGTACACGTGCTGTACGAGTGCTGGTGGAGGCGGAGCCTCCGGATTCAGTTCGGGATGAGTCCGTCGTCGCTGAGCATCGCGCGCACCTCTTCGAGGGTCGCGTCGGGTGCGGGCAGGATCAGCTCCGACGGCTCCAGGGAGTCGTCGGGCAGCGGAGCACCCAGCTCACGCACCTTGTCGAGCAGCGCGTTGAGCGTGGTGCGGAAGCCGGGGCCGTCGCCGCTGTCCATCTCCTTGAGCAGGAGATCGTCCAGCTCGTTCAGCTCGGCGAAGTGACTGTCGGCCAGCTTGACCTGGCCCTCCCCCATGATCCGTACGATCATGACGCCGCCCTCACTACTGCTTGTCGAACTTGTGCGGGGACTGCTGCGGCTGCTGCGTGCCCTGGGCACCGCCCTCGATCGCCTGCTGCGAGGACGAGGAGCCGCCGGCCAGCTCGGCCTTCATGCGCTGGAGCTCCAGCTCCACGTCCGAGCCGCCGGAGATCCGGTCCAGCTCGGCGGCGATGTCGTCCTTCGCCGTGCCGGTCGGGTCGTCCAGGGCGCCGGAGGCGAGCAGCTCGTCGATGGCACCGGCCCGCGCCTGGAGCTGCTGCGTCTTGTCCTCGGCCCGCTGGATCGCGAGGCCGACGTCGCCCATCTCCTCGGAGATGCCGGAGAAGGCCTCCCCGATCCGGGTCTGCGCCTGGGCCGCCGTGTAGGTCGCCTTGATGGTCTCCTTCTTGGTGCGGAAGGCATCGACCTTGGCCTGCAGCCGCTGGGCCGCGAGGGTGAGCTTCTCCTCCTCGCCCTGCAGCGTGGTGTGCTGCGTCTCCAGGTCGGTGACCTGCTGCTGGAGGGCGGCGCGCCGGGACAGCGCCTCACGCGCCAGGTCCTCGCGACCGAGCGCCAGCGCCTTGCGGCCCTGGTCCTCCAGCTTGGACGACTGGCCCTGCAGCTGGTTGAGCTGCAGCTCCAGACGCTTGCGGGACGTCGCCACGTCGGCGACGCCGCGACGCACCTTCTGAAGCAGCTCCAGCTGCTTCTGGTACGAGTAATCCAGGGTCTCGCGCGGATCCTCGGCCCGGTCAAGGGCCTTGTTTGCCTTCGCGCGGAAAAGCATCCCCATACGCTTCATGACACCGCTCATGGGCTTCGCGCGCCCCCTTCTGACGGACTGAGCTCCAGCACTCCCGATAGAACCCACAGTACGGGCCCTGCCTCTATTACCGCACTGTTCGAGTGCGGATGTGCTCCTCCCCAAGGACGAGTGCACCCGGCGACCGCTCCCGCCCAGGGTGTAGGTGGCGGTCAGGGAAACCGATGGTTAAGGCCTGTTCTGCCCCTGTCGGTTGCCTACAGGGACGCCGTCCGTTGCCGGATCGTTCCCGCCCGGGTCCACGAGTCCGCGGGCCGACCCCGTACCCTTGGGTTTTGTGTTCCGTAGCCGTGCCAAGACAGAGAAGGCCCCCACCGATCAGGTGACGGCGGACCTCTCCAAGCAGCCCCGCGACCCGCAGGCTCCCAAGGGTCGCCCCACCCCCAAGCGCAGCGAGGCCCAGACGCAGCGCCGACGCGCCGCGTCCAGTGCGCCGACCGACCGCAAGGCGGCCGTGAAGCGCCAGCGGGAAGCGCGCCGCGCCGACCTGGCCCGGCAGCGCGAGGCGCTGGCCTCGGGCGACGAGCGCTATCTGCCGGTCCGCGACAAGGGCCCGGTGCGGCGCTTCGTCCGTGACTACGTGGACTCGCGCTTCTGCGTCGCCGAGTGGTTCCTGCCGCTCGCCGTGATCATCCTGATCCTCAGCGTGATCCAGGTGCAGAACATCCAGAGCATCTCGCTGCTGCTCTGGATGGGTGTGATCATCCTGATCGTGATCGACTCGATCGGTCTGTCGATCCGGCTGAAGAAGCAGCTTCGGGAGCGCTTCCCGGACACGCCCAAGCGCGGTGCCGTCGCCTACGGTCTGATGCGCACGCTCCAGATGCGTCGTCTGCGGCTCCCGAAGCCGCAGGTCAAGCGCGGAGAGCGGCCCTGAGCACGGAGGTCTCCGGCGCTCCTGGGCTCTGTCCGGCGAGCCCCGGATCCGTGCGGGACACCGTCCGCCAGGAGCTGGTCGCCCGGCAGCTGGACGAGCAGATAGCCGGGCGCTTCCCGGTCGGTCAGCGGTTGCGCATCCTGGACGTCGGCATGGGCCGGGGTGTCCAGGCGCTGCGGCTCGCGCGGGCCGGTCACTCGGTGACCGGTCTGGAGTCGGACGCCGGCCTGCTGGGCGCGGCCCGTGAGGCGCTGTCGACCGAGCCGGAGGGCATCCGGGAGCGGGTCCGGCTGATCGAGGGGGACGGCCGGGAGACCGGTGTGCACTTCCTGCCGGGCAGCTTCGACGTGGTGCTCTGCCACGGCGTGCTGATGTACGTCGAGGAGCCCGACCCGATGCTGGCAGGGCTGGCCCGCATGCTGGCTCCGGGCGGCCTGCTCTCCCTCCTCGTACGGAACGCGGACGCGCTCGCGATGCGCCCCGCGCTCGCCGGTGACTTCGGCGCGGCCCTCGCGGCCTTCGACTCGGCCACGTACACCGATGACCTCGGCACCACCGTGCGGGCCGACCGGCTGGACGCGCTGCGCGCCACCCTGGCCGGGATCGCCGCCCCGCTGCACGCCTGGTACGGGGTGCGGGTCTTCACGGACAACGTGGCCGACGGCACCGAGCTGCCTCCCGGGGAGCTGGAGCGGGTGCTGACCCTGGAGGACCGGGCGGCGCGGACCGACCCGTACCGGAGCGTCGCGGCACTGCTGCATCTGTGCGGGGTGCGCGGCTAGGAAGCCGTACAGGGGTGCCTTCCCGGCGTACGGAGGTCGCTTTCGGGCAGCCCTCGTTCGGCCCATCAGCACAGGCACCCGAAAGGGTGGGGGCACCAGACTCCGGTTATGGAGATTCCGGTTCTGGACGACGCATCCCCCTCGGCTCCCCGCTCCCCCGGCCGCGCACGGCGGCTGCTGCTTACCCTGTCCGCGGGGGCCTGCGCGCTCGCCCTGGCCACCGGGTGCTCCGGCGCGGATCCGGCTGCCGCCCCCGCCGCCGCCAAGGCCACCCCCTCCGGTACGGCCCAGGGCTCGGTGACCCGTGACACCGCCGACCTGGAGGGCGCCTACCAGGCCGTCATCAACGACGTGCTGCCCTCGGTGGTGCAGATCGACGCCTCGGACAGCCTCGGCTCCGGGATCGTCTACGACGACAAGGGCCATGTCGTCACCAACGCGCATGTGATCGGCGAAGAGAAGTCGTTCAAGGTCACCGTCGCCACCGGGGAGGCGGTGCTGGACGCCACGCTGGTCTCCTCCTATCCGGAGCAGGATCTCGCGGTCATCAAACTCGACGAGGTGCCCGACGCGCTGAAGCCCGCGAAGTTCGGTGACGCGGAGAAGGTCGAGGTCGGGCAGATCGTGATGGCGATGGGCTCGCCGCTCGGCCTCTCCAGCAGCGTCACCCAGGGCATCGTCTCGGCGCTCGGCCGGACGGTGAGCGAGAGCCGGTCGGGCGGCGGTACCGGCGCCACGATCGCCAACATGGTGCAGACCTCGGCGGCGATCAACCCGGGGAACAGCGGCGGGGCGCTGGTCAACCTGCGGAGCGAGGTGATCGGCATCCCGACCCTCGCGGCGACGGACCCGCAGATGGGCGACAGCGCGGCGCCGGGCATCGGCTTCGCGATCCCCGTCTCGATGGTGCGGACGGTCGCCGACCAGATCATCAAGGACGGCAAGGTCACCGACTCGGGCCGGGCGGCGCTGAACATCACCGGCCGTACGGTCGTCGACGACTCCTACCGGCCGGCCGGGGTCGCGCTGGTGAGCGTGGACCGGGGCGGGGCCGCGGACGAGGCGGGGCTGCGGGCCGGGGACATCGTCACGAAGATCGGGGACTCCGAGGTCACCACCGTCACCTCGCTCTCCGAGGCGCTGGCGGGTGACAAGCCGGGCGACAGGGTGACGGTGACGTACACCCGGGGCGGCGACAGCAGGACGGCGGAGGTCACGCTCGGGGAGATCTGAGCACAGTGCGTGCGGGAAGGGGCGGTACGGGAGATTCCGTACCGCCCCTTCCGCTGCCCGGGTCTCAGGCGCCGTCGGCCTGGAGGCTCATCGGGCCGTAGATCTTCACCGAGTCCTCGAAGAGCGTCACCTGGGCGGCACCGCCCTCCAGCAGCTCCTTCCAGTACTCCCCGATCCAGGACTCCGCGTCGCCCTGGGTGGTGAACTCCTCCGGCTGCAGTGCCGGCTCCGTCTCCGTGCCGTCGGACTTCTCGAACCGCCACGTCCACGCCATGTCCGCCTCCTGGGTCACGTTGCTGCCCGATCCTGGGTCAGTTGCTGCCCGAAGCCTAGCCGGGCGCGCACCTGGCGGGGGGACACGGGAGGATCAAGGTGTGGAACTGACTCTGCTCGGCACCGGAGCCCCCGAAGGGCTGCCCCGCCCCTCCTGCCCCTGCGCGGTCTGCGCCCGGGCCCACGGCCCGTGGGCGCGGGCCGCGACCGCCCTGCTGGTCGACGACGCGCTGCTGCTCGACCTGACCCCGGGGGCGGTCTTCGCGGCCGCCCGCGCGGGGCACTCGCTGAGCGCGGTACGCCAGGTGCTGCTGACCCATCCGCACGACGGGCCCGCCGTCGAACTGCCGCCCACCCTGCCGCCGGCCGGGCGGGTGCCGGACGGCCAGGTGCTGACGCTGATCAGCGGGCACCGGGTGCGGGCGGTGCCGATGGACGCGCCGGGGACCGGTTACGAGGTCGGCTCACCGGACGGTGAACGGCTGCTGTACCTGCCGCCCGGGGCCGCGCCCGCCGGTCTCGATGGGCGGGCGGAGCGCCCGTACGACCTGGTGGTCTGCGATGTGGTGGGGCGCCCCGACGCCGTGGCGCGGCTGCGGGCGGTGGGCGCGGTCGGGCCGACCACCGAGGTGATCGCGGTCCATCTGGACCACGACGCCCCGCCGGGTGCGGCGCTGGACCGGCTCCTCGCGGCGGCCGGGGCACGGGCGGTGCCGGACGGGACGACGCTGGCGGTGGGCGAGTATCCGGTGGTGCCGGACGTGCCGCGCCGGGTGCTGGTGACGGGGGGCGCCCGGTCGGGGAAGTCGCTGGAGGCGGAGCGGCGCTTGGAGACGTTCCCCGAGGTGGTGTACGTGGCGACCGGCGGGCGGCGCGGCGGGGACCCGGAGTGGGCGGCCCGGGTGGCGCTGCACCGGGAGCGCAGGCCGGGCGCGTGGCGGACCGAGGAGACCTGCGAGCTGGTGGGGCTGCTGGCGGCGGAGGGGCCGCCGCTGCTGATCGACTGCCTGTCGCTCTGGCTGACCGACGCGATGGACCGGGTGGACGCCTGGGAGGACGTGCGGTGGCGGGAGGGCGGTGAGACCGCTCTGCGGGCGCGGGTCGCGGAACTGGTGGCCGCGGTGCGTGGGACCCGCCGTCAGGTGGTGCTGGTGACCAACGAGGTGGGTTCGGGCGTGGTCCCGGCGACCCCTGCGGGGCGGCGGTTCCGGGACGAGCTGGGGCGGCTGAACGCGGCGGTGGCGGCCGAGTGCGAGGAAGTGCTGCTGGTGGTGGCGGGGCAGGCGGTGGTGGTGCGGGGGTGAGGAGGGCCAGGCGGGGGTGAGGGGGCCTCACTTGGGCTGAGGATGCCTCGCTTGGGGTGAGGGGTCTCGCTTGGGGTGAGGGGTCTCGCTTGGGGTGAGGGGTCTCGCTTGGGGTGAGGGGTCTCGCTTGGGGTGAGGGGGCCTCGCTTGCGGGCGTTGCGCCAGTGAGATGGTCTCGAGTGAGGACATCACATCCGTTAAGGGGTCTCACGTAGCGGTCTTGCGTCCGTTAAGGGGTCTCACGTGGCGGTCTCGCGTCCGTGAAGGGGTCTCACGTGGCCATGCCGCGGCCGTGAAGGGGTGTCACCGGTGCCGGGCTGCTTCCTCAGGGCGGGCGGTACTGTTCCCGGCAGGGGCCCGGCGCCGGGTTCCCGGCCCGGAAACCGACGTGACGACCCGCGAGGCAGACCTCCGTGAATCTGGACGACTTCTCCGACCTGATCGAACGCCCCGACGGGGGCGTCCGGCGCGATGCCGAGGAACGGCGGGAGCGGCTGAGCGTCCCGCCGGGGGCGCTGGGCCGGCTCGACGAGCTGGGCGAGTGGCTGAGCGCCGCGCAGCAGTCCGTACCGGTCAAGGCCGTCGAGCAGCCGCGCGTGGTCCTCTTCGCCGCCGACCACGGGGTGGCGGAGCTGGACGTCTCCGGGCGGGCCGCGGGCACCACCCATGAGCTGGTCCGGGCGGCCCTGGACGGGGCGAGCCCGGTGGCGGTGCTGGCCCGGCGCTTCGCGGTGCCGCTGCGCATCGTGGACGCGGGGATCGACTGCGACCCGGAGCTGCTGCCCGAGTCCGTCGTACGGCACCGGGTGCGGCGGGGGTCCGGGCGCATCGACATCGAGGACGCGCTCACCGCCGAGGAGACCGAGCGGGCCGTCCGCCTGGGCATGGCCATCGCCGACGAGGAGGCCGACTCCGGAACCGATCTGGTGGCGCTCGGGGACCTGAGCGTGGGCGGGACCACGGCCGCCGCGACGCTGGTCGCCGCGCTCTGCGGCACCGACGCGTCGGTGGTGACCGGGCGCGGTGGTGCGGGTATCGACGATCTGGCCTGGATGCGCAAGTGCGCCGCGATCCGGGACGCGCTGCGGCGGGCCCGGCCGGTCCTCGGTGACCAGCTGGAGCTGCTGGCCACGGTGGGCGGGGCGGATCTGGCCGCGATGACGGGGTTCCTGCTCCAGTCGGCGGTGCGGCGGATGCCGGTGATCCTGGACGGGGTCGTCGGGGCGGCCTGTGCGCTGGTGGCGCAGCGGGCGGCGTTCCGGGCGCCGGACTGGTGGCTGGCCGGGCAGGTCAGCGGGGAGCCCGCGCAGTCGAAGGCGCTGGACCGGATGGCGCTGACCCCGCTGCTGGACCACGGGGTGACGGTGGGCGAGGGCACGGGGGCGCTGCTGGCCCTGCCGCTGGTGCAGGCGGCGGCCGCGCTCGCCGCCGAGCTGCCGGAGCGTACGCCGGTGACGGCCGGGGAGGACACCGAAGGGCCCTCCGAGGGCCAGGACACGGACGACGTGAAGGTGCTCGACGCGACCTGAGAGGGCCGGGACCGACGGGTGGGGCGGGCGGCCCCGCCGGGGGCGCCCGCCGCCCTCCTCCCCGTACGGCCTCGCACTCCACACACGCCCATATGTCCGTAATGCGCCATATGATCCACTCCTATGGGAGAGGTTCGATCGGCCGAAGAGGCAGCCCGGCGCAGTACCGTCCGGTCCCGGCGCAGTGCGGCGTTCGCCATCTGGTACCTGCGCGTCGTCTCGTTCATCAATTTCCTGAGCGCCGTGTGGGTCACGCTCGGCCAGGACCTGCGCCGCCACGACACCGAGAACTACTTCACGCCGTATCTGCTCACCGCCGGGTTCTCCTCCGGGGTCATCGCCCTGTTCCTGGCGGTCACGATGCGGCGGCGGAAGCGGGCCGCCTGGATCGTGAACATGGTCCTGGGCGGGCTGGTGCTCCTGGCCCTGATCCTCGCGTTCTTCTTCGCGGAGATCCGGCAGCACGCCCAGAACTGGGTCTCGCTGGCGCTGACGGCCGCCTTCGTCGTGGCGCTGGTGCTGGGGCGGCGGGAGTTCTACGCCAAGGGCGACCGCTCCAACCCGAAGCTCGCCGCCCTGGTCGCCGTCGTGGGGCTGCTCGTCACCTCGCTGATCGCGACGGCCCTGGTCACCGTCACCAACACCGCCCACGACGACTACCGCTCGACCTTCCTGGACCGCTGGCGCTACGGGGCGCTGCGGCTGATCTCGGTGGCCGCCGACGACTCGCGCTTCCCCGGGATCACCACCCCCGGCTGGGTCAACGTGGTCATCAACATCCTCTCGACGCTGCTGCTGATCGCCGTCGTCTACGCCGCGTTCCGCTCCCGCCGGGCCGTCGACCCGCTCTCCCCCGAGGACGAGGCGAAGCTGCGCGCCCTGCTGGACAAGCACGGCGACCGGGACTCGCTCGGCTACTTCTCGCTGCGCCGGGAGAAGAGCGCCGTGTGGTCCCCGACCGGGAAGGCCGCCGTGGTCTACCGGGTGGTCGGCGGGGTCTCGCTGGCCTCCGGCGACCCGATCGGCGACCCCGAGGCCTGGCCCGGCGCGATCGACCCGTGGCTCGCGGAGGCCCGGGAGCACGGCTGGATCCCGGCCGTGATGGGCGCGAGCGAGGAGGCGGGCACGGTCTACGCCCGGCACGGACTGGACGCCCTGGAACTGGGTGACGAGGCGATCGTGGAGACGGCCGAGTTCACGCTCGACGGACGGGCCATGCGCGGGGTGCGCCAGGCCTACAACCGGGTCAAGCGGGCCGGTTACGAGGTGACCATCCGACGCCACGCGGACATCCCCGAGGCCGAGATGGCCGAGCTGGTCCGGCGCGCCGACGAGTGGCGCGACGGGGCCACCGAACGCGGCTTCTCCATGGCGCTCGGCCGGCTCGGGGACCCGGCGGACGGGCAGTGCGTGATGCTGGAGTGCCGGAACGCGGGCGAAGGGGACGAGGGCGAGGGAGACGAGAAGGGCGAACTGCGGGCGCTCCTCAGCTTCGTCCCCTGGGGTCCCCACGGTCTCTCCCTGGACCTGATGCGCCGGGACCGCGAGGCGGAGAACGGCCTCACGGAGTTCATGGTGATCCAGCTCCTCCAGCGCTCCGGCGAGATCGGGATCACTCAGGTCTCGCTCAACTTCGCCATGTTCCGCTCCGTCTTCGAGAGGGGATCGCGGCTCGGCGCGGGACCGGTGCTGAGGCTGTGGCGTGCGCTGCTGAGCTTCTTCTCGCGCTGGTGGCAGATCGAGTCGCTCTACCGGGCCAACGCCAAGTACCGACCGATCTGGGAGCCGCGTTTCATGTTGTTCGAGAAGAGCGCCGATCTGGCGCGCATCTCCATCGCGGCGGGCCGCGCCGAAGGGTTCCTGGAGGCGCCGGGGCTGCCCAAGTGGCTGCACCGCGCGCGTCTCGGCGCCCAGAGATGAGCGCCACCCGGACGAGCAGCCCCGGGACGGGCCGCTCCGGAGCGCGGACGGGCCGCTTCCCCGCGCTCCGCCGGGCCGCGCTGCGCGAGTGGGGCCCGCTCTTCACCACCGTACGGAACGGGCTCCGTGAGCGCGGTGTGCGGGCGCTCGCGCTGACCCTTACGGCGGTGACGCTGACCGCGACCGTCCAGCTGATCCAGAACCAGGCGTGGGGCCACGGCCCCGTGCAAGCCCTCGGGGCGGTGCGGGCCGAGGACCCGGTGTGGCTGGCTCTGCTGCGTACGCCTCTCTCGCTCTTCGTCCCCGCGCTCGATCTGCCGGTGTGGGGTGCGCTGGCGCAGATCCTGCTGGTGTTCGGCATCGCGGAGGTGTGCCTGGGGCGGTGGCGGACGCTGGTGATCGCGTACGTCGCCACGCTCGCGGGGACGCTGTACGCCCGGGTCGGCATCGCGCTCGGCCCGGACGCGTTCCTGGGGCTGCCGGCCTCGGACGCGCAGGTGGTGGACACCGGGCCGTCGGCGGCGGTGGTGGGGCTCGCGGTGTACGTCTGCCATGCCCGACGGGCCTGGTTCACCGGGGCGCTGGTGATCGTCGCGATGGTCGTGGAGGTCCTGGTCAAGGACAACCTGGCGGGCCGGGAGCATCTGGCCTCCATCGCCGCGGTCCTGGTGATCTGTGCCGTACGGGAGTGGCTCGGGCGGCGGCGGGCAGGCCGGGATCAGGGCTTGCGGGCCGGTGGCAGCGGGGCGCGGTCCGGGGCGCCACCGATGAGGTCCTGAAACTTCCGGCGCGGGCCCGCCCACCGCACGTCGTGGTGGTAGGCGCGCAGCACCGCCTTGGAGCGGGCGCGGTGGCGGTTGCGGTAGAACCGCCTGGCCCAGGGCGAGGTGGGACGGGCCAGCCGGAGCGCGCCGACCAGCGCGACGAACGGGACGAGGGTGCCCACCACCGCCATCCGGGTCTTGCCCTTGAACAGCGTGATCAGGACGAAGCAGAAGTTGATCACGTACGTGGTGATGACGCCGAGCCTGCTCTGCTGCTCCTCGTCCGTCACGTCGTCGACACCGAGCGGGGAGAATCCCGCCAGGACCAGCACCACCAGCGAGGCGGTCAGCACGACCACCTCCACGCTCTGGCGGCCCTCCTCGGTCCAGTAGACGTCGTCCAGGTGGAGGATCAGCGCGAACTCGTCCAGCACCAGACCGGCCCCGACCCCGAAGATCACCGCGCAGAGCCCGGCGGCCACCCCGTGCCGCCCGGTCGCCACCGCGCCGAAGCCGCCGACCACCGTCAGCACGACACCGGGCACCACATGGTGGATGTGCAGCCCGCCGGGGGTGATGTTGCGGAACGGGCCCTTCCCCGCACGGATCATCCGCGTGATCGTGCGCGTGATCGCGAAGGTCAGGACGAAGGCGGCCAGCGCGAGGAGCAGGGGGAGCTTGCCCGGCTCGGCGATGTTGGTGTGCCACCAGTTACCCATGCCACCCGCTCCCGATTTCTGCCGGTTCACCACTTCCAGCACGTTTCACGCCAATCTATCGGGCGGCGGGAGCGGCTAGCCTGCCCGCGGTGACCTCCCTGAACGGCCATGGCCTGCGTTTCGCCTTCGGCACCCTCACCGTGCTGCCCGTCCGCGTGACCCATTGGGACCGCGCAACCGCCCGGAGCGGCATGCTCTGCGCCCCGCTCGCCGGGCTCGTCGTCGGACTGCTCGCCGCCGCGCTCGGCGCGCTGTCGCTGCTGGCCGGGTCGGGGCCGCTGCTCGCCGCGGTCGCCTCCGTCGCGGTGCCCGCCGCGCTCACCCGGGGGCTGCACCTGGACGGCCTCGCGGACACGGCGGACGGACTGGGCAGCGGGAAGCCGGCCGAGGACGCGCTGCGGATCATGAAGCAGTCCGACATTGGGCCGTTCGGTGTCATCACCCTGCTCCTGGTCCTGCTGGCCCAGGTCGCGGTCCTCTTCCAGCTGTACGGGGAGGAGGGCTGGGCGCACGGCGCGCTCGGGGCCGTCGTGGCGGCCGTCGCCGCCCGGCTGGCGCTCACCCTGGCGTCCCGTCAGGGGGTCCCGGCGGCCCGGCCGGAGGGGCTCGGCGCGGTGGTGGCGGGCACGGTCCCGGTGGGGCGGGCGGTGGCCGTGGCGGCGGTGACGGTGGCCCTGTGCGCGGCGGCGGGCGCGGTGTTCGGCCCGTACGGGGCACTGCACCACGCCCTCGCGGTGGTGGCCGCCCTGGCCGCCGCCGAACTCCTGTTGCGCCACTGCGTGCGGCGGTTCGGCGGGGTGACCGGGGACGTGTTCGGCGGGGTGGCGGAGACGGCGGCGACAGCGGCCCTGGTGGCGCTGGCACTCGGGCGCTGACGCCGTGGAAGGGTCGCGCGCCCTGCCCCGGTCCCGACGCCGTGAAGGCTCGCGGGCCCGCCGGCGTACCGGCGGAAAACGGTTCCCTGTCCGGCCGGAACCGACCGCCTTACCGGTCGGGAACCGCCCGCCGCCGTAACCCCGGGCGAACGGCGCGCGTAGGCTCGTTCACGGCACGTCGCACAGACGTCTACGATGCGCCGGGCACGGTCGCCCCACCCCTCGGCCGAACAGGAACTCAACGGAAGCGAGATTTCACCACCGTGACTGCTCTCACTCTCAGCACTGCCGGTGCGGCGACGCTGCGCGCCGACGCACTCGTCGTCGGCGTCGCGAAGGGCGTCGGCTCCAAGTCGGGGAACCTGGTCCTCGCGCCGGGCGCCGAGGCCGTGGACAAGGCGTTCGACGGAAAGCTCGCCTCCGTTCTCGCGACCCTGGGGGCCGTGGGAGCCGAGGGCGAACTGACCAAGCTGCCCGCGCCGTCCGGCCTCAAGGTCCCGGTCGTCGTCGCGGTCGGGCTCGGCCCGGTCCCGGACAAGGAGGACGCGTACGACGCCGAGGCGCTGCGCCGTGCCGCGGGCACCGCCGCCCGTGCGCTGGCCGGTTCCAAGAAGGCCGGCTTCGCGCTGCCCGCCGCCTCCGTCGAGGACGCCGCGGCCGTCGCGGAGGGCGCCCTGCTCGGCTCGTACGCCTTCACCGCCTACCAGGGCGGCGAGAACAAGCTCGCCCCCAAGGACGCCAAGGCCAAGGACAGCGGCCCGAAGCTCCCGCTCGCCGAGATCGCCCTCGTCGGCGCCAAGCCGCGCGACAAGGCGTACAAGGCGGCCGTCGAGCGCGCCCTCGCCCTGGCCGAGGAGATCAACCGCGCCCGCGACCTGATCAACACCCCGCCGAACGACCTGTACCCCGAGTCCTTCGCCGCCGTGGCCACCGCCGCGGGCAAGGAGCACGGCATCAAGGTGCAGGTGCTCGACGAGAAGGCCCTCGTCAAGGGCGGCTTCGGCGGTCTCCTGGGCGTCGGCCAGGGCTCCACCCACGGCCCGCGCCTGGTGAAGCTGGCCTACACCCACCCCAAGGCGGAGAAGACCCTCGCCCTCGTCGGCAAGGGCATCACCTACGACTCGGGCGGCATCTCGCTCAAGCCGGCCGGCCACAACGAGACGATGAAGTGCGACATGAGCGGTGCCGCCGCCGTGTTCGCCGCCGTCGTCGCGGCCGCCCGCCTGGGGCTGAAGGTCAACGTCACCGGCTGGCTGGCGCTGGCCGAGAACATGCCCTCCGGCAACGCCACCCGCCCCGGTGACGTGCTGCGCATGTACAGCGGCAAGACCGTCGAGGTCCTCAACACCGACGCCGAGGGCCGGCTCGTCCTGGCCGACGCGCTGACCCGCGCCTCGGAGGAGAAGCCGGACGCGATCGTCGACGTGGCGACCCTGACCGGTGCGATGGTCCTGGCGCTCGGCAACCGCACCTTCGGCATCATGGCCAACGACGACGCCTTCCGTACCTCGATCCACGAGATCGCGGAGGAGGTCGGCGAGGCCTCCTGGCCGATGCCGCTCCCGGCCGACCTGCGCAAGGGCATGGACTCCCCCACCGCCGACATCGCCAACATGGGCGAGCGGATGGGCGGCGGTCTGGTCGCCGGTCTCTTCCTGAAGGAGTTCGTGGGCGAGGGCATCGCCTGGGCCCACCTGGACATCGCGGGCCCGGCCTTCCACGAGGGCGCCCCGTACGGCTACACGCCCAAGGGCGGCACCGGCTCCGCGGTCCGCACCCTGGTCAGGCTGGCCGAGCGCACCGCCGACGGCGACCTGGGCTGAGTGATCAGTCATGTACGGCCCCGGGCATAGGTCCGGGGCCGTACGTGTTGTCGCAGCGGAAGCGGCAAGGAAGGTGACGGAGGACGGCCGGGTTTCGCTCTCGATGAACACCGGCCGAATCCGTAGGTAACTACGCAGCAGTAACCCTCCGGAACGGACGATCATCCGTCCCGGACCCGGGCCCCGCGTCCCGCTCACCGTCGACAAGTGCGAAGATGGGTTCTCGGCAGGACAGGGCCCCCACCACAGGGCCGAAGACAAAAGCGGCCGAACACCAGCCGACCGGCCGGTCACACCCCAGCGACGGGGCCCGGCGTACGGCGCACATGCATGGAGGACGTGACGTGGCGAACGACGCCAGCACCGTTTTCGACCTAGTGATCCTCGGCGGTGGCAGTGGCGGTTACGCCGCGGCCCTGCGCGGAGCGCAGCTGGGCCTGGACGTCGCCCTGATCGAGAAGGGCAAGGTCGGCGGCACCTGCCTGCACAACGGCTGCATCCCCACGAAGGCGCTGCTGCACGCGGGCGAGATCGCGGACCAGGCCCGCGAGTCGGCCCAGTTCGGCGTGAAGGCCACCTTCGAGGGCATCGACATGGAGGCCGTCAACAAGTACAAGGACGATGTGATCTCGGGCCTGTACAAGGGTCTGCAGGGTCTCGTCGCCTCCCGCAAGGTCCACTACATCGAGGGTGAGGGCAAGCTCTCCTCCCCCACCTCGGTGGACGTGAACGGCCAGCGCATCCAGGGCCGCCACGTGCTGCTGGCGACCGGCTCCGTGCCGAAGTCGCTGCCGGGCCTGGAGATCGACGGCAACCGGATCATCTCCTCGGACCACGCGCTGAAGCTGGACCGCGTCCCGAAGTCGGCCATCGTGCTCGGCGGCGGCGTCATCGGCGTCGAGTTCGCCTCGGCGTGGAAGTCCTTCGGCACCGAGGTCACGATCGTCGAGGGCCTGAAGCACCTCGTCCCGGTCGAGGACGAGAACAGCTCGAAGCTTCTTGAGCGCGCGTTCCGCAAGCGCGGCATCAAGTTCAACCTCGGTACGTTCTTCGAGAAGGCCGAGTACACGCAGGACGGCGTCCGCGTGACCCTGGCCGACGGCAAGACCTTCGAGGCGGAGATCCTCCTCGTCGCGATCGGCCGCGGCCCGGTCTCGCAGGGCCTGGGCTACGAGGAGCAGGGCGTCGCGATGGACCGCGGCTATGTCCTGGTCGACGAGTACATGCAGACCAACGTGCCGACCATCTCGGCCGTGGGCGACCTCGTCCCGACCCTCCAGCTGGCCCACGTCGGCTTCGCCGAGGGCATCCTCGTGGCGGAGCGGCTGGCCGGCCTCAAGACCGTCCCGATCGACTACGACGGCGTGCCCCGGGTGACGTACTGCCACCCCGAGGTCGCCTCCGTCGGCATCACCGAGGCCAAGGCCAAGGAGATCTACGGTGCGGACAAGGTCGTCGCCCTCAAGTACAACCTCGCGGGCAACGGCAAGAGCAAGATCCTGAAGACCGCGGGCGAGATCAAGCTCGTCCAGGTCAAGGACGGTGCCGTGGTCGGCGTCCACATGGTGGGCGACCGCATGGGCGAGCAGGTCGGCGAAGCCCAGCTGATCTACAACTGGGAGGCGCTGCCCGCCGAGGTCGCCCAGCTCATCCACGCCCACCCGACGCAGAACGAGGCGATGGGCGAGGCGCACCTGGCGCTGGCCGGCAAGCCCCTCCACGCCCACGACTGATCCCCCCGTTCCGGGCGCGACGACCGACCACTTCCGCATTTTCGTAAGGAGCAACTGAAACCATGTCGGTTTCCGTAACCCTTCCGGCGCTCGGCGAGAGCGTCACCGAGGGCACTGTCACCCGTTGGCTGAAGGCCGAGGGCGAGCGCGTCGAGGCCGACGAGCCGTTGCTCGAGGTCTCGACCGACAAGGTCGACACCGAGATCCCGGCCCCCGCGTCCGGTGTTCTGACCTCCATCAAGGTCGCCGAGGACGAGACCGTCGAGGTCGGCGCCGAGCTGGCCGTCATCGACGACGGCTCCGGCGCTCCGGCCGAGGCCGCGGCTCCGGCCGCCGAGCCCGCCTCGACCCCGGCCCCGCAGGCCGAGGAGGCGCCCACCGCCCCGTCGACCGAGACCGAGGCTCCGGCCCAGGCCCCCACCGCCGAGGCGACCACGGGCGGTTCGTCCGCCGAGGGCACCGACGTCACCCTCCCGGCGCTCGGCGAGAGCGTCACCGAGGGCACCGTCACCCGCTGGCTGAAGGAGGTCGGCGAGGAGGTCGCGGAGGACGAGCCGCTGCTCGAGGTCTCCACGGACAAGGTCGACACCGAGATCCCCGCCCCGGTCGCCGGTGTGCTGCTGGAGATCGTGGTCGGTGAGGACGAGACCGCCGAGGTCGGCGCCAAGCTCGCCGTCATCGGTGCTCCGGGCGCGGCCCCGGCCGCCGCTCCGGCGCAGCCCGCCGCCCCGGCCCAGGAGGCCCCGAAGGCGGAGGCCCCCAAGGCGGAGGCCCCCAAGGCCGAGGCGCCGAAGCAGGAGGCCCCCGCGGCTCCCGCCCCGGCTCCGGCGGCGCCCGCTCCGGCTCCGGTCCAGGCCCCGGCGGCCCCCGCCGCTCCGGCCCCGGCTCCGGCGCAGCCCGCCCCCGTCGCCCCGGCACCGGCCGCCCCGGCCGCGCCCTCCGGTGACGACGGCGCCTACGTCACGCCGCTGGTCCGCAAGCTCGCGTCCGAGAACAACGTGGACCTGGCCTCGGTCAAGGGCACCGGCGTCGGTGGCCGTATCCGCAAGCAGGACGTCGTCGCCGCCGCGGAGGCCGCCAAGGCCGCCGCCGCTGCCCCGGCGCCCGCCGCCGCTCCGGCCGCCGCCGCCAAGGCGCCGAAGCTGGAGGCCTCCCCGCTGCGCGGTCAGACGGTCAAGATGACCCGCATGCGCAAGGTCATCGGCGACAACATGATGAAGGCGCTGCACTCGCAGGCTCAGCTGACCTCGGTCGTCGAGGTCGACATCACCAAGCTGATGAAGCTGCGCAACCAGGCGAAGGCCGCGTTCGCCGCCCGTGAGGGCGTCAAGCTGTCCCCGATGCCGTTCTTCGTGAAGGCGGCGGCCCAGGCGCTGAAGGCCCACCCGGTCATCAACGCCCGGATCAACGAGGACGAGGGCACCATCACGTACTTCGACTCGGAGAACATCGGCATCGCCGTGGACGCCGAGAAGGGTCTGATGACCCCGGTCATCAAGGGTGCGGGCGACCTGAACATCGCCGGTATCTCCAAGAAGACCGCCGAGCTGGCCGGCAAGGCGCGCGGTGGCGGGCTGACCCCGGACGACATGTCCGGTGCCACCTTCACCATCAGCAACACCGGCTCGCGCGGTGCGCTCTTCGACACCGTCATCGTGCCGCCGAACCAGGCCGCCATCCTGGGCATCGGCGCCACGGTCCGCCGCCCGGTGGTCATCGACCACCCGGACCTCGGCGAGACCATCGCGGTGCGCGACATGACGTACCTCTCGCTCTCCTACGACCACCGTCTGGTGGACGGCGCGGACGCCGCCCGCTACCTGACGTCGGTCAAGGCGATCCTGGAGGCCGGTGAGTTCGAGGTCGAGCTGGGCCTCTGAGCGCTCCGGCTGTAACCAGCCTCACCAGCGGCGCCCCCGTCCGGAACACCTTCCGGGCGGGGGCGCCGCCGTATTGTCTAAACACCACGGGCAGCCACCGCCACCGTGATGATGTAGGCAGCACCGGTCTGCCCCGAAGGAGCACCTCATGACCCCGCCCGTCGTCCACTCGCTGCGCGAACAGATCCGCGAGCACATCGTGGAGGGGATCGTCAGCGGGCGCTGGAAGCCGGGCGAGCGGATCGTGGAGCGCCGGATCGCCACCGAGCTGGAGGTCAGCCAGACGCCGGTCAGGGAGGCGCTGCGCGAGCTGGAGACGCTGCGGCTGATCGAGTCGGCCCCCAACAAGGGCGTCCGGGTCCGCAATCTCACGGCCGCCGACCTGGAGGAGAGCTATCCGGTACGGGCAGGTCTGGAGCAGATCGCGGCGGAGCTGGCCGCCCCGCTGCTGGGCGAGGACTGCTCGGCGCTGGAGCCGCATGTGGCGGCGCTGTACGAGGCGGACCGGCTGGCCGACGGCGAGGCGCAGGTGCGGCACACGGTGGGCTTCCACCGGGAGATGGTCCGGGCCGCCGGGAACGCGGTGCTGCTGCACACCTGGGAGGGGCTCGGCATCGAGGTGTTCACCGCCCTCTCGATCCGCTGGCTGGGCACGGTCCAGAAGTCGTACGCGGAGGAGCACCAGGCGCTCGTCGACGCGTTCCTCGCCCATGACCCGCAGATCGGCGCGTTGGTGAAGGCCCACGTGCTGGGCTGCGCGCCGCGCGCCTAGGGTCTCCCGGGCCGCCCGAACCGCGCGAGCTGCCTGGGCTGTCCGAGCTGCCTGCGGCCGTCCGATCATCTGGCGTGTGACCTGCTCTTCCGTGCAGGTCAGCGCCCTTTTTGCGCGCTTTTTCGCGTCACTCCGTGCCCTGTTTCGAGGCACCCCATGCCACTTTTCTTCGTATCGAGAAGTTTTGCCTTCAATCCTTTGATCGATCATCGATCAGCGCCTTACAGTTCACTGCGCGGGCCCACCGGCCCCATCGCCCTGTCCTGCCAGTCAGGGCCTTTTCTCCACCCCCCTCCTCTCCGGAAGGCGGCGATCATGACCGACCCCGTAGGAAAGCTTCCGAGCGAGCTCGACCAGCTCCCGGACCGTGACCCCGAGGAGACCGCCGAATGGGCGGCCTCCCTGGACGCCGTCACCAAGGCCGCCGGCCCGCACCGCGCCGCGTACCTGATGCGCCGCTCGCTGCAGCACGCCGAGGGCGCCGGTCTCGCGCTGCCCAAGCTGCTGGAGACCGATTACGTCAACTCCATCCCGACCGCCGCCGAGCCCGCGTTCGACGGCGACCTGGAGATGGAGTCGAGGATCACCGCGTGGAACCGCTGGAACGCGGCCGCGATGGTCACCCGGGGCGCCAAGCACGGGGTCGGCGGCCACATCGCGACCTTCGCCTCGGCGGCCTGGCTCTACGAGACCGGCTTCAACCACTTCTTCCGCGGCAAGGAGGGGGACGGCTCCGGCGACCAGCTCTACATCCAGGGCCACGCCTCCCCCGGCATCTACGCCCGCGCCTTCCTCGACGGGCGGCTCACCGAGCAGCACCTCGACAACTTCCGCCAGGAGGCGGGCGGCGAGGGCCTGCCCTCCTACCCGCACCCGCGGCGGCTGCCCTGGCTCTGGGAGTTCCCCACGGTGTCGATGGGCCTCGGCCCGCTCTCGGCCATCTACCAGGCGCGCTTCAACCGCTATCTGGCCAACCGCAGCATCAAGGACACCTCCAACTCGCACGTCTGGGCCTTCCTGGGCGACGGCGAGATGGACGAGCCCGAGTCGACGGCGGCCCTGGCGCTGGCGGCCCGTGAGCAGCTGGACAACCTGACCTTCGTCATCAACTGCAACCTGCAGCGGCTCGACGGTCCGGTCCGTGCCAACTTCCGCGTGGTCCAGGAGCTGGAGGCGCAGTTCCGAGGGGCCGGCTGGAACGTCGTCAAGACGCTCTGGGGCAACGCCTGGGACGAGCTGTTCCGGCTCGACACCCAGGGGGCGCTGCTGCGCCGGCTGCGCGAGGTCCCGGACGCGCAGTTCCAGACGTACGCCACCCGCGACGTCGCCTACATCCGCGAGCA
This sequence comes from Streptomyces bacillaris, assembly GCF_003268675.1. NCBI lineage: Bacteria > Bacillati > Actinomycetota > Actinomycetes > Kitasatosporales > Streptomycetaceae > Streptomyces > Streptomyces bacillaris. The sequence continues at coordinate 6,022,423 of NZ_CP029378.1, read as the reverse complement.
CTTCTTCGGTGCCGAGCCCGCCCTCGTCGAGCTGGGCAAGCTGCTCAGCGACGCCAAGATCGCGGAGTGTTTCTACACCTCGCGCGGCGGCCACGAGGCCCGCAAGGTCTACGCGGCGTACAAGGCGGCGATCGAGCACAAGGGCGCGCCGACCGTGATCCTGGCCCAGACGGTCAAGGGCTACACGCTCGGCAAGGGCTTCGAGTCCAAGAACGCCAACCACCAGATGAAGAAGCTGTCGATCGACGAGTTCAAGGGCATGCGCGAGCTGCTCGGCCTCCCGATCCCGGACAGCGCCTTCGAGGACGGCCAGGTCCCCTACGGCCACCCCGGCGCCGACTCCCCCGAGGTCCGCTACCTCCAGGAGCGCCGTGCCGCCCTCGGCGGCCCCGCCCCGGCCCGCCGCCTGCACGCCGTCGAGCCGCTGCCGCAGCCCGAGGAGCGCGCGTTCAAGGCCCTGTACAAGGGGTCCGGCAAGCAGGAGATGGCCACCACCATGGCGTTCGTCCGCCTGGTGAAGGACCTGATGCGGGACAAGGAGACCGGCAAACGCTGGGTCCCGATCGTCCCGGACGAGGCCCGTACCTTCGGTATGGAGTCGCTCTTCCCGTCGGCCGGTATCTACTCGCCGCTGGGCCAGACGTACGAGCCGGTCGACCGCGACCAGCTGATGTACTACAAGGAGGCCAAGGACGGCCAGATCCTCAACGAGGGGATCACCGAGGCCGGGGCCATGGCCGACTTCATCGCCGCCGCCACGTCGTACGCGACGCACGGCGAGACGATGATCCCGTTCTACATCTTCTACTCGATGTTCGGCTGGCAGCGGACCGGCGACCAGATGTGGCAGCTCGCCGACCAGCTCGGCAAGGGCTTCATCGTCGGCGCGACCGCCGGCCGTACGACCCTGACGGGTGAGGGCCTCCAGCACGCGGACGGCCACTCGCACCTGATCGCGGCCACCAACCCGGCCTCGCTCAACTACGACCCGGCGTTCGCGTACGAGATCGCGGTGATCGTCAAGGACGGTCTGCGCCGGATGTACGGCCCCGATGCCGAGGACGTCTTCTACTACCTGACGGTCTACAACGAGCCGAAGCCCCAGCCCGCGATGCCCGAGGGCGTCGAGGAGGGCATCGTCAAGGGCCTGTACCGCTTCAAGGAGGGCACGCCCACCAAGGCGGACGCGCCGCGCCTGCAACTGCTGGCCTCCGGCACGGCGATCCACTGGGCCCTGGAGGCCCAGGAGCTGCTGGCCGCCGACTGGGGTGTCACGGCCGACGTCTGGTCCGCCACCTCGTGGGGCGAGCTGCGCCGCGACGCGCTGGAGTCCGACGAGGCGCTGCTCCGCGGTGAGCAGCGGGTGCCGTACGTGACGCAGGCGCTCGCCGGTGCGCCGGGCCCGGTGCTCGCGGTCAGCGACTGGATGCGCCAGGTGCCGGACCAGATCAGCCAGTGGGTGGAGCAGGACTGGTCCTCGCTCGGCACGGACGGCTTCGGCCTCTCCGACACCCGTGAGGCGGCCCGCCGCCACTTCGGCGTCGACGCCCGGTCGATCGTCGTCGCCTCGCTGGCCCAGCTCGCCAAGCGCGGCGAGGTCCCGGCCTCGGCGGTCAAGGAGGCCCGGGAGCGCTACGGCCTCTGAGCCCCGCTCCCGTACAGACCCGAGCCCCCGGTCCCCGGGGCGGCCGCGTCCGACAACGCGCCCGCCCCGGCGGCCGGGGGTTCCGGCATGGGCGGCCGGGTGGGTGTGGGCGGCCGGCCCGTGCGGACGCCGGATGTGGGCGGCCCGGGGGGCGGTGTGGGCGGTCGGGCTGTGCGGGCGCCGGACGTGGGCGGCCGGGGGCCCGGGGTGGGCGGTGGGTCCGCGTGAGCGGCCCGCGGCTTCGGCATGGGCGGTCGGGGGGTGTCGGGGGCACCACAATGGGGCCATGCGTGCTGCTCGGCTGATCAAGATGGTCCTCCTTCTTCAGTCCCGTCCCGCCATGACCGCCGCCGAGCTGGCGGCGGAGCTGGAGGTGTCGGAGCGTACGGTCACCCGGGACGCGCAGGCGCTCTCCGAGGCGGGCGTCCCGGTCTACGCCGAGCGCGGCCGGGCGGGCGGCTACCGGCTCGTCGGCGGCTACCGCACCCGGCTGACCGGGCTGGCCCGCGACGAGGCGGAGGCGCTGTTCCTCTCCGGGCTGCCCTCGGCCCTGCGCGAGATGGGCTTGGAGGACGCGGCGTCGGCCGCCCGGCTCAAGGTGTCGGCCGCGCTGCTGCCCTCCCTCCGTGACGCCTCCTCATCCGCCGCCCGCCGCTTCCACCTGGACGCGCCCTCCTGGTACCACGAGCCGGAGACGCCCGAGCTGCTGCCCGTGATCGCCGACGCCGTCTGGGACGACCGCCTGGTCCGGGCCCGCTACCGCAGGGGCGGGGGCCGCGAGGGCGGGGGTGACCGCGACCGTACGGAGGTGACGCGGGAGCTGGCTCCGTACGGGCTCGTCCTCAAGGCCGGGGTCTGGTACCTCTGCGCCAGGGCGGGCGACGACTTCCGGGTCTACCGGATCGACCGGTTCACCTCCGTGGAGCCGGCCGACGAGCGCTTCGAGCGGGACGAGGCCTTCGACCTGCCCGCGTTCTGGGAGGAGCGGGCCGCCGACTTCGCCCGGTCCCTCCTCCGCACCGAGGTGACCGTACGCGTGTCCGAGAGCGGGGCACAGCGGCTCCCGTACGCCGGGGACCGGGCGGCGGCCGCGGAGGCTCTCGCGCAGGCCCCTCCGGCCGGTCCGGACGGGTGGCGCACGGTCGTCCTCCCCGTGGAATCACTGGACGTGGCATACAGCCAGCTCCTTTCGCTGGGTCCCGAGTTGGAGGTCATGGCCCCCGAGGAGTTGCGGAGCCGGTTCGCCGTGGCGGCCGAACGCCTGCGCGAGCTGTATCGCTGAAAGGCTTCTTTTCGCCGTCTGGGCGTGCGAGGGGTCCCGGCAGGCTGGATGCTGGACCCGTGATGGACGAGACGGAATTCTGGGAGATCATCGACAGCAGCCGCGAGGGCGCCGAGGGCGACCCCGAGGAGCAGGCCGACCTGCTCGTGGAACGGCTGGTGCAGCTCGACCCCGATTCCGTGCTGGACTTCGCCCGGCACTTCGAGGCCCGCTACAACCGCGCCTACCGCTGGGATCTGTGGGGCGCGGCCGCCGTGCTGCTGGGCGGGGCGAGCGACGACGCCTTCGACTACTTCCGGTGCTGGCTGATCGGCCAGGGCCGGGAGGTCTTCGAGGGCGCGCTGCACGACCCTGACGCTCTGGCGGAGCTGCTGGACGACTTCGACGAGGAGATCGACGGGGACGGGGAGGAGCTGGGCTACGCGGCCGACGAGGCCTACGAGCAGCTCACGGGCGTGGTCGCGCCCGACCTGGGACTGCCGCCCCAGCCCACCGAGCCGCTGGGCTCCCCGGTCGACTTCGAGGACGACGAGGCGCTGGCCGCCCGCTACCCTGAACTCTGGGACCGCTTCGCGCCCCGCTGATCCCCGCCCTGTCGGGCCGCCGGTCCGCGGTGGTCCAGGCTGCGCTGGTCCGGGCCCCGGTGACCGCGCCCCGCTGAGCCCGTAGGCGTGCTCAGGGCGTGAGCGAGCGGCCCATCAGGACGTCGTCGGCATAGCGGCCCTGCAGGAAGAACTCCCCGCTCAGCACCCCTTCCACGGCGAACCCCTCGGAGGCGTAGAGCGCCCGGGCAGGCGTGTTGTGCCCGAGCACCCGCAGCGTGATCCGGTTGGCGCCCTGCCGCCGAGCCTCGGCGCACGCGGCCCGCAGCAGGGTCCGCCCGATCCCGGCCCCGCGTGCCCAGGTGGCCACGGCGAGCCCCTGTATCTGGCGCACATGGGCGTTGCAGGCGAGCGGGGTGGGCGGGACCAGGCGTATGTACCCGGCGATGCACGTCCCGCCGGGCCCCACGGCGGAGGGCGTCGCCACCTCGGCCACCAGGAAGTCGTCGGGCCGGTGCCGCTCGTCGAAGAACGGGTCGTACGGCGGGCGGGGCCGCGGCACCACCGCGTGCAGGGTGGACCAGGTGGAGCGGTCCAGCTCACCGAGGGCTTCCTCGTCGGCGGGCCGGGCGGTGCGGACGGAGACGGAGTGGAGGGCAGGTGCGGACATGACGTCACTGTCCCACGCCCGTATCCCCCCGCTCCATGGTGTTTTCCCCCGGAAGAGCTGCCGTGTTTCCCCCCCTCCTTGGGGCAGGATGGCACCATGCCGACCTCCCGTATCGCCGTCACTGGTTCCTCCGGACTCATCGGAGCGGCGCTCGTGCGCTCGCTGCGCGCCGACGGGCACGAGGTGGTCCGCCTGGTGCGCCGGCCGGCCAGGTCCGGGGACGAGGTGGCGTGGGACCCGAAGCGAAGTTACGTGGACGTGGCCGGGCTGGTGGGCTGCGACGCGGTGGTCCACCTGGCCGGGGCCGGGGTCGGTGACCGGCGCTGGACCGACGCCTACAAGCAGGAGATCCGCGACAGCCGGGTGCTGGGCACGTCCGCGATCGCGGAGGCCGTCGCCTCGCTCGACACCCCGCCGAAGGTGCTGCTCTCCGGCTCGGCCATCGGCTTCTACGGCGACACGGGCGACCGGCCCGTGGACGAGAGCGCCCCGCCCGGGGACGGTTTCCTGCCCTCCGTCTGCGAGGAGTGGGAGGCCGCGACGGCCGCCGCCGAGGAGCGGGGCATCCGCACGGTGCACGCCCGCACCGGACTGGTCGTGGCCCGCGAGGGCGGGGCGTGGGGGCGGCTGTTCCCGCTCTTCAAGGCGGGGCTCGGCGGGCGGATGGGCAACGGGCGGCAGTACTGGAGCTTCATCGCCCTGCACGACCACGTCGCGGCCCTGCGCCACATCCTGGACACCGAGTCGCTGACCGGCCCGGTGAACCTGACCGGGCCCGACCCCGTCACCAACGCCGAGGTGACCGCCGCGATGGGCCGCGTACTGCACCGCCCGACGCTGTTCACCGCCCCCGCGCCCGCCCTGCGGATCGCGCTCGGGGAGTTCGCCGGCGATGTGCTCGGCAGTCAGCGGGTGATCCCGGGGCAGCTGCTGGACTCGGGCTTCTCGTTCGCCTTCCCCGGCATCGACGCGGCGATCCGCGCGGCCCTGCGCTGAGCCGGGGCCCCACGCACGCACCCGTTCACTCGCTCACTCAGGGCCCCTCCGTGCGACCCCGTGCCCCGGTGCTCCCGGCCACGCGCGTCTGACCCACTATCAGCCATCCTCCTAACCTCGATGCGAACTCCGGCATTCCGGGGACCTGTTGGGGGCAAGAGCCCCCCACCAGTCGCACCGACTCGGGGAGGGGCTTGTGCGCAGCACGGCACATCACGCGGACGTGATCATCATCGGGGCCGGGATCGCCGGCCTCTCAGCGGCCCATCTGCTGACCGGCGCCGGAGTCGGCGTCAGTGTTCTGGAGGCGGCCCCCACCCCGGGCGGCCGACTGGCCACCGACGAGGTGGACGGCTTCCGGCTCGACCGGCTCGGCCCCCTACTCTGCACCGCCTGGCCGGAGCTGACCTCCACGCCCGGGCTGGGCACCCCGGAGCTGCGGGAGTTCGCCTCCGGAGTGCTGGTGCACAGCGAGGGCCGCCGCCACCGCACCGCCGACATACGGAGCGCAAGGGGCGCACTCAGGGCCGTACGCACCCGGTCGAGCGCCCCCCACGATCTGCCGGGCGGGTACGGGAGCCAGCTGCGGCTCGAGTCCCGGGGTGGACTCGGCGCCCGGAGCACAGCGCTCCAGAACACCGGACTCCGGGGCTCCGGCCTCCGTGCCCCCGGTCTGCGGAACAGCCGTACGGTCTCCGACGCGATCGACCGGGCCCGGCTCGGCGCGGCGCTCTCCCGGCTGGCCGCCACCCCGACGGCCCGGCTGCTGGCCCGCCCCGAGCGGACGGCGCTCGCCGCGCTGACGGCGGGCCAGATGCCCGCCCGTACGGTGGACGGCGTCCTCCGTCCGCTGCTGACCGCGCTGCTCGGTGATCCGGGTCTCACCACGTCGAGCCGGTGCGCGGATCTGGCGCTGCGCGACTATGCGCGGGGCGGACTGTGTGTACCGGCGGGCGGTTCGGGAATGCTGCCCGATCTGCTGGCCGCCGCGCTGCCGCCCGGCACGGTCCGGACCGGGGTGCATGTGACGGCCGCCGACATCACCACCGTACGGACCAAGGAACACGGCGAACTGGGGTGCCGTTCCCTGCTGCTGGCCACCGGCGCGGGAGCGGCGGCCGAGCTGCTGCCGGGGTTGCGGGTGCCCGCCTTCCGCCCGGTGACGGTCCTTCACCACACCGCGCCCGTACCGCCGCCGACCGGCCGGTCGCTGGTGCTGGACGGTGACCGGTCGGGCCCGGTGGCGTACACGGCGGTGATGAGCGAGGTCGACCCCTCGCGCGCGCCGGAGGGCCGGGCGCTGATCACCTCGACGGTGCTCGGGACGCCGCCGCCGGAGCTGGACCGTTCGGTACGGGCCCAGCTGGCGCGGCTGTACGGGACGCCGACGGACGACTGGGAGCTGCTGGCCGCCCACCACGACCCGGAGGCGGTCCCCGCGATGGAGGCCCCGCACGACCCGCGCCGGCCGGTACGGGTGCTGGCCGGGCTCTACGTGTGCGGCGACCACCGCGACACGAGCACGGTCCAGGGGGCGCTGCACTCGGGGCGCCGGGCGGCCGAGGCGATCCTCACCGACCTGGGCATACGCCCGGCGCACGCGGGGGGCGCAGGGCTGCGGGAGGCGGCGTAGGGACGGGAGCGCAGGGGCGTAGGCAGGTGGGGCGTACGGGCTCCGCCTCAGCGCGCCGCGCACAACACGCCCCCGCGCCGCGCCGCCCCGGCCTCGCGCGGGCGGGCAAGCAGGGAGGCCGTTCCCGTGCGCGGGCTTCGCCGTCGGGGCGTGGACTCCGCCGCGAGGGCGGGCCTTCGCCCTTCCGTACGCGCCCCGTACGCGTCTCGTACGCGCGCTTCGCCTGGCACGGGCTTCGCCGCTCGATGAAGCCCGCGCACGGGACGCCTAAGGGACGCGTACGGAACCGCCCGGCCTCCCCCGTCAGCCCAGCGCCGCCACCCGGTCGCGGTAGCCCCGTACGGCGGCCGCGTCCCGGTACGGCTCCAGGCTGCGCTCGAAGGCGCGTACGTACTCGGTGGCACGGACCGAGCGCATCTCGGCGGCCTGCTGGGCGGCCTCGGCCCCCAGCTGGCAGGCCTGCTCCAGCTCACCGAGGCCCAGCCGGGCGGAGGCGAGCACCACCCGGCAGAGCAGCCGACTGCGGGCGTACGCCGGAGCGCGGAGCTGGAGCGAGCGCTCGGCGTGCTGGGCGGCGGCCCGGTACTGCTGGAGGTCGCGGTGGCAGTGGCCCAGCTCGTGGGCGAGCTGGGCCTCGTCGAAGGGGCGGGCCCACGGCGGCGCCTCGTCCCCGGGCCGGGCCGTCTCCAGAGCGTGCTCGGCCCGGGTCAGGGCGGCGGTGCAGGCCCGCGCCTCGCCGAGGATCGCGTGGCCGCGCGCCTCCACCGAGTGCAGCAGGGCCTGGACGAGGGGCGGGGCGGCGGAGCCGATGCCCTGCTGGGCGACGCGGGCGAGCTGGACCGCCTCCCTGCCGTGGCCGAGGTGGACGGCCTGGCGGCTCATGGTGATCAGGACGTACGCCCCGTACCCCCGGTCCCCGGCGGCCTGGGCGAGCCGCAGGGCCTGGACGAAGTACCGCTGGGCGAGACCGTGGGCGGCGATGTCGAACGAGGTCCAGCCGGCCAGCCGGGTAAGGTCCGCGACGGCGGCGAAGAGGCGGCGCCCGGTGGCTTCGCCGTAGCTCCCGCGGAGCATCGGCTCGGCCTCGTGCTCCAGATACCGCACGAGGGCCTGGCGGGCGTGGCCGCCGCCGTAGGCGTGGTCGAGCGTACGGAACAGCTCCCCGACCGAGCGCAGGGCGGAGACGTCACCGGTGCCGACCCGCAGGCCGGGCCCGCGCTCGGTCTGCCGCTGGCGCGGGACCGCGGGGAGCGTCTCCGTACCGGAAGAGGCACCGGAGCCGGCCGGACCTCCGCCGGGCAGACCGCCGAGGAGCCCGCCCGGCGTGCCGGTGGACACCCCGCCGTGCAGGGCGCCCGTTCCGGATCGGGCGCCCGCCCCGGACGGGTCCGCCGCGGACGGACGGCCTCCGGTCGGCACGGGGTGGCCACCTGTCTGGCCGGAGTGGCCGACGGACGTGGCGGGGCGGCCACCGGGGCGTACGGGCCCGCCGGGCCGGGGCGCGCCGCGGAGGTCGGTGCGCGACCCCCCGTCCGTACGCCCGGGCGCATCCGGGCGGCCGGGCGACGGACCACCGGCTCCCCCGGCACCCGGCCTGCGATGCGGGGCGGGCGGCCGGTCCGCACCGCCGTCGCGGGCCACCCACTCGTCGGCGCGGCCGATCAGCCAGTCGCGGCTGGGGACGACGAGCCCGGCCGGGGTGAAGGCGATCTTCCGCAGTTCCGTGTGCGAACCGGAGTCCTTGCGCCAGAGGCCGCTGACGATGTCGACGGCCTCGCTGGGCGTGGCCGCGAACTCCAGCCCCGCGTAAACGGGCGCGCAGGCGTCGAGGCCGAGGTCCTGGGCGGAGAGCCGCCGCCCGAGGCGCCGGGTGAAGACCTCGGCGATCAGGGCGGGGGTGGTGCCGCGCGGCTGCTGTCCCCGCAGCCAGCGGGTGACCGAGGTCTTGTCGTACCGCAGGTCCAGTCCGTGTTCGAGGCCGAGCTGATCGACCCGGCGGGCGAGGCCCGCATGGGAGAACCCGGCTTCCGCGATGAGTGAGGCGAGGCGGCGGTTGGGCGTGCGCTGCGGGGGTCGTTCCGACATCAGCTGTACGGTCTCCTGCCTTCGGGGGCCGGGACAGCCCCTGGGGAACGGCGCGAATTTAGCGTCCGCCGGGGCGGCCGGTGACACCCTTTGCTCCACGTTCATCCGATCGTGTGAGGATTGCGAACCGAGCTGACGGCGGCGCCCGGATGGTGATCCGCCACCGATCGACGACCACTCTCCAGCCGATCCACGACCGATCCGCGGCTGTCCCCCGCCGGCCCGCCCCTCGCCCTGCCGGTGGGCCGACCGGGTGACGGTCGTACAGTGGTTGCGGGCGCGACCAGTGCAGGGTGCCGTCATCCCGGGGACACCCCTCCGGGCACGCGGCGTCCGACGTAGGGAGGCATCTGTCGTGAGCGAGCTGCGGTTCGTCCGTCTGGGCTTCGGTCCGGAGGCGGTCGAGTACCAGGAGGCATGGCAGAAGCAGCGTGAGGTGCATGCCGCCCGGTTCGAGGACCTGGTGCCGGACACCTGCCTGCTCCTGGAGCATCCGCCGGTCTACACGGCGGGGCGGCGCACGGCCGACAGCGAACGTCCGCTGGACGGCACCCCGGTCATCGATGTGGACCGGGGCGGGAAGATCACCTGGCACGGCCCGGGGCAGCTCGTCGGCTACCCGATCCAGAAGCTGCCGCGCCCGGTCGACGTCGTCGCGCACGTCCGCCGCCTGGAGGAGGCGCTGATCCGTACGGCCGCCGACTTCGGGGTGGAGACCTCGCGGGTGGAGGGCCGCAGCGGTGTCTGGGTGCTGGGCGACCCGGTCGAGCAGCGCCAGGCGCTCGGCGGGCTCTCGCTCGACTTCGACCCGCGACTCCAGGACGAGGAGTTCGACCCGCGGCTGAACGGCCCGGAGTACGCCCCGTCCAACGCGGGCCAGCGCCGCGAGGACCGCAAGCTGGCGGCGATCGGGATCCGGGTGGCCAAGGGCGTCACGATGCACGGCTTCGCGCTCAACGTGAACCCGGACAACACCTGGTTCGACCGGATCGTGCCGTGCGGCATCCGGGACGCGGGGGTCACCTCACTCTCGAACGAGCTGGGCCGGGAGATCACCATCGAGGAGGTGCTGCCGGTCGCCGAGAAGCACTTGCGGGACATCCTGGAGAACGCGGATCTGGCACCCCGCGTGATCGAGCGGGCGGCCGAGCAGGCCCCCGCGCCCGCGTAGTCCCCGCCGGAACCCCGCGTGGTGGCTACCGGTGGGTCTACCCGCCAGTAGACCGGCCGGGGGAATAGGCCCCGTCGGCCGCAGGTTGGCCAGACGTAAGGCCGTTTGATTTACGGGCGTACCCTGGTGTTCGCCGAAGAATCCAATGCGAATCCAATGCAGCGAAAGCAAAGGGGAGCCGGAGTGTCCGCTGTCGCACCCGACGGGCGCAAGATGCTGCGCTTGGAGGTCCGGAACAGCCAGACCCCCATCGAGCGCAAGCCCGAGTGGATCAAAACGCGGGCGAAGATGGGCCCCGAGTACAAGCAGCTGCAGAATCTCGTGAAGGGCGAGGGGCTGCACACGGTCTGCCAGGAGGCGGGCTGCCCCAACATCTTCGAGTGCTGGGAGGACCGCGAGGCCACGTTCCTCATCGGTGGCGACCAGTGCACGCGGCGCTGTGACTTCTGCCAGATCGACACGGGCAAGCCGCAGGCGCTGGACCGTGACGAGCCCCGCCGGGTCGGCGAGTCGGTCGTCACGATGGACCTGAACTACGCCACCATCACCGGCGTCGCCCGCGACGACTTGGAGGACGGCGGTGCCTGGCTGTACGCGGAGACCGTGCGCCAGATCCACACGCTGACCGCGGAGCGGGAGGCGGGCGCGACCAAGGTCGAGCTGCTGATCCCCGACTTCAACGCGGAGCCCGAGCAGCTGGCCGAGGTCTTCTCCTCGCGCCCCGAGGTGCTCGCGCACAACGTGGAGACGGTGCCGCGCATCTTCAAGCGCATCCGCCCCGGTTTCCGCTACGAGCGGTCGCTGGAGGTCATCACGCGGGCCCGCGAGGCCGGTCTGGTGACCAAGTCGAACCTGATCCTCGGCATGGGCGAGACCCGCGAGGAGGTCAGCGAGGCGCTCCAGGACCTGTACGACGCGGGTTGCGAGCTCATCACGATTACGCAGTACCTGCGGCCCACCGTGCGCCACCACCCGGTCGAGCGCTGGGTGAAGCCGATGGAGTTCGTCGAGCTGAAGGACGAGGCCGACGCGATCGGGTACTCCGGCGTGATGTCGGGGCCGCTGGTGCGTTCCTCGTACCGCGCGGGCCGGCTCTTCCAGCAGGCGATGGAGGCCCGCGGCGCGGCCGCCGGGGCCGTGCCGACGACCCTCCCCACGGCCCAGGCCGTCTGAGTGTCCGCAGCACCTGGCCGTGTGAGTCCGCTCACCCGGACTACCGGTCGGTAACCGCAGGATCGAAGCGGCCCGTACGCTCCCCGCAGGTGAGGGACGCGTATGGGCCGCTTCGGCGTGCGGGGCACCGGAATGAAGGGTTCATTGGTGTTTGACCGACCGGTCACGCGCTGGTAACACCGAGCAGTGACCCTAGGTACATGTACGGCGGCAGCTCCCGCGGCCGCCGCCACGGTCCCCGTACCGAGGTCCCCGTACTCAGTCCGCGCCGACCCGTGTCCCGGGTGGCGCACCCGCTCCGAGGGGGAGACACCATGCAGGCCGCACCGGTCCGCGCCCACGCCCTTCCGTCCGTCACCACCGCCCTGCGCGCCGTCGAGTCGCTGCTGCTGAGCGGCGGCCAGCGCACCGCCCGCCGCAACGCCTGGACGGCCGTCCTGGAGGACCGCCGCCGGGCCAAGGACCGGGTGGAGGCCGAGTACGTCCTGGACGCGGTGGCCGACCACCGTTCCTAGGTCGCTTCCTCGCCACGTAAACTTCGATACATGGCGAGGAAGGCAAAAACTGAAGGCGCGGACAGCGCCGAGAACGCGGGGCGGCTCAAGCAGATCGCCCTGACCTACAAGATGACCAGGCGGACCGACAGCAAGATCGGTCTTGTCATCGCGGGTGTCGGAATCGCCACCTTCGGTGTCCTCCTCGGTATCGGCTTCGCGATCGGGCACCCGGTCTACCTGGGCATCCTGGGCTTCGTCCTGGCCGTCCTCGCGATGGCGATCGTCTTCGGGCGACGGGCCGAGCGGGCGGCCTTCGGCCAGATGGAGGGCCAGCCCGGCGCGGCGGCCGCCGTCCTGGACCGGATCGGCCGCGGCTGGACCACGACCCCCGCGGTGGCGATGAACCGCAGCCAGGACGTCGTGCACCGGTCGGTCGGCAAGGCCGGCATCGTCCTGGTCGCCGAGGGCAACCCGAACCGGGTGAAGGGCCTGCTGGCGGCTGAGAAGAAGAAGATGGCCCGCATCGTGGTGGACGTCCCGGTCCACGACATCATCGTCGGCAACGGCGAGGGCCAGGTGCCGCTGAAGAAGGTCCGCACCAAGATGCTGAAGCTCCCCCGCGTCCTGACCGGCCCGCAGGTGACCACCACCAACGACCGGCTGCGCGCGATGGGCGACCTGATGAGCAACATGCCGCTGCCTAAGGGCCCGATGCCCAAGGGCATGCGGATGCCGCGCGGCGGAAAGATGCGCTGACACCGGACGTACGCGCGCCGGAAACGCAGCGGCCCCGGACCGAGGAAGGTCCGGGGCCGCGCTGCGTGCCGCGGATGTTCGTGCGGGCCACATCGCCTGCTGCTGGGGGCTGCGTCCGTACGTGAACGGCAGGGCTGCATCCACACCTGTACGACAAGGGCGCATCCGCACCTGCCCGGGCGGAGCACATGCGTACCCGTACGAGCACGAGCAGAGCTACATGCGTACCTGTACGGGCGGAGCTACATCCGCACCTGTACGGCGCGGCCGAGCCGGTCGTGCAGTCCGCGCCCGTCCCGGTCCCAGACGAGGGCGGGGATGACGAGCAGGAGCAGCACGGTCCGTACGACCACGCGGCCGAAGCCGAGGCGGCCGCCGTCCTCGGAGACCACGCGCAGCCCCAGGAGGCGCTTGCCGGGGGTGCAGCCGATGGTGCCGACGGTGAGGGCGCTCATCAGGAGGAAGACGCCGAGCGCCCAGTTCCCCGCCGCCTGCTGGTCACCGCGAGCGAGCAGCCCGTATGCGATCACCATGCAGAGCGACCAGTCGATGAAGATCGCCCCGAAACGACGGCCGATCGGCGCGATGGCCCCCGGCCCCTCCTCGGGCAGCCCGAGCCGCTTGCCGCGGTAGCCGAAGTCGGCGCCCATCTCTTCGGCGGCCGCGCGGGGCCCCGAGAGCCACGATCCGATTGCTTGCCTGTTGTCCACCCGACCACGGTACTGCGCCCCCGTTCACACCCGGCCGGGCGGGGCAGGGAAAGAACCGTGCGGGGAGCGGCGCTGAGATGCCGGTCACCCCCGGCGCGGTTAACTTGAGCGAAACAAATGGGTCATGCTTGAGAAACCACGTCTGCCTATGGTCGGGTCCAGCGTGTGCCACCCGCACTGGCCGCTCAACGAGCTACAACCCCGTCCCTCCTGGGCCGGGAGTAGGAGGAGTTGGATGTTCCGGAACGCCGACGAAGTGCAGAAGTACGTAGCGGACAACGACGTCAAGTTCATCGATGTCCGGTTCTGCGACCTGCCCGGGGTGATGCAGCACTTCACGATCCCGGCGGCGACGTTCGACCCGGCCGAGGAGCTGGCCTTCGACGGTTCGTCGATCCGCGGTTTCCAGGCCATCCACGAGTCGGACATGGCGCTGCGCGCGGACCTGTCGACGGCTCGGGTGGACCCGTTCCGCCGCGACAAGACGATCAACATCAACTTCTTCATCCACGACCCGATCACGGGCGAGCAGTACAGCCGTGACCCGCGCAACATCGCCAAGAAGGCCGAGGCGTACCTGGCCTCGACCGGCATCGCGGACACCGCGTACTTCGGCCCGGAGGCCGAGTTCTACGTCTTCGACAACGTCCGCTTCCAGACGTCGGCGAACGAGAGCTTCTACCACATCGACTCCGAGGCCGGCGCCTGGAACACCGGTGCGGTCGAGAACAACCGGGGTTACAAGGTCCGCTACAAGGGCGGCTACTTCCCGGCCCCGCCGGTCGACCACTTCGCCGACCTGCGCGCCGAGATCTCCCTGGAGCTGGACAAGAACGGCCTCCAGGTCGAGCGCCAGCACCACGAGGTCGGCACCGCCGGCCAGGCCGAGATCAACTACAAGTTCAACACGCTGCTCGCCGCGGCCGACGACCTGATGCTCTTCAAGTACATCGTGAAGAACGTCGCCTGGCGCAACGGCAAGACCGCGACCTTCATGCCGAAGCCGATCTTCGGTGACAACGGCTCGGGCATGCACGTCCACCAGTCGCTGTGGCAGGGCGGCTCGCCGCTCTTCTACGACGAGCAGGGCTACGCCGGTCTCTCGGACACCGCGCGCTACTACATCGGCGGCATCCTGAAGCACGCCCCGTCGCTGCTGGCCTTCACCAACCCGACGGTGAACTCGTACCACCGCCTGGTCCCCGGCTTCGAGGCCCCGGTCAACCTGGTGTACTCGCAGCGGAACCGTTCCGCCGCGATGCGCATCCCGATCACCGGCTCGAACCCGAAGGCCAAGCGCGTCGAGTTCCGCGCCCCGGACCCGTCCTCCAACCCGTACCTCGCGTTCTCCGCGCTGCTGATGGCGGGCCTGGACGGCGTGAAGAACAAGATCGAGCCGGCCGAGCCGATCGACAAGGACCTCTACGAGCTGGCTCCCGAGGAGCACGCCAACGTCCAGCAGGTCCCGACCTCCCTCCCGGCCGTGCTCGACGCCCTGGAGGCGGACAACGAGTACCTCCAGGCGGGCGGCGTCTTCACGTCGGACCTGATCGAGACGTGGATCGACTACAAGCGCACGAACGAGATCGCCCCGATCCAGCTGCGCCCGCACCCGCACGAGTTCGAGCTGTACTTCGACCTCTGAGCCGTCCGAACGACGGTGTCGCACACCGAGGGCCGCCATCTCCTCCCGGAGGTGGCGGCCCTCGGCCGTGCCGGGGGTCGGTGCGCAGCAGCGACTCGAAGCGGTCTCCCGGCCCGGCCACGCGAGTTTCCGAGGAGGGAACCGCCTGTCCACGGACGTGGTACGACGGCCGTCACCGCAGCGATTCCAGCCGGTCACGCACCTCGGCGAGATCCATGCCGCCCATCAGCTCGCGCAAGGCCATCACTCGTTCCAGGGCAGCCACCGCATCGGCCTTCCGGCCGGCCATCACCAGAGCATCGGCCTGAAGGTCCAGCGCCCGGTCCTCTTCGATCCACGAGCCCAGCTCGCGGTAGATCAGAACTGCCCGTCCGAACAGCTCGAGCGCCGGCTCCCTGTCCCCCATGGCAAAACGGATCTCGGCCAGGGTGCGCAGCACATCGGCCAAGCCTCTGCGGTCCGTCGTCCCGCGGACCAGGTCGAGCGCCTCGGTGCAGGCGGCGAGGGCCTCGTCGTCCTCACCTCGATCGTGGTGGATCGTCCCCAAGCCGTTCAGCGCCGCGGCCGCCCCCGCTGCATCGGACAGCTCCCGGTACACGCCCAGCGCCGACCGGTGGTCCTGCTCCGCCTCCGCTTCACGCCCCTGCTTACGCCGAGTGATCGCCAGGGTGTGCCGTGACCTCGCGAGGCTCAGCCTGCCTCGGGCACTGCTGTCCTGCTCACTCAGCCGCACCGCCCGGACCAGCTGATTGGCCGCCAGGTCGAACCGGCCCTGGTGCCAGTAGGTCCCCGCGAGCATCCGGTGTGTCATGGCCTGCTCCACCGGTGGCGCCCCGCACTGCTCCGCGGCTTCCCCGGCCAGGGTGAGGAACCGCTGAGCATCCCTCAAACGGCGGCGGCGCCACAGGTAGGTGACCAGTGCCATCGGCAGCAGCCACGTATGGCGTCGGCTGCCGTGTCCGAGCGACAGCTCAATGCCCCGGACGACCTCGTCGTACGAGTCATCGAGCATGGTCAGAGCAGCTTCCAGCCCCTCGGGCCGGTCCACCGTGATGCCCTCCGGTTCGCCGACGGGCAACGACCGCTGACCGTCGAGCCACTGGTCGCAGGCCCAGACCTTCTGGAGCTGGTGTTCCAGAACCTGCCGGACAGTCGCCGCCTCGAAGTCGGCGTTCGCACGGAAAGCCTCGGGAAGCACCCGCTGACGGGCGAACGTCCGCACCAGATCATGCAGGCGATAGCGATCCGACCGCAGCTCCACCAGATTCGCCGTCAGAAGTTCCTCGATCGCCCGGTCGGTATGCAACTCCTCGCCCGCCAGGCCTAGGTCCAACACCGCCGACCAGCTGATCGAGGGTCCTGGATGCACTGCGAGCTGCCAGAGCAGGCAACGCGCCTGCTCGGACAGGGTGTCCACCGAGCAGGCCAGCGCGGCCTTGACGGACAGTTGGGACGGCCGGTGGTCCAGGGCATCGAGCCGCTCCTCCTCCACTTTGAGCTTCTGGTGCAGATGATGGATCGCCGCGAAGGCGTGGCCGTCGAGCCTTCGGGCGGTCACCGAGAGGGCCAAGGGATGGCCTCGGCACAGCTCCACGATGGCCTTGACCTCTCGCGAGGTCTTGCCGCGGTGGGCCTGGGGCATGCGCTCCTCCAACAGCGCGGTGGAGGCCTCGTCGTCCAGCTCCCCCAGGAGCACTTCCTCCACCTGGGGATCGGCTCGAAGCGTCTCCAAGCGGCGCCGGCTGGTGATCAGCACCGCGCCGGCACCCGTACCGGGCAGCAGTGGCAGTACCTGCTGGTCGTCCCATGCGTCATCGAGCACGATGAGCACAGCCCTGTTCGCCAGCACCGACCGTAGCGCCGTGACCTTCTGTGCCAGGCCGACGGGTTTCGTGGGAACCGGGAACTCCGCCAGAAATCCATCGATGACGCTCTCCGGGTCAGCGGGCCTCACCCCCGGCTCCGCGAAGCCTCCGAGTTCCGCGAAGAGCACCCCGTCCGGAAAGATCTGCCGTAGCGCGTGCGCGGCGTGGTTCGCCAGCAGGCTCTTCCCGATTCCGGGCAGTCCGCTGATCACCACCACGGTGGGACGGCCTGACTTCTGCCGTCGGCGCACCGTCTCCACCACCTGATGGAGTTCCGCTTCCCGGCCCAGCGCAGGGCGCCCAAGGGGAGGCAGCTGATCGGGCACGTGCGCCAGGGTAGGGATACGCGCGCTGGGCGCCTTCCCGTGCAGTCGGTCGATGACGGCTTGCAGCTTGTCGTCCGGCTGCAGGAACCGCTTGGTCCATCGCCTGATCGCTCTCTCCAGTTTCGACGGCGACAGCGTGCCTCCATGTTGCATGAGGTAGAACCGGAACAGCCAGGATTCCTCCGGGAGGTCGTGGTACAGGCGCTTCGACTCGACATGCAGCCACTCGTCCAGGCCGGCCCGCAGCGCGACTTCGAACTGAGCCTGCAGCGCCTCCATCCGCTCCCGATGCAGCTCCTCTCGGCGGACTGCCGCCCACGGGTCCTCCAGGCCACTCAACGGCACCAGACCGCGTGGCCACTGCGTCAGCGCGGCGGAGATGGCCTCGAACTTCTCTTTCCCCGACAGCGTTTCCGCGCTTCGCAGCGAATCCCGAAAGCGGTAGAGGTCGATCTGTTCCCTCGGCAGGCGAAGGGAACAGACTCCCGAGTCCGTGGTCAGGAATTCCTTGTTCCGCAGGGCACTCCGCAAGTCCGACATCACTCGGTCGAGGCGGTTGCGCACAAACGGCGATCCAGGCCAGAGACAGTCGAACACCTCAGACACAGGGCAGCGGCCCCCCTCCGAGGTGACCAGCAGGGCGAACAGGGCGGCCGACTTCTTGGTTCCCGTAACCGTCGGGCCATCGCTCGAACCCGTCGGCCCGACGGTGACGACCCCGAGCACCCGTCCCTCCACGTCCGCTCCCCTCCGCTTTCACGGTGACCTCCTGGGGCCACTGCGCCGACACCACAGAGATCTGTGCGTATCCGGACATCGCTTTACACCAACGCACTACTTCACGCCCCCTCAGATCCGACTCAGAGATTCCTCAGTTCCGCTCCCGTCCGGGTGCCGCCCCGCTGGGCACCATGGCGTCAGTCGCTCGCCGAACAGGGCGGTGATGAACCGGAGAACTGCCAGAACGAGGAAGGACAAGAGCATGAGCAACCGTCTGCCCGGGCGCCGGGGAGGACGTGCCAAGCGGGCTTCCGGCGGCTTCCCGACGGGCATCAAGCGTCGGACCCGCGGGAAGGAACTGCCGTCGACATCGGCAACCCCGTCCGACACCACCCCGGACAACCCGTCGCCGTCCGAGGTCTGAGATCAGCGGCGCGGTCCGTATCAGGTGCCCCTCCATAGGAGGGGCACCCCCGGGAGGACCCTTCGCCCTTCCTACCGCTGCGGCCCGCCGAGTTCACAGGCCGCAACGGGATACCCCTGCGTGGCACGCGTTACCACTCAACGACATTTCTGCCGTCAGGCGGACAGCAAGAGAGGACTGTGCCTTGACCATGGCCAACACCAGCAGCGTGTTCGCTGCCGTATCACGGCGTTTCGACGACCCCGGGACGACGGAGGCGATCCGGCTGACCGTCGTCACGGACAGTACGACGCCCCTTGTGCTGACACCTGGCCAAGCACGGGAGGCCCTCTACGGCCCGGATCGCGACCCCACCCTCGTCACCCCGATCTGGCAGGCGGTCGTGCGGGCCGCGGCGGCGGAACACGGGCCCGCCGGGATGGGGCGGCTGCTGCTGGTCTGGCTGGCTCTGCCCAGGCTGAACGGCACCGCCGCCCGCATCAGCCGCCGATTGCGCGCCGATCGGGCCGATCTGGAGGCGGAGATGGTTCTGGCCCTGCTGGAAGGCCTGCAGGGCTGCGAGCAGCCGCCGGCCGACTCGGTGGACGGTCTGCTGAAGGCGGTATGCAGCCGGGCGTGGCGCCTCGCCCGGTCCGGAGCTCGTGAATTCGCCGACGACACGCTGGAGCGTCTCTCCGACAGCCGCGGCGTACCGTGCGACGGGCCACAGATCACCGAACGGGTCCGGCCGCGACAGGTCGAAGTCACCCGGCACGAGCAGGTTGGCGGGCTCCGGGCCCACTTGCGCTTCACCGTGTCTCCCGAGAGCGTGGGCCGACGGGCCTTGGCCGCGCTCACGGAGTCAGCCGAAGGGAGGGGGGCCGGCTGCCGGCGGCGCGACACGGGTCGCAGGCGGCAGGCCGCCGACGGTCCCCGCAGCCGCGGGGCGGGGCACCGATGAGCGCGGGCAGGCACGTCCCGCTGAGCTTCGTGGAAGCATTCGACCTTCCGGTCACCGTGGACGTGCCGACCGCCGCTCGGGCTCTGGGCATCTGCCCGACCACCGCGTACCGACTGGCCCGCAGAGGTGATTTTCCTTGCAAGATCCTGCGGATCGGCAACCGGTACAGGGTGCCCACCATCGAGCTGATGCGCGCCATCGGTGTGGATGAGCGCGCCGTTTACACGCTGGACCACGGTGCCTGACGCTTCGGGCCACTCGCTCACCCTGCACCTGGTCTTCCCGTCAGGGTGGTTCGCTCAGTGACTGGCAAGCCACCTTCACCAGCCGGCACTGGTGACACCTTCGTCTCCCTGACCCCGGGCACCGAGGGCCGCCCCTTCCTCCCGGAGGTGGCGGCCCTCGGCCGTGCCCGCGAACGCCGTGCGGTCAGCCCCGCCCGCCTTCAGCCCAGAAGTCCCGGGCCTTGTGCAGGAGCTTCCGGGCGCCCTCGCCGCGGAGGGCCGCATCGCCGAGCCGACCGAACGCCTTCCGGTAGAGAGCGAGTTCGGCGGGCTCGGTCACCTTCACCCCCGAGGAGACCAGCTCTACGTGGACCTCGTCGCCGTGCCGGCTGAAGGCGTGGACGGGGCACATGCCCACCGGCGCCGAGGCGGGGATGATGCCGAGGTCGAGTGAGGGCAGGTCGAGGTCACGGAGGATCCGGTCGATCTGCTCGGCCATGACCTCGGCCCCGCCGACGTTCGTGTACAGGGCCTGTTCCCCGAGGACGACGTCGTAACGGTGCTCACCGTCGTACAGCACCCGCTGCCGCTCCATCCGCTTGGCCACCCCGGCGGGCACGTCGTCCGGGACCCCCAGGAAGTCGACGACCCGCCCCAGGATCACGGTGGCGTACGCGTCCGTCTGGAGCGTCCCCCCAGACCATGTCCGGCACATACGCCAGGCCTTCGGACGTCTGCTGGTACCAGCGGATCACTTCGTCCTGGACGGCTTCGGCGCCTGCGGACAGGCGCTCCTGCCATGGCACGGAACTGGTCACTGCGTCCACGTCTCCCTCGTCCCGAGTCGGCCGGGTCGGCGTGCCCGTCGCGCTCCCGGTGCTGCGCCCGGGTGCGGCTACCGCTTCTTGGTCTTCCTCTTCTGCGGGGGCGTCCACTCGCCCCGGTGCAACTGGCACCGGGAGTAGCCGATCATCGCCGGATTCCGGCACGGCTTGCCGGTCTTCGTCTTCAGCGATCCGCACGTGACCTGCTTGCCCATGGAGCCTCCCGAGCCGTCCGCCGGTCCACTGAGAGCATCGTCGGGGACAGGCGCGTCCCACGTCCGTCGCCCCTGTGCGTTTCGGCTGGTTCCAGACCTTGGGCGACCGGAAGCCGACTCGGCCTCAGCGCAGCGAGGGCCGCGCGCGCCCCGCCCAGTACTCGTCCGCCGTGATGCCCAGCAGGACCACGTCGTGGTAGGTGCCCGCGAAGAACTCGTGCTGGCGCAGGCGGCCTTCCTCCACGAAGCCGAGGGAGCGGTAGAGGGCCAGGGAGGCGTCGTTGAAGGCGTAGACCTCCACCTCGCACTTGTGGCTGCGCTGTTCGGCGAACATGTAGGTGAGGACCAGTTCGGTGGCCTCGGACGCGTAGCCCTGGCGGCGGTGTTCGCGGGTGACCTCGATGCCCGTACGGAAACGGCCGGCGCGGGCGTCCGTCTCGCCGACCGTCACCGCGCCGACGAAGGCGTGCTCGAAGCGGGTCTCGATGACCAGGCGGTACGTGGCCGGGTTCGGGGGGCGGCCGGCGCGTTCGGCGGTCCAGGCGCGGAAGCTCTCGTCGGAGCGCGGGGGCTCGACCACGTCGGCGTTGCGGGCGTCGACGGTGTGCAGGGCCAGGGCCCGGAAGCCCTCCCAGTCGTCGGGTTCGATGCCGCGCAGGCGTACCTTCTCGCCGGTCCACAGGTCGCTCATCGCGCTCCCCCCGGCTGGGGGCGACGGGTGGTGGCGGGGGCGCCCCTGTACGTGATCGCCTCGATCGTCATCCGGTCACAGTAGAGGCAACCGGTACGGCGTTCGATGCCTTTTCGGGGGCGTGCCCCCTCCGACCCGCCATGCGGCAGCCCAGGCAGCCGGGGTGGCCCCGGCGGGCCGAGCGGTCCCGTACCTTCCAGGACCACTCGCTCTCCGGGCGCGGGCCGCTCGGCTTGCCCCAGCCCGCCAGGTGGAGGAGCCAGGTCAGCAGCGCCGCGCCGAGGGTGAGGCCGGTGCCGGCGAGGGCGATGGGGAGGGAGACCGCCGCCACGGCCACCCCCAGGACCGTGCAACCCACGACCGCCGTCGCGGTGCCCGTCCAGCCGGCGACCGTGTGGCCCATGGGGTCATCACCCGGCTCGAACGCGCCGGGTACGCCCGCAGGCAGAGCGACCCGGCCGACCGCAGGCGGGTACGGGTGGTCGCCGACGAGACCGCCGCCGCCCGGCTCTTCGAGGTGTACGGGCCCAACTACCAGCGGTTCGCCGCCCTGTTCGCCGACTACTCCCCCGACGAGATCGCCGTGCTCTCCGACTGGTTCACCCGCGCCACCGAGATCATGAGCACCTCTCTGGACGAGGTGCGGGGCGGGAGCACGGAGGGGTCGTAGGGCCCCGGGAGGGGGCAGCGGGCATGGCTGTGCCCGGCGGAACGGCTTCCGTTCCGCCGGGCACAGTACGTCAGTGGGTGGTGGTGGCGGTCGGGTCAGCGGCCGTAGCGGATCAGGGCGCGGACCATGCGGCAGGTGGTGTCGGACGGCGGGTGCATGCCCAGGCGCTCGGCGGTGGTCCGTATCTTGTGGTTGCCCGCGCTGGCCGGCTGGTAGACCCCGCTGTCGAGCAGGGCGATCGCCAGGCGCATGGCCTTCAGGCGGCGATTGTGCGAGACGTACCACTCGCGGGGGCGGCCCGCGGGCAGGCGCTTCTTCGCCGGCGGGGTGGGCAGGGGCGGGCGGAAGGGCATCGGGAGCTGTCGGTCGAGCGGCTCGGTGGTGGCTGCGGCAACGGCCATCGGCATCCTCCTGGCAGGGTGGTGGAACCCTCACGAACTCCCTCCATTTTACTGCCCACCACTGACAATCGCCCCTGGCCAGAGGCGTTTTCGGGGCTTCCTCGCGTAACCTTGGCCCCATGGAGATCTGGATCAATCCGGCCTGTTCCAAGTGCCGCAGCGCACTCACTCTGCTCGACGCCGAGGGGGCGGACTACACCGTCCGGCGCTACCTGGAGGACGTGCCCTCGCCCGAGGAGATCCGGACCGTCCTGGACCGGCTCGGCCTGGAGCCGTGGGACATCACGCGGACGCAGGAGGCCGTGGCCAAGGAGCTGGGGCTCAAGGAGTGGGCGCGGGACTCCGGTTCGCGGGAGCGGTGGATCGCCGCCCTGTCCGAGCACCCCAAGTTGATCCAGCGGCCCATCATCACCGCCGACGACGGCACCGCCGTGGTGGCGCGGAGCGAGGACGCCGTACGGGACGCGCTGGGGCGGTAGCCCGGGGGCCGATGGCCAGGGGGCGTAGCTGAGGAGGCGGTAGCCGGAGGTGGCGGCCAGGGGGGCCGTAGCCGGGGGGTGGCCAAGGGAGGGGGCCAAGGGGGCCGTAGCTGCCGGGCGCTCGCGGAGTCGGCCGTTCCTGCTGGGCCGTGCCCCGGGGGCCCGCGCGGCCGTCGTCGTCAGGCCCCCGTCGCCCTGCCGCCCCGTCACCCCGCCTGCCGCTCCGCCTCCGCCAGCAGCTCCGTCAGCCGGAGGCCGAAGCGGGCGTCGCAGGCGTGCGGCACCCCCGTACGTACCGCTTCCGCCAGCGCGTCCACCGCGCCCCGGAGCGCCGGCTGCGCGCCGTCCCACCCCGGGATCTCGGCCGTCCCGTGCTCGCCCCGCAGTTCGATGCCCATGCCCGCCGCGGCCGGCGGGGCGCTCAGGCCCAGGGCCACCGTGCTGGAGGCGCCGGAACCGTGGCGCAGGATCAGGTGGGTGGTGTCGGCCGGGCCCCGCCTCGCCGTCAGCTCCGTGACCTCACCGAGCACCGGGATCAGCACCGACAGCGCGTGCGGGCCGACGTCCCACAGGCCGCCCTTCTCCCGCCGCCACGGCGAGTCGGCGTACTCGCTGGCCGAGCCCGCCGCGTAGAGCGAGCCCAGCCACTGCGCGCGGGCGGTGAACCAGCCGCCCACCGCCGTCTGTTCCGCGATCCACGCCGCGGTCTCGGGCGCGAAACGGAGCGTGCAGAAGACCACCGAGGCCACCTCCGCCCTTGCCACCGCCTCCGCGACCGCCCGCGCTCCCTCGACCGTCGTGGCGACCGGCTTGTCCATCAGGACGTGGCACCCCGCCTTCGCCGCCCGGACCGCGAGCGGAGCCTGTACGTCCGGCGGCAGCGCGAAGGCCACCGCGTCGCTCGCCTCCAGCAGCGCGTCGATCCCCGCCTCCCCCGCGTACGCCCGGGTCCCGTGCGCGGTCGCGAGAGCCTCCGCCGCCTCGGCCCTGCGGCCCCACACCCCGGTCAGTACGGCGTCGGGGTGGGCCGCGAGGGCGGGGGCATGGGTGTTGCGCGCCCAGGGGCCCGCGCCGAGGAGGCCGATCCGGAGAGGGGATGCGGCGGCGGGAGTGGTGGAAGCAGCCGGGGATGTCGTCATGGAGTCAGTGTGCCCGGTGCCGGAATACGGTGGCCAAAGCCTGCCCCGGCCCGCTACGTTTCCCGGGCCGGCCGCGGGACTTCGGCTGCGACTTCCGGGACGTGCCTCTGAAGCGATGATTTCGTTGTTCGCGCCTCCATTCCCCGGCCGGCAGCTGCGTCCACCCGGGGGAAGACCATGAATACGTCCGAGAGCCTCGCCGATCTCGTCGCCGCCGAGGACGTCCTGCTCTTCGTGAACGCCGCGATCACCGCCACCGGACAGCGCGAGTTCCGCTCAGGTGTTTCGGGCGCCATGGACCAGCAGCTTTCGCTGGATTTCCTGCACACCTACGTACGGGTCAATTACCGCCGTGTCTACGCCGCTTCCCTCGCCCTGGACATCAACGACCACAACGCCGCCCGTATCGTCCTCGGGCTCCTGGAGAGCGCGGGCGAGGCCGGCGCAGAGGAGCGGCGCGTCGAGGGCCGGCTGATCGCCGCCCGGCTGGCGGTGCTCCCGCCTCAGCGCGTGTACCGCCTCTTCGGTGCCGTTCGCCGGGCCGGGATCAACAACCGGCGTACCCGGGCGATCATGCGGGACTGGCTGGCGGCCCGGCCGGATCTGGGGCACGACGCGGTGAAGTACCGCAGTGGCGTGAAAACGGCCGCCCTTCATGTTCATCTGCGCTGCCCGCCGGGGGCCGAGCCGCTTGCCGAGGTCGGGGCGTTCCTGTTCCGGCCGGGGAAGCTGCCGCGGTACGCGCATCCGCTGCTGGACGCCTGGCGGCGCGCGCACTACGAGCAGGGGGCCGTGGCCGAGCTGCCGTTCACCGTCGCGGAGGGGTTCGCGGCCCGGCACGGGATGAAGCGTGCCGTCTTCCTGGAGCGGGCGGCGCCCCGGATGACCCGGCTGGAGCGGCTGCGTACCCAGGAGCAGCGGGCGGTGGAGGGCCTGGGGCCCGATGCCGACCTCGCCGTGATGCCGCTGACCCGGCTGGCGCTGTACGTCCTCGCGCTCCCCTTCGAGCAGCGCGTCGCCCGTCGTGCCGAGCTGACCGGTGCCCTGCGTACGGCGGCCCGACGTGCCGCGGGCGGCCATGCCGGGAGCTGGGGGCGGGTGCACGCGGTGCTGGACGACAGCTTCTCCTCGTCCGGGTCGGGGCAGAAGCGGCGGCGGCCCCTTGCCGTGGCCCTGGCCTGCCATTACCTGCTGGAGGCGCTGGCCGCCCCGGGCGCGTACCGGGGGCTGTGGACCTCGGGCCGGGGCGACGCCCTGCTCGTACGCCCTTGGGGGCCGACCCCGCTCGGGATGCGCATCCTGGACGCGCTGGAGCCCGGGCCGGGTGGAGGGGAACCGGACGGGTCGGGTGGCGGGAAGCAGGACGGGCCGGTCGGCGCCGGGCCTGGCGGTACAGAGCCGGGCGGTACGGAGCCGGACGGGCCCAGCAGCGCGGCCCTGGACGGGCCGGTGGGCTCGGAGCCGGACGGACCCGGCGGCGCGGACCCGGACGGGCCAGTGGGCACGACGCCGGACAGGCCCGACAGCACCGACCCGGACGGGCCCCGCAGCACCGCACCCGACCGGCTGGTGATCGTCTCCGACGGGTGGGACAACGCTCCGGCCGGGCTGGCGGGTGAGGTGCTGCGGGTGTGGCGGCAGCGGCTGGACCCGGGGCGGCGGACGGCCGTGGTGCACCTCAACCCCGTATACGACGCCGGGGGATTCGACGTACGGCGGCTGGCGGCGGGGGTTCCGACGGCCGGGATCCGGGACGCGGAGGATCTGCCCGCGCTGGTGGAGATCGCCCGGTTCGCGGAGGGGCGGACCGGGGCGGCGGAGCTGTACGCCTATCTGGACCGGCGGGTGGCGCGGTTCACCGGAGAGGGAGACGGCTCGTGAACCGTCTGGAGCTGACCGGGCTCACCGCCCGGCCCTCGCAGGTCTGGGGCGGTGTCCGGCTCGTGCCGCTCGTCCGTGGGGAGCCGGTCGCCGGGCTCCGGCTGCACCGGGAGGTGTACGAGCGGCTCGGTGCGGGGGTCGTCGAGCTCGGGCCCCGTACGCACTACGTCTCGTACATCCCCCACGGGCTCGTCGCCGACTGGTCCGGCGACGGCGACGGTAACCGCGAGGGCGCAGGCGTACGGGACGGGGGCGGGCAGTCGGCCGCGTACGGGACCCAGCTCGGCGGGCGGGAGGCGCCGCGCACCGTCCGGCTGCCCCGGCTCGCCCACCACCGCATGGCCAAGCGGCGTCCCGGCGACCGGCTGCGGTTCCTGCCGCTGCACCTGGCCCTGGAGGGGTATCTCGCGCTGCACTTCGGCGGGCCGTCGACCGCCTGGGAGGAGTGGTCGCGCCAGGCCCTGCGCGACGGGCTCTCGCCGCGCGCGGAGGACGCGTACCTCGGGTGGTCGGTGCGCGGGCTCGGGGACGCGCTGCGGGTCTTCGAGATCCACCCGGGCCAGTGCGGGGTGATGGTGTACGTCTCCGACGCGCTCGCCGGCGCCTTCGTGGTGCCGCACCCGGAGGACTACCGGCTGCTGCACGCCTCGCTGGTGGAGGACCTGTACGGGGAGCTGGTGCACCAGTACGGGCTGTACGGGGCCCCGGTGGCGGAGTTCGGGGCACGTATCCGGGGCGAGGAGCACATCCGCACGCTCGCCGGTCTCCGGGCGGCGGCGCGGGGGCAGGAACGGGCGTGGGAGGAGGCGCACGACGGACTGTTCGCGCGGGAGCTGCTGAACACCTCGTACGGCTTCGAGCGGGCGTACCGGATGGGGTCGTTCACCCTGTGGCGGTTCCTGCCCCCGTTCGTCCGGGAAGGGAGCGGTCAGCACATCGGGGAGACGATCACCGACCACAAGGGGCAGGTCGCCTACCTCAAGACGTTCCGGCTCTCCGACGCCCAGGTCCGGCGCGGCCATCTGCTCCACACCCTGGCCGGCGCGGAGTGGGAGCTGTCCCGGGCCGCCGGGGCGCTCGGGACGAGCCGCGAGGAGCTGGTGCGGCGCATCCGGGCGGCCGGATTCTCCCAGCTCCTCAAGGGCAATGTGTGAGCAGGGGAAGATGACGGGGAGCAGTGTGGGACGAGAGCCCACAAGGTGCCCTTTTTAACGCAGGAATCCTCGGTAACACGGGGTTCACACTTGGGCAACGGACGGGAAATCGCACCTTGCGAAGCTGCGCTGCATAGACCGCTGCACCCGCAAAGGATGGCGTCCGTGACGTTCAAGGCTGAGTACATCTGGATAGACGGCACCGAGCCGACCGCCAAGCTTCGCTCCAAGACGAAGATCATGGACGGCACGCCGTCGGGCGATGCGGCGGACCTGCCGATCTGGGGCTTCGACGGTTCGAGCACCAACCAGGCCGAGGGCCACGCCTCCGACCGGGTGCTGAAGCCCGTCTTCAGCTGCCCGGACCCCATCCGCGGCGGTGACGACATCCTCGTCCTGTGCGAGGTCTTCAACATCGACATGACCCCGCACGAGTCCAACACGCGGGCGGCGCTGCGTCCGGTCGCCGAGCAGTTCGCGGGCCAGGCCCCGATCTTCGGCATCGAGCAGGAGTACACCTTCTTCGACGGCCACCGGCCGCTCGGCTTCCCCGAGGGCGGCTTCCCGGCCGCGCAGGGCGGCTACTACTGCGGGGTCGGCGCGGACGAGATCTTCGGCCGCGAGATCGTCGAGAAGCACCTCGACAACTGTCTGAAGGCGGGGCTCGGGATCTCCGGCATCAACGCCGAGGTCATGCCCGGCCAGTGGGAGTTCCAGGTGGGCCCGCTCTCCCCGCTGGACGTCTCCGACCAGCTGTGGGTGGCCCGTTGGCTGCTCTACCGCACCGCCGAGGACTTCGACGTCTCCGCGACGCTGGACCCGAAGCCGGTCAAGGGCGACTGGAACGGCGCGGGCGCACACACCAACTTCTCCACCAAGGCGATGCGCGAGGGCTACGACGCGATCATCACCGCGTGCGAGTCGCTGGGCGAGGGCTCCAAGCCGATGGACCACGTGAAGAACTACGGCGCGGGCATCGACGACCGGCTCACCGGTCTGCACGAGACCGCCCCGTGGAACGAGTACAGCTACGGCGTCTCCGACCGCGGCGCCTCGGTCCGTATCCCCTGGCAGGTCGAGCAGGACCGGAAGGGTTACATCGAGGACCGCCGTCCCAACGCCAACGTCGACCCGTACGTCGTCACGCGGCTGATCGTCGACACGTGCTGCACCGCGCTGGAGAAGGCCGACCAGGTCTGATCCCGACGCCACGCATCCGTGAGGGGCCCGCCGGTATCCGGACCGGCGGGCCCCTCACGTACGTTTTCGCGCTCGTTCGAGGCGTACGGAACAAAAAGTGAGCGCGATAAAGCGCAGCGTGAGGAAGGTAACGCCGGGCGGCCGTATCGACGGGTGAGAGAAGTCTGATGCACAGCCGCAATGTCTGCTTCAATGGAGCCATGGCCAGCTTCCAGTACATCGCGTCGGGTCGCAGCGACCTCGAGCCGTTCTGGCCTTCCCGTCAGCACCACGATTTCGACCGGGTGTGTTGCCGCGCGTGGAACGCGCAGGCCCTCTAAAGCCGCTCACCCCGGCCTTCGGTCCGCGCGCACGACGTAAGTCCGTCCTCGACGACTCCTCGCGCGAAAGAGCTGACCCTCCATGGCGAACACCCGTACTTTCTCCGCCGCTTCCGCTGCCACCGCAGCCTCCCCGGCACCCGCTGCGGCCCACCCCTCCGCCCGCTCCCTCTCCCCCAACCGCCACCGCCTGCGCGCCGTCGACCGGGACGAGGTCGCCCGGCTCTCGGACGTGGCCGACTTCCTGCCGCCGGGCGCGACCTGGCTGCCCGCACCCCAGCACACGCTGCCCACCCTGCCCGGCCAGCCGCCGATGATCGGCTACCTGGTGCTCGTCCCGGCCGACCAGCAGCCGGCGCTCGCCGGTGCGGTGGCCGCCTCCCAGCACCGCCAGCAGATCGACCGGCAGGGCCGCGCGGCCTTCCCGCAGCAGGTGGCGGACGAGCCGGCCCAGGAGGCGGCGCCCGGGCCGGTCCGGATCGACTCGACCCGGCGTACGGCCTCCGTCGACGGGGTCACCCTCGACCTGACCTACCTGGAGTTCGAGCTGCTGGCCCATCTGGTGGCGCACCCGCACCGGGTGCACACCCGCGACCAGTTGGTGACGACGGTGTGGGGGTACGGACACGTGGGCGACGGGCGCACCGTCGATGTCCATGTGGCCCGGCTGCGCCGCAAGCTCGGGGCGGAGCACCGCCGTTCGATCCAGACGGTCCGCCGGGTGGGGTACAAGTACACGCCCTGACCGGCTCGTTGCTCCTTCGGCGGCCCCGGTCCACGGTCTTCTGCCGTGGACCGGGGCCGCTGCCGCGTGTCACGTCCCGCCGGTCCCGGTCGCCTGTCGCCTGTCGCCTGTGGCCTGTGGGGCCTACCTGGACAGGGGCTGAGCAATACCACCGGTCGGTGCCGGATTGACCTTTTTCACACGGCAGTTGGGGGTTAGGACCGCTTTCCCGCTGGAGCTTCCGACAAATCCTCGGGGGGTTCGGGCGGGGAGCTGAACGGGGAGCCGGGGCCGCCCGTATGGGACGTCACGCTTCTCCCTCGAAGCAGAGGAGTCCCATGCCACGCTCAGCACGTACCCCCCGTACGTCCCGTACGTCCCGTACGTCCCGCAAGAAACGATCCAGCCTGGCCAACCGGGCCATAGCCGCCTCCGCCGCCCTGATCCTCGGCGGGGGCGGGCTGGTGGCGGTCAATGTCTACGCCTCCGCGGGGGAAGGGCGGCCGTCCGCCGCGCCGCCCACCCGGGCCCAGAACGTGGGCCGCCAGATGTCCACCATCGACTGTCCCGATGCCGGTATCGAACTGCGCGAGGTGCCCGAGCAGGCACGCGGCGAGGTCGACCGCGAACTCGCGGCGATGGATACCCAGATCACCGATGCCTACCGGCAGTTCGCCGACCGGAAGGAGCAGATATCCCAGGATCCCGGGCTCGCGGAGAACGCCGTGCTCGGCCCGTTGCGGAGCAAGCGGACGGCGAGCCTCGACCGCATCGCCATCGCCATCGGCCGCGTCGGGGAGCGGCCGACGGGGATCGAGAGCCTCGCCGGGTGCAGCCTGCGCGCCGACGACAACGCCCCGGGGAACCCGGGCGGGACCGGCGGCTCCGGCGACTCCGGCTCTGGCGATACAGGTGACGGGAACGACACAGGGACCGGAGGCAACGGCAACGACAGTGGCCAGGGCGGTGGCAACGGCGGCGGCAACGGCGGCCAGGCCGGGAACGGTCCCCAGGCGTCCGATTTTGTCGACATCCAGTCCGTCCAGCCCAACGTCGACCGCCCCCGGCAGCGCCGCGGCGCCTCCCGGGGCACCTTCACCACTGACTGCGGCCGCAACGAGAACGGGAAGTTCAACCCGGACAACGTCATCGTCGCGCCCGGCGTGAGCAACGGCGCGCACCATATGCACGATTACATCGGCAACCAGGCCAACGACGCCTTCGCCACCGACGACGTCCTGGCGAACGGCGCCACCACCTGCCGCAACCAGGGCGACCGCTCGACCTACTACTGGCCCGTGCTGCGGCTGCAGAACGGGCAGGACGAGGCCGACGTGGACGCCGACGGCGGCGGGCGGGACCAGAACGTCGGTGAGATCCAGACACCGTCCGAGGTCACGCTGAAGTTCGTCGGCTCCCCCGTCGGCAGGGTCACCGCGATGCCGCGCTTCCTGCGGATCATCACCGGGGACGCGAAGGCGTTCACCAACGGCGACGCCAACGCGAACGCCTCCTGGAGCTGCACCGGCTTCGAGGACCGCCAGCTCAGGGACAAGTACCCGATCTGCCCCGAAGGCAGTCAGGTGGTGCGGACGTTCGCCTTCCAGAGCTGCTGGGACGGGCGGAACACCGACAGCGCCAACCACCGCACCCATGTGGCGTTCGCACGGGCCGACGGGCGCTGCCCGAAGGGGTTCCGGGCGATTCCGCAGCTGGTCCAGCGGATCGTGTACGACGTGCCGCCGGGCCCCGGCTTCGCCGTCGACTCCTTCCCCGAGCAGCTGCACAAGCCGATCACCGACCACGGCGACTTCATCAACGTCTTCGACCAGCGGCTGATGCAGAAGATGGTGCGGTGCATCAACGACGGGCGCCGCTGCCGCTGATCCACCTCCCGGCGCCGCCACCGCCGGTCCGGCACGGCCCCCGCGCCGGCGCCACGACCTCGGCGCTGCCGGGTGCCGGCGTCGGCGCCCGGCAGCGCCTGTCCCCTGAACCTGCGCGGTCAGCTCCCGTGGTGACCGGAGTGCCCTTCCTCGTTCCCCCCATCACCGCTCTCCCCCGAGTGGTGCGGCGAGGCGGTCTCCACCGTCCCCCCGAGCCGGCCGCGCAGCGCCGCGACCACCTTCGCCTCACCGACCGCGACCCAGCGGCGGCCGACGAGATACGAGCCGCCGTAGTCCTTGGCCTCGTTGATCCACTCGCGCTGGCCGCGGTCGGTGGCGAAGGTGGTCAGCACATAACGCCCGGTCGACGTGGTGCAGTTGGCCTGACGCAGTTCATCGGCGTCGGTCTGCACCTTGGGCTCGCAGCCGGCCTTCTCGGCCAGCTGCTCCAGCGTTCCCGTCGCGGTCGGCGGTGCCGAGGGATGGTCCTTCCCGGCACCGTCGGCCGCTTCCTGTACGCCGCCCGCACTGCATCCGGTCAGGAGCAGCAGCGCTGCCAGGAGGGTGCCCGCGGCCCGGGGGCCGACTCCGACTCGCCGTTCCGGTTCTGTCGCCATCGGCCCATCCTGCACCCAAAACCCGTCTCAGGTACGGGCGATGCCGAGGCTCGTGACATAGGCCTCCCGGACCCTGCCGCCCGGGAAGACATCGGCCAGCAGCGCCCGCTCGCGCTCCAGGACGGCCGTGGCCACCGCCCGGTCCGCGACCAGGAAGACGGAGTGGCTGGCGAGGTTGGCGAGGTGGACGCCGAGCGGGACCTCCCGGGCCCACTCCACCTGCCGGGTACGGAAGTCGGGTCCGGCGGGCAGCTCGGCCCGGAGCCGGGCATCGGGGTCGTACGCCGCCACGCCCTCGTCCCCCTCGCCCGTCTCCGTACCGAAGGCCTCCAGCACCCGGCGCTTCTGGTCCCCGATCCACCCCACGCGCGGATCGGCGTCGTTCCACCACAGGGCGAGCGCCCCGCCGGGCCGCAGCACCCGGTGCGCCTCGGGGACCGCGCGGGCCGGGTCGGTCCAGTGCCAGGACTGGGCGTACGTGATCAGGTCCAGCGAACCGGTCCGCAACGGCAGCCGGTTGCCGTCGCCCCGGACCACGGGCACCTCCGGCAGCCCCCGGCGGAGCTGCCCGGCCATCCCGTCGCCCGGCTCCACCGCCGTCACCCGGGCACCCCGCCCGGCCAGCAGGGCGGTGGCGATACCGGTCCCGGCCCCGACGTCCGCGACCCGGGCCCCGGCCAGCGGGCGCCCGGACAGCTCCTCGATCGCGTCGAGCAGGGCGGGCGGGTAGGAGGGACGGTTGGCGGCGTAGGAGGCGGCGACCGCGTCGAACGAGCGGGCACGGGCCGAGTGCGTCGTCATCCCTCCAAGATGGGCGTCAGTCCCCCCTTCGTCACGGCCCGGCCCCTTCCGCGCGGGGCGGGAAATCCGTGCGCGCCTCTGGCCCCCCGAGGTACCCGTCAGTACATTGACACCATGTCTAACACGCAGCCAGCGGCGGTCGCGTCGGAGCGGACGACGCTCAAGGCCCGGAAGGTCTCCTTCGCCTGGGAGAAGACCCCCCTGCACTGGGTGCCGGGCGACCCGTTCACCACGCACACCATCAACGTGCTCCATCTGCTGCTCCCGGCCGGGGAACGCTGGTTCATCCATGTGTACCGGCAGGTCCTCCCCTTCATCCATGACGAGCAACTCCGCGAGGACGTCATCGGGTTCATCGGGCAGGAGGCCGTGCACTCGCAGGCGCACGACGATGTGCTGCCGCACATGCGGGAGTTGGGGCTCGACCCGACCCCGTACACCGCGCAGGTCGACTGGTTCTTCGAGAAGCTGCTCGGGGACCGGACGCTGCCGCCGGGGCGGCCGTCGCAGTGGTGGCTGATGGAGCGGGTGGCGATGATCGCGGCCATCGAGCACTACACGGCGTTCCTCGGGGACTGGATCCTCAACGCGGAGGCGCTGGACCGGAAGGGCGCCGATCCGACCATGCTGGACCTGCTGCGCTGGCACGGGGCGGAGGAGGTGGAGCACCGGTCGGTGGCGTTCGAGGTGTTCATGCATGTCGACGGCGGCTACCGCAGGCGGGTGCGGACCTGGGCGGCGGCCTTCTCGGCGCTGGTCTTCCTCTGGCAGCGCGGGACCCGGTTCTTCATGGAGAACGACCCGAGCCTGCTGGACGGCAAGGCCACCTTCAAGGCGTTCCACACCAGCGGGAAGGAGGGGACGCTGCCCAGCACAGGGGCGATCCTGCGGTCCATCCCCAGCTATCTGAGCCGCTCCTACCACCCCTCCCAGGAGGGCAGTACGGCCCAGGCCGTCGCCTACCTGGCCAACTCGCCCGCGGCGCTGGCCGCCGAGTCCCGTACGACGGGAGCGTCCTGAGCCATGGCGCTGCCCCGTCTCCGTACCGTCGCCGTCGTCGCCGGTGCCGCCCTGCTCACCCGTCGGGCGCTGCGGCGCCGGATCGCCCGGTCGCCGCTGTGGCCGATGCCCGCGCTGCCCGAGCCGATATCCGGGCACTCCCGGCGGCGGGCCACCGCCATTCGGCGGCTGACCGTCACCGAGCGGACCGCCGTCGCCGACGGGGTCGTACAACTGCGGCTGGAGGGGCCCGCGTTGCCGCGCTGGCAGCCCGGGGCGCATCTGGATCTGGTGCTGCCCTCCGGGCTGGTGCGGCAGTACTCGCTCTGCGGTGATCCGGACGACCCGGGTACGTACACGGTGGCGACCCGGCTGGTGGCGGACGGGCGGGGCGGTTCGCGGGAGGTGCACGAGCAGCTCCGGGAGGGCCAGGAGATCGAGGTGCGCGGGCCGCGGAACCGGTTCCCGCTGGTGGAGGCGGATACGTACGTCTTCGTGGCGGGCGGCATCGGGATCACCCCGATCCTGCCGATGCTGCGTGCGCTGGCCGCGCGGGGGGCCGACTGGCGGCTGGTGTACGGGGGCCGGTCCCGGGGATCGATGCCGTTCCTGGACGAGATCGAGAAGCTCGGTGCCGAGGGCGGGCGGGTGACCGTGGTCGCGCAGGACGAGGCGGGGCATCCGGACGCCGCCGCCGTGCTGGCGGGCATCGCCCCGGGCACGGCCGTCTACTGCTGCGGCCCCGAGCCCCTGATGGACGCCGTCACCGCCGTGCTCCCCGAGGGGTGCACCCTGCATCTGGAGCGGTTCTCCGCGGCGGCCACGGCACGTCCGGCGGACTCCGGCGCCTTCGAGGTGGAGCTGCACCGCACCGGGCGGACCGTACAGGTGGCGGCCGGGCAGTCGGTGCTGGCGGCCGTCCGCGAGGAGCTGCCGCATGTCGCGTACTCCTGCGAGCAGGGCTTCTGCGGAACCTGCCAACAGCGCGTCCTGGAGGGCGAGATCGACCACCGCGACGAGCTGCTGACCGACGACGAGCGCGGCGACTCCATGCTGATCTGCGTCTCGCGCTGCCGGGGCGGGCGGCTGGTGCTCGACCTCTAGGAGGCTCCGGTGCGTGCCCCGGTTAGGCTGTCCGGATGACGACCGGGGTACGGCGCAGGATGGGCGTCGACGAGCGCAGGCAGCAACTGATCGGCGTCGCGCTGGACTTGTTCAGCCGGCGCTCCCCCGAGGATGTGTCGATCGACGAGATCGCCGCCGCCGCGGGCATCTCACGGCCGCTGGTCTACCACTACTTCCCGGGCAAACAGAGCCTGTACGAGGCGGCGTTGCGGCGGGCGGCCGACGAGCTGGCGGGCCGCTTCCTGGAACCGCTCGAAGGGCCGCTGGGCGCACGGCTGTTGCGGGTGATGGGCCGATTCTTCGACTTCGTCGACGAGCACGGTCCGGGGTTCTCCGCGCTGATGCGCGGCGGTCCGGCGGCCGGCTCCTCGGCGGCGAACGCCCTGATCGACGGGGTGCGGCAGGCCGCGTACGAGCAGATCCTCACCCATCTGGGAGTGGAAGAGCCGCCCGCGCGGCTGGAGTTGGTGGTCCGCTCCTGGGTCTCGCTGGCCGAGTCGACCGCGCTGATCTGGCTGGACGGGCGGCGCATCCCGCGCGCGGAGCTGGAGCTGCAGCTCGTGCACGACTTCGCGGCGCTGGCCGCCGTCAGCGCCGCCTACGACCAGGAGATGGCGGGCATCGTGCTGCGGGCGCTCTCCCAGGAGCCGGCCGAGGGCCCGTTCGCGGACCTGCTGGCCCGGCTCTCGGCGCTCACCCCCGCCGTACCGGCCGTCCCGGAGCAGCGGCTGCCCCGCGAGGCGGACTGACGGGACGTTCAGGCGGGCAGCCCGTTGCGGTGCGAGACGCGGCGGGCGGCGGCCAGGAGGGCATGGATCTGCGGGCCCGCCTGGTCGATGTCGGTGACGGGCTTGGGGAAGGGCAGCCGTACGTCGCGGTGGCTGCGCGGGTACTCCAGGCGCAGGGTCACCCCGTACCGGTCCAGGGCGAGCGGCACGGCCCGGACCATGTCCCGCGCCGGGGTGGGGCGGACGAGGCGCAGCAGCAGGGGCACCAGCTCGCTGTGGTCGTCGACCAGGTGCGTCAGCATGCCCGCCTCGCACGCGGCGACCGGGTCCGTCTCGGCCCGCTCCAGCTCCTCCAGCGTGACGAACGTACGGCCCTCGGCGTCCTCCAGGACCGCCTGGCCGAACTCCATGCAGGTGGAGGCCTCGGTGTCCGTGCTGTACGGGGACGCCAGCAGCCCGGTCACCGTGACGCGGGCGCGCAGCCGGTCGCGCACGGGGGTGGGGGCGATGTCCGTGAACTCCAGGCGGGCCGGGACCCGCTCACCGGCCGGGGCGTGGCCGCCCTCGGCGGGGGCGTGCAGGTGGATGTGGCCCATCGCCCCCGTGCCGTCCAGGCGGCGGACTTCGGTGTGCACGCCGTCGCTCACCACCGTCATCGAGTGGGCGACGACGAGGATCGACCGGACGCGCTCGGCGCGGGTCGGCTGCGTGGCACGGGCGCTGAAAGGACGCATCCGAGTTCTCCAGAGGCGGTCAGGAATCCCAAGCGACTACTTAGGTATGCCTAACCTAACTCACATTGCGCGCGTCGGGGTAGTCCGCTGTCAGAATCCGTCCTTCCGCATCACTCCTCGGGGGTGTCCGCCCTTACTCCTCCGTGTGTCCGCCGCCACTCCTCCGGGCGCCCGTCCCCGGTCACGGCTGACGCTTGCTCCGGAGTCCTCACGGCTGGAGCCCGCTCTGCAGCGCGGCGGCGAGACCGACCTCCGCGTTGTCCGCCTGCCCGCGTTCGAAGGCCCGCTGGTACGCCTCGTCGCCCACCGCCGCCCGGGCCTGGAGCTCGCAGGTCTCGCGGACCGCGCCCAGCTCCGGGGTGCCGCGCTGGGGGTGGCCGACCATCCGCCAGTACGCGTGCCCGGTGCCGTACACCCGGGCGGCCTGGGCCCCCGCGCCCTGGGCGGCGATGGCGGCGGCCAGGATGTCCAGGCCCAGCGCGATGCCGAAGCTGTCGCGGAGCCGGTGCTTCCCCGCGAGCATGTCCCGGGCGTGGGCGGCGGAGTCCTCCGGGCGGCCCTGGAGGAGGGCGATCAGGGCGAGCTGGTAGTCGGCGTAGGAGCGGGTCCAGTACTCCCCGCCCCGCTCGCAGGAGCGGCGGAGCGCGGTGGCGGCGGGCAGGGACTCGGTGAGCCGGCCGAGGGCGGTGAGCGCGAAGACGGTGATGAGGCGGCAGCGCAGCCGGTGGGCGGACTCCCCGGGCATCCCGGACGCCCGCGGCTCTTCTGGATCTCCGGGCGGCTCCGGCTCCCCGGGCGCCCCGTCCTGCCCCTGCGCCCCGGGCGCCCCCGAGTCTCGTGACGCCCCTGCCTCCCCCGGTTCTCCGGACGCCCCGGGTGCTCCCGGCCCCCCGGACAGCTCTGGTTCTCCGGCCTCGCCGGACCCCCCGTACGGCCGCGGCTCCCCTGAATCTCCGGACGCCCCCGGCTCCCCCGGCGCCCCCGCCCCGCCCTCCGCCCGCCCCGGCTCCGTCATCCGTAACACCCGCTCCGCCGCCTCCAGCGCCGCCGCCGGTTCGCCCGTCATCAGCTGGGTGAGGCCCGAGAGGTAGGTGGCGCCGAGCATGCCGTCGTCGTCGCGGTCGTAGAGGGCGGTGGCCGTGCAGAGGGCCCCGTACTTCTCGGCGGTCGCGAAGTCCCCCTGGAGCAGGGCCGCGACACCGAGCACCCACTGCAGCCGGGTGCGGTGCGCGCCCTCCACCGGGCCCGCCTCCAGGGCCCGCTGGGCGTAGCCGCGCGCCTCCGAGAGGTGGCCGCAGCAGGCCCAGAAGAAGCCGACCAGGCCCGCCATCTCCTGGGCCGCCGTCACATCGTGGGCGAGCAGGTGGTCCAGGGCGGCGCACAGGTCCAGATGGGTGTCGGAGATCCGGTGGTACCAGGAGATCTGGTCCGGGCCGGTCCAGCCGTCGTGGGCGCGGCGGGCCAGGCCGAGGAAGCTCCTCGCGTGCCGGTCGGCGGCGGCCCGCTCCTCGACCAGCTCGGTGAGCCACATGCGGCCGTACTCGCGCAGGGTGTCGAGCATCCGGTAGCGGGTGCCGTCCCACTGGACGACGGACTGGGCGACGAGTCCCTGGAGCGCCCGGTCCACCGCGTCCGGAGTGAGCGGCCCTCCGGTGCAGACCTCGCGGGCGGTTTCCTCGTCGAAGTCCGTACGGAGCACGGTGAGACGGGCCCAGAGGAGGCGTTCCAGCGGGGTGCACAGCTCGTGGCTCCAGCCGATCGTGGTGCGCAGGGTGCGGTGGCGGCGGGGCCAGAGGGAGTCGTCGGCGAGGAGGTCGAGCCGGGAGGCGGTGAGGTCCTCGGCGTCGACCGGGGCGTCGAAGCGGGTGCCGATCCGGGTGGCGAGCTGGGCCACGGTGTGGCGGCCGATGCCCGCGGCGGCCAGTTCGATGGCGAGCGGGATGCCTTCGAGGCGGCGGCAGATGTCGGCGGCGGCCGCCCGGTCCCCCGGCGCCGCCAGGTCCGCGTGCGGGTCGGCCGCGCGCAGCCGGTCCTCGAAGAGCCGGAGCGCGTCGGGGGCGCCGTCGACCGGGAGCGGCTGGATGCGGACGACGTGCTCGCCCCGGGTGGCGAGCGGCTGCCTGCTGGTGACCAGGACGGTCAGACCGGGCGAGGTGGTGATCAGTTCGGCCAGCAGATGGGAGCAGGGACCGCGGAGGTGTTCGGCGGAGTCGAGGACGAGCAGGAGGCGCTTGTCGCTGAGCCATTCGCAGAGCGCCTCGACGGGCATCCGCAGGGTGTGGTCGGCGAGCCCGACCGCGTCCGAGACGGTGGGGAGCAGCAGGGCGTCGTCGTAGAGCGGGGAGAGATCGGCCCACCAGGCGCCGTCGGGGTAGCGGTCGGCGGCGGCGCGGGCGGCCCGGACGGCGAGCCGGGTCTTGCCGACGCCGCCGGGGCCGATCAGGGTGGTCATCCGCCGCGTGGCCAACGCGGTCTCCAGCCGGGCCAGTTCGGCCCGCCTCCCGACGAAGCTGCTCGTCTCGTCGGGAAGGAATCCCACCTGGGTCATCATCACACCGTCCGGCACGCTGGGGCAGAGGGCGCCGGTGGGGCCGACCGCCCCGGACGGGGCTCCTGCCGCAGAACCGGGCCGGTCCCGCCTCCCCTTCGACGGGGGCCTCGACGAGGAGGCCCCCACGGGGAAAGCGGGACCGGCCGGGTGGACCGGGACGGCTGTCGCGGCTCCTTCGCCGACGTCTGCCGTCACCGTAGTGCCGGTGGGAGTCAGCGCAGGACGAAGACCGCCGCCGTACGTCCCGGGACGGTGAAACTGGCCGATTTCGCGTCGTATGTGGCTCGTTTGACCGTAGGATCCGCCCCCTTGGCCTGGACCGGGTGCAGGGCGTACGTCTTCCCCGCCGGGGCGGCGAGCTTCTGTGTCGCGGTCTGCGGGGTGGCGTTGAGGACCACGGCGAGCTTGCCCAGGCGCATGGTGATCACGCCGGGGGTCTCGGCCGGTCCGGAGAGCGGGAAGGACAGGGCGGACTGCACCTGGGCGGTGGTGGCGAGGGAGAACTCCTTCTCGGTGGTGCGGATGGTGAGCAGGTCGCGGTAGGCGGCCGAGGCCCCGTCGATCTGGGTGCAGTCGGGCGCGATCGTGGCGGAGGCCGTCAGCAGCGGCTTGGCGTACGACCACTTGTCCTGGTTGTCGGCGGCGGGCGGCAGGCCCCGGCCGAAGCCGTTGCCGTCCCGGCAGTCCCAGTGCAGGGCGTTGAACCAGTCGCCGCTGTCGTAGGAGTTGCGGTCCAGCGACTTGGAGCGCAGCAGGTCGGTGCCCGCCTGGGAGAGCGAGGGTCCCTGGGAGAGGACGGAGGCGGCCATGGCGACCACCTGGGCCCTGGCCCGCTCGGCGGCGCTCGTCCCCGCCGGGAGCTTGAAGGCGAGGGTGTCGAAGAGCGTCTCGTTGTCGTGGGCGTCGGAGTAGGCGAGGGCGTCACCGGGGACGGCCGCGTACCCGGCGGGCGCCCCGTTGTAGTCGACGTCCGAGCCCCTGACCGTACGGCCGGAGGTGTCGGTGAAGGTGTAGTCGGCCAGGTTGCCGGAGAGGCCGACCTTGATCAGGTCCTGGTAGTGCAGCAGCCGGGCCTTCTGCTCGTCGCGGGTGCCGTTGGCGGGCGAGGAGTTGGGGTCGGCGTAGAGGCCGGAGGCGAAACCCTGGACGCCGGGGTCCTCGTCGAAGGGGCCGCCGCCGCGCACGGCGTCACGGGCCCGGTCGGAGAAGGTGGCGATGCCGGTGCCGGCCATGTTCTTCTGGGTGGCCTGGACGAAGCGGGCGTCGTCGGCGATCTCCCCGAAGTTCCAGCCCTCCCCGTACAGGATGATCTTCTTGCCGTCCACGCCGTCCTTGGCGGGCGTGAGCCGGTCCAGCGCCTTGCGGACCTGAAGGATGTTGTCCTTGGGGTGGTGCCCCATCAGGTCGAAGCGGAAGCCGTCGACCTTGTACTCCTTGGCCCAGGTGACGACCGAGTCCACGACGAGCTTGCCCATCATGGTGTTCTCGGGCGCGGTGTTGGCGCAGCAGGTGGAGGTGGCGACGGTGCCGTCCTCCAGGAGCCGCTGGTAGTAGCCGGGCACGATGCGGTCGAGGACCGACTTGTCGTCCTGGCCGGAGGCGACGGTGTGGTTGTAGACGACGTCCATGACCGTGCGCAGTCCGGCCTGGTTGAGGCCCTGGACCATCTGCCGGAACTCGACCGTGCGCTTGGTGCCGTCGGGGTCGGAGGCGTACGAGCCTTCGGGGACGGTGTAGTGGAAGGGGTCGTACCCCCAGTTGAACCCGTCCTTGGCGGCGGCCCTGCTCACACAGGCCTGCTGCTCCTCGGAGTCGGGGGCGTAGACGTGCAGGTCGCAGGCGGGCTTCGTCTGGTCCTTCTTCTTCTCGGGGATGGTCCCGATGTCGAAGACGGGCAGCAGGTGGACGTAGTTGGTGCCGGCGTCCGCGAGCTTCTTCAGGTGCTGCATGCCCTTGGAGCGGGTGTCGGTGAACGCCCGGTACTCACCGGGGTGCTTGGCGGTGCGGTCCGTGATGGAGAAGTCCCGGACGTGCAGCTCCTGGATCTGGGCGTCCCGCAGCGGGGTGGCGGCGGGCTTCTTCAGCCCGGACCAGCCGCTGGGCGCGAGCTTCGGGTCGGTGAGGTCGACGACGAGGCTGCGGGCGGAGTCGGCGG
The DNA here is from genome assembly GCF_003268675.1 of Streptomyces bacillaris. Classification (NCBI taxonomy): domain Bacteria; kingdom Bacillati; phylum Actinomycetota; class Actinomycetes; order Kitasatosporales; family Streptomycetaceae; genus Streptomyces; species Streptomyces bacillaris. Next base: position 5,981,825 of record NZ_CP029378.1, on the reverse strand, counting down.
TCAGGGCGGTGGAGTAGGGGTCGGTGACCTTGTTGGTGACGAGCCTCTGGACAGTGGGCGCCCAGACGGTGACCACGTACCGGTAGGGCTTGCCCTTCCAGTCCTTCTTGCCGGTGACGGACCAGACGCCGGTGCGGTCGTCGCGCTTCATCGGGTGCGTACGGCCGTCGAGTTCGAGGGCGACGGTCGCGGCGGTCGGCGCCCACACGGAGAGCGTGGGGGCCGACTTCCGGAAGACCGGGCCGAGTTCGGCGGTGGCCGCGTGCTTCCCGTACAGGTCGTCGAGGATTCCGGCCGTCTGTACGCCGGTCGCGGCGAGGAGGGCGCCATTGGCGGCCCGCTGGGTGGCGATGAGCTGGCCGCGCAGGGACTCACGGACGCGGTCGCGGTCACGCGGGTCGACGGTGAAGGCCGGATACTCTTTCAGATGCGGGAACTTGGCCTTCTGCGCGTCGCTCAGCTCGCCCTGCCGGAGCCGCAGCCACTGGCCCTCGTCGGAGAGCGCCCCGTCGACGACGGAGATGCCGCCCTTCTTCGCGTACACGAGCTGCTGGCTGGTGGCGTCGGTCGCCTTCACCTTCCAGACGACGGTGTCCGCGTCGATCCACTGGGCCTCGGACTTGGTGAGGTCGGGGGCCGCGCCGCCGCCGGTCTGCGGGAGCAGATAGCCGGACTTGCCGCCGATCAGCCAGACTTCGTGGCCGTACGTGGCGATGTCCAGGGACTGGTCGCTGGGGAGGTCCTTCTCGTCGCCCTTGTGCAGGATGTAGCTGAGCGAGGTGGCCCCGTCGGTGAGCGGCACCTCGAAGGTGACCCCGTAGGCGTCCCGCTTCACCGGCATCAGCGGCTTGGCCCAGTCGGTGGGCTCCTTGGCGCCGGTCCAGGTGTGGATGCCCCAGCCGTCGTAATCGCCGTCGGGGCGGTGGTAGTTGAGGACCGCCTTCGTGGTGTCCTGCGGCGGGGCCTCGGGGGCTTCGACCGCCTGCCCGTCCTTGCCCTGCTCGATCCAGACCTGCCCGGTGACCGAGAGGTCGACGGTCCGCTGCGGGCCGTCCGCCGTGCCGTTCTTCTCGACGGTGTACGGGACGGAGTCCGTGCCCTTCTCCAGGTCGAGCCAGGCGAACGCGCCGTACGCGCTCCGCCCGATGAACTCGGCCGTCTTCTCACCGGACTTCAGCTGCCAGCCGTCGTAGTCGCCGTCGGGGCGCTGGTAGTGGACGACGGCCCGGTCCCGCTCCACGGCGACGGGCTTCTGCTTCGGCGGGGTCTGCCCGGCGGTGGTGGCGGCGAGGGCGCTGGAGGTGCGGCCCGAGCGGTCGACGACAACGGCCTTGTAGCGCAGGGGCGTTCCGGCCTTGACGCTCTCGTCGAGGTACTGCGTGACCTTGTACGGGGCGTGGTCGGCCGAACCGAGCGTCTGCCACTTCCCGTTGCCCACCTGGGCGGCGAAGACGACCCGGTTGAGCTGCCCGCCGTCCACGTCGGCGTCGATCTCGACGGTGCCGGTGGCACCGGCGGCCGGGGCCTTCAGGGTGATCGCGGGCTTGGCGGCGGGAGCGCCGACCGGCTTCTCCGCGCGCAGCACGATGCTGGAGAGCGCGGGCACGGTGACGGTGACCTTCCGGTCCGTACCGCTGCGGACCGCGCCGGAACCGCCGTAGAGCGTACGGAAGTTCATCCCGGCCGACTCGGTGTCGAGCCGGACCGTCCTCGGGGTGGTCGCGTTGTTGGAGGCGACGAGGTACTCGTACGGCCGCTTCGTCTCGATGCGCGAGGTGGCGTACACGGACCCTGCCGCTCCTTCGACGGCCAGCTCGCTCTGGACGCCGTCCCGCAGCGCCGGGTGCTCCTTGGTGAGCTTCGAAAGGCCCGCGATGGAGCGGTAGATGGGGTGCGTGGTGTCGTACGCGTCCGAGGCGTGGGTGCGGTCGGTGCCGAGCTGGTCGTCGTCCAGGTAGTCGGCGGTCTTCGAGGCGAAGAGGGTCTGGCGGGAGTCCTTGTCGCCGCCCGCTCCGGTGAAGCCCTGCTCGTCGCCGTAGTAGATCACCGGGTTGCCCCGGCCGAGGAACATCAGCTCGTTGGCGAGGCGGGCCCGCTTCAGCAGCTCCGCGTCGTCGGCGTCCGGGTTGTCCTGCTTGAGGAAGGTCCCGATGCGGCCCATGTCGTGGTTGCCGAGGAAGGTGACCTGCTCGTAGGCGTTGGCCTTGTCCGTGGTGTAGCGGTAGTCCTGGCCGTACACGGAGGCGAGCCGGTCGGCCGGGGCGCCCTGGGAGGCGAACTGGCGGGCGGCCTCCTGGAAGGGGAAGTCCAGCGTCGAGTCGAGGCGGCCCCGGGTGACGTACGGCGAGGTGATCGCCGGGTCGGCGGAGTAGACCTCACCGAACATGAAGAAGTTCTTCCGGCCCTGCTTGGCCGCGTACGCGTCGAGCGCGGTGGCCCACTGGGTCCAGAAGTCCAGGTCGACGTGTTTGACGGTGTCGATGCGGAACCCGTCGATACGGAAGTCGCGGACCCACTTCTCGTAGATCTTCTGCATGCCCTTCACGACCTCGGGACGCTCGGTCCACAGGTCGTCGAGGCCGGAGAAGTCGCCGTACTCGTTGGACTCACCGGCCCACGTCGAGTCGCCCCGGTTGTGGTACATGGTCGGGTCGTTGAGCCAGGACGGCACCTTCTTCTCCGCGCCGGGCGCCTGGACCGGGGTGTACGGGAAGGAGTCCCGGTCGACCTTCTTGACGCCCTCGCGGTCGTCGAAGGGGCGGCCGTCCTTGTCGAGGTAGGGGAAGGCGCCCTTCGGCTTGTAGCCGTAGGCCTTCTCCGCGTAGTCGACGGTGTCGGCGGTGTGGTTGGTGATGACGTCGAAGAAGACCTTCATGCCCTTGGCGTGGGCCTGGTCGATCAGCTTCTTCAGATCGGCGTTGGTGCCGAAGTGCGGGTCGACCTGGGTGAAGTCGGTGATCCAGTAGCCGTGGTAGCCCGCCGAGGCGTCCTTGCCGGTGCCCTGGACCGGACGGTTCTTGAAGATCGGGGCCATCCAGATGGCGGTGGTGCCGAGGCCCTTGATGTAGTCCAGCTTCTGGGTCAGGCCCTTGAGGTCGCCGCCCTGGTAGAACCCCTTGTCGGTGGGGTCGAAGCCGTGCTCCAGGCGCGAACCCGTCAGTCCGCCGCGGTCGTTGGCGGTGGAGCCGTTGGCGAACCGGTCCGGCAGCACGAAGTAGAACTGCTCGCGCGTGAGGTCGTGCCGGGCCGTCTCCTTCGCCAGTTTCGCGTCGGAGGGCGGGGCGGGCGGTCGGGGCGATGCGGCGGCGGTGGCCGCCGGGACGACGGGCAGCAGCGCCGCGCAGAGCGCGGCGATCACCCCTCGTCTGAGGGTGGTTCTGGACACGAGAGGGTTGCTCCTCGGCTGGTGTGCAGGAGGGTTGGCGGTGGGCCGGAGGCAGCGCGCGCCTCCGGCCCACCGAGGGATGTACGGGTCAGCTGCGCCAGACGTCGGCGGTGAGCGTGACCTTTCCGGAGGCAGGGACGGTGGCGGTGCGGTTGGCGCCGCTCTCCCAGGTGACGTTGCCGCCCGCGTCCTTGCGGACGTACTTGTAGGCGAACGTGGTCCCGGCGGGCAGGTTCACGTCCAGCTTCCAGACGGGGTACGTGGCCGGGTCGAGCTTCGGCGCGTTCGCCGGGTTCCAGTTGCCCAGGGCCGCCTGGTCGCCGGTGACGTGGATGTTCTGGCCGAGCTGGGTGGTGGCGTTGACGCCGAAGGAGGCGCCGGACTGGCCGTTGCCCGGGCCCGGGTCGGGGTTGGAGCCGCCGCCGGAGCACGTACGGGCGCCTGTGTGCAGGGCCACCGCCGTACCGGCGCCGAGGGTGGCGGTGAACTGGCCGGAGCCGTTCACCGTGACGCCCCGGCCGGACTGCACGTCGCAGTAGTCACCGGCGGGCAGCGAGGTCTGGAAGGTCCGGGTCAGCGAGGAGCCCTCGTGGTTGATGGCCACGTACGCCTTGTTGCCCCGGCCGAAGGCGATCTGGTCGCCGCCGTTGTCCCACCAGTTGGTGACGGCCTGGCCGCGCGCCTCGTTGCGGAAGCCGACCATGGAGGAGATCTCGCGCCAGTCGTGCTGGCACTTCCAGCCGTCGCTGTAGCAGGCGTTCACCTGGCCGTCGTTGGGCGGCCCGGCGTCGTGGTTGCTGAACTCGTAGCCGGAGTGGACGTCCGGGGAGCCGTAGGGCCAGGCCAGCATGAAGACGCTGGCGAGGGTGTAGGCGGAGCCGTTCTTGTAGTTGAGGGTGTCGCCGCCGCGCTCGGTGTCGTGGTTGTCGACGAAAACTGCGGACTTCCCGGACTCCATGAAGCCCCAGCCCTCGCCGAAGTTCTTCAGGTGGGCCAGGTTCTCGTTGAGGAAGACCTGCTTCAGGCTCCGCCCGTAACGGAACTCCTGGACGTCTCCGCTGCCCAGGTACTCCGAGGGCGAGACCGCCTCACCGGCCCCGTAGATCGCCTCGTGCTTCCAGTAGACGTTCGGGTTGGTGAGGCGGGACTTGATGTTGGCCAGGTCGGCGGCGGGCATGTGCTTGGCCGCGTCGATGCGGAAGCCGTCGACGCCGAGGGAGAGCAGGTCGTTGAGGTAGCCGGCGATCCGGCCGCGGACGTACTCCTCGCCGGTGTCCAGGTCGGCCAGGCCGACCAGTTCGCAGTTCTGGACGTTGCCGCGGTCCTGGTAGTTGGTGATCTCCGACCGGCAGTCGTCCATGTCGCTGCCGGAGTAGATGCCCGGGTAGTTGTACTTGGTGTACGACGAGCCGCCGGTGCCGGTGCCGCTGCCCGCCGACATGTGGTTGATGACGGAGTCCGCGATGACCTTGACCCCGGCCGCGTGACACGTGTTGACCATGGCGGAGAAGGCGGCGCGGTCACCGAGGCGGCCGGCGATCTTGTAGCTGACGGGCTGGTAGGACGTCCACCACTGGCTGCCCTGGATGTGCTCCTGGGGCGGCGAGACCTGGACGTAGCCGTAGCCCGCCGGACCCAGGGAGTCCGTGCAGGCCTTGGCTATGGAGGCGAACTTCCACTCGAACAGCACGGCCGTGACGTCCTTGTCGCCCGGAGCGGCGGCCTGCGCGGGGGACGCGGTGCCGAATCCGGTGGGGATGACCAGGGCGGCAGCGGCGCCGGCCACGAGGGCGAGCGCGGCAGACAGGGGTCTGCGTGCCATGTCTTTCCTCCTGCGGGTGGGGGAAACGCGGGTGACGGTGCAGCCTCAGTCGGCAACGCGCCATGCCCTCAAGGCTCCTGAAGGTTCTTGCTGCAAGACTGCAAACCTTGCTGCGGACCAGACCGTACGAGGCCGTCAGGCACCGGTCAACCCTTTGGACATCCCCCGCTCACATCCACGAAACAAGCCATTTTTCTTCGCGGTTTCTTGCTGCAAGGTCTTTCGCAAGATATTGCGGGCCTGTTATGTTTCATCCGACTCCGGTCCGGTCGGCCGAGGGTTCCGGTTCCGCCTCGCGGTGCCCGGACTCCACGCGCCCGGCCGGCCGGGCCGGTCACGACAAGGAGAGGCACCCGGAGTCGCTGTAACTCCCCGCCGGCCCTCCCTGGGCCGACTCCTGGTGCCTCTCCTGTACGTATCGCCCGTGTCCGGGTCAGTCGCTCCGTACCGCCGCCGTCGAGCCCCGTACCACCAGCTCCGGCTGGAAGACGTACTCGGTGCGCTGCACCGGGCTCCCGCCGACCTCCTCCAGCAGGGCCCCCACCGCCGCGGCCGCCATCGCCTGCACGGGCTGGCGGACGGTGGTCAGCGGCGGGTCGGTGAAGGCGATGAGCTGCGAGTCGTCGAAGCCGACGACCGAGACGTCACGCGGGACGTCGAGCCCCCTCCCCCGGGCCGCACGCACGACGCCCAGGGCCATCAGGTCGCTGCCGCAGACGATGCCGGTGCACCCGGCGTCCAGCAGGGCGCCCGCCGCCACCTGGCCGCCCTCGACGCTGAACAGCGTGGAGCAGACGTGCCCTTCGGCCTCCGCCCGGTCCATACCGAGCAGCGAGATGGCCGCCTCCACGAACCCGTCCCGCTTGCGGCGCGAGGGGACGTACCGCTGCGGGCCGATGGCCAGGCCGATCCGGCGGTGGCCGAGGTCCGCGAGATGGCCGACGGCCATCCGTACGGCAGCGTTGTCATCGGGCGAGACGAACGGGGCGCTGATCCGCTCGTTGTAGCCGTTGATCAGGACGAACGGCACCCCGCGCTCGGAGAGCGCGGCGTACCGGGCCGGGTCGGCCGAGGTGTCGGCGTGCAGCCCGGAGAGGAAGACGATGCCGCCCACGCCGCGCTCCACGAGCTGCTCGACGAGTTCGTCCTCCGTCGCACCGCCCGGGAGCTGGGTGCAGAGCACGGGGGTGTAGCCGTGCCCGGCCAGCACCTGCTCCACGGACTGGGCGAACGCCGGGAAGATCGGGTTGGTGAGCTCGGGCGTCACCAGACCGATCAGCCCGGCGCTGCGCCGGCGCAGCCGCAGCGGCCGCTCGTAGCCCAGGATGTCGAGCGCCGCGAGCACCCGCTGCCGCGTGGTGTCCGCGACGCCCTGCTTCCCGTTCAGGACCCGGCTGACCGTCGCCTCGCTCACCGCCGCCTGGCCGGCGATGTCGGAGAGCCGGGGCGCGGCGCCGGTCCTGGGTGCGGGCAGTGTCACACCGTCCACCACACCGTGGTGTCGGCGGGGAGCACGGCCTCGGCGCCGTCGACGGTGACCGGGGAGCTGGCGAGCAGCACCCGGCCGCGGGCGGCGATCCGGACCGGGGCGCCGGTGGTGTTGACGGTGCAGACGAAGCCGGGGCGGGCGAGGACGAGGACGCCCTCGGGGCCGTCCAGCCACTCGACGTCGGTGCCCGCGCCGAGCCCCGGGTGTTCCCGGCGGGTGGCGATGGCGGCCCGGTACAGCTCCAGGGTGGAGCCCTCCACGCCGGTCTGCGCCTCCACGGACAGCTCGCCCCAGCCGGCGGGCTGCGGGAGCCAGCTGCCGCCTTCGCCGAACCCGTACGAGCTGCCCTCGCGGGTCCACGGGATCGGGACGCGGCAGCCGTCGCGGTAGCCGTCCTGGCCCTCGGCGCGGAAGAACGAGGGGTCCTGGCGGGCCTCGTCGGGCAGGTCGGTGACGTCGGGCAGGCCCAGCTCCTCGCCCTGGTAGACGTAGGCGGAGCCGGGCAGGGCGAGCATCAGGAGGGTGGCGGCGCGGGCCCGGCGCAGGCCGAGTCCGCGGTCGCCGGGGGTACGGATCTGGGTGCCGAGCCCCGGCGGGTTGGCGAACCGGGTGGCGTGCCGGGTGACGTCGTGGTTGGAGAGCACCCAGGTGGTGGGGGCGCCGACGGGGCGCATCGCGGCGAGCGAGACGTCGATGACCTCGCGGAGCTTCCCGGCGTCCCAGTCGGTGCCCAGGTACTGGAAGTTGAAGGCCTGGTGCATCTCGTCGGGGCGCACGTAGTTGGCGGTGCGCTCGACGGTCGGCGTCCACGCCTCCGCCACCGCGATCCTCTCGCCCGGGTACTCGTCCAGGATGGTGCGCCAGCTTCGGTAGATCTCGTGGACGCCGTCCTGGTCGAAGAAGGGCATCACGTCGTTGCCGAGCAGCTTGAGCTGGTCGTGGGCGCCGAGGTCGGGCAGCCCCTCGGCCTTGACCAGGCCGTGGGCGACGTCGACCCGGAAGCCGTCGACGCCCATGTCGAGCCAGAAGCGCAGGATGGAGCGGAACTCGTCGGCGACGGCCGGGTGCTCCCAGTTGAAGTCGGGCTGCTCGGGGGCGAAGAGGTGGAGGTACCAGTCGCCCGGGGTGCCGTCCGGGTTCACCGTACGGGTCCAGGCGGGGCCGCCGAAGATGGACTCCCAGTCGTTGGGCGGGAGTTCGCCGTCCGTGCCCTTGCCGGGGCGGAAGTGGTAGCGCTCGCGCAGGGCGGAGCCGGGGCCCTCGGCCAGGGCGCGCTTGAACCACTCGTGCTGGTCGGAGGAGTGGTTGGGGACCAGGTCGACGATGATGCGCAGGCCCAGGGCGTGCGCCTCGCGGATCAGTGCGTCGGCGTCCAGCAGGGTGCCGAACATGGGGTCGATGGCCCGGTAGTCCGCGACGTCGTACCCGGCGTCGGCCTGCGGGGAGGCGTAGAAGGGGGAGAGCCACACCGCGTCGACACCGAGGTCCCGCAGGTAGGGCAGGCGGGCGGTGACGCCGGCGAGGTCGCCCATGCCGTCGCCGTTGCCGTCGGCGAAGCTCCGCGGATAGACCTGGTAGATCACCGCGTCCTGCCACCAGCCGGTGCGGTGGCCCGGGGCGTCGTCGGACGTGCCGGTGGAGGGGGCAGCGAGGTGCTGGGTCATGTCGTCCCTGGGGTGTCTGGGTGGGGAGCGGCGCCGGTGACCGGTCGGGGTGTGTCCGGCGCCGCCGTGACGAATGCGGTGGTGCGTGCGGGTGGTGGCGTCCTGGCGGTGTCAGCCCTTGACGGCTCCGGCGGACATACCGGTGACCAGGTGCTTCTGCGCGAACAGGAAGACCAGGGCGGCCGGGATGGCGATGAGCACGGAGGCCGCGGTCATCGGGCCCCACTGGGCGCCGTACTGGTTGACGAACTTCTGGAGTCCGCCGGCCAGCGTCAGGTTCTCGTCACCGACCAGGAAGGCGGAGGCGTACGCGACTTCGCCCCAGGCGGTGATGAAGGAGTAGAACGCGGTGACCGCGAGGCCCGGCTTGGCCAGCGGCAGGATCAGGCGCCAGAAGGTGCCGAACGGGGTGAGGCCGTCGACCTCGCCCGACTCGTCGATCTCGCGCGGGATGGTGTCGAAGAAGCCCTTCATCATCCAGGCGCAGAAGGGCACCGAGATGGTGAGGTAGGTGATGACGAGACCGGCGGGCTGGTTGAGCAGACCCATGCTCGCCATGATGTTGTAGATCGGCACGATGAGGACGGCGACCGGGAACATCTGGGTGATCAGCAGCGTCCACATCAGCCCGCGCTTGCCGGGGAAGCGGAAGCGGCTGACCGCGTAGCCGGTGGTGGCGGCGACGAAGACGCCGATGACGGTGGAGAGCCCGGCGATGATCGCGGAGTTGGCGAACCAGGTGAGGAACTCCGTGTCGCGGATCAGGTTCGTGTAGTTGACGAGCGTGGTCTCGCGGAAGAAGTCCGTGGTGGTGGCGTACTTGGCGGGCTTGAGCGAGGTCAGCAGGACCCACAGCACCGGGAAGACCGCGATCACCGAGGCGACGATCAGGGTGAGGTGGAGTCCGACCGAGGCGAGCGGGGAGCGCTCGCCGCGCAGCCGGACCTTGCGCACGGCGTGCCGGGCGGGGGTTTCGGTCGCGGTGGTCACCAGTTGTCTCCCTGGGAGCGCAGGACTCGCCGGTAGATCACGGCGAAGAGCATCAGGAGTACGAGGATCAGCACGCCCCAGGTGGAGGACTGGGCGTAGTCGCGCGGGCTGATCTCGAAGGAGAACTTGTACGCCTGGGTGACGAGGATCTGGGTGGCCTCACCGGGTCCGCCGCGGGTGAGCAGGAAGATCACCGGGAACATGTTGAAGGTCCAGATGGTGGAGAGCAGGACCACCGTGGTGGAGACCGGGCGCAGCCCGGGGAGCGTGATGTGGCGGAAGCGCTGCCAGGCGGTGGCGCCGTCCATCTCGGCGGCCTCGTACTGCTCCGAGGGGATGGACTGCAACCCGCCGAGCAGGGCGACCATCATGAAGGGGATGCCGAGCCAGACGTTGACGGCGATGACCGCGAACTTGGCCATGGTCGGGTCGTTCAGCCAGGGGACGGCGTCGAAGCCGGCGCCGCCGAGGATCTTGTTGAGCAGGCCGCGCTCCTCGTTGTAGAGGAAGCGCCAGGCGAAGACCGAGACGAAGCCGGGGATGGCCCAGGGCAGGATGAGGGCCATGCGGTAGGCGGAGCGGCCGGCGATCCTCCGGTTGAGGAGGTTGGCCAGCGCCATGCCGAACGCGAACGTGATGCTCACGCAGGCGACCGTCCACACCAGCGTCCAGCCGAGCGTGCCGAGGAACTGCGAGCCGGTCAGCGCGTCGACGTAGTTGTCCACGCCGACGAACTCGTAGGTGGCGGGCAGTTCGTTGACGCCGATGGAGCGGGCGACGTTGCGCTCGTCGGCGTCGGTCATCGACAGGTAGATCCCGCGCAGCAGCGGGTAGCCGATGATCACGCTGATCACGACGACGACCGGGGCGACCATGGTCCAGGCGTACCAGTGGGTCGACAGGCCGCGCCGGATACGGCCGGGGGCCGGTGGTGGGGTGCCAGTACCGCGGCTCCGGCCGCGAGCGGTGTTCCCGCCCGCGGCCTTCACCACCGACTGGCTGGTGTGGACAGCCATCAGTCGGCCAACCTTCCTGTTACTTCCAGTCCTTCAGGAGCTTGCGGTACTCGTCGCCGACGGCCTTGGCGGCCTTCTCCGGCGTGGTCTGGTCGGTGAGGACCTTGGTGTACTCAACGCCCAGCGGGGCGAAGAGGCTGCCGCCCTCGGGGATCCAGGGGCGCTCGACGGCGGTCTCGACGACCGGCTTGAAGAAGCCGACGATCTCGCTGTTGACCGCTTCCTTCTTGGCGTACGCGGAGGTGCGCGTCGGCAGCAGGCCCAGCTCGCCGGCGGCGGTGGCCTGGGCCTCCACGGACGTCATGTACTCGACGAAGGCGTAGGAGGCTTCCAGGTTCTTCGAACCGGCGTAGACGGCGAGGTTGTGACCGCCCTGGGGGGCACCGTGCGCGGCGGAGCCGGCCGGGACCGTGGCGATGCCCAGGTTGTCCTTGTCCGTGAACTCCTTGCCGGTCAGCGTGTCGGCGACGGCCCAGGGGCCGTTGATCATCATCGCGACGTCGCCGTTCTTGAACGCCTGCATCATGTTCTCCCAGCCGTCGGAGGCATCCGTCTTCGCGGTGCCGTCGTCGACCAGGGTCTTGACCGCCTTGAACGCCTTGACGCCCTCGGGCTTGTCCACGGTGACGGTCTTGGTCTTGGCGTCGACCAGGTCGCCACCCTCGCCGTAGAGGAAGGAGAGGAAGAAGTACGGGTCGTCGCCGCGCAGGTAGAGGCCGGTCTTGCCGGTCTTGTCCTTGATCGCCTTGGCGGAGGTCTTCAGCTCGTCCAGGTTGGCCGGCGGCTTGACGCCGGCCTTCTCCAGCAGCTTCTTGTTGTAGAAGATGCCCATGGAGTCGATGACCTGCGGGACGGCGTAGGTCTTGTCCTCGTACTTGGTGGACGCGAGGGCCTGCGGCAGGAAGTCGTCCTGGTTCTTCAGGGCGGCGGTGCCGTCCAGCGGGGCCAGGTAGCCGAGGGAGGCGAAGTCCGGGGTCCAGGCGACCTCGGAGCGGATCACGTCGGGCGCGGCCTTGCCGGACTGGGCCGCGTTCTTGAAGTTATTCTGCGCGTCACCGAAGGGGACGCTGACGTACTTGACGTCGACCTTCGGGTGCTTCTTCTCGAAGCCTTCGGCCAGCTTCTTGAAGACCTTGTCCTCGCTGCCGACGCTGGAGGTGTCCCACCAGGTGACGGTGCCGGAGAGCTCGCCCGAGCTCGAACCGCCGTCGGACTTGTCGCCACCGCCGCACGCGGTCGCCGCGAGCGCCAGGGCCGCGACCAGGGCGGTGGCCGTTATGCCACGTCGCATCTGAACTCCTTCAACTGCCGTACCGCTCCGTCGCGGCGCCGGGTCAACGTGAACGTAACAAGGATGAAAGAACACCGAAAGACCTTGCGGAAGATTTCTGCAAGCCCTGTTGATCGTTACATTCGCGTGTCCTCAAGGTTGCCGTCAAGCCCCTTGACGGAAGCGGTGGAGCCCTGGCAGGGGCAGGTCAGGTACGGCATGACCGCAGTGCGACGATACGACTGCACCCCGCAACGACGGCCCCGCAAGAGCTTGCAAGACCTTGCCGTACGTCGTGCCGTCAGGGCGCGGAGCACGGGCGCTCACGGCGCGGCACGGCAGCCGACCACCCTGCCGCCGCAGTGCGGCACAAGGGCCCCGGGGCCGGGCCCCCGCCCCGCGATGCCGCACAGTGGGCAATCCGACACGGGCCCGGTACAGTCCACTGACATGACCGCACGGCTTGCCGATATCGCAACTCAGGCGGGGGTCAGCGAAGCGACGGTCAGCCGAGTCCTGAACGGCAAGCCCGGGGTCGCGGCGACCACCCGCGAATCCGTCCTCGCGGCGCTCGACGTCCTCGGCTACGAACGCCCCGTACGGCTGCGCCGGCGCAGCGCGGGCCTGGTCGGACTGATCACCCCCGAGCTGGAGAACCCCATCTTCCCGGCGTTGGCCCAGGTCATCGGCCAGGCGCTGACGCGGCAGGGGTACACCCCGGTGCTGGCCACCCAGACCCCCGGCGGCTCCACCGAGGACGAACTCACCGAAATGCTGGTGGACCGGGGCGTCTCGGGCATCATCTTCGTCTCCGGGCTGCACGCCGACACCTCGGCCGACATGCAGCGCTACGAGCAACTGCGCGGCAAGGGCGTCCCCTTCGTCCTGGTCAACGGCTTCTCCGCCAAGGTGCAGGCCCCCTTCATCTCCCCCGACGACCGGGCGGCGATGCGGCTGGCGGTGACGCATCTGGTGGCGCTGGGCCACACCCGTATCGGCCTGGCGGTCGGCCCCAAGCGGTTCGTTCCGGTGCTCCGCAAGATCGAGGGCTTCCACGCCACGATGCGGGAGCAGCTGGGCCTGGCCCCGGAGGAGACCGAGGAGCTGATCCAGCACTCCCTGTACACGCTGGAGGGCGGCCAGGCCGCCGCCTCCGCCCTGATGGAGCGCGGCTGCACGGCGGTCGTCTGCGCGAGCGACATGATGGCGCTCGGGGCGATCCGGGCGGCCCGCAGGCTCTCCCGGGAGGTCCCCCGGGACCTCTCCGTGGTCGGCTACGACGATTCGCCGCTCATAGCGTTCACGGACCCGCCGCTCACCACCATCCGGCAGCCGGTGACGGCAATGGGCCAGGCCGCGGTGCGCACGCTGCTGGAGGAGATCGGCGGGACCCCGGCCCCGCACAGCGAGTTCGTCTTCATGCCGGAGCTGGTGGTCCGCGGGACGACGGCCTCCGGACCCGCAGGCGGATCAGGGTCCCCGTCTCGTCCTTGAGGCCGATGCCCTCGTCCTTGAGGCGCAGGATGTGCGACCGGAACCCGACCGGAGGATGATCGGGGGCAGGGGAATCTCTATGGAAGACTCTCTGCCTATGGGTGAAACGCAGGTGACAGCACAGGAAGACGGGAAGACCGGCTGGTCGGACCGCTTCCGTTCCTTGCGATCGCCCGGCCGGCCCCGGCTCTGGTTCGAGATCCTGCTCATCGCGGTCAGTTACTGGCTGTACTCGCTCGTGCGCAACGCCGTACCCGAGCAGAAGGCCCAGGCCCTGCGGAACGCGGACTGGATCTGGTCGGCGGAGAAGTCGCTGGGCCTCGCGTTCGAGGAAACGGTCAATCACGCGGTCAATTCCGTGACATGGCTGATCGTGTCGATGAACTACTACTACGCGACGCTGCACTTCGTCGTGACCATCGGCGTCCTCGTCTGGCTCTTCCGCCGCCACCCGGGCCGTTACGCGGCGACGCGGCTGGTCCTCTTCGCGACGACGGCGGTGGCCCTGCTCGGCTACTACCTCTACCCGCTGGCGCCACCGCGGCTGATGAACGGCGCGAACTTCATCGACACCGTGCTCGTGCACGAGACCTGGGGCTCGATGGCCTCGGGCAACTTCAAGAACATGTCGAACCAGTACGCGGCGATGCCGTCGATGCACATCGGCTGGTCCCTCTGGTGCGGCCTGACCATCTTCGCCCTGGCCTCGGCCCCCTGGGCCCGCATCCTGGGCCTGCTCTACCCGACGCTGACGCTGGTCGTCATCGTGGCCACCGCCAACCACTTCTGGCTGGACGCGGTGGGCGGCATGATCTGCCTCGCCTTCGGCTACGCGGTCTCCCGCGTCTGGTACGGCTCGCTGCCGCACCACCTGCCGAAGTGGGTGCCGCCGAAGCAGGGCGGGCGATTGACGGGGGTACGGACGGCACGGCTGCCACGCCCGGCGGAGGAACGGGCGGCAGAGGCGGCGGGCACCCGGTCCGGGGAGCAGACGGGCGCTCCGACCGGGGAACCTTCCGGAAGTCGCTCGGGATCGGGTGAGGCTTCCGGAAAGCCCTCCGGGAGACCTTCCGACGAGCCTTCCGGGGACCCGGAGCCCGCGGGAGCACGGAGACCCTAGCCACCACTGCAGACACCACGGCGGTGCGGGCGGACGTCAGGTCCGCCCGCACCGCCGTTTTCCGTCTCCGCTTCCGTTTCCGTCCCCGCCTCCGTCTCCGCCTCACCCCCGGTGCACGACCCGCCCTCCCGTGACCGTGAGCCGGACCGGCGCATCGCCCAGCTCGTCCGCCGGGGCCTCCACCGGATCCACCCCGAAGGCGGTCAGATCGGCCCGGAACCCGGGCGCGATCCGCCCCGCCACCGCCTGATCCCCCGCCGCGACGGCCGCGTGCGAGGTGCACCCCTCCAGGGCCATCAGCCCGGTCAGCGCCTGTTCCGGGGCGACGGGCTCGGTGTCGTAGGCCCCCGGCAGCCGCCGCAGCCGCGCCGTGGCCAGCACCTGCCGTACGTCGTAGTGGGCGATCGGCCAGTCCGAGCCGAGCGCCAGGTAGGCCCCCGCGTCCCGCAGGTCCCGGCAGCGCCAGGCGCGGGCGGCGCGCTCGTCGCCGAGCCGCCGGGACCAGGCGTCGGTGTGGTCGGCGCGGGTGTAGGCGGTGTGGGTGGGCTGCATGGAGGCGATCACCCCGAGCCGGACGAACCGCTCGGCCACGGCGTGCGGGATCGACTCGATGTGCTCGACGCGGTGGCACAGCCGCCCGCTGTCCCCCAGCCCCTCGACGGTGTCCAGGACATGCCGTACGGCCGCGTCCCCGATGGCGTGGGTGGCGGTGCGGACCCCGGCGCGGTGGAGGTGGGTGACGGCTTCGCTGTACGCGGCCGGGTCCGGCCAGAACGCCTCGGTGCCCTGGCCGTGGCAGTCGGCCTCCTCCAGCCAGGCGGTGCCGCCCTCCACGGTCCCGTCCATGAAGAACTTGACCCCGCCGACCCGCCAGAGCCGCCCGGCCTCCCGCTGGAGCCGTACCAGCTCCTCCAGCCCCTCCTTGTTGACGCCCGGCATGCACCAGGGTGCGAGCCGGAGCCGTACGGGAAGGTCGGCGTCCTCCTCCACGGCGGCGAGGAAGGCGGGCACGGAACCGTCCCCGAGGTCCATCACATGGGCCCCGGTCAGCCCGGTGGCGGCCATCGCGGAGAGCAGCTCCACCAGCCCGGCCCGCCGCTCGGCCAGGGACGGCCGGGGCAGGAACGGGGTGAGCAGGTCCATCGCGGCATGTTCGACGAGGTGCCCGGTGGGCCGCCCGTCCCGGTCGCAGACGACCTCGGCGCGCTGGGCGAAGGTACGGGGCCCGGTGACGCCCGCCCGCTCCAGGGCGGCGGCGGAGGCGAGGGCGGAGTGCCCGTCGTAGAGCCGGAGGAAGGCGGGCGCACCACCGAGGGCGTCCTCGATGAGGACGTGGCCGACGGGCCGGTCCCCGAAGGCGTTGTGGTCCAGCCCCCACCCGATCACCCACCCCTCGGTGCGCGGGGCGGCGGCGAGGGCGGCGCGGAGCTGGTCGAGGTCGCGGACGGCGGTGAGGTCGGTGCCGGTGGCCATCTCCAGCCCCCAGACGGGGTGGCTGTGGGCGTCGGTGAGCCCCGGGGTGAGGGTGGCTGCCCCGCCGAGATCGATCCGCTCGGTCCCGGGCCCGCGCAGCGCACGCAGGTCGTCGGCGTCCCCGACCCCGACGATGGTCCCTCCCCGGACGGCGACGGCGGAGGCGGTGGGCCGGTCGGGGTCGAGGGTGCGGACGCGGGCCCCGGTGATGAGGAGATCGGCTGAGGACGACACGGTGAAGGCTCCTTGCAGGCTGGTCAGAGGGTTACGGAGGTGGAGACGGGTTGCGCGGGCGGGTCCGGGAGGCCCTCGTGGCCCTCCTGCGGCGGCTCGGCGGCGAAGGAGGCGTACACCTCGGGCCGGTGGCGCCGGAGGCGGCGGGCGAGGAGGAGCCCGAGCAGGAAGACGCCGGGCACGAGCGCGACGAGGAGGACGTTCACGGCGGTGGAGGCCCCGGTGAACAGGTCCACGTTGTACGAGACGAGCCCGATGGCCCCGGTCAGCAGCACGGCCGCCACCAGCGGGGCGACGACGGTGCGCAGGCGGCCTTCGCGGTGCGGAATCCTCCGGAAGAAGAGGAACACGGCCAGAGCGGCGAGCAACTGGAGGACCATGAGCCCGATCATGCCCGGGGTGTTGACCCAGAGCAGGAGCTGCGCGTACGGGTCGGCTCCCGCGGCGGCGAAGCCGGTGACGACGAGCGCCCCGAGCACGGTCTGCGCGGCCCCGGCGACGTACGGGGAGCGGTGGCGCGGGTGGACGCGCCCGAGGGCGGCGGGCAGGACGCCTTCCTCGGCGAGGGCGAGCCCGTACCGGTTGATCGCGTTGTGGAAGGCGAGCAGCGAGGCGAGGACGCTGGTGACGATGAGGATGTGCATCAGGTCGGCGGCCCAGGGCCCGACGTAGGTGGTGATGGCGGAGAAGAAGAGCCCACCGGGATCGTCGGCGGCGGCCTGGACGACCTTCGCGTCCCCGAAGGCCTGGACGACGGTCCAGACGATGAAGGCGTAGAAGAGCCCGAGGAAGCCGACGGCGATGTAGGTGGCGCGCGGAACGGTCCGCTCCGGGGCACGTGCCTCGCGGCGGTAGATGACGGTGGACTCGAACCCGGTGAAGGCGGCGAAGGCGCAGGCGAGGACGGCGGCCATGCCAGGGACGAAGACGTTCCCGGCGGAGAAGGAGGCGAGCGAAAGCCCCTCGGAGGAGCCGCCTTCCAGCAGCACCCCGCCCGCGAGCAGAACGAGAATCCCGGTCTCGGCGACGAGCAGAACGCCCAGGACCTTGGCACCGAAGTCGATGGAGCGGAAGCCGCCGTACCAGATGAGCGCCAGCCCGAGGAGGGAGACGGGCAGCCAGGGCACGTCGATGCCCCACAGGGCACGGGAGGTGTCGGCGGTGGCGGAGCCGAGGAGTCCGTACACGCCGATCTCCATGCCGTTGTAGCCGAGCATGGCGATGAGCGCGGCGGCGATCCCGACGGGCCTGCCGAGCCCGCGCGTGATGTACGCGTAGAAGGCCCCGGCGCTGCGGACGTGGCGGCTCATCGTGGTGAACCCGACGGCGAAGACCGCGAGGGTGACGCCCGCGACCAGGTAGCCGACCGGGGCGCCGATGCCGCCGAGCAGGAGGGCGATGGGGGCGACGCCGGCCATGACGGTGAGCGGGGCGGCGGCGGAGACGACGAAGAAGGCGATGTCGGCGGTGCCGAGGGTGCCTTTTCTGAGGGTGGGCGCAGACATGTGCAGGAGGAGCCCTTCTGCGGCAGGCGGGCAGGCGGCGGTCGCACGACACGGGACCGGGCGGACCCGACGGACCCGACGGACCCGACGGACCCGACGAGGCTAAACCTAAAGCCTTTCGGTTTCGGGGAATGTAGCCTCACCCCAGGCCATCGGGGAAGACCTTCGCCACCGCAGATCAGGAGAACCGCACATGGGACGGCCGCGCACACCGCTGCTCGACCGGGAGCGCATCGGCGCCACGGCGCTCGAACTCATCGACGAGCAGGGCGAGTTCAGCGTCCCCCAGGTGGCCCGGAGGCTGGGGGTGCAGACGGGTTCGGTGTACCACCATGTGGACGGCCGGGCCGGGGTGATCGAGCTGGTACGCGAACGCGTCAGCGCCTCCATCGACACGGCCACGCTCGACCTCCGCCCCTGGGACCGGGCCCTGACCGCCTGGGCCCGCTCCTACCGGGCCGCCTTCGCCGCCCACCCCCACACGATCCCGCTCCTGATGACCTCCCCCGTACGGGCCCCGAAGGTCCTGGCCCAGTACGAACACGCGGTCCGCCTGCTCCTGAAGACCGGCTTCCCCGTGGCGCGGGTGATGACGGTGATCACGGCCCTGGAGAACCTGGTCCTGGGCTCGGCCCTGGACCTGGCCGCCCCGGAGACGATGTGGGAGCTGCCGCAGGACTCCCCGGAGACGGCGAAACTGGCGGAGGCCCTGGCGGCGACGGGCCCGAGAAGAGCGGACGCGGCCTTCGAACTGGCCCTGGAGGCATTCGTGGCCCACTGCCGGTCCCACGTGGGCCCGCCTTCCGGCCCGTCCACCGATTCCAGCCCGTCCGCCCCATCCGGCGCGGGCGCCCCCTCCTCCAACCTGTCCGGGAACCCCTCCAGCCCGTCCGGCGCTTGAGGACATCCTTCCGCCCCGGACCAGGGACACCCGTTCACCGCCGGGGGCCCGGAAATCCAGCTCCTCCGCGAATTCCAGCCCGTCCGGCGCTTGAGGAGCGGGGTCCGGGGCAGCGCCCCACGAGGGGCCCGGGGCGGCGCCCCGCACGGCCGCACCCCAGCCAACGCCCCGTATCCGCTGGTCACAGCCCCGACCAGCGCACGAAAACCACGTCGCCACCACCCCCGCAACACCGGTATCGTCCGACCTCCCGGCCCGCCACCCCCGGCGGCCCACGGCCAGAGAGCACCCCCATGACCAGCCGCCGAGCGACGACGACCCTGTGGCGCCCCACCGGCCCCAAGGAGCTGGAGCTGGTCCGGGAGCTGAACTGGCGCGCCTGGCCGCCCCGGCTGCCCGAGCAGCCGATCTTCTACCCGGTCCTGAACGAGGACTATGCGATCAGAATCGCGCGGGACTGGAACGTGAAGCACGACGGCGCCGGCTTCGTCACCCGTTTCGACGTCGAGTCGGAGTTCCTGAGCCGGTATCCCGTGCAGCAGGCCGGCGGGCGGACGATCCTCGAACTCTGGGTTCCGGCCGAGGAGCTGGAGGAGTTCAACGCCCACATCGTCGGCGAGATCCAGGTGGTCCACGAGTTCCGCCGAAGCGAGGACGGTCACTGACGGGGCGGGCGGCGTGATCACAGCGCGTCGCCCGTCCCCGGCAACAGATGCCCGCACGGAGCCGGTCCGGCCGCTGAACTTCACCGGTTCGTCCATTCGCCGGTCGTCGGCAGCCCTGTTCCGGCACCGTCGGAGCACAGGGCACAGGACTTCTCGTACGGGAAATGAGGCGGGCTGAGAAGCCGTATCTCAACCGAACGTGATCGCCTGATTTCCGCTGGTCAGGCATGTTCTAGCTCGGCGTGAGGGAGGCATGCGGCGTCTTGTTTCGGCTCCGTGATCGAGGGGTGCGCGATGGCGTGGGTGCTGGGAATGCTGGAGGAGCGGGAGGCAGCGGCCCGGGTGCGGGTGGAGGGCTTGGGGGAGGAAGCCGCGCGGCTGGCTGGGGTGTTGGAGGCCGCGGAGATCGAGCTGGACCGGCGGGTGATCGCGCGGGAGGAGCTGATGGAGGTCCTGGCGGCCTCGGCTGCCGAGACCACCGCCGTGACCGAGGCCGAGGCGGCGGCCGAATCCGTGTCCTCGCCCGCACCGGTGCCGGGCTCGATCGTGCCGCCGTGGCGCGAAGGACTGTTGGTGACGGTGCTGGTGCCGGACTACCAGCGGATTCCGGGCGTGCTCGACGAGCGGCAGCCCGCGGGCCGGCAACCGCTGAAAGCCAGGGAGAACACGGCTCGGCTGGGCTTGGAGACATCGTCGGCGAAGGTCGAGGGGGTGCGCTCGAAGGCCCGGCGTCTGCCGGAGCGCGGGTGGCTCCTCCTGGAGGCGTGGGGGGCGTTCAGTGCCGGTCGGCCGTGCCAGACGCCGGCTCATCCGCGTGACCTGCCACTAACACGCCCACTCACACGTCGAGGCCGTCCGGTGCGCGCTCGGCCTCTGTGCCTGCTCCCGGGTCGGCCTCGCAGCGCCGTCCGTGGCGGCCTCGCGACCTGGGCTGCCTCGCCCGTTCGAGGGCTGTCCTCTGCCCAGTCCTCCACCGGTGATGGCGCGTTCACGTACACCGGCCCGCTCGCATCGTCGCGTCCACGCCAACTTGAGCACCTGCCCGCCCTTGGCCACCCTCGTGACCATGCGCTTCCCCTCTCATTACTTCAGCCTTGCCACCGCAATCCAGCCGCATTTCGTACCGCGCGTTACTGCGGCAACTTTGTGGCTCAACATCACCGATGTCTCTGCTCGCTGCTGCCTCACAGGTGATCCGCCATGCGCACACAAGCGCGAAGACTCGTCACGGCCTTCCTGGCCTTCATTCTCCTTGCGATATCGGCTGCCGCCCCATCCTGGGCGGCTCCCCGGGACCGGCCGGGCGGTGCTGCGGCGGGCGTCGCCCAGGTCAAGGCCCGTACGGCCGAGGACCTGCCCGATCCACCCAAGGCAATGACGCTGGCCGAGCGCCGCAAGCAGGTCGCAAAGGACCGACACGAACTGTCGCCCATGCGGGGCTATATGAACGCGCCGGAGCGGAATGCCAAGGGCACGCCTCACGGCCGGCCAAAGACGGAGCGCATTGAGCGCGGTCCCGCCGCCGAGACGAGCGCGGCCGCGCAGCGCCTCGCCGCTGCTCCCGAGAACCCGATTTCGGTGTCGGCCTGGGCGACCGCGTACCCCGGCATGCTGTCGATCGGCGGGCAGGTGAAACTGCCGAAGCGGGGATCGACGTACACCGGGATGTGGCTGTACGTCCTGGACGAGGCGGGCTTCCCCGTCGTCCAGCAGGAGATCAAGAAGTCCACCGACGACCCCAGCGGGGACACCCCGGACACCGGCGCCTGGTGCTACGACTGGTGGTCGAGTAACTCATACCCCACCGACCAGTGCTTTTGGTGGGCCGGCAGTGAACTGGGCGGAATCCTGGCGGACGGCAAGAAGTACTACGCCTGGGTCTTCCTGAACAACGCCGACGGCTCGAGCCCGGGCGGCACCACCTCGCCG
Organism: Streptomyces bacillaris; assembly: GCF_003268675.1. Taxonomy (NCBI): domain Bacteria; kingdom Bacillati; phylum Actinomycetota; class Actinomycetes; order Kitasatosporales; family Streptomycetaceae; genus Streptomyces; species Streptomyces bacillaris. Next base: position 5,960,868 of record NZ_CP029378.1, on the reverse strand, counting down.
CTGGTGGAGGCCTTCTACACGCCCGGCATCCCCGGCGCAGCAGCGGGCACCTGCACCTGTTACGCCCAGGCCCACCGCGCCGACCCGGTCAACACGGCGACCGGCATGTTCTACGAGCAGCTCACCGACGCCTCTCTGACGGGTCCGGGGGTGCAGCTGACTCTGGAGCGCACCTATCGGTCGGACTCGACCGCCACCGGTCTGCTGGGGCGCGGCTGGGCGACGCCGTTCGACGCGCGGCTGACCCTCGCGACGGGGAAGGTGACGTACCGGACGGGCGACGGGGCGTCGTTCGTGTTCACGCAGGCGGGCGACGGCACGTACACGGCCCCGGCGGGCACGACGGCCAAGCTGGTCAAGGGGACGAGTACGTATACGGTCACCACCCCGGACCACACGGTGCGGACCTTCGACAGCGCCGGTCTGCTGACCTCCGTGGTCGGCGCAGCGGGCAAGGGCCTGAGCCTGACGTACGCGTCGGGCAAGCTCGCCTCTGTCAAGGACGCCGCCGGCCGCACCACTTCCTTCACACCCGGCGCCGACGGACTGCTGTCCAAGGTGAGCTTGCCGGACGGCACGTCGGTCTCGTACGGCTACACCGACGGCCTGCTGACCTCGGTAACCGACCCGGCGGGCAGGACGTCCTCGTACACGTACGACACGAACAAGCGGCTGTCGTCCTACACCGACCCGGGGGGCGGCAAAGTCAGCAACGTCTACGACAGCGCGGGCCGCGTCAAGTCCCAGACCGACCAGAACGGCAAGACCACCACGTTCGCCTGGGACGGCAAGAGCGAGTCGCACACTACCGCGCCCGACGGCGGCGTGTGGACCGACGTCTACGCCAGCAACGTCCTGATGCAGACGATCGACCCGTACGGCAAGAGCATCACCTACGACTACGACCGTCAGCTGCGCCCCGCTGCCATCACCGACCAGCGCGGCAACACCACGGAGATGACGTACGACACCGCGGGGCGGATGCTCACCCGCACCGCACCGGCCACGCTCGGCTACAAGGAGAGCTGGGGCTACGACACTGCGGGCAACCTCACCAGCCACACCGACGGCCGCAGCAACAAGACGACGTACGTGTACACCGCGAACCGGCTGACGTCGGCGACGGACCCGACGGGTGGCAAGACCGTCTACACGTACACAGCGCTCGGCTCGCTGGAGACCATGACGAGCCCGCGCGGCAAGGTCACCAGGTACGGGTACGACACCGCGGGCAACCGGACGTCGGTCACCACGCCGCTGGGCAAGAAGACGACGTTCACGTACGACAAGGCGGGTCGCGTCCTGACCAGGACGGACCCGCGCGGGAACACCTCCGGCGCCGACCCGGCCGCGTACACCACGAAGTACACCTATGACGGCCGCGGTCTGCTCAGCTCGGCCACGGACGCCCTGGGCCGTACGACGACCTACGAGTACAACGGCGCCGAGCAGTTGACGGCGGTGCGCAACCCGGCGGGCGACACCGCCACGCTCGGCTACGACGACGTGGGGAACCTGACCCGGACCACCGACCAGGCAGGCAAGTCCCTCACCCGCACCTACGACGCAAGCGGACGGCTCGCCTCCGAGACCGACGCGGCCGGCGGCAAGACCACCTACACCTACGACAAGGTGGGCCGACTGCTCAGCAGCGTCTCGCCGCGCGGGAACGTCTCCGGCACCGACCCTGCCGCCTACACCACGTCCTATGTGTATGACGCGGTCGGCAACCTTACCGAGACCACCGGTCCCACCGGCGCGATCACGAAGACGACCTACGACGCGATCAACCGGCCGCTCGTGGTCACCGACCCGCTGGGCCACACCACCGGCTACACCTACGACGCCAACGACAACGTCACCAAGACCACCGACGCCGCAGGCAAGACGACCACCGCGGTCCACGACAAGAACAACCGTCTCAGTAGCAGCACCGACCAGCTGGGCAAGACCACGACCTACGCCTACGACGCCGACGGCAACCTGCTCAGCCGCACCTCCCCGCTCGGCCACAAGTCGAGCTGGACCTACGACAGCGACGGCCGCCAGGCCACCGCGGTCGATCCGCGCGGCAACGCCACCGGCGCCGACCCCGCCCAGTACACGACGACGTACGGCTACGACCCGGCGGGCAACCCCACCAAGGTCACCAACCCGCTCGGCGGTGTGACCACCACCGCCTACGACGCTCTCGGTAAGCTCGTCGAGCGTAAGGACGCCGACGGGCGCATCACCTCATACGGCTACGACGACCTGGACCAGCTGACCAAGGTCACCGCCCCCGACGGCGCGGTCACCGCCTACGGTTACGACAAGCTCGGCAACCTCACCGAACGCACCGACGCCAACGGCCACGTCACCGCGTACGGCTACGACGCGACACACCGCCTCACCTCGGTCACCGACCCGCTGGAACGGAAGACGACCTACGCGTATGACGCGGAGGGCAACGTCACCGGGAAAACCACGCCCCGCGGCACCACCGGGTACACCTACGACCCGCGCGGTCTGCTCACCAAGATCGACTACTCCGACGCCACCCCTGACGCGACCTTCGGCTACGACGACGCCGGGCAGCTGACCGCCCGCGCGAACTCCAAGATCACCGAGGACTTCGTCTACGACTCGGTCGGCAATCTGACCAAGACGCGCGGCTTCGCCTACACCTATGACGCCGCCGGGCAGATGCTCACCCGCAAGTACTCCGACGGCAACACGATCACGTACACGTACGACGCCGACGGCCGCACCGCGACGATGGCGGCCGACGGCAAGGCCACCAGGTACACCTGGGACCCGACGGGCAACCTGGTCACATCGGCCCTGCCCAACACCGAGACCGAGGACCGCACGTACGACCGGGCGGGCCGGGTCACCGCGGTGACCGCCACCAAGGCGGGCGCCACGGTCACCAAGACGGCGATGACGCTGTCCGCGGCGGGCCTGCCCTCGCGTGTCGACGTCACCCGGGCCGGCGTCGGCACCGGCGGTTACGACCTCACCTACGACGCGGCCGGCCGGCTCACCTCCGGCTGCGCGCCGCAGCCCTGGGTCACCGGCTGCGCCGCCGGCCGCACCACGTCCTACACCTACGACAAGGTCGGCAACCGGCTGACCTCCACCCTGGGCACCGTCTCGACCAGCTACGCCTACGACGCGGCCGACCAGCTCACCTCGACCACCACCGGCACCACGACCACCGCCTACGACCACGACGCCGAGGGCAACCGGACCAAGGCCGGCGCCGATACCTACACCTACGACCTGGCCGGACAGATCTCCGCCGCCACCGTCGGGGGCGCCGCCTACACCTACGACCACGACGCGAGTGGCAACCAGGTCGCCACCCTCAAGGACGGCACGGTCACCCACCGTACCCAGTGGGACCCCAACGCACCGCTGCCGATCCTGGCCACCGAGTACGACAGTGCCTGGGCGGTCAAGCAGTCCTATCGCTACGACCCGCTCGGTCAGCCCACCGCCACCAAAACCGGCGCCGGGGCGCTCTTCTTCTACCACCACGACATCCAGGGCTCCCCGGTCGACGTCGCCGGCAGCACCGGGACCCTCTACCAGCGCTGGGCCTACGACTCGTTCGGCACCCGCGTCCTGAACACCACCACCAGCGGCGCGCCCGCGAGCACCCCGTCGTACACCGGCGCCCGGTACGAGACCAGCACCGGCAATCTCGACCTGCACGCCCGCCAGTACGACACCGCCACCGGCCGCTTCACGCGGTCCGATCCGGCCGCCCGGGATCTGTCGACGCCGTACGTGTCCGCGTACGCCTACGCCGACAACGTGCCCAGCATGCTCACCGACCCCAGCGGTCTGACCCCTGACGACCCGAACAACGACCGGGTCGACAGTCTCGGCGAGGCGCTCGGCATCTTCGGTGACGCCTTCGTCGACGTCGCCAAGTCGCCGTTCGTGTTCCTCGGGGACTTGGAGGACGCGTTCACCGGCGAGAACGGCGGCGCGGACGCGTTCATCGACAAGTACCTTCCCGTCCGACCCGCCTACCGGCTCTACCGCGCCGAGTACATGCTCCGGCAGCAGGGCTGCGACGCGCTCGCCGACCTGTACGCGGAGACCACCGACGAACTCGCCCAGCAACTGGTCCTCACCGGGGTCGGCGGGCTGACCGGGTGGCGGCGGACCGCGGTTGCCACGGAGCGGGAGCTGCAGTCCGGCGGTTCGTCCTTCCGGCGGCCGCGCAGCGAGATGGACTTCGAGCTGGAATGGGCGGACCACGCCTATGACGCGATCCGCACCAACGCCCAGCTCGACCGGGTGGCGCAGACCGCAGCGTCGCGCGGCTATTCCGCGGCCGACATCAATCAGATTTACAACCACCTGTTCGTCGAATTGCATCAGCTCGACGCGGGAATGCTGCGATTCGACGCCAATCCGCGTATCGCCAAGGCCTGGGAACGCCTCCAGAACGGAAATCCGCACCCCAGCGATTTCGATCTGCTCGCGCATGAACTGTACGAGTCGAACTGGATGCGTCAGCACGGCGACCAGAACTATCGCCGCGCCCACCAAGCGACCCTGGACGCTGGCCGCACCTGGAACGAACATGCGCCCGCGGCGGACGGTATAGGATTCAGGTGATCAAATCCCTGACCCGAGCGAACAGGTAGAAATCCCCGTGACAGCATCACTGACGTGCAGGAAGATCGCTTCTCTCGAAGCGGGATCTGTCTATGCCTGGGAAACCGCAGAAGGGGTCACCGGAAACATCCTGATCGACCCGGAGGAATCAGTCGCCCACCCCTGCACACCGGAGGGAGTAATCATCGGCAACATGCTCCTCGATAAAAACGTCGGGAATGTGGAAAACCCCGATCCGGACCCGGAACTCCGCCGCGCTTTCCTGATCGCGGCATCGGTGATATTCCAAGAAGGGAAACGGCAGGGACGACTGCCTGGCAAGATCACGCGCACCTACTGGTAGGCGCCACGTCACCACCCGAGAGGCCGGGCTCTCCCAGAGCCCGGCCTCTCGGCATTCCACTGAGCTTCTTCGAGCTGGACCCCGATCAGGTGACGTACACCAAGCGCAACGAGCGTGGCCCCCGGGCAGCAGGACGATTGCAGAGTCCTCTGATCGCGTGTCGGCACAGATCAGTTGAGGCCGAGGAGGGCCAAGGGCCGCTCGTAGGGGCGGAGGGCTGTGGTGCGGAGTCCGACGGCGATGTTGGTGTGGCCGGCGTCGCGGAGTTGGTTGATGGCGAAGCTGCGGAGGGTGGCCATGTTCTCCGGCTGCGCCCGGTGCGGATCTTGGAGGCGTCCTCGCGGAAGGCGGTGTCCCGGACGAAGTGGAGCCTGTTTTCGATCACCCAGTGTGCCCTCAAGATCGTTGCGATCCGTTCGGGGGATGCTTGCCGACTGGTCAGGTCGGTGATGACGTAGACGGTCTCGCGGCTCTGTTTGCCGGTCTTGGTGTCGGTGCGGTGGGGGGCTGGACAGCCGGGTGGTCAGGACTGGTGGGAGCACTGTGCGTGGAGCGGGGTAGGAAGCCGTATCTCAACCGAACATGATCGCTTGATTTCCGCTGGTCAGGCATGGTCTAGCTCAGCGTGAGGGAGGCATGCGGCGTCTTGTTTCGTCTGGGCGTGCTCGACGGGCGGCAGCCCGCGGGCCAGCAGCCGCTGAAGGCCAGGGAGATGACGGCTCGGCTGGGCTTGGAGACATCGTCGGCGAAGGTCGAGGGGGTGCGCTCGAAGGCCCGGCGTCTGCCCGAGCGCGGGTGGCTCCTCCTGGAGGCGTGGGGGGCGTTCAGTGCCGGTCGGCGGCCCATGGCCGTGCCGGACGCCGGCTCATCCGCGTGACCATCGACCAACGGATCATCGCCTCGCTGGTGGCGGGCAGGGTCTCGTAGTGCCGGGCCGGCCGGCGCGAGTGCATCAGCCACGCGAACGTGCGCTCTGCCACCCACCGCCTGGGGAGCACCACGAACCCCGTCATGTCGTCGGTGCGCTTGACGATCTCCAAGATCAGGGCGAGTTTCTCCCGCGCCCAGTCGACGAGGCCGCCGGTGTAGCCGCCGTCGGCCCAGACGAGGACCATGTCGCGGTGCAGACGGCGCAACCGGGTCCGCAGGGCCGTCGCGGCGTCGCGGTCGCCGATGTTCGCGGCGGTGACCGCGACGACCAGCAGCAGGCCGAGGCAGTCGGTCACGATGTGCCGTTTGCGGCCGCCCACCTTCTTCCCGCCGTCGTAGCCGCGTGAGGCGGCCGGAACCGAGGCCGCGGCCTTCACAGACTGCGCGTCGATGATTCCTGCCCTGGGCTCGGCCTCACGGCCCTCGCGTTCACGGACCCTCCCGCGCAGCCGGTCGTGGAACTCGGTGATCAGCCCGTGCTCGCGCCAGCGGCGGAAGAAGGCCTAGACCCGGCCCCAGCCGGGAAAGTCCGCGGGCATCGCCCGCCAGGAGATCCCGCCCGCGACCAGGCAGCGGATCGCGTCCAGCAGCCGACGGTGGCAGTAGCCCTCGGGCTGCCCGCCCCGGCCCTTCAGCCAGGCCGGCACCGGCAGCAAAGGCCGGACGGCCGCCCACTCCTCGTCCGTCATGTCGGAGGGATACCGGCGTACCCGGTCAGGATGATCCGCCGCGTTGCCATACACGTGCGCGAGGCAATCGCGCGACACAGCGGGCGAGTTGAAGTGAAGGGGCTCGGGCGCGTACAACAACGACAACAGGGCCTCCGGAACCGCTCGGACGGGATCGCACCCCCGAGCCACCAGGAGGCCCTGCCTTCATGCGCGCACGGTTGGAAGCTCACCCGACCAGGAACTCTGATCGACTTGCACGTTCCATGATCGGTTGAGATACGGCCCCCGATAGGGGGAAGACAGTGAAGTCCGGGAAGTCCGGCGAGGCTCGCGCGGGGAGGCCGATAGCGCTCCTGCCGGACGGGAGCAAACTGCTGCCCGTGTTGTTGGGCGGCAACGGCCCGGACCCCCGTTGAGTACCTCCGTGTGGATCGGCGCGATCGCCGGGATCGTAGGCACAGCCACCGGCGGCGCCCTGTCCGTCTGGTCAGGACGCTGGACCCACAGGGCGCAGGAGCGTACGACTCGTGCCGCAGAGCAGCGGGCGCGCGCGGTTGCGGCTGCGGAGGCGTCGCTGGTCGAACTGCTGGAGATCCACCGCGATTTCCGGAAGGCCAGGACGCCGGACGCAGACGAGTGGCGGCAGCGCTTGCGCCTGCTGCACGATCGCATCGCGAAAGTGCAGGTCCTGCTCCACTCCATCCCTGACGCCAAGCTGCGTACGCGTGTCCGGGAAGACACGTTCTACATGCCGCTCTCCCCACCCGATGACAGACGGACGGGGACGGAGCGGCGGGCCGCTGTCATCGATCTGTGCAACGACGCCGCTGCCTGCCTCGGAGCGTTCCTCCGTGACGAGGAACTGCCCGCACGCAGTGTTCGGGTCGAGAGGACACGTGATCTGTGGCCTGAGTGGAAGCACGAGGAAGACAGCTACTTCTACATGTGGGAGGCCGATGAGGGCGACTCGTTCGGCTGAGCCGCCGCAGCGCGTGTCCCGGGCACGGAGGGAACGGTCGACGGTCTCACCACGCGACCATGTCCGCCGGGGCAGAAACCGAACGAATCGCCGCCTTGAGGCCCCGTCAGGACACCGCCCCGTAGAACCGCTCCTCCACCACCGCCCGCGCCCGCCGCGTGATCCGCCGGTAGTCGTCCAGCATGTCCCCGACGTGCCCTGGCTCGTATCCCAGGTACCGCCCGACCGCCGCCAGCTCCCGCGGGTCGGACGGGAACGTGTCCCCCGGCCGACCCCGTACCAGCATCACCGCGTTCCGCACGCGCGTGGCCAGCACCCACGCCTCGTCCAGCATCTCCGCGTCCTCGCCCGGGATCAGCCCGGCCGCGCACGCGGCGGCCAGCGCCTCGCGTGTGCGGGTCGTCCGGAGCCCCGGCTCGGCCCATCCGTGCTGCATCTGCAGCAGTTGGACGGTCCACTCGACGTCGCTCAGCCCGCCCCGGCCCAGCTTCGCATGGAGGGTGGGGTCGGCGCCGCGCGGCATCCGTTCGGACTCCATCCGCGCCTTGAGCCGGCGGATCTCCCGTACGGCGTCCTCACCGAGCCCCTCCGCCGGATACCGCAACGGGTTCACCAGCTCGATGAACTCGGCGCCCAACTCGGCGTTGCCCGCCATGTGTTCGGCCCGCAGGAGCGCCTGGCTCTCCCAGACCAGCGACCAGCGCCGGTAGTAGGCCTCGTACGACTTCAGCGTCCGCACCATCGGCCCGGTCCTGCCCTCCGGGCGCAGGTCGGCGTCGATGAGCAACGGCGGGTCGGCGGTGGGCAGTTGCAGCAGCCGCCGCATCTCCCCCACGACCGCGTTGGCCGCCTTGCCCGCCTCCTCGTCGCTCACCCCCTCGCGCGGCCGGTGCACGAAGAGGACGTCGGCGTCGGAGCCGTAACTCAGCTCGTGGCCACCGAAGCGGCCCATGCCGATGACGGCGAACCGGGTCGGCAGGGTGTCGCCCCACCGCTCCCGTACGGCGGCCCGCAGCGCGCCCGCGATGGTGGCGGCGTTGAGGTCGGTGACGGCGGAGCCGACGCGGTCGACGAGGGCCCCGAGGTCCTGCTCGGCCGGGCTCTCCTCCGTACCGTACGAGCCGATGATGTCGGCGGCCGTCGTACGGAACAGCTCCCGCCGCCGCACCCCGCGCACCACCGCGACGGCCGACTCCGCGCCGTCCGCACGCCCCACCGCGGCCAGCACCTCCTGCTCCAGGTGCTCCCGGGTGCGGGGGGTCAGCCCCTCCGGGTCGCCCAGGATCGCCACCGCCTCCGGGGCCCGCATGAGCAGGTCGGGGGCGAGGCGGCCGGCGGAGAGGACCCGGGCGAGGTTCTCCGCGGCCGCCCCCTCGTCGCGCAGGAGCCGCAGGTACCACGGGGTCTTGCCCAGCGCGTCGGACACCTTGCGGAAGCCGAGCAGCCCGGCGTCCGGGTCGGCGGAGTCCGCGAACCAGCCCAGCAGCACGGGCAGCAGCGTCCGCTGGATCGCCGCCTTGCGGGAGACGCCGGAGGACAGGGCCTCCAGGTGGCGCAGGGCGGCCGCCGGGTCCGCGTACCCCAGCGCCTCCAGCCGGATCGCGGCGGCCTTGGCGCTGAGCCGGGACTCGCCGGGGGCCAGTTGGGCGACGGCGTCCAGCAGCGGCCGGTAGAAGATCTTCTCGTGCAGCCGCCGTACGACGGACGCGTGCCGCCGCCACGCCTTGTTCAGCTCCGCGACCGGGTCGGTCCGCATCCCGAGCGACCGCCCGAGCCGCCGCAGATCCGCCTCCCCCTCCGGGACCAGATGGGTGCGGCGCAGGCGGTAGAGCTGGATGCGGTGCTCCATGGAGCGCAGGAAGCGGTACGCCTCGTCGAGCTGGGCGGCGTCCGCGCGCCCCACGTACCCGCCGTCGGCCAGCGCCCGCAGCGCCTCCAGGGTGGTCCCGCTGCGCAGCGACGCGTCGCTGCGACCGTGCACCAACTGGAGGAGCTGCACGGCGAATTCGACGTCCCGCAGCCCGCCGGGCCCGAGCTTCAGCTCACGGTCTATCCGGTCGGCGGGGATGTTGTCGACGACGCGGCGGCGCATCTGCTGCACGTCGGGGACGAAGTTCTCCCGGTCGGCGGCCTGCCAGACGAGCGGGGAGACGGCATCGACGTAGTCCGCGCCCAGCTCCGGGTCCCCGGCCACCGCGCGCGCCTTCAGCAGCGCCTGGAACTCCCAGGTCTTCGCCCACCGCTGGTAGTAGGCGAGGTGGGAGCTGAGGGTCCGTACGAGGGGCCCGTTGCGGCCCTCGGGCCGGAGGTTGGCGTCGACCTCCCAGATCGTGCCCTCGGCGGTGGTCTCGGAGCAGAGCCGCATCATGTGCGCGGCCACCCGGGTGGCGGCCTGGAGCGCCTTGTGCTCCTCCACGCCGTCGCGGGCCTCGGCCACGAAGATGACGTCGACGTCGGAGACGTAGTTCAGCTCCTGCCCGCCGCACTTGCCCATCGCGATGACGGCGAGCCGGCACTGCGCGGCGTCCTCGGGTGCGGCCGTCCGGGCGATGGCGAGGGCGGCGCGGAGGGTGGCGGTGGCGAGGTCGGCCAGTTCGGCGGCGGTCTGGGCGATGCCGGTGGTCCCGCAGACGTCCCGGGCGGCCAGGGTGAGCAGGCAGCGGCGGTAGGCGACGCGGAGCGAGTCCGCGTCGACGGCGTCGGCGAGCCCGCGCTCGAACTCGGGGACCCCCGGGTGCAGGTCGACCGCCTCGTACGTGACGAGCGCCTGCCAGTCGCGCGGGTGCCGGGCCAGGTGGTCACCGAGCGCCTCGGACGCCCCGAGCACCCCGAGGAGCCGGTCGCGCAGGGGTTTGGCGGTGATGAGGGTGTCGAGCAGCACCTGCCGCTCGCCCTCCTCCTCGGCCTCGACGAGCCGGACGAGGCCGCGCAGGGCCAGATCGGGGTCGGCGGTGGCGCCGAGCGCCTCGAAGAGGACCGGATCGGACCGTACGGAGGCGAGGTCGTCCAGCTCCAGCAGCCGCTCCGCGGCGGACGGGTCGGTGAATCCGTGCCGCAGCAGCCTGATGAACGTACTGCTTCTCCGCCCCGGCACCGCCGTCATCGCACCCTCTCCCGCCGCCCGACCCGATCTCCACCGAGCCTAGTCCTGCCCGGCCGGATTCGGGACGCGGCCACGGCCCACCGGGTCCCGCGTCCCCGCCGTACCGATGACGACGGTGGCGTACAGCTCCTCGCACACCACGACCCGCGGGCTCAGCCCGGCCCCTCGCAGGACCTCCATCGCCGCGTCCCGCTGCCGCTCGCTCGCCTCCACCAGCAGGCTCCCGCCGGGCGCGAGCCACCGGGGCGCGTCCGCGGCGACCCGCCGCATGACGTCGAGTCCGTCCCCGCCCCCGTCCAGGGCTACGCGCGGCTCATGGACCCGGGCCTCGGCGGGCAGCAGCTCCACATCGGCGCTCGGTACGTACGGCACATTGGCGAGCAGCACATCGACCCGCCCGAGCAACCGCTCCGGCAGCGGCCCGAACAGATCCCCCTCATGGACCACCCCGAGCCCCGCCAGATTCCGCCGGGCACACCGCACGGCAGCGGGCTCGACATCACAGGCGTGCAGCTCGACCCGGCCCAGGGCCCCGGCCAGGGCGGCCCCGAGGGCACCCGAACCGCAACAGAGGTCGACGACGACAGCCGGGTCCGGGGCGAGCACGACGGCATGACGCACCAGGAACTCCGTACGCCGCCGCGGCACGAACACCCCGGCATCCACGGCGAACCGGCGCCCGCAGAACTCGGCCCAGCCCAGCACGTGTTCGAGCGGCAGCCCGCCGACCCGCCGCCCGACGAGCAGGGCCAGCTCCTCCGGGGAGGCGGCGGCCTCATGGAGCAGCGCGGCCTCGTCCTCGGCGAAGACGCAGCCGGCGCGGCGCAGGACATCGGCGGTGGCGGAAAGGGAACTGAGCGAAGAGGGAAGCAGCATGCGGGCGAAGCCTTTCGGGAATTCCGATGGGCGCTCCGCGATGCGCTCGCTAAACCGGTCGTCCGACGCGGCCGTACGGGGTGAGCACCCAGCCTGATCCAGCGGTAATGGGTCTCACCTCCTAGGTCGGCCCCGTGGCGGGGCGGTGCCCCGGTTGCGGGGTGCGGTCACACTACAACAGGGCGGGGCACACGGCATCGGGGGCGGGAGAGGCACCGGGCCGGGGGATACAGACTGTGGCCCACCTGAACGGCTCGGCGGCCACCCCGGCCCCCGACGCACGAACTCCCGAACTCACCGCAGGAGCCCACCATCAGCACCACCCGCGACCCCATCCTCTGGATCTCCACCGGCACCTGCGCGCTCGGCCCCTACCGGGCGGACCTCATGGAGACGTACTGGCGCTGGGGAGCTCCTCGTCGGTTACGGACGTCAGCAGCCGGAGTCGCTGGAGGCGCGCACGGAGGGCATGGCCCATCAACTGCGCGGGGACAACATCCGCTTCACGGTGTACGACCTCGCCGGCGGCAGCCCGGTCCCGGCCGGGGTGGCGACACTGCTGCCCGACCCGGCCGTGCGCACGGCGGAGTACGTGGTGATGCTCGGCCCCGAGGCGCGGGGGCGGGGCCTGGGCACGGCGGCCACCCGGCTGGTGCTGGACTACGCGTTCCACGTGACCAACCTGCGGATGGTCTGGCTGAAGGTCCTGGCCCCGAACAAGGCGGGGGTGCGGGCCTACGAGAAGGCCGGGTTCCGGACCGCCGGAACGCTCCGGGAGGCGGGCTACTGGCTCGGGACGGTCTGCGACGAGATCCTGATGGACGCGCCGGCCCGCGACTCACGGGCCCGTCGGTCATCAGGGCCTGACGGGCCGAGGGGAACGAAGACGGCCAGGCGGAACGGAAACGGCCGAGGCGGCCGACGCACGCCGACTGCGCAGGCCGACCGCCTCGGATCAGCTCGGAAACCCGCCCGGCTCAGCTCAGAGACCGCCGGGCTCAGCTCGCAGACCGCTCCGGAACGGCTCGGAAGCCGCTCCGGGACCGCTCAGAACCGGGAGTCGTCGACGTCGATCTCGTACGCGATCTCCCAGCGGATGTCCGGCACGATGATGTCGGCGGTCTCCACCGGACGGCCGTCGGCATCGAAGTAGATGCGCTCCAGCTGAGTGATCAGATCGCCCACGGAGATGCCGAGGAAGTTGGCCTGCTCGCGGGTGGCGCGGGCCGGGCGCGGCATTTCGAGGGCGGTGGAGATGTTGACGTCGATCGACCGCATACGGGCGACGACGCCGATCTTGCCCCGCGGTCCCATCTCGGGGAGCAGGATGGGCGTGCCGCCGGTGATGGCCATCGGCTCCCAGCTGGTGGCGAGTTGGGCGGGCTGGCCGTTCGCGAGGAACTCGTAGTGCGTCATGACGCAGAGGTCGCCCGGTTCGATCGCCAGCCGTGCGGCGATGTCCTCGGTGGCGGGGACCCTCGCCCGGCTGTTGCACTCCCAGGTGCCGTCGGACCCCTGGTCCTTCAGGTTGTGGCGGAACGGGGAGCCGATACGATCCTGGCGGAGGCGGGAGCGGACCATCCTGAGGCGCTGGCGGGCTTTGCGGACGTAGGTGCCCGATCCGGCACGGCCTTCGAGGATGCCCTCGATGATCAGGCGCTCCATCGCGCGCTGGGCCACGGACTGACCGACGCCGTACTCCTCGGCGAACCGGGCGCGAGACGGCAGCTTGTCGCCGACACTCCACTCACCCGCCATCACCCGGGTGCGGATCTTGTCGGCCACCTGCAAGTACGGGGTATCGCGAGGCATTTCGGCGGCTCCGTGAGGGTGCGGCGTTCAGGGCTCGATATTGACAAAGCTAACCCATCAGGTTGAAGCTGAATACTCAGCATTGCATGGAGTGACATCCGTTCACAGGGGAGAACTGTGCACTCAGCACAAGCGCGGGCAGCGACACTGACCGGCATGCTCACCGCGGCCATCGGCACCGAGCCGCGCGTGGTCGACACCGCAGTCGGTATCCGCGTCGAGGCCGACCTCCCCACCGAGCTGACGGAGACCGAGCACGCGGCGGTCCTCGCGGCCCTGGCCACGGCCGATCACTTCGGGCACACGCTCACCCGCACCGCCGAGTTCGTCTGGGCCGAGATCAGCAGAGAGGCGACCGTGACCACGACCGACACTCCCGACGCCGCCTACCGCGATCTGCTCGCCCACACGACGACGTGCGGCGCCTGCCGGGCGGGCACGGTCTGCCCCACGGCCGCGAAGCTCGTCCGCGCGTGGCGCGAGACCCGCGCGTAGACCCCGGCCGACTCACCCGCTTCCCGCGTCACGGCTCACCCGCTCCCCCGAGACGGAGGCATCCATGCGTACGACCGCCACCCATCACGCTTTACCGGCCCTGCCCGGGAGGCACCGATGATCGCCCTGTCCGCGACGGACGTCCGCACCTGCGAGGCCTGTTGGAACGCGCCGGTCACCGCCGCCCGGCACACAGAGGCCGGCCGGGACCTGCTCTGCGAGGAGTGCGCGGAGGGTGACTACCCGCGCCGCGTGGACCTCTTCCCGCCGCTCGGCATCTACGGCCTGCCGCCCCGCAAGGTCCACCCCGAGGGCAGGCACAGGGAGGGCCCTCCGCAGCCCCCACCGAACCCGGGCCCCCCGCTCCCCAACCCTCCCCCGGCCCCTTCCCCGCCGGGAACGCCCCCGGTGTAGCGCGTACGGTGTACCGCCTCCCCCGCCGGAGGGCGCCCCGGGTGCAGCATCCCTCGGGCCCGCGACCGCCTTCACCGGGCGCGGGCCCACGCCTCACCCCTCGGGCGGCGGCGTCCCCTCCTCCAGGAGCCGTTCCGCGATGTCGTTGGCCCACTCCTGCGCCCACGACCGCAGTGCGGGAACGTCCCGCTCCCCGATCCCGTACGCGGTGAACTCGGCGTCATCGACCCAGTCGGCCCCCTCCAGCCGCGCCTGGAGTTCGGCCGGGTCGAAGGAGTCCGGGGCGTGCCGCCGCCCCAGCTCCTCCAGCTCGCTGTGGCTCCAATGGCCGACGGCCGCCCGCACATCGACCAGGTCGCGTACGAGACCGAGGGCGGCCAGAGCGCGGACCTTGGTGCCCACGACGTCTTCGAGCGAGAGCGCCGGCCCGAGCGGAGTCCGTACGGGCGGCCGCCACAACACCTCCTTACGCAGCCCCAGTTCGCATGCAGCACCGCCGACCGGCTCGGTGACGATCAGCTGCGCCGACACCGGATCGACGTCCAACTTCGCGACCTGCCAACCGCGTTGCCACAGCCCGGCGCGCACGGCGGACGCGATGCCCTTCATGGCCGCAGGACTCTCGGTGGCCACGTCCACATCCCGACCGGGCCGATCGACCAGGCCATGAGCCTGCACGGCGCAGCCACCGGCGAGGACGAGGGCATGGTCACCGCCCACGTCCAACACATCGGCCAGCAGCCGACGGTGGAGTTCGGTGAGGTTCACGCAGGGCCCCGAGCACCGGACCCGGCTCGACGGAGACCGGGGAGGCCGGACGCTGATGCCATGCCCCGATTATCGCGTACGGGCGGGCACGGGTCATCGCGTACGGACAGGCACGGGCGGGAACGAGGCACGCCGCTCCGGCCGCCCCGCAACGGTCACTCCGGCAACGGTCGCGGTCACGCTCGCCGCCCGCGTCAGCCGCGTCCCCGCTGCGCCCACCGTCGTAGCCTGCTGACCGCGCGTTCCTTGTGGAGACGGATCGCCGGGAATGCGCCGGGGCTCGTCCTGAGCGCCAGGAGCGGCGTCCATCGCTTGCGGCCGGTGCGACCCGTCCACCTCACCGCGGGGAAGTCCGTGATCTCCGAGATGCGCTCCCGGTCGATCACCCGCGTACGCAGATAGCCACGGACCGTCATCCGCGCGTGCTCACACGTCACGCCGAGTCGGTACCCGCGCACGGCCAGCACGGCGAACGCGATCACGACCAGACCGGCCGCGAGCCGCAGCACCCCACGATCGGCTTGCACCGCGTACGCGATCCCCGCAACCGCCGGAACGTCTCCGAGGCAGCTGTTCGCCAGACGGTTGAGTGGCGTCGGTGAGAGCTGCATGACGTCCCTCGGGTGATCGCGATGACCGGCGCAGCCTACCGTCGGCGGTCCGCCCGACGTCACACGCAGGCAGGGCATACGCATGCAGGGAGCCCCAACGGAAGCTCATCACTGCCCCGCGGTCTTCATCGGTCGCTCTTGAGCGCGTCCCGGGCGGACAGTTCTTCTGCCAGTTCCATGCAGCGCAGGCGCGCCGGGGAGAAGTCGTAGGGCATCTTGCCGATGGCGTCGACCGCGCTCATGGAGCCGGCCTCCCGCCTGCCGGAGCCGAGGTCGGCCCCCTCCTCGCCTCCCCCGCTGTCATCGGCGGTGGCAGGGTGCAGCGCGTCCCAGGCATCGCAGAGGGTGTCGTCGTCCTCGTCCAGGCCGGACTCCTCGATGACGGCCTGCAGGGTGCTCTCGAAGGCATGCCGTTCGGCGGCCACACGAGCCACGCGCGGATCATCGACGGCGACGCTGTCGTCGAGCGCCTCCTCGGCGTCGTCGATGCGGTCGGATTCCTCCCGCAGAGCGGGGTGCGTGGCCAGGACGACGAAGCGGGCGGCCTGGAAGGCCGCACCGAGCGGGCCGAAGATCCGCTCGGTGACCAGCAGGCTGTCCAGGTCCGCCTGGCACCGGGTACCAGGCCGGGCATGCTCGCTCTGACCTACACCTCGCGCGAGACCCCAACGACGTTATGGGCCTTTGCCGTTGCCGCCCTTGTCGTGGAGGCCACTACTTGGTACGTCCGCCGCCTCCGACGGCAGGGCAGGCACCCACTTCGGGGACCTTCACAGGTACTGCCAGCGCTCTAGGAGTTCGATCCGGGCTCGGCCAGGTAAGTTCCTTGTCCGATCGGGGCGTTCGTGCTGGACCGCATATTGAGCTGCCCCGAGTTTCGTAGAGTCCGATCTTGATTGGTTCAGGCGGACTGCGGGGTTTGCTCCTGGCTGCGCCAGAAGGCTTCCTCGTGCTCGGCCGGCGGCACGTAGTCGAGCGCGGAGTGCAGACGTTCCTCGTTGTACCAGGTGACCCACTGGAAGATCGCCCGCTCGACCTGCTCGACGTCCTTCCAAGGACCCTGCATCTCGATCAGCTCGGCCTTGAAGGTCCCGTTCAGCGCCTCGGCCATCGCGTTGTCATACGAGTCCGCGACCGACCCGACGGAGGCGGAGGCGCCGATGTCCGCGAGCCGGTCGGTATACCGAATTGACACGTATTGCGACCCGCGATCGCTGTGGTGGATCAGTCCGGAGTCCTTCTTGATCCGACGCCGCCAGAGCGCCATCTCCAGGGCGTCCAGAGGGAGTTCGGTCCGCATGTGGTTCGCGACCTGCCAGCCGACGATCATCCGCGAGTACACGTCCAGGACGAATGCCACATACATCCATCCCGACCAGGTGCGGACATAGGTCATGTCCTCGACCCACAGCTGATCGGGCCGCGAGGCGGTGAAGTCGCGGTCGACCAGGTCCGGCGGACGCGGCGCCGACGGCTCCGGGACCGTGGTGCGGCGGCGCCGGCCACGGATGACGCCCTCCAGGCCCAGCTCGGCCATCAGCCGCTCGACCGTGCAGCGGGCCACCTCGACGCCCCGGCGGCCCAGGGCCCGCGTGATCCGGCGGGCGCCATAGGTGCCGCCCGAGTCCGCGTGGACCTCCTCGATCAGAGGCATGAGCTGCTCGTCGCGGAGCCGACGGGCCGACTTCGGCCGCTTCTTGCGGGCGAAGTACGTCGACGGAGACAGGTCCAGCACCCGGCAGACGGGATCGACCCCGAGGCCGTGTCCACGCAGGTGGTCGATCACCTGCTCGGCCTCGTCCGGGGACGGTCGATCTCCTGGGCAAAAAACACCGAGGCGGCTTTCAGGATCTCGTTCGCCCGCCGCAGCTCCGCTACTTCTTTACGGAGTTGCTTGAGCTCGTCGAGCTCTGCGGTGGTGAGCCGGTCGTCCCGCTCGCCGCGGTCGGCCTCGGCCTGGCGGACCCAGCCGCGCAAGGCCTCCTTGTGGATGCCCAGGTCCTTCGCGACGTGCGCGATCGGGCGGCCGGTGGTGCGGACCTCGCGAATCGCGCGCTCGCGCAGTTCGTCCGGATATTTACGGGGTGCTGCCATGGTGCTGGTGGATCTCCTTCGCCAGGACCGTAACCCTGGCATCAGGGACTCCACAAATCTCAGTACAGCTCAGTCTTGGCGGCGCGGTGCTGGTTCCCGGTATCGAGGAGGCAGGGCACGCCGGGTATCCGGCGTTCCTGGAGACTTCCAGTGAAAGGAACGTGCGGTTCTACGAGCGGCTCGGCTTCCGGGTCACGGCTGCTGTCACCCTCCCCCACGGCGGCCCCCGCACATGGTGCATGCGCAAGGACCCGCGCTGAGGTCTGGAATCCCTGCTGGCGACGGGGCGCACTCGGGCGGGCCACCTCGCCGGGAATCGCAGTGCGGGTAGTTGCAATCCTGGACCGGGCCCGACCAGGCTGGGCTGGGAACGGGTAGAGCAACTGCGTGATCATCAGGGGTTGTGTGGACTCTCGAAGATCATGCGGTGGCCGAAGGCCAGCTCATAAACCCTGCCCGGTGGCGAGCCATGTTCGACCAGGTCATGGCCCGGATCGCGGGACGCTTCGGCCGAGTTGAGCCGCGGGCCACCGCCCGCGCCTACCTGCTCGGGCTGCTGTCGAGCGTCGAACGGAAGAACTGCTGGCAGCTGGCCGAACAGGCGGGCCATACCCGGCCCGGGCCGATGCAGCGTCTGCTGCGCTACGCCCGCTGGGACGCCGATGCTGTCCGCGACGACCTGCGTGCCTACGCCGCTGAACACCTCGGCGCTGACGGCGGCGTTCTCGTGGTCGACGAGACCGGCTTCCTGAAGAAGGGCCGGTCCTCAGCAGGGGTACAGAGGCAGTACACCGGCACTGCGGGACGCATCGAGAACACCCAGGTCGGCGTGTTCCTCGCACTGGTCACCAGCCGGGGACGGGCTTTGATCGACCGACGGCTCTACCTGCCCGAGCACTCCTGGGCCAACGACCCCGAGCGCCGCACCGCGGCCGGGATACCCGAGACGGTGCAGTTCGCCACCAAGCCCCGCCTGGCCGCCGAGATGATCACAGCCGCGCTGGACGCCGGCATCACCGCCTCCTGGGTGACCGGCGACGAAGCCTACGGCCAGGACCCCCAGCTCCGCGCCGCCCTCGAAGCACGCGGCACCGGCTACGTGATGGCCGCCGCCTGCTCGATGCGGGTCAGGATCAACCACGGCCGCACCCTTGTCCGCGCGGACACCGTCGTCGGCCGCCTGCCAACCACGGCCTGGCAGCAACACAGCGCCGGAAACGGCGCGAAAGGGCCGCGCTACTACGACTGGGCCTGGATCCAGACCGGCACCGACGACCATCGGCATCTGCTCATCCGACGCAACCCGTCCACCGGCGAACTCGCCTTCTACTTGTGCTGGTCACCAACCGAAGTGCCCCTGCCCGAACCGGTCCGCGTCGCCGGTGTCCGCTGGAGCGTGGAGGAGTGCTTCCAAGCCGCCAAGGGCCAGGTCGGCCTCGACCACTACCAGGTCCGAAACTGGACCGCCTGGCACCGGCACATCACGCTGGCCATGCTCGCCCTGGCCTTTCTGACCGCCCTCGCCGCCGACGCGGCACCGCAACAGTCCGCCGATACACACCAGCTCGCCCGCAGCCGCGATCCGATCACGCTGACCGTTCCAGAGATCCGCCGCCTCCTCGCCGCCGTCTTCAACCCACCAGCCGTGCCTGCGGCCAGGCTGCTGCACTGGTCCAACTGGCGCAGACGCCACCAGACAACAGCCCGACGCAGTCACTACCGACGACGAACCCGCTGGATAGTTCACGAAACCGTACTGGAGTACTAGCCTGCGCTTGTTCTCCTTGGCTTCCTTCTCCTTGCGCTGGGCCATACCGTACGCGGACCACGGTCCCTGAGCATCGGGCATCGCCTCCTGTCTGCGCGTGGGCGGACGTTGACGCCATCAGTCGTTGTGAAAACTCAGACGCAGGCCCCTCGCGCGTGCCAAGCTGTAACAGGAGCACTGCCAGTTGAGGGAGCGGATCTTGTCGTCTGAAGTCCACGTTTCTATCACCCCCCGAGGCATGAGCGTTACGGAGGCGTATCGACTTTTTAGGGAGGATTCACTGCTCGTAAATCGACGGTATCAACGAAAACTTGTCTGGTCAGTTGCCGAGAAGCAGCTCTTGATCGATAGCATCCTGGATGGCTACCCAATCCCTCTGATCCTCCTAGCCGAAAGGCCCGAGATTCACGGGAGCGGTAAGTATGAGATTATCGACGGAATGCAGCGCCTTGATGCCATTTTTTCATTTATTGAGCAAAAATTCGACTACGATGGCATGCATTTCGATCTAGGGCAAAGCGCCAGGGCCCGTCAGGCCGCCGCCGCCGGCGCGTTTCAGCCTGCCGATACGCAGAGCCTGCTTCCTGCCGATAAATGTGCGAACCTGGTTGACTATCAGTTGGCTGTCACGATTTTCCCAACTCAGACCGAGGGGCAAATCACCGACGTATTTAGTCGAATCAACTCGAACGGGCGCCAATTGAGTACCCAGGAAAAGCGGCAAGCTGGGATGCTTAACCCGTTCTCGGAGCTTGTGCGAACAGTGGCAAGCTCTTTGCGGGGTGACGTCTCGGATGACGTGCTGCTGTTGCACGACATGCCGAGCATCTCTATCGAATCCTCTCGCGAGAGCCAGCAGTACGGGGTGCGGGCGGAGGATACAGTGTGGATCAGGCATGGAATTCTTAATGTCAAGCAGTTGCGAGAGGGGGATGACGAGCAAATGGTGGCAGACATTTCCGCCTCCATCTTGTCCGGAAGCCCTTTCCCTGCAAGCAAAGAAGAATTCGATGAAATCTATGACTCGCAAAGCGAAAAGCATATGCGTATAGAAAGGTCTCTAGCTGCCTATGGGGGAAGGCGGCTCCAAGCGGAGATCCAGTCGACGTTTTCCGTGCTCACAGAGTTGATTGACTCTCAGCTCGCTGGCCCGAATGGCCTACGGAACCTGGTTCGCCCTGGTGGCGGAAACCCGATCCGCACGCCTTTCTATGCGATTTTCATGTCTTTCTTTGAACTCATTGTCCGCCAGCAAAAATCACCTGCTGATAATTCGGCCATTGTGGCAGCCCTCAGGAACGTAGGACCTCGCCTTAAGAGTGCGCGACATTATACTTCGGCAGAGGATCGCACATCAAATATCGACACGATCACAGGATTGATTCAGAGGCATTTTGTTGCCACGGTACCGCCCGTGTTTGGGCATGGTCCCGGCTTGGCACTAGATTTCGAAAACTCTCTCCGTAGATCCAGGATCGAAACCAGTCGGTATGAGTTCAAGCAGGGGGTTCTCAGGCTAGATGACCGCAGGACGAGGGATGACGGGCTTTTCGTGCGGCTCGCGGAAACCATTTGTGGAATTGCTAACGTGCAGCGAGGGCATGAGGGGTATCTGTTCATCGGCGTCGCAGACAAGGAGGCCGATGCAAAGAGGATCGAAACGCTTGACTCTATGACGCCTGCGCTGGTCGGCCGATATCATCACGTTGTGGGCGTAGACAGGGAAGCTAAAGCGCTTAATATCTCGTTGGACGCTTACGTGCAGCGTTTCGTGACGAAACTATCCCAGCAGCCAATCAGTGATCCTCTGGCAACTCAGATTCTGAGCGGTGTGGATACAATCGAATACAAGGGCCTCTCGGTCATTAGAATCCTGATTCCTGGTCAAAGCGATCTCTCCTACTGCGGAGATCGTGTCTTCATCAGGCGAGGCTCCTCCACAGAAGAAGTCACCGAGGTACGGAAGATCGCAGCGCTAGCAAAGGGGTTCAGCTGACGGCAGGCGCCCTGCAAGTAGGTCGGTGGAGCGGCTTTGGGGTGGCGCTGCTTTGGCGCGAGTGATCATGGCCCCGTAAGCTTCCGGCGCGTCGGGCAGTCTGTGGACCTGCCCGATAAAGCACGACGTTGGGGCCATGGTCCTCGGGGCTCGCGCCGAAGTGGCTGCCTAAAGCCATGGAGCCGACCACACCAGCCACAACGTACCCCTTCATTGGCATCAGGTGGCTGCATGCTTTGAGCGCGGCACGGGCAGCGGCCAGGTTGGAGCGGGGCGGAGACAGGGAGCCTTTTCCATCCTCACTCTGAGCAGGTCAGATGAAGGGTGAGGACGGCCTGGACGAGGCTGGTGATCCGGGTGGTCGAGCACCGCAGTTTGCGCAGGAGCCGCCAGGACTTGAGGGTGGCGACGGCCTGCTCGACGAGGGCCCGGATCTTCGCGTGGGACCGGTTCACAGCCTGCTGGCCTGCGGAGAGGGTCTCCCACCGTCCCCAGCACGGGATGCGGACCGTGCCGCCGGCGCCTCGGTATCCCTTGTCGGCCCAGCACGGAATGTCTGCCTCGGCGAGAGCGTCGACGATGCCGTGTTCACGGGCCGCCCGGATGTCGTGGACGGCGCCGGGTAGGGCCGGTGAGGCTCACACCAGCCGGCCGAAAGGGTCAGCGATGACCTGGACGTTCATGGCGTGCTTCTTGTGTTTGCCGGAGTGGAACGGCCGGTCTGCGGCGATGCGGTCGATAGGAAGGAGGGTGCCGTCCAGGATCAGGTACGCCTTCGTCGATGCGGTCCGCACCGCGTCGGCCAGGCTCGGGGCGAGAGCGGCCAGGAGCCCGACCGCCTCGGTGACGTAGCGGTAGGCCGTCGTGGTGCCGATGCCAAACCCGGCCGCGAGCTGGGCATAGGTGTGTCCCATCCGCAGATGGGCGAGGGTGAGTAGGGACTGACGGCCGGCGCTCAGGCGCCGCCACCGGGAGCCGATCGCGCGGCGGTGGCGCCGCAGTTGCTGCGTGAGGAAGCGAAGGGCGGAACTGGACACGTCGACGCCCGACGGGTAAACAAGCACGTGAAGCCTCTGGTGGAGACGGTTCTCTTGGTCGAAAACCCATCTATCAGTGGCTTCACCACGTTGTCAGCCCAGCCGCCGAGCTTGCAATCACGTGAGGGAGGGCTCGATGAGCAAGAAAGAAGCAGCCAGCATGTCCCCGTCCCGCGCCGGCGTTGTGGTGACGCCGATCGGCATCGCCCTCATTTTGGTCGGAGCAGCGATGTACGTTCTTCCCGGTCCGGGCCTCCCCTTCCTGCTTCTGGGCCTCGCAGTTGCCGCAGCAGGAGCAGCCCTCTGGTTCACGGACCGCAAGGCCTCGAGCTGAACCCCTGGCGGCCATTGAACCCCCGCTAACCTGATTGCAGAGCTTGGCGGCTGGGCTGATACATGACCTGCTGGGCGGACAAGGGTTACCGGAGTGCCGGTGACGCGGTCTGCACCCCGTACCGGGGGCGACGGGAGATCCCCTTCGCTGATCAGCAGGCGGTGGACCGGTCCCACACCAAGATCCGCGCCCTCGTCGAACAGGTGTGACCACCTCCAAGTCCTGGCGGCTCCTGCGCAAACTGCGGTGCTCGACCACCCGGATCACCAGCCTCGTCCAAGCCGTCCTCACCCTTCATCTGACCAGCTCAGGGTGAGGATGGAAAAGGCTCAGGAGCGCGGGCGCAGCAAAAGCCGGGAAGCGCGCCCGGCGGAGCGGAGCGCAACAGGGCGCCTTGAACCAGTAGAGAAAGTTTGAATCATGGCGGCGGGCCTCTGTGGTTGCTGCTCTCGTTGGCCTGGGCGTGGTCTCCGCCCTATGGTGCAGAACCCTGGGTATGGGGAGTGAGCGGCAGGAGCGGATGAAGGTGCTCGGTGTGCGCCCTCGGGCATTGCGTGCTGAGGTCGGCTGAGACGTCGTACGGTCGGCTCGGCTGGTGCGCTCGTTTCCGTACGTGGTGCTGCCAGTCATACTGTGGACGGTCGCTCGCTGCTGTTCGCGCCTTCGGGTGTCAGTCGCTGATCTGCGCCACAGCACGCAGGGCTGGTACACCCCCGCAGCCCTACTCCTCGGCGGCAAGGACCACGTCGGCAGCGCGCGCGTGGCCTTTGGGGTCGTCCACCGCGATCCGCACTCGCCAGCGTTGTGGTCCCCCGATGTACTTGACGAACCGGCTCTCTCCCAGCACGTCACCGATCACGAAGCGCCTGTCTGCCAAGTAGAGGGAGCCGTCAAACACCGTGGTGAACGATGGGTCGGCGGCGATGGTCTCGCCGTGATCCTGGAACAGCCGCACCTTGATCAGAGCCGTCTGCGGCTGTACGCGGACGAGGACGTGAGTGTCGTTGGATGCAGCGGGAGCGCCGGCAAACTTCAGGTCCGTGCTGATCCAGTCCGGAGACCCCAAGGCCATGACCGGATGATTGACGTACAGGTCCACTCCCGCTGTCTGCACAGGCCCCTCCCCTGGAGTCCGGTGAACTCGGTGCGACTGAGCCGCCGTCCGGGACCGGCGGTCCGCGGACGACTCGGGGCCGCTCCGGTTCGACCGGAGCGGCCCCGCCCGTATCTCGATCTCCGGGCCGCCGCTCCTCGGTTACAGCACCGGCAGCAGCGCCTTCAGCTCGAAGGCCGTGACCTCGGAGCGGTACTCCTCCCACTCCTGCTTCTTGTTGCGGAGGAAGAAGTCGAAGACGTGCTCGCCCAGGGTTTCCGCGACCAGTTCACTCTTCTCCATCAGGGAGATCGCCTCGCCCAGGTTCTGCGGGAGGGGTTCGATGCCCATCGCGCGGCGTTCGGCGTCGGAGAGGGCCCAGACGTCGTCGTCGGCGCCTGCGGGGAGTTCGTAGCCCTCCTCGATGCCCTTGAGGCCGGCGGCGAGGAGGACCGCGTAGGTCAGGTACGGGTTGGCGCCGGAGTCGATGGAGCGGACCTCGACGCGGGCCGAGCCGGTCTTGCCGGGCTTGTACATGGGGACGCGGATGAGGGCGGAACGGTTGTTGTGGCCCCAGCAGATGTACGAGGGGGCCTCGCCGCCCGCGCCGGCCGCTCGGGTGGAGCCGCCCCAGATGCGCTTGTAGGAGTTGACCCACTGGTTGGTGACGGCCGAGATCTCCGCCGCGTGCTTCAGCAGGCCTGCGATGAACGAGCGGCCCACCTTGGAGAGTTGGTACTCCGCGCCCGACTCGTAGAACGCGTTGCGGTCGCCCTCGAAGAGGGAGAGGTGGGTGTGCATGCCCGAACCCGGGTACTCCGAAAAGGGCTTCGGCATGAACGAGGCCTGCACGCCCTGTTCCAGCGCCACCTGCTTCATCACCAGACGGAACGTCATGATGTTGTCCGCCGTCGACAGCGCGTCCGCGTAACGGAGATCGATCTCCTGCTGCCCGGGGGCGCCCTCGTGGTGGCTGAACTCCACCGAGATGCCCATCGATTCGAGCATGGTGATCGCCTGGCGGCGGAAGTCCATGCCCACGTTCTGCGGGGTGTGGTCGAAGTAGCCCGAGCTGTCCGCCGGGGTGGGGCGCGTGCCGTCCACCGGCTTGTTCTTGAGCAGGAAGAACTCGATCTCGGGGTGCGTGTAGAACGTGAAGCCGAGGTCGGACGTCTTGGCGAGGATCCGCTTGAGGACATAGCGCGGGTCCGCGAACGACGGGGAGCCGTCCGGCATCAGGATGTCGCAGAACATCCGCGCCGTGCCCGGCGCTTCCGCACGCCACGGCAGGATCTGGAACGTGGCCGGGTCCGGCTTGGCGATCATGTCCGATTCGTACACCCGGGCGAAGCCCTCGATGGCCGAGCCGTCGAAGCCGATGCCCTCGTCGAAGGCCTGCTCCAGTTCGGCCGGGGCCACGGCGACGGACTTGAGGAACCCCAGGACGTCGGTGAACCACAGCCGCACGAAGCGGATGTCGCGCTCCTCAAGGGTCCTGAGGACGAATTCCTGCTGCTTGTCCATTGCCACATCCTTGCAGTTCAGACGGTCCGTGCACCACCGCCCGGGGTAGGGGGACACTTCAGTATCGCGACCCGGGATTTCCCCCAGATTACGCACACGGTGTGAGAGAGAGCACCCGGCCACCCGATACGGTCGACGGCCCCGTCGCGCGGGGGCCGCGGCGGGCCGTGCGGCGGCCCCCGTCCTCGTACCCACGCAGTACCCACGCAGTACCCGCGCACCTGAACGGGTGATTGCGGTCGCGCGCTCCGGGCCGCGCGATGACGATGGGTTGCGCTCGGGGCCGTACGGCAGTGCCATCGGCACGCAGGAGGAAAATCCCCCATGACGACCGCCAAAGACATCATGCACAGCGGGGCCCGCTGGATCCCCGCCCACGAGACGCTCGACCGTGCGGCGCAGCTGATGCGTGAGCACAACGTGGGCGCGCTGCCCGTCTCCGCCAACGGTGACTCGGACCGGATGGTCGGCATCATCACCGACCGCGACATCGTCGTCGGCTGTGTGGCCAAGGGCCATGACCCTTCGAAGGTGACCGCCGGCGACCTGGCCCAGGGCACGCCCCGCTGGATCGAGGCGGACGCGGACGTGAACGCGGTCCTGGAGGAGATGCAGAACCACCGCATCCGCCGGCTCCCCGTCGTCGAGAACAAGAAGCTCGTCGGCATGATCAGCGAGGCCGACCTCGCCCAGCACCTCACCGAGGAGCAGATCGCCACCTGGGCGGAGAAGGTGTACTCGCGGAGCTGAGCCCTTGTGCGGTCCTGATCCGTGGTCTGTGATCTGTGGCCTGCGGTCCGTGATCCGTGGCCCGGTGTCCCTGTCGATCCGATGAGGGTGCCGGGCCGTCGGCCGTTTCCGCCCCACATACCCTCCCGGGGTAGGCTGCTCCCATGGTGCGTACGGTCGGCGGAGTCCGGAGCGGGAGCGTGGTGGGCAGGCAGCTCCTGCTCTTCGCCGCGCTGCTCTTCGGCATCTTCACCATGCACACCGTCGGGCATCCCGCCGAGCATGCCGACCCCGACCTGGCCGCACATGCCGCCCCGGTGTCCGCGCACACCGGCCCGGCTGCCGTGTCCGCGGTGGGGGCGGAGTCGAGGTCGGGGTTGACCGGGTTTCCCGCGAAGATGCACATCATTCCGCCCCCGCGTCCCCCGACTCCCCCATGAGCGGCATGGATCCGCTCTCCGTCTGTCTCGCCGTCCTCGGCGCCTGGGGGCTCGCCCTCGTCGGGCTCTGGCTGTTCGGGGTGCGTGTGGGCGGGCGGAGGCTCGGTACGCCGGTGGGGGCGGGGCTCCTGCGGGTGCTGCGGGCGAATCCGCCGCCTCCGATATCGGTGCTCGCCACCGTCTCGGTGCTGCGTATTTAGGAGTGGGCGTTCACCTCCGCCCTTCTTCCCGTTCCCGAACGACCAGCAGTTCCCCAGAGGTGTATTCAGCATGTCCACACAGCCCACCCGACGCGCCGTGCTCGGCGCCGCTCTCGCCGTCGCCGGTACGGGAGCCCTCGCCGCCTGTTCCGACGGCGGCGGCCACGGGAGCGGCCACGGCGGCTCCAACTCCCCGGCCGGGGCCCAGGACTCCGGTACGTACGTCTCCCCCGACGGCAAGGAGGTCGCGGCGGCCGAGAAGGCGCGCGGCTCCGGTCCCGTACGGAAGGTCTCCCTCACCGCCACCCGTGCCCGGCTCGATCTGGGCGGCGGCACCACCGTCGCCTCCTGGGCGTACGGGGACCGGCTGCCCGGGCGTGAGGTGCGGGTGACCGCCGGGGAGACCCTCGACCTCACCCTGGCCAACCACCTCCCCCAGCCCACCTCGATGCACTGGCACGGCCTCGCCCTGCGCAACGACATGGACGGCGTCCCCGGGCTCACCCAGCGGGCGATCGCGCCGGGGGCCGACTTCCGCTACCGGTTCGCCGTCCCGCACCCGGGCACGTACTGGTTCCACCCCCACTCCGGCGTCCAGCAGGACCGCGGGCTGTACGCGCCGCTCGTCGTGGAGGACCCGAAGGAGCCGCTCGCGTACGACAAGGAGTGGGTCGTCGTCCTCGACGACTGGGTCGACGGGGTGGAGGGCTCCACTCCGGACGCCGTGCTCAAGGAGCTGTCCGGCGGTATGGGCGGCGGGCACGACGGGATGGATCACGGGGCGCACACCATGTCCGGTGAGGACGATCCGGCCGAGGGCGGGGCCGACGGTCCCTCGCGGATGATGATGGGGGCGCGGAGCGAGCTGCTCGGTGACGATGCCGGTGACGTCGCGTATCCGTACTACCTCGTCAACGGGCGCGTGGCCGAGGATCCGGAGACGTTCCGGGCGCGGCCCGGGGACCGTATCCGGCTGCGGATCATCAACGCCGGCGGCGACACCGCCTTCCGGGTCGCGCTCGGCGGCCACCGGCTGACCGTCACCCACACCGACGGCTTCCCCGTGCGGCACACCACCGGGGACGCGCTGCTGCTGGGGATGGGCGAGCGGTACGACGTCCTCGTCACCGCCGGGGACGGGGTCTTCCCGCTCACCGCCCTGGCCGAGGGGAAGAAGGCGTCCGCGCTCGCGGTGCTGCGGACCGGGAGCGGGACTGCACCCGCCGCCTCCGTACGGCCGAAGGAACTGGACGGGAAGGTCGTCGAGGCGGGGCGGCTGGTGCCGGACCCGTCGGTGGCGCTGAAGGAGCGGGCGCCGGACCGGACCATCCGGATGCGGCTCACGGGCGGGATGGAGAAGTACGACTGGGCCTTCGACGGGAAGCCGTACAGCGCGGAGCACCGGCGGCCGGTGGAGGCCGGGGAGCGGGTGCGGGTCGTCTTCGACAACGCGACGACCATGTGGCACCCGCTTCATCTGCACGGGCACACGTTCGCGCTGGCGGGCAACGGCGCCGGGGCCCGTAAGGACACCGCGATCGTGCTGCCGCACCGGTCGCTGACGGTGGACTTCGACGCCGACAATCCGGGGCTGTGGATGGTCCACTGCCACAACGTCTACCACGCGGAGGCCGGAATGATGACCGTCCTCGGGTATCGGGGCTAGCGTCCGGGCGCGGTGCGGGTCGGGGGTGCGTAGGCGGCTCTGACCTGCGGTTCCGGCGGCCCCGGGGAGATTTTGCCCGGGCCGCCGGGACATCGCGTCAGAAAGACGATTACACTGGCGGACGTGCCTCAACTACGCCTCGCACTGAATCAGATCGACTCGACCGTCGGCGACCTCGCCGGCAACTCCGAGGCGATCGTCCACTGGACCCGGCACGCCGCCGAACAGGGCGCCCACCTCGTGGCGTTCCCCGAGATGGTGCTGACCGGCTACCCCGTCGAGGATCTGGCCCTGCGGTCGTCCTTCGTCGAGGCCTCCCGGCAGGCGCTGCGCGCGCTGGCCGCCCGGCTCGACGCGGAGGGCTTCGGCGAGCTGCCGGTCGTCGTCGGCTATCTGGACCGCTCCGAGCACGCCGCCGCGCGGTACGGGCAGCCCGCCGGGTCCCCGCGCAACGCGGCCGCCGTGCTCCACCGCGGCGGGGTCGCCCTCAACTTCGCCAAGCACCACCTGCCGAACTACGGCGTCTTCGACGAGTTCCGGTACTTCGTGCCGGGCGACTCGATGCCCGTCATCCGCGTCCACGGCGTCGACGTGGCCCTCGCGATCTGCGAGGACCTCTGGCAGGACGGCGGGCGCGTCCCGGCCGCCCGGGCCGCCGGGGCCGGGCTGCTGCTGTCGATCAACGCCTCGCCGTACGAGCGGGACAAGGACGACACCCGGCTGGAGCTGGTCCGCAAGCGGGCCCAGGAGGCCGGGTGCACGACGGCCTATCTGGCGATGATCGGCGGGCAGGACGAGCTGGTCTTCGACGGTGACTCGATCGTCGTCGACAAGGAGGGCGAGGTCATCGCCCGCGCCCCGCAGTTCTCCGAGGGCAGCGTGATCCTCGATCTGGAGCTGCCCGCGGCCGCCCCTGTGGCGCCGTCGGGGGTCGTGGACGACGGGCTGCGCATCGACCATGTGGTGCTGTCGGACCGGCCTGTTGACGCGTACGAGCCGGAGCTGGCGGGCGGGTACGCGGAGCGGCTGGACGACGACGAGGAGGTCTACTCCGCGCTGGTCGTGGGGCTCCGCGCGTACGCCGCGAAGAACGGTTTCAGCAGTGTGCTGCTCGGCCTCTCCGGCGGGATCGACTCGGCGCTCTGCGCGGCCATCGCGTGCGATGCGGTGGGGGCGCAGAACGTGTACGGGGTTTCCATGCCGTCGAAGTACTCGTCGGACCACTCCAAGGGCGACGCGGCCGAGCTGGCCCGGCGGACCGGGCTCAACTTCCGTACGGTGCCGATCGAGCCGATGTTCGACGCGTACATGGAGTCGCTCCAGCTCACCGGGCTCGCGGAGGAGAACCTCCAGGCGCGGCTGCGCGGCACGATGCTGATGGCCCTCTCCAACCAGGAGGGGCAGATCGTGCTGGCGCCGGGCAACAAGTCGGAGCTGGCGGTGGGCTACTCGACGCTGTACGGGGACGCGGTGGGCGCGTACGGGCCGATCAAGGACGTCTACAAGTCGTCGGTCTTCCGGCTGGCGAAGTGGCGCAACCGGGCGGCGGAGGAGCGGGGCCAGACCCCGCCGATCCCCGAGGCCTCGATCACCAAGCCGCCGAGCGCGGAGCTGCGGCCGGGGCAGGTCGACACGGACTCGCTGCCGGACTACGACGTGCTCGACGCGATCCTGGAGCTGTACGTGGACCGGGACCAGGGTCTCGAATCCATCGTGGCGGCCGGGTTCGACGCGGAGCTGGTGGCGAAGACGTTGCGGATGGTGGACACCGCCGAGTACAAGCGGCGGCAGTATCCGCCGGGGACGAAGATCTCGCCCAAGGGGTTCGGGAAGGACCGGCGGCTGCCGATCACGAATCGGTGGCGGGAGTCGTCCTAGCGGGTTCGCGGGCGCGGGTCGCGGGGGGGGGCGGGTCGGCGGTCACCGGGGGCGTCCGGCGGCCGCCTTCGTCCTCAAGCGCCGGACTGGCTGGGGTGCCGTGTGAGTGCCCGGGGGCGGTGTTGCCCCGGGCCCGTCCGGCGTGGCGGTTCCGTCCTCAAGCGCCGGACGGGCTGGAGAAGGCGCCCCCGGACGGGCCGGATGTGGCCGGGTGGGCATCGGGCCGATGCTCCTGCGGGTCCGTCCCGCTCAACGGTTCCGTCCTCAAACGCCGGACGGGCTTGGAGAGGTCCAGGAACCCCGCCGTCAGGGCTATCGCCAGGCCCGCCGCCGCCAGTACCGCGCCCACGAACGCCGGGGACGTCCAGCCCCAGCCCGCCGCTATCGCCACTCCGCCGAGCCAGGCGCCGCCCGCGTTGGCCAGGTTGAAGGCGGAGTGGTTGGAGGCGGAGGCCAGGGTGGGGGCGTCCTTCGCCTTGTTCATGACCAGGAGTTGGAGCGGGGTCGTCGTCATGAAGCCGACCGCCCCCAGCAGCGTCACCATCACCAGCGCCGCCCACGGCACGTGCACCGTGAACGGGAACGCCACCAGCACCACCGCCAGCGCGCCGAGCGAGCCGTAGAGGGTCGGGCGCAGGGCCCGGTCCGTGAGCGGGCCCGCCGCCAGGGCGCCCAGGGTCATGCCGATGCCGAAGAGGGCCAGGACCAGGGTGACGGAGGATTCACCGAAGCCCATCGCCTCGGTGGTCATGGCCGAGAGGTACGAGTACACCGCGAAGACCCCCGCGAAGCCGAAGACGGCCGTGAGCAGGCCGAGGAGCACCTGGCGGTTGCCGAGGGCGCGGAGTTCGCGGCGTACGTCCTGGTGCGCCTCGACCGGGATCCGGGGCACCAGGCGGGCCAGGGCCGCCATCGCCGCCAGGCCGATCGCCGCGACGACGAGGAAGGTGGCGCGCCAGCCGAGGTGCTGGCCGAGCAGGGTCGCGGCCGGCACGCCGACGATGTTGGCGACCGTCAGGCCGAGGAACATCGTCGCCACCGCCCGCGCCTGCCGGCCCTCGGCGGCCAGCCGGGCGGCGACCACCGCGCCGACGCCGAAGAACGCGCCGTGCGGGAGTCCGGCGAGGAAGCGGCCCGCGAGCAGCCAGCCGAAGTCGGGGGCGAGCGCGGACGCCAGGTTGCCGACGGTGAACAGCGCCATCAGGAGCAGCAGCATCTTCTTGCGCGGCACACGGGAGCCGAGGCCGGTGAGCAGGGGTGCGCCCAGGACGACGCCGATCGCGTACGCCGAGACGAGGTAGCCGGCGGTCGGCACGGACGTGCCCAGGTCGTCCGCCACATTGGGCAGCAGGCCCATCATGACGAACTCGGTCGTGCCGATGCCGAAGGCGCTCACGGCCAGGGCGAGCAGGGCCAGGGGCATGGGGAGCCTTCGCAATCTCGGAGCGGGGGCCGGGGGGGAGGGCGGCGCCGGAGGGAGGGCAACGAAGAGCCGTCGCCTCGGCTGGGGCGCCGGGCGACGGCTGGGTCTTCTGGCTTCTTCCGGCCTTCCGGTCTTCTCTTCCGGCCTTCTTTATGTAAGCGACTTGAACTAATTGTCGCAGACGCTTGGTGCTCCGCCGTCCTGGCGCATGGTCACAACGGTCACAGCTGTACGCGGGCCGCCAGCGGCAGGTGGTCGCTGTCGGTCGCCGCCAGGGTCCACGAGGACTTCGGCTCGACGCCCTTGACCATGATCTGGTCGATCCTGGCCAT
This sequence comes from Streptomyces bacillaris, assembly GCF_003268675.1. NCBI lineage: Bacteria > Bacillati > Actinomycetota > Actinomycetes > Kitasatosporales > Streptomycetaceae > Streptomyces > Streptomyces bacillaris. Next base: position 5,928,735 of record NZ_CP029378.1, on the reverse strand, counting down.
CGGGAACGACGCGGGCCAGCTGAAGCCGAAGCCGTCGCCCACCGCACCCTGGGTGGAGCGCATCTGGGAGGTGACCGCCTTGAGGGCGCGGTCGTTCATCGTGCCGTTCAGGTCACCGAGGAGGACGACCCGCTGGACCGGCTCGTCCGCGATGGCCTCACCGAGGGCGTCGGCGCTGCTGTCACGCTGGTTGGCGGTGAACCCGGCGCGCAGCTTCACCCGGACCGACGGCAGGTGGGCCACGTACACCGCGACCTCGCCCTGCGGCGCCCTGACCGTGGAGCGCATCGCCCGGGTCCAGCCCATCTTGATGTCGACCGGCCTGGTGTTGCTGAGCGGGTACTTGCTCCACAGCCCGACGGTGCCCTGGACCGAGTGGTACGGGTAGCGGGCGGCGAGCGACTTCTCGTACGTGGACACCTGCGAGCCCGGCAGCTCCTGGAGGGCCACGACGTCGGCCCCGGAGCCCGCGACCTGCTGGGCGGTGCCGGCGGGGTCGGGGTTGCCCGCGTTGACGTTGTGGGTGGCCACGGTGAGGTCGCCGCCGGTGCCGGACTTGTCGGTGATCAGGCCGCCGAAGGTGTTGAGCCAGACCACGGCGGGGAGCAGCAGGGCGATCAGCGCGGTGGCGGAGCGCCGCAGCAGGGCCAGGAGCAGCAGCACCGGGATGAACACCGCGATCCACGGCAGGAACGTCTCGATGAGGCTGCCGAGGTTGCCGACCCGGTTCGGGATCTGCGCGTGGACGGCCATCACGAGCGTCAACACCACCGAGCAGAGGGCCAGCACGATCCCGCGCCGCCAGATCCCCGGGTCCCGCCTCGCTCTGTTCAGAAGGCCCCGGAAGCGGCTCTCCCCGGGCTGCGGCCGCTCCGCGCTGCCGTTGCCCGTGTCCGCCCCGTACGCCTGCACCATCGCGCCCGTCCTCACTGCCTTGCCGTACATATCGCCGCGCCCCTCGACCCTAGGTGATGGGTGGCGTCTTTCCCGCCGTCGACTTCCCTGCGCCGACTCCGGCGTCCGTCCGTCGACGACGTCCCTTCGTCTGCAGGACGAGTGGAGCGGGACGGGAGGTTCCGGTACGGGCCCGACGGTGGGCGCTTGTGACAGAACGATCACACTCGCCGGGGGGCCAGTCCCTGGAGCAGCGCCGTCATGAGGCGGTCGACGAGGTCGTCGGGGAGAGGGGCCTCCGGGCGGTGCACGGTACGGACCAGCACCGGGCCGACGAAGAGGTCGTCGATCAGCTCCACGTCGAGGTCGTCGCGCAGTTCCCCGGCGGCGACGGCCCGGCGTACCGCCGCCAGCATCGCGGCGCGCCGGGGGGCGATGACCGTGCCGAAGTACTCGTCCCAGAGCTTCGGGTGGCTCTTCATCTGGGCGAAGATGTTGTGCAGCAGGGCCGAGGAGCGCTGGGCGAGGCCCCGGGTGCGCAGGGACTCCAGCATGATGCGCAGGTCGGCGAGGCCCTCGGTGCCGGAGAGCGGCGGGTCGTCGGGTTCCATGTCCCGTACGACGTCGACGAACAGCTCCTCCTTGCCGGACCAGCGGCGGTAGATGGTGGCCTTGCCGACGCCCGCCGTTCGGGCGATGCGTTCGATGGAGAGGCCGGCCAGGGGTTCGCCCGCCTCCAGGAGGGCGATGACGGCGTCCAGGATCGCCCGTTCGGCCGCGGCGCTGCGGGGGCGGCCGCGGCGGGGTTCCTGGTCGTGGCGGGGGCCGTGGTCGTGGCGGGGCTCCGGATCGGGGGAGGGTTCCTGCTCGTGGGGGGTGTCGTTCCGCCCGTCTTCCCGCGTGCCGTCCCGCTCGCCGCCCTGGTCCCGCACCTGAAGCCGCCTCTCGCCGTGCCCTCGTACGACCGTCGCCGTACGACCGTCGCGCCCGCCCCGATTCTCGCCGACCGGAGCGGGGCGGGAGGTCAGGGCCCCGGCCCGGCAGCCGTCTCCGGTTGCCGGGCCAGGGCTCCGAGCTGCCTGACAGCCGCCGCTCAGCTGCCCGTCAGCTCCTTCGCCGGTCGGGAGGCAGCGTCCTGTGAGGGGTCCTGCGAAGAGTCCTGCGCGGACTCCTCCGGGGCTGCCGGGGCCGTCGGGGTCCGGCCCGGCAGGTAGCGGGCGACGACGGCCGCGCCGATCAGGGCGACGGCCGCCGAGCCGAGCGCGGTCACGTGCATGGCGCCGATGAAGGCGTCGTGGGCGGCGGTCACCAGGGGCTTTCCGGCCACCGGGCCGAGCCGCTCGGCGACCCCGAGCGTGGCCTCGATGGACTCCCCCGCCACCACCCTGGCCCCGGCCGGGACCGCGCCGAGGTGGCCCTCGATGTCACCCCGGTAGACGGTGGAGAGCACCGAGCCGAGCACCGCGATCCCGAGCGCGCCGCCGACCTGGCGGAAGGTGTTGTTGATGGCCGAACCGGAACCGGCCTTCTCGCGCGGCAGCGCCTGCATCACGGCCACGGTGACCGGCGGCATGATGTGCGCCATCCCGGTGCCCTGGACGAAGAAGACGAGGCACAGCACCCACACCGGCGTACCGGCGTCGAACAGGGCGAACGACACGAGTCCCGCCGCGACCAGCAGCATGCCGACCGTGCAGACCGCGCGGGCGCCGAAGCGGTCCACGACCAGCCGGGCCCGGGGCGCGAAGATCATCTGGGCGGCGGCGAGCGGAACGATCAGCAGGCCCGACTGGAGAGCGCTGTAACCGCGCACGCTCTGGAGGTAGAAGGCGGAGAAGAACGTCACGCCCATGAGCGCGAAGAAGACCAGCGCTATCGCGGCGACGGCGGCGGAGAACGCGGGCTTCCGGAAGTACGTGACGTCCATCGCCGGGTGACTGCTGCGCTTCTCGTGCCAGACGAATCCGGCCAGCGCCAGCACGCCGCCCGCGATGGAGAGCAGCACGGTGGTGTCGGTGAAGTCGGCCAGCTCGCCGCCCCGGATGATCCCGTACACCAGCAGGACCAGGCCGACGATGGAGAGCGCGACGCCGACCGGGTCGACCTTGCCGGGCTTCGGGTCGCGGGAGTCCGGGACCAGGACCGCCATGGCGACGAGGGCGATCACCACCACGGGGACGTTCACCAGGAAGATCGAGCCCCACCAGAAGTGCTCCAGGAGCAGTCCGCCGGTGATCGGGCCGATCGCGATGCCGAGGCCGACGCTGCCCGCCCAGATGCCGATGGCCTTGGGCTGTTCGTCGCGCTCGAAGACGTTCATCAGGACGGCGAGCGTGGCGGGCATCACGAAGGCCGCGCCGAAGCCCATCAGGGCGCGCCAGGTGATGAGTTCGCCGGGCGAGGAGGACAGGGCGGCCAGGGCGGAGCCGATGCCGAAGACCAGGATGCCGAAGAGGAGCACCTTCTTGCGGCCGATGCGGTCGCCGAGCAGTCCGGCGGTGAAGAGGAGTCCGGCGAAGACGAGCGTGTAGGAGTTGATCGCCCACTCCAGCTCGCTCTGGGTGGCGCCGATGCCGGTGGGCGCGGGGCTGGCGATCGTCTTGACCGCGACGTTCAGGATCGAGTTGTCCAGCACCACGATGAGCAGGCTGAACATGAGGACGGTGAGGATCCACCAGCGGCGGCGGTGGATCGCCTCGGGTATGCGGGGCTCGGCGGGCCGGGCGGCCCCGGTGGCCGGGGAGCCAGCGGAGACGGCGGAGGCCGTGGGCCCGGAGGGCGTGGCCGACCCGGTGGCTCCGGGCGTGGCAGGGGGACGTGACGGTTCAGGCATGGTGCGAGCCTAACCCCATTTCGATACGAGACCGTCTCGTATTGTTAAAACTTTCCCCAACGGCGGCCGGCCTGGCGGGGTCGCGCGGGCCCACTTCCCGTTTGCCCCGGCGGGATGCCACCATGGAGGAGATCCGGGGACGCCGTCAGGGCGCCTCGAGATGACGAAGGAGTTCACCAGCCATGTCGCTTTCGGCTGCACAGAATCCGTCTGCACAGAATTCGTCCTCCCCCGCAGGTGCCTCCCCCGACGGCAGCAAGGTCGGCAACAGCAAGGCCCTGTACGGAGGGAAGTCCTCCCGCCGCGTCACCGTCCACGACATCGCCGCCGCCACCGAGCGCGGCGAGAAGTGGCCCATGCTCACCGCCTACGACGCGATGACCGCCTCCGTCTTCGACGAGGCCGGTATCCCGGTGATGCTCGTCGGGGACTCCATGGGCAACTGTCACCTCGGCTACGAGACCACCGTGCCCGTCACCATGGACGAGATGGCCGTGCTCTCCGCCGCCGTCGTACGGGGCACCAAGCGCGCCCTCATCGTGGCGGACCTGCCCTTCGGCTCGTACCAGGAAGGTCCCGTCCAGGCGCTGCGCAACGCCACCCGGCTGATCAAGGACGCGGGCGTCGGCGCGGTCAAGCTGGAGGGCGGCGAGCGCTCCCACGAGCAGATCCGGCTGCTGGTCGAGGCGGGCATCCCGGTCATGGGCCACATCGGCCTGACCCCGCAGTCGGTCAACGCCATGGGCTACCGGGTGCAGGGCCGCGGCGACGAGGCGGCCCACCAGCTCATGCGCGACGCCAAGGCGGTCCAGGACGCGGGCGCGTTCGCCGTCGTGCTGGAGCTGGTCCCCGAGGAGCTGGCCACCGAGGTCACCCGGGCCCTGCACATCCCGACCGTCGGCATCGGCGCCGGTGCCGGGACCGACGCGCAGGTGCTCGTCTACACGGACATGGTCGGGCTGACCGGCGGCAAGGTGCCGCGCTTCACCAAGCAGTACGCGAACATGCGCCAGGTCCTCGGTGACGCGGCGAAGGAGTTCGCCGAGGAGGTCGTGGGCGGTACGTTCCCCGCGCCGGAGCACACCTTCCACTGACCCACCCGGATCCACCCGGATCCCCGTCGACCATTTCCCGCACCACCGACAGCCCGCCGACATCCCCCATCGGCGGGCTGTCGCGCGCCAGGAGCACCTGTCGGAGCACGTATCGGTCGCCTGTCGGTGGGCTGTCGGTCGGCGCTGGTCCCATGGTGGACATGGAACGCATCGACACGAACCCCAGGAACGGCACGAACGCCGTCGAGGTACGGGGGCTGGTCAAGCACTACGGCGAGACCAAGGCACTGGACGGCGTGGACCTCGACGTCCGCGAAGGCACCGTCCTCGGGGTGCTCGGCCCCAACGGAGCGGGCAAGACCACCCTCGTACGCTGCCTCTCCACGCTGATCACCCCCGACGCCGGACGCGCCGTCGTCGCGGGCTTCGACGTGGTGAGGCAGCCGCGCGAGCTGCGCCGCAGGATCGGCCTGACCGGGCAGTACGCCTCGGTCGACGAGAAGCTCTCCGGCTGGGAGAACCTCTACATGATCGGGCGGCTGCTCGATCTCCCCCGCAAGCAGGCGCGGGCCCGGGCGGACGAGCTGCTGGAACGGTTCTCCCTCACCGACGCCGCCAAGCGCGCCTGCATGGAGTACAGCGGTGGCATGCGCCGCCGGCTCGACCTGGCCGCCTCGATGATCGGCAGCCCGTCCGTGCTCTACCTGGACGAGCCGACGACCGGGCTCGACCCCCGGACCCGTAACGAGGTCTGGGACGAGGTGCAGCGGATGGTCGCCGAGGGCGCGACCGTCCTGCTGACCACCCAGTACATGGAGGAGGCCGAGCAGCTCGCCAAGGAACTGACGGTCATCGACAAGGGGAAGATCATCGCCCGGGGCGGGGTCGACGAGCTGAAGGCCAAGGTCGGCGGCCGGACCCTGCACATCCGGCCCTCGGACCCGGCGGAGCTGCCCGCGATGGCCCAGGCGATCCGGGAGGCCGGTCTCGACGGCGTCGCCGGGGCGCAGGCCGTACCGGACGAGGGGCTGCTCTACGTCCCCATCCTCAGCGACGAGCAACTGACCGCCGTCATCGGCCTGCTGGGCGTACGGGGATTCTCCCTGGCCCATGTCGCCACCGCCCTGCCCAGCCTGGACGAGGTGTTCCTCGCGATCACCGGCGACAAGGCCTCCACCTTCTCCGACGCCGCTCCCCAGGAGGTCGCCGCATGAGCACCACCACGACCCTGACCCCCGCACCCGCCGGGGCAGCAGGCCCCGCACCCTCGAAGGCGGCCGCGCCCGGGGAGGGCCGGATCGGGCTGCGGGCCAACCTCCGGCACATCGGGGCCCTGGCCCGGCGCAACCTGCTCCAGATCAAGAAGGACCCGGAGTCGATGTTCGACGTCCTTCTGATGCCGGTCATCTTCACGCTGCTGTTCGTGTACGTCTTCGGCGGATCGGTCGGCTCCAGCCTCGGCGGCGACCGGCACGACTACGTCAACTACCTGATCCCGGGGCTGATGGCGATGATGGGCATGAACATCGCCATGGCCGTCGGCACCGGCGTCAACGACGACTTCCGCAAGGGCGTCATGGACCGGTTCCGGACGATGCCGATCGCCCGGTCCTCGGTGCTCATCGCCAAGATCGTGGTCGAGCTGGGCCGGATGATGGTCGCCATCCTCATCCTGCTCGCCATGGGCTTCGCCCTCGGTATGACGCTGGAGACGTCCGTGCTCGGCCTCCTCGCGGCGGTCGCGCTGTCGGCGGTGTTCGGTGCCGCCATCATGTGGATCTTCATCCTGCTCGGGCTGTCCATGAAGACGGCCCAGGCGGTCCAGGGGATGGGAATGCTGGTGCTGATGCCTCTCCAGTTCGGTTCCTCGATCTTCGCGCCGACGCAGACCATGCCGGGCTGGCTCCAGGCGTTCACCGACTACAACCCGCTGTCGAACCTCGCGGACGCGGTGCGCGGGCTGATGATGGGCGGCCCGGTCGCGAGCTCGGTCTGGGGGACGCTCGCCTGGGCCGCGGGCATCACCCTGGTGACGGCTCCGCTGGCCGTCTCCAAGTTCCGCAAGAAGACCTGAGCGCGGGGAGGGTCACACCGGGGGCGTCTGCCGGTGCACCTCCGCCAGGGCGGTGGCCTCGTCGAACGTGAGGCCGCCGCCCTCCTCGTACGCCCGCGTGTACGCCGCCCGGCCGAGGCCGGCCCGGGCGGCCTCCTCGGCCTCGGCCAGGGAGCGGCGCTCGATCATGGTCGGCACGTAGCCGGACGGCAGCAGCGACGCCTGGAAGCCCAGCAGCCGGGCGGCGTCCGCGTACGCCCCGGACCCGGCCCCGCCCGTGGCGGCGAGCCCGCCCAGGGCGCGGGCGATCGCCGTCAGATGGGCCGAGGGCATCTGCGGGGCGATCATCATCGACAGCCGTTCCCGCGAACACCTCAGCGCCGTCAGCGCGTTGCCCAGGGCGGAGGCGTACCCGCCCTCCAGGTTGTCCAGCCAGGCCAGCATCCCGTAGACGAACCCGTCGAAGACGGCGACATCGCCGAAGGTGAGGTTCGCGCTGATCATGTCGACCTGTTCGCGGGCCTCCGCCGCCCGGCCCTGCGCGCCGAGGACGAAGGCCAGATGCATCCGGGCGATCGCCGCGGACTCGGGGTTGGTGGGACTGTCCCCTTCGCACACCTCCCGCAGCACGGCCTCGGCCTCCGGCAGCCGGCCCAGCTCGGCGAGCGGCCCGGCGTACCGGGCGCGCAACAGGGCCACCTGGGAGCTGGCGCCGATCTTCCGCGCGTACTCCACGGCGGCGGCGTAGTCGTCCAGGGCCTCGGGGAAGTGACCGGTCCGCTCGTTGGCCTCGCCCCGGGACGCCAGCGCCTCGGCCGTGCCCCAGTCGTCGTCGAGCCGGGTGAAGATCTCCAGGCTTTCCTCGGCGTCGGCGCGCGCCAGGGCCGCGTGGCCGGAGTGACCGGCCAGGAAGTTGGCGCGCATCTGGAGCGCGGCGGCCAGCTCCCACTCGTAGCCGTAGGCGCGGGAGGCCCGGACCGTCTCGTCGAGCGCCTCGCGCGTCCGGTCCATGTCCCCGGTGAACATGATCGCGTACATCCAGAACGTCCCGGGCACACGGCAGGTCTGCGGCTGCCCCGGCCGGTAGGCGTCGGCGATGATCCGCAGCCGCTCCTGGCCCGCGGTGTCCGACCACGCGGAGATCGCGTCGTCCACGCTGGCCACCCGGATCAGCGCGGCCCCGCGCCGCGCCTCCGCCAGCTGCTCGTCGTCCATCGGCGGCGGCCGGTCGACGGCCGGCTCCGGCAGCGAGGGGGCCCGGACCCCGGGCCGGGCGAACGGGTCGGGGCCGAGCGAGGAGGCGGCCTCGGCCCACTGGCGGGCGTCCGAGCGCAGGTCGCGCAGCATCCAGTACCAGGAGAGCGAGAGCACCAGGCAGAGCGCCTCGTGCTCGTCCCGGGAGGCGACGGCGTGGCGGAGCGCGGAGCGCAGGTTCTCGTACTCGCGGCGGATGACGGCGATGGCCGCGCGCTGCCCCGTCCCGCGCATCGCCGGACCGCTCGTGCGGGCCAGCTCCCGGTAGTGGACGAGGTGGCGCCGCTCGACGGCGTCCCGCTCCCCCGCCTCCGCCAGCCGCTCGGCCGCGTACTCCCCGACGGTCTCCAGCAGCCGGTAGCGCATCTCCGCGTCCTCGCCGGGCGCGGCGACGACCAGGGACTTGTCCACCAGGGAGCCGAGCAGGGCGGCCACGTCGAGGGAGTCGACGGCGACCCCGTCGGCCGGGGCGGGCAGGGCGCAGACCTCTTCGGCGGCGGCGAGGGAGCAGCCGCCCGCGAAGACGGCGAGGCGGCGCAGGACGGCCCGTTCGGCCCCGTCCAGCAGCTCCCAGGACCAGTCGACGACCGCGCGCAGGGTCTGCTGGCGGGGCAGCAGGGTCCGGCTGCCGTTGGTGAGGAGGCGGAAACGGTCGTCCAGCCGGTCCGCGATCTGGCGCGGGGTGAGCATCCGCAGCCGGGCGGCGGCCAGTTCGATGGCGAGCGGCAGCCCGTCGAGCCGGCGGCAGATCTCGGCGCAGGCGGCAGCGGTCGCCTCGTCGGCGTCGGTCCGGAAGCCGGGCCGGGCGGCCGCCCCGCGCTCGGCGAGGAGGCGCAGCGCCATCGGGTCGGGCAGCGGTTCGACGGGACGCACGAACTCGCCCGGTACGCCGAGGGGTTCGCGGCTGGTCGCGAGGACGGTGAGCTGCGGGCAGTGGGCGAGGAGGTGGTCGGTGAGGGCGGCGGCCGCCTCGACGACGTGTTCGCAGTTGTCCAGCAGGAGGAGCATGCGGCGCCGGGAGCAGTACTCGGTGAGCCGTACGAGAGGGTCGCCGGTGCTGTGTTCGGACAGGGCCCGCAACTCCTCGGCGCCCGCCCCGCGGAGCACGGTCTCGCGGGCGCCGAGCGCGCCGAGTACGGCCTCGGGCACGGCGTCCGGGTCGTCCACGGGGGCCAGCTCCACCAGCCAGACCCCGTCGGGCCAGTCCCCCGCGACGGTCTCCGCCGTCTCCTGGGACAGCCGCGTCTTGCCCGCCCCGCCGGGGCCCAGCAGGGTGACGAGCCGGGTACGGGTGAGGTCCTCGCGCAGGGCGGCCATGTCCGGGTCCCGCCCGACGAAACTGGTGAGCCGGGCGCGGAGGTTTCCGGGGGCGGGCGGGGGCGGGGCCGAGGTAGGAATCGGAGTCGGAGGGCTTGCGGGGGTGGTCGCGGCAACGGGCGTGTCGGAGGCCGGGGCGGGTGGCGTGTCGGAGGCGGGGGTGGGTGGCGTGTCGACGGTCGCGGCGGGCCCGAGCGCCTGGCCGCGAACGCTTCCGGACGCGGCGGATGGGGCAGATGCGTCGGACGCGGCCCCAGGCCCAGGTTCGGGCGCCTCGCGGCGGGGGCCTCCGTACGCGGCCGGGGCGGGACCGGGTTCCTGGTGGAGGAGCTCTCCGTACAGACCGCGCAGTTCGGGGCCCGGGTCGGTGCCCAGGCGTTCGGAGAGTACGGTGCGGACCTCCTCGTACGCCGCCAGCGCCTCGGCCGTGCGTCCCGCGTCCCGCAGGGCCCTGATGCGCAGGGCCTGGAGCGGTTCGTCGAGCGGGTAGGCGGCGCAGAGGGCGGCCAGCTCCCACAGAGCGTCGTCCGCCCGCCCGAGGAGCCGCATCGCCTCCAGGCGGGCCCGCCGGGCACCGAGCCTGCGGGACTCCTGCCGGGTGGCGGGCGCCGCGCGGTCGGGCAGGTCGGCGAGGGGCGGACCGGCCCAGAGGGCGAGCGCCTCGTCCAGGAGGGTGAGGGCCTTGCCCGCGTCGCCCTGCTCCAGGGCCCGGCTCCCCTCCCCCGCCAGCCGCTCGAACCGGTGCAGGTCCACCGCGTCCGCCCCGGCGGCCAGCCGGTAGCCGCCCTCCACCGACTCGACGGCGCTCCGGCCCAGGGCCCGCCTCAGCCGCCCGACCAGGGCCTGGAGCGCGCCGGGCGCGTCGGCCGGCGGGTCGCCGTCCCACACCTCGTCCACGAGGACCCCCACCGGGACGGTCCGGCCGGGGTGCAGTGCGAGGACGGTGAGCAGCGCGCGCAGCCGCGCCCCGCCGAGGGGGACGGCCGTACCGTCGTCGCGGAGTGCCCGGGTGGTGCCGAGGATGCAGTAGCGCACGGGCCCATTGTCCGCGACGGGCACGGTCACGGTGTTGACCGGGTGGAACTCCCGGCCGGGTCGTCGTCGTTCCCGCCGTGACGGCGTACGGGTCGGCCTACGTACGATGTCGCCGCCGTTCCCCCCAGCCCCAGGAGTCGTGTGCCGATGACCACCACCGCAGCCACCCGCGGCGACCGGAGGATCAGCCCGGTCTTCCTCGGGATCGCCGCCGTCACCGCAGTGGCGGGCTGGGCCGTGTGGACGGGGTTCGCCGGGGCCACCGGTTTCGCCGTCTTCCTCTTCGTCACCGGGGCCTGGATCGTCTCGCTCTGCCTGCACGAGTACGCCCACGCCCGCAGCGCCCTGCACAGCGGGGACCTCTCGGTGGGGGCGAAGGGCTATCTGACGCTCAACCCGCTGAAGTACACGCACGCGCTGCTCAGCATCGTGCTGCCGGTCCTCTTCGTGGTCATGGGCGGGATCGGGCTGCCCGGCGGGGCGGTCTTCATCGAGCGGGCCCGCATCCACGGCCGCTGGAAGCACAGCCTGATCTCGGCGGCGGGCCCGCTGACGAACGTGGCGTTCGCGATCGTCTGCACGGCCCCCTTCTGGCTGGACGCGCTCGACGGGGTGCCGCTCGCCTTCCAGTACGCGCTGGCGTTCCTGGCGATGCTCCAGGTGACGGCGGCGATCCTGAATTCCCTGCCGATCCCGGGGCTCGACGGCTACGGGGTGATCGAGCCCTGGCTGTCGTACAGGATCCGGCGCCAGGTGGAGCCGTTCGCGCCGTTCGGGCTCATCGCCGTGTTCGCGATCCTGTGGATCCCCGGGGTGAACATCGCCTTCTTCAACGGGATCGACGCGCTCCTGGGCGTGCTGGGCGTCGACGACGTACAGCGGTACTGCGGTTACGACCTCTACCGCTTCTGGCGGGCGTTCTTCGGCGAGCAGAACCCGGGCTGCGCGGTGGGGTGAGCCCGGGAACCGCTCCCTCTACTGCTGCTGCCTACTGCTGCTGCGCGGCCGCGACCGGCCCCGCCGTACGGGCCTCGCGCTGCCGCTTCCCGCGCAGGGCGGCGGCGAGGATCGCCACGGCCACCCCGCCGAACGCCCAGGCGCCGAGGATCCACAGGGCGCCGGCGGTGGCGTTGCCGTCGAAGTAGACGGTGTTGCGCACCACGGTCGTCCCGGCCCCCGGCGGCAGGGCCTGGCCGATCGCGGCCCAGAACGGGGGCAGCAGCGAGGACGGGTAGACCCCGCCGGAGCTGGGGTTACCCAGCACCGTGAAGATCAGGATGGTCAGGCCGAGGCCGACCGTGCCCGCCACCGACTGGAGGGCGACCCCCACCGCACCGGAGGCGAACACCACCAGGGTCCCGATCCCGACCAGCTCCCAGAAGGCGCCCGGCAGGCAGTCCAGCACCGGGCCCACGATGAGCGCGCCGCCGATGCCCGAGACGAAGCCGTACGGGAGCATCGCGGCGAGCCGGACCAGGGTGCGGCGCAGGGTGGGCTTCTTGGAGCCGGCCGCCATGTTCAGGGCCGAGGCGGCGAGGTAGCCGCCGATGGTCCAGCTGAGGACGAGGTAGAAGGACGACAGGCCCCGTGAGTCACCGGCCGAGGGGGCGCGGAGGTCGCGGACGACGATCGTGCGCTGCTCGGCGCGGGCGACCTCCTGAAGGATCTCCGTGGCCGCCGTGGTCGCCGACGGGCCGCCCGCCGAGGCGACGAGCAGGGTGTCGGTGCGGCTCGCCGGGTCCACGACGAGGGCGGCGTCGGTGCGCCGGTCCAGCAGCCGCGCCCGTGCCTCGGCGCGGTTCGCGACCGGGGTGACCTGGAGGGGGTCACCGGGGAGTGCGTCGAGCCGGGCCACCAGGTCCTGCTGGACGGCGGGCGGGGCGACCAGCGTGATCGGGACCTTGTGCGGCTTGGGCGCGTGGAAGGCGCCCATGTAGGAGAGCGCGAAGCCCAGTTGCAGCAGGAGCACCCCGAGCATGACGAGCGCGGACCGGGTGGAGACGGCGTCGCGCACCTCCCCCAGGAAGCCCCGGCCTCCGTCGCCCGTCGCCCGTACGGTCGATCCGCTCCCGGCCCCGTATCCGTCGTCCCTCGCGTCTGCCACGCGGTCCTCCCTCGTCGTCCGCGCCACGACCGTGGCGAGGCCGTCACATGGTCGGCCCCGGGCGGCGCCGGGTCTCCGGGACGCGCCCGTGAGGGTGGTCCCTCGACCCGAACGGCGGAGGGAAGGGAGTAAGGAGTACGGCTGGGAGGGTCAGCCCGCGTCGGCGGAGGACTCCATGCGCTGCTTGCGGACGTAGTACCAGGCCATGTTCGACGAGAGCCCCGCGATCAGCACCCAGACGATCCCGAGCAGGCTGCCCTGGACGAAGGCGACCACGGCCGCCACCACGGCGAGGACGCAGACGGCGAGGGCGTAGAGAGCGAGGCGGGGCATGGGGGTGGGCTCCTGTCGGTGAACGGTCGGGAGGGTCAGGATTCGGGAGGACCGGGAGGACCGGGAGGGCCAGGAACGTCGTGGTCCCGGGCCGACCCGACCCGTCCCGTCCAGTGTCCCCCATGCCCCGTTGTGCCCCGCCCCGGGTTCCGGGGTGCTCAGACGTCGGTGGTACGGAGTCCGGCGTGGGCCTTGTAGCGGCGGTTGACCGAGATCAGGTTCGCGACCAGGGACTCGACCTGGTGGGCGTTGCGCAGCCGCCCGGCGAAGATGCCGCGCATCCCGGGGATGCGGCCCGCCAGCGCCTGCACGATGTCCGTGTCGGCCCGCGCCTCGCCCAGGACCAGGACGTCGGTGTCGATCTCCTCGATCGACTCGTCCTGCAGCAGGACCGCCGAGAGGTGGTGGAAGGCGGCGGTGACCCGGGAGTCCGGCAGCAGGGCGGCGGCCTGCTCGGCGGCGCTGCCCTCCTCCGGCTTGAGGGCGTAGGCGCCCTTCTTGTCGAAGCCGAGCGGGTTGACGCAGTCGATGACGAGCTTGCCCGCCAGCTCCTCGCGCAGGGACTCCAGGGTCTTGGCGTGGCCGTCCCACGGCACGGCGACGATCACGATGTCGCTGCGCCGGGCGCACTCGGCGTTGTCCGTCCCCTCGATGCCGTGGCCGAGTTCGGCGGCCGCCTCGGCGGCGCGTCCGGCGTCCCGGGAGCCGAGGGTGACCCGCTGTCCGGCGCGGGCGAGCCGGTAGGCGAGGCCACGGCCCTGGGGGCCGGTCCCGCCGAGCACGCCGACGCTCAGGCCGGAGACGTCGGGGAGGTCCCAGGGGTCCTTGGCGGGGGGCTTGGGCGCGCTGCCGCTGCTGTCCTGTGTAGTCATGGGCCGACCCTACTGCCAGGTAGCGAACCGGGGGCGGGTGCGGGGGGCGGTCCGGGGTGACCGGGGGTGGCCGGAGGGGTATGCCGCACCGGGCGGCGGGGGCACCGGGTACGTATGCCGTACCGAGGTGGCCGGGCGGCCCGTGGCCGGGCGGGCGCGCTGCCCCGGACGGCACGGGTGGCCGGATGGGTTCGCCCGCCCGGGCCGCTCGGAAAATCGGTTTGCCCGAAGTGGTCCGCTGTACCGATCATGGCCCCTCGTGACCGAAGAAGCACCCCCCGCCCCTCCCCCGGGCCCTCCCGCCGCCGCCCCTCCCCCGTCCCGGCTCCGCGCCCTGCTGCCGGATCTCGCGCCGTGGCGGTCGTCGCGCGACTTCCGGCTGCTGTGGATCCAGGGGCTGATCACGTACTTCGGCAGCTTCATGGCGCTCATCGCGCTGCCGCTCCAGATCAAGCACCTCACCGGCTCGCCGCTCGCGGTCGGGGCGATGGGGGCGGTGGAGCTGGTACCGCTGGTGGTCTTCGGGCTGTACGGCGGGGCGCTCGCGGACTCCGTGGACCGGCGCCGGGTCATCCTGCTCACCGAGGCCGGGCTCGGCGTGCTCGCCGCGATCCTGCTGGTGAACGCGTTGCTGCCGGAGCCGCTGCTGTGGCCGCTGTACGTGGTGGCGGGCGGGGTCGCCGCGCTGGCCGGGCTCCAGCGGCCCGCGCTGGACTCGCTGATGGCCCGGATCGTGCCGCACGCCCAGCAGACGGCGGCGGCCGCCCTGAACTCGCTGCGCTGGCAGATCGGGGCCATCGCGGGCCCGGCGCTGGCCGGTCTGGTGGTGGCGTACGCCGGTCACGGCACGGCGTACGCGGTGACGGTGTGCACGTTCGCCGCCTCCGTCCTGCTCTGTCTGCGGCTCTCCCCCGCACCGCCCGCCCGGGACGCGGCGAAGCCGTCGCTGCGCGGGATCGTGGAGGGGGCCCGGTACGCCTGGAGCCGGCCGGTGCTGCTGGGGACGTACGCGATCGACCTGGCGGCGATGTTCTTCGCCTTCCCGAACACGATCTTCCCGTTCCTGGCGGACGAGCTGGACGCGGAGTGGTCGCTGGGGCTGATGTACGCGGCGGGCTCGGTGGGCTCGCTGGCGCTGGGGCTGACCAGCGGCTGGACGTCCCGGGTGCGGCGGCACGGGCTGTTCGTGGTGTTCGGGGCGGCGGTGTGGGGGCTGGCGATCGCGGCGGCGGGCTGGTTCTCCAGCGTGTGGGTGGTGCTGGTCTGCCTGGCCGTGGCCGGGGCGGGCGACATGCTGAGCGGGCTGGGGCGCTCGACCATCTGGAACCAGACCATCCCGGAGGAGCTGCGCGGGCGGCTGGCGGGCATCGAGGTGCTCTCGTACAGCGTGGGCCCGCAGCTGGGGCAGGTGCGGGCCGGGGCGATGGCGGGGTGGACCGGGACCCGGTCGGCGATCTGGACGGGCGGGGTGGCGTGCGTGGCGTCGGTGGCGCTGCTGACGGCGGCGCTGCCGAAGCTGGTGCGGTACGACTCGGAGACGGACGAGGATGCCGTGCGGAGGCGGGAGGCCCGGGTGGAGGGGTGACCCGGGCCCGGCCGGGTGGCCGGGCTCCCGGGGCTCCGCCCCCGTACCCCGCTCCTCAAGCGCCGGAGGGGCTGAAAGACGTCCTCGATCGCCGGACAGGCTGGGGTTCCCCGGATGGGCCGGAGGGGACGGGCTCAATCGTCGGACGGGCCGGATTTGCCCTTCTCCTCGTCGTGCCACTTGGGGTCCGTGTCCCACTCCAGGTTGCGTTCGCGGGCCGTGTCCATCGCGTGCTGGGCGGCCTCGCGGGAGGTGTAGGGACCGAACCGGTTCTGGGCGGGGCACTCCGGGCCCTCCTCGACCTTCTTGTGCTGGAGGCAGTAGTACCACTCGCCAGGTTTGCCGACCGTGCGCTTCTTGAACAGGGCCATCGACAGCTCCTTTCCTTATCGCCATGGTGCCCCGGGGCCGCTGGTTAGACTCGCTGGCATGTCTGGCCAGTCGCTTCTCGTACCAGGGGAGATCACTCCCGTCCGTTCCGTACCCGGAAACATCCGGCGCCCCGAGTACGTGGGGAAGCCGGCCCCGACGCCGTACACCGGCCCGGAGATCCAGGACGCCGACACCATCGAGCGGATGCGCATCGCCGGGCGCATCGCCGCCCAGGCGATGGAGGAGGCCGCCAAGCACATCGCGCCGGGGGTGACCACGGACGAGCTGGACCGGGTCGCCCACGAGTTCATGATCGACCACGGCGCGTACCCCTCCACCCTCGGCTACCGGGGCTTCCCGAAGTCGCTGTGCAGCTCGCTCAACGAGGTCATCTGCCACGGCATCCCCGACTCCACCGTGCTGCGCGACGGGGACATCGTGAACCTCGACGTCACCGCGTACATCAACGGGGTGCACGGCGACAACAACGCCACCTACCTCTGCGGCGACGTGGACGAGGAGTCCCGGCTGCTCGTCGAGCGCACCCGGGAGTCGCTGAACCGGGCCATCAAGGCGGTCAGGCCGGGGCGGCAGATCAACGTCATCGGCCGGGTCATCGAGTCGTACGCCAAGCGGTTCGGCTACGGCGTCGTGCGCGACTTCACCGGGCACGGGATCAACTCCTCGTTCCACTCCGGCCTGATCATCCCGCACTACGACAGCCCGCACGCCACCACCGTGATGCAGCCCGGCATGACGTTCACCATCGAGCCGATGCTGACGCTGGGCACCCACGAGTACGACATGTGGGAGGACGGCTGGACCGTGGTGACGAAGGACCGGAAGCGGACCGCGCAGTTCGAGCACACGCTCGTCGTCACGGAGACCGGGGCGGAGATCCTCACCCTGCCGTAGTCAGCCCCTGCCGCAATCGGGACAAAATACCCACAAGGGTGCCACCCCCTGCTTTGTCGCGTACTTTTTTACCGACAAGCAGTCGGGAACCAGTTGACTTAGGTAAACCTAAGTAGGAGGATCGGGCGTACCGGCACGCACCGCCGCAACGTCGCGGCGGTCGCTTGCCGATATTTCCGTCTGTTTCTGGACTTCCCGTCCCCCGGCCCCGGAGGCCCGCCTTGGACGCAACCGCCACCGTCACTCCCTTCTCGACGCTCATCCGCACCGCGTCGCACGAGCAGCACACCGAGGCCGAGACCTCGACCTTCATGGGTGACCTGCTCGGCGGGCGGCTGGGCGTCGACGCGTACACGCGCTACACCGAGCAGCTGTGGTTCGTCTACCGGGCACTGGAGGAGGGCGCGGAGGCCCTGCGGAACGACCCGGTCGCGGGCCCCTTCATACAGTCCGAGCTGATGCGCTCCACCGAGCTGGAGCGCGACCTCGCCCACCTGCGCGGGGAGAACTGGCGCGAGGGCCTGGAGCCGCTGCCCGCCACCGCCGCGTACGCCGCCCGGGTCACCGAGTGCGCCCGCACCTGGCCCGCCGGGTACATCGCGCACCACTACACCCGCTACCTCGGCGACCTCTCGGGCGGCCAGATCATCCGCGACAAGGCGGAGAAGACCTGGGGCTTCGAGCGCAAGGGCGACGGCGTGCGGTTCTACGTCTTCGAGGAGATCGGCAACCCCGCCGCCTTCAAGCGGAACTACCGCGAGCTGCTGGACGCGGTGAACGCGGACGACCTGGAGAAGCAGCGGATCATCGAGGAGTGCAAGCGCGCGTTCGCGCTGAACACCGCGGTCTTCCGGGAGCTGGGCGAGGTGTTCCCGCTCAGCGCGTAGCACCGCACCCCTACCGCTCATATGGCTTACGGCCGCCCGTGGTTCAGCCCCGGGCGGCCATCAGGACGCGGCCCCCTACCTCCACCGTGCCGTCCGGCGCGGGAGCTGTGAGGATCTGGGAGCCGCGTCCTTGTGTGATGTTCAGGGCCCGGCCGAGATGCGCGCTCAGCAGCATGGCCGCCGCGCCGGTCGCCTCGTCCTCGACAATGCCATCCCCGCGCCTCGGAAAGGCCCGCGCCCGCACCCGCCCCGCCGCCTCGTCCTCCCAGGCCCAGGCGTAGAGCCAGCCCTCCCCGGGCGGCGGCCCCGGCAGCGCCTCCACCTCTTCCGCCGTCGCGTACTGCTGGAGCGTGCGCGGCGGGGCCCACTCGGGGCGCGCGGTGATCCAGGTGAACTCCCCGTCCTGGCGGGCGAAGACGTCCCCCACGGCCAGCTCCAGGATCTCCAGGTCCAGCAGCCAGGCGGCGCCGACGAGCGGGTGTCCGGCGAACGGCAGCCGCAGCCCGGGGGTGTGGATGTCCACCCGGCCGCGCTCCGGGTCGTCGACGAACACGGTCTCGCTGAAGCCCAGTTGCCGGGCCAACCGCTGCCGGGACGCCTCGTCGGGGTGGCTGCGTCCGTCGCGTACGACACCGAGGGCGTTGCCGTGGCGTCCGTCGGGTCCGCAGAAAACCCGCAGGACGTCGATGCCCCGGGGTACGTCGTAGTGGTTCACGTGCGCATTCAAGCATCACCCGGGGCGGGGCGGGCGTTGAGGGGAGCCCGGGGACGACGGCCGCAGGGCCGTACCGGTCGAGCGTGCTGCTGCCGGTACGGCCCTGCGGCTGGTGCGGGTGCTTCAGGTGGTGCTGGTGGTGCTGGGTGATCAGGCGGTGGCGTCGCCCGCGTTACGGCGGCGGCGCGCCGCGATCATGACACCGGCACCGGCCGCCACGACGAGGCCGGAGGCGCCGATGAGGAGACCGGTCGGGACGTCCGAGCCGGTGGAGGCCAGGGCGCCGGAGCCGCCGACCGAACCGCCCGCGGTGGAACCGCCGGTGGTCGAACCGCCGACCGTGCCGCCGCCGGTGGTGGAGCCGCCGGCGGAACCGCCCGTGGAGCCGGAGCCGCCGGTGGACTCGCCGGCCTCGCAGGCGATGCCGTCACCGTCGCGGTCCAGGTGGGCCGCGTAACCCGGGTCGCCCTTCTTGATGGGCGTCACGCCGGCCGCCTCGGCCTCGGCGCAGTTCTTGTACTCCGTCGAACCGCCCGGAGGCAGCGTCGCGTCCTCGTCGAGGGAGACGGCGGCGGTCAGGGCGTCCAGCTCGTCGCCCTTCTTGTACATGTTGCTGAACGCCTTGGAGCCGTCCTCGGTCAGGGTCGCCGGGATGGCCTTGAGGTTCACGACGCCCTCCTTCGCGACCAGGGCGCCCGCGGGCACCTTCAGGTCGGCGAAGGCCAGGCCGGTGAAGGTGTTGACCTTGCCGGAGGCCATGTCCTTGGTGGAGACGTCGGCGACGAGCTTGCCCGTCGTGCCCTGGACGTCGACCTTCAGGTTGCTGAGGGAGAGGTCCAGCTTGTAGTCGCCCGCGGTCTCGTGGCCGAGGAAGCGCACCTTGCCCTTGAACTGGGCGTTGAGGCTGTTCTTCTCGGCGTCGAGGTGACCCGTCGCCTTGGTGAAGCGGTAGCCCTCGGCGTTGGCGGTGGCGCCGTCGGTCGTCTCGACCTTGCCGTGCGCGCTCGGGCCGACGACGTACGAGCGGAAGCTCTTCTTGACGCCCCAGTCGAGGGTGCCGTCGACGACCGGGCCGCTGGTCGGCTTGGCGGGGGTCTCGGTGGGCGTCGGCTTGGCCGTCTCGGTGGGCGTCGGCTCGACCGTGGGCGTGACCGGCGGGGTCACGGGGGGCGTCACCGGCGGGGTGGGCGGCGGCGTGGTGGGCGGCGTGGTCGGGGTGGCCTGCTTGACCGTCAGGGTGGCGGGGTCGATGACATCGCCCTCCTTGTAGGCGGTGCCGAAGACCTCCGCGCCCTCCTTGGTGAAGGCGGCGGGGATGTCCGCGAACTTCATGCCGGCGGCGCCGTTCGAGGGCGCGACGTCGGTGAGGTCGAGCGTGGCCATCGTCAGGTCGTCGTGCGTGACGGTGGGCTTGCCCGTGGACTTGATGAGGGCGTCGACCGTGATCTTGCCGCTCTCGCCGGTCGTCTGGACCTTGAAGTCGGAGAGCTTGATGTCCAGGACGCCGTTGTGCGCCTCGTAGTGGACGCTGCCCTTGAAACCGGTCGTCACGCTATGGGTGCCGAGGTCGTACTCACCCTGCTCCAGGGGGAACTTGTACGTGCCGTCCTCGTTCTTGGTGGCACCGTCCGCGAGGGTGGCGGTGCCGAAGCGGCCGATCATCGAGCGGAAGGACTCCCGGATACCCCAGTCCAGGGTGCCCGACTCCAGCTGGATCGTCTGCGGGGCCTCGGCCGCGGGCTTGGCGGGGGCGCTGTCCGCGAAGGCCGGGAGGGCGAAGGTGGCACCCAGGGCCGCGGCCGTGGCGACGGCCGCCGCGAGGGCTATGGGGCGGCGAGTTGCAGCCATGTCGGTGGTTCTCCTAATGGAACGGGGGAGGAAGGGAGGCGTGAGGGGCGGGGATGAGGAACCGTAAAGCGCTCATGGGGGGCGTCAGGAGGTCTGGGGGGCGTCGGAGCCCGGGGTGGCGGCGTCGGTGCCGGCGGCCTTGCGGCGGCGCAGCGCGAAGAACGTTCCGGCCGCGGCGAGCAGCAGCACCCCGCCCCCGATCGCGGCGTACGTCCCGGCGCCCGGCCCCGAGCCGGAGGCGGCGGCGACCGGTTCGGCGGAGGCCTCGGCCGAGGGCTTCGCGGTGGGCTCGGCGGCGGCCGTGGGCTCGCTGCCGAGGTCGGGCAGCGGAGGAAGCTGGGCCTTGTCGTCGACGGCGACGGCGAGCGAGACGGGGTCCATCTCGGTGCCCGCCTTGTACATGGAGTTGAACGCCTTGGAGCCGTCCTCGGTGAGGGTGGCGGGCGCCTCGGTCAGGACCGCGAGGCCCTCCTTGGGCGCGAAGTCCTTGGCCTCGAAGGTGATGAGGGGGACGTTCTTGCGGGTCGTTCCCGCGGTCGTGACATCCGCGGAGAGGGTGCCCTCGCCCTTGGCCACGGCGACCTTGACGGCGGAGAACTTCAGGTCGAGGTCGTGGGCGCCGGTGAAGTGGAGGCTGCCGCCGAAGTCGGCGTCGAGCGTCTGCTTCTCCGCGTCGTACGTGCCCTTGCCCTGCGGGAAGCGGAAGAGGGCCCCGCCGTCCTGGGCGCCGTCGGCCAGCGTCCACTTGCCCTGGCCGATGGAGCCGGTGACGTACTCGCGGAAGGTGCGGCGGACGCCCCAGTCGACGGCGGCGTCCTCGAAGCGGCCCGCCTTCTCCTTCTCGGCCTTCTTCTTGGCCTCGTCCTCGGCCTTCTCCTTCTCCTCGTCCTTCATCGCGTCCTCGTCCTTCTTCTCGGACGGGGCGGGCTTCGGCTCGGCCGGGGCCTTGGTGTCGACGGAGAGGCTGATCGGGTCGAGCGGCGTACCGGCGGTGTAGTAGCCGGCGAAGGCGGTGGCGCCCTGGGGGGTCAGCGTCGCGGGGACGTTGCTGAGGGCGATGGGCGTGGAGCCGCCCTTCATGTTGATCCCGCCGAGACCGAGGGTGGCCAGCGGCACCTGGGAGCGGTTGGAGACCTTGCCGGTCCCCCGCTCCTTGCTGACCATGTCGGCGAAGAGCGTGCCGCTGCCGCCGCTGATCCTGATGGTGGGGCGGCTGATGACGAGGTCCAGCTCGTTGGTGCCATCGGCCTTCTTGTGGCCGGTGAAGTGCACGCCGCCGGAGAAGGCCGAGCTGAAGGCGCCGGTCGCCGGGTCGTAGGAGCCGTTGGCGGAGTGGAAGCGGAACTGGCTGCCGCCGACCGTGGCGGCGCCCCCGGTCAGGCTCCAACTGCCCTGGGCGATGGGGCCGGTGACGTAGCTCTGGAAGGAGGACTTGATGCCCCAGTCGAGCCGTCCGCCCTGCACCGTGCGGCTGGCCGCTTGCGCGGTGGTGGCGGGGAGCATCGCTCCCAGCAGCACCGCGAGGAGCGCGACGGCGAGCGCGCGGGCGGATCTGGACGGCAGCATGAGGGACCCCTCCGAGGGCTAGATATGAAGGTAAGGCTAACCTAAGGTATTCCAAGCCTCTGCCGGAACCCCTCCGGCACCTCCACACACCCGCCACATTCACCACACACGCCCCACCCGGAACCACCCGCCCCGCCCCGAACCACCCACCGCAGAACGACAGGACGGTGCCCCGTGCGCATCTCTCAGGACCACGGCCCCCATCAGGGCCAGGACGCCGGACGGCCGGTCCGCGGCCGGGCGGGCGCCGCCCTCACCGTCCTGGTGGCGCTCGCCCTGCTGCTGACGGGCTGCAGCGGCGGAGGCAACGATTCCGCACCGAAGCCGGCCAAGGGCGCCGCGGACGCCGACCGGGTCGAACCGCTGGCCGCCGCGCCCGCCCCGAAGCTGCCGGTGACGGTGGACTCGGCGGACGGCAAGAAGGTCACGATCGACTCCACCGACCGGATCGTGCCGCTGACCGGATCGCTGAGCGAGATCGTCTTCACCCTCGGCTTCGGCAAGCAGGTCGTCGCCCGCGACATCACCGCCACCTTCGAACAGGCCGAGAAGCTCCCGGTGGTGACCCGCGCCCATGACGTCTCGGCGGAGAGCGTGCTCTCCCTGAAGCCGACCGTCGTCCTCGCGGACACCACGACCGGCCCCGCCGAGGCGATCGACCAGATCCGCAGCGCGGGCATCCCGCTGCTCGTCGTCGAACCCGCCAAGGGGCTCGGCGATGTCGGCCGCCGGATCGACACCGTCGCCGAGGCGCTCGGCGTACCGGCCGCCGGCACCGAGCTGAAGGAGCGCACCGAGGCGCGCATCGCGGCCGTGCAGAAGACCATCCCGGACCACGCCGACGGCAAGAAGCCCCGGGTCGCCTTCCTCTATCTGCGCGGTTCGGCCTCCGTCTATCTGCTGGGCGGCGCGGAGTCGGGGGCGAGTTCGCTGCTGGAGGCGGCGGGCGCGGTCGACGCGGGCAAGACGTCCGGGCTGAAGAAGGACTTCACCGCCATCACCAGCGAGGCGCTCGCCAAGGCCGCGCCCGACGCGATCCTGCTGATGACCAAGGGGTTCGACTCGGTGGGCGGGATGGACGGTCTGGTGAAGATCCCCGGCATCGCGGAGACGCCCGCCGGAATGGACCGCCGGGTCGTCACGATCGACGACGGCGTGCTGCTGAACTACGGCCCGCGCACCGACCGGGTGCTCGCCGACATCGTCGAGCAGCTGTACGCGAAGGGCGGCAAGGGCCAGTGACGACGTCGTACGAGGAACGGGCGGACAAGGCCCGCCCCGACCGGGGCCCGTCGCTCTCGAAGGAGCAGTCCGCGGAGACGGGCGGTGCTGCCGAAGCCTCGGACGCAGGCACAGCCACGGGCACGGGCGCAGGCACGGGCGAAGCGGCTGAAGCGCCCTCGCCCGGCACCGAGCCGGGAGGCGCAGCCGAGGCGGCCGAAGCGCCCTCCGCCGAGGCGCCCCCCGCCCCCAAGTCGCCGCGCAGCAAGGCGTTCGTGCTCACGGTCGGGCTCTCGCTCGCCCTGCTCGCCGGGTGTCTGCTCTCCGCCGCGATCGGCGCGTACTCCATCCCCATCGGGGACGTCCTCGGCTCGGTCCAGCACCGGATCGGTCTCGGCGGGCAGCCGCTGGACCGGGTCGGGGAGAGCGTCCTGTGGAACGTCCGGCTCCCCCGCGTCGTCCTGGCACTGCTCGTCGGCGCCTCGCTCGGCTGCGCGGGCGCCCTGATGCAGGGCGTGTTCGGCAACCCGCTGGCCGAGCCCGGCGTCATCGGGATCTCGGCGGGCGCGGCGGTCGGCGCGGTCGCCTCCATCGCGCTCGGGCTGACCTTCTTCGGCAACTGGACCATCACGGTCTTCGCGTTCATCGCCGGTCTCGCCACCGTGCTGCTCGTCTACACGCTCTCGCGCTCCGGCGGCCGGACCGAGGTCGTGACGCTGATCCTCACCGGTATCGCCGTCAACGCCTTCGCGGGCGCGCTGATCGGGCTGTTCATCTTCTTCGCTGACAACGCGCAGATCACCCAGATCACCTTCTGGCAGCTCGGTTCGCTCTCGCAGGCGACCTGGCCCAAGGTGCTCGCCGTGCTGCCGTGCGCGCTGGCCGGGCTGCTCATCGCCCCCTTCTACGCCCGCAAGCTGGACCTGCTGGCCCTCGGTGAGCGGCCCGCCCGCCATCTGGGCGTGGACGTGGAGCGGCTGCGGATCACGCTCGTCCTGGTCGTGGCGCTGCTGACGGCCGCCGCCGTGGCCGTGGCCGGGATCATCTCGTTCGTCGGGCTGCTCGTCCCGCATCTGCTGCGGATGGCGAACGGCCCCGGCCACCGCTTCCTGGTCCCGGGCAGCGCCCTGGGCGGTGCGCTGGTGCTGGTCGCGGGCGATCTCGCGGCCCGGACCGTGGCCGCCCCCGCCGAGCTGCCGCTCGGTGTGCTGACCGCGCTCTTCGGCAGCCCGTTCTTCTTCTGGCTGCTGCGCAGGACCCGTCGTAAGCAAGGTGGTTGGGCATGAGGACGCTGAGAGACCTGTTCGCGGTACGCACCCGGGAGCTGCCCTCGCCCGTCGCGCCCGGCTCCCCCGCCGTCGAGGCCGTCGGGCTCTCGGTCCGGCTGGGCGGGCGGCAGGTGCTGGACGCCGTCGACCTCACCGCGCACACGGGCGAGGTGGTGGCGCTGGTCGGTCCGAACGGGGCCGGCAAGTCCACGCTCCTGGCCGCGCTCGCCGCCGACCTGACCCCGGGCGACGGTCACGTGGTCATCGGCGGCCGCCCCGCCACCGAGTGGACCGCGCCCGAACTGGCCCTGCGCCGCTCGGTGCTGCCGCAGTCCGCCGTCCTCTCCTTCCCGTTCCCGGTGGAGGACGTCGTACGGATGGGGCGGGCGCCCTGGGCCGGTACGGAGCTGGAGGACGAGGACGACACGGCGGTGGCGGCGGCGATGGCGGCCACCGAGGTGACGCGGTTCGCCGGGCGTCCGTTCTCCGCGCTGTCGGGGGGCGAGAAGGCCCGGGTGGCGCTGGCCCGGGTGCTGGCGCAGCGGGCCCCGCTGATGCTGCTGGACGAGCCGACGGCCGCCCTGGACCTGCGCCACCAGGAGCTGGTGCTGCGGATCTGCCGGGAGCGGGCCGCCGCGGGGGACGCGGTGGTGGTGGTCCTGCACGACCTGGGCCTTGCGGCGGCGTACGCGGACCGGGTGGCCGTGCTGCACCAGGGGCGCATCGCGGAGGTGGGCCCGCCCGGGGAGATCTTCAGCGACGAGCTGCTCGGTGAGGTGTACCGGCAGCCGGTGGAGGTGTTCCCGCATCCGCGTACGGGGGCCCCGCTGGTCGTCCCCGTACGCCACCCGGCCTGAACTCCCGCTCCCGGAAAGCCTTCCGGGGCGCTTTCGGGGCGCTTCTCGGGGTACTTCCGAGGCGCTTTCCAGGGTGCTCTCCGGGCGTCGGATCACGGTGTGGGTGCGGTATCCGGTCCGTGCCCGCACGCCGTACGCCGCCCCGGTAGGGTTTCGACGGTCAGTGCGGGCGACGGATGCGGAAGGCGCAGAAGCAACGGATGACAAGGCTGGGTCGACTGACGGCGGGGGTCGCGGCGGCGACGGTGCTGTGCCTGACGGCGAGCGGTTGTGTGACGGTCCACGGCGAGCTGGAAGTGCTGCCGGGGGCGACGGAGTCGGAGGCCGCCCAGGCGCTGAAGGACTTCACGGACGCCTACAACGCGGCGGACAAGGCGTACGATCCGGCGCTGGACGCGGACCGGGTGACGGGGTCGCTCGGGGCGATCAACCAGGCCGGGCTGAAGGCGCGGCAGACGTACAGCCCGGACGGCAACAAGACGCACAAGCCCCTGGAGCTGACGGACGCCACCTACGTCATCCCGAAGAAGGCGGGGTGGCCGCGCTGGTTCCTGGCGGACACCGACTCCAACCGGGACGAGGACGGCGGAAAGCTGGACACCCGCTGGCTGGTCGTCTTCGTACGGAGCGGCCCCGACGCGCTGTGGAAGGCGTCCTACCTCGGGGTCGTCCCGGCCTCCCAGGTCCCGGAGTTCACCCTCGACGGGGACGGGCTCGCCACCCCGGTGGAGCCGCAGGGCGGCGAACTGATCGTGCAACCGGCCGACTTGAGCATCGCCTACACCGAGTACCTGCAGAAGGGCACGCCGGACGTGTTCGCCCCGGGCACGGCGACCTCGCAGTGGCGCGAGACGCGCCGGACGACCCGGCGGGCGGGATTCTCCTACCAGTACGTCGACCAGCCGCTGGGCAACGGCGCGTTCGGGCCGCTCGGGCTGCGCACCGAGGACGGCGGGGCGCTGGTCTTCTTCAGCAGCAAGCACTTCGAGCGGCAGGTCGCGGCGAAGGGGCTGAAGCCGGAGGTCAACGCGGATGTCAAGGCGCTGATGACCGGCGAGGTCACCAACACCCTCACCAAGGAGCGGATCTCCAGCCAGCTCGTCCACGTACCCGCGCGCGCCGAGTCCGGCGACTCCGGCGGCCGGGTACGGGTGCTGAACCGGCTGCCGGGCCTGGTGGCGGCGAAGGGCGAGTAGGGCGTACGGAACCGGGGCGGCGGGCGGCCGACGACCGGCCACGGCTCAGCGGCCCCGTCGGCTCGACGATTCAGCGGCTCATCGGCCCGGCGGTTCATCGGCTCAGCAGCTCGTCAGGCTCGTCGGACTCAACGATTCAGTAGCTCATCGGCTCAGCGGCCAGGCGATCGAGTCATGGTCCAGCTCGCTCTGCTCGGCGCTTCCCGCGTACCGCGCACAGGCGTCGGTGAGCGTCTCCAGCAGGGTCAGCGGATCCGGCAGCTCGTACTCGGGGCCGCGCACCCAGTGGACGTCCAGCTCACCGGGGAGCCGGGCGGGCGGCAGGAGGACATAGCTGCCGCGGCAGTGCCAGCGCAGGCCCGGATGGGCGTCCAGGGTCTCGGGATGGCAGTCCAGCTCGCAGGGCCACCACTCGTCCTCGTCCTCGGGGGTGCCGCGGGTGGCGGTGAAGAAGAGCATCCGGTCCTCGCCGGACTGGGCGACCGGGCCGACGTCGATGCCCGCCGCGAGAAGACGCTCCAGGGCGCTGCGGCCGGCGGTGAGGGGGACGTCCAGCACGTCGTGGATCATGCCGGTCGCGGTGATGAAGTTGGCGAGCGGCTGACTGCGGGCCCAGCGCTCGATCTGGGCACTGTCGGTCGTCGACTGCGTCTGCCAGGCGAAGGAGATGGGGTGCCGGGCGGGGGTGGGACAGCCGATGCGCTCGCACGAACATCGGTATCCGAGGGGGTGGGCGGCGGGGGCGATGGGCATGCCCGCGTCGGCGACCGCCAGGAGCAGCTCCACCCTGGCCGTCTCCCCGGCTTCGGCCCCCGTCGGTTTGGGACGTCGCCGCAGCCACTGGGAAATCCTGCTCTCTGTGCCGCGGAAACGGCCGGAATCGGCGCCCATCTATCCCCTCACCTCAGCATTTCACCTCAGCGTTTCTTCTCCATCGTCGCACCATCCTGCGGTCGGGGTGGCCAGAGTTCACCAGCGGGGCCGTGTACCACTGCACCGAGTGAGCACCATCACGCCCGATGTCACCACATAACGGATAAGGATCAAGGTCGCGGGGTCAGCCCGCCGAGGGCGTAGTCGACGATCGTGTCGGCGTACGCATGGGTGAGCGGGAGGGTCCGCAGCAGCCAGCGGTGGGTGAGGGGCGCGATCAGCAGCTCCAGGGCGATCCGCGGATCGGCGTCGGCCCGGAGGTGCCCGGCCTCCTGGGCGGCCCGCAGCCGTGTGACGTACAACGCGAGCTGGGGGTCGAGCAGCTTCTCGATGAATTCGGCGCCCAGCTTGGCGTCGACGATGCCCTCGGCGGTCAGCGCCCGGGTGGGGGCCTCCATCAGGGGATCGTTCAGTTCGTCGACGGTGGCGCGCAGGACGGACTTGAGGTCGGCGGCCAGGTCCCCGGTGTCGGGAATGCCGTACTCACCACCGCCCCGGGAGTCCGCCTCCCCGCCTCCCTCCGGGGCCGCCTGCTCGGCCGCCCGGGCGGCCAGGTCGAGGAAGGCCTCCATCAGGACGGCCGCCTTGGAGGGCCACCAGCGGTAGATCGTCTGCTTGCCGACGCCGGCGCGGGCGGCGATACCCTCGATCGTCGTACGCCGGTAGCCGTTCTCACCGACGAGGGCGAGGGCGGCGTCGTAGATGGCGCGGCGGGAGCGGTCGCTGCGGCGGCTGGCGTCGGGGGCCTTGTGGGGTGCCATGCGGCCAATGTAGCGCCCAACGAGCCGATACGTATCGTCTTGCCGGAATCCGCCGGAATCCGCCGGAATCGGGCCGCCGACCGGCCGCCGCAGGACCGGCCGACCGGCTCGCGCAGGGGGACCGGCCGGCCCGCATAGGACGATCTGCCGAACCACCCGATCGGTCCACTGCGGATCCGGCCCGCACGGCGCACCATGGGCTCACGCGCAGACCGTGCGTATCCCACCGTTCCGCGGCTCCGGCCGCCGATCGCGAGGAGCCCGAGTTGAACCGTGACGCCACCCCTCGTCGCTACCTGATGTGCGCTCCGACGCACTTCCGGGTCACCTACTCCATCAACCCGTGGATGGACCCGTCCAAACCCGTCGACCTGCCGCTGGCTCAGACCCAGTGGGAGGACCTGCGCGACCGCTACCGCTCCCTCGGCCACACCGTCGAGCTGCTCACCCCCCGCCCGGACCTGCCGGACATGGTCTTCTCGGCCAACGGGGCCACGGTGATCGGCGGGCGGGTGCTCGGCGCCCTGTTCGCCTACCGGGAGCGGTTCGAGGAGGCGGAGGCCCACCGCGAGTGGTTCCGCGAGCACGGCTTCACCGACATCCGCGAGCCGGACCACGTCAACGAGGGCGAGGGCGACTTCGCGGTCACCGCCTCCTACCTCCTGGCCGGGCGCGGCTTCCGCTCCAGCCCGCTCTCCCACGACGAGGCGCAGGAGTTCTTCGGGCTGCCGGTCATCGGGCTCGACCTGGTGGACCCGCGCTACTACCACCTGGACACCGCGCTCTGCGTGCTGGACGCGGCGGCCGACGAGATCATGTACTACCCGGACGCCTTCTCCCCCGGCAGCCGGGCCGTACTGCGTCGGCTCTTCCCGGACGCCCTGCTCGCCCGGGAGGCGGACGCGGCGGCGTTCGGCCTCAACTCGGTCAGCGACGGCCGCCACGTCCTGCTCCCCCAGGCGGCGACGGGCCTGCTGGACCCGCTCCGGGACCGGGGCTTCGAGCCGATCCCGATGGACCTGGGCGAACTGCTCAAGGGCGGCGGCAGTGTGAAGTGCTGCACGCAGGAGTTGCGGGGGTAGTCGGCGCCCAGGGCTCCCTGCGGCCGCGCGTGGGCGCCGTACCCCTCAGGGGAGACGGCGCCCATGTATGGACGTACCGTCAGATCCAGCCGAAACCCTTTGCGTTGACGGCACTCTCCTTGATCTACTCCCCGGGTCCAGGAGGCGGACGAGAGTCTCATGTCGAGCGATCGAAGGACCGGCCATGGCTGACGGGTTCATCCAGTGGTACCGGGAGGACGTGACCACCGCGGTCTTCGCCGAACAGGCGGAGATTTTCTCGGAGTTCGGGCTCAAGCTCATCCACCCGAACAGGAACGCGGCCGTGGTGCTCGACATCGAAGGTGACGACGTCCTCATGGGCCAGGAGGAGTTGGGCGTCCTGATCGGGCAGCGCATCGCTTCGCTCACGTTCAATTGGTGGCTGACGGCGGACACCAATGTGATCGACACGTACGAGGCCGTACCGGTCGGCCGTGAGACGCAGACGCTGTGGCTGGACGGCCTCTACTCCGATGAGGTTCAACGCGTCGAGTCGGCTGTCATGGCCGCCGCGACGCGGCTGCCCGTGCCGACCCGGGCCGTCATCGTCGACCGGCGCGGAATCTCCGATCCCGATGCCTGGGATTCGGTCGCGCTGCACGACGGGACCGGTCCGCTGCTTCCCGACAAGGTGCTCGCGCTGGATCCGATCGCCGAGCGGATCCAGCGCGCGGCCCCGGGGCTCAGGAAGGAGGACGCGGGGGCCGGCCTGAGCCTGCTCGTTCCGCGTCACGACCCGGCCTAGGCGCTGCCCTCCGGCGGCCAGGGCTCGCCCCAGGCGATGTTCCTGGCCGCCCGGTACAGCTCGCCGTGGCGCTTGGTGACCGTCGAGCGGTCCAGGCCCTCGTCCCGGGTGCACAGCTCCAGCAGCACCTGGCCCTTGCGGATCTGGGGGCGGCGGGTGACGCGGGCGGGCGCCGGGGTGGTGGGGAAGCGGGTGGCGGCGACGTAACTGAACTTCTCGTCCTCGTGGCTGAGCGAGCCGCCCTTGACCTGGCGGTGCAGCGAGGAGCGGCTGACCCGGGCCGAGAAGTGGCACCAGTCCGTGCCGGGGGCGATCGGGCAGGCGGCGCTGTGCGGGCAGGGGGCGGCGATGGTCAGCCCGGCGGCGATCAGGCGGTCCCGGGCCTCGATGATGCGCGCATAGCCGTCGGGGGTGCCCGGCTCCACGATCACCACGGCCTGTCCGGCCCCGGCCACCGCGTCGACCAGCTCGGTCCTGGCCTGTGCGGTCAGCTCCTTGAGCACGTAGCTGACGGTGACCAGGTCCGCCGGGGCCAGCTCCAGCGCCGCGCCGATCCGGGCCCGCTCCCAGCGCGCCTCCCGCAGCCCCGGCACCCCGGACGCCTCGGCCAGTTCGCGGCCCAGGGCCAGGGCGGGCTCGGCCCAGTCCAGGACGGTCGTCGCCGCTCCCTCCCAGGCTCCGGCCACCGCCCAGCTCGCCGCGCCCGTGCCGCCGCCGACGTCGGTGTGGGTGGCGGGCGCCCAGTCGGGCGCGGCCTCGACGAGGGCGTCGAGGGCGGAGCGTGCGGCCTCGAAGGTGGCGGGCATCCGGTACGCGGCGTACGCGACGACATCGGAGCGGTCCCGCAGGATCGGTGCGTTCGTCGGGGTCTTCCCGCGGTAGCTGGCGATCAGCCGGTCGACGGCCTGCGCGGCCTGTTTCGGCGGCAGCCCGTCGAGCAGCCCGGCCAGGGCGGCGCGCAGGGACTGGGCGGTGGGGAGGGTGACGTTCACCGCCGAATTGTAGGCGGAGGGGGTGGGGCGGACGCATTCTGTGCGGCAGTGCGGGAGGCCCTCTGCCAGGCTCCCGTAACCCGTACGGAACGGGATTTCCGTGAACTCCACGCCGTGCGGGGCCGATTGCTACGCTGGCCCGCGCGGGAGCGGGCACGGGACCAGGCAGGACAGGGCCACCGGGGGAAGCCATGAGACAGAAGGCCGTGCGGCTGGCCCTGGTCGGCGGGGTGGTCCTCCTCGCCCTGATCCTCCTGCTGGCGACCTGCGGCGGCTCCCCCGACGGCGGACGCGGCGACGGGCGCGGCGCGGGCGGCAGTACAGAGGTCTCCGGCGCCGCTCCCCACCCGGCGGGACGGGTCGCGCGGAGCGCCGGGCCGGTCACCCGGCTCACCGTTCCGCCGCAGTACACCACCGACCGGGGCTGGGAGGTCATCGGCGCCTCCCCCGAGATCGCCGTCTCCCACGCGACGGGCCGGCTCGCCTATCTGGAGCGGACGGAGGGCCACCGCTACCGGCTGCGCACCGTCGACACCGCCACCGGCGAACCGGGGTGGAGCGGCCAGGCCTCGCGGCCGCCGGACCCGCTGCACTACCCGAGGCTCGCCACCGTCACCGCCCGGGACCGGCAGTACTTCGTGACCTGGTCGTACGGGAAGGCCGGCGACGGGATGACACCCGCCTCCACCTTCGTGGCGCTCGATCTGTACGACGTGACGAACGGCTCCCAGCAGCGTGTCGAGGTGCCGTGGTCCGGGGCTCCGGGCGTCAGCACCAGCGGCCCGGAGATCGTGATCAGCGACGGGCAGGCCAACAGCACACTGATCGACCCGGTCACGGGCGCGGTCTCCGAGGTGCGCGCGGGGAGGCTGAAGTATCCGAAGGGCTGCCCGGCCTGCAAGCAGCTCACGGAGGTGTACGGGCAGACCGCCGCGGGCCTGCTCGTCGGCGGGGCAAGGGAGTTCTGGGTGCGCGGCGGCTGGTTCAGCCGGAACGTGGCGCCCGGGGGCACGGACCGGGGCAGCGGCGTGGTGACCTCGGTGGCCCCGGGCCGGGTGCTGGCCAGGTGGGCCCTGGAGAAGAAGGCGGAGCGGGCCGCCACCCATGACCTGTGGGCGGTCCACGACGCGGCGACCGGCAAGGTGCTGGCCTCGGTGGAGTGCCACCGGCCCGCCATAGAGCCGGGGCGCCACCCGCAGGCGGTCCTCTCCCCCTCCGGTGACCACCTGGTCGCCGGGAACCTGGCCTTCGACCTGGAGGCGGGCCGGGGGCACTGCTTCGAGGGGGCGGACGGGGTCGGCCATCTGTCGCTGGCCACGGTGACGGACGACGGCATCGCGTACGGCGCCGAGAACGCGCGCGACGCGGCGGACGCGCTCTCCGGGGGCGGGCTGCCGGTCACGGTGGACCTCACGGCCTGGACGGTCTCCCGGCTGTCGCGCAACGCCCGGCTGCCGGGGGCGGAGGCGACCGGTGTGGGGGTGTTCCGCTGGACGGACCGGCAGGACCGGACGCATCTGATCGGCTATCCGCGTACGGACTGACCGGACGGAACGGCTGACCGGACGGAACGGCTGACCGGACGGACCGACTGGGCGGACGGACCGACTGGGCGGACGGATCGACCGGGCGAACGAATCGACCGGACGGACCGCCGGACGCACTCGTCGGCTGTCCGCGCGCGGACTGGACGGCCCCAACCGCACGGACCCACCGGACCGACCGTACGGACTGGACGGACCTGACCGTACGGACCGGCCGGACCCGACCGTACGGACCGGACTCCACCGTACGGGCCAGGCCCCGGGGCCCGCGGAGGCCCCGCCCCCCGTACGCGTACCGAATCAGCCCGCAGCCCGCGTCACAGCCCCGCCGCCTCGCGGCCCGCCCGCTGCCACGGGCGGCACAGGGCCAGGAAGCAGGCCACCGCCGCCACCGCGCACACCAGCTGCACGACCGCCATCGGTACGGCCGTGTCCTCGCCCGCGATACCGACCAGCGGCGAGGCGATCGCGCCGATCAGGAACGAGGAGGTGCCGAGCAGCGCGGAGGCGGAGCCCGCCGCGTGCTTGGTGCGCATCAGGGCCTGGGCGTTGGTGTTGGGCATCGCCACACCCATCGCCGACATCAGCACGAAGAGCCCGGCGGCGATCGGGACGAGGCCCACCTCCCCGAAGACGCCCAGGGTCATGAGCAGCAGCGCGAGCGCCGCGAGGACGATGACGGCGAGGCCGAAGCCGAGCACCTTGTCCAGGCGGAACCGGCCCACCAGCAGCTTGCCGTTGATCTGTCCGACGGCGATCAGGCCGATCGAGTTGAGGCCGAAGAGCAGGCTGAAGGTCTGCGGGGAGGCCCCGTAGATCTCCTGCACGACGAAGGGGGAGGCGGAGATGTACGCGAAGAGGACGGCGAAGGCGAGCCCGCCGGTGATCATGTAGCCGGTGAAGACCCGGTCCGCGAGCAGCCCGCGCATGGTGCGCAGGGCGTCGGTCACCCCGCCGGTGTGGCGGCTGCCGGGCGGCAGGGTCTCGTGCAGCCACTTCCAGACGACGAGGGTGAGGAGGACGCCGACCCCGGTCAGCACGACGAAGATGCCGCGCCAGTCGGTGAAGCGCATCACCTGGCCGCCGATGAGCGGGGCGATGATCGGGGCGACGCCGGAGATCAGCATCAGGGTGGAGAAGAACCGGGCCATCTCCACGCCGTCGTAGAGGTCGCGCACCACCGCCCGGGCGATCACGATCCCGGCCGCTCCCGCGAGCCCCTGGAGGAGGCGGAAGCCGATGAGGAGTTCGGCGGTGGGGGCGAGCGCGCAGATCGCGGTGGCGACGACGTAGACGACCATGCCCAGCAGCAGCGGCTTGCGGCGGCCCCACCGGTCGCTCATCGGGCCGACGACGAGCTGGCCGAGCGCCATCCCGGCCAGGCAGGCGGTCAGCGTGAGCTGGATGGTGGCGGCGGGGGCGGAAAGGGAGTCGGTGACGGCGGGGAGCGCCGGGAGGTACATGTCCATGGAGAGCGGCGGCAGTGCGGTGAGCCCGCCGAGCACCATGGTGACCAGGAACCCGGTACGCCGGGCGGTCTGCACGGCCTTGGCCGTCGGCCCGGCCGCGCCCGCCGCCTCGGCCGCTCCCACGGCCCCGGCCGCCCCGGACACGGTGTCCGCCCCGGCCGCCCTGATCGCCTGCGCCGGAAGGGTGGGCGGGGTCTCGGCCCCGGGGCCGGTCCCGGGGGTCGGTATGTGCTCTCGCTGGGCCCTGCTGCCGCCGCTCTCCGGCATTCTCTTCTCCGAATCGTTGAATCCGCATCTATGCTCTCAGCTCGGCCGGAGTGGTCGATACCTTTTTCGTTACGGCGGGGTGGGGCGGGCATGGGCGGGACGGACGGAACAGGCCGGACGGACGGAGCGGTCGGGACGACGGTGCGCTGGGGCGTTCTGGCGACGGGCGGCATCGCCGCCACCTTCACGGCGGACGTGCAGGCGCTGCCGGACGCCGAGGTGGTGGCCGTCGCCTCGCGTACGGAGACCTCGGCTCGGGCCTTCGCCGAGCGCCACGGCATCGCGCGGGCCTACGGGAGCTGGGCGGAGCTGGTCGCGGACGACACGGTGGACGTGGTGTACGTGGCCACCCCGCACTCGGCCCACCACGCGGCGGCCTCGCTCGCGCTGAAGGCCGGGAAGCACGTGCTGTGCGAGAAGGCGTTCACGCTCAACAGCCGGGAGGCGAAGGAGCTGGTCGTGCTCGCCCGGGACCGGGGCCTCTTCCTGATGGAGGCCATGTGGACGTACCTGAATCCGGTGGTCCGCCGGCTGACCGAGCTGGTGCGGGACGGGGCGATCGGGGAGATCCGTACCGTACAGGCCGACTTCGGCTTCGCGGGCGACTTCGCCCCCGGTCACCGGCTGCGCGACCCGGACCTCGGCGGCGGCGCGCTGCTGGACCTCGGGGTCTACCCGGTCGCCTTCGCCCACCTGCTGCTGGGCGAGCCGCACCGGATCCAGGCCGACGCGCTGCTCTCGCCCGAGGGCGTGGACCTGAACACGGGGATGCTGCTGGGCTGGGAGTCGGGCGCCACCGCGCTGCTCTCCTGCTCGATCGTCGGCCACCACCCGACGGCGGCCACCGTCATCGGCACGGAGGGCCGGATCGACCTCCCGCGCGACTTCTTCCACCCGGACCACTTCGTGCTGCACCGCCCGGGGAAGGAGCCGGAGACGGTCACCTCGGGGCCGGGGCCGCGGGGGCTGTCCGGGATGCAGTACGAGGCGGCCGAGGTGGCGCGCGCGGTGCGGGCGGGCGAGACGGAGTCCCCGCTCGTCCCGCTGGAGGGCACGCTGGCGGTGATGCGGACGCTCGACGCGGTACGGGACCGCATCGGCGTCCGCTACCCGGCGGACCGCTGACACCACCTATGCGGGGGTGAGCCCCGGGTTCCCCGCCTCCGTGACGAAGGAGGCGGCCGTGGTGACCGGGGCTCCGGGGGTGGTGACCGCCGACACCGTACGGAAGTCGGCGCGGGCCGCCGTCTCCGTCAGCGTGACCAGGGCATAGCCGCGCCGCCCGTTGTAGTGCTTCATGTGCGGGTTGGCGCGGGTCTGGTTCTCCCAGTTGGCGGGCCGCTCGGCGCCGTCCTTGCCGCTGGAGACCGAGGTGGTGACGATCTCGGTGCCGACGGTCCGGGAGGCCGGGTCGTCGAAGTCCTTCTTCAGGTCGAAGGCGTACGAGACGTGGACGTCGCCGGTCAGCACCATGAGGTTGGCCACCCCGGCGGACTCGGCCCCGTCCAGCAGCCGCTGCCGGGAGGCCGGGTAGCCGTCCCAGGCGTCCATGGAGAGCTTGTAGGCGGCGGTGGGGACGTCCCGCCGCTGAGCGAACGTGACCTGCTGCGGGACGACGTTCCAGGTGGCGCCGGAGGCGCGCCAGCCATCGATCAGCCAGCGCTCCTGGGCGGCCCCGGTCATGGTGCGCGCCGGGTCCTCGGACTCCGGGCCGGGGGTGCGCCAGCCGTCCCCGTACGCCTGGTCGCTGCGGTACTGCCGGGTGTCCAGGATGTCGAACTGCGCCAGCCGCCCGAAGCCGATCCGGCGGTAGAGCCGCATGTCGGGGCCGGTGGGGCGCTGCGGGGTGCGCAGGGGCTGGTTCTCCCAGTACGCGCGGTACGCGGCGGCCCGGCGGAGCAGGAACTCCTCGGGCGGCACGTCGTTCTCGGGGATCTCGCCCGCGTAGTTGTTCTCGGTCTCGTGGTCGTCCCAGGTGACGACGAAGGGGTGGGCGGCGTGGGCGGCGCGCAGGTCCGGGTCGGACTTGTAGAGGGCGTAGCGCAGCCGGTAGTCCTCCAGCGTGACGGTCTCGCGGTTGAAGTGGGCGGGGAGGCGGCGGTCGGTGTAGTTGCGGGCGCCCCCGGTGGCGTTGACGGCGTACTCGTAGAGGTAGTCCCCCAGGTGGAAGACCACGTCGACGTCCTCGGCCGCCAGGTGGCGGTGGGCGGTGAAGTACCCGTCGTGGTACGCCTGGCAGGAGACGGCGGCCAGGGTGAGCGAGGTGGTACGGGCTCCGGCGGCGGGGGCGGTGCGGGTGCGGCCGGTCGGGCTGGTCCAGCTGCCGGTGAGGAAGCGGTAGTGGTAGACCCGGCCGGAGTCCAGGCCCTGGATCTCGGCGCGGACGCTGTGGCCGTACTCCGCGTGGGCGGTGACCCACCCGCGCCGCACGATCCGCCGGAACCCCTCGTCGTGGGCCAGCTCCCAGCGGACCTCGACCCGGGAGGCGGGGAGGCCGCCGCCGGGCTCGTACGGGCGGGGGGCGAGCCGGGTCCAGATGAGGACGGAGCCGGGCAGCGGGTCGCCGGAGGCCACGCCGAGGGTGAAGGGGTCCTCGGTGATCCGCCGGGCGTCCAGCACGGCGGCGCTCGCCGTCCCGGCGGCGGGCAGGCTCATCGAGAAGGCGAGCGCGGCGACGGCCCCCGCCCCGGTGAGCAGCCGACGGCGGTCCAGGCCGCCGTTCCGGGCCAAGGGGCGGGTGGCGGTGGGGAGTTCGGCGGGCCGGTCGTCCCGGACCGGCGCCATGCTTGTCTGTGCGGCTGTCATATGCCCCTCGCTGGTCGGATGGAGCCGGATGCTGTCGGAATCCAGCGCACCGCCGACGCCCGACGCGCCGTTGTCG
The DNA here is from genome assembly GCF_003268675.1 of Streptomyces bacillaris. Lineage (NCBI taxonomy): Bacteria > Bacillati > Actinomycetota > Actinomycetes > Kitasatosporales > Streptomycetaceae > Streptomyces > Streptomyces bacillaris. Next base: position 5,891,860 of record NZ_CP029378.1, on the reverse strand, counting down.
CGTGCACAACATCCGCATGGCGGGTCGATGAGCACCGCGTGCCCGGCGCACGGATCCCTCCCGTACGCTCCCGGGCCATGAACACTGATCGACGCGTCGCTGTAGTCACGGGTGCCGGTTCGGGGATCGGGCGGGCCGTCGCGCTCGCCCTCGCGGGTGCGGGGTGGTCGCTCGCGCTCGCCGGGCGGCGGGCGGAGCCGCTGGCGGAGACCGCGGCCGCGGCGGGCTCCCCGGACGCGCTCTGCGTCACCACGGACGTGACCGACGAGAACGAGGTGGACGCGCTCTTCGCCGCCGTACGGGAGCGGTTCGGCCGGCTGGACCTGCTGTTCAACAACGCGGGCACGTTCGGCCCCGGAGGCGTACCGGTGGAAGAGCTCGCCGCGGCGGACTGGCGGGCGGTGGTGGACGTGAACCTGACGGGGGCGTTCCTCTGCGCGCAGGCGGCGTACCGGCTGATGAAGGAGCAGGACCCGCAGGGCGGCCGGATCATCAACAACGGTTCGATCTCCGCCCACGCGCCGCGCCCGCGCTCGGTGGCGTACACGGCGACCAAGCACGCGATCACCGGGCTGACGAAGTCGCTGGCGCTGGACGGGCGGCCGTACCGGATCGCCTGCGGTCAGATCGACATCGGCAACGCGGCGACCGAGATGACCGAGCGGATGCAGACGGGCATCCTCCAGGCCAACGGGGAGCTGGCGGTGGAGCCGGTGATGGCGGCGGCCGATGTGGCGCGGACCGTGGTGCACATGGCGGACCTGCCGCTGGAGGCGAATATTCCGTTCCTGACGGTGATGGCGACGAACATGCCGTACGTGGGACGGGGCTGAGGGGCGCCGCCGCACCAGGTTTCACAGGTGACCATTTCTGCCCGAACTTGCCGCAGGGCGACCGACTTTGCGGATTTCCCTACTCCCGGACAGGCAAGCGCGTGCTGACCGTATGATCGCATCTTGCTCCACCTTCACCAGAACGACACAGAAGGAACACTGCACGCGCATACGCACCGCTGCGCCGATCGCCCTGGTCGCCGCCACCGCACTGGCCGGCTCGCTCCTCGCCACGGCGGCACCGGCCACGGCGGCCGCCCACAAGGGCGGGCTGCACTTCGGCGCCATCCAGTACGACGGCCCCGGCAAGGACGACCGGACGAACAAGTCGCTGAACGCCGAGTGGGTGAACATCCACAACAACAGCAAGCAGAAGGTCCAGCTCAAGGGCTACAAGGTGAAGGACAACACCGGCTTCACCTACACCTTCGGCAGCTACACCATCGGCGCGGGCAAGACCGTCAAGCTCCGCACCGGCAAGGGCAAGAACGTCTCGGGCACCGTGCACTGGAACCGGGGCTCGTACGTCTGGAACAACACCGGCGACAAGGCCCGGCTGATCAAGCCGAACGGCAAGCTCCAGGCCTCCTGCTCCTGGGGGAAGTCGACACCGAAGAACAAGGGCCTGAAGAACTGCCACTGACGCCGCGAGCTGATGGGGGGCTGCCGCGGTTCGGGGGGACTGCGGCAGCCGTCCGCGTACGTACGTACGCGACAGGGGCGCCCTCGGCGGCGGCCGGGCCCCGGGAATGCCCGGACCCGCACCGGGGTTGGACTGCTCCATGACACACGATCCCGCGCCCGAGGTCCTGCGCTACACCGCCTTCTCCGCCGACCCCGAGGGCGGAAACCCCGCAGGCGTCGTCCTGGACGCGGCCGGACTGGACGAGGAGCGGATGCTCGCCGTCGCGGCGGAGCTGGGGTACAGCGAGACGGCGTTCCTCACCGAGCGGACCGGCGAAGGCGCGTACACCGTCCGCTACTTCAGCCCCAAGGCCGAGGTCCCCTTCTGCGGCCACGCCACGGTCGCCACGGCCGTCGCGCTGGCCGAACGGGACGGTCCGGGCGAGCTGGAGTTCACCACGGCCGCAGGCCTGGTGCCGGTCACCGTGGTCCGGGAGGGCGGGGAGCTGCGCGCCACCCTGACCAGCGTGACCCCGCACGTCACGGAGATCGGCGCGGCCGACCTGGCGGAGGCGCTGGCCGCCCTGGACTGGCCGGCCGCCGACCTCGACCCGGCCCTGCCGCCCCGGATCGCCTACGCGGGCGCCCGCCATCTCGTGCTGGCGGCCGCGACCCGGGAGCGCCTGGCCGACCTGGCCTACGACTTCGCCCGGCTCGAAGCGCTGATGCACCGGCTCGACCTGACCACCCTGCAACTGGTGTGGCGCGAGGCGCCGGAGGTCTTCCACGTCCGGGACCCCTTCCCGGTGGGCGGGGTGGTCGAGGACCCGGCGACCGGTGCCGCGGCCGCCGCCTTCGGCGCGTACGTACGCGAGCTGGGACTCACCCCGGAGACGGCCGTGCTCACCCTCCACCAGGGCGCGGACATGGGCCGCCCCGGCACCCTCACGGTCGAGCTGCGCGCGGGGGACGCCCGGGTCCGGGTCGCCGGGACGGGGACCCGGATCGGCGGCTGATCCGCGGGCTCTGTCGGGCTCAGGCCCTAGGGCCTGGGACGGACGGACGTGCCCGGGTCAGCCGGTCAGTTCCCCCGCCGGGGAGACCCGGGCGAGCCAGCGCTCGGTCTCCTCCGGTTCGAGGGCGCGTTCCAGGATGAGGTCGCCGCGCATGCCCGGGAAGAAGCGGCCCGCGGGCCAGGAGCGCGCGTAGGACGGCTCGTCCAGCACCAGCAGGCGTACGCCGTCGACGACGGGGATGTCGGCGGGGGTCCCCTCGTTCCAGAGCCGGTCGCCGTCCGGGGCCACCAGCTCGAAGGAGCCCGCGGTCTCCACCTGCCCGGGGGTCTCCCGGCAGACGGCGACCTCCTGCGGCGAGGGGGCGCGCCCCGCCACATGGCCGCCGCCTATGAGCGCGTCGGCGAGCAGGGTGTGCAGCTGGAAGTTGTCGCCGATGCCGGAGAGGCGGAGCAGATAGCCGGTGGCGGTGGGCCGGTGGAGGACGACGAGCGGTTCGTCGTCCAGCACCTGGAGCGCGTAGGAGAGGCACCGCAGTTCCTGGCCGGACGCCTGCGCGACGGCGGTGAGCAGCCGCAGCAGCTCACCTCGGCCACTGCCGGCTTGCCCGTGTACGGTCACACCGTCCAGCCCCGCGCCTACCGCCCTCTCGTCCAGCCCCGCCCGTACCGCCTCTCCGTCCAGCGCCGCCCGTACCGCCTCTCCGTCCAGCGCCGCCCGTACCGCCCGGTGGTTCAGGAGGGCGACCGCCGCCATCTCCCACTGGCTCAGCGTCCACCAGCCCACCGCCGCCTCGAACCCGGTCCGCTCGACGATCTTCTCGCCCGGCTCCCCGTCGTCCGGGACGGGGAACGCGCCGCCCCCGGTCGCCGCCCACGCCTCGCCGAACGCCACGGCCCCCTCAAGTGCCGCCCGCAGCCCGGTCAGTACGCCCGGGGCGCAGCGCTCGGCGTCGGCGCCGCGCTCGACGCAGGCCCCGACGAGTACGGCGACGACGGCGCGGGGGCTGGGCGGAACCTGTTCCAGTACGGCGGCGAGGCGCGGGCCACCGGCGAACAGCTCGGTCTCCTTGGCCCGCCCGAAGGTCTCCTGCAGCCGGATGAACGCCTTGCTGGACCGTTTCGCGTCCTGGGCCACCACCGCGGCCTCGAAGTCCGCGACCGCTCCCCCGAAACCGGCCTTGCTGAATATCATTCCGTCACTTTATCGACGCCCCTTCGGGGGCGGTGAAGCCGGTCGAGGTCCGGCGGGCCGAGGGGCGGAACCGCGCCGATCGCGGGAGGATACGGACATGGCCGCCCCCGAGCCCGATGCCCCGCGAGAGCCCGAGGCCCTCGCCGACGCCGAGACGGACCCGGGCGTCGCCACCGAGGCGGACCCGGGTGCGGGCGCGGAAGCCGATACCGGCAGGGAAGCGGATACAGGTACGGACCCGAACCAGGACCCGACCCCGGGCGCGGACCCGACCCCGGACACAGACGCGGACCCGGCCCCGGACGCGAACACTGACGCGGACCCGAGCCAAGACGCGGACGCGGACGCGGAGGCCGACGCCCCGCCCGGTCCCGAGCCGGTGACCGTCCCGAGCATGTCCGCGGGCCCGGACTTCGTCCTGCGCCCCTGGGAGATGAGCGATCTGCCGCTGGTCCGCGAGGCCTCCCAGGACCCGTACATCCCCCTCATCACGACGATCCCGGCCCGCTACTCGGACGCGGCCGCCGAGGCGTTCGTCCGCAGGCAGTGGGAGCGGGCGGCCACGGGGGCCGGGTACCCGTTCGCGATCGTCCGCTCGCGGGACCGGCGGCCGGTGGGCTCCATCGGGCTCTGGCTGCGGGAGCTGCCGGAGGGCCGGGCCTCGATCGGGTACTGGATGGTCGCCTCCGGGCGTGGCCAGGGGGTGACCCGCGCCGCCCTGCGTACGGTGACGAGCTGGGCGCTGCGCGACCTCGGCATCCCCCGCCTCCAGCTCTTCATCGAACCCTGGAACACCGCCTCCGCCCGGATCGCCGTGGACGTCGGCTACCGGCGCGAGGGGCTGCTGCGCGGCTGGCAGCGGGTGGGAAACGAGCGGCGGGACATGGCCGTGTACGGGCTGCTGAACACCGACGGGCCTACGGATGGCCGGGCGGTAACCGCGGACTGAACACCGAGGCGTTACGATCGCGGGCACCGCTGCCGACCAGCAGCCGTACGGCAGCCGAGCCCCAGGAGTACCGAACTTGTCCGCACCACGCATCGGCGTTTCCATCGTGACCATGGGGGACCGCCCGCAGGCGGTCGAGGCGCTGCTGGCGTCGGTCGCGATGCAGGACGTCCGGCCCACCCGACTCGTGATCATCGGCAACGGGACGACGCTTCCGGACTACGCCGCCACCCCCGGCCTGGAGGATCTCGACGGCGGGGTGACCACGATCGAGCTGCAGGAGAACCTGGGCTGCCCGGGCGGCCGCAACGAGGGGCTGCGCCGGCTCGCCGAGATCGGTGACGTGGATGTGGTGATCGAGCTGGACGACGACGGGCTCCTGGTCGACAAGGACGTCTTCCGCCGGGTCCGGGACCACTTCGCCGCCGACGACCGGCTCGGCATCGTCGGCTTCCGGATCGCCGACGAGCACGGCGAGACCCAGCGCCGGCACGTGCCCCGGCTGCGGGCGGGCGACCCGATGCGGGGCGGCCAGGTGACGGCGTTCCTCGGCGGGGGCCATGCGTTCTCGATGAAGATGCTGGCGGAGACGGGGCTGTGGCCCGCGGAGTTCTTCTTCACCCACGAGGAGACGGACCTCGCCTGGCGGGCGCTGGACGCGGGGTGGAAGGTGCTGTACGAGCCGGAGCTGCTGCTCCAGCACCCGAAGACGTCCCCCGCCCGGCACGCTGTGTACTACCGGATGACGGCCCGCAACCGCGTCTGGCTCGCCCGCCGCAACCTGCCCCTCCCGCTGGTCCCGGCCTACCTCTCCACCTGGACCCTGCTCACCCTGGCCCGCACCCGCGACCCGAAGGGGCTGCGCGCCTGGGCGGGCGGGTTCGCGGAGGGCGTCCGCACCCCGTGCGGGGACCGGCGGCCGATGCGCTGGTCGACGGTGTGGCGGATGACGAGGCTGGGCCGCCCGCCGGTCATCTGACCCGTGTCCCTCCCGTACGGGTGAGGGACAATGGCAGGAGCACGAGCGAGGGGGCCCGGCGCCGGGGGAAGACGTGCGTCGGGAACACCGGGGGAGGAAGGCCGCGATGAGCTGGTACTGGTGGGTTCTCATCTTCTTCTGGATCGGGGGCTTCACCTGGACCCAGGACACCGTCCGCAAGGCCCTGCGCAAGCGGCACAAGCGGAAGCTGGAGCTGCTGAGGGCGACGACGGACCGGCAGCTCGCGCTCGAGGCCGCCAACAGGCCGCCGGAGCCGGTCTGCGGCTGCACCCACCACCTGGCCAAGCACGACAAGCAGGGCCGGTGCCATGAGCAGGTGGAGGTGGCGACGGCCTGGGACGAGAACAGGAAGCCGCTGCGCTACGAGGCGGGCCGGTGCACCTGTCAGCAGTACGTGGGCCCGCAGCCGCTCTCGCAGGTGTACGCGGAGGAGCTGACCGACCGCTGGCCGGCCGAGGCGCCGGTGGCTGAGGAGCCGACGGCGAAAGAGTTCCCGGCGACGGCGAAAGAGCCTCCGGCCGGGTGAAACACCTGGTCGGAGGCTCTTGTCGGCCTTGGCAGCAGCCAAGCCAGGCTGTACGCCGGGTTCTGTCGCCCGGTCGCCTCGCGGCGGCCGGGGAGACGGCCATCCATCTAGGACCGGCATTGCTGCCGGCCTCGTGCGGTCTACCCGTGAACTCGGGCGAGCAGCCCTCGGACGTTCACGCAGGGCCGTCCATCGCTGGAACGGCCCCCTCTTGACCTTGCTCCGGGTGGGGTTTACCTAGCCGCCTGAGTCACCTCAGGCGCTGGTGGTCTCTTACACCACCGTTTCACCCTTACCCGGGACCGAGGTCCCGGGCGGTCTGTTCTCTGTGGCACTGTCCCGCGGGTCACCCCGGGTGGCCGTTAGCCACCACCCTGCTCTGTGGAGCCCGGACGTTCCTCGGGAGGCCCCGAAGGGTCCTCACGCGGCCGTCCGCCTGCCTTGACTGCTCCGCCCATCCTAACGGGCCGCACACGTGACCCGTCCGGGGTCCCTCAGCCGAAGTCCGCCGTCTCCAGGTCGAAGCCGAAGGGCTCGGGGAGCGGGAGCGGTTTTCCGTACGGGATGGTCAGGTGCTGGCGGTAGTCGTCGCCCTCCGGGTCGCTGAACAGCGTCACCGAGGCGGCGTCCCGGTCGATGAGGAGGTAGAGCGGGATGCCTCCGCGCGCGTAGCAGCGACGCTTGGCCTCGCGGTCGGCCTGGGGCTTGGTGGAGGTCACCTCGACGACGAGGGCGACGCCTTCGCAGGGCATCCAGGGGTCTGCGCCGCGGAAGAGGCGGCGTTCCGTGGGGGCGAACGTGCCGTCGGGGATCGCGTGGTTCTTCGGGCAGCCTCCGCCGCTGCGGAGCTTGAAGCCCTTGTTCCCGGAGAAGTCCATGTCCGTGCGGGACTTCCGCAGGATCTGCTTCAGAACCACGTTGATGTAGTCCTCGTGGTCCCCGTCCGGCGGCGGCGTCACGACAATCTCCCCCTCGATCAGTTCCGCCCGGAAGCCTTCCGGCGTGTCCAGGGCCAGGAAGCCCTCCAGAAGGACTTCCGCCTGCGTGAGCGGCTCGTGCGCCATGGCAGTCATGTCACGCCCCTTCCTCGGTCGCTCGCCAGACTGGGACATCGGGGGACCAGCCGTCCGTGAGATGGGAGTTCTTCCCCCGATCGTGGCACAGCTCCGTGCCGTGTGGACGGAAGGCTCCGGGGTCCGTCGGCCGAGGCCGGTGCTTGACCTTGCCGCGACGTCATGGTTTCTCCTGGCCTCATGCGTATCGGAGAGATCGCCGCGCTCGTCGGAGTCACCTCCCGGGCCATCCGGCACTACCACCACATCGGGCTGCTGCCCGAACCCGCCCGGCGGGCCAACGGCTACCGGGCCTACACCGTGCGCGATGCCGTGCTGCTGGCGCGGATCAGGCGGCTGACCGAGATCGGGCTCTCGCTGGACGAGGTGCGGGACGTACTGGCGGACGACGCGGGGCGGGAGCCGGCCGAGGTGCTCGGGGAGCTGGACGCGGATCTGGCGCGGCAGGAGCGGGAGATCCGGGAGCGGCGGCGGGTGCTGGCCGCGCTGCTGGAGGCGCCGCCCGCCTCGGACGGGCCGCTCTCCCCCGCTCTGGCCACGCTGCTGGAACGGGCGCCCGTCGCCGGGTCCCCGGCCGCGGCGAAGGACCGGGAGCATCTGCTGTTGCTGGACGCGGCGGGTGGCGGGGGCGGTGCCGGGTCCGAGCTGTACGCGGCGCTGCGGCCGCTGGCCGACGACCCCGGGGTGGCGGTGCTGTACGAGCGGCTCGACGAGCTGGCCGGGGCTCCGGCGGACGACCCCCGAGTCCCCGCGCTGGCGGCCGACCTCGCCGCCGCCGTACCGGACGTGGTCCTGGCGGTGATCCCGGAGGGGGAGCCGTCGGCGGCGGGGTGGGGGCGGGCCCTGCTCGACGACTATCCGCCCGCGCAGCGCGAGGTGGTGCGCCGGGTGATGGAAGCGCTGGCCGTCCGGGTCCGCGCGAGGCGAGGGAGGTCGGGGTGAGAGGCATGGCTCTGCGGGCGGCTCGGGCCGCCTTGTGGGTGGCGCTGCCCGCCGAACTGGCGCTGGTGGTCTGCCTGGCGGGCGGGGTACGGATCACCGGTGCGGTCCTGGTGGCGGTGGAGGCGCTCGTCGTGGGCGTGCTCGCGCTGGAGGCCGCCGTGACGTGGCCGCTGTACACGGCCCGGCGGCGGGCCGGCGAGGGACGGCGAGCGGCCGCGCTGTCGGCGGTGCGCGCCGTGGTGCCGGTGGCGGTGCGGCGGCTGATGGTGCACGAGTTGCGGGCGCTGCACAGTCTGGGGGTGTGGGCCGTACGCCGTCGGCACCGCATCCCCGAAGGGGCACTGCCCTTCTCGTACACCGAGCCGCAGACCGGGACGATGTGGGCGTTCTTCTTCGCCTCCGTCCTGGAGACCGTGGTGCTGGCCCTGGTGATCCCCTGGCCGCTGGTCCACCTGATCCTGCTGGTGGTGGGCGTGTACGGGACGGTGCTCATCGTCGCCCTGCACGCGGCCTGCGTGACCCGGCCGCACGTGGTGGGGGCCGACGGTTCGCTGCGGCTGCGCTACGGCGCCCTGTTCGACCTGCGGGTGCCCGCCTCCCTCATCACCGCCGCCCGGGTGGAGCGGCGCTACGACGGCGGTGGGCTCGTGCGGGTCGACGAGAACGGGGGTCTCGACCTGGCGGTGGGGAGCCGGACGACGGTGACGGTGGAGCTGGCGAGGCCGGTGGAGTTCGTCCGGCCGCTGGGGCGGAGCGGGAGCGCCCGCACGCTCCGGTTCCACGCGGACGATCCTCGGGCAGCGGTCGCCGCGCTCTCGCGGAAGCCGGTCACGCCCGTCACGCCCGTCACGCCCGTCACGCCCGTCACGCCCGTCACGCCCGTCACGCCCGTCACGCCGGAGCGAACAGCACCGTCTTCGCCGCCGGGCCCGCCTGTGTGAGCCGGACCCGTAGCCGCTCCCCCAGCGGGAGCGGGGCCGTACCGCCCTCGATCCGGCCGACGACCGCCGGGTCCCGGAGGTGGACCGTGCCGGTGGCCGGGTTCCGCTCCCCGACATCGACCACGTACGCGTCGAAGAGTTCACCCACCCGCCCCTCCAGCAGCGCCGCCTCCACCAGGTCGACGCAGGCCCGCTCCACGGTGTTGGCCCGGCGCGTCCCCTCGGCCATCTCCTTCGGGAGTGCGGGAAGGGCCTCCCGTACCCACTCCGGGGGCTCCTTCCCCGCCGTCGCGGCGAGGCAGAGTTCGGCGGCGTACCGGTCGACCAGGCGGCGCAGCGGGGCCGTGCAGTGGGTGTAGAGGTCGGCCACGGCCGCGTGCACGGCGGGGTCGGGGAGTTCGCCGTGGTCGAAGGCGGTGTAGCCGGCGCCGCGCAGCAGGGTGGTGCACTCCTGGAGGAAGGCCGCGTGGTTGCTCCGGCGCGGGTCGAGGGAGCGCACGATCTGGGCATACGGGACGTGGTGCGGCCAGTCGACGCGCAGGGCGCGGGCGGACCGCCGCAGCCGGGCGACGGCTCCGTCCGGGGCGATCGGCAGGGTGCGCAGGATGCCGGTGCCCGTCTGGGCCATGAGGTGGGCGGCGGCGATCCCGGTGAGGAGCGAGATCTGGGCGTTCCAGGCCTCGGCGGGGAGCGAGGCCCGGTAGGCGAGGCCGTAGGCGCCGTCGTGCCCGGTGATCTCCTGCTCGGGGACGTCGAGCGAGATGCCGCCGCGGGCCAGCTCCTGTTCCTCGCGCAGCCGTCCGATCTCCCGGAGCAGGGCGAGGGGTTCCTCGGCGGTACGGGCGTCGATCCGCCGCTGCACGCCCGCGTAGTCGAGCTTGGCGCGGCTGCGGACCAGGGCCCGGCGTACGTCGGTGGCCGTGGCCTGCCCGTCGCCGTCCAGGTCGATCCGCCAGAGCGCGGCCGGGCGGACCTCGCCGGGGAGCAGGCTGGCCGCCCCCTCGGAGAGGACGGTGGGGTGGAGGGGGACGCGGTCGTCGGGGAAGTAGAGGGTGGTGACCCGGCGGTGGGCCTCCGCGTCGAGCGCCCCGCCCGGCCGGACGAAGGCGGCGACGTCCGCGATGGCGTAGTGCACCCGGTAGCCGCGCCCGCCCGGCCGGCGCTCCAGGTACATCGCCTGGTCCAGGTCGGTGGAGGCAGGCGGGTCGATGGTGAGGAGCGGGAGGCCGGTGGCGTCCTCGTGGGCCGACAGTCCGGGGTCCCGTACGGCCGCCTCCGCCTCGGCCATCGCCTCGGCGGGGAAGGCGGCGGGCAGGCCCAGCTCGGTGCGCAGGTCGCGCAGGGCGGCCCCGAGCGAACAGTCGGCCGCTCCGGTCATACGCAGGTGGCGGCGGGGCATGGACCGAGCGTAGGCCGGGGGACGGCGAGCGGCATCCGGGGCGGGCCCGGCGCCGGCTCACGTGCTCCTGTACGGCGCCGGGGCCGGGCCGAGGCCCGTACGCCACGCGGAAGCCGTCGCGGCAGGGCGCCCGCGTCCGGTACGCCACCCGGAAGCCGTCACCGCAAGGCCGTCCGCCCCAGCGCCGTACCGGCGGCCCCGCCCCGCCCCCGTACCCTTGCCGAGGGTCCCGGCGCGCCCGCACGCCGCCGGGGGCCGACCGGTCGTGCGTACGAAGGAGAACCGCCGTGCTCGTGCTGTTGCCGCCCTCCGAAGGAAAGGCCGCCTCGGGGCGCGGGGCTCCCCTGAAGCCGGAGTCGCTGTCGCTGCCGGGGCTCGCCGAGGGGCGGGCTGCGGTCCTGGACGAGCTGGTGGAGCTGTGCCAGGCGGACGAGGAGAAGGCCCGTGAGGTGCTCGGGCTGAGTGTGGGGCTGCGGGGCGAGGTCGGGAAGAACGCGGAGCTGCGGACCGCCGGGACCCGGCCGGCCGGGGAGCTGTACACCGGGGTGCTGTACGACGCCCTCGGTCTGGCCTCCCTGGACGCGGGCGCCCGGCGCCTCGCCGCCTCCTCGCTGCTGGTCTTCTCCGGGCTCTGGGGCGCCGTCCGGATCGGGGACCGGATTCCGCCGTACCGCTGCTCGATGGGCGTGAAGCTCCCCGGCCTCGGCGCGCTCGGCGCGTACTGGCGCACGTCCATGGAGGCGGTCCTGCCCGAGGCCGCCGGGGACGGGCTCGTCCTGGATCTGCGGTCCTCCGCCTACGCCTCCGCGTGGAAGCCCAAGGGCGAGGTCGCCGCGCGGACGGCGAGCGTGCGGGTGCTCCAGTCGCAGATCGTGGACGGAGTGGAGAAGCGGTCCGTCGTCAGCCACTTCAACAAGGCGACCAAGGGACGGCTGGTGCGCGATCTGCTGTCGGCGGGTGCCCGGCCGAAGAACCCGGCGGAGCTGGTGGATGCGCTGCGCGATCTCGGGTACGTGGTGGAGGCCGAGGCTCCCGCGCGCGCCGGGCGGCCGTGGTCGCTCGATGTGGTGGTGACGGAGATCCACTGAGGGGTCGTTGCACCCACTGCAACGAGCGTTGCAGGTAGTGCCCTCGGGCGGCAGGATGGGGCCATGACCTCCTCCCTGCCGCCCGCCGCGCCCTCCGACACCTCCGTACTGGATCTCGCCCCCGTCATCCCCGTCGTCGTCCTGCACGACGTGGCCGACGCGGTGCCACTGGCGCGGGCGCTGGTGGCCGGGGGGCTTCCGGCGATCGAGGTGACCCTGCGGACGCCCGCCGCGCTCGACGCCATCCGGGCCGTCGCCGCCGAGGTGCCGGGCGCGGTCGTCGGGGCCGGTACGGTCATCTCGCCGCAGCACGTACGGGACACCGTCGACGCGGGCGCCCGGTTCCTGGTCAGCCCGGGGTGGACGGACGCGCTGCTGGAGGCGATGCGGGAGGCCGGGGTGCCGTTCCTGCCCGGTGTCTCGACCACCTCCGAGGTGGTGGCCCTGCTGGAGCGCGGGGTCAGCGACATGAAGTTCTTCCCGGCCGAGGCGGCGGGCGGCACGGCCTATCTCAAGGCCCTCTCCGCCCCGCTCCCCCAGGCCCGGTTCTGCCCGACCGGCGGCATCTCCCCCGCCTCGGCGCCCTCGTACCTCGCCCTGCCCAACGTCGCCTGCGTGGGCGGCAGTTGGATGGTGCCGGAGGACGCGGTGGCGGCGAAGGACTGGGACCGGGTGGCCCGGCTCGCGGCGGAGGCGGCGGCTCTGGGGGCCTGAACCCACAGAGAGGCGATGGCACTGGGGGCCTGAGCCCGCGAAGAGGCAGCGGCGGCGCTCACCGGCTGAAGCGCCTCAGCGCCTCAGCGCAGGATCTGCACCGCGTACATCCCGCCGATACCCAGCGCCAGCACCCCCAGCAGCAGCCGCAACGCCGTCTCCGGCAGCCGGGGCTGGAGGTGCGCGCCCAGGTACCCCCCGCAGAGGCCGCCCAGACCGCAGGCCAGGCCGAGCGTCCAGTACGGGGCGATGTCCCCGGTCACCGTCAGGGCGAGCAGCGCGTACGTCCCCGCGCCCACGACGGAGGTCACGAAGGTGGCGGCCAGCGCGGCCGGGGCCACCTTCGCGACCGGCATCCCGCGCCCGACCAGGATCGGGCCGAGGAGCGAGCCGCCGCCGATCCCGTAGATCCCGCCCGCCACGCCGACGGCCAGGGCGAGGCGGGTGATGCTCCGGGGTGAGGGTTCCGGGCCCGGGGCCCTCGTGCGGGCGGCGCGGTGCAGCGTACGGAGGCAGAGCCAGCCGCCCAGCGGGAGCAGCAGCACCGCGATGAGCAGCCGGAACACCGACGGGCCCGGCACCGCGAAGACGCGGATCACCGCGCCGACGACGACCCCGGGGACCGTGCCCAGGACCAGCAGCCGGGTGAGGGGACCGCGGAGCCCGCCGTTCCGGTGGTGGCGCAGCAGGGCGCCGGGGCCGGCCACCACGTTGTAGAGCAGGTTCGTCGGGGTGACCGCCGGGCTGGGCACCCCGAGCACGCTGACCTGGACCGGCAGCAGGAACACCGCCCCGGACACCCCGACCGGCGCGGTCACCACCGAGATCAGCAGCCCGGCGGCGAAGCCGAGCACCGCCGTCCACCCGTCCGTCCCGTCCATCGAGGCCCCTGTGGCCGTCAGCGCAGGTGCGAGGTGTCGTTGAGCAGGCGTACGGAGGCGTTGCCGTCCCCGTAGTACGCGACCGTGGAGATCGAGGCGGCCGACAGCTCCATCCGGAACATCGCCTGCGCCGGGGCCTCCAGCGCCAGCCGGACCAGCGTCTTGATCGGGGTGACGTGGGTGACGAGCAGGACCGTGCGGCCCGCGTACCGGGCGGTCAGCCGGTCCCGGGCGGCCGCGACCCGGGTGGCGACCTCCGTGAAGCTCTCGCCGCCGCCCGTCGGCGCGGTGTCCGGGTCCGCGAGCCAGGCCGTCAGGTCGTCCCCGTACCGCTCGCGCACCTCCCCGAAGGTCAGCCCCTCCCACGCGCCGAAGTCCGTCTCGCGCAGGCCCTCGTCGATGCGGACCTCCAGGCCGAGGCGGTCCGCGACGGCGGCGGCGGTCTCCCGGCAGCGGCGCAGCGGTGAGCTGACGATGTCCTGGACAGTGCCGAGGGCCGCGAAGTGGGCGGCGGCCCGGGCGGCCTGGTCGCGGCCGGTGGCGGAGAGTTCGGGGTCGGTGCCGCCGCTGCCGGAGAACCGTTTCTCGGGGGTGAGCGCGGTCTCGCCGTGCCGGAGCAGGACGAAGGTGGCGGGTGCGCCCAGGTCGGGGGCGGCGGCCCAGCCGACCTGCGGGGCCGGGGTGGGGGCGGAGCCGGACGCCGATGCCGCCGCGGCACCGGCGATCGCGCTGACGTCCGTCGGCTCGGGGGCTGTCGGCTCAGGGGCTGCCGGCTCAGCGGATGGCGGCGCTGGTTCCTCCGCCGTGGGCACCTCGAACAGCGTTCCCGCCTCCGTCCCGCCCCGCGCCGCCGCCAGCGCGGCCCGGGCCTTCGCCGCGCCCGCCACCGCGTCGCCGGGCGGGCCCCGGTCGGGCAGCGGGGTGCGGGCGGGGGCGTCCAGCTCGGCGGTGGAGGCGGCCGCCTCCCACTGCCGGCCGTCGCGGCCCGCGTCCATCGCCTCGTTGGCGAGCCGGTCCGCGTGCTTGTTCTGCGCGCGCGGGATCCACTCGTACGTGACGGAGGACGGCGGCAGGATCGCGGCGGCGCGGGCCGCCAGCGGCTTCATGTCGGGGTGCTTGATCTTCCAGCGCCCCGACATCTGCTCGACCACCAGCTTGGAGTCCATCCGGACGTGGACCCGCAGGTCAGGACCGGTGGTCCCCGCGTCGGGGAACAGCGCCTTCGCGGCCGTCAGACCGGCGATCAGACCCCGGTACTCGGCCACGTTGTTCGTCGCGACGCCGATGTACTCGGCGGCCTCCGCGAGCGTCTCGCCGGTGGCCGCGTCGATGACCACCGCACCGTAACCGGCGGGCCCCGGGTTGCCCCGGGAGCCGCCGTCTGCCTCGACCACCAGCCGGCGGACAGCGCTCATTACAGGCCCGACTCCGCGGTGCGGACCAGGATGCGGCGGCAGTTCTCGCAGCGCAGGACCGTGTCGGGGGACGCGGCCTTCACCTCGTTGACCTCGGTGATGTTCAGCTCCAGGCGGCAGCCCTCGCAGCGGCGCTGGTAGAGCCGGGCGGCGCCGACCCCGCCCTGCTGGGCGCGGAGCTTGTCGTACAGCTTGATCAGGTCGGCGGGGATGACCTCGGCGACGACCTCGCGGTCCTTGGTCACCGTGGCGGCCTCGGCGTCCAGTTCGGCGGTGGCGGCGTCCCGGCGGGCGGTGGCGTCGTCGACCTTGGCCTGGACGGCGGCGACCCGCTGGGTCAGCTCCGCGACCCGCTCCTGGGCGGCCTCGCGGCGCTCCATGATCTCCAGGACGACGTCCTCCAGGTCTCCCTGGCGCTTGGCGAGCGAGGCGATCTCGCGCTGGAGGCTCTCCAGGTCCTTGGGCGAGGAGACCGCGCCGGAGTCCAGCCGCTGCTGGTCGCGGACGGCACGCTGGCGCACCTGGTCGACGTCCTGCTCGGCCTTGGTCTGCTCGCGGCTGGTGTCGCTCTCCTCGGTGGTGGAGGCGACCAGCAGGTCACGGAGCTGGGCGAGGTCGCTGCTCAGCTGCTCGATCTCGGCGTGCTCCGGCAGCGAGGCGCGCTTGTGGGCGAGCTGGGCGAGGCGTACGTCGAGGGCCTGGACTTCGAGGAGTCGGATCTGGTCGGCGGGCGCGGCGTTCAGTTGGGGGCTCCAGAGGAATGGTGGGTGGTCCAGGGGTCGGTGACCTGCTTCGAGACGTGGACCCGCAGGTCCCATCCGTGGCGGTCGGAGATCGCGTCGAGCTGCGCGGCCGCCTGCTCGCACCAGGGCCACTCGGTGGCCCAGTGCGCGGCGTCGACCAGGCCGAGCGGCGAGTGCTGCACGGCCTCGGAGGCCGGGTGGTGGCGCAGGTCGGCGGTGAGGAAGGCGTCGACGCCGGAGGCGCGTACGGCGTCGAAGAGGCTGTCGCCGGAGCCGCCGCTGACGGCGACGGTCCGTACAAGCGCCTCCGGATCGCCGGCCAGCCGGATGCCCTGCGCGGTGGCGGGGAGCCGGGCGGCGGCGCGGGCGGCGAAGGCGGCCAGGGTCTCGGGGTGGGCCGGCTCGCAGATCCGGCCGAGTCCGCGCCGCCCGTGGGGGTCGGTGGGGTCCGGTACGAGAGGGCCGGTGACGCGCAGGTCCAGGGCGCCGGCGAGGGCGTCGGAGACTCCGGGGTCGGCGGTGTCGGCGTTGGTGTGCGCGACGTGGAGGGCGATGTCGTGCTTGATGAGGGTGTGGACGACCTTGCCCTTGAAAGTGTCGGCGGCGACCGTCGTCGTCCCGCGCAGATAGAGCGGGTGGTGGGTGACGATCAGCTGGGCGCCGAGCTTCCGGGCCTCGTCCACGATCTCGTGGACGGGGTCGACGGCGAAGAGCACCCGGTCGACCTCGGCGTCCGGGTCGCCGCAGACGGTGCCGACCGCGTCCCACCCCTCGGCCCGCTCGGGGGGCCAGAGGGCGTCGAGGGCGGCGAGGACTTCAGACAGACGGGGCACGGGGGAAAGGCTACCTGTCCGGGCAGGCCCGCCGCCCCGGGCCGCCGGACCTGTACGCCAGGACCGGCGGCCGGACACGAATCGTTACTTCACCAGGCCGCTTCGCCACTTCACCAGGCCGGCCCGGAGGCGGCCGCTTCGGCTTCGACAGGCGGGCCCGGAGGCGGTCACTCCACCCGGCTCCGGGCGGAGGCGGTCGCTGTACCCGCCCCCGCTCGCGGACGGCTACTTCACCAGGTCCGCGCGGAGGTCGTCGAGGACCAGGCCCGCCGCGGTGACGCCGAGGCCCAGGTACCAGGTCTCGTCGGAGACGTCCTTGGCCCGGCCCTCCTTCACCGCGTCGAGCTTCTTCCACAGCGGGTTGGCCCGGGCGGTGTCGCGCTGGGTCGCCTTCGGGTCGCCGTAGACGCCGGTGAAGATCCAGTCGGCGTCCGCCTCGTCGATCCGCTCCGGGCTGATCTCGGTGGCCAGGTCGTCGATCTGCTGGTTCTCCGGGCGGGGCAGGCCGACGTCCTCCAGGATCGTGCCGATGAACGACCCCTTGGCGTAGAGCCGGAGGCGGTCGGGCATGTAGCGGACCATGGAGACGGTCGGCTTGTCGGGGCCGATGTCCTTGCCCAGCTTCTCCGCCTTCGCCTGGTAGGCGGCCAGGGCCGAGTGGGCCTTCTCGGTGCGGTCCAGGGCGGCCGCGTTGAGGAGGTAGTTCTCCTTCCAGGTGAAGCCGGGACGGATGGAGAACACGGTCGGGGCGATCTTGGACAGCTCGTCGTACTTGTCGGCCGCGCGCAGCTGGCTGCCGAGGATCAGGTCGGGCTGGAGCCCCGCGATGGCCTCGAGGTTGAGGCTGTTGATCGTGCCGACGCTCTTCGGGCTGCCCGCGCCCTTCTCCAGGTACGAGGGGATGGCCGCGTCGCCCTCGCTGGGCGCGTAGCCGACGGGCTCGATGCCGAGCGAAACGACGTTGTCGAACTCACCGACGTCCAGGACGACCACCCGCTTCGGGGCCGCCTTGATCTCGGTCTTCCCCATGGCGTGCGTGACGGTACGGGGGAACACGCCCGGCTCCGCCTCGGTGCCGTACGCCGCCGTCTTCCTCGCCGCGTCCGCGAAGTCCTTGCCGCCGGTGGCGGCGGCCGCCTTCTTGTCGCCGCCCGCGTCCCCCTTGGCCGCGTCCCCGCCGTCGCCGCTCCCGCAGGCCGAGAGGGAGAGGGCGGCGGCGACCGCCAGGGCGACTGCGGCGGTGCCGCGAGGCCGAAGGGACATCGTCTGCTCCTGCTGGTGCGCATACGTGCACGGGGCACGCCTGTTCGGTTAGGGCTGCCTCACCATAGACATGGACCCCTCCGCCAGCACACCCACCCTCACCACCTCAGGAGAATCCGGGCATCGCCACCCTTATGTGTGAAGTGCGGTGGCACGTGTTGTTCGGCTGGACGTGCGAAAACTAGCTTTCGTAGCCGGAGGTGACGAGCCCATGACTGCCTGTGCCATCGAGGGCGGAACCGCCGGGGCCGCCACGGCGGCGGACCCCGGCCCGGAGACGGCGGGCCCCGGCCCGGACGGGCCCGGCGAGACCGGGGAGAGTGGCGAGAGAGGGGAGCCCGTCGGGGTCAGGGAGCCGGCCGGGGTCGGGGGACCCGTCGGGGCGGGAAGCCATACCCCCGGCACGCCCCCCGCCCCCGACGTACCCCATACCCCCGGTACGCCCCACGTCCCCGACGTCCTCACGCTCACCGCGGACGGTGCGTACGGGGCGCGGCTGACGGCGGCACCCGCTCCGCCCGGCGGGCAGCGGGCCTGGTACCCGGAGCGCTGGACGCTGGACGGGCCCGAGCCCTACGCCGTACCGCTGCCGCTCAACCAGCCCGAGGAGCCGGACGCGCAGGTGGTGCCGCTCGCCGACGGGCGGGTGCTGATCCGGCGGCGGGTGGCGGACCGCCAGACGTTCTCGCTGCTCTACCCGACCGGGCCGGTCACCGGCGAACTGGCCCTCGGCGCGGTCGAGTGCGAGGGGATGGTGCTGCTGCCGCCCTCGCCGGACGGCCGCAGCGTGTACGGCCTCACCGCCGGTGACCACTCCTCGCTGCTCTGGCTGGTGGCCGGGGGCTCCTTCGGGCCGGAGCTGGTCGCGGAGGTGCCCGGCCACTGCTCGGGCGGGGTGTGGCTGGACCGGGCGGGCCGGATGCTGGCCCTGGACCGGCGGCCGGCGGGTGGCGGGCCGGTCAAGGCGGTCGCCGTGGACCTGGAGCGGAACGGCGAGGTGACCCCGCTGCTCCAGATCGCGCCCGCGAGCGACGACCGGCTGCTGCTGGCCGACGCGGACAGCGGGCTGCTGCTCATCCGCTCGAACGCGCCGGGCCACGACCGGCTCGGCTGGGGCGTGCTGGGCAGCTGTCTGCCCGTCCGCTTCCCGGAGTGCCTGCGTCCGGCGGATGTGGCGGTGACGCCGTTCGCCGTGCAGCCGGGTCAGATGCTGATGCCGGAGAGCTGTGCCGTGGCGCTGCGGATGGACGGGCCGGCCGGGAGCTGGGTGGGGATCTGGCGTCCGCAGGGGCGGCGGCTGCACCAGGTCGCGGCGCCGGAGGGCTGGTCGGCGGGGGCCGGTTTCTGGAGCCGGGACGGCGTGCTGCACCTTCCGTACGCCAACGCCTCGACGCCCTGCGGGGTGGCGCTGATCGACGCCCCGGGCGACGAGGAACCGCCCCCGGAGGCGGGCGGAACGGGCGGAACGGGCGGCGTCGGACACGGAACGGAACCGTCCGCAGCCGTCGCCCCTCCTGCCGTGTGCAAGCCGGTTCCTCTGGGGCAGGCGCCGCTGCACCGGGTCGCGTCGACTGACTAGACTCGGGGCTCTTGAGGCTACGCAGCCGTAGGGGGCGGGCACCGGCGGTGACCGCGTCGGGCGGCGGAGGCGGGCCTGCGGTACACGCACCACACGCGCGGGTGCATCAGGAACACCCGCGTGCGACACAGGCAAGCGATCACAACGGGGTGACTTCCCAGATGTCCGAAGCCCGAACCGACACGACCACGCCGCGCACGCCGGGGGGCGACGCGGAAGGGGCCGCGACCGGCGGTTCCGGAAAGCACCGAGGGGGTGCGTCGATGGAGAACACCTCGGTGCAGCCGCACGGCCGCCACCGCAGGCCCGCCCCGGAGGAGTCCCGGGCGGCCTGAGCCACAGGCGAACAGCGTGACCGGCGGGCCCGGTACGGCGAACAGCCGTACCGGGCCCGTCCGTTGAAATCCGTCGATCTCCTACTCCCGCTTCAGGCCCAGCACTTCGGCCGCCGCGAAGGTCTCGCCCCGGGGGCGGTCCGCGTAGTACGGGGTGAGCAGTTCGTCCAGCTCGGCATAGGTGAACGTCTCCTTCGCCGCGTCGAACTTGGCCGCCACCCTGGGCCGTTCGACGATCGCGACCATGCCTCCGTGGACGACGAGCAGCTGCCCGTTGACCCCGGCCGCGGCGGGCGAGGCGAGATAGCCGACGAGCGGGGAGACATGTTCGGGGGCGAGGGCGTCGAGGGTACCGTCGGCCGGTTCCTGGAAGCCCGCGAAGACGTCCTCGGTCATCCGGGTACGGGCGCGCGGGCAGATGGCGTTGGCGGTGACGCCGTACTTGGCGAGGGCGAGGGCGGTGGAGGTGGTGAGGCCGACGATGCCGCCCTTGGCCGCCGCGTAGTTGGGCTGGCCCGCCGAGCCCGCGAGGTACGCCTCCGAAGAGGTGTTGACGATCCGGCCGTAGACCGGGCCGCCGGTCTCCTTGGAGCGGGCGCGCCAGTGGGCGGCGGCGAAGTGGGTGGTGTTGTAGTGGCCCTTGAGGTGGACGCGGATGACCGCGTCCCACTCGTCCTCGGTCATGGAGAAGATCATCCGGTCGCGGAGGATGCCCGCGTTGTTGACCAGGATGTCCAGCGTGCCGTACGTACGGATCGCCAACTCGACCAGTTCGTGGGCCTGTTCGTGGTCGGCCACGTCTCCGAGGTGGGCCGTCGCCCGGCCGCCCGCCGCGCGGATCTCGGCGGCGACCTCCTCGGCGGGCGCGGCGGACGCCTCGCCCGAGCCGTCGAGGCCGGGCTGCCCGTAGTCGTTGACGACGACGGCGGCGCCGAGCCGGGCCAGTTCCAGGGCCTCGGCGCGGCCGAGGCCGCGGCCGGCGCCGGTGACGATCGCGGAGAGCCCGTCCAGCGGGCGGGGAAGTGACATCGCGTTCCTCAACGTCGTTGGTCGGGTGGCCGGTTCAGAGCTGGATGCAGGTACGCAGCGACTCGCCGGTCCGCATCTGCTCCAGGGCGTCGTTGACCTCCTCCAGCCGGACCCGGTGGGTGATCATCGACTCCAGGTCGATCCGTCCCGCCCGCCAGAGCGCGATGGCCCGCTCGTAGGAGCGCAGCACGTCCCCGCCGCCGTACATCGAGGGGAGGATGCGCTTCTCGTCGAAGAACAGCTCGAACATGTTGACCTGGAAGTGGTCGTCCATGGCCCCGGCGCCGACGATGCAGAGGGTGCCGCCGCGGCGGGTGTGCTCGTAGGCGGTGCGGGCGGTGGCGGACTTGCCGACGACCTCGAAGACGTAGTCGAAGCCCTCGCCGCCGGTGATGCGCTGCTTGGCGTCGGCCAGTCCGTCCGGGGCGACGGCCTCGGTGGCGCCGAAGCGGAGGGCGGCCTCGCGGCGGGAGGCGACCGGGTCGACGGCGACGATCCGGGCGGCGCCCTGGACCCGGGCGCCCTGGATCGTGGAGATGCCGACGCCGCCGCAGCCGATGACGGCGACCGACGAACCGGCTTCCACCTGGGCGGTGTTGATGGCGGCGCCGAGGCCGGTGGTGACCCCGCAGCCGATGAGGGCGGCGATCTCGAACGGTACGTCGTCGGGGATCGGCACCGCGCAGCCCGCACCGACGACGACCTCCTCGGTGAAGGTGCCGGTGCCCGCGAAGCCGAAGACGTCGCCGCCGGGGCGCTTGAAGTTGGGGGTGCCCGCGTTCAGGAAGCCCGCCAGGCAGAGCTGGGTCTGGCCGCGCCTGCAGGAGGGACAGGCCCCGCAGGCGGGCAGCCAGCAGACGAGGACCCGGTCGCCCGCGCTCAGGCCGGTCACCCCGTCGCCGACGTCGAGGACCTCGCCCGCGCCCTCGTGGCCGGGGATGAAGGGGGCGGGCTGCGGGAGGACGCCGTTCATCGCGGAGACGTCGGAGTGGCAGAGCCCGGTGGCCCGGATGCGGAGCCTGACCTTTCCGGGGCCGAACCCCACCGCCTCGACGTCGTCGAGGACTTCCAGCTTCTCCTGGCCTGTCTCGTGCAGTACGGCTGCGCGCATGGGTACGGCTCCCCTCGAATCGGCTGCCGGAAGCGGTGCTGCTGGGGTCGGGGTTCGGTTCAGGAGTGTTCGACGAGCGTGTCCGCGAGGACCGGGGCGTCGTCCCGTCCGGCGGCGGTCACCGCCACCTGGACGCGCCCGTCCCCGACCCGCCACATCCGGATGCGGAGGGTCTCGCCGGGGAAGACCACTCCGGCGAAGCGGGTGCGGTAGGCGGCGATCCGGGAGACGTCACCGTCCAGCAGGGTGTCGGTGACGGCCTTGAGGACCATGCCGTACGTGCACAGCCCGTGCAGGATCGGCCGGTCGAAGCCGGCGAGCTTGGCGAAGGCCGGGTCGGCGTGGAGCGGGTTCCAGTCCCCGGAGAGGCGGTAGAGCAGCGCCTGGTCCTCGCGGATCGGGCGTTCGGCGGTGCGGTCGGGGGCCCGGTCGGGCAGGGCGAGGCGGTCGGAGGGCCCGCGCTCGCCGCCGAACCCGCCCTCTCCCCGTACGAAGATCTGCGCGTCGTTGGTCCAGAGCGGCCCCTCGTCACCGTGCGCCTCGGTGCGGAGCACGATGACGGCGGCCTTGCCCTTGTCGTACACGGCCGCGACCTTCGAGGTCTGGACGGCCCGGCCGGTGACGGGGATCGGGCGGTGGACGCGGACGGACTGGCCGCCGTGCAGGACGGCGGCGAGGTCCACGTCGATCCCGTCCGCGCCCATCCCCCCGAAGGCGGCCGTCCCGGCGCCCGCGACGGTGGTGAAGCTCGGCAGCACCTGGAGCCGGGACTCCAGGGTGTAGCGCAGCTCGTCCGGGTCGGTGGCGGGGATCCCCGCGCCGAGGCCCAGGTGGTAGAGCTGGACGTCCTTGTGGTTCCAGGCGATCTCGGCTCGGCGGGGGGCTGCGGCGAGGGCCGCTCGGGCATCGATGGGCATGGCGAAGCCGCTCCTTGACGGGGGAGACCGACGGTGGAAGACCTCGGTGCGGCCTGTCCGCACCGCCGACCGCACCGAGGCCGCGCGGGGACCGGCAGGGCGCACCCTTCTAGAACGCGTTCTAGCCGATGGCCCATGTATAACGCAGCCCCCGGAAGTTGGGAAGAGTGCTGACGCCATGTCAGATCCGGCGGTTCACACCCGCTCCTGGGCCTGCGCCTTCGCCTGTGCCGCCGTCGTGGGTTCCGCCGCCCGCTCCTCCCGTACGCGGGATGTCCGGTGGTTCGGCAGCCAGGCCAGCATCACCACGACGCCCACCAGCAGCACCCCGCACGCGGTGCGGAACGCCGAGGCGTATCCGGCGGTGACCTCCGCCGGGTCCACCGAGCCCGCCGTGCGGGCGGCGGCGACCGTGGAGAGCACCGCGAGGCCGAGCGCGCCGCCCATGGTGCGGGAGGTGTTGACCAGGCCGGAGACGAGTCCGGCGTCCCCGGGGGCCGCGCCGGAGGTGGCGAGGGTGGCCAGCGGGGTGGAGGCGAGGCCCGCCCCGGCCATCATCAGGATGCCGGGGAACATGATCGCGGTGAGGTAGGAACCGTGGACGCCCATGGTGGACTGCCAGCCGAACCCGGCGGCGGTGATCAGGACTCCGGCGACGGCGAGGGCCTTGGGCCCCGTACGCACCATGATCCGGGGCGCGATCTTGGAGCCGATGATCACGGCGGCGGAGGTCGGCATCAGGGCGAGACCGGCCTGCAACGGCGTGTAGCCCAGCACGTTCTGGGCGTAGACGGTCATGAAGTACCACATGGCGAAGGTCGCGGACCCCATGAGGAGCATCGCCACGTTGGCCGAGGAGACGGCCCGTGCGCCGAAGACCCGCAGCGGGACCAGCGGCACCGCCGTCCGCGCCTCGACCAGCACGAACGTGCCCAGCAGCGCCACCCCGGCCACCAGCGGGACCAGGGTGGCGGCGGCCGTCCAGCCCACGGCCTCGGTCTGGACGATGCCGTACGCGACGGTGGCGAGGCCCGCGGTGGCCAGGACGGCCCCCAGCAGGTCGATGCGGCGGCGGTCGCCCGCCCGGCCCTCGGTGATCCACAGGGCGGCGGCGACCAGGACGAGCGCGCCGATGGGGACGTTGATGAGGAGGACCCAGCGCCAGGAGAGGGCGTCGGTGAGGATCCCGCCGATGAGCCCGCCGGCCGCGCCGCCGCCCGCGCCGACCGCCATCCAGGTCGCTATCGCCTTGGTCCGGGCGGGCCCCTCGGGGACGGCGGCGGTCAGGATGGTGAGGGTGGCGGGGGCAAGGACGGCGGCCCCGAGGCCCTGTGCGGCCCGGGCGGCGAGGAGCTGCCACCCCTCCTGGGCGAGGCCGCCCGCGAGGGAGGCGGCGGTGAAGACCCCGAGCCCGACGAGGAACATCCGCTTCCGGCCGTAGATGTCGGCGGCCCGCCCGCCCAGCAGCATGAACCCGGCGAACGCGATCGAGTAGGCGTTGACGACCCACTGGAGCGCGCTGTGGCTCAGCCCCAGGTCGGCCCGCATGGAGGGCAGCGCCACGTTGACCACGGAGACATCGAGGACGACGAGGAACTGGCCCGTGCAGGCGGCGAGGACGACGGCCCAGGCGCCGGTGGGTATCCGGGAGCGGGAGGTACGGGGGGACGCGGGTGCGGGGACATCTGCCATGCCGGTCATGGTCGCAGGTAGTACGTGCCCCGTACATCGGGTATCGGCAGGAGATCTCGGATCACGTTCGTCCTAGGACCGAGGTCCCCGCCGGCCGTAGGACCGAAGTCCCCCTCCCCCGCCGTGGTCTCACCGCCGCAGCAGCGTCACCACCGCCGCCCCGCCCAGCCCGATGTTGTGGGCGAGCCCCGTGCGGGCGCGCGCGACTTGGCGCGGGCCCGCCTCGCCGCGCAGCTGCCAGGTCAGCTCGGCAACCTGGGCGATGCCGGTCGCGCCGAGCGGGTGCCCCTTGGAGATCAGCCCGCCCGACGGGTTCACCACCCACCGCCCGCCGTACGTCGTCGCCCCGGACTCCACGAGCTTGCCGGACTCCCCCTCGCCGCAGAGGCCGAGCGCCTCGTAGGTGAGCAGCTCGTTGACGGAGAAGCAGTCGTGCAGCTCGATCACGTCGAGGTCGCCGGGGCCCAGGCCGGAGGCCGCGTACACCTGCCCGGCCGCCGCCCTCGACATCGGGGTGCCGACCGCGTCGATGCAGGTGCCGGAGGCGAAGGAGGCCCCGGTGTCGGTGGTCATGGCCTGGGCGGCGATCTCCACGGCCCGCTCCCCCAGGCCCTGGCGCTCCACGAACCGCTCGGAGACGACCACGGCCGCCGCCGCACCGTCGGAGGTGGGTGAGCACTGGAGCTTGGTGAGCGGGGCGTGGACGGTACGGGCGGCGAGGACCTCCTCCACCGTGTACGGGTCCTGGAACTGGGCGTAGGGGTTGTTCACCGAGTGCCGGTGGTTCTTGGCTCCGACGGCCGCGAGCTGTGCGGGTGTGGTCCCGTACCGCTCCATGTGCTCGCGGGCCGCGTTGCCGAAGATCTGGGCGGTGGGCGGGGCGTCGGTGAAGCCGTGGGCGGCGGCCATGATCCCGTAGTGCCGGGCGACGGGCGAGGCCGCGAAGTCGCTCCCGGAGCCCCCGGAGCGGCCCAGCGAGCCGCGGGCCATCTTCTCGAAGCCGACCGCCAGCACGCAGTCGCTGCCGCCGCCCGCCACGAACTGCCGGGCCAGCATCAGGGCGGTGGAGCCGGTGGCGCAGTTGTTGTTGACGTTGTAGACGGGGACGCCGGTGAGCCCCAGCCCGTAGACGGCCCGCTGTCCGGCGGTGGAGGGCTGGAAGC
The DNA here is from genome assembly GCF_003268675.1 of Streptomyces bacillaris. Taxonomy (NCBI): domain Bacteria; kingdom Bacillati; phylum Actinomycetota; class Actinomycetes; order Kitasatosporales; family Streptomycetaceae; genus Streptomyces; species Streptomyces bacillaris. Next base: position 5,866,603 of record NZ_CP029378.1, on the reverse strand, counting down.
AGTAGCCGACGGGGACCTGTTCGACCTGGTCGTAGCGGACCCCCGCGTCCTCCAGCGCTGCCGTGCCCGCCTCGCGGACCATGTCCCCGTAACTCCAGTCGCGGGTCTCGGGCTTCTCGAACTTCGTCATGCCGACGCCGACGATGTAGGCCTTCATCATTCCGAGCCTCTCTGCGTTGCTGCGGTCAGTCCCGGGGCAGGCCGAGGATGCGCTCGGCGACGACGTTCAGTTGGATCTGGGTGGTGCCGCCCGCGATGGTCAGACAGCGGGACATCAGGAAGCCGTGCAGCGCCCGCTCCCCCGCCTCCGGTTCGGCCACCGCCCCGTCCGGGCCGAGGAGTTCGAGGGTGAGCTCCGCGACCTTCTGCTGGTGGGCGGTCTGGACGAGCTTGCGCACCGAGGCCCCGGCGCCCGGTTCGAGGCCGGAGACCTGGCGGAGCGTGGTGCGCAGGCCGATGCAGGCGAGGGCGTGCGCCTCGGCGGCGAGGGCGCCGATCCGGGTACGGGTCGCGTCGTCGGTCTCCGCCGAGCGGGCGATCAGCGCTTCGAGGCCGGTATCGAAGGTCAACTGGTCGGCCATGTGGACGCGTTCGTTGCCGAGCGTGTTGCGGGCGACGCGCCAGCCGCCGCCGACCTCGCCCACGACGGCGTCGGGCGGCAGGAGCACGTCGTCGAAGTGGACCTCGTTGAAGAGGGATTCACCGGTGATCTCCCGCAGCGGGCGGATGCCGATGCCCCGGGCCTTCTTCATGTCGACCAGGAAGTAGGTGAGCCCCCGGTGCCTGGGCGCGTCGGGGTCGGTGCGGGCGAGCAGGATGCCGTGGTCGGCGGTGCGGGCGGCGCTCGTCCAGACCTTCTGCCCGGTGATCCGCCAGCCCTCCCCGGTCCGTACGGCACGGGTGCGCAGGGCGGCCAGGTCGGAGCCGGCGTCGGGTTCGGAGAAGAGCTGGCACCACTGGAGGTCGCCGCGCAGGGTGGCGGGGAGATAGCGCTCGCGCTGCGCCTCGGTCCCGTACGCGATCAGGGACGGCACCACCCAGGTGGCGACGGAGAGGTCGCTGAGCCGGATGGACTGCTCGGCCAGCTCCTGCTGGATCGCCAGTTGTTGTACGGGCCCCGCGCCCAAGCCGTACGGGGGCGGGAGGTGCGGGGCCGCATAGCCGGTGGGGGCGAGGGCGCGGCGGGCCTCGCGGGGCGGCAGGCCACGGGCGGCGGTGAGGTGGGAGCGGGCCTCGGCGCGGTGGCGGGCGGCCTCGGGCGGGAGTTCCAGGGTGAGTTCGCGGCGGGCGCCGGCCGCGGCGAGGCGGGCGGCGCGCAGCAGGTGGGCGTCGGCGGTCCCGAGGAGCTGGCGGGCGAGGACGGCCCGGCGTAACCAGAGGTGGGCGTCGTGCTCCCAGGTGAAACCGGTGCCGCCGAGGATCTGGATGGTGTCCTTGGCGCAGGTGTACGCGGCCTCCGGTGCGGTGGCGGCGGCGAGGGCGGCGGTGAGCCCACGCGCCCCGTCCCCGGACTCCTCGTCGGCGGCGCGGGCGGCGTCCCAGGTGAGGGCGCGGGCCTGTTCGAGGCGGACGAGCATGTCGGCGCAGAGGTGCTTGACCGCCTGGAACGCGCCGATGGGCCGCCCGAACTGCTCCCGTACGCGGGCGTGTTCGACGGCCGTGCACAGACAGCGGGCGGCGGTCCCGCAGGCGTCGGCGGCGAGGAGGACGGCGGCCAGGTCGCGGACGAGGGCGGATGCGATGGGCAGGGTCCGGTGGGCCGGTACGGGGACGGCGTCGGCCCGCACCTGTGCCGTGGGCCGGGTGGGGTCGACGCTGCGGTGCGGGCGCACGGTGAGCCCTTCCGTCCCGGCGTCCACGAGGAACCAGCGCTCGCCGGTGGGGGTGGCGGCGGGGAGGAGCAGCAGGTCGGCGGCGTCGGCGGAGAGGGCGGGCGGGGCGGTGCCGTCGAGGCGGTGGCCGGTCGCGGTGGGGGTGGCGGTGAGGGTGCCGGGGGTGAGGGCGAGGGCGGCGGTACGTTCCCCGGCGGCGATGGCCCGGAGCGTGTCGCCGGTCGCGGGGCCGGGGGTGCGTGCCAGCACCGCGCCCACGAGTACGGTCGCGAGGTACGGGCCGGGCAGCGAGCCGTGGGCCGCCTCCTCCAGGACCACCGCGAGGTCCAGGATTCCGCCGCCCCCGCCCCCGTACTCCTCGGGCAGCTGGATGCCGGTCAACCCCTGTGCGGCGAGCGCCGCCCAGTGCTTGGGGCGCGCTCCGGGTGCGGCCGGGGCCGGTGTGTCGAGGAGTGCGCGGGCCTCGCCGGGCGGGACGGTCCGGGCGAGCCACCCGCGTACGGAGCGGGCCAGTGCGCGGTGTTCCTCGGTGATGCCGACGCCGGTTCCCGTACCGATCGCCGTACCGCTGTCCGTGCCGATGCCCATGGGTTCCCCGCCGGTCGCAGCCACTGGAACGGCGCAAGAGTAGAACACGTTTCACCAAGACGGAACCCACGGGCCCGGTGCGGGACCGGGGCGCTTCAGCAGGCGGGCGCGGCCCGCAGGTGCAGGTTCTCCGAGCGGAGCGCGCTCCGCGCGAGGGGGCAGGAGCAGACCTGCGCGGCGTACGGACACCGACTGTCGTGGATGGTGACCTCCTTGACTAACGGGTCGCCGGTGCGGGCCTGGCCCTCGCGGGCGAAGGCGAGGCGCATCAGGGGCGGGATACGGAGGACGTGGCTGCCGTTCTGCACCACGGGGGTGAGCACGCGGTGGGCCGTCAGCAGCTCCACCGAGTGCTCGATCGAGGGCACCGACCGGTGCAGGACATGGGCGAGGTCGGTGACGGTGACATCCGCGTCGCCCGCGCTGCTGATCTCCGCCAGCACCTCCCGGGCGGCGTACGGGAGCCGGTCGGCGGCCCCGACCAGATAGCGGCGGACGTCCAGGTGCGGGCTGCTCAGCTCCTCCAGGCGGCCCCCCTCGTCCTTCAGCCGGGCGGCGAAGTCCGCGAGGCTGTGGCCGGGCCAGGCGGTGATCCGGCTGCCGATGGCACGGATGGCGGTGGGCATCCCCTCGCACCCGGCCACGATGGCGGCCGCGGCCTCGGGTTCCCGGGCCGTCCGGTCGGCGCCGACCACCTGGGCCAGCAGCCGCCGCCCGTCGGCCTCGGGCAGCAGCCCCACCTCCACGGAGGTCACCGCCCCCGGCAGGCCGATCATCCGCCAGCGGGAGGTGACGATGACCGCGTTGTCCACGCCCGCGGGCAGCAGGGGCAGCACCGCCTCGCTGCCCGCCGCGTCGTCCAGCAGCAGGAGGAAACGGCGGCCGGCCGCCCAGCTGCGGAACATCCGGGCCAGGTCGTCGGTGCGCTCCGGCAGGGAGCGCCGGTCGTGGCCGACGGCGGCCAGCAGTTCCTTGAGCGTCTCGGCCGGGGGCTGGGCCGTGCCGTCCTCCATGTGCAGGCTCGCCTTGAGCTGCCCGTCGGGGAAGTCCTTGCGCAGCCGGTGGGCCACCTGGAGCGCGATCTGCGTCTTGCCCATGCCGGGCGCCCCGGTCACCGTCACGATCCGGACCCCCGGGACGGGTCCGGTCTCGCGCACGGCGCGCTCGATGCGCTCCAGCTCGTCCCGGCGGCCGACGAAGTCACCGATGGCCGGAGGGAGTTGGAAGGGGGCACCAGCGGCTCCGGCGCGGGCGGGGACGTGGGTCTGCTCGTCGTGTCCGGCGAGCACCCGCTCCTGGAGTTCCCGCAGCCGGGTGGAGGGCTCCAGGCCCAGTTGCTCGGCCATGGCCCGGCGCAGCCGGGCGTAGGCGGAGAGGGCCTCGCCCCGCTGGCCGCAGCGCTTGGCGGCCGTCATGAGCTGGGCGCAGAACTCCTCGTGCAGGGGGTACTGGTGGGTCAGGTCCCGGATCTCCTCCAGCAGGGACTGGTTGCCGCCGAGGGCCAGGTCCGCCGCGATGCGCTGCTCCAGCGCCTGGATCTTGAGCCGCTCCAGCCGTGCGGTCTGGGCGGCCAGCAGGGGCCCGCTCTCCACGTCCTCCAGCGGCGCGCCGCGCCACAGCTCCAGGCCGCGGCGCAGGAGTGCGGCGCCCTCGCTCGCCCGGCCCCGGGTGAGCGCCTCGCGCCCCTCGCGCAGCAGGTTCTGGAACTCCCGTACGTCCAGCCGGCAGCCCTGGAGCGGGAGCCGGTAGCCGTGCGGATGGGTCTCCACCAGCTCCTGGCTCTGGCCGGACCCCTCGTCGCAGAGGGCCTTGCGGAGCTGGTAGATGTAGGTCTGCACGGTCTTGCGTGCCTTCTTGGGCGGCTCCTCGCCCCACAGCTCGTCGATCAGCAGCTCCATGGGGACGACACGGTCCGCATGGGCGAGGAGCAGAGCGAGGACCCGGCGGGCCATGGGCGCGCTGGGTGTCCGCAGCTCACCGTTCACGCGTATTTCCATCGGTCCGAGAAGGGCAAAGTGCGGCATTACGACGTCCTTACCTGTGGTTTGGCTCTGGTCGCACGACGAGCAGTCCGCTGCGGACACGTGTCCGCGTCAGGTCGTTCTGTCCTCAGGTGGTTCTGTCCCGCGGGCGGCCCGCCCCAGGCCGTCCTTGTCCCCGGATCGGAGGATCGCTCCCCGGCTGTGGACGGACAGAATTCTCGTGCACAGGGGCCACTTCCCGATCATGAGACCGCAGAGAGTCCGAAATAGAACGGTGGGTGGCTGGAAGCGACGTTTTCGCTCGTTGTGGTCACGTCAAGTACGGACCTTCCGGCGGGCCGGCCGGTCCCCGGACCGGCCGGCCGCACACCGGGGAGGCGTCAGTCCTGGTCACCGATCGCCAGGGTGTGGCGGAACACGCCGAGCGCGTCCCACCGGGCCTTGACCGCGCGCAGCCGCTCGGCGTTGCCCTGGTAGTAGAGCTGCTGCCAGGGGACCTCCGAGGTGTTCCACCGGGGGTCGGCCGCGTCCACGTCCGGGAAGTTGATGTAGCAGCCGTCGTACCGCTCCCCCGGCACCGGGACCCCGCCGGTCTTGGCGTGCAGGTCCCGGAAGAGCCGGCGCATCCAGTCGACGTTGGCGTCGTCCAGCTCCGGGTTCTGCCAGGTGTTCATGAAGAAGGCCCCCATGACGGCACCCCGCTGGGCGGAGGCGGTGGCGTCGGGCGCCACCGCGTTGATGCGGCCGCCGTGGGACTGGAGCGCCACCAGGCTGCTGTCGTTGCTGTGGTCCTCGCTGTCGAGGTAGTCGTGGAGGGTGTCGATCTGGTCGTCGGCGTAACCGGTGCGCAGGAACGCCCACTTGATCTTCTGCCGGCCGATCTCCGCGTCCTGGGCCGCGGCGAGGGCCTTCTTCGCCTCCAGCCAGGGCAGGGTCTCGGTGGGCAGCACGACCGGGAAGTCGCCGAGCCCCTCGGTGAGCGCCGCGATGTAGTCGCCCAGCAGCCGTTCGGCGTCGGGCACGGCGGCGTCCAGGTGGACGAAGCCCACGGCCCCCATGCCGGCGTCGCCCGTACGGGGGCGGCCGAACATGACGAGACCGGCGAAGAGGGAGTCGTACGGGGAGCCGGGCGCGCCGTTGGCCTCGTGCCAGCGGGCGAAGTTGCCCGTCAGGGTGCGCAGGGCCGTCCGGTCCAGGGACTCCCGGTTGAACAGGACGGTGCCCGCCAGTACGGAGGCGGGGGGCTCGGGCAGGGCCTCGCGGGGGTCGTCGCCCGTGGCGTCGGGGGAACGGAACCAGTAGCGGGTGACGATGCCGAAGTTGCCGCCGCCACCGCCGGTGTGGGCCCACCACAGGTCGTGGTGCGGGTCCTCCGGGTCGCGGGTGGCAACGACCGCGCGGACCTCGCCGGAGGGGTCGACCACGACGACTTCCACGGCCAGCAGGTGGTCCACGGCCAGGCCCTCGCGGCGGCTCAGGGAGCCGAAGCCGCCACCGGCCGCGTGGCCGCCCAGGCCGACGGTGGCGCTGTCACCGGCGGGGAGGGCGACGCCCCATCCCTCGTACAGGGCCCGGTACAGCTCCGCCGTACGGACACCGGGTCCGACGGCGAACGCCTTGCGCTCGGGGTCGAAGGAGACCTCGCGCATCCCGCCCAGGTCGATGACCACCTGGACGGCGGGGTCGCCCACCACGTTCTCGTAGCCGTGGCCGCCGCTGCGGACGGCTATGCGCTTGCCCTCCCAGACCGCCTCGCGCACCGCGTCCACGACCTGCTCGGTGGTGGTGACGACCTGGAACTTCTCCGGCTCGGCGGTGAAGCGCTTGTTCAGGCCCCGTACGGACAGTGCCTCGTAGGCCTCGTCTCCGGGGCGGACCACACCTGCGGCAGGGACGGTGTTCTCGGTCATGCCGTTCCTCGGTTCGATGGTTGGGGGCGCCGCCGGACCGGCCGGGTGGCGGCGTCCGCGGGCGCGCGAAGGGGCCCTGGGGTGAAGGGAGCAGGGTGAGGAAGCCCGTCCCCCGTGCGCGGGGGACGTCCACGGGGGACGGGCGGTTTCGGGGAGTGGCCGCTGCCGCTACGGGGCGGCGGCGGGCTCGGCCGTGGTGGCGCGGCGGGAGCCGCCGACCACGAACAGGGCGGCGAAGGCCAGTGCGGCACCGATCCACAGGACGCTGGTGGCGCCGATGCCGTCGACGGCGAAGCCGCCGAAGAGCGCGCCGAGCGCGATGGAGAGGTTGAACGCGGAGACGTACAGGGAGGTCGCCGCCTCGGTCGCCTCCGGTGCCGCGTCCATGATCCAGCTCTGGAAGGTGACCGGCACCGCGCCGTAGCCCAGGCCCCACAGGACCAGGATGGCTCCGGCGGTGAAGATGTTGGTGTCGACGACCGCGAGGATCACCATGCCGGCGGTGAGGACCACCGAGATGCCCATGACGGTCTTCCGGAGGCTCCTGGTGATGAGGGCCCCGGCGATGAAGTTGCCGCAGATCCCGGCGACGCCGAAGGTCAGCAGCAGAGCGCCGATCGAACCGGCCCGGATCCCGTCCTCCTGGAGGATCGGCCGGACGAAGGTGTAGGCGAGGAAGTGGCCGGTGATGACCAGGAAGGTCAGGGCGATACCGATCCGGACCCCGGCGTTGGTCTTGAAGACCTTCGGCAGGGCGGAGAAGGAGATGCTCTGCTCGGCCGGGATCTTCGGCATCAGGAAGAGCATGCAGGCCAGCGAGACCAGGCCGAGGATGCCCACGGCGCCGAAGGCCGTACGCCAGCTGCTCATGTCACCGATGAACGTACCCAGCGGCACGCCCAGCACGGACGCGGTCTCCACCCCGCCGAAGATGACGGCGGTGGCGCGGGCGACATGCTTGGCGGGCACCAGGCGCAGGGCGATACCGCCCGCGATGGACCAGAAGCCACCGACGCTGATACCGATCAGGAACCGGGCGATCAGGACCACGGTGAAGCTGGTGGCGAAGGCGGAGGCCAGGTTGGCGGCGCCCATCAGGCCGATCAGGACCACCAGGACGATCCGGCGGTCGATGCGCCCGGTGGCCACGGTGACCAGGGGCGCGGAGACGGCGGCGACCAGGCCGGGCACCGTCACCATCAGGCCCGCGGTGCCCTCGGAGACGTCCAGGGCGGTACCGACGGGGGTGAGCAGCCCCACGGGGAGCAGCTCGGAGGTCATCAGGGAGAAGATGCCGAGGGTGACCGCCAGTACGGCGAGCCAACCCTTGACAGATGAACGCCCGGTGTCGGCTGGGACCCCGGACTCGACGGTGGTCATGGCTGGTCAGCCCTTCATCAGTGAATGGTGGACGGCATGGCGCGGGCGGTGGCCGTCGGACAGGGAGGCGGCCACCGCCCGCGGGACTCTGTCGGTTACTCGGTACCGGGCGTCTTGCGGGTGGCGACGTTCATCCGGTTCCAGGTGTTGACGGTGAAGATGAGCGCGATCAGCTGGGCCAGCTCCTTCTCCTCGAAGTGCTTGGCGGCCTCCGCGTAGACCTCGTCCGAGACGCCCTCGGGCAGGACGGTGATGGCCTCGGTCAGGGCCAGGGCGGCGCGCTCGGCCTCGGTGTAGAGGCTGGACTCCTCCCAGGCGGAGAGCTGGTAGATGCGCTCCTCCGACTCACCGGCCTTGCGGGCGTCGGACGTGTGGTAGTCGATGCAGTACGCACAGCGGTTGATCTGCGAGGCGCGGATCTGCACCAGCTCCAGCAGAACGGGGTCGATGCCTTCGCGGGCGGCGGCGTCGAGGGCGAGAACGGCCTTGAAGACCTTGGGGGCGACGGTGGTGAAGTTCATGCGCTGAGGCACCTGGTAAGTGGTCATGCATTGACCGTAAGCGCGGAAACGACCCCAGGTATGGTGCATTCCCATGGCAGAAACGTGGGTCAATACTCCGGGCGATACCCCGACCGATGCCCCTCCCGGCACCCCGGCCGATACTCCGGCCGACGCCCCTCCCGATACTCCGGCCGATGCCCTTCCCGATACTCCGCCCGGCACCTCGCCCGGCGCCGACTTCCACCTCGAACTCTCCGGTGAGGGGAGCCTGCGGGCCCAGCTCATGCACGCGTTACAGGAGGCCATCCGCTCCGGCCGGCTGGCGCCCGGCACCCGGCTGCCGCCCTACCGCAGCCTCGCCGGTGACCTGGGCATCGCCCGTAACACCGTCGCCGCCGCCTACGCCGAGCTGGTCGAGGAGGGGTGGCTCACCGCCCGGCAGGGCTCGGGCACCCGGGTCGCCCGGCGCACCGCCCCGCTCCACCCGGACCAGGAGCGCCGGCCGCAGCGGCAGATGCGCCGGCGGCTGGTGCACGACCTGATGCCCAGCTCCCCCGACGCGGCCGCCTTCCCGCGCGCCGCCTGGGTCACCTCGGTGCGCTCGGCCGTCGCCGCCGCGCCCAACGACGCCTTCGGGGTGGGCGATCCGCGCGGCCGGGTGGAGCTGCGCGAGACGCTGGCGGAGTACCTCGCGCGGGCCCGGGGCGTGCGGACCGAGCCCGACCGGATCGTCGTCTGCTCCGGCTTCGCCCACGCCCTGGAGCTGCTGGGCGGGGTGCTGAAGGGCACCGTCGCGGTGGAGTCGTACGGACTCGACTTCCACCGGGGCATCCTCCACGAGGCGGGGCTGCGCACCGCGCCCCTGACGGTCGACTCGTCCGGGGCCCGGATCGACGAACTCCCGGGCACCGGCGCCGGAACGGTGCTGCTCACCCCGGCGCACCAGTTCCCGACGGGCGGACCCCTGCACCCGGACCGGCGGACGGCGGTCGTCGACTGGGCCCGGTCGCACGGCGGGGTGCTGGTGGAGGACGACTACGACGGGGAGTTCCGTTACGACCGGCAGCCGGTCGGCGCCGTGCAGGGGCTGGACCCCGACCGGGTCGTCTACATCGGCTCGACCAGCAAGAGCCTCTCCCCCGCGCTGCGGCTGGGGTGGATGGTGCTGCCGGGGTGGCTCGTCGACGACGTGCTCGCGGTCAAGGGCCCCGGGAGATGTGGTCCGGCGTCCTCGACCAGCTCACGCTGGCCGACTTCATCGCGCGCGGCGCCTACGACCGGCACCTGCGCCAGATGCGGCTGCACTACCGGCGCCGCCGCGACCAGCTGGCCCACATGATCGCCGAGCGGGCGCCGCACATCAAGGTCAGCGGGGTCGCCGCCGGGCTGCACGCGGTGCTCGAACTCCCCGACACTACCGAGGAGTTGGCCCTACGCGCGGCGCGGCGGCAGGGGCTGGCCCTGGACGGCCTGCATGCCTACCGCCACCCCGACAGCACGGTGCCGCCGCGCGACGGCCTGGTCATCGGCTACGGAACCCCGCCCGACCACGCCTTCGCGGCGGCCCTGGACGCGCTGTGCCTGGCTCTGCCCGATCCGCCGCAGGACGAACCGGTGCCACGCCGCGCCCGGGGCCGCCGCGGGGGCCGGCCTCCGGAGTGAGGGTGCGGGCCGGCCCGGCAGCCACCCGGACCGGCCCCCGAGGGCCCGGGGGCGGCGGTCCGGTGGCGGGTCTGTGAGCGGTCCCGTGGGGCGGGGCGGGGCGGGGCCGGACGCGGACACCGCGCCGCCCCCGGACCGAGCCCCGAGGCGGGCGGACCGGCCCTGGGCCGAGCCCCGGACCCGGTCCGCCCACGGGCGCCTCAGCCGTCGCCCTCCCCCGTGATCCCGAGGGCCAGTTCGGCCTCCAGGCGGTCCAGGTCCGCCAGGTGGCCGTGGGCGGCGATGTGGCCGTCCGGGCGGATCAGGTGGTAGCCGGGGGTGGTGCAGATTCCGTGGCCCGCCAGCACTTTCGGCGGCGGGGCCAGAACCCGCAGCCCTGGCCGGCCCGCCGTCAGGGCGCGTTCCGCGCGTGGCGCCCAGAGGGCGTCCCCGGCGGGCGGGCGCAGCACCAGCGTCCACGCCGCCGGGTCCGCGTCCGGCCCAGCCGTGCCGAGGGCCAGGGCCAGGGCGCGCGGGAAGACCGAGCCCGGCCCGACGGCCCCCGGCAGCCGGTTCCGCACCCGGCAGCGCCGGTCGGAGGGCTGCTGGGTGGTCCGCTCTGGGGTGTAGGCGAGCCGCCGCCCGGCCATGACCGGGGCGTAGAGCGCGGCGGCCGCCCCCGAGCGGTCCAGCAGCCGGAAGGCCGTGTCGCGGACGGCCGCCCTCCGGGCGGTGCGGGCGGTCAGGGCGCGGGTGTGCAGATCGGTGTCCCGGACGATCCGGCGGGTGGCCTCGGCGCGCTCGGTGCCGTAACTGTCCAGCAGCGGGAGCGGCGAGCGCCCCTGGAGCACCGCCGCCAGCTTCCAGGAGAGGTTCTGCGCGTCCTGGAGGCCGTTGTTCATGCCCTGCCCGCCCGCCGGGCTGTGCACGTGCGCGGCGTCCCCGGCCAGGAAGACCCGGCCGCGCCGGAAGTCCGTGGCCCGCCGGGCATGCACCCGGAAGACGGTCTCCCAGACCGGTTCGGTGATCCGCACGCCGTGCGGGCCCCGGGTGTCGATGATCCGCTGCATGGCCTCGCGGGACATCTCGCCGCCGTCGGGCATCACCGAGAGGAAGCGGAACACCCCCCGCGGCTGGGGCACGACCACCAGGGTGCCGTTGGTGGTCTGGTAGTAGGAGATCTCGTCCGGGGGCAGATGGCCCTCGATGTACGTGTCGATGAGCGCGAAGGCCATCTCGTACGTGGAACCCTCGAAGCCGATCCCGAGCTGCCCCCGCACCGCGCTGCCCGCCCCGTCCGCGCCGACGACGAAGGGCACGGTGAACCGCTCCACCCCGCCGCCGTCCTCGTGTTCGAGGACGGCGGTCACGGTGCCCCCGGGCTCGATCCGCCCGGAGAAGTCCACGTCGTCCAGGCAGAGCAGCCGCACCCCGCGCTCGATCTTGCCGCCCAGGGCGTGCAGCCGCTCGGTGAGGATGCGCTCGGTCTCGTACTGCGGGAGCTGACGGGCCGCCAGCTCCTCGGTGAAGGTGAGGGAGGCGACCGGGCGGCGGTCGGAGAAGTAGCGGAACGCCCGGACGGGCACCGAGGTATGCTGCACCTCGTCGCCCACCCCGAGGTCCGTCAGGATGTCCCGCACCCGCGGCCAGAGCGACAGCGCCTTGGGTACTCCGGTGGGCTCCTGGGCCCGGTCGACGATCCGGACCCGTACGCCGCGGCGCAGCAGTTCGCACGCGGTGAGCAGTCCGGTGGGGCCGCCCCCGACGACCAGGACGTCGGCGTCACCGACAGCCATCTCGGTCCCTCCTCCCTCTGTTGCCGGTCCGTCCGCGGTCAGGACGACTGCCCGATGGCGAGGGCGCGCAGGCGCGCCGCGAGTTCGATGCGCTGGACCTTCATCGTGGCCGTGCGGGGCAGCTCGGTGATCTTCATCTGTACGGGCTCCGCCAGCTGCGGCCACCGGGTGGTGGCGTCCTTCCAGCGGTCGCGGTCCAGCGGCCGGTCGTCGCGGGTGGAGAGGACGGGGACCGCCTCGCCCAACGGGCCGGGGACGACGACGAGTTCGGTCAGCTCGTCGAGCCGGCCCAGCACGACGTCCTCGATCTCCAGGGTGGAGTGGATGCCCGGGATGGAGTCCACCTCGCGGTCCAGGAGGTGGAGGCAGCCCTCCTCGGTGCGGTAGCCGAGGTCCATGCCCCGCCACCAGCCGCCGTGCACCTGGGTGTCGTACCGCTCGCGCTCGCCGAAGTAGCCGAGCGCCCGGCCGGCGGCCTGGACGTCGATGTAGCCGGGGTTGTCCCGGGTGACCTCCTTGCCGTTCCGGCTGACCAGCTTGAACTTGGTGTCGCCCGGGAAGGCGTAGCCCTGGCAGCGGCCGTCGGCGCCGAGCGCGGTCTTGCGGGTGAAGCCGCGGCCGACCAGCGGGCCGGTCTCGCTCTGCCCGTAGATCTGGTAGAAGAGCGGCGAGCTGCGCTCGCTGGCGTGGAGCAGCTTGTGCATGGTGCTCGGGTGGATGGCGTCGAAGGTGGTGGAGAAGTACTTCACCGAGGCCAGCGGCTTGAGCGGGTGGTCGGCCAGCTCCTCCCACTCCATGAAGGAGTTGGGGTGGGACTCGATGAAGCCGGGGCGGGTCTCGGCCCACAGCTCGGCGGCCTTCTGCGGGTCCGCGTCGTTCATCACGACCATCTTGTGGCCCCGGGGCAGCAGCACGGCGAGCGCCAGCGGCATCCGCGAGTGCACGTAGGAGACGTGGAGCGCCACGGTCTCGTGCTCGCGGATCATGTCGAAGAGCTTGGCCTGCGGGCGGTAACGGCCGTGCAGGGTACGGGCCGAGTGGACCACCAGCTTGGGCAGCCCGGTGGTGCCGGAGGTGTGCGTCATCAGCGCGGGCAGGTCCGCGTGGAGCACGACCGGCTCCTGGCGGGGCGAGCCGGCCAGGTCCGCCAGCGAGATCGCGCCGGGGTGCGAACCGGCCACGACGATCACCTCGTTGGTGATCTCGCCCAGCGGGGCCCCGGCGAACGGGCCCTCCAGCTTCGCCGTGTCGGTGACCAGGAAGGGGGCGCCGAGGCGGCGGAGCAGTTCGAGGACGCTCTCGGCGTTCAGCGCGGGCGAGAGCTGGACCGGGACGGCGCCGAGCCGGGCGACGGCGCTGGAGACGATGTTGATGTCGAAGCCGTTGGACTTGTGGATGGCCACGTGCTGGCTCTGGCGGACACCCGCCGCGTACAGCCGGGCCGCCGTGTCGTCGATGTACTCGGCGAGCTGGGTGTAGGTGATCTCGCGCCCGGCCTCGGGGAAGAGGGCCAGGTCGTGGTCGAGGATGATGAGCTGGTCGCCGTACTGGGCTGCGGCCCGTTCGGCCACGAGGCCCATGTAGAGACCCTTGTCGCTGGACTGCGCGGGAAGCATCGCTGGAGCTCCTCAGATCGTTGTTCGCGGTTCGCGTTCGCGGTTCGCAGGTGGCTGTTCGGCGTTCGCTGTCGGTGTCGCGGGGGGTGCGTACGGGGGCGGCGCTGCCGGGGATCACGGGCGGGGCGGGGACGTCGGAGCCCGCCCCGGTCCGTCACAGGGCCGCGGAGGGTTCTCTCCGTGTCAGGTCCCCGTCGCCCAGGAATCCGGCCAGCAGCGAGCCGGTGATCCGGATGCCGTCCTGGGTGAGGACCGATTCGGGGTGGAACTGGACGGAGGCGAAGTGCGGGCCGCGCAGGGAGTGGACCTCCCCGCTCGCCGGGTCGCGGCTCACCTCGACCGTCCCGACGTCCGGGCAGTCCTTCTTCCCGTCGGTGCTGCGGGCGGCGAAGGTGTTGTAGAAGCCGACGCGCTCCACCGAGCCGAAGAGGTCGATCTCCTTCTGGGTGCCCTGGTTGGGAACCGCGCGGCGGACGACCGGGAAGCCCAGCTCCTGGGAGAGCACCTGGTGGCTGAGGCAGACGGCGAGGAACGGCCGCCGCTCCGCGAGCAGCCGGCGGACCGCGCCGCGCAGATGGGCGATCTTGGGGTGCGCGGTGTCGCGCGGGTCGCCGGGGCCGGGGCCCATGACGACCAGGTCGTGTCCGTCGAAGGAGTACGGCTCGTCGAAGCGGTGCACGGTCACGTCCAGGCCCATGGAGCGCAGTTGGTGGCCGATCATGGAGGTGAAGGTGTCCTCGGCGTCCACCACCAGCACCCGCCGGCCCGACAGCGCGGGCTGCGGGCGGGAGCGCTCGGTCTCCTCCGCCAGCCAGAACCCGGCGATGCCGTCGTTGCGGCGGGCCAGCGCCGACCGTACGTCGGGGTGGTCGGCGAACCGGCCGCTCCGGCCCGTACGCAACGCGGCGAGCAGCCCCGACGCCTTGGCCCGGGTCTCGGCGACCTCGGACTCCGGGTCGGAGTGGCGCACCAGCGTGGCGCCCACGCCGATCTTCACGGTGCCCAGGGCGTCGATGTCGGCGGTGCGGATGAGGATGGCCGAGTCGAGTTCCCGGGCGCCGTGCCGGTCCCGTCCCACGAGGGCGAGGACCCCGCTGTAGTAGCCGCGCCCGCCGGGCTCGTAGCGGCTGATCACCCGGGCCGCGCTCTCCAGCGGGCTGCCGGTGACGGTCGGGGCGAACATGGTCTCGCGCAGGATCTCGCGGGGGTCGCGCGTGGTGGAGCCCTCGATGAAGTACTCGGTGTGGGCGAGCCGGGCCATCTCCTTGAGGTACGGGCCGGTGACCCGGACCCCGCCGTCGCAGATCCGGGACATCATCTTCAGCTCTTCGTCGACCACCATGTACAGCTCGTCGGCCTCCTTGCGGTCCGCGAGGAAGTCCATGACCTCCGGCAGGGTCGGGCCGGTGCCGGGGTAGCGGTAGGTGCCGCTGATGGGGTTCATCACGGCCGTGCCCGCGCGGACGCTGATGTGCCGCTCGGGGGTGGCGCCGACGAACGTACGGTCCCCGGTGTGGACGACGAACGTCCAGTAGCCGCCCGTCTCCTGCTCCAGCAGCCGGCGGAAGAGGGTGAGCGCGCTGCGCGGGTGGTAGTCGGTGATGCGGGTGGCGAACGACCGTTTGACGACGAAGTTGGCGCCGACCCCCTGGCCGATCTCGTCGGTGATGACCCGGCGCACGATGTCGGCGTACTCCGCGTCGTCCAGGTCGAACCGGCCGCCCTCCAGCCGGATCGGGAGGTCCCCGATGCGGGAGACGGCCTCCGCGAGCGGCACGGTCTGCTGGTCGAGGACGGTCAGGGCGATCAGCGGGGCGCCGTCGTCGGGGGCGTCGAAGCCGCGCTCGGTGATCTGCCGGTACGGCATCACCACCAGCGTCTCGTGCCGGGACGCCCCGGCCGGGGGCGGCGGCCCGTGCGGGTCCCTTCCGTCGTCCGACAGCGGTACGTCGGCGAGGGAGGCGGGGGTGGTGACCTCACCGACCAGCACGTCCAGCACCCCGGGGCCACCGGCCTCGGGCCGGTACAGCAGGGCGAACGGCCGCGGCCGCGGGGAGAGGACCTCGGCCAGCAGGTCGCGGGCGCGCGGGGCGCCGCCGGGGCCGGTCATGCGAAGGTCTCCTTGGCGGTGATGACCACGGCACAGCGCTTGGCGGCGTACTCCAGGGTCATCCGGTGGTCGTCCTGGGAGAAGTCGGCGGTCGTGTCCGCCAGGAGGAAGGTCTCGATGTCGTTGCTGAACGACTCGACGGCGGTGGCCAGGACGCCGATGTGCGCGTACACCCCGCAGATGACGAGCTGGTCCCGGCCCGCGGCGCGCATGCGGTCGAGCAGGTCGGTGCGGAAGAAGGCGCTGTAGCGCCACTTGGTGAGCATCCAGTCGCCCGGCCGGGGGGCGACCGGGCCGATGACCTCCCGCTGGGCGGGGGTGGCGTTCATGCCCGGCCCCCAGAAGTCCTTGAGCAGTCCCCGCTGTTCGGCGGTCATGTCGCCGGGCTGGGCGGTGTACGCCACCGGGACGCCCAGTTCCACGCACCGGTCGCGCACCAGCTCGGCGTTGGAGACGAGCTGGCCCATCAGGGGGTCGGGCAGCGGAGCCAGGAAGTAGCGCTGCATGTCGTGGACGAGCAGCACGGCGCGGTCCGGGTCGACGGTCCAGGGGGCGGTGCTGGCGGGCAGGTCCCCTGCCGTCGGCATCGGGTACGGCTCGATGGCGGGTATACCGGCCATGGTGTCCTCTCCTTGCGCTGGTCTGTTTCCCTGCGCTGGTCTGTTCCTTGCGCGGCTCTGTTCCTTGCGCTGTCTGTTCCTTGCTCGGCTCTGTGTCCTTGCGCTGTCTGTTCCTTGCGCTGGTCCGCGGGTCCGGTGGGCGGTGGCGCGGTCAGTTGCCGAGGGTGGCGCCGCCGTCGACGGTGAGGGTCTCCAGCGTGATGTGCACCGCGCTGTCGGAGAGCAGGAAGACCACGGCGTCCGCGATGTCGGCGGGCTGGGCGATCCGGGCCAGCGGGATGCCCACCTTGAAGGCCTCCGGCAGGCCCGCGATCGTCCGGTCGCGGCCCGAGGCGTCGCTCCACATGGAGGTGAGCATGGGCGTGTCGGTGGAGCCGGGGGCGACGACGTTGCAGCGGATGCCGAGCCGCGCCACCTCCAGCCCGAGGCTCTTGGTGAACATCGCGGCGGCGGCCTTGGAGGCGGCGTAGGCGGCCATCTCGGTACGGGGGGTGCCGGCGGCGTTGGAGGCGATGGTGACGACGTTGCCGCGGCGGCGCTCCTTCATCCGGCGGACGACGGCGCGCGAGACGTGGAAGACCCCGCCGGTGTTGACGGCGAAGGTGGTGTTCCAGTCGTCGTCGCTCAGCTCGACGGCCCCGCCGAGCCGCAGGACGCCCGCCCCGTTGACCAGGTGGTCGACGGGGCCGAGACCGCTCTCGACCGCCGCCACGGTGCGCTCCACGTCGTCGGCGCGGGTGATGTCCGTGGGGTACGCGGTGACCCGCAGCCCCTTCGCGGTCAGCTCACCGGCGACCCGGTCGAGCGCCTCCGCGTCACGGTCGACGGCGGCCACCGAGGCTCCGCGTTCCGCCAGGGCCTGGACGACGGCGCTGCCGATGCCTCCGGCCGCTCCGGTCACCAGGGCGATGGTGTTGTCCATGTCTTGCCGAGCCTCCATCCGTGCGGGTGCGGGCGATCCATGCGGTGGTGCGGGGCGTACGTGAGGTGCTCCGGTACGTGGGGTGGGCGGGCGGCGGTCACCGGCTCCAGGCGGCGACGACGGAGAGCGCCTGCTCCGGGTTGAGCCGGGGGTCGCAGAACGTGGTGTAAAGCGAGCCGGGCCCGACGGCGGCCGAGGCGTCCGTGACGCACTCGGTGACCGCGTCCGGGGTGGTCTCCAGGTGGAGGCCCCCGGCGACGCCGCCCGCGCCCCGCACCGCGTGGTGGAAGGCGACGACCTCGCGCCGGACGGTCTCCACGAACCGGGTCTTCACTCCGCCGGCGACCTTGACGGTGTTGCCGTGCATCGGGTCGGTCAGCCAGATCACCGGGTGCCCCGCCTCCCGGACCGCCGTCACCAGGGGCGGCAGGGCCTCGGCGACCCGGTCCGCGCCCATCCGGGCGATCAGGGTGAGCCGCCCCGGCTCGCGGTGCGGGTCGAGCCGTTCGCACAGGGCGAGCAGTTCGTCGGGGGTCATGGCCGGGCCCACCTTGCTGGAGACCGGGTTGGCCACCTCGGCGAGCAGCGCCACATGGGCACCGTCGACCTGCCGGGTGCGCTCCCCGATCCACGGCCAGTGGGTGGAGCCCAGCAGCAGCCGGCCGGCCTCGTCGCGGCGGAGCAGGGGGACCTCGTAGTCCATCAGCAGCGCCTCGTGGCTCGTCCAGACCGGCGGGTCGATGCCGAAGCGGGTGGAGCCGGTGGACTCCCAGCCCAGGTGGGTCATCGTGTCGCGGGCGGACATGTAGCCGGTGAGCAGTCGGAGTGCGTCGGCCCGTCGGCTCTCCGGGTCCGCCTCGGGGCCGTTCACCAAGTGGCCCCGGAAGACAAGGAGTTCGACGCCATCGATCCATTCGGTGGGGTTCGACCGCGGTTTGGCGTACTGCCCGGCGATCCGGCCCACCCGCAGCACGGGCCCCCGGGTGACCAGCCGCAGCGCCCCGGCCAGCAGGTCCAGCACGGCGGCCTTGCGGGCGACATGGCCGGGCGTGCACTCGGCCGGGTCCTCGGCGCAGTCACCGGCCTGGATCACATGGGCCTCGCCCGCCGCCACCCGGGCCAGCAGCACCTGGAGCCGGCGGACGTCGTCGCCGCTCACCAGCGGGGAGCGGGCGGCCAGTTCCTTGCGGATCCGGTCGACCTGGGAAGGGTCCTCCCACTGCGGCTGGTGCAGCGCGGGTGGGTGGATGTCGAGCAGGGCGTTCTCCACGGTGCCTCCGGGAAGACGGGCACGGCCGGCCGTGCGGGGCACGCCGTGCGAGAGGAAGGGGACCTGCGGCCGCCCGCCCGCGCCCGGGAAGGGCGGGCGGGGCGGCGGGACGCGGTCGGGGCCGTACGGCCGGGGGCTTCCGTTCGGATCGTGCCGGACCCGCGAGCCCGGCACGGTCCGAACGAGAGGCCTCAGGGGCGGCGGCCCGTGCGCCGGGGCCGTACGAGGCCTTTTCCATGGCCCGTACGGAGCCCGCTCCATGGGGTGCCCAGGGGTGACGGCCCCGGCGCACGCGTCGGGTCAGGCCGTGCCCAGTCCCCGCTGGAGTGCCGCGGTGATCTCCACGGTGCGGCGGGCCTGGTACTCGATGGCCGCCAGGTTGTCGTCGTCGACGTTGCCCGCCTCGTTGCGCGAGACGCTGCTGACGCCGTACGGGTTGCCGTTGGTCGGGGCCAGCTGGATCGCGTCGGCCACACCGGGCGGGACGATGATCGCGCCCCAGTGGTAGAAGGCGTTGTTGAGGGCCAGGAGCGTGCTCTCCTGACCGCCGTGCAGGGTCGCGGTGGAGGTGAAGGACGACATCACCTTGTTCACGAGCCCGCGCCGCATGTGCAGCGGCAGGGTCTGGTCGATGAAGTGCTTGAGCGAGGCGGCGGGCAGTCCGTAGCGGCCGGGCGTGCCCCAGAGCACGGCGTCCGCCCACTCCAGGTCCTCGATGGCGGCCTCGGGGATGTCCTGGACGGCCTCCAGGTGCTCGGCCCACGCCTTGTTCCAGGCGTCGTTGCCGGGGACGACGGTCTCGGTGGACAGCTCGGCGGTCCTGCGCAGCCGCACCTCGGCGCCCGCCTTCTCGGCAGCCGCGGCGGCCGCGACGGCGAGCTTGTGGACGTTCCCCTGGGACGAGTAGTAGATGACGGCTACTTTGGTCATGTCCTGCGGCTCCTTGGCGATCGGCTCGGTAGGCCTGAATCCTGTGTCCCGGCCCGGGCCCCGGCCAACGCCCTCCGGGCCCATCCGTCAACTGGCCGGTCCAGTCCGTCAGGTCCGTCTCCCAGGTCCGTCAGGTCCGCCCGGACACGGGGTTCCGACCTGACGGAAGCGCTCCCACGGGACCGGCTGGCCCGGGGGGCGCTGCTACCGTCCGCGCTCCTCGCGCGGGCGGCGGCGCCCCGCGGCCACCGGGCGGCCGGTGCCGCCCGGCCGGCCGCTCAGCCGGTGCCGGTCAGCCGGTGCCGGTCAGCCGGTGCCGGTCAGCCGGTGCCGGTCAGCCGGTGCCGGTCAGCAGCCTCGGTTCCGCCCGGTCGCTCAGCATCGCGATGGCGTGGGCGGCCGAGGCGAGCGTGGTGTGGCGGTGCCAGCCGGCGAACGAGCGGCCGGAGAAGTCCCGGATGCCGACCCGGTCGGCGACCTCCTTGGTGTCCCGCTCCACCCGGCGCGCGTAGGAGGCCAGTTGGAGCAGTTCCCCGACGCTCGACGTGGTCAGGTCGGTGAGCCACAGCTCCGCGGGCCAGTGGCCGTGCTCGGCCACCCCCATCAGCACCAGGCTGCTGTCGGACCGCCCCTCGCGGCGCGCGGCGTGGGAGAGGGTCACCCGGACGGCGACCACCGGGCCGGGGGACGCGGGCTCCTCGCCGGGCCGCCGTCCCGGCCGCCGCATGTGCCAGACGAGCGACATGATCTGCTGGGCCGTCATGCTGACGCCCCGGCGCGGGAACGCCGGCTCCTCCACCGTCAGCCGCTGGGTGCCGTCGATCCGCAGCAGCATCGGGGTGTCGGCGGCGCGCAACCACCCCACCACCGCGGCCACATCGGTCTCCTGGGCGTCCATCACGACGGGCCGGATCGGCAGCCGCGACTTCTTGATCAGCTCCTGGTACGCCTTGACCGAGCACTGGTCGAGGCTCTCGGGCACCTCGCTGTCGGGGATGTCGGTCTGCCGGCGGTGGCGCCGGTCGGCCAGCCATCGGGGCGAGAGCTGGAGCCGCCAGTTCAGCGGGCTGCTCCAGTCCGGCGCGGCCGCCCATACGCCCACCGCTTGCTGGGCGTTGACCACCTGCCCGAGCGCCGGTACGAAGCGCCGCTCCACCCCGACGGAGGTCTCCCCCGCCCGGCGGATGATCAGCGGGCGCACGACGTACGCCTGCGGCTGCGTGACCCGCTCCACGTACTGGGCGAGCGCCCGGCGCACCGGCGTCCAGTCCCAGGTGGAGCTGACGATGAAGTGGTGCAGGCTCTGCTCGGTGGCGTCGCCGCCGAAGAGCGCGGCGATGTTCCGTATCGACTTGCGTCCCTCGGCCTCCAGCAGTCCCTGCAGGTAGGCCATGCCCTTGGTCCGCTGATCACGGCGGGGCATCGAGGCGAACAATTCCGTGCCCAGCGCCGAGAGAAGCCCGTCGTGAGCCCTTTCGTACGGCCGGAAGCCGGCCATGACCGGCCTGAGGCGGTCTGTGGTGGCGCGAACGGCGTGATCGAACTGCGGGATCGTGCTCGTCATGCGTGGTCCCCCCGACCGGTTTGCGGTCTCTTCTGAGCCCCTGGCGGTGTGCTGCCGCAGGAAGGGAGCCGGAGTCACGATCCAGCCACTCCCTGCGGCACGGAGGCTCACACGGGTTGAACAAGGCTCAGTCAATGGCTGGCAAAGGCGCTGATGGGGGAGGTGTCCACGCGCGGAGACGGTGATCTTCGAACCTTCCGGCGAAGATTGTTGTCCGCCAGACCGGCATATGCCGACGCCCGCACCTTGATCATAATCGCCGGATGCGCTGGTGCTCCCCGACAGACGGGGGCACCCACCCGGCCCGGCGGCGCGCGCCCCGGGTGCGGGCGGCAGGCGTGTGCGGGATTCTCGCCCGCGCGACGGCGTACGCCCCCGCCGCGGAGGCCGATTCCGCAGGGTCCGTCACTTCGTGCCCCTGGTCCGTCATCTCGGCGCTCCGGTACGTCACGTCGGCACGGCCGGTCCGTCACCTCCGCACCACCTGTCCGTCACCTCCGTACGGCCGGTCCGCCATCTCCCTACGCGCGGTCCGTCACGTCCTCTCTACGCGTGGTCCGTCACGTCCGGGCTCCCGTCCGCCACGTCCGCTCCCCCGGCACCTCGGCTCACGGCGGCACGGCGGCAACCGGCCCGACGTCTGGGACGGTCGACGACCGGCCCTTGACCGTGCCCTGACCGTTCCTTGGCCCGGATGGCCGAGCCTGGGGCCCCATCGCACCGACCCGAGAGGACCGGCCCCGTGACCCGGCCAACGCACCCCGCCCCGGCGCACCGCCTGTGGGAACCGGCGTCCGTAGCGCGCCTCAGGAACCTCACCGCCGAGCTGGCCCAGGACCTGGCCACCGCCCGCTGGACGCCGACGGAGCTGGAGTCGCGCATCGCGGACCTCCTGCTGACCTCCGCCGCGGGCGACGGCGCGCTCACCGGGCAGCGGATCCGCGGCGTCCTCTGGGAGGGTTCGATGGCCCTCACCCGGGCCAACGACGGCCGTCTGGCGGGTCTGTTGGCATCCTTGGCCCCGGTGGCGGACGAGCCGGAGCTGTCCGACAGGGCGCTCATGGCCGATGTCCACGCCGTGCTGGACCGGGTCGCCGGATGCCGTTGAGGAGGGGGAAGAGCAGATGCCGGAGATCGTGGTGGTGGGCGGAGGGTTCGCCGGGGTGTGGGCCGCGGCGGCGGCCGCCCGCCTGCTGAAGGGGGCGCGGCAGGGCGTTCCGGGCACCGTGGGGGAAACGGGTGGGACAGCCGGACCGGAGCACACCGTCCGGCTGGTGACGCCCGAGGACGACATGGTGATACGCCCCCGGCTGTACGAGGCGGATCCCCACACCATGCGGGTGCCGCTGGACCGGATCCTGGCCCCGGCCGGGGTCCGCCGTACCGCCGCCGCCGTCACCGCGATCGACACCGCCCGGCGTACGCTGACCGCCGTCGACCGTACGGGCGAGGCGCGGGAGATCGCCTACGACGGGCTCGTCCTGGCCACCGGCAGCCGTCTCGTACGCCCGGAGATCCCCGGCGCCGAACACCTCCACGACGTCGACACCCTGGCGGGCGCCACCGCGCTCGACGCCCATCTGCACACCCTGCCGGACCTCCCGGAGGACCGGCCGAAGAACCTCCTGAATGGCCTCCTGAATGGCCTCCCGAAGGACCGGCCTGAGGGCACCCCGACGGCCGCCCCCGCCCGCTGGACGGCCGTGGTGGTCGGCAGCGGCGCGACCGGCCTGGAGGTGGCCACCGAGCTGGTGAGCCGGCTCCGGACGATCGCCGCCCCGCACGGCGCCGCCGACCGGGTCCGCGTGGTCCTGGTCGAGCGGGCCGACGCCGTCGGCGCCTCGCTGGGCGCGCCCGCCGCACCGGTGATCGCCCGCGCCCTGGCCAACCTCGGCATCGAGACCCGCGCGGGCGTCACCGTGACCGCGGTGGAGGCCGGTGCGGTCACCCTGTCCGACGGCTCCCGGCTCCCCGCCCGGACCGCCGTGTGGACCGCCGGGGTGCGGGCCGCCGAACCGGCCGAGCTGGTCCCGGGCCGCCACGACGAGGCGGGACGGCTGGAGGTCGACGCGTTCCTCCGGGTCCCCGGCGTCCCCGGGGTCTGGGCGGCGGGTGACGCGGCCACCGCCCCCACCGGGCACGGTCACCGCACGGTCTTCAGTTGCCAGTACGCGATCCCGCTGGGCAAGCTCGCGGGCCACAACGCGGCGGCCACGCTGCTCGGTGTCGAGCCCGAGCCGTTCGCGCCCGGCCCGTACGTCAGCTGCCTCGACCTCGGTGACGCGGGCGGCCTCTACACCACCGGCTGGGAGCGGGCGGTGCAGCTGACCGGGGACGAGGCCAAGAAGTACAAGCGGGCCGTCACCGAACAGTGGATCTACCCGCCGCTGGACGACGGGCCCGAGCTGCTGCGCCAGGCCGACCACCGGCTGCGTACCCGCAGGTCGAACCCGGTGTAAGGCGGGCCCCGCCGGGAGCGCCGGACCGGGCATGCGGCACGATGGAGCGCCGCCGTCAGCCGCCCCGCCTGGAGGAACCCCGTGACCGCCGCCACCCCCTCCCCGTCCCCGGAGGTGCTCGCCGCGTTCGAGGCCGCCAAGGGCTTCATGCCGGTCCACGAGGGGCTCGCCCTGTACGCGGCCGCCACCGAGGCCGGTGCGCTGGGCCTGCCCCTGCTGGAGGTGGGCACCTACTGCGGGCGCTCCACGATCCTGCTGGCCGACGCGGCCCGGACCGCCGGGGTGAGCGCCCTCACCGTGGACCACCACCGGGGCAGCGAGGAGCAGCAGCCGGGCTGGGAGTACCACGACCCGACGGTGGTGGACCCCGAGGTCGGGCTGATGGACACCCTGCCGACGTTCCGCCGCACCCTGCACCGGGCGGGGCTGGAGGAGCACGTGGTGGCGCTGGTCGGTCGCTCCCCGCAGGTGGCCGCGGTCTGGGCCGGGCCGCTGGGCCTGGTCTTCATCGACGGCGGGCACACCCACGAGCACGCGAACGGCGACTACGAGGGATGGGCCCCGCATGTCGCCGAGGGCGGCCTCCTGGTGATCCACGACGTCTTCCCCGACCCGGCCGACGGCGGCCAGGCCCCGTACCGGGTGTATCTGCGGGCACTGGCCTCGGGGGCGTTCACGGAGGTGTCGGTGACGGACTCCCTGCGGGTGCTGCGCCGGACGGGCGCGGGGGTCTGAGCCGTACGCGTACGGGGCCGGGCGCGTCGTACGCGTACGGGAGCGGGGCATCCGGGACCGCCGGTACAGGAACCGGGCCTCCGGGGGCATCCGGAGGCCCGGCATCCAGGCCTCCGGACCGTACACGTACGGAAACCCGCCGCCCCCGGACGCGTACGGATAGCATCGCCGCGTGCCGTACGACGACAGCGTTCCCCCCACCCGCCGTGCCCGGCCCCTCCTCGTGGCCGCCGCGCTGGCCGCGCTCTGCCTGACGGCGGTCGCCGGCTGCGGCGGCGCCCAGGACCCGGCCGGAACGGACACCGGCGCGGCGAAACCCGGCCCGGAAGCGGAAGCCACCGCATCCGCGTCCACGTCCCCGTCCGCGATCCCCACGGAGTCGCGGCCCTCTGGAGCGACACCCACCGCCCCGCTCCCCCAGGGCCCCCTGACCGGCCGGACCGTGGTGATCGACCCGGGCCACAACCCGCGTAACCGGGAGCACACCGAGGAGATCAACCAGCAGGTCGACATCGGCACGGGCCGCAAGGAGTGCGATACGACCGGTACGTCCACGGACGCCGGTTACGCGGAGGCCCGGTTCACCCTCGATGTGTCGCACCGGCTGCGGGAATTGCTCCGGGCGCAGGGGGCCCGGGTCGTGCTGACGCACGACGACGACCGGCCGTTCGGGCCCTGCATCGACGAGCGGGCCCGGATCGGCAACGAGGCGAAGGCGGACGCGGTGGTCTCGGTGCACGCGGACGGCTCGGCGGTGGGCAACCGGGGCTTCCACGTCATCCTGCCCGCGGCGGTGAAGGGCGGCGGGGCGGACACCTCGAAGATCGTGAAGAGTTCGGCCGATCTCGGGGCCCG
Organism: Streptomyces bacillaris; assembly: GCF_003268675.1. NCBI lineage: Bacteria > Bacillati > Actinomycetota > Actinomycetes > Kitasatosporales > Streptomycetaceae > Streptomyces > Streptomyces bacillaris. The sequence goes on along the minus strand of NZ_CP029378.1, from coordinate 5,841,890 downwards.
GATCGCCGGACACTTCGTCCGGACGACCGGAAGCGCGCCCTCCAATTACATCGGCGGCGGCACCGGGCTGGACACCCGCGGCGATCTCGGCGGACTGAATCTGTCGACCGTGCCCAAAGTCTTCGTGGAATGCGGCAACATGCGTGACCCGAAGGACGCCGCCCTGCTGACCGACGCGGGCTGGCGGCAGAAGGCGGCCCAGGGCATGGCGGACGGCATCGCGGCCTACCTCAAGGGGTAGGTCCGCCGACGCGAGCCACCCCACAGGGGACTGCCCCACAGGGGGGTTGCCCTACCGGGGACTTCCCTACCGGGGAATGGATCTGCGGGGATATTGGGGGGATAACTGACCAAGAACCGGGCACGGGGGCAACCCGCCCGGTCAGACGATAGATTCATCCGTACGATGGGGAGCCACCCCCGAGCTTCACGCCGCGCCCGCCGACCAGGCGGCAGCGACGACCGCCCCGACGAGACGACCGACTAAGGACCTTCACGTGAATATCCGCTCCCTCACTCGAGGCGACGGCGTGGTGATCGGAGCAGCGGTGGTGCTGTTCATCGCCTCCTTCCTCAACCTTGCCAACTACGACTGCCCGGCCGGCGTGGACTGCTCCCGCTTCAACACGAACGCCTGGGACTCCCTCGGCCTTCTGATGAGCGTCTACCTCGCCGGCATCATCGGCGCGGCGCTGCTGGTCGTCGGCCGGATGATGCCGGGCCGCAAGGTCGCGGGGCTCGACCTGGGCCAGTTCGGGGCCGCGTTCACCGTCTTCGCGCTGTGGACCGCGTTCTGGACGATCATCGATGTCAACAACGCCGGTGCCGGTCTGATCCTGGGCCTGCTGGCGGCGATCGTGCTCGCCGCGGGCGCGATCGCCGGTCCGCTGGTCCCCGCGCTCAAGGCCCCGCTGGTCGGCGCACCCAAGCCGCAGGCCGTGCAGCCGCCGTACGGTGGCCAGCCCGGCCAGGGGTACGGCTACCCGGGCGCCCAGCAGCAGCCCTACGGCGGCCAGCCGAGCCAGGGCTACGGCTACCCCGGCGCCCCGGCCGGTGGCCAGCCCGGTCAGCCGGACCCCGCGCAGGCGGCCCAGGCCCAGCAGGCCGCCCCGCAGGGCGGCGCGGCCCCGGCGGGCGACTTCACCCCGTTCTGGTTCGCCGTCCCGGTGGCCCGTCCGCTGTACGGCGAGGACGGCGCCCCGAACCCGATCGCCGAGCTAGCGCCGGGCACCTGGTACCTCGCGGTCGAGCAGCGCGGTCAGGGCCTCATCGCCCAGACGCAGGACGGCCGTCGCGGTGTGCTCCAGGACACCACGGGCATCCAGCGCGGCTGACCGCCTCCGGGCACCGCATCGCATCGCGGCCCCTCACCCTTCCGGGTGGGGGGCCGCTGCCGTACAGTCCACCGAGCACCCTCGACGCCTGACGGATCGTCACCTACGGCCGGAGGTAACGGAATGCGGCTGGGACTGGCACTCGGCTACTGGGGCCGCGGCCCGAACCCCGACCATCTCGCCCTGGCCCAGGAGGCGGAGCGGCTCGGCTACGGTTCGGTCTGGACGGCGGAGGCGTGGGGCTCGGACGCCTTCACGCCGCTGACCTGGATCGCCGCCCACACCTCCCGGATCGGGCTGGGGACGGGGATCGCGCAGATGGCGGCCCGTACGCCGACGGCGACGGCCATGCACGCCCTCACCCTGGACCACCTCTCGGGCGGCCGGCTGCTGCTGGGCCTCGGCCTGTCCGGGCCGCAGGTGGTGGAGGGGTGGTACGGCCGCCCGTTCCCGAAGAGCCCCCTCACCGCGACCCGCGAGTACGTCGAGGTGATCCGCCGGGTGCTGGCCCGGGAGGCGCCGGTGGAGGTGGCGGGCCGCGTCCACCCCCTCCCGTACACCGGCCCGGACGCCACGGGCCTGGGCAAGCCGCTGAAGCCGATCACCCACCCGCTGCGGTCCTCGCTTCCGGTCCTGCTGGGCGCGGAGGGCCCGAAGAACATCGCGCAGACGGTCGAGATCGCGGACGGCTGGCTCCCCCTGTACTGGTCCCCGTACCGCACGGACGTCTACGCCGCCTCCCTCACCGGCCTCCGCGAGGGCTTCATGGTCGCCCCGATGGCCCGCGCCCAGGTCTGCGACGACGTGGCGGAGGGGCTGCTGCCGGTCAAGGCGATGCTCGGCTTCTACATCGGCGGCATGGGCCACGCGGCCCGCAACTTCCACGCGGACCTGATGGCCCGCATGGGCTTCGAGGAGGAGGCCCGCCGCATCCAGCACCTGTTCCTCCAGGGCCGCAAGGAGGAGGCGATCGGGGCCGTACCGGACGCCTTCGCGGACGAGATCTCCCTGATCGGCCCGCGCGCCCGCATAGCCGAGAAACTGGCGGAGTGGCGCAAGGGCCCGGTGACCGACCTCCTGATCACCGCCCCGGACCCGCACACGCTACGGGTCCTGGCGGAGCTGAACGCCTAGGGCTTTCCGCCGGGATCAGGCCGGGCTCACCCGAACGACGACCGGTCCAGCCAGAAGTCCAGCAGCTCCGCGTCGCCGAGAACCTCGACCCGGTCGCTCGTCGGCGCCAGGCGGCGGTTGAAGACGAGCATCAGGTCGGTGAGGGACCCGCGCAGGGCGACCGTCGCCTTCGCGTGGTCGTGGCGCCAGGTGAAGCGGTCCTCGCCCAGCTCGATGAGCCACTCCGCGCCGGGTACGTCGGTGGCGTGCAGGTGCAACGAGCGGTCGCCGCCGCGCAGTTCGTTCGCCTCCGGGTCGTCGCCCTGCTCCTGGACGTAGGAGACGATGCGCAGCCACTCGTCGATGGTGTCGGCGGCCACCTCGGCGTCGACCGTGTACGGGACCCGCGCGGCGAGCGCCGCGTCCGCCCGGTGGACCACCGTCTCGTGCGTCATGCGCCGCACCCAGAACGTCGTGCTCCGCTCCCACGCCCAGCTCCACACCTCGGCGTCCGGCCCCGCCTCCCGCAGCGCGGCGACGGTGGCGTCCGCCCCCTCCGCGAGCCAGGCGTCCAGCGCCTCCGGACCGTCGGCGGCCGGCCCCTCGAACCCCGGCACCTTCTCCTCGGGCACGTCCTCGGTGGCCCGGCCCCGGACGATCTCCCCGACCCAGCGGTGCGCGCCGCCGACATGCACGGCGAGCTGCCGCAGGGTCCAGTCGGGGCAGGAGGGGACGGTCGCGGCGAGGTCCGCGCCCTTCAGCGTGGCGCGGAGGGCGTCGGTCTGGACCAGGATCTCGTCGCAGTAACGGTCGTAAGAAAGAAGCGTCATGCGGGGACCTTAACCGCGGCACACATCTTGCTCATCCGATTTCCACGGCGGTGGCCTGCCCCCGGGTCACCCCGTCAACTGCGACGTCGACGGAACCTTGTCCGTCACCTCGGCACCCGCGCTCTTCCCGGCGTTCTTGATGCTGTCGATGACGCTCTCGAACGCCCCGATGTCCCCCTCGCCCGCCTCCCCGTTGCGCAGCTTGGCGGCCATCCCCTTGAGGGACTCGATCCCGGCGGTCAGCGGGGCGACGGCCTTGGACAGCAGCGGGTCCCCCTTGGCGTTCTCCGCGGCCGCCTTGAGCCGGTTGTACGCGAACCCGCCCGCGAGCCCCGCCTTGACGAGGGCGAAGGTGCGCCCCTCGGCCCCCTTCTTGAACGTGCCCGCCCGGTACGGCTTCACGATCCACTGGTACGTGGCCCCGGCCGCGAGCCCGGCGTTGGCGACGAACCGGGTCTTGGCGAGCCGCTGCCTCTCGGCGGAGGCCGAGACGGAGGCGGCGGCGGAGACCGAGGACGACGGGCTCGCCCCCGTACGCGTCGCCGCACCGGACCCCTTGTCGCCGCAGCCGGTCGCGGACACCAGCACGGAACAGCTCAGCAGCAGCGCCACCAGCGACCGGCGGAGCGGTACGGAACGGATCACGGCGGCCTCCCGGCGCGGCACATCACGGCGAGCGCGGCACATCACGGTGAGTGACGAACTCCCGCCCCTCCCGGTCAGAGTCGCCCGCCCCTCCGGGCCCCGCCACCTGATACCGCCGTTCGGGTTTCACGCTGGGTAAAGCGGTAACCAGGACTCCATGTCCTACAGAACCCGTTCTTCAGGCAGCAGTTCAGCGGCGAGGATCATCGCCGTCGTGGCCGACATCCTGGCCTTCATCATCATTCTCTGGATCCTGATGTACCTGCTGGACGCCAACCGGGGCAACGACTTCGTGCAGTGGGTGCACGACGCCGCCACCTGGCTGGCGGGCTGGTCCTACGACCTCTTCACCTTCGACGCCGCCTGGGCCCGCGTCGTGGCCGGCTACGGCCTCGCGGCCGTCGTCTACCTGTTCATCGGCCACGCGGTGGCAGGCCGCCTCCGCCGCTGACGACGGAAGCGGCGGAGGCCGCCACGCCGGGCCCCAGGGTTCAGCGGCAGCAGTCCGGTTCCAGGCCGAGCGGGAGCCTTTCGCCGCCGAAGACCGCGGTGGTCGCCTCGTCCCCTCCGAGCGCGGCCACCGCGAGCAGCAGGGAGCCCGCCGTCCAGGTGGTCAGTTCCTCGGGCCAGAAGGCCTTGTTGCCCTCGAAGACGTATCCCGTCCAGTACAACCCGCCCTCGGCGCGCAGGTGCTGGATGGACTGGAGGATCTCCAGGGCCCGGTCCGACTCGCCCGTCGCCCAGAGGGCCAGGGCCAGTTCGCAGCTCTCGCCGCCGGTGACCCAGGGGTTGGGGAGCACGCACCGCACGCCGAGGCCGGGGACGACGAAGCGGTCCCAGCCCTCCTGGATGCGGGCGGTGGCCTCGGGGCCGGTGATCGCGCCGCCGAGGACCGGGTAGTACCAGTCCATCGAGTAGCGGTTCTTGTCGAGGAAGCGCTCGGGGTGTTTGCGGATCGCGTGGGCCAGCGCCCCGGTCGCCAACTCCCAGTCGGGCTGCGGCTCTTCGCGCAGCTCCGCGATGGCGAGCGCACAGCGCAGCGCCTGGTGGATCGAGGAGGAGCCGGTCAGCAGGGCGTCGTTCACCGGCGTGCCGTCGGCCTCGCGCTTCCAGGCGATCTGCCCGCCGGGCTGCTGGAGCCGGAGCACGAACTCGACCGCCGCGTAGACCGTCGGCCACATCCGGTCGACGAACGCGTCGTCGCCCGTGGCGAGGTAGTGGTGCCAGACGCCGACGGCCACGTACGCGCAGAAGTTGGTCTCGCGGCTGCGGTCGGTGGGCCGCTCCGGGTCGCCGTCGTGGTAGGCCGCGTACCAGGAGCCGTCGCCGTTCTGGTGGCGGGCCAGCCAGTCGTAGGCGCGCTCCGCCGCCGCGTGCTCCCCGGCGGCATCCAGCGCCATCGCGGCCTCGGTGTGGTCCCACGGGTCGAGGTGGTGGCCCCGGAACCAGGGCAGCGCCCCGTCCTCGCACTGGACCGCGAGCAGGGCCCGGACCGTCTCGGCGGCCTCGGCCGCGGTCAGGACCCCGGGAAGGACCAGGTGTTCGGTCTGTTCGGGAGTGCTCACGCCTCGGCCTTCGGAAGGTGCGGCTTGGTGGCGTACGCGACGAAGCTCTTGCCGACGACCGGGTTGAGCAGCTGCTCCGCGACCCGGGTGGCGAGCGGTTTCTTCATGATGTCCCAGACCAGCAGCTTGTGGTACGCCCGCACCGGGAGGGCCTTGTCGTTGTCCACGCCGAAGGCGCACTTCAGCCACCAGTACGGCGAGTGCAGGGCGTGCGCGTGGTGGGTGCCGTACGGCTTGAGCCCGGCCTCGCGGATCCGGGCGAGGAGCTGGTCGGCCTTGTAGATGCGGATGTGGCCGCCCTCGACCTCGTGGTAGGCGTCGGAGAGGGTCCAGCAGATCTTCTCGGGGCCGTAGCGCGGGACGGTGATGGCGATCCGGCCGCCCGGCCTGAGGACCCGGACCATCTCCGCGAGGACGCCCTTGTCGTCCGGGATGTGCTCCATGACCTCGGAGATGATCACGACGTCGAAGGAGTCGTCGGGGAAGGGCAGGTTGAGGGCGTCGCCCTCCATCGCGGTGGCGGTGGCGCCCTCGGGCGCCTCCCCGGCCTCCTTCATCGCGGCGAACCACTTGGCGACCTCGCGGATCTCCTCGCCGTTCTGGTCGAGGGCGACGACCTGCGCACCGCGCCGGTAACACTCGAAGGCGTGCCGGCCGGCACCGCAGCCCAGGTCGAGCACTCGGTCGCCGGCGGCGAGCGGGAAGCGGGTGAAGTCGACGGTCAGCACGAGGGCCTGCCTTCGAGGTCGGAGGTACGGGTTCAGAAAAGCGGGTTACGGGTCACGGGGTCCGGGATCGGGGTCCGGGGCCGCATCCCGGGGTCCAGGTCCGCGTCGCGGATTCCGGCGGCCGGGGCCGCCGTCCCCCGCGAGGACGGCGCAGTCACCGGCGGGCCCCGGCTCCGCGGGCGGCGATCGCCCGACGGTACAGCTCGGCCGTTCCGGCGGCCGCCCGGGCCCAGGTGAAGTTGGCGAGCACCCGCTCGCGCCCCGCCGCGCCGAGCCGGGCACGCAGCTCCGGATCGGCCAGCAGCCGGGCGAGCGCCCCGGCCAGCGCGTCCGCGTCCCCGGGGGGCACGGCGAGACAGGTCTCCCCGTCGCGGCCGGAGACCTCGGGGATCGCGCCCCCGGTGGTGGCCACGAGCGGGGTGCCGGTGGCCATCGCCTCGGCGGCGGGCAGCGAGAACCCCTCGTACAGCGACGGCACACAGGAGACCTGGGCGCTGCGCACGAGGTCGACCAGCTCGGCGTCGCTGATGCCCTTGACGAACTCGACGGCACCGGCCAGCCCGTGCCGCTCGATGGCCCGGGCGACCGGCCCGTCCTCGGCGCGCTTGCCGACGACGACGAGGTGGGCGTCGGGGTTCTCCGTACGGAGCTTGGCGAGCGCGTCGACGAGGTGGACCAGGCCCTTGAGCGGGACGTCGGCGCTGGAGGTGGTGACGATGCGGCCCGGCACCTCGGCCACGGAGGGGTCGGGCGACCACAGTTCGGTGTCGGCGCCGATGTGGACGACGCTGATCCGGTCCGCGCGTACGCCGAGGTCCTCGACGATCTCGTCGCGGGAGGAGCCGGAGACGGTGAGCACGGTGTCCAGCTTGCGGGCGACCCGCTTCTGCATCCGGGTGAAGGCGTACCAGCGGCGTACGGAGGCGCGTCGGCGGCGGCTCGTGGCGGCGGCCAGGTCGAGCCGGCGGTCCACGGTGATCGGGTGGTGGATCGTCGTCACGAGCGGGGCCCCGAGGTCGCCGAGGAGCCCGTAACCGAGGGTCTGGTTGTCGTGGACGACGTCGAACTCACCGCGCCGGGCGAGGAGGTGGCGGCGGGCGCGGAGGCTGAAGGTGAGGGGTTCGGGGAAGCCGCCGGTCCACATGGTGGCGACCTCCGCGAGGTCGATCCAGTCCCGGTACTCACCGCGCTTCGGCGTACGGAACGGGTCGGGCTGCCGGTAGAGGTCCAGGCTCGGCAGCTCGGTGAGCGGGACGCCCTCGTCGAGCACCGGGTAGGGCTGCGCGCCGATGACCTCGACGCTGTGCCCGAGGCGGGCCAGCTCCCGGCCGAGATGGCGTACGTACACACCCTGGCCGCCGCAGAACGGGTTGCCCTTGTACGTGAGGAGCGCGATGCGCAGCGGCCGGTCGCCGGACCCGGCTGAGGAGCTGCTGTCGCCCGTGCGGGGGCCCGTCTCTATGGCCTCAGCGGTCACACTCGGCCCCCTTCTGACTGCGTTTCGCCGGAGCGTAACCGCTAGCGCTAATCTAGAACAAGTTCCAGACTTGCCCGTTCCACGTGCATCGAATCTACCGGCAGGTAGCGACGGTGTGACGGCCGGATCAGGTGATTCGCGCCACGACGGACGCCCTGGCATGCTGTGCGCGCCCGGACGCGCCCGCCCGGTCCACCGGTCCGCCCGGAGGGGCACGGGGACCGGAGCCGCCGGGGCGGGACCGGACGGTTCCGGGGCGTGGGATCAGGAGATTCCGGGGCGCGGGATCAGAGATGATGCACGGATCGACCACCTACGGATCGATGCACGGATCGACCACTCACGGATCGCGGATGGGGACAGCATGACCGCGGACGCCAGACCGGCAGCGCCTGTGCCGACGGAACGCACGGCGCCTCCGTTGACCGAGCGGCAGGAGGCCCGTCGCCGCCGCATCCTGCACGCCAGCGCCCAGCTCGCCAGCCGGGGCGGCTTCGAGGCGGTGCAGATGCGGGAGGTGGCGGAGGCGGCGGGGGTCGCGCTCGGCACCCTCTACCGCTACTTCCCCTCCAAGATCCATCTGCTGGTCGCCACCATGCAGGACCAGCTCCAGCACCTGCACACCACGCTGCGCAAGCGCCCTCCGGCCGGCGACGACGCAGCCCAGCGGGTCGCGGAGACCCTGATGCGCGCCTTCCGCGCCCTCCAGCGCGAACCGCACCTGGCCGACGCCATGGTCCGCGCCCTGACCTTCGCGGACCGCAGCGTGAGCCCGGAGGTGGACACCGTCTCCCGCCTCACGACGGCGATCATCCTGGACGCGATGGGTCTGGAGCACCCGACGCCGGAGCAGCTCTCGGCGGTCCGGGTGATCGAGCACACCTGGCACTCGGCGCTGATCACCTGGCTGTCGGGCCGGGCGTCGATCGCCCAGGTGAAGATCGACATCGAGACGGTCTGCCGCCTCATCGACCTGACGTCGAAGCCGGGGCGGGCCTGAGGGCCCTCCCCCGCCTCACCGCCCTGGGCCCGGTCCGGCGACAATGCAGGCGTCCTCGGGCCGGGCGCCGCCGTACGTGCCCCGGGCCTCTTCCACCTCAGAGCGGGGCGACACCATGGCATGGGTAGTGGCAGCGAACGCGTTGCTGGGGGTGCTGGCCATCGCGCTGGGCACGGTCACGCTCCGGACGGGGTGGGTGCTGCCCACGGCCCGCCGTCACGTGACCCGCCCCCGGCTCCACGGAGTCGGCGTCCTCCTCATCGGCGCCTCGCTCCTCCTGCAGAGCCTCCTCTACTTCGAAATCCTGCCGAGCGTTTCGTGGGAGGCCCGCTTCTACGGCGGGAACGCCCTGCTGCTCGGCGGGATGCTCGTCCTCGTCCTCGGCCACGTGCTGCCGCTCCGCCGGAGCCAGCGGCACGCCCTTCCCCCGGGCCCCTGAGGGCGCCGACGGCCGGGGCGGCCGCCACCCGGCGGGGCGTGCTCAGCCGGCCGGAACCTCCGCGGGGTCGGCGGAGTTCAGGAACCGCTCCTGGACCCGTGCGAGGGTGCGGAAGTCGTCGATGGTGACCTCCTGGAGGTCGATGGTGTCACCCGAGATCTCCTCCAGGAGATCGATGAACTCCAGGAAGTCCATCGAGTCGATGAGACGCGCTTCGATGAGGTCCTCGTCAGAGCGGATCTCGCCGTCGAGGCCGGGGTTCTTCTCGTGGAGCCACGCCAGGACCTGTTCCATGGTGGGCATCGTTCCTCTCGTCGTTCGGGGCCGCCGGGGAGCGGCGGTGGGGCGGGGGTCAGGAGGCGGCGGCCCGGAGGTGGTCCAGGGCGCGGTCGGCGGAGCCGTGGGCGAGGATCATCGCGTGCACCCAGCGCTCCACGCCGAAGGCGACGCAGGAGCTGTACGCGGAGCCGTGGGAGCCGGCCCGGATGCCGAGCCGTTCGCCGAAGAAGTTGCGGTGCCGGTTGACGGAGGCGATGGCCGTACCGTCGGGGGCGCTGTACTCGAACTTCACCGGGTCGAGCGCCATCAGCCGGGCCCTTGAGCCGCCCTTGTCGTAGAACGGGTCGTCGGCCGCCGCCCGGGTCAGGGTCAGCCCCAGCCGCCCCGCGACCTCCTGGACGAACTCGCCCCCGCGCTCCAGGTGTTCGCCCGCCCCGTCCTTGGTTCCGAGGTAGAGCACCTCCCGCATGTGGAAGCCCCACAGGCGGCGCAGCCCCTCGTAGTGCGTCTCGTTGCGGAAGCAGCGGCCGACCGCCGAGAGGCGGAGCCCGTCCTCGCCCACGTCCTGGCCCTCCAGCGAGAGCAGCAGCCCGTAGCAGGTGGCGGACGGGAGCAGATGCCCGGTGGGCACCAGGGGAAGGTCCTGCGGCGCCTCGCCGGAGGCCAGTCCGTCGAGCGTCTCGGGGGCGAACCGCCCGGCGGGCACCCCGAGATGGGGGAAGTTGCGGAAGAAGTCCAGCCGCGCCAGCCCCTCGACGGAGAGCAGGGGCGGCCCCAGCACCTCGGGGGCGGAGAGCCGCGCGGCGAGGCCCGACAGCAGGTCGTCCAGCCCTCTCAACAGCGCGGTGCGGACCGGGTCCAGGGTGATCAGCCCGGGGCCCGGGCTCTGCAGCTCTATGCCCGGAAGGGCCGTCATGCCGGATGCGCTCATCGAACCGTGTTCTCTCTCCATGGGGGCACGCGCCCGGATCGACCGGCGGGCCCACGGAGGACGTCGTCGTGCCGGCAGCACCGCCGGGCATGGCCTTCACCGGCCGCAGGGCAGGCAGGGACGGATGTACGGATATGACGACCGGTCATCGATCCGTCCGCGCCCTTGGACCCTAGGCCCGCCCGTCCGGTGTTGTCTAGACCAAAGAGGGCGAACGGCAGGTGTCCGATTCTCGCCGCCCCGATGACGGAAGCGGCCGCATATCCGCATATCGGCATGGCACTTGACAGCGCAGCGGTCTGGACCAATCCTGCTGACCGACGTGGTCACAACGCCGTTCACCACGACGCAGCCATCTGCCCGTGCCGATCGCGGGCGGCCCCGCACACCAGGGACGCCGTCCGGACCGGCCGAGAGAAGGATCTGTCATCAGCCTCATGACGACTCCCACGCCTCGGCGGCGGCCCCGCCTGCACCGGGCCGCGTCCGACCTCCCGTACTTCAGCGCGGACGGCGAGTCCTACCTGGCCCAGACCACCCTGCGCGAGCTGAAGAAGTCGCGGCCGCTCCGGGTGCTCTCCGAGGAGGACTTCGTCCACTGGCAGACCTACGGCTACGTCATCGTCCGGGAGGCGATCCCCGCCGCGCACGCCCGTCAACTGCTGGACTTCACCTGGGAGTTCCAGGGCCTGGACCCCGACCGGCCGGAGAGCTGGTACGAGGAGCGGCCGCTCCGCTCCGAGCTGGACCAGCAGCTGCTGATCTACGGCTTCGTGGAGGCGTACCACCACCAGCTCCTCTGGGACAACCGCCAGTCGCAGCGGGTGTACGACGCCTTCGTCGACGTCTGGGACTGCGAGGAGCTGTGGGTCACGCTGGACCGGCTCAACCTCAACCCGCCCAACCGGGGCATCCGCGACCGCGCGCTGATCGAACCCACCGACCGGGGCTTCGACATCGAGCTGCACTGGGACATCGACACCACCCTGGGCGTGCCGCCGCAGCGGGTGCAGGGCATCATCGCGCTCAACGACACCAGCCCGGAGACCGGCGGCTTCCAGTGCTGCCCGGAGCTGTTCCGGCAGTTCGAGACCTGGAAGACCCGTCAGAGCGCCGACCGCGACCCGCTGCGCCCGGCGATCGACCGGGACGAACTCCCCGTCGTACGGCCGGATCTGCACCCCGGCGACCTGCTCATCTGGAACGGTCTGCTCGCCCACGGCGTGGCCCGGAACCTCTCCGAGAACGGGGTGCGGGCGGTGCAGTACCTCTCGATGATGCCCGCGCTGGAGGAGCACGAGCGGCTGCGGAAGTCGCGGGTGGAGTCCTGGCGCCATCTGCGCACCCCGCGCTGGAACCGCACCCTGGTCGGTGACCCCGTCCTGCACGAGTCCAAGCGCTACCCCACGGCCGAGCTGAACCCGCTGGGCCGCCGGCTGCTGGGGCTCGACTCCTGGCAGGGCCCGGTCGGGGACCCGGCGCCCGCCGCGGAGAGCGGGGAGCCTTCGTGCGCCGTGTCTGTCTGACCCTGCCCACCCACCGGGAGTGCGCCGCCACCATCGCGGCGGTCGGCGAGGAAGCGGCGTACGGCGCACGGGAGTTCGGCGTCGAGGTGCATCTCCTCGTGCTGGACTCCTCCCCCGCGCCGGTGCTCGCCGCGCACCGGGCGGCGGTGGCCGCGCTGCCCCCGGCCCCCGGGGTCACCGTCCACCACCTGGACGAGGACGGGCAGCGCGGCTTCCTGCGCGAGGCGATCGGCCGGTCGACGGCCACCGACCCGGACCGGCTGCTGGAGCTGCTGCTGCCCTCCCGGGTCTCCTACGGGGCCTGCACCGACCGGGCGTTCCTCATCGCCCAGGCCCTCGGCTGCACCTCCGTACACCGCCGGGATTCCGACAGCCGCTACCAGTCCTCCGACGGCCGGCCGGTCTTCCCCCTCCACCAGGAACTCACCTTCCTGGGCCGGCCCGCCGACGACGTGAAGGAGCAGGCGACCCGCCACCGGGTCGCGCCCGGGACCGGTGACCGTCCCGTGGCGGTCGTCGGCGGCTCCTTCGTGGGCGAGATGTCGGTGGACATCGCGGAGATCCACGACCGCGATCCGGACGTCTACCGCGAGCTGGTCGGCCTCTCGATCCCCGACGACTGCCCCGCGATCTGGCGCGGCCATCTGGTCGAGGAGTCCTTCCGGGGCGCCGGGGACACCGCCTTCGACGGCGACCGCACCACCCTCGCGCCCGTCAGCCCGACGCGCGTGGACATGTGCAACGTGGCGCTGGACCACGAGGTCTACGGCCGGGTGCCACTGCCGCCCGCCACGGACACCATCGGCACCGACTACTTCCTGCTCGGCCTGGCCCACGACGCCCGGCTGCCCGGGGTCCAGCACAACCGGCACATCGTCAACTTCCATACGGAGGAACGGCGTACGGACGCGGGCTTCCTCGCCTACCAGCTGCGCTTCGCCCGGTTCCTGCTGGCGAAGACCTACCTCAACGCCGTGCACGCGCGGACCACGGCGGCCGGTGACACCCTGCTCGACGGGGAGAACCGGCTGCGGACCTCCGCCGTCGCGGAGTTCGTACGGGAGAGCCTGGCGCGGGGGCCGGAGGAGAACGCCCACCGCCTCGGGACGATCGAGCGGGCCTACCGGCGCCTGGGCGGCCGGTACGCGGAGGTCGCCGACGCCCTCGCCGCCCGCCGGGACATCCTGCCGGCCGAAGTCCACGGCGGCATGGCCGACTTCGCGTTCCTGCTGGACCACTGGCAGGCGCTGACCCGCGCCTGCGCCGACGCGGGTCTGTCCGTGACCCGATGAACTCCCCCGCCCCCGAGGACACCGTGCACCCGATCCCCCCGCGTACCCTCACCGTCGCCTACACGGGCGGCGAGGAGCGGCGTGGCCCGATCACCATGGGCCAGGCCAACATGATCCGCTGCATCCTGCGGGACGACCCCACCCACATCAACATCCACGATGTGTGGCCCGTCCCCGGGGGCACCTCCCTGGAGGCCGTGACCGACGCCCTGCGCGCCCTGGCCGTACGGCACGAGGGGCTGCGCACCACCTTCCCGCACCCGCCGGGGACCGCGCCGGTCGACCAGGTCGTGGCGGCGGAGGGCACGTTCACGGTGACCGTCCTCGACCACACCGAACTCCCCGGCGACCCGGCGGAGTACGCGGAGTCGGTGGCGCGGGCGGCCCGGGCCGGGCGCTTCGCCCTGGAGCGGGAGTTCCCGATGCGGATCACCCTGCTCACCGTGGCCGGACAACCGGCCTATGTGGCCCTGGCGTTCAGCCACGCGGTGGCGGACGGCAGCGCGATGGCCATCCTGCGCGAGGAGTTCGCCGAACTGCTCGCGGGCAAGGAGCTGCCGGACCTCGCCTCCCTGCCCCCGGTCGACCTGGCCGCCGTGGAGGCCTCCCCGGCCGGGCTGCGGAAGTCGGAGGCGTCCCTGCGGTACTGGGAGCGGATCATCCGCACCGGGCCGCAGGAGATGTTCGCGGAGCCGCGCGGCAGGCGGCCGGGGACCGACGAGGAGGCCCGGCAGCTGACGCTCCGCTCCCGCCGGGGCGGCCGGGCGCTCGCCGGGGCGGCCCGCCGCACCGGACACCCCGAGGCCACGGTGCTGATGGCCGCCTGGTGCGCCCTGGTGGCCCACCGGGCGGGCCAGGACAGCTGTGTCACCGCCGTCCCGAGTGCCAACCGGTTCCACCCCCGGGTCGCCCGTTCGGTGACCACCACGTCCCAGGACGCGCTGCTCCACCTGGACGTCCGGGTGGAGACGTTCGACGCGCTGGTCGCCCGGACGTGGGGCGCGGTGCTCAACGCCTACCGGCACAGCCAGTTCGACTCCGTACGGCTGTGGGAGATGATCGGCCGGGTCACCGCCGAGCGCGGCAGCCACTTCGGCCGGGACGTGGTCTTCAACGACGTGAGCGCCCTGCCCGCCCCGCTCCTGGGCACCGAAGCGGAGGAGCAGGACGGCGCCGAGCACGAGCTGACCTGGGGCCCGCCCCAGGCACTGCCGACCCGGCTGCTCGCCTTCACCTACCGGACCGCCCCGCAGCTCCACATCTCCCTGTGGGCCGCCCCCTCGCTCTTCACCCCCGAGGAGGCGGAGGGCTTCCTCTCCGGGCTGGTCCTGCTGCTGGAGGCGGCAGCCGCCGGGGACGTGCCGATGGACGCGCTGGCCGGGGTGACGGGGGTCCGCCCCGCCGAACGCGGGCCCGACTGGCTCCGGCTGGACGGCTGCTGGGTCTCGCCCGACGCCGTACGCGAGACCCTCGGGCGGGCGGTGGGCGGACTGCCGGTGCACGTGACCGGGGAGTCAGGACCGGACGGCACGGGGGACGGCACGTACGGCACCGGGGCGACGGCCGACACGGACGGCACTGCGGACGGACCGTACGGCACGGACGAGGGGGCACCCGGCGCGGAGCCGCACCTCACGGCGTACATCGCCCGCGGCGAGACCCCGTTGACGCCCGAGGAGGCCCACCGGGCGCTGACCGCCCTCATCCCGGCCGCCGGTTCGGGGGTCCTGGCGCCCCGCCGCTACGTGCTCGTCACGGACCCGCCGGCCGACCCGGACCGGAGCGACGCCTGGCGTCGGCTGAAGACCATCGACGAAGGGACCGGCCGCGGCCGGCAGGTGTGACATGAGCGTTGACGACGCGACCCTCCAGCAGAAGCCCGAACCGCTGCCCAGCCCCTGGCGGTCGGGCCGGTTCCGGCTGTTCTTCACGGCCCGCAGCGCCTCGCTGCTGGCCGACGGCATGCTGATGGTCTCCCTCACCACCGCCGTGCTGGGAGCGGGCCACGGGGCGAGCGGCGTCGGCTACGCGCTGGCCGCGTGGATGACCCCGATCGTGCTGCTGGTGCTGTTCGGCGGGGTGCTGGCCGACCGGTTCACCCCGCAGGTGATGATGATCTGCGCCGACCTGGCGCGGATGGTGGCCATGCTCACCATGGCCGTGCTGCTCTTCTCCTCGGACAGCGTGCCCCTGTGGCAGATCATGGGCCTGATGGCGCTCAGCGGCGCCGCGACGGCGATGTTCCAGCCCGGGATGGCGAGCATGGTCCCCCGGGTGGCGGAGGACATCCAGAAGGCCAACGCGCTGCTGCGCATATCCGAGGCCCTGAGCACCCTGCTGGGCCCCGGCCTCGCGGGCCTTCTCGTCGCGTACTGGCAGGTCTCGGGCTCGTACCTGGTCATCGCGGCGGCCTACGCCCTCAGCGCGGCGGTCCTGCTGCCGCTGCGGAAGCTGCACACCGAGCGGGACGAGGGCGACGCGCCGATGTGGCGCAGGCTCGCCACGGGGTGGCAGGAGTTCCGGTCCCGGCAATGGCTGTGGGGCGTCATCGCGGTCTGGTCCGTCTACGGCCTGTTCGTCTTCGGTCCGGCGCTGCCGCTGGGCGCGGCGCTGATGATCGAGCAGCACGGGGCGAACGGGTACGGCTGGATCGCCTCCGCCGACGGCGCGGGCACGATCATCGGCGGCCTGATCGGGATGCGGGTCCGCCCCCGCCGCCCCTCGTGGCGGGCGCCCTGGCCATGTTCTGCTTCGCCCTCAACCCCCTGGCCCCGGCGCTGGAGTGGTCCTTCGCGGCCACGGCGATCGCCCATGTCGTCGCGGGCTACGGCTTCGCCTTCTGGGGCGTGATGTGGGCGACGAGCGTCCAGTCGCACATCCCGCTCACCGTCCTGAGCCGGGTCTCCGCGTACGACGTCGCGGGCTCCATCATGGTCATCCCGCTCGGCCGCGCGCTGGCGGGCCCGGCGGCCGAGACGTTCGGCGCGAACGAGGTGCTGATCTTCTCCTCGGTCATGTCGTGTCTGCTCCTGGCCGTCATGATCTCCGTCCCGGCCATCCGGGCGCTGCGGCGGGCCCCGGAGGGCCTGCTCCGCAAGACGGAGGGCGAACCGGCGGTCTGACCTCCAGGAGTGACCGGCCCCGGTCCGGGCCGGTCACTCCTCCGGCGGGAACACCGCCTCCCCCGACTCCGCCAGCGTCAGCGTGATCGCCTCCACCGGGCAGCCCTCCGCCGCCGCCAGGACCTGTTCGCCCGCGTCGCGGTCCTCGGTGCGGGGATGGGACTGGCGGGCGGTGTCCAGGCGGAAGGCGTCGGGGGCGTGGTTGACGCACATGCCGGAGCCGATGCAGACGGAGCGGTCGACCTCCACGTGCCAGCGGTCGCCCATCAGGCCTCCCGGTAGCCGGCGGGGAGGTGGATCATCTTGTGCTCGAAGAACTCGCCGTACCCCTCGGGGCCGAACTCGCGGCCCAGGCCGGAGTTCTTGTAGCCGCCGAACGGGCCGAGCATGTCCAGACTGAAGGTGTTCACGCTGTACGTGCCGGTGCGGATGCGGCGGGCGATGTCGATGCCGCGTCCGGTGTCGGCGGTCCAGACGCTGCCGCTGAGGCCGTACGGGGAGTCGTCGGCGATCCGGACGGCCTCGGCCTCGTTCCCGTACGGGATCAGGCAGATCACCGGGCCGAAGATCTCCTCGCGGGCGATGCGCATGGAGTTGTCGACCGAGCCGAAGAGGGTGGGCTCGACGTACCAGCCCCGCTCCTGGGAGGCGGGGACGTTGCCGCCGGTGAGGATCTTGGCGCCCTCCTCCTGGCCCAGGCGGATGTAGTCGAGGGAGCGCTGCTGCTGGCGGCGGGCGACCAGCGGGCCCAGCTCCGTGGCGGGGTCCAGCGGGTCGCCCACCCGGAGGGCCCCGGCCGCCGCCGCGAACGCCTCCGCCAGTTCGTCGTAGCGGGAGCGCGGGACGAGGATGCGGGTCTGGGCCACGCACGCCTGGCCGTTGATCATCCAGGCGAAGGGGGCGATGCCCGCGACCGCCGCCTCCAAGTCCGCGTCCGGCAGGATCACCGCGGCCGACTTGCCGCCCAGCTCCAGGGTGACGCGGGTGAGATTGCGGGAGGCGACCTCCATCACGCGGCGCCCGGCGGCGACCGAGCCGGTGAAGGAGACCTTGTCGACGCCCCGGTGGCCCACCAGGTACTCGCTCACCTCGCGGTCGGCCGGGAGGATGGAGAGGACGCCCTCCGGCAGCCCCGCCTCCGCCACGATCTCGGCCAACAGGTAGGCGTCCAGCGGGGTTTCGGGCGACACCTTCAGGACCGCCGTGCAGCCCGCCAGCAGTGCGGGGGCCAGTTTGGCGGCGGCCGTGAACTGGGGGACGTTCCACGGGACGACCGCCGCCACCACCCCGACCGGCTCCCGGCGGACCAGCAGCGGGCCGAGGACCCCGTCCCGCCGCTCCTCGTAGGGGAAGGTGCGCGCCACCGTGATCGCCGCGTCCCAGGCCATCATCGCGGCCAGCGCCTGCACCATCACGCTCGCGCTGTACGGGGTGCCGTTCTGGGCGCTGATCAGGCGCGCGAACTCCTCGTGGCGCACGGCGAAGGCGTCCTTGATCCGGGTGATCACCGCGATCCGCTCGTCGAGCGTCATCCGGGGCCACGGCCCCTCGTCGAAGGCGCGGCGGGCGGCGGCGACGGCCCGGTCCACGTCGCCCTCGGAGGCGTGCGGCACGCGGCCGATGACCTCCTCCGTGTGCGGGGAGACCACCTCGATGACGTCGGCGCCGAGCGGATCGGTGAACTCCCCGCCGATGAACAGCTGTCCGTGTTCCAACAGCTCCGTACGGTCGTCCCGTTCCGTCATGGCTGCCGCCTCCCGCGAACCCGCGCACACATATCTGACCGTTCGTCAGAACTGATACCAGTTCCTGTTCCAGGAGTCCACGGCGCGGACCGGACCCGGGAGGCGCGGCTACGGCGCGGATACGGTTGGCCCGGGCTACCAATGGAACGAGTTCTCGTTAAAGTGGGGGCAGTTCACCGAGCAGAGACGGGGAGCCCATGACTCAGGTGACGCAGGCGGCGCAGGTCTTCGGCCACGGCGGGGGCGTCCACAGCATCAAGGTGCCCATCCCGGACAATCCGCTGGGCCACACCCTCGTGTACGTCGTCGACACCGACCGGGGCCCCGTCCTCGTCGACACCGGCTGGGACGACCCGGCCTCCTGGGACACCCTGACGGCCGGGCTCACCGCCCTCGCCACCTCCGTCACCGACATCCACGGCATCGTCGTCACCCACCACCACCCCGACCACCACGGCCTCTCCGGACAGGTCCGCGAGGCTTCCGGGGCCTGGATCGCGATGCACGCGGCGGACACCGCGATCGTCCGGCGCACCCGGGAGGCCGAGCCCGGCACCTGGCTCGACTACCTCACCCGCAAGCTCACCGACGTCGGCGCCCCCGACGCCCACCTCGCCCCGCTCCTCGCCGCCCGCGACGCCGGACGGCTGCGGACCCTGCCCGGTCTGCGCGCCGCCCTCCCGGACCGGGAGATCGTCCCCGGCGAGCTGCTCGACCTCCCCGGGCGGCGGCTGCGCGCCATCTGGACCCCCGGCCACACGCCCGGCCATGTCTGCCTCCATCTGGAGGAACGGCATCCGGCGGATCTCCCGGGCCACGGGCGGCTCTTCTCCGGGGACCACCTGCTGCCCGGGATCAGCCCGCACATCGGGCTGTACGAGGACCCGGACGACACCGAGGTGACCGATCCGCTCGGGGACTACCTCGCCTCGCTGGAGCGGATCGGGCGGCTCGGGGTGGCCGAGGTGCTCCCCGCCCACCAGCACGCGTTCACCGGCGCGGGCGGCCGCGTACGGGAACTGCTGGACCACCACGAGGAGCGGCTGACCGGGCTCCTCGCCCTGCTCGCCACCCCGCTCACCCCGTGGGAGCTGACCGAGCGGATGGGGTGGAACCGGCCCTGGGAGCAGATCCCGCACGGTTCGCGGTCGATCGCCGTGTCGGAGGCCGAGGCCCATCTGCGCCGCCTGGTGAAGCTGGGGCGCGCGGAGGCGGTGGGCGGCAGCGACCCGGTCACGTACATCGCGGTCTGAGCCGGGGGCCGTGTACGACGGTTCCGCCCGGGCCGGGCCCTCACGCCCCGGCCCCCTGCGAGCCGGACCCCACGCCCGCACTGGCCCCTCCGGACGACCCCGGCGGTCGGCCGCCCCGGGGAGCGACCCTACGTCCCGGTAAGGTGGGCCAGTCGTCATCATGCCCGTACGGAGGAACCCGGCGGCGGAGCGTGGGCGGCCAGGGGCAGTGTGACCACGCGCCCCAGGGTCACCGGAACCCCGGTGGCCGGCACCGTCGAGGCAGTACGGGGCCGGAGCCCGGTGCCCTCGCGCGCCCGGGTGAGCCGGCCCCCGCAGGAGAGGCACAGCCCGCCATGACCGTACGCCGCAGCGCAGCCGCGCTCGCGACCACCGCCGTTCTGCTGGGCGCGGCCGCACCCGTCGCGGTCGCCGCGCCGAGCCCCTCCCCGTCGGCCGAGCTGCCGAGCGGGCTGTACGGGACCACGGACCCGACCTACGACGGGGTGTGGCGGCAGTCGCTGGCCTTCCTCGCCCAGAAGATCGAGTACGTCACCCCGTCGCCGCAGGCCGTGACCTGGCTGCTGGAGCAGCAGTGCGACAGCGGCGCGTTCGCCTCGTTCCGGGCGGACGCCTCCCGGCCGTGCGACGCGTCGACGGTGATGGACACCAACGCCACGGCCGCCGCCGTCCAGGCCCTCGCCGAGCTGGGCGGCCAGCGCGAGGCCGCCGACAACGGGGCCGACTGGCTGAAGTCCGTCCAGAACGAGGACGGCGGCTGGGGGTACAACCCCGGCAGCCCCAGCGACGCCAACTCCACCGCCGTCGTGATCGGCGCCCTCGCCCGGACCAACGTGCCGGTCACCGAGCTGACCACCGCCGACGGCTCCACCCCGTACACCGCGCTCCAGGCCCTGGCCATCCCGTGCGGGAAAGAGGACGGTGGCGCCTTCGCCTACCAGCCCGGCAAGAAGGGCGAGCTGGTCGCCAACAACGACGCCTCGGCCGCCGCCGTGCTCGGGCTGCTCGGCAAGGGCATGGCCGTCGGGAACTCCAACGCGGTGAAGGACCCCGTCTGCCGCAAGGGCGACGACCTCACCCCCGAGGAGAGCGCGCAGAACGGCGCCCACTACCTCGCCGCCACCCTGGCCGCCTCCCCCCACCTGGAGCAGCCCCCGATGCCGGGCGCCGAGGAGAGCGAGCCGCAGCCCGACTTCGGCAACACGGCGGACGCGGTCGTCGCCCTCGCCGCCTCCGGCCACAAGGACAAGGCCGCCGCCTCGGTGACGTGGCTGGAGCAGAACTCCAAGGCCTGGGCGCAGCAGGGCGGGCCCGCCGCCACCGCGCAACTGATCTTCGCCGCGCACGCCACCGGCACCGACGCCCGCAGCTTCGGCGGGGTCGACCTGGTCAAGCAGCTCAACGCGACCGGCCCCGCCCCCGCCGCGACCTCCGCTCCCCCGTCGCCCAAGCCGACCGGCGGCCAGGCCTCCGACAGCGCGAAGAGCGACGACGAGGGCGGCCCCGGCCTCTGGTGGCTGATCGGTGTCGGGCTGCTCTTCGGCGCGGGCATCGGCTTCCTGCTCAGCATGCGCCGGAAGAAGCAGCAGCCGTGAGCCGTACGGAATCCCGGGCGTCGGCCGTGCGGCGTACGCCCGGCCCCGCCCCGCTCCGGAAGCTCCGGCACTCCGTCTCCGCGCTGCTCGTCACCCTGCTCGCCGCCTCGGCCGTCCTGCTGGGCGCCGGGGGTGCCCAGGCCGCCGGATACCGCTACTGGTCCTTCTGGGAGGGCAGCGGCACGGGCTGGGCGTACGCCACCCAGGGCCCCTCGACCGTCCGCCCCGACGACGGTACGGTCCAGGGCTTCCGGTTCGCCGTCAGCGAGGACTCCTCCGACGCCGACCGGCCGCGCCACGCCCCCGACTTCGGGGCGATCTGCGCGGACACCCCGGCGAAGGGCGGCACCAAGCGGGTCGCCCTGGTGATCGACCCCGGTACGCCGGAGGACGCCCCGGACGGCGAGAAGCCGCCCGCGCTGCGCACCGCCTGCGCCCAGGTGGCACCGGACGCCAGCAGCGCGGAGGCGCTGGCCTCGGTGGCGAAGCCGCTGCGGTACGACAGCAGCGCGATGATCTGCGCCATCTCGGGCTACCCGAAGACGGGCTGCGGCGAGCAGGTGTCGGGCGACGGGGACGGCGGCACGAAGGAGAGCAAGGACAGCGGCGAGAAGCCGTCGGCGCCCGCGGACGGTGACGAGGACAGCGGCAGTGGCGGCGGGCCCTCCGTCGGGCTTCTCGTCGGCATCGCCGCCGTCCTGCTGCTGGGTGTCGCCGCCGTGTTCCAGGCCCGCCGGCGCCGATGACGTACGCCCCGGGGACGCCCCGGCTGCTCCGGCGGGCCCTGCACGCGCCCGAGGCGAGCCGGTCCAACGCGCTGCCCGCCGGGGCGTGGTGGCTCTGGGCGCTGGGGCTGGCCACCGCCGCCTCCCGGACCACCAACCCGCTGCTGCTCGGCCTGCTGGTCGGGGTGGCCGGGTATGTGGTGGCGGCCCGGCGCACGGACGCGCCCTGGGCCCGCTCCTACGGGGCGTTCATCAAGCTCGGGCTCTTCGTCGTGGCGCTGCGGCTGGTCTTCTCCGTCTTCCTCGGCTCGCAGATCCCCGGCTCGCACACCGCGTTCACGCTCCCCGAAGTGCCCCTACCCGACTGGGCGCAGGGGGTGCGGATCGGGGGCCGGGTCACGGTGGAGCAGCTCGTCTTCTCGCTCTACGACGGGCTGAAGCTGGCCACCCTGCTGATCTGCGTCGGCGCGGCGAACTCGCTCGCCAACCCGGCCCGGCTGCTGAAGTCGCTGCCCGGTGCGCTGTACGAGACCGGGGTGGCCGTCGTCGTCGCCATGACGTTCGCCCCGAACATGGTGGCCGACGTGGTCCGGCTGCGGACCGCGCGGCGGCTGCGGGGGCGGCCGACCGGTGGGGTGAAGGCGGTCGCGCAGATCGGACTGCCGGTGCTGGAGGGGGCGTTGGAGCGGTCGGTGGCGGTGGCCGCGTCGATGGACGCGCGCGGTTACGGGCGTACCGCCGAGGTGCCGCCCGCCGTCCGGCACACCACCAACGTGCTCACGCTCGGCGGGCTGCTCGGGGTGTGCGCGGGGACGTACGGGCTGCTGGCCGCGCAGGGCGCCGGGTACGGGCTGCCGGTGCTGCTGGCGGGGCTCGTCGCCGCGATGGCGGGGCTGCGGCTGGGCGGGCGGCGCTCGGTGCGGACCCGCTACCGCCCGGACCGGTGGGGGGCGCGGGCCTGGCTGGTGGCGGGGTCGGGCGCGGTGGTGGCGGCCGCGATGATCTGGGCGGGCTCGCTCGATCCGGAGGCGCTGCACCCCGGCGTCGTCCCGCTGACCGCGCCGGAGCTGCCGCTGTGGCCCGCCGCGGCGGTGCTGGTGGGGCTGGTGCCCGCACTGGTCGCCCCCGTACCGCCGTCGGCACGCGGCCTCGATGCACACGACCGTAGCGGCAAGGAGCAGGCGTGATCAGGTTCGAGCGGGTCTCCGTACGGTACGACGGGACCGACCGGCCCACTCTGTCCGGCGTCGATCTCGCCGTGCCGGAAGGGGAGTTGGTGCTGCTGGTCGGCCCGTCGGGGGTCGGCAAGTCGACGTTGCTGGGGACGGTGTCGGGGCTCGTCCCGCACTTCACAGGCGGGGTGCTGGGCGGCCGGGTCACGGTGGACGGGCGCGACACCCGCACCCACAAGCCGCGTGAACTGGCCGATCTGGTGGGCACGGTGGGCCAGGACCCGCTGGCGCACTTCGTCACGGACACCGTCGAGGACGAACTCGCCTACGGCATGGAGTCGTTGGGCCTGGCGCCCGACGTCATGCGGCGCCGGGTGGAGGAGACGCTTGATCTGCTGGGCCTGGCCGAGCTGCGCGACCGGCCGATCGCGACCCTCTCGGGCGGCCAGCAGCAGCGGGTGGCGATCGGTTCGGTACTCACCCCGCACCCCAAGGTGCTGGTCCTCGACGAGCCGACCTCCGCACTGGACCCGGCGGCGGCCGAAGAAGTGCTGGCCGTACTGCAACGGCTGGTCCACGACCTGGGGACGACCGTGCTGATGGCCGAGCACCGGCTGGAGCGGGTCGTGCAGTACGCGGACCAGGTCGTCCTGCTGCCCGCGCCGGGCGCCGCCCCGGTGCTGGGCGCGCCTGCCGGGATCATGAAGGTGTCGCCGGTCCGGCCGCCGGTCGCGGAGCTGGGGCTGCTGGCGGGCTGGGACCCGCTGCCGCTCTCCGTACGGGACGCCCGGCGCGGGGCCGGTGACCTGCGGGCCCGGCTGGCGGAGGCGGCGCCGCCCTCGCCGCCGGAGGTTTCCGGGCACGTGTCCGTGGCGCCCGCGCCCGTGGCGGGCGGCCCCCGGCCGGGGCGGCTGGCCCGGCTGCTGGGCCGTACGAAGGCCGTGGAGGCGCCCGGTCCCGCCGACCCCGTCACCCGGGTCGAGTCCCTCGGCGTGCGGCGCGGGCGGATCGAGGCGCTGCGGCGGGTGACGCTCACCGTGGCGCCGGGCGAGACCGTGGCGCTGATGGGCCGCAACGGGGCCGGCAAGTCCACGCTGCTCGGCGCGCTCGTCGGCATGGTCGAGCCCACCTCCGGCTCGGTCCGCGTGGGCGGCCTGGCCCCCGCCCGTACCGACCCGCGCGCCATGATCCGCCGGGTCGGCCTGGTCCCGCAGGAGCCGCGCGACCTGCTGTACGCGGACACGGTGGCCGCCGAGTGCGCCGCCGCCGACCGGGACGCGGGCGCGGCGGAGGGCACCTGCCGGGCCCTGGTCTCCGAGCTGCTGCCGGGGGTCGGGGACGCCACCCACCCCCGTGACCTCTCCGAGGGGCAGCGGCTCGCGCTGGCCCTCGCCCTGATGCTGACGGCCCGCCCGCCGCTGCTGCTCCTGGACGAGCCGACCCGGGGCCTGGACTACGCGGCGAAGGGCCGCCTCGTCGGCGTCCTGCGCTCGCTGGCGGCCGAGGGCCACGCGATCGTCCTGGCCACGCACGACGTGGAGCTGGCGGCGGAGCTGGCCCACCGGGTGGTGATCCTCGCCGACGGTGAGGTCGTCGCGGACGGCCCGACCGGCCGGGTGGTCGTCTCCTCCCCCGCCTTCGCCCCGCAGACCGCGAAAATCCTCGCCCCGCAGGAGTGGCTGACCGTCTCCCAGGTGCGCGCGGCGCTGGAGGCGGGCGCGTGAACGTGACGACGGAGGAGGTACGGAACCCGGCTCCCCGGCCGGCGCGGCGGGAGGCGGAGCGATGAGGCCGGTGCGGCCGGTGGACGACACGACGGCGGTACGGGAACGGGTCCGGGCTCCCCGGCCCGTGCGGCTCGGGCCGAAGTCGGTGGCCGCGCTGGTCCTGGTCAGCGCGGTCGGGGTGGTCGCCTTCGGGTGGCCGCTGCTGGCCGGTGCCGACTCCGGGCTGGCCCACGCCCAGGACGCCCCGTGGCTGTTCGCCGCGCTGCTGCCGCTGCTGGTCGCGGTGGTGGTGGCGACGATCGCGGAGTCCGGCATGGACGCCAAGGCCGTCGCGATGCTCGGCGTCCTGGCGGCGGTCGGGGCGGCGCTGCGCCCGCTGGGGGCGGGCACGGCGGGCCTGGAGCCGATGTTCTTCCTGATGGTGCTGAGCGGCCGGGTGCTGGGCCCCGGCTTCGGCTTCGTGCTCGGTTCCGTGACGATGTTCGCCTCCGCCCTGCTCACGGGCGGGGTGGGGCCGTGGATGCCGTTCCAGATGCTGTCGATGGGCTGGTTCACGATGGGCGCGGGGCTGCTGCCCGGCCCGGACCGGCTGCGCGGGCGGGCGGAGCTGGCGATGCTCGCGGTCTACGGGGCCGTGGCGGCGTTCGCGTACGGCACGATCATGAATCTGTACGGCTGGACGATCATCCCCGGGCTGGCCTCGGGCATCTCGTTCGTCGCGGGCGACCCGCTCCACGAGAACCTGGTGCGGTTCCTCGCCTACTGCGTGGCGACCTCGCTCGGCTGGGACCTGGGCCGGGCCGTGCTGACGGTCGTCCTGACGCTGACGATCGGCCCGACGCTGCTGAAGGCGCTGCGCCGGGCGACCCGGCGGGCGGCGTTCGACGCGCGGGTGGGGTTCGAGGAGCCGTAAGCCCCCAGGGCGTGCCCTGCACCTACAGCCGCTGGATGATCGTCCCCGTGGCCAGCGCCCCGCCCGCGCACATCGTGATGAGCGCGAACTCCTTGTCCCGGCGTTCCAGTTCGTGCAGGGCCGTGGTGATCAGGCGGGCGCCCGTCGCGCCCACCGGGTGGCCCAGCGCGATGGCGCCGCCGTTGACGTTGACCTTCTCCAGGCCGTCGAGGTCCGCCTCGAACTCCTGGGCCCAGCTCAGCACCACCGAGGCGAAGGCCTCGTTGATCTCGACGAGGTCGATGTCCCGCAGCGACATGCCCGCCTTGCCGAGGACCGCCCGGGTGGCGTCGATCGGACCGTCCAGGTGGAAGTGCGGGTCGGAGCCGACGAGGGCCTGGGCGACGATCCGGGCCCGGGGCTTGAGCTTGAGGGCGCGGGCCATGCGCTTGGAGGACCAGAGGAGGGCGGCGGCCCCGTCGGATATCTGGGAGGAGTTGCCCGCGGTGTGGACGGCGTTCGGCATGACCGCCTTCAGCCCGGCGAGCGCCTCCATCGAGGTGTCGCGCAGCCCTTCGTCGCGGTCGACGAGCCGCCACATGCCCTGGCCGGCCGCCTGCTCCTCCTCGGTGGTGGGGACCTGGACGGCGTACGTCTCCCGCTTGAACCGCTCCTCCGCCCAGGCCTCGGCGGCCCGCTGCTGGGAGAGCAGGCCGAGGGCGTCGACCCGCTCGCGGGTGAGGCCGCGTTTGCGGGCGATGCGCTCGGCGGCCTCGAACTGGTTGGGCAGGTCCACGTTCCACTCGTCGGGCCAGGGTTTGCCCGGCCCGTGTTTGGAGCCGCTGCCCAGCGGCACCCGCGACATCGCCTCGACGCCGCAGCTGATGCCCACGTCGATGACCCCGGCGGCCACCATGTTGGCGACCATGTGCGCGGCCTGCTGCGAGGAGCCGCACTGGCAGTCCACGGTGGTCGCGGCGGTCTCGTACGGCAGGCCCACGGCCAGCCAGGCGTTGCGGGCCGGGTTCATGGACTGCTCCCCGGCGTGGGTGACGGTACCGCCGACGATCTGCTCGACGCAGTCGGCCTGGATGCCGGTGCGGCCGAGCAGTTCACGGTAGGTCTCGCCCAGCAGATAGGCGGGGTGCAGATTGGCGAGCGCGCCTCCGCGCCTGCCGATCGGGGTGCGTACGGCTTCGACGATGACGGGTTCCGCGGCCATGAGACTCGTCCTCTCCTCGCACTTCCGTCGGGGCGTCCCGGCACCCACGGAAGGAACTAGTACGCGTTCTAGTTCTGCAAGCAGTCTCGTGACGGCGGCCCGACTGCGCAAGGGGCGCGCATCGGCCACGTACACCCCCTGCACGCGCCCCCACTTCAGCCGTACCGACTGCGCACGCAGGCCACGGGGAACGGATCGGGCCAGGACCCTTGCGACTTGTAGAACTCGTTACTACCTTGCGGGCAGATTCTGATGGAACGTCAGACACCGGCTCGGAGTGGAGAGGTGCCCATGCGCTGCCCCCATCTGCCCGAAGGGTTCGACTTCACCGATCCCGACCTCCTCCAAGCCCGCGTCCCGCACCCGGAGTTCGCCCTGATGCGGCGGACCGCCCCGGTGTGGTGGTGCACCCAGCCCGCCAACATCTCCGGCTTCGGCGACGAGGGGTACTGGGCCGTCACCCGCCATGCGGACGTCAAGTACGTTTCCACGCATCCCGAGTTGTTCTCCTCGAACACCAACACCGCCGTCATCCGCTTCAACGAGACGATCAGCCGGGACCAGATCGAGGTCCAGAAGCTCATCATGCTCAACATGGACCCGCCCGAACACACCCGGATCCGCCAGATCGTCCAGCGCGGCTTCACCCCGCGCGCGGTGCGCTCGCTGGAACAGGCGCTGCGGACCCGGGCCCGGTCCATCGTGGAGACCGCCCACGCGGCGGCGGCCGGCTCCGACGGCTCGTTCGACTTCGTCACGGACATCGCGGTGGAGCTGCCGCTCCAGGCGATCGCGGAACTCATCGGCGTACCGCAGGAGGACCGGTCGAAGATCTTCGACTGGTCGAACAAGATGGCCGCGTACGACGATCCCGAGTACGCGATCACCGAAGAGGTGGGCGCCGAGGCGGCGATGGAGATCGTGGCGTACTCGATGCACCTGGCGGCGGCCCGCAAGGAGTGCCCGGCGCAGGACATCGTCACCCAGCTCGTCGCGGCGGAGGGCGAGGGGAACCTGTCCTCGGACGAGTTCGGGTTCTTCGTGATCCTGCTCGCGGTGGCCGGCAACGAGACCACCCGTAACGCGATCAGCCACGGCATGCACGCCTTCCTCACCCACCCCGAACAGTGGGAGCTGTACAAGCGGGAACGCCCGAAGACAACTGCCGAGGAGATCGTGCGCTGGGCGACCCCGGTCGTCTCCTTCCAGCGGACCGCCACCCAGGACGTGGAGCTGGGCGGGCAGCCGATCAGGAAGGGCGAGCGGGTCGGGCTGTTCTACTCCTCGGCCAACAACGACCCCGAGGTCTTCGACGCCCCGGAGACCTTCGACATCACCCGCGACCCCAATCCGCACCTCGGCTTCGGGGGCGGCGGCCCGCACTTCTGCCTGGGCAAGTCGCTGGCCGTGATGGAGATCGACCTGATCTTCAACGCCATCGCGGACGTCATGCCCGATCTGCGGCTCCTGGAGGACCCGCGGCGGCTGCGCTCGGCCTGGCTCAACGGGATCAAGCAGCTCCAGGTGCGTACGCCCGTCGGCTGACGCCCGGCCACGAGTGGCGGATCGGGCACGGCGGGCGGACCATGAGGGAACGCGACGATCCACGCCGAAGGGGTGCCGGTGCGACGGCGAAAGCCGCCCCGGTGCCCCTTCGGCGTACGGTCGGTGCTCCAGGTCTGCGTGTTACTTGCCGACGACTTCGGCGCGTACGGGTTCGGGTGCGGGGTCCGCCTTCCGCTGTGCGGGTTCCGGCGCGGCTTCCTTCTCCTCCGTCACCGGCTCCAGCTTCCGCGGGCCCGACAGCAGGTACGTCAGCCCGAAGCCCAGCGAGACGACCAGCGCGCCGCCGACGGCGTCCAGCACCCAGTGGTTGGCGGTCGCCACGATCGCGGCGATGGTGAAGAGCGGGTGGAGCAGGCCGAGCGCCTTCATCCAGAGCTTCGGGGCCAGGATCACGATGACCACCCCGCACCACAGCGACCAGCCGAAGTGCAGCGACGGCATCGCCGCGTACTGGTTGGTGACCCCCGTCAGCGTCCCGTAGTCGGGCTTGGCGAAGTCCTGGACCCCGTGGATGGTGTCGATGAAGCCGAGGCCGGGCATCAGCCGGGGCGGGGCCAGCGGGTAGAGCCAGAAGCCGACGAGCGCCAGCACGGTGGCGAAGCCGATGGAGGTGCGGGCCCAGCGGTAGTCGGCGGGGCGGCGCGCGTACAGCACGCCGAGGATCGCCAGCGGGACGATGAAGTGGAAGGTCGAGTAGTAGTAGTCGAAGAACTCCCGCAGCCAGGTGATCTGCACGACCGTGTGGTTGACCCACAGCTCGATGTCGATGTGCAGCCACTGCTCGATGGCGTGGATCTGGCGGCCGTGCTCCTCGGCGAGGGGGCGGCCGGCGGTGGCGGCGAGGCGGACCTGTGCGTACGCGGAGTAGACGACGCGGATGAGCAGGAGTTCCAGCAGCAGGTTGGGGCGGTGGAGCACCCGGCGCCAGAACGGCAGGAGCGGGACCCGTCTCCAGCGGGCGGCGACCGGTCGCGCGTAGTCGGTGGGGACCGGCCGCGCCCAGTACGGCGAGGTGCGGAGCAGGAACGGGGTGGCGCAGGCCGCGCCGAGCGCCGCGAGGAGCAGGGCGTTGTCCCGTACGGAGGTGACAGGGCCGACGTTCGGGAGCAGCATCTGGCCGGGGAGCGTGACGACGAGCACCACGACGGCCGGCCAGACCAGCCGGTCGGAGGCGCGCTTGCCGACCTTGCCGACGACGGCGAGGAGCACCCACAGGAGCTGGTGCTGCCAGGCGGTCGGGGAGACGGCCACGACGACGCACCCGGTGACGGCGACGGCGAGGAGCAGTTGCCCGTCCCGGGCGTAGCGGACCGCGCGGCGCACGCCGATGAAGGCGACGGCGGCGGCGAGCACGAGGAACAGGGCGATCTCGGCCGGTCCTTCGAGGCCGAGCCGGAGCAGCGCGCCGTGCAGGGACTGGTTGGCGAGGCTGTCCGGCCGCTCACCGAGCCCGGCGCCCGCCACATGGTGGATCCAGTACGTCCACGAGTCCTTCGGCACCGCGGCCCAGGCGGCGGCCGTGCCGAGGGCGAAGGTGGCGAGGGAGGCGGCCGAGGCCCGCCGTTTGCCGGTCAGCCAGAGGAGGACGGCGAAGAGCAGGAGCGTCGGCTGGAGGGCGGCCGCGAGGCCGACGAGGACCCCCCGCAGCCGGTCGTCCCGGGCGGCGAACCAGGCGAGCAGCACCAGCAGGACCGGCAGGATGCTGGTCTGGCCGAGGTGGAGGGTGTTGCGGACCGGCAGCGACAGCATGAGCAGGGTGATCGCGACGGGGGCGGCGAGCAGCGCCGTACGCCGGCCGACCGGCTTCGGCAGGGCGCGGGCGGCGACGACGCCGAGGGCGGCCACCAGGAGCAGGGAGCCGAAGGTCCAGGCCACGCCGAGGGACGCCTCGGCCGACGCGGTGAGCGGCTTCAGCACCAGCCCGGCGAAGGGGGTGCCGGTGAACCGGTCACCGTCGTAGAGCGAGCCGGTCCCGTGCAGGACGCCGTTCTCCCCGATCCAGGTCTCCAGATCGGTGAGCCGTTCCCCGGGCGGCTGCCGCAGCACCACCGCCATCTGCCGCACCCCGAGCACGGCCACGACCAGCCAGAGGAGGACCCTGGTCAGCCGGGTCCTGCTCTCCACGTCCGTGACCGTGTCCGCCACCGCGTCCGTCACCGCGCCACCACGCACCCTGTGATCCGCATTCGCCACGCTGCGCCGACCCTCCCACCCGTTCCGTCCCGCCCCTTCGACTCGGGGCAGCGCAGGATGAAGCCTCGCATTGCCCTACGAGGTAGACACAATCAACCCCCTCTTTGCCTGACTGTCACCAGGCACGGGTTCGAAAGATGCCGGGGGCGCGGGGCGGGAGCTGGGGGCGGGGGCATGCGATGAGGGCGAGCCCGCGGGATCAGGCCGGGTCCGCCGGGGCGTCCGCCTGCCAGGCGGCGAAGAGCGGGACATCACCGGCGGCGGGCAGGACGACGATGCCGAACGGCCGGTCGAAGGCGAGGTGCAGCAGCCGCTGGGGCGGCGGAATCGCCCCGGCGGCCCGCATGGCGACCACGGTGACCGCCACGGCCTCCACCCCCTCCTCGGCCACCTTCAGCACGGCTTCCTGAACGACGTCCGAGATGGCGAGCGGCTCGGGCGAGAGGCCGGAGAAGTCGGCCGCGTCGGAGGTGGCCAGCCGCACGCCGAGCGCGGGGAGCTGTCCGGTGACGGTGATGCGGGTACGGAGGGCGAGGCGCGGCAGGGCGACGGTCACCCGGTCCGCCTCCGGCCGGGCCCCGGCGGTCCGGTCCGCCCAGCCGGCGGGGAGCACCCGGGCCGCGCCCGCCCCCGGCTCGCCCAGGACGAACCTGACCCGGGCCCCGTCCCCGCCGCCCTCCCCGCCGCCCTCCTCTCCGGTGCAGCGCAGCTCGACGACGTACGTACCGTCCACCGTCCACACATCGGCGAGCGGCACGTCCCGGGCCATGGTCGCCACCGGGCGGGTCACCCCGGACGCGTCGGTGAACGGCAGGTCCCGGGTCCGCCGGGTGTCGAACGGCCTCTCCCAGCGGGCCTTCAGCGCCAGGACGTTGACCAGGGCGAGCAGGGTCTCGCCGGTGATCGCCAGGGGCAGCCGCTCGATCAGCCCGCCCGTCGCCCCGCGCACCCAGGCGTCGAGGGGCGCCGGGTCCAGCGTGTCGTCGAAGCGGACGTCCGGCAGCACCTCGCGGTAGGCGGGCTCGACCGGTACCCGGGCCCACACCCGGGTCGCCACGCCCAGCGCACCGGTCAGCGCCAGCTCGCGGGCCGCCGCCGTCACGGCGGGGGCCGCCTCCCGTTCCGCCGTGCCGAGCAGCGCCCGCAGCTCCTCGGCGGTCCCGCCGCGCGCCCCGGCGGCCACGGCGGCGAGCGCCAGCCAGAGCCCGGCGGGCGAGCAGACGAAGCTGCCGCCGCCCGCCGCCGGGGCTCCGGTGGCCAGGGCGTCCCGTATCCAGCGGTGGGCGAGGTGCTGGACGGCCCGGGCCCTCGTTCCGGGGTGCCCGGACCGGATGTGGGTGGTGGGTCGGTTCACTGGAGCCCCCTGCAGCTAAAAACGTGTCGTCGTACGACCGGTGGGGAGCAAGAATGCCGCACATGACCTGGACCGTGACCGCCGAACGCTACGACTCACCCGACGCCACCGCGCTGCGCCGCGACTACTACGACGAGGTCGCGAGCCGCTACTGGCAGCGGCCCGCGACCGAAGCGGAGATAGCCGAGGGGCTGACGGACGACGGCGCGGACCTGCTGCTGCCGCCGACGGGCGGGTTCGTGGTCGGCCGCCACGGGGGCAGGGCCGCGAGCTGCGCGGGGCTGGTGCTGACGGAGGAGGCCCTGCCGGGCTCGGCGGAGCTGACCCGGGTGTACGTACGCCCCGAGTTCCGGGGAACGGGCGGCGGCGGGCTGCTGCTGGCCGCGATCGAGGAGGAGGCACGGACGCTCGGGGTGCGGCTGCTCCGGCTGGACACCCGCCTCGACCTGGTGGAGGCGCGCGGGCTGTACGCGAAGCACGGTTACGGGGAGGTCCCGGCCTTCCACCGGCGCAACCCGTACGCGGAGGTCTGGTTCGCCAAGGAGCTGTGAGGGCCCGCGATGCGGGAGGCGGCACGGCCCGGGTGGTCTCCGCCCCAGCGGTGCTCCGGTGGTCCCCGCTCAGCGGTGCTCCGGGCCGTCCGGCCGATCGTCACGGTCCAAGTGGTCCGGGCGGTCGTCACGGTCCAGGTGGTCCGGACGGTCCAGGCGGTCGTCACGGCCCAAGTGGTCCGGGCGGTCGTCACGGCCCAGGTGGTCCGGGCGGCTCCCGCGCCGTCGGCGGTCCGGGTGGTCGATGTCGTGGTGCCAGTCCGCCGCGTGGTCGCGCGGGGGCGCCGGCATGTGCGGGCGCTCCTTGCTCGACCCGCTGACCTCCGCCGTCAGCTCGGCCACGAGCTTGACCAGGTCCGTCGGCCGGTCCGGCCCCCACCAGTCGCCCAGCAGCTCCGCGAGGGAGTCCTCCCGGGCCTGCGAGAGCCGGACGACCGCTTCTCCCCCCGCGTCCGTGAGGATCATCTGGAGCCCCTCGCGACGGGCCAGTCCGCGCTCCTCCACCTGCCGGGCCGCCTCCGTGATGATGCGCAGCGGTACGGGGGCCACCTCGGCGAGCCGGGCGGGCTCGACGGTGCCGTGGCGCTTGATCCGCAGCAGCAGCCAGCTGGCGGCGGGCAGCAGGTCGTACCCGGCGCGCGCGGTGATCTTCTCGTAGATCTCCCGGCGCCCCTCCCGGGTGGCGAGCACCGAGAGCGCGCGGGCGCACTCGTCGTACGAGGAACGCTCGACGGGGTTGGAGGCGAGCGTCTGGCTGGTGTCGGGGGCGGTGACCGAGCCCCTGAGCTTGTCCTCCCGCAGGAACCAGGCCAGCACGAAGGCGATGAGGACGACGGGTGCCGCGTACAGGAACACGTCCGTGATGGAGGTGGAGTACGCGTCCAGGATCGTGGGGCGCAGGTCGGCCGGGAGCATCTGGATGGCCCGGGGGTCGGCCGCCAGCCGGTCGGCGTCGGCGCCCGGCGGCACGGACCGGCCCGCGAGGGCGCTGTCGAGCTGGCCGATGAGCCGGTTGGTGAAGACGGTGCCGAAGATGGCCACGCCGAACGAGGCGCCGATGGAGCGGAAGAACGTGGCGCCGGAGGTGGCGACGCCGAGGTCCTGGTAGGAGACGGCGTTCTGCACGACGAGGACGAGGACCTGCATGACGAGGCCGAGCCCGGCGCCGAAGACGAAGAAGCAGAGGCTCATCTCCCAGGTGGAGCTGGCCGGGGTGAGCCGGTGGAGCAGGAGCAGGCCGACGGCCGTGAGGGCGGTGCCCGCGAGGGGGAAGACCTTCCAGCGGCCGGTGCGGCTGACGATCTGGCCGGAGGCGGTCGAGGTGAGCAGCAGACCGAGGACCATCGGCAGCATGTGCACCCCGGACATGGTCGGCGTGATGCCGTGGACCACCTGGAGGAAGGTCGGCAGATAGGTCATCGCGCCGAACATCGCGAAGCCGATGACGAAGCTGATGACGGCGACGAGGCTGAAGGTCCTGATCCGGAAGAGCTTCAGCGGCAGCACCGGTTCCACGGCCCGCCGCTCGACGGCGACGAACGCGACCAGCAGCACCACGGCCAGCACGGCCAGCACGATGATCTGCGCCGACGCCCAGGCCCAGGTCGTCCCGCCGAGGGAGGCCACGAGGATCAGGCAGGTGGCGACGGAGGCGATGAGGAAGGTGCCGAGGTAGTCGATGGTGTGCTTCTCGCGGTGGACCGGGATGTGCAGCACGGCCGCGATGACGAGCAGCGCGACGACGCCGATCGGCAGGTTGATGTAGAAGACCCAGCGCCAGCTGAGGTGCTGGGTGAAGAACCCGCCGAGCAGCGGCCCGAGCACGCTCGTCGCGCCGAAGACGGCACCGAACAGCCCCTGGTACTTACCGCGTTCGCGCGGGGTGACGAGGTCTCCGACGATCGCCATCGAGAGCACCATGAGCCCGCCGCCGCCGAGCCCCTGGAGCGCGCGGAAGCCGATGAGCTGGGGCATGTTCTGGGCCATGCCGCAGAGCGCGGAGCCGATCAGGAAGATGACGATCGCGGTCTGGAAGAGCTTCTTGCGGCCGTACTGGTCACCGAGCTTGCCCCAGAGCGGGGTCGCCGCCGTCGCCGCCAGCAGATAGGCGGTGACCACCCAGGACAGGTGGTCCATGCCGCCCAGCTCGCTGACGATGGTGGGCAGCGCCGTGGAGACGATGGTCTGATCGAGTGCCGCGAGCAGCATGCCGAGGAGCAGCGCGCCGATCGCCACCAGGACGGTCCGGCGGGACTGCCCCTCGCCGGGGACCATGGGCGGGCTGAGCTGCTGGGCCATGGGCGTCTCCTCGATCCGCTGCGCTCCACCGCAGTCCGATCCGCCGCGATCCGCCGCGATCGGACTGCGGTCCGCTGATCCACTACACCCCCATCCTGGCCGTTCCGCCCCGTTATGGCCTGCCGAGCACCGTCCGTGGTCTGTCGGGCACGGATGGGGCATTGGGGTTCGCCGGGGCGGGCTGCATAATCGCAGGCAGTTCAAGGGAGGGGACCCACGATGACCGGACACGCATGCCCGGAGTGCGGTAGACGGACGACGGCAGGCGAGCCCGGCACGGAGCACCGGGTGCTGCCCTGCCGGTGCGGTACGGAGACGGACGCGGACGCCACGCGGCTCATGGGGGACGAGCTGCGCGCCGCCCGCTCGGCGGAGATGGCGGCGGCGGAGGACTTCGACCCGCTGCGGATCAGGCCGTACGTGACGCTGGGGGAGGCGTCGGCGGCTGACGACCCGGGCCCGACGGGGGACGACACCCCGGCCCCGGGAGGGGCCGCGCCCGGCCCTTCGGCCGGTGGGACCGACGCGGCCACCACGATGCGGCTGAACCTGGGCGACCTCACGGGACCGGCCGGCGCCATGGGACCGGTCGACGTCACGGGACAGGGCAGCGTTACGGGACCGGGCTCGGATCCCCGTACGGGCATGGGACCGCGTACGGGCGCAGGACCGCATACGGGCATGGGTACGGGCCCCGGTCACGACCCCGCACCCGCTCACGGCCCCGGCGCACCCCCCGCGGCCGACGAGAGCAGGCGGCGCACCGCGGCGATGGGCGCGGGCCCCGGCTTCGGCGCGGAGCCCCCTTTCGGCGCACCCCCCGGCGCCCCCGACCCCGTGCAGCCGCGCCGGAGGCGCCCCTTCGCGGCCCTCGCCGTCGGTGCGGCGGTGGCGGCGGTGGTCGGCACGGCGGCCTTCGCGGGCGGGCTCTTCGACCGCGACGGGAGCCAGGACGAGGCGCTGCCGGAGGCCACCACGAGCGCCCCGGACACGGCGGACGAACCAGCGGCGGCATCCGTCGCCCCGTCACCCTCCCCCTCGGCCACTCCCTCCCGTACGGCATCGGCATCGCCCTCCCCCTCGGCGTCCGCGTCCCCGTCCGCCTCGGCCTCCCCGTCGGCGAGCGCCGAGCCGAGCCCGAGCGCCTCGGCGGAGCCGACCCCGGGCACCCCGTCCGCATCGGCGCCCGAGAGTCCTGCCCCGCCCTCCGCAGCCCCGCCCGCAGAGCTGGCCCCGTCCTCGCTGCGACGCGGTGACCACGGGCCGCAGGTGAGTGAGTTGCAGAACCGGCTCATGGAGGTGTGGCTGTACAAGGGCCCCTCGGACGGGAATTTCAACGACCGAGTGGAGAACGCCGTATGGATCTACCAGTCCTACCAGGCGATCCAGGGCGACCCGCCCGGCGTATACGGACCGAACACCCGGCGTGTGCTGGAGGCGGAGACGACGGGCCGGGGGCGGGGCTGACGACAGCGCGACGGGCGGGATTGGCTTTCCGGCGCAGGTTTTTGTATCTTCGTGGAACAAAGTAGCTCCCGCCCGCACTCCCTGACCGGCGGGCGGGGCTGCTCTTGTACCGGGCGGGGCTGCCCTGTCCTCAGCACCGCCGCACCACCGCACCACCACCCCCGCGCTCTGGAGTCAGCCGATGCCGGCCACCGTCCTCACCGCACGCGCCCTCCTTTTGGACATGGACGGCACCCTCGTGAACTCCGACGCGGTCGTCGAGCGCTGCTGGCGCCGGTGGGCCCTCCGGCACGGGCTGGACCCCGAGGCCGCGCTCAAGGTGGTCCACGGCCGCCAGGGGTACGCCACGATGGCCGTCCTGCTGCCGGACCGCCCCGTCGAGGAGAACTACGCGGACAACCGGGCGATGCTCGCCGAGGAGACCGCCGACGTCGACGGCGTGGTGCCGATCGGCGGCGCCCCCGCATTCATGGCCGCGATCACCGACCTCCCGCACGCGCTGGTGACCTCGGCCGACAGCGCGCTCGCGACGGCCCGGATGGGCGCGGCCGAGCTGCGGATGCCCGCCGTCCGCGTCACCGCCGAGCAGGTCGGCGCCAGCAAGCCGGACCCGGAGGGCTTCCTCAAGGGCGCGGCGGAGCTGGGGTTCGACCCGGCGGACTGCATCGTGTTCGAGGACTCCGAGGCGGGCATCGCGGCAGGCCGGGCGGCCGGGATGCGGGTCGTGGGCGTCGGCCCGCGCGCCGCGGCCCTGGCGCCGGACGCACACGTCGAGGACCTGACGCAGATCCGGGTGGAGGCGGCCGAGGACGGCTCGATCCGCCTGCACATCACGACGGCGTAAGAACCCCCGGAGCTGCCGGAGCCCGCCCGCCGAGCCCGTCCCCTCAAAGCCCCCGGCAGCCGCCCCCGCAAGCGCCCCGGCTCACTCCCGGTGCAGCCGCCCCCGCGCGACCAGTTCCAGCACCACCGCGACGGCCACCACCTGCACCGCCATCAACGCCACCAGGACGAAGAGCTGCACGGCGCCCGCCTCCACCGGTGAGGCGCCGCCCAGCAGCATGCCCACGAAGGCCCCCGGCAGCGTGACGAGCCCCACCGTCCGCGTCTGGTCCAGCCCCGGCAGCAGCGCGTCCGCGGTCGCGGGCCGCACGATCTCCAGCCGGGCGTCCCGGTCGAGCAGCCCGAGCGCCATTCCCGCCTCCACCTCCCCGTAACGGGTGGCGAGTTCGTCCAGGGCGCGCCGCCCGCCGAGTACGGTCGCGGTGAGCGCCCCGCCGATGAGGATGCCCGCCACCGGGATGAGGGCCAGCCCCCGGACGGGCACGAGCCCCGTGACCACCAGGAGCCCGATCACCGGGAGCGCCCCCGCCCCGATCGGCACGGCCGCCCACCACCAGGTGCGGTTGGAAGTGACCCGGCGCCCCGCCGTCCACGCGGCCACGGCGAACATCAGCACCAGGAACCCGAGGAGCGGCCCCAGCCGCAGGGCCACCCAGCCGATGAACAGGGAGACGACGGCGAGTTGGGCCGTGGCCCGCACCCCGGCGACCAGGATCTCGCGCGAGCGGCCGAGCCGGGCCCACGCGGCGATCGCGGCGGCGAGGACGAGCAGGACGACGAGGACGACCCCGAGGGCCGGCGAGACCGGAAGCAGCACGCGGCAACGATAGATCCGCCCCGGACCCCACCCTCACGCACGCCCCGCCCCGGAACCGCACCCCACACCCGCACCGTCACACCCCGCCCCACCTCACCCCGGACGGCACATCCCCGCCCCCAACCACCCCACCCCGGCGGACGTTTCACTTCCGCATGATCTGTCACACCCCTTGATGTGACGTGGACATGTCGTCACGCTGTCACCTGGCGCCCATCCCCAGGAAACCTGGCGCCGCCACGCTGGACGGGCTCCACATGCCGCCCGCCAACGCACCCCCACATCAAGGGAGTTCGCATGTTCGGTATCTACGCGCGTCGCTCAGTGGTCGTCGCCGCCACCGCCGCCCTCGCCGCCACCTCCGTACTGCTCACCGCCCCGACCGCCCAGGCCGCCATGCCCACCCCGGTCAGCGCGGCGACCGCACGCACCTACCTCGGCCAGCTCACCGTCGCCGCCGAGGGCTCCTCCAGCGGTTACAGCCGCGACAAGTTCCCGCACTGGATCACCCAGTCGGGCACCTGCAACACCCGCGAGGTCGTCCTCAAGCGGGACGGTACGAACGTCCAGCAGGACGCCTCCTGTGCCGCCGTCAGCGGGAGTTGGTACTCGCCGTACGACGGCGCGACCTGGAGCGCCGCGTCCGATGTCGACATCGACCACATGGTCCCGCTCGCCGAGGCCTGGCGCTCCGGCGCGAGCAGCTGGACCAACGCCCAGCGCCAGGCCTTCGCCAACGACCTGGCCCGCCCCCAGCTCATCGCGGTGACCGACAACGTCAACCAGTCCAAGGGCGACAAGGACCCGGCCAAGTGGCTGCCCCCGCGCGCCGCGTACAAGTGCACGTACGTCCGGGCATGGGTGCACGTGAAGCACTACTACGGCCTCAAGGTGGACTCGGCCGAGAAGAGCGCGCTGCAGTCGGCGCTCAACGGCTGCTGAGCGCCCCTCACCGAGAGCCACGCACCGAGCAACCCCGCAACCCCCGGAGCGGCCACCGGGCGCTGGCCGGGCGCACAACGGCGCACCCACACGCCCGTCCGCACCCGGCACCGGCACTGGCCTGGCGCACCGGCACGCGGCACCCGTGCGCTCCCCCGCGCGGTTCTGTACGTTACGGAGCCCATCCGTGACGTACGGCGCGAGGAGGGCACGACATGGCCGGGCTGCGCCTGGGACCACTGCTGCGGTACGTCGACCACGAGTCCGGCTCCACCGCGACCGTCTGGGTCGAGGCGAGCCGTCCGTGCACCGTGGAGGTCCGGTGCGCGGACGGCGCCTCGGGCGTGTCCCCGACGTTCGCGGTGGCCGGGCACCACTACGCCCTGGTGGTCGTGGAGGGGCTGACGCCCGGCACGACGACCGCGTACGAGGTCCGGATCGGGAGCAAGCGCGTCTGGCCGCCCGAGGACTCCCACCTCCCGCCGAGCACGATCAACACCCCCGCGGTGGCGGGCCCGGCAGCCGGGGGCGGACCGGGCGGGGCAGCCGGGGGCGGACCCGGTGAGGACGGGCCCGCCCCCGCCCTCCGTATCGCGTTCGGCTCCTGCCGCTGGGCCGCGGCCCCGCCGACGGGCACGACCCGGCGGGCCCGGACGCGCTGGTCACCCTGGCCGCCCGGCTCGCCGCCGACCCCGCCGCCGAGCGGCCCGACGTCCTCCTCCTGCTGGGCGACCAGGTGTACGCGGACGAGACGTCCGGGGCGACGCGGCGCAGGCTGGCGGCCCGGCGCGATCTGCGCGAGCCGCCGGGCGCGGAGGTGGCGGACTACGAGGAGTACACCTGCCTCTGCGACGAATCCTGGCGCGACCCCGAGGTGCGCTGGCTGCTCTCCACCGTGCCCAGCTGCATGCTCTTCGACGATCACGACGTCATCGACGACTGGAACACCAGCGCCGCCTGGCAGGAGCAGATTCGCGCCACGCCCTGGTGGCACGAAAGGATCGTCAGCGGGCTGATGTCGTACTGGGTCTACCAGCACCTGGGGAACCTCTCCCCCGCCGAACTGGCCGCCGACCCCTTGTACGCCACGGTCCGGGCCGTCCCCGACGGCACGGAGGCGCTGCGCCGCTCCGCCGCCTGGGCGGATGCGGATCCGGCCCGGACCCGCTGGAGCTACCAGCGCATTTTCGGCCGAGTACAACTGCTGATGGTGGACACCCGGGCGGCCCGCGTCCTGCCCGAGGGGCGGCGGGCGATGCTGGACGACGGCGAGGCGGCCTGGCTCCGCGAAAAGGTGCTGGCGGCCCCCTCCGCGTACGACCACATCCTGATCGGCAGCTCGCTGCCGTGGCTGCTGCCGCCGCTCGCCCATGACGCGGAGACCTGGAACGCGGCCCTGTGCGGAGGATCACGCGGCGGCCGCTGGGCACGTTTCGGCGAGAAGGTGCGCCGGGCGGCCGATCTCGAGCACTGGGCCGCGTTCCCGGATTCCTTCGACCGGTTCACGGAGCTGCTCCGCCGGGCGGGGAGCGGTCCGGAGGCCCCCGCGACGGTATGCGTGCTGTCCGGGGACGTGCACCACGCGTACATCGCCGAGCCGCGCTGGCCCGACACCGCCCCCTGCGGCGCGCCGGAGTCCCGCGTCCTCCAGCTGACGTGCTCGCCCCTGCACAACTCGGTTCCCCGGTCGATCCGTTGGGCATTCCGCTTCGGCTGGAGCGGGGTGGGCCGGAGCATCGGCCGGCTACTGATCCGGCACGGCCGCACGGAGCCCTCGCCGGTGTCGTGGAGCAGGACGGGCGGCCCCTGGTTCGGCAACCAGCTGATGACGCTGACCCTGCGTGGCCGGAACTCTGCGCTGACATTGGTCCAGGCCAAGTCGACCTTCAGGAACAACCTGCTGGTGAAGGTTCTTGAGCGTTCACTCACCCAGGAGCCTTAGTCGCTTTTCAGCCACACGCCAGAATGTTGAAGTTGCAAGTACTGGTGAGGTTTCCCTAACCTGAGGCGCTCAGTCGGTTCACGTCCCCACCCAGACCGAAGGAGCCCACCCCCCATGTCCACTCGCCTGAACGGGGCCCAGCCCTATGCGCTCGGCCTCTTCCGCTTCGTCATCGGCCTGATCTTCGCGATCCACGGCGCCTCCAGCCTCTTCGGCCTCTTCGGCGGCCGTGAGCCGGAGGTCGGAGCCTGGCCGGGCTGGTACGCGGCCCTGATCCAGCTGGTCTGCGGCACCCTGGTCGCCCTCGGCCTCGGCACCCGCATCGCCGCCTTCCTGGCCTCCGGCTCGATGGCCTACGCCTACTTCGTCGTCCACCAGCCCGAGGCGCTCACCCCGGTGGGCAACGGCGGCGAGGCCTCGGCCCTCTTCTGCTGGGCGTTCCTGCTGCTGGTCTTCACCGGCCCGGGCGCGGGGGCCGTGGACCGGCTCCTCGGGGCACGCTCCGAGCGCGGCTCCGCCGAGGAGTCCCGCCGAGAGCCGGCCACGGCCGTCCCGGCCTGACCTGGCCTCCAGCACCCCGGAACGCCTGAACACCCCCGCCGGAGCCGACCCGGCGGGGGTGTTCACATGGTCATCCGCCCCCGTACCCGGGGGACACATGGCTCACGACGAGAACGGCACCGTGAAGCAGGCGATCCGCTTGCCCGCCCCGCCCTGCTCATCGTGGATGATCACCGACCGGGCACCGCCGTCCCGGAACCCCCAGTCGTGCCGGGCCTCCGCCTCACCGGCGCCGTTCCGGTCGGTGCGGAAGTCGAGCCACACCTCGTTGACCGGGTCCGCGGTGGCCGAGGCGCGGTGCTGGTAGTGCGGGCCCGCAGAGGCGGGATCGGCCGCACAGGGCGAGGTGTGCACATGCATCCCGTACGCCCGGTTCGGGAGGAGCCCCTTGAGCCGGGTGCCGACGCGGGCGGTGGTCCGGTCGGCGTACTGCGTGACCTCGATCCGCGCGGCGGCCGGGACCAGAGCGGTGTCGTACGTCAGGGCGTCGGACGGGACGAAGGAACCGGGCGGGGAGAACACCCCGTCGGCCCGCATCCAGAACCCCCCGCTCCGCGAGGCCCCACCGACCATGCCGACTTCGCCCGCCTTTCCGTCTTCACCCGCCTTTCCGTCCGCGCTCGCCATTCCGTCCGTGCTGCCACCGGCGCTTCCGGTGCCATGGGCCGCGTGCCCTCCGCCGTCAGGGCCGTCCGCCGCGCCATGGGCGATGGAGGCGCCACCACCGGCGAGCATCACGAGGGCGGCGGCCCCCACCAGGACCTTCCGCCGCACGGTCCTCCTTCCCTCTCCTGCCACCGCGCGGTCCACTGATCCGGTCATGCGCTGCCCCTGCTCCTCGTTCGTGCCGGTCGCCTTCGCCTCCCTAACGGCCCGTACCGCCCGCGGGGCACGAGGGGTACGCGACCCGCACAACATCACCCCACCCTGAACGATCCACGCGGAACCCTCCGGCGTACGCTGTACAGCCGAACCTGCCGCCCATGCCGCTCCCCTGCGACGTCGCGGCGTTGACACGATCGGGGAGTCCACGGGTGCTAGAGAGTCTGGGTGCGCTGACCAGCAGTCCATGGATCTACGTCGTGGTCGCGGTCTCGGTCCTCCTGGACGTCTTCCTCCCCCTGCTGCCGAGCGGGGTCCTCGTCATCACGGCCGCCACCGCGGCCGCCGCGGGCTCGACCGGCGTCAACGGGTCCGGCAACGCGTCCGGCGAGGTGCCCTCGCTCGTCGTCCTCATCCTCTGCGCGGCCACCGCATCGGTGCTCGGTGATCTGGTCGCGTACCGGCTGGCCTGGCGCGGGGGCGACCGGCTGGACCGGGCGATCGCCCGCTCGCGCCGCCTCACCAAGGCGCAGGAACGTCTCGGCGCGGCGCTGAGCCGGGGCGGCGGGGCGCTGGTGATCATCGCCCGGTTCGCCCCCGCCGGCCGCTCGGTGGTCTCGCTCGGGGCAGGCGCCGCCCACCGCCGGAAGCGGGACTTCCTCCCCTGGTCCGCCGTGGCGGGCCTGGCCTGGGCGGGCTACAGCGTGGGGCTCGGCTACTTCGGGGGCCGGTGGCTGGGCTCGACCTGGTTCGGGACGGCCGTCTCGGTACTGGCCCTGTTCATGGCGGGCGCGCTGGCGGCGTTCGTGGTGAAGCGCCCGGCGGTGGCGCGGGCCGCTGCGGCGGCGGCCTCGGCGGAGGCGCTCCAGGGCCCCACCGCCGCACCGTCCCCGCCCGTCGGCTCCCGGGCGGCGGAGGCCCCAGGCCCGACGCTGGGCGCGGTCCCCGGCCAGCCGAACGGACCGGCCCCGGTCACTTCACCGGCACCGGCGCCCGTCTCGCCCTGAGGACCTGAGGCCTCCCGGGACCGGCCGACGCTCACCCGCCTTGACCCCCGCCCGCCTTGACGCTCACCCGCCGGAGGCACCCCGCGCGGGAGCCGCGTCGACGGCAGGGGCAGAAGCATGCGCAGGGCCAGGAGCGGCCTTGCCATGGGCGGAGCCCCGTATCTCCAGCCCGCCGAGCAGCTTCATCGTGGCTGCGGTGATCTCGTCGACGGCACGGTCGAACACCTCCCGGTTGTGCGCCGCGGGCGCCCGGAAGCCGGACACCTTGCGCACGTACTGAAGGGCTGCGGCCCGCATGTCCTCCTCGGTGGCCTCTTCGGGGAGGGCTGGCGGTCGAAGGGTCTTGATGCTGCGGCACATGCTTCCAGTGTGGACCGCACCACTGACAACGGCCCGGTGCCGGCCGTCAGACCACCGGTTCGGAGCGGTCGGTGCAGAGCGCCCAGATGATGAAGACGTCGATGGCGATGGTGACGATGGCCCAGATCGGCGTGTACGGGAGCCACATGAAGTTGGCGATCAGGTTCAGGGAGACGAGGGCGATGCCCACGGCCCGGGCCCAGGTCGCGCCTTTGAGGATGCCCCAGCCGACGAAGATCAGGACGACGCCGAGGATGAGGTGGATCCAGCCCCACGCGGTGACGTTGAACTTGAAGACGTAGTCGTTGACCGCCGCGTACACGTCGTTGGTGGCGATCCCGGCGACACCCTTGATCACCCCGAGAACACCGTCGACGAGGAGCAGGAAACCGGCGAACAGCGTTCCGCCCCCGGCCCACGGGGTGCCGACGCCGTCGTCCGTCGCGGGGGCGGCGGGTCGCGAGGATCCGGGTGTAGGTGCGGTGGGCTGGGACATGAGAACTCCTAGGCCGGGACAGGCGCGGGCGCCTGCTGTCCTGACTGCGCTGATGGTGCGCGCAGATCACCTTCGACGTTCCTCCCGGCCCCTTTGGCCAGCCACCTGGACACACCCGTTCGGGTGACGCCCGATGAGGGTCACCCCCAGGTGTCGAGGTCCCCGCCACGCCATTCGATCAGCCCCGGCCGGTCCAGCTCGACGGCCTGGTCAGGCCCCGGCGCGAACCCGGCGGCCCGCAGCAACGCGGCCACCTCACCCCGCCCGTGCGCCACCCCTACGATCTGCCCGTGCACGGTGACCCGCCGCGCTCCGGACGCGGAGGGCGGGTGGACGATCACGGGCGGATGCGCGGCCATGTCTACACGGTGCCCTGGCGACTACGGGACCGCATCCCGGAAGAACGCACGCCCCCGCACAACGCCCCACACACCCGGCTCCCCTCTACTGCCCTGCCGCCCTACCCCTACCCCTCCACCGCCCTACGCCCAACGCCCTACCGCACGAGCAACAACGCCTCGGAACCCACCGGCCGGAACCCGGCGGCCTGGAACGCCCTGATACTGCGCGCGTTGCCCGCCGCCTGCTGCGACCAGAGCGGCTCCCCCTCGGGCACCAGATGCCGGGCAGCCGTGGCCAGGGCCCGCCCGAGCCCCCGGTGCCGGGCGCCCTCCTCCAGTTCGACGGCGACCTCCCAGCGCCCCGCCACCCCACGTCCGAGGACCAGCACCCCACCGTCGACCGCCCACATCCGCACCCCGTCCCGCCGTCGGCGAGCGCTCACGACCCGGGGGTGGACCGGATCGGTGATCTCCCGCAGCTCCAGCGGAGGATCACCGGGAAGAGCGGACGCGACGGTGAGCAGGTCGATCGTGTCGGTGGTCCGGCCGGTCCGTTCCAGGAGCGCGTTCAGGAAGCGCGGATGCATGG
Organism: Streptomyces bacillaris; assembly: GCF_003268675.1. Classification (NCBI taxonomy): domain Bacteria; kingdom Bacillati; phylum Actinomycetota; class Actinomycetes; order Kitasatosporales; family Streptomycetaceae; genus Streptomyces; species Streptomyces bacillaris. The sequence goes on along the minus strand of NZ_CP029378.1, from coordinate 5,797,129 downwards.
TGGCGGCGAGCGCGTCGCAGTCCATGGAGGCGAGGGTCGCACGGACCCACGCGGGGTCCTCGTCGGTGAACACCACCGAGTGCGCGGTGAAGGCGATCACCCCCCAGTCCCGCCCGCTCGGCGCCTCCACCACGGTGGTACGCCCGTCCGGCTCCGGAAACCGCCCGTCCGCGGCCCCGTCCAGAATCTCCGCAAGGCTCTCCCCCATCAACGACCACCCTCTCCCCGTCCCGCTCCACCGCTCCGACTGCCGCACCCATCATGGAGTACGGCTACCGGCCGGGCCGCACCCCACCGGCACAGCCCACACACGTGGTAGCCGCTGGCCGCACCTCCAGCCGCGCCGCCGGAATCGGCTCCCCGCACCGCTCGCACCGCCCGTACTCACCGGCCTCCAGCCGTTCCACGGCGAGGTCCAGCGCGGCCAGGTGCTCGCGCGCCTGCGTCAGCAGGGCGGCGACATGGGCCCGCTCGAAGGCGGTGCTCGCACCCTCGGGGTCATGCTCGTCGTCGACGGCCACCAACGCGTTCGCCTCGACGATGGCCTCGAAATCGCGGCTCAACGCGTCCATGCGCTCACGGGTGGCGCCGCGTTCGGCCAGCAGTCGCTGCCGTACGTCCTCGCGCTCGGGCGGAAGGTACGGGTCGCCACCGGTCTGCTGGTGCACTCCCTCCACAACACCGGCCCGGAAGCGCCCATTCCGCCTACTCCCCGGTCTGCCCCGGACCGCCGGGGGCGGCATCGCACGACGAAGGCCCCGACCGTGACGGTCGGGGCCTTCGTACTTCGCACTGGTGGGCGCGGACGGTTTCGAACCGCCGACATCTGCTTTGTAAGTTCGGCCGGAGGTAGTTGAGGGCCCTGGCGGGCCCGGTCGCGGCTGCCGTCCAGGGCTCTCCGGGGCTGCCGTTGTGCGCCGACGTTGATGTCGGCCGTGGATGTCAGCTCACGGGTTAGGCATCTGCTCGTCGGCTGCCCTGCGCGGTCGCGTCAAAGCCACTGCGGCGCGCCTGTCGTCAGCGTGCTTCTGCTCTATCGAGGCTCGCAACTCCGCAGGAGTCGGCCATGGCGCGCGCCGGTGGATCATGCGGTGACAGTTGGCGCAGATGAGGGCGAGATCGCTGAGCTTGGTACGGCCCTCCCCCGCTACGTGGAGCGGAAGAACGTGATGGCACTCGATGTACCCGGCACCGCGGTCCCCGTAGATCTTCTCGAAGTCGAAGCCGCACGCCTCACAAGCGAGCTGTCCGCCACGCTGAAGAACCGAAGCGATCTTCTTCTTGCGCAGGCTCTTGTTCCGTTCACGCGCCCGGTGCCGCCGCATGAGCAGACGCCCCTCGGGCGCGCTGTAGTCGTCGCCGAACTCCTCGTCCTCAGTCGGCGCGAAGGACTGCAACTCGCCAGTCGCGATCCCCTGACGGATCAGCCGCGCGGCCTCCGTCATCTCCTGCGGTCGGGCAAGGAACTCATGCAGCACAGCCACATCCAGCGCGCCGCCGTTGGTGGGCTTCCCCCGGTAGTCCGGGTGGCGAGTGGCGATGTCGAACGTCTTGCGCGCCACTCCGTTCGGGTTACGGAACTTCTCGTTGCGCTCCGCCTCGACATGGATCGGAAGCAACTGGAGTAGGTCGGACAGCTCAACCACACTCGCGTCCTGAGCATCCAGCCCCTTCCAGCCGTTCTCCATCACAAGCTGACAGGCAAGAATGATCTCGTCCCGAACCCAATCGGGATTCTTGACGGCCTTGATCTGAAAGCCCGCCCGCCTCAGCCACGCCGCGGCGTGCTCCTTGCCTCCGCTGAACTCATCAGGCCTAAGAGGTCGCCCCTGGTCCCAGTGGTGGGCCACCCCAGCTATGGCCTTGGAGTCGTACTCCTGCCCGTCGTGCACCACGACGTACGAGCGCGCCTCGCCAAAGCCGTACTTTGCCAGGAACGCATCCCGGCCTAACTCGTCATACTCAGCAATGGCCTTGAGGATGGATTCCTGCGTGATCGCTCCTTTGTGCATGGCGGCAGCGTACGGCCCGCTGCTGACATCCACCTGCCCCCAGACCCGATCGATTCAGGCCACCGTGCGCCTCTCCACGCTCCGTATGCCCTCTTGCGTAGCTCACCCCCAGCCTGCACGGTTCTGCTGCACGCTGCTCGACACTCAGGTGCCACAAAGAGGGGGGCGGTAGGCCATGGCAACCGTGACAGGGTGGGCCGAGAGGACCTTCGGTGACACCGCAGGACCCTTGGCCGACCTGATCCCTTCCAGCTTGGTTCGTGCACATGCCCGAGCCCGTAACGGCCATGAGGGGGTGCACACACAGACCTTGGAGGCATACGGGCACGGTCTGTACGCCGCGCAGTACGAAGAACTGGAAGTCGGCCTCGCCTCACTCCCTGCAGCCACGCCCGTGCGCTTACAGGGGCGGACGCTCATGATCCTTGGCGGTCATGTGATCTATCCGCTCCGCTATGCGAAGAAGGACGTGCCCGTCACGGCGGCACGACTGCGACGGGCCACAGGCTTCCGTGCCGACCTGATACGCCGACATGGTCCCGAGCCCATGCAACAAGCTTTTGACCTGGGGCTTGACGAGCTGGACGAGCAAGAGTCCCATCCTGACCTAGCGCTGCTGTCAGAGGACGTCAAGCTAGTACTCGTCGCTTACGCCTGCTCCATGGCTTCTGGCGTCATGCGCATTGAGTGGGGCTCCGCTGAGTTGCGCCGCGAGGACCGCTACCTCGTCTGGCACCACCACGAGCCGCTTCGCCTACCGCCACGGCAAGAAACACCCCATCTTGCCTGACGTCCATCCCTGGGTGGTAACCCGTCTCGTCAGGGGGCTGCGACCTGGGCATTGCCGCTTCGAGCGCGTAGTTGATCTGTCACTAGCTGTCGCCTTCGGCCGCTCCTGATCGGCCTCGCACGGCCCAGGGACGGCCCGGAGATGACGGCTGGGTCACCTAGCCAGGCAGGAAGATTGCCCTGCACCTGGCAGTCTGCATGAGACACGACTCTCAACTCCTGCTCAAGGTTCTGCGCAGCGCCAGACGTGCTGTGCGACCTCGCAGCACACTGAGGCCATGCAGTCGAAGGTGAAGTACACCCTCTTCGTTCTGGCGTCCGCTGCGGCCGTCATCGTGTACGCGGCCCTGCTGTGGCGGGGACCGTGGTGGATTGACGGAGCACATCTCCGCACTAGCAACCTCGAACCCGCCGACGGCGTAGTAATCACTGGCTTCCGAACGACGCTAGTGGCGCTCGGCGCTGGCGCCATTGCCACAGTGGGCCTGTATTACACCCATCGGGCCCACCAACAGACGCGCGAACTTTTCGATCATACGAGGCGCAAGGACCGCGAGCAGGTCGATTTGATGAGAGAAGGGCAAGTCACCGAGCGATACGTGGAAGCCATTAAGTTGCTTTCTTCCGAAAACCTTACTCAACAACTGGGCGGCATTTACGCACTAGAGCGGATTATGCAGGATTCAGAAAAAGACCGCCGTACCGTAATTGAAGTTCTAGCCGCCTTCATCAGGGAAGCGCCCAGAGCGAGCGAGAGCGGGGAGTCGGACGATAGGCGGGGAAAGGCCCGACCGAATCTTGCAGCGATCCAGGCAGCTCTGGTTGCTCTCAGCAAGAGACCCGACCCGGAAAGTGGCTTCACGCTCGAAAATTCCGATCTGGATAATCTGAATGCCGTACACCTCAACCTACGAAACGTATACCTGCGGTTCGCGTCTCTTAATAAACTGAGTGCCTACGAGGTTGACCTTCGAGGAGCATTTCTGCGACATGCAAGCCTGAGCGGAGCAAACTTGGAAGGAGCCAATCTCGATGGCGCCTATCTTGGATACGCCGATCTGGCACATACATACCTCCGACGCGCCTCCATGGTTGACGCAGAATTGCAGGGTGCAGATCTCACTGACTCAGAACTTGACGTCGAATCGCTAATAAAAGCCAAGTTGACATCCACGACACTCCTCCCGCCTGACCTACAGAACGACGAGAGGGTAAGGCTCCGCATCGAAGAATGCGAGAAGGAGCAGCATAGCCAGGACGCTCCTAGTGAATTCTGAAACACGGCCAGCCATCACCTTCACCCACCACTCGCCCCGGCTCCCATCCCGTCCGCCTTCGACCCACACACCGTGGAGCGGTCGTGGTTCAGGGCGTCAAGGTGGAGCGCGCCACTGTACGAACGACCTTGACGCCCTGGGCCGCGACTGCTCGGCTCTGCCTGGGTCGAAGGTGGTCGGGATGGGAGCCCCCACGACGCTCGCCCCGCTCCGGCCGGCACTCGCGAACGGCGCCCCTCCCATCCCGGAGTCTGAGCGCCCCCGCCGGAGGCATCCTCTTGAAACCGCGGGCTTGGTTCTCGTCTCATGCCCCACGGGCCTACACAGCGGGCGCGCGGCGGCGGCGGCAGCGCCGAGCGGGCCGAAGGCAGGAGCGCGGGCGCAGCCAGAGCCGGGAAGCGCGCCCGGCGGAGCGGAGCGCAGCCGGGTGCCTTGATGAGGTAGAGAAACCTGTAACAGCTCCTCGTCACGCTCCGGCTAGGCCACGGTGAGGGCGTGGGCGATGGTCTGCATGTCGTCGGTGATCGCGTCGGCTTGTGCTTCGACGAACAGCTCGGCCTTGCGGGGCTTGTTGGCGTAGCCGATCACGGTTGCCCCGGCAGCATGAGCGGCCTGGATGTCTGTGAGCGAGTCGCCGATCAGGGTGCAGTTCGTGACGTCCGTGTGCATCAGCTCGGCTGCCGTGATGAGCGGAAACGGATTCGGCTTCATCAGGTGGGGCTGTCCTGCGGGGCGCCCGATGACCTTCACGATGTAGTCGCCCAATCCGTGTGCCTCGATGAAGTGCTGTACGCACTCGGCGGAGTTGTTGCTCACGATCGCGACCGCCTTTCCTGAGGAGTTGGCGGCTTGAAGGGCTTCAACCGCTCCTGGTGTCGGGGGACCGGCCGCGGCAACGGCTTCCACCTCTGCTGCCGTCAACGCCTGCTCGACCTCTTGGCCCAGTTCGGGGCTCGCTTCGTAGGCGATGCGGACAACTTCGATCGGGTCGTCGGTCTCGTGCGCCTTCGCGGCGGCTGGGGCGTGGGAGGCAAGTAGCGCGCTGAGTTGCTTGGCGACCTGGGGTGCGGGTAGTCCGGCGAACACATCGCATACTGGTCCGTCGAAGTCGAAGAAGATGACCCGCGCGTTCGCCAGGACCATCAGGAGCTGGTCATCGTGCGTCAAGGTCAAAGTCCCTTCCGATGGTCTCCCAGACGCTGTCGAACCACATGCGCGCCTGCTGGACCTGCTGCGCTCCGCTGGAAGACTCGGCTTCATTGATCGAGTGGTGGAAGAGGGTGGCGTCCTTGCCTACCAGGTCGTAGATCTCGATGGTCTCGCCTTGGCTGACGACCTTGTTCGGGCGGATCGGGTAGTACCCGAAGAACGCGTCCTCATTGTTGATCACGTACAGCTTGAAGAACTGTGTGCCGCTGTGGACGCGGACATTGATCCTGGTCTCAGCGACCAGCCCGAGGTGTTCCAGCTCGGCAATGCCGTCCCGGATACTGCGGGTGTAGCTGATCATGATGTCACGCATCCGGTCACGTAGCCGCTCGTCGTCGGCACCGTCTTCCATGCGGACGGGCGCGGCCTGTGGTACGGACATGTCCGGAACCAGAATCCTCACGGCGATGCTCGACGGGGTGAGTCTCCCGACTCGGATCTTGTCGAGCGGCTCTTGAAGCGCGCCGTGCAGGGTCTCGCTGGAGAATCCCGCGAAGTCGATGGTCACGACGTCTTTCGCGAATGCCTGCTCAACGTACGGGCGCAGTCCTGCTGGCCTTTCAGTCCGGTTGCGGACGTAGACGCCGCTGCCCTTGCGCGAGACCACAAGCCCCTCGTCCTCCAGGTCGCGTAGCGCGCGCTGGATCGTCGCCCTGGCGAACCCGTAAAGCTCCGTCAGTTTCGCGTGCGACGGAAGTTTCTCGCCGGGGCCAAGCCGCCTGGTTCGGATGGCGGCGCTGAGGCTGCTGGCCACCTGCTCGTACGGGGCGCGGTCGTCGTCGGGGTCGGGCGGCTCGGGGACGAAGGTCATGGACCGATGGTAGGCGAGACCTGCGAGGCGGGACAGTCATGGCAGTCATGTTGTTGACATGGCTAGCCATGTCTTCTACCTTCGAGATGTGGCCAACCAGGTTAGCCAAGTTGGTCATCTGGTCCCTACCTGCTGTCTCCAAGGAGAAACCATGCCGTCGTTCAAGATCGATACTTCGACCGCTGTCGTGTTCGTGGCGACGCCTCCGACGCCGAAGCTCGTGAGCAAGCAGACCGGCGAGATCGCCATCGACCGTGAGACCGGTGCCCCGCTGGCGACGGTGGGTCTGCTGATTTCCGACGAGGGCGAGGGCAACCTGTACCAGGTGACCGTGCCGAGCACGGGTGTCCCGGAGAACCTGGTCCCGGGCACCCCGGTGACGGTGGTTGGCCTCAAGGCCCGGGACTGGGAGAACACGTTCAACGGCCAGACCCGGCACGGCATTTCGTTCCGCGCGGTGGCCATCACGGCGGGTGCCTGAGCATGTCGGACCTGTCTACGGTGATCGAGGTTGCGGGGGCCTTATCGGCTGCCGGTGGCCTCGGTTACGCGAAGGCTCGGTCTCCTCGGGTGTTCTGGTCGCTGGTTGGTGCCCCGGTCGCCCGGGTGCGGTTCGCGGTGACGTACCGGGCGACGATGGATGTGTGTGGGCTGACGGTCCAGCCGTCCCGTCTACGGGCGTTCATGGTCCGCAACGTGGCCCGTCGCCAGGACGTTCAGCCCGTTCCCCCGCAGGTCCGCCGGGTCCGCTACTCCACCACCGGGATGCGGGCCATCCTCCGCCTCCCTGCTGGTCTGGAGCCTGCCGACGTGGCCGCCGCCTCGGAACGCCTGCGTCACGCCTGGGGCGTCCACTCCGTGCACGTGGTGGAGGTGAAGCCGGGGTTCGTGGAACTGCGGATGACCGGCTACGACGTGCTGCGCCGCGTGAAGATGCCCCGCCGCCTCCCCCGCAACGTCACCGCTGGGCCGCTGGTCGTGCCGGTGGCACTGCGGGAGGACGGTTCGGCGTTCGTCCGGGACTACCGGAAGATCCCGCACGCCCTCACCGTGGGGGCGAATCAGTCGGGCAAGTCGATGTATCAGCGCAACCTCATCTCCGGCCTGGCGAAACGGCCGGTCGGCCTGGTCGGCATCGACTGCAAAAGGGGTGTGGAACAGCGGGCCTACGCGCCCCGGTTCTCCGCTCTGGCGGTCACTCCGGATGAGGCGGACGGGCTGCTGGAAGCCCTCGTGGGCGAGATGGAAGAGCGCTTCGACCTCCTCAGCTCCCACGGTGTTCCGGACATGTGGGGCCTGCCTGCGAAGGTGCGGCCGGTGCCGCTGGTCGTCCTGGTCGATGAGGTCGCGGAGCTGTTCCTCGTCGCCGCGAAGAAGGATGAGGAGCGGCGGGACCGGATGGTGATGCGGATGATCCGGCTCGCGCAGATGGCCCGTGCGGTGGGGATCTTCCTGGAGGTGTGCGGGCAGCGGTTCGGCTCCGACCTCGGCAAGGGCGCCACCGCCTTGCGCGCTCAGCTCACCGGGCGTGTGGTGCACCGGGTCAACGACAAGCAGACCGCCGAGATGGCCCTGGGGGACATCGCCCCCGAAGCCGTCTTCACTGCCACGACCATCGCGCCGGACCGTCCCGGTGTCGCGGTGGCCGGGGACTCCTCCGGTGGCTGGTCCCGCATCCGCACCCCCGCCATGACCCCCGCCCAAGCCGTCGCGGTCTGCCACGAGTACGCGCACCTCACCCCCCACCTTGCCGCTCTGGCACCGTTCCGGCCCGCCGTGTCCGCCGCCCCCGCCCCGGGCCCGTCGCTCTTCAAGCCCCGTCCGGCAACCAGCTAACACCCCTCCCTGCACTGCCAGTTGGCGTGACTGCTTCGCGCCAGGTCCCTACCCCGCCCATGCCCGGAACCGGAAGGAACCACCGCCATGGCACCTCGACGGACCACCACCAAGCCCCCTAAGAACCCCGCCCCGCCCGCCCCGGCCGAGCCGGTTGTCTGCTCGCCGTGTGACGGGTCCGGGATGGTCGCCGCCACGGTCCGCGTCGGCCGCAAGCGCCGCCCGGTCGGCCAGCAGGACGGCCTCTGCCTCAACTGCCTCGGCACCGGCCTCGCTCCCGACGCCTGACCACCCCTCTCACCCCGGTGCCCGGCGGCGGCCCAGTTCCCCGCCCGGCACCGGCCCACCCCCTCGAAAGGAGGTGAACCCGTGTCCCGTATCCGTATTGACGCCGTGCTCGTCCAAGCCGTGATCGCTGGTGCCCTGTCCTTCGCGCACCTGCACGACCTGGCTGAGGCAGCCGGACAGGACGGCTGGAAGGCCTGGGCCTACCCGGTCAGCGTCGACCTGCTCCTCGTCGCGGCCTGGCGGCGTATGCGCACGACCGCCGACAACCGCGCCGCCTGGGCCTGGTTCGTCATCGCCCTGGCCGCCTCGCTCGGCGCGAACGTCGCCACCGCCGGACTCCTCGACCTCAACGACGTTCCCGCCTGGCTGCGCATCCTCGTCGCCGGATGGCCCGCCCTCGCCTTCCTCGGCGGAACCCTCCTCGTCCACAGCCCCCAGACCGCGCCCGTCACCGCGGCACCACTGCCCACCCCTTCCGAGCCTGAACCGGCCCCGGACGTGACGGTGGAGCGTGAACCCGAACCCGCCCCCGAACTTCCGCCCCCGTCTGCGCCTGAGGCGGCGGCACCGGCGGCCGTCCCGGTCACGGCACCGGATGTGCCGGTTCCTCCGGCTCTCCTCGATCACGCCCGCAAGCTCGCTGACACCCACCACGCCACCACCGGCAACCGGATCGACTCCGCCACCCTGCGAGCCCGCCTCGGCGTCCCCGCACCCCTCGCAGACGCCATCACCGCCCAACTCGCCTGATCAGAAAGGAACTTCCGTGGGCCTGTTCAACTTCAACCGCCCCGCCGACTACCTCGACGCCGCACGCGAGATGGCCAACTCCGGCCGCCCCACCCTGGCCCGGCTCCTCGCGGAAGAGGCCGCCGACCGCACCACCGACCCCGCCGACGCCGCCCTCATCCGCGCCGAGTTCCCCGGCAACAGCCTCCGACAGGAGGACTGACCCATGCCGCGCCCGAACCGCTTCACGAACGTGGTCCGCTTCGGCCCCGTCCAGGTCGGCACCCACTACGACGGCCGGGGACGCACCAAGCACACCGCCGTGTGCACCGCACCCCGCTGCAACTTCTCCGGCGACTACGACGAGCGTCCCGCCGCCGAACTCGCCGCCCGCACCCACCGCTGCAACCCCTGACAGGAGGCAATCCGTGTTCACTCCGAAGATCCCGCCCCCCGACACCGCACCCACCCCGGGAACGTCGCTGGTGCAGCCGCTCACCGGCATCACCCACGCCCCGGCCTGCACCTGCCACCACACCCCCGCCCCGGGCCTGGCGCCCGCCCCGGCCGCCCCGTCCGCCCGTCGGGCCGTTCAGTTCACCCCGGGCTCGCTGATCGTGGCCGCCGCGGGCGGCACCGCCGTAGTCCTGGTCGTCGGGACGGTCCTGGTCTCGATGCTGCTGGCCACCGCGATCACCGCCGCCTCGGTCGCCCTGTGCGCCGTGGTCCTGCGCTCGCTCCTCAACAACCAGAAGGGCAACTGACATGGGCTTCTTCAGCCGTAAGAGCAACGACACCCCGAGTAACCCGGCTATGGCCGAGCTGGGCCGGGAGTTCGCCATCGCCCGCCGCCACGGCGACCGCAAGACCATGCGCCGCATCGGCCGCGAGTACGACAACACCGCAACCGGCGAGACGGACGCCGCCTCGTTCCAGGCCGGTCAGGAGTCCTACGACGCCCTGCCCCCGATCAAGACCCCGCGCCGCAACCGCCGACGCTAACCGGCCCCCGGGGCGGCCTCGGTCGCCAAACTTCCGCCGCCCCGGGCGCCCAACCCATCCCAGATCCAACGGACCCGAAAGGGAGATCCCATCATGCCCCAGCACACCCCGCCCCGGCCGATCTGCGGCCACTGCGACGGCTTCCCCACCGTCACCATCACCACCGGCCAGACCACCCCCACCGGGCAGCGCAAGACCACCACCGCGAACTGCCCCGCCTGCCACGGCACCGGCCACACCACCACCGCCCGCGCCCACACCCGGATCGGGGCCTGAGCGCCATGGCCAACCTGACCCCCACCCCGGACCGCCCCGGCCTCTACGTCAGCAAGCCCTCCCCGAACGCCCCGGCCACCGGCTCGGCCGTCTGCCACTGCGGTGCCTCCGCCACCGCGACCGGGGACAACCAGGTACGTGCCCTGGTGGAGGGCTACACCGCGAACCACGGTTCCGCGCACGGCCGGACGGTGCGCTGACCATGACCGCTACCGCTGCTGCTGCGGCGGGCCTGGACCCGGCCACCCTGAGCGATCTGCTCCGGGTGGCCGGGTCTCCCGGCTTCGACCGCCTCACCGAACAACTCCGCCGCACCGGAGGCTGCTCCCAGCCCATCCACCTCACCGGCGCCACCAAGACCATCGACCGCACCACCGGCACGGTCCTGCACCACTACTCCACGGACACCGAGCCCGGGGGCCGGTTACGGATCGCCTGCGGCAACCGCCGCGCCTCCCGCTGCCCCGCCTGCGCCTGGACCTACGCAGGCGACACCTACCACCTCATCCGCGCCGGACTCACCGGCGACCCCGACAAAGGCACCCCCACCACGATCCGGGATCACCCCCGGGTCTTCGCGACGCTGACGGCCCCGTCGTTCGGCCCGGTCCACAACCGGCCCGGCAACCGCCCCTGCCGCTGCGGCACCCGGCACACCGAGGACGCCCCCGAGCTGGGCACGCCGCTCGACCCGGACACCTACGACTACGCGGGGGCGGTGCTGTGGAACAACCACGCCTCCGACCTCTGGCGCTACTTCACGATCTACCTCCGCCGCGAAATCGCCCGCCGCGCCGGACTCACCCAGAAAGCCGCCCGCGAACAGTCCAAAGTCTCCTTCGGGAAAGTCGCGGAGTACCAGAAGCGAGGAGCCGTCCACTTTCACGCGGTGATCCGCTTCGACGGACCCGACGGCCCGGACACCCCGCCACCGGCCTGGGCCACCCTCGACCTCCTGGACGACGCGATCCGCGCAGCCGCCGCCCGCGTCGAAGTCGACGTGCCCGCCAACCCGGAAGCCGGGATCAGGGACGGGTGGACGCTGCGGTGGGGCACTCAGCTCGACGTGCAGCCCATCGGCGCGTTCGGCAACGGCGAAGACCTCACCGAACAAGCCGTCGCCTCCTACGTCGCCAAGTACGCCACCAAGGCGGCCGAGACCACCGGGACCGTCGACCACCGCGTCGGCAACAAGGAAGCCCTGGTGCTGCTCGACGTGCCGGAGCACCCCCGGCGGCTTATCGAAGCGTGCCTCGACCTGCACCACGCCTACCCCGAACGCAAGCTCCGCGACTGGGCCCACATGCTCGGCTTCCGCGGCCACTTCTCCACCAAATCCCGCGCCTACTCCACCACCCTCGGCGCACTCCGCCAGGTCCGCGCCGACTACCGCGCCGCCGAACAACGAACCGCCCTCGGCCTCCCCGACCCCGACGACCACCCCGAGGCCACCACGCTCACCCTCGCCCACTGGGCCTACGCCGGAAACGGCCACACCCCCGGCGAATCCTGGCTCGCCGCCAACATCCACCGCGACATCCAACACAACCGCGAAACCGCCCGCGAACACCGCGCCGAACTGCAAGACCAACTCGCCCTGGAAGGAGCCGCATCGTGACCACCGCCACCGCCGAACTCCTCACCGTGCCCGAGGTCATGGCGCGGCTGAAGCTCGGACGCTCCACCGTCTACGACCTGATCCGCTCCCGCCGACTGGTCTCCATCACCATCGGCCGGGCCCGGCGTATCCCCGCCGACTCCGTACGGGACTTCATCGTCAACGAGATCGAGGAAGCCGCCTGATGCCTCCCCAGCGCAAGCGCAACCCCAACGGCGCGGGCACCATCACCAAGCGCAAGGACGGCCGCTATCAAGCCGCGGTCTACGTCCTCCAGCCGGACGGCACCCGCGCCCGCAAGTTCGCCTACGGCAAGACCTGGGCCGAATGCGACACCAAGCGCCGTGACCTGCTCGCCAAAGTGGACCAGGGCGTACCCGTGCCCACGCGGTCGGCCAAGCTCTCCGAGTGGCTGCCCTACTGGCTGGAGAACATCATCAAGCCGCGCCGCAAGCGCACGACCTACGCGAAGTACGAGACGCACATCCGCCTCTACCTCGCGCCCATGCTCGGCTCAAAGCGCCTCGAATCGTTGAGCGTCGCTGACGTCCGGCGCTTCCTGGTCCGGTTGGAGCAGCAGACCACCGCAGCGACCGCCAAGGAGTCCCATCGCGTCCTGCGTACAGCGCTGACGGCTGCCTGCCGGGAGGAACTCGTCATGCGGAACGTGGCGACCCTCGTGGAGCCGCCCTCGGCAGAAGCGCGGGACCTCTCCCCCTGGTCGCTCGACGAGACCTTGACCTTCCTCACCGCTGCCAGGAAGGACCCGCTCTACGCGGCCTTCGTCCTCGCCATCGCGCTCGGCTTCCGCCGTGGGGAGATCGTCGGTCTTCGGTGGGAGAACGTGGACCTCGACAAGCGGGAGATCCGGGTTCGCACTCAGCGGCAGCGTGTCCGCGGTGAGGCGTACGAGGACGATCCCAAGGGGCGCCGCAGGAAGCAGACACTGCCACTGCCCGCCCTGTGCGTCGCTCCGCTCCGTTGGGAACGTCTGAGGCAAGCGGCCCTGCGTGAGGCTGCCGGTGATCAGTGGGAGGAGACCGGCTACGTCTTCACCACCCGATCCGGCCGGCCGATTGAGCCGCGCAACCTGTACCGCTCGTTCACGCGGGTCGCCGGGACCGCAGGGCTTCGTGTGATCCGGCTGCACGATGCCCGTCACGGCTGCGCGACCCTGCTCACTGCCGCCGGGGTCGCTCCCCGTGTCGTGATGGAGATCCTCGGGCACAGTCAGATCGCGGTCACGATGAACATCTATGCCCACGTCGTGCAGGACACGCAGCGCGAGGCCGTGAGTCACCTCGACCGCATGCTGAGGCGACAGCGGCCTGACCGTGGGTGACCGCGCCCGTTGATGTCAGAGGTGGATGTCAAAGACCCCCAGCCATGATCGGCTGGGGGTCTTTGTGCTGGTGGGCACGGACGGTTTCGAACCGCCGACATCTGCTTTGTAAGAGCAGCGCTCTACCCCTGAGCTACGCACCCGTGGAGGAGACAACAGCGTACATGGACAGGGGCCCTGGTCATAAACAGATAGGACGGCCCGAACCGCCGGTGCGGGACCGGGCGAGACCGGCGGGGCCGAGCGGGACCGGGGGATAACCCCACCCCGGAGACGGTAGCGGTCCGGATGCCGTCGCAGGGGTGCCGGTACATACGGTTGGCAGTACGCACCGGCGGCGACGACCGGTGACACCGCGCAGCCGTCATTCCTGGGGGACCGATCACCGTGGACATCCGTATCAGCGCACCGATCCGCAAGCGGCGCAGGGTTCCCGGCCGTGCAGTCGGCGTGGGGGTCGGGGGCGCGCTGGTCGCGCTGGCTCTCACCGGGTGCGGGAGCGCCGATGTCGATGACGCGCCCGTGGAGCGCAAGACCTTCGCGCTGAAGGGGAAGACGCTGACCATCGACGCCGAGGACTCCACCGTGACCCTGGTGCCGGCCGATGTCCGGGAGGTCGAGGTGGAGCGGCAGGTCGACGGGTGGGTGGTGCTGGGCAGCGGGCCCGATCCCGTCTGGAAGATGGAGAACGACACCCTCACGCTCCGGGTGAAGTGCGACGCCATGATCAACAACTGTGCCGCGCGCCACGAGGTGAAGGTGCCCCGCGGGGTGACCGTGGCGGCCGACGCGGACAACGGCCGGGTCACCGCCGTCGGGTTCGACACCCCGCTGCGACTCTCCGCCGACAACGGCGACATCGTCGTACGGGACTCCGGCGGGCCGCTCGACCTCAAGAGCGACAACGGGTCCGTCCTCGCCGAGCGGATAGGCACCAAGTCCGTGGTCGCCCGCGCGGACAACGGGGAGATCCGGCTCGGGTTCAGCGGCGTCCCCGATCTCGTGGACACGGTCAGCGACAACGGGAGCATCGTCATCGATCTGCCGCAGGGCGGAGAGAAGTACGCGGTGACCGCCGGCGCCGACAACGGCGAGGTCAGCATCGACGTGCCGCGCAGCAAGAGCAGCGCCCATGTGGTGAAGGCCCGCAGCGACAACGGGGAAGTGAAGGTGCGAACCGCGAACTAACGGGCTCGTGTGTTCGTCCTTACCTGGTGGGAGAATGTACCGGGCAGGGGCGGAACAGCACGGGAGAGGGATGTGACGGCGACACACACGCGGCCAGAGGCAGGAGCGGGTGGGAGTTCCGCCGTCGAGAGTGATTCGGGTGCCCGGGACGAGGGCACACCAGGGCGGCGGTCAGCCCCGGTGGAGCAGGGGCACGGAGCAGCCCTGATCGGGCAAGGTCACAGGGCAGTACCGGCCGCGCAGGGGCACGGGGCAGCAGCGGCCGCGCAGGGCCACCGGGCAGCCCTGACCGGGCAGGGGCACCGGGCGGCAACGGACGAGCAGGGTCGCCAGGTCGTCCCGGCCGTTCAAGGCCAGCGCCCAGCCCCGGACGGGCAAGGTCACCGGGCTGCCCCGGACGGGCCGGGTCAGCCGTCGGCCCCGGTCGGTCCGGGTCAGCCGTCGGCCCTAGGTGGTCAAGGTCAGCGCCCGGCCCTGGCCCGGCGCGGTCACCGGGTGGCACCCGGCGGGCTCGGTCATCGGGTAGCACCCGGCGGGCGGGGCCACCGTTCGGCGGGGCGAGGGGTGCGGGACGCTCTGGTCCTCGTGCTGCTGCCCGTGCCGCTCCTCGTCGCGGCTCTGCCCGCCGCCTTCGCCGGAGGCGGGACGCGCCGGTGGTTCGGCGGGCGTGGGGAGAGCCAGCGCGCCGAGGCCCAGGCAGCCAGGGACGCGGCCGCCGAGGCCTTCTACGAGCTGGACACCGCCCAGCGTGATCTGAAGATCTCCATCGAGACGATCAACGCCGTGGACAACTCCCCGCGCGGCCGCAAGGCGGCGGAGGACTTCGCGGCGCTGGGGCGGCGGATCGACGAGGTCAGCCACGCCTACATCACCGCCGTCGACAGCCACGACCTGGACCGGGACGACCTGGAGCCCTCCGTCGCCTCCCGCGCCCGCACCGAGCTGACCCGGGCCAAGGACGATCTCGTACGGGTCAAGGGCGAGCTGGACCGGTTCGGGCAGGGGCTCGGGTCGCTGCTGGGCAGTGCGGAGACCCAGCTCGCCCGGCTCGCCCCGGCCGTGGAGCGGGCCCGGCAGGCGCTGCTCGGCGCGAGCAACGCGCTCGATGCCGTACGGGCGGCGGGGCTGCGCGCCGATGAGCTGGCGGCCCGGCTCGCCGCCCTCGCCCCGGAGCTGACCAAGCTCAACCAGGGCGCGGGGAAGCACGGGGTCGCCGAGACGCTCCAGCGGGCCGATGTGGTCCTGCGCGATGCGGAGGCCCTGCGGGCGGAGGCTGAGCGGCTGCCGGAGCGGGCCGCCGAGATCGACCGGCGGCTGGTGTCGCTGCGGACCCGCGCCCAGGCCCTGACCACGCGGGCGGGCTCGGTGGAGCCGGTCCTCAGCGAGCTGCGGCGGCGGTTCTCGGCCGCCTGCTGGCAGGACCTCCAGCCGGTGCCGGAGCAGGCCGCCGTCAACGTACGGCAGGCCGAGGAGAAGCTCGCGGAGGCGGCGAAGGCCCGTGAGGAGCAGCGCTGGGCGGATGCCACCTCCCGGCTCTCCACGGTCCGGGCCCTGCTCAACGCGGTCGACGAGGCGGTCTCCGCCGCCGGGGACCGGCTCCAGCGGCTGGACGCCGTGGCGAAGGACCCGCAGCAGGAGATCGAGCGGACCCGGTTCGCCGTCCGGGACGCCCAGCGCCTCGCCATGGCCGGCCGTCACACCCCCGACCCCCGGCACGCCCGCCCGCTGGACGACTCCGTGGCCCGCCTGGACCGGGCCATCGCCGGTCTGGAGGGCCGCCACCCCGACTACTGGCACTTCCTGACCGAGACCGAGGCCGTCCGGCAGACCGCCGCCCGCGTCGTCTCCGACATCCGCGAGGAGCGCGGGGGCGGGGGCTGAGCCCGCGCCGACGTGAGCGGTCGGCGGGAGGGGGAATCCGTCACCGGCGGGGCCGCGCCCGGCCTCCTCGGTCGGGGGGCGTAGCCGTCGGACGGGGATGGCTCTAGCCTGTGGCCATGCCTCGCTATGAATTCCGCTGCCGTACCTGCGGCGACACGTTCGAACTCAGCCGGCCCATGGCCCAGTCCTCGGACCCGGCCTCCTGCCCGGCCGGGCACGACGACACCGTCAAGCTGCTCTCCGCCGTGGCCGTGGGCGGCGCCGCCGCGTCCGCCCCCGCGCCCTCCAACGGAGGCGGAGGCGGGGGCTGTTGCGGCGGCGGTTGCTGCGGCTGAGCCGCGACGGCCGACGGCAAGGGCCCGAGCGCAGGACCCGCGCTACTTCTTGCGGGCCAGTGTCAGGCCGTCCGCGACCGTGAGCAGCACGGTGTCCATCCGGGCGTCGGCGGCCGCATGGTCGTTGAACTCCTTGATCGCCGCCGCCGGTCCGGTCGCCCCGGGGTCGGTGACACCGCCGTGGAAGAGCACGTTGTCCACGGCGATGAGTCCGCCCTGCCGCATCCGGGGCACCAGCTCCTCCCAGTACGCGATGTAGCCGCCCTTGTCCGCGTCCAGGTAGGCGAAGTCGATGTGCGGCCCGGCGGGCATGGCGCGCAGGGTGTCCAGGGCCGGGGCGATGCGCAGGTCGATCCGGTCCGCGACGCCCGCCTTCGCCCAGGCCTCGCGCCCGTACGCCGTCCACTCCTCCGAGATGTCGCAGGCGATCAGCGTGCCGTCGGCGGGCAGCGCGCGGGCCATCGCCAGGGCGCTGAAGCCGGTGAACGTGCCGACCTCCACCACATGCCGGGCGCCCACCAGGCGGACCAGGAAGGCGAGGAGCGGGGCCTGTTCCTCGGCCGACACCATGCCCGCGTGGTCGGGGAACCGGGCGTAGGTGGTTTCCACCAGCTCCCGCTGGACCGGGTCGAGCGGCGGGTTGTGGGCCAGCATGTACGCGTACAGCTCGTCCGTGATCTTGGTTTCGTTGCCCTTGGTCATGCCCCCAGCCTCGCCCACCCCGCGCCCCGGCGCAGCCGAAACCGGCCCTGGACCTGCCCCGGGTCTTACGCGGTCGACGCGGCCAGGAAGCGGCGCAGGATCTCCTCCCCCGCCGCCCCGCCCCGCTCCTCCAGCGCCACCACGTGCGGGGCGCACCAGTCATGGTCGGCCAGTTCGCCGTGGCCGGGGCGCCAGCCGAGGTCGGCGGCGAGCAGCAGGTCCGCGTCGAGGAGGGAGTCCCCGGCGGCGAGGGTGCGGGTGGCGCCGGTGCGGCGGGCGACCTCGTTCATGGCGGCGCTCTTGGTGAGCGGCACGGGGACCGCGTAGATCTTCCGGCCCTGGAGGGAGACCGTCCAGCCGCGCTCCGCCGCCCACACCGCCAGCTCCTTCACCCACTCCTCGGGCAGCAGGGAGCGCTCGACGACCAGGTAGGCGAAGAGGTCCTCGGCCACCCGTTCCTTGAGGAGCCAGGCCGGGTCGGCGGTGGTGGCGAGGTGGGCGCGGATCTCGGTGAGGGGGGCGCACTCGTCCGCGATGCGCGCCTCCACCTGCTGCTGCCAGTCGCGGTCGGAGACGCCGTCGACCAGGATGTGGCCGCCGTTGGCGCAGATCGCGTACCGGGGGGCGGGGCCGGGGAGATGGATGCGGTGGTACTGCTCGCGGGTGCGGGTGGTGGTGGGGACGAAGACCGTGGCGCCCGCCAGCTCGGTGAGGAGGGCGGCGGCCGTCTCCGTCATGTACGAGAGGGGCTTGTGGCCGTACACCTCGACGCAGAGCAGCCGGGGGGCCTCGGCGTCGGGCATCCTCAGGTCGAGCGCGGCCGTCGAGTAGATCAGCGTACGGTCGAGGTCGCTCGCCACCAGCGTGGCCGACGAAGTGGCCGGTGAAGTCGTGCTCATGCGCCCTGGACCGCCTTGCCGTCCGCCCCTGTCGCGCCGCGCGTGTAGCGGGGGTGGATCAGACCGACACAGCTGTACGGGAGGTCGTCGACCTCCTCGACCGGGACGCCGCGCTGTTCGGCCAGCAGCCGGATGTGCTGGAGGTCCGCGCCCGCCCCTCGCCTGGCCAGGATCTTCCAGGGGACCCGGCGCAGCAGGACCCGGGTGGTCTCGCCCACGCCCGGCTTGACCAGGTTGACGTCGTGGATGCCGTACTCCTCGCTGATCCGCTCGACGGCCGCCCAGCCCTCCCAGGTCGGCGCCCGGTCGGCGGCCAGCAGCTCCTTGGTGGCCGCGTCCACCTCGTCCGCCACCTCGTCGAAGCGCGCGGCCACCGCCGCCAGGAAGTCGCCCGAGACGTCGGACTCCGCCAGCTCCCGGTAGAACTTCGCGCCGTGGAAGTCGTCCGGCCCGACCAGGTCGGCGCGGAGCACCGTACGGGAAATAAGGCCGGAGACCGTGGAGTTGAGGCAGGCCGAGGGGATCAGGAAGTCCTCGCGGGTGCCGTACGTACGGACGCAGCCGCCCGGGTCCGCGAGCACCGCGATCTCCGGGTCGAAGCCGGAGATCCCGCTCGACTCCTCGAACGCGCTGATCGCCGCCGCCAGTTCGCGGGTGATCGCGCCCTTCCCCGTCCAGCCGTCGACGAACACCACGTCGGCCGGGTCGTGGTGGGCGGCGAGCCAGCGCAGCGCGGTGGCGTCGATGCCCCGGCCCCGGACGATGGAGATCGCGTAGTGCGGCAGGTCCAGGCCGTGCCGGTGGCGGGCCCAGTGGCGCATCAGCACGCCCACCGGCGTACCGGCGCGGGCGAGCGAGACGAGGACCGGGCGCGGGCCACGTTCGGCGAGGACCGTCTCGGTGACGGTGCCCACCGCACGGGCGATACGCGCGGCCGAGGCGTCCAGGGCTGCGGTGAACAGGGCCTGGTACTCGGCGCTCGGCTGGTACTCCACGGGCAGCGACTCCGCGTAGTGCGCGCCGCCGCTCTGGATCGCCTCCTCGCGCTCCTCGGTGGGCGCCTCCAGCCGGGTGTCCGAGAGGTCCTGGAGCAGCCAGCCGACGTCCTCGGGCGCGTAACTGGAGAAGTCGGGGCCTCGGAGGGGCTCGGGCAGCACGGAGGGCTCCTGGTGGGGGCGGGAGTGGGGTGGGGGGTGTACGAGGGGACGACCGCGAGGAGTACGTGGCCGGTGTGGGCCGCCAGGCGGGCCAGCAGGCCGTCGGGGGCGTGCAGCTCGGGGGTGTCGGCGGTGGAGTCGACGACGGCGACCACCGCGTCGAAGCCCGCGCCCGCCACGTTGTACGCGTACCGGTCGCCGGGGCCGTCCGCGGGGCTGTCATGGGCCGGGAAGACCAGGCGCGTGCGTATCGCGTAGCCGGGGTCGTCGACGGCGAGGACCGGGGAGCGGGTGGTGGTGGAGTAGCGGACGTCGGCGTCCGCGCCCAGCGCCTCCTCCAGGGCGGTGCCCAGGCGCAGCGGCGCGTACATCAGCTCCTCGAAGCCGAGGACGAGGACCCGGCGGGGCCCGCTGCGAGGGCCGCTGCGGGCGTCGTCGCCCAGCGCGGCCGCGATCCGCTCCGCCATGCCCGGGAGCGCCGCTTCGAGCGCCGCCCGGTGGGCCGGGGTGAAGCCGTGCCGGCCGCCGTCCGGGACGCCCGCGGGCCAGCCGAGGCCGACCCGGGTGAGGGGGGCGGGGCCTTCGGAGGTCTCCCTGGAGTCGTCCGCAGCTCCACCGGCGGTAGGGCCTTCGGAGGTCTCCCCGGAGTGGCTCGCCGCTCCATCGGCGCCCCCGGACGGGCCCGCGCTCGCGACCGCACCGGCTCCCCCGGGCTGCGCCTGCGTCTGCGCCCGTCCCGCCTGCACAGCGTGCTCCGCCTGCTCGGGCGGGGGCGCCTGCTCGGCCTCCCGCTCCGCGACCAGCGCCTGGCCGCGTTCCAGTACGCCGTCCGGCAGCGACACCGTTCCGGCGGCGCGGGTCACCAGGTCGACGCGGGCGCCGATCTCGGCGGCGAAGGCGGTCAGCCGGTCACGGTCGGCCGGCGAGCGCATGTCGACCAGCGCGACGATCACGTACCGCTCGCGCGGGTGCAGCTCGTGCAGGGCCCGGATGGTGTTCAGGACCGTGTTGCCGGTGGAGAACTCGTCGTCGACCAGCACCAGGGCGGAGGCGTCCCCCACGGCCCCGGAAGCCAGCAGCCCGGGGTCCTCCGGCAGCAGCAGGTGCGAGGTGGCGTGCGAGTGGGCTTCCTCGAAGCCCCCCGCCGGGGCGACGCCCGCGACCGGGCGCCGGGTGGAGTGGAGGTACGGGGCGTCCCGCAGGCCGTCCGCGACGGCGTGGCCGAGACCGGTGGCCGTCTCCGCGTACCCGAGGACCACCGCGCGGCGGGCCTCCTCGGCGCCGAGGAGCGCCCGGACCCGCTCACCGAGCCCGTACCCCGCCCCGTACACGACAGAAGGCTTCTGGGGCACATGCTTGCCCAGCACGTTGGAGACGAGCAGATGGGCCCGCTTGGGGTTGCGCCGCAGGGCGAGGCCCAGCAGCTCCCGCAGCTCCCCGTCGCCCTCCAGGGCCACGCCCAGCCGCTCGGCCACCCAGTCGCCCGACCACACCACGTCCACGGTCTCTTCTCTCCTCGCGCGCCCGCTCATCGAACGCGCACTCACGTCGCCAGGCCCGCGGCCAGCAGGTCCACGAAGCCGACGTCGTCCCTCGCCACGCCGAAGACCTCGGCCCGCCGCAGCGTGCTCTCGGCCCAGGCCCGGTGGGGCTTCACTTCGTTCATCTTGTTCGTGTACGCCGAGCGCAGCACCCCGCCGCCCCCGCGCTCCGGGCGCAGGATGTCCTGCGCGTCGGTGAACTCCTCATGGCTGACCACGGACAGTGCGTGGACGGGTGCCACATGCGACGGGTGGATGCAGGTCTTGCCGAGCAGGCCGTTGGCCCGGTCCAGCTCGATCTCCCGCAGCAGGCCGTCCAGGTCGTGCTCGATGAGTGCCGTACGCAGCTCCTCGGCGCTGCCCTCCAGGAAGGGGCTGCGGCGCAGCTGGGGCTTGAACATGCGCTCCTGGCGGCGGAAGTACTCCCAGACCGGGCCGGTGATCGTGAAGCCGGTGCCGTCCGCCCGGCCCAGCACGTTGACCACGTCCGCGATGACGGAACCGACGATCTGGACGTCGTACGCCGTCATGTCGGGCGCGCGGCGCAGCCCGTAGGCCGAGCAGAAGTCGGTGACGCCGAGCCGCAGGGCGAGCACCCGGTCCCGGTACTTGTCGACGCAGCGCGCGATGCCCTGGAGGACCTCGCCGCGCGTCTCCAGGTGGAGCAGCTCGGGCGATTCGAGGACGGGCATGGCGAAGAGCCGCTGTCCGCACGCCGCCTCGGCCTCCGCCAGGGCCTCCAGGAAGAGCGATCCACGCTCCTCGGTGAACTTGGGAAGTACAAAACCGGACAGTGTCCGGACCGAGGGGCCGAGACGGGCGACCAGGTCGGTGATCTGGCCCGGTTCGCGGACCCGGACGAAGAGGAGCGGCAGTCCGGCACCGGGCGGCTCCCGCTCCGCCAGGTCGGTGAACTGCCTGATCAGGTTGGCCTCGGCGCCGACCACCTCGGCGTCGTCGATCGAGTCCTCCAGGCACAGCACCATGGAGACGACGCCCCGGGCGGCCTGCTTCATCACGTCGTCGGCCAGGGTGGGCCGGGTGGCCGGGGAGTAGAGCGTGGCACCCAGGGCGACGGAGAGCAGGCTCGCGGGCGAGTCCGCGCTGAACTCACACGGCTCCCGGAAGAACAGGCCCTCCCGGGCAGCGGGCGACATATACCCGAAGTGACGCATGAGTTTCCCCCGAACTGCCTGACCGGCCGGACAACGTATGGCCGGTAATAGTACGTACGGACGAGTGTCAACAGTTCCCGATGTACATGAATTTCCGGTTACCCACCCTTCACCAAGGCTCTCCTCGCGGTACCGTTCCGCCTCCCTCCGGCTTCCCCGTGCTTCGCCGCGCCCTTGGTCGCGCTCTCATCGCTCCGGCCCGCCGCCCGCGCCGCACAACCGCGACAGAACCGGTTCTTTGCCGCCCCCGCGTTGTCCGCACGTGCCGCCAGCAGGCAGGATGACGCCCATGACGCACACGATGCTGAAGGGCTCGAACGTCCAGGTCGACGCCATGGCCGTACGGGCCGTGCTGCGCTGGACGCCGGGGGCCGACGTCCCCGACGTGGACGCCTCCGCCCTGCTGCTCGGTTCCTCCGGCCGTGTGCGGTCCGACGAGGACTTCGTCTTCTACAACCAGCCGCGTCACCCGTCCGGGCTGGTCCGGCGGCTGCCGAAGCGCAGCGTCCCCGAGGGGCTCACGGACACGATCGAGGCGGACCTCGGCGCGCTCGACGGTTCGGTGGACCAGGTGGTCATCGCCGCCTCGTCCGACGGCGCCGCCTTCGCGAGCGTGCCGGACCTGCGGATACTCCTCTTCGACGCGGCGTCGGCCGACGGGGAGCCGCTGGCGGTCTTCGACGTACGGCCGGAGACCGGTGAGGAGACCGCGATCATCTGCGGTGAGCTGTACCGGCGCGGCGAGGGGTGGAAGTTCCGGGCGGTCGGCCAGGGCTATCCGACCGGGCTGATCGGGCTGGCCACCGCCTTCGGCATCTCGGTCGACGACTCGGAAGCGGCGGAGGCCGGTGCGGGCGGTCCCGGGTCCGGCGGGTCCGGTTCCGGTCCCGGAGCCGATGGGTCCGGTTCCGCAGCCGGGGCCAGTGGTTCCGGTTCGGCGGCCGGGGTCGGTCACGGAGCCGGTTCGGCGGGCGGCACCGAAGAGCCTCCCGCACCCGCCACGCCGAGCCCCGACTCCCAGGCCACCGTCCTGCACCGGCAGCCCGCGTACGGTTATCCGCCGCCCGTCGCACCTCCGGCCGTCCCGCCCGCTCCCCCCGTGCCCGCGCCGCAGCCCGCGTACGGCTACCCGCAGGGGGCCGGGGTGCCGCCCGCGTACGGCTATCCGCAGCCTGCGGCGGCCGCCGCCCACGCGCCCGACCCGCACTTCGTCCTGCCTCCGCAGGGCCCGCAGTTCATCCGGACCTGAACCACCGGACCCCGAACGCTCCTGGGACACGGGAGCGGCGCGCTCAGGTCCGTGACTTGTAGCCCCGCCCCCACTGCATGCCGTAGCCGTAGAGCCGGTCCAGCTCGGACTGGAAGCCGTAGACGAACTTCACCTCGCGCCGCACGATCAGCTCGCCCTTGACGTTCTCCACGGTGAACACCGCACAGGAGCGGGCCTGCGGCGCCCGCTCGTCGAGTTCGATCTCGATCCGGGGGCCGTTGCCCGGGTAGAGCGTGATCTTGGCGTGCGTACGGTCGAACGCGGGCGTCCGGTCGTAGATGTAGACGAAGAAGAGCAGCCGCTTGAACTGGTCGCGCTGGTCGAGGTTGACGTAGACCGTCTCCCCGGAGGGGGCGCCGAAGCGGTCGTCGCCGCTGAGCCGGATGTAGGGCGGGCTGTTCAGGTCGCCGATCAGGTTGCCCAGGGGCTGCACGACCCCCTTGGTGCCGTCCGCCAGCTCGTACATGCAGCCGAGGTCCAGGTCGACGTTGACGACGCCCTGGGTGTGCGCCTGGACCACCTCGGGCTGGAAGAGCTTGAGGGGGCGCCGCAGCCGGCCGCCCTGGCGGGAGCGGCCCTCGATGTCCGAGGTGCGCATCCGCCAGGAGAGGTTGACGCGGAGGTTGCCCGAGAGCGGGCCCTGCTTGCTGAGCGAGACCGTGGCATTGCGCTTCGAGAGCGTGATCGCGCTCGATGTGCCGTTGTCCGCGTCGAACTGTGCCGCGCGCGCCGGCCACAGGCCGTCGAAGAATCCCATCCCAACCCCCACCTGTCCGGCCTCTCGGCCTGCCCACCTGTCGGCCTGTCGACTTGTCGATCCACACTCGTCGTCGATCCGTACTCGTCGTCGATCCGAACACTCATCTGCCCGCACACCGCTGCGGGGCGGCCCCCGGGTCGGGTCCGGGAGAATCCCGGAGAGCCTTCGCCGTGTGGGCCGCCCCGCAGAGAGCGTTCCTCAATCCCTACCGGGTCACACCCCGGAGTGGACTTCTGCCTTGGAACCGGCGCTTCCTCCGACATCCCCGCTGCTTCCGCCCGAGGCCGCGATGGCCTTGTTGCGGCGGAGCGAGGACCAGAAGGAGAGACCGATGAGGACGACACCGATCAGACCGGTGATGATCTCGTTGATCTCGTACTGGATGGTGACCAGCAGGATGACGGAGAGCGCACCGATCGCGTAGTGCGCGCCGTGCTCCAGATAGACGTAGTCGTCCAGGGTGCCCTGGCGGACCAGGTAGACGGTGAGCGAACGGACGTACATGGCTCCGATACCGAGGCCCAGGGCCATCAGCACGATCTCGTTGGTGATGGCGAAGGCACCGATGACACCGTCGAACGAGAAGGAGGCGTCCAGGACTTCCAGGTAGAGGAAGAGGAAGAACGCGGCCTTTCCGGCGAGGGCGACGCCGGTGACCGGCTTGCCCGCCTTCTTGGCCTGCTCCTCGGCCTCCTGCTCACGCTCCTCCTCCTCTTCGAGCTTGCCCTCGAAGAATCCGGAGAGCCCGCCGACGATCAGGTAGGTGATCAGACCCGCGATACCCGAGAGCAGGACGGTCGACGTCTTGTCCACGTGGCCGCCACCGTGCTGGTGGGCGTGGGTCGCGAAGGTCATCGCGCTGACCAGCAGCACGACCAGCGCGACGCAGACCGACAGCATGTCGACCTTGCCGAGCTTGGCGAGCGGGCGCTCGATCCAGCGCAGCCACTGGATGTCGCGGTCCTCGAAGATGAAGTCGAGGAAGATCATCAGCAGGAACATGCCACCGAAGGCGGCGATCGCCGGATGGGCGTCCGTGACCAGTTCCTTGTACCTGTCGGGGTCGTTGAAGGAGAGATCGATGGCCTCGATCGGGCCGAGCTGGGCGCTCACGGCCACGATCACGACGGGGAACACCAGCCGCATACCGAAGACGGCGATGAGGATGCCGATGGTGAGGAAGATCTTCTGCCAGAAGGCATTCATCTTCTTCAGGATTCCGGCGTTGATCACCGCGTTGTCGAAGGAGAGCGAGATCTCCAGGATCGACAGGATCGCGACGATGCCGAAAGCCTGCCACCCCCCGTAGAAGAAGGCTGCGACCAGGCCGAGCGCGGTCACCGCGAACGACCAGCCGAAGGTTTTCAGAACCACTGGTACCTCATCGTGTTGTGTAAGGGTCTCCCCTGGTGTGAACGGGGTTCCCCCGCGCCGTGCGCGGCGTTATGAAACGTTGACGCCGAAGTCTAGAGCGATGCCGCGCAGCCCCGACGCGTACCCCTGACCGACTGCACGGAATTTCCACTCACCCTGATAGCGGTACAGCTCGCCGAAGATCATCGCGGTCTCCGTGGAGGCGTCCTCGCTCAGGTCGTAGCGGGCCAGCTCCTGGCCGTCGGCCTGGTTGACCACGCGGATGAAGGCGTTGCTGACCTGGCCGAACGCCTGGCCCCGGTTGTCGGCGTCATGGATGGAGACCGGGAAGACGATCTTGTCGCAGTGGGCGGGGACCTGGTCGAGCCGGACGATGACGGACTCGTCGTCGCCGTCGCCCTCACCCGTCAGATTGTCACCGGTGTGCTCGACGGAGCCGTCGGGGCTGGTGAGGTTGTTGTAGAACACGAACCACTCGTCACCGAGCACCCGGCCCGAGCGGCACAGCAGTGCGCTGGCGTCGAGGTCGAAATCGGCTCCGGTGGTGGAGCGTGCGTCCCAGCCGAGCCCGACCAGCACCTGGGTGAGGTTGGGTGCGACCTTGGAGAGGGAGACATTGCCTCCCTTGGCGAGCGTGACGCCCATGTGTGTCCTCCCCGAGTCGTGGAAACGCGGACGGGCGCTTTCGGGCGCCCGTGCTCGGGCGTCGAAAGCGCCCGGTTGAGCGCGTCCGGCGCCGCACAGGATGCGGCGCCGGACGGGGTGGTGCGTGAGCGCCGTGCGCCCAGTCAGGTACTGCTCAGCGCTGCGTGAACGACTGCTCAGTGCTGCGTGAACGCCGTGCGTCCGCGGTCACCGCAGCGACCGGCGTCCTCAGACGTTGACGCCGAAGTCCTGCGCGATGCCGCGCAGACCCGAGGCGTACCCCTGGCCGATGGCGCGGAACTTCCACTCGGCGCCATTGCGGTACAGCTCGCCGAAGACCATGGCGGTCTCCGTGGAGGCGTCCTCGCTCAGGTCGTAGCGGGCCAGCTCGGTGTTGTCGGCCTGGTTCACCACGCGGATGTACGCGTTGCGGACCTGGCCGAAGCTCTGCTGGCGGCTCTCGGCCTCGTAGATCGAGACCGGGAAGACGATCTTGTCGACGTCGGCCGGGACACCGGCGAGGTTCACCTTGATGACCTCGTCGTCACCCTCGCCCTCACCGGTGAGGTTGTCACCGGTGTGCTCGACGGAGCCGTCGGGGCTCTTCAGGTTGTTGAAGAAGACGAAATTGCCGTCCGCCGCGACCTTGCCCTCGGTGTTCGTCAGCAGCGCGCTGGCGTCGAGGTCGAAGTCACCGCCGGTGGTGGTGCGGGCGTCCCAGCCCAGACCGACGATGACCGCGGTCAGGTTGGGCGCGGCCTTGGTCAGCGAGACGTTGCCGCCCTTGCTGAGGCTGACTCCCACGAGTCCTCCAGTAGTTTTCTCAGGGGCCGGCAGACACCAGCGTCCCCGTCGTTCGTTGGCATCGGATCAACGATTGGATCCTAGTGACCGGTTCCCGGCCAAAACAGGCTTTTGGCCGGGCGCCACCACGAGATCCATCGGGAGAGCGTCTCAGAGCGCTTCGAGCGCCTTGACGTAGTCGTTCAGGTCACGCGCGTCCGGCAGGCCGTTGACCACGCTCCAGCGGACGGTGCCGGCCTTGTCGATGATGAAGGTGCCGCGCACCGCGCACCCCTTGTCCACGTCGAAGACCCCATAGGCCCGCGAGGCCTCGCCGTGCGGCCAGAAGTCGGAGAGCAGCGGGTATTCGAGGCCCTCCTGCTCGGCGAAGACGCGCAGGGTGTGGATGGAGTCGTTGGAGACGGCGAGCAGCTGGGTGTCGTCGTTCTCGAAGCGGGGCAGCTCGTCGCGGAGCGCGCACAGCTCACCCGTGCAGACGCCGGTGAAGGCGAACGGGTAGAAGAGCAGCACCACGTTCTTCTCGCCCCGGAAGTCCGAGAGCCGCACGGTCCGGCCGTGGTTGTCCTTGAGTTCGAAATCCGGGGCCTCGGTGCCGACCTCGATCGCCATGGAGCACGCTTCCCTTCGCCGCTTCCCGCTTCTCACGTCCCGCCGCCCGGGCCTGGGAGGCCCGTCCGGGTGACACCCACCCTACGCACGGCCGTACGGGCGCGGACGAAGGCCCCCGGCGGCGCCTGGGCGCGGCCGGGGGCCCCGGGTGGTCCTGCGAGTCGTTCAGCGCTTGGCCTTGGCCCCCTTGGGGGTGGCCAGACGGCTGCCCGTCCAGTCCTTGCCCGCGCTGATGCTCTTGGTCTGGGCGAGACCGGCCGTCTGGGCAGCCTCATTGATGTCGCTCGGCTCGACGTATCCGTCACGGCCGGTCTTCGGCGTCATCAGCCAGACCGTACCGCCGTCCTCGAGCAGACCGATGGCATCCACCAGCGCGTCCGTAAGGTCGCCGTCCTCGTCGCGGAACCAGAGCAGCACGACGTCTGCGACGTCGTCGTACTCCTCGTCGACGAGTTCCTGGCCGGTAGTGGCCTCAATGCCCTCACGGAGCTCCAGCTCGACGTCGTCGTCGTAGCCGATCTCCTGGACCACCTGTCCGGGCTCGAACCCCAGGCGTGCTGCCGGGTTGGTCCGCTCCTCCGCGTGGTCCGCGGTCGCGCTCACGGGATGCCTCCTGATCATGTCTTCGGAAAATGCTGCAGCCACGCGCGTGCGCGGGGCGTAGGCCGTAGTCCACACGGGCCCGGCGAATCGCGCAAGTACCCGGCGTGCGAGACCGCCTAAACGGTGACGTTCCCTGCCACGTCACCGCAAGCTCCGGCATGTCTCTCCCGGGGCCTGGACCGGTCCCTCCGGGGCTCCACGAGGTCACCCCATCCGTTTACGTCCTTCCTCAGCTTATGCCGTTTCGCTCCGCCAATCGGATTCGAACGGCCTTTGGGAACGCTTGGACGCCTTGGGCGTAAGGTTGCGGTTTGCCCGTACCCAGCCGCGTACCGCCCATACTCGTGCCCCGCCGGAGAATTTTCGCAACCTCGGGGTTACCCCACGGTAGAGATGACGTTCGGGCCTTCGCGGTAGCACGATGGAGGCGGCGCACAGGCAGTTGTCCCGGGGGTACGTTCCCCGTAACAGACCCCGCAGAGCACCACCGAACAGCGAAGGAACAGTGTGGCTTCCGGATCCGATCGCAACCCGATCATCATTGGCGGCCTTCCGAGCCAGGTCCCGGATTTTGATCCCGAGGAGACCCAGGAATGGCTCGACTCCCTCGACGCCGCCGTCGACGAGCGAGGCCGTGAGCGGGCCCGCTATCTGATGCTCCGGCTCATCGAGCGCGCGCGTGAGAAGCGCGTCGCCGTGCCGGAGATGCGCAGCACGGACTACGTGAACACGATCGCCACGAAGGACGAGCCGTTCTTCCCCGGCGACGAGGAGATCGAGCGCAAGGTCCTCAACGCGACGCGCTGGAACGCGGCCGTGATGGTCTCGCGGGCGCAGCGTCCCGGGATCGGTGTCGGCGGTCACATCGCCACCTTCGCCTCCTCCGCCTCGCTGTACGACGTGGGCTTCAACCACTTCTTCCGGGGCAAGGACCAAGGCGACGGCGGCGACCAGATCTTCTTCCAGGGGCACGCGTCCCCGGGGATCTACGCCCGCGCGTTCCTGCTGGACCGGCTGAGCGAGGCCCAGCTCGACGCGTTCCGCCAGGAGAAGTCGAAGGCCCCGAACGGGCTGTCCAGCTACCCGCACCCGCGGCTGATGCCGGACTTCTGGGAGTTCCCGACCGTCTCGATGGGCCTCGGCCCGCTCGGCGCGATCTACCAGGCGCGGATGAACCGCTACATGGAGGCGCGCGGCATCGCCGACACCTCCAAGTCGCACGTCTGGGCGTATCTGGGCGACGGCGAGATGGACGAGCCCGAGTCGCTGGGGCAGCTCTCCATCGCCGCCCGTGAGGGCCTGGACAACCTGACCTTCGTGGTCAACTGCAACCTGCAGCGGCTCGACGGCCCGGTGCGCGGCAACGGGAAGATCATCCAGGAGCTGGAGTCGCAGTTCCGGGGCGCCGGCTGGAACGTCATCAAGCTGGTCTGGGACCGCTCCTGGGACCCGCTGCTGGCGCAGGACCGCACGGGCATTCTGGTCAACAAGCTGAACACCACGCCGGACGGCCAGTTCCAGACGTACGCCACCGAGACCGGTGCGTACATCCGTGAGCACTTCTTCGGTGACGACCCGCGGCTGCGGGACATGGTCAAGGACATGACCGACCAGCAGATCCTGCACCTGGGGCGCGGCGGTCACGACCACCGCAAGGTGTACGCGGCCTACGCGGCGGCCAAGGCCCACAAGGGCCAGCCGACCGTGATCCTGGCGCAGACGGTCAAGGGCTGGACGCTGGGGCCGAACTTCGAGGGCCGCAACGCGACCCACCAGATGAAGAAGCTCACGGTCGAGGACCTCAAGCGGTTCCGGGACCGGCTGCACATCCCGATCACCGACAAGCAGCTGGACGAGGGCTACCCGCCCTACTACCACCCGGGCCGCGACTCGGAGGAGATCCAGTACATGCACGACCGCCGCAACAGTCTGGGCGGCTATGTGCCGACCCGGGTGGTGCGTGCGAAGCCCCTCCCGCAGCCCGAGGAGAAGACGTACGCGGCTGCGAAGAAGGGTTCGGGTTCGCAGTCGATCGCCACGACCATGGCGTTCGTCCGCATCCTGAAGGACCTCATGCGGGACAAGGAGATCGGTAAGCGTTTCGTGCTGATCGCCCCCGACGAGTACCGCACGTTCGGCATGGACGCGTTCTTCCCGAGCGCGAAGATCTACAATCCGCTGGGCCAGCAGTACGAGGCGGTCGACCGCGATCTGCTGCTCGCGTACAAGGAGTCCCCGACCGGTCAGATGCTGCACGACGGCATCTCCGAGGCGGGCTGTACGGCCTCGCTGATCGCCGCCGGTTCGGCGTACGCGACGCACGGCGAGCCGCTGATCCCGGTGTACGTCTTCTACTCGATGTTCGGGTTCCAGCGCACCGGTGACCAGTTCTGGCAGATGGCCGACCAGCTCTCGCGCGGTTTCGTGCTGGGCGCGACCGCCGGGCGTACGACCCTGACCGGTGAGGGCCTCCAGCACGCGGACGGCCACTCGCAGCTGCTCGCCTCGACCAACCCGGCCTGTGTCTCCTACGACCCGGCCTTCGGGTACGAGATCGCGCACATCATGCAGGACGGGCTGCGCCGGATGTACGGCGAGGCCAACGAGGACGTCTTCTACTACCTCACCGTCTACAACGAGCCGATCCAGCACCCGGCCGAGCCGGAGAACGTGGACGTGGAGGGCATCCTCAAGGGTGTCTACCGGTTCAAGCGGGGCGAGGCGGGCGAGATCCCGGCGCAGATCCTCGCGTCCGGTGTGGCTGTCCCGTGGGCCGTCGAGGCGCAGAAGATCCTCGCCGAGGAGTGGAACGTCAAGGCGGACATCTGGTCGGCCACCTCCTGGAACGAGCTGCGGCGCGAGGCCGTGGAGGTGGAGCGGTACAACCTGCTCCACCCGGAGGAGGAGCAGCGCGTTCCGTATGTGACGCGCAAGCTGGACGGGGCCGAGGGCCCGTTCGTGGCGGTCTCGGACTGGATGCGTTCGGTGCCGGACCAGATCGCGCGCTGGGTGCCGGGGACGTACCAGTCGCTGGGCGCCGACGGCTTCGGCTTCGCGGACACGCGGGGTGCGGCGCGCCGGTTCTTCCACATCGACGCCCAGTCGATCGTCCTCGCGGTGCTCACGGAGCTGGCGAAGGAGGGCAAGATCGACCGGTCGGCCCTGAAGACGGCGCTGGACCGTTACGACCTCCTGGATGTGGCCGCGGCCGATCCGGGAGCGGCGGGCGGCGACGCGTAGCCGTAGAGCTGCTGTACGGGCCCGAGGGGCGGTGGCGCGGGTGCGCCGCCGCCCCTCGGCGTGTTCCGGGCACCGCACACCCTGGTCCCGTCCGATTCCCGGCCCGGTCCCCGTCCCGGTCCGGACGAGAGGGCCTAGTTCTCCCAGATCTTGAACGCCCTCACCTGGTACGGGGAGCGGGGCACCCAGGTCCCGCCGCCCGGGTACGTCTCGAACTCGCCCGTCTCCTGGCACTCGGCCGACTGGTAGGTGGTGACGGGCCGCCCGGTGCGGTTGGCGAGGGACTGGGCGTCGCCGCCCTTGGGGAGCGGGGTGCAGCTCTCGATGTCTACGGTGGCGAGTTCGTACGTCTGCCGGGCGCCGGCGAAGTCGGGCTTCTTCCAGAGGCAGAGCCTCCCCGCCTCGCAGGTGCCGAGCCGGGTGTCCGGGGCCGGGTGCGTGCCGCTCGCCACGGAGCGGTCCTGGGCGAGCGCCTGCGGGACGAGCGCGGTGAGTGCCGTGACGGCCAGGCCCGCGGCGAGAGCGGTCGTACGGGAGGCGCGGGACGTACGGGCTGTGCGGCTGGTACGGGACGTGCGAGAGGTGTGGGACGTGCGGGCTGTGCCGCTGGTGCTGGGCGTGCGGTCGGTACGGATCGTGCGCATGGTGGATCAACCCCCGTGGTCGTGTGCGCGCCGCCGGTCGTCGGCGGCTGCGCTGTCCTGACCACCCTGACCAGCCCGGCGGGGTCCGGGGAAGAGCGGACGGCCCACGCCACCCTGATAGGCGACAGCCCCGCCGAAAGGGTTCGGCGGGGCTGTCGTGTGCGCTGTGTTGACGGCGTACGGGGGTTGGCCCCCGCATCCGGTCCACTTCCTGGGGGTGGTTCCTAGATGTGGCCCACTCCGGCGCCCGCCTCGGCGTTCTCGCCGCGCTTCGTCAACGTGGCGACACCGGCGGCGATGACGGCGACGACGCCCGCGACGGTGAAGGCGAGGCCCATGCCGGACGTGAACGTGTCGTGGATGACCTTGCCGATCGCGCCGACGACCTCCGGCGTCATGCCGGGTGCCTGGGAGAGCGCGTCGACCGGGACCATGCCGAACTCGGCGGCCTTCTCCAGAGCCGGGTCGGGCGTGCCGGGCAGGCCCGCGTCCGACCAGTTGCCGGCGAAGTCGGAGCTGACCTTGGAGGACATGACCGCGCCGAGCACGGCGGTGCCGAGCGCGCCGCCGACCTGCATGGCGGCCTGCTGGAGGCCACCGGCCACACCGGACAGCTCCAGGGGCGCGTTGCCGACGATGACCTCGGTGGCCCCGACCATGACCGGGGCGAGGCCGCAGCCGAGCAGGGCGAACCAGAGGGACATGGCGAAGGTGCCGGTGGACTCGCTGAGCGTCGTCATGCCGAACATGGCGACGGCCGTGCAGACCATGCCGCCGACCAGCGGGACGCGGGGGCCGAACTTGGTGATGAGCAGACCGGCGACCGGCGAGGAGACGATCATCATGGCGGTCAGCGGGAGCAGGTGCAGTCCGCTGTCGACCGGGCTGAGGCCGTGGACGCCCTGGAGGAAGAACGTCACGAAGAAGAGGCCGCCCATGAAGGCGAACGCCATCAGCACCATGAGGATGGTGCCGGCCGTCAACGGGACGGAGCGGAACATCGCCAGCGGGACGAGCGGCTCGCGCACCTGCGTCTGCCAGACGCCGAAGGCGAGGAAGAGCGCGAGCGCGAGGCCGAGGAAGACCCACGTCCAGACGCCGCCCCAGCCCCAGGACTCACCGGCCTTGATGATGCCCCAGATGAGGGAGAACATCGCGCCGGAGAGCAGCAGGATGCCGAAGATGTCGAAGGAGCGCGGCGCGTTGGCGGCGCGGTGGTCCTTGAGGATCACCAGGCCGAAGACGAGCGCGACGATGCCGACCGGCACGTTGATGAAGAAGACCGACTGCCAGCTGACGTGCTCGACGAGCAGACCGCCGACGATGGGGCCGCCCGCGGTGGACGCACCGATGACCATGCCCCAGATGCCGATGGCCATGTTCAGCTTCTCGGCGGGGAAGGTGGCGCGCAGCAGACCGAGCGCGGCGGGCATCAGCAGGGCGCCGAAGAGTCCCTGGAACACACGGAAGAGGATGACCAGCGCGATCTCGCCGGAGAGACCGATCGCCGCGGACGAGAGCGCGAAGCCCGCGATGCCGATCAGGAAGGTCTGCCGGTGGCCGAAGCGGTCACCGAGCTTGCCCGCGGTGATCAGCGCGACGGCGAGGGCGAGCAGATAGCCGTTGGTGATCCACTGGACGTCGGCGAGCGTGGCGCCGAGGTCCTTCTGGATCGCGGGGTTCGCGATGGCGACGATCGTGCCGTCGAGCGCGACCATCATCACGCCGATGGCGACGGCGAACAGGGTCAGCCAGGGGTGGCCGCGAAGCCCCTTGGCCGCGGCGGGTGCGGGGCCGTTCCCGGGCTCCCGCGGCGCCTTCTCGACGGTGGTCTGACTAGTCATACGCGGAGACTAGTGACAGCTACTGACAGTTGACAAACGCATTCACTAGTCAGTAACTGTCGCGTAGCTCACAGGTAAGCTGACCTGGACAAACAAGCGGAAAGAGGACTCGTACGTGACCCACGGGCAGAGCGCCGTGACCCGGCCCGGACTGCGTGAGCGCAAGAAGCAGCGCACCCGTGACGCCCTGCTGCGGGCCGCCCTCGAACTCTTCACCACCCAGGGGTACGAGCGGACCACCGTCGACGAGATCGTCGAGGCGGTCGACGTCTCCCAGCGCACCTTCTTCCGCTACTTCGCGAGCAAGGAGGAGGTGACCTTCGCCGTGCAGGAGATGGTGGAGTCCCGCTTCATCGCGGAGCTGCGCCGCCGGCCCGCCCGCGAGGCCCCCTTCGAGGCCATGCGCCGGGCGGTGCTCTGCGCCTGGAACAGCATCGGCGAGGCGATCGAGGAGGTCATCACGGTGGAGCTGCACATGCGGACGTACCAGATGATCGAGTCGACGCCCTCCCTGCTGGCCGCCCATATGCGGCGCGGGATCGCCCTGGAGAACCAGATCGCCCGGCTGATCGCGGAGCGCGAGGGGCTCGACGTGGAGCGGGATCCGCGCCCCCGGGTCGCCGTCGCCGCGTTCTCCGGGGTGATGCGGGTGACCGGGCAGCTGTGGGGCCAGGGCCACGATTCGAGCGTGGAGGCGCTGCGCGACCTCACCGAGGAGTACCTGGACCAGTTGGTCCCGGCCCTGGCGGGCGAGTGGCGCCGGCCGGAGGGCCCGGAGGGTGACGTGCCGCAGGCGGGTGACGTACACACAGCCGGGTGACCGGACCCGCGGACGGGTGACGCGCCCGCGACCGGGTGGCAGGCCCGGTGCCGGTCCGCGACCGGGTGACGTGCCCGCAGCCGGGTGATGTGTCTCACCTGAATCACGGCCGCCCGTGCCCGTCTCCTAGGGTGTGGCGCAGTGACTTCTTTCGACTCCTCCCCCAGCCTGACCGCCTGGCGTGCGCTGATCGCCGTGGCCGTCGTGTTCGTGATGCTGGCGACCACGGGCTGGTCCGCCGTACAGGACCGCCACGCGGAGGGGGAGCGGGAGCTCGCCCTCGCCTCCTGGGCGCGGGACCGGACCGTGGGCCGTGCGCTGCCGGAGGTCGGGGCTCCGGCCTATCGGATGGCCCACTTCTTCGCCACGCTCACCTCGGGGCAGCGGCTCGCGCTCGCGGACCGGCATCCCTCGATCGTGGGGAATCTGAACGGCGCCCCGGTCGCCCTGCGCTACCACGCCAACCGGCTGGCCCTGAAGCGCGCGGCGGCCGTGGAGCAGCGGCGTACGTACGACGAGGGGCTCACCGCGCTCGGCCGCGACGAGGCGGCCCGGCGGATGCACCGCTTCCGGTCGATGCTCGCGAAGGACCGCCAGATCCTGGCCTTCGACCCGGCGGGCCGGGGCCGCGCCGCCGAGGTCTTCGGCGACCTGGACCGGGCCTCGCGGGTCTCCGTGGTCGTCCCGGGCGTCGACACCGAGCTGCTGACCCTGGAGCGGACCCGCCGCGTCAACTCCGCGCCCGTCGGCATGGCGAAGTCCCTGTACGGGGCGGAGCGCGCGGCCGCCCCCGGGACCCGTACCGCCGTCATCGCCTGGGCCGACTACACCGCCCCCGCCGGACTCGGCATGGACGCGATGCTCGGCGGGCTCGCGGCGGAGGGTGCCGTACGGCTGAACGCCCTGGTGGGGGCGTTGCCCGGCACGTCCACGGTCTCCCTGTTCTGCCACAGCTACGGCTCGGTGGTCTGCGGGGTGGCCGCCGACGAGGCCCCCCGCCGGGTGGCCGACATCGCGGTCGCCGGGTCCCCCGGGATGCGGGCCGAGAGCGCCGCCCGGCTGGACACCGACGCCCGGATCTGGGCGATGCGGGACCGGGACGACTGGATCGAGGACGTGCCGCACCTGGAGTTCGGCGGGATCGGCCACGGCGCCGACCCGGTCGACCCGGCCTTCGGCGCCCGGCTGGTCTCGGCGGCCGGGGCCTCCGGGCACAGCGGCTACTTCGAACCCGGCACCGAGAGCCTCGGCAACCTCGCCGCGATCGGGGTCGGCGCATATGGATCGGTCCGCTGTGCAACCGCCGATGGCGCATGCCGCAGTGGTATTTCCGGTGAACGGGAGACCTGACGCGCGTAGAGCTGCGTGACAAGCCGATTAATTGGGACTTACGCCGAGGGGGGACGTGCGCGCCTGTGCCGCATACGATGAGGCACATGGGTGATGTGCTGGCCGGAATTCATGCCACCTGGGAGTTCGACGCCGACTCCGTGCTCATCCGCTTCGAACGGGGTATTCGCACGCCGAAGCTCTTGCAGAGCCTGCGGGAGCGCCGCATCCCGCATGCTGCGCTGTCGTCGGTGACGCTGACCCCGGGCAAGCGGGACACGGTGGTGCTGCGTGCGGTCCCGAGACCGGGTGCCGACCCGCTCCTGGAGGCTGCCGCGGGACAACTCAAGGAGGGGTGCGACCCCTACCGCCTGGTGCTTCCGGCCGAGCGGGAGCTGCTCGCGGAGTACTACGCGGACGAGTTGCAGTCCTGTCTGGGCCCCGCGTCCGACGAGCCCGCCGACCGTTTCCTGGTCGCCGCGCCCGAGGCGCCGATGCAGTTCAAGGCCTACGACGGGCGGGCCGGTTTCGACGGGGAGCGGGTCTCCTTCCGGTGGTTCTGGACGGGGGCCTCCAGCGCGAAGTGGAAGGCCGGGGACCAGACGTACCGGGTGAGCGAACTGGCCGGAATCGAGTGGCGCTCCCCCGAGGCCCTGGACGGCCACCTCCGCCTGCTGCCCCGGGAGGGTGCCGAGGTCGGGGTCGCGGCGGACCAGGATCCCGCGGCGGTGCTTTTCGGCCTCGGCTACGGGCCGGTGCACGAGTCGCTGCCCTTCGCCGCCGCCGTACTGGAATCCGTACGCCGGACCGCGAGCGCGCCGGCCGTCCCGGCCCCGGTCCTGGTGAACGCCGGGCGGCGCGACCCGGCGGACATCGCCGAGCGGATACATCACCTCGGGGAGCTGCATCAGGCGGGGCTCGTGACGGACGACGAGTACAGCGCGAAGAAGGCGGAGCTGCTCGCGGAGCTGTGAGGCCCGTACCGGCCCGCTCGGCCGGTACCGGCCCGCTCGGCCACTGGCGGAGCGTGAGGTTCCGTACGGCCCCGGGTCCGGGGCGGGCTCGGGCCGCAGGTTCGGCCACGCCACCCCGTACCCGGGTATGAGGTGGGCCGGGCCGGGTTCGGGACCCTGGTATGACGTGCCGGTGGCGGTCGTCCTCCTAGGCTGGCCCGGTCATGTCCACTTCCTCCGCCGGGCCCCCGCCGCCCGCCGACGGCCTGCTGAGCGCCGCCCGCCGCAATCTGCGCGAGCTGGGCCACGGGCTGTCCCACGCGTCCCACCCGTCCACGCCGTTGCTGGCCGGTGCACCGAAACTCTGGCAGCGACTGCTTCCGTACGTCGTCGTCCTTGCGCTGGCCGCGACCTTCATCCCGGTCACCATCACCGTCCTGACCTCGCAGTACGGCGTGTCCGGCGCGCTGGCCGGGGCGCTCGGCGTGGCCCAGGCGGCGCCGCTGCTGATGCTGGCCCACCGCCCCCTCCAGGCGTGGTGGATCATCTTCCCCGCCGACGTCCTGGGCGCGCTGGTGCTGCTGGCGCAGCCGGCCGGCCGGGACGAGGTCTGGCCATGGACCCCTCCGGGGATCGTCGCCTATCTCTTCCTGCTGCTGGCACTCGGGCTCCGGGAGACGCGGCGGACCGTGATCGCCGTCTGGGCGGTGACGGGTGGGGCCGGAGCCGTGCTGCACCTGATCGCCCCGGACCGCAGCAGCGGGAGCGCCCTGCTGCTCACCATCCTCGGCGCGGTGGTGCTGGTGATCGGCGGGGCGGTACGGGAGCGGGGCGTGGCGCAGCGGCGGCTCGCCGAGCAGGAGACGATCAGCGAGGCCGAGCGGGCGCAGCGCACGCTGCTGGAGGAGCGGACCCGGATCGCGCGCGAGCTGCACGATGTGGTCGCCCACCACATGTCGGTGATCACCGTGCAGGCGGACTCGGCGCCGTACCGGATCAGCGGGCTGCCGAAGGCCGCCGAGGAGGAGTTCACGGCGATCGCGGCGGCCGCGCGGGAGTCGCTGGGCGAGATGCGGCGGCTGCTGTCGGTGCTGAGGAGCGACGGTACGGAGGGGGACCGGGCGCCGCAGCCGGGGCTGGACCGGCTCCAGCAGCTGGTGGAGGCGACGGTGCGTGCGGGGCTGCCCGTGGATCTTTCGCTCTCCAAGGAGTTGGGCGAGGTGCCGCCGGCCGTCGACCTGTCGGCGTACCGGATCGTGCAGGAGGCGCTGGCCAACGTGGTGCGGCACGCGCCGGGGGCCCGGACCCGGGTCCTCGTCGCGACGGACATCGACCACCTCGTCGTGCTCGTCGTCAACGGGCCCGCCGCCGGTCGTAGTTCACCGCTGGAGACGAGCGGGACCGGGCACGGGCTGGTCGGGATGCGGGAGCGCGTACGGTTGACCGGCGGCACGCTGGACGTCGGCCCGCTGCCTGACGGCGGGTTCCGGGTCGCGGCCCGGATACCGCTGCCCCCGGCCGCTCCACCGCCCGCGTCCCCGCCCGCCCCATCCCCTTCGGAGGACCTGTGACCATCCGCGTGATCATCGTCGACGACCAGGCCATGGTGCGGGCGGGGTTCGCGGCGCTGCTGTCCGCGCAGAGCGACATCGACGTGGTGGGCGAGGCGGCGGACGGCAGGCAGGGCGTGGAGGTCAGCCGCCACCAGCACCCGGACGTGGTCCTGATGGACGTCCGGATGCCGGAGATGGACGGACTGGCCGCCGCCCGCGAGCTGTTGAGCCCTCCGGTGGGGGTGGTGCACCGCCCGAAGGTGCTGATGCTGACCACGTTCGACGTGGACGACTATGTGTACGAGGCGCTCCGCGCGGGCGCCTCCGGGTTCCTGCTGAAGGACGCCCCGCCGGCCGATCTGATCGCGGCGGTACGGGTGGTGGCGGCGGGCGACGCCCTGCTGGCGCCCTCCGTGACCCGGCGCCTGATCGCGGACTTCGCGGCCCAGCGGCCCTCGAAGGTGACGCGGGGCAAGCAGGCGCTGCGGCTCAACGGGCTGACCCCGCGCGAGAGCGAGGTGCTGGAGCTGATCGCCCGGGGCCTGTCGAACCAGGAGATCGCGGAGCGGCTGGTGCTGGCCGAGCAGACCGTGAAGACGCACATCGGCCGTGTGCTGGCCAAGCTGGACCTGCGGGACCGGGCGCAGGCGGTGATCTTCGCGTACGAGTCGGGGCTGGTGACTCCGGGGGACGCGGGGACGTAGCTCCCGGCCCGTGAGGGGAGGCGGGGGCGTAGCTCCGGCCCGGGAGAGACGCGGGGGCGTAGTTCCGAGCCGGGATGTGCCCCACCCCCTACCCCGGTAGTACATCGGAGTTGGCTCCTCGGTGTGACGCCCCCTCACCCGTCCTCTTCCTACCTTCCTCCCGGTCGCGCCGATCGGTGCGGCGGCAGAGAGGGAGGGCACGATGCGCCGATACGCGAGGACGGTGGCCGCGCTGGCACTGGCCACCAGCGTGGTGACGGGGACGGCGGGCTGGGTTTCGGGGGATGCGCAGCAGGCGCTGACCGGGCCGCCGCCCGGCAGCACGTCGTGGCGGGCGGACCGGACGCTGGGCGGTGAGCTGCCCGATCCGGAGCGCTCGACCCCCGCCGAAGTGGGCGCCTTCTTCGCCGGGTTGGGCGACCCTGAGCGTCAACTCCTTCTCGTGCGGCATCCGTCCGTCGTCGGCAACCTCGACGGGGCGCCCCTGGAGCTGCGCTACCGCGCCAACGCCCTCGCACTGGCCGCCTCCGACGATCCCCGCTACCGCTCGCTCGCCGCGCCCGGCCGGCAGATCCTCGCCTTCGATCCGCGCGGACGCGGCCAGGTCGCCGAGGTCTTCGGGGAGCTGCGCACCGCGCGCCGGGTCTCGCTGGTGGTGCCCGGCTCCGACAACGACGCGGGGACCTTCGACCGGAAGGTCGCCGCCCACGGCGCCCCGCCCGGTATGGCCAGGACCCTGCACAAGGCGGCCGGTCCGGACACCGCCGTCATCGCCTGGGCCGGGTACACCACCCCCGTCGGCGTCGGCATCGACGCCGCGACCGGGCGGCTCGCCGAGGCGGGCGCCGGGCGGCTGGAGCGGTTCACCGAGGGGCTGATCGCCGACGGGCTGCCCGAACCAGCTGTGTTCTGCCACAGTTACGGCTCGGTCGTCTGCGGGCTCGCCGCCCACCGCCTGCCCGCCACCGACCTGGTGGTCCTCGGCTCCCCCGGCATGCGGGCCGACGACGTGGACGCGCTGCGGACGCGGGCCCGGGTGTGGGCGGCGAAGGCCCCGGACGACTGGATCGACGATGTGCCGAGCGTGCGGTTCGCCGGGCTCGGCCATGGCGCCGACCCCACCGACCCGGCGTTCGGGGCCCGCCGCATCCCCGCCTACGACACCCAGGGGCACGCGGGGTACTTCGCCCCGGGTACGGAGTCGCTGCGGGTCTTCGCGTCGATCGCCCGGGGGGTCTCGGCGGAGGGTGCGGCCCGATGACGACGCCTACGCACACACGCGCGCACCGGCTCGCCGCCCGGGTCGACGCCGCCACCCCCGCCCACCGGGACCGGGCGATCGACGGGCTGCGCGCCCTCGCACTGCTCGCGGTGCCGCTCGGGCACTGGATGCTCGGCGGCTTCCGGCTCGACGCGGAGGGGCTGCACAACGCGAGTCCGCTCGCCACGTTCGGCGCCCTCGCCCCGTTCAGCTGGGTGCTCCAGATGCTGGGGATCTTCTTCCTGGTCGGCGGGTACGCCTCGGTCCTCTCCTACCACCGCCGGCCCTCGACCACGGCCGCCTGGCTGCGCGGGCGGCTGGTCCGGCTCGGCAGACCGGTGCTCGGGGTGGCGGCGGTGTGGGCGGTGCTGCTGGCGGCCCTGTCCTGGCTCGGCGTGCCGGGCGACACCCTGCGCACGGGGTCGACGCTGGTGATCCAGCCGCTCTGGTTCGTCGGGGTGTACACCGTGGTCACCGCGCTCACCCCGCTCTGCGTCCGCCTGGCTCGGCGGTTCGGCGGGGGGCGGCGCTGCCGCTGCTGGGGTCGGTCGCGGTGGTGGACTTCCTGCGGTACGGGCCGCTCGCGGACGGGATGCCGTCCTGGCTGAGCCTGGTCAACCTGCTGCCCGGCTGGCTCTTCGCCTACCTGCTCGGCGTCGCGTGGGGCGAGGGCCGGATCGGGAAGCGGGGTGCTCGGCTGCTGCTCGTCGGGGGCGCGGTGCTCTTCGCCGTACTGCTGCTGGTCTTCCACTACCCGGCATCGATGGTGGGCGTGCCCGGCGAGGTGCGGACCAACTCCCACCCGCCGTCACTGCTGGTGGTGGCGTTGGCCGCGGCCCAGAGCGGGGCGGCGATGCTGATACGGGAGCGGCTCGGGCGGTTGCTGCGCAGGCCGCTGCTGTGGGCGCCGGTCGTGGTGGTCAACCTGTCCGCGATGACGATCCTGTGCTGGCACCAGACCGCGATGCTGGCGGCAGCCGTACCGGTCTCGATGACGGGCACGACGGTGGCGGGGCTGACGACCGGGCCGGACACGGTCGGCTGGATCCTGGCCCGGCTGGCGTGGCTGCCGGTGTTCACGGGGCTCTTGGTGCTGATCGCCCGGTACACGCGCCGCTTCGACGGCCCGTGGCAGGCGGGCACCCGCGCCGCTAACGCCCGCCGCGCGGTGGCGGGGCTGCTCGCGGCGGGGTTCGCGGTCTTCGCGCTGGGGCTGGCGTGAGGGGGGCGGGGTGGCTCGGTCATGATGAACTTCATGAACCAGGCGATGACTTCACAGGCTTCGCCCCTTCCCCGTGCCAGCTACTCGCGTGCCGCCGACGTGTTGCTCATGTCCGGGTAGCGGTCCCCCGCCACCTGGCCCGCGATCGGCTCCAGGAGGGCCAGCTCCTCGGGCGTCAGCGTCAGCCGGGTCGCCGTCACGTTCTCCAGGAGGCGGCTGCGCTTACGGGTGCCGGGGATCGGGACGACCGTCAGGCCGTGCACCTGCGCCCGCTGCTGCACCCAGGCGAGTGCCACCTGGGCGGCCGTCACCCCGCGGGCGGCGGCGATCTTGTGGACGGGCTCCAACAGGGCCGCGTTGGTGCGGGCGTTGTCGCCGGTGAAGCGGGGCTGGTGCTTGCGGAAGTCGCCCTCGCCCAGCTCCTGGCCCGCGTCGGTGAAGGCCCCGGTGAGGAAGCCCCGGCCCAGCGGCGAATACGGCACGAGCGTGACGCCCAGCTCCGCCGCCGCGCCGACCGCGCTCAGCTCCACGTCCCGGCTGAAGAGGGACCACTCCGACTGGAGGGCGGCGATCGGGTGCACCGCGTGTGCCTCGCGCAGCTCGGGGCCGGTCACCTCGCTCAGCCCGAGCTGCCTGACCTTGCCCTGCTGGACCAGCTCGGCCATCGCGCCGACCGATTCGGCGAACGGGACGGCCGGGTCGTGGCGGTGCATGTAGTAGAGGTCGATGACATCGGTCCTCAGCCGGCGGAGGCTGGCCTCCACGGCGGTGCGGATGTACGCAAGGTCGTTGCGCACCGCCCGGTATCGCGGGTCGTCCGTCCGCTCGATGGCGAACTTGGTGGCGAGCGTGATCTCGTCCCGGTGGGCGCCGACGAAGGGGGCGAGGAACTCCTCGTTGGCCCCGCGCCCGTAGATGTCGGCGGTGTCGAAGAGGGTGACGCCCGCTTCCAGCGCGGCGTCGAGGGTGTCCCGGGCGGAGCGCTCGTCGGTCTCGCCGTAGAACTCGCTCATGCCCATGCAGCCGAGGCCCTGGACCCCGACCACCGGCCCGCCGTCGCCGCCGAGCCGGGCGGTGTCGAGCCGGGCGGTGTCGAGCCGGGCGGTGTCGATGGAGTTGCCGTGGTTGTCGTTGTCGGTCATCAGGCGCTGCGCCTTTCCGGCGCCCGGGGGGCGCCCGCGTAGAACTCGATCTTGTGGTCGAGAACGGCGAGGGTGTCGTGCAGCTCCGCGATGCGGGTGATCACATCGCGGCGGGTCGACTCCAGCAGTTCCTGCCGCTCCTCGAAGGTGGACTCGCCCTCACGCAGCAGCTCCGCGTACCGCACCATGTCCGCGACGGGCATCCCGGTGAGCCGCAGCTTGCCGACGAAGACCAGCCAGTCCAGGTCGCGGTTGGAGAAGCGGCGTTGGCCGGTGTGCGAGCGGTCGACATGGGGCATCAGCCC
The DNA here is from genome assembly GCF_003268675.1 of Streptomyces bacillaris. Taxonomy (NCBI): domain Bacteria; kingdom Bacillati; phylum Actinomycetota; class Actinomycetes; order Kitasatosporales; family Streptomycetaceae; genus Streptomyces; species Streptomyces bacillaris. The sequence goes on along the minus strand of NZ_CP029378.1, from coordinate 5,753,980 downwards.
GATCCGCTCGTACCAGCGCAGGGTGTGCGCGGTGAGCCCGGTGAAGGCGACGACCTCGCTGATCGTGTAGGTGTCCTTGCCGGTGGGACGGGGGTGCGGCTTGGGCATGGCCGTACAGGCGTTCACGCCTGAGGACGTCTGTGTACGCGTACTGGTAGCGGGAGTGCTCCGGGACGTTCCGTCGATCACCGTCATGCCCTCCACGCTAAATCCCTGGAGTGCACTCGAAGCAAGCGGCACAGGAGGCTCAGAGCTCTTCCTCGGCCCGGGTGAGGGCGTCGGTGATCAGGCGGGTGGCGAAGTCCTGGTCCTCGGTGATGCGGTTGATGCGCTCCGCGAGCAGGAAGGCGGTGGCCTCCAGCGGCGTCATCTCCGCTTCCGTCCAGTCCCCGTACTGCTGGCGCCAGAGGCTCGGGCTCAGGCCGGTGCCCGCGGCGATGACCAGACCGGCCATGGTGGGGATCGCCTCGGGGCGGATGCTGCGGGGCATCATGCGCATCGAGGTCACGAGCGTGGGGACCACGTACTCGATGACGTCCTTGCCGTGCTCCTCGTGGGCCTTCCGCAGCCACGTCATGAACAGATAGATGAGGGTGCAGGCACCGTCCAGCAGCTCGTGGAAGCCGCCCGGCCCCAGGGAGTCGCCCAAGTGCCCGGCCAGATCACGGCGTTCGGCCTCGCTCGCGGCGCTGTCCTCATCGCCTTCCCCGTTCTCGTCCCTGCGCATACCGTCGTAGACGCTCTTGAGCCGGGAGTCGATCAGCATGAGCGCCGCGCCCACATCACCGGCGGGGGCGTGCTGGGGGCCGAAGGGCGATGACACCGGTGACATATGAGCCTCCTCGTACGGCTGCGCTGCGCAGCTTCTCGCCTCCGCACAGTAGTCGCCCGAGGGGGCGGGAGTTGGAGACTTCGGCACCTTTCGGACGCGGTGACGGGGCCGCCGCCACGAACGTTAGGCTCGGTCCCATGGAGAGCTTGCGGATCATCGACACCTGGCCCGTCCCGACCGCGGCGGCCGCCGTCGTACGGGCGGACGGCACCGTCCTCGGTACGCACGGGCCCACCGCCCACCGCTTCCCCCTCGCCTCGGTCACCAAGCCGCTCGCCGCCTACGCGGCGCTGGTGGCGTACGAGGAGGGGGCGATCGAGCTGGACGAGCCGGCCGGACCCGAGGGCTCCACGGTCCGCCACCTCCTGGCCCACACCAGCGGCCTCGCCTTCGACGAACACCGGGTGACGGCCCCACCCGGCAACCGCCGCCTCTACTCCAACGCGGGCTTCGAGGTGCTGGGCGACCACATCGCCAAGGCGACCGGCATCCCGTTCCCGGAGTACCTGCGCCAGGCCGTCCTGGAGCCGCTGGCGATGACGTCCACGTCCCTGGACGGCTCCCCCGCCCGTGACGGCGCCTCCACCGTGGACGACCTGGTCCGCTTCGCCGCCGAGGTCCAGGCCCCCCGCCTGCTCGACCCCCGTACGGTCCTGGAGGCCCAGAGCGTCGTGCACCCGGGCCTCAAGGGCGTCCTGCCGGGCTACGGCCACCAGAACCCGAACGACTGGGGCCTCGGCTTCGAGATCCGCGACTCCAAGTCCCCGCACTGGACGGGCGCTTCCTCCTCCCCGGCGACCTTCGGCCACTTCGGCCAGTCGGGCACGTTCCTGTGGATCGACCCGGCGGCCGGGGCCGCCTGCGTGGCACTGACGGACCGGGCCTTCGGACCGTGGGCGGCGGAGGCATGGACCCCGTTCACGGACGCGGTGCTGGCGGAGATCGCGGGCTGAACCGGGCGCGGCCACCGCACGGCCACCCACGCTCCCCGCCCACTGCCGTCCGGCTCATCGCACGCGATCGGGAGCGGCAGCGCCGGCGGCAACGGGTGCGGCGGGGGCGCCTCGGAGGCTCCTCCGCCGCACCGTCGAAGCCCGGCCTGCCGCCGCGTCAGGCCTTGCCCCCGTCCGGGAACCAGGCGACCATCTCACCGTACCGGGCCAAGGGCAGGCCGTCCTGGGAGAGCCAGTCCGTCTCCCCCACCTTCCATTCGAACTCCTGGTGACGGGCCCCGATGCCCTCGGCGAACTCCGCCGCCAGGCGGGACGCCTCGTACAGATCCTGGTCGGTGCTCTGCGAGCTGGCGGCGACGATCACCCCTCGCACCTCCGCCGAGTGCCCGTAGCGGAAAGCGCCCGTGCCGAGGAGATGCGGATCGGTGTGGACGGACGATCCGTTGTTGCGCCCGAGGCGCCGGTGCGCCGCGGCTTTGGCCGCGGCCCTCGGGAGGAACTGCCGCGCCTGCTCGCCCACCGCTATCGCACCGAGCACCGCCTCCGTGTCGTCCGCCCGCGCGTCGGCCGTCGGATCGAGGATGACGAAGCCCATGGCCGGACGCGGATAGCGGCCGCGCGGTGCCTCCCCTTCCGCCGCCGTGTGGTTGCGGAGAATACTTTCGGCCCGGCGACGGCCCAACTCCGACAACAGATCGACGAGTTCCGCTTCGTCCAGCATGTAGGCATAAGGGTTGTGGTGCACTGCCGCCTGCACGTGCAGGGTTTCGGTCATGAAGCTCTCCAATACGGCCTGAAGTGAATTATGAAACCTTGATGCAGAGTGGCCGGAAGTCGACGTTCGGCGCCTCATAGGCAAGGAGTGGACGCCGGGAAACGGCGCTCCGGGCGGGCCGAGCCACTCGTTTCCGCATTTCGGACACACCCCCGCCCAACTGTCTCAATGACGTCGATAACCAAGCCGGAACGACGGCCAATTCCAGCCCCCATCCCTGCGGATCATGCCGGTAGATGAACACCATGGCAACGTCGATGCACCGCACAATGAACCTTTCACCGTTCTCCACGGCCCCTCTGACCTGCATTTTTACCAGAGAGCGGAAGCCTCGATTCAGCTTTGCGCACGGGGAGTTACACCTGAAAGCAGTTGACCGAGATCTGGCCGTGACGTAACTTTCATTCGACCCCGGGCGGTCTAGACCAAGCCATAGGGGTGTCGAACTCTTCCCATTGACAATCATGTCTTCGCCGTGTGCTGCCCCCGTTTCCCGGAAGACTCAGGACAAGGTGGGGTGCGCAGCGGAGAGGAAGAAGGGCTGTACATCTTGACCACGCAGACGATTTCCGGCATCGCACAGAGGTTCGCCGATGACGGATTCACCCCCGTAGGAAGGCTCATATCCCCCGCGGACCTCGCTCAGTACCGGGACATCTACGACCGATTCCTCAGCGGTGACATCGAATCCGGCGAAAAGCGCACCGACCTCGGATCGCATGTCGAGCGCAAGGAGGGCGTGCGGGAGAACATCACCCAGATCATCTGGCCGTCGGCGCTGTATCCGCCGCTGAAGGATCTGCCGCTGCACGAGAAGGCGCTCTCCACGGCCCGCGAACTCATCGGGGCGGACGCCGAACTCGACTTCGACATGATGATCCACAAGGCTCCGCACACGGCCGTTCCCACGCCCTGGCACCAGGACGCCGCCTACTGGGTGGACATGCCCGACAAGCGCGCGGTGTCGATCTGGATCGCGCTGGACGACGCGGATCTGGACAACGGCTGCATGTGGTACGTCCGGGGCTCCCACCGGGAGCCGCTGCGGCCCCACCACCCCACGAGCGACGGCAAGAACATCGAGTGCGACTGCTCCGAGGACGAGCCGGGGGCAACGCCCGTACCGGTACGGGCCGGTGAGGCGGTGGCCCACTCCGGGAGCACGCTGCACTACTCCCGCGGCAACAGCACGGACGGCGTGCGCCGCGCGTACATCCTCAACTACCGCCCCGCCGCGATGATCGAACTCGAACGGCGGATGGGCGCCGACCACGGACTCAACGAGAACGTGCGGAAGGTCCGCAACTCCGACGCGACCGGGCAGTGAGCCGAGCGGCGGTCCGACCTGCCGAGGCGGCCGACCGCAGGTCCGCCCGTACCGCCGTCGCCCTTCCACCTCCCACCTCCCGCCGAGGACACTTCGCCCGGCCGGGCCGACGCTTCCGCCGGCCCGGCCGGGCCCTGAACGGCCAGAAAGGCAAGCCGTGAACGCTGTCACGCTGACAGGTGCTGTGATGACCCACCCGAGGAGGATCTCCGCCGCCGGGGAGATAGCGGCCAAGGACCCCCGGGGACGTATCCAGGTGGTGCAGGACCCGGACCCCTCCGGCCCGCCCACCGCGCTGCGCACCGCCAACCCCTCCTGGAGCTGTGTCGGGGACGCGGCGACGCATCACATCGTGTTCCAGGACGACGTGATCCTGGCTCAGGGGTTCTTCGACCAGGTGGAGAAGGTCGCCGCCGCGGTTCCCGGAGAGGCGGTCGCCTTCTACGAGGGGTGGGAGGGCCGGAACAGCGGAGTGGTCCGCCTCGGGGCGCTCACCGGAGCCTCCTGGGCCTACGCGGTCGACGAGCACGTCCCGTCGCTGGCGCTGATGCTGCCCGCCGAAGCCGCCCGCGGCTACGCCCGGTTCGCGGCGGAGCACGGTGACGGCTGGCCCTACGACGTCGTCATCCAGCGCTACCTGAAGGCGCTCGGCATCCCCGTGCGGATCGCGGTCCCCAGCACCGTCGACCACGACGACGTGCCGAGCCTCGCGGGCAACAGCAAGCACGGCTGGCGCCGGGCCACGTACTTCACCGATGCCGCGGCCGAGGTCGTCTCCCCCGACTGCGCCTCGTTCCCCGTCGTCCCCTTCTACCAGTACGGCGAGTCCAAGTGCGCGGTGCGCCAGGACGGGCGCTGGGAGTACCTGGACACCGACCGCTACCTGCGGCGCATCGGCCTGGCCGAGCGGTGCGACGCCGACTTCGCCGTGGCCGGGGAGCCGGACCTGCCCGCCGAGGTGCGTCGGCAGGTGTGGCTGACGGCCTTCGCCACCGGTGTCGCGGTCGCCGGTGCGACCGGGCGGGAGCCGGACCCCGAGGCGGCCGCGGCCGTCATGGACTCGCTGGGCCCCGGTGGCCTGTGCGAGGAGTACACCGACGCCGAGCTGCTGCCCATGATCCCCCGCATCCGGGAACTGGCCCTGGCCGCACTCGCCTCCGGCCGTACCGCCCACGGCACCGGCCCACGGCCCACCGCCGACACCACGACGGTCGTCGTCACGGGAGGCGCCCCGGCCCTCGGGGCGGAGCTGGCACGGCTGCTCACCGACGCGGGCCGGCCCGCCGCGTACACCGAACGGCTGGGCGACGGACGGGGGCAGGCGGTCCACACCGTGGTCCACCTCGGTGACCGGTCCGGGAGCGCCTACGCCGTACAGGACCTGCTGGCCGATGCCGAGAAGGCCGGGGCGCGGCGCCTGGTCCACATCGGCTCGGCGGAGGTCTACCGGGGTGCCGCCGCCGACGAGTGCGCGGAGGACACGGTGGCCGAGCCGCCGCAGGACCCGGTCGCCCGCGCCTGGTGGAACGACGAGCAGGCGTGTCTGCGGTGGGGCGGCGAGACGGGCGTCCCCGTGCAGCTCGTCCGGCTCGCCGAGCAGGTGGGCCGGTACGCCCCGGTGCGCGGGGTGCTGGCCACCTGGATGCTCCAGGCGTGGACCCGCCGCTCCATGACCCTGGTGGAGGGCCGGGTGCACCAGCTCGTCGATCACCGCGACACGGCGGAGGCGATCGCCGCCGTCCTCGCCGCTCCCGTGCGGTCCACCGTCTACAACGTGGCCTCCGCCAGCTTCGACGAGGAGCGGCTGGCCGAACTCGCCGCGGAGACGGCCCGGCTGACGACATGGGAGCGGACCTCGGACGAGGGCACGGCGCACACGCCCCCCATGGCCACCGGACTGATCACGGCCGAGACCGGCTGGCGCGCGTCCGCCCCGTTGCGGAACGGTGCCCGCGCCCAGGCGCAGTGGCTGGCCTGCGACACCCACGACGAACTCGCCGATCTACTGCAACAGGACACCGATGGCTGAGGAACAGACCCTTCGACCGCCGAGCGACACCCAGCCGGGGATCTTCTCCCGGCAGTACGCACCGGCCACCCTGACCTTCGCCGCGGTGATGTTCCTGACCGGCTTCGCCGCGCTGGCCGTGGTGCCCACGCTGCCGACGGCCGCCCAGGATCTGGACGGGGTCTCCCTGTTCCCCCTGGTGGCGGGCAGCTTCGTGGCCGCCAGCCTGCTCGGTGGCGTGCTGGGCGGACACTGGGCGGACCGTTCCGGGGCCCGGCGTCCGCTGGCGCTGGGCATGGTCCTCTCCGTGGTGACGCTGCTGGTGTCGGCGTCCAGCCTGTCGATCTGGCAGCTGGTGATCGGCCGCTTCGTCGACGGCCTGGCGGCCGGGATGGTGGCGGTGTCGGTGACGACCGCCATCGGCCAGTCGTACCCGGAGTACCTGCGGCCCCGGATGCTCGCGATGATGAGCGCGAGCTGGGTCATTCCGTCCCTGATCGGCCCGCCGATCGCCGGGGTCGTCTCCGAGGCCTGGTCCTGGCGGGTGGTCTTCTACGGCCTGGCCGTGCTGACCGCGCTGCCCTCGATCGCCCTGGTGGCGGTGCTCCGCCGGGCCCCGGCCGACGCCGACGCCGGGGACTCGGTCCCGGCCGACCTCCCGCCCGAGGAGGAGCGCGCCTCCCGGCCCCCGGTGCTGGTCGCCGCGATGCTCAGTCTGGGCGCGGCGCTCGGCCAGTACGGGGTCTCCGGGTGGGACGTGCGCCACCTGCTCTTCGTCGTCACCGGCGTCGCGCTCCTGGTGGTCTTCGCCCCCGTCTGCTGCCGAAGGGGACCTGGCGCAGCGCCCGCGGTCTGCCCACCGCCGTACTGCTGCGCGGGCTGACCTCCGGCACGTACTTCACCGTCGAGGCACTGGTGCCGCTGATGCTGATCACCGAGCGGAAGGTCGCCGCGGTCACGGTCGGTGTGGCGTTCACGGCCTCCGCGGTGCTGTGGGCGGGGGCGGCCTGGGTACAGGGAAAGCTCCTCCAGAACGTCGCCCGGCACCGCCTCGTCACCGCCGGCGCACTGATCATGGCGGCGTCCGTCGCCTTCGCCATCGCGGGCAGCTTCGCCGGGATGTCCCCGGTGCTGGCCATGGTGGCCATGCCCCTGGCGGCGATCGGGATGGGGATGCTCGACCCCTGTGTCACGGTGCTCTCGCTCTCGCACAGCGCGCCGGACCGGCTGGGCCACACCACCAGCGCCATGCAGACCAACATGAACCTCGGGCAGGTCGTCGTCCTGGCATTCGCCACCGCCGTGCTCAACGCGGGCCTCGCCGCGGGGACCGGTCAGCTCGGCGGCTACGCGATCACCTTCTCGCTGCTGCTCCTGCCGCCCCTGCTGGTCGCCTCGCTGGCCGTCCGGGCGCGCAACGACTGACCCGCGGCGGCGGCCGCAGCCCGGACCGGCCGCCCCGCTTCCCCGTACGCCGTCGCCTCCCCGTACTCCGTCATCTCTTCCCCGTACGCCGTCACCTCCCCGTACCTCGCCACTCCCGTTCTCCGTACGTCCCACCTTTTCGAAAGGCAGCACTGTGCGCAGTGACCTGGTTGTCATAGGCCTCGGCTACGTAGGCCTGCCCCTCGCCGTAGAGGCCGGCCGCTCCGGCCTGAGCGTCGTCGGCCTCGACCGTGACGCCGCCACCGTCGCCCGGCTCAACGACGGTGTCTCCCATGTGGACGACATCGACGACGCCACCGTGGCCGATCTGCGGGCCCAGGGGTTCACGGCCACGACGGACGAGAGCGTCATCGCGGAGACGGACACCGTGGTGATCTGTGTGCCCACCCCGCTGGCGGAGCACGGCGGACCGGACCTGGTCATGGTCGAGAGCGCCTGCGCCATGATCAGCCGGCATCTGACGCGCGGCACGCTGGTGGTCCTGGAGTCGACCACGTACCCGGGCACCACCGAAGAGATCGTCCTGCCCATCCTGGAGCGTTCCGGGCTCAGCGCGGGCACCGACTTCCACCTGGCGTTCTCGCCGGAGCGGGTGGACCCCGGCAACAAGATCTACGGCATCCGCAACACCCCGAAGGTCGTGGGCGGTTACACACAGGACTGCACCACGACCGCGGCGGCCTTCTACGGGAAGCTCGTCGACCAGGTCGTCCAGGCCTCGGGCACCCGCGAGGCCGAGATGGCGAAGCTGATCGAGAACACCTACCGGCACGTCAACATCGCCCTGGTCAACGAGATGGCGATCTTCTCCCACGAACTGGGCATCGACCTGTGGGACGCCATCTCCTGCGCGGCCACCAAGCCGTTCGGCTACCAGGCGTTCCGGCCCGGCCCGGGGGTGGGCGGCCACTGCATCCCGATCGACCCCAACTACCTCGCGCACAAGGTCCGTACGCTCGGCTACCCCTTCCGGATGGTCGAACTCGCCCAGGAGATCAACGCCCGGATGCCCCGGTACGTCGTCGAGCGGGCGCAGCAGCTCCTGGACCACAGCGGCACCACGCTGAGCGGGGCACAGGTCCTGCTGCTCGGCGTCACCTACAAGGCGGACATCGCCGATCAGCGGGAGACCTCGGCCCGTGATGTGGTCCGCAGGCTGCGCACGCTCGGTGCGGAGGTCGTCTACCACGACCCGCATGTGCCGAGCTGGGAGGTGGACGGCACGCCGGTCCGCGCCGTCACGGACCTGGACGGCGCGCTGGGCGATGCGGACATCTCCGTCCTGCTCCAGCGGCACTCGGCGTACGACCTGGCGGCGATCGAGAGCCGGGCCCGGCTGCTGCTCGACACCCGGGGGTCGGCGCGCCCGCAGTCGCACGTCGTACGGCTGTAGCCGCGGGCGGCCCCGGTGCCGCCCCCGCTCCTTTTCACCTGTAGGACCCCCGTCTTCACCTATAACACCCCCGTCAATTTCAGGAGTTCTTCGAATGTGCGGTATTGCAGGGTGGGTCGACTTCGCGCGCCCCGTGGACCGGGACGTCGCGCGGGCCATGACGGACACGATGGCCCGCCGGGGCCCGGACGCGGAAGGCGTCTGGATCGCGGACCACGTCGCCCTGGGCCACCGGCGCCTCTCCGTCATCGACCTGGAGGGCGGCTGCCAGCCGATGACGTCGGGTGAGACGCCGGGCTCGCGCGCCGCGCTCACCTACAGCGGCGAGACCTACAACTTCCAGGAACTCCGCTCCCAGTTGGTCTCCCTGGGGCACAGCTTCACCACGCGCAGCGACACCGAGGTCGTCCTGCGGGCCTACCTCCAGTGGGGTCCCGCGCTGGCCACCCGGCTCGAAGGCATCTACGCCTTCGCGGTCTGGGACCAGGACAAGGAGGAGCTGCTGCTCGTCCGGGACCGGATGGGCGTGAAGCCGCTGTACTACGCGGAGACCCCGTCCGGTGTGCTCTTCGGTTCCGAGCCCAAGGCCATCCTCGCCCACCCCGCCTTCAAGGCCGTCCTGGACGCCGAAGGGCTGCGGGACATCCTCTCGGTGGCCAAGGTCCCCGGCCACGCGATCTTCCGCGGTATGCGGGAGGTCCCGGCCGGCTGCACCGTGCGCGTCAACCGGGCGGGCCTCACCGAGGACCGGTACTGGCAGCTGGAGGTCGCCGAGCACACCGACTCGCTGGAGCGGACCATCCACACGGTGCGCGAGCTGCTCGAATCGGTCGTGGAGCAGCAGATGGTCTCCGACGTACCGCTGTGCACCCTGCTCTCGGGCGGACTCGACTCCAGCTCCCTGACCGCACTCGCCGCCCAGGTGAGCCGCGCCAAGGGCCAGGGGCGTATCCGGTCCTGCTCGGTGAGCGACCCGGACCTGGACGGAACGGCCGGCGAAGGGGCCAACGAGGACCACATCTACGCCCGGCTGCTGGCCGAGCACGTCGGCTCCCTCCACAGCGAGTTGCCTCTGCGGGCGCCCGACCTGCTCGACCCGGCCCTGCGGTCCTCCGTCCTGAAGGCCTACGACCTCCCGATCGCGAAGGGCGACGAACACGCCTCCCTGCACCTGCTGTTCGGCATCGTCCGGCAGCACTCGACGGTGGCGCTCTCCGGGGAGTGCGGCGACGAGGTGTTCGGCGGCTACCGCTGGCAGCGCCAGGAGGACGTGGTGCTCTCCTCCACGTTCCCCTGGGTGTACGAGGGGCGCGGGAACTACCAGGGCAACGACGTCGTCTTCACTCCGGACCTGCTCGCCAAGCTGGACCTGGACACCTACGAGCGCGACTGCCACAGCGCGGCGGTGGCCGAGATCTCCGCGGGCGACCGCATCGCCGACCCCACCGAGGCCCGCTACCGGGAGGTCACCTACCTCGCCCTCACCCGCCACGCCCAGGTGCTGTTCGACCGCAAGGACCGCATGAGCATGGCCTGCGGTCTGGAGGTCCGGGTGCCCTTCGCGGACCACCGCCTCGTCGAGTACACCTTCAACGTGCCCTGGGCGATGAAGAGCTTCGACGGCCGGGAGAAGAGCCTGCTGCGGGCGGCGATGAAGGACCTGCTGCCCGAGGCGGTCGCCCAGCGCATCAAGACGCCCTACCCCTCCATCAGGGCGGACGCCTACAACCGGACACTCCGCGAGCGCCTGGCGGCGATGATCCTCGACGGATCGAGCCCGCTCGCCCCGCTCCTGTCACCCGCCACGGAAGCGCGGGTACGCAACCAGGGGCGGCGGCGCTGGAGGACGGCATGAGCCGGGCGGCCCTGGAGACCACCCTGCAACTCGACGACTGGCTGCGCACCTACGACGTCGACGTCGTGCTCTGACGCGAACCGTCGAACCGCGCATCCCGCTCGCTCGGCCCGCCCCGGCGGTCGTGACCCCGACACCGGGCCACGACCGCCGGGGCGGGTCCCGTCAGGGGCCGGCCCCGGCGGAAGCGCCGCTCACCCCGCCAGCTCCCACACCAGCAGCTCCGCCGCCCCCGCCCCCTCCACCGCGAACGCCTCCAGTCCCTCGGCACCGACTGCCCGGGCCGCGTCACCGGGTCCCAACTCCTCACCTTCCAGGGCGACTCGGCCCCGCACCACATGCACATACAGGCGCGCCGCGTCCGGCAGGGCGGTGCGCTCGCCCTCCGTCAGCCGCCGTACGTGCAGCACCGCACCGGAGGCGGGCAGGGCGTACGAGGCGGCCGGGTCCGCGAGGCCGGGGGTGACCGTGTACGAGGGGGTGCCGCCGGACTCCAGGGGGGCCAGCCACATCTGGAGAAAGGTCAACGGGGTGTCGCCGTCGTTGCGTTCGACGTGGCGGACTCCGGCGGCGGCGCTCAGGTGGGCGAGGTCTCCGGCCCGTACGACGGTGGAGCGGCCGGTCGAATCTCGGTGGGTCAGCTCGCCCTCGACCACCCAGGTGACGATCTCCGTATGGCTGTGCGGATGTTCGTCGAAGCCCGCGCCGGGGGCGAGGCGCTCCTCGTTGCAGGCCAGGATCGGGCCGAAGCGCAGGTTGTCGGGGTCGTAGAAGGAGCCGAAGGAGAGGGCGTGCCGGGTCTCGATGCCGGCGTCCGGCTCGCCGCCCCGGTAGCGGTCCTCGGACCTGTGTACGGAAATCACCCGGCCACGGTAGCCGGGCGAGCGGTCATGCGGTGGCCCCGTCCAGAGGCGAAGGCCGCCGGTCTGCACAGTCACGCGATGGCCCCCGTCCAGGGACGGAGGCCGCTGGTCCGGGCGGTGACACGGTGGTCCCGTCCAGAGGCGAAGGCCGCTGGTCCGGGCGGTCCCGTACCCACCGGTACGGCGGACCGTCGCCCCGCCCCACCGATCCACCGGCCCGATAAGGCAATCTTGTCCTCGTGCCCCGACCCGATCCTGAGCAGCCCGCCGCCCACGACGCCCACCTGCATGCCGCGACCCTGAAACGGCTGGAGCAGTCCTCCGGCCGACTGGCCGCGAACGCGATTGCCCGTATGGACGAATCGCTGCCGTGGTACCGGGCGATGCCCCCGGAGAACCGGTCCTGGATCGGCCTGGTCGCCCAGGCCGGTATCGCGGCGTTCACCGAGTGGTTCCGGCATCCGGAGACCCCGCAGGCCATCTCCACCGATGTGTTCGGCACGGCCCCGCGTGAGCTGACACGAGCGATCACGCTGCGGCAGACCGTCGAGATGGTGCGGACGACGATCGAGGTCATGGAGGCCGCGATCGAGGAGGTGGCGGCGCCGGGCGACGAGTCGGTGCTGCGGGAGGCGCTGCTCGTCTACGCGCGGGAGATCGCCTTCGCCACCGCCCAGGTCTACGCCCAGGCCGCCGAGGCCCGGGGCGCCTGGGACGCGCGGCTGGAGTCGCTGGTGGTGAACGCGGTGCTCTCCGGCGAGGCGGACGAGGGGGCGGTCTCCCGGGCCGCCGCGCTCGGCTGGAACTCGCCCGAGCACGTCTGCGTCATCCTCGGCACCGCGCCCGACGGGGACAGCGAGCTGACCGTGGAGGCGATCCGGCGGGCCGCCCGCCACGCCAAGCTCCAGGTCCTCACCGGGGTGCTCGGCAACCGGCTCGTCGTCATCGCGGGCGGCAGCGACAACCCGCTCCAGGTGGCGAAGGGCCTGATCGGGCCGTACGCGGCCGGGCCGGTGGTCGCCGGACCCGTCGTGCCGGACCTGCTGGCCGCCACCCGGTCCGCGCAGGCGGCGGCCGCCGGGCTCAAGGCGTGCCTGGCGTGGCAGGACGCGCCGCGCCCGGTGCTTGCGGACGATCTCCTGCCGGAGCGCGCGATGGCCGGGGACCCGGCGGCGCGGGAGCAGTTGGTGGAGGAGATCTACAGACCGCTGGAGGAAGCCGGCTCCGCGCTGCTGGAGACGCTGAGTGTCTATCTGGAGCAGGCGAGCAGTCTGGAGGGGGCGGCGCGGATGCTTTTCGTGCATCCCAACACCGTGCGCTACCGGCTGCGACGTGTGACCGACGTCACCGGATGGTCACCCTCCGATGTCCGCTCCGCGTTCACCCTGCGGATCGCCCTGATTCTGGGGCGCTTGGCCGCGGCGGATCAGCAGTCCTAGACTTTTGTTGGACTCCAACAATTCCCCTGACGGTTCTTCGTCCCTGTCCCCACGGGCGGCCGGAGCCGTCCACAAGAGAGAGTGTGAGGGTGCTCGTACTCGTCGCTCCCGGCCAAGGCGCTCAGACGCCCGGCTTCCTGACTCCCTGGCTCGACCTCCCCGGTGCCGCCGACCGCATCGCGGCCTGGTCCGACGCCATCGGGCTCGACCTTGCCCACTACGGCACGCAGGCCGACGCGGACGCGATCCGCGACACGGCCGTGGCCCAGCCGCTCCTGGTCGCCGCCGGACTGCTCTCGGCGACCGCCCTGGACGCCGCTTCCCCTGACGTCGTCGCAGGTCACAGCGTCGGTGAGATCACCGCCGCGGCGATCGCCGACGTCTTCGACGACGAGGCGGCGCTCCGCTTCGTCCGCACCCGGGGGCTCGGCATGGCCGAGGCCGCCGCGGTCACCGAGACCGGTATGGCGGCCCTGCTCGGCGGCGACCCCGCCGTCACGGTCCCGCACCTGGAGAAGCTCGGCCTCACCCCCGCCAACGTCAACGGGGGCGGCCAGATCGTCGCCGCCGGCACCGCGGCCCAGCTCGCCGCCCTGGAGGCCGACAAGCCCGAGGGCGTGCGCCGGGTCGTCGCGCTGAAGGTGGCCGGCGCGTTCCACACGCACCACATGGCCCCGGCCGTGGAGAAGCTGCGCGCGGCCGTCGGGGACCTCACGGTCACCGATCCGACCGTGAAGTACGTGTCCAACGCCGACGGCCACACCGTCGCCACCGGCACCGAGGTCGTCGCCCGGCTGGTCGGCCAGGTCGCCAACCCGGTCCGCTGGGACCTGTGCATGGAGACCTTCCAGAAGCTCGGCGTCACCGCGCTGGTCGAGCTGAGCCCCGGCGGGACCCTCACCGGGCTCGCCAAGCGGGCCCTGCCCGGCGTTCAGACGCTCGCGCTCAAGACACCCGACGACCTCGACGCGGCCCGCGCGCTCATCTCCGAGCACGCAGGCGCCTAAGGAGCCCGAGAGCATGTCGAAGATCAAGCCCAGCAAGGGCGCCCCGTACGCGCGCATCCTCGGGGTCGGCGGCTACCGCCCGACCCGGGTCGTGCCGAACGAGGTGATCCTCGAGAAGATCGACTCCTCCGACGAGTGGATCCGCTCCCGCTCCGGCATCGTCACCCGCCACTGGGCCTCCGACGAGGAGACCGTGGCCGCGATGTCGATCGAGGCGTCCGGCAAGGCCATCGCCGACGCGGGCATCACGCCCGAGCAGATCGGCGCGGTCATCGTCTCGACCGTCTCGCACTTCAAGCAGACCCCGGCCGTCGCCACCGAGATCGCGCACAGGATCGGCGCGGGCAAGCCCGCCGCCTTCGACATCTCGGCCGGCTGCGCGGGCTTCGGCTACGGCCTCACCCTCGCCAAGGGCATGATCGTCGAGGGCTCGGCGGAGCACGTCCTCGTCATCGGCGTGGAGCGGCTCAGCGACCTGACCGACCTGGAGGACCGCGCGACGGCCTTCCTCTTCGGTGACGGCGCGGGCGCGGTCGTCGTCGGCCCCTCCCAGGAGCCGGCCATCGGCCCGACCGTCTGGGGCTCCGAGGGCGACAAGTCCGAGACCATCAAGCAGACGGTGGCCTGGAACGACCTGCACATCGGTGACGTCTCCAAGCTGCCGCTCGACTCCAAGGGCGAGATCAAGTTCCCGGCCATCACCCAGGAGGGCCAGGCGGTCTTCCGCTGGGCCGTCTTCGAGATGGCGAAGGTCGCCCAGCAGGCGCTGGACGCGGCCGGGATCGCCCCGGAGGACCTGGACGTCTTCATCCCGCACCAGGCCAACATGCGGATCATCGACTCGATGGTGAAGACCCTGAAGCTGCCGGAGCACGTCACGGTCGCCCGTGACATCGAGTCCACCGGCAACACGTCCGCCGCCTCGATCCCGCTCGCGATGGAGCGGCTCCTGGCGACCGGTCAGGCGAAGAGCGGCGACACCGCGCTCGTCATCGGCTTCGGGGCGGGTCTCGTCTACGCCGCGACGGTCGTTACCCTCCCCTAGGCAACACCGGACCTTCCGGTCCGTGCGTACGAACACCGAATAAACCCACCGAAGGAGCGCCAAGATGGCCGCCACGCAGGAAGAGATCGTCGCCGGTCTCGCCGAGATCGTCAACGAGATCGCCGGGATCCCGGTCGAGGACGTCCAGCTGGACAAGTCCTTCACCGACGACCTGGACGTCGACTCGCTGTCCATGGTCGAGGTCGTCGTCGCCGCCGAGGAGCGCTTCGACGTCAAGATCCCCGACGAGGACGTCAAGAACCTCAAGACGGTCGGCGACGCTGCCGACTACATCCTGAAGCACCAGGGCTGATCCCAGCCCGGCTGTGTCGCCACCCGGCGGTGGCGCCGCTGATTCACGACCCTCTACACGTGGAGAAGATTTTCCAGTGAACTCGACCAATCGCACCGTGGTCGTCACCGGTATCGGCGCAACCACTCCGCTGGGTGGCGACTCCGCATCGACCTGGGAAGGTCTGATGGCCGGCCGGTCCGGCGTCAAGCCTCTCGAAGGCGAGCGCTTCGCCGAACTGCCCGTCCGGATCGCCGCCCTCGCGGCCGTCGACCCGAACGACGTACTCCCCCGCCCGCTCGCCCGCAAGCTGGACCGCTCGGCGCAGTTCGCGCTGATCGCGGCCCGCGAGGCCTGGGCGGACGCGGGCTTCACCGCCAAGGCCGGCGAGGACGAGTCCATCGCCCCCGAGCGGCTCGGCTCGGTCATCGCCTCCGGCATCGGCGGCGTGATCACCCTGCTCGACCAGTACGACGTGCTGAAGGAGAAGGGCGTACGCCGCGTCTCCCCGCACACCGTTCCCATGCTCATGCCCAACGGCCCGGCGGCCAACGTCGGCCTGGAGGTCAACGCCCAGGCCGGTGTCCACACGCCGGTCTCGGCCTGCGCGTCCGGCGCCGAGGCCATCGGGTACGCCGTCGAGATGATCCGCACCGGCCGGGCCGACGTGGTCGTGGCGGGCGGCACCGAGGCGGCGATCCACCCGCTGCCGATCGCGGCCTTCGCCAACATGATGGCGATGTCCAAGAGCAACGACGAGCCGGAGAAGGCCTCGCGCCCGTACGACACGGCCCGGGACGGCTTCGTCCTCGGTGAGGGCGCGGGCGTCGTCATCCTGGAGTCGGCCGAGCACGCCGCCAAGCGCGGCGCCAAGGTCTACTGCGAGGTGCTGGGCCAGGGCCTGTCGGCCGACTCCCACCACATCGCGCAGCCCGAGCCGACCGGGCGCGGGATCGCCGCCGCCATGCAGAACCTGCTGGACACCAGCGACCTCAAGCCGTCCGAGGTGGTCCACCTCAACGCGCACGCCACGTCGACGCCGCAGGGTGACATCGCGGAGATCAAGGCGCTGCGGAAGGTACTGGGCGACGACCTGGACCATGTCGCGATCTCGGCGACGAAGTCGATGACGGGTCACCTGCTGGGTGGCGCGGGCGGTATCGAGACCGTCGCGACGGTGCTCGCGCTGCACCACCGCACCGCGCCGCCGACCCTCAACGTGGACGACCTCGACGAGGCGATCGACGCGGACATCGTGCGCGGGGAGCCCCGGCCGCTGCCCGAGGGGCCGATCGCGGCGATCAACAACTCGTTCGGGTTCGGCGGGCACAACGTGGTGCTGGCGTTCCGGTCCGTGTGACGGGGCGGCCGTCCGCCTGACTCTGTACGTCGTGAAGCCCGCTTCCCGAGGTTCTGGGAGGCGGGCTTCCGCGTGCGCGGGGCGTTTCGGGGCGCTGCCCCGGTCCCCGCTCCTCAATCGCCGGAGGGGCTTGATTCTGCCCCCGCCGGGGAGTTGGGTCAGGCCGCTAGACGACCTGGTGCAGCCAGCGGACCGGGGCGCCCTCGCCCGCGTGGCGGAAGGACTCCAGCTCGTCGTCCCACGGCTTGCCGAGCAGGGAGGCGATCTCCGCCTCCAGGTCGCTCTCGCCCCGCGTCGAGCGGGCCAGCGCGGCACGCAGCCGGTCCTCGGGGATCAGGATGTCGCCGTGCATGCCGGTGACGGCGTGGAAGATGCCGAGGCCGGGGGTGGAGCTGTAGCGCTCGCCCTCGGCGGTGGGGCACGGCTCGGCGGTCACCTCGAAGCGGAGCATGTCCCAGCCGCGCAGGGCCGAGGCGAGCTGCGAGGCGGTACCGGCGCGGCCCTTCCAGGAGAATTCGGACCGCCAGGTGCCGGGCGCGGCCGGCTGTCTGATCCAGTCCAGCTGGACCCGCACACCGAGGACGCCCGCCACTGCCCATTCGACATGTGGGCACAGCGCGCGCGGTGCGGAGTGAACGTACAGGACTCCACGTGTCGTCACCGGAACCTCCCGTGTGGGACGAGGTACGCCTTCCCCAGCGGCCTCGCGTCCGTACCGTCTCTTTCCGGACCGTCTCTTTCCGGCCAGGGCCCGAGGTTGTCATCAGTAAACAGCATCGGGAGTTAATCTCCTGAAAAGGGACAGTGTGTGACGTGACGTAATGTACCGGAGCCACCCGCCCCGGCGAGGGCGGAAGCGGTGCCGCTGGTTCGACGGGGAAAAGCTACCGTGCGCAGGGGCCGTCCGTGTGACGTACCGTCGGTCCCGGGCCCCTGATTCGCCCGCTTTCACCCGCCAGGGCGCGCACGCCCGCGACCTGGGGATCGTGGGCGTGCCGGGGGCATGACCAGAGGCATAAACCAGGGGTTGACCGGAGGGGATCAGCGAGATGGCGGAGCGTGCGACACGCCCTCGGATGCGCGGGGCCGGAGCGGTGGCCGTCGCGCTGTCGTTCGTGGGCGTCGCCGCGCTCGCCGGGTGCGCCGGTGAGGGACCGGGGGACGGTCCGGGTGACGGCGTGTCACGGAACGCGGCGGCCCCCTCGCCCGGAGCCTCGTCCTCCGCACCCCCGCCGCCCTCCCCCACGTCCGCCTCCGGCTGGAATCCGAACCCCGGGTCCGTCGCGGCCGTCGGGGACTCCATCACCCGGGGCTTCGACGCCTGCTCGATGCTGGCGGACTGCCCCGAGGTGTCCTGGGCGACCGGCAGCGACCGCCTGGTGCGCAGCGTCGCCGTACGGCTGCTCGGGGAGACGAAGGCGGCCGGCCGCAGCTGGAACCACGCGGTGTCCGGGGCCCGGATGGTGCAGCTGCCGGAGCAGATGGCGCTGGCGGCGAAGGAGCGGCCCGAGCTGGTCACGGTGATGATCGGCGCGAACGACGCCTGCCGGGACTCGGTGCGGCTGATGACACCGGTCGAGGACTTCCGGGCGTCGTTCGAGGCGTCGATGCGGCAGCTGCGGGCCGGGGCGCCGAAGGCCCAGGTGTACGTGGCCAGCGTGCCGGACCTGAAGCGGCTCTGGTCGACCGGGCGGACCAACGAGACCGGCAAGCGGATCTGGGAGCTGGGGGTCTGCCGGTCCATGCTGGCCGACGCCGACGACCTGGGCCCGGCCGCCGTGGCCCGGCGGGAGGCCGTGCAGGAGCGGGTGGTGGCGTACAACAAGGTGCTGCGGGACGTCTGTGCGAAGGACCGGTACTGCCGGTACGACGGCGGGGCGGTCTTCGGCTTCCGCTTCACGGGCGCGCAGCTCAGCCCGTGGGACTGGTTCCACCCGAGCCGGGACGGGCAGGCCCGGCTGGCGGAGATCGCGTACCGCAACATCACGGCGGCCGAGCCGCCCGCGTAGGCCGACGCCTCCCCACCGTGCGAGGCCGACGGGAGGCGCGCGCCCGGTGCGCGGCCCGTCGCACGGCCCGACGGGTGGCGCGACCCCGGTGTCCCCGTTCACCATGGGGAGCGTGACGTGCCCGTCGGCGACCGAGGGTGGTTGATCATGACGACAGTGGAGCAGAGGCCCGGCGTCCCGGAGTCGGAGGACACCGCCCCGCTCGTCTCGCCGGTCAACTCCCACAACGAGTGGGACCCGCTGGAGGAGATCATCGTCGGGCGGCTCGACGACGCCACGATCCCCTCCAGCCACCCGGTGGTCTCCTGCAACATCCCGCCGTGGGCGGCCCGCTTCCAGGGGCTGGCGGCCGGCTACAAGTACCCGCGCCGGCTGATCGAGCCCGCCCAGGAGGAGCTGGACGGATTCGTCTCGCTGCTCGGCTCGCTGGGCGTCACCGTCACCCGTCCGGACGCAGTGGACCACCGGCAGCGGTTCTCCACCCCCGGCTGGACCTCACGGGGGTTCTGCAACACCTGCCCGCGCGACAGCATGCTGGTCATCGGTGACGAGATCATCGAGACCCCGATGGCCTGGCCGTGCCGGTACTTCGAGACGCACTCCTACCGCCGGATCCTGAAGGACTACTTCCGGCGCGGGGCCCGCTGGACCTCCGCGCCGAAGCCGCAGCTCACCGACGAGCTGTTCGAGCAGGAGTTCCGGACGCCGAAGAAGGATGAGCCGATGCGGTACATCCTCACCGAGTTCGAGCCGGTCTTCGACGCGGCGGACTTCGTCCGGGCCGGGCGCGACCTGTTCGTCACGCGCTCCAACGTCACCAACGCCATGGGCATCGAGTGGCTGCGCCGCCACCTCGGTCCCGGCTACCGCATCCACGAGATCGAGAGCCGCTGCCGTACGCCCATGCACATCGACACGACGTTCCTGGTGCTCGCGCCCGGGAAGGCGCTGGTCAACCCCGAGTACATCGACGTCGACCGGCTGCCGCCCGTCCTGGACTCCTGGGACATCCTGGTCGCCCCCGAGCCCGAGCCCGTCAAGGACCTGGTGCTCCGGACGGCCTCGATGTGCGGGAAGTGGCTCAGCATGAACATCCTCATGGTCGACGAGACGCGGGTCATCGCGGAGCGCCACCACACGGGGATGCTGCGCGCGCTCGAAGGGTGGGGCTTCGAGCCCATCCCGTGCGACCTGATGCACTACGCGCCGTTCGGCGGCTCCTTCCACTGCGCGACGCTGGACGTGCGGCGGCGCGGAACGCTGGAGTCCTACTTCGACTGACTGTCGGTGACCTCCACCGTGGTGGTCGCGCGGACGTCGGCCAGGGAGCGGGCCGCCTGGACGGTGTAGGTGCCGGGGACGGTCGTCCAGCCGTACGCCTCCTCGTCCCAGACCTGGTACGCGCGCGGCTCGACGGGGACGGTCACCTCCACGGTCTCGCCGGGCGCCGCGGTGACCCGGGCGAAGCCGGCGAGCCAGCGGGCGGGGCGCTCGGGGGCGTCCGGGGCCAGTTCCGGGGCCAGGTAGATCTGGACGGTGTCGCCTCCGGGGCGGGGGCCGGTGTTCCGGACGCTCACGGTGACCGTGTCGGGGGTGGCGGTGACGGTGTCGTACGCCCAGGTCGTGTAGCCGAGGCCGTGTCCGAAGGCGTACGCGGGGACCGTACCGGCCTTCTCCCAGGCGCGGTAGCCGATGAAGATGCCTTCGGTGTACGGGAGTTCGCCGCCCGTGGGCGTGGTGGCGGTGACCGGGGCGTCGGCGAGGACGGCGGGCCAGGTGGTGGGGAGGCGGCCGCCCGGCTCCTCCGCCCCGGTGAGCACGTCCGCGAGCGCGTGGCCCGCCTCCTGGCCGGGGAACCAGGTCAGCAGGACCGCGGCGACCTCGTCCCGCCAGGGCAGCTCCACCGGGGAGCCGGAGTTGACGACGACGACCGTACGGGGGTTGGCGGCGGCGACC
This sequence comes from Streptomyces bacillaris, assembly GCF_003268675.1. NCBI lineage: Bacteria > Bacillati > Actinomycetota > Actinomycetes > Kitasatosporales > Streptomycetaceae > Streptomyces > Streptomyces bacillaris. Next base: position 5,733,420 of record NZ_CP029378.1, on the reverse strand, counting down.
GCGTGGACCAGGGCGTCCTGGTGGCCGGGGAGGCGCAGGTCGGTGCGGTCGAACCCTTCGGACTCGACGCGCTCCGTGGTGCCGACGACCACGATCGCGGTGTCCGCTTCCCGGGCCGCCGCCACGGCCTCCGCGATCAGTTCGTCCGGGTCGCGGCGGGGGGCGAGGTGGACGAGCGAGAAGGCGACGCCCTGGAGGGGGTGGCCGGTGCCGGGGCCGGGGCGGTGGCTGAGGGAGACCCGGACGGAGGTGCCCTCGGTGAGGGTGAGGCGGCCGCGCTCGACCGGTTCATTGAAGAAGGCGCCGAGCGGGTCGGTGCCGGGGGCGCGGTCCTGGGTGCCCTCGTAGAGGGGGTGGTCGTCGACGGTGAGGGCGAAGGAGCCGGTGCCCCGGGTGCCGAAGGTGTGCTCACCGCTCTCGCGCGGGGTGAAGGTGCCGGTGATCTCGACGGTATCCAGGGTGTCGTGGGTGACGCCCTCGGGCAGGTCGGCGCCGATCCACTGGATCTGGCCGCCGGGGAGCGGGACGGTGGCAAGGACGGCCCCCTCGGCGTCCCGGCAGACGGCGGTGAGCTCGAACCCGGCGTCGGCGGTGGCGAGTTCGCCGCTGGGGTCGGCGCCGACGGAGTAGGTCAGGGCGCCTTCGGGGAGGGCGGCGGTCAGCCCGTCGAGCGGGGAGACCACATGGTCGGGGAAGACCAGGGCCGAGCCGCCGCCGAGCACCCGGGCGTCCCGGGCCAGGGCACCGGAGAGGGCGACGGTGGCGCCGGGGGCGAGGGGCAGGGCGGCGGCCCCGTCACGTACTCCTTCTCCTTCGCGCGCCTCGTCCCGTACCCCCTCGCGTGCCTCGTTGCGTACGAGCACGAAGGAGCGGCGGGCGATCTCGCGGGCCAGCGCTTCGCCGTCCACGGGTGCGGGGAGGTCGGCGGGGGCCACGGCGGGCGGGGCGGACTCCAGGGCTCCGGTGCGGGCGGCGAGCAGCAGGACGTTCCGTACGGCGAGGTCGACGAGCTTCTCGTCCACCTCCCCGGCCCGGACGGCGGCGGCCAGCTCCTCGCCGTAGACCGTGCGCGGGCCGGGCATCGCGACGTCCAGGCCGCCGGTGAGCGCGCCGACGGTGGAACGGGCGGCGAGCCAGTCGGAGACGATGAAGCCGTCGAAGCCCCATTCGGCGCGCAGCACGGCGTTCTGGAGGTAGCGGTGTTCGGTCATGGTCGAGCCGTTGACCTGGTTGTAGGCGGCCATGATGCCCCAGGGGTGGGCGTTCCTGACGATCCGCTCGAAGGGGGCCAGGTACAGCTCGCGCAGGGGGCGCGGGGCGACCACGTTGTCGACGGTGAAGCGGTCGGTCTCGGCGTCGTTGGCCACGAAGTGCTTGACGGTGGTGCCGACCCCGCCGTCCTGGACGCCCCGGACATAGCCGGTGCCGATCTCGCCGGTGAGATACGGGTCCTCGCTGTACGCCTCGAAGTGGCGGCCGCCGAGCGGGGTGCGGTGCAGGTTGACGGTCGGGGCGAGCAGCACGTGGACGCCCTTGCGGCGGGCCTCCTGGGCGAGGAGGCGCCCGGCACGGCGGGCGAGCGCGGGGTCCCAGGTGGCGGCGAGGGCGGTGGGTGAGGGCAGCGCGACGGAGGGGTCGGCGGCGGTCCAGCGGACGCCCCGGACGCCGATCGGGCCGTCCGACATCACCAGGGAGCGCAGGCCGATCGCGGGCAGGGCAGGCAGCGACCAGAGGTCCTGACCGGCCAGCAGGCGCGCCTTGTCGTCGAGGCCGAGGGCGGCGAGGGCCGTGTCGACGGCGGTCCGGCGGAGGGCCTCGGAGTTGCTGGTGCTGGACGCGGCTGCCACGGCCGTACCTCCTGGTCGAGTCCGGTGGATGTCTCCGGTGCATGCCCGGCGGATGTCTCCATGGTGTCGCGGTGACGGGTAGATCGGTAGGTTTTGTTATCTGTTCGTTATGATGATGGGGTGCGGGTCCGGCGATGACGTACGGTCCTGCTGGGAGCCGTCCGCGTGGGGCCGGGCGGCACGGAAGGCGGCGGCGATGGCACGGGCCAGGAGCGAGGAGCGGCGGGCCGAGATCCTGCGGGCCACCCTCGAAGTGATCGCCGAGCGCGGCTACCGGGGCGCGACGCTGGGGGCGGTGGCCGAGCGGGTGGGCCTGACCCAGCAGGGGCTGCTGCACTACTTCCCGACCAAGGAAGCGCTGCTGGTGGCGGTGTTGGAGGACCGGGACCGCTGGGACACCGGCGGCGGGGGCCGGGGCGGCGAGGACGGGGCGTGGCGGCTGGAGCTGCTGGGCTCGCTGGTGGAGTACAACGCGATGCGGCCCGGGATCGTGCAGACCTTCTCGGCGCTGCTCGGCGAGAGCGTGACGGAGGAGCACCCGGCCCGGGAGTTCTTCACCCGGCGCTACACCCAGGTCCGGGCGGGCATGGCCGCCACCCTGCGCGCGGAGTACGGGGAGATGCTGCCGGGCGGGCTGACGCCGGAGCGGGCGGCGGTGATGCTGGTGGCGGTGATGGACGGGCTCCAGTACCAGTGGCTGCTGGACCCCGAGGCGGTGGACATGCCGGAGGCGTTCGAGGACTTTCTGGGGCTGCTGCGGGGCGGGGGCTCAGGGCCGGAGGCCCCGTAGACCCAGGGCCTGAGCCCCGTGAAGCCGTGGGTTCAGCGCCCCCGGGGGCGGCGAGCACCCCGGTCAGACGGCCCGCTCCTGCGGCGCGGCGATCCCACCGGTGCCGGTGGCCGGGAAGCCCCGGGCCGGGTCGACCAGGTCGCGGGCGAGGAGGGTGGCCCCGGCGACCGCCCCCGGCATCAGGAACACGGCGACGAACGGGACCAGGAACGACAGGGCCAGCGGGACCCCGAAGCCCAGCACCAGCGGCAGCCGGCCGCGCAACAGCCCGAGCTGCTTCTTCAGGGGCAGTCCGCGCCGCTGGAGGGCCACGCCGGTCAGCTCCTGGGCCAGGAAGTAGCCGGAGACGCAGAAGCCCAGGGCCGGGACGACGGTCTGGCCGACGACGGGGATGAAGCCGCAGGCGAAGAGGGCGATCCCGAAGAGCGCGACGCGCAGCAGGATGCGGACCGAGTCACGGGCGGAGATCCACAGTTCGCGCCAGAGCGGCAGCCCCGACTCGGGGACCTCGCCGCCCTCGCTGCGCTCGACCTCCTCCGAGAGCGAGTCGTAGAACGGCTGGCCCACCAGGAGGGTGACGGCGGTGAAGGTGATGACGGCGAGGAAGAGGCCGAGGACGAAGACCAGCGCGGTCAGGGTGGTGCGGAGCAGGCCCAGCCAGGGCGAGGACCAGTCGTCCGCGAACGGGGTGGCCCAGGCGACGAAGTCGTCGGCGCCGTAACCGAGTCCGACCAGGGCTCCGGCGTAGACGACGAGCGTGATGAGTCCGGGCAGCAGCCCGAAGCCGAACCACCGTCCGTGCCGGGCGACCCAGCGCTGCCCTTTCAGCAAGTAGCCGAAGCCTGCCCCGAGATCGTTCATGGGCGTCAGCGTACTGGCGTACGGAAACGGCGAGGACCGCACCCCGGGTGCGGGGTGCGGTCCTCGGACGGCGGTGCGGTGATCAGGCCACGGACAGCTCGACCTTGATGTTGCCGCGGGTCGCGTTCGAGTACGGGCAGACCTGGTGGGCCTTCTCGACGAGCGCCTGCGCGGTGGCCGCGTCGACGTTGGGGATGGTCGCGCGGATGGCGACCTCCAGGCCGAAGCCACCGGCCTCGGTCTTGCCGATGGAGACCTCGGCGGTGACCGTCGAGCCGGAGATGTCGGCGCTCTCCTGGCGGGCGACGACGCCCAGCGCGCCCTGGAAGCAGGCGCTGTAGCCCGCCGCGAAGAGCTGCTCCGGGTTGGTGCCCGCGCCGCTGCCGCCCAGGGCCTTCGGCGGGTTGACCACGACGTCGAGCTGGCCGTCGTCCGAGGAGACCCGGCCGTCGCGGCCGTTCTCGGCGGTGGCGACAGCGGTGTAGGCGACGTCGATCTTCTGGATGGTCATGATGCGAGGATTCCTCCTGTTGGTGCGCCGCGACTCGCGCCCACGATCGCGACGGCCTGGGGAGAGCCTAACGGGTGACTCTCCCGGGGCTGGTGCGGGCCACCGGCCCCCTGGTCGGCGGGGCCGGGCCTCGCGTGGACGGGGCCGGACTCCGGACCGGCGGGACCGGTCCTCGGGCGAGCGCGGGTCAGACCAGCGAGACGATCATCTTTCCGGTGTTCTCGCCGCGCAGGAGGCCGACGAACGCGTCGTACCCCTTCTCGATGCCCTCGACCACCGTCTCCTGGTACTTCAGCTCGCCGGAGGCCAGCCAGCCGGCGACCTCCTCGACGAACTTCGGCTGGAGGTCGGCGTGGTCGCCCACGAGCATGCCCTGGAGCCGCAGACGCTTGCCGATGATCAGCGCCATGTTGCGCGGGCCGGGGGTCGGCTCGGTGGCGTTGTACTGGGCGATCATCCCGCAGATGGTGGCGCGGCCGTGCACGTTGAGCGCGCCGATCGCGGCTTCGAGGTGGTCGCCGCCGACGTTGTCGAAGTAGACGTCGATGCCGTCCGGGGCGGCCTCCTTGAGCTGGTCGCGGACCGGCCCGTTCTTGTAGTTGAACGCGGCGTCGAAGCCGTACTCCTCGACGAGGAGCTTGACCTTCTCGTCGGAGCCGGCCGAGCCGATGACCCGGGAGGCGCCCTTGAGCTTGGCGAGCTGGCCGACCTGGCTGCCCACGGCACCGGCGGCGCCGGAGACGAAGACCGCGTCGCCCTCCTTGAAGGAGGCCACCTCGAACAGGCCCGCGTAGGCGGTGAGTCCGGTCATGCCGAGCACGCCGAGGTAGGCGGAGAGCGGGGCGAGGTCGGGGTCGACCTTCACCGCGTGCTGCGCGGGCACATGGGCGATCTCGCGCCAGCCGAGGCCGTGCAGGACGTGGTCGCCGACGGCGAAGCCCTCGGCGTTCGAGGCAATGACCTCACCGACCGCGCCGCCGTCCATGGGGTGGTCGAGCTTGAACGGCGGGGTGTACGACTTCACGTCGTTCATCCGGCCCCGCATGTACGGGTCGACGGAGAAGTACTTGTTGCGGACGAGGATGCGACCTTCGGCCGGAGCGGCCACCGCGGCCTCGCGCAGCGCGAAGTCCTCGGCCTCGGGCCAGCCGTGGGGGCGGGCGACGAGGTGCCATTCGCGGCTGGACGCGGGAAGTGCTGCAGACATGGGCTCGGGTTCTCCTCAATGTCCTACGGGGGGAAGCCTCAGGGAAAAGCTTCATGACATGAAACAACCCTGCGCCTTAATATTTCATGTTGTCAAGTAAATCGGTACGCTGGTTCCCATGGCCACCCGCACAGACCCCCTGACCCTCGAGGTCGTCGAGCTGATCGGCACCGTCGTGGCGCGCTACCACGAGGAGTACGACCGTGCCGCCGCCGCGCACTCCCTCACCGGGGCGCAGGCGCGGGTCCTCGGGCTGCTCGCGCTGGAGCCGACCCCGATGCGGAAGATCGCCGTCAAGCTGAAGTGCGAGCCGTCGAACGTGACCGGCATCGTCGACCGTCTGGAGACCCGCGGCCTGGTCGAGCGCAGGCCGGACCCGGCCGACCGCCGGGTGAAGCTGGCCGCCGCGACGGAGACGGGCCGGCAGACGGCCCGGGAGCTGCGGGACTCGCTGGACTTCGCCCGGGAGCCGCTGGCCGAGCTGTCGGAGGCTGAGCGGACGGTGCTACGGGATCTGCTGCGGCGGATGCTGGGCGAGAGCTGACCACGCCGGAACCGCAGGGTGCCGGAGCCACAGGATTACGTGCACCACCACAGGAAGCGGGTGCAGGTCGGGGACGGTGTCGGGGTGGGCGTGGGCGTCGGGTCCACGGTCGGTTCGCCCGGCGGCGGGGGCGCGGGCGCGGTCGTCGGCTCCTCCGGCTCCCCCGGGCCCGGCGGATCGGCGGGCGGGCTGTCCGAGGCGTCCGGCGTCGAACCGGGCGAGGCCGTGGCGTCGTCGGGCTCCTGGTCGTCCCGGTCCGGGTCCGGGGACCCCGTGGGCGAGGCCGTCGCAGTGGCGCCCGGAGCCGGTGCTGCCGCCGGACCGCCGCCCGAGGCCGACGGGTGCACGGGCCTGCCCTCGCCGGACGTCACCGGGCCCGGGTCCTGCGGCCCTCCGCCCGAGACGGAACCAGAGGCGGAGTCCGGCGCGGGCTCCTCGGGACCGCGCGGCGCCTCCCGTACGTAATCGGCGGCGCCGTCGTCCCGGCCGCCCGGCTCCATCGCCAGTTCCGCCAGGCTCAGCGCCCCCGCCGCCAGGACCAGGCCGCCCACGGCGAGCAGCACCGTACGGCCGCGTCTGCGGTGGTTGCCCCGCGCACGCCGACGGGAACGGGACCGGGAACGGCCACCGGGAGCGGGCGTGGCGGCTCCACCCGGTCCGTCCGGCGCGTCCGGCAGGGGGCCCGAGGGTGTGGGCGCGGGCGGCGCGAAGGGGCCCAGTGCCTCGGCGGGAGTTCCGCACCCGGCGCAGGCCAGGGCTCCGTTGAGATGCCGTCGGCACGGGTGGCAGTAATCCATGGCGCCCGCAGATTAGGCAGGCGCGGTTCGGCGGAGGAAGCGGACGACGTGAGGATCCTGTGAGGAACACCGGATTCCGTGAACAGCCGGTCCGATACGCCTGACCTGCGGGAAGATGGGCGGCATGACCGCTCCCACCCCCTTCGGCCCGCTCCAATTCCAGCTCGTCCTGCTCCGCCGCATGGCCGACCACCAGCCGGAACTGGCCGAGGAGGCCCGCCAGGAACTGAGCGCCTCCCTCGCCGACATGCGGGAGGCCAACCGCCGCTGGCAGGCCATGGTCCGGGCGCCCCGGGGACGGGGATCGCTGCGGCGCTACCGCTCGGTGCTCGGGGAGCCGGAGCTGACGCTGAAGCGCCGCGTGGGCGATGTGGAGTGCGAGGCGCTGCTCTGGCCGGTGCCGCTCTGGCCGGACCTGCGCTTCGAGGTGATGGCCGGTCCGGGCGGGGCGGTGTGGAACGAGTGGCTGGTCCGGGCCCCGGGGGCGGCGGGCCCCGAGCTGACCTCCGTACCCTCGCTCCGCCCCTGGTCGTGCACGGTGGACGAGGTGGCGCGGGCCTTTCCCCCGGTGCGGCCGATGGAGGGGAGCGCGCCGACCCGGTGGGCGCTGGCCGTCACGGACCCGGGGAGCGAACAGCCGTATGTCGCGGAGTTCACCTGGGGGCTGTTCCAGCGGCTGCTGCCGGGCTGAGCGGGGCGGCGGAGGGAGAAGCCGCAAAGCGGGGCGCGACGCGGGGCCCGACGCGGACCGTGCCCCGAGTCGGGGCGTCGGGCCGTCAGCGCTCGGGCGGGTCGGGCCGTCCGCCCCGACCCGACGAGGCGTCAGCTCGGGGTCCCCTCGACGGACCAGCCCAGCGCGCGCGACCGGGCGGGGAACGCGACGATGCGAGGAGAGGCCGGCTCGCCGCCGGTGCCACCGTCCGCGCCCTCGGGAGAATCCGCCGTGACCGTCAGCCTTGAGCAGTTGCAGCGTTGCCACGTCGCCGTCGATCTCGGGGCCGCGAGGACCCGGGTGTACGTGAAGGGGCTCGGGCTCGTCGTCGACGAACCGAGCGTCGCCGCCGTCAACATCCGTACGGGATCGCTCATCGCGGTCGGCGTGCTCGCCGAGCAGATGACCGGCCGCACCCCCGAGTACATCCGGGTCGTCCGCCCGGTCTCCGGCGGCTCCGTCGTCGACATCGAGATGGCCCAGCGGATGCTGCGCCACCTCCTCGGCGACAAGCTCCGCCGCCAGCTGCGCCGCAAGCCCCGGCTGCGCGCCGCCGCCTGCATCCCGCACGAGGCCGATCCGCTGGCCCAGCGCGCCACGGTGGAGACCCTGGTCGGGCTCGGCGCCCGGCGGGTCGAGCTGGTGGACACCCTGATCGCGGCGGCGGCGGGGTGCGGGCTGCCGGTGGAGCAGCCGACCGCGACCATGATCATGGCGTGCGGGGCGGCCACGACCCAGATCGCGGTGCTCTCGCTCGGCTCGATCGTGACGGCCGTCCGCATCCCGGTCGGCGGCAACGCCATCGACGAGGCGGTGATCCAGTATCTGCGCCAGCACCACGCGCTGCTGCTCCCGAGTCAGTCCGTACGCCCGCTCCAGCTCGCGCTGCACGGCAACGGCCTCCAGCTCACCGGGCCCGCGCTGACCGAGATCCACGGCCGGGACGTGGCGACCGGGCTCGCCCGCTCGGTGCAGGTCGACACCGCCGCCGTACGGAAGGCCATCCACACTCCGCTCACCGCCGTCCTCGACGGGGTCGGCAAGGTGCTGCGCGAGTGCCCGCCCGATCTGGTGGCCGACCTCGCGGACCGGGGCATCATGATGGTGGGCGGCAGCGCGCTGCTCCCGGGGCTGGACCAGATGCTCCGGGAGGCGACGGGGATGCCGGTGCTCATCGCCGAGCGCCCCGACGTCTGCTCGGTGCTCGGCCTGGGGGCGATGCTGGACGGCAAGATCCAGCCGATGGTCCTCAACCCGCTGGCGGGCTAGGCCGAAGGGTTCCCTGGCTCCTTGTCCCCCGTCGACCGGCTGCCGATGCTCCTGGAGGCCGTCCTCAGCATCGGCAGCGACCTCGGGCTCCGCGCCACCCTCCAGCAGATCGTGGACACCGCCACGACCCTGACCGGGGCCCGGCACGGTGCCCTCGGCGTACTGGAGCCCGACGACGACCGGACCGAGGCGCTCTACAGGACCGGGATGACGGAGGCCGAGCGGCGTTCCGTCGACCGCCTCCTCCCGGAGCGCCGGGCGGGACTGTCGGCGGAGGCGGAGGACGGGGACGGGGAGCCATCCGACGCACCCGCTCCGGCGTATCTCGTCGCCCCCATCCAGGTGCACACCGAACTCTTCGGCCACCTCTGTCTGGCCGGGAAGAGTTCGGGCCCTTTCACCGGGACGGACCGGGCCCTGCTGCACGTCCTCGCCTCCCAGGCGGGCATCGCGATCGGCAACGCCCGGCTCTACGAGAGCGCCCGGCAGCGCGAGCGGTGGATCGAGGGGGCGGCGGCCGTCACCACGGCCCTGCTGACCGGGACGAACGCGGCCGACGCCCTGATGACCGTGGCCGAGAGCGCCCGGGTGCTCGCCGGGGCCTCGGCCGGGGTGATCCTCCAGCCCACCGAGGAGGGCGGGATGGAGATCGTGACGGCCTCCACCCTCGACGACCCGGCGGGCATCGTCGGCACGACCATCGCCCCGGGCTCCCCCGTCCTGGTCCAGCTGCTCGGCGGCGAACCGGTCTTCATCGACGACTCCGCCACCGACCCCCGGATGACCACCGACGTACGGTCCCGGTTCGGGCCCAGCATGATGCTGCCGCTGCAGAGCGGCGGACGGCTCATCGGGACCCTCGCCCTGCCCCGGCGGCGCGGCGCGCCCCCGTACACGGCGGTCGACCGGCTGCTGGCGACCCAGTTCGCCTCGCAGGCCGCCCTGGCGCTGGTGATGGCGGACGCGCAGGCGGACCGGGAGCAGCTCGCGGTGTACGAGGACCGCGACCGGATCGCCCGTGACCTGCACGATCTGGTGGTCCAGCGGCTCTTCGCCACGGAGATGATGCTGGAGTCGACTCGCCGGCGGGCCACGGGTGAGGGGGAAGCCGGTGAGCTGCTCGGGCGGGCCGTGGACGAGCTGGACTCCACCATCCAGGAGGTCCGCACCGCGATCTTCGCCCTCCAGCAGCCGCCCGCCGAGGCCCCGAGCACGTTCCGGGGCCGGGTGCTGCGGGAGACCGGCGGCGCCTCGGCGCTGCTGGGCTTTCCGCCGTCGGTGCACTTCACGGGGGCGGTGGACGCGCTGGTGGACGAGGCGACGGGCCGGGAGCTGCTGGCCGCGCTCCGCAAGGCGCTGGCCGCCGCACACCGCAGGCCCGGGGTCTCGGCCATCGAGGTGGAGGTGGACGCGACGGTGCGGCTGGCGGACGGGCGGGGCGCGGTACGGCTGCTGGTGGCGGACGACGGCCGCGACGAGGAGGGCGGCCGGTCGACGACGGTGACCTGGCAGGCGCCGCTGTGAGCTCCCGGGGCGGGACGGGCGCCCGCCGTCAGTGCTTCGGCGCCGCCCGAAGGGCGATCCGGGTGGTGGAGTGGGCCACGCCCGCCTCCCGTTTCAGCCGCCGCAGCAGCGTGTCCAGCGCGACCGGGTCGGCCGCCGTGGCGCGGATCAGATAGTCGTGGCCGCCCGTCACGTGCACCACCTCCGTGATCCCGGGCAGCATCAGCACCGAGCGCTCGAACTCCTCGTTCGTCGTGTCCAGCCGCAGCGTCACATCGATGAAGACGACCAGGCCCGAACGGGTGTCGGCGGCCGGGTCGACGATGACGGTGAAGCCCCGGATCACCCCGTCCTTGCGCATCCGGCGGACCCGGTCGCCCGCCGCGTTGGCGCTGAGCCCCACACGTACGCCCAGATCCCGGTACGAGATCCGGGCGTCCTCCTGGAGAATGCCGAGGATTTCCCTGTCCAGCCGATCCATACCGCGATTGTCCCAGCTTGCGGCGATATCGGCTGAGGGAAACCGGGGGAGCACGGAGAAGCGCACGGAAGCACGGGGGGAGAGAGCCGGGCGAGAACCGGAAGAGAGCCGAGGAGAGGCCGAGGGGAGGCCGGGGGGAGCGTGCCGTCGCCCGGTCGGCGCACTCCGGCGGGCCGTGCACTCCCCCGCGCCCTTGACTTGCGGTGTGAACTCCGCCGTCAAGCAGTCCCCGGAGCCACCGGACGCCCCCGCCCCGACGGCGGCCGCCGCGCCTTCCGCCGCCGCGTACCGGAACCTCGTCATGGCCACGATCGGCTTCGCCCTCACCTTCTGGGCCTGGAACCTGATCGCGCCGATGTCCGGCGACTACAAGGACCGGCTGGGGCTCAGCTCGTTCCAGCAGTCGTTCCTGGTGGCCGTGCCGGTGCTGGTCGGGTCGCTGGGCCGGATCCCGCTGGGCGCGCTGACCGACAAGTACGGCGCGAAGCTGATGTTCCCGCTGGTGTCGGCGCTGACGATCGTGCCGGTGCTGCTGCTGATCCCGGCGAAGAACTCGTACGGGGCGATGATCGCGGTCGGCTTCCTGCTGGGGCTCGGCGGCACGACGTTCGCGATCGGCGTCCCGCTGGTCAACTCGTGGTTCCCGCCCGCCAGACGGGGGTTCGCGCTGGGCGTGTTCGGCATGGGCATGGGCGGCGTGGCGCTCTCCGGCTACTTCACCCCGCGCATCGCGAAGCACGGCGACAACCTGCCGTTCCTCGTGGTCGCGGGGGCGCTGGTGGTGTTCGCGCTGCTGGCCGCCGTCCTGGTCAGCGACCACCCCGACCGGAAGGTCCCCACGGACACCCTGGCCCACCGGCTGGGCGGTGCGGCGAAACTGCGGGTGACCTGGGAGCTGTCGGCGCTGTACGCGATCGGGTTCGGCGGGATCGTGGCGTTCGGGGTCTATCTGCCGACGTACCTGAAGACCTGGTACGAGATGTCCCCGACCGAGGCGGGCACCAAGGCGGCCGGGTTCGCGCTGGTCACCGTCGTCTTCCGGCCGATCGGCGGCTGGCTCTCGGACCGCGTCCACCCGGCGCTGGTGACGGCGGGCGCCCTGCTGCTGGCGGCCCTGATGGCGGTCGTCCAGGCCTTCGAACCGCCCCTGAACCCGATCGGCACCATCGCCCTGCTGGCCATGGCGGCCGGGCTCGGCACCGCGAGCGGCAGCGTCTTCGCCCTGGTCTCGCAGGTGACCCCGCAGCCGAAGGTGGGCAGCGTGACGGGGATCGTCGGCGCGATGGGCGGGCTCGGCGGCTTCGTACCGCCGCTGGTGATGGGGGCGATCTACAGCGCCAAGGACTCGTACGCGATCGGCTTCATGCTCCTGTCCGACCTGGCGCTGGCGGGGTGCGTGTACGCGTACGGACGGATGCGGAACGTCCGGCGCGGCGGGTGAGGTCTCGCCTTCCAGGAGCCACCCGGGGAGGCCGGGCCCGGACCCCGAACCCGAACCCGAACCCGAACCCCACCCCGGCCCCGGGTGACGCTCCCCTCATCGGCACCTGACACCCGGCCAGGACCGCCCCGAGCCCCTAGGCTTCCCGGCGTGACCCTCCTTCTTCCCGCGCTCCAGTCCCCCACCGGCCCGGCGGCCTCCCGGGAGGCCGTCCGCTTCGGTGATCTCTCCCTGACCTACGGCCGGTTGGCCGAGGCCTCCGCCGCGCTCGCCGCCCGGATCGCGGACGCGGGCCGGGTCGCCGTCTGGGCCACTCCGACGGCGGAGACGGTGATCGCCGCGGTGGCGGCCCTGCGGGCCGGGGTGCCGGTCGTGCCGCTCAACCCCCGTACGGGCGAAAGCGAGTTGGCGCACATCCTGGCCGACAGCGAACCCACGGCCGTACTGGCGGGACCGGCCGACGAGCTGCCGCCCGCGCTGGAGAAGGTGCGGCGGGTGACGGTGGACGCACGGGCGGAGACCGGGAGCGCGGAGGCGTACGGAGGCGGCGCCCCGGCGGACAGGGGCGCGCCCGGTGAGGGCGGCCCCGAGTCGCCCGCCCTCATCGTCTACACCTCCGGCACCACCGGCCCGCCCAAGGGGGCCGTGCTCCCCCGGCGGGCCGTCGCCGCGTCGCTGGACGCGCTGGAGGACGCCTGGGGGTGGACCGGCGACGACGTGCTGGTCCACGCGCTGCCGCTGTTCCACGTCCACGGGCTGATCCTGGGCGTCCTCGGGCCGCTGCGGCGGGGCGGTTCGCTGCGCCACCTGGGGGCGTTCTCGGCCGGGGGCGTGGCGCGGGAGCTGGGGTCCGGGGGCACGATGCTCTTCGGCGTACCGACGATGTACCACCGGCTGGCGGAGGTGCTGGACGCCCCGGCGGGGACCGCCGAACGGGACGCGCTGGCCGGGGCGTTGGCCGGGGCGCGGCTGCTGGTCTCCGGTTCGGCGGCGCTCCCCGTGCACGACCACGAACGCATCGCGGCGGCGACCGGGCGGCGGGTGATCGAGCGGTACGGGATGACGGAGACCCTGATGAACACGGGGATCCGGGCGGACGGCGTACCGCGCCCCGGCACGGTGGGCCCGCCGCTCGCGGGGGTGGAGCTGCGGCTGGTGGAGGAGGACGGCACGGTGCTGGAGGGGCCGGAGGCGATCGGGGAGATCCAGGTCCGGGGCCCGAACCTGTTCACCGGCTACCTGAACCGGCCCGACGCCACCGCCGCCGCGCACACGGCCGACGGCTGGTTCCGGACGGGCGACGTCGGCACGGTGGACACGGACGGGTACGTGACCATCGTCGGGCGCAAGGCCACCGACCTCATCAAGAGCGGCGGCTACAAGATCGGCGCGGGCGAGATCGAGAACGTGCTCCTCGGCCACCCCGGCGTCCGCGAGGCCGCCGTCACCGGCGAGGCGGACCCGGACCTCGGTGAGCGGGTGGTGGCGTGGGTGGTCGCGGCCGACCCCGACTCGCCGCCCGCCGCCGAGGAGTTGGCGGATCTGGTGGCGGGGCAGCTGGCCCCGCACAAGCGTCCGCGTTTGGTGCGCTACCTGGACGCGCTGCCCCGCAACGACCTGGGGAAGATCATGAAGAGGTCGCTCCATGTCCGGTGACGCCCCCATGGCCGGTGGTTCCCCCCTGTCCGGTGACGCTTCCCTGCCTGGTGGCTCCCCCGTGTCCGGTGACGCCTCCGTGTCCGGTCACGCCCCCGCTGGGACGACGTCCGGTACGACGCCCCGGGCCACCGCCCGCGAGGCCATCGCCCTGCTCACCGGCGGGGCGGGCTTCACCGAGCACCGGCCCCCGTCGCCGCGCACACTCCCGCCGGACGGCCCGCTCGGCTGGGCGGGGTACGGCGCGGCGCGCGCACGGGCGGCGGAGCGGACCGGTGAGGACGAGTCGGTCGTGTACGGGACCGGGGTCGTCGGCGACCGGGAGTGCGTGCTGCTCGCCTTCGAATTCGGCTTCCTGGGCGGCTCGTTGGGCCTGCTGACGGGTGACCGGCTGGAGGCCGCGTACGACCTGGCGCTCACCCGCCGGCTGCCGCTGGTCGCGCTCGTCGCCACGGGCGGCAGCCGGATGCAGGAGGGCATGGTCGCGCTCACCCAGCTCCAGCGGGTGGCCGCCGCCTCCACCCGGCTGCGGGCGGCGGGGCTCCCGCAGATCGCCGTGGTCCGCGACCCCACGACCGGCGGCGGCTGGGCCACCGTGGGGGCGGGCGCGGACGTGGTGCTGGCCCTGCCGGGCGCCCAGATCGGGTTCGCCGGCTCCCGGGTACGCCCGCCGGACGCCGACCCGTACGCGTACGGCGCCGAGGGCCAGTCGGCGGCGGGCCAGGTGGACGCGGTGGTCCCGGGCCCGGAGCTGCCCCGCACGGTGGGGCTGTGGCTGCGGGCGCTGGGGGCGGGCGAGGAAGGTGGCGGTCCCGTGGGCGGACCCGCCGCCGCGCCGCTCCCCCGGGCCCAGGCCCCGTCCTCCGCCGGGCTGCCGGGGAGCGGGCGGGAGGCGGTGGAGCGGGCCCGGGCGGCGGGGCGGCCGCGGGCCCGGGCGTATCTGGACGACTACTTCGCCGTACGGCTCCCCCTCCACGGGGACCGGTCCGGCGGTACGGACCCGGGGCTGCTCAGCGGGTTCGGGCTGCGGGCGGACGGGCGGGCCGTCGCGTACGTCGCGCAGTGCGGGACCCCGACGCGCCCGGCCGGCTACCGGGCGGCGGCCCGGACGATCCGGCTCGCGGACCGGCTCGGCGTCCCCGTCCTCACCCTGGTCGACACCCCGGGCGCCGCCAACGACGCCGAGGCGGAACGGGCCGGCCAGGGCGCGGCCATCGCGGACACCTTCGCGGCGATCGCGGCGGCCCGGGTGCCGGTGACCACGCTGGTGATCGGCGAGGGCGGCTCGGGCGGTGCGCTGGCCCTCGCGGCCCCGGGCAACACCCATGTGACGGCGGACAGTTACTTCTCCGTCATCGCGCCCGAACTCGCGGCGGCCATCCTCAAGCGGCCGCCGGAGGAGACGGGCGCCACCGCCGACCAGCTCCGGCTGCGGCCGCAGGATCTGGTGGAGCTGGGGGTCGCCCGCTCGATCGTCCGGTAGGGCCGCTACCGCCGTCCGGCAGGGCGGCGGTTACGGCTGCGGGTCGCGGGCGTCGTACCGGGCGAAGCCCCGCCACTTCAGGGCCAGCAGACCGACCGCCACCACGCAGGCCGCCCCGCCCCCGACGACGGCCACGGCCGGAGAGGTGAGGTCGGCCACCGAACCGGCCAGGAAGTCCCCGAGCCGGGGCCCGCCCGCCACCACGACGATGAACACGCCCTGGAGCCGGCCGCGCATCTCGTCCGGGACCGCCGCCTGGAGCATGGTGTTCCGGAAGACCATGGAGACGGTGTCGGCGCACCCGGCGAGCGCCAGGAAGAGCAGCCCGAGCCAGAGGTGGCGGGTGAGCCCGAAGACGGCGATGGCGGCGCCCCAGCTGCCGACGGCGAGCAGGACGGCGAGGCCGTGGCGGCGGATGCGGCCGAGCCAGCCGGAGAAGACCCCGCCGAGCAGCGCGCCGAGCGCCGGGGCGGCCACGAGCATGCCGGTGGTCCGGGCGTCACCTCCGTACCAGACGACGGCGACCACCGGGAAGAGCGCCCGGGGGTGGGCGAGCACCATCGCGCACAGGTCGGTGAAGAAGGTCATCCGGAGGTTGGGCCGGGTGCCGAGGAAGCGCAGCCCGTCCGTCACGGAGGCCCGCTTGCGGGCCTCGCCCTCCGCCTTCCGGTCGGGCAGCATCGAGGGCAGCCGCCACATCGCGTACAGGGAGGCGGTGAAGGTGACGGCGTCGACGGTGTACGCGGCGCGGTATCCCCACCAGCCGACGATCAGCCCGCCCAGCATCGGGCCGACGAGCGCGCCCGTCGTCGTGGTCATGGAGCTGAGCGCGTTGGCGGCGGGCAGCTGTTCGGGCGGCAGGAGCCGGGCGATCATCGAGGAGCGGGCCGGGGCGTTGAGCGCGAAGCAGACGGCCTGGAGGGCGACGATCGCGTACAGCAGGCCGACGTTCTCGACCCCGGCGAAAGTGGCCAGGGCCAGGACGAGGGCCAGGAGGAACGATCCGGCGGCGCTGAACAGGCCGAGCTTGCGCCGGTCGACGGTGTCCGCGACGGCCCCGCCGTAGAGCCCGAACACGACGAGCGGCACGAGCGAGCAGAACCCGATGAGCCCGACGGAGAACGCGGAGCCGGTGATGTCGTAGACCTGGAGCGAGACGGCGAGGGCCGTCATGCCCTGCCCGATCCAGGACACGGTGTTCCCGAACCAGAGGCGCCGGTAGTCGGGGTAGGCGCGCAGCGGGGTGAGGTCGGCGAATATCCGGGGACGGCGGGCGGGCTGCTCGGTCGTTTCGGTCACAGGGGATGGTAGGCACGGCCGTCCTCCGGCGGTCCGGGCGGCCCATGGTGTGCCGGTGACCCGGAGGGGGCGGCGTGATGAGGTGGGGCAACCGCCCTGCCAGGGCCTTTCCGAACGGAGACCGCTGTGCCGCACCGTCCGATGCCCGGGCTGGTATCCGGACCGCTGTCCGTATCTGTCCTTCCCGCCCGGTCCGCCTTTCCCGCCCGGTTCGTCCGTCGGGTCCGGGTGCCCGCGGCCGTCGCCGTCGCCTCGGTGCTGCTGCTCGGGGCGGCTGCGCCGGGCCAACTGCCGCGTACGGGCGGGGCGGTGGCCGGTACGGAACCGGTGGGGCGGATGCCGCTCGGCCCCGCCGACGTACCGACGCAGACCAGACCCGCCGACCTGCTGGCCCCGGGTGTCACGTACCGGAAGTACTGGCAGGGAGAGGCCTCGGACGCCTGGTCGGTCTGGGTCCGCCACCCGCAGACGGGCACGGAGACCTTCGGTTCGCGGGCGGACGCCGACCGGCTGGCGAGGGACGTGGACGCGGCCGGATTCACCGCCCGCGTCGATGTCTTCACCGTGCCGGAGAGCGTCGACACGGACAGCCGGGTGGTGGGGTACGGGGTCCGGGTAGGCCGGTTCGCCGCCGACCGCCGGGAGGACGCCGTCCAGGCCCGGCAGGCGCTGGCGGACGCCGGTTTCGACAGGAGCCGGATCTTCTTCACCGCCGAGGACGGGGGCGCGAGCCGGGGCCCGTGGCAGGTCAGGGTGATCACGGTCGCGCCGTCGGCCCGGGTCACGCTGAAGGCCGTGCACGGGAAGGACGTCCAGGGCTCCGAGACCGTCCGGCAGCTGGCGGCGGAGAGCGGCGCGCTCGTCGCGGTCAACGGCTCGGAGTTCGACATCGACAGCCCCAACAACGGCGACTTCGGCGGCTTCGAAGGCGTACCCCAGGGCCTGTACCTCCAGAACAACGTGCTGCTCGGTACCCCGAACAACGGCAGGACCGCCCTCCTGCTGGAAGGGCTCCAGGGCCGGGCCGCCGTCGACGAGATCAGCTCCGAGACCCGGATCACCGCACCCGACGGAGCGGTCCGGGTGGTCGACGGCATCCACCGGCCGGCCGGTCATGTGCTGGGCTGCGGCGGGGTCGGCAACGACTACCGCGCCTCCAACCGCGCCCGGACGCTCCAGCCCTGGCGGAACACGACCTGCCACGACCCCGACGAGATCGTGGTCTTCCGCCCGGAGTGGGGCGCCACCACCCCCACCCCGGTGCGCCGGGGCGACAGCTGGACCGACCCCGCCACCGGGTGGCAGGCGCAGTGGTACGCGGACCGGGCGGAGTTCCTGGCGCACACGGTCGATGTGGTCATGGACGGCAACTGGGTCGTCAAGCAGCTCCGTACCCCGGCGGGCGGCCCGATCCCGCCCGGCGGCCGGGTCCTCCAGGGCATCGGGGAGGGCGCCGCCTGGCTCCGCGCGCACAGCGAGATCGGCAAGGCGTTCAAGCCCGGCTCCACGGTCCGGGGCCGGGACGGCAGGTCCGTGACCACCCCGGCGCTCTCGGCGGTGGCGGGCGGTACGCCGGCGCTGGTGCGGGGCGGTGAGGTGTGGCTGAACCCGGCCGCCAACGGGATGGCCCAGGCCTCCTGCGTACCGGCCGACCTCGACCCGGGGCAGAAGTGCCGCGCCAACAACACGCTGTTGCAGCGTCACGCCCGTACGCTCGCGGGGGTCACCGCCGCCGGTGAGCTGCTGCTCGTCACCATCGACGGCCGCGACCCCGCGCTGAGCGTGGGAGCGACGCTGCCCGAGGCGGCCGCGGTGATGAAGTGGCTGGGCGCCCGGGACGCGGTGGGGCTCGGCAGCGGCGGCGACACCACCCTCATCGCCGGGAACACGCTCTACAACCGGCCGGTGGACGACTGGGGCGGGCCCCTGCGCGAGCGGCGCGTGAGCAACGCCGTGGTCGTCGTCGAGAAACCCTGAGCCGAGAAACTCTGAGCCGGGAAGCCCTGAGCCGAGGGGCCGGGGCCCGCGCCCCGAGGGGCTGTCGGACTCGGGCGCGCGGCCGGGAAGGCAATGTGTCTCATGTGGTCGGGGTGGCTGTGTCTCATCTCGCCGCGCCCGTCCGGCGCCCCCGGCCCGCCCCTCCGCCGCGCGCCCCTGGGCCCACCTGCGGCGGAGCCGAACCGTACGGGCTGGTTGAGCGGTTGACTGTCTCAGGTGGACCTTGACGGTCCGGTCGGCCGCCGGTTGCATTCCTATCCCGGGCATCAGGATTCACCGGGTGGAGCACACACGATGGGGGGGCCATGGGGGAGACCGAGATCGAGCTGACACCGGCCAGCGTCCTGCAGCGCCGGGTGGAGGCCCGCGCGCGCCGGTACCGGGGGCGGATGTACGTGGCCGTGCGCGAGCAGGCGTTGGAGCTGGACGAGGTGGCGCAGGCCATCGTCCGGCGGATCGACGGTACGTCGACGCTGCGCGGGATCGCGGCCGTGGTGGCGGAGGAGTACGGCGTCCCGGCCGAGAACGCCACCGGCGACACGGTCGAGTTCGCCGCCCAACTCCTCGCGCACGGCGTGGTGGAGGTCGTCCCCGGGTGATCCCGAAGCAGCCCCCGGGTGGCCCGGGGTGACCCGGGCGACGCTCCCGGGAGGCTGTCGTCCCCCGCGTCACGGCCGGTGCCGCCACCACCCCGGCGGCCCGGTTCCGTACGGGTAGGGCACCATGGCCATGCCGTACAAGAACGTGAACATTGACGTTCTCAAAGAGAACAGTGTTCACTCATACCGAACAGGGGTGGGCCCGTGGTCGAGTCGGTCAAGCGCGCCGTACGCATCATCAAGGAGCTGACGGGGGCCTCCCCCCGGCTGGGAGTCACCGAACTCGCCGACCGGGTCGGGGTGTCGAAATCGGCCATGCACGGCCTGCTCCGCACCCTGGAGTCGGACGGCCTGGTGGTGCAGGACCAGGAGTCGGGCAAATACCGGCTGGGGCCCGCCCTGGTGACCTTCGGCAACGCCTACCTGGACACGCACGAGCTGCGCACCCGCGCCCTCACCTGGTCCAATCTGCTGGCCACCCGGACCGACGAGGCGGTCTGGGTGGGGGTGCTGGTCCATGACGACGTCCTCGTGATCCACCATGTGTGCCGGCCGGGGAACGTGGCGCAGCCGCTGGAGACCGGGGCCACGCTGCCCTGGAACACCACCGCGCTGGGCAAGGCCATCGTGGCCTTCTCCCCCGAGGAGCTGCGGACCAGCCTGCTCAGCCGCCCGCCCGCCGCCCTGACCGGCCACTCGGTGACCGAACCCGAGGTGCTGGAAGCGCAGTTGGCGCAGGCCAGAGAGGTCGGCTACGCCGTGGAGAAGCAGGAGGCGACGCTCGGTGACGCGGGCATCGCGGCCCCCGTCTTCGACCGCACCGGGTGCGCGGCGGGGGCCATCGGCCTCGTCGGCCCCGTCGAACGCCTGCTGGACGAGCGGCACCGGCAGGGCTGTTCGATCGCGACCCGCGAGACGGCCCGCAGCCTCTCGCGCGAACTCGGCGCCCACCGGTTCGGCAACCGGATCGCCTCCTTCTGAACCACTCCCCCGCCCGGTCCGCCGGTCGGCATGGCGAAGCCGCCACCGCCCATCACCACGTCCCCCGTCACGCTCGACCCGCCCTGTCCGCACTGTTCTTGCCCCGCTGCCGCCGCCCCGGCCCGCCCCCTCCCGCCCCGTCGCGGGACCGGCCGGAACCGGTTCCATCGGGACCCCGGCCGGGCGGCCCCGACCGACACTACCCACGCTCCACGCCGGCCAATCCCGGCCGATTCCAGGAGCCCCTGCGCATCCGGTCCGTCCGGGTTCGGTGAGGGAGATGCAGGTACGCCCCCCGGCAACAGCCGTTGCTTGACACGCCATTTGGACCGCGCCTAGCTTTCGAGCAAGCGTTCTGCACCGAAGAACATCGTTCGATTCAATGTTCCGGCAGGCGAGTCGGCCGCTCACCCCGAGCGGCCGCGGGTGGAGGGGGCCACCGTCAGGAAGCCGACCGACCGCGCCGGAACGCAGCACGCCGTTCCCGAAGCAACCTCACCCGGCGGCCTGCCCGTCTTAACGACAGGGTCGTTCCACGGACGGGGCCGGAGAGCAGCCGATGACCACGGCAGAGGGAGGACAGGTGGACTCCGCACCGACGCAGACATGGCTGCGTGCAGCGGCAGTACGCATCGACCGACAGCAGGAACCACCCACTCGACAGGACCTGGCCCACAGCGACGGTGGCCACGGTGAC
The DNA here is from genome assembly GCF_003268675.1 of Streptomyces bacillaris. Classification (NCBI taxonomy): domain Bacteria; kingdom Bacillati; phylum Actinomycetota; class Actinomycetes; order Kitasatosporales; family Streptomycetaceae; genus Streptomyces; species Streptomyces bacillaris. Next base: position 5,712,744 of record NZ_CP029378.1, on the reverse strand, counting down.
GACACGCGGTGCGGCTTCCCGGCCGCCCGCGTTCTCCGCCCGCTCACGACCGCCCTGGAGAGGACATGACCCACCAAGGCAATCCGTTACCCCCGCTGCGGCGGACGAACAGCACCCTCCCGGAGGCCAGGGTGCCCGGCCCCCGCGTCCCCCTCCCCGGCGCGGGCCGGTTCACCTGGCTCGCCCCGATGGCCCTGTGGCCGCTGGCCCGCCGGCATCTGCCCCGCCCGGCGGTCCGTCCGCAGGGCGGCGGCAGCCAACGGGCCGACGACGAGGCGACCTTCGCCGCCATCCTGTTCGTCCTGGTCAGCGGCGTACCCTGGCGGGCCCTGCCCCGGGCGTTCACGGTGTCCTGGCAGAACACCCATCGCCGGTTCACCCAGTGGAGCGCGGCCGGGCTGTGGGACCAGCTCCGGGAGAGCGCCCACCGGCAGCACACCCCGGGGCAGTCGCGCGAGCTGGTGCAGTGGGCGGAGGCCGTCTGCGAGCTGGCCGAGGAGCGGCTGAACCGGACGGCTCCCCCGTCGGCGGGCCCGGCGGCGGCCGCGCGGCGGGCCGGGAGCCTGCAGCCCCATCTGCGGGTGCGCGAGCCCGACGACTTCACCGTCCGCCTCTTCGGACCCGGCCGGGACTCGGCGTGGTGACCCCGGCCGGAAGCGCCGGACTGACCGGCTGCCTGGAGGAGATGGACCGCCGCGGGCTGATCCCGGACGGCTGCCTCGCGGTCTGCTGCGTCGGACCCGCCGCACGCGGCTGGGCCGACGAGGGCGGCACGTACGACTTCCATGTGGTCTCCACCGGTCCGTGGACCGGCGAGGGCGCCCGCGCGCTGCCCGTGGGGCTCGATCCGGCCGAAGTCCCTTCGGTGGCGCTGTCGGTGGCGGGCCGGCGCTGGGAAATCACGTACTGGCTGGAGGGCCAGGTCCGGCAGGTGCTCGCCAAGGTCACCCGGGAGCGGTTCGAGGGGGGCGGCTCGGCGGTCGGGGTGCTGACCGACGCCGAGGAGCTGTTCCTGGAGCGGATGAGCGCCCCCCTCGCGCTCAGCGGCACGGAGTGGGCGAAGGAGTGCAAGCGGCAGATCGACGGCTCCGCGTTCCGGGCCTTCGTGACCACCCGTTCGCTCGCCGCGGCCGACCGCGCCATCGAGGACGCGGGGCGCCGGCTGGCCGCCCGGGACGTCCCCAGCGCGGTGCTCGCGGCCCGTTCGGCGCTGGGTCACACGGTGGACGCGCTGCTGGAGAGCGAGAGCGACTTCGGCTCCCGGGCGCCGCGTCGGCGGACCCGGCGGCTGCGGGAGACCCGGCCGAGGGCGCTGCCGTTCGCGGAGTACTGGGCGATGGAGACCATGCGCTCCTACGACCCGGCGCGGCCGGAGGAGTGGGTGACGACGGTGGTGCAGCGCTGCCGGGACCTGGCGTTCGAGGTGGAGATCTCCTGAGAGGGGCCGGGGTGGTCCGGGGTTCCCGGACCACCCCCTCCGTCAGCCCGTCGAGTCCGCCGACTGGGGCGCGCGGTCGGCCTGTCCGTCCTTCGGCTCCCCGTCCTCCGCCCGCCCGTCCGGACCGTCGGCGCCCGGATGCTCGCCGTCCGGGCACCAGGTGGCCCGGGAGAAGCGGGCGGCGACCATCAGCACGCTCGCCGCGGCCAGCGCCGTCCCGGCGGCCAGCCAGGGGGTGCCGGGCGAGCGGCCGGCCGAGAGCACCCCGCCGATCTGCGGTGCCGCCATGAAACCGACGTTGACGCCCGCCGAGTACAGGCTCACATTGCGGTTGATCACCGTCGGGGCGGAGAGCTGGGAGACATAGCTGAGCAGGGCCGGGAAGACGATCATCTCCCCGCAGGTCCAGAGCAGCGCGATCACCGCCAGCAGCGGCCCGCTGGAGGTGAGCCCGGTGAGGGCGAACCCGGCCGCCGCCAGCACGTAACCGATGAGCAGCGACCGCAGATGGGACATGTTGACCATGGCCTTGTTCAGCGGCACCTCGAACAGCACGATCGCCGCCGCGTTGACGACGAAGACGACGCTCACCCAGTACGCGGGCAGCCCGATGCCCTCGATGATGTACGTGCTCAGCAGGATCGGCGGCAGCGCGTACGCGATGTGCACCGGCAGGGCCAGGACGAACAGGGTCCAGAACCGGGACTCGTCGCGGACGGTGGGCGAGAGCAGCCTGCCCGGTCCGGCCGCCTCGGCGGTGGTGGCCGACCGGGTGGAGGCGGAGCGGCGCAGCAGCACCCCGGCGGCGGCGAGGACGCAGACGGCGTTGACGTAGAACAGCGCCTGCGGGGCCACCGTGAAGAGCAGACCGCCGACGGCCGGGCCGAGACCCATGCCGAGGTTGATCGCCAGCCGGTTGCAGGAGAAGGCGATCTTCCGCTGCTCGGCCGAGGAGCCCGCCACGACCTGCGCGTAACTGGCGGGCGTGTAGATCTCGAAGGCCATGCCCCACAGCAGGGTGGCGACGAGGAGCGCGGGCACGGCGGAGAGCGCGGGCACGACGGCCAGCACCAGGGCGTAGCCGACGCAGCCGCCGAGCATCACCGTGACCGGCCGCAGCCGCCCCAGCAGCACCCCCGCCCCCACGTCGGCGATGAGCGCCCCGAGGCCGAAGGCGCCGACGACCAGGCCGACCTGCTCGACGCCGTAACGTTCCTGTCCGAGCAGATACGCGCCGAGGAAGGGGAAGGCCATCGTCCCCGCCCGGAAGAGCAGGGTGGAGACGAACAGGGCCCGCAGATCGCTGTTGAGCCCGGCGACCGTGCGGAACGTACCGCGGATCATGACCGATCGTGCTCCGCCTCGACGGTGAAGATCTGCTCCGTACGCTGCCGGGCCAGCTCGTCGACCTTGGCGCGGAAGGCCCGCTGGTCGCTCTGGCCCCGCTCGAAGCACTCCAGTACGCCGTCGCGCGCGAGGTACGAGGTCAGCGGCCGGGAGACGTCGCCCACCTGGGCGGTGATGTAGAGGCCGACTTCCTCGGGGGTCAGGTCGTGGACCGGCTTGACCTCGGTGATCGTGCCGGGGGGCGCCTTGAGGAAGGCCGTGGCCCCCATGCCGGTGGGCTCCGCGGTGACGGCGGGGAGCCCGTCGAGGGTGTCCGTGTACGAGCCGAAGTGGAGGTCGTAGGGGCTGAAGCCGTAGACGCGGTCGATCAGGTCCATGATCCCGTCGCCGCCGGGCCGGGCCGCCACCTCGACGACGCTCAGCCGGTCGCCGTCGACCAGGACCTCGACATGGGCCAGTCCGTGGTCGATGTCGAGCGCGGCGCAGGCCGCCAGGGCGACCCGGCGCAGCTCCTCGTTGCCGGAATCGGCGCTCGGCACCAGTTGGCCGCGCTCGCTGAAGTAGGGGGCGCCCGCCTTGGACTTGTCGGTGACGGCGACGACGGTCCGTTCACCGCGGTGGTTGGCGACCTCGACGGAGACCTCGTGGGTGGAGGTGACGAACTCCTCGGCCTGGAAGCGGCCGTCCTCGAAGCCGTACAGCGGGGCGATCTCCAGCAGGGAGTCGCGGCAGTAGACGTACGCCTCGTCCAGCTCGTCGGGGCCGTTGACCCGTACGGTGCCGACGTTGCCGGCGAAGTCGCGCGGCTTGAGCACCAGCGGGAAGTCCAGCTCCCGCGCAGCCTGGTGGAGTTCCTCCAGGGTGCCGAAGAGGCGGTGGCGGGCGCAGGGCACTCCGGCCGCCTCGAAGGCCGCCTTCATCGTGTGCTTGTCGCGGACCTTGGCCAGGCAGGCGTCGGAGAGCCGGGGCAGGTCGTAGTGGCGGGCGACGGCGACGGAGACGTGCACGGTCATCTCGATGATCGGCACCACCGCGCCGGGCCGCAGCCCGGTCTCGCGCTCGAACTGCTGGACGGCTTCGAGGGCCTGGCGCTCGTCGTAGTAGTCGGCGCGCAGGACGTGGTCGAAGAAGCGGTTGGCGTTCTGCGCGGCCGGGGTCTCGCTCATCCCGATCACCGGGCCGGGGTAGGTCCGCAGCGCCGAGACGATGCCGCGTTCACGGAGCAGGATGTCGGAGCCGAGCAGCAGCAGGTAGCGGTCGCCGTTGGCATGGGCGCGCGCGAGATCGAACACGAGAGTTCCCCCATTTTCCGAAAGAAGACTTCGACAGAAGACGGCGTGCCGCAGAGGGGCGAAGGCCGCTTTTCGCGAAAGGCCGCGCGGGTCGTGCGCGGGTGGCTGTGGCGGCCGGTCGGGTCACGGCCCGCCACGGGGGCGCCGCCGCCGGGTGGAACCGGCGGCGGCGCCCCCGTACTCGGTCGTCCGAAGGTGTCGGACCGAGGGTCGGTCCGAGGTCGGTACGAGGTCGGACCGACCGGTCAGTAGCGGTAGTGGTCCGGCTTGAAGGGACCTTCGATGTCCACACCGATGTAGTCGGCCTGGACCTTGGTGAGTTCGGTGAGGTGGGCGTCGAGGGCGGGGAGGTGCAGGCGCGCCACCTTCTCGTCCAGGTGCTTGGGCAGGGTGTAGACGTCGGTGCCGTAGTTCTGCGCCGGGTCGAAGAGCGAGATCTGCGCCAGGGTCTGGTTGGCGAACGAGCAGGACATCACGAAGCTCGGGTGGCCGGTCGCGTTGCCCAGGTTGAGCAGGCGGCCCTCGCTGAGCACGATGATCGAGTGCCCGTCGGGGAAGGCCCACTCGTGGACCTGCGGCTTGATCTCGGTCTTCTCGATGCCCGGCACCTGCGCGAGGCCGGCCATGTCGATCTCGTTGTCGAAGTGGCCCACGTTGCCGACGACGGCGTTGTGCTTCATCCGGGCCATGTGGTCGGCCATGATGATGTCGCGGTTGCCGGTGGTGGTGATGAAGATGTCACCGGTCTCGACGACCTGGTCGAGGGTGACGACCTTCAGACCGTCCATGGCCGCCTGGAGCGCGCAGATCGGGTCGGCCTCGGTGACCACGACACGCGCGCCCTGGCCGCGCAGGGACGCCACGGCGCCCTTGCCGACGTCGCCGTAACCGCAGATCACGGCGAGCTTCCCGGCGATCATGACGTCGATGGCGCGGTTGATGCCGTCGACCAGCGAGTGGCGGATGCCGTAGCGGTTGTCGAACTTGCTCTTGGTCACCGCGTCGTTGACGTTGATGCCGGTGAAGAGGAGCTTGCCCTCCTTGCCGAGGCGGTAGAGCCGGTTGACGCCGTTGGTGGTCTCCTCGGTGACGCCGACGATGAACTTCGCCATCTCCGAGTACTTGCCCGGGTTGTCCACGAGCGAGCGGCGGAGCACGTCGAGGATGATCCGGTGCTCCTCCGGATCGTCGGCGAGCGCGTCCGGGACGGCGCCCGCCGCCTCGTACTCGGCGCCCAGGTGGACCAGCAGGGTGGCGTCACCGCCGTCGTCCACGATCGAGTGCGGGCCGGAGCCGTCGGGCCAGGTCAGCAGCTGCTCCAGGCACCACCAGTACTCCTCCAGCGTCTCGCCCTTCCAGGCGAAGACGGAGCTGCCCCTGGGCTCCTCCACCGTGCCCTCGGTGCCCACGACGACGGCCGCGGCCGCCTGGTCCTGGGTGGAGAAGATGTTGCAGCTGGCCCAGCGGACGTCGGCGCCGAGCGCGGCGAGCGTCTCGATCAGGACGGCGGTCTGGATGGTCATGTGCAGAGAGCCGGCGATGCGCTTTCCGGCCAGCGGCTGCTGCGGGCCGAACTCCTGCCGCAGGGCCATCAGTCCGGGCATCTCGTGCTCGGCGAGACGGATCTCCTTGCGGCCCAGCTCGGCGAGTGAGAGATCGGCGACCTTGAATCCTCCGACCGACCCGGCACTGTCCGCGGTCAACGCAACAGCCATGCTGTCATTCTCCCTGTCTGGAAATGCTGGTGACGAAACGTCAGCGGCTTTTGGGCCCAACTCTCTCATGTGGCTTCGGAACGAGCATGCCATTCCCGCTCGCGAACGCGATACCTCGGCCGATTACAGATGGCCGAATCGCGCCAGTAGTTCCGGGAGTGTCGCCCCCGCGTTCATCAGATCGCGTACCGTCCGCTCCTTTGCCAGCAACTCCCTTGTGGACACGGCGACTTCCTCCGCCGCGTCGGGCGGCACGACGGCCACGCCGTTCTCGTCGGCGACCACGATGTCACCTGCCCGTACGGTCACCCCGTCGATCGACACCGGCACGTTGACCTGCACGACACCGTCCAGGTGGGCGGGCGGGCAGCGGCGCGGCTGGGCGGTGCGGTACCAGACGGGGAAGCCGAGGTCGCGTATCTCGTCCACGTCCCGGACGGCCCCGTCGACGACGGCTCCGGCGATCCCCGCCAGCTGAGACAAAGTCGTCATCAGGCCACCCCACATCGCCATCCCGGTGATCCCGTGACAGGCCAGCACGATGACGTCCCCGGGCCGGGCCAGGCCGAGCACCGGGAGGATGTCGACCAGGTCCTTCTCGGAGAGGTCGATGGTCAGGGCGGGGCCGACGACCCGGTGGGCGGGGTTCACGGTGAGCAGCCCGCCGATGGCGCCGATACGGTCCCCGGCGTCGGCGGCCAGGCAGCTCGGGCTGTACTCGGGGAGCAGCAGCTCGCGCAGGGCGTCGATGCCGGGCGGGGCGGACGGCGGCTCGGTGGACCGGGTGGGCTGGGTGGGCATGGAGGGGCCCTTCTGCTTCATGAGGGTGGAAAGGAAGGGGACAGCGGTCGGTGGTCGGCGCGCGGCATCGGGGCCGTGGGGCGGTGGTCAGCGCGCGGCGGTGGTGCCGATCGCCTCGGCGAGGACGCCGGACAGATTGCGTACGCCCTCGGCGATCTGCTCGTCGGGCACCCGGCTGAACGCCAGGCGCAGGCTGTTGGCGCCCTGCTCCTCGGCGTAGAAGGCGCGCCCGGGCACATAGCTGACCTTGGCGGCCAGCGCCCGTTCCTGGAGCGCCACGGTGTCGACGTTCCCGGGCAGGGTGAGCCAGCTGAAGAAGCCGCCGTGCGGCCGGGTGTACGCGACCTCCTCGGGCAGATGGGCGGCGAGGGCGTCCGTCATCACGTCCCGGCGGCGCCGGTAGAAGGCCCGGGAGGCGGCGATCTGGCGGTCGAACCCGCCGGACCTCCCGTAGTCCTCCAGCAGCAGCTGCCCGTAGGCGCCGGTGCACTGGTCGGTGTTCTGCTTGGCACGGGCCAGTTGGGCGGTGAGGCGGGCCGGGGCGACGACCCAGCCGAGCCGGATGCCCGGGGTGAAGGTCTTGGCGAAGGTGCCGACCTGGGCCACGACGTCGGGGGCCAGCGCCCAGAGGCTGGGGTGGCGCTCCCCGTCGAAGCCCAGCTCGCGGTAGGCGACGTCCTCGACGATGAGGAACCCGTACCTCCGGGCCAGCGCGATCAGGGCGTGGCGGCGCTCCAGCGAGAGGGTGAGGCCGGTGGGGTTCTGGTGGTCCGGGACGAGGTAGAGGAGCTTGGGCGCCGGCCCGGTGGAGCCGCGCAGCAGCTCGGCCAGGGCGTCGGTGTCCAGCCCGTCGCCGTCGACCGGCACGGTCTCCACCCGGGCGAGCTGCCGCTGGAAGCCGACGAGGGCGCCGAAGAAGGTGGGGCCCTCGACCACGGCCCGGTCGCCGGGGTCGAGGAGGCTGCGGGTGATGAGGCCGAGGCCCTCCATCCCGCCGCTGGTGATGAGCAGTTCGCCGTCGGCGGGCGTCCGCCCCTCGGCCCGCCCCAGCCAGCCGCTGAACCAGTCGCGCAGTCCGGGGAGCCCGGGGGTGGGCCCGTACTGGAGCGCGGCGGGCTGCGCGAGCACCCGGGCGTGGCTCTCGGCCAGCGCACGGGCGGGGAAGGTGTCGGGGTGCGGGAAGCCGCCCGAGAGGGCGATGGCGTCGGTGGCGCCGGACTGGTTGAGGATGGCGGTGATCTGGTCGCCGGTGTCGCTCGCCACATGACGGGCGAACAGCCGGTCCCAGCTCCGGACGCCGAGGCCGGCGGGGCCGGGGGCAGTGGGGCCGGGGTCGACGGGGCCCGGGTCGGCTGGGCCGGGATCAGTGGGGCCGGGGTCGGCGAGGTCGAGGTCAGCGGGGCCGAGGTCAGCGGGCATGTGCGGGCCTCTCTTCACGGTCGGTGCCGGGGTTCGGGTCACGGCGGGGGCCGGGGGCTTGGTGCGGTACGGGAGCGGGCGCGGGGGCTTGGTGCGGTGCGTGCTCCCGTACGGCGGTGGGTTCGGGGGTCTGGGGCGGTGTGCGATCCGGTACGGGGGCGGGTGGGGGGGCTTGGGTCGGTACGGGGGCCGGGGCGGGTGCCTGATCCCGTACGGAGACGGCCCTCGGGTCACCCGCCGGCGTCGGCGCCGGTCCCGCCAGGGCGCACAGGTCGCGGCGGTAGTGGACGAGCGGGCCGCCGGAGCCGAGCCACAGCCCCTCGACCTCACCGACGAACAGGGTGTGGTCGCCCGCCCGGTGGCTCTGCCGGACCCGGCAGGCCAGGTGCACCAGCGCTCCCCCGACGAGCGGGAGGCCGTCGCGCCACTCCAGGGACACCGCCTCCGGGGACTGGGCCCCGCCGGCGAAGTGGTGGGCCACCGGCCCCTGTCCGGCGCCCAGGATGGACACCCCGTACCGGCCGGAGTCGTCGATGCGCCGGTGGGAGCGGGCGCGGGTGGAGATCGAGACCAGGACGAGCGGGGGCTCCAGGGAGACGGACGTGAAGGCGTTGGCGGTCATGCCGTGGGCGTGCGGCCCGTCCGTCCCCTCGGTGGCCGTGGTGACCACCGTGACCCCGCTGGCGAAGTGGCCGAGGGCCCCGCGCATCCGGTCCGGTGTGGCGGCGAGCAGCGCGGTCCCGTCCGAGGCGGCGGCAGCGGCGGCCGTCCCCGGCCGGTCCGGCACGCCCCGCGCCTCGCCCCTCACCCCGCTCAACGGCCCAGGACGAAGGCGAATTCGTCCGGGTCGAACATGTCGTCGCGCCGCCAGCCGTCCAGGTCGTACTCGTCCATGCACGCGTCCACGAAGTCCTTCAGCGCCCCGGCCTCGCCGGAGTCCTGGTAGGCCCAGAGGGTCTGGAACCTGACCGCCTCGTGGTCGCCGCCGTAGTTGCGCTCGTACAACTCGTGGCGGCCGCCGAACTCGGTGCCCACCGCGTCCCAGAGAAGCTTCAGCAGCTTGACCCGGTCGATCGCCGGGATGCCGCCGGAGCCGCGCAGATACTGGTCCAGGTACGGACGGATCTCCGGGTTCTTCCAGTCGGAGGAGTGCGAGTTGAGGTAGATGAGCCCGCTGCCCAGGGACTGCTGGATGATCTCCTTGATGCGCGGGTAGCCGACGCCCATGAAGGTGCGGTACGCCATCCCGTACCGCACATTGGGCTGGACGGCCCCGCCCACCCACGGCACCGGGTCCTTGGCCATGGCGTCGGAGAGGCCCCAGAAGAGGTCGCGCCAGTTGAGGATCTCCCCGACCTGCGCCTGGACCCCGCGGAAGCCCGCGGTGCCGGTCATCTCGACGGCCTTCATGACGCAGCCCGCGATGAAGTCCAGCTTCACGGCTAGCCGGGCGCAGCCGTGGAAGGTGAAGCGGTCGACGAAACCGGAGCCGTTGGCGAAGGAGTTGGCCGCCTCCGCGTCGTACATGAAGACGTTCTCCCACGGGATCAGGACCTGGTCCATCACCATGATCGCGTCGTTCTCGTCCAGCCGGCTGGAGAGCGGGTAGTCGAAGGGGCTGCCCATGACCTGGGCGGTCATCTCGTACGACGTACGGCACAGCAGCTTCAGCCCCGGGGTGTCCATCGGGATGCTGAAGACCACGCCGAACCGCTTGTCCTTCAGGGGCAGGCCGTAGTGGGCGACGAAGTTGGCGTTGGTGAGCGCGGAGCCGGTGGCGACCACCTTGGCGCCCGAGACGATCAGCCCGGCGTCGGTCTCCCGGTCGACGTGCACGCAGACGTCCGCGGTCTGGTCGGCCGGCTTGTCGCGGTCGATCGGCGGGTGGACGATCGCGTGGTTGAAGTAGAGGACCCGCTCCTGGGCGCGCTTGTGCCAGGCGAGCGCGTTCTCCTTGAAGGGGCCGTAGAAGTCGGCGTTGGCGCCCAGGGTGCCGAGGAAGGACGCCTTGTAGTCGGGGGTGCGGCCCATCCAGCCGAAGACCAGGCGCTGCCAGCGCACGATGGCGTCCCGGCTGGTGATCAGGTCCTGCGCGGTGTGCGGGGTCTTGAAGAAGGGGTGCGTGAAGCCGCCGTTGCCGGTGTCGGTGGGGACGCGGAGCACGCCTTCGGCCTCGGGGGCGTGCAGGGCGTCGTAGAGGCGGGCGACGGAGCGGGCGCTGTTGCGGAAGGCGGGGTGGGTGGTGACGTCCTTGACCCGCTGGCCGTGGATGTAGATCTCCCGGCCGTCGCGCAGCGAGTCCAGGTACTCGTCGCCGGTCATCGGGCGCACGTCGTTGGGTCGGTGGGCGGCTGGGGTCGGCGGGGCGACGGGCTCGGCGGTCATGTCTCCTCCAGGGAGCTTCCGGGTCAGGGGTCGGGAGGTGTACGGGGTGCCGGACGGCGGACGGTCGGGCGCCGGGCGCGCCGGGCAGTCGGGCGCCGGACGACGGACGACGGACGACGGGGCGTCAGGCGCTGAGTACGGCGTCCTCGGTGACGGGCAGCGGCGGACCGTCACCGGCGCGGATCGCCTGCACGATGTCGTGAGCGCGGTCGACGATGGAGGGGAGCCCGAAGGTGAAGAACAGGCTGCCCGCGGCCAGGTCACCGAGCGCGTAGAGACCGGGGTGGGCCCGGCCGCCGGTCAGCAGCCGGCTGGTGGCCCGCTCCGTCACGACACCGCCGCGCGGGTGGAGTTCGGCCAGCCCCTCGGAGACCAGCGAGGTGACCAGCGACTGGGCGCGGGCGGGCAGCCCGCCGGGCGCCGGGTTCACCGCGTTGATCAGCCGGTCGGCCCGGAGCGGCGGCGCCCCGTCCCCCGTACGGAGGGCGAAGCCGCCGCCGGGCGTCGGCTCCACGGCCCGTACGTCGGAGACGATCCGTAACTGCCCGCTGTCGACCATGCCGAGCAGGGCGGTCGCGGTGGTCGCCGGCATGGGGCAGCACAGGCTCATCATCGAGCGGTAGTGGTCGCGGAGCAGCTGTCTGCGGTCGGCCTCCGGGAGCAGCGGCCAGACGTCGGGGCCGGTGGCGGGCACCGCCTGCTGGAGGATGCGCAGCCCCCGGTCGGGCGAGTCCACCTCGGACAGGTGCCGGCGCAGCCGCTTCACCGGGTCCTCGGCCTCCGCGGCGGCGGTGATCTCCCGTGCCACGGCGGTGAAGTCCTCGCCCGCGTCCGCGAATTCGGCCCTCATGAGGTCAACCACCTGGCCCAGGGTCACCGTCTCCCCGCGCCTGGCCGCCCCCCGGAACCAGTCGGCCGTGAAGTGCTTCAGGGTGTGCGGCCGGGCCGTCTGGCGGACCCGGGGGAGCACTCCGCTGCGCGAGGCCAGCAGGACCTGGCCCCGGTGCCCGCGGGCGAGCAGCGAGAGGACGATGTCGACACCGGTCAGCCCGGCACCGATGACGCCGACGTCGGCGTCGGCACCGATCTCCCCCAGGGTGCGGGCCAGCGGGTAGGCGTCGGGCAGATAGCCGTCCCGGCCGGTCAGCCCGTACGGGTCGCCGGGCCGGCCACGGCCCACGCAGAGCACGGTGTGGTCGACGGTGAGACTCTCGCCGTCGCCGTGGAACAGCCGCACCCGGCCGCCGGGGGCGGGCTCGGCGGCGGTGACCTGCTCGGGGACGACGTCGACCCGCCACCCCTCGTTGCGCAGCCGGGCGACGGCCTCGCGGGCCGACTGCTCCAGATAGGCGCCGTAGGTGGCGCGCGGGATGAAGCGGAGCCCGTTGATCGGGTCGACGAAGTCGGGTCCGGCCATGCCGAGCACCGCGTCCCGGGCGGCCAGCCAGCCCGGGAAGTGCTCCGGGTCCCCGAAGCGTACGGACATCCCCCCGGGGGCGATGTTGACCCGGACCGTGTCCAGGTCCGGCTGGTAGGGCCGGCCGCGCCACAGATGGGGCGAGGGCTCGAAGACAGTGACTTCGCCGGGGGCCGTCGAGGCCTCGGCGAGCGCGTCGAGCAGACAGACGGCGGCCGCCCCTCCCCCGATCACGCCTATGGCGGCATTCCGGCTCAGCTGTCTTGAGCCCATGGTTAACACGTCCCCTCGGAGTACTGGTGACCAGCAAGAGAAATACGGAAGGAAAGCGGAGCAGGCAGAGACAAGGCATCGGAAAGAAATCAACAAGGAGAAGAGGGAAAGGGAGATCAGCGGCCAATGGGCGGCCGATGGAACGGAATCCACGGAACCGCCCTGCACAGGCCGACGGCCCGCAGGCTTCGAGGCCGAGCGCCTCACTCGGCTCCCGTGTCCCCGCCCCGACGTCAACGACGCTACCCAGCCGCCGATTCACCGGTCAACAGCCGGCGCCACGCGATACAAGTCCCAAAAATGGGTCAACAGAAAAGACTCTTCTTGACCGGCCCGACGGGCGGATCGCAGGATGAATGCGCGCCGGACGCATTTCAGGGCCGCGTATCCACAGCCCCTGAATCGCACAGCCGGAACGCGGTCGCGCCGGAATCCACCGGCCCGCCGCACCCGCCCACTCACCCACCCACACCACCACCGGAAATCCGGAATCCAGGGGGTATTCGCATGTCCATCGGCGCCACGGCCGCGGAAAAGCGGACGGTTCACCATCTGATCGGCGGCCGCTCCGTCGCCTCCGAGGACGGGCGCACCTTCGAGACCCGCGACCCGCACGACGACGCGCTGCTCGGCACCGTCGCCCGGGGCGCGGCCCGGGACGGCGAGCTGGCCGTCACGGCGGCGCGCGAGGCCTTCGACGCGGGGCCCTGGCCCCGGATGACGGCGGCCGAGCGGCGGACGGTCCTGCACGCGGTGGCCGACGCGGTCGACGAACACCGGGACGAGCTGGCCCTGCTGGAGTCCCACGACAGCGGGAAGACCCTCCGCCACGCCCGGCACGGGGAGATGCCCCGGGTCGCCCAGAACTTACGGTTCTTCGCGGACTTCGCGGCCCTCGCCACCGAGGAGGCCTACCCCGACGGCCCGGTGCTCGGCTACTCGCTGCACGCCCCGGCCGGGGTGGTCTCCGCGATCAGCCCGTGGAACGCGCCGCTCATGCTGGCCACCTGGAAGGTCGCGCCCGCGCTGGCCTTCGGCAACACCGTCGTACTGAAGCCGGCGCCGCAGACCCCGCTGACGGCGGCCCGGTTCGGGGAGCTGGCGCTGGAGGCGGGGCTGCCGGAGGGCGTCCTCAACATCGTGCACGGGTACGGCGGCGACGAGGTCGCCGGGCCGCTGACCGGTGACCCGCGCGTGGACCGGATCACCTTCACCGGCTCCAGCGCCACCGGCGCGGCCATCATGGCGGCAGCGGCGGCCAACCTGACGCCGGTCTCCGCCGAGCTGGGCGGCAAGTCGGCCAACATCGTCTTCGCGGACGCGGATCTCGACATCGCGGTGCCGGAGTCGATCCGGGCCATCTTCGGCGGGAGCGGCCAGGTCTGCTTCGCCGGTTCGCGGCTGCTCGTACAGCGGTCGATCCTGCCGGAGTTCCTGGAGCGGTTCACCGCCGAGGCCGAGAAGCTGGTGGTCGGGGACCCGCGCCAGGAGCAGACGTTCATGGGCCCCCTCATCGAGCGGGCGCACCTGGAGAAGGTGCACGGTTACGTCGAGCTGGCCCAGCGGGAGGGCGGCACGGTCCTCACCGGCGGCGGCCCGCCGGCCGATGCCGCGCTCTCCGCCGGGCACTACTACCGGCCCACCGTGATCACGGGGCTGGACAACGACTCGCGCACGGCCCAGGAGGAGATCTTCGGCCCGGTGGAGACGGTCATCCCGTTCGACACCGAGGAGGAGGCGCTGCGGCTGGCGAACACCACCCGGTACGGGCTGGCGGGCATCCTCTTCACCCGCGACCTGGACCGCGCGCACCGGATGGCGGCCCGCTGGAAGGCCGGCACCGTCTGGGTCAACTGCTACTTCGAGCGCGATCTGCGCATGCCCTTCGGGGGCGAGGGGAGCAGCGGCGTCGGCCGGGAGGGCGGGAACTTCTCCCGCGAGTTCTTCACCGAGCCCCGGGCCGTGGTCCTGCGCATCCGCTGACCGCCGCACCGCGCTCTCTCCCCCGCACTGCCGACCACATCCCCCGGCCCACCGCAGGAACACCGAGAGGCACGCATCCACCATGACCGCACATCATGACGCCGACGCGACACGCGAGACGGCCGCACGACTGCACAGCGCCCACCGCACCGGAAAGCCGACCGCATCCCCCGGCCGCGAAGGTACGGTGACGACCCTCGCCGACGCCTACCGCGTACAGGCGGAGGTGGTCCGCCTGCACACCGCCGAGGGCGAGCGGATACGCGGGCTGAAGGTGGGCCTGACCTCCTCCACCGCCCGGCGCACCCTGGAGGGGGCGACGGAGCCGGTGCTCGGCCGGCTGACCTCCGGCATGTTCCGTACGACCCAGCTCCTCCCGGCCACCGACGAGTTGATCCGTCCGCAGGCGGAGCCCGCGCTGCTGTTCGTCCTCGGCGCACCGCTGGAGGGCCCCGGGGCGAACGCGGCGGACGCGCTGCGGGCGGTGGAGTTCGTGCTGCCCGCGCTGGAGATCACCGACTCCCGGGTGGAGGACGGCCCGGCCACCGTCCTGGACCTGGCCGCCGACAACGCGGGGTGCCACTCCGTGGTCCTCGGTACGGAGCCGGTGCCGCCCGCCGACACCGATCTGCGGCTGGCCGGATACGTGCTGTACCGCGACGGTGCGGTCGTCGCGACCGGGGCCACCGGCATGGCGCTCGGCTCGCCCCTGGCGGCGCTGGCCTGGGCGGCGAACGCCCGGGAGGACGACGGGTTCCCGCTCACGGCGGGCAGCAGCGTCCTGGTCTCCGGCTTCGCCACGCCCACGGAGCTGCTGCCCGGCTCCACGGTGACGGCGTCGCTGTCGGGCCTGGGCACGGCGACGGTCACCCGGGCGGGCTGACACCCGGGCGACCTCAGCCCCACCTCCGTACCCGAACACCGACTCCCCCCAACCCCACCCCTTCGAGGAGGAGGCCGTCCATGGCCGAGGCACTGGAAATACGACCGGGTGACACGCGACGTGCCGCCGCGGTCCTGCTGGAGGCGGAACGCTCCGTCACCGCACGGGGCCCGATCACCGCGCAGTGGCCCACGCTCGATCTGCCGGGCGCCTACACCGTGCAGTACGAGGCGCTGCAACAGCGCCTGGCCCGGGGCGAGAAGCTCATCGGGGTCAAGCTGGGCCTCACCTCGCGGGCCAAGCAGCTCCGGATGGGCATCGACTCGCCGTCCCTGGCCTGGCTGACGGACGCCATGGTGCTGCCCGCCGGCGAACCGCTCCCGCGCGAGCGGCTGATCCACCCGCGCGCCGAGCCGGAGATCGTCTTCGTGATGGGCGAGCGGCTGGCCGGACCGGGCGTCACGGCGGCGACCGCGCTCCGGGCGGTGGAGCGGGTGCACGCCGGGGTCGAGATCATCGACAGCCGCTTCCAGGACTTCTCCTTCACGCTCGCCGACGCGGTCGCGGACAACAGCTCCTCCGCGCTCTTCGTCCTGGGCCCGGTCGGCCGCTCGCCCGAGGGGCTGGACCTGGCGCACGAGGCGGTGCTGCTGGAGGTGGACGGCGAACCGGTCGACTCGGCCACCGGTGCCGCCGTCCAGGGCCACCCGGCCGAGGCGCTGGCCCTCGCGGCGAACGCCCTGGGCGAGCGCGGACTGGCCCTGGAGCCGGGCCAGTTGGTCCTGACCGGCGGAATGACCGACGCGGTCCACGTACGGCCCGGTGCGAGCGTCCGCGCGAGCTTCTCCACCCTCGGCGCCGTCTCCGTCGCGGGGGGCTGACCGTGCCCTTCATCGACGTCACCCTCGGCACCGGCCGCTCGCCCGAGCAGGTGCGCGCCCTGATCCACGAACTCACCGAGGCGGCGCACCGGGCCGTGGGCGCCCCGGTCGCGAACATCCGGGTCGTCATCCGCGAGGTCGCGCCCCAGCACTGGGCGGCGGGCGACGTGACGACGGCGGAACGCGCGGCGGCCCGTACGGCGGACGGCACCGCCCCACCGAACAACTCCCAACAGAGCACGGGCGGCAGACCGCCCGCACCGGCGCAGGAAGGCAGTGGCACATGAGCGACGAACAGTACCGGCAGGAGATCGCGCACCTCGCGCGGGTCGAGCTGCACACCCCCGACCCCGACGGCACCCTGTGGTTCTTCAAGGACCTGCTGGGCATGTACGAGACCCGGCGCGAGGGCCAGTCGGTCTATCTGCGCGGCTACGAGGACCCGTACCAGTGGAGTCTGAAGATCACCGAGGGCCCGGTGGCCCGCATGGACCACGCGGCGCTGCGGACGACGTCGCCGGAGGCGCTGGAGCGCCGGGTGCGCTCGCTGCAGGCCGGGAACGGCGAGGGGGCCTGGACGGAGGACGAGTACGGGTACGGCAAGACGTACGACTTCACCACCCCCGACGGCCACCACATGAGCCTGCTGTGGGAGGCGGAGAAGTACCGGGCGCCGGAGGACCTGCGCAGCAAGATCCTCAGCCGCCCGTCGAAGAAGCCGCTCCAGGGGCTGCCGATCAAGCGTCTGGACCACCTCAACCTGCTGGCCAGCGACGTCACCCCGATGCGGAACTCCTTCGAGCGGCACCTGGGGCTGCGCACCAACGAGCGGGTGGTGGACGGTGAGGTCGAGGCCGGGGTCTGGATGAGCAGCAGCCAGCTCAGCCATGACGTCGCCGTCATGCGCGACGCCCGGGGCGCCCGGGGCCGGCTGCACCATGTCGCCTTCTACTACGGGGTACAGCAGCACACGGTGGACGCGGCGGAGATGTTCCGCGACTACGACATCACCATCGAGGCGGGCCCCGACCGGCACGGGATCACACAGAGCTCCTTCCTGTACGTCTTCGAGCCCGGCGGCAACCGGATCGAGCTGTTCGGCGACCCGGGCATCCTGATCCTGGAGCCGGACTTCGAGACCCGTACGTGGACGATGGACCAGATCGACACGGGGACGGCGATCGGCGGGACGAACCTGCCGCAGGAGACGTACTTCACGTACGGCACACCGCCCGTGCCCCCGGAGCCGACCGAGGACGACGCGAGCTGAGCAGGGGCCCCGGGACGCCGGACGACACCCAGGCATCCCGGGGCCCCCGCACACCCCTGACCCCCGCATACACGTAGACGCGCATCGGCACACGCAAGCCCCCACCCCCGGCCCGAAGGGACGACCCACGCATGACCACGCCCGCTCCTCCGAAGCCGGCCAGGGAGGTCGCCCCGACCCCGATCGAGGTGCGCCGGGTGCGCCGGGCCTTCTACGGTCCGGCGTTCGTCGCCGCGGTGGCCTATGTGGACCCGGGCAACTTCGCGACCAACTTCCAGGCGGGGGCGAACTTCGGCTATCTGCTGGTCTGGGTGCTGGTGATGGCGAACGTCGTCGCCATGTTCATCCAGTACCTGTCGGCGAAGACGGGCCTGGCGACGGGCAAGGACCTGGCGGCGCTGTGCGGGCAGCGGCTGCCGAAGCCGGTGGCGGCCGGGCTGTGGGTCCAGGCCGAACTGGTCGTGATGGCGACGGACCTGGCCGAGTTCGTGGGCGCGGCGATCGGGCTGAACCTGCTCTTCGGGGTGCCGCTCTTCCCGGCCGGGCTGGCCACGGCCGTCATCAGCTTCGCGCTGCTGGCCCTGCAGAGCCGGGGCTACCGGCCCTTCGAGCTGGCGACCACGTTTCTGCTGGCGGTGATCGGGTTCGGGTTCCTCTACCAACTGGTAGCGGTGGGCGGCCCGGACGGCGGGCAGCTGGCGGAGGGGCTGGTTCCGCGGCTGGCGGGCACGGAGTCGCTCACGCTGGCGGTCGGGATCATCGGCGCGACGGTGATGCCGCACGTGATCTATCTGCACTCGGCGGTGACGGCGGGCCGGCTCCGGCCGGTGGGCGAGCGGGCGATGCGGACGGCCCTGCGCGCGCTGCGTACGGACTGCGTCGGGGGCCTGGGGATGGCCGGGCTGATCAACCTGGCGATGCTCTGTGTCGCCGCGGTCCTCTTCCACGGCGCGGGCGGGGGTTTCGACGGCTCCCTGACCGGGGCGCACGAGCACCTGGGCCGGCTGGTGGGCGGTATGGCGGCCCTGGCGTTCGCGGTGGCGCTGCTGGCGTCCGGCCTGTCCTCGTCGGGCGTGGGCACCTATGCCGGGCAGGTGGTGATGGACGGCTTCGTCCGCCGCCGCCTCCCGCTCCTGCTCCGCCGCGGCCTGACCATGCTGCCCGCCCTGGTGGTCCTGGCCCTCGGCGTCTCCCCGGACGACGCCCTGATCGGCTCCCAGGTGGTGCTCTCCTTCGGCATCCCCTTCGCCCTGGCCCCGCTCGTCTACTTCACCAGCCGCCCCGCCCTGATGGGCACCCTGGTGAACCGCCGGGTCACCACCTGGACGGGCGCGGTGATCTGCGTGGTGCTCTCCGCCCTGAACCTGTACCTCCTGGTCCAGCTGCTCTTCGGCTGAGGCCGGTCGGCAGCCTCCGGGTGACCAGGAGGTACGGGGCGGGGCGGACCCGGCGTCACTTTGCCGAGGACAGGTCCTCGTAGAGCTGCTCCCACGTCTTGGTGACGATGTCGGGGCCGTACTCGGCGGCCTTCTGCAGGGCCGCCCGGGAGAAGCCGCGGCGCAGTTCCTCGTCCTCGATGAGCCGGATGAGGCCCTGGGCCAGGGCGTCCACGTCGAGTTCGGGGACGAGCAGGCCGTCGACGCCGTCGGTGACAAGTTCCCGGGGGCCGACCGGGCAGTTGAAGCTGACCACGGGGAGGCCGCAGTTCATGGCCTCCAGCAGCACCATGCCGAACCCCTCGGACTTGGAGCTCATCGCGAAGATGGAGCCCTTCGCCAGCTGCTCGTCGAGCTTGCGGGTCGACCCCATGAGGAAGACGTGGTTGTAGAGATGCCTGGTGCGGACGGCCTTGCGGAGAGCGTCCAGCTCGGGACCGTCGCCGTGGATGCGCAGCGTCCAGTCCGGGTGGGCTTCCACGACCTGGCCGAACGCCGCGATCAGCTTGTCGACGCCCTTGTTGCCGTCGAGCCGTCCGGCGCTGACGACCTGCTTCCGCGAGAGGTCGCTGCGCGGGACGTCGAGGGAGTGCAGCGCGTTCGGGATCCGCTCGACGCGGACCTCGGGGAACGCCTCGGCGTAGGCGGCACGGTCCGCCTCGGTGAGGCAGACGAGCGCGTCCATCCTCATGTACGCGGCGTCGATGGCCGTGCGCCACTCGCCCTTGTGCGTGGAGAGCCCCGCGTGCTCCTGGACGACCCGGACGAGCGACGGGTCCGCGTACTCCGCGACGATCAGGTTGATCGTGGGCCGCGTGCCGATGACGATCCGGTCGTCCAGACCGCGGAGGAAACGGATCATCGCGCTGATCCGGCGGCGGCTGTCCGCGTTCTTGGAGACACCCGCCGGGAACCGCTCGTGCCAGGAGGTGTCCTCCGGGCCGTCGTACCGGTCCCAGTCGACGTACGAGCCGGACCGGTTGTCCACCAGCGCGGTCATCGTGACCCGCGGGTCCAGGTCGAAGGGAGGCTCCTCGTGGTAGCGGAGCATGCTCGCGATCTCGACGTCATGGCCGCGCTCGGCCATGGCGTTGGCCTGGTTGAACACGGTACGGACGGTGCCGCCGACACCGAACGCGTTGTAGATCAGGTAAGTGAGCTTCATGCCGCGCCCCCGTTGCCGTTGTCGCGTCGGGCGCAGCGGATGGAGAGGTCGTCGCCGTCGGTGAAGTACGGCAGCACGGCGACCCCGGCGTGGTACTGCTCGGGATACTTCACGATCTGCTTCTTGCCCGGCATGTCGTCCAGATGGCCGCCGACCCGGCGCACCAGCCTCTTGCCGTTCCGGACCGCGATCACGTCCACGTCCCAGTGCTCGCGGGGCAGCGCGTCCCAGACGGCCACATCGCGGACGGCCACGACCGCCTCGAAGTCCGCGCCGTTGCTGACAGCGGGGAAGTGCAGCCGACGCCGGGTGGGGGGCGAGGTGCGGGACACCGTGCGCACGAGCCGGTCCTTGAGCCGCTTGACGCCGGTCGGGAGGGGCACCTCGGGCCGTTCACGGGAGGTCAGGCGCAACGTCCACGGATTGTCCACGGGGGCCTCGTCCGGCACCCCGTCGACGAGGACCGTCCCGAGGATGCGGATGTGGCCGTCGCGCGGCCAGACCCGTCTGATTTCAGCGTGGGTCAGCTGCCCGGCGCTAGCGTGCATGGCCACCTTCTCTTCTGTACCTGTCATTGGCCCTGAGTCGGGGGAGACCGGAGGTCAGGCAAAGCAGCGGCGCCTGTCCGCTTCATTCCGCCGACCCCGGCGAGGGGGCGGAACGGGGTGTTCTGCACCTGTCCACGCCGGGTCCGGCGCGGATATCGGTACGGAGTGCCGACGCGCTCCTCAGCGGCGCGTCGGCACTCCGTACCGGTGGGTCAAGCGGCCCTGGACCGACCGACCGCGGGTTCCTTCACGCTCTCCGCCTCGGCGGCGGCGGGTGAGGGCGCCGGCGTCCGCTCGTCCAGCGGCACGACCGGCAGGTTCTCCGCCGGCTCGCCCAGCAGGATCTGCCGGATGACGCGCTCGGATGCCTTGCCGTCGTCGTACTCGCAGAACTTACGACGGAAGGTGTCCCGCAGGGAAGTGGACTGCTCGTCCTTCCAGGCCCCGCCGACGAAGATGTCGTGCAACTCCTCCTGGGTCCGCGCGACGTGGCCGGGCGGCTCCTCCAGCAGGTCGAAGTAGACGCCGCGGGAGACCTTGTACGCCTCCCAGTCGTTGGCGTAGATCACGATCGGCCGGTCGAGGTTGGCGTAGTCGAAGATCATGGACGAGTAGTCCGCCAGCAGCACGTCCGCGGCGAGCTGCAGCTCCTCCGAGGCGGTGTGGGCGGTGACGTCGATGACCCGGGCCGACGACTGGAGCTTCCGCAGCTCCGGCTTCTGCTCGTAGAAGTGGTGGCCCCGCATCAGCACCACGTAGTCGTCGCCCAGGGCGTCGGCGAGAGCGGCGACGTCGAGCTGGGGGACGTAGCTCGTGGTGTAGTCCCGGTGGGTCGGCGCGTAGAGGACGGCGATCTTCCCCTGCGGGATGCCGATCTCGGCCCGGAGACGGCGGACGTCGGCCGCGGTCGAGGTGTAGAAGACGTCGTTGCGCGGGTAGCCGCTCTCCAGCGCCGCGAAAGAGCAGGGGAACGCCTGCTCCCAGATGTCCGCGGAGAACCGGTTGGAGGATATGCAGTAGTCCCAGCGGTCCGAGCGCTCCAGGAGCTTGCGGAAATTGGTGCCCTTCGCCGCGACCGGGAAAGGCAGCAGGTCGACACCCATGCGCTTGAGCGGCGTGCCGTGCTGCGTCTGCACATGGACGGTGCCGGGCCGCTTGACGAAGCGGTCCTCGAAGTTGACGTTGTTGAAGAAGTACTTGGCTCGCGCCATGACTTCCCAGTACTTCTCGGTCCCCGGGATCACGTAGTTGGTGCCCGGCGGAAGCTTGTGCACCTCTTCCGCCTTGGCCACCACGACGCCCTTGACGTGGGGGGCGATCTCCTTGGCCTTGGCGTGCAGCGCGGCGGGATTGCACACGTAACCCCGGCCCCAGTACGACGAGTAGACGGCCAGGTTCTGGTTGACCGGCTGCTTGAGGGCGTTCTCGTAGTGCCGGTCGAGGCGCTTGCTGACGACCTTCTTCCGGGTGGCACGGACGGTCTTGCGGACCTTGCGCCGGCCCTGGTTGGCCACCTTGAGCGTCTGGTAGACCGGGTAGGCGTTACGTGCGATCAGGGCGTAGCGGACACCGGCCTGCCCCTCGGGCCGGACGAAGCCGGCCGGCATGTAGCGCCGGTAGTGACGGTGCGCCAAGGCGAAGAACTCGGCCCGCAGTTCGTCGGGGACCCGATTGCTCTTCGCCAGGATGGCGATGAAGTGGTCGACCATCTTCGTGAAGAGCTGGGGCCGCCACTCCGCGAGCGACGGGTCGCTGTCGATGAAGGCGAAGACCCGCTCGTACTGGTCGAAAATGTCGAAGTGCTTGCGGCTGACCGTGCGGAGGATGTTCCCCTGGCGGCGCTGGCGGTAGTGGACGACCACGTGGTCCAGGGCCGCGATGCGCTCGGCGGCCATCAGCACCGGGAAGGTCCAGGGGGTGTCTTCGTAGTATCCGGGCGGGAATTCGAAGCCGCGCTGCTCGATGAACTCACGCCGGTAGACCTTGTTCCACACGACCATGAGCAGGGTGAGGAAGTCGGGCCGCTGCTTGGCGGTGAAGACCTCCGGGCCCTTCGACTGGAAGACCGAGGCCAGGCTGTTGCGGGTGACGCCGCCCCACCAGAAGGTGCGGGCGTAGTCGAAGATCAGGACGTCCGGGTCGGTGGTGTCCGAAAGCCGGTCGGCTATGAGCTGCAGCGAACCGGGCGTCAGCGTGTCGTCGCTGTCGAGGAAGAAGAGGTAGTCGCCGCGCGCGATCTCCATCCCCGCGTTCCGCGCCAGGCCAAGGCCCACGTTCTCGGGCAGGTGCAGTGCCCGGACCCGGCTGTCGGCCTCGGCGTACTCGTCGACGATCTCACCGCAGCGGTCGGGCGAGCAGTCGTTGACGGCGATTACCTCGATGTCACGGAAGGACTGCTCCAGGATGGAGTCAAGGCACTCCCGCAAGAAGGACTGCACTTGGTAAATCGGCACAATCACGCTGATACGCGGCTTCGACACGCCCTGCTCTTCCAATCCTTTGACCGCACCGGTTTCACTGCCCGGGTTCATGTCCGGGTCCGGGTCCCGGCTCCGGAGTCTTTCGTCATCCGAGGGGCCTGTACGGGCAGGCGCGTGGTTGACAGATCAGTCAGGATACACCGGCGCACAGATCATATGTTCGGCCCTGTAGCACATGCACCGCCCCACGGATACGGCGGTCCTGTGATGTGAATCATGACGCCCGCCCCGGCTTCGCAGGCCCGGCAGTTGGGGACGGCGGACCCTTGCCGTCCGGCCCGTGCGAGCAGCGGACTCATAATCCGCCGGCCGCCGGTTCGGCCCCCGGCACACCCTTCAGGGCCGCAGCGAGGTCCGGCGTCGCACAGCTCGGCGCGCACGCGGCCGGAGGCGCTTCGGACATGCGCGCGAAGGCGCCCGGAAACACCTATCCCCAGGTCAGAACGATTCTGCCTGGGGACGCTCGGTGGGGCGGGTGGGACTCGAACCCCCAGGCGTGACGCCTCTCACCTGCGGTGATGCAGGAAAGACTGACATATCCACCCGTTTCAATCCGCCTGTATCCCGCTCGGCCCCCGTCAGCCGTGACGTGGTGCAGCATTCGCTGCACCACGTGCTCCCGCCACCGGATTGCCCTGTCCCTCCGTGGGACTCAGAGAGCTCTCGCTTTTCAGCACCTCGGAGTCGCCCCGGGTTGCGCTGGGGCAGCTCCGTCCGTGCCGCTCATCCCATCACGGCGAGTCACCTTCCGTGACGAATCGCGGTCACTCGGCCGGGTGGGTATGGGGCGGCATCGGTTCCGGGGGCTCCGGGTGGCTCCTCAGCCGGAGGATGGCGGTGATCAGTCCACCCCAGACGATGAGCATGGCGACAACCATCATGACGATCGCGCTGGCGGACATCAGTGGTCCTTCCGGTCGGCGGGCGACTCCATGTCCAGGTCGATGTCCTCGCCACCGGCCGGCCAGGGCATCAGGGTGAGGATGCCCCCGACCAGCAGTGCGCCGATGGCGACGCTCCAGCCCGCGGAGAGCAGGAAGCCGGTCGAATAGCCCTCGTAGTTCTCTTCGAACTCGCTCCGCAGGCTGTCGACCATCATCCAGCCCAGCACCAGCGGCGTGATGACACCGAGGCAGATGCGCCACCAGCGGCCGAGTCGGATGGCGGAGGTGGCGTCAGCGTCCTGCTGGAGGCTGGGGAGCTGCCGCAGCACCCAGACGATGACGACCAGCCCGACCAGAGCTGCCAGCGCGATTCCGTACTGGTTGATGAAGTGGTCGGACGCGTCGAGCAGATAGATGCCGGACTCGGTCGGGAACAGCAGGACCGACACCAGCGCCACGAGACCGCCGACCCCCAGGACCGCCGGCATGCGCCGCATGCCGGTCCGATCCTGCACCGCGGAGACGACCACCTGCACGATGGAAATCAGCGAGGAGAGTCCCGCGATCACGAGGGAACTGAAGAACAGCACACCGAAGAGGGCGCCGAGCGGCATTTCCGAGATCACCGCGGGGAACGCGACGAATGCCAGACCGATGCCCGCTCCGGCGACGTCTTCGACGCCGACCCCCGAAGCGGTCGCGAGGTAGCCCAGGGTCGCGAATACCCCGATGCCCGCGAGGAGTTCGAACGAGCTGTTGGCGAACCCCGCCACCATCGCGGAGCCCGTCAGGTCGGCCCGACGGCCCAGGTACGACGCGTACGTGACCATGATGCCGAAGCCGATGGACAGCGAGAAGAAGATCTGCCCGTAGGCGGCGACCCAGACACTGCCGTTGCCGAGTTCCGACCAGTTCGGCGAGAAGAGTGCGTCGAGCCCGGTGGCCGCGCCGTCCAGCGTCAGCGCCCGGACCACCAGCGCGGCGAACAGGACGAACAGCAACGGAATGAAGATCCTGTTGGCGCGTTCGATGCCTCGCCGGATACCGAACGCCAGGACGAACAGCACAACCGCCCACACGATGATCAGCGGCCAGAACACACCTGGTACATAGCCGTCCAGGAAGCTGGGTGTCTCCGGTGCCCGCAGGAATTCGCCGAACAGGAACGCCTCCGGATCGTCACCCCACTGCCGACCGATGGAGAAGCCCACGTAACGCACGGCCCAGGCGATGATGACGGCGTAGTAGGCGGCGATCACGAAGGAGATCGCCACCTGCCACCATCCGATTGCCTCTGCCGGCCGGGCCATCCTGCGCAGAGCGGCGGGGGGCGACATGCGGTACTTGCGCCCAATGGCGTATTCCATGATCAGCAACGGGATCCCCGCTGACAGGAGCGCGATGAGGTACGGCAGCAAGAAGGCGCCGCCACCGTTCTCGTAGGCGATGGCGGGGAACCGCCAGATATTGCCGAGCCCGACGGCCGAACCGATGGCCGCCAGCAGGAAGCCGGCTCGGGTAGCCCATTGCTCACGTGGCTGCTCTGCCATATGCGGTCCTCGGGTCTCCTGATGACGCTGCGGATCGAACTGAGGGCACGTTAGCGCGGAAATGTCGCGAAACGTCGTGACAGGGCCCGGCAGGTGACAGACCAAGGCTGTCTTCGCCGACCCACGCACCGGAAGACCGGGAACGCCTTGGACAGATGTCGGGCAGCGTTCTTGAGGTTCGATGCCGCCAACCGACAGGGTGGCCCCGGGACTGTCATCCGTATCGGTGGCCCGAGCATCGTTGCCTGACGCGTGGGCGCACCCGGACAGGGCGTGCGGCGGGACATCGCGGAACGTCCCCGCACATCAGTCGTTGTGGCCGTGTGCACGTCTCGGCCGTTCTTCCATGCGTGCTCGCCGGCGACGGATCGCCCAGGCCGACAGGAGCAGCGAGGCCGGAAGCCCGGTCAGGGTTGCGGGGACGACAGCGTCCAGCTTCCCGTTCCTGTCGAGGATGCCGTAGCGGCTCTGCTCGGTGACCTCGAACTACTTCCCGAGCTCGCCCTTCTCGTCGGAAAGCTGCGGGAATCCGCCGGTCACCGTCCCGGCGATGAAGACTTCCATGGCCTCGTTCCGGCCCAGACCCGCCACGCCGACGACGTTGGCCTCGCCCGGGTGATCGGCGGCGACCTTCGCGGTCTCCGTGGCCTGGGCCTTGCACTTGGGGCACCAAGGCGCCCAGAACCACAGCTCGGTCGGCTGGGGACGGCTTCCCGTCCACCGTGGTAGCGGTGAACCGCAGCGCCTGCGCCACCACGACCTCGGCGGCTCCGTCGCTGCTCGCGCCGGAAGAAGCCGACGGCCTTACGGTTCGATGACAAGCGTCGGCGGCAGTGACCGAGCCGGTCAGATGCGAGGGCGCTCCTGAGACTGCGTACGACGGAAGCAAGCCGTGGCGGCATACCCGCCAAGGGCTTCGGTCTCGCCTCGGAGGCGACTGCCCGTACCGACGAGCCCAGTCGATCCACGCCGAAGAATCCCTCAGCGCACCTGTGTGACCCGTGAGGACACCGATCCTGACCTTCTGCCAAGCCCGCCCGCTACTCCGGCTGGTCCGCGTCCGGGGCGTCAGGTCGGTGGTCGGGGAAAGCCGACCCCACCGTCGCCTCGTGGTGCAGCCGCAGGAACTCCAGATGCCTCTCGTACTGGTCGAGAGTGTCGCCGATCAGCTGCTCCCTGGTGTAGCCCATGACGTCGTACCCCTGGTTACCCTCGGCCAGTTGGACCTCGAAGCGCACATAGCTGTCGTGGGTGCTGACCGACCGGGTGGCGAAGCCGGGGGTCGGCCGTTCGACGGGCCAGACCCGGTAGACGAACTGGTCCTTCGGACCGATCGGTACGGCAAGGCCGACATGCGGGAGGCCGTTCTCCTCGTCGGTGCCGGAGAGGATTTCCGCCTCCGCTCCCTGCTCACGCAGTTCCTTGGCGACTTCCTGGAACGCCGGCCGGCAGACGTCCTCCACGAACCTGGCGGCGGCCCGCCTGCCCGGAAACGACATCGCACGCGACAGCCGATGCCGCCAGTTCCGGGCCCCCGAAGGACCCTGTTGCGTTGTCCGCCCGGAGAGGGACCCCGGCAGGGTGGTGATAAGCGCCTCCTCGCGCATCCGTTCGGAGCGCAGCGCGAGGTAGAGCCCAGCCATGATCAGGAACATGACGAACGAGAAGGGCAACCCCATGATGATCGTGGCATCGGTAAGAGCCTGCACCCCGCCCACCAGGAGCATGGCGAGGGTGAGCATGCCTGTGGTCACCGCCCAGAAGACGCGGAGCCAGGTGCGGGCGTCGGTCACCGGTGTCGGGAGGTGCGAGCTCAGGTTGCCCATGACGAGGGCTCCGGAGTCGGCGGAGGTCACGTAGAGGAGCAGTCCGACGAAGGTCGCGAGTCCGGCGCTGAACATCGCCCCGGGATATTGGTCCAGCAATCCGTAGAACGCCTGCTCGGGGGAGTTGAGCGCGGTCTCGCCGAAGGCCGAGTTGCCGTCGCGCACCACGAACAGTGCGCTGTTGCCGAAGACGGCCAGGAAGAGGCCGGTGAAGAGGAACGGAATGATCAGGGTCGCGGCGACGAACTGGCGCAGTGTGCGGCCACGCGAGATCCGGGCGAGGAACAGGCCCACGAACGGCGCCCAGGCGATCCACCAGGCCCAGAAGAACAACGTCCACGCGTCGAGCCATTCGGTCGGCTGATCGTAGGCGAAGGTGTTCAGTGTCATCGACGGAAATCCGCTGAGGTAGTCGCCGACGTTCTGTACCAACGCGTTGAGCAGCCGGAACGGCTCGCCGACGATCAGGATGTAAAGCATCAGCAGTACGGCGAGGAGCACGTTGAGCTGCGACAGTCGCCGGATGCCCTTGTCGACCCCGGCAGCCGCCGAAACGGTGGCCATCACCACCGCGACGGCAATGAGCCCGATCTGTGCGGGCAGGCCCTCCGGAACTCCGAAGAGGACCTTGAGCCCGTAGTTCAGCTGCACCACGCCGATGCCGAGAGATACGGAGATTCCGAAGACCGTACCGATGATGGCCGCCAGGTCGACGGCGTCACCGATCCTTCCGTGGATCCGACGGCCGATGATCGGGTAGATCGCGGAGCGGATGGCGAGGGGCAACTTGTGACGGAAGGAGAAGTAGCCGAGCGCCATACCCATCAGCGCGTACATGGCCCAGCCGGTGATGCCGTAGTGGAACAGTGTCCACACCACGGCTTGCCGGGCCGCCTCCAGCGACTCGGGGTCCGCTTCCGGTGGCACCAGGTAGTGGCTCACCGGGCCGGCGACGGAGAAGAACATCAAGTCGATGCCGATGCCCGCCGCGAACAGCATCGCGGCCCAGGCGAAGAGCCCGTAGTCAGGCTTGTAGTGCTTGGGACCGAGCTTGATCGTGCCGTACTTCGACACCCCGATGAAGACGACGAACACCAGATACAGGGTCGCGGCGAGGAAGTAGTACCAACCGAACCAACCGGAGATCCTGTCGACCACTACGCCGATGACCTTCTCGGCGCCGGAGGGGGTGACGATCGCCCAGATCGAGATGGCCAGGATGAGCGTCGCGGACCCGAAGAAGACAAACGGCTTGAGCGAGCCTGCCCCTTCCGCATCGAGCTCTGCCCGCGGCTCATCCGTGCCAGGCTCGGGGACCTTGCCTCCTACAGCCGACATCGTCGGCTCCTTCCTTGCTGAGACGGGTAACTGTGCGGCCACCGGCCCTCCGGACCCAGGTCAGTCCTGGACCCGGAACGGCGGCCCTTCGACGGCAGAGCGCACGGCCACTCCGTAGCCGAAGGCGGCATCGTCGCGTGCACCCGGACGGTGGTGAGACACATGGTTCGGAGGCCCGGCCTCGACGGACTCTGTGCGAACGGTCTGTTCCTCGTCACACGGCAGGAACCTGTCACGGAGGTCGCGCGGAACCGGCGGCGCCGGCACGGTCAGCGCCACGACGGAGCACGTCGGGCGGCGCGCACCACACAGTCCACCGTCGAGGGCCTCCTCAACAGCGCAGCCAGCGCGCGGCGCGGGTGTCCGCTCACAGCGGACACCGGATGCTCAGCCCGCCCATCGTCGATCTCCCTCGCCTCCGGCCTCTGCCCGCTGATCGGGGGGCCTCAGCAACATGGCCTGTGCCGTGGTCGTCGGTCCATGGGACGCACCGCCGCATCGCCGAGTCGGTGGCCCAGTCACCCCGGGCGGCCTAACGCAGACTGCCGTGAAGCGGTCTCTGTGGAGCGGTGGCTGTGGCCCCGGGAGCGGTGAAGAACCTGACGCCCGCGCGTCGGGCGGAACGGAGTGGTCGAGGGCGCGACTCCCACGACACATCGGGGGACGCGTCCGCCCGGACGACGAGGCCACCGCCGATCACACTCTGCGGGCCGGCCGTCGGCCCGATTCGTCGAGGGCCGCACCCTGAAGGTGCGGGGCCAGCTGGCCCTCGGGCGCGGAGGTGCGGGGAGGTTGGCGTGCTTGCTGTCACCCGTGCGCGGGTCCGAGAACGAAAGGGAGCAGTTCGTCGGCTTCTCCACGCTCCGGCTCCGGTCGGCCGGCTGTCCACGGCGTCGTGGGCCGAGGACTGGATCCACAAGTGGGCCCGGGACCTGCAGCGCTCGGGCACCAGTCCGTGTCCTGCCCGCCGGAGCGGCACCGACCGTGGTTCTTTGGGTGCGTGATCAGCAAAGTTCGTGCCCGTGCTCTGCCTGCCTCCCAGCGTCGCTCCCTGGAGGAGCTGACCCAGGATCTGGACCTGTCGTCCGGAGACACCACGTCCAAGCGTTCGGCCTTCTGGACCATGCTGACTCTGTCGTCGGTCATCGCAGGCGGCGGAGTACTCACCGACTCGACCGCCACGGTGATCGGCGCGATGATCATCGCGCCCCTGTCCACGCCGATCATGGGCATCGCCCTGGGCTCGGTGCAACGCCGCCGCACCGGATCGGCCGCGATCGTCCTCCTCGCATGCCTGCTCGTGATCGCGGTCGGGATGATCATGTCGGTGACCCTCCCCAGCGGCTACGACCTGCTGTCCAACGGCCAGATCTCGTCGCGGACGTCGCCGGGCCTGATGGACCTGATCGCCGCTTTGGCGACCGGCTTCGCCGGGGCTGTGGCACTGGCCCGGCGAGACGTGGGCTCGGTGCTCCCAGGGGTCGCGATCGCCATCTCCCTCGTCCCGCCCCTGGTGGTCGTCGGGGTGTGCCTCGGGCAGGCTTCGGGATGGCTGGCGCTCGGCGCGCTGGTGCTCTTCGTGTCGAACCTCTTCGCCCTGGTCTTCGGGGGCATGGTGGTCTTCGCCTCGCTCGGCTACGGAGCGGAGGCAGAGAAGACGGCCGGACGGCCCGCCCGCAGGGCCTACGCCGCCATGGCTCTCCTGTTCGCCGTCGTGTTCGTGCCGTTGACGGCCAACACCGTGGTCACGTTCCTTCTCAACGCCTGGGTCGGCCAGACGAAAGACGCGGCGGAACAGTGGCTCGCCGAGGAGCCCGGGGCGTCCGTCACGAGCGTCGACGCGAAATCCCGCACGATGTACATTCGCGTCCGTACCCCTGGCGATCTTCCACCGGTCGAATTCTTGCTCGACCGGCTCCAGGGACGAATCCCGGACGGCATCCCCGTCGTGGTGGATGCATCACGCGGACGGCGCATCGACGCCGGGGTCGTGGGCGACTGAGCATCGCGGCCCCCCCGCCCCCACCGTGGCAGCTGATGGTGCGGCCCTCGTTCGGCCGGCGGCTCCCGAACCGGTCCACATCTCGTCCCGGTCAGCGCGAGAAAAGCGCCCGTGACCTCAAGCGCCCGGCACACCCGTACCGGCACGTAGGGCACAACATCATCCGTGTACGAGATCGCCCGCATCGGCCTGGGCGAGGCCGGCCCCACCGCTTCCCCGGGCGGCCATGGGACCACTGTTGACCCTCCCACGACCGCGAGACCAGAGAAGACACTCGTCAGAGCCTCGAGCCGGCAGCCGACAGGCCACGTTCGAAGCGGCCGATGTCGCATCGATGCGGGTCGGGCTGGGCGGGTGCGGACCCTTCCTCAACGGCCGTGGGACCGCTCACCACGCGTCCCACGAAGAATAACCAAAACACCAGGTCACAGCCCTACGAAAGCTCACAGGCAATCAGAACGCTGCACGTTCGCTGCACCGCTGCGGAGCCCGCAGTTCCCCAGAAAGCGCGTTTCCCCAGGCCAGAACGATTCTGCCTGGGGACGCTCGGTGGGGCGGGTGGGACTCGAACCCACGGCCGACGGATTATGAGTCCGCTGCTCTAACCGGCTGAGCTACCGCCCCTTCTCGGCGTGGCGCGTACAAGTGTGCGCACCGTCTGCCGCAGCATAGCCGGTCATACGATCTCTCGCTCCGGATGGCCGACTTCGCCTGATCTTGAGGACGGCGCTGCGTGCTGCCCGGTTGCAGGGAAGATCGAGAAGACCCGAACGTGTCACTCCGGGGCGCCTCGGGCGCCCCGGGGAGAGTGGTGGCCGGGCACGCGGAAGAGGGCCCCGAAGGGCCCTCTTCCGTACCGCTCCCCCGACTGGACTCGAACCAGTAACCCTCCGGTTAACAGCCGAATGCTCTGCCAATTGAGCTACAGGGGATCGCGCTCCCCCGACTGGACTCGAACCAGTAACCTGCCGGTTAACAGCCGGCTGCTCTGCCAATTGAGCTACAGGGGATTGCTGCGTTGCCTCGAATCGTACCTGCCTGGCGGCTGCCGGGCGGCGCGCGTTCGCTGCGACACATACATTAGCGCAAGCAGGGGGGTGCTCCGCCAATCGGTATCGCCCGGGGTGATCTCGGGTGCCCGCGGGTAGGCGGCCTGCACACGTCGCACCAAGCGTAGGAAGGGTGGCAGCCATGCGGTACCGGCTCACGTTCATCGCCGGAGTGGCCCTCGGTTACGTGCTCGGCACGCGAGCCGGGCGCGAGCGTTACGAGCAGCTGAAGAAGTCGGCCCAGCGGTTCGCGGAGAACCCCGCCGTGCGCAACGCCGCCGAGAGTGCGGCGCACAGCGGCCGGGACATCGCCGGGAAGGCGTACCACTCGGTCAGCGACAAGGTCGGGGACAAGGTGCCCGCCTCCGTCGCGGAGCGCGTGCGGTCGCTGAAGGAGCGCAGCAGCCAGAACGGCGGCGCCGAGGACGACTGGGGCACGACCAACACCTGAGCGGTGTGGGCGTGAGTTCCGGGAACGTCCTGCGGTGCGGCAGAATCTGCGTATGGGCATAGTCGCGGGGCTGGACAGTTCTTCCGCCTTCACTCACATCGTCGTCTGCGACACGGACTCGGGCGCCGTGCTCCGGGAGGGGTATGCCGCCCACCCGGTCGAGGCCAAGGCCACCGAGGTCGATCCGCAGGCCTGGCTGCTCTCCCTCGGTGAGGCGGCCTCCGGCGGGCTGCTCGAAGGTGTGCAGGCCATCGGTGTCTCCGCCCAGCAGCACGGGCTCGTCCCGCTGGACCAGCAGGGCAATCTCGTGCGGCCCGCGCTGCTCGGCAACGACCGGCGGGCCCAGGTGGCCGCGGCCGATCTGATCGACTCGCTGGGCGGGCGGCAGGCCTGGGCCGAGGCGGTCGGGGCCGTACCGCAGGCCTCGCAGCCCGTGGCGAAGCTGCGGTGGCTGGCCCGGACCGAGCCGGAGAACGCCCGGCGGGTGGCCGCCGTGCTCCAGCCGCACGACTGGCTCGTGTGGCAGCTGCTCGGCCGGCCCGCCCGGCGCACCACGGACCGGGGCGCCGCCTCGGGGACCGGCTACTGGTCGGCCGGGGCCGCGTCCTACCGGCCCGACCTCGTGGAGCTGGCCCTCGGCCACCCGGCCGCCCTGCCCGAGGTGCTCGGCCCCTCCGACTCCGCCGGGATGACCCCGGAAGGGCTCCTGATCTCCGCCGGGACCGGCGAGACCATGGCCGCGGCCTTCGGGCTCGGGGTCGCGGTGGGCGACGCGGTGGTCTCGCTCGGGGCCTCCGGTTCCGTGATGGCCGTCCACCACGAGGCTCTCGCCGACTCCAGCGGAATGATCACCTCCTTCGCCGACGCCACCGGGATGCATCTGCCGGTCGTCCATGTCTCCAATGCCGTACGGGCGCTGCGCGGCACCGCCGAGATGCTCGGCGTGGACGGGCTGGAGGAGCTGTCCGCCCTGGCGCTCAAGTCCACCCCCGGCGCCTCCGGGCTGGTCCTGCTGCCGTATCTGGAGGGCGAGCGCACCCCGCAGCTCCCGCACACCGCCGGCACCCTCTGCGGGCTGCGGCGCGAGTCGATGAAGCCCGAGCATCTGGCGCGGGCCTCCTTCGAGGGGATGCTCTGCTCGCTGGCCGACGCCCTGGACGTGCTGCGCGGGCGGGGCGTGGAGGTGCGCCGGGTCTTCCTGCTCGGCGCCGCCGCCGAGCTGCCCGCCGTACAGGCCCTGGCGCCCGCGCTGTTCGGCACGCAGGTCGTCGTACCGCAGCCCGCCCAGTACGCGGCGATCGGCGCGGCCCGGCAGGCGGCCTGGGCGCTCGGCGTCTCGCAGGGCACCCTCGACCCGCGCACTCCCCCGGCCTGGCAGGGCGCCGCAGCCCAGGTGCTGGAGCCGGGCGACGAGCTGGCGGTGGGCGGGGCGGTGCGTCAGCAGTACGTGGCCACCCGGGACCAGTTGCACCCCGGGGCTTTCGGCGGGGGCCAGTAGGAGCACCCCGCCCGCTCCAGCCTTGACCGGAGTTTGGGGAAAACGGCTCGCCCTCCGAGTACGGCGTACGCGAAACTTGGTCGGCCTCTGCCCTCCGCCGACTCAGAGAGACACGGCCGACTCCGAGAGACACGCGTGCTCATAAAACTCCTGCGGGCCCGTCTGGGCCCGTACAAGAAACCCATCGCGCTGCTGGTCCTCCTCCAGCTGCTCCAGACCTGCGCCACCCTGTATCTGCCCAGCCTGAACGCGGACATCATCGACAACGGTGTCGTGAAGGGCGATACCGGCTACATCCTGGAGTTCGGCGGCCTCATGATCGCCGTCAGCGTGCTCCAGGTCCTCTGCAACGTGGGGGCCGTCTTCTACGGGGCCCGGACCGCGTCCGCGCTGGGGCGGGACGTGCGGGCGGCGGTCTTCGACCGGGTGCAGTCGTTCTCGGCCCGGGAGCTGGGGCGGTTCGGGGCTCCCTCGCTGATCACGCGGACCACCAATGACGTCCAGCAGGTCCAGATGCTGGTGCTGATGGCGTTCACGCTGATGGTGTCGGCGCCGATCATGTGTGTCGGCGGCATCATCATGGCGCTCGGACAGGACGTGCCGCTCTCGGCCGTGCTGCTGGCGGTGGTGCCGGTGCTCGGGATCTCGGTGAGCATCATCGTGGCGAAGATGCGGCCGCTGTTCCGGACGATGCAGGAGCGGCTGGACACGGTGAACCGGGTGCTGCGCGAGCAGATCACCGGCAACCGGGTGATCCGGGCGTTCGTCCGCGACGGTTACGAGGAGGAGCGGTTCCGGGGGGCCAACACCGAGCTGACCGATGTGTCGGT
Source organism: Streptomyces bacillaris (assembly GCF_003268675.1). Lineage (NCBI taxonomy): Bacteria > Bacillati > Actinomycetota > Actinomycetes > Kitasatosporales > Streptomycetaceae > Streptomyces > Streptomyces bacillaris. The sequence goes on along the minus strand of NZ_CP029378.1, from coordinate 5,678,583 downwards.
GGCGACCGGGCGGCTGATGGCGCTGATGTTCCCGACCGTCATGACGGTGGTCAACCTGTCGTCCGTCGCGGTGGTCTGGTTCGGCGCGCACCGCATCGACAGCGGCGGGATGCAGATCGGTGCGCTGACCGCGTTCCTCGCGTATCTGATGCAGATCGTGATGGCGGTGATGATGGCCACCTTCATGTTCATGATGGTGCCGCGCGCCGAGGTGTGCGCCGAGCGCATCGAGGAGGTGCTCGGCACCGATTCGAGCGTCGTGCCGCCGGTCTCGCCCGTGACCGAGCTGCGCCGGCACGGGCAGCTGGAGGTGCGCGGTGCGGAGTTCCGCTACCCGGGCGCCGAGGAGCCGGTGCTGCGGGCCGTCGATCTGGTGGCGCGCCCCGGCGAGACCACGGCGATCATCGGGTCGACGGGGAGCGGGAAGTCCACGCTGCTCGGTCTCGTACCCCGGCTGTTCGATGTGACGGACGGCGAGGTGCTGGTCGACGGCGAGGACGTGCGGACGCTGGATCCGGTGCTGCTGGCGAAGACGGTGGGCCTGGTGCCGCAGAAGCCGTACCTCTTCTCGGGGACGGTCGCGACGAACCTGCGGTACGGGAATCCGGACGCCACCGACGAGGAGTTGTGGCACGCGCTGGAGGTGGCGCAGGCCAAGGAGTTCGTGGCGGGGCTGGAACACGGGCTGGAGGCGCCGATCGCGCAGGGCGGCACCAATGTGTCGGGCGGTCAGCGGCAGCGGCTCGCCATCGCGCGGACGCTGGTGCAGCGGCCGGAGATCTATCTCTTCGACGACTCGTTCTCGGCGCTGGACTACGCGACCGACGCGGCGCTGCGGGCGGCGCTGGCCCGGGAGACGGCCGCGGCGACCGTGGTGATCGTGGCGCAGCGGGTCTCCACCATCCGTGACGCCGACCGGATCCTGGTGCTGGACGAGGGGCGGGTCGTGGGCAGCGGTACCCATCACGAGCTGATGGCCGGCAATGAGACGTACCGGGAGATCGTGCTCTCCCAGCTGACCGAAGCGGAGGCCGCGTGATGGCCGGTCCTGGCGGACGGATGATGGCCGGGGGCGCGCCCACCGAGCGGTCGATGGACTTCAAGGGGTCGGGCAAGCGGCTGCTGCGGCGGTTCGGCCGGGAGAAGGCCTCGCTCTGGCTGATGCTGGCGGCGGTGACGGCGAGCGTGGGGCTGTCGGTGGCCGGGCCGAAGATCCTGGGGAAGGCGACCGACCTGATCTTCGCGGGGGTGGTCGGCCGGCAGCTGACGGACGGCACCACGAAGGCGGAGGCGATCGAGGGGCTGCGCGCGGAGGGCAGCGGGTCGATGGCCGACATGCTCTCGGGGGTGGACTTCACCCCGGGGCAGGGCATCGACTTCGGTGCGGTGGGCGGCGTGCTGCTGGCCGTGCTGGTGATCTACGTGGCCGCCGGGGCGCTGATGCTGGTGGCCACGCGGCTGTCGATCCGGGTGATCAACCGGATCGTCTTCCAGCTGCGGGAGGACCTCCAGACGAAGCTGGCGCGGCTGCCGCTGTCGTACTTCGACCGGGCCAAGCGCGGTGAGGTGCTGAGCCGGGCGACCAACGACATCGACAACATCTCGCAGACGCTCCAGCAGACGATGGGCCAGCTCATCAACTCGCTGCTGACCATCGTCGGCGTACTGATCATGATGGTCTGGATCTCGCCGCTGCTGGCGCTGGTCGCGCTGGTGACGATCCCGCTGTCGGTGGTCGTGGCGACGCAGGTCGGCAAGCGGTCGCAGCCGCAGTTCGTGAAGCAGTGGCAGGTGACGGGTCGGCTCAACGCCCATATCGAGGAGATGTACACCGGGCACACCCTGGTGAAGGTGTTCGGGCGGCAGGAGGAGTCCGCGCGGGACTTCGCCGAGCAGAACGAGGCGCTGTACGAGGCCGGGTTCAAGGCGCAGTTCGCCAGCGGGCTGATGCAGCCGCTGATGTTCTTCATCTCGAACATCAACTATGTGCTGGTGGCGGTCGTGGGCGGGCTGCGGGTCGCCTCGGGCACGCTGTCGATCGGTGACGTGCAGGCGTTCATCCAGTACTCCCGGCAGTTCTCGATGCCGCTGACGCAGGTCGCCTCGATGGCCAACCTGGTGCAGTCCGGGGTCGCTTCGGCCGAGCGGGTCTTCGAGCTGCTGGACGCGGAGGAGCAGGGCCCGGGCCCGGAGCGCGGCGAACTGCCGAAGGAGCTGACGGGACGGGTCTCGCTGGAGAAGGTGTCCTTCCGCTACGAGCCGGAGAAGCCGCTCATCGAGAATCTCTCGCTGAGCGTGGAGCCGGGACAGACGGTCGCCATCGTCGGCCCGACCGGCGCGGGCAAGACCACGCTGGTCAATCTGCTGATGCGGTTCTACGAGGTGACCGACGGGCGGATCACGCTCGACGGGGTCGATGTGGCGCGGGTGTCCCGGGACGATCTGCGCTCGCGGATCGGCATGGTGCTCCAGGACACCTGGCTGTTCGGCGGTTCCATCGCGGAGAACATCGCGTACGGCGCTGCGCGCGCGGTCACCCGGGAGGAGATCGAGGAGGCGGCCCGGGCGGCGCACGCGGACCGGTTCATCCGGACGCTGCCCGACGGGTACGACTCGGTGATCGACGACGAGGGCTCCGGGGTCAGCGCGGGCGAGAAGCAGCTGATCACCATCGCTCGGGCGTTCCTCTCCGACCCGGTGATCCTGGTCCTGGACGAGGCGACCAGCTCGGTGGACACCCGGACCGAGGTGCTGATCCAGAAGGCGATGGCGCGCCTGGCCCACGGGCGTACGTCGTTCGTGATCGCGCACCGGCTCTCCACGATCCGGGACGCGGACGTGATCCTGGTGATGGAGAGCGGGTCGATCGTGGAACAGGGCACGCACGAGGAGCTGTTGGCGGCGGGCGGTGCGTATGCCCGGTTGTACGCGGCGCAGTTCGCGGAGGCGCTGGCGGAGGTGGACTGAGGCCGGGGCCGGGTGCCGACCCGGGATCAGTCCAGATAGCCGCGGAGCTGGTCGGCGAAGGCGTGGTCCCGCAGCCTGCTGAGGGTCTTGGACTCGATCTGGCGGATGCGTTCGCGCGTCACGCCGAAGATCCGGCCGATCTCCTCCAGGGTGCGGGGCCGCCCGTCGTCCAGGCCGTACCGGAGCTGGACGACCTTGCGTTCGCGCTCCCCGAGGGTGGAGAGGACCGCCTCCAGGTGTTCGCGCAGCAGCAGGAAGGCGGCGGACTCGACGGGTGAGGCGGCGTCGCCGTCCTCGATGAGGTCACCGAAGGAGACGTCGTCCTCCTCCCCGACGGGGGCGTGCAGGGAGACCGGCTCCTGGGCCAGGCGCAGCACTTCGGTGACCCGCTCCGGGGTCAGGTCGAGCTGGGCGGCCACCTCGTCGGCGGTGGGTTCGTACCCGCGCTCCTGGAGCAGCCGGCGCTGGACGCGGACCACCCGGTTGATCAGCTCCACTACATGGACGGGGACGCGGATCGTACGGGCCTGGTCGGCCAGGGCGCGGGACATGGCCTGGCGGATCCACCAGGTCGCGTACGTGGAGAACTTGTAGCCCCGGGCGTAGTCGAACTTCTCCACCGCCCGGATCAGCCCGAGGTTCCCCTCCTGGACCAGGTCGAGCATGGTCAGCCCGCGCCCCACGTACCGCTTGGCGACGGAGACGACCAGGCGGAGGTTGGCCTCGATGAGCCGGCGCTTGGCGGTGCGGCCCATGACGACGAGCCGGTCCAGGTCGCCCGCCAGCCGGGAGTCCAGGTCCGGAGTGCTGGCGAGCCGCTCCTCCGCGAAGAGCCCGGCCTCCACGCGGCGGGCCAGCTCGACCTCCTCGGCGGCGGTGAGGAGCGGGATGCGGCCGATCTCGCGCAGATACTGCCGGAAGAGGTCGGAGGTGGGGCCGCCGTTCTCCGCCCGGTTCCGCGCCTCGCGGGGTTCGGGGGCGTCTTCCGCTTCCTCCATGACGGCCTCGGATGCGCTCATGACCGCCTCGGTGGCCCGCGCGGGCGGGTCGGCCGCGGTCTCCGGGTGGTTCTCCCGGGGGCTCCCCTGCGGGTTCTCCGGAGGGTTCTCCCGGGAGCTGTCCGGAAGGCTCTCCCGGGGGTTCTCCGGGTGGCGGACGGCCCGGTTCTGTGCGGGAATCACCGACATGTGCTCGGTCGTGCTCGTCACGGTCCGGGTCTGCACGGGGGCGACCTCCAGGTGATCGCTGCCTGATGACGGGACGGAGGTCCGCGCCGGTGCCCTGGGTCGAGACAGATCAGGCCCGCGCACTCCGATGACTCTGGCAGCCCCAGTGTGGGGCACGGCACAGGGTTGTCACGAGGGGCGTGCGGGGACTTTTTGATTCCGGTCGGTCACCGGGCGGTTACTACTCCCGGGTCGGAGCGGGCCGTGCGCGCTCAGAGCGCGTCGGCGCCCCGGGCCCGCAGGGACTGGGCGTACTGCTGGAGGACCCAGACCTCGTTCTGCGCGGCGGCCAGCTCGTGGGGGGCCACGTTGCTGCCGAGGCGGGCGAGGCTGCTCTGTACGTCGTCGATGCGGCGGTCGACGGCGCGCAGCCGGACCTGGACGAGCTGGACGCCCGCGTAGTTCTCGTCGATCGTCTTGCCGTGGAAGACCTCGACCGCCAGCTCGGTGACGAGGTTGCGCACGGTGTCGTCGGGGGCCGCGTCCATGACGGCGACCAGATACTCGCGGCTGTCCCCGAGCCCGCGCTCGGCGCCGCCCGCCTCCTCGATGCACCGGCGCACGGCGGCGTAGGGCGGGGCGGTGAACTCGTCCGCGCCGTACGCGTCGAAGGCCGGGCAGACCAGGGCGGGCTTCTGGAGGGCCAGCTTCAGCAGCTCGCGCTCGGTGCGGTGGGCGGGGCTGCGGAGGTGGAGCGCGGGACCGGTGGAGGCGGTGCGGCCGGCGGGGGCCGGGTAGGCCTGGGCGGACCGGGGGTCGCCTCCACGGCGGTCCTGGGGGCCCGGGCCCCGGCCGCCTCGCCCGTCGCCGCCCCGGCCCTCGCCGCCCTTGTCTCGGGCCCAGCGGGCCAGTTGGGCGACGCGGCGGACCACGAACTCCTGGTCCAGGATGCCGACGAACCCGGCGAGCTGGACCGCCACCTCACGCTGCACGCTGCTGGTCTTGATCTTGGCGACGACGGCGGCGGCCTCGTCGAGCGCGGCGGCCCGGCCCGCCGGGGTCTCCAGGTCGTACCGGCCGACGATCTGGCGCAGGGCGAACTCGAAGAGCGGGGTGCGCGGCTCGACCAGGTCGCGAACGGCGTCGTCGCCCTTGACCAGGCGCAGGTCGCACGGGTCCATGCCGTCCGGGGCGATGGCGATGTAGGTCTCGGCGGCGAACTTCTGGTCGTCCTCGAAGGCGCGCAGGGCGGCCTTCTGACCGGCCGAGTCGCCGTCGAAGGTGAAGATCACGCGGGCGCTGCCGTTGTCCATGAGGAGGCGGCGCAGGATCTTGATGTGGTCGTTGCCGAAGGCGGTGCCACAGGTGGCGATGGCGGTGGTGACCCCGGCGAGATGGCAGGCCATGACGTCGGTGTACCCCTCGACGACGACGGCCCGGCTGGCCTTGGCGATGTCCTTCTTGGCCAGGTCGATGCCGTACAGCACCTGGGACTTCTTGTAGATGGGGGTCTCGGGGGTGTTCAGGTACTTCGGGCCGTTGTCGTCGTCGCGGAGCTTGCGGGCGCCGAAACCGACGATCTCGCCCGCGGTGTCGCTGATCGGCCACATCAGCCGGCCGCGGAAGCGGTCGATGGGGCCCCGACGGCCGTCCTGGGAGAGGCCGGAGGTGATCAGCTCCTTGTCGCTGAAGCCCTTGCCGCGCAGATAGCGGGTGAGGTGGTCCCAGCCGGCCGGGCTGTAGCCGACGCGGAAGTGGGCTGCGGCCTCCTGGTCGAAGCCGCGCTCGGCGAGGAACTTCCGGCCGATCTCGGCCTCGGGGCTCTCCAGCGCGCGGACGTAGAACTCGGCGGCGGCCTGGTGGGCCTCGATCAGCCGGATCCGCTCGCCGCGCTGGTGGGAGGGGTTGTAGCCGCCCTCCTCGTACCGCAGGGTGATGCCCGCCTTGGCGGCGAGGCGCTCGACCGTCTCCGAGAAGGAGAGGTGGTCGATCTTCATCACGAACGCGATGGTGTCGCCGCCCTCCTGGCAGCCGAAGCAGTGGAACAGGCCCTTGCCGGGGCTGACCTGGAAGGAGGGGGACTTCTCGTCGTGGAAGGGGCAGAGGCCCTTGAGGTTTCCGCCGCCCGCGCTGCGCAGCTGGAGGTACTCGGACACAACGGAGTCGATCGGGACCGCGTCCCGTACCGCCTTCACGTCGTCATCGTTGATCCTGCCGGCCACGGATGAAGTCTACGGGTGAGGTCGGACAGCCTGACGCCCGCCGGGTTCCGGCCCCCGCCGCGTGCGCGCCCGTGCGGCGGGTCAGGCCGGGCGGCGGGCGGCCCAGGCGGTGCGTTCGGTCCGTACGGCGAGGTCGTCGCGGCGCAGCAGGGAGCCGGGGCCTCCGGTGTCGAGCAGCCGGTCGAGCGCGGCCAGGTCCTCGGGCGCGAGCGCGTCGGCCACGCTGCGGCGCAGTCGGCGGAGGCTGTTGAGGGCGTAGGCGCCGATCGTCTCGGCGCTGGGCTCCTCCGTCCGGCCGATGTTCACCGTGATCACGTGCTCGTCCTCGACCGTGAACCCGGCCCCGGTCAGCTTCGGGCCCCAGTCGGCGCCCCGGTGCGGCACGTGCTCGGCGTGGAAGCGGGCGCTCGCCTCGTGGCACCGCTCCTCCAGGCCGGGCCGCTCCTCGGGGGTGTCGGCGGGCAGGAAGCGGGGGAAGCCGGACAGCTCCACCACGGCGAGGAGCCCGCCGGGGGCGAGCAGGCCGTGGACGGTGCGCAGGGCCCGGTCGGGGTCGGCCATGTGGTGCACCGAGGCCGACGCCCACACCAGGTCGGGCGTGCCGAGGTCGGGCCAGTCGGCGGCGTCGAGGTCGGCCTGCGCGGTCCGTACGCGCCCCTCGTCGCCCCGGGCGCACGCCTTCTCGCGTACTCGCTGGAGGTGCGCGGCCGAGGTGTCGACGGCGGTGACGTGGGCCTCGGGGAAGCGGTCCAGGAGGGCGAAGGTACCCGCTCCCGTACCGCAGCCGAGGTCGACGATCCGGCGGGGCGGCGCCTGGAGCGGGAGCCGGTCGATGAGGGCGGCGGTGTGCTCGGCGAGCACCTGGGCGTCCAGCTCCAGGATCTCCGCCTCGCCGTGGTGGTCCGACGTGTGGGCGTGGCCGTGGGTGTGGCCGTGGGCGTGGGTGGGTGCCTGCGTGGTGTGTGCGTGCGTCATGGGGCCCACGCTAAGGCGATCATGCGCATACGGCACGGACTCTCCCGGTACTGGCAAGGAGTCGGCCGCTGCCGATGCGGGGCGCGCAAGCGGAGCCCGTACGCACCCTTGGCGTCATGTCGTGTTCGGCAGGTCCGGCGCACAGTCCTTCGCGGCGCCCCGACCCTCGCGCAGATGGCCGCGGCGGGCGTCGCGGTCGAAGATCCCGAGGATCTCGCACGGACCGCCCTCGGCCCCGATGGCGTGCGGCAGCATCGTGGGGAACTCGGCGGCCTGGTTGGTCTCCACGCGGAAGCGGCGGTGGCCCAGCATGAGGGTCGCGGTGCCGGAGAGGACGACGAGCCACTCCCGGCCGGGGTGGGCGCGCATCCGGGCCGGGTTGTCCGGGGGCGGTTCGGTCATCCGCTGCCGTACGACGGTCATACCGGGGTCGCCCTTGACGGGCCAGCGCATCAGCCCGTGGGCGCCGTCGATCATCGGACTGGTGATGACGTCGTCGGAGGCGGTCTCCACCAGTTGGTCGAGGGTGGTGTCCAGGGCCCGGGCGAGGGTGACGAGCTGGTCCAGGGCGAGGCGGCGCTGCCCGTTCTCGATACGGCTGAGCGAGGACTGACTGAGGTTCGCGCGACCGGCCAGCTCCTCCAGGGACCAGCCCTGCGCCACCCGCAGGGCGCGGATGCGTTTGCGTACGAGGCTGTCCAGGTCGCCATCATTTTGCTCCATGCGCAACATCGTATGCCTTGGCCGCAAAGCGCGCCTAGCGTCGTGGCGCGGGTCCGGAACAGCCGGGCCCCCTACGACGTGAGAGGCACCCATGAGAACCCATCCGCCCGCGCCGGGCGCGCCATCCGGAGCCGGACCCGGGCCTGGGACCCCCGGGGCCGTCGAACCGGACCCGCCCGGTCCGCTTCAGCTCCGCATGATCCTGATCGCCGTCTCGGTCGCGCTGATGGCGGTCATCGCCTCGGTCTCCGGGCTGAACGTGGCCCAGACCGAGCTGGCCGTCGAGTTCGGCGCCTCCCAGTCCACGGTCCTGTGGATCATCAACATCTACACCCTGACCCTGGCGGCACTCCTGCTGCCGCTCGGCGCGATCGGTGACCGGATCGGCCGGAAACCGATGCTGGTGGCCGGGCTGACCGTCTTCGGCGCCGCGAGCGTGCTGGCTGGGCTGGCGCCGACGGCGGAGATCATGCTCGGCGCCCGGGTCCTCAGCGGGGCCGGGGCGGCGATGATCATGCCGATCACGCTGGCCGTGATCACCTCCACCTTCCCCGAGGAGGAGCGCGGCAGGGCGATCGGCGTCTGGACCGGGGTCGCCGGGGGCGGCGGCATCATCGGCATGTTCCTCTCCGCGCTGCTCGTGGACGTGGCGAGCTGGCGGTGGCTGTTCGTCCTGCCGGTCGTGCTGATCGTGGTGGCGCTCGCGATGACGGTGCGCTCGGTGCCCGACTCCCGTGAGCGGACCGGGCACTCCTTCGACACCGTCGGCGCGCTGGCCTCGGTCGTCGCCGTGACCGGCCTCATCTTCGCCCTCCAGGAGGGGCCGGAGAAGGGGTGGAGCGACCCCGTCACCCTCTCCGCCCTCGCCGTCGGTACTCTCGCCACCGCCGCCTTCGTGGCCCGGGAGCTGCGCCGCCGGGAGAGTGCCCTGCTGGACGTACGGCTCTTCCGTGAGCGGCGGCTCGCCGGTGGTTCGGTCACGCTGCTGGTGGTCTTCGGGGTGCAGGCGGGAATCGCCGTGGTGCTCTTCCCGTTCCTCCAGGCGGTGCTGGGCTGGTCCGGGCTGCTGTCCACCCTGGCGCTGATGCCGATGGCCGTCCTGATGATGCTGACGTCCGGGCTCGCCCCGCGGCTGGCCGCACGGGTCGGGGCCCGTACGACCATGGCGGCGGGGGTCGCGCTGGGCGGCACGGGACTGGCGCTGATGGCCCTGTTCGTCTCCGTGGGCGGCGGCTATCTGTCGATCCTTCCCGGCATGCTCGCCATGGGCCTCGGCATGGGGCTGGCGATGACTCCGTCCACCGAGGCCATCACCGCCGCTCTGCCGCGTGAGCGCCAGGGTGTGGCGTCCGCACTGAACGACGTGACCCGCGAGTTCGGCACCGCGCTGGGGGTCGCCCTGCTCGGTGCGCTGCTGTCGGCCGGCTACCGCGGTGCTGTGGACGGCCGGCTGGACGGCATCCCCGAGGGCGCGGCGGACACCGCGCGCGAGGGTGTCGCCCACGCGGTCGAGGCGGCAGGCAGCGCGGGACCGCACCGCCAGGCGCTCCTGGACGCCGCCCAGCGGTCCTTCGTCGACGGCTGGCAGCAGGCCATGTGGGCGGGGGTCGCCGTGATGGCCGCACTCTTCCTTCTCGTACTCCTCCGTGGCCCGAAGAGCCCGGCCCCGGGGGCGCCCGCCCCGGCCCCCGCGCAGGTGGTCAGAGCAGGGACGACAGCTCGACCGACGGATCGGCCAGCGCTTCCGGATCGTGCTGCTGACCGGCCCGGATCAGCTCCTGGATCGTCTCCGTCACGTCCCACACGTTGACGTTCATCCCGGCCAGGACGCGGCGGTCCTTCAGCCAGAACGCGATGAACTCCCGCTTCCCCGCGTCCCCCCGGATGATCACCTCGTCGTAACTGCCGGGCGGCGCCCAGCCGGAGTACTCCAGGCCCAGGTCGTACTGGTCGGAGAAGAAGTACGGCACCCGGTCGTACGTCACCTCCTGGCCGAGCATCGCGCGGGCGGCGGCCGGTCCGCTGTTGAGGGCGTTGGCCCAGTGCTCGACGCGCAGCCGGACGCCGAGCAGCGGATGGGCGACGGCGGCGACGTCCCCGGCGGCGTAGATGTGCGGGTCCGAGGTGCGCAGCGAGGCGTCCACGGCGATGCCGCCGCCCTGCGCCCGCTCGGCCATCTCCAGCCCGGCGGCCTCCGCGAGGGCGGAGCGCGGGGCGGCGCCGATCGCGGCGAGCACATCGTGGGCGGGGTGCTCCTCGCCGTCGTCGGTGCGGGCGGCCAGCACCATGCCGTCCTGGCCGGTGATCTCGGTGAGGCGGGCACCGAAGTGGAAGCGGACGCCGTGCGAGCTGTGCAGTTCGGTGAAGATCTGGCCCAGCTCGGGGCCGACGACCTGGTGGAGCGGGGTGGCCTCCGGCTCGACGACGGTGACCTCCGCCCCGTAACCCCGGGCGGCGGCGGCGACCTCCAGGCCGATCCAGCCGCCTCCGGCGATCACCAGGTGGCCGTTGTCGCGGCCGAGGGCGGCGAGCACATTGCGCAGCCGGTCGGCGTGGGCGAGGCGGCGCAGGTGGTGGACGCCCGCGAGGTCGGTGCCGGGGATGTCGAGGCGGCGGGGCTCGGAGCCGGTGGCGAGCAGCAGCTTGTCGTAGTGGATGACGGTGCCGTCACCGAGCTGCACGGTCTTCGCGTACCGGTCGAGGGCGGTGACGGGCTGGCCGAGGTGGAGTTCGATGTCGGCGCCCGCGTACCAGGGGCGCTCGTGGACGAAGACGCTGTCGCGCTCCTCCTTGCCGCCGAGGTAGCCCTTGGAGAGCGGTGGCCGCTCATAGGGGTGGTCGCGCTCGTCCCCGATGAGGATCACCCGGCCGGTGAACCCCTCCGCGCGGAGCGTTTCGGCCGCCTTCGCCCCTGCGAGTCCCGCTCCGACGATGACGAATGTCCGATGTGCGTCGACCACTTGATGCCTCCTCAGTACTGTGCTGCGCGGCGCCCCCGGCTGCGAGCGTCCCGCACGCAGCGTGATGACGAAAGAGGGTGTGCCCCGAACAGGTCACCCCCAGTGGTCACTTTCCAGTCTGCCCCTCAGCCCCGGCGCTCGGTGAGCGCGGCGTGCAGGGATCGTGCGGAGGCATCGGTGAGGGCCGCGATCTGGTCGACCAGGACCCGCTTACGGGCGTGGTCGTCGGTCGCCTGGTCGAACAGCGCGCGGAAGTGCGGCTCCAGGCCCTCGGGGGCCCGGGCGGTGAGGGCGGCGGCCAGCTCGGCGATGACGATGCGCTGGTCGGCGCGGAGGGTCTCCTGCTCGGCACGCTGCATCACATAGCGGTCGGCGACCGCCTTGAGGACCGCGCACTCGTTGCGGACCGTGCGCGGAACGACCAGCTCCGCCCCGTAGCGGGTGAGGCGACCGGGGCCGTGGACCGCGCGGGTGGCCGTCTCGGCCTCCGTGCAGAACCGGCCGATGAGCTGGCTGGTGGCGTCCTTCAGCCGGGCCTGGGCCACGGCGGAGCCGTCGTAGCCGTGCGGCCACCACTCCTGGTCGATCAGCCGGTCCAGTGCCTCGGCCAGCTCCTGGGGGTCGGTGTCGGCGGGGACGTACCGGCCGATGGCGACGGCGAAGATCTCCTCGCGCTCCGGCTCGGCGTAGAGGCAGTTGGGGTCGATGTGCCCGGCGTGCAGCCCGTCCTCGAAGTCGTGCACCGAGTACGCCACGTCGTCGGACCAGTCCATCACCTGGGCCTCGAAGCAGGTGCGGTCCTCGGGCGCCCCCTTGCGGGCCCACTCGAAGACCGGGAGGTCGTCCGCGTACACCCCGAACTTCACCGAGTGCGGGTCGGTGGGGTGCGCGCCGCGCGGCCAGGGGTACTTGGTGGCGGCGTCCAGGGCGGCCCGGGTCAGATTGAGGCCGACGCTGACCAGTTCGCCGGTGCGCGGGTCGTGGACGAAGCGCTTGGGCTCCAGGCGGGTCAGCAGCCGCAGCGACTGGGCGTTGCCCTCGAAGCCGCCGCAGTCGGAGGCGAAGTCGTTGAGCGCCTGCTCGCCGTTGTGGCCGAACGGCGGGTGGCCCATGTCGTGGGAGAGGCAGGCCGTCTCCACCAGGTCGGGGTCGCAGCCGAGGACCGCGCCCAGCTCCCGGCCGACCTGGGCGCACTCCAGGGAGTGGGTGAGGCGGGTGCGGGGGCTGGCGTCCCAGGCGTGGGAGCGGGTGCCGGGCGTGACCACCTGGGTCTTCCCGGCGAGCCTGCGCAGCGCGGCGGAGTGCAGCACCCGGGCCCGGTCGCGCTGGAAGGCGGTGCGGCCGGGTCGCTTGTCCGGCTCGGTGTCGAACCGCTCGGTGTCGGCCGGCCCGTACGGCACCGGCCCCGTCCCGCTCTGTGTGCTCCGGGCACCTTCCGTGCCGTGTGTCTGTTCCGCCCCGCGTACGCCCTGTGTGCCGTCCATGGTTCCGACAGTAGCGACCGGGACCGACAACGCGCCGTGAGCGGGCCGGGGAGTCAGGCGGAAGCGAGCAACCTCACTGCCTGGGCGGGGGCGGTGGCCGACACGGCCTGGTCGTAGCGGTGGAGGAGGAGGCGGGCCATGGCGGGGTGGGCGCCGAGCGGAAGGGCGGCGGTGCGGGGCGCTGCCCCGGCGGCGGCGCTCGCGAAGCGGCCGGGCGCGGTGAAGTACGAGGCGACGAAGGTACGGTGGCGGCCCCGGGCGGCCAGCCTGCGCAGCGCGGCGGGGACGGTGGGGGTGGCGGCGGAGGCGTAGGCGGGGACGACGGGCACCCCACCGAGCCGTTCTTCGAGCATGCGGGCCGTACGCCGGGTGTCCTGGGCGGAGTCGGGGTCGCGGGACCCGGCGGCGGCGAGGACCACGGCGGCGTGGCGGTCGCCCTGGTCGGCGGCGCCCCAGCCCGCCTCCACGAGCCGCCCGTACAGCGCCTCCACCAGGAGGGGGTGCGGCCCGAGGGGGGCGGCGATCCGGGTCCGTACGGAGGGTGCGGCGGCCGCGGCGGCGGGCAGGTCGTGCTTGACGTGGTGGCCGCGGCCCAGGAGCAGCGGTACGAGGACGGCGTCGGCCCCGCGCAGGCCGTCCAGGGTGTCGGGGAGCAGCGGCCGGTTCAGCTCGATGTGGCCGAGCCGGACGTCGAGCCCGGGGCGCAGTTCGCGGACCCGGTCCAGGAGCGCGAGGACGGTCCGCAGGGCGCGCGGGTCGCGGCTGCCGTGGGCGACGACGAGGAGGGTGGGCGGGGCGTCGCCGGGGGCGTACGGGGAGGGCGGGCCGCCTGCTGCGGCGGGGGGCCGGGTGCGGTCCATGGGTCGGCGGGTTCCGTTCCGGGAGACGAGGCTGAGTTGGGTGGAGAGCTGGGCGGTGACGCGGGTGAGGAGCTGCGCGGTGCTGTCGAGGGGCACGGTGGTGTGGCCGTGGGTCCCTCCGGTTCCGGAGAACGGGGGCGAGGGCGGGTGCGGCGGCCGGTGGGAGTGCTGCGTGGGCGGCTCCGTCATGGACCGATGGTGCCGGGCGGAGGTTGCCGGGCCGTTGCGTGAGGGTCACGGAGGTTTTCCGCCGGCTCACGGCGGAGGGTCTGCCGGTGTGCGGGCGGGGGGCTGCGGGTGTGTGGGGGTGGGGCCTGCACCCGTATCTGTCGATCGGCGAACCTTTCGGGCGTTTCGCTCGTCAGGTGAGGTGAGACCGCAGGACGGTACGGAGACGGTACGGACGACGAGGGGGGCTCGCATGCGACGGGTGCGAGGGGGACAGGAAGCACGAGCAGCACGAGCGGTAGGGAAGCTGCTAGGGGTGCGAAGGGCCGGGGACAGGGACGGGAGACACGGGCCACGGCTGCGACGGGTGCGGCTGCGGCTCCCACCGCTGCGGCTGCCGCGCTCCCGGCGGGGCCGACGGCTCGCCGTGCAGGGCGTGATGGCCCTGTGCGTGTTGGCGCTGCTGCCCGCGACCTGGATGCGGCTGGGTGCGGGCGACCGGGTGGGGACCACGGCGGACGCCCCGGCCGGTGAGGTCGTCATGGTGTTCGGCGCCGGGCTGTGGAACGGCCGGCCGACCCCGTATCTGGCCCACCGCCTGGACGCTGCGGCCGAGCTGTATCGCACGGGGAAGGCGAAGGTCGTCCTGGTCACCGGGGACAACAGCCGCGTGGAGTACGACGAGCCGGACGCGATGCGGACGTATCTGACCGAGCGCGGGGTGCCGGACGACCGGATCGTCAGCGACTACGCGGGGTTCGACTCCTGGGACTCGTGCGTGCGCGCCAGGAGGATATTCGGGGTCGACCGGGCGGTGCTGGTGAGCCAGGGCTTCCACATCCACCGGGCGACCACTCTCTGCCGCTCCGCGGGGATCGACGCGTACGGGGTCGGGGTCGACGAGCCCCGCGACGCGACGTGGTACTACGGCGGTGCCCGCGAGCTGGCCGCGTCGGGGAAGGCGGCCCTGGAAGCCCTGTTCCGCCCCGACCCGCACTTCCTGGGCCCGCAGGAGGGGGGCGTGGCGGAGGCGCTGGCGTCGGCGTCGCGCTGACCTGAGGGGCGGTGGCTCCGGCGCTCCCCGCTCCCGGGTGTTCATGCCGCTCCACCGGCCGGGTGAGGGCCGGGCCAACACGCTGACCGACCCGACGCCGGCCCCGGTGTCGCGGATGCCGGAGTTCAAGGTGTGCGCGGTCCGCCTGGAGACCGCCCGGTGACCCACCGCCCGCCGTCGATGAGGCTGCCGCCGGTCCGGAGGGACCGGGTGACGGCGGCAGCGGCGAGATAGACCCAGGCCCGCACCGGCCCCGCCCCTTCGCCACCCACCTCGACGCCGCCCTGCCCCGCGCCGCCCGCCGCCTCACCGCCTCGCCCCGCGCCGCTCTCCCCCGGCAGCTCGACCTCCCGGACGACCCGCTCGTACAGATTGCGCGGGTGACCGGGGCCGAGGTACTCCTCCAAATGATCCAGGAGCCCGAGCAGTTCGCCGTACACCCCGGGCACGGCGGTGAGCAGGGTGCCATGGACCCGGCCGTGGCCGTCGATGGCGTACGGGTAGCCGGGCCCGTCGTACAGCAGGGCCCGGGGCAGGACGGCGGGCCGTTCCCCCGTCGTACGGCCCCGGAGGAACAGTTCGTGGTTGGGTTCGCCGGGGAGCAGCGTCCCGTAGACGAAGAACGGCAGCTCGTCGGTGGGCGGGGAGCCCGGGTGCGGGGTACTCATGGCCGCCGTCACAGAGCGGCTGCGGGGCCGTCTCCGCCGTCACCCAGCCGAGGTAGCGGGCGCTGCCACGGATGACGGGGACGGCGATGACCTCGGGGTTCTCGTAGTCGTGCGCCGCCAGGAGGTACGCCTCCAACTCCTCGTACCGCTCCCCCGCCGTCTTGAACAGCACCTGCCACTCCTCGGAGGACTCGATGGCGTTCTGCCAGCGGTAGACCGAGGTGACGGGCGCGGAGATCTGCGCACAGGCCGCCAGCCGGGCCTCCACCGCCCCCTGCGCCAGCTCGTGGGCCTTCTCCTCGCTGTCGGTCGTGGTCAGTACGGTCAGCCATGCCGGCGGCGGCGCTGTCATCGTTCGGTCTCCTCGGATACGGCGGGCTCCTGCCCGTGCACCGATTGTCGTCCCCGCACGGGTCAGCCGCCGTACGGACGCCGGTTCCGGGCCTCCCGCAGGGCCTCGCCCCACCAGACCAGTTGGTCGAGAAGCGCCTTGACGGCCCCGTCGGCCTCGGCCGGGTCCCGGTGGTTGCCGTCCCCGTCGAAGAGGGCGTGCGCGCCGTGGAAGGAGACGGTCTCGCGGACGGAGACGGCGTGCAGCTCGGCGAAGACCTGCCGCAACTGCTCGACGGCCCGCAGCCCGCCGGACCGCCCTCCGTACGAGACGAAGGCGACGGGCTTGGCCTGCCATTCGGTGTGATGCCAGTCGATGAGGTTCTTGAGGGGCGCGGGGAAGGAGTGGTTGTACTCCGGCGTGACGACGACGAACGCGTCGGCCGCCGCCAGCCGCCCCGAAACGGCCCCCACCCTGGCGGCCTCCTCGGGCCCGGGCTGGAAGGAGAGCGCGTCGGGCAGCCGGGCGGCCCCGACATCGACGAGTTCGGTCTCGATCCCCTCGTACCGCCCGGCCCGGCCGAGAAACCAGTCGGCGACGACGGGTCCGAACCGGCCTTCCCGGTTGCTGCCGAGGATGACGGCGACCTTGAGGGGGCGGGGAGTGGCAGGGGTCGTGGGTGCGGGTGTGGTGTCCATGCCCCCGAGCCTTGACCCTCAAGTTTGGTTGAGGTCAAGTAGCGGCCGACGCGCGCCGCCCATGGCCCGTCGTGACGGACCATGGACCCATGCAGATCCATATCGAGGCATCGGCGCTTCCCGGTCGCACCTGTGGGCCGGATTCCGACTTTCCCGGGTTCGAGAACATTCACGTCGGCGTCCAGCGCAAGGACCGGCCCGGGGAGTTGCTCGGGCTCTGCCCCGGGGACGCTCCGGGCGCTGCGTGGACGCTGGAGTGCGCGGTCAAGGAGACGGCGGACGGGGTCGTGGTGTCGGGGCCGTACATCCAGAACCGGCTGGGCGGGCGGTTCGTCTATCTGTCGTGGGGGACGGTGGACGAGGCCGGGGTGTTCAGTATGTTCCGGCGCGCCAAGCTGATGTTCAGTGACATCGAGGCGGAGGTCCTGGAAGCCGCCGTGCGGTCCGGGCGGCTCACCGGGCGGCTCGGGCTGACCGACGGGAAGGGGCAGCCGCTGTGCGGCCGGGTGCGGCCGCCGGCGATCTCCTGGAGCGCGGGCGCGGACTCCTGAGCACGGCGGCGAGCCCGGCGGCGAGCCGGGCGGCGAGCCCGTAGCGAGCCGGGCGAGGACGCGGCGACGAGCCGGGCGACGCACCCGCAGTGAGCCGGGCGAGGGCGCCGTGATGAGCCGGGCGGTGAACCCGTGGACGTGACACCGCCCCCACCGGGCCCAGGGGGGGTGGGCCGGGTGGGGGCGGGTGCCGTGGGGGCGGGGGGAATCCGTCCCGTGGGGGGGTGTCTTGCGTGTGCCCCCACCCCGGGAAGGCATGTGTGTGATCTGAGTCACATTGCGGATTCGAGGCTCACTCGTTCGGCACCCGGACCGCCAGCACGGACCGAACGGACCAGTCGCACCGCCCTGACCTGCGGCGATCCTCGGCGGCAAGGGCGCCCCGCCGGGCCGTACGGGTGAAAGCTGATCCGGTGTCAGAAGGCATGCGGTGGCGACCCGCCGTTAGGTCGGGGGCAGGACACAACCGCTCGCGCCGTCTGCCCGGAGGAACCCATGCGCAGTCCTGCCCGCCTCGTGACCGGTACCGCCACCGCCGCGGTCACCGTCATAGCGCTCGGTCTCGCCGCCGCCCCGTCCGCGTACGCGGACAACTTCGGCCGGCTGGAGATCACCCCGGCGACCGCGCCCCCCGGCGCCACCGTCACCGTGAACACCACCGCCTGTGGCCCCAAGGGGTCGGGCATCGGTGACGCCAACTCCCTGGACGCCGGGGACTTCGAACTCCGCCGCGGTACGCACAAGGAGGTCCTCGTCGGCCAGTTCCGGGTGCCGCACGACACCCGGGCCGGCGTCTACGAGATCGTCGTCACCTGCGACAACGGCAAGGACGCCGTCGGGGATCTCAAGGTGATCGGCGGCGGCAAGCACGAGAAGCCCGACCACCAGCGCCCGTCCGGCCATGTGCGGACCGGTGTCGGCGGCAGCGTCGAGCCCAACTCCACGCAGGTCGCCCTCGGCGTCGGCGTGATCGGTCTGGCGGCCGTCGGTGGACTCTGGCTGCTGCGCCGCCGCACCGAGCCCGGCGCCGAGAGCGGCCGCTGAGGCAGGCAGCCGGGCCGACACGGCCGGCAAGGTCCCCTGCTCCCGGGCCCGGCGCGCTCCCCCGCGCGTCCGGCCCGGGCAGCCTCGTCCGCGAAACCCCACGGCTCACCCCCAGGACTCCCCGTGTCCCAGAGCGCGCAGAAAGCCCGAGGCTGGCTCGTCGGCATCGCCGTGCTGTGCGGTATCTGGCTCGTCCAGAACGGCTCCGGCGAGCAGCTGATCCCGCCGCAGCCCTCCAGCGCCCAGGCCTTCGCCGCCGGGCCCGAGCTCCAGCCGGGCTCCCCGGTCGCCGAACCGCTGCGGCCCTCCGACCCCGTCCGCATCCGCATCCCGAGCATCGACGTCGACGCGCCGATGATGCGGCTGGGGCTCGGGGCCGACGGCAGCCTGGACGTGCCGCCGGACGAGGACCGCAACCTCGCGGGGTGGTACGCCGACGGGGTCCCGCCCGGCGCCAAGGGCACCGCGATCGTCGCCGGGCATGTCGACAACGCCGAGGGGCCCTCCGTCTTCTACGCCCTCGGCGCCCTCACCAAGGGCACCCGTGTCGAGGTCGTCCGCGAGGACGGGCGCACCGCCGTCTTCTCGATCGACGCCATCGAGGTGTACGACAACAAGGACTTCCCCGACCAGCGCGTCTACGGCGACTCCCCGCACGCCTCGCTCCGGCTGATCACCTGCGGCGGCGGCTTCTCCAAGGAGACCGGCTACCAGGGCAACGTGGTGGCCTACGCCCATCTCACCGATGTGCGGTGACCCCGAGGTACGTCGCTACGCCGTCCACTGGTCGTAGCCCAGCTTCGCCACCAGCGCGAACACCACCGTCAGCAGCACCGCCCGGACGAAGCCGCTCCCCCGGTCGAGCGCCATCCGGGCCCCCGCCATCGCGCCCGCCAGGTTGAAGAGGGCCATCACGGCGGCCAGCTGCCACAGGACCGAACCCTGATAGGCGAACATGGCCAGCGCCCCCGCGTTCGTGCACACGTTGACGATCTTGGCGGTGGCGGACGCCGTCACCAGGTCCAGGTGGAGTACGGCGGTGAGGGCCAGGACGAGGAAGGTGCCGGTCCCCGGGCCGAAGAGGCCGTCGTAGAAGCCGATCCCGCCGCCGACCAGCACGACCGCCGTGACGATCCGGGCCCGGGTCACGGGCCGGGTGTCCGTGTCCCCCGCCGCGGCAGTGCCGAACGACGGGCGCAGTAGCACGAACGCCGCCACCCCGAGCAGCGCCACCATGATCACCGGGCGCAGCACATCGCTGCTGATCCCGGCCGCGAAGAACGCCCCGCCCATCGAACCGGCCAGCGCCATCAGCCCCACCCGTACCGCCAGCCCCACCCGTACCGGGGCCCGGCGCACATAGGTGATCGCGGCCCCCGAGGTGCCGACGATCGCGACGGCCTTGTTGGTGCCGAGGACATGGGCGGCGGGGACGTTCGGCAGGCCGAGCAGCAGGGCGGGCAGGAGCAGCAGCCCACCGCCGCCCACCACCGCGTCGATCCAGCCTGCGGCGGCCGCGGCGAGGCAGAGGAGGACCAGGGTGGTCAGGGTGATGTCGGGCATGTCCTCGACACTAAAGGGGCGCCGGAAGCCGGAACTCACAGGGGCTGTCCAGCGGCGCTGAGCGCACGGTTCCGTCCGGGAAACCGGTGGGATGCTGCCGGGTAACACCCGGCCTCCAGGCTCTTTCCCATGAGGAAGCGCCCGTCTCGGCTCTTTCCCATGAGGAAGCGCCCGTCTCGACCGCGCCGCCCTCGGGGACCCCCGCCCCTGGCCGGGCGACGACGTGGTCCGGCCGGCCGATGCCACCCGGGGCGCGTACCGCACGGTCGTCGTCCGGGACGGAGGGCCGGCCGGCGGGGTGCTCCTGGGCGGCCTCGGCGCGGTCGGCGGGCTCGCCCGCACCTGGCAGGACGACGAACCGCCGCCGCCCGCCATGTCCCTGCTCCACCTGCTCACCGACGACGGAGGCCACTGAGATGCCGGACACCACCAGCCCCACCACCCCCACCTTCGTCCTCGTCGGGCACGGCATGGTCGGCCAGCGGTTCCTGGAGGCGCTGGCCGCGCGCGGGCTGACCCCGGCCGCCGGGCGGGCCCGGGTCGTCGTGCTCTGCGAGGAGCCCCGGCCCGCCTACGACCGGGTGCGGCTCACCTCGTACTTCGCCGGGCGCTCCCCCGGTGAACTCTCGCTCGTGGAGCCGGGGTTCATGGAGGAGCACGGCTTCGAGCTGTACGTCGGCGACCCGGCCGGGAGCGTCGACCGCGAGGCCCGGACGGTGACCGCGCGGTCCGGGGCGGTGTTCCCGTACGACACGCTCGTGCTGGCGACGGGCTCGTATCCCTTCGTCCCGCCGGTGCCGGGGAAGGATTCCCGGGGCTGTTTCGTGTACCGGACGATCGAGGACCTGCTCGCGATCGAGGAGTACGCGAAGGGGGCGGAGACCGGGGCCGTGGTCGGGGGCGGGCTGCTCGGGCTGGAGGCGGCGGGGGCGCTCAAGGGGCTCGGACTGCGCACCCATGTGGTGGAGTTCGCGCCCCGGCTGATGCCGGTCCAGGTGGACGAGGGCGGCGGCGCGGCGCTGCTGCGGACGATCGAGGGCATGGGGCTGACCGTCCACACCGGCGTCGGCACGCAGGAGGTCACCGCGGGCGCGGACGGGGCCGTGAACGGGATGGCGCTCTCCGACGGGTCATCGCTCGACGTCGACCTGGTGGTGTTCTCCGCCGGGGTGCGCCCGCGCGACCGGCTGGCCCGGGAGTGCGGGCTCGCGGTCGGGGAGCGCGGCGGGATCGTGGTCGACGAGGAGTGCCGTACGTCCGACCCCGCCGTCTTCGCGATCGGTGAGTGCGCGCTCGCCTCCGACGGGCGCGTCTACGGGCTGGTCGCGCCGGGGTACGAGATGGCGGAGACCGTGGCCGAAGTACTCGGTGGCGGGCGGGCCGGGTTCACCGGTGCCGACATGTCGACCAAGCTGAAGCTCCTCGGCGTGGACGTGGCCTCGTTCGGTGACGCGCACGGGACGGCGGAGGGCGCGCTCGACGTGGTGTACGCCGACTCCCGCTCCGGCGTCTACAAGAAGCTGGTGATCGGGGCGGACGGCGCCCTGCTGGGCGGGGTGCTGGTCGGGGACGCCGACAGCTTCGGCACGCTGCGGCCGATGACGGGGAGCGTCCTGCCGGTCGCGCCCGAGCAGCTGGTGCTCCCGGCCGGGGCGGGCGGGCCGGTGACGCTGGGACCGTCCTCGCTGCCGGACGACGCCGTCGTCTGCTCCTGCCACAACGTGACCAAGGGCGCGATCTGCGAGCACACCACCCTGGCCGAGGTGAAGAAGTGCACCCGGGCGGGGACGGGGTGCGGCAGCTGCGTCAAGGTGATCGGGCAGCTGCTGCCGCAGAGCGAGGACACCGGCCTGTGCGGCTGCTTCGCCTACAGCCGCAGCGAGTTGTACGAGATCGTCCGCACCCTGGCCGTCACCTCGTTCACCACCCTGCTCGACTCGCACGGCCGGGAGGAGGCGCG
Source organism: Streptomyces bacillaris (assembly GCF_003268675.1). NCBI lineage: Bacteria > Bacillati > Actinomycetota > Actinomycetes > Kitasatosporales > Streptomycetaceae > Streptomyces > Streptomyces bacillaris. Next base: position 5,657,189 of record NZ_CP029378.1, on the reverse strand, counting down.
CGGCGGGGAGGGGTGCGAGGTCTGCAAGCCGGCCGTCGGTTCGGTCATCGCCTCGCTCGCCCCGACCGTCGGCGCCAGCGGTTACGTCCTGGACGGGGAGCAGGCGGCGCTCCAGGACACCAACGACCACTTCCTCGCCAACCTCCAGCGCAACGGCTCCTATTCGGTCGTGCCGCGCATCCCGGGCGGTGAGATCACCCCGGAGAAGCTCATCGTGATCGGTGAGGTGGCCCGCGACTTCGGCCTCTACACGAAGATCACCGGCGGCCAGCGCATCGACCTCTTCGGCGCCCGCGTCGATCAGCTGCCGGTCATCTGGGCCCGGCTGGTCGACGCGGGGTTCGAGTCCGGGCACGCGTACGGGAAGTCGCTGCGGACGGTCAAGTCCTGTGTGGGGCAGACCTGGTGCCGCTACGGCGTGCAGGACTCCGTACGGATGGCGATCGACCTGGAGCTGCGCTACCGGGGCCTGCGCTCCCCGCACAAACTGAAGTCGGCGGTCTCCGGGTGCGCCCGGGAGTGCGCGGAGGCCCGGGGCAAGGACTTCGGGATCATCGCCACCGCCGGCGGCTGGAACCTGTACGTCGGCGGCAACGGCGGGGCCACCCCGCGCCACGCCGATCTGCTCGCCCAGGACCTCTCCGACACCGAACTGGTCCGGCTCATCGACCGGTTCCTGATGTTCTACATCCGTACGGCCGACCGGCTGGAGCGCACCTCGGCCTGGCTGGAGCGGATCGACGGCGGCCTGGAGCACGTGCGGGATGTCGTCGTCCATGACTCGCTGGGGCTCTGCGACGAGTTGGAGAGACTGATGGCCGACCATGTCTCCGGCTACCGCGACGAGTGGGCCGAGACCATCGACGACCCGGAACGGCTGCGGCGGTTCGTGACCTTCGTCAACGCCCCCGACGCCCCCGACCCCTCGGTGAGGTTCGTCCCGGAGCGGGACCAGATCAAGCCCGATCTGGAGCTGCTTGCCGGGCCCGTGCTCGCCGTCCGCACCCTCGAAGGGACCTCTTCCCGATGACCACCACCACGCTGAACACCTCCCTGAGCGCCACCGCTCCGGGCTCCGCTCCGGCCACCGTCCACATCGCCCACGCCGGCGGCTGGGTCGCGGTCTGCGGGACGGACGTGCTGAGCGCCGGGCGCGGCGCCGCGGTGCTGCTGCCGGACGGCGAGCAGGCGGCCCTGTTCATGGACCGGTCGGGCACGGTGTACGCGATCGGCAACCGGGATCCGTTCACCGGGGCGTACGTCCTCGCGCGCGGGCTGCTCGGCTCGGCGGCCGGGCGGCCGTTCGTGGCCTCGCCGCTGCTGAAACAGCGGTTCGACCTGGCCACGGGCGCCTGCCTGGACGACGACGAGGTGTCGGTGCCGGTGTACGCGGTACGGGTGGAGTGACCAGGCCGGTGCGGGGGGGCGTGACCCGGCGTGTGCGGGGCGTGCCCCGGCCGGTACGGGGGGGCGTGACCGTCCGGCCCCGGCCGTCCACAGTTCACCGCTTGTTGAGGGCACGTCAACCACATGCCCGTACAGTCCTGACGCGCGACCCGCCGGTCCCGTCCGGGGCGGCGGGCCCTCACTCATCCGTGGAGTGATCGTGGAACGTCGGACCTTCTTGCGCACGGCGGTGGTCGGCAGCTCGGCGGCGGCCTTCGGCGGCACCCTGTGGCGCGGCGCCGCCTCCGCCGCACCCGCCCAGCCGGCCCCCGGCCCGTACGGCGCGCTGCAGGCGGCCAACGGCAACGGCATCCAGCTGCCGAGCGGCTTCACCAGCCGCATCATCGCCCGGTCGGGGCAGACCGTGGCGGGCACCTCCTACCGGTGGCACAGCGCCCCCGACGGCGGGGCGACCTACGCCGACGGCTCGGGGTGGATCTACGTCTCCAACGCCGAGGTCTCCTCCGGCAGCGGCGGCGGGGCGAGCGCCGTGCGGTTCAACTCCTCGGGCACGGTGACGTCCGCGTACCGGATCCTGTCGGGGACGAACAACAACTGCGCGGGCGGCTCCACCCCGTGGAACACCTGGCTCTCCTGCGAGGAGGTCACGCGGGGGTACGTCTACGAGACCGACCCCTGGGGTGTGAACGCGGCCGTACGGCGGCCCGCGCTCGGCCGGTTCAAGCACGAGGCGGCCGCGGCGGACCCCGACCACGGGTACATCTACCTCACCGAGGACGAGAGCGACGGCCGCTTCTACCGCTTCCGGCCCACCACCTGGGGCAACCTGTCGAGCGGCACGCTCCAGGTCCTGGTCGGCGGTACGGGCACCTCCGGTGCGGTGACCTGGGCCAATGTGCCGGACCCGGCCGCCTCCTCGACCCAGACCCGCCACCAGGTCTCCGGCGCCAAGGTCTTCAACGGCGGCGAGGGGTGCTTCTACGCGGCGGGCACCTGCTGGTTCACCACCAAGGGCGACAACCGGGTGTGGGCGTACGACGCGACCACCTCGTCGATCTCCCTGACGTACGACGACTCGCTGGTGACGGGCGGCGCGGCCCCGCTGACGGGGGTCGACAACGTCACCCGGGCCGGCTCCGGCGACCTGTACGTGGCGGAGGACGGCGGCAACATGGAGATCTGCCTGATCACTCCGGCCGACACGGTGGCCCCGTTCCTGCGGATCACCGGGCAGTCCTCCTCGGAGATCACCGGCCCGGCGTTCTCGCCGGACGGCAAGCGGCTCTACTTCTCCTCGCAGCGCGGCACCAGCGGCAGTTCGTCCGGCGGGATCACGTACGAGGTGACGGGGCCGTTCCGCAGCTGACGCGCCCGCGCACGGGCGACCGTGCCACCCGCGCGTGCGCCGGGGCTCCCCTGTGACCCCGGCGCACGCCCTCGCGGACCGGCGCGCGCTCAGCCCTCGCCCTGGGCGGCGGACTCGTCCATCCAGATGACCTCCCAGATGTGGCCGTCGGGGTCCTGGAACGAGCGGCCGTACATGAAGCCCAGGTCCTGCGTCTCGCCCGCCGGGGAGCCGCCCGACGCCAGGGCCGTGTCGGCCAGTTCGTCGACCTTCTCCCGGCTGTCGGCGCTGAGGGCGAGGATCACCTCGGTCGTCCTCGACGCGTCCGCGATCTCCTTCTTGGTGAAGTCCTTGAAGCGCGGCTCCGTGAGCAGCATGACGAAGATCGTGTCGCTGATGACCACACACGCGGCCTTGTCGTCGCTGAACTGCGGGTTGATGCCGTAGCCGAGCTTCCCGAAGAAGCCCTTCGCGGTCTCCAGGTCCTTCACCGGCAGGTTCACGAAGATCATCTGAGCCATGGTCGTTGCCTCTTCCTGCGTTCCGTCGTGCGCTGCCGTGGTCCGTGCGGCGCTGTCGAAGGGGTAGACGGCGGGGCCGCCCGGAACTCATCGCCGTACGGGGAAGAAGTTTCGACGCGGTCCGGTCTGCCCCGCCGCAAGGTCGGCGGCCTACGGCACACGCCCGCGGCCACGGCCACGGCCCAAGGCGCACGCCCACGGCCCACTCCCGGGGCACACTCACGGCCCGCTCAGGACAGCGCCATCGGCGCCCCGCCCCGCAGCAGGGAGCCGCCCAGCGGGGTCAGCGTGTGGAGCACCGAGCTGCCGTGGCGCAGGGTGAGGACGAGGCCCGCCTCGCGCAGGACGGAGGCGTGCTGGCTCGCGGAGGCGAGCGACACCCCGGCGCGGCGGGCCAGTTCGCTCGTGGTGCAGCCGCTGCCTATCGACTGCAGGACGGCGGAGCGGGTGTGACCGACGAGCCGGCCGAGCCAGGGGCCGGGCTCCGCGAAGGCCGGGGCGCCGGTGTGGGTGACCGGGTAGACGAGCACGGGCGGGAGCAAGGGGTCCCGGTAGACGACGGGGGTGCCCCGGCAGAAGAACGAGGGCTGGAGCAGCAGCCCGCGCCCGTCGAGATACAGGTCGCGGTCGACCGGGTAGTCCGCCTCCAGCACGGGCGCCCGCCACCGGATCATCGGCGGCAGGGTGGCCAGCAGCCCTTCGGCCCCGCCGTCCAGGAGCGCCCGGCCGCGCACGGCCCGGTCGGCCTCGATGGAGGCGCGGATGTGCGGCCAGTACGGCTCGACGGCGGCGTCGTGGTAGCTGCGCAGGGCGCCGATGAGCCGGGCGAGGGGCTCGGCGCGCCCCTCGGAGAGCGCGGCGGGCAGGGCGGCCGTGATCCGCGCGGGCCCGGCGTCGCAGCCGCCGCCCGCCCGGCCGTTCCGCTGCCGCCGCCGTCCGGCCGCCATCAGGTCCAGCTCGCGGCGGATGCGGTCGACCGGGGTGTCGCGCAGGGCCTCCATTCCCACATCGAGCCCGAAAGGCTCGGCGCCTTCCTGCGAGGGGGTCAGGAAATCCGGGAAATAGCCGCGGGGCGGGACGACCGCCGCCAGCAGTTGTGCTTCACCATTCAACCGCGCTCGTGTTTCGGTCCGCCATTTCCCGAAGACCGTCGAAGCCCGCCGGTCCCTCAGCCGATGAAAACTGAGAATCGTCTCCCACAACGCGTCCGGTCTCGTGGCCATCCGCACCCGCGAAAGGTCCAGCCTGGACACATGGATCCGCAGCACTACCGCCCCCACCTGTTGCATCCGCAATTGCCCCCACCGAAGGGTATGCGGACCGTCACAGGAGGTCACCACGGGGTTTCGGCCAGAAGTGAAACGTCTCGCCCCGTTCCGCTTCACCCGAAAAGCTGTACGACGTCGGGTACGCATCCGGTGCCCGCCGGATGAGCACGTGAAGGCCGTGGGGGGCTTTGTGTGTTCGGCGGCGGCGGGCGACGGTGCGGCTCCGTACCCGACGGGGGTAAGCCGGGTGCGGTCCATGGGTGGGGATCCATGGGCCGCACCCCGGTCCCGGCTCCGGTCCACCGTGCGGACACCCGCACTTCTTTGCGTATTAAACGAAGCAATGTGTGCTACGACACATCGGTAGCGCACATTCCGCTCCGGGACGGTGCACGGCACATATTCCACCGACAAGCGAAACGGCTTCCGCGGCCGGGCGGGGCGACTTCCCGGCAACAAGCGGAACGCCTCCCGCCGGACAGGGCGAAGCGGCGGCACCCCCGCACAGGGTGCCGCCGCTTCCGGGTGTTCCGGGGATCGATTCAGGGTGGCGGGCCGATGAGGGAGTCGCCCCAATTCCCTTATGAATCCCCGGAGTTGGTCTATCGATGGCGGGCCGGCGACGGTCGCCGACCCGGTGGAGGATCAGCGGCTGTCGCTGGCCCGCGCTCCCGCGGCCGCCCGGCCGGCCTCCAGTCGCGCGACCGGGATCCGGAACGGCGAGCAGGAGACGTAGTCGAGGCCCACCTCGTGGAAGAAGTGCACCGACTCCGGGTCACCGCCGTGCTCGCCGCAGACGCCGAGCTTCAGGTCCGGGCGGGTGGCCCGGCCGGCCTCCACGGCGCTGCGCACCAGCGAGCCGACGCCGTCCTTGTCGATCGTCTCGAACGGGGAGACCCCGAAGATGCCCTTCTCCAGGTACGCGGTGAAGAACGAGGCCTCCACGTCGTCGCGCGAGAAGCCCCACACCGTCTGGGTCAGGTCGTTGGTGCCGAACGAGAAGAACTGGGCGGCCTCCGCGATCTGGGCGGCCGTCAGCGCGGCGCGCGGCAGCTCGATCATGGTGCCGATGGTCAGCTTCAGGTCGGTCCCGGTGGCGGCCTGGACCTCCGCGATGACCCGGTCGGCCTCCTCGCGGACGATCTCCAGCTCCTGGACCGTGCCGACGAGCGGGATCATGATCTCGGCGCGCGGGTCGCCCTTGGCGTTCTTGCGGTGGGCGGCGGCCTCGGCGATCGCCCGTACCTGCATGGCGAAGAGACCGGGGATGACCAGGCCCAGGCGGACCCCGCGCAGACCCAGCATCGGGTTCTGCTCGTGCAGCTTGTGGACGGCCTGGAGCAGGCGCAGGTCGTTCTCGTTGGCGTCCTTGCGGGACTCCGCGAGCGCCACGCGCACCGACAGCTCGGTGATGTCGGGCAGGAACTCGTGGAGCGGCGGGTCCAGCAGCCGTACGGTGACGGGCAGCCCGTCCATCGACTCGAACAGCTCGATGAAGTCGGCCTTCTGGAGCGGGAGAAGGGCGGCGAGGGCGCTCTCGCGCTCGTCGTCGGTGTCCGCCAGGATCAGCTTCTCGACCATCTCGCGGCGCTCACCGAGGAACATGTGCTCGGTGCGGCACAGGCCGATGCCCTGGGCGCCGAAGCGGCGGGCGCGCAGCGCGTCCTCGGCGTTGTCCGCGTTGGCCCGCACCCGCAGCCGGCGGACCCGGTCCGCGTACGCCATGATCCGGTGCACGGCGGCGACCAGCTCGTCGGCGTCGTCGGCGCCCGCGTGCATCCGGCCCTCGAAGTACTCGACGACCGGGGACGGTACGACGGGTACCTCGCCCAGGTAGACCTTGCCGGTGGAACCGTCGATCGAGACGAGGTCGCCCTCCTCGATCACCGTGCCGCCGACCGTCATCCGGCGGCGCTTGGTGTCGACCTCCAGGTCCTCGGCGCCGCAGACACAGGTCTTGCCCATGCCGCGCGCCACGACCGCCGCGTGCGAGGTCTTGCCGCCGCGCGAGGTGAGGATGCCCTCGGCGGCGATCATGCCTTCGAGGTCGTCGGGGTTGGTCTCGCGGCGGATCAGGATGACCTTCTCGCCGGAGCGGGACCACTTGATCGCGGTGTACGAGTCGAAGACGGCCTTGCCGACGGCGGCACCCGGCGAGGCGGCGATGCCCCGGCCGAGCAGCTGGGTCTTCGCCTGGTCGTCGAAGCGCGGGAACATCAGCTGGGCGAGCTGGGCGCCGTTGACGCGCTGGAGGGCCTCGGCCTCGTCGATCAGCCCCTGGTCCACGAGCTGGGTGGCGATCCTGAAGGCGGCACCGGCGGTGCGCTTGCCGACCCGGGTCTGGAGCATCCAGAGCTGGCCGCGCTCGATGGTGAACTCGATGTCGCAGAGATCCTTGTAGTGGTTCTCCAGCGTCTCCATGATGCCCATGAGCTGGTCGTACGACTTCTTGTCGATCGACTCCAGATCGGCGAGCGGCACCGTGTTGCGGATACCGGCGACGACGTCCTCGCCCTGCGCGTTCTGGAGGTAGTCGCCGTAGACGCCCTGGTGGCCGCTGGCCGGGTCGCGGGTGAAGGCGACGCCCGTACCGGAGTCGGGGCCGAGGTTGCCGAAGACCATGGAACAGACGTTGACGGCCGTGCCGAGGTCGCCGGGGATGCGCTCCTGGCGGCGGTAGAGCTTGGCGCGGTCGGTGTTCCACGAGTCGAAGACCGCGTTTATGGCCAGGTCCATCTGCTCCCGGGCGTCCTGCGGGAACGCGCGCCCGGCCTGGGTTTCGACGATCTTCTTGAACTGCTTGACGAGCTTCTTCAGGTCGGCCGCGGCCAGGTCGGTGTCGACCGTGATCTTCTTGGCCGCCTTCGCCTCCTCCAGGGCCTCCTCGAAGAGGTCGCCGTCGACGCCGAGGACGGTCTTGCCGAACATCTGGATGAGGCGGCGGTAGGAGTCCCAGGCGAAGCGCTCGTCGCCGGACTGGGTGGCGAGGCCGGCCACCGAGGCGTCGGAGAGGCCGATGTTGAGGACCGTGTCCATCATGCCGGGCATGGAGAACTTGGCGCCGGAGCGGACGGAGACCAGCAGCGGGTCGTCCGCCTGGCCGAGCTTCTTGCCCATCCGCTCCTCCAGCGCGGCGAGGTGCGCACTCACCTCGTCGCGGAGGGCCTTGGGGGCCTGCCCGCTCTCCAGGTAGACCTTGCAGGCCTCGGTGGTGATCGTGAAGCCCGGAGGGACGGGAAGACCGAGGTTGGTCATCTCGGCGAGGTTCGCACCCTTGCCGCCCAGAAGATCCTTCAGATCCTTGTTGCCCTCGGTGAAGTCGTAGACGAACTTCTGAGGATCTTTGTTTTCCGACACGGGTCTCGACTCCTCGAGGACGCGGTGGCTGCCCTGACGGCGAGGAACATACCCAGATCGAAGGCGTATGGGTACGTCCACTTGGTCGTCATGAGGCCGCAACCACCCGTCCGCCAGCAGATCTAAAGAAACTCTCCGACGAGTGGAGTGCGATCCTCCGTTCAGCTCTTGAAGGCAGCATGGCCATTTCTTGACCCTGAACTCTCATATGAGCGGACCATTCCGCACCTGAGTACACTTCCCGAAGGCTGCCACCTGGCACTGAGTGCCAGGTCTTCCAGAAGTGCAGCCACCGCCAATCCGCTCATCTGAGCGCACCCCCGATCAAGGGTGGCGTGAATCACGCTGGTTTCGGACCCTGGATTTCAGGATTCGGACGCCTCAGGCAGTCGGTCAGCACCCCGAGGTCCACCTCTTCCAGGCTACGGGCGAACGTCCGCGCCCGCCCCGGGGCGACCGGCAGCAGCGACGGGACCACCAGCACCGCGCACCCCGCCGCGTCGGCGGATGCGGTGCCGTCCGGGGAGTCCTCCACCGCCACACAGGCGGCGGGATCGGCGGCGAACCGCTCGGCCGCCGCCCGGTACGGATCGGGGTGCGGCTTGGTCCGTACGGTGTCGTCGGCCGAGAGCGTGAAGGCGAAGTCCACCCCGGCCAGCGCCCCCGCCACCACCGCGTCGACCACGCTCCGGGGCGAGGCGCTGACCAGGGCGAACGGCACCCCGGCGGCTTCGAGCGAGGCCAGCAGCGCGGCGGCGCCGGGGCGCAGCGGTGCGCCCGCGTCGACCTTCCGGAAGAAGGAGTCGGTCAGCTCGGCGGCGGTGCGCTCCAGGGCGGCGGCCCGGTCGGCCGCGGCGCGCTCCGGCGCGGCGGCCGGGTCAGCCGCAGTGCGCTCCGGAGCGGTGGCCCGGCCCGTCGCCGCGCCGGGGAGGGTTGAAGGGTCGCCGCTCGTGACCTCGATCAGATGAGCGGCGGTGTCGGCGACGGCCCGGCCGACGACCTCGGGGGCGTCCGCGTCGGTCAGCCGGTGGCCGAGCCCGGCCGCGACCTCGCGGGCCGTCTCCCACCAGAGCACCTCGGTGTCGACGAGCGTGCCGTCCATGTCGAAGAGGACGGCGGCGGGGGCGGTCGGCGCCTTCACGCGTCCACCTTGTCACCGGCGGCGGCTTCCGGCGCGGCGCTCTCCCCCGCGGGCACGACCAGCACCGGCCGGCGGACCGGGGTGACCCGGGCCCGTACCCCCGGAGCCAGCTCCGTGGCGTCGCGGGAGGCGAGGTCGGCCTTGACCGAGGCGCCGTCCGGGAGGTCGAGCAGGACCCGGGTGACCGAGCCGAGGAAGGAGGCGGAGACGACCGTTGCGCTGCCCTCCGGGTCGGCGGTGATCCCGATGCTCTCGGGCCGGATGAGGACGTCGACCCCACCCCGGCCTGCGGGAACGTCCCCGTCGACCGGCAGCGAGGCGCCCGCGACGACCACCGAACCGTCGCCGGTCAGCTGTCCCGGCACCCGGTTCATGGTGCCGACGAACTCCGCGACGAACGGCGTGGCGGGGCGCTCGTACAGCTCGGCCGGGGGCGCGCACTGCTCCAGGCGGCCCGCGTTGAGGACGGCGACCCGGTCGGCCATGGAGAGCGCCTCCTCCTGGTCGTGGGTGACGAAGATGGTGGTGATCCCGAGGGCCAGCTGGAGGCGGCGGATCTCCTCGCGGAGGGTGAGCCGGACCTTGGCATCGAGTGCCGAGAGCGGTTCGTCCAGGAGCAGGACCCGGGGGCGCAGGGCGAGGGCGCGGGCCAGGGCGACGCGCTGCTGCTGGCCGCCGGACATCTGGTGCGGGTAGCGGTCGCCGTGGGTGGGCAGCCCGACGAGTTCGAGCAGTTCGTCGGCGGCGGCGTGCCGCTCGGCCGTGGCGACGCCCCGCATCCGGGGGCCGAAGGCCACGTTGTCGCGGGCGTTGAGGTGCGGGAAGAGGCTGTAGGACTGGAAGACCATGCCCGCGTCGCGCCGGTTGGCGGGGACGGGGGTGATGTCCTCGCCGTCGACCAGCACCTCACCGGAGTCGGGCTGCTCGAACCCGGCGAGGACCCGCAGCGCGGTGGTCTTGCCGCAGCCGGAGGGGCCGAGGAGGGCGAGCAGCTCGCCGGGTTCGGCGGTGAGGTCGAGGCCGTCGAGGGCGACGGTGGGGCCGAACGCCCGGCGCAGGGAGCGGAACTCCACCCGCGCCCCGGTGGTGGCCCGCCCCTCGGACGCGGCGGCGGCCGGGACCGGCCCGGAGCGGGGGGTGGTGGCGGTGGGCGGGGCTGGCAGGGCTGACATGGGTGGCTACTCCTTGCCGGGTACGGGGGTGGGGGCGGCGGCCGGGGTGGCGGCCGGGGCGCCCGGGGTGGTGGCGGCCGGGGTCGCGGCGGCCCCGGCTCCGGCGGCTCCGACGCCGGGGACGGAGGCGGTGGCTCCGGTTCCGGCGGCGGGAACGGCCGGAGCGGAGGCGGCGGGGCCGGCGGGAATCGCGGTGGCGGAGGCGGACGACCCGGTTCCGGCGCGCGAGAGGATGAGCAGCAGGGCCCAGGTGATGAGCAGCGACAGCAGCGAGACGGCGACCGACATCCGGGCCTCGGCGCCGGAGACGGTGACGATCCACACCGCGAAGGGCCGGAAGCCCAGCAGCGAGGCGACGGTGTACTCACCGAGCACCAGCGCCAGGGTCAGGAACGAGGCCCCGGCGAGCGAGGAGCGCAGGTTGGGCAGGATCACGCTGACGATCACCTGCAACCGGCTCGCTCCGCAGTTCCGGGCCGCCTCCACCAGCGTGGGCACGTCCACGGCCCGCAGCCCCGCGTCCAGCGAGCGGTGCACGAAGGGCAGCGCCAGCACGGTGTAGGCGAGGACCAGGACCACCGGGAACGACTCGTTCTGGACGGCCAGGAAGGTCTGGTAGAGCGGGGTGCGCGAGAAGTGGTCGGGCCCCCAGCGCAGCACGGTGGCGATCCCGGTCACCAGGGCGATCGGCGGCACCACCAGCGGCAGCATGCAGACGACCTCCACGACGGCCCGCAGCCGGGGCGGCCCGAGCCGCACCGCGACGAGGGCGGGGACGACGAGCAGCAGGGCGAGCGCGATGGTGGCGGCGGCGAGGGAGAGCGAGAGGAAGAGGCTCTCGGTGAAGCCGTCGGCCGACAGGATGCCGCTGTACGCCTCGAAGGTGAGGCCCTGGTTCGGCACGTGGACCGTGAAGACGAACGAGGAGAGCAGCGGGGTGACGAAGTAGAGCCCGGCGACGGCCAGGACGGCTCCGCGCCAGTAGCGCGGGCGCGGACGGCGTGCGGGCTTCACCGGGACGGGCGCCTCGGTGGCCGGGGCGGCGGTGGTCAGTGCAGCCATCGGGAACTCCGTCGCTGGAGGGGCAGATAGACCGCCATCACCAGTCCGGCGATGACGATCATGTCGAGGCTCAGCGCCAGGGCCACGTTCTCCTGGCCGACCAGGACGTTCCCGGAGAGCGCGTCGGCGATCTTCAGGGTGACCAGTGGTACGGAGCCGCCGACCAGGGCGGCGGCGGTGGCGTGCGCGGCGAAGGCGCTGCCGAAGAGGAGGACGAACCCGCCGAGCAGCGAGGGCGCGAGCACCGGCAGTCCGACGTACCGCCAGAACTGCCAGGCGGTGGCGCCGTTGTTGCGGGCGGCCTCGCGCCACTGGGGGCGCAGCCCGTCCAGGGCGGGGACGACGACGATCACCATGAGCGGGATGAGGAAGTAGAGGTAGATGACGGTGAGTCCGGTGAAGGAGTAGAGGTTCCAGCCGAGCGCGTCGAGGTTCCCGAGCTGGGTGACCACACCGGAGATGCCGAGGGTGGCGATGAAGGCGAAGGCCAGCGGGACGCCGCCGAAGTTGGCGAGCACCCCGGAGGCGGTGAGCACGGCCCCGCGCAGGGCGGCCCGCCGGGAGGTGACGACGGCCTGGGCGATCAGCACGCCGACGACGGTGGCGATGGCGGCGGTCAGCGCGGAGAGCTGGACGCTTCCGGTGAGCGAGGTGAGGTAGGGCCCCTGGAGCGAGCGCTGGAGGTGTTCGGCGGTGAGTTCGGTGGCGCCGGAGGCCGGGTCGGTACGGGTGATGGCCCCGTACAGCAGGGCTCCGGCGGGCAGCCCGAAGCAGAGCCCGGCGAAGACGAGCAGCGGGAGCGCGCCGAGCCAGGCGCGGGCCGGCCGGCGGCGGCGCGTACGGCCGACGGCCCCGGCGGCGGCCGCCCCGGGTCCCGGGGCGGCGGACGGGTGGGAGACGGTCATCAGGAGACGGCCTTGTCCCAGTTCTCGGAGAGCGTGGCCTTGGCCTTGTCCAGTTCCTCGGAGGAGGGGAAGGCCGGGGTGCCCTCGACGGCGGGCAGCTTGGCGACGAAGGTCTTGTCGGCGGTCCCGTCCTCGGTCATGGCGGGCAGCAGCACCGGGCGGGCGTACCCCTTGAGCCAGAGGTTCTGGCCCTCGGCGCTGTACAGGTACTCCATCCACAGGCGGGCGGCCGCCGGGTTCGGGGCGTCCTTGTTGATGGCCTGGGAGTAGTACTGGGCGTAGACGCCGTCCTTCGGTACGGAGACCTTCCAGTCGACGCCCTTGGACTTGAACTGGTCGGCGTACCCGGCGTTCAGGTAGTCCCAGTCGATGCTGATGGGCGTCTCGCCCTTCTCGACGGTGGCCGGGGTGGACTCGACGGGGATGAAGTTGCCGCTCTTCTTCAGCTTGCCGAAGTAGTCGATGCCGGGCTGGATGTCCCCGAAGGAGCCCTTGTTGGCGAGGGCCGCCGCGTAGACGCCGCCGAAGGCGGAGCCGGACTTGGTCGGGTTGCCGTTGAGGGCGACCTTCCCCTTGTACTCGGGCTTCAGCAGGTCCGCGAAGGTCTCGGGGCAGGTCGTGATGCGGGCGGCGTCGCAGCCGATGGAGACGTACCCGCCGTAGTCGTTGTACCAGCGGCCGTCGGCGTCCTTCTGGCTGTCGGGGATCTTGTCCCAGGCGGTGACCTTGTACGGGGCGAAGAGGTTCTCGGCCGCGCCGCTGCGGGCGAAGGCGATGCCGAGGTCGAGGACGTCGGGGGCGCGCTTCTGGCCCTTGCGGGACTTGACGGCGGCTATCTCGTCGGCGCTGGAGGCGTCCGGCGTCTCGCTCTTGATCTTGACCTTGTACTTCTCCTGGAAGGTCTTGATCAGCTCGCCGTAGTTGGCCCAGTCCGGCGGCAGGGCGATGACGTTCAGCTCGCCCTCCTTCTCGGCGGCGGCGACCAGCTTCTCCATCCCGCCGAAGTCGGCGACCGAGGTGGCGTCGGCGGACTTCACACCGTTCGCCCCGGCCTCGGCCTTCTCCTCGGGCGCGGCACCGCAGGCGGTGAGGACGGTGAGGGTGGCGGTGGTGAGGGCGAGAGCGGCAACGGTACGGCCGTTGGCGCGGATACGGGGACGGGGTCGGGCTCTGCGCACGGTGGTATCTCCCGGAAGCGAAGTGTGAGGGCCACTTGTTCATACAAGCTGGCACCAGTTCGCCCGGGCCAGGTGTCCGGGAAGTTAACGTCCCATGTCTGGTGCCGCAAGAGGGCGGGAAGAGGAAAGCCCACTATCCAGGGCTTGTGGTAGATAACGACCTCGCATCGAAACGTGTCACGACGACGCTAGAGTGAGCGGCAGGACCGTCACGGAAGAGCGGACCTGTACACAACGCACGGTTCACATGAAGCCAAGGGGGACGCGTGGGCGCTACGCGCTACCGGGAGATCGCCGAGTCGCTGCGGCACGCCATCCGGACGGGCACGTACCCGCTGGGCTCCCGGCTGCCCTCCGAGAGCGACCTCGCCACCCGCTGGTCGGTCTCCCGCGGCACGGTCCGCCAGGCGGTGGCGCTGCTGGCCTCCGAGGGCCTGATCGGCTCCCGGCAGGGGGCCCGGCGGGTGGTCCTGCGCCAGGAGCGCCGCCAGAGCTTCCAACAGCTCAACAGCTTCGCGCAGTGGGCACAGGCCATGGGGTGCGAGGTCACCAGCCGCATCCTGACCCGCACCCTGCGCCCGGCCACCGACGAGGAGGCCGACCGCCTGGACGCGGAGCCGGGCACCGAGATCCTCTACGTCCTGCGCCTGCGCCACCTGGACGGCGAACCGGTGATGGTCGAGCGGACGGTGTACGCGGACTGGGTGGCCCCGGCGGTCCTGGAGCTGCCGGAGGACTGCGTCTCGATCATGGACAGCATCGCGGAGCGGGCGGACATCGTGGCGCACTACGGCGAGCACCTGATCGACGCGGTGGCGGCCGGCAGCGAGGACGCCCGCCTCCTCCAGGTCCGCCGCGCCAGCCCGCTGCTGCGCCAGCGCCACCTGTCGTGCACGGCGGCGGGCCGGGCCATCGAGTGGACGGACGACCGCTACCGGGCGGGCAGCGTGGTCTTCAACGTGATGAACTCCGCGGCGGCGGCGCCGCTGGAGCGGCGGGCGGGCCCGGACGTGACGGGCTGAGGCTTACGGGTACGGGGCCCTGGACGTACGACGAGGGCAGAGGCCGGGGCACGAGCCGTACGCGTACGGAAACGGGCCCGGCTCCCGCGCGGGTACGCATCGCGGGCGGGGACACGGACCCGGCTTCCGCGCAGGTACGGGTACGGGCCCGGGCTCCCGCCGCCTCAGCCGCCGGAGGTGTCCAGCTCCGCGTCGGCGCTGACCCCGGCGCAGTCGTACGGGTCCTTGAGCCAGCCGTCCGGCAGGACGACCCGGTTGTTGCCGGAGGTCCGCCCCCGGGGCCCGTCGGCGCCGTCCGGCCAGGGCTGGTCGAGGTCCAGCTCGTGCAGCTGGGAGGCCAGCTCCTCCAGCGAGGAGGTGATGGCGAGCTTCTTGCGCATCTCGGAGCCGACGGCGAAGCCCTTGAGATACCAGGCGACGTGCTTGCGGAAGTCGATGACGCCCCGGGCCTCGTCACCGATCCACTCCCCCAGGAGCGTCGCATGGCGCACCATGACGTCCGCGACCTCGCGCAGGGTGGGCGCGTGCCGTTCCGTACGCCCCTCCATGGCACTGACCAGGTCGGCGAAGAGCCAGGGCCGCCCGAGGCACCCGCGCCCGACCACGACCCCGTCGCACCCGGTCTCGCGCATCATCCGCAGGGCGTCGTCGGCGCACCAGATGTCCCCGTTGCCGAGCACGGGAATCTCGGGGACGTGCTCCTTGAGCCGGGCGATGGCGTCCCAGTCGGCGGTGCCGCCGTAGTGCTGGGCAGTGGTCCTGCCGTGCAGGGCAACGGCGGTCACCCCCTCCTCCACGGCGATGCGCCCGGCGTCCAGGAAGGTGAGGTGGTCGTCGTCGATGCCCTTGCGCATCTTGATGGTGACGGGGAGGTCCCCGGCGCCGGAGACGGCCTCCCGGAGGATCGCCCGCAGCAGGGGCCGCTTGTACGGGAGCGCGGAGCCGCCGCCCTTGCGGGTGACCTTGGGCACGGGGCAGCCGAAGTTCAGGTCGATGTGGTCGGCCAGGTCCTCCTCGACGATCATCCGGACCGCCTTGCCGACGGTGACCGGGTCGACCCCGTACAGCTGGATCGAGCGCGGGGTCTCGGCCGCGTCGAAGTGGATGAGCTGCATGGTCTTCTCGTTGCGCTCGACCAGCGCCCGCGTGGTGATCATCTCGCTGACGAAGAGCCCCTTGCCCCCGGAGAACTCCCGGCACAGCGTCCGGAACGGGGCGTTGGTGATACCGGCCATGGGCGCGAGCACCACGGGCGGCTGTACGGCGTGCGGGCCGATGCGGAGCTGCGGGAGGGCAGGGGCGAGCGTGGTCATGGCTCCATTGTCGCGTACGCCGGACGAGTGGCGCTCGCACCGTCCGTCGCACCCTTAGAGTCCTCGGCACAACGGACTCTCGGGGTGCACATGGCTTACCTGTTCCTTTTCGGCTGCTTCCTCCTGCTGGGCCTGGCCGGCTCCCTCGCGGCCCGCACCGGCTACCGGGGCAAGGTCGGCGACCGGACGACCGGCTACGAGGTCCCGGCAGCGGTCAGGTCGGACCCCGTCCTCCGGCAGCGGGCGAACGACCTGGTGGCGTTCTGGTGCACCGGAGCGGCGATCCTCGGCCTGGCACCCCTGGTCCCCCTCGGGACGGTCATCCTGAGCGGCGGCGGCCGGTCCGTCTCCACCTCGGGCCTGGCCGCCTTCGCGGCGTACGCCCTGGTCATCGCGGTGGTGGGCGGTTACCCCTTCGAGAAGATCAGGCAACTGGGGGCGTCGGCCGGGGGGTGAGACCGGCCGGAATCGGCACGGCCGCCGAGGTTCTTGGGGAGTTGAGGGGGCGGGTGGTCGGTGACCTCGGTGCCGGGGCCGCCCGGCAGGCCGCGCATCTGGCCGTCCACCACGAGCCCGCCCGGATCGTGGCCGTCGACGCCTCCCCCGCGCAGTACGGGCTGGCCACCGGCCTCTTCTCCCGCCTGGCCCCGCGCCTGCGCATCGTGCGGTCCGACGCCGTACGTCACCTGGAGGCGGCGAGGAACACGTACGACGCGCTGTACAGCGTCTTCGGGGCGGTCGACTTCACCGGCCCCCGCACGCTGCTGCCCGCGGCGGCGGCCGCCCTCAGGCCGGGCGGCCGACTGGCCTTCGCCACCCTGGCCCACTACCTGAACTCCGTCCCCGCCCAGCCGGAGGTGGTGGCGGCCGACATCCCCGCGAAGACCCCGGAGGGCGAGGAGACCACCATGCGCCGGTGGGTCCTCCAGGAGCAGGTGTGGGTGAAGGTCCTGGACGCGGCGGGCTTCACCGGCATCACGGTCGACACGTTCCCCGCGACGAGCGACGGCCCCGGGTCGGCAGCCACCCTGCTGGTGACTGCCGAACGAGCGGGCTGAACAAGCCTGTTGGCCGATCCGGCATTCCCCGTCCGCTAAAAGAGGCCGGCCTGTACGTATTGCGCGAGGTTCTCGGAGATCCTGCGGAGCCACGGGCTGCGGGCGGCCGGGAGCCGGGCGAGGGCGTGCCGGAAGACGCCCGGGTCGGCCCGGAAGAGGGAGCGGGGGCGTGGTGCGGGCGGGTCGTCGCGGAGCACTCCGTCGGGCAGGCCGCCCGAGGCGGGGAGGGCCAGGTGCGTCCGGGGGAAGGCCAGCCACCGCCATACGTCGAAGGGCAGCGGCACCGGGTGGGCGGCGGTCTCGGGGGTCCACGTCTCTCCGGTCTGCGGATGGACCGGTACGAGGACGATGTCGGCCCCGGCGTCCGGGACGGGCAGCCCCGGTCCGGCCAGGACGGCGAGCCGGACGGCCCGGTCCGCGGGCGGCAGGGCGGCCCGGTCCGCGGGCGGCACGCCAGGCCCGCCCACAGGTGGCAGGTCAGGCCGGGCCTCGGGCAGCGCGCCAGGCCGGGCCCCAAGCAGCATGACGTCCAGGGCGCGTTGGAACACTTGCACGCACCAGCCGTCCGGGACGGACACCGGCCGGCCCTCCGAGGCCGCCAGCAGATGGGCGAGCGCCTGGCCCGCCGCGGCCTCCCACCGCGGGCTCCACGACCAGAAGTGGTCGCGCCCCGATCCCGGTGCCCAGGTGGCGATCGGCTCGAACGGAGGCGTGCCCTCCCCCTCCTCCAGCAGTTCCGCCCAGATGGCGGGCGGGGCCGCGGTGTCGTCGACGAGGACGGGGCGCACGGCGCCGGGGGCGAGCCATACCGCCTGCCAGAGCGAGCAGTCGTCGATCCGGCTCGCCACGGGCAGGCCGCACGTGTCGCACGCCATGTTGGGGCCCTCCGCTCCGTCGAGCCCGCAACAGGAGCCGGCGGCCCGCTCCGGAAGCAGCCGGGTGCCGCGCACGTCGCCCGGCGCGAGGACGACCGAGCCGGGCGCGCCGTCCGGGTCCACGGCGAACGTGCCCGCCTCCATGAGCACACCGAGTTGAAGCCCGTTCCCGTACGTCTGGTGAGCGTGGGGCGGCAGGGCTGCCCGGGAGAGCGGGACGGTCAGCTCGGCACCGCAGCCCGCGCACGCGAAAACGAACACGAACACATGCCCTCCGTCGGGAAACGGAGGGCATCGTCGCAGCCGCGCGCCCGACGGGCCAGCGGATTTCCCGGTACCCGTCGGGACGGAGCGGACCACCGGGCGGGGCGCCAGGGGGGCCGTCAGCACAGGGCGCGCCCTCGGCTCGCAGCCTCAGCACGCAGCGTCAGCGCGCGCCTCAGTGCACCGCCTCACCGCGCGTCGCGGTGTCGGAGACCCTCGAGGACGAGCGCGATCAGGCGGCGGGGGTCGTAGTCGGGGTCGTCGTCGCGGCCGATGCAGAGGTTGCCGATCCCGCGCATCAGCTCGTACGGCTGCGTGCCGGGGCGGATGTCGCCGCTGCGGACCGCCGCGTCGAGCAGGAGGGCGCAGACGGGCAGCAGCCGGTCGAGGAAGTACGCGTGCAGGGGGGCGAAGCGGTCGCTGTCGGACTGGAGGGCGTCGGCGAGGCCGTGCTTGGTGACCAGGAAGTCGACGAAGAGGTCGATCCACCGGCGCAGCGCGTCGAACGGGGAGTCCGCCTCGGCCGACAGGCGGGGGCCCGCCTCGGCGCACTCCTCGATCTGGTGGCGGTAGACCGCCGTGACGAGGTCGGCCCGGGTCGGGAAGTGGCGGTAGATCGTGCCCATGCCGACCCCCGCCCGGCTCGCGATCTCCCGGATCGGAGCGTCGACGCCCGAGGTGACGAACACGTCGGCCGCCGCGGCGAGCACCGTCTGCCGGTTGCGCTGCGCGTCGGCCCGCTTGCCCCGGGCCGCGGGCTCCCCTGCGGAGGACTCGGTGGTCATCGGACTCCTTCCCTTGCGATTTCCGTCGCGATTTCCCTTGCACTGTCGCCTGCGGTCTCGGCTGGGGGCTCGTCGGCGATTGACAAAGCGGAACAGCGCTCCGGATACTAAGTGGAGCGGCGCTCCGTTCAGGGTATCCCGCCCGGACCGTCCGCCGCCCTCCTCTGTCCTCCCCTGCCCTCCTCGTCCGCCGCCGGGTCCCGGCGACCCGCGCGGACGGCCCGTGCCACCGAAGGAGAACCGGCACCATGACCACAGCCACCGGCCTCGCGGCCGACATCCTGGGGACCCCTTCCCCCGTCGTGTCCTTCAGCCCCGTGTCCCTGCCCGTACCCGGCCGCCCCGTCGACCTCCAGCTGCGGGTCTCCGCGCCCGTGACCGGGACCGGGCTCCCCGTCCTCCTCCTCTCCCACGGCCACGGCCCCTCGCACCACCTCTCCTCGCTCAACGGCTACGCACCGCTCGCCGACTTCTGGGCCGCCCACGGGTTCGTCGTCGTCCAGCCGACCCACCTCACCTCGCGGACCCTGAGCCACCTGGTCGCGGACGCGCCCGGCGCGCCGGACTTCTGGCGCTCCCGCGCCGAGGACATGAGCCGCACACTCGACCGGCTGGACGAGATCGAGCGCACCGTGCCGCAGCTCGCGGGGCGCGTCGACCGTACGAGAGTCGGTCTCGCCGGGCACTCGTACGGCGGCTTCACCGCGGCCCTCCTGCTCGGTGCCGGGCTCACCGACCCCGAAACCGGAACCGTGGTGCGCCTCCTCGACCCCCGGATCACGGCGGGCGTCCTGCTCGCCGCACCCGGCAGCGGCGGCGAGTCCTTCAACGGGCCGATGGCGCGGCAGTGGCCGGTGATCGGGGCCGTCGACTTCTCCACCATGAGCACGCCCGCGCTGGTCGTCGCCGGGGACAAGGACGACCCCCGCCACTTCACCGACCGGGGACCGGAGTGGCACACCGATCCCTACGCCCTCGCCCCCGGCCCCAAGACCCTGCTCACCCTGTTCGACGCGGAGCACGGACTGGGCGGGATCGCCGGTTACGACGCGGCCGAGACCACCGACGAGAACCCCGAGCGGGTCGCGTCCCTCGCCCTTCTCTCCGCCGCCTACCTCCGCACCCGGCTGCACCCCGGCTCCCCCGCCTGGCGGGCGGCGTCCGAGGCTCTGGCGACCGGTCCCGCCGCCGTGGGACGGGTCGAGTCCAAGTAGCCGCCGTCCCCGACCGTACGGGCGGGGGAGGACGTGACGGGCACCCCGTGAGCCGGGCGTGGCGGAACCCTACGCGCCGTCAGCCGGTGGCCGCTCCCAGCCGGTGGCCGCCCTCAGCCCGTCACCCCGTCAGCCCGTCACCGCTCTCAGCCGGTCACCCCGTCAGCCGGTGGCCGTTCCCAGCCGGTCACCCCGTCAGCCCGTCACCGCCCTCAGCCCGTCGCCGCCGTCGCCGAACCGGGCCGCCTGCATACGCCGTGCCGCAGCCGCCGCGTCGCCCTCGGGTGACCAGTCCTTCGGCCGGCAGCCCCGGAGGATGCGCTCGGTGGGTGTCCAGCCGGCCCACCGGGGGGCGTCCCAGCCCGGCGGGACCGCCAGGTCCTGGATCTCCCGATAGTGGTCGGTCCGGACCCGGTCCCAGGCGTGGATGACCAGGCCGTCGCCCACGCACAGCCCCACATGGCCCCAGCTCTGCCGTCGGCCGAGCATCTCGCCGGTGAAGTCGTAGAAGACGAAGGCCCGGCCGGAGGAGGTGCCCCTTCGTTCTCCCGCGCCGCATACAGCGCGGCGGACTCGGCGGCGAAGTCGCCCCCGAACAGCTCCAGTCCGTTGGAGCGTTCGTAGGCGTCCTCCACGAAAGCCAGACAGCGGGAGGCGTACGACTCCGTCCCGAGGTGCTGCCGCGCCCAGGCGATGGCGTTCTCCGTGCGGGCGGTCGGCACGTGCGGTTCCATGGGGCTCCTTCATGCGGTCCGGGCGCCGGACGGGCCGGTGGTGGCTGCGGGGAGGGAGAGGAGGGAGGTGAGGATCGGCTCGGCGTGTGTCCACAGCAGGCCCCCTCCGGCCCCCGGCACGACGTGGCGCCGGGCGCCGGGTACGCGGGAGGCGAGCAGTGCCCCGTTGTCGGGCGAGTGGCCGGTGTCCCGCTCCCCGTACCAGAGGTCGACGGGCACGGTGATCGCGCCGAGGTCGAACGGCCACCGCCCCATCGCCAGAACCGTGTCACGGGCGTAGCCGGCGGCGGCGCCCCGGGCGAACGCCTCGTCCAGCGCCCTGCGGTAGCCGGCCGCGAAGCCGGGGTCCCGGTACACCGCACGGTCGCACTCCGGGCTTCCGGACAGGACCATGTCCAGCATCGCCTCCGCCGTGAACCCTGCGAAGAACTCCTCGGCGCCCGCCGGGTCGTCGACCGTCCGCTCGACGAGTCCCCGCAGGCCCGCGTCGAGCGCTCCGGCGAACTCCGGCCTGGCGACCTCGTCCGCACCCGAGACGACGGCCAGCGCCGAGACGACCCCCTCCGTGGCGCAGGCGAGGGCGAAGGGCGCCCCCTGCGAGTTGCCGACCATACGAGGGCGGTCCAGCCCCCGCAGCGAGCAGAACCGGCGCATGTCCCCGGCGAAGTCGGAGAAGGTACGGCCGGGGGCGGGCGTCGAGGCCCCCAGCCCCGGCCGGTCCACCGAGATCAGGCGCACGCCGAGCGTCCCGACCACGCCCGCGCCGAACCCGAGCCACCGGCTCGTGGCCGCCCCGGGGCACAGCAGGACCGGCACCCCGCCCGACGGCCCCCACTCCGCCCAGCCGAGCAGCCGCCCGTCGGGCAGCGCGCACTCCCCCAGGCGGGCGGGAGCCTCGACGTACCGGTTCACACCGGTCCCGTCCGCCGTACCGCCCGTTCCCGTACCGCCCGTTCCCGTCCCACTCGTTACGCCGCTCATGAGCCGCATCATGGCCGGTGGCCACGCGTTACGCACCCGGCTTTCGCCCCGTTACGCACCCGACGCCGGTCCCCCCGTTACGCTTCCGGCCTTCGCCCCCGCTACGCCGCCGCGCGGGCCGCCTCCAGCTCGGCCACCAGCCGCGTGATCCGCCGGTTCCGGATCCGGCCCCAGCTGTGGCCCCCCAGCATCAGCAGCCGGTCCGTCCCGCCGAAGGCCAGCACCAGTTCCGGGACATCGGACGAGTAGACCTTCCCCTGCACGACCGCCACCCGCACCTCCCGGATGTCCGCCCAGGCATGGGTCCGTGTTCCGAACAGACCGGAGTACCGCGCCCCGGCCGGTCCGTAGGAGACGCCGAGCCCCGGCGCGCGCAGCGTCAGCAGCACACCCGGTACGCCGACGATGGCGGCGCCCCGGACGCCACAGCCGTCGGCGGGTCAGCCCGTCAGCGCCCGCCAGGTCACCGGGCCCGCCTCGCCGTCGGCCACCAGGCGGTTGACGCTCTGGTAGGCCCGTACCGCGCTCGTGGTGACGGAACCGAACCCGCCGTCCACCACCAGCCCGGCGCTGCGCCTGTTCAGGGCGGTCTGGAGGGCCCGGACGTGGGACCCGCTGCCGCCCTGGCGCAGGGTGTACACGAGTACGGGCCAGGTGGCCGGGCCGACCTGACCGTCGGCCACCAGCCCCTTGGAGCGCTGGAACCGCTTGACGGCGTCGGCGGAGACGGAACCGTACGCCCCGTCGACGACCAGACCGTAGCCGCGCTGGTTCATCAGGTGCTGGATCACCACGACCGTCGCACCGCTCGCGCCCGGGTCGATCCGCGACCAGCCACCGGCCAGGTCCACGCCCCGGGCGGCCAGGAAGGAGACCGGGTTGACCGTGGTGCCCAGGGCTGACGTGTGGGTCTCGAAGTGCAGGTGGGGGCCGGTGACGTTGCCGGTGGCGCCCATGTCGGCGATGCGCTGTCCGGCCGAGACTGTGGCGTTCAGCCCGACCCGGTAGGCGCTGAGGTGCCCGTAGTACGTGTACTGGCCGCCGCCGTGCGAGATCACCAGCCCGTTGCCGGTGCGGCCGGGCAGCCCGCCGCCCCACGACCGGCGGATGACCGTGCCTGCGGCCGCCGCGTAGACCGCGGTCCCGGTGGAGTTGCTGACGTCCTGCCCGGCGTGGGACCCGCCGCCCCGGGGCGCGCCGTAGTGGCCCCCGGCCGGGAAACGCCCCTGCGCCGGACCGGCCCAGGCCCCGTTCCTGGCCGCCGCCACCGCAACCGCCGCCTCGGCCGCCACCGCCTGGGCCTCCGTTCCGGCCGACAGGCCCACGGTGAGCGCACCCAGGCCCAGACCGGCCAGCAGCCCGCGCCGGGACAGCCCCGGCAGCGGGTGACCGGTCCCGGCGGACAGGTCGTTCGGCCCGGTGGGGTCAGCGCAGGATCGGCACATGGTGTCTCCCTCGAAACGGTTGGGCGCATGGACACGGCCGCACAGACGCTAGGCGAGCCCGGCACACGTGTCAGGGGCCCACAGACCCACGCCCGGGCCCAGCGCCAGGCCACCAGCGGGCCCAGTGCCGGGCCCAGCAAGAGGACCACCACACCGAGCGCGGCCGAACCCGCCACGCCCACGCCGGACCCACCACGGCCAACGAGCTCGTACATGAGCCGTCGACACCGGACCAGCAGGCACACCGACCTCGACGAAGTCCTGTTCACCCCGCTGGGGCCGCTGCCGCTGGAGGAGTTCCGCCGGCAGGCAGCGGCCGTCACCGTGACCGGCGGGTGGATCGTCGAAGGGAACTCCTCCAAGCTCGCGGACGTCGTCTGGCACCGGGCCGACCTTCTGGTCCGGCTGGTCTTCCCGCTGCCGCCGATCCTCTACCGGATCATCCGCCGGAGCCTGCGCCGACTGACCGGCCGTGAGGACAGCCCACAGGCCCGGCGCCTCACCTGGTCCAGCGCGTTCTTCGCCCGACGGTCCCCGCTGCGCACCGCGATCCGCAAGCACCGGGCCCACCGGCCCGGCGGGGGACGGGCGCCGCGTCGAGGTGCCCGTACACCGTGGAGCAGGGGCGTCCGACATGGCGGCTGGTCGACCTCGACGATGCTGTTGAGACCGCGTGCCTCACCGCCGCGGGGTTCTGGCTCTGTCTTCGACCTGCGCGGTGTGGACCTCGAGGGCGGCGCGTACCGCGGACTCCAAGGCTCCCTCGATCCAGGCGGATTTCAGGGAGGTGTGGTCGCCGGCGAAGCGGAGGGGGCCTTCGGGGGTCGCGATGTCGTGGAACACTTCGGTGTGCTGGCCAGGCAGGAGGACAGCCGCCTCGCCGTACGCGTAGGGGTCGCGCGCCCAGCTCTGGGTCTGTCCGGCTCCGGTGTAGAAGACCTCGATGCGCTGGCCGTAGATTTCCTGAAGTCCGCACAGAGCATGGGGGTAGCGGGCGTCGCCGTCGAAGGCGTCCCAGCGCCTGGCATCGTCCGCCCAGGTGTAGGAGGCGAGTACGACTCCTCCCTTGCTGCCGGGCACCGGGTGGGAGGGGTTGAAGGCGAACCGGTTGGGATTGTCGCTGACCGAGCCTCCGCCGAGGCTGCCGACGGCGTCCGGCTGGTCACGGCCGGCGGAGCGGTAGGCGGCGTAGCGCATCCGCTGGCTGGGAGACAGCCGCTCGCCGGTGACGGATCCGTGCCGTCCCAGCAGGCTGCTGTCGGCGGGAACCTGGCCCTTCCTGTAGGCGTCGTAGAGGCCGGGGCTGATGGTGGCGAGCTCCCGTTTCCAGTCGTGCTCGCTGAACTCCCACCACCGGCGGCTGAACTCGAGAAGGACCTTCGTCGCGCTGTCGTAGTGGAGTTCGGTGATGGCCCTGCGCTTGCCGTACGACATGAGGGGAGCGACCTGGATGTGCCGCAGGCCCGAGAAGGGGACGGTGATGACGGCGAGGTCCGCGGCGAACTGCTCGCGGACCGGGATGCCTTCGCGCCCCTCCGACACAGTGTCCACCCATACATGAGGGCCTTCCGCGCTTACATGGGATGTGTCGGCCGAAGGACGGGACGGATCCCAGTACTCGATCCTGGTGACACGACGGTCGAGGCGGACGGTGTCCCCGAGCTTCGCCAACAGGGCGTCGGGAAGCACCGCGGTACCGCCGCGCAGCTCCCAGAACGTCGTGTCGGGGCTGATGAGGGCCGCACCGAGGAAGCTGTGGACGAAGGAGACGGGGAGCCGTGAGGTGAGGTTCTCCAGACAGCCGACGAGGTCGATGGTGGCGTCGTCCAGCTTGGCGTACTCGCTCAGGAAGCGGTACATGGACCAGTCACCGAAACGCTGGATGACTCGGGCCCAGCCGGTGATCATCTCCTCGATCGGCTTGTCCACACGACGCCCGTCGGGGGTGCGCGTGCTGATCTCGTCCCGGACCGGGGCGAGGGCCTCGGCCAGGATCCTGCCGGAGGGAATGTCCCAGAGGGCCCGGGGAACGCCGAAGGAACGATTCACCTGCCGCGGGTTACGTGCGTAGTCGGCCCGGCGGACTCTCAGGCCGTTGACATGAATCCAGGTCCGTTGCGTGCGGCTCCCGTCGGCGGCCTCGTCGACCAGGCGGAACTTCTGCCGCTCCAGGCCCAGGTGGTCGATGAGGGCCATAACCAGCGGGTGGCTCTGCGGGATGCGCATGGCCCCGGCCTCGGCGTACTGGAGCGGGTCCTCGAAGGGCTGCGCGGCCCCCTCGTGGCCGCCGGCTCTGAACGTCTTGATCCTGCCGCCGACGCGGTTGCCGTTGGCCTCCAGAAGCGTGACGGTGTGCCCCGCCCGCTTGAGCAGCAGCGCCGTCACCAGTCCCGCCGGCCCTGCCCCCACGACCAGCACCTTCTTCAGAGGTGCGGATGACCGGGGCAGGCCGTCGCCCACCAGGATCTGGCGGTAGGCGGGAATCAGGTCCCGGCCATCGGGGCCGTGCAGCAACAGCGTGTGGGCGAGCTGAAGGCAGCGCTGGGACAACGACGTAGGGGCCGGCACGGCCGGAAGCGCGCTCGTCCCGGCGGCGGTCGCCGTCGGAACGGACGCACCGGCGATGGCTGCCGCCCCCACGGCGGAACCGATGGTGAATTCGCGTCGGGTCAGGGGACTGGGCTGCGGGGAAGACCCCGCAGGCTTCGATGCTCGAATGGCTCGCACCGGTTCACTATGCGACGTGTGAATCGGCAACTGGTCGGCCACACTGATGCGAGGAGCGCACTTGGCCCAAACGGCTTAGAGGATGTCTCACGTAGTGACGCGGTGAGCTGGGGCGTGAGGCGAAGCACGGTAGTTGTCACGTAGGCACGCTTGTTGTCAGTGGAGTACGTGCGGTGTGACCGTTCGGCATCACCGAGCAGACCGCCATGCGCTACCTCTGCGCGGCCCGCCCGCGGTAGCCCGCCTGGTTCAGCCCTGAATAGTGGCGAGCCAGTCGATCAGCAGGCTGTTGACCTCGTCGGGGCGTTCCTGCTGGACCCAGTGGCCGCAGCCGCCCAGGAGGTGGGAGGCGAACAGGGCGGGGAGGGTGATGGGGTAGGCGTCGATGGCATCGGCCATCCAGGTGGTGGAGGCGTCCAGTGCGCCGCCGACGAACAAAGCGGGCTGTTTGATGGGGGATCCGCGGTGGGGGGCGAGGTCTTCCCAGTCGCGGTCCATGTTGCGGTAGCGGTTGAGGGCGCCGGTCAGGCCGGTGCGCTCGAACTCCGCGGCGTAGACGTCGAGGTCCTCCTCGCTCAACCAGGCCGGGAGCGGGCCGGCGGGGAAGCGGTCGCGCAGCTGACAGCCGAGGGCGACGAAGTGCGGGTCGGGTTCGCCCTCGGCTGGCATGGTGTCGGCGGACAGGGCCGCGTAGAAGCCTGCGAGCCAGCCCCGGACGTCGGGCTCGATCTCCGCCTCGGCGCGGCCGGGCTCCTGGAAGTAGGAGACGTAGAACTCCTGCTCGGGGCCGCCGATCTGGCCGAAGATGTCGGTGGGGCGGGGGCCGCCGGGCGGCGCGTACGGGACGCTCAGCAAGCCGACCGCGCGGAAGACTCCGGGGTGGAGCAGGGCGGAGGCGGCGGCGATGTTGGAGCCCCAGTCGTGGCCGACGACCACCGCGCTTTCCTCGCCGAGGGCGCGCACGACGGCGACGTTGTCCTCCACCAGGTCGAGCATGCGGTAGGCGTCGGTCGCGGCGGGCTTGGAGGAGCGGCCGTAGCCGCGTACGTCGATCGCCACCGCCCGGTACCCGGCCGCAGCGAGGGCCGGGAGTTGGCGGCGCCAGGAGTACCAGGACTCGGGGAAGCCGTGCACGAGCAGGACCAGCGGGCCGCAGCCCTGCTCGACCAGGTGCAGGCGCCCGGCCGGGGCCTCGACGATGCGGTGGCGGAGTGCGGCGGTCGGCTCGGATCGCATGGGCGACTTCTCCTCGGTTCGCGGGCGGCGCGGGAGTACCCGTCGATCATGCGGCCCGGCGGCCACTCCGCGCGATCAGCGTTGCCATTCTGGCAACCTTGCAGGCCAAGGCAGTGAAGCGGCACAGCGAGAAGGAACGGGGACGGTGGCAGGCGACGACGTGGTGCAGATGCTGGCGGTGATGGGGCCCCGGCTGCCGGTCGTGCGCGAGCGCCGTGGCGTCACACTCGCCGATGTCAGCCGCGCAACCGGCATCTCGCCCAGTACGCTGTCGCGGATCGAGACCAGCCGGCGCTAGCCGACCCCTGGAGGTGGTGCTACAGCTGGCGAAGGGATACGAAGTCTCCCTGGACGAGCCGGTCGGCACCGCGCCCTCCCCTGCGGCCGAGCCCCGCAGCACAGCGCCGCACAGCTTCGGCGATGACAAGCTCGACGGCACCCTGCTGCCGATCGACCGGATCGCCGCCGACACCCCGTACTACTCCGGGAGACACAAGCGCCACGGCATGAACGTCCAGGTCCTCACCGACCCGTTCGGACGACTGCTCCGGGCCTCGCCCGCGCTGCCCGGCTCCACTCACGACCTCACCGCCGCGCGACAGCACGGGATCATCGAAGCCCTCGCTGAAGCGGGACTCAAATGCTGGGCTGACAAGGCGTGTCAAGGTGCCGGCGGAACCGTCCGAGTCCCGTTTCGGGGCCGCCGCCTCAAGCGATGGAAGCGCCGCCACAACACCACCCACGCCAAGATCCGCTGCCTCGGCGAGCAGGCCATGGCCACCCTCAAGAGCTGGCGGCTCCTGCGGAAGCTCCGCTGCAGCACCAACCGCATCACCGACGCGGTGAAGGCCGCCCTCGTCCTTCACCACCACGCGTCAGCCTGAGGTTGGAAAGAGCTCAGTAGCTGACCAAGAGTTCCCGATGCTGACACCGGCGCGCCCTATCCGGCCGCGTCGAGCTGATCGAACCGCGCCAGTGCCTGACGGAATGCGTCCGGCTCGATGCCGAGAGGCGGGGCGAAGGAGTGCCGGAGACCTGCCACCAAGTACACGGCGAACCCCAGGACGGTACCGAGGAGAATCATCACCAGCATATGCCGCGGGCCGGCGTTGATACCGACCAGTGCGGGGAACAGGACGACCAGCACGGCCGTGGAGATCAAGGCGTAGAAGATCGGAACCGGGACGGACCATCTCATGTCACTGGACCGCTGGTTCCTGGCCACGGCCACGTTGTCCAGCTCGGTTCTGACCACTTGCTTGGCTTCTTCCTGCTCGTCGCCCGTTGTGTGCGCGTGCGCAACGAGCTGGCGCGCCTCGTCGAGCGCGCCGGCGGCTCGCTGACTCATCTCCCGACTCCTCATGAGAGACCATTCGGGCCCAGCGACCTCCCGCGTGTACGTCCTCAGTTGCTCACGAGTCCGTGAGCGCACATCCAGCGGCAGCCCGCGGGAATCGGCGTAGGCCGATTCCAGATTCCTGGCCTCTTGATACGTGTGGTCGCTGGCGGAGTTGCGCTGCTGCCAGGAACTTGCCACCAGGAAAGCCGCCGTCAGGACGAACAACGCCAGTGTCGCGCTCCCCACGAAACTCAGTGCGGGAGCTTCCAGATGCGCCTTCCTGGAAGCTTCGCTGCGGGACAGTGCCCACGTCAGGCCGCACGCTGTCGCCGCACCGAGAAACGCGTACAAGAGCCCCGCGCCGAGCATGTCAGTTCTCTTTCTTCTGAGATTTCGAACTGCGAGAGTCGAGAGTCGCCGCCATCAGGACAGCGGGAATGATGACCATCAGGAAGGCCATGATCGCCCAGTCCAGGGAACTCACCAGTCCGCCATCGGTCTGCAGGGGCGGCAGGGCGGACCGGGCCGCGCCCCGCGGGAGCGAGGCGGTGGAGGCGGTCGGCGTGGCGACGGGGCGGTCGCCGGCAATCGGCCCGTCAGGGCTCGTTGCCGGTGGGAGTCGCTGTCCGGGTTCAGCGAGGGACGGCGGCGCGAGGAACTCACCGGTCCCCCCGGCCCCGGCAGCAACCGCTCCCGATACGGCGGCCGGCGCCCAGGGGCCCGGGGTAAGTTCTCCGTACAGGAGACCCACACCGCCAGACCCGGGACCGGGGGCCGTCAGGGCGAGGGGCGGGGCGCCCGGAAGAGGTGTGACGAGGGGCGATGTGGCGCGAGGTGAGGCTGCGGGCCTGGATGGCCCGTCCGGGCGTGTCGCCGAGGATGTGGCGCGGGGTGTGGCAATGGAGGAGCCTGCGGGCCGGGACGGCCCGTCCGGGCGTGTCGCCGCTGACGGGCTGGGCACGGAGTACCCCGCCGCCGCCTTCGCGGAGAGCGCGAGCGGGGGCAGCAACGAGCCCGTTGTGGAAACAGCCCGATCTGCCGTCGTACCGGATGCCCGCGCCACGGATGCGTGACGACCAGGACTGTCCGGAGCCGAGGCCCAGCACTCGATGTTCCCCGCGGGCGGCAAGCGGCCGGGCAGGCCCGCGCCCGATGAGCACTTGAGCGGACCGGCTCCGCGCAACAGCGGGTCCTGTAGTCGCAGGTTCTCAAGCCCAGCGGGACCGCTGTACACCAGACGGTAGAAGAGACGTTTCTGCGACGCGGAACGGCGCAGGGTCAGCACAGCCGAGTGGGCGTTGTACCCCGCGGAGACGGCGGCCCGGGCGCGGCCGTACTCCTTCCTTGCCGCGACGCCCGTTGCCGTCACCTGGCCGATGTGACGGCCCGCCAGGGCGACAATCTTCGCGCGGCACGTCATCGCGCCCAGCGGCTTCAGGGAAGCCCGGGGACACCGAACGATCCCTCCGGCAACCTGGGCATCGCGCACCTCGATATTCCGAAGCCCGTACTCCGCCAGATTCCGCAGTTGGTAAACGCGAACCAGGTTCTGCCGCTCCCGGACTTGGACTCCGGGAGACGTAACACTGTTGGTGGAAACCGCCATTTTGAGTGCGCCCTTGTCCGTACCTCCCATCGGCACCGAACCGAGCAGACAGACCGCGATGCCGGACAACGTCAGCGCCCGTATGACACCAGACAACTTGCGACCGAATCTCACGCACTCATTGTGCGATCAAGGGATCAGCCTGGGAATTCGCCACACGGGCGAAATATCGGCCGTTTCTCGAGCGGCGCCGGAAGGCTTTCTCCACGGTGATCAAACCGTCGCACTCGTACACCGCCGCCTCACCCCGACCGGCAGGCTGAACCCTCAGGATCCCAGTCCACAGGTGTCCACGGTCGAGGGAAAGCTTCACTGAGGTCCGCGCCCCGCGCGCCGACAGAGCGCTGCCTCCTCCGGTCGTGGAGGGGGCAGCGCCGTTCCGCTCCGTGTTCCTCTCCGCCGTCCCGTTCGTCGGGCCGTGTCCCGGGGGCCTGCCCCAAAGCCGGCCCTCAGGACCTGCCCCGGAGCCGGCGGCCCTCAGGGCTCAGTGACTCGCGCGCAGGGAGAGGTAGTACGGGCCGGACGCCTTGCCGATCGCGTCATCCGGATGTTGCCCCGATTCGCGTGCTGCACGCCCGGGACGGGCAAACCCAGAAGGACGTGGCTGCCGGCCCCGCATCGGTCCGGACACGGCCTGGGCCGGTGGCACGGCCCGGCGCCTCGGCCCGCAGGCCGGCTCCTCCCGGGAGGCCGCATCCGGCTCAGGCCGTGTCCGGGCCGATGCGGGCCGTGGTCCGGCTCATGGAGTCGTACCTCCGGGCTGCGGCCCACCACCCCGACGCCGTCGCACTCCCATTCCCGCTCGCACTCGCACTCGCACTCGCACTCGCACTCGGTGGGAGCCAACGGCTGTCCGGTCCGGGCCACACCGCCCCGCGCCCCCGGCCGAGGGTGATGTGCGGCACCCACCGGCCGGGGGCGAGCAGCGGGTGGGGACGGCCGGCCCCAGGGGTCTCCCGCACGATCCGCCACACCTCCTCGTGCAGGGCGAGCAGAGCATCGTCAGGCCGAACCGCCCAGGCCAGCACCTCGAACCGGCCGGAGAACCGCAGCAGTCCGCCCAGGTGGAGCGGCAGCGGCAGCGCGGTGAGGGCCTGCGCCAGCACGGTCCGCGTGGCCGCGGGCAGGGTGTCCGCCGTGGCGAGGGTGAGATGCGGCCGGTTCGTCGGGTGGCCGTGGTCGGCAAGGCTGGGCAGACCCGCGTCGGCGACGGCCCGCCAGACCCTCCGCACGGCCCGCTCGGTCGCGGCGTCCGGCAGGAGTTCGATGCTGTGCATCCGCGCAGCGTACGACCGCCCGGCCGAACCCCCGGGCAGGCGCAGGCGGGCCCTGCGCGGAGCTGAGGAGAGGAGAGGAGAGGAGAGGGAGGAGGCGGGGCGGACGGGTGCCCGTGGCGGGGGCGGCGGCGCGTCAGAAGACGGAGAGCCCGGTGAGCGTGGTGAAGCGGTCGAGGGCCGAGACACCGGCCACCGAGTTGCCACGCCGGTCCAGCCCCGGGCCCCACACGCACAGGGTGCACTCGCCGGGCACGATCGCGATGATGCCGCCGCCCACCCCGCTCTTGCCCGGCAGCCCCACCCGGTAGGCGAACTCCCCGGCCGCGTCGTACGTGCCGCAGGTGAGCATGACCGCGTTGACCTGCTTCGCCTGGCTGCGGGTGAGCAGCGCGGACCCGTCGGCCAGCAGACCGCCCCGGGCCAGGAATCCGGCGGCGAGGGCCAGGTCCGCGCACGAGGCCTCGATGGAGCACTGCCGGAAGTAGGCGTCGAGCAGGGCGGGGACCGGCAGCGTGATGTTGCCGTACGAGGCCATGAAGTGGGCCAGCGCGGCGTTGCGGTCGCCGAAGGCGGCCTCGGAGGCGGCCACCTCCGGGACGAAGTCGATGGCGGGGTTGCCGCTCTCCGTGCGCAGCAGCTCCCGCACCCGGCCGGCGGCGTCCCCGGTCAGCGCCTGGAGCCGGTCGGTCACCACGAGGGCGCCGGCGTTGATGAACGGGTTGCGCGGGATGCCGTTCTCGTACTCCAACTGCACGAGGGAGTTGAACGGGTTGCCCGAAGGCTCGCGCCCCACGCCCCGCCATATCCGCTCGCCGTCCAGGGAGAGCGCCAGAGCCAGGGCGAAGACCTTGGAGATGGACTGCGTCGAGAACGGCTGCCGCCAGTCCCCGACCCCGTACACGGTCCCGTCCGGCTCCGCCACGGCCATCCCGAACCGCCGGGGGTCGGCCCCGGCGAGCATCGGTATGTAGTCGGCGGGGGTGCCGTGGTCGGTGAGCGCGGCGATCTCCCCGGCGATGCGGCTGATCACCGCGCCGAAGCGGTGGGAACCGGTGCTCAGGGGGGCGCTGCTCGCCGGAGGGGCGGAGAGGTGGGACACGGTGTTTCCTGACGGGAGGGAGGGGAGGCACCGGCATGCTACGGGGACGAAACGGGAAAAGGCACCCCCGGCCCGCCCCACCCGCCGACCGGAACGCGCAGCGGAACCCCGCTCGGGCCCGGACAGCAGGTCGCCCCACCGCGCTCGGCACGGTGGGGCGACCTGGACGGCAGCGGTCAGACGGCGTCGAACGCCCCGGCCCGCACCCCCGCGACGAACGCCGAGAACGCGGCCGGGCGGACGCCGACCACCGGGCCGTCGGCGCTCTTCGAGTCGCGCACCGGGACGGTGTCGCGCGAGGCGGCGAGGTTGACGGCCACCTCGACGCAGTTACCACCGTTCGAGCTGTACGAGGAGGTGAACCACTGCGGGTGCTGCTCGATCATCGTGAAGTGCCCTTCCGTCACGGGAAGTTCCAGGACGTCCCACCATGCACGAGCCCGGAGATGGCCGCCAGAGCGCCTTCAGGCCGTGGCCGCCGGGCAGCAGGACGCCCCACTCTGCGCGGGGCAGAGTGGGGCGGCGCTCGGAACGGGGATCGTCAGGCGGCGGCGAACTGCCCGGCCTGCACGCCCGCGACGAACGCGGAGAACGCGGCCGTACGGACGCCGACGACCGGGCCGTCCACGACCTTGGAGTCACGGACGGGGACGATGCCCTGCGAGGCGACCAGGTTGGCGGCCACCTCAACGCAGTTACCGCCGTTGTCGCTGTACGAGGACTTGAACCAGCGGGGGATTCGGTCTTCACGGGGTGCCCTTTCGCAGCTTGCTGATCTTGGCCGCAGACGCCGTCTTCGACAGCGACTCGCCCTGGAGTTGATGGTAGGTCGTGAACATGGGTGCCACGAGCGATGTTTCGCGCTCCACATACCCCTGCGCCTGCGATTCGGCGTACGCGACGATGGACCGGTCAACCATGGTCAGCAGATTGACCGGCAGGTAGAACGCCCTGCGCTCGCCAAGGCTGAACGGCGCCACCTGGATGATCCAGTTGGGCCGCGCGGACACCTCCTCCAGCCGTCGGAGCTGGGCGTTCATGACCTCCGGACCGCCCACGGCCTGATGGAGGCAA
This sequence comes from Streptomyces bacillaris, assembly GCF_003268675.1. Classification (NCBI taxonomy): domain Bacteria; kingdom Bacillati; phylum Actinomycetota; class Actinomycetes; order Kitasatosporales; family Streptomycetaceae; genus Streptomyces; species Streptomyces bacillaris. Next base: position 5,623,784 of record NZ_CP029378.1, on the reverse strand, counting down.
CTCTCGTCCATGACGACGAACACCATGGGCGGCTGCGAGCGGACGAGCGCTTCCTGCCGCCGTGCCAGGAACTCGACTCGCTGATCCGCCTGTTCGTAGCTGATGGACCCGCGTTCCACGTGCCCGTAGGCCACGGCCCGCGCGTAGTCCGGCGTCTGTAACAGCCCAGGAATGAGGCCGACGTCGAACAGCCTGATCTCCACAGCCCGGCCCTCGTACCCCACGTACTCCGGGAAGCCCTCCAGCAGCGAGCCGTTCCGCATCTCCATGTACTCGCGCTCGAACGATTCGGGCGTGCCGGTCGTACCAAATGCCAGGTCGGACTTCCGCGAGAAGCGAAGGGTCGGCGGTTTGCGAACAGTTTCCACCGCGGAAATGTGCTGGCTGGAGTACCCGATCTTCGGAGCCAGCACGTCCTGCGTCCATCCCCGGTCCTCCCGGAACTTGCGGAAACGTGCTCCGAAGGCCGCCTGCGGGCTGCTGGCGGGGTTCAGCTGCTTGATATTGACCATGGCCGTACTCCCAACTCTTCCTTCAGGTTCCCTCAGTTGAAGGGGTTCTCACGGTAGGTCAGTCTGAGTCGCCCCGGTAGCCGTTCAGCTACAGAGAGGAGCGATAGGTGTACGGCGTGAACGCGTGCCCGAATACTGCGGGACCTCCCGAACTCCCCGCCCTGGGAACCCTCCTGGTCGACACCAGCCGCGACAACCGCGTGGGCGAGTTCCGCGGGGTCGCCGGCTTCTACTGGTCGCTGCGCCCCATGGGCGGCGGCACCGAGTGGGAGGTCGAACCCCGTTACGTACGGCCCCCGTTCCCCATAGAGCAGCTCCGCGCCCGCACCGCACGCGCCAACGCCCGCAGCCGGGGGGACGTCCTGTGAACCGCAGTGACTCCCTCACCCGGCTCCGGGAACGCCTCACCCGCCTCGCCCGCGCGCTCACCCGGCCGCGCCGGCCCGTCCCACCGCTCGACGAACTCGTCCGCATCGAGACCGACCCCGCCTACCGGGCCCTGTTCTTCGCCCAGTTGGACGCCGCACTCGACGAACGCCACGCCGCCGCGCAGACGGCCGCCGTGGCGGAGATCGAGGCGGCGGCCGAACGCCTCCGGGCCCTCGTCCGCTCCCCCGGCGACCACGAGCGTGCCGCGTGAAGCGCGCCGCGTACGCCGCCGAGGTCACCGTGTCGGACGGGCAGCGGTACGCCTGTCTCGGCTCCGCCGCCGTACGCAACCGGCGCCTCGTCCTCCTCTGGCTCCGGCGCCAGGCCCTCCGCCTCGCCGACGCCCACGGCAACCGCGCGCCCCAGGACGGCGGTCCGCCCCCGCCGATGACCACCGCCGACGTGCGGCCCGTCCTCTTCCACGGCTCCGACGCACCCGAGAGCCTGCGCCACTGGGCCACCACCGGACGGCTTCAGGACGACGCGATACGGACCCTGGAGGCGGGCTTCCCGCTCCACTTCACCGTCCTCGACCCCGCCGTCGGGCTCAGCCTCACCCTCGCCGGATGGCACGCCTTCCCCGGCCGCCGCCACCCGTAACCCCTCCGACGGAAGAGACCCCCGTGCTGCAGTGCACCGCCGTGACCCGCATCCCCCTCGACGACATCCTCACCGCCCTCATCACCCTGCCCGGCGAACCCGACACCACCGCCCCCACCCCCTACGTCCTGTGCGAACTCGGCGAACACCACGCCCCCACCCACCACGCAGCCCTCCTCCGCCCCGCCGACCAACCCGACCACCCCGCCCTCTGGCTCTTCTGGACCAGCACCGGCACCCCCGACACCCACCCCGCCCACCGCATCGACACCGCCCCCTGGTGCCCCGCCACCCTCCACCACCTCGCCAACAACGCCGTCCTGCCCTGCTCCCTCTACCACCAGCACCCCACCGGCCACTCCTGGGACATCACCGACCCCCTCGCAGACCTCATCGCCGGACCCCTCACCACCGGCAGCACCACCGACGACGCCACCGACGACCCACGAGGACGGCCCCACCCGTGAACCAGTGCACCGCCCTCGCCCTCCTCCCACCCCCCGACCACCTCACCGCCCTCTCGCCTCCCGGACACCGCCCCGAGACCGCACACGTCCTCTGCGAACTCGGCACCGACCACGACGACCACCACGCCGCTCTCCTCTGGGACGAAGGCGGGCACCCCGGCAGCGCCGTCTGGGTCCGCTGGCAGGGCTCCGGGCCCGCCCGGCTCACCCCGCTCCCCTGGTGTCCCGCGCGCCACCCCCGTAACGCGGCGAACGAAGCCTGCGAGCTGTTCGTCGCCCACCCCTCCGCCCACAGCTGGGACATCACCGACCCCACCCACACCGCCATCACCCACCACCTCACCCACCAACACCCCCACCTCTTTCCCCAGCCCAGAGACGGGAGCGGAGGTTAGGGCTGCTGGGCCATCGGTGAGCAGGTCCGCGCGCAGATCTCGGTGCTCACCGAGGTGGGGGGCGATCTCCCATCGGGCGGCTCATCGGATCTCGTTTCCGGGGTGCTCGTCGTCGTACGTCCGGCGGGCGAGGGCGATGGCGTCCCGGTGCTCCAGCGACCAGTCGGCCAGGGCCTTGACGAGATGGGTGAGGCTCGCGCCGGTGTCGGTGAGGCGGTAGTCGACCTGGGCGGGGACGGTCGGGTACACGGTCCGCGTCACCAGGCCGTCCCGCTCCAGCCTGCGCACCGTGAGCGTCAGCATCCGCTGCGAAATCCCGTCGACGGCGCGCTGGAGCTGGCGGAAGCGCCGTGGCCCACCGGCGAGTTCGACGACGACCAGGACGGACCACTTGTCCCCGACCCGGTCGAGGACGTCACGGATTCCGCAGTCCGGGTGCTCCGGCTGTCCGCAGGGCGTGAGCGGCGCGGGCCCGGCGGTTACCTCGGTGTGCCTCACTGACATGGAACTGCCTCCTGGTGCGGCGGTCGTCGCCGGCCCAGGATCTCATCGTGGTTACGGATGAGAACCTCGCGTTGCCCATCAGAGCCGCGACTCGCCGCCGAGAACCACGTCTTGCCGATGAGACCCACGACAGGAGACAGCACGTCATGATCATGGTGACCGGAGCCCAGGGGCAGTTGGCCTCCCGCACGCTCCAGGAGCTGGCCGCGCGGGGCACACCCGCCCTGGGCGGCAGCCGGACGCCCGCCGCCGGGCAGCGCCGCCTCGACTTCGACGACCGCGCGGGCCTGGACCTCACCGGTGTCTCGACCCTGGTCCTCGTCTCCGCCGGGTACGCGGAGGACGACCGGGTCCTGGCCCGTCACCGGGCGGTCCTCGACGCCGCTCTCCGTGACGGCGTGGGCCACGTGGTGTACACCAGCCTGACCGGGGCCGGGGACCACCTCGGGTTCGCGCTCGCGCACCGGGCCACCGAGCGGCTGGTCCGGGAGAGCGGTCTCAGCTGGACGATCCTGCGCAACGGGCTGTACGCGGAGCTGTTCGGCGCCCTGCTGCGCTGGACGCCGGACGGCCTGGAGTCGGCGTTCGGTGAGGGTTCCCTCGCCGCGGTGGCGCGGGCGGACCTGGCCGCCGCCGCGGCCGTCGTCGCCGGGTCTCCGGAGGCGCACACCGGCCGGACGTACGAGCTGGTGGGCGAGCCGGTCACCGCCGCCGACGTCGCGGGGCGGCTCGCCGTCGCGCACCGGACGGTCGGGCTCGGCGCGTACCGGGCCCGGCTCCTCGCGGACGACACCCTGCTGCCGTTCCAGCCGCCGATGCTGGCCTCGATCGCCTCGGGGGTCCGGCACGGGTTCCTCGGGGGCGTCGGCCCCGACCTCGTACGGCTGCTCGGCCGACCGCTCACCGACCCGCTCGCCGTGGCCGCGGAGACCGCCGCCGCGCTGCGCCCGGGCCGGTAGCGGGCCTTCGGACGGCGTTCCTCAGTGGCGTTCGGGCAGGTCACGCTCGGCGGGCAGCGGCGCGTGGTCGAGGGTGCCGTCGGGCGCCGTGGAGCGCGCGGTGAGGGCGGGTGACTGCTTCTTGCCGCAGAAGGCGGCTTCCAGGGTGTCGCCCAACGCGGTGTTCGCGGCACCGTGGTTGGAGGTGTTGGCCAGGGCCGACAGGCTGCGGCGGCCGTCGCGGGTGGAGAAGGCGTAGGTGTAGTAGCCCTGGACGGTGCCGGTGTGTCCGTACACCTGGGTGCCGCAGGTCAGGTCGTAGCGGCGCAGACCGAGGCCGTAGAAACGGGTGCCGGTGGCGTCCGTCGGCGTGACGGTGGTCATCTCCTCCAGCGTCGCCGGGGACAGCAGCCGACCGCGCATCAGCGCGCTGGTGAAGGTGTTGAGGTCGGCGGGGCTGGAGATGACGGCACCGGCGGACTGCGCCCAGGACAGGGTCTGTTCGGTGGAGTCGACGAGCGGCTCACCGGCCTCGTCGGGGTGCAGGTAGCCGCGCACGTGGGTGCCCCGGATACGGGTGTCGGGGTGGACGTAGGAGGTGGCGTCCAGCCGCAGCGGCTTGATGATGCGCCGCTGGTAGGCGTCGGCCACCGGGCGCCCCGTCAGCTTCTCGATCAGCATGCCGACGACGACGAAGTTGGCGTTCGAGTACCGGTACGCGGCGCCGGGCTCGGTGGTCCGGGGTTCGGCGAGGGAGAGGCCGACCAGTTCCTGGTAGCTGAACACCCGGTTGCGCACCGCCTCGAAGCCCGGGACGGTCCGCTCGAACATGGCGTTGGTGTAGTCGGCCAGGCCGCTGCGGTGGGTGAGGAGGTGACGGACCGTGATCCGGTCGTCGGGCAGGAGCCCTTCCAGGTAGGTGTTGACCGGCGCGTCCAGCGTCAGCCGGCCCTCTTCGACCAGCTGGAGCAGCACGACGCTGGAGAACGTCTTGGTGACGCTGCCGATCCGGAAGCGCGCCCGGGTGTCCATGGCCGCGCCCGATCGCCGGTCCCGGACGCCGACGGCTCTCTCCCTGGCGCCGTCCGGACCCAGGTAGCGGGCCATCGCGCCCGGCGCCCCGTTGGCCATGGCGGACTCCAGTGCGGCGACGACCCCGGCCATGTCGGGCGCGGGCGTCCGGGCCGGGGCGGCGGCCGGGGCGGTGGGGGCAGGGGCCGCCGGGGTGGGGGCCGCGGTGGCGGTGGTGGCAGGGGCGAGCACACCGGCGAGAGCGGCGAGCAGGGCCGCGCCGGCGGTCAGGCGCCGGTGCGACGACAGGGGCAGGGGCATGGTCATCCTCGGTTCTTCTGCTGCGGATCTTCTGCTGCGGAACGGGTACGGCGGGCCCGGGAGCGGGGCGGGTCTCCGTGGTGCCGACGGGTCACGGGGGCATGCGGGTCGCCCGTGCCCCGGGCGACCCGGGGCACGGACCGCACGGGGTCACCACCAGTCGACGCCGTTCCTGGTGGCGCAGCGGACGACGCCGTTGGTGGCGAGCGAACCGCAGACCCGGAACTGGTAGTCGGGGTCGGTGCTGGTGCGCTTGAAGGGGGTGGTCAGGCTCTGGCCGTGGCTCTGGACGGTGAAGGGTCCGCACTGGAGCCAGGGGCGGACCGGCCACTCGGGCCTGCCGCCGTCGTCCCATCCGCCGGCCCGCCAGTCCATCCACACCTTGTCGCCCGGACGGGTGGGGCCGCTGATCTTCCCGAAGGCGATCTGCTGGCCTACGTACACCCCCTTCTCCAGGGTGATGACGACACCGCCGCCGAGGTCCAGGCGACGCGGCTTGTCGGTGTCCCCCGAGGCGTTGTCCGGGTGGTCGCGGAAGCCCCGGGCGCCGCCCGTGCAGTCCGACGCGGCGGCCTGGGACGGGGTGACGGGCCCCGCGACGGCCAGGCCTGCCGCCAGGGCGCAGACCGCGGTGAGGGAGGTGAGTACGGAACGCAGTGGTCGCATGGGGCGGGTGTCCTTCCGGTGGTGGGTGACCGGTCGTTGGTGCTTGGTGGTCGGTGGTCCGGGCGTCGCCGGCCCGCGGCTCGGCCGCGGTCCGCCCGGTGCCCAGCGTGGCGGGAGCGCCCGTAGCCGGACCATGGAGAGAAGTGCGTATGGACAACGACGGGATACCGTGGCGGGGCACCATTCACGGGGACCTCGGGGGAAGTCGTCATGCCGGACCGCTACGCACGCATGCTGGATCTGGCGGTCGAGGTGATGAGCACCGAGACCCCCGGACTCGTCTGGCCGCTGCTCACCGAGGAACTGCTCCTGGCGCTCGACGGGGAGCTGATCGTGGTCAAGGAAGTGCCCTGGACACGTGATCACGGGAGTGTGGTGATCCGGTCTCCGGGACGGGCACCGGACGGCGGCGCCGGTGACGACTCGGTGGAGGCCCACATCCGTTCGGGCTACCCCTTCATCGACCGGTACGGCGCCAGCTCCGACTGGACGCCGCAGAGCGCCGCACGCGTGGTGGGGATGCGGACGTGGAAGAACAGCCCGACCGCCGACGCCCTCCGCCAGGCGTTCGGGACGCACCACGTCTTCGGGCTGCCCCTTCCCGAGAAGGGGCCGCACGTCAGCGGGTGCCTGGTGCACCGCTCCGGCGGCGACTTCACCCGGCACGACGAGCGCTACGCCGCACGCGTCCAGCCGCTGCTCAAGGCAGCGATGGCCCACCGGGCGCTCCTGACGGCGCTGCACGCGTCCTCCGGCAGCGACCGCGGACGGCAGGCCAACCACGCCCTGGCGGCACCGCTGACCCCGCGCGAGACGAACGTGCTGCACCTGCTGGCCACGGGGCTGACCGCCGAGGGAATCGGGCGCAGGCTGGGCATCTCGCCGCGCACCGTCCACAAGCACCTCAACGCGCTGTACCGGAAGCTCGGGGCCGCGGACCGGCTCAGCGCGGTGCTGCGCGCCCAGGACGAGGGGCTGCTTCCCCGGCCTGCCGAGCCGTCAGGAGCGGATGGGGACCGACGGGGACCGGCGGGAGCCGCTACGGGGCTGGCCGGAATGACGGTGGCAGGTTCACGCCCTTCGGCGGCGACCTGACAGACTTTTCCGGCAGGCATTTTCCACCCACACCCATATATTGAAAGAATGCTTCGATAACATCCGCCCGGCAACCAGGAGCGGCCCGGCCGGACCATCGGCAAAGAGGTAGGAATGGCCCGCCCTCCCGGCCCGGGAAGGCCACCGCACCCTTTACTTCAAATCGGCGCCGTGCCTATAGTTCAGCTCCGATCCCACAGGGGACAACGGGGGTAGCTTTGCACGCCGTCATAGCTCATTCCGTGGCCGATGTCCTGAGTGAATTCCTCAGCATTCTGGATTCACCGGACGAGAAAGTGCGCGTCGTCCTGACCGGGCTCGGCGGGCGGACGGCCGAGCTTCCCCCGGAGGGTCTGGAAGCGCGGGTGGAGCGGCTGCTGCGGGAGGCGGGGCCCGGGGATCCGGCCACGGTCACCGACGCGCCGGTCCTCGGGTCCGCGGCGGAGGACGGTGCCGTCTGGTGGGCGCACAATCCGGCCGACTGGCGGGCGGAGCAGGCGCGTTCGGGGCTGCTGGCGGCCCGTGCGGCGGGCGGACGCCCCGTACGGTACGCGGTCGGGCACGCCGGGCACTCGCAGTTCGCCGTCGACCGCGCGCACCCCCTGGACGGGCGGCTGCTGGGCATCAAGCTGGACGCCCTCAACCGGCTGCCGCCGGAGCTGCTGAGCGGTGAGGGCGAGCGGCAGCCCCAGGTCATCACCGCCACCGCGCCCTCCTGCGAGCAGTTCTTCAGCCTGGGCCCCGGGCAGGCGGAGCATCTGCACTACCTGCTCTACGCCCCGCTCGGGCATGTGGAGGTGCCGCCCGATCCGTGGGGGCTCGACACCTCCGCGTACGAACGGGAGCGGGTCGCCGCCACCACCCGCTGGGTGCGCGGGACGCTGGGCGGCACGGACTTCACCGTCGTGGAGCCGGGCGCCTGCGAGGGGGCGCTGACCGCACCGCTCCGCGCGAGCGGGCTCACGGTGACCGCCACCGAGCCGCACGACGAATTCCGGCGGCGGCTCTCCCGGCGGCTCGGCACCGCCGACCTCACGGCGGACACCCTGGAGGAGCTGGCGTCGAAGCGCCACTTCCCCGCCGACGCCTATCTCCTCGCGGAAATCTTCTACTACATCGACGACATTTCCGTGGTCGACGGCCTTCCCACCGATCTGCTGCTCATCACCTCTTCGCCCGAATTCATCGAGAGTTCCCTGCTGCCCTGGTTCTCCGGTCCGGGAAAAGAGAAATGGCGGCCGGCCGGGCGGCACACCCTCGTGCCGCCCCGGATGGATTTCCTGGTGGAGGGCGTCGCTTATCAACGGAAAAGGGGAAGTGTCGGACTGGTCTACCGCCGGAACTGACTTCCCCCGTTCCGACCTCCCAGGCACCACGTGTTCTCCCCCGTACGAGCCCGCAAGCGCCCAACGAAGGGAACCTTCACCGTGATCCGCCACTCCAGCCCCATCAGCGGCGTCGCCGCCCACGAGGACTCCTACGTCGCCACCGCCGGGTACGACAACCACGTCATCCTCTGGGACCAGCGCACCCGCGTCCCGCTCGCCCGGGTGGCCCACGATCACCTCGCCAACCAGTGCGCCTTCAGCCCCGACGGCAGATTCCTGGTGACCTCCTCCAGCGACTACAGCGCCCGCATCTGGTCGGTCCCCGACATGCGGCTGCGCGCGGTGCTCGGCCACCACGAGGACGACGTGGAGATGTCCGCCTTCCACCCCACCGAGGAGAAGGTGGCCACCGCCTCCCGCGACCACCGCGTCCGGGTCTTCGACTTCGCCGGTGACCTGCTCCACGTCTTCGGCGGGCACAAGGCCGACGTCATCTCGGTGGGGTGGAGCCACGACGGCCGGGAGATCATCAGCTCCAGCGACGACGGGACCATCAAGCGCTGGTCGCTGGAGACCGGCGGGCTCGTGGAGGACCTGGACCTCGGCGGGGTGGAGACCGACACCGTCGCCATCGGCGGGAACGGCACGGTCTACGCCGGGAACGACGAAGGGGAGCTGATCGTCCTCCGCGACGGGGAGCGCCACTACGTGCCCGCCCATGACGCGGGGATCAAGCGCGTGGTGCTGGGCGAGGAGCGCGGGCTGCTCATCACCCTCAGCTACGACCGGACGATGCGGCTGTGGGACGTGTCCGGCCCGGCCCCCCAGCTGCGCGACAGCGTCGCCCTGCCGCCCGTCGTCTGGCCGCGCACCTGCGCCTTCGCCGCGGGCTCCGAGATCGTCTTCGGCACGTTCGGGGACCGCTACCACCGCTACGACTTCGCCGCGGGCCGGTGGAGCGAGGACCCGGTCGCCCCCACCTGGGGCCTCAACGCCGTTGCCGTACACGGAGGTTCGACGTACACCATCGGGGACGCGGGCGTCCTGTGGCGGGACGGTGAGGTGCACGCCGAGCAGGGCAGCCTCTGCAACTTCCTCACGCCCGTCGGGGACACGATCGTCACCGGCGGACAGCTCGGGACCGTCTTCGACGCGCTCACCGGCGCCCCGGTCCACCAGCACCGCTCCCCGCTCAACTGCGCGGTCGCCTTCGAACGGGACGGCAGGCGGCACGTCGTCGTCGGGGCGTACACCGGCGAGGGCGTCGTCCTGGCCGAGGCGGACGACGGCACGCTGGAGCACATCCGGGACGTGCCCCTGCACGGCAACGCGGTCAAGGGCGTGGCCCTCTCCGGCGAGCTGGTCTTCTCCGTCTCGGCGGACGGCGGCGCGGCCTGGCACGAGACGGGCGGGCTGACCCGGCGCCACACCCTGGCGGACGCGCACGGCATGATCGCCAACGGGTGCGTGGGGCTGGGCGACGGCGGCTGGTTCGCCAGCGTCTCGCGCGACCTCGTCCTGCGCCTGTGGAGCCCCGACTTCACCGTCACCGAGGTGCCCACCCCGCACCGCCACTCCCTGAAGTGCGTCAGCGCCGACGACGAGGGCCGACGCATCGCCATCGGCGCGTACAACGGGCGCGTGACGGTCTACGACCGGGAGACCGGCCGCTGGTCCACCGACGTCCGCCCGACCACGGCGGGCATCTCCTCCGTGACGTACGACAGCGCCCGCGGCCTCTTCCTCGCCTCCTCCTACGACGGGGCGGTCCACGAGATCGCGCCGGACGCCTCGCGGACCGCGTGATGACCGATCTGCTGGTGCCCACCCGGCCGTTGCACCCCCATGCGGTGGCGGGCGTGCCGCCCGGTCGGCGCCCCACCCGCCGGCTGACCGTGCTCACCCCCCTCTACCGCGAGAGCGCCGCCACCTTCGAGCGGTCGGCGCGCGCGATCGCCGCCCTGGACTACCCGGACGAACTCCTCCAGGTGCTCTGGCTCGTCGAGGCGGGCGCCGCCGGGGACCAGGACGCGGCACGGGCGGGCGCGGCGATGGCCGCGTACCGGCGGGCCGGGCTGGACTGGCGGCTGCTGCGCCTGCCGGGCATGAGCCCGAAGGGGGCGGCGCTCAACCACGCCTTCCCGTACGCCGAGGGCGAGGTGATCGCCATCCTGGACGCCGATGTGGTCCCCGCGCCGGGGCAGGCGGCCGAGGCCGTCCACGCCCTGGAGCAGGGCCACGCGCTCGTCCAGGCCGAGGAGTTCAGCGAACCGGGGACCGGGCTCACCGCGCGCGCCAAGGCGGGCGAGGACGCGGTGTGGCACGCCTCGGTGCGCGGCCTCAAACGGCTGGCCGGGGTCCATGTGGTGGCGGGCAGCTCCGTCTACGCCTGGGCCACCACCTGGGACCTGGTGCGGCCCGTGCGCTCGGACGACGTGGAGGAGTCCTACCACTGGTCCCTGCGGCTGATGGGGGCCGGGGTGGAGACCGGGTTCCTCGCCTCGCCCTCCCGGGTCAGCGCCACCGAACGCCCCGCCGCCGCCCTGCGCCAGCGGGCCCGCTGGACCCGGGGACAGCTCCGCGCGGTCGCCGTGAGCTGGCGCGGACTCCCGCCCCGGGGGCGGCTGCTGGGCGCCGTCACGGTCGGCTCCCTGGCCGCCCGGGCCGCACTGCCGGTGGTCTGCGCGGGCGCCGTCGCCGTGCGCCGCCTGCGCCCGGCGGCACTCGCCCTGCTGCTGGCGGACGCGGCCTGCGTCCTGGGCGCCCGCCGCGACCCGGCCTACCGGCAGCGTACGGACGCGGCGGGCTGGGCCCTCGTCGTGCCCTGGCACATGGTGGGGGCCTTCGCGGTGTACCTGGCGCTGTACGAGTGGGCGCGGGGGAGCGGGGGTGGCACAGCGTACGGGAGGGGTCCTCTGGCGGGGCGGGGGTTGCGGTGGGGGCGGTCGCCGGAGCTGGAGTCCGGGTCAATGGCTCTACTCCGTACGGGAGTTCGGCAGGCGACTCCGCTGAGCGTCCGGCTCCGGAGGCGGGTTCGCATGACGACTGAGAGCGTGGGATCGGTCAGCAGTCTCGGCCACGCCGCCGTGGTCGGCGCAGCCGTGATGGCCCATCCTCGCCGGGCCGCCCAGGCGGCGGAGCTGGCCGCCGGGCTGGCCGGGTGGGGTGCCCGGGTGGTCACCGACCCCGTGCCGGGAGGCGGGCCCGGGACCCTGCGGACGGCGCGGGCCGCGTGGGCGGCGGTGGCGCCGGACGCCACGCACCATGTCGTGCTCCAGGACGACGTGCTGCCCTGCCGGGACTTCACCGCCCGAGTTGCCGATGGCATAAGGGAGTTGCCCGACGCCCCGCTGGCCCTGTACGCCAACTGGAACTCCTGGAACGGCGCCGCCACCCGCGCGGCGGCCCTCCAGGGTGCCGCCTGGGTGCCCGCCGTGCCGGGCGAGTGGACCCCGAGCCTGGCCCTCGTCCTGCCCCGCGCGGACGTGGACGCGCTGCTGGCCGCCGTACCGGCCGATGTCACCGGGCCGGAGCCGGACGACACCGTGCTGGCCCGCGAACTCGGGCGCCGGGGGCGGCGGGTGCTGATCCCCGTACCGCACTGGGTGGAGCACGCCGACGGGGCCAGTCTGGTCGGCAACGACGTGTACGGGCCCCGCCACTCCGCCTGCTTCGCCGACGACACGGCCGAGGGGCCCGACCCGGCGGGGCCGGTGGCGGCGGCCCCGGACGTGCTGGTCCATCTGTTCAAGGGCCGGGTCCAGCTGGTCCTGGCGGCGGACACCCCCGCGCCGCGCCGGGTCTCCCGGGAGGGCTATCTGCGGGCGGCGGGGCAGGAAGGACGGGGGCGGGGCCGCTCGGCGCGGGCCGTGACGGCGCTGCGGCCGCCGAGCGGGCTGCTGGGCGCCCTGTGCGAGGAGATCTGGTACGCCGCCTATCTGATGGCCCTGCACACCCCGCCCGGCCGGGCGCCCGCCGCCGGAGGGGACCGGGTCCGGCTCTGCCTGCGCAGCCTGGTCCTCGGCGGCACCGCCGACCGCGCCGACCTGCGGCTGTGGGCCCGGCACCGGGTGGGGCCGCTGGTCGCGCTGGCCGAGGACGGGCTGCGGGCCGGGTTCGACGACCGGGAGGCGTACGGCCGCCCGGCGCCCCTGCCGCCGGAACGGCTCGCCGCCCTTCCCGACGCCGCACTGATCTGGTCCCGTCCGTTGACACTGGAGGAACGATGACCGCTGACGCCCGGGGCGCGGACGCCGCCGGTTTCGGGGCTGGTGCCGATACGGGGGCCGGTGTCGGTGCCGGTGTCAGTGCCGGTGCTGGTGCTGGTCCCGACGCTGGTGCTGGTGCTGGTGCTGGTCCCGAAAGGGCTGGTGCCGGTTCGGGTGCCGGCGGGCCCGCCGCCCCCGTCCTGGTGTTCTCGCCGCACGCCGACGACGTGGTGCTCTCCTGTTTCGGTGCGCTGCGGCCCGGCGGTGAGGCGGTGACCGTCTTCGCCGGGGTGCCCGGGGACCCCGTCTTCCTCGCCCCCTGGGACAAGCTCCTCGGAGCCCGTACGTCACGGGGGATGGCCCTGGAGCGGCTGCGCGAGGACGCGGCGGCCTACCGGGGTACGGGGGTGGAGCTGGACGCCTGGGACCACCTGGACGGCCAGTACCGGACGGGGCCGCCGGACACGGGGGCGCTGCGCCGGGAGATGCGGGAGCGGATCGGCCGGGCCGGGGAGGTGTGGCTGCCCTCCGCCATCGGGAGCCACCCGGACCATCTGGCCGTCCGCGACACCGGCCTGGCCGCCTGCCGTGAACTCGCCGCCGCCGGACGGCCGCCCCGGGTGCGGCTCTACGCCGACTACCCGTACCAGCTCTTCGCCATGAGCAACCGCCACCGCGCCCACGGCACGTGGTCCACCTACACCTGGCACAACGCGGACCCGCTCGCCCTGACCGAGTGGTTCGGGACGCACTTCCCCGACGCCTCGGAGGAGGAGGCCAGGCCCCTCCCGTACGCCCTCGACGGTGACACCACGGCCGCCAAGGAGCGGGCGATCCGCTGCCACCGCACCCAGGTCCCCGAACTCGACCGGGCCTCCTACGGAAAGCTGCTCGACCCCGCCAACCTGGGGCGCGAGTACGCGTGGGACCTGCCGGCGCACCTGTGGGAGCCGGTGGACGCCGGTCCCCCTCCCCCACCGCCCCCTCCCCCACCCGCACCGTCCCCGCCAGGAGGAAGAGACACATGAGCAGCACGGTTCCGACGGCCGCCGGGCTCGACACCCCCTCGCCCCCCTTACTGCCCGCAGCGGTCCGCGCCGACGTGCCCGTGCCGGTGGAGACCGGTACGGGCACGGTGACGGCGAGAATGCTGAGCTTCGCCGGTCTCGTGGACGGCCGGGAGCACATCGCCCTGGTCTTCGGGGAGCGGCAGCGGGACACCCCCCTGGTGCGGGTCCACTCCGAGTGCCTGACCGGCGATGTGTTCGGCTCCGGGCGCTGCGACTGCGGGCCCCAGCTCCGGGAGGCGCTGGACCTCCTCGCCCACCACGGGGGCGTCCTGCTCTACCTCCGCCAGGAGGGCCGGGGCATCGGCCTGTACAACAAGCTGGACGCGTACCTCCTCCAGGACGGCGGCCTGGACACCTTCGAGGCCAACCGGAAGCTGAACTTCGCCGACGACCTGCGCGACTACCGGCCCGCCGCCCAGATGCTCGCCGCGCTCTCGGTGGACGCCATCCAGCTCCTCACCAACAACCCGGACAAGGCGCGGCAGTTGACGGACAGCGGGGTGGAGGTGCGCTCCACCCGGTCCACCGGGGCGTTCGTCCGCAGCACCAACCGGGGCTATCTGCTGGCCAAACGGGAGGTCGCCGGTCACCGGATCGAGCTGCCCGACCCGGAACGGACGTGACGGAGGAGGAGCACGCTCCCGGTTCCGGCACAGTCCACCCGGGCGACTCCGGGCGCGCCCCCGGCTCCAGGAAGGCGCACCTGGCCGACCGGCTGGGAATCCCGCGCCTGTCCGGCAACGGCCGGATCGTCGCCGCGACGGCGCTGGACTCCTTCGGCGTGGGGATGTTCATCCCGCTCAACTTCCTGTTCTTCCTGCTCACCACCGACCTGACGGTCCAGGAGGTGGGGTACGGAACGAGCCTGGCGACCCTGCTCTCCCTGCCGGTCGCGCCGCTGGCCGGGATCGCCGTGGACCGCTGGGGGCCGAAGGCGTCCCTGGTCGCCAACAACCTTCTGGCGACGGCCGGTTACCTCTGCTACCTGCTGGTGGACAGCCAGGCCTCGCTGGTCGCGGTGCTCTTCGTCGTGCTGTGCGCGGAGCGGGTGTACTGGGTGTCGTGGCCCGCGTTCGTCGCCGATCTGGCGCAGGGCGAGGAGCTGGACCGGTGGTACGCGTTCACCGCCGCCGGGAAGAACGCGAGCGTGGGGCTGGGCGGAGCGGTCGGCGGGGCCCTGCTGGGCACCGGCTGGTCCGGCGCGGCCGTCCTGATCGTGCTGATCAACGCGGGCACCAGCGCCGTGACGGCCCTGCTCTTCGCCTACCCGGGGCGCCGGGTGCGGGCCGCCGCCGCTCCCCGGCCGGCCGCCACCGCCGTACCGGAGACGGAGACCGCCGTGGACGAAGAAGGCTGGCGGGCGCTCCTGGGCGACCGGACGGTCTTCGTGCTGATCGGGGCGCAGACCGCGTTCGTCTTCGCCTGGCTGATCCCCACGACCGTGCTGCCGGTCTATCTGGTGGCGGTGCGCGGGCTGCCCGCCTGGCTGCCCTCGACCGCCTTCACCCTCAACGCCCTGCTGATCGTGGTGGCGCAGTCCGCGCTCACCGCCCGGCTGGCCACGGTCCGGCGCAGCCGGGTCGTCGTCCGCAGCACCGTCCTGATGCTCGCCACGCTCCTGCTGCTGGCGGTCCTGCCGGCGGCGGGGAGCGCCGTGGGGGTGGTGCTGGTCTGCGCGGCCGTCGTGCTGTTCACCTTCGGGCAGATGGCGGCGACCCCCGCCATGACGGCGGTCTCCGCGACCGTGGCACCCCGCCACGCCCGGGGCCGCTACCTCTCGGTCGTCAACCTCACCTGGACGGTGTCGGCCATCACCGGGCCCGCCCTGGTCGGGGCCCTGATCGAGCGTCACACCCTGCTGCTGTGGGGCGTGCTGGGGGTGCTGACCGCGCTGGGCGGGGCGGGGTACCACCTGGCGGGCCGGATGTCACCGGAGCGCCTCGGGGCGCCCCGGGGCCGGACGGCCGAGGCGCCCCGGGAGCAGGCCGTCGGGGCACCCCGGGACCCGGTCACCGAGCCGGAGCCGCCAGCCGGAAGCCGACGCCGATCGCCGTCAGGTCCTTCTCGTACGCCCCGTGCCGACGGGCACAGCGGGCCAGATCCCGGTCGTGGCGGAACGCGCCGCCCCGGGTGATGTGCGGGTCGAAGGCCCAGTCCTCGGTCTTCGGCACGTCGTCGGGGGCGCCGGGGTAGGGGGCGTACAGCGTGGAGGTCCACTCGTCGGCGTTGCCCGCCAGGTCCAGGACGCCGAAGGGGCTGGCGCCCTCGGGGAACGAGCCGACCGGTGTGGTGGTGCCGAGGCCGAGGTCCACGAGGTTGGCAAGGCCGGTGCGGTACTCGTCGCCCCAGGGGAACTCCCGGCCGTCGTCGCCCCGCGCGGCCCGCTCCCACTCGTCCTCCGTGGGCAGCCGCACAGCGAGGCCGATGCGCTCCCCGAGCCACCGGCAGTAGGCCACCGCCTCCTCCCAGGCGACCCCGATGACCGGGTGGTCCGCCGTGCCCTGCGGCTCCGGGCGGCCGGTGGCCGCCGCGAAGAGGGCCCACTGCCCTACGGTGACCGGGGTCCGGGCGATCCGGAAGGCCGGTACGTGGGTCTCGGTGCGCGGGGCCTCCTTCAGATACCACTCCACCGGGACGCCGGTGTCCGCGTAGCGATGGGCCACCGCCGGTACGGCGTCGGCGGGCGTGCCCCGACGCAGGGTCCCGGCGGGGATGTCGACCCAGTCCACCTGTTCCACGAGCTGCTCCTTTTCCTGGTCCGCCGCTGCCCGGTCCTCTGTTTCCTGACCGATGTCCTGCTCGCCGGTACGGCCGCTCACACCGCGACGGGCTTGGCCAGGTCCACCACGCCCTCCTCCTGGCCGCCAGGGAGCGGAACGTACCCCTGCCGCCGGTAGAGGGCGAGGTTGCGGTGGCTGGCGGCGCCGGTGGACAGGACGATGCGCCCGCCCTTCTCCGCCGCCGATTCGGCGTGGCGCAGCAGCCAGCGGCCCACGCCGAGCCCCCGCAGGTCGGGGACGACGGCGAGCCGTCCCACCTGCAGGTCGGTGCCGGTACGGCGGGTGCGGACCATGCCGAGCAGCCGGCCGTCCCGCCAGAGGCCCGTCACGTCCCAGTCGGCCAGCCAGGCGCGGACGTCGGCCGGGGACTCGTGGAGCACCGGGATCGCCAGGGTGTCGTTGAGGAGGGCCTCCTCCAGCCAGCAGCAGCGCTGGAGCACCGTGACCTCGGCCGCGTCGTCCGGGCCGAGCCGGCGCGCGTACGAGCCGGGGAGCGGGCCCTCGACGGCTGCCGGGTGCTCGCGCTCCCGCATCGGGGCCAGGGCGTGGGCGGCCCGCACCAGCTCGGCCAGCAGCCCCCGGGCCGCGTCCGCGTGGCGCGGCTGGGGCGCCAGCTCGTCCCCCCGCACCACGTCCCCGATCCGCAGGGCGACGGTCGCCCCCACGGGAACCAGCCGCAGGGCGGTCACGACCTGCTTGGCGTGCTGGACCGCCCGGGTGCCGGCCGAGGTGTGGCCGTAGCTGACGAAGCCGACCGGCTTCCAGGCCCACTCGGGGCCCAGGTAGTCGAGGGCGTTCTTCAGGGTGGCGGGCATGGCGTGGTTGTACTCCGGCGTCACGACGACGAAGCCGTCCGCGCCGTCGACGATCCGGCTCCAGCGGCGGGTGTGCTCGTGGTGGTACACGCCGGACGACGGGTGCTCCTCCTCGTCCAGGAACGGCAGCTCCAGATCACCGATCGCCTGGAGCACGAGGTCCACGCCGAGCCGCTCGGCGTCGGGTGCGAGCGTGTCGGTCAGCCACCGGCCGACGGCGGGGCCGAGCGCGTTGGGGCGGGTGCTGGAGACCAGGACAAGAATGCGCGGGCGTGTCGTTGTCATGGAAACGAAATTAGCCGGTAGATTGGTTCCATGTCAACGAATCACCCGGATTCCCCGGTCGAGTGGCTCTCGGCCGCCGAGGAGAGCACCTGGCGGGCGTATCTGCGCATGGTCACCGCCATCCAGGTCCGCACCGCGCGGGACCTGGCCGGACTCGGCCTCTCCGAGCCGGACTACGAGGTGCTCAGCACCCTGTCCGAGCGCCCGGACGGCACCAGCACGCTGCACGAGCAGGCCGACAAGATGGGCTGGTCCCGCAGCCGGCTCTCCCGGCACGCCTCCCGCATGGAAGCGCGCGACCTCGTCCGGCGCGCCCCCGACCCCGCCGACGGCCGGGGCTGCCTCCTCGTCCTGACGCCCACGGGCTGGGACATCCTGCGGGACGCCGCCCCCTCCCACGTCGCCTCCGTCCGCAGGCACGTCGTCGACCGCCTCGACCCGGAGGAGCTGGCGGCCCTCGGCGCCATCGCGCGGAAGCTCGCGGCCGACGGGCCGGCGCCCGGCGCGTAACTCCCGTGACGGAGAAGGGCAGAGAAGATGGAGCCCGACATCTCCGACGCCTCGGGCGGCCGGAACAGAACAGTGGGCCCGGATCACGGATGATCCGGGCCCACCGCCGTACGGCGTACTGCTCAGGTGTCAGCTCTGCGCGGGAGCGCCCTGCCCGGACTGCCCGGACTCCTCGGCGGTCGTGGCCGTCTGGGCCTCGGCGCGCTCGCGCATCTTGCGGACCAGCTCCTGCTTCTTGTCCTCGGCGACCTTGCGGTCGGCAACGCGCGCGGTGCCCGCGCCCTGCTGGTCGGCGCGGGACAGCTTCTTGCGCTGCCCGCCGACGCCGAGGAGGTTGTTGCGGCCCTTGGCCATGGCGTTCTCCCGTTCGGGGTGAGAAGTGAATCAGCGAAAGGTGATCGGGACCGGTCGTGGCGGTCCCGGGGGCGGCGGGGTGGACTCACCCGCCGCGCTCTCACTCGTAGATCTGGAAGAACGAAGACATACGGAAACCGTACCCCGCTCCCGGAGCGCGCCGCACCAGGTTTTCCGGCCGTCGGCGGCCGCGCCCGGCCGGAACGGGTGAGGCCCCCGGCTCCGCCGAGCGGAACCGGGGGCCTCACCCCTCACACGTACGGAAGGAGCGTACGGACGCGTCAGCAGCCGAGCAGACGGGCGCCGAGGTACGCCTGGATCTGGTCCAGGGAGACGCGCTCCTGCTTCATCGTGTCGCGCTCGCGCACGGTCACCGCGTTGTCGTCGAGGGTGTCGAAGTCGACGGTGACGCAGAACGGGGTGCCGATCTCGTCCTGGCGGCGGTAGCGGCGGCCGATGGCGCCCGCGTCGTCGAACTCGATGTTCCAGTTCTTGCGCAGGTCCGCGGCGAGGCCCTTGGCCTTCGGGGAGAGCTGCGGGTTGCGGGAGAGCGGCAGGACCGCGACCTTGACCGGGGCGAGGCGGTGGTCGAGGCGCATCACGGTGCGCTTCTCCATGACGCCCTTGGCGTTGGGGGCCTCGTCCTCGACGTAGGCGTCGAGGAGGAACGCCAGCATCGCGCGGCCGACACCGGCCGCCGGCTCGATGACGTACGGCGTCCAGCGCTCGTTGGCCTCCTGGTCGTAGTAGACCAGGTCGGTGCCCGAGGCCTCGGAGTGCGCCTTGAGGTCGTAGTCGGTGCGGTTGGCCACGCCCTCCAGCTCGCCCCACTCGCTGCCGCCGAAGCGGAAGCGGTACTCGATGTCGGCGGTGCGCTTGGAGTAGTGGGAGAGCTTCTCCTTCGGGTGCTCGAACCAGCGCATGTTCTCCTCGCGCATGCCGAGGTCCGTGTACCAGTTCCAGCGCTGGTCCATCCAGTACTGCTGCCACTCCTCGTCCTCGCCCGGCTTGACGAAGAACTCCATCTCCATCTGCTCGAACTCACGGGTCCGGAAGATGAAGTTGCCCGGAGTGATCTCGTTCCGGAAGGACTTCCCCATCTGCGCGATGCCGAACGGCGGCTTCTTGCGCGAAGTCTGCTGCACCTGGCCGAAGTTGGTGAAGATGCCCTGGGCGGTCTCGGGGCGCAGGTAGGCGACCGAGCCGGAGTCCTGGGTCGGGCCGAGGTGGGTGGAGAGCAGACCCGAGAACTGCTTGGGCTCGGTGAAGGTGCCCTTGTTGCCGCAGTTGGGGCAGTTGAGGTCGGCGAGGCCGTTGACCGGGGGCTTGCCGTGCTTGTCCTCGTACGCCTCCTCCAGGTGGTCCGCGCGGTAGCGCTTGTGACAGGAGGTGCACTCGGTCAGCGGGTCCGAGAAGGTGGCGACATGGCCGGAGGCGACCCAGACCTCGGGGGCCAGGATGACCGACGAGTCGATACCGACCACGTCCTCGCGCGCGGTGACCATGTAGCGCCACCACTGGCGCTTCAGGTTCTCCTTCATCTCGACGCCCAGCGGCCCGTAGTCCCAGGCGGCACGCTGACCGCCGTAGATCTCGCTGCAGGGGTAGACGAAGCCACGGCGCTTGCTCAGGCTGACGATGGTGTCGATCTTGTCGGCGGCCACGGTGCTCTCTTCATACGACGATGACGAACGGGCGAAGGGGCCAGATTACCGGCGCGCGCACCCCCCGGATCAAATCGGTGGCGGTGCGCGGAACCCGGGCGACTCCCCTATGTGATCTTCCGGGCATCTCATCATCCTTGTTGACAATCGTTTCCAGTTTTGTTGAAAATGACTGTCATGAACGTACGTCGCCTCATACCCACCACCGCCGTCGCCGGAGCAGTCGTCCTCGGTCTGACCGCTCTCTCGGCCTGCTCCACCTCCGACGCCGCCGACGGGGGCAACGGAAGCGGCGGCGGTGACAAGCTGAAGGTGACGGCGTCCTTCTACCCGATGCAGTTCCTGGCCGAGCGGATCGGCGGCGAGCACGTCGCGGTCACCAGCCTCACCAAGCCGGGCGTCGAGCCGCACGACCTGGAGCTCACCCCGCGCCAGATCGGCTCGATCAGCAACTCCGACTACGTGCTGTACCTCAAGGGCATCCAGCCCGCCGTGGACGACGCGATCAAGCAGTCCGGTGTGAAGAACACCGTCGACGCCGCGACCCTCACCACGCTGGAGAACCACGGAGCCGAGGTCAGCGGCCACGACCACGGCCATGAGGGCGAAGAGGGCCACGGCCACGAGGACGAGCACGGTCACGAGGGCGAGGAAGGCCACGAGGAGCACTCCGAGGACGACGGCCACAACCACGGCCAGGACGGCGGCGCCGACCCGCACATCTGGCTGGACCCGGTGAAGTACGCCGAGGTCGCCCAGGGCGTCGGCAAGTCCCTGGAGAAGGCCGACCCGGACCACGCGGCCGACTACAAGAAGAACACCGAGGCCCTCGTCGCCGAGCTGGACAAGCTGAACAAGGCCTACGAGAGCGGGCTGAAGAACACCGCCACCAAGACCTTCATCACCACCCACTCCGCCTTCGGCTACCTCGCCGAGCGCTACGGGCTCACCCAGCAGGGCATCGCGGGCATCGACCCGGAGGCCGAGCCGACCCCGGCCCGGATCCAGGAGCTGCACACCATCGCGGAGAAGGAGAAGGCCACCACGGTCTTCTTCGAGACGCTCGCCAGCGACAGGACCGCGAAGACCCTCGCGAAGGACACCGGGCTGAAGACCGACGTCCTGGACCCGCTGGAGGGAATCACGGAGAAGTCCAAGGGCGCTGACTACATCGAGGTCATGGAGTCCAACCTCGCCGCGCTGCAGAAGGCACTCGGCGCGAAGTGACCCGCACCGCCGATACCACCCGCATCACCCGCACCACCCGTTTCACTCGTACGACCGTCGGATCGGAGGCACTCATGCCGGAGCGTGAGAGCACCACCAACCGCGAGGCCGTCGTCAGCCTGCGCGGCGCCACGGCCACGCTCGGCGCGCGCCCCGTGCTGCGCGGGGTGGACCTCACCGTGCGGCGCGGCGAGGTCGTCGCCCTGCTCGGCGCCAACGGGTCCGGCAAGTCCACCGCCGTACGGTCCGCGATCGGCCAGGTCCCGCTGACCGGCGGCACCGTCGAGCTGTTCGGCACCGAGCTGCGGCGTTTCCGCCAGTGGGGCCGCATCGGTTACGTACCGCAGCGCACCACGGCTGCCGGCGGGGTGCCCGCCACGATCCGCGAGGTCGTCGCCTCCGGCCGGCTGGCCCGTACGAAGCTGCGGTGGCCGGGGAAGGCGGACCGGGCGGCCGTGGAGCGGGCCATCGAGCTGGTGGGCCTGGCCGACCGCGCCAAGGACTCCGTGAGCGCCCTGTCGGGCGGCCAGCACCAGCGGGTCCTGATCGCCCGCGCCCTGGCCGCCGAGCCGGAGCTGCTGATCATGGACGAGCCGATGGCCGGGGTGGACCTGGCCAGCCAGGCGATCCTGGCGGCGACGCTGCGCGAGCAGGTGGCGCTGGGCACCTCGGTGCTCCTGGTCCTGCACGAGCTGGGGCCGCTGGAGCCGCTGATCGACCGGGCCGTCGTCCTGCGCGACGGCTGCGTCACCCACGACGGCCCGCCGCCGGAGGCGCTGGGCCAGCACGCCCTGCCCGGCCACGACCACGTACACCCCCACGCGGCCGCCGAGCCCGTACGGACGGGACTGCTGACCTGATGCTGTTCGAATTCCTGAACCCTCCCTTCATGCAGCGGGCGCTCATCGCGGCCGTGCTGGTCGGCATCACCGCGCCCGCCATCGGCATCTACCTGGTCCAGCGACGGCAGGCCCTGATGGGCGACGGCATCGGCCATATCGCGATGACCGGCGTCGGCCTCGGCTTCCTGCTCTCCACCAGCCCCATCTGGATGGCCACCGCCGTCGCCGTGGCCGGTGCGGTCACCATGGAGCTGATCCGCTGGTACGGGCACACACGCGGCGACCTCGCCCTGGCGATGCTCTTCTACGGGGGCATGGCGGGCGGCGTCATGCTGATCAACCTCTCCGACACCGGCTCCAACGCCAATCTGACCTCGTACCTCTTCGGCTCGCTCTCCACCGTCTCCGAGTCGGACGTCATCGCCATCGCCGTGCTGGCCGCCTTCGTGGTGCTGGTCACGGTCGGGCTGCGGCGGCAGCTGTTCGCGGTCAGCCAGGACGAGGAGTTCGCCCGGGTCACCGGGCTGCCGGTGCGGGTGCTGAACCTGCTGGTCGCGGTGACGGCCGCGGTGACGGTGACCGTCGCGATGCGGGTCGTGGGGCTGCTGCTGGTCAGCGCGCTGATGGTGGTGCCGGTGGCGGCGGCGCAGCAGATCACCAAGTCCTTCCGGGTGACGTTCGTGCTCTCCGTGGTGATCGGTACGGCGGTGACCCTGACCGGCACCGTGACCTCGTACTACCAGGACGTCCCGCCCGGCGCGACGATCGTGCTGCTGGCCATCGCGGTGTTCGTCGCGCTGACCGCGCTCGCGGCTCCGCTCGCCCGCAGGCGCGCCCGGGCGAGCGAGACGAAGGGTGCGGAGTGCACCCTGGAAGTACCGGCGGCCCGCCGGGGCGCGGACGACGTCCGCGTATGACGCACCCGTACGACGTGCGCGTATGACCGTCCGCAGGTACGTGTGGCCGAGTGACGTGCGCGTTTGAGTGCGGCGCCCGGGCGGGCTGGCACAATGGCCCGACACATGTACGGGCGACACGAGGAGGCACCTGTGGCCACGGCGCCGATCAGTGGCACGAACGCAGCGCCGGTACGCGGCCGGTCCACCCGGCAGCGGGCGGCGGTGGCGGCGGCCCTCGACGAGGTCGACGAGTTCCGCAGCGCCCAGGAGCTGCACGACGTCCTCAAGCACCGCGGCGACTCCGTGGGCCTCACGACGGTCTACCGGACCCTGCAGTCCCTCGCCGACGCGGGCGAGGTCGACGTCCTGCGCACCACCGAGGGCGAGGCCGTCTACCGGCGGTGCTCGACCGACAGCCACCACCATCACCTGGTCTGCCGGCTCTGCGGCAAGGCCGTGGAGGTGGAGGGCCCGGCCGTCGAGCAGTGGGCCGAGACGATCGCCGCCCAGCACGGCTACGTCAACGTCGCGCACACCGTCGAGATCTTCGGCACCTGTGCGGAGTGCGCCGAGAAGAAGGCGTAACGGACGTACGGAAGGGGCGGGCCCGGTGCACGAAGCACCGGGCCCGCCCCTTCGCCGTCCTCACTTCTCCGCCGTCCTCACTTGGCGGCTTCCGCCTCCTCCGCCCCGCCGAAGCGGCGGTCGCGCTGGGCGTACTCCAGGCAGGCACGCCACAGGTCCCGGCGGTCGAAATCCGGCCACAGAACGTCCTGGAAGACCATCTCCGCGTACGCGCTCTGCCAGATCAGGTAGTTCGAGGTGCGCTGCTCGCCGCTGGGGCGCACGAAGAGGTCCACGTCCGGCATGTCCGGGTAGTAGATGTACTTCTGGAACGTCTTCTCGTTGACCTTCGACGGGTCCAGCCTCCCGGCCGCCACGTCCTGGGCGATGCGCTGCGCCGCGTCCGCGATCTCGGCGCGGCCGCCGTAGTTGACGCAGAAGTACAGCGTCATCCTGTCGTTGTCCTTGGTCTGCTCCTGGGCGACCTGGAGCTCCTGGACGACGGACTTCCACAGCTTGGGCATGCGGCCCACCCAGCGGATCCGGATGCCGAGTTCGTCCATCTCGTCGCGGCGGCGGCGGATCACGTCCCGGTTGAAGTTCATCAGGAACTTCACCTCCTCCGGGGACCGCTTCCAGTTCTCCGTGGAGAAGGCGTAGAGCGAGAGGTTCTTGACGCCCATCTCGATGCACCCCTTGAGGACGTCCATGACGACGCCCTCACCGACCTTGTGGCCCTCGGTGCGGGGCAGCCCCCGCTCCTTGGCCCAGCGGCCGTTGCCGTCCATCACGACGGCGACGTGCTGGGGCACCAGCTCGCCGGGGATCTTCGGCGGCACCGCGCCCGAGGGGTGCGGCTCGGGGGTCTTGTACGTGCGCCGGTTTCGGCCGCCGAGGATCCCGCGTACTGCCATGAGCTTCTCAGTCTCCCTGTGTCACTTCTTCACGTAACGCGTCGCGCTCCCTGGGGCGCGCTTGGGGCCCGCGTCACTTCTCCACGTACCGCAGCGAGCGCAGGCCGCGCTCCAGATGCCAGTGCAGATAGGCGGACACCAGCCCGCTCCCCTCCCTGACATGACGGGCCTCGCAGGCGTCCGCCGTCGCCCAGTCGCCGCTGAGCAGTGCGCTCAGCAGTTCGAGGGCCTGTGCCGAGGGTACGACGCTGCCGGGGACCCGGCAGTCACCGCATATGACGCCCCCCGCCGCGACGGAGAAGAACCGGTTGGGCCCCGGCATCCCGCACTTCGCGCAGTCCTCGAAGCTCGGCGCGTACCCGTTGACCGCCAGTGAGCGCAGCAGGAACGCGTCCAGGATCAGATGGGGCGCGTGCTCGCCCCGGGCGAGGGTGCGCAGGCCGCCGACGAGGAGCAGGTACTGCTGGACGGCCGGTTCGCCCTCGTGGTCGGTGAACCGCTCGGCGGTCTCCAGCATCGCGGTGCCCGCCGTGTAGCGGGCGTAGTCCGCGACGATCCCGCCGCCGTACGGGGCGATCGTCTCGCTCTGGGTGCAGAGCGGCAGCCCCCGGCCGACCAGCTCGCTGCCGCGCGCGAAGAACTGCACGTCGACATGGGAGAACGGCTCCAGCCGGGCACCGAACTTGGACTTGGTGCGGCGCACCCCCCGGGCGACGGCGCGGACCCGGCCGTGGCCGCGGGTGAGGATCGTGATGATCCGGTCGGCCTCGCCCAGTTTCTGCGTACGCAGCACGATGCCGTCGTCCCGGAACAAGCTCATGGGCCCATTGTCGCCCACATCCGGACGGCCGTGGGCGCTTCCTACGAGGGCGTACGGGCCGCCGCGGCCAGCAGGCGGGCGGTGTCGGCGGCCGGGAGCCGCAGGGCGCCGCCCACCGTCGTCAGGACCTCGCGCTCGGCCGGGCTGTAGGGCCCGTCGGCCAGCGCGATCCGGGCCCCCTGGAGCAGCACCGACTCACGGCCGGCGGTGGCCAGGTGCGGGGCGAGCGGGGCCAGCACCTCGTGCAGCTCGATGGCGAGGGCCGGGCCGCACGCCTCGGCCGTCGGGTCGGCCGCGGTGCCGAACCCGGCGTCGGCGGCGAGGACCTCCACCACGGTGTACAGCTGCTCCTGGGTGCAGTCGTCGAGCCCGGCGTCGCGGACGACCCCGACAGCGGTCTCCAGGACCGTACGGGAGGTGGTCCCGCCGGCCGCGAGGACGGCCAGGGTGACGGTGTGGACGGCCTCCCGGAGCATCGAGGAGAACCGGGTGGTGGTGGGGTGGTCCAGGGCGTCGGGGGCGAAGCGGGCGCAGCAGGCGGCGCACTCGACGACGGGCCCGGTCTCGCCCCGGCGGGCCAGCGGGATGCCGAGGACGGTGAGCCGGCGGCGGCCGGTGAGGCGGCGGTAGTTGCGGTCGCCGCCGCAGCCGGGGCAGAAGAAGGCCCCGTCGCCGACGGCGTCCCAGACCGTGCGGATGCCGCAGAGGACCGGCCTCAGAGCGCGTTGTCCTTTGACTGACCGCACGTCGCACACCTCCGTAACGCTCCGGCAACACTGCCGTGTGTTGGACGTGATGTTAGCCACATGCGTGATGTGGCGTCAGTACTCCGGAGGTCACAACCCTCGGATATGGCCGAACCCCGATCGCCCGGAGCGGGCGATCGGGGGCCGTACGACCACTGCCGGGTGTCAGCGGGAGGCGCGGTTGACGGCGGAGACGACCGCCTTGAGCGAGGCGCGGGTGGTGTTGGCGTCGATGCCGATGCCCCACAGCACCTTGCCGTCGATCGCGCACTCGATGTACGAGGCGGCCTGGGCGGAGGCGCCCTCGCTCATCGTGTGCTCGGTGTAGTCCAGCAGCCGGGCGTCGATGCCGATGGCCTGCAGCGCTTCGAAGAACGCGGAGATCGGGCCGTTGCCCGTGCCGGTCAGGACGGTGTCCGTGCCGTCGACGGTGGCCTCGACGGTCAGGGTGTCCCGGCCGTCGGTGTCGGTGGTGGTCTGGCCGGAGCGCAGCTGGATGCGGCCCCAGGCGTTCCCGGCGTTGGGCAGGTACTCGTCCTGGAAGACGGACCAGATCTGGGTCGGGGTGACCTCGCCGCCCTCGGCGTCGGTCTTGGCCTGAATGATCCGGGAGAACTCGATCTGCATCCGGCGCGGCAGGTCCAGCTTGTGGTCGTTCTTCAGGACGTAGGCGATACCGCCCTTGCCGGACTGCGAGTTGACGCGGATGACGGCCTCGTAGGAGCGGCCGACGTCCTTGGGGTCGATCGGCAGGTACGGCACGGCCCACTCGATGTCGTCGACACTCTTGCCCTGGGCGGCCGCGTCGGCCTCCATGGCGTCGAAGCCCTTCTTGATGGCGTCCTGGTGGGAGCCGGAGAAGGCGGTGTAGACCAGGTCGCCCGCGTACGGGTGACGGGGGTGGATCTCCATCTGGTTGCAGTACTCGCTGGTGCGGCGGATCTCGTCGATCTGCGAGAAGTCGATCTGCGGGTCCACGCCCTGCGAGAACAGGTTCATGCCCAGAGTGACCAGGTCGACGTTGCCGGTGCGCTCGCCCTGGCCGAACAGGCAGCCCTCGATGCGGTCGGCCCCGGCCATGATGGCCAGCTCGGCCGCGGCCACCGCCGTACCCCGGTCGTTGTGCGGGTGGACGGAGAGGCAGATGTGCTCGCGGCGGGTCAGGTTGCGGGACATCCACTCGAAGCGGTCCGCGTGGGTGGAGGGCGTGGAGCGCTCCACGGTGGCGGGCAGGTTCAGGATGATCTCGCGGCCCTCCTCGGGCTGCCAGACGTCACAGACCGCCTCGCAGACCTCCAGGGCGAAGTCCAGCTCGGTGTCGGTGAAGATCTCCGGGCTGTACTGGTAGCCGAAGACCGTCTCGGGGCCCAGGATCTTCTCCGCGTACTCCATCACCAGCCGCGTGCCGTCCACCGCGATCTGCTTGACCTGCTCCTTCGAGCCGCGGAAGACGACCCGGCGGAAGGTGGGGGCGGTGGCGTTGTACAGGTGGACGGTGGCCCGGCGGGCACCCACCAGCGACTCGACGGTCCGCTCGATCAGCTCCTCGCGGGCCTGGGTCAGGACGGAGATCGTCACGTCCTCAGGGATCGCGCCCTCCTCGATGATGGAGCGCACGAAGGCGAAGTCGGTCTCGCCGGAGGACGGGAAGCCGACCTCGATCTCCTTGTAGCCCATGCGTACGAGCAGATCGAACATCTCGCGCTTGCGGGCGGGGCTCATCGGGTCGATCAGCGCCTGGTTGCCGTCGCGCAGATCGGTCGACAGCCAGCGGGGCGCGACGGTGATCCGGTTGTCCGGCCAGGTGCGGTCGGCGATGTCCACGGCCTCGTAACCGCGGTACTTGTGGACCGGCATCCCGGACGGCTTCTGGAGCTGCGTCGCGTTGGTGACGGGGGTGGGGCGGCCGACAGTGTTCTCGGCGGGGTTCACAGCACCGGCAGGGTTCACGGGCGTCGTCATGACGTAGGGCTCCTCGGGGTCCGACTTGGGGTCGGCCGACGGTGTCGCTGCAGCACCAGACTCCGCGGGGAGGGGGTCGGCCTACGACTACAGGCCCTCGCCGCGGCAGCTAAGGAGAAGCAGCCCGAAACGCATGATGCGACGAGCCTAGCCGAGGGTGGCCCGGGGTGTCGGTCCGTATCAGTATGCGGGACCGGGCATCGATGAGGGGAAAACGATGACTCATCACTCCATTTCGTCAATCATCGTCGCAACCAGTGACAGGGCGGTGACGGAGTGCCACAGTCGAATCATGCAGCCTCGAACCAACGCCGACGGGCTGAACCCCGTCTTCTGCACCATCGTGCCGCCCCACGTCCTCGACAAGCTCTCGCACTCCGGCGACCCCCGGCTGGCCGACCCCGCCCGCCGCACCCTGGAGGCCGACGGCCTCCGCCGAGACCGCCGTCGGCTGACGGCCCTGGCCGCCGCGCCCGCCACCCCCACGGCGGGCGCGGTCCCCTCCAAGCCCCACCGCACCCTGTACGACTGCGAGAACGGCACCTCCCTGCCGGGCACCAAGGTCCGCGGCGAGGGCGACAAGCCCACCTCGGACGCCAGCGTCAACCGCGCGTACGCCGGACTCGGCGCCACCTTCGAACTGCTGCTCTCCGCCTACGGGCGCAGTTCGATCGACGGCAAGGGCCTGCCGCTCATCGGCTCCGTCCACTACGGCCACGAGTACAACAACGCGTTCTTCGACGGCGAGCAGATGGTCTTCGGGGACGGCGACGGGGAGATCTTCCTCGACTTCACGTACGCCATCGACGTCATCGCCCACGAACTGGCCCACGGCCTCACCCAGTACACCGCCAACCTGCGCTACGAAGGCCAGTCGGGCGCGCTCAACGAGTCGGTCTCCGACGTCTTCGGCTCCCTCGTCAAGCAGTACTCACTGGGCCAGAGCGCGGAGCAGGCCGACTGGCTGATCGGCGCCGGACTGCTGGCGCCCCGGGTCAGCGGGGACGCCCTGCGCTCGATGAAGGCCCCGGGCACGGCGTACGACGACGATGTGCTGGGCAAGGACCCGCAGCCCGCCTCGATGGAGGAGTACGTCGAGACGGAGGAGGACAACGGCGGGGTCCACATCAACTCCGGCATCCCCAACCGGGCGTTCTACCTGCTGGCCAACGCGCTGGGCGGCAACGCCTGGGAGCGGGCCGGGCAGATCTGGTTCGACGTGCTGACCGGCGGCGAACTGACGGCCAACGCGGACTTCGCGCAGTTCGCCCGGCTGACGGTCGCGGCGGCGGGGAGCCGGTTCGGGGAGCGCGGCGAGAAGGAGGCGGTCCTGAAGGCCTGGTCCGAGGTGGGCGTACCGACGGCGGAGTGAGACCGCGGAGTCGGACCCGTGAGGCGGGCGTGACCGCCCCGGCCCCGTACGGCGGGGTTGAGGGCCCGCCCCGCCCCCGCTAGACAGGACCCCATGCGTATTCAGGTCACCCGCACCGGCGGCTTCGCCGGCATCTCCCGCACCCAGGCGATCGACACCGAGGGCCGTGAGGACGCGGCGGAGTGGGAGTCGCTCGCCGCGGAGGTCCTCGCCACCACCCCGGACGCGCCGCCGTCCGGGGTGCCGGACGGCTTCCGGTACGCGATCACGGTCGGGGACCGCACCGTGTACTGCGCTGACCCCGATCTGACCGGGGCGCAGCGCACGCTGGTCTCACGCGTCCTCAAGGAGGGCGCGTGAGACCGGCACCTTCCGGCGTACGCGGCTAGAAGCCGAGCTTCCGCAGCTGCTTCGGGTCGCGCTGCCAGTCCTTGGCGACCTTCACGTGCAGGTCCAGGAAGACGGGGGTGCCGAGCAGCGCCTCGATGTGCTTGCGCGACTTGGTGCCCACTTCCTTCAGCCGCTTGCCCTTCGGGCCGATGATGATGCCCTTCTGGCTGGGGCGCTCGATGTAGACGTTGGCGTGGATGTCCAGCAGCGGCTTGTCCGCCGGGCGGTCCGTGCGCGGCAGCATCTCCTCGACGACGACGGCGATGGAGTGCGGCAGCTCGTCCCGTACGCCCTCCAGCGCGGCCTCGCGGATCAGCTCCGCGACCATGACCATCTCCGGCTCGTCGGTGAGGTCGCCCTCCGGGTAGAGCGGCGGGCTCTCCGGGAGCAGCGGGGCGATCAGGTCCGCGAGCAGGTCGACCTGGCCTGCCCCTCGCCCGCCACCACCCTTGTCCGAGGGACTGCGTCCCGCCCCTTCCTTCTCGACAGCCGAGACCGGCACGATCTCGGCCCACTCGAAGCCCAGCTCCTCCGCGAGCGCGGAGACGGCGAGGAGCTGCTCGGCCAGCGCCTTGGACTCGACCAGGTCGGTCTTGGTGATGATGGCGATCTTGGGGGTCTTCCTGATCCCCGCCAGCTCCTTGACGATGTACTTGTCGCCGGGGCCGAGCTTCTGGTCGGCGGGCAGGCAGAAGCCGATGACGTCGACCTCGGCCCACGTCGTGCGCACCACGTCGTTCAGCCGCTCGCCGAGCAGCGTGCGCGGCTTGTGGAGGCCGGGGGTGTCGACCAGGATCAGCTGGGCGTCGTCGCGGTGGACGATGCCGCGCACGGTGTGCCGGGTGGTCTGGGGCCGGTTGGAGGTGATCGCCACCTTCTGGCCGACCAGAGCGTTCGTCAGGGTGGACTTGCCCGCGTTGGGACGGCCCACGAAGCAGGCGAAACCGGCCCGGTGGGGGGCGTCGTTCTCCGCCCGCTGGGCAGCGGCTTCTTGGTTCGGTCGAGCGCTCATGGCGACCATTCTCCCCGATCGCGGCGGCGCTCCCGCACAGCGGTCCGCACGGACGCGCCGGAGGGCCGCCGCGGACACGGGCGCGGGGCGGTCGGTCAGCCCGCCGTGACCCGCAGCCGGAGGGTGCCGTCCGGGCCCGCGAGCAGCACCGGGGTCTCCGGTCCGCCCAGGTCCCGTACGGCGGCGCGGTCCTCGTCGGCGGGGGTCTCGGCGGCGGAGACGACGGCGGCGGCCTCCAGCGAGGTGGCGCCGCTGGCGACGGCCATGGCGACGGCGGTCTGCAGGGCGCTCAGCTTCAGCGACTCCAGCGCCACGGTGCCCGCCACATACGTACGCCCGGTCTCGTCGCGTACGGCGGCGCCCTCGGCCACTCCGTTGCGGGCGCGGGCGCTGCGCGCCAGGGTGACGATCTTGCGGTCCTCGGCGTCGAGGTCGGTGGTGCCGGTGGTGTCGGTCATGGCACGAGCATACGAAGCGGCCGGGCGCGGCGGATCATGCGCCCCGGCGCGGACCGCGCGGCAGGCGGCAGTTTGACGACCGGCCCCAGGGCCGGTCCAGCCGGAGCCGGTCCGCCCTGGGGAGGCCGGCGACCACCAGGTCGTAGGAGTCCTCGATCAGCTCGCGCAGCAGCTTCTCCGGGACGCCGGAGACGGTCACCGTGTTCCAGTGGCGCTTGTTCATGTGCCAGCCGGGCACGACGGCCGCCGGGTGCTCCTCGCGGAGGCGGACCGCGTCGTCCGGGTCGCACTTGAGGTTGACGGTCAGCGGCTGGGCCTCCAGCGAGGTGAGGGCGAACATCCTGCCGAGCACCTTGAAGACCGAGGTCTCCGGGCCGAACGGGAACTCCTCCACGCTCGCGTTGAACTCCAGGCAGAAGGCGCGCAGCCGCTCCGGGGTCATACGGTCTCCGTCTCCGCTTCCTTCTCCTCCGGCTCCACCAGCACCGTGACGATCTTGTTCCGGCGGCCGGCCGGGGACTCGGCGGTGAGGCGGAGGCGGCGGCCGTCGGGAAGGTCGACGAGGGCCGAGGCCCCGGCGATCGGGACCCGGCCGAGCGCCTTGGCGAGCAGGCCGCCGACGGTCTCCACGTCCTCGTCGTCGTACTCGTCGAGCCCGAAGAGGTCGCCCAGGTCCCCGATGTCGAGGCGGGCGGTCACCCGGTAGCAGCCGTTCTCCAGCTCCTGGACGGGCGGCAGCTCGCGGTCGTACTCGTCGGTGATCTCCCCGACGATCTCCTCCAGGATGTCCTCGATGGTGACGATGCCGGCCGTGCCGCCGTACTCGTCGATGACGACGGCGACATGGCTGCGGTCCCGCTGCATCTCGCGCAGCAGGTCCCCGGCGTTCTTGGTGTCGGGGACGAAGGCGGCGGGGCGCATCGCGGTGGAGACCGGGTCGGCCTCGGAGTCGCGGTTGATGTGGGTCTTGCGGACCAGGTCCTTGAGATAGACGATCCCGACGATGTCGTCCTCGTTCTCCCCGGTGACCGGTATCCGGGAGAAGCCGGAGCGCAGGGCGAGGGTGAGGGCCTGACGGACCGTCTTGAACCGCTCGATGGAGACCAGGTCCGTGCGCGGCACCATCACCTCGCGCACCAGCGTGTCCCCCAGCTCGAAGACCGAGTGCACCATGCGGCGCTCGTCGTCCTCGATCAGCGACTCCGCCTCCGCGAGGTCGACCATGGCCCGCAGCTCGGCCTCACTGGCGAACGGGCCCTTGCGGAACCCCTTGCCGGGGGTGAGCGCGTTGCCGATGAGGATCAGCAACTGCGGGATCGGGCCCATGATCCGGGCCAGCGGCAGCAGGACGTACGCCGAGGCCGTCGCCGTGTTCAGCGGGTGCTGGCGGCCGATGGTGCGCGGGGAGACCCCGATGGCGACATAGCTGACGAGGACCATGACGCCCATGGCGAAGGCCAGTGCCTCCCAGGTCTCCGGGAACTTCTGGAGGCAGACGTACGTGACGAGCACTCCGGCCGACATCTCGCAGGCGACCCGCACCAGCAGGGCCACATTGAGATAGCGGGTCGGGTCGGCGGCGATCTGCGCGAGCTTCGCACTGCCGCGCCGCCCGGACCGGACCGCCTCGTCCGCCCGGAAACTCGACGTGCGGGCGATGCCCGCCTCGGCGCAGGCGGCCAGCCAGCCGACGACGACCAGCAGGACGGCTCCGGTGATCAGGGGCGCGATCACGAGACGGTGGGGGCGGGGGACGGGCCGGTGAGCCCCTGATCACCGCGCCAGCCGTCCACGATGGCGGCCTGGAGGCCGAACATCTCGGCCTTCTCGTCGGGCTCCTCGTGGTCGTACCCCAGCAGGTGCAGCACCCCGTGGACGGTCAGGAGCTGGAGCTCCTCGTCCATGGAGTGCTGCGTCGGCGCCTCTTCGCCCTGCCGCTTCGCGACCTCCGGGCAGAGCACGATGTCACCGAGGAGCCCCTGCGGGGGCTCGTCGTCGTCCTTGCGCGGCGGCCGCAGCTCGTCCATCGGGAAGGACATGACATCGGTCGGACCCGGGAGGTCCATCCACTGGATGTGCAGCTGCTCCATGGCGTCGGTGTCCACCACGATCACCGAGAGCTCGGAGAGCGGGTGGATCCGCATCCGGGCCAGGGCATAGCGGGCGATGTCGAGGATCGCCTGCTCGTCGACCTCGGTTCCGGACTCGTTGTTGACGTCGATCGACATGGTGCGCTGCGACTACTTCCCTTTACGCCGGTCGCGCCGGCCGTCTTCCCGGCCGTCCGCCTGACCGTCTCGTTGACCGTTTCGGCTGTCGTACTTCTCGTACGCGTCGACGATACGGCCGACGAGCTTGTGCCGGACGACATCCTGGGAGCTGAGCCGGGAGAAGTGCACGTCGTCCACGTCCTCCAGGATCTCCTGGACCTGCCGCAGCCCGCTCTTGGTGCCGCTCGGCAGGTCGACCTGGGTGATGTCACCGGTGATGACGATCTTGGAGTCGAAGCCGAGGCGGGTGAGGAACATCTTCATCTGCTCGGCGCTGGTGTTCTGCGCCTCGTCGAGGATGATGAAGGCGTCGTTCAGGGTCCGGCCGCGCATATATGCGAGCGGCGCCACCTCGATCGTGCCCGCCGCCATCAGCCGCGGGATCGAGTCGGGGTCGAGCATGTCGTGCAGGGCGTCGTAGAGCGGGCGGAGATACGGGTCGATCTTGTCGAACAGGGTGCCCGGCAGGAAGCCGAGCCGCTCCCCCGCCTCGACCGCGGGGCGGGTCAGGATGATCCGGCTGACCTGCTTGGACTGGAGCGCCTGGACCGCCTTGGCCATGGCCAGGTAGGTCTTGCCGGTGCCCGCGGGGCCGATGCCGAAGACGATCGTGTGCTGGTCGATCGCATCGACGTACCGCTTCTGGTTGAGCGTCTTGGGGCGGATGGTGCGGCCGCGGTTGGAGAGGATGTTCTGGGTGAGCACCTCGGCGGGTGTCTCGCCCTGCGGGTCTCCCTCGCCGGTGCCGGCCGCCCTGAGCATGGCGATCGACCGTTCCACTGCGTCCTCCGTCATCGGCGCTCCGGTGCGGAGCACGAGCATCATCTCGTCGAACAGGCGCTGGATGAGGGCGACGTCGGCCGCCTCGCCCGTGGCGCTGATCTCGTTGCCCCGGACATGGATGTCGGCCGCCGGGAAGGCCTCTTCGATCACGCGCAACAGCGAGTCACCCGATCCGAGGAGCATCACCATGGGGTGTGCGGCCGGGATGCGGATCTGGGCACGCGCCTGCGGCTGTGTGGATGACTGAGTCATGGGCCGGCCCTCGGGCCTGCGCATACCTCCCGTTGCAGGGTTCTCGCTGTTCGACAACCTCTGGATCACCAAGCCTACGACTTGACGGTGACAACGCGGAGTTCTTTTACCGGCCGTGTGTACGAGGGGCCGGTGGGGGCGCCGGTGCTCGCCGGCCCCGGCCGCCGGTGCCCGCTCACTGGCGGAAGCCGATCGTGGGGACCGCCCGCCGCAGCGGCCAGGCGCGGGCCGTGGTGGGCAGCAGCTCCTCCAGGAACGCGTACCGCTCCAGGGCCGCCGGGTCCTGGTCGTCGAGGGTGCGGATGCGCTGCCACCAGGCGGCGATCTCGGCCCAGCCGGGGGCGGAGAGCGAGCCGCCGAACTCCTGGACCGAGAGCGCGGCCGTCAGCCCGGCGAAGGCGAGGCGGTCCGCGAGCGGCCAGTCGGCCAGGGTGCCCGTGACGAACCCGGCCACGAAGACGTCCCCCGCCCCCGTCGGGTCCAGCGCCTCCACCTCGATGGCGGGCACCTGGGCGGCGGCCCCGGTCCGCCCGTCGACGGCGTACGCGCCCTCGGCTCCCAGGGTGACCACGGCGAGCGGGACCCGTTCCGCGAGGGCGTGGGCGGCGGCGCGCGGACAGTCCGTACGGGTGTAGCGCATCGCCTCCTCGGCGTTGGGCAGGAACGCCTCGCAGTGCGCCAGCTCGGGCAGCGCGTCCAGGTCCCAGCGGCCGGTCTCGTCCCAGCCGACGTCCGCGAAGATCAGCGCGCCGTGCCGGGCGGCGGTGGCCACCCAGGGCTCGCTGCGCCCCGGGACGAGCGAGGCGATGGCGGCCCGGGCGCGCGGCGGGCACTGGGGGAAGGCGGGGTGCGGGGCGGGGGCGCTCGCAGGGGCGTTTCCGGTGGGGGCTGTTCCGGTGGGGGCGTCGGGGTCCGAAGGCCCCGGGACCGTGCCCGGGAAAGTCGTCGGCGCCGGGGCCTCGTGGCCGTGGGAGACCATCGTGCGCTCACCCTCGTACGCCATCGAGACGGTCACCGGGGAGTGCCAGCCGGGGACCGTGTGCGACATCGACAGGTCGATGCCCTCGCCCTGTTCGAGCGCGTCCCAGCAGTACTCCCCGTAGTGGTCGTCCCCGAACGCGGCGGCGAGTGAGGTGCGCAGGCCGAGCCTGGCGAGCGCGGTGGCCATGTTGGCGACGCCGCCGGGACTGGAGCCCATCCCCGGGCCCAGGACTCGGTGCCGCGCACGGGGGCGCTGTCGAGGCCGGTGAAGATGATGTCGAGGAAGACCGTGCCCGTCAGGAAGACGTCACAGGCGGGGTCCTGCGGCGCGCGCAGCGCCAGCAGGGGGTCGATTCCTGGAGTGTCAGTGCTCACCGTGCGCTCCCCGGCCGTGCGGCAGATCTGGACAGTGTGAGATCCGGCCAGTCTGCCCGATTCGGGCATCGGGGTGGAGCCTCCCCCGCCGATGCGGGGCTGCCCTACGGGCGGCGCTGACCTGCATAAACATGCGCCTCTACCCGGCTTCCGAGTGCATAAACGCATAAGTGGCCCAGATCACAGCGAGGCGGCTTTCGGTGGGCTGGGGGCGCTTGATACAAATTGCCCCGCGAGCACCTTCGGGGACGTTGCCCGACGAGAGCCGCACTTCTCGCATCTCCCCGTATTTCACTGCGTTTCCCCTGCCTTCCCTCTGTCTTCCCCCTGCCTTCCCTTCCCGCGCGTCGGCATCGCTCGGCTCCGCTCCGCCCTGCCTCGCCCTGCCCTGCGCGCGTCGCTCCACCCCCTCCCCTCCCCCTGCCTGCTCAGGCATGTCTCCAGGAACGCCCATGTCCTCGCGCCCGCGCACCGCGTGGCCCGTCGTAGCCGTCTTCACGGCCGGCTACCTCGCCTCCTACCTGCTCCCCACCATCGTCGGCCGGCTCAGCGCCCATCTCGGGCTGACTGCCGCGCAGGCGGGACTGGTCGGCAGTGCCCTGCTGCTGAGTTCGGCGAGCGCCGGGTTCACGCTGGCGGGGCGGGTCGAACGGTACGGGTCCCGCACCCCGGCCCGGATCGGGCTGGTGCTGGCCGCCCTGGGGTACGGCTCCGCCGCGCTGGCCGGGTCCGTACCGCTGGTGGTGCTCTCCGTGGTGGTCGGCGGCTTCGGCTCGGGGGCGGCGACGGCGGTCGCGGCGGCCGGGATCGCCGCCCAGCGCGACCCGCACCGGACGTCCTCGCTCGGGCTGCTCACGGTCTCCGCGACGGCGGGCGCCCTCTATCTGACGATCCCCCACCTCGGCGGCGGCCACCGGCTCCCCTTCGCCGCGGTCGCGCTGGTGGCCCTGCTCGTCTGGCCCGCGACCGCACGGCTGAACGGCCCCACGGCCCCCGAGGAGTCCGCCTCCCCGCTCACCGGCCGGCTGCCGCACCGCCGTTCCGGTCTCGTCCTGGCGGGCGGGATGCTCGTCTGGTCCATGGCGCAGAACGCGCTGTGGGGCGTCAGCAGCCGCATCGGCATCACGCAGGCGGGGCTGACCGAGGTGACCGTCGGCGCGGTCTTCGCCGCCGCCCTCGGCGCGGGGCTGCTGGGCGTGATGGGCGCCGGGGTGCTGGGGGCGCGCGTGGGCCGGGCGGTGCCGATCGGGCTCGGGACCGTGATCATCTCGGGGAGCATCGTGCTCAGCTCCTCGGCCCGGGACCTCACCTCGTTCGCGACCGGCGAGATCCTGTGGAACACCGTCTACCCGGTGGTCCTCTCCTATCTGATCGGTCTGGCCGCCTCCCTGGACGTACGGGGCCGCTGGGCGGTCCTGGCGGGCTCGGCCTCCTCCGTGGGCGTCGCCTGCGGCCCGCTCCTGGGCAGCGTGCTCTCCGAGGAGGCCGGCTATCCGGCGATGGGGCTGGTCCTGGGCGCGGCCACCCTCCTGGTCGCCGCGCCCGTGACCGCCGTGGCGCTGCACACCGGTGGCCGCCCGCTGGTGCCCGGCTCGGTCCGCCGCCGCGGTGGTGCCCCGGCCGCGCTGCTGGCCGCCACCACCGGCAGCCTCTCCGGTGCGGTGCCGAAGCTGGGCTCACCGGAGCAGCCCGTCACCGAACTCCGCGTACGGCGCAGGCGGCTGGTGCGCAGCGCGATCCGGACGGCCGGTCCGGACGGCGGGCCCGGTCAGTCGAACGCGTACGCCTCGACCTCGGACAGATAGCGCGCCCGGCGCTCCTCGTCGTGGTCGAGGAAGGCCGCCTCGAAGGAGTTGCGGGCCAGGGTGCGCAGCTGCTCGGGGTCCAGGGCGAGCGCGTCCCGTACGGCGTCGAAGTTGTCGCCCGCGTACCCGCCGAAGTAGGCGGGGTCGTCGGAGTTGACCGTGCAGAGGAGCCCCGCCGCCATCATCTCCGGCAGCGGGTGGTCCTTGAGCGTGTCGACCGTGCGCAGCCGTACGTTGGAGAGCGGGCAGAGCGTCAGCGGCACCCGGTCCGCGACCAGCCGCGCCACCAGCTCCGGGTCCTCCATGCAGCGCAGCCCGTGGTCGATCCGCTCCACGCCGAGAATGTCCAGCGCCTCCCGGATGTACTCCGGCGGCCCCTCCTCCCCCGCGTGGGCCACCTTGCGCAGACCGAGGGCGGTGGCCGCCTCGTACACCTCGCGGAACTTGGCGGGCGGGTGGCCGACCTCGGCGGAGTCCAGGCCGATCGCGCTGATCCGGTGGAGGTAGGGGCGGGCGGCGTCCAGGGTGCCGAGGGCGGCCTCGGCGGAGAGGTCGCGGAGGAAACACAGGATGAGCTGGGTGGAGATGCCGTGGGTCTCCTCGCTGCGCTCCAGCGCCCGGCCCAGTCCCTCGATGACCGTGCCGATGGGGACGCCCCGGGCGGTGTGGGCCTGCGGGTCGAAGAAGATCTCGGCGTGCCGGACGCCCTGGGCGGCTGCGCGGGCGAGGTAGGCGTCGGCGAGTTCGGTGAAGTCCTCCTCCGTCCGCAGCACGGCCATCAGCGCGTAGTAGAGGTCCAGGAAGGACTGAAGGTCCTCGAACTGATACGCCCGGCGCAGCTCGTCGGTGGTGGCGTACGGCAGGGTCACCCCGTTGCGCTCCGCGAGGGCGAAGGCGAGTTCGGGTTCGAGGG
The DNA here is from genome assembly GCF_003268675.1 of Streptomyces bacillaris. NCBI lineage: Bacteria > Bacillati > Actinomycetota > Actinomycetes > Kitasatosporales > Streptomycetaceae > Streptomyces > Streptomyces bacillaris. The sequence goes on along the minus strand of NZ_CP029378.1, from coordinate 5,585,247 downwards.
TGCCTTCGATGTGGAGGTGGAGTTCGGCCTTGGGGAGGTGCACGGTGTCTCGCAAACGGTGGTGCGGCTTTTTCGGACTGCGGTGGTTCAGTGGCGCCGGGGCGGGAGCGGGACTCTGATCAGGTCCTGCGCGACGGTGAGTTCGCCGTCGAACCCGGCGGCGCGGGCCTGGGTCTCGAAGAGTTCGGGGTCGCTGTAGCGCTGCGAGAAGTGGGTCAGCACCAGATGGCGTACGCCGGACTCCTTCGCCACCCGGGCGGCCTGGCCCGCGGTGAGGTGGCCGTGGTCGGTGGCGAGCTTCTCGTCCTCGTCGAGGAAGGTCGACTCGATGGTGAGCATGTCGCACCCCTCCGCGAGCGCGTACACCCCGTCGCAGAGCCGGGTGTCCATGACGAACGCGAACCGCTGCCCGCGCCGGTGCTCGGAGACCTGCTCCAGGGTGACGCCGCCGAGGGCGCCCTCGCGCTGGAGACGGCCGACGTCCGGCCCGCTGATGCCGTGCTCCTTGAGGAGGGCGGGCAGCATCCGGCGGCTGTCGGGCTCGGTGAGGCGGTAGCCGTACGACTCGACGGGGTGCGAGAGCTTGTGGCTGTCCAGGGTGTACGTGGGGGTGGTGGCGAGGACCCCGCCTGTTCCGGCGACCGGGGCCTCGGCCAGCTCGACGGTCTCGCGGTAGGCGGTGGCGTACCGCAGCCGGTCGAAGAAGTGCTGCCCGCTCGCCGGGTAGTGGGCGGTGACGGGGTGCGGCACCTGGTCCAGGTTGATGCGCTGGATCACCCCGGCGAGCCCGAGGGAGTGGTCGCCGTGGAAGTGGGTGACGCAGATCCGGTCGATGTCGTGCGCGGCGACCCCGGCCCGCAGCATCTGGCGCTGGGTGCCCTCGCCGGGGTCGAAGAGGATGCCCTGGCCGTCCCAGCGCAGCAGATAGCCGTTGTGGTTGCGGTGCCGGGTGGGGACCTGGCTGGCGGTGCCGAGCACCACCAGCTCGCGTACGGACATGGGGAAACGCTCCTGCGCTACTGCTGTACGGGAAGGGTTATCCGGGCGGCCACTGGAGGCCGCGGCCGCCCAGGACGTGGGCGTGCGCGTGGAAGACGGTCTGGCCTGCGCCGGAGCCGGTGTTGAAGATGATCCGGTAGCCGGTGGAGTCGATCTTCTCGTCGGCGGCGACCGCCCCGGCCTCGGTCAGCACGTCGGCGGCGACCTGCGGTTCGGCGGCGGCCAGCGAGGCGGCGTCCGGGTAGTGGACCTTGGGGATGACCAGGACGTGGGTCGGGGCCTGCGGGTTGATGTCGCGGAAGGCCACGGTGGTGTCGCTCTCCCGGACGATGGTCGCCGGGATGTCTCCCGAGACGATCTTGCAGAACAGGCAGTCGGTCTGCGGCTCTCCCGCCATGGCGCCGGGCCTCCTCGCTCGCTGATGATCAGTACGGCTCATGCTAAGCCTTCGTGCCGGGCGGCCGGGCGGCCGGGCGGCCGGGCGGCGTTCGGCCCGGACCCTCGGCTTCGGTCCGGCACCAGTGCCCCGTACGACTCCGGGCTGTGTTCACCCCCGGCGCCCCGCACGCCCCGGTGCCCGGTACGGCACCGGACCGTGCTCAGCCCCAGCGCCCCGTGCGCCCCAGCAGCAGGGCGGCCGCGGCCGTGCCCGCCGTGGACGTACGGAGCACGCTGCGCCCCAGCCGGTACGGGCGGGCGCCCGCCTCGGCGAAGGCGGTCAGCTCCTGCGGGGAGACCCCGCCCTCGGGGCCGACGACGAGCACGATGCTGCCGGTGGCGGGGAGTTCGGCGGTGGCGAGGGGGGTGCTGTCGTGGTCGCGGTCCTCGTGCAGGACCCCGGCGAAGTCGGCACCGGCCAGCAGCGCGGCGACCTGCTTGGTCGTCATGGCCCCGGCCACCTCGGGGAAGCGGACGCGGCGGGACTGCTTGCCCGCCTCCCGGGCCGTACTGCGCCACTTCGCCAGGGACTTCGCGCCCCGGTCGCCCTTCCACTGGGTGATGCAGCGGGCGGCCTGCCACGGCACGATCGCGTCGACGCCGGTCTCGGTCATGGTCTCCACGGCCAGCTCGCCCCGGTCCCCCTTGGGGAGCGCCTGGACGACGGTGATCCGGGGCGCGGGCTCCGGCTCCTCGTGGACGGTCCCGATGCCGGTGACCGTCAGCCGGTCCTTGCCCTCGGCGGAGCGGACCACGCCCTCCGCCCAGTGGCCGAGCCCGTCGGTGAGGACGACGTCCTCACCGGGCTCCAGCCGCCGGACCGACACGGCGTGCCGCCCCTCGGGGCCGTCGAGCACGAACTCCGGTCCGGTGGGCATCCGTTCGACGACGAAGACCGGTGCCGTCACTGCGGGCTCCTCACAGTCAGGGCCGTGCGGGCGGCCTCCAGCTCGGTGGCGAGCAGCTCGACCAGCTCGGCCACGGGCAGTTCGCGGGCCATGCGGTGGCCCTGCCCGGCCCACAGGGCCATGCCCTGGGCGTCCCCGGCCTTGGCGGCGGCCTGGCGGAGCCCGGTGGTCAGGTAGTGGACCTGGGGGTAGGCGGCGGGGGCGTACGGGCCGTGCTCGCGGATGAACCGGTTGACCAGGCCGCGCGCGGGCCGCCCGGAGAAGGCGCGGGTCAGCTCGGTGCGGACGAAGAGCGGGTTGGTCAGGGCCTGCTTGTGGAGCAGGTGGGCGCCGGACTCGGGGCAGACGAGGAAGGCGGTGCCGAGCTGGGCGGCGTCGGCCCCGGCCGCGAGGACGGCGGCGATCTGGCCGCCGCGCATCAGGCCGCCCGCGGCGACGATCGGCAGCTGGACGGTCTCGCGGACCTGGGTGACGAGGGTGAGCAGCCCGGTGCCGGTGTGGTCGGCCTGCGGGTCGTCGCGGTGGGTGGACTGGTGGCCGCCCGCCTCGATGCCCTGGACGCAGACGGCGTCGGCACCGGCCCACTGGGCTGCCTGGGCCTCCTCGGCGGAGGTGACGGTCACGACGGTGTACGTCCCCGCCTCGGCGAAGGCGTCCAGCGTGTCGCGGGTGGGGCAGCCGAAGGTGAAGGAGACCACCGGAACGGGGTCCTCCAGCAGGATGGCGACCTTGGCCTCGTACCCGTCGTCACCGGCGCTGCTGTCGGGGTCACCGAGCGGGGTCTCGTACCAGGCGGCCTCACCGGCCAGTTGGTGGCGGTAGACCTCGACGGCACTGGGGTCCGCGAGGGCGGACTGCGGCATGAAGAGGTTGACGCCGAACGGGCCGCCGGTGAGCCGGCGCAGCTGTTTGATCTCGTTGTACATCCCGTCGGCCGTCTTGTACCCGGCGGCCAGGAACCCGAGCGCACCGGCCTCGATGACGGCGGCGGCGAGCTGAGGTCCGGAGGCGCCGCCCGCCATGGGGGCCTGCACGATCGGATACCGGCAGAGATCGGTCAACGCGGAGGACATGAACGCATCGTGCCACGTCCGTCGCACAGGGCCGAATCAGCCAGCGTCCGGCGTGACCGGATCTCCCGCCGAACGCAGCGCCGCCCGCCGGTCGGGGACCGGCGGGCGGTGCGGTGAAAGGCGGAAAACGTCTCAGCGGCCGTTGAAAGCGTCCTTCAGCCGCGAGAACAGGCCCTGCTGACCTGGCTGGAACTGGCCCAGGGGCCGCTCCTCGCCGCGGAGCTTCGCCAGCTCCCGCAGCAGCCGCTCCTGCTCGGCGTCGAGCTTGTTCGGGGTGATCACCTCGACGTGGACGATCAGATCGCCCCGGCCGCCGCCGCGCAGATGCGTGATGCCGCGTCCGTGCAGGGGCACCGACTGGCCGGACTGGGTGCCGGGCCGGATGTCGATCTCCTCCAGGCCGTCCAGCGTCTCCAGCGGACACTTGGTGCCGAGGGCGGCCGCGGTCATCGGGATGGTGACCGTGCAGTGCAGATCGTCGCCGCGCCGCTGGAAGACGGGGTGCGCGACCTCGTGGATCTCCACGTACAGATCGCCGGGCGGGCCGCCGCCGGGGCCGACCTCGCCCTCACCGGCGAGCTGGATGCGGGTGCCGTTGTCGACGCCCGCGGGGATCTTGACGGTGAGCGTGCGGCGCGAGCGGATACGGCCGTCACCGGCGCACTCCGGGCACGGCGTCGGCACGACCGTACCGAAGCCCTGGCACTGCGGGCAGGGGCGCGAGGTCATGACCTGGCCCAGGAAGGACCGGGTGACCTGCGAGACCTCACCGCGGCCGCGGCACATGTCACAGGTCTGGGCGGAGGTGCCGGGGGCCGCGCCCTCGCCGCTGCAGGTGTTGCAGACGACCGCCGTGTCGACCTGGATGTCCTTGGTGGTGCCGAAGGCCGCCTCGTTGAGGTCGATCTCCAGGCGGATCATGGCGTCCTGGCCGCGCCGGGTGCGCGAACGGGGCCCGCGCTGCGCGGCGTTGCCGAAGAACGCGTCCATGATGTCGGAGAAGTTGCCGAAGCCACCGGCTCCGAAGCCGCCCGCGCCGCCACCACCGCCGTTGGCGGAGAGCGGGTCGCCGCCGAGGTCGTAGACCTGCTTCTTCTGCGGGTCCGAGAGCACCTCGTAAGCGGCGTTGATCTCCTTGAACCGCTCCTGGGTCTTCGGGTCCGGGTTGACATCCGGGTGCAGCTCGCGGGCGAGCCGACGGAATGCCTTCTTGATCTCGTCCTGCGATGCGTCGCGGCGTACGCCGAGTACGGCGTAGTAGTCCGTGGCCACTTACGACTCCGCCAGGATCTGTCCGACGTAACGTGCCACTGCGCGTACCGCTCCCATCGTTCCGGGGTAGTCCATGCGGGTCGGTCCGACCACGCCGAGTTTGGCGACTGCCTCGTCGCCCGAACCGTAGCCGACCGCGACGACGGACGTGGAGGTGAGCCCCTCGTGGGCGTTCTCGTGCCCGATCCGCACGGTCATGGCTGGGTCCGTGGCCTCACCGAGCAGCTTCAGCAGGACGACCTGCTCCTCCAGTGCTTCCAGCACCGGCCGGATCATCACAGGGAAGTCGTGCCCGAAGCGGGTGAGGTTGGAGGTGCCGCCGATGATCAGCCGCTCCTCCGTCTCCTCGACCAGGGTTTCGAGGAGGGTGGAGAGAACCGTGGAAACCGTTCCCCGGTCCTCGCTGTCGAAGGATTCCGGCAGCTCCCGCACCAGCCGGGGGACATCGGCGAAGCGGCGTCCGACGACCCGGCTGTTGAGCCGGGCCCGCAGATCCGCGAGCGATGCCTCGCCGAAGGGCGCGGGGCAGTCGATCATACGCTGTTCGACCCGGCCGGTGTCCGTGATCAGGACGAGCATCAGCCGGGCGGGGGCGAGCGAGAGCAGCTCGACGTGGCGCACCGTCGAGCGGGTCAGCGAGGGGTACTGCACGACCGCGACCTGCCGGGTCAGCTGCGCGAGCAGCCGCACGGTCCGGCCGACCACGTCGTCGAGGTCGACCGCGCCGTCGAGGAAGTTCTGGATGGCCCGGCGCTCGGCCGAGGAGAGCGGCTTGACGCCCGCGAGCTTGTCGACGAAGAGGCGGTACCCCTTGTCGGTGGGGATGCGCCCCGCGCTGGTGTGCGGCTGCGCGATGAAGCCCTCTTCCTCCAGCACCGCCATGTCGTTGCGGACGGTGGCCGGGGAGACCCCCAGCTGGTGCCGCTCGGTCAGCGCCTTGGAGCCGACCGGCTCCTCCGTGCCGACGTAGTCCTGGACGATGGCGCGCAGCACCTCGAGTCTGCGTTCGCTGAGCATGGCGCACACCTCCAGCTGTCGTTCCCCGGGGCTCTGTCCCGGCTCTCCGTCTGGCACTCGGTGCGTACGAGTGCCAGCTACCCACCGGTCAGTGTACGGGGGTGGGGTGGGGCCTGGGCAAGGGCGACCGGCCATGCCGCCGCCGAGCCGTCCGGGACGTTGCCGATAGCGTCGCCCCATGGACGTGTTGTGGGAAGACTTCGGCTGGGAGCGGTTGGGTCACGGTGTCGGGCGGCGGCGCCTGCCGGGCTGGGACGCCACGGTGGCGCTGGTGGCCGGGGCGGACGGGGTGCTCCTGTACGACACCGGCTCGACGCTGCGCGAGGGCGTCGAGCTGCGCAGGCAGGCCGAGGTGCTGCTCGGCCGGAGGGTGACACATATCGCACTGAGCCACCCGCACTTCGATCATGTGCTGGGCACGGCGGCGTTCGCGGGGGCGCAGGTGTACGGGGCGGTGGGGATCACCGCGCTGCTGGAGCGCTCGGCGGACGGGCTGACCGCCTCGGCCGTGCACCACGGGCTCGCGGAGGAGGAGGCGCACCGGGCGGTGGACACGCTGGTGGTCCCGCACCACGAGGTGACCGGCGAGTGGACGCTCGACCTGGGCGGCGGCCGTCAGGTGCTGCTGGCCAACGTGGGCCCGGGCCACAGCGGCCACGACCTCGCGGTGCTGGTCCCGGGCACGGACGGGGAGCCTCCGGTGGTGCTCTGCGGCGACCTGGTGGAGGAGTCGGGCGACCCGCAGGCGGGCCGCGACGCGATCCCCTCCCGCTGGCCGGCCGCCCTGGACCGGCTGCTGGAGCTGGGCGGCGACGAGGCGCTGTACGTACCGGGTCACGGGGCGGTGGTGGACGCGGCGTTCGTCCGGGGGCAGCGGGAGGCGCTGGCGGAGCGGTTCGGGGTGGGGTGAGGGGCTTCTCCGGTGGGGTGAGGGGCCTCGGGTTGCGTGAGGCGGCGCGGGGGCTCGGGGCTCACGTGGCGCGCGGGCGTGCACTCCGGCTCGCGTGTCGTGACGGGGTGCGAATCCCCGTACCGGCGGGGCGAATTATCGTCGTGCCATGCGCAGCTACCAGCCGGACCTGACCCCGCCGTGGAAGCGGTCCGCCCCCGTGCCCGAGGTCCCCGCCGAACCCGATCTGGTCGTGGAGGAGGTCACCACCGGTTTCTGCGGGGCGGTGATCCGCTGCGAGAAGACGGCCCAGGGGCCCACGGTGACCCTGGAGGACCGGTTCGGCAAGTGCCGGGTCTTCCCGATGGAGCCGCGCGGCTTCCTGCTGGAGGGCAAGGTGGTCACCCTGGTCCGCCCGGCCCCCGGCGGACCGGCGCGCCCCACCCGTACGGCCTCCGGCTCGGTCGCGGTGCCCGGTGCGCGGGCCCGGGTGGCGCGGGCGGGGCGGATCTATGTGGAGGGCCGGCACGACGCGGAGCTGGTCGAGCGGGTGTGGGGCGACGACCTGCGCATCGAGGGCGTGGTCGTGGAGTACCTGGAGGGCATCGACGACCTCCCGGCGATCGTCGCGGAATTCGGACCGGGCCCGGACGCGCGGCTCGGGGTGCTGGTCGACCACCTGGTGACCGGTTCCAAGGAGTCCCGGATCGCGGCGCAGGTCTCGGACCCGCATGTGCTGGTGGTGGGCCACCCGTACATCGACGTGTGGGAGGCGGTGAAGCCGTCGTCGGTGGGGATCGGGGCGTGGCCGGTGGTGCCGAGGGGCCAGGACTGGAAGACGGGGGTGTGCCGGGCGCTGGGGTGGCCGGAGAACACGGGGGCGGCCTGGCAGCACATCCTGTCCACGGTGCACAGCTACAAGGACCTGGAGCCGCAACTGCTGGGGCGGGTGGAGGAGTTGATCGACTTCGTGACGCTGCCGGAGTGACGTGATCCGGGGCCGGACCCTCGGCCTTCGGGTTCCGGCTGCCGGGTCCCTGCCCCATCGTCTTCCGTCTGCCGGGTCCCTGACCCGTGGGCTACCAGCCCTCCGGCCCCGGCCCCCGGGCTCAGTCCACCAGGTCCCGCACCACCGCGTCGGCCAGGAGCCGCCCGCGCAGGGTGAGGACCGCGCGGCCCTCCTCGTACGGAACCGGCTCAAGAAGTCCGTCGGTGAGGGCGCGGCGGGAGGCGGCGAGGCCGTCGGGTTTGAGGAGATCGAGCGGGCAGCCGTCGCGGAGGCGCAGCTCCAGCAGGATGCGCTCGACCCGGCGGTCCTCCTCGGCCAGGATCTCGCGGCCCGCGCCCGGTGAACGGCCCTCGGCCAGCGCCTGGGCGTACGCGCCCGGGTGCTTCACGTTCCACCAGCGCACGCCGCCGACATGGCTGTGGGCACCGGGGCCCGCGCCCCACCAGTCGGCGCCGCGCCAGTACAGCTCGTTGTGGAGGCAGCGGCCGGCCTCGGTGGTGGCCCAGTTGGAGACCTCGTACCAGTCGAACCCAGCGGCGGCGAAGGCCTCGTCCGCGATGAGATAGCGGTCGGCGTGGGCGTCGTCGTCGGTCATGGGGATCTCGCCGCGCCGGATGCGGCGGGCGAGCTGGGTGCCCTCCTCGACGATGAGCGCGTACGCGGAGACATGGTCGGGGCCCGCGCCGATCGCCGCGTCCAGGGTGGCCCGCCAGTCGTCGTCGGACTCGCCGGGGGTGCCGTAGATCAGGTCCAGGTTGACGTGGTCGAACCCCGCCGCCCGCGCCTCCGCCACGCAGGCCTCGGGGCGGCCGGGGGTGTGGGTGCGGTCCAGGATCTTCAGGACATGCTGCTTGGCGCTCTGCATCCCGAAGGAGACCCGGTTGAAGCCGCCCTCGCGCAGGGCGGAGAGGTAGGCCGGATCGACGGACTCCGGATTGGCCTCGGTGGTGATCTCCGCGTCCTCCGCGAGCCCGAACTCCTCCTTGATCGAGGCCAGCATCCGTACGAGATCGGCGGCGGGGAGCAGCGTGGGCGTCCCGCCTCCGACGAAGACGGTACGGACCGGGCGGGGGTCGTCGCCGAGGACCTTGCGGGCCTGGCGGACCTCCTCGATCAGATGGGCGGCGTAGTTGTCGCGGGAGGCGAGGGCGCCGCCGGAGCCGCGCAGCTCGGTGGCGGTGTAGGTGTTGAAGTCGCAGTAGCCGCAGCGGGTGGCGCAGTACGGAACGTGCAGGTAGAAGCCGAGCGGGCGGTCGGCTGCGCCTTCCAGGGCATGGCGGGGCAGCGCCCCGTCGTCGGGCACGGGCTCACCATCGGGAAGTACGGAAGGCATACCGCCCATTGTCGCTCGCCCCGGAGGTTTCCCGGACCGGGAGGCTCTCAGCCCGGCCCACCTGGTCCACCCGGTCAGCCTGGTCCGTCCGGTCCACCCGGTCCGCCAGGCCCACCCGGCCCGCCCGGTCCCGGAAACCTCCGGCCCGTTCAGTCCGCGTGCAGGACCAGCAGGGCCACGTCGTCGTCCGGCGGCTGTTCGGCGAACTCGTGGACGGCCCTCCGGATCCGCTCGGCCGTCGCCTCGGCCGGCAGCCCGGCGCACCCGGCGAGGACCCGGGCCAGCCCGTCCCCGTCGTCGAACATCAGCGGGCCCGACCGCCGCTCGGTCACCCCGTCCGTGACGCAGAGCAGGCTGTCCCCGGGCGCGAGATCGAAGACCTGGCTCTCGTACGCCACGTCCTCCACGACCCCCAGCAGCACCTGCGGCTCGGCCGCCGGGCGTACGGAGCCGTCGGGGCGGAGCAGCAGCGGCAGCGGGTGCCCGGCGCTGGCCACCGTGCAGCGGACGCCCCCGCCGGGGAGCGGCACGACCTCCCCGTACAGCAGGGAGAGGAACCGCGACTGCGAGCCGTCGTGGAGCTGCTGGCCCCCGGCGGCGGCGACCATCAGGGCGGCGGCCTCGGCGGCCTCCATGGCGTCGTCCAGCAGCAGCCGGTTGAGCCGGTCCAGGACCTCCCCGACGCCGAACCCCTCCCGGGAGAGGAGCCGGAGCCAGGGGCGGGCGAGGCCGGTGACGACGGCGGCCTCGGGCCCCGAGCCCTGGACGTCCCCGAGGACGAAGCACCAGCGGTCGCCGGGGCACGGGAAGATGTCGTAGAAGTCACCGCCGACCACCCCGTCGTCGCTCGGCTCGTAGACGAGGGCGCTGGTGACGCCGGGGATCTCCGCGACCTTGCTGGGGAGCAGGCCGCGCTGGAGGATGCGGCTGATGGTGGCCTGCCGGGTGTAGGCGCGGGCGGCGCCGACGGCGAGGCCGAGGCGGCGGACGAAGTCCTCGATGAGCGAGGCGACGGCCTCGGGCATCCGGGCGACCCCCTCCCGCCCGACGAGTACGGTCCCGAGCGCCCGGCCGCCCGCCGTGATCCGGAACGCGAGCGCGGCCCCGTCACGGCTGCCGGGGTGCGGGACATCTCCGGCGTGCGGGCCGTCCTGGGCGCCCGGACCGCCCTCGGCGTACGAGCTGTCTCCGGCGTACGGGCCGTGCTGCGCCGACCACGGTACGGGGACGTGTACGGGCCCTGAACCGAAGTCGGCGGGGAGCCGGAGGGGCTCCCGCTCCAGGGCCGTCCGCAGCGGCTCCATACCGGTCTCGTCGCTGTGCCAGACCCGGGCGAGCCGGGGCTCGGCGCCCGGTCCCCCGCCCTCGGCCTCCAGCCAGATCGCGCACCAGTCCGCGAGGCGGGGCACCAGCAGCTGGCCCGCTATGGCGGCCACCAGGTCCTCGTCGAGCTGCCCGGCCAGCAGGTCGGACGCCTCCGCGAGGAAGGCCGGGGCGCCCCGGCTGTCCCAGACCGCGTCGTCGCGCTCGGTGCGCCGGGCGGCCGGGGCGAGGATCTCGGCGGCACGCAGCCCGCGCCGGAGGGAGTCCCGGTCGGGCGGGGCGGGCGGCCCGCTCCAGTCGTCGACGGGGAGCCGGGCCCAGACGGTCTTGAGACCGGTGCGGTAGGTGATGCCCCAGGACTCCGCGAGGGTGGCGACGAGCTGGAGGCCACGACCGTACTCGGCGGGATCGGGCAGCTCGGTGGGCGCCTCGGTCTCCGTACGGGCCGGATCCCCGGCCGCCGCCTCGGGCTCGTCGCCGCTCACCGGGCGGGCCGGGTGGTGGTCGGTGACCTCCAGGACGAGGGCGGCCGAGGGCTCCTCGCCGCCCTCCTCCTCCAGCCTGAGCACCAGGTCGACCGTGGTCCCGGCGTGCACGACGGCATTGGTGACCAGCTCGTTGGTGACGGTCACCGCGTCGTCGGCGAGCCGGTCGCTGAAGCCCACGGCGGCGGGCACCCCCAGCCCGGTCCACTCCGCGAGCGCCGCCCGCACGAACCGGCGGGCGGCGGAGGGGGCGAGGGGTATCCCGGGCAGGCTGGTGCGACTGGCCAGGCGCGGGCCGTGCGCGTACCCGGCACGGATGGTGCCGGGGCGCTGCACGGTGTCCCGCTGCAAGGGGATGGGTGCCACGGTGCGGCTCCTACGGGTCCGACGACTCCGACAGAGTGACAGACCGGACGCACCCATAAGCACCGAGTTACGGAACTGGGCGGAAAATCGAGCAGATTCGAACGCGAGACTGCGGGAAACGCCACGGGGAGCGGTCGGGGCGTCACGGACGACGGTCGGGGCGGCCGGACCCTTTCGGTGTCCGGCCGCCCCGACCGCGTGCACACGGCGCTTCAGCGGTTCGCGCGCGCAGGCGTCACGCCTCGCGCGAGCCCGCGTACATCTCGTCGATCAGCCCCTGGTACTCGCGCTCGACGACCGGCCGCTTCAGCTTGAGGCTCGGGGTCAGCTCGCCGTGCTCGACGTCCAGGTCGCGGGGCAGGAGGCGGAACTTCTTGATGGTCTGCCAGCGCTGGAGCCCCTCGTTGAGGCGCTGGACGTAGCCGTCGATCAGCTCGACGGTCTGCGGGGCGGCGACCACCTCCGCGTACTCCTTGCCCTCCAGGCCGTTCTCGGCGGCCCAGCCCAGGATGGTGGGGCCGTCGAGGGCGATGAGCGCGGTGCAGAAGTTACGGTCCGCGCCGTGCACCAGGATGTTGGAGACGAACGGGCAGACCGCCTTGAACTGGCCTTCGACCTCCGCCGGGGCGACGTACTTGCCGCCGGACGTCTTGATCAGGTCCTTCTTGCGGTCGGTGATACGGAGATAGCCGTCGGCCGACAGCTCGCCGATGTCACCGGTGTGGAACCAGCCGTCCGACTCCAGCACCTCATCGGTCTTGTCGGGCAGCTTGTGGTACCCCTCCATGATGCCGGGGCCGCGCAGCAGGATCTCGCCGTCCTCCGCGATGCGCACCTCGGTGCCGGGGAGCGGCTTGCCGACGGTGCCGGTGCGGTAGGCCTCGCCCGGGTTGACGAAGGAGGCGGCGCTGCTCTCGGTGAGGCCGTAGCCCTCCAGGATGTGGACGCCGGCGCCCGCGAAGAAGTAGCCGATGTCGGGGGCGAGGGCGGCGGAGCCGGAGACACAGGCGCGCAGCCGGCCGCCGAAGGCGTCACGGATCTTGGAGTAGACGAGCGCGTCGGCGACCTTGTGCTTGGCGCCGAGCGCGAAGGGGACGGAGGCCTTGCCGGTGCGCCGGAAGTTGTCCTGGGAGACCTTGGCGTACTCGCGGGCGACCCCGGCCGCCCACTGGAAGATCTTGTACTTGGCGCCGCCGCCCGCGCGGGCCTTGGAGGCGACCCCGTTGTAGACCTTCTCAAAGATGCGGGGCACGGCGGCCATGTAGGTCGGCTGGACGACCGGCAGGTTCTCGACGATCTTGTCGATGCGGCCGTCGATCGCGGTGACGTGGCCGACCTCGATCTGGCCCGAGGTGAGGACCTTGCCGAAGACGTGGGCGAGCGGCAGCCAGAGGTACTGCACGTCGTCGGCGTTGATCAGCCCGGTCGAGACGGTGGCCTTGGCCATGTACGACCAGTTGTCGTGCGGCAGCCGTACGCCCTTGGGGCGGCCGGTGGTGCCGGAGGTGTAGATGAGGGTGGCGAGCTGGTCGGAGGTGATGGCGGCGACCCGCTCGGTGACCGCGTCCGGGGCCTTGGCCAGCAGTTCGTTGCCCCGGGCCTCCAGCTCCGCGAGGGTGATGATCCAGCCCTCGGGGTCGTCGGCGGCGGGCTCGACGCCGGTCGGGTCGATGACGACGACATGGGCCAGGTCGGGCAGCTCGGCGCGGCGCTCCCGGGCCTTGGCCAGCTGCTCCGCGTCCTCCGCGACGAGGACGCGGCTCTCGGAGTCGGCCAGGATGAACGCGGACTCCTCCGCGTTCGTGGAGGGGTAGACCGTGGTGGTCGCGGCGCCCGCGCACATGACGCCGAGGTCGATGAGGATCCACTCCACCCGGGTGGCGGAGGAGAGGGCGACCCGCTCCTCCGGCCGCACGCCGAGCGCGATCAGCCCGGCCGCGATCGCGAAGACCCGCTCCGCGGCCTGGCCCCAGCTCAGCGACTTCCAGTCGTCGGGGCCCTCGCCCGAGGCCGACGGGACCGGGTAGCGGTACGCCTCCCCGTCCGGGGTCGCCGCCACGCGGTCGATGAAGAGGGCCGCCACGGAGGGCGGCCGGTTATCGATCTTGGTCTGTGTGTCGCTCACGACGTCCTCCGGGCCTGCGGCATTGCTACGACCGGCTTCTTTGATACTGCGACTACTACTGCTGTCCTGCTGCGCAAACTGCTTGTTCGGCTTGTTTAACTGGCGAGTAACCATCGATGCGTGATCAGAGTAGAGCGCACGCACGCGCAACGTAAGAGGCAACGAGCCGCCGCTTTCATAACGAAAGGGCCCTCACACCGCACGGTACTGCGGTGTGAGGGCCCTCGCGCCGACCGTCGCGCCGGGAGGTGCGGCGGGACGGGTTACTTCTTGCTCTTGCTCTCTCCGGCGGACTCGTCGGTGGACAGCACCGCGATGAAGGCGTCCTGCGGGACCTCCACGTTGCCGACCATCTTCATCCGCTTCTTGCCCTCCTTCTGCTTCTCCAGCAGCTTCCGCTTACGGGAGATGTCACCGCCGTAACACTTGGCGAGGACGTCCTTGCGGATGGCGCGGACCGTCTCACGGGCGATGACCCGGGCGCCGATGGCGGCCTGGATCGGCACCTCGAAGTTCTGCCGCGGGATGAGCTTCTGCAGCTTGGCGACGAGCCGTACGCCGTACGCGTACGCCTTGTCCTTGTGGGTGACCGCGGAGAACGCGTCCACCTTGTCGCCGTGGAGCAGGATGTCGACCTTGACGAGGTGGGCGGTCTGCTCGCCGGTGGGCTCGTAGTCGAGGGAGGCGTAACCCCGGGTCTTGGACTTCAGCTGGTCGAAGAAGTCGAAGACGATCTCCGCGAGGGGCAGGGTGTAGCGGATCTCGACCCGGTCCTCGGAGAGGTAGTCCATGCCGAGCAGGGTGCCGCGCCGGCCCTGGCACAGCTCCATGATCGCGCCGATGAACTCGCTCGGGGCCAGCACCGTGGCGCGGACGACCGGCTCGTGCACCTTGTCGATCTTGCCCTCGGGGAACTCGCTCGGGTTGGTGACGATGTGCTCGGTGCCGTCCTCCATCTCGACCCGGTAGACCACGTTGGGCGCGGTGGCGATCAGGTCGAGGCCGAACTCGCGCTCCAGCCGCTCGCGGACCACGTCCAGGTGGAGCAGGCCGAGGAAGCCGACGCGGAAGCCGAAGCCGAGCGCGGCGGAGGTCTCCGGCTCGTAGACCAGGGCGGCGTCGTTGAGCTGGAGCTTGTCGAGCGCCTCGCGCAGGTCCGGGTAGTCCGAGCCGTCCAGCGGGTAGAGCCCGGAGAACACCATCGGCTTCGGGTCCTTGTAGCCGCCGAGCGCCTCGGTCGCCCCGTTCTGCAGGGAGGTGATCGTGTCACCGACCTTGGACTGCCGGACGTCCTTCACCCCGGTGATGATGTAGCCGACCTCGCCCACGCCGATGCCGTCGGCCGGGGTCATCTCCGGGGAGGAGACCCCGATCTCCAGCAGCTCGTGGGTGGCGCCGGTCGACATCATCCGGATGCGCTCGCGCTTGTTGAGCTGGCCGTCGACGACACGGACGTAGGTGACGACGCCCCGGTACGAGTCGTAGACCGAGTCGAAGATCATCGCGCGGGCGGGGGCGTCCGCGACACCGACCGGGGCCGGTACGTCCCGGACGACCCGGTCGAGCAGCGCGTCCACGCCGACACCGGTCTTGGCCGAGACCTTGAGCACGTCCTCGGGCCGGCAGCCGATGAGGTTGGCCAGCTCCTCGGAGAACTTCTCCGGCTGGGCGGCCGGGAGGTCGATCTTGTTGAGCACCGGGACGATGGTGAGGTCGTTCTCCATCGCCAGATAGAGGTTGGCCAGCGTCTGGGCCTCGATGCCCTGTGCGGCGTCGACCAGCAGGATCGTGCCCTCGCAGGCGGCGAGCGAACGGGAGACCTCGTAGGTGAAGTCCACGTGGCCCGGGGTGTCGATCATGTTGAGGACGTGGGTACGGCCCTTGTCCTCGCCCTCGGTGGGCGCCCAGGGCAGCCGGACCGCCTGGGACTTGATGGTGATGCCGCGCTCGCGCTCGATGTCCATCCGGTCGAGGTACTGAGCGCGCATCTGCCGCTGGTCGACCACGCCCGTCAGCTGGAGCATCCGGTCGGCAAGGGTCGACTTGCCGTGGTCGATGTGCGCGATGATGCAGAAATTGCGGATCAGCGCCGGGTCGGTACGGCTCGGCTCGGGCACGTTGGAAGGAGTCGCGGGCACGCAGGGTCCTGATTCTTGAGACGCCGAACGCCGTGTCTCGGGTCGATGTCGGGTCGGTCGGATCGTCGGTCGGATCGATACGTAGGCTCCATCGTCCCACGCCTGCGGGACAGCGACCGGTTTGGGCCGGTCGGAGGGTGACTGCTACCGTGGACAGCTGTGCTCAGTGGCTCCTGTGAGCCGATGAGGACAACTCATAGATTCAATCGAACCTGAAAAGGCTCTTTCGTGGCGAACATCAAGTCCCAGATCAAGCGGAACAAGACCAACGAGAAGGCGCGCCTGCGCAACAAGGCCGTCAAGTCGTCGCTCAAGACCGCGATCCGCAAGGCCCGCGAGGCCGTCGCCGCCGGTGACGTCGAGAAGGCCACCACGGCCGCTCGCGACGCTTCCCGTCAGCTCGACAAGGCTGTCTCGAAGGGTGTCATCCACAAGAACGCCGCCGCCAACAAGAAGTCGGCGCTGGCGTCCAAGGTTGCCACCCTGCAGGCCTGAGCTTCTTCCCGAAGCTCACTGATGTGACTTAGCCGGAACGGATCAGCGGGCCCTCTCTCCCGCCCCTGCCCGGCCCCCGCGCCGCACACCGAACCTGCGTTCGCCACGCGGGTGCGGCGCACCAAGAGTGTGACCCGAGGCCCCGGCCCCCGACCTCCCCAGGTCGGAGCCCGGGGCTTCGGCATGGCTCCATGCAGCCCGGTCCCGCTTCCGGGGCGGCCGGGGCCTATCCAGCCGGTCCGGGGCTCGCAGTCGGTACGGCCGGGGCATATCCAGCCCGTCCGGCGCTTGAGGACGGAACCAGTGACCGCGGGCAACCAGTGATCGCACGGAACCGATGAGCGCGGGACCCCGAGGGGGCGACGGCCCCCACGGTCAGGCACCCCGCGAGGGGCTACCGCCCACCCGTCCGCGCGGCCCGCGCAACAGCGACGACGGCCTTCTCCAGGGCGTACTCCGGATCGTCCCCCCCGCCCTTCACCCCCGCGTCCGCCGCCGCCACGGCCCGCAGGGCCGAGGCCACCCCGTCCGGCGTCCACCCCCGCATCTGCTGCCGCACCCGGTCGATCTTCCACGGCGGCATCCCCAGCTCGCGGGCCAGGTCGGCCGGCCGGCCGCCCCGCGCGGAGGAGAGCTTCCCGATCGCCCGTACGCCCTGGGCCAGCGCACTGGTGATCAGCACGGGCGCGACCCCGGTCGACAGCGACCACCGCAGCGCCTCCAGCGCCTCCGCCGCCCGCCCCTCGACGGCCCGGTCGGCCACGGTGAACGAGGACGCCTCGGCCCGGCCCGTGTAGTAGCGCCCGACGACCGCCTCGTCGATCGTGCCCTCGACATCCGCGATCAGCTGCGACACCGCACTGGCCAGCTCCCGCAGATCGCTGCCGATCGCGTCGACCAGCGCCTGGCACGCCTCGGGCGTCGCGGACCGCCCGTGGGTGCGGAACTCGGAGCGCACGAAGGTGAGCCGCTCGGCCGGCTTGGTGGTCTTCGGGCAGGCGACCTCCCGGGCGCCCGCCTTGCGCGCCGCGTCCAGGAGCCCCTTGCCCTTGGCCCCGCCGGCGTGGAGCAGGACGAGCGTGATCTCCTCGACCGGGGCGCCGAGATACGCCTTGACGTCCTTGACCGTGTCGGCCGAGAGGTCCTGCGCGTTGCGCACGATCACGACCTTGCGCTCGGCGAAGAGCGAGGGGCTGGTCAGCTCGGCGAGCGTGCCGGGCTGGAGCTGGTCGGACGTCAGGTCGCGTACGTCGGTGTCGGCGTCGGCGGCACGGGCGGCCGCCACCACCTGCTGCACGGCACGGTCCAGGAGGAGGTCCTCCTGGCCCACGGCGAGCGTGACGGGGGCGAGCGGATCGTCGGTGGAATTCTTCCTGGTGGCCATCGCGATCCAGCATCCCATGTCCCACCGACAGCCCGGTCTCCCCGCCGCCCCCGGGGCCCGGGGCACCAGGGCCCGTACCGGAGAATGACCGGGTGAGCGACGTGAGACATGTACTGGTGCTGCCCGACCGCGACGCCGCGGAGAAGGTGGCCGAGGAGCTGGCGGACCGCTTCGGGGTCGCCGAGGAGCCGCAGCTCGTACGGGACGCCCTGGCCGGTGAGGACGACGCCGAGGACGCCCAGTGGCTGGTGGTCGTGGAGGACCCGGCGGGGCGGCTGGACCCCGGGGCGCTGGACGAGTTCGCCGCGGAGTACGAGGGGTGGCTGGAGAAGCCGTAGGGCAGGGTTTCGTACCCCGGGCTCGGCCCGGGACAGGGTTCCCCCACCCCGGGCTCAGCCCTCGGGCAGGGTTCTCCGGCCCCGAGTCAGCCTCTCGGGACGAACCCCGTCCCGGCTCAGCCCTTCGGGACGATCTGGATGTCCAGGTCGATGGCGATGCTGGGACCGACCACGGCGATGCCCTTCGCCAGCATCGTCTGCCAGGTGAGGGTGAAGTCCTCGCGGTGCAGTTCGGTGGTGGCCCGGCAGGCGGCCCGCCGCTCGCCCTGGAGGCCGTTGCCGAGGCCGAGGTACTGGGTGTCCAGCGCCACCGTACGGCTGACCCCGTGCAGGGTCAGGGCGCCCGTGACGGCCCAGCGGGAGCCGCCCCGGTGGACGAAGCGCTCGCTGTAGAACTCCAGCGTCGGGAAGCGGGCGACGTCGAGGAAGTCGCCGGAGCGCAGATGGTCGTCGCGCATCCCGACATTGGTGTCGATCGACGCCGCGTCGATGATCACGTGCATGGCGGAGTCCTCCATGCGGTCGGCGATCCGCACGGCACCGGCGAAGGTGTTGAACCTGCCGTGGATCCGGGCCATGCCGATGTGCCGGGCCGTGAACCCGATCTGCGAGTGGTTCGGCTCGACCTCCCAGTCCCCCGGTTCGGGCAGCTGCGGAGGCGCCGCGGGCTGGAGCACCACATCGCCCAGGGTCGCGTGGCCTCCCGCGACCACCGTGGCCGCCCCGTGGAAGGGCGTGTACCCCTCGGCCGTGACGGCCAGCCGGTAGTCGCCCTCCGGAACCGTGGCGAGCACACTGCCGAACGGGTCCGTCTCGCCGCCCACGACCTTGCGGCCGACCCCGTCCGTGATGACGAACTCGGCCTGCCGGACCGGCTCGCCGACCGGGTCGAGCACGCGGCAGCCGAGGACGCCCGCCGAACGGGGCACCTGCAATCCGGCGAGGGCCCCACCGCGCCCCGCGCCCGCCTGACGCCTGCTTCCCAGCCAACGGCCGAACATCTTCTCCGTACCCCCAGGGGCGTTCCGTGCTTCGGGGCCTCTGACAGGTGGACGTCGTTGTCGGAAACAGCGGCCCGCCGACGATTAGGCATTCGATCACTGTTGGGGCGTTCGAGGCAAACAGAGGGGCTAGGAGGGTCTGGTCAGGTCTTGTACGGAGGTGATACGAGCCATACGCAGCTATGGGTGTAGGTACGCATTTGGGCGTTTGAGTGTTCGTCTGCGTGTGCGTACGCGTATCCGTCCGGCCTCCCGTCATGAACGGCCCACCGCCCGCAGCTCCCTGCCCGCGCCCGTCACCGCCACGGCCCCGTCGGTGTCGGTCCGCAGGACCCGCGCCCCGGCCGCCCGAAGCGCGTCCACGGTCCGGGGCGAGGGGTGGCCGTACGGGTTGTCCGCACCACAGGAGATCAGCGCCAGCCTCGGCCGTACGCGGTCCAGCAGCCCCGTGTCCTGAAAGGCCGAACCGTGGTGGGCCACCTTGAGAACATCGACCCGGGGCAGCTCCGCCGGGCCGTGCAGCAACCCCCGCTGGGCCGGTGGTTCGAGGTCGCCCAGGAGCAGCAGCGTCAGCCCGCCCGCGGCCTTTACGTAGAGGGTCACGCTGGAGTCGTTCGGCCCGCCCCCACCCTTCACCGCCGCCACTCCCCCGGGCCCGGCGCGCGGCCAGAGGACCTGCCACTCCACGGGCCCCGCCCTGCGCCGCTCACCAGGTGCAGCCCGGACCGTCCCGACCCGGGCCTCGGCCGCCGTACGCCGCACGAACGCGGCCTGCTCGGGCGGTTCGTCCAGGCTCGTCGTCTGGATCGCGCCCACGGCCCTGCCCCGCAGCACACCGGACAGGCCCCGGACGTGGTCGGCGTGGAAGTGGGTCAGGACGACCAGGGGTACCCGGGTGACGCCGAGGTCCCGTAGACAGCGGTCGACGGAGCGGGGGTCGGGCCCGGCGTCGACGACCACCCCCGTACCCTCCCCGGCCGCGAGCACCATCGCATCGCCCTGCCCGACGTCGCACAGCGCGAACGCCCAGCCCGGCGGCGGCCACCCGGTGACGACCCGGGCCAGCGGGGCGGGCCTCACCACCACCAGGACCAGCAGCAGCGCGGCGGCGGCGCAGAGCCAGGGGTGCCGTGCGAACCGAGGGGCGAGGAGCACGGCCAGGACCGTGAGGCCCGCCAGGAGGGCGGCACCGGCCCAGCCCCCGGGCCACGGGGCCTCCGCCCCGGGAAGGTCCGCGCCTGTACGGGCCACCCAGGCGATCCACCCGGCCGGCCAGCCCGCGATCCGGGCCAGTAGTTCGGCCACCGGCGGGGCGGCCGGGGCGACGGCGAGCGCCGCGAACCCCAGCACCGTCGCGGGCGCTACCGCGAACTCCGCCAGCAGGTTGCACGGAATCGCCACCAGGCTGATCCGCGAGGCCAGGACCACCACGACGGGCGCGCACACCGCCTGCGCGGCCGCGGCCGCCGCCAGCACCTCCGCCAACCGCCCCGGCATCCCCCGCCGTTGCAGCGCCGCGCTCCACCGGGGCGCGAGCGTCAGCAGCGCACCCGTGGCCAGGACCGAGAGCAGGAACCCGTAACTCCGGGCCAGCCAGGGGTCGTACAGCACCAGGAGCACAACTGCCGCCGCCAGGGCGGGGATCAGGGACCTGCGGCGGCCGGTCCCGATGGCGAGGAGGGTGATCAGACCGCAGGCCGCCGCGCGCAGGACGCTCGGCTCGGGGCGGCAGACGACGATGAACGCGAGCGTCACCGCCCCGCCGAGCAGCGCGGTCCCGCGCAGGGAGATGCCGAGCTTCGGTGCCAGGCCGCGCCGTTCACTGTGCAGGGCCGATCCGGGCGGCCCGATGAGAAGGAAGAGCAGAATCGACAGATTGGCCCCGGACACGGCGAGCAGGTGCGTGAGATCGGTGGCCCTGAAGGCGTCGTGAAGATCCGGCGGGACCCGGGAGGTGTCTCCGACCACCAGCCCCGGCAGCAGCGCCCGCGCGTCCGCGTCGAGCCCGTCCGTCGCCTCCCGCAGCCCGGAGCGCAGGCTGCCGGCGGCCCGCTGGACCGCCGTCGGGTTCCCGGTGATCCTGGGCGGCCCTTCGCTCTCCACCCGCAGGACGGCGGCCAGGCGTTCACCCTGGTGGGCGGGGGGTGAGAGGTGCCCGTCGACCCGGAGCCGCGTGGAGGGCAGGAGCCCCTGCCACGCCGCCCGGTCGTCCCCGGGCGACACCATCATGAGGAGCACAGGCGTACGGACCCGGGTGCGCCGGCCGTCGGGGGCCGCCACCTCGGTGATGTCGGCGTTGATCAGGAGCGTGGCGGGGGTGCTGTGGCTGCCCCGCACACCGGGGCGGGCCGGCCGGGGGTCCGAGGTCACCCGCACCTCGGCACCGACCCGCGCATGCTCCTGCGCCAGCCCGGGAACGGGCCCACGCCGCACATCCGCCCCATGCAACCCGGCCGAGGCCCCGCCTGCCGCGGCACAGAGCAGTACGGCCCCGACCACGACAGCCCACCCGGTCCGGGCGGCCCGCCTGGACCGGCCCGGCTGCCCGGGCTGCGTCCGTCCCAGTTGCCCGGACCGGGCGGACGGGCCGAACCGCCCGGACCGCCCCAGCCACCCGGACCAGCCGGAGCAGCCAGAGGACTTGGGCCGGCCGGAGTGCCCGAACCGTCCAGGCGGCTCGGTCTGCCCGGGCATGCCGGCCCCCGGGGCAGCGGCGGGGTCGGCGATCCGGCGGCCCCCACCGGACGCCCCAGACTCGACGGACCCGGCGCACGCGGAGGGCCCAGCGGGCCGACCGGGCGCGGCGGGCCGACCGGGCGCGGCGGGCCGACCGGGCGCGGCGGGCCGACCGGGCGCGGCGAAGCCGGCAAACACTGAGGCCCCAGCGGGCCCCGGGGACGCATAGGGTCCACCGGTCCCGGCGGGCTCGGCGGTCCCGGCGGGCTCGGCGGTCCCGGCGGTCCCGGCGGGCTCGACGGTCCCGGCGGGCTCGGCGGTCCCGGCGGGCTCGGCGGTCCCGGCGGGCTCGACCGACGCACCGGACCTGGCGACCCAGGTGGACCCGGCAGACCCGGCGCCCCCAACACCCCCGGCGCCCCGCTCGCCATCGCTGGATACGGCACCCCGGTTGCCTCCGCCGGGCACAGCCGCCGCCCCGGGCGTGCCGGGCCCGGAGGCCCCTGCCGCACACGCGTCCCCGGCGGGCACGGCGTTCCGGCTCCCGCCGCCCGGCGCCGCCGCCCGCCCGCGCCCGCCGGACGCCGCCGCCAGGAGGGCCAGCGCCCCGACCACGCAGACCGCCACCCCCGCGGCCACCCGGTGGCCCGGTTGCCCCAGCGCGAGGGCTGCGGCGGCCCAGACGGCCAGGGCCGGCGGGACGAGCCGCAGGTCCACCGGCCCCTCCTCCCGCGCCCGGGCCGCCCCCGGTGCCCGACCGACGGTCTCGCCCGCCCCGGGCCTCGCCCCGCCGCCGCTCACGGCTGCACGAGCGGTCGGAGGTCGGCGAACCGGCGGTCACCGATGCCGCTGACCTGCCGAAGCTCGTCGACGGACCGGAACCCGCCGCTCTCCGTGCGGTGGTCGATGATGTGCTGCGCCAGCACCGGCCCGACCCCCGGCAGGGTTTCGAGCTGCTCCTTGGTCGCCGTGCTCAGACTCAGCGGTGCCGCCGGACCGGACGGGCTCGATGCCCCCGCCACCCCTCCCGCCGCACCGGAGGCGGCCTGGTCGGCCGGCGCCGGGGGCAGCCCGACCCGGACCTGCTCACCGTCCATGAGCACGCGCGCCCGGTTGAGCCCCGTGACATCGGCCCCGGCGCGCACCCCGCCCGCCGCCCGCAACGCGTCCGCCACCCTGGAACCGGCCGGAAGGCGCTGGACGCCCGGCCGGTGCACCTTGCCCGCGACATCCACGACGATCTCCCCGGCCGGTTCGGGAGGAGGCGAGGGCGGTGCGCCCGCGACCGGACGGGGCACCGCACCCCCGGCTCCGGCCCGTAACGGATCCTCGGCCACCGCCGCGTCCCCCACCACCACGGCTTCCGGCGCCCGCACCTCCTGCGGGCGTACGGACCAGAAGTGGAAGGCGGCGAGGCCGACGGCCACCAGCAGCACGAGGGTCAGGGCCGCGAGCGTCCGTGGCGCCAGGCCCCATCTGAGCCGTACCCACAGCAGCACCCGGTCCCGGAGCCGCACGGCCACCGACTCCCGCACCTGCTCCGGAGCTGGATCAGGAACTGGCTCCGGCTCCGACACCCGCGCTTGCCCACCGGCTTGCTCCTGCTCCT
The DNA here is from genome assembly GCF_003268675.1 of Streptomyces bacillaris. Taxonomy (NCBI): domain Bacteria; kingdom Bacillati; phylum Actinomycetota; class Actinomycetes; order Kitasatosporales; family Streptomycetaceae; genus Streptomyces; species Streptomyces bacillaris. Next base: position 5,562,369 of record NZ_CP029378.1, on the reverse strand, counting down.
GGGCGCTCGTACCCGCCTTGTCCTCAAGCGAGTACGCCTCCGGAACCGACGCATCCGCCATCAGCGCGTCCGCCCGCCGCCGAGCCGCCGCCGCGGCAAGGGCGGCCCGACCTCGCGCGGACCCCCTCCCGCCGGAACGGACGCCGGACCGAGCGCCGGGGCGAACACCCGCCCGGCCGCTCGGACGGGTGCCGGGCCCCCGGCGCACCCGACGTCCGTCCGCCGGAGCACGTTCGGCAACAGCAGCCGCCGCTTCCGCACCGCCGGAAGTCGGGGAGGGCGATGGAACCGACAGCTGAGGCGAATGAGGCGGATGAGGAGGCTGGGGCAGATGAGGCGGCGGAGACGTCGTGGGCACGCGGTCGGGAGACAGCACCCGAGGAGTTCGAAGGGCCATGCCTCACGACGTTAGGCACCACCGCGAAAACCCGCTGAGCAGCCCCGATTCCTGTGGACAACAGGCCAGTTGTGGATATCCCGGTCACCCGTACGAGGGTTCCGGAGCCGTCACCGGGGTGAGATCACCGCGCCCAGCAGCCCCGGCCCCGTGTGCGCCCCGATCACCGCGCCCACCTCGCTGACATGGAGGTCGGCCAGGCCCGGCAGCCGTTCCCGCAACCGCTCCGCCAGGCGCTCCGCCCGCTCCGGCGCGGCGAGGTGGTGGACGGCGATGTCCACCGTCGCCCCACCGGCCCGCTCCGCCACGATCTCCTCCAGGCGGGCAATGGCCTTGGAGGCCGTCCGGACCTTCTCCAGCATCTCGATCCGGCCGCCGTCGAGCTGGAGGATCGGCTTCACCGCGAGCGCTGACCCCAGCAGGGCCTGTGCCGTGCCGATACGGCCGCCCCGGCGGAGGTACTCCAGGGTGTCGACGTAGAAGTAGGCGGACGTCCCGGCGGCCCGCTTCTCCGCCGCCGCCACGACCTCGTCCAGGCTGCCGCCCGCCTCCGCGCTCTCCGCCGCCGCGAGCGCGCAGAACCCCAGGGCCATGGCGACCATGCCGGTGTCCACCACCCGTACCGGGATCGGCGCGTCCTTGGCCGCCAGCAGCGCGGCGTCGTACGTGCCCGAGAACTCCGCCGACAGGTGCAGGGAGACCAGCGCGTCGGCCCCGGCATCGGCCGCCGCCCGGTAGGTCGCGGCGAAGACCTCGGGGCTGGGGCGGGAGGTGGTGACGGAGTGGCGTTTCTGCAGGGCCTGGGCGAGCGAGCGGGCCGAGATCTCCGTGCCCTCCTCCAGCGCCTGATCGCCCAGGACGACGGTCAGCGGCACTGCGGTGATGCCGTGCCGTTCCATCGTCCGGGGCGGCAGATAGGCCGTTGAATCAGTGACGACAGCGACATGGCGGGACATGTGCCGGAGGTTACCCGCAGAGGTGGGAGTCCGGGAGTCCGGCCCCGGCCATCCGATCATCGACGGTCACTTCGGAACGTGTCCTGTCACCCTCGGCCACGACGAGACGCCCCGCCGTACAGGCCCGCCCCGCCGTCAGTTGGTCGTCTCCGGCCTGGCCGACTTCTGCCACGGATACCGCGTCCCCAACTGCGGGTCGGGCGCGGTGATCGCCTGCGGGGCGCCCTCGCGAGCCGGACCGCCCCAGGACTCGTCCGCCGTGCTGCTGTTGCCCGCCCCGGCGGGCGGCGCGGGCCAGTCCGTCCCGGGGTCGGTCGCGGGGCGACGGCCACGGGAAGTGGCCTCTCCGGAGGCGGCCCCCGGCCGCTCCTCCACCGTCCAGTGCCGCAGGGCCCCCGCCTCGATGTCGATCTGCGCGTTGAGCGCGTCCAGGTCGTCGTCGGCGAACTGCCGGGCGCGGTCCCGGGCCGCCCAGCGCAGCGAGTCCGCCGAGTGCGTGATCCGCTGCGTGCGCTCCCGCAGCTGCGGGAGCAGGCCGGAGACCGTCGCCCGGTCGGGCTCGCGCTCCAGGCGCTTCAGCTCCTCGTCCAGCTCCAGGCCGTGGGCGCTCAGCCGCCGGAAGAGGCCCACCGACTCCGCGAGCGACGGGTCCTCCGCCACTCCGGCGTGCAGGGCGTCCTGGGTGGCGCGCATCGAGGTGCGCAGGGAGAGCCGGAGCTGTGCCAGCTCACCGGCCACACCTGTCTGGCCGAAGCTCTTGGCCCGCAGCGTGGTGTCCTCCACCGTGCGCCGGGCCTGGGTGATCGTGCGGTCCATCCCGCGCTTGGCCGCGCCGACGGCCTTGACCGTCAGATAGACACCCAACGCGACGAACGCGACGAAGAGCAGCGCCAGGATCGTGATCGCGGCTTCCATGAATGCCCCTCGCTGTCTCGATGCGGCCCGCCGGTACCGGTCGCCCCCTCCACCGTAAACGGAACGGGCAGGTTGGGGGTTCCCTCGGAACCCCCACCCTGCCCGTAGGGGATGGCCCTGATCACGCAGGAGAGCCACTCACGGCGGCCGTGAGACCCCTGCGGCCGAGACGTCCGGGCGACCGTCACGCCGCCGCGACCGTCACGCCCTCGGCGGCCGTCACGCGGGAACGATGTTCACCAGCTTCGGCGCGCGCACGATCACCTTGCGGATCCCGGCCCCGCCCAGCGCCGCGACGACCGCCTCGTCCGCCAGGGCCAGCGCCTCCAGCTCCTCGTCCGTGATGGAGGGCGAGATCTCCAGGCGGGCCCGGACCTTGCCCTTGATCTGGACGACACAGGTGACGGTCTCGTCGACCACGTACGCCGGGTCCGCCACCGGGAAGTCCTGGTGGACGACGGAGTCGGTGTGGCCCAGCCGGCGCCACAGCTCCTCCGCGATGTGCGGGGCCAGCGGGGCGATCAGCAGGACCAGCCGCTCGGCCACGGACCGCGGCAGCGGGCCGCCCGCCTTCGTCAGGTGGTTGTTCAGCTCGGTGACCTTGGCGATGGCGGTGTTGAACCGCATCGCAGCCATGTCCTGGCCGACCCCGTCGATGGCCTTGTGCAGGGCGCGCAGGGTGTCCTCGCCGGGCTCCGTGTCGACGACGGTGACCTCGCCGGTCTCCTCGTCGACCACGTTGCGCCACAGCCGCTGCAGCAGTCGGTACTGGCCGACCACGGCACGCGTGTCCCAGGGGCGCGACACGTCCAGCGGGCCCATGGCCATCTCGTACAGGCGCAGGGTGTCGGCGCCGTACTCCGCGCAGATCTCGTCCGGCGTGACCGCGTTCTTCAGGGACTTGCCCATCTTGCCCAGGACGCGGCTGACCTTCTCGCCCTGGTAGTAGAACGCGCCGTCGCGCTCCTCCACCTCGGCGGCGGGGACGGCGATGCCCCGGCTGTCGCGGTAGACGAAGGCCTGGATCATGCCCTGGTTGTAGAGCTTGTGGAACGGCTCGGCCGAGGAGATGTGGCCCAGGTCGTACAGCACCTTCGACCAGAAACGGGCGTACAGCAGGTGCAGTACGGCGTGCTCGGCACCGCCGACGTACAGGTCGACGCCGCCCGTGGGCTGCCCCTCGCGCGGGCCCATCCAGTACTGCTCGATCTCCGGGTCGACCAGCTGCCGGTCGTTGTTCGGGTCCAGGTAGCGCAGCTCGTACCAGCAGGAACCGGCCCAGTTGGGCATGGTGTTGGTCTCGCGGCGGTACTTCTTCGGACCGGAGCCGTCGCCCAGGTCCAGCGTCACGTTCACCCAGTCGGCGTTGCGCGACAGCGGGGTCTCGGGCTGGGCGGAGGCGTCCTCCGGGTCGAAGGTGCGCGGCGAGTAGTCCTCGACCTCCGGCAGCTCCAGGGGCAGCATCGACTCGGGCAGCGGGTGGGCGATGCCGTCCTCGTCGTACACGATCGGGAAGGGCTCGCCCCAGTAGCGCTGGCGGCTGAACAGCCAGTCGCGCAGCCGGAAGTTGACGGTGCCCTCGCCGACGCCGTGCTCCCGCAGCCACTCGGTGATCCGAGCCTTGGCCTCGACGACGCCCAGGCCGTCCAGCGAGATCTCGTCGTTGGCGGAGTTGACCAGCTTCGCGTCGTACGAGCTGAAGGCGTCGTCCCAGGTGGCGGGGTCGGTGCCGCGGTCGTCGGACGGCTGGACGACACAGCGCATCGGCAGCTCGAAGGCGCGCGCGAAGGCGAAGTCGCGCGCGTCGTGCGCCGGTACCGCCATGATCGCGCCGGTGCCGTACCCCATCAGGACGTAGTCCGCGATGAAGACGGGGACCTTCTCGCCGCTGACGGGGTTGGTGGCGTACGCGCCGGTGAAGACACCGGTCTTGTCCTTGGCCTCGGCCTGCCGCTCGACGTCGGACTTGGCGGCGGCCTGCTTGCGGTACGCGGTGACGGCCTCGGCCGGGGTCGCGTGGCCGCCGGTCCACACCGGGTGGGTGCCCTCGGGCCAGGCGGCCGGAATGATCCGCTCGACCATGTCGTGCTCGGGGGCCAGCACCATGTACGTGGCGCCGAACAGGGTGTCCTGGCGGGTGGTGAAGACGGTGATGCCGCCCGCGCCGTCGACCGGGAACTCGACCCGGGCGCCCTCGGAGCGGCCGATCCAGTTGCGCTGCTGCAGCTTGATGGCGTCGGGCCAGTCCAGCCCGTCCAGGTCGTTCAGCAGCCGGTCGGCGTAGGCGGTGATGCGCATGTTCCACTGGCGCAGCTTGGCCTTGAAGACGGGGAAGTTGCCGCGCTCGGAGCGGCCGTCGGCGGTGACCTCCTCGTTGGCCAGCACGGTGCCCAGGCCGGGCGCCCAGTTGACGGGGGCGTCGGAGGCGTACGCCAAGCGGTACTCGCCCAGCAGGTCGGCGCGCTCGGCGGCGCTCAGGGCGCTCCACTCACGGCCGTCGGGGGTGGCACGGGTGCCGTTCTCGAACTGCTCGACCAGCTCGGCGATCGGGCGGGCCTTGTCGGCCTCGGTGTCGTACCAGGAGTTGAAGATCTGCAGGAAGATCCACTGCGTCCACTTGTAGTAGTCGGAGTCGATCGTCGCGAAGGAGCGGCGCTTGTCGTGGCCCAGGCCCAGCCGGCGCAGCTGGACCTTCATGTTCTCCATGTTGGCCTCGGTGGAGACCCGGGGGTGCGTGCCGGTCTGGACGGCGTACTGCTCGGCGGGCAGGCCGAACGCGTCGAAGCCCAGGGTGTGCAGCACGTTGTGGCCGGTCATCCGCTGGTGGCGGGCGTAGACATCGGTGGCGATGTAGCCCAGCGGGTGGCCGACGTGCAGCCCCGCGCCCGAGGGGTACGGGAACATGTCCATGATGAACTTCTTGGGCTTGGCGGCCAGCTCCGGGTCGCCCGCCAGGTCACCGGTCGGGTTCGGCGCCTCGTACGTCCCCTCGGCGTCCCAGAAGTCCTGCCAGCGTGCCTCGATGTCGGCGGCCATCGCCGCCGTGTAGCGGTGCGGCGCGGCCGTCTCGGCAGCGGAATTCGTCTCGCTCATGATCCTCAAAGCTCCATCGATCGTCATCTGCCGGGAAACGAAAAATCCCCTCGCACAGGAGGGGACGCCGCGCTGACACCGACCAGGCGTTCTCACCGGTCGGGACTGTTCAGCGCGGCTCGCTAAGCAGAAGGCGTACGGCACGCATGGCGTCAGGGTACCGCACGTGCCCGGAAGGGAGCGGGGAGCGACCGGAGGGCGGACGCCGCCCTCCCCAATAGCGCGCGAAAACGGGTCCCGTGCGCACGGAAGCGGGCTCTGTGCCGCCCGGCAACCATCCTGTAGGGCCGGGAAAGCGGCCCCCTGAAGGCGTGGGACGGAGAGGTTACTCGGCGTACCGACTTCTATCGGGGCAACCGAGCAAAGCCCGTACTGGTTGGTATGGGGCGCCCTAGCATGCGGCAACGGGACCGCTTTGCCGAACTATTCGGAGTCGCCCCCATGAACCCTCATCGCAAGATCCGCGTATCCCCTTCCATGAGCCCCGGAATGAGTCGGCCGGTACAAGGCGGTCTGACTGTCGTCGCGTTGATATTCATCCCTCTGCTCGCCGTCGCGGGGAGCGACGCCTTGCGTGCAACCCTCGATTTCACCACCGGCGTCCTGTCGCTGGTGTCGCTCAGCGCGGCCGTCGCCTGGGGCCTGCTGGCCACGGACCGGCTGTTCCTCTCCACCCGGCAGCGGATCGTCTGCCAGGGCATCCACCGGGCCACCGCCGTGGCCGCGCTCGGCTTCCTGCTGCTGCACGGCACCGTGAAGGTCGCCCTCGGCCATGTCTCCCTGATCGGTGCCCTCATACCCTTCGGTCTGGGTGTCACGGGGACGGCGGGGCTGATCGGCTTCGGCTCGCTGGCCGGGCTGCTGATGGTGGTCACGGCCGCGACCGGCGCCCTGCGCAGCGCGTTCGCGCAGCCTCCCGCCACCGCCACCCGGCTCGGGCAGTCGCTGGGCGCCCCCAGGGAGGCGGGCGGGATCGCGGGGCGGTGGCGCGCCCTGCACGCGCTGGCCTATCCGGCCTGGTGCGCCGCGCTGATCCACGGCCTGTACGCGGGGCGGCCCCCGGCCACCTGGGTCGTCGTGATGTACGGGCTCTGCCTCACCGGCGTCGCCGGCGCCCTGTGCCTGCGGCTGCTGCCCCGGCCGACGAAGCGCCGGATCACCGACCGGATCACCGCGCTGCTCGACCCGGACGCGGGCTTCGACGCGCCGGACCCGGTGCTGCGCGGCCCCGTACGGTCCGGCCCGGAGCGCGAGGTGCCGCCCGGCGACCCCGTGGGGTGGCGTGAGCCGGAGGGGGAGGTCCGGGGCACCCCGGTGCGCCCGCGCACGCTCTCGGCTCCGCCGATGCCTCCGCAGATGCCCCCGCCCGTACCGCTCTCCGGCTCGTACGGGACCCGGCCACCGCACGAGATGCGTCCCCTGGACGAGACACAGCCCCTGCCGTACGAGACGCGCCCCCTCCACGGGACATCGCCGCTGCACGAGACGTCACCTCACCACGGGACGCGGCCTCTCCATGAGCCGCGGCCTCTGCACGAAGCGCCGACGGAGGTGCGGTACGGGACGGAGCCGTCGTACGGGTTCCAGCCCCCGGCGTACGAACCGCCGCCGCGCCCCTCCGACCGGCTCGCCGACGGCCCTGCGGGCGGACCCGGGATCTCGGCCGGATACCGCGCCGTCTCGCAGGCGGGCGGCCCCGCACGCCCCCAGGGTGCCCGGTGGCCCGCCCCGTCCCCCGCACCGCCCGCACAGGCCCACCACGGCCCGCAGGGGGCCGAGCACACCTACGCGCCCCCGCAGGAACCACCGCTGTACACACCGCCGCTCCACACGGAGCCGCCGCCCCAGACCACGCCTCCCTATAGCGCACCGGTCTACGGCACAGCTCACGCGACGCCTTCTTTCGACACCGCTCCGATCGGCACAGCCGGCCCCGCCGAGGAAGCGCCCTCCCCCTACCGGGCGGCGGCCCCGGCCCCCGAACCCCACACCGGCATACCCACACCCACGCCCACATCAAGGTCCACACCCTCGCCCGGCCCCGGCGCCGGACCGTTCTCCGCGCCCCCGGCGGCCGGTGAACCCTGGCACGCACCCGCAGGAGATCGACCGTGAACGTCCCCCTTCCCGACGTGCCCGAGGTCCGCGTCGTCGGCCTGCCTCAACTGACCACCGGTTTCGACCTGGTGGAGCGGCTCGACCTCGCCATGCACCTGAAGGTGCACGGGCCCCTCGAACCGGTGACCGGAGAGCGGCTCGCCGAGCTGGCCGAGGCGATATCCCTGCGGGGGCGGGGCGGCGCCGGGTTCCCCTTCGGCAAGAAACTGCGGGCGGTGGCGAAGGCCTCCATCCGGCGCGGGGTGCGGCCCGTCGTCGTGATCAACGGGAGCGAGGGCGAGCCCGCCTGCCGCAAGGACACCGTCCTGCTCAACCGCGCCCCGCACCTGATCCTGGACGGGGCCCTGCTGGCCGCCGAGGCGCTCGGCGCGCGCACGCTGGTCGTCGCCGTCACCCGTAACTCCACCGAGGTCTCCGTACGCGCGGCGCTGGCCGAGCGCGGCCTCTCCGACCGGCGCGGCCAGCAGCTGCGCGCCCGGGTGGTCCGCACCCCCGAGCGCATGGTCTCCGGCGAGGCGTCCTCGGTGATCCGGGCGGCCAACGGCGGCCCCGCGCTCCCCCCGGGCCGGCGCGAGCGGGCGGCGGAGACCGGGGTCGGCGGCGCCCCGACCCTGCTGTCGAACGCGGAGACGTACGCCCAGCTCGCCGTGGCCGCCCGGATCGGCCCCCGCCGCTACGGGCACACCGGGCTGCCGAGCGAACCGGGCACCGTCCTGCTCACCGTCTCCGGCGACGTGGCCCGGCCCATGGTCATCGAGGTGCCGACGGGGGTGCCGCTGCGGTACGTGCTCCAGCTGGCCGGGGCCCCGCCGCTGCCCCAGGGGGTGCTGACGGGCGGCTACCACGGCAACTGGATCGACGCGGCCGCCTGCCACAACGCGGTCATCTCCCGTGAGTCCCTGGCCACCGTCGGCGGCGCCCTGGGCGCGGGCGCGATCCTGCCGATCGGGCCGGAGACCTGCCCGCTCGGCGAGTCCCTGCGGATCGCGAACTGGCTGGCCGCCGAGACCGCCGGGCAGTGCGGCCCGTGCAAGCTGGGGCTTCCCGCCGCGGCGGGCGGGCTCTCCGACGTACTGAACGGCGGCGGGCCGGCCGCGCTGGAGGCCCTGCGCGAGGTGACCCAGGCCGTGAAGGGGCGGGGGGCCTGCAAGCATCCGGACGGTTCGGCGCGGTTCTTCATGTCGACGCTGTCCGCGTTCACGGACGACCTCGCCGCGCACGTCCTGGACGGCGGCTGCGGCCGGGAGACGGCCGGTGTGCTGCCGCTGCCCGCCTCCGGCTACCAGGACCTGGAGGAGTCGATCCCGAGCGGCGAGAAGCTGGCGGTGGACTGGACGCTCTGCCAGGGCCACGGCCTCTGCGCGGACCTGATCCCCGAGCTGATCCGACTGGGCCCCGACGGCTATCCGGCGCTGGCGGACGCCTCGGTTCCGATGCATCTGCGCGGGCGCGCCCAGCGGGCCGTACGGCGCTGCCCGGCGCTGGCGCTCCGGATCGAGCAGTCGGCCGCCGACCAGCGGCCCGCGCTCCCCGCCGTCAACCGGCGGGCCCTGGGCGGCGGACGCGGCTGAGCCGGTCGGCAACACGAAAAAGAAGCGGGCCACCCGGATCGGGTGGCCCGCTTCTTCACTGTGGAGCTAAGGAGAATTGAACTCCTGACCTCCTGCATGCCATGCAGGCGCTCTACCAACTGAGCTATAGCCCCTTGCTGTCTGCCGCCCGGTTCCCCTTGGCGACATCGAGAACATTACACGGTCCCCCCGGTGCTTCACCAAATCGTTTCCGGTGCGTGCACATATGCCCGAATTATTCCGTGCGTTGAACCATCAGCCGCAGGTCAGAGGGGTGGGGCGTCAGGCCGTCGCGAAGGAGTAGAACCGCTTGAGCGTGCAGTGCTCCTCCAGGAGCCGCCCGTAGATCGGCTCCCCCTCCAGCTCCCGGTAGGTCTCGATGGGGTCGCCTTTTATGATCAGCGCCCGCGCGCATTCCTCGCACCAGTACTGGTATTCGGCGTTGATCGGGTCCATGTCCCTGACAATGGGCGTGCCGCTGCCGCACCAGTCGCACTTACGCCTGTGGGCACCCATCAGTCAGCTCCAGCTGTGGCCGCAGGCCGTACACACGTAGGAGACCCCTCCGTTGTCGCCCAGCACCTGGGCCACGTGGGACGAACCACAGGACGGACAGCCGAGCCGGGATCGGTCGTCGGACGTTACGGGGCCGGGGGACGGGGCGGTGACCAGGGGCAGGTCGGGGACGTGTTCGCGACTCGCAGGCATCGCGCTCCCTCCCGATCGGTCCGTCGCCCCCTCCGGCGCTCCGATTCTGCCATGACCCCGCAAGGGGGTCAGCCCGCTTCACAGGTCCTCGCGGAAGATCCCCACGCGGAGGACGGGGAGGCCACGTGCGGCGGAGGTCCCATGCAGAAGATCCCGCCCCCAGACGGGGACGGGATCTTCGAATGTGGAGCTAAGGAGAATTGAACTCCTGACCTCCTGCATGCCATGCAGGCGCTCTACCAACTGAGCTATAGCCCCGCTGTTCGCTCTGTTTCCCTGCGTTTCCGCGCTGCGAACAAGAAGAACTTTAGCCTGTGACCTGCCGGAAAGTGAAATCCGGCCCCGGGGGCGCTGCCGGGCAGGTCCGGAGACCCCGTCGGGCGGGCCCGGGGGCGCTGTCGGGCGGGCCTCGTGGCCCCCTCATCACCCTCGGCGGCCCCGGTCGGGGGCCCTAGTCGTCGTCGCCGAGCACCGGCTCCGGCAGGGTGCCGGCGTTGTGCTCCAGCAGGCGCCAACCGCGCGCGCCCTCGCCCAGGACGGACCAGCAGCAGTTGGTGAGTCCGCCGAGCCCTTCCCAGTGGTGCGCCTCCAGGCCCAGCAGCCGGCCGATCGTCGTCCTGATCGTGCCGCCGTGGCTGACCACGACGAGTGTGCCGTCGGAGGGCAGCTTGTCGGCGTGCTCCAGGACGACCGGGGCGGCCCGGTCGGCGACCTCGGTCTCCAGCTCGCCGCCGCCCCTGCGGACCGGCTCGCCGCGCTTCCACGCGGCGTACTCATCGCCGTACCGCCCGACGATCTCCTCGTGCGTCAGCCCCTGCCAGACGCCCGCGTACGTCTCGCGGAGCGCGGCGTCGTGGGAGACGGTGAGGCCGGTGACCGCCGCCAGCTCGGCGGCCGTGGCCGCCGCCCGCCGGAGATCGGAGGCGACGACGGCGTCGGGCTTCAGCGAGGCGAGCAGCCGGGCGGCCCGGCGGGCCTGCGCGACGCCCTCCTCGGTCAGCTCGATGTCCGTGGTGCCCTGGAATCGGCGCTCCAGGTTCCACGCGGTCTGGCCGTGCCGCCAGAGGACGATCCTGCGGCCCCTGCCGCCGCGACTGCCGTTCAGCTCGGGTCGCCTTCCGTGCCGCCGTTGAGCTGTGCGTGCTCCTCGGCCTTGCCGCGGGTCTTGACCGCGTCCTCGGGAAGGGCGATCTCCGGGCAGTCCTTCCACAGGCGCTCCAGCGCGTAGAAGACGCGCTCCTCGCTGTGCTGGACGTGGATGACGATGTCGACGTAGTCGAGGAGGATCCAGCGGGCGTCGCGGTCGCCCTCGCGGCGCACCGGCTTGGCGCCCAGCTCCTTCTGGAGCCGCTCCTCGATCTCGTCGACGATCGACTTGACCTGGCGGTCGTTGGGGGCCGAGGCCAGCAGGAAGGCGTCGGTGATCGACAGCACATCGCTGACGTCGTAGGCGATGATGTCGTGCGCGAGCCGGTCGGCGGCCGCCTGGGCGGCGGCGTTGATGAGCTCGATGGAGCGGTCCGTGGCGGTCACATGCAGGCTTTCGTCGGCGGTCGGATACAACCCCCAGGGTCTCACGGACCGCCGACAACCCTTCCCGCCCGCCGCCGACGGTCCCCGCGACCGGCCGACGCCGGCCTTCCACCACCTGCCGACGTCGGCCTTCCCACCACCTGCCCGACGTCGGCCTTGCCGCCTCCGGGTCTCCGGACGCCCGGGCTCCGGACCTCCCGGCCTCCGGCTACTTGATCTTGTAGTTCTGGCCGAGTACGGCGGACACGTCCGCGTTGGCCGCCGGTTCGCCCTGCTTCACGGCCCCGGCGGACAGCCCCAGGGTCTTGGCGACCTCCGTGGCCTTCTCCTTGTCCTCGGCGCTCCGGTAGATCACGACGGACTCGGCCTCGTCGTCCGCCTTGCCACTGTCCACGAAGGCGTAGCCGCCGTTGACCAGCGTGATCCGGGCGGACTCCGCGGCCTTGGCGTTCCCGGTCGCGTTGCGGACGGCGACCCTGAGGGGGGCGCCCTCCTCGGGAGCCTTCACCGTGCCGCCGAGGACGTCCTTGACGACGCTGCGGGTGGCCGCGTCGGTGAGGGTGCCGTCGTCCTGGACCGGCAGCAGCATCGTCTTGTAGTCACCGATCTTGGCCCGGGAGGCCAGCTTGGCGAGCGAGGCACCGAGGTCCTTCTCCGGCAGCGACGGGTCCAGGACCTGGGCCAGCGTCTCCACGGTGACGGTCGCGGCCTTGGGGTCCTCCGAGATCTTGCGCAGCACCGCGCGCATGACCTCACCGAACCGGGTCAGCTGCTTGGCCTCGGCCTCCCCGGGGGCCAGGTAGGTGGCGTACGCGACGGCCATCGGGCCGCTGAGCGTCTGCGCCTCCCCCTTCTTCACCAGGGGGTCGGCGCCCTTCTTGGCGTCGGGCACATCGATGTCGGTGTCCATCTCGATGTTGCCGACCTGCTCGACGAGGATCTCCAGATACGGGGTGTCCAGCCGCCAGGTGCCGCTGATCTTCGTACCCAGAAGGGTCTCGACGGCCTCCCGGGTACCGCTCCGGCCGTCGTCGTCGACGGACTTGCCGAGCGTGATGGTGGTCCCGTCGTCGCCTGCCACGGCCAGGGTGTTGGGCAGCAGGACGGTGGTGCCCTGCTTGGTGGTGACGTTGTCGACGAGCAGGGCCGTCGACGTGCCGCCCTTCTTGGTGTTGTGCAGGTGGACCACGATCACGTCGCGCTGCTGCGCACCGGCGGCGACGGTCTTCTTCTCCTCCTTGCCGGAGAGGCCGGGGATCAGATCGGCGGACCAGAGGTAGCCGACGCCGCCGACCACCACGAGCACGGCGACGACGATCAGCGCGATCATCCGGTTGCGGCCCTTGCGCCGGGCCTCTTCGCGCCGCTCGCTGCGGCTCTCGGTGAACTTCAGCCAGTCGATGACGTCTTCGGAGTCCTCGTCGGGCTCCTCGATGAACGAGAACTGCTCGGTGCGGTAGTCCGGCGCGGGACGGCGCTGCCCGGGAACGGCGGGGTCCGCCTCGGCCTCCGCCTCCGGCGACGGGCCGGAGCCCCCCTCGGACGCCCGGTCGGCTCCCCGGTCGGGCGCGGGCCGGGAAGCCGGCTGCTGCTCCTGCTGGGGGGCGTGCTGAGGCGCCTGTTCCGGTGCGGGGGCGGTGCCCTGCTGCGGGATGTTCCACTGGCCGGTGTCGACGGCGGCGGGCTGCTGACCGGTGGCGTAGCCGTAGTCGGTGTAGCCGCCGTACCCGTAACCCTGCGCCTGGCCCTGGCTCTGCCCGTACCCCTGGGTGTACCCCTGGTCGGTGCCGCTCTGGTTCTGGTGCTGCTGTTGCTGAGCCACGTAGGGGTCGTACGGCTGCGCCTGGGGCTGCGGGGATTGCTGGGACTGGTCGTACGGGTCGTAGCCGTACCCCGTGTCCGTGACGTGGCCCTGCCCCTGGCCCTGCTGGGCGGCGTAGGGGTCGTACGGCTGCCCGCCCTGCTCCTGCCCGTGCTGCTGGTACACCGGCTGCCCGTACTCGTCGTAGCCGATGATCTGCGGCTGCTGGTAGTACGGGTCGTGGCCGTACGGGTTCTGTCGGTCGTTCACCGGTGCCCCTCTCCGTGGCTCAGTCGCCGCGGTACAGCTGGCGCTTGTCGATGTAGCGGACCACGCCGTCCGGCACCAGGTACCAGACCGGCTCCCCCTGCGCGACCCTCTCACGGCAGTCCGTGGACGAGATCGCCAGCGCGGGCACCTCCACGAGGGAGACACCGCCCTCGGGAAGTCCGTCGTCCGTGAGCACGTGACCCGGCCGGGTCACACCGATGAAGTGGGAGAGCGAGAACAGCTCCTCCGCGTCGCGCCAGGTGAGGATCTGGGCGAGCGCGTCGGCGCCGGTGATGAAGAAGAGGTCCGCGTCGCCGTGGACCTCGCGCAGGTCCCGCAGCGTATCGATGGTGTACGTCGGTCCGCCACGGTCGATGTCACTGCGGCTGACCGAGAACTGCGGATTGGACGCGGTGGCGATGACCGTCATCAGATAGCGGTCCTCGGCCGGGGAGACCTTCTTGTGGCTCTTCTGCCACGGCTGCCCGGTCGGGACGAACACGACCTCGTCGAGATGGAACTGGGCGGCCACTTCACTGGCCGCCACCAGGTGTCCATGGTGGATCGGGTCGAATGTCCCGCCCATGACGCCGATGCGGCGTTTGCCGGGGCCGGTAGGCACTTCCTGCGCTCCCATGCGTGCAGAGCCTACTGGCACAGCTGTACGCCTCTGTCTCAGCGGTCGCGGTTGAAGCGGGTGGTGACCCAGAGCAGGAACATCAGCGCGAGGAAGGCCAGGCCGCCGATGAGGTACGGGTTGAGGCTTTCGTGGTTGCCGCCGCCCTCGCCTCCGGAGGCGAGGGTGACCAGCTCGTGTGCGGTGCTCGTGAGGCTCATCTTCGGCAGGACCTATCGATCGTGAGGCGGAAGGAAGACGTCGGGCACATCGTATGCGGGGCCTTCGGGCACGCTCACGCCGACTCAGTCGTTGTCGTCGTTGTTGCGGTATCCGCGCAGCAGGAACCAGGCCAGCAGCACCGCTCCGACGATCGAGACCAGCAGCACGATCCGGAGGGTGGCCCCCGGTCCCTGGTCCGCGGACGCGGCAGCGAGGGTGATGGCGATGTGCGGCATTTCGGGCGCTCCTCAAAGTTATCCACAGCCCCCCGCACACCGTAGCGCCAGCGCCTACGCTGGGTTTTGTCCGGGGGGCGAGCAACGTCTCGTACGAACAGGGGGCCATCCATGACCGACATCAGTCACGAGAACGTGCCGAGCAGGGCGCGCAGGCGATTCCCCGGGATCTCGTCCCGGGCCTACGAGCACCCGGCGGACCGCTCGGCCCTGGTGGCGCTGCGCAGGCTCACCGGTTTCGACACCGTCTTCAAGGCACTCAGCGGGCTGCTCCCGGAGCGGAGCCTGCGGCTGCTCTTCCTCTCCGACTCCGTCCGGGTGAGCGAGGCGCAGTTCGCCCACCTCCACGACATGCTGCGCGACGCGTGTTACATCCTGGACCTGGAGAAGGTCCCGCCGATGTACGTCAAGCAGGACCCGCAGCCCAACGCCATGTGCATCGGGATGGACGAGCCGATCATCGTGGTCACCACGGGCCTGGTCGAGCTGCTCGACGAGGAGGAGATGCGGGCGGTGGTGGGCCACGAGGTGGGCCACGCCCTCTCCGGCCACTCGGTGTACCGGACGATCCTGCTCTTCCTCACCAATCTGGCCGTGAAGGTCGCCTGGATCCCGCTGGGGAACGTGGCGATCATGGCGATCGTGACGGCGCTGCGCGAGTGGTTCCGCAAGTCGGAGCTCTCCGCCGACCGGGCCGGGCTGCTGGTGGGCCAGGACATCCAGGCGTCGATGCGCGGTCTGATGAAGATCGCCGGTGGCAACCACCTCCACGAGATGAACGTGGACGCCTTCCTCGCCCAGGCCGACGAGTACGAGAAGGGCGGGGACCTGCGGGACTCGGTCCTCAAGATCCTCAATGTGCTGCCGCGGTCGCACCCCTTCACCACGGTGCGGGCCGCCGAGCTGAAGAAGTGGTCCGAGACCCGCGACTTCCAGCGGATCATGGACGGCCACTACCCCCGGCGCGACGAGGACAAGGACGCGTCGGTGTCGGACTCCTTCCGGGAGTCGGCCTCGCACTACGCGGACACGGTGCGTACGAGCAAGGACCCGCTGATGAAGCTGGTCGGTGACATCGCCGGGGGCGCCGGGGACCTGGGCGGCAAGCTGCGCGACAAGTTCACCGGTGGCGGCGGTGGGGCCAAGGGCGGTGCGGGCGGTTCCGCTACGACGGACGGGGGCGGTAGTCCCGAAGGGCCGCAGAATCCTGAGGAGGGGCCCCGGAAGGCGTAGCTCCGCCGGGGGCGCCCGGGGCGGCCGGTGTGGGGGTGCCCAGGGGTGCCAGGGTCCCGCAGAGCGCCGCCGCGGGCCGACCCGGGGCGTACGGGTCGGTGGCCGCGGGGCCCCGGGCGTCGGCCCGCTCCCCCGCCAGGAGCGGGCGCAGCGTCCCGGTCGCGCCGGCCGAGCAGGACTGTGGTCCGGCCTGTACGTGGGCGGTGCGCAGCTCCAGCCGGTGCAGCCGCAGGTCCTCCCGGTCGAGGCGGAAGCGCAGCTCGCGCCGGACGGTGAAGAGGGAGGCGCCGTCCTCCTTCGGTGTGGGGCCCGCCGGGCGCAGGGCGTAGGTGAAGGTGTGGTCCGAGACGATCTCCAGGGTGCCCGCGCCGTCCTCGGCGTACGAGAGGGTGCCCTGGACCCGGACCTGGGGGTCGGCCAGCTCCACCTCGGCCGGGTCGAAGCGCACCAGCCAGCCGGTGGCGGCGTGGAGCCCGTCGTCGGCGGGGTTGCTCAGGGACCGTTCGAACTGGCCCCGCTGGTCGGGGTCGAGGAGCTGCTCGACGGGGCGGCGGACCTGGCCGGTGAGGACGGCCGGGTTGAGCGAGGACTCCACCAGGTAGTCCTTGACGGTGGCGAGGGCGGTGGTGATCTGGCTGTCGGAGAAGTTCTGCGTACGCCGCACGGAGGGGAAGTTGATGCCGGCCGCGCCGGTGCGGAAGCCGGAGAGTGGGGCGGCCCGGTAGAGCTGCTCGGGTGATCCGGCGGGGACGGGACCGCGGGGGGCGAGGGGCACGACGGTGGTGCGCAGCGGTTCGGCCCGGCGGGTGACGGGCTGCGGGTAGGGGTTGCGGAAGCCGATGTAGACGGCCGTGGCGAAGGCCAGGGCGATGAGGACGACCAGCACGATGGCGGCCCGGGAGCCGTGGCCCGTCGGGGCCACCGGTTCCGGGAGCGTGCGCACCGCGCGGGCGGGCTCGCCCATCCGCTCCTGCGCCGAGAACTCCTGCATGCGGGCACTGCGGATGAACGATTCGTCGAAGACGAGCGAGCCGTACTCGTCCTCGCCGCCCTCGGGGTTCTCGGGCGGGCCGTTCGGCGGTTCTGAGCGGCCTGTCATGACGTCTCTCCCGCATCTCCGCACCACCGGTCTGCTCGGTGCGCCACGGTCTGCTTCGGCCGTCGGGCGTCCGGCAGCGAGAAGCCCCCCGGAAGCGAGGGGTCACATCTTCAGAGTAGGTCGATCGGCGGTGACGTAAACGCGGAGAGCGGCGGGAAGTGGCGGCTGCCGCCACCGCCGTACGGGTGAAGGGCGGGCCGCTCCCCCGGTGCGGGGCGCGCGGCGCGGGGGCGGCTCAGGGGGCGGAGGGGGTGGCGGAGACCGTGGGGCGGGAGTGGTCCACGGCGGCCGGCGGAATCGCCCCGGGCTGGTCCACCCCGCTGGTGGCGGGCGGCACCACCTGGTCCTCGCGGTTCGCGGACGCGGTCCGGTGGGCGGCGGAGAAGGCGAGGCCGACCATACCGACGCCCATGACCAGGGCGAGCAGCCACGCAACCGGGCGGTGCCAGCGGGCTGCGCCCCGGTAACCACCGGGCCCGTAGGAGCCGGAGCCGTCGCGGTCGTCGGGGTCGTAGTCGAGGTCCTGCGGGTCGTGCGGGGGCCGGGGGCGGCGGTGGGAGCCGTACTCGCCGTCCGTGGGACGGCGGCTGCGGCGGGCCCGGGCGGCGTCGGCCTGGGCCCGGGCCTCCGCGGCGGCGAGCAGGCGCTCCACGGCGGTGGGTTCATGGACGACGGCGGCCCGGACGAAGTCCTCGTCGAACACCACGGAGGCGAAGTCCTTGTCCGCGCCCCCGCGGTCGTCGTCAGGCTCCCAGCCGTCCGGGAACGGCTTGCCCCCCACGTCGTCCGGCACGGATTCAGCGTAGCCGTGCCGGGACCTTTTGGGCAGGTGCTCCGGAAAGTCGGGCTACCGGGTGTGGCCGTCGCCGGTGACGATGTACTTCGTGGAGGTCAGCTCCGGCAGGCCCATCGGGCCCCTGGCGTGCAGCTTCTGGGTGGAGATGCCGATCTCGGCGCCGAAGCCGAACTGACCTCCGTCGGTGAAGCGCGTCGAGGCGTTGACGGCGACCGTGGTGGAGTCGACCAGTTGGGTGAACCGGCGGGCGGCGGCCTGCGAGGTGGTCACGATGGCCTCGGTGTGGCCGGAGGACCAGAGGCGGATGTGCGCCACGGCCGCGTCCAGGGAGTCCACGACCGCCGCCGCGATGTCGTACGACAGGTACTCGGTCTCCCAGTCCTCGGTCGTCGCCGGGACGACGGTGGCCTTGGTCCCCTCGGCGTGGGCGAGGACGTGTTCGTCGCCGTGGACGGTGACCCCGGCCTCGGCCAGGGCGTCCAGGGCGAGCGGCAGGAAGGCGTCGGCGACGTCCTTGTGGACGAGCAGGGTCTCGGCGGCGTTGCAGACGCTGGGGCGCTGGGCCTTGGAGTTGACCAGGATGTCGACCGCCATGGACAGGTCCGTCTGGGCGTCGACGTAGACGTGGCAGTTGCCGGTGCCGGTCTCGATGACGGGGACCGTGGACTCCTCCACGACCGTACGGATCAGGGAGGCGCCGCCGCGCGGGATGAGGACGTCGACCAGGCCGCGGGCGCGCATCAGCTCCCGTACGGAGTCGCGGCTCTCGCCCGGGACGAGCTGTACGGCGTCGGCGGGGAGGCCCGAGCCGCCGACGGCGTCGCGCAGGACCCGGACCAGGGCGGTGTTGGAGGCGTACGCGGAGGAGGAGCCGCGCAGCAGGACCGCGTTGCCGGACTTCAGGCAGAGGGCGGCGGCGTCCACGGTGACGTTGGGGCGGGCCTCGTAGATGATGCCGACCACGCCGAGGGGGACGCGGACCTGGCGCAGGTCGATGCCGTTGGGCAGGGTCGAGCCGCGCACCACCTCACCGACCGGGTCGGGCAGCGCGGCCACGTCCCGTACATCGGCGGCGATGGCCCGGATGCGCTCCGGGGTGAGGGTGAGCCGGTCGATGATGCCCTCGCCCGTCCCGGCCTCGCGGGCCCGCTCGACGTCCTGCGCGTTGGCCTCGACGATCTCGGCGGTCCGCACTTCGAGGGCGTCCGCGATGGCCAGCAGCGCGTCGTCCTTGGCAGCGCGCGGAAGTGGCGCGATATCTGCGGCGGCGGCGCGGGCCCGGTAGGCGGTCTGCGCGACCGGGGACAGGTTGTCGTAGGGCGAGAGCGTGGTCATGCCCGCAGGGTAATGCGCGCTCTGCGGGCATACGGCACGTATCCCGTGATGCGAGACGGCCGACCCGAGGGGCGGACGCCTCGCAGCACGGCCTTTCAGTACGGGTGCACGCCGACGGGGGCGGCGGGCGGTGGCCCGTACCCCTCGGCGATGCGCTGGTGGTAGGTCTCGCGGTCGATGACTTCGAGGCCGACGATCTTCCACGGCGGCAGTTGGGCGCTGGAGCGGTGCTCGCCCCACAGCCGCAGGGCGACCGCGGCGGCGTCGTGCAGGTCGCGGGCCTCTTCCCAGTAGCGGATCTCCGCGTGGTCGCCTGCGTAACGGCTGGTCAGCAGGAAGGGATGGTCGTGCGCGAGCTGCTCCAGACCGCGTCTGACCTCCCGCAGCGGGGTCTCGGCCCCCGAGACGCTGAGGGTGATGTGCCAGAGCTTCGACTGCGGGCGGTCCTCCTGGCGCTCCGGCACCGGCTCCTGGTCGGCGGTGCCTCCCAGGGGCGGGTTCCGGTCGAAACCGGCGCCCGCTCCGACGCTCGTCAGGGCGCGGCTGCCCGTGCCTCGGGGCGACGCCCCCGGGCGCGCTCGTCTCACCGGCGGCCTCCTGTGATGTGTTGCTGTGCGGTCCCCTGTTTCCCCGCTACAAAGTGGACCAGTCAACGGCCGGGCGTGGGGCGGTTTTGGTAAAGGTCCCTGCCCGATGGCGGGACTTTCAGCCGTTTCAGGGGGTGAGGCGCGGCACGAGGATGACCAGATCGTCCCTGTGTACGACCTCGCGCTCATAGGCGGGGCCCAGCTCACGGGCGAGATCGCGGGTGGAGCGGCCGAGCAGCTGGGGGATCTCCTTCGCGTCGAAGTTGACGAGCCCGCGGGCGACGGGGGCGCCGCGCAGATCGCGCAGCTCCACCGGGTCGCCGGCGCTGAACTCACCCTCGACGGCGGAGATCCCGGCGGGCAGCAGCGAGGTGCGGCGCTCCACGACGGCCCGTACGGCACCGTCGTCCAGGGTGAGCGCGCCCTGCGGGGTGGAGGCGTGGGCGAGCCAGAGGAGCCGGTCGGCGGAGCGGCGGCCGGTGCGGTGGAAGTACGTGCCGGTGTCGCGGCCCGCGAGGGCGTCGGCGGCCCGGCTGGCGGAGGTGAGGACGACGGGGACCCCGGCGGCGGTGGCGATGTTGGCGGCCTCGACCTTGGTGACCATGCCGCCGGTGCCCACGCCCGCCTTGCCGGCGCTGCCGATGGTGACGCCCGCGAGGTCGCCGGGGCCGGTGACCTCGGCGATGCGGGAGGCGCCGGGGGTTCCGGGCGGTCCGTCGTAGAGGCCGTCGACGTCGGAGAGGAGGACGAGGAGGTCGGCGTGGACGAGGTGGGCGACGAGGGCGGCGAGCCGGTCGTTGTCGCCGAAGCGGATCTCGTCGGTGGCGACGGTGTCGTTCTCGTTGACGACGGGGACGGCGCCCATCTCCAGGAGCTTGTCGAGGGTGCTGAAGGCGTTGCGGTAGTGGGCGCGGCGGCTGGTGTCGTCGGCGGTGAGGAGCACCTGGCCGACGCGGACGCCGTAACGCGCGAAGGAGGCGGTGTAGCGGGCGACCAGGAGCCCCTGGCCGACGCTGGCGGCGGCCTGCTGGCGGGCGAGGTCCTTGGGGCGGCGGACCAGGCCGAGCGGGGCGAGCCCGGCGGCGATGGCACCGCTGGAGACGAGGACGACCTCGCGTTCGCCGCCGTCCCTGACCTTGGCCAGGACGTCGACGAGGGCGTCGACGCGGTCGGCGTCGAGGCCGCCGGAGGCGGTGGTGAGCGAGGAGGAGCCGACCTTGACGACGATCCTGCGGGCACCGGTCACTTCTGCCCGCCGCCCGGAGTCACCCCGGTCGGAGGGTGTGCGGAGTGCGCCTTCGAATTCGCTTGCCCCTGACACGTACGCCCGTCCCCATCATGTCGTCCTCACCGGCGCCCACAATCTACGCGAGGCGTCGGCGGGGCGCCGATCCGTCTCAGCGCGGGCGGCACGACTCGCCCTCCAGCGGGTACGACGCCCTCTCCGGCCGGGTGGCACCGGGCTACGCTGGGCCCGTGACCGACGAACCGTCCCGGAAACGCCGCTTACTTCTGCGATCGGGCAAAAGTCCGTTCGATACGGGTTCCCTGGAGGACGCCCTCCACCGGGACGTCTTCGCGACGAACACCGGGAACCTGATCTTCAGCGACGCGGCGCACAAGATCCTGACGACCCCGCGGACGGACGTGTTCTCCAACGGGATCCGGGCGGTCCCGTCCGAGGCGGAGCGCATCAACGAGGAGTACGACGTCTTCGTCGTCCCGCTGGCCAACGCCTTCCGCCCGACCTTCGAGCGGCCGCTGGCCCGGATGACGCAGCTGATCAGGAAGTTGCGGATCCCCGTGGTCGTGCTGGGCGTCGGGGCACAGGCCCCGCTGGCGTACGACGCGGAGCGGCTGAAGCCGATGGAGCAGACGGTCCGGCAGTTCGTCGCGGCGGTCCTCGACCGCAGCGCCTCCATCGGCGTGCGGGGCGAGTTCACCGCGCGGTACCTGGCCGACATGGGGTTCCGGGACGTGGAGGTCATCGGCTGCCCCTCGATGTTCCTGAACGGCGCGACGTTCACGCTCACCAAGCGCCAGGGGCCGCTCACCGCCGAGTCCCGTATCGCGGTGAACGGCTCGCACAGCGCCGTCCGCGCGCACGGGCTCGACGCGATCATCCGCCGGGCCCACGGGCGCTATCCGCACCTCCGGTTCATCGGGCAGAACCTTCTGGAGGCGGAGCTGCTGCACTGGCGCGAGACCCCGCACCCCGACGGCGCGCAGACCTCGATGCCGACGCACCCGTCCCACCCGATGTACCGGGAGGACAAGGTCCGGCTCTACATCGACCCGGCCACCTGGATCGGTGAACTCCGCGACTTCGACTTCTCCTTCGGCTCCCGCATCCACGGCAACATCGCGGCGCTGCTGGCCGGGGTGCCGAGCACGGTCCTGTGCAGCGACTCCCGGACCCTGGAGCTGTGCCGGTACTTCGAGATCCCGCACCGCAGGATCTCCGAGGTCCCCGACACCGTCGATCCCGCCGAACTGTACGAGGCTGCCGACTTCGGCGGGCTCGTGAACGGGCACGAGGAGCGCTTCCTCCGCTTCATCGGGTTCCTGGAGCGGAACGGCCTGGAGAACACCTTCACGCACGGCGACGGGGGCGCCGCGTTCGACGCCCGGCTGGCCGGTCTCGCGCTGCCGCCCGCCGTGCGCCCCTGGATCGGCAACGACCCCGAGGCGCTGAGCGCGCGGTTCGGCTGGCTGCGGGGCCGGATGGAGGAGTTGGCCGCGCACAACGCGGAGCTGCGCGGCCGGCTCGCCGGACGGACGTCCCCGGTCGGTGTCCGGATCCAGATCGGCCAGGGCGCGGGCACCCTCCCGACCGTCTACCGGCGGGCCCGCCGGGTGGTGGGCCGCCCGGTCCGGAAGCTGCTGCGGCCGGAGGAGTAGGGCCCCGAACCGCCGAGGGTGCGACTACGCGCGGCGCGGTACGTGGAGGGCGGTCCGGAGCGCCCCGGCCGTCCGGCGGGCCTTGC
This sequence comes from Streptomyces bacillaris, assembly GCF_003268675.1. Classification (NCBI taxonomy): domain Bacteria; kingdom Bacillati; phylum Actinomycetota; class Actinomycetes; order Kitasatosporales; family Streptomycetaceae; genus Streptomyces; species Streptomyces bacillaris. The sequence goes on along the minus strand of NZ_CP029378.1, from coordinate 5,539,896 downwards.
GCCTCAGGCGCCGTACGAAGACCGTCGGGGTCTGCGGCTCCGGCACCACGGGTTTTCCGCCGCCGATCCGCTCCGGCACGGTCAGCTCGTACGCCGCGTCCGGCAGCCCCGCGCCCTCCCCGAAGTGCGGGTAGGTGAGGTGGAGCCGGCCGCGCAGACCCTTGCGGACCGCCTTCGGCTTCTTCTTGTCCTTCAGGAACCGCAGGATGTCCAGCAGGAGATCGAGCCGCCCCTCGGCCACGCAGGTCAGCCGCAGCCTCTCCTGGACCTTGAGCCGGCGGGCCAGCCCCGGCGTCCAGTAGGCCCGCATCAGCGGGGCGGCCAGCTCCAGCTTGTGCTTCCGCACGGCCTCGCTCTGCCCGAGGAGGGCCGGGCCGAACTGCGGGAGCAGCGTGATGACGAAGGGCCGGACCATCAGGGTGTCGCGCCGCGGCCCCGGCGGGACATGGTCGGCGATGAGCTTCATGAGCGCCCTGGCCGAGTCGAACCGCAGCTCGTAGCCGCCGCTCTTGGTGAGCTGTTTGCCGTCCTCCCGGCCCACCAGGTAGTAGCAGGTGTAGTCCGCGACGACGGAGACCCCGTCGCCGCGCAGATACGCCTCCATGGTGAAGAGGGCGTCCTCGCCCGTCCGCAGCTTCTCGTCGAAGCTCATGCCGAGCCGTACGAGAAGGTCGCGCCGGAACAGTTTCTGCGCGCTCAGGGTGAATTTGATGTGGGAATCGAAGAGATCGGCGCGCTCGACGGTCTCGCCCCACATGGACTTGGCCGCACCGCGGTCGACGCCGACGATCTTTCCGAGAATCACGTCCGTGCCCGCCCGGTCGCCCATGGCGACCATGCGTTCCAGGGCCTCTTCACCGAAATAGTCGTCGGCGTCGAGAAAGAAGACGTACCGGCCCCGGGCCAGCCCGAGGCCGAGGTTCCGCGGGCCGCTGGGACCGCCGGAATTCTCCTGCCGGACGACCCGCATGGGGATCGCCGTCCGGGCGGCGAATTCCTCCAGACATTCGCCCGTACCGTCCGTGGAACCGTCGTCGACCGCGACGATCTCCATGCGTCCGGGGCCGATCGTCTGCGCGTCCACCGACTCCAGACACCGGATCAGATAGGGCATCGCTTCATACGCCCCGATGATCACACTGACATCGGGCTCGTGGTTCGTCCTGGGCATGTCGGCCATATCCACCCGCCGATTTGATCACGAGGGAAGGCGAATTGCCCGGCTCTGCACTCTTTGTGCACAAAACTCTTTATGTGCAAACACGCCGAACGACCCGTACATCCCCTCCTCGGAGGGAGACGTACGGGTCGTCGTCGGGGTTGCGTCCCTTTCCGGCCGGCCCGGTCGGCTGTGGGCCTCAGCGCGCCGTCGTGGCCTCCGGAGCGACCGCGGCTTCCGCCACTTCCGCCTCGCCGCCGGGGACGGCCACCGCGTCCGGGTCCGCCGTGGCGACGGCCGCCGCCGTCGCCTCCGGCTCGCCCGTCCCGGCACCGCTGGAGTCCGCCTCCCGGTCCGGGACGGCCACGGCCTGGTCCCCGATCCGCTGGGCGACCCCGGCGTTACGGGCCTCCGCCTTGGCGGCGAGCGCCCGTACGGCGGCGTTGAACCGCTCCATGGAGGTCGGCTCGTCCGGGCCCAGGAGGTACGTCTTCAGCTCCCGGCGCGCCCCGGCCAGGGTGTCGGCGGGTGGGTCCGCGACGGCGGCCAGCAGTTCACCGAGTTCCCCGGCGCCGTTGGAGAGGACGACCGCGGCCCGTACAGCGGTGTTCTGCCGCCGGAACTCCTCGGCGCCCAGCCCCGCGGAGTCGGTGACCGCGTACGGCTTTCCGCTCGCGATGAAGTCGGAGACCACGCTGGAGATGTCCGAGACCATGGCGTCGGACTCGTTGAAGCAGTCGTACAGCCTGGGCTGCGGGCCCGTCACCGTACGGTGCTCCCACCAGCCGAAGGAGCGCCAGTAGGCGTCGTTCCACGCGGCCCGCAGCCGGGCCGTCTCCGCCTCGCGGGCGGGATCCGCGAGCGCGACCCGCGACTCCTCCGCCTCGTCCGCGCCGGGGCGGCCCACCACGGCCAGCTCCGCCAACCGGGCGCCGATGGTGACGAGTTCGGCCTCGGCGGCGCTCCGGTCGGCGGCCGTCCGCTCGGCCTCCCGGACCCAGCGGGGCTCGGCGGCGCGCTCGGCGGCGGCCTTCTCCAGCATGGCCCGGATCCGGGCGTCGACCGCCTTGGCCCTGGCGTTGCGGATGCCGGTGAAGGGGTGCGGCTTGTAGACGATCCGGACCGGCTCGTCCGCGTCGATCAGCCCGCGCACGATGTTCTCGCCCGCAAGGAGCAGCGAGGTGTTGCCGGGGTTGTCGTCCCAGCCCTCCCAGGTGGGGGCGTACAGCACGGTCGGGATGGGGTTGCGCAGCGAGCCCGTACCTCTCTCGACGGACTCCAGTTGCGGGCGGCCGACCTCGACGATGTCCTCGTCCCGGACGCCCACGTCGGCCAGCGCGTACCGGTCGCGGCCCGCGCGGCCGGCCGTCCAGACCTCGTCGTAGACCTTGGAGTACGGGTTGACGCTGGCGAGCTTGTCGCTGTCGCCGTGGCCGATGAAGACGTGCTTCATGGTGGGCACGCGCAGGATGTGGATGTTCTTGCCGACGTTGGCCGGATACAGACAGACCCGGACGGTGGAGAGGTCCAGGTTCATCAGGTGGGTGCCCGCCGGGACGCAGATCACCGGGACGGAGGTCTCGGCCAGCTGCGGGACCAGACCGCGTTCCCGCATGATGATCAGCGGCCGGCCCTCGATCCGGGCCATGGTCTCCAGCCACATGTTGCCCTGGTAGGCGGACTCGTTGGAGCCGGAGAAGTAGAGCACCACGGTCGGCTGGTACTCGCTCAGCCAGGTGTCGACGGCCTTGAGCACGGCGGCGGGCCGGGGCGCCAGCCTGCTGCGGCGCAGGTAGGGGACGAGCGCCGCCACGTAGAGGAGGGCGAGCAGCAGGGTGAGCGCGGCACCGGCGTAGGCGGCGGCGTTCTCGCCGGTCCCGGCGGCGATCAGGATGCCGGCCACCGCGGGGATGTCCAGGTACAGCATCTTCTCGCCCGAGCTGCGCAGCAGCGCGCTCGGCGGGGCGTCGGGGATGCGTACGGCGTTGAGGTCCACGTTGCGGGTGATGACCGGCATCGTGCGGCGCAGCCTGATCAGGGTCGTCAGGGCGCCGTGCGGGATCTGGAGAGCGAAGAAGAGCAGGAAGCAGGCGGCCGCCGTGTAGAACAGCGGTCCCTCGGACAGGTCGAGCCGGGCCAGCAGCAGGATGATCATCAGCTGGCGCAGCAGGAAGCGGATGGACAGCCCCGCCCGCACCCTGCCGAGCCGGTTGATCACATAGCTCCCGCGATGGTGCAGATACCGGTCCGCGAGGTAGGTGACGGCTGCCGCCGCCGCGAAGAACCACACGTTCGGAATGAGCGCGGCGAGCATGACACAGGGGTATCCGAGCCCCATCAGCAATGCTGCCGCCAGTTCTGATCTGCTGCCCACACGGGCGAGGCGGATGGCTTGGGAGATCATGAAGAACCTGCTCCAGGGGGGGTGCCGGCTGGTTTCACGTAATGAGGTTCACGTAAATGAGGAAAATATGAAGATGCGTATAAGCGCAAGGCCTCGGTCACCGCATTAAGCGGTGACCGAGGCCCGTTATCGCGTCGGTTCCGAGAATGATCAACCGTCCCCCTGGCGGTCCAGCGCGGAGGCCAGCGCCTGATCGAACCCGGACGAAGCGGAGGCCTCCGCCGTCGGGTCCTGCTGTCGTACGTCGATGACGTGCCCGGTCAGCTCGGAGAGCAGCACGTCCAGCGAGGTGCGGGCCACGGCCTCCGAGGAGAGCAGCGAGCCCTCCGGCTCCTGGCCGAAGGCCCTGGTGCGCATCGGTGTCGCGGTCCGCTCCGGGTTCACGCAGTTCACCCGGATGCCCTCCCCCGCCCACTCGTCGGCGAGCGCCTGGGTCAGGTTGACCATGGCGGCCTTGGTGGAGGAGTAGAGGCTGTACTCGGCCCGGCCGCGGGTGTAGCTGCTGGAGGTGTAGAGCAGCAGCTGTCCCTGCGTCTCGGCGAGGTACTTGTAGGAGGCGCGCGCGATCTGGACGGGGGCCAGATAGTTGACGTTCAGCGCTTCCTGGATCGTCGCGTCGTCCGTCTCGGCCAGCCTGCCGATGCGCAGGACGCCCGCGGTGTTGATGACGTAGTCGACGCGCCCGGTCTCGGCGTGCGCCCGGGCGAGCGCCCCGTCGATGTCGGCCCGGTTCTCCACATGGGTGCCGGTGGTGGACCGGCCCAGCGCGTAGACCTTCGCCCCGTAACTCTCCGCCATCGTCGCGAGGTCGGCGCCGATCCCGTACGAACCGCCGAAGACGACGACGGTCTTGCCTGAGAGCAGCTCCCGGTAGGCGGCCTCGTCGGCCTGGCGGGGGGCGGCGGTGGAGGCGAGCTGGAAGAGCTTGTCGGTGAGGAAGACGTCGACCGGCTGGGTGACCTTCATGTTGTACTCGTCGCCCGCGACCACATGGATCGGCACATCGGGGAGGTACTTGAGGACCACCGAACAGTCGTCCGTGGCCTGGAAGTTGGGGTCTCCCGCCGCGATCCTGTACGCCTTGCGGATCGTGGAGAGCTTGAACGCCTGCGGGGTCTGGCCGCGGCGCAGCCGGGAGCGGTCGGGGACCTCGGTGATGAACTCGCCGTCCTCGCCGTGGGTGCGGGTCACGATGATCGTGTCCGCGGAGGGGATGGCGACGTCGACGGCCTGGTAGCGGTCGAGGGCGGCGACACAGTCCCTGATGACGCGCTGTGACAGCAGGGGGCGCACCGCGTCGTGGAAGAGGACGTTGCGGTCCTCGTTCTCGGCGAGACCCTCACCGAGGGCCGCGATGGCGCGCTCGGTGGTCTCGTTGCGGGTGGTGCCGCCCTCGATGACCCGGGTGACCTTGGTCAACTGGGCCTTGACGACGATCTTCTCGACGTCCGGCACGAACCCCGGCGCCATCATCACGATGATGTCGTCGATGTCCTCGGCGTTCTGAAAGATCGTCAGCGTGTGCTCTATGACCGCCTTGCCCGCGATCTTCAGTAGCTGCTTGGGGATCGACAGCCCCACCCGCTGCCCGGTGCCGCCCGCGAGCACGACGGCTGTGGTCCGGAGCTTGGCTTCCTGGGGCAGAGACACTGACGACCTACTTCGCTACGGGGGTGGAACAGCGCGATGTTCGCACTCTCCGTGACCGTCCCGCAAGGCGGACGACCCCCGTCCCGCACCCCCTGGAAACCCCCCGTTCACCGTCTGGCCAGGGATGTTGATGGAGCACGGCAGGTTCCACCCGAGACCGAATCCGTAGAGAACTTTCATAATCTGCACATCCTCACGCCCCCTGGAGCCCGGTTCGAGCGCCCGGACCGCCCGTATCCGCCCCCGAATCGCCGGAAGGCCTGACTCCGATCGGAGTCAGGCCTTCCGGTCCTGGAGGTCGTGCGCCCTCTAGAAGGGGTCGAACTCGTCGTACTCCTGCTCTGCGTCGTCACGCTCCGCAGCGCGCTCCCGGCGTCGCTGGGCCGCCGGACGCGGTGCCTCCATGCGGTGGTCCTCACCGCGGCGCCCCAGCATCTCGGCACCGGCCTGCATGGTCGGCTCCCAGTCGAAGACGACCGCGTTCTCCTCGGGGCCGATGGCGACGCCGTCACCGGCCCGCGCGCCCGCCTTGACGAGCGCGTCCTCGACGCCGAGGCGGTTGAGCCGGTCCGCGAGGTAGCCGACGGCCTCGTCGTTGTTGAAGTCGGTCTGGCGCACCCAGCGTTCGGGCTTCTCGCCCCGTACGCGGTAGAGGTCCTCGCCCTCCGCGGTGACCGTGAAGCCCGCGTCGTCGACGGCCTTCGGGCGGATGACGATCCGGGTCGCCTCCTCCTTCGGCTTACTGGCCCGCGCCTTCGCGATGATCCCGGCGAGCGCGAAGCTCAGCTCCTTGAGGCCCTTGTGCGCGATCGCGGAGACCTCGAAGACCTGGTAGCCGCGGGCCTCCAGGTCGGGGCGGATCATGTCGGCCAGGTCCTGGCCGTCGGGGATGTCGACCTTGTTCAGGGCGACGATGCGGGGCCGGTCCTCCAGGCCGCCGTACTGGCGCAGCTCCTCCTCGATGGTGTCGAGGTCGGAGAGGGGGTCGCGGTCGGACTCCAGCGTCGCGGTGTCCAGGACGTGCACGAGCACCGAGCAGCGCTCGACATGGCGCAGGAACTCCAGGCCGAGCCCCTTGCCCTGGCTGGCGCCGGGGATGAGGCCGGGGACGTCCGCGATGGTGTAGACGGTCGAACCCGCGGTGACGACACCGAGGTTGGGGACCAGTGTGGTGAAGGGGTAGTCCGCGATCTTCGGCTTGGCGGCGGAGAGCACCGAGATCAGCGAGGACTTGCCCGCGCTCGGGTAGCCGACGAGCGCCACGTCCGCGACGGTCTTGAGCTCCAGGACGATGTCCCGGCTCTCCCCCGGCTCACCGAGCAGTGCGAACCCGGGCGCCTTGCGGCGGGCGGAGGCCAGCGCAGCGTTGCCGAGCCCGCCGCGGCCGCCCTGTCCGGCGACGAAGGTGGTGCCCTGGCCGACCAGGTCCGCGAGGACGTTGCCGGCCTTGTCGAGGACGACGGTGCCGTCGGGCACGGGCAGGACCAGGTCCTGGCCGTCCTTGCCGGAGCGGTTGTCACCGGCGCCGGGCTGGCCGTTGGTGGCCTTGCGGTGGGGGCTGTGGTGGTAGTCCAGCAGCGTGGTCACGGACTGCTCGACGACCAGGATCACATCGCCGCCGCGGCCGCCGTTGCCCCCGTCGGGGCCGCCGAGCGGCTTGAACTTCTCCCGGTGTACGGAGGCGCAGCCGTGGCCTCCGTTACCCGCGGCGGCATGCAGCTCGACGCGGTCCACGAAGGTGGTCATGGTGGGTGCCTCCAGGTACAGCAGAAAAATACGGAATTGTCTCTGTCGTAACACGCCGAGGGCGGACCCGCTTCCCCGTTCGCCGGGAAAGCTGAGATCCGCCCTCGGAAGGTGCTGTGTGCCGTTCTGCGCGCGCTGAGGAAGAACTCAGACGGCGAGCGGAACGATGTTCACGACCTTGCGGCCACGGTGGGTACCGAACTCCACCGCACCGGCGGTCAGCGCGAACAGCGTGTCGTCGCCGCCACGGCCGACGCCCGTGCCTGGGTGGAAGTGGGTGCCGCGCTGGCGGACCAGGATCTCACCGGCGTTGACGGCCTGGCCGCCGAAGCGCTTCACGCCGAGCCGCTGAGCATTGGAATCGCGCCCGTTCCGAGTGGACGATGCGCCCTTCTTGTGTGCCATGTGTTCTCAGTCCCTTACTTCGCAGCCGCGGGGATACCGGTGACCTTGATCGCCGTGTACTGCTGGCGGTGACCCTGGCGACGGCGGTAGCCGGTCTTGTTCTTGTAGCGAAGGATGTCGATCTTCGCGCCCTTGTGGTGGTCCACGACCTCGGCCGTGACCTTGATGCCGTCGAGCACCCACGGGTCGCTGGTGACCGCGTCACCGTCGACAACGAGCAGGGTCGAGAGCTCGACCGTGTCGCCAACCTTGGCAGTGGAAATCTTGTCAACCTCAACGATGTCGCCGACAGCAACCTTGTGCTGGCGACCACCGCTGCGCACGATGGCGTACACGCGGATCTCTCCCTCGCTCGGAACGGATCCCCTGATGCCAGCCGCTCGCACGGGCCGGGGCCCGGGACGATCCGGAAGGATGAGCGGCCTCTCCTGGCGGACGGCGCGAACACCGACCGGGACCGGGAGGGATGTGCTCAGGGGCAGGTGCGTACGGAAACACACCGAGGGTCAAGGTTACGGGGCCGGGTTCCGGGGGTCAAACCGGGGTCGCGCCACCCGGCCGCAGGGCCACCGCAGGGCCCGCCGACCGCCCTATGCTGCCCGGGACCGGCCCGGCTCCCGGTTTCCGGCTCCCGTGAAAGGCGTACGACGTGAACTACAGGGTCCAGCCCACCGCCCAGGTCGACGAGAGCGCCGAGATCGGGGCGGGCAGCAGCGTCTGGGAGCTGGCGCAGATCCGGGAGGGCGCGAAGCTCGGCGAAGGGTGCGTGGTGGGCCGGGGCGCGTACGTCGGCTCCGGCGTCCGCATCGGGAACAACGTCAAGCTGCAGAACTACGCCCTCGTCTACGAGCCCGCCGAGCTGGCCGACGGCGTCTTCGTCGGCCCTGCGGTGGTCCTCACCAACGACCACAACCCGCGCTCGGTGGACCCCGACGGCCGGCAGAAGCGCGGCGGCGACTGGCAGCCCGTGGGCGTCCAGGTCGCGGAGGGAGCCTCGCTCGGGGCCCGGTCCGTCTGTGTGGCGCCGGTCCGGATCGGCCGGTGGGCCATGGTCGCGGCGGGCGCGGTGGTGACCCGGGACGTCCCCGACTTCGCCCTGGTCGTCGGCGTACCGGCCCGGCGGATCGGCTGGGTGGGCCGCAGCGGGGAGCGCCTGACCGCCCGCGAGGGCGAGCCGGGCGTGTGGGAGTGCCCGCAGGACGGGACGGTGTACGAGGAGGAGGACGGCGCCCTCAGGGAGCGGGCCACTCCGGCCTGAGGCACCGAGGGCCCGGGCTCCTCCCCGTACGGCGGAGTGCTCAGCCGTCGTACGGGGAGAGGGGTCGGCCCTCCAGCGGTCAAGCCCTCCGGAGGTCGGCCCTCCAGCGGTCAGCCCTTCAGCAGCAGCCGGTCGAAGCCGGGGGCGATCACCGGCCAGTCCCAGGTCGTCAGCGCGTGCTCCGCCGCGTCGGCCGTCGCCTTGCGCCACTTCTCCTCGGTCGCCGTCAGCGCGAGGACGCGGTCGGCGGCCTCCCTCGGGGTGGCGACCACCCAGTCGGCGGGGAAGAGGGTCCGGGCGCCGTGCTCCTTGCCCGCGAAGAACGGCCAGTCGCGGACGACCGGGAGCGCCCCGCTGACGGCGCCCTCGACCAGGCCGCAGTGGAAGCTCTCGCGCACCGAGCTGCTGAGGATCACCCCGACCCCGGTGAGAGCCGCGGGCACATCCTCCGTACGCCCCAGCAGCCGGACCGCCCCGGTGGGCTCCAGCTCGGCCAGGTCCTTCCGGAGGAGGTCGTCGTAGGCGCGGGCCGCGGGGCTCGCCTTGCGGTCCAGCCCGTCCCCGATGACGACCAGGCGGTACCGCTCGTCGTGCTCCCGCAGCAGCCGCAGGACCTCCACGGCCCAGCGCGGATCCTTGGCGACGACACCCGCGCCGATCAGGCCCACGGTGAAGCGGGCGTCGGCGCCGGTCTTCTCCCGCCGGAACCGCTCCAGGTCCATGGCGTTGGCGATGACGTGCAGCGCCGGTCCGTCCGGCGCCGCCAGGGGCGGCAGGCAGGCGACGGCCAGATCGCGCAGGTGGTCCCCGACGAAGACCACGTCGTCGACCCGGTCCCACGCCACGAGGTGCGGCCAGAGCGTGAACGCCTCGTAGCTGTGCAGCCGTACGACGATCCGGGTGGTGCCCGGGTCGACCAGGGTGAAGAGGGCGGCGGCGTTGGTGCACCAGTCGACGAAGACCGTGTCCGCCCACTCCAGATGCGGCCGGAGCGCCGCCTCGGCCTGCTCCCCGAGGGCGGGCGCGCCGCCGAGCGCGTGCTCCATCATCCGCTGGCCGCCCCGGGCGAGCGGACGCAGCGTCTCGTCCTCCTTCAGGTCCAGGAAGCGGATCTCGACGCCGGGGTGGTCGGCGTACCGCTCGCGGATGGGGTGGAGGAAGTTGGCGTTGGAGTACGTGGTGACCAGCAGCCGCAGGGGTCGGCCGGCCGGTACGGGGGCGGCGGGCGCGGTGCGGCCGCGCGGTGCGGTCAGGGCCTGGAAGGCGGTGCTCGCGCGGAAGGGGGCCAGATAGCCGACGGGGTCGGCGGCCAGGGGTGAGGAGAGCGAGTCGAAGTGGACGGCCCGGGGGAAGGCGAGGGTGAGCGCGGAGGAGAGCGAGGCCGCCGCCCCCTTGGCGTCGCCCTTGGCGTGACGCCGGTCGGCGAGGGCGAGCGCCGCCTCGTAGGCGGACCGGCGCAGCGCCGGGTCGTCGTGACCGCGCGCCAGGTCGGCCCGGGCGGCCTCGGCGAGCAGGGCCGCGCGCAGCGCCCGGTCGGTGGTGCGGCGGGCGGCGTCCCCGAGCACCAGGCTGGCGCCCGCCTTGCGGCCCCCCTTGGCCATGCTGAGGCTGACGCGGCGGGCGAGCTTGGCCCGCAGCCGGTCCGGCACCCTGGGCGCGGCCACCACCCCGCGCCAGGAGCGGGCGCCGAGCGTGGTGCGCATGACAGCCGGGGAGGAGGCGCGGCGCAGTGCCCCGCCGACGACGCGCCGGGCGGCGCCCCGGGTGGAGCGGCCGACGGTGGCCGGGGTGGGCACGGTCCGGGCGGCGTCCCGCAGGGCGTGGTGGAGGGGGCGGGCGCGGCGCTCCTCGACCGCCTTGAGCGCGGGCGCGATGCCGAAGACCGCGTGCGCCTTGCGGTTGAGCTGGGCCAGCCGCCACACCGCGTAGACGGCGGAGGCGTCCAGGGCGACCAGGACGTGGGCCCGGCGCCCGGCGCGGCGGACCTGCCGGTCGCGTTCGGCCGAGGCCCAGACGCGGCGCGGGGCGGAGAGCTTGGCGACGCGCTTCTCGAAGGCCTTGCCGCGGTCGGCGGCGGCCGCCTTGAGGGAACGCAGTCCGGCGAGGCCGAGGCCGGGTTCGATGTCGTCCGGGGCGAAGAGTCCCACCAGTTCGACGGTGGCGCCCGCCGCCCGGAACTGCTCCACCGACGCCCTGAGGACCGCTTCCTGCGGCGGTGCTCCGGCGATCAGAAGTACCTGCGTCATACCGAGAGGTCCTCCACCTCGTGGGTGCCCGGGGCCGCGGCCTGCGCCCCGGGGTCGTCCGGGGCGCCGGTGACCCGGCCGATGAGCCGGCGGACGGCGGGGCCCAGTTGGGCGGCCCGCGCGTACTGGGCGGCGTGCGCCCGGGCGGCGGCCCGGTCCTCGTCGGTCGCCTCGACGGCGAGCTTCGCGGCGGCGGAGTAGGCCGTGGCCAGCGCTTCCTCGTCGAAGCCGAAGGCGCCCGTCCACAGCGGGTGGCCGGTCATCACGGTGCTCGCGTCGTGCTCGACCTCGTGCGCGGACATGACCGGGAGGCCCGTCGCGGCGTACTCGTACACCTTGCCGGAGGTCATGTACTTGCCTCCCATGATCATGAGGAGGAGGACGTCCCAGCTCGCGAAGATGTCCGGCACCTCGGCCTTGGGGGCGGCCCCGCCGAAGCTCACCGCCTCCCCCCGGGCCTGCGCCCGGCGGATCATCTCCATGTGGGCGTTGGCCTCGCGGGCCGCGCCGGAGCCGATCTGGCCGCGGATCTCCAGCCGGGAGCGGGCGACGAGCGGATCGCGCTCGCGGGCGATGCGCCAGCCGTCGAGGACGGCCTCGAGGATGCGCGGCGGCGAGGTGACCACCCCGAGGTGCCCGAAGGTCAGCCCGGCTGCCGGGTCGGGGGTGCGCGTCCGGGCGGGGACGCTGTCCTCGTCGTACCCGTTGCGTACGACGTGGAAGCGGGCGGCCAGATCGGGGTGGCGCTGCCGGTACCAGTCGGCGATCGGGTCGTTCACGAGCCAGAGGGAGAGCGCCTGGGAGAGCACCCTGCGCTCCCAGACGCCGGAGGGCGAGTCGGGGGTGAAGGCCTCGCCGTCGCCGAGGACGTCGACGGACCAGCCGTCGCGGAAGTCGATCGCGTACGGCACCCGGTGGGTCTCCCACAGGTGGAGGGCGGCGGCCATGTTCACGTACGGCACGCAGGTCGCGAGGACGAGGTCGGCCGGCTTCTCCCGGTGGACGCGCCCGACGGCCTGTTCGAGGTCGGCCTTCCAGCCGCCGTAGATCGGCTCGGGGAAGTCGTCCATCCCCTTCCTGCGGTAGGCGGCGGCCCACTGGGCCGGCCGGAGCGCGCGCTCTTCGGAGAACGTCCGGATGTCGGTCTCCAGGTCCTCGCGCACCAGCGGCAGTTTCACGATGCGTACGCGGGGGTCGACGCGCTCGGAGAGGGTGTGGTCGAGGCCGAAGTCCCGCTCCCAGGAGGCGTCGGCGATGGTCACCACCGTGACGTCCCAGCCCTGTGAGACGAATTGGTTGGCGGTTTCCCGCATCCGATAGGCGCAGCTCTTCGCGGCCGGGGGAAACCCGATGGCCAGATAGATCACATGTTTGGGAGCAGGGGTTTTGGACACCCAAAAACGCTAGCACGGTGGCTCTCATGGCCACCCGCGTTCATTTCGTACACGAGTTCGCCGGGGGAAGGTCGACGGCAAAGAAATTCACCGACCCTCCCCCGGAGGGAATTCGCACGGAATTACGGAACTCGTACGGGAATTCAGCCGCCGATGACGACCCTGCGCACCCCGGCCCACTTCTCCGGGTCCGTCGTCCGGCGGCCGTCGACCAGGACGCGGACGTCCGGCAGGTCGGCGGCGGACAGTTCGCGGTAGTCGGCGTGGTCGGCCTGGAGGATCGCGGCGGTGACGGCCTGGTGGCCGTCGTGCGGGACGAGACCGAGGGCGGTCAGCTCCTCGGGGGTGTACAGCGGGTCCGAGACGAACGGCATCGCGCCCCGCGCCTTCAGCGCCTCGACGACACCGAAGACCCCGGAGAACGCGGTCTCCTTGACGCCCCCGCGGTAGGCCGCGCCCAGCACCAGGACCCCGGCGCCCTCCAGGTCGCCGTAGGCGGCGGCCAGCAGGTCGACGGCGTACTCGGGCATCGCCGCGTTGGCCTCGCGGGCCGCGCGCACGACGGTCGCCTCCGGGTCGTTCCACAGGTACATCCGCGGGTAGACCGGGATGCAGTGGCCGCCGACGGCGATGCCGGGCTGGTGGATATGGCTGTAGGGCTGGCTGTTGCAGGCCTCGATGACCTTCTTGACGTCGATGTCGTTCCGGTCCGCGAACCGGGCGAACTGGTTGGCCAGGCCGATGTTGACGTCCCGGTAGGTGGTCTCGGCCAGCTTCGCCAGCTCGGAGGCCTCCGCCGTGCCCAGGTCCCAGACGCCGTTGGGGCGGGGCAGGTCGGCGCGCTCGTCGAAGTCGAGCACGGCCTCGTAGAAGGCGGTGCCCGCCGCGCCGGACGCCTCGTCGATGCCGCCGACCAGCTTCGGATAGCGGCGCAGGTCCGCGAAGACCCGGCCGGTGAGCACCCGCTCCGGGGAGAACACCAGGTGGAAGTCCTCGCCGGGGGTCAGGCCCGAGCCCTCGGCCAGCATCGGCGCCCAGCGCGTTCGGGTCGTACCGACCGGCAGCGTGGTCTCGTAGCTGACCAGGGTGCCCGGCTTGAGGCCCGCCGCGATGGCCTTGGTGGCGGCGTCCATCCAGCCGAAGTCCGGGGTGCCCTCGGCGTCCACGAAGAGCGGCACGACGACCACGACGGCGTCGGACGCGGCGACCGCGGCCGTGGTGTCGGTGGTCGCGGAGAGCAGACCGGCACCGACCGTCTCCTTGAGCTTCACGCCGAGGTCGTGCTCGCCGGGGAACGGCTCGGTGGCCGCGTTGACCAGCTCCACGACCCTCTCGTCGACATCCGCCCCGACGACCTGATGGCCCTTGGCGGCGAACTGCACGGCGAGCGGAAGCCCGATCTTGCCGAGCGCGACTACACAGATCTTCATCGGGTCACTTTCCTCTTCAGCCTGGACAGCATGCGGCGCAGCCGGACGCCCGTACGGGGAGGCGGTTCCCACAGCAGCGCCGTCGTGATCACGAGCCGCCCCTTCGGATTCCGGTTGGCCGAGGCCCGGTAGGGCGTGGTCCTCCCCCACCGGCGGGCCAGCGGCAGCGGCAGCCCTCCGGTGCGGACCGGGATCTCGTACGTCGTACCCGCTACGTCGACGTAGACGCGTACCCCGCGCTCGGCCCGGACCCGGTCGACCGGGATGCGGGCGGTCAGCAGGGTGCCGGTGCCGTCGTCGGCGGGCTCCCGGGTGAACTCGCCGACCGCCTCCGGGCGGACGGCCTTCTCGGGCAGCCTGCGCGCCCCCGGTTTGTCGGCACTCTTGGGCAGGGCGCCCCGGGCGAGGGCGACAAAGGCGGAGGCGGTGTCGCCGGTGATGCCGATCCGTACCTTCAGGGCGAGGGCGAGTTCGTCCCCCTCCTGTTCCCAGGCGGCCGACTCCAGCTCCGTACCGGCCGCGAGCCTGCCCGCGACCGGCTCCCGCACCTCGTACCACCGGTCGTCGAGCCCGATCGCGGCGTCCCGGAAGCCCGGGTAGGGCGCGAAGGCACGGTCCCCCTCCAGCAGGAAGGGCGGCGCCCCGTGTTCGGCCTCGTCCGCGATGGCGCGGGTGAGCTCCTCGACGGCGCCCCGCCGGGCGAGACCGAAGCGGACCCGTCTCTTCACCCCGGTCGCCTCGCGCAGACCGTCGGTGAAGTAGGTGTCCAGCAGAGTGGTCAGCCCCTCGCAGATCTCCCGCCGGGTGGCGAGAGGAAGGGCGGGGAAGTCGTCGAGCATGAGCTTGGACAGCTCCCACTCGAAGTGGCGCCGGAGCACGGCGTCGCGCCGGGGCCCCGCCGGGATGAGCCCGGCGGTGTGGTCCATGATGCGGGCCGTGCACCGGAGCCGGGAGAGATGGTCCGCCCGGTAGGTGATGTTGCTCGCGTCGCCGCGTTTGACCGCGTAGTAGTACGTGTAGTCCGCGAGGACGGAGATCCGGCGGGCCCGGACGCACGCCTCGATGGTGAACGGCTGGTCGCTGCCGACCGGCATGTCCTCCGGGAACCGGAGCCCGTACTTCTCCACCAGCTCCCGGCGGAAGAGCTTGGTGTTGGCGAGCGTGAAGGGCAGCGCCGAGTCGAAGAGCGTGACCTCCCGCCTGCCCTCCTTGTACAGCTTCTGGTGGACATAGCGCCCGTTGACGCCGGCCATCCTGCCGACGACCACGTCCGAACCGTCGGCGTCGGCGCAGGCCACCATCCGCTCCAGCGCCTCTTCGCCCAGGTGGTCGTCGGAGCCGATGAAGTAGACGAACCGGCCGGTGGCCAGCTCCAGCGCCCGGTTGCTCGGAGCCGCGGGCCCGCCCGAGTTGGGCTGGTGGACCACGGTGACCACGTCCGGGTGCTCGGCCGCGAACCGGTCCAGCTCGCGGCCGCTGTCGTCGGTCGACCCGTCGTCCACCGCGATGACTTCCAGGCGCTCATGGCCGATGCTCTGCCTCAGCAGGGAGTTCAGGCACTCGGTCAGATACGGCATGGTGTTGTAGACGGCGACGACGACGGTGACGTCCGGGGGCGCGGTGACGCCGGGGGTGACGGTGACGTCAGGGGTTGCGGCCATCCCCTGCTCCTCGCATCAGCCGGGTGTAGACCCCGTCCAGAACCTCGGCCTGGGCCTCCCAGACCCACGCGTCCAGTCTGCCCTCCACCTCGTAGGCGGCGGTGTAGCGCTTGGGCGCGTCGAGCACGGCCCGTACGGCCCGTACGTAGTCCTCGACGTTCTCCGCCTCGAAGACCTCGCCCTGACCGGTCTCCCGGGTCACCTCCGCCATCGTCCGCACATCGCTGACCACCAGCGGCAGCCGGGCGTGCGAGTACTCGAAGAACTTGGTGATCAGGGCGATCTCGTGGTTCGGCCAGTGGTGGATCGGGATGACCCCGACATCGGCGGTGGAGAGGAACGAGACCACCTGCCAGTGCGGTACGTACGGGAGGGCGTGCACCCGGTCCCGTACGCCCAGCTCCTCGGCCCGCTTCATCAGCCGCAGGATGTACGGCAGTTCGGGATGGCTGGCCACGAACACGACATGGACCCCGGGCAGTTCGGGAAGCCCGTCGACCATGATGTCGAGGCCGCGCTGACGGGCGGCGAGCCCGCTGTAGACGAGCAGCGGGACGTCCGGGCCGATGCCGCACAGGGCGCGCAGATCCGGCACCGGCAGATCGGTGAAGCGGGACGCGTCCGCCGCCTCCGGCGCGTTGAGCACCACCGCGGGGCGCTCGGGCAGCCGGTGGGTCCGCTGGAGCAGATCGGCCAGGCCGCCGGAGACGGTGACCACCGCGTCGGCGTACTTGGCGTGCTCCCGTTCGTACGCCACCATCGCGGGCAGCTTCCGCTGGTTGGCCCAGGAGCGCACCCCGGGCAGGTACTCGTGGGCGTCCCAGACCAGCGAGACCCGGCGGCCGGCCGCGCGGGCGCGGAGCTTGGCGCGGGCGCCGACGCCCAGCATCCGGAAGTCGTTGGCGTGGATGATGTCCGGCCGCAGCTCGTCGATGACGGGCCCGTAGGCCAGCTCGAAGTCCCAGACGGCGGGGTCGAGCCGCCGCCAGGCGCGGTCCCCCATGGTGGTGAGCCAGAAGGCCGTGGTCGCCCTGTCGAGGGGGGTGGAGCGGGTGCGGCGGATGGTGCGCAGCTTCTTGGTGTGGCGCATGCGCAGCTTGACCCAGCGGCCGGTGGCCCGGGCCGCGCCCCGGCGTGCCGCGAGCCAGACCCGGCCGCCGACGGAGCCGAGAGGGGAGCGGTCCTCGCCCGTCCTCAGCGCGGCACCGCGGACCCGGAGATCCGCCCGCCACGCCTTGACCTGCTGGAGCCGGAAGTCCGCGACCCGCTCGGAGGGGTAGGCCAGGGGGCGGCGCATGGGGGCCCCGCGCAGATCCTTGGGGCGGGTCGACATCTTGGCCTTGACCCCGATGAGGCGGACCTCGGCCTCGCCCAGCATCCAGACCGTCTCCTCCTCCTTGCCGGAGTACTTGCCCAGCAGGACGACGTCCCAGCCCGCCGCGGCGGCCGAGGCCGCCTGCTTCTGGACCCGGGAGTCGCCGTGGACGCTGTTGTCGACGAGCATGACGATCCGGCCGCGGGTGCCCCGGCGGGGAGGGCGGGCGGTGATCCCGTCGGCCTCGGCGCCCTCGGCGACTCCGGCGCCCTCGGCTCTCTCCGCGCTCTCGACCGGCTCGGCGGGCTCGGTTCGCTCGACCGGCTCGGTGTTCTCGGTTCGCTCGACGGGCTCGGTGTTCTCCGTCGGATCGGGAAGGTCAGCTGCCATGGCCCGTCCGCTCCGGAGCCGGGAGAGTGACGGTCGTACGGCTGGAGGCGGACTCCAGCACGGCTTCGGCCACCTCGACGGTGAGCAGCCCCTGCCGCAGGGTGCAGAGGTCGGCGGGCTTGCCCTGGACGGCGTCGCGGAACAGCTCGTGCTCGACGAGCAGCGGCTCCCGCTTGGGGATGGCGTAACGGACCATGTCGCCCTCGGAGACCCCGCGGAAGGCCCGCAGCGCCTCCCATTCGGTGGTGACCGCCGCGTTGGAGTGGAAGGTGAGGTCGGCGGTGAGCGTGTCGGCGATGAAGCAGCCGCGCTCCCCGGTGACCGAGGTGAACCGCTCCTTGAGCGGGCTCAGCCAGTTGACCAGGTGGTTGGCCATCGTGCCCGCGGAGAGCCGGCCGACGGCGGAGACCATGTCCTCGTGCGGGCGGCCCGACTTGGAGACGGTGTGGGCGGCGATGGACGTGTACTCCTGGCCGGTGACCCAGCCCGTGAGGTCGATGTCGTGGGTGGCGAGGTCCTTGACCACGCCGACGTCCGCGATCCGGTGCGGGAAGGGGCCCTGGCGGCGGGTGACGACCTGGTAGACATCGCCCAGCTCGCCCGCCTCCAGCCGGCTGCGCAGCGAGAGCAGGGCCGGGTTGCAGCGCTCGATGTGGCCGACGTCCGCGACCAGACCGCGGGACTCGAACGCCTCGACGAGCCGGCGGGCGCCCCCGACGGAGTCGGCGAGGGGCTTCTCGATCAGCGCGCAGACATCGGCGTCCGCGAGCTGGAGGCCGATCTTCTCGTGCAGACCGGTGGGACAGGCGACGACGGCGTAGTCGACGCCGAGCGCGAGGAGTTCGTCGACGGTGGTCAGGACGGGGGCGCCCTGGGCCCAGCCGTTCCGGTCGCCCATCGGGTCGACGACACCGGCCAGTTCGACGCCTTCGAGGCTCGCGAGGACCCGGGCGTGGTGGCGCCCCATGGAGCCGAGGCCGATGAGCCCGGCCTTCAGTACGGCACTCACAGCTGCTCCCCCAGGGAGTTCACGGCGGTCACGATGCGCTCCAGGTCGGACGGGGTGAGCGAGGGGTGCACGGGCAGCGAGACGACCTCGGCCGCCGCCCGGTCGGTCTCGGGCAGCTCCCAGACCCGGCCCGCCTTCTGGTCCGGCTCCCAGTAGGGCTTGAGGCGGTGGATCGGCGTCGGGTAGTAGACCGCGTTGCCGACGCCCGCCCCGGTGAGCGCGGCCATCGCGGCGTCCCGGTCGCCCCGGATCCGCACGGTGTACTGGTGGTAGACGTGCCGGGCGCCCTCGGCCACCGGCGGGGTGGTGACGGCCGGTGCGGTGATGTGGGCGTCGAGGTGGGCGGCGTGGGTACGGCGCTGCTCGGTCCACCCCGCCAGCTTGGTGAGCTGGACCCGGCCGACGGCGGCGGAGACGTCGGTCATCCGCATGTTGGCGCCGACGATCTCGTTGGCGTACCGCTGCTCCATGCCCTGGTTGCGCAGGAGCCGGAGCGTACGGGCCAGTTCGGCGTCGCCCGTGGTGACCATGCCGCCCTCCAGGGAGTGCATGTTCTTCGTCGGGTAGAAGCTGAAGGTGCCGCCCGCGCCGAACGCGCCGACCGGGGTGCCGTGCAGCGACGCGGCGTGGGCCTGGCAGGCGTCCTCGACCACGGCGAGCCCGTGGCGTGCGGCGACCGGCACGATCCGGTCCATCGCCGCCGGGTGGCCGTAGAGGTGGACCGGCATGATCGCGGCGGTGCGCGGGGTGATCGCGGCTTCGGCGGCCGCCGGGTCGAGACCGAAGGAGCCCGGCTCGATGTCGGCGAAGACCACGTCGGCGCCGGTCAGGCGGACCGCGTTGGCGGAGGCCGCGAAGGAGAACGAGGGGACGATCACCTCGTCGCCGGGGCCGATGCCCAGCGCGAGGAGCAGCAGGTGGAGCGCCGACGTACCCGAGTTGACGGCGACGCAGTGCCGTCCGTCGACCAGCCGGGAGAAGTCCTCCTCGAAGGCCGCGACCTCGGGCCCCTGCACGACCCGGCCGCTGCGCAGGACGCGTACGGCCGCTTCGATCTCCTCTTCCCCGATGACCGGACGGGCAGCGGGAATGGGCTGCTCGTTGATGACCGTCATGGACTTCCTCCTTGAACACCGCGACAGCTCGGCAGAGGGCGGAACTCCGAGGTGCGGGACATCTTTCACGACCGCGCGACACCTCATCGGCGTGATGCCGACGCCCTGCCGAGGAATCCGGTCCGTCTGTGCGTCACCGGGCCGATCGTCGAATACGGCTTTCGCGAAAGAACTCCGGCGGTCCAGCGACCGCGGTCACGTTATCAGGGATTACCGACACCAATTCGGCGCTGTTAACCGCCCGTTGCAACTGTTCAGGAAAAAGGCCCGTGGCCCGCTCCGAAAGTATCGGAACGGGCCACGGGAAAAGAACAAGCGAGCGAGAATTACCCAGTTGTTCGATTATTCGCCGTCGGTGGACGAGGCCGAAGCGGTGACGGCGGAGGACGACTGCTCGGCGGCGACGGTCTTCTTCGTCGTCTTCTTCGCAGCGGTCTTCGCCGTCGTCTTCTTAGCGGCGGTCTTCTTGGCGGCCGTCTTCTTGGCCGCCGCCTTCTTCGCCGGAGCCTTCTTGGCGGCGGCCTTGCGGGCCGTCTTCTTCGCCGGGGCGGGCTCGTCGGACCCGTCGGCCTCGGGGGCGGTCTCCGGGGCCTTGGCCTCGGGTGCCGACTCCACGACGACGACCGCCGCCTCCTCCGCGCCGGTGGGCGAACCCGCCGGGGCGGTGACCTTACGGGTCACCCGGCGGCGGGCCCGCGGCGGTGCGGCCTCCTTGGGCGCCTCCGCCTCGGGGGCCTCCGTCACGGGGGCGGGCTCGGCAGCCGCCTCGACGACCGGGTCCTCGGCCGCGACCGGGTCCGTGGTGGGCTCGGCGGGCTGCACCGGCTCCGCCGGCTCGGCCTGCTTCGGCGAGCCCGCCGGGGCGGACGCCTTACGGGTGGCCCGGCGGCGCGTACGGCCCTGGGGCGCGGCCTCCGGCTCCGTGGCCTCCGGGGTCTCCGACGCGGGCACGACGGCCGCGGGCTCAGCGGCGGCTGCGGGCTCGGCGACAGCCGCGGGCTCGGTAGCGGCCTCAGGCTCGGAGACAGTCCGCTCGGTCGCGGGCTCCGCTGCCGGAGCCTGCTCCTCGACGGTCTCCGCCACCGGGGCGGGCGCCTCGGTCTTCGGGGCTCCCGCCGGGGCCGACGCCTTGCGGGACGCCCGGCGGCGGCCACGGCGCGAGGCAGCCGCCTCGGCCTCGGCCGGGCTGCTGTAGAACTCCTCGTCGGCGGTGACCTCGGGCTCCACCGCCACCGGGGCGGCGACCTCGGCGGCCAGCTCGGCCTCCGTCTCCGCCGGCTCGACGGCCGTGTGGTCCTCGTGCTCGTGGTCGTGGCCCGCGCCGCCGCGGCCGCGCTTGCGGGACTTCTTGCCCCCGCCGCCACCGACGGACGTCGGCTGCTCCATGTGGACGATGACGCCGCGCCCGTTGCAGTGGACGCAGGTCTCGGAGAAGGACTCCAGCAGCCCCTGGCCCACCCGCTTGCGGGTCATCTGGACCAGGCCCAGCGAGGTGACCTCGGCCACCTGGTGCTTGGTGCGGTCGCGGCCCAGGCACTCCAGGAGCCGCCGCAGGACGAGGTCCCGGTTGGACTCCAGCACCATGTCGATGAAGTCGACGACGACGATGCCGCCGAGGTCGCGCAGCCGCAGCTGGCGCACGATCTCCTCGGCCGCCTCCAGGTTGTTCCTGGTGACGGTCTCCTCCAGGTTGCCGCCCTGGCCGGTGAACTTGCCGGTGTTGACGTCGACGACGACCATCGCCTCGGTCTTGTCGATCACCAGCGAACCGCCGCTGGGCAGGTAGACCTTGCGGTCCAGCGCCTTCATCAGCTGCTCGTCGATGCGGTACGTGGCGAAGACGTCGACCTCGGAGGTCCAGCGCGAGAGCCGCTCGGTGAGGTCGGGCGCCACGTGCGAGACGTAACCGTGGATGGTCTCCCAGGCGTCGTCACCGCTGACGATGACCTTGGAGAAGTCCTCGTTGAAGATGTCGCGGACGACCCGGACGGTCATGTCCGGCTCGCCGTAGAGCAGCGTCGGCGCGTTGGAGCCGCTGGTGCCCTTCGCCTTCTTCTGGATGTCCTCCCACTGCTGCTGGAGCCGCTCGACGTCACGGCGCAGCTCGTCCTCGCTGGCGCCTTCGGCGGCGGTGCGCACGATGACGCCCGCGTCCTCGGGGACGATCTTCTTGAGGATGGTCTTGAGGCGGGAGCGCTCGGTGTCGGGCAGCTTGCGGCTGATCCCGGTCATCGAGCCCTCGGGCACGTAGACCAGGTAGCGGCCGGGCAGCGAGACCTGGCTGGTGAGACGCGCGCCCTTGTGGCCGATCGGGTCCTTGGTCACCTGGACCAGGACCGACTGGCCGGACTTGAGCGCGGTCTCGATGCGGCGCGGCCCGTGGGCCATGCCGAGCGCCTCGAAGTTGACCTCACCGGCGTACAGGACGGCGTTGCGGCCCTTGCCGATGTCGACGAAGGCGGCCTCCATGGAGGGCAGGACGTTCTGCACCTTGCCCAGGTAGACGTTGCCGACGTAGCTGGTGGCCTGCTCCTTGTTGACGTAGTGCTCGACGAGCACGTTGTCCTCGAGGACGCCGATCTGGGTGCGCTCGCCGCTCTGGCGGACGACCATCACGCGCTCGACGGCCTCGCGGCGGGCCAGGAACTCGGCCTCGGTGATGATCGGGACGCGGCGGCGGCCCTGCTCGCGGCCCTCGCGGCGGCGCTGCTTCTTGGCCTCCATACGGGTCGAGCCCTTGATGGACTGGACCTCGTCGAAGCCGGTGCCCGGCTCGCGCTCCTCCTTCTTGCGGGGCTCGCGGACCTTGACGACCGTACGCTCCGGGTCGTCGGTGCCGTTGTCGCTCTCGGGGGCGGCGTCACCGCTGCGGCGACGGCGGCGACGGCGACGGCGGCTGCTGCTCGAACCGGAGGCGGTGGAGTCGCTGTCGCTCTCCTCCTCGTCGTCGGCCTCCTGGACCTGGGGCTGCTCGTCCTCGGTGCGGGTCTCGTCGGCGCGGGCCGGGGCGGGCGCCTCGTCGGCGTGCTGCTCGGTCTCGTCCGTGTCGTGGGCCTCGCCACGGCGGCGGCGACGGCCACCGCGACGGCGGCGGCGCGAGGGGCGGTCGCCGTACTCGTCGTTCTCGTCGCCCTCGTGCTCGTCCGCCTCGGCCTCGGGGGCCTCGTCGGCGGGCTCCTCCACCGGGGCGGCGGGCGCGACGGTCTGCTCGGCCTCGGCGGCCTCACCACGGCGGCGGCGACGGCGGCGCGAGCCGCCCTGCGGCGCGGCCTCGGCGGGCGCGGAGACCTGCGCGGTCTGTGCGGTCTGCTCGTCCTCGGTCTCGTCGATGTCGTCGTACGGGGAGGAGGACCCGGCCGCGGCAGCGGCGGCGGCCGCCGTCTCGGGGGTCTGGAACATCGGCTCGGCGAAGACCGGGGCCTGGAACACGGCGACGGCGGGGCGCGCCGCGCGACGGCCCTTGCGGCTCGGCTCCTCGGCCTTGGCGGTGAACTCGGGGCTTCCGGCGGCCGCGGTGGCCCGGCGGCGCTGGCGGCCGCGCGGGGCGGCCTCCTCGACCTCGTCCACCTCGGCGGCCAGCTCCTCGGCCACGGCGGCGGGCAGGCTCTCGCCGGCCTCGACGGGCTCCTCGACGACCACGGTCTCCTCGGCGGCGGGGGCACCGGCGGGCGCGGTGGCCTTACGGGAGGCGCGGCGGCGGCTGCGCGGCGCCGGGGCCTCCTCGGCGGCGGGCTCTGCGGCGGGCTCCTCCGCGGGCTCAGCGGTGGCGGCCTGCGGGGCACCGGCCGGGGCGGAGGCGCGGCGGCGGGTACGGCCGCGCGGGGCCTCGGCGGCGGGCGCGGCGGGCGCGGAGGCCACGGCGGCGGCCTCGGCCACCGGCTCGGCGGGGGCGGTCGGCTCGACGATCACCGCGGCCTCGGCGGCCTGCGGGGCACCGGCGGGCGCGGTGGCCTTACGGGAGGCGCGGCGGCGGCGCGGGGCGGCGGGCTCCGGGGCGGCCTCGGGCTCGACGGCCACCGGCTCCTCGTCCTCCTCGTCCTCCGCGAGCGGCTCGGCCGGGGTCTCGACGACCGCCACGGCCTCCACGGCCTCGGCGGCCTGCGGGGCACCGGCCGGAGCGGTGGCCTTACGGACCGCACGGCGGCGGGTGCGCGGCGCCGGGGTCTCCTCGGCGGCGGGCTCTTCGGCAGCGGGGGCGGCCGGGGTCTCGGCGGCGACGGGCTCCGCGGCGGCCGGCTCGACCACCTCGGCCGTCTCCGGGGCGCCTGCGGGCGCGGTGGCCTTGCGCACGGCGCGGCGGCGCGTACGGGCGGGCGGTGCGGTCTCCTCGGGCGCGGCGGCCGGGGTCTCCACGGCGGCGGCCTCGGCGGCCGGTGCGGCGGTCTCCTCGGCGGCGGGGGCCACGGCGCCGCCGGGCGGGCCGGCGGGGCGGGAAGCGGCGCGGCGCCTGCGGCGCGGCGGCAGCTTGTCCCCGGGGGTGTTCTCTTCGTTGTTCCCGTTGGCAGCGGGCTCGTTCGACTGAGGCATGCGGGCGGTTCTCCCGTCGCGCTCCCGGGCGCCGCGTCTGATTCCGGTCCGGCACGGTACGCAGTGGTGCGATACCGCTCGTCCGGGGCGCGGGCGCCGCACGGGAGCTGATGTCTGGCTCGCCGGTTCCGTACGCGGTGTTGCGGACGGCCTGGCGAAAGTCTTATGGGTCACACTGCGCGGCCCGACCCAGGTGGCTCCCGAGTCGCAGGGCTGCGCTACAACGTCCGCCCTACCCGGAACCTGCACCTTCCGGCGCCGTCGCGACGGCTGCTGCGACCGCGGGTTGTGCGGTCGGGGCGGCCTCGCGGTCGGGCGCGAGCGGGTCGGTCACCGTGCCGGACTCCTCGTCGAAGAGCCCCTGCGCCAGCCGGGTCACCGCTGCGGGGACCGGCGGCGCCAGGTCGGCCACAGCGTGGAGACCGGACAGGACGTCGTCGGGTCGCACGGCGGGTGTCACGTGCCGAACAACCAGGCGCAGTATCGCACAGGGCCTGTCCCCCGGCCTATCGGCCGGTGGATCGAGGGCCTGGAGGTCGGCGACGGCGGCGCGGGCGTCGAAGGTGCGGATGCCGTTCTTCGCCTTGCGCTGGACCTCGACGGCCTCGGCGGCGTTGAACGCGTCGACGGCCTTGCGGGCCTCGTCAGGGTCCACGCCGTCCAGGCGCAGCTCCCAGACGGAGGCGGTCAGCCGCTCGGCGAGGCCGGAGGTGCGGGCCTCCACCGCGTCGGTGATGTCGAGACCGTCCGGCAGCGAGTCGTTGAGCAGCTCGCGCAGGCGGTCGGGGTCGCGCGCCTCGGTGAGGGCGATCTCCAGGAACTCGGCCTCGCTGCCCGTGCCGGTGGGGGCGGCATTGGCGTAGGAGACCTTGGGGTGCGGGGTGAAGCCCGCCGAATACGCCATCGGCACCTCGGAGCGGCGCAGTGCCCGCTCGAAGGCCCGCTGGAAGTCGCGGTGACTGGTGAACCGGAGGCGGCCGCGCTTGGTGTAGCGCAGTCGGATGCGCTGCACCGCCGGTGCGGGCGGCGGGCCTTCGGGCTGTCGCTTGCCCAGTGGTTCTTCTCCTCGGTGCGGGGCGGGCGCCGGGGAGCGCCGCCCACGAAATACGGGGGTGGTCCCCGGGGTACCGCGCCGGCTCACCCCCGCTTGACGAGTTTCTCGCCCAGCAGGGAGGTCTCGGACGCCTGCACCGCGCTGGGGACAGTCGTTGTACTACCCAGAGTACGCGCAGGCACCCCCCGCGGTTCCCCGGACCGCGCCCCGCCCGCCCCGCCGACGAGTGCGCGCCAGGCGTCGCGGCGGGCCTGCCGCACGGTTTCGCGGGCGGTGGCGAGGGCCGAGCGGGCGGCCCGGCCGGCCTCGGCGGCGGCGCGTCGGGCCGGGGCCCAGAGGCCGTCCCGGACGAGGTGGCCGACCGGGGTGCACACGGTGCGGTAGACCCAGGCGGCCGGTACGCCGATCAGGTGCCGGGCCAGCCAGGCGATGCCCCGGCCCACCGCCCGCGAGAGGTACCCGGCGATCCGCCAGGCGACCCGGGCGGCCTCCGCGATCTCCCGGCCCACGGGGGTGAGGATCCGGCGGTACGTCCAGGAGGCGGGGGCCACGAGCAGCGTCATGCCCAGCCAGGCGACGGCGACCCACAGCCCACGCCCCACGGCGGCGAGCACCGACCACAGACCGCCGAGAACCCAGGCGAGCCCCCGCCACACCCCGCCCAGGACCCAGGCCACCCCCCGCCACACCCCGCCCACGATCCAGGCCGCCGCATCCCACACCTTGCCGAGGACCCAGTCCGTCCCCCGGCCGACCGGGGTGAGGACGGCCCCGTACAGCCATACCAGCGGGACGGCCACCCCGTACCGCGCCACCGGTACGAGCACGTACCGCCACAGCCCGACCACGGGCGCGACGACAAGCGCGGTGAACAGCCAGGCTGCGCCCTGTCCCGCCTTGGTGAACAGCCAGGCCAGCCCAGCCCCGAGGCCGCGGGCCGCCGGAGCCAGCAGGGCGGTGGCGATCCACCGCAGGCCGTGGCCGAGCGGGGTGAGGACCGAGGTGTACAGCCACCGCAGCGGGATCAGCACCAGGGCGGCGATCAGCCACCCCAGCACCCGGCCGACGGAGGCGAACAGCCACTCCAGGCCCCGCCCCAGGGCGCCGGCCGAGGCTTCCAACGCCCGCCGGAGCGGGGGCAGCACGGTCCGGTCGACGGCGTACCAGCCGGCGGCCAGGAGGTCCCAGACCATGCGGACGGGCAGGACCACGACCAGCACCACGATGCGCACCGGAATCCTGATCAGCCTGGTCAGGGCGGTCTCGGGCGCGTACCGGTCGAGGGGCTGGGGCGTGCGGTCGTCCATGCCCTCCATGACGCGCAGGCCCGGTCCGTGGTTGCCGGACCGGGCCTGCGCGGATGGACGTTCGGGGGGCGCTACTTGTTGACCACGCTCAGCGGGAGCAGCTTCTTGCCCGTCGGGCCGATCTGGATGTCCAGATCGAGCTGGGGGCAGACGCCGCAGTCGAAGCAGGGGGTCCAGCGGCAGTCCTCGACCTCGGTCTCGTCGAGCGCGTCCTGCCAGTCCTCCCAGAGCCAGTCCTTGTCCAGGCCGGAGTCCAGGTGGTCCCAGGGCAGGACCTCTTCGTAGGTGCGCTCGCGGGTGGTGTACCAGTCGACGTCGACGCCGTACTCGGGGAGCGTCTTCCCGGCGCAGTTCATCCAGAGGTCGTAGCTGAAGTGCTCGCGCCAGCCGTCGAAGCGGCCGCCGGACTCGTAGACCGCGCGGATGACGGAGCCGACGCGCCGGTCGCCGCGCGAGAGCAGGCCCTCGACCACGCCGGGCTTGCCGTCGTGGTAGCGGAAGCCGATGGAGCGGCCGTACTTCTTGTCGCCGCGGATCTTGTCGCGGAGCTTCTTCAGCCGGGCGTCGGTCTCCTCGGCGCTGAGCTGCGGGGCCCACTGGAAGGGGGTGTGCGGCTTGGGCACGAAGCCGCCGATGGAGACCGTGCAGCGGATGTCGTTCTGGCCGGAGACCTCGCGGCCCTTGGCGATGACGTTGACCGCCATGTCACCGATCTGGAGGACGTCCTCGTCGGTCTCGGTGGGCAGGCCGCACATGAAGTACAGCTTCACCTGGCGCCAGCCGTTGCCGTAGGCGGTGGCGACGGTCCGGATGAGGTCCTCCTCCGAGACCATCTTGTTGATGACCTTGCGCATCCGCTCGGAGCCGCCCTCGGGGGCGAAGGTGAGGCCGGAGCGGCGGCCGTTGCGGGTCAGCTCGTTGGCCAGGTCCACGTTGAACGCGTCGACGCGGGTGGAGGGCAGCGAGAGGCCGATCTTGTCCTCGGTGTAGCGGTCCGCGAGCCCCTTGGCGATGTCACCGATCTCGCTGTGGTCGGCGGAGGAGAGGGAGAGCAGGCCGACCTCCTCGAAACCGGTCGCCTTGAGCCCCTTGTCGACCATCTCGCCGATGCCGGTGATGCTTCGCTCCCGCACGGGGCGCGTGATCATGCCGGCCTGGCAGAAACGGCAGCCGCGGGTGCAGCCGCGGAAGATCTCCACGGACATCCGCTCGTGCACGGTCTCCGCGAGCGGGACGAGGGGCTGCTTGGGGTAGGGCCACTCGTCGAGGTCCATCACCGTGTGCTTGGAGACGCGCCACGGCACACCCGACCGGTTGGGCACGACCCGCCCGATGCGGCCGTCGGGGAGGTACTCCACGTCGTAGAAGCGCGGGACGTAGACGCCGCCGGTCTTCGAGAGCCGGAAGAGCACCTCGTCGCGGCCGCCGGGGCGGCCCTCGGCCTTCCAGGCGCGGATGATCTCGGTGATCTCCAGGACGGCCTGCTCGCCGTCGCCGATGACCGCGCAGTCGATGAAGTCCGCGATCGGCTCGGGGTTGAAGGCCGCGTGGCCGCCCGCGAGGACGATCGGGTGGTCCACCGTGCGGTCCTTGGACTCCAGCGGGATGCCCGCCAGGTCCAGGGCGGTGAGCATGTTGGTGTAGCCCAGCTCGGTGGAGAAGCTGAGGCCGAAGACGTCGAACGCGCCGACGGGGCGGTGGCTGTCCACGGTGAACTGCGGCACGTCGTGCTCGCGCATCAGCTCTTCGAGGTCCGGCCAGACGCTGTACGTGCGCTCCGCGAGGACGCCCTCGCGCTCGTTGAGTACCTCGTAGAGGATCATGACGCCCTGGTTGGGCAGCCCCACCTCGTAGGCGTCGGGGTACATCAGGGTCCAGCGGACGTCACAGCTGTCCCAGTCCTTGACGGTGGAGTTCAGCTCACCGCCGACGTACTGGATGGGCTTCTGCACATGCGGGAGCAGAGCTTCGAGCTGTGGGAAGACCGATGCGGCAGACATCTCGCGAACCTTCGTGAGCCGGCAGGGGTGACCATCAAGCGTACCCCGCGTCCCGGCCCTTCAGATCCGCCCGCAGAGCCTCACCGCATCACTGCCGGAGATCCGCCCGTAGTACGGGATCGGAGGCGCGGGCCCACACCTCGGGCAGCTCGCGCTCGCGGCGGTCGGCGGTCGCCTCCTCGTGGCCGTACAGCAGCCCCCAGGTGAAGGTGGTCTCCCCGGCCGCGTGGGCCTGGACGGCGAGGGTGCGCAGGGCCTCGCGGGCGACCACGCTGTCCTGGTGGTCGCCCAGGAGGGACTGGACGGCCTTCATCCGCTTGGCGAAGCGTTTCGCGGGCCTGCCGAGGGCGGGCCGGGCGGCCTCTCCCGCGTACCGGGCGCGCTTGGCGGCCTTGCGGGCCTCGTGCATGGCGGTGTCCCGCTCGGGCCCCGGCGGGTGCTCCAGGGCGTGGTCCATCCGGCGCGCGAGCCGTTCGTAGTCCTTGAGCACCGCGCGGGGCAGGGCCTTCCCCGGCGCGCGGGAGGCGGCGGTGCGCAGCGGCGGGTCGGCGGCGAGGGCGTCCAGGGTGTCGAGGAGGTCCAGATACCGCTCCCCGTCCAGCACGTCGATGATCCGGCGGCGCGATCCGGTGCGGCGGGCGGCCGACCAGACCTGGAGCCGCCCGCGTACGGGACCGAGGGCCAGGGTGGTGGGCAGGGCGTCGATCCGGCCGGTCAGCCGCTCGTCCAGGACCTCCTGGTCGCGGTCGACGCCCAGTTCCCCGGCGAGCCACTTCAGCTCGGCGCCGATGGGGTCGGTGACCTCGCGGTCCAGGATCTTGCGGTACGTCTTGAAGGCGCTGCGGAGCCGGCGGGTGGCCACGCGCATCTTGTGCACGGAGTCGGGCAGGTCGCGGCGGACGGCGGGGTCGCGCTCGACGATGGTGCGGATCTGTTCGCGTACGTAGGCGAGGACGTGGTCGCCCGCGGTGCGCGGCTCGTCCTCCGCGAGCTTCTTCCCCTGCTTCTTCTTGCGTACGGGGGTGGTCTCCGCCAGCGCCCGGGCCAGCTTCGACGAAGAACCCGAGGGGCGCACCCCGGCCTTGCGGAGCCGCTTCTCGACCGCGTCCAGGAAGGCGGGGTCGCCGTCGTCGGCCAGCTCGACCTCGATCTCGGTCCAGGTGGCGGTGGTGCCGCTCCCCTCCCCCGCGAGGCGTTCCGCGAGCACCGTGTCGACGCTGACCTCGGCGAGGAGGGTGCCGTCCGCGTCGGTCAGGTGCTGGACGTCGCGGGAGGAGAGCAGGCGGACGACGGGGGTGACCTCGTCGTGGCGGAGGCGGGAGCGGAGGAGGGCGGCGAAGGAGCGCGGCAGGGTGTCGCCCAGCGGCTCGTGCAGTTCGTCGCGGATGCCGGTGGCGACGGGGAACTTCAGGTGCCAGCCCTCGTCGGCCCCGCCGGTCCTGCGGCGCAGGGTGAGGGAGTCGGCGGCGAGGCGGAGGCCGGGGGTGTCGTAGTAGACGGCGTCGAGTTCGATGACGCCCCGAGGGACGGCCCGGGCGACCCCGGCCACCCGGCTCAGGTCGGGCAGCCGGGTGGCGTCGGTGGCCTCGTACTTCCGCTCGATCTCGCGTTTGGTGTCCGCCATGTACGGACACCTACCCGCATGGGCCGGGTTCAGGCGGACATCGGCCGCTGCACCCTGATCGACTGGAGCAGCCCGATGGCGACCCAGACGGCGAACATCGAGGAGCCTCCGTAGGAGACGAAGGGCAGCGGCAGCCCGGCCACCGGCATGATGCCAAGCGTCATGCCGATGTTCTCGAAGGACTGGAAGGCGAACCAGGCGATGATCCCGGCGGCGACGACCGTGCCGTACAGCTCGGTGGTCTCGCGGGCGATGCGGCAGGCGCGCCACAGGACGACACCGAGCAGGACGATGATCAGCCCGGCGCCGAGGAAGCCCAGCTCCTCACCGGCGACGGTGAAGACGAAGTCGGTCTGCTGCTCGGGGACGAACTGTCCGGTGGTCTGGGTGCCCTGGAAGAGCCCGGTGCCGGTGAGGCCGCCGGAGCCGATGGCGATGCGGGCCTGGTTGGTGTTGTAGCCGACACCGGCCGGGTCGAGCGCCGGGTTGGCGAAGGCGGCGAAGCGGGCGATCTGGTAGTCGTCGAGGAGCCCGAGCTGCCAGACGGCCACCGCCCCGGCGGCGCCCGTGCCGAGGAGGCCGAAGACCCAGCGGTTGGAGGCGCCGGAGGCGAGCAGCACGCCGAGGACGATCACGGCCATCACCATGACCGAGCCGAGGTCCGGCATCAGCATGACCACGCCCATGGGGATCGCGGCGAGGGCCAGCGCCTTGGCGACGGTCCGGTGGTCGGGGTGGGCCTGGTCGCCCGCGTCGACCCGGGCGGCGAGGAGCATCGCCATCACCAGGATGATGGTGATCTTGGTGAACTCGGAGGGCTGGATCGAGAACCCGGCGGGGAGCTTGATCCAGGCGTGGGCGCCGTTGACGGTGGTGCCGAGCGGGGTGAGCACGGCGAGGACCAGCAGCACCGAGATGCCGTAGAGGACCGGGACGGCTCCGCGCAGGGTGCGGTGGCCGAGCCAGATCGTGCCGATCATCAGGGCGACGCCGATACCGGTGTTGAGGGCGTGCCTCAGGAGGAAGAAGTACGGGTCGCCCTGGGTGAGGTGGTCGCGGTTGCGGGTCGCGGACCAGACCAGGAGCGCGCCGAGGAAGGAGAGCGCGAGCGCGGCCCCGAGCAGCGGCCAGTCCAGCCGCCGGGCGAGGGAGTCGCGGGCGGTCAGCTTGGCCCAGGAGCCCCGCTCGGGGGCGTACCGGGCAACGGAGAAGCCACCTGCCATCAGGGCCGCCTCCCTGTCGTGGCCGGGGAGCCGGTGAGGCCTGGCTGGCCCTGGGGCTGCGGCAGCAGGTTCTCCGGGTCGGCCGCCTGGCCCTCGGGCTGGGTGGGCACCGGGTTGTACGGCTCGATCTTCGGGGCGTGGATCGAGCCGTCGGGCTGGATCTTGGGCAGCGCCTTCTGGGGTGTGGGCAGCAGGGCCTTCTTCACATCCTGGTTGCCGGACGCGTCGAGGCCGTAGAGCGCGTCGTAGATCTTGCGGACGGCGGGCCCGGAGGCGCCGGAGCCGGTGCCGCCCTGGGAGATCGTCATGACGATCGTGTAGTCGTCGGTGTAGGTGGCGAGCCACGAGGTGGTCTGCTTGCCGTAGACCTGGGCGGTGCCGGTCTTGGCGCGCATCGGGATCTTGTCCTGCGGCCAGCCCCCGAACCGCCAGGCCGCCGTGCCGCCGGGTTCGACGACGGCCCGCAGGCCCTTGTCGAGGTCCTTGACGGTCTGGGCGCTGACCGGCAGCTTGCCGCTCGCCTTGGGCTTGATCTCCCGGACGGACTTGCCGTCGGGGCTGATCACGGCCTTGCCGACGGTGGGCTCGTGGAGGGTGCCGCCGTTGCTGATGGCGGCGTAGGCGGTGGCCATCTGGATCGGGGTGACCAGCACGTCACCCTGGCCGATGGCGTAGTTGATGCTGTCGTAGGCCTTGAGCTGGTTGCCCTCGAGGCAGCTCTCGTAGGCGATCTGCTGCACGTACGTGCCGCCCTTCTTGCCCTCCTTGCACCAGGCGTCCTTGTTGGCCTCCCAGAACTTCTGCTTCCACTCGCGGTCCGGGATGCGGCCCTTGACCTCGTTGGGGAGGTCGATGCCGGTCTCGGAGCCGAGGCCGAAGTCGCGCGCGGTGGTGTAGAACCAGTTCTTCGCGTCCTTCTTCGGCTTTATGCCGCCGTCCCGGGCCCACTCCTCGTGGCCGAGGCGGTAGAAGACGGTGTTGCAGGAGTACTTGAGCGCCTCGCCGAGGGTGATGGGGCCGTGCCCCTGCGACTCGAAGTTGGCGAAGGTCTGGCTGCCGAGGCTGTAGGAGCTGCTGCAGTTGTACCGGTCGTTGAAGGCGTGCCCGGCCCGGACGGCGGCGCTGGCGGAGACCACCTTGAAGATGGAGCCGGCGGGTGCCTGGCCCTGGATGGCCCGGTTGAGCAGCGGGTAGTTGGACTTCTTGCTGGTGAGCTTGGCGTACTCCTTGCCGGAGATGCCGCCCACCCAGGCGTTGGGGTCGTAGTCGGGCTGGGAGGCCATCGCGACGACCCGGCCGGTCTTCGACTCCATCACGACGACGGCGCCGGAGTCGGCCTCGTACTTACGGCCGGTGATCTTGTCGGTCTCGCCCCGCACCAGCTTCATCGCGGCGGCGAGTTCGAACTCGGCCACCGCCTGGACCCGGGCGTCGAGGCTGGTGACGAGGTTGGAGCCGGGCACGGCCGGGTCGTTCTCCGCCTCGCCCATGACCCGGCCGAGGTTGTCGACCTCGTAGCGGGTGACGCCCGCCTTGCCGCGCAGTTCCTTGTCGTACGTGCGCTCCAGGCCGGAGCGGCCGACCTGGTCGGAGCGGAGGTAGGGCGAGGGGCCGTCCAGCGCCTTCTGGATCTCCTCGTCGGTGACCGGCGAGAGGTAGCCGAGGACCTGCGCGGTCTTCGCCTTGCCGGGTGCGGCGTAGCGGCGTACGGCGGTGGGCTCGGCGGTGATGCCGGGGAAGTCCTCGGCCCGCTCGCGGATCTGGAGGGCCTGCTGGGTGGTGGCCTCGTCGGTGACCGGGATCGGCTGGTAGGGCGAGCCGTTCCAGCAGGGCTGCGGGGTCTTGGAGTCGCAGAGGCGGACCTTGTCCCGGACCTCCTGGGGCTCCATGTCCAGCACCTCGGCGAGCCGGGTGAGGACGCCGACGCCGTCGTCCTTCATCTTCAGCAGCTCGGTGCGGCTGGCGGAGACGACGAGCCGGGTCTCGTTGTCGGCGAGCGGTACGCCCCGGGCGTCGAGGATCGAGCCGCGCACGGCGGGCTGGACGACCTGCTGGACGCCGTTGCCCGCCGCCTTGGTGGTGTACTCCTCGCCGTTGCGGATCTGGAGGTACCACAGCCGCCCGCCGAGGGTGAGGAGCAGCGAGAAGACGAGGACCTGGATGACGATGAGCCGGATCTGGACCCGCTGGGTCCGCCCGGTCTCGGGGATGTTGCTCACGGGGTGCCCCCGGTGGTGGTCCGGCTGGGGGTACGGGGGTGGTCCCCCGGGGAGTACGGGCTCACAGGCGCTTGACCCCCTTGATGCGGCCCGCGCGGGACGCACGGCTGCGGGCGGCCTTCATGCGCAGGCCGCCGCGCTGGTTGCCGATGCGCAGACCGGTGCCCGAGGCGAGCCAGCCGGCGGCGACGTCCTTGGTACCGCCCGCGGCCTCGGAGACCGGGTCGTTCTCGGTGCGTCTGGCCAGGGCCATGATCAGCGGCACGGTGAAGGGGGCCAGCAGCAGGTCGTAGATCGCGGCGGTGAGCAGCAGGCTGCCCAGGCCCACATGGCGGGCGGCGGTGTCCCCGACGAGGGCGCCGACGCCCGCGTACAGCAGGGTCGAGCCGAGCGCGGCGGCGACCACCGCGGCCATCGGGGCGAAGGCCGACTTCAGCTGCCCGTTCTCCGGCCGGACCAGACCGGCGAGATAGCCGATGACGCAGAGCACCAGGGCGTAGCGCCCGGCCGCGTGGTCGGCGGGGGGTGCGAGGTCGGCGAGGAGGCCGGCGCCGAAGCCGATGAGCGAGCCGCTGACCGGCCCGTACACGAAGGCGAGTCCGAGGACGGTGAGGAGCAGCAGGTCGGGTACGGCGCCGGGGAGCTGGAGGCGGGCGAGGACGGAGACCTGGACGACGAGGGCGACGACGACCAGGGCGGTGGAGAGCAGAGTCCGGTTGAGGCGCATGGGGATCAGCTCTACTCCTGGTCGTTTGCCGCGTTGTCGGGTTGGGCGCTGCCTTGCTGGTCCCCGGCCGCCTGGCCGCCGCCCGGCTGCTCGTTGATGTTGCCGACGACCTTGCCGGAGCCGTCGACGAGGTCGCCGTTGGGCTGGACGGTGACGGTGACCGTGGGGGTCGGCTTGGGCTTGGTCTTGGCGGGCTGCTTCGGCAGGACCAGGTCACGGGGGTCCGAGCGCGGGGCCTGGACGACGACGCCGACGATGTCGAGCTTGGTGAACCCGACGTACGGCTTCACATGGACGGTCCGGGTGAGCGCGCCGCCCGCGGGGTCGACGCGGACGACCTCGCCGACCGGGACGCCGGGTACGAAGGGCTTGTCCTTGCTGGAGCCGAAGGTGACGAGCCGGTCGCCCGCCTTCACCTTGGCCTTGCCGTTGAGGAACTGGACCGAGAGCGGGCGGGAGCCCTGGCCGGTGGCGAAGCCCAGTTCGTCGGTCTTCTCCATCCGGGTGCCGACGGTGAAGGCGGGGTCGTTGGCCAGCAGGACCGTGGAGGTGCTGGGGCCGACGGTGGTGACCCGGCCGACCAGGCCCTCGCCGTTGAGGACGGTCATGTCCCGGCGGATGCCGTCGTCGGAGCCGGCGTCGATGGTGATCGTCCAGGAGAAGCCCTGGGCCGCTCCTATGGCGATGACCTCGGCGCCCTTGATGCCGTACTGTCCGGCGCCCGCCGTCTTCAGCATCGCGTCGAGCTGGCGGACGCGGCTGTCGGTGCGGTCGTCGCTGCCGAGCTTCGCCTTCAGTGCGGCGTTCTCCTGCTCCAGGGCGGAGATCCGGTCGTGCCGTTTTCCGGAGTCGCGGACCGCTCCTATGGCGTTGCCCACCGGGTCGACCGCTGCCGCGACGCCGTTCTCCACCGGCCCGAAGACCGTGGCCGCGGCATGCCGCGCGCCGTCGACCGGTGAGCCTTCGCCGCCTCGGATATCCACCGTGATCAGGGCGAATGCGATGGCGATCAGCAGCACCAGGAGCAGCCGGCTCTCTCGTGTGTCCCTCACGTGCGGCGGCCGTGCCTTCCTCGTCGGAATGTTCGTGCCTGGGTGTTCGTCTCTGGGTGTACGTGGCTGTCGTGGTGTCAGTCAGTACGTGTGCATCAACGATCTATATCAACGATCCGGCGGGCGGAGCCGCAGCGTCCGCGCGCCGGATCGGGTGACGTTCCGCTGCCCGCGCCTCAGCGGCGGGGCTGGGCGTCCAGCACCTGCTGGAGCGCCTCGAACTCCTCGACGCACTTGCCGGAGCCGAGCGCCACGGAGTCGAGCGGGTCCTCGGCGATGTGGATCGGCATGCCCGTCTCGCGGCGGAGCCGCTCGTCCAGGCCGCGCAGCATCGCGCCGCCGCCGGTGAGGACGATGCCGCGGTCCATGATGTCGCCGGACAGCTCGGGCGGGCACTTGTCGAGCGTCGTCTTCACGGCGTCGACGATCGCGTTGACCGGCTCCTCGATCGCCTTGCGGACCTCGGTGGCCGAGATGACGACCGTCTTGGGCAGCCCGGAGACCAGGTCGCGGCCGCGGATCTCGGTGTGCTCGTCCTTGTCCAGGTCGTAGGCGGAACCGATCGTGATCTTGATCTGTTCGGCGGTCCGCTCACCGAGGAGGAGCGAGTACTCCTTCTTGATGTGCTGGATGATCGCGTTGTCCAGTTCGTCACCGGCCGTCCGGATGGACTGGGCAGTGACGATTCCGCCGAGCGAGATCACCGCGACCTCGGTGGTGCCGCCGCCGATGTCCACGACCATGTTGCCGGTGGCCTCGTGAACCGGCAGGCCGGAGCCGATGGCGGCGGCCATGGGCTCCTCGATGATGTGCACCTGACGCGCGCCGGCCTGCGTGGACGCCTCGATGACGGCGCGGCGCTCGACCCCGGTGATACCGGAGGGCACGCAGACGACGACCCGGGGGCGGGCCAGGTAGCGGCGCTTGTGGATCTTCAGGATGAAGTAGCGGAGCATGCGCTCCGTGATCTCGAAGTCGGCGATCACGCCGTCCTTCAGCGGCCGTACGGCAACGATGTTGCCCGGCGTCCGCCCGATCATCTTCTTGGCCTCGGAGCCGACCGCCAGGATTCCGCCGGTGTTGGTGTTGATGGCCACGACGGACGGCTCGTTCAGGACGATGCCGCGCCCCCTGACGTACACCAGCGTGTTGGCAGTCCCGAGGTCGATAGCCATGTCACGGCCGATGAACGACATTGAGTTCCCCTTGTTCCCCATGAGGATGCGTCGGGCCTTCCCAGGAAGCGAAGATGGCTTGTTCTGGTAGGCGAGGTTGGCGCTGCGGGCGTGGAAGCTTCCATCGTAGTGCCGTATGCACGGACACAGCGCGAGGGTCCTTCGCCATGTGAGCGGAACGGGTGGCCGTTCTACCCATGGTGACGTTACGTCGGAGGGATGCGTTCCCGCGAGAGGGAACCCTATGCCGAAGGGCGACCGAATTACTTCGGTCGCCCCGGGCGAGCAGCGCTGTTTGGCCGATCGGGTCAGGAAAGTCCCGGAAAGAAGAGCTTCAGTTCTCGCTCTGCGGACTCCTGCGAGTCCGAGGCGTGGATGAGGTTCTCCCGGGTGATCGTGCCGAAGTCACCGCGGATCGACCCGGGCGCGGCGGCGATCGGGTCGGTGGGGCCGGCCAGGGCACGGACGCCCTCGATCACCCGCTCGCCTTCGGCCACCAGGGCGACGACGGGGCCGGAGGCCATGAACTCCATGAGCGGCTCGTAGAACGGGCGGCCCTTGTGCTCGCCGTAGTGCTGCTCCAGCGTGTCGTGGTCCAGGGTGCGCAGCTCCAGCGCGGTGATCCGCCACTCCGCCTTGCGCTCGATCCGGCCGACGATCTCACCGATCAGGCCGCGGCGGACCGCGTCGGGCTTGAGCAGGACGAGGGTGCGCTGAGTCATGTGCGGCTCCTTGCAGGCATACGGGTGCGGTGAGGGCGAGATTACAGGGGTACGGAAACGGCTCGGCGCCCGGGTTCACCGAGAGTCACCCCCGGGCCTGGGCGCCGGAGGCCGTACGGCGCCGGGGCGGGACTGCCCCGCACGGGTGCCAGTGACGCGTACGGGGCAGGAGCGGACTTTCCTTCCCCGGGCGCCGATGACCGTACGCCGCCGGAGCGGGCTCCCCGCCCGGTCACCGTCGCGCGTGCCGGTGGGGCTCGTCAGGCGGCGGCCTCTCCGGCCTCCCGCTCGGCGGCCCAGCGGGCCTTGTCCTCGTCCATCCGGCGGCCGTAGTGCACCGAGGCCCACCACAGCCCGCCGAAGACCAGCCCGAGGATGAACATCATCGGGACCACGAAACCGCTGAGGACCAGCGCCACCTGGAGCGCCCAGCCGAGCTGGACGCCGCCGGGGCGGGTGATCATCCCGCAGAGCAGCAGGGAGAGCACCATACCGATGCCGCAGACCGTCCAGACGACGGCCATGGAGACGTCGTCCAGCTTCATCGCGACGAGACCGGCGAAGCCGATCACGAAGAACTCACCGAGCAGCGTCGAGGCGCAGAGCGTACGCATCCTTCTTCTCAGCCCCTTCCCAGCAGCAGCCGGGCCTCGCCGACCGTGATCACGGATCCGGTCACCAGCACCCCGGCGCCCGCGTACTCGTCCTCCTCCTCGGCCAGCGTGATCGCCGCCTCCAGCGCGTCGTCGAGACGCGGCTCGACCTGGACCCGGTCGTCGCCGAAGACCTCGACAGCGATGGCGGCCAGCTCGTCCGCGTCCAGCGCGCGGTCGGTGGAGTTCTGCGTGACGACGATCTCGGCGAAGATCGGCTCGAAGGCCTCCAGGAGCCCGCGCACGTCCTTGTCGCCGCTGGTGCCGACCACGCCGATCAGCCGGGAGAAGCTGAAGGCCTCGGAGATGCCGTCCGCCGCTGCCCTGGCCCCCGCCGGGTTGTGCGCGGCGTCCAGGACGACGGTCGGGCTGGAGCGCACGACCTCCAGACGGCCGGGTGAGACCACCGAGGCGAACGCCTTGCGGATGGCGTCGATGTCCAGGGAGCGGGCCTGCTCGGCGCCGATGCCGAAGAACGCCTCGACGGCGGCGAGCGCGACGGCCGCGTTGTGCGCCTGGTGGGCCCCGTACAGCGGGAGGAAGATCTCCTCGTACTCGCCACCGAGTCCGCGCAGCGTCAGCAGCTGGCCGCCGACGGCCACCTCGCGGGAGGTGACGCCGAACTCCATGCCCTCGCGGGCCACGGTGGCGTCCACCTCGACGGCCTTCTTCAGCATCACCTGGGCGGCGTCCACCGGCTGCTGGGCCAGGATGACGGTCGCGCCTTCCTTGATGATCCCCGACTTCTCCCCCGCGATCTCGGCGGGCGTGGCGCCCAGCCGGTCGGTGTGGTCCAGGGAGATCGGGGTGACGACGGCGACGGTGGAGTCGATGACGTTGGTGGCGTCCCAGGTGCCGCCCATGCCGACCTCGACGACGGCCACGTCGACGGGCGCGTCGGCGAAGGCCGCGTACGCCATGCCGGTGAGCACCTCGAAGAAGGAGAGCCGGTAGGGCTGCTGGGCGTCGACCATCTCGACGTACGGCTTGACGTCCCCGTACGTCTCGATGAAGCGCTCGGGCGCGATCGGGGCGCCGTCGAGGCTGATCCGCTCGGTGATCGACTGGACGTGCGGCGAGGTGTACCGGCCGGTGCGCAGCTCGAAGGCGTTGAGCAGGGCCTCGATCATGCGGGCCGTGGAGGTCTTGCCGTTGGTGCCGGTGATGTGGATCGAGGGGTAGGCGCGCTGCGGCTCACCGAGGACGTCCATCAGGGCCGCGATGCGGGTGACGGAGGGCTCGAGCTTGGTCTCGCCCCAGCGCCCGGCCAGCTCCTGCTCCACCGCGCGGAGCGCCTTGTCGGTCTCGGGGTCGGCGGGCCGGGCGGGGACCACATCGGCCTGGGGGGCGCCCCCATAGGTGCGCAGGGTGCGGCTCCCGGCCTCGATCACCGCCAGGTCGGGGTCGCGCTGGGTCTCTTCGCCGACGATCTCCTCGAAGGTGTCGTCGGGCTCGGACGCGTCGTGCCGGTCTGAAGGGCGGGGCTCACTCACGGGGCCAGTCTACGGATGGGCACCGACATCGCGCGCAGCGCCCGGCACCGTGCGGATCGGCGGTACGGGGAAGCCCCCGCATCCCCGGTCGGTCGGGGGTGCAGGGGCTTCGCCGGTCAGCACATCAGCTCTGCGGGAGGGCCGCCAGCTGGGCGGAGATCCGCTCGATGTCGGCCTCGGCCTTGGTGAGCCGGCCGCGGATCTTGTCGACCACGTTGTCCGGCGCCTTGGCGAGGAAGGCCTCGTTGCCGAGCTTCCCCTCCGCCTGGGCCTTCTCCTTGCGCGCGGCCTCCAGGTCCTTGGTGAGGCGCTTGCGCTCGGCCGGGACGTCGATCGTACCGGAGAGGTCCAGCGCGACGGTGGCCCCGGCGACGGGGAGGGAGGCGGTGGCGTGGAAGCCGTCCCCGGCGGGCTGGAGCCGCAGGAGCTGGCGGATGGCCGCCTCGTGCGGGGCGAGCGCCGTGCCGGTCAGGGTCAGCTCGGCCGGGACCTTCTGGCCGGGCTGGAGGCCCTGGTCGTTGCGGAAGCGGCGGACCTCGGTGACGACCTGCTGGACCAGCTCGATCTCCTTCTCGGCCGCGTCGTCGCGGAAGCCGGAGTCGGCGGGCCACTCCGCGATGACGATCGACTCGCGCCCGGTGAGCGCGGTCCACAGCGCCTCCGTGACGAACGGGACGATCGGGTGCAGCAGCCGCAGCATGACGTCCAGAACCTCACCGAGGACCCGGCCCGAGACCTCGGCCGGGCGGCCGCCCGCGAAGAACGTGGTCTTGGAGAGCTCGACGTACCAGTCGAAGACCTCGTCCCAGGCGAAGTGGCGCAGCGCCTCGCTGATCTTCGCGAACTGGAAGTCGTCGTAGAACGCGTCGACGTCCGCGACCGTCTTGTTGAGCCGGGAGAGGATCCAGCGGTCGGTGACCGACATGTCCTCGACCGGGGGCAGGTCGCCCTCGATCGTGGCGCCGTTCATCAGGGCGAAGCGGGTGGCGTTCCAGATCTTGTTGGAGAATTTCGCGGAACCCTGGACCCACTCCTCACCGATCGGCACGTCGGTGCCGGGGTTGGCGCCGCGCGCGAGGGTGAAGCGCAGGGCGTCGGAGCCGTACTTGTCCATCCAGTCCAGCGGGTTGACGACGTTCCCGAAGGACTTCGACATCTTCTTGCCGTGCTCGTCGCGGACCATGCCGTGCAGGACGATGGTCCCGAAGGGCGGGGTGCCGTCGTTGACGTACAGGCCGAACATCATCATCCGGGCGACCCAGAAGAAGAGGATGTCGTAGCCGGTGACCAGGACGGAGTTCGGATAGAACTTCGCGAGGCTGTCGGTCCGTTCGGGCCAACCGAGGGTGGAGAAGGGCCACAGGCCGGAGGAGAACCAGGTGTCCAGGACGTCGCTGTCCTGGATCCAGCCCTCGCCCGTGGGCGCCTCGTCGTCGGGTCCGACGCAGACGACCTCGCCGTTCGGGCCGTACCAGACGGGGATGCGGTGGCCCCACCAGAGCTGGCGCGAGATGCACCAGTCGTGGAGGTTGTCGACCCAGTCGAAGTACCGCTTCTCCATCTCCTGCGGGTGGATCTTGACCTTGCCGTCGCGGACCGCGTCACCGGCGGCCTCCGCGAGCGGGGCGACCTTGACCCACCACTGGAGGGAGAGGCGCGGCTCGATGGTGGTCTTGCAGCGCGAGCAGTGGCCGACGGAGTGGACGTACGGCCGCTTCTCCGCGACGATCCGGCCCTCGGCGCGCAGGGCGGCGACGATGGCGGAGCGGGCCTCCAGCCGGTCCAGGCCCTCGAAGGGGCCGGGGGCGGTGATGACCGCGCGCTCGTCGAGGACGGAGATGAACGGCAGGTCGTGACGGGTGCCGATCTCGAAGTCGTTCGGGTCGTGGGCGGGGGTCACCTTGACCGCGCCGGTGCCGAACTCGGGGTCGACGTGGTGGTCCGCGACGACGGGGATGGTGCGGTCGGTCAGCGGCAGCTTGATCTGCTTGCCGACCAGGTGCTTGTAGCGCTCGTCGTCGGGGTGGACGGCGACGGCGGTGTCCCCGAGCATCGTCTCGGCGCGGGTGGTGGCGACGACGATGGTCTCCTCCCCCTCGCCGTACGTCATGGAGACCAGCTCGCCGTCGTCCTCCTGGTACTCGACCTCGATGTCGGAGATCGCGGTGAGACAGCGCGGGCACCAGTTGATGATGCGCTCGGCGCGGTAGATCAGCCCGTCGTCGTACATCTGCTTGAAGACGGTCTGGACGGCCTTGGAGAGGCCCTCGTCCATGGTGAAGCGCTCACGGGACCAGGCGACGCCCTCGCCGAGGCGGCGCATCTGGCCGGAGATCTGGCCGCCGGACTCGTTCTTCCACTGCCAGACGCGCTCGACGAAGGCCTCGCGGCCCAGGTCGTGGCGGGACTTACCCTCCTTGGCCAGCTCGCGCTCGACGACGTTCTGCGTGGCGATGCCGGCGTGGTCCATGCCCGGCTGATACAGCGCCTCGAACCCCTGCATCCGCTTCCGGCGGACGAGGGCGTCGATCAGGGTGTGCTCGAAGGCGTGGCCCAGGTGGAGGGAGCCGGTGACGTTCGGCGGCGGGATGACGATGCTGTAGGGCGGCTTGTCGCTGTGCTCGTCGGCTTCGAAGTAACCACGCTCTACCCAGCGCTCGTACAGCTTCCCCTCTACATCGGCCGGCGCGTACGTGGTCGGCAGTTCGGGGTTGCTGGCTGGCTGCTGCGATGAGTTCTCGGTCACGGGGGACAGTTTAGGGCCGTCACAGGTCTGCACTGAAACGGATTGGTTCAGTAACGGTGTCGGGGCCGATCCCCCATGTCAGGGCGGCTTCCGTCAGGATGTTCGCAACGCATAAGGATTCTGGAGGGGACACCCCAATGAGCTACAACCAGCCGGGCCCGTACGGCGGGCAGCCGCCCCAGGGCCAGCCCGGACCGTACGGACAGCAGCCCGGGCCGTACGGCGGCCCGCCGCCGCAGGGTCCTCCGCAGGGCCAGCCCGGCTACGGCTACCCCCAGCAGGCCCCTCCGGGTGTCCCGCCGCAGCAGCCGGGACCGTACGGGCAGCCCGCCTACGGCACCCCGCCGCAGGGCCAGCCCGGTTACGGCTACCCGCAGCCCCAGCAGCCGGGACCGTACGGCCAGCAGCCGCCCACTCCCCCGTACGGCGGCCAGCCTGTGTACGGGGGGCAGCCCCCGTACCCGCCGCAGCAGCCGAAGAAGAAGACCGGCCTGATCGTGGGCGCCTCCGTACTGGCGCTGGCGGTCATCGGGGCGGGGGTCTGGTACTTCGCGGGCGGCCCCAGCAACAGCGACGTGGCCGACTCCACGCGCGGCTACAAGCTGACGCCCGCGGCGGCGGTGGACGACTACGCCAAGAACACCTCCAAGCCCGAGCGCTCCGGTCCGCTGACGGGGAAGTCGAAGGAGGACGCCGAGGCGGCGGGCGTGAAGAACCCGCAGCAGGCCGGCGCCGAGTACCAGAGCGGTTCCAAGGCCAACCCGCTCACGCAGAAGATGCTGATGCTCCAGGGCTACTGGGGTGAGGTCGAGGACCCGGCCAAGGTCATCGACAGCTCCTTCAGCGACGCCGAGAAGAAGATGGCCGAGGGCAACAGCCGTAACCAGGTCTCGCTCGTCGGAAGCCCCCGGGATGTCGAACCGGCCGGATTCGAGGGCGCCCTGATGCGGTGCCAGGACCTCAAGACGATCAACGCGAAGGCCGACGGCACCGCCGCCAACGGCCCGAAGGAGATCATCACGCCGGTCTGCATCTGGGCCGACTACAGCACCGTCGGCATCGTGGTGGCCGTCGACGTCGGCGG
The DNA here is from genome assembly GCF_003268675.1 of Streptomyces bacillaris. NCBI lineage: Bacteria > Bacillati > Actinomycetota > Actinomycetes > Kitasatosporales > Streptomycetaceae > Streptomyces > Streptomyces bacillaris. The sequence continues at coordinate 5,497,108 of NZ_CP029378.1, read as the reverse complement.
CGCCCTGACCGGCAAGGGCATGGCCCAGGACGAGGTCGCCGATCTCGCCGCCAAGCTCTACAACACCTCGCGCACCAAGATCTGACGCGCCTGGTCTGCCTCAACCTCGAAGGGGCGCCCGCCGGTTGACCGGTCGGGCGCCCCTTCGGCGTACGTGACTGCCGTGCCGCTACGCGGACTTCTCGTGGCGGCCGCCGTCGTTCTTGCCGATCGTGCGCGGCTCGCGCGGGACCAGCGTCGGGTTGACGTGGTCGCGGACGACGTCCGGGGTGATGACGACACGGGCGACGTCCTTGCGGGACGGGACCTCGTACATCACGGACTGGAGGACTTCCTCCATGATGGCGCGCAGGCCGCGCGCGCCGGTCTGGCGCAGGATCGCCTGGTCGGCGATGGCCTCCAGGGCCTCGCGCTCGAACTCCAGCTCCACGCCGTCGAGTTCGAAGAGGCGCTGGTACTGCTTGACCAGAGCGTTGCGCGGCTCGATGAGGATCTGGAGCAGCGCCTCGCGGTCCAGGTTGTGGACCGAGGTCAGCACGGGGAGACGGCCGATGAACTCGGGGATCATCCCGAACTTCACCAGGTCCTCCGGCATGACCTCCTGGAACTGGTCGCTCGCCTGGATCTCCAGCTTGGAGCGGATCGTGGCGCCGAACCCGATGCCCTTGGCGCCGGCCCGGGACTCGATGATCTTCTCCAGTCCGGAGAAGGCGCCGCCCACGATGAACAGCACGTTCGTCGTGTCGATCTGGATGAACTCCTGGTGCGGGTGTTTCCGTCCGCCCTGCGGCGGTACGGAGGCAGTGGTGCCCTCCAGGATCTTCAGCAGGGCCTGCTGGACGCCCTCGCCGGAGACATCGCGGGTGATCGACGGGTTCTCGCTCTTCCGGGCGACCTTGTCGATCTCGTCGATGTAGATGATCCCGGTCTCGGCCTTCTTGACGTCGTAGTCGGCCGCCTGGATCAGCTTCAGCAGGATGTTCTCGACGTCCTCGCCGACATAGCCGGCCTCCGTCAGAGCCGTCGCGTCCGCGATGGCGAACGGGACGTTGAGCATGCGGGCCAGCGTCTGCGCGAGCAGCGTCTTGCCGGAGCCCGTGGGGCCCAGCAGCAGGATGTTCGACTTGGCCAGCTCGATCGCGTCCTCGCGACCGGCACCGCCGCCGTTCTCCCCGGCCTGGACCCGCTTGTAGTGGTTGTACACCGCGACGGAGAGGGCCTTCTTCGCGGGCTCCTGCCCGACGACGTACCCCTCCAGGAACTCGTAGATCTCGCGGGGCTTGGGAAGCTCTTCCCAGCGGACCTCGCTCGTCTCCGCGAGCTCCTCCTCGATGATCTCGTTGCAGAGATCGATGCACTCGTCGCAGATGTACACACCGGGTCCCGCGATGAGCTTCTTCACCTGCTTCTGGCTCTTGCCGCAGAACGAGCACTTGAGCAGGTCGCCGCCATCACCGATGCGTGCCACGAGGTGCTTCCCCTTCGCCTGGGAGGCCGCCTGGTTCAGCGGCTCCTGGTGCCTCTATCCGACGGTACCTTGCCTGGGCCCCCGTTCGGGCCCCCCTTGGCACGGTTCACACCGTCGAGACCGTGCGAACGGAATGTGCCAAGGGGAAAGACCGACGTCAGAGCGATGCGCCCGCGGTGGTCTTGCGGGTGGACACGATCTGGTCGACGAGCCCGTACGCCAGGGCGTCCTCGGCCGTCAGGATCTTGTCGCGCTCGATGTCCTCGCGGATCTTCTCCAGCGGGGTCGTCGAGTGCCGGGCCAGCATCTCCTCCAGCTGCGTCCGCATACGGAGGATCTCGTTGGCCGCGATCTCCAGGTCGGAGAGCTGCTCGCGGCCCGTCTGCGAGGACGGCTGGTGGATGAGGACACGGGCGTGCGGGAGCGCCATGCGCTTGCCCGGGGTGCCGGCGGCCAGCAGGACGGCGGCGGCGGAGGCGGCCTGGCCCATGCAGACCGTCTGGATGTCCGGCTTCACGAACTGCATCGTGTCGTAGATCGCGGTGAGCGCGGTGAACGAGCCGCCGGGGCTGTTGATGTAGATCGAGATGTCGCGGTCCGGGTCCATCGACTCCAGGCAGAGGAGCTGCGCCATGACGTCGTTGGCCGAGGCGTCGTCGATCTGGACGCCGAGGAAGATCACGCGCTCTTCGAAGAGCTTCGCGTACGGGTCGTACTCGCGCACACCCTGCGAGGTGCGCTCCACGAAGCGCGGGACGACGTAACGGTTGTCCACCTGCGGGCCGGTGTAGAGGCCGCTCGCGGAGGCGCCGGGGAAGTTGTTCATGTGGGTGTTCACCATCCTGGTGGCGTTCTGGGGCTGGAGGTCTCGGCGTACGAGAAGGGGGTGCGGGTGTGGTGCCGCCGGTCCGGTGGGGACCGGATCAGGCACCGGTGCCGCCGCCGCCCGGGATGCCCGACGCGACCGTGATGATCTCGTCGATGAGGCCGTAGTCCTTGGCCTCCTCCGCCGTGTACCAGCGGTCGCGGTCGCCGTCGCGGATGATCGTCTCGACGGTCTGGCCGGAGTGGTGGGCGGTGATCTCGGCCATGCGCGTCTTGGTGCGGAGCAGGTACTGGGCCTGGATCTTGATGTCCGAGGCCGTACCGCCGATACCGGCCGAACCCTGGTGCATGAGGATGTCGGTGTTCGGGAGCGCGAAGCGCTTGCCCGCGGCGCCGCCGGTGAGCAGGAACTGACCCATCGAGGCCGCCATGCCCATGCCGATGGTGACCACGTCGTTCGGGATGTACTGCATGGTGTCGTAGACGGCCATGCCGGCCGTCACGGAGCCACCGGGGCTGTTGATGTAGAGGTAGATGTCCTTGTCCGGGTCGGCGGCAAGGAGCAGGAGCTGTGCGGTGATCTTGTTGGCGATGTCATCGTCGACCTGCTGGCCGAGGAAGATGATGCGCTCGCCGAGCAGTCGGCTGTAGACCTGGTCACCGAGGCCTCCACCGAGGGACGGCTCACCGGCGGCGTAGGGCATCAGATTCGTCACGTATCCACCTGCTCGTCTCTGACGGCTCCGGCCGTCTCAGCTTCTTCGTACCGGGTGGGTGAGTCACTCCCCCACCCTTCCTCTTCATGGACCCTAACGCGCAGGTGGGACAACGCCATCCCGGTTCCGCAACTGTTCGCTGGGAGCGCAAGGTCCGCCGGGGGCACAGGGGTTCCGGGGCCGTACGGCGGTACGGGGGGATACGGCGACGGGCCCCGGACGCGCGGTGCGTCCGGGGCCCGTCGTTGTCGATCGGGGTGCGACCGGCGTGGATCAGCGCGAGGCTCAGGCCTCGTTCTTCTCCTCGGCCTTGGCGTCGTCGGCCTTGGCCTCGGTGGCGGCCTCGGCCGTCTCGGCGGCCTCGTCCTCGTCGTCCTCCAGGTTGACGATCTCACCGTTGGTGTCGACGACCTTGGCGGCCTCGACGACCACGGCGAGCGCCTTGCCGCGGGCGACCTCGCCGACGAGCATCGGCACCTGGCCGCCCTCGACGACGGCCTGGGCGAACTGGTCCGGGCTCATGCCGGAGGAGGCGGCACGCCGCATGAGGTGCTCGGTGAGCTCCTCCTGGTTGACGTTCAGCTTCTCCTTGTTGACCAGCTCGTCCAGGATGAACTGGGTCTTGATGCCCTTGATGGCCTGCTCGGAGGTCTCGTTCTCGAACTCCTCCAGGGTCTTGCCCTGGATCTCGAGGTACTTCTCCAGGTCGAGACCCATCTGACCGAGCTGGTGGTGCTCCAGGTTGTGCTTGCGGGTCTGGACCTCGTCCGCGAGCAGCTTCTCCGGGATCGGGACCTCGGCGAGCTTCAGCAGCTCCTCGAGGACGCGCTCCTGGGCCTGGGTGGCCTGGTCGTACTGCTTGGTGGTCTCCAGGCGCTTGCGGCTGTCGGCCTTCAGCTCCTCCAGCGTGTCGAACTCGCTGGCCATCTGGGCGAAGTCGTCGTCCAGCTCGGGAAGCTCGCGGGCGGCGACGGCGGTGACCTTGACGGTGACCTCGGCGTCCTTGCCCTCGGCGGAGCCGCCCTTCAGCTGCGAGGTGAAGGTGGCCTCGCCACCGGCCTCCAGACCGGTCACGGCCTCGTCGATGCCGTCGAGCAGCTCGCCGGAACCGATGGTGTACGAGACACCCGCAGCCACGCCGTCCTCCAGGACCTCGCCGTCGACCTTGGCCTCCAGGTCGATCGTGACGACGTCACCCTCGGCGGCGGCGCGCTCGACCGGGTTGGTGGAGGCGAAGCGCTCGCGCAGCTGCTGCACGGCCTTCTCGACCTCTTCGTCGGTGACCTCGAGGGCGTCGACGGTGACCTCGATGCCGGAGTAGTCCGGGATCTCGATCTCGGGGCGCACGTCCACCTCGGCGGTGAAGGCCAGCAGCTCGCCGTCCTTCAGCTCGGTGATGTCGACCTCGGGCTGGCCGAGGACGTTCAGCTCACCCTCGTTGACCGCCTCGGTGTAGAACTTCGGAAGCGCGTCGTTGACGGCCTCCTCCAGCACAGCACCGCGGCCGAACCGCTGGTCGATGACCCGGGCGGGGATCTTGCCCTTGCGGAAGCCCTTCACCGTGACCTGCTGGTTGATCTTCTTGTACGCCGCGTCGAGGCTGTCCTTGAGCTCCTCGAAGGGCACCTCGATGCTGAGCCGAACCCGGGTCGGGTTCAGGGTCTCCACGGCGCTCTTCACGGTTCGGTCTCCTTGGTGGCTGACTTCTTGGGGTTCTGCTGGGCCGCCGATCGGCGGCTTCGCGGACCGAGCCCGGTACATCAGACACACGGGCACGCAATTTGCATAGTAACGGCAAGGGGGAGGACTCCCACAATGCGATCTTGCCGGTGGTCGGGGTGGCCGGATTCGAACCGACGACCTTCCGCTCCCAAAGCGGACGCGCTACCAAGCTGCGCCACACCCCGTCGGTGCGACACGTAGGGTACATGGGCAGGAGCCGTGCGTCGGCCGCTTTACGGAGGGGCCGGGCCGCGATGGTCCGGGCCGGGGGTCAACGGGTGTGCGGACACCGCCGCCGACCCGCTACGATGCTCTTCGTGCCGCGGTCCGGTGGACCTGCTGTGCGGCGCTCGCGGGCGTAGCTCAATGGTAGAGCCCTAGTCTTCCAAACTAGCTACGCGGGTTCGATTCCCGTCGCCCGCTCCATGCCGAGAAGGCCCGGTCCGACTCCTGTCGGACCGGGCCTTCTTGCGTATACGCGGTGTACGGGCCATGCACGGGCGCGGGTGCGCGCGGTGGGCCGCGTGGCGGACGCGGCCCACCGCCGCAAGCTGACGCAGCGTCAGAAGCTGATCTGGTTGATCGTGTCCGCTATCGAGTTCATGAACCTGTTGATCGACGGGGCCATGCCGGTCGACGCCAGGAAGAAGCCGAAGAGGGCGGCGACGATCGCGGGGCCGGGCTTGATGGAGCCGCCACGGATCATCACCACCAGGATGACCGCGAACAGCAGCACCATAGACAGGGAAATAGCCACGTCTGATCACACCCTCGGTCGGTCCGCCTTGCCGGCCCGGAAACGCACACCACCGCACGCCCCGTCGCGTCCATCGTGCCACCAACTCCCCGCTGTCCACTGCCGGGTGACGGATCACACTGACCGGATCCCGCCATCCTGCCCAGCTCACGGGAGCTCTACGCAGGGTGGGGCGGGGGGCTCGGGGCGCGTAATCCTTCGGGTGCATATTCACGGGACGCTGCCCGGCTTCGGCGGCGGATTCCGTTCCTCTTCCCTCACAGGTCGTTCACAGGTAATTCGTGGCGCCGCGAGGGAGATAATGCACACGCCCAACTCCTCGACCGATATGCCCTGTTTGAGGCGGACCAAGTGTGTCATAACGGGCACTGTTCGACGGTTTCATATTCGAATAGAGGGGAACACGCGATATCCCGTCGCAGTTTTACGCGAAGCGATCGACAGGTCTAAGGTGCCTTAGATGTTCCAAGCTCCGAGCGTATTCACAAGGGCCCCGCTCCCCCCGGCGACCCCGGAGTCGGAGCCCAGACGCGAGCAGACGCCGAAGGCCGCCGCTCCGGCATCCGCGGCGGCGGGGAAGCGCGACCCCTACTTCGACAACGTGAAGTACCTGGCCATCGTGCTGGTCGCGGTGGCGCACGCCTGGGAACCGGTGATGGACGGCAGCCGGGCCACCCGGGCGCTCTACATGATCGTGTACACGTTCCACATGCCGGCCTTCATCCTCATCTCCGGCTACTTCTCCCGTACGTTCGACATGTCCGCGCCGAAGGTGAAGCGGCTGCTCACCGGTGTCGTGGTGCCGTACATCCTGTTCGAGACGGCCTATTCGCTCTTCAGGCGGTACGTGGACGACGCGCCGGACACCCCGATCAGCCTGACGGATCCGCTCTATCTGACCTGGTTCCTGGTCGCCCTCTTCATCTGGCGGATCACCACGCCGATCTGGCTCGCCCTGCGCCACCCGCTGGCGGTGGCGCTCACCATCGCCGTGCTGGCCTCGGTCACCCCCGGCATCGGCGACGACCTGGACCTCCAGCGGGTCCTCCAGTTCCTGCCCTTCTTCGTCACCGGCCTGCTGATGAAGCCCGAGCACTTCCGGCTCATCCGCCGCCGCGAGGTGCGGCTGCTCGCCCTGCCGCTCTTCGCGAGCGCGCTGCTCTTCGCGTACTGGATCGCCCCGCACATGCAGCTCAGCTGGTTCTACCGTGCCAGCAGCGCCCAGGAGAGGGGCGCGCCGTGGTGGTCCGGCCTGGTGCTGGCCCTGGGCCTCCTCGTCTGCGGCCTGATCCTGACCATCGGCTTCCTGGCCCTGGTGCCGGGCCGGAGGACCTGGTTCACGGCGCTGGGCGCCGGAACGATCTGCGGGTATCTGCTCCACGGCTTCCTGATCAAGGGCGCTGTGTACACGGGCCTGTTCGACCGGCACACCTGGCTCGCCGATCCCGTCGGCCTGGTCGTCGTCACCGGCGTGACCGCGGTGGCGGTGACGCTCATGTGCTCGCCACCGGTGCGCCGGGCGCTGAAGTTCGCCACCGAACCGGATATGCACTGGGCCTTCCGGAAGGCCCCGAAGAGTCCGGAGGAACAAAGGAGTCCGCAGGCCCCGGAGAACCGGAAGGTCCTCGTGAAGCACTGACCCCTCCCCGCCCTCTCCCCCGCTCCCCGATCCACCCGTGGCGCCCGCCGCGGGTGGATCGTCGCGTTTCCGGGTTGGCCGAATCCTTTCGGTCCAGGGGCGGTGCGGGTCATCGAGGGCTCCCGGGCACAGAAGAGACAAAAGCCGATGACTCGACGACTCCATAGTTGCAGCGTCAATCGTTCGGTAAACTAATTACTGATGATTTATTGACGCTCTCCTGACGCCCTCTTGACGCCCTCTTGACCTACCTCGAAGGAACAGGCTCATCGGACACGCAGACACCCTCCTCGCCATGGGCGGCGCCTTCCTGGCCGCTGCCGTCCTCGCCCGCCTCGGCGGCCGCATCGGGCTGCCGACGATCCCCCTGTTCATCCTGGCCGGCATCCTCCTGGGCCCTCACACCCCCGGTTACACGCTGCTCTCCAACCCGCACGACCTGGAGATGCTCTCCGCCCTGGGACTCGTCCTCCTGCTCTTCTACCTGGGGCTCGAGTTCCACCTGGACGACCTCAAGACGGGCGGCCGGAAGATGGCCATCGCGGGCGGGACCTATCTGGTCCTGAACGTGGGCGCCGGTCTGGGCTTCGGTTTCGCGCTCGGCTGGGGTACGTCGGAGGCGCTGGTCCTCGCCGGTGTGCTCGGCATATCCTCGTCCGCCATCGTCACCAAGATCCTGGTCGACCTGAAGCGCATCGGTAACCCGGAGACCCGGCCGATCCTCGGCATCATCGTCGTCGAGGACGTCTTCCTCGCCCTCTACCTCGCCGCCCTCCAGCCGATCCTGTCCGGTGCGGACAGCCTCTCGGCCATGCTCGTCGACGGCGGCAAGGCCTTCGGCTTCCTGCTGCTCCTCGCCCTGGCCGCCCGGTTCGGGACGAAGATCATCGGCAAGCTCATGAACACCAAGGACGACGAGCTGCTGGTCATCTCGTTCCTCGGTGCCGCGGTCTTCGTCGCCGGGATCTCCGAGATGTTCGGCGTGGCCGACGCGATCGGCGCCTTCATGGTCGGCCTGATGCTCGGCTCGACGGCGTCCGGCGAGCGCATCCTGAAGCTGGTCCACCCGCTGCGGGACGCGTTCGGCGCGATCTTCTTCTTCGCCTTCGGCCTCTCCATCGACCCGGGCGACCTGCCCAGCGTCTTCTGGCCGGTGGTGGCGGCCGTCGTCCTGACGCTCGCCATGAACGTGGCCGCCGGTCTCGCGGCCTCCCGCGTCTACGACTTCGGCACGCAGGCCACGGCCAACATCGCCACCACCCTGGTGGCCCGGGGCGAGTTCGCGCTCATCCTGGCCACGATGGCGGCGGCGGCCGGACTGGACAAGCGGCTCTCGCCGTTCATCGCCGGCTATGTGCTGCTGCTCGCCGTTCTCGCTCCCCTCGCCGCCGGACGCTCGCACTGGCTGGCCCGGATCCTGCCGGGCCCGCGCGGCGGCAAGGACGGCGGCGGGGACGGTAGTGGCGGCGGTGGCAAGGACGGCGACAAGGATCAGCAGCAGGTCCCGGTCTCGGTCTGACGGGGGCGACGGGGTGTCCGCGCCCGTCATCCGAGGTGGTGATCGACCGCCGCCGGGTGACGGGCGCCTCGCCGTCGGCACGGCCCGCCCGACCGCCTCCCTCCCAGGTCGAGAGCGGGAGCAGCCTCCTCAGGGCTTGCGCGAGAGCAGCAGGAGCGCCCGGTCGTCGTTGACGTCCTTGGCACAGGCCTCGATCAGATGCCAGGCCGCGCCCTCGAAGCCGGTGGAGACATAGCGGTCGGCCTCGCCGGTCAGCCGGTCGATGCCCTCGGCGATGTCCCGGTCGGACGCCTCCACCAGGCCGTCCGTGAAGAGCATCAGCACGTCCCCCGGCGCCAGCGAGCCCTTGACCGCGTCGAACTCGGCCCCGTCGTAGACCCCGAGCAGCGGGCCCTCCCCGGACTTCTCCTCCCACTGCCCGCTGCCCGAGTGCAGCTGGACGGCGGGCGGGTGGCCGGCCGAGTAGATCTCGTAGTCGCCGGATTCCAGGTCCAGCACCAGGTGGATCGAGGTCGCGAACCCCTCGTCCCAGTCCTGGCGCAGCAGATAGCCGTTGGCGGCGGCGAGGAAGCCGTGCGGCGGCAGCGAGCCGAGCAGCCCGCCGAAGGCGCCGGAGAGCAGCAGGGCCCGGGAGCCCGCGTCCATGCCCTTGCCGGAGACGTCGGTGAGGACGGCCTCCAGGGTCCGGCCGCCGTTGGTGCGCGCCGCGACGACGAAGTCCCCGGAGAAGGACTGGCCGCCGGCCGGGCGCAGGGCCATCTCGCGGTGCCAGCCCTGGGGCAGCCGGGGCAGGGCGCTCTGCACCCGGATGCGTTCGCGCAGGTCGAAGAGCATGGTGCCGCCGCGCCGCCAGGGCACGCCGACCCGGGCCCGGAACTGGGCGAGGACCAGCCCGAAGAACCCGCAGGCGGCGACCACGAGAACGGTGCCCGGGGTGACCCGGGCCGGCCCGTCCGCGTACGGCCCCAGGGTGAGCGCCTCCACGATCAGTGCGGCCGCGGCGGTGGCGTACAGACCGAGCAGGCTGGCCGGGCGCAGGAGCAGGCCGCCCGCGACGATGGGCAGGGCGAGGGCGGCCGGGTCGACCCAGACCGGGCTGGTCATGGTGGCGAAGGTGATGGCCGGAATCGTCAGCAGGAGACCGGCCAGCGCGATCCAGTCGGAGCCGTCGCCCCGGAAGTAGTCCACCCCGGATCTGCGCAGCCCGATGCGGGCCCGGTGCGCCGATCTCCGCCACCGGGCCCAGAAGTCGTCCACTCCTGCGCGACGTGCCATTGCCCGGACCCTATCCACCCGGACGGCTCCGGTGCAGGGGGACCCCGGTGACAAGGCACGCGAAATCGGGTCGTCCACTTCCGCCCGCCCTGGTAGGCATGAGCCATGACTTCCGAACCGCGTGTGCTGCGACCTGCTGAATGGGACCCCTGGTTCTCCTGTCTGGAGCGCGCCTTCGGGGGCGTGGAGAGCGCTCCGGAGTCGCGCGAACTCTGGCAGGAGCTGACCGAGCACGAGAGGTGCGTCGGCCTCTGGGAGGGGGAGACGTGCGTCGGTACGGCGGGGGCGTACAGCTTCCGGCTGACCGTGCCGGGCGGCGCCGCGGTGCCCACGGCGGGGGTGACGATGGTGAGCGTCGCGGGGACGCACCGGCGGCGCGGGCTGCTGCGGTCGATGATGCGGCGCCAGTTGGACGACGTACGGTCCTGGGGCGAGCCGCTCGCCGTGCTGACCGCGTCGGAACCGGCCATCTACGGGCGCTTCGGCTACGGGGCCGCGACCCGCGCCCTGAACCTGGACATCGACACCTCCCGCGTGAGCCTGGAGGTGCCGCCGGGCACGGACGGGGTGCGGGTGCGGTACACGGACCCGGTGGCGGCCCTGCCCGCGTGCGAGGAGGTGTACGGGCGGCTCGCCGCGGAGCGTCCGGGCACGCCGGTGCGGCAGCCGAAGTGGGAGCGGGCCGCAGTGGTCGACGCGGCCCAGGACCGGGCGGGCGCCTCGCCCCTGCAGTGCGTGCTGGCCGAGCGGGACGGCGAGGTGACGGGGTACGCCACCTTCCGGGTGCGGCCCGACTGGGACCGGGCGGGGCCGAAGGGGACGGTGGCGCTGCGGGATCTGGCGGCGCTGGACCCGGCGTCGTACGCGGCGCTGTGGCGGTTCCTCTTCGGCATCGACCTGACGTCGGCTCTGGAGACGGGATCACGTCCGGTGGACGAGCCGCTGATGCATCTGGTCTCGGACGTGCGGCGGTGCGGTGCGCGGGTGCAGGACTCGCTCTACGTACGGCTGGTGGAGGTCGGTGCGGCCCTGGAGGCGCGCGCGTACCGGACGCCGGTGGATGTGGTGCTGGAGGTCGAGGACGCCTTCTGCCCGTGGAACGCGGGGCGCTGGCATCTGGTGGCGGATGCGAAGGGCGGCGCCACGTGCCGGCGTGCGCCGGATCGCGCGCCGGAGCTGGAGCTGTCGGTACGGGAGCTGGGCGCCGCCTATCTGGGCGGGGTGCCGTTCGCCTCGCTGGCGGCGGCCGGGCGGGTGCGCGAGGTGCGGCCGGGGGCACTGGCGGAGGTCTCGTCGGCCTTCTCGTGGCACGTGGAGCCGTGGCTGCCGCACGGATTCTGAGCCGTACGGTGGCTGCCGCCGGGTCCTGAGCCGCACGGAACGGTCTTCCGAGGCGTACGGGACGGTCCCGGGGCGTACGGGACGGTCCCGTACGGCTCGCGGGTGGCGTGAGCGCCGGGGTCCCGTGCCGGGGCCTCAGTCGTCGGCCCGGCCGCCCGGGGTCTGGCAGCGGGGGCACCAGAAGAGGTTGCGGGCGGCGAGGTCCGCCGTCCGGATCTCGGTGGAGCAGATGTGGCAGGGCAGGTTGGCCCGGCGGTAGACGTAGACCTCGCCGCCGTGGTCGTCCTTGCGGGGCGGGCGGCCCATCGCCTCGGGCAGGTGCTCGGGGCGGACGGTGTCGATCCGGTTGTTCCGTACGCCCTCGTGCATCAGCTCCACCAGGTCCGCCCAGATGAGGTCCCACTCGGCGCGGGTGAGGTCCTTGCCGGTGCGGTACGGGTCGATGCCGTGGCGGAAGAGGACCTCGGCCCGGTAGACGTTGCCGACGCCCGCGATGACCTTCTGGTCCATCAGGAGGGCGGCGACGGTGGTCCGGCTGCGGGAGATCCGCTGCCAGGCGCGCTCCCCGTCCTCGTCGCCGCGGAGCGGGTCGGGGCCCAGGCGCTCGTGTATCGCGCGCTTCTCGGGCTCGGTGATCAGGGCGCAGGTGGTGGGGCCGCGCAGATCGGCGTAGTGGTCCGCGTTGACCAGCCGGAGGCGGACCGTGTCGGTGGGCGGTGGCACCGGGGCCGTACCGAAACCGAGCTTGCCGAAGAGGCCGAGGTGGATGTGGACCCAGCCGGTGGAGCCGAAGCCCAGGAAGAGGTGCTTGCCGTGGGCGTCGGTGGTCGTGAGGGTGTGCCCGTCGAGCAGGGCCGCGCTGTCGGAGAACTTCCCCTGCGGGCTGCTCACCCGGACCGGACCGCCCACGAACCGCTCGGCGTGGTCCTGGGCGAGGCGGTGGATCGTGTGTCCCTCGGGCACGGCGGGCTGCTCCCTGTGGAGGTACGGGGGTGGGGCGGACAGGCTGGAGAGTACGGCGGTGGCGTACGGGCCGGGGTACGGCGGCGGGCATGGCCGTGCCGCCGGGCGTGGGCCCGGCGGCACGGGAGGCGTCAGCCCTGCTGCGGGTGGTGGGCCGGGATCGGGGGAAGCTCGCCGGTGGTCTCGTACGCCGAGAGCATCTCGATGCGGCGCGTGTGGCGCTCCTCGTTCGAGTACGGCGTGGAGAGGAAGATCTCGACGAACTTGGTCGACTCCTCCAGCGTGTGCATCCGCCCGCCGATCGCGACGACGTTGGCGTTGTTGTGCTCACGGCCGAGGGCGGCGGTCTGCTCGCTCCAGGCCAGTGCGGCGCGGACGCCCTTGACCTTGTTGGCGGCGATCTGCTCCCCGTTGCCGGAGCCGCCGATCACGATCCCGAGGCTGTCTGGGTCGGCAGCCGTCCTCTCGGCGGCACGGAGGCAGAACGGCGGGTAGTCGTCCTGGGCGTCGTAGATGTGGGGACCGCAGTCGACGGCCTCGTGGCCGTGGGCCCCGAGCCACTCGACGAGGTGGTTCTTGAGTTCGTAACCGGCATGGTCGGATCCGAGGTACACGCGCATGGTGCGAAGTGTGGCACGAACTTCGCGGGGCAGCCGTCAGTGGGGTCATGGCCTCCCGCTCATGGCGTTGTGACCAGGCTCACTTGAGCAATGATCAGGCAAATGATCCGGAGGAGGGGGTTCCTCTTCCGCCGTTTTCCGGGCTTGAATGCGTGGCCTTGCCCTGACTTCCGCACCCCTCGCGGATCCGCACCACCCTCCGCGGAGCAGGGCGGGCACCCTCATGCACGGAAACGTAAGGACTCCCCCCATGACGTCGCAGACGACGCTGGCGCGGCCGGGCCACGAGCCCGGCGAGCCGGACCGGCCGGACTCGTCGGACGGGCTTCAGGCAGGACTGAAGAACCGCCACCTCTCGATGATCGCGATCGGCGGTGTGATCGGTGCCGGGCTCTTCGTGGGCTCCAGTGCGGGCATCGCGGCGGCCGGTCCGGCGATCCTCATCTCGTACGCGATGGTCGGCCTGATGGTCGTCCTGGTGATGCGGATGCTCGGCGAGATGGCCGCGGCCCGCCCCAGCTCCGGCTCATTCTCCGCCTACGCCGACCAGGCGCTGGGCCGTTGGGCCGGTTTCTCCATCGGCTGGCTCTACTGGTTCTTCTGGGTCGTCGTGCTCGCCGTGGAGGCCACGGCCGGCGCCAAGATCCTGGAGAGCTGGATCCCGGGCGTCCCGCAGTGGGCGTGGGCGCTGATCGTGATGGTCGTGCTGACCGCCACGAACCTGGTCTCGGTGGGCAGTTACGGCGAGTTCGAGTTCTGGTTCGCCGGGATCAAGGTCGTGGCGATCGCCGCGTTCGTGGTGGTCGGCCTGCTCGCCGTCTTCGGGCTGCTGCCCGGCTCGGACAACCCCGGCTCGGGGCTCGCGCACCTCACGGACTCCGGCGGGTTCTTCCCCGAGGGGCCGGGGGCCATCCTCACCGGTGTGCTGATGGTGGTCTTCTCGTTCATGGGCAGCGAGATCGTGACCCTGGCGGCCGGTGAGTCGGCGGACCCGCAGCGGGCCGTGTCGAAGGCCACCAACAGCGTGATCTGGCGGATCGCCGTCTTCTACCTCGGCTCGATCTTCGTCGTGCTGACGCTGCTGCCGTGGAACGACCCGTCGATCCTGGAGAAGGGCAGCTATGTGGCCGCCCTGGACTCGATCGGCATCCCGCACGCCGGTCAGGTGATGGACTTCATCGTGCTGACGGCCGTGCTCTCCTGTCTCAACTCCGGCCTGTACACCGCGTCCCGGATGGCGTTCTCGCTCGGTGAGCGGGGCGACGCGCCGAAGTCCTTCGCCAAGGTCAACCAGCGGGGCGTGCCGCAGGCGGCGATCCTGTCCTCGGTCGTCTTCGGCTTCGTGGCGGTGTTCTTCAACTACCAGTGGCCCGACACGGTCTTCCAGTTCCTGCTGAACTCCTCGGGCGCGGTGGCGCTCTTCGTCTGGCTGGTCATCTGCTTCACCCAGCTGCGGATGCGCGCGATCATCCTGCGCGAGTCGCCGGGCAAGCTCGTCGTCCGGATGTGGCTCTTCCCGTATCTGACCTGGGCGACGATCGCGATGATCTCCTTCGTCCTGGTCTACATGCTGACCGACGACACCGCCCGCGAGCAGGTCGTGCTCTCGCTGCTGGTGGCCGGGCTGGTGGTGGGCATCTCGCTGGTGCGCGAGGTGCGGAGCCGTAAGGCGTCCGCCAGCGTGTGACGTACGTACGTGAAGGGGCCCGCCGGACCGTCATGGTCCGGCGGGCCCCTTCATGGCCTTCAGCCTCAGTCGCGGCGGCCGAGCAGCTTCCAGGCGGCGGGCAGCGCGCCCATCGCCAGGGCCGCCTTGAGGGCGTCGCCGATCAGGAACGGGGTGAGCCCGGCCGCGACGGCGGCGCTCAGGGACATGCCGGTGGCGAGGGCCAGGTAGGGCACGCCGACGGCGTAGATGACCGCGGAGCCGACCGCCATTGTGCCCGCCGTGCGCAGCACCGAGCGGTCACCGCCCCGGCGGGCGAGGGCGCCGACGACGGTGGCGGCGAGCAGCATGCCGAGGATGTAGCCGAGGGACGGCATCGCGTAGCCCGAGGTGCCCTCCGCGAACCACGGCATGCCGGCCATGCCGACGACCGCGTACACCGCGAGGGAGAGGAAGCCCCGGCGGGCGCCGAGCGAGGTGCCGATGAGCAGCGCGGCGAAGGTCTGACCGGTGACGGGGACCGGGGAGCCGGGGACCGGGACGGCGATCTGGGCCGCGAGGCCGGTGAGGGCGGCGCCGCCCAGGACGAGGGCCGCGTCGACGGCGTAACGGTGCCGGGCGGCGGGCAGCAGGTCGGCGAGGACCGCTCCGGAGCGGACGGGGGCGGCAGCAGTGCTCATCGGGACTCCGCGGGTGAGGGCAGACGGGTGGGGAGGGACTGCTGCCGACGTTAGCCCAGCGGTGAACGGTCGATCACCATCAGCCGCCCACAAAGCGGCGGTTGACGCGTTGGTGGGGTTCACACAAAGGCCGCCGCACAATCACTTCCCGGCGTGACGCTCGTCACGGAGGTGAGGCGCGAGGTGGCCCGTTTTGCCGGGAAGGGCCTCGGGGGCCCAGACTGTAGGTTCCCCATAAACGGCAGGCTCCCCATCAGCGGCCTGAGAATGATCCGAGAGTGACCCGCACCCCATGCACGAGGCTCCGCCCACCGCGCCCGCCGCTCCCCCGGCCGTCTCCGAGCCGCTCGCCCCCGGGCTGAAGCAGCGTCATCTCACGATGCTCGGGCTGGGCGGGGTGATCGGGGCCGGGCTGTTCGTGGGGTCGGGTGCCGGGATCGCCGTGGCCGGGCCCGCCATCGTCGTCTCGTATCTGATCGCGGGCGCGCTGGCGATGCTGGTGATGCGGATGCTGGGCGAGATGTCCGCCGCGATGCCCGCCTCCGGCTCCTTCTCCGTGCACGCGGAGCGGGCGCTCGGGCGGTGGGCCGGGTTCAGTGTCGGCTGGCTGTACTGGTTCCTGCTGGTGGTGGTCCTCGCCGTGGAGGCGACGGCCGCCGCGCAGATCGCCCACGGGTGGGTTCCGGCGGTCGAACCGTGGGCGTGGGTGCTGCTGTTCATGGTGGTGTTCACCGCCGCCAACCTGACGGCGGTGAAGAACTTCGGTGAGTTCGAGTTCTGGTTCGCCTCTTTGAAGGTCGGCGCGATCGTGCTCTTCCTGGGGCTGGGGGTGCTGGCGGTCCTCGGGTGGCTGCCGGACACCGACCCGGTCGGGATGACCAATCTGACCGGGCAGGGCGGCTTCCTGCCCAACGGCTGGGGCGGGGTGGTCGCCGGGGTGCTGACCGTGGTCTTCGCCTTCGGCGGCCTGGAGGTCGTCACCATCGCCGCCGCCGAGACGGCCGACCCGGCCCGTGCGGTGGGGCGGGCGGTGCGCAGCGCGGTGGTGCGCATCCTCTTCTTCTACGTCGGTTCGATGCTGGTCATCGTGACCGTGCTGCCGTGGACCGCCCAGCAGGCCGGGCTGAGCCCGTATGTGAAGGTGCTGGACGCGATCGGGGTGCCCTCGGCCGGGCAGATCATGAACATCGTGGTGTTCGTGGCGCTGCTCTCCGCCCTCAACGCCAATCTGTACGGCTCCTCCCGGATGGTGTTCTCGCTGGCCGAGCGCGGGGAGGCGCCGCGCGGGCTGCTGAAGGTGTCGGGCGGCCCCTCGGAGCAGGAGGGCGGCTCCCGGGGGCAGGCGGGCGGGGTGCCCCGGCGGGCGGTGCTGGCGTCGGTGGCCTTCGGCTTCGTCTCCGTACTGCTCAATCTGCTCTGGCCGGACACCGTGTTCCTCTACATGCTCAACTCGGTCGGCGCGGTGCTGCTGTTCGTCTGGGCGCTGATCGCCGCCTCCCAACTGCGGCTGCGCGCCCGGCTGGAGCGGGAGGCCCCGCAGGCGCTGGAGCTGCGGATGTGGTGCTTCCCGTATCTGACCTGGCTGACGCTGGCCGGGCTGCTGGGGGTGCTGCTGCTGATGCTGACGGACGACGGCGCGCGGCCGCAGGTGCTGTGGTCGGCGGGGGCGACGGCGCTGGTGGTGCTGGTGGCGGTGGTCCGTCAACGGCGGGAGCGGCAGGAGCGCGAGAGGTCCGGGCGCGAGAGGTCCGGTTCTACCCACCGGTAGGCGCGTGTGCACCTTGTGTGAGCCTCGTGCCCGTATAGCGGACACCCGTTCCGTGTGAGCGGTGCGGATGCTCAGACTGTGGGTTCGCCCCTCGTCTCGGCTACCGAACAGAGCTTGTCCATGTCTCGGACCTCCGTGTCTCCCCCCACCGCTGACTCCGCAGCCGCCTCCGGAGCCTCGACGGACTCCGCGCTCACCCACGGTCTCAAACAGCGCCACCTCTCGATGATCGCCCTCGGCGGGGTGATCGGCGCCGGGCTCTTCGTGGGCTCCGGGGCCGGGATCGCCGCCGCCGGGCCCTCGATCATCGTGGCGTACATGCTCTCCGGGCTGCTCGTCATGCTGGTGATGCGCATGCTCGGCGAGATGTCGGCCGCCAACCCGGCCTCGGGCTCCTTCTCCGTGCACGCCGAGCGGGCGATCGGCCCGTGGGCCGGGTTCACGGCGGGCTGGTCCTTCTGGTTCCTGCTCTGCGTCGCCGTCGGCCTGGAGGGGATCGGTGCCGCGCAGATCGTCAGCGGCTGGCTGCCGGGGACGCCTGAGTGGGCGTGGGTCGCCCTGTTCATGGTGATCTTCCTGGGCACCAACCTGGCCGCCGTGAAGAACTTCGGTGAATTCGAGTTCTGGTTCGCCGCGCTGAAGGTCATCGCGATCACCCTGTTCCTGGTGCTCGGCCTGCTGGCGATCCTCGGGGTCCTGCCCGACACGGACGCGCCCGGCCTGGCCAACCTCACCGGCGACGGCGGCTTCCTGCCCAAGGGCATGGACGGCTTCATCATCGGACTGCTCGCCTCCGTCTTCGCGTACGGCGGTCTGGAGACGGTCACCATCGCCGCCGCCGAGTCCGAGAACCCGGTGCAGGGCGTGGCGAAGGCGGTCCGTACGGCGATGTGGCGCATCGCGGTCTTCTACATCGGCTCGATGGCGGTCATCGTCACCCTGGTCCCCTGGGACAACCCGAAGGTCGCCGAGGTCGGCCCCTTCTACGCGATGCTCGACCACCTCGGTGTGGGCAGCGCCGCGCAGATCATGAACGTGGTCATCCTCATCGCCCTGCTCTCCGCGATGAACGCCAACATCTACGGCGCCTCGCGGATGGCGCGCTCCCTGGTCGCCCGGGGTCAGGGGCCGGCCGTGCTCGGCCGGATCTCCTCCGGGGTGCCGCGCAACGCGGTGCTGTTCTCCTCGGTCTTCGGCTTCCTGTGCGTGCTGCTGAGCTACTGGCGGCCGGACGACGTCTTCCCCTGGCTGCTGAACATGATCGGCGCCGTGATCCTGGTGGTGTGGATCTTCATCGCCGTCTCGCAGCTGGTCCTGCGCCGCCGAACCGAGCACGAGGCGCCCGAGAAGCTGGTCGTACGGATGTGGCTCTTCCCGGTCCTGACCGTCGTGGCGCTCGCGGGCATGGCGGGCATCTTCCTGCTGATGCTGCGCCAGCCGGACACCCGTGACCAGTTGCTGGCCACGGGTGCGCTGACGCTGGTGCTGATCGCGATCGGTCTCGTACGTCAGCGGGGCAAGGGCAACGCCGAGGCCTCCGACGGCTCCGACGGCTCCGGGGCCTCGATCCCCGCACAGCGGAAGTAGCCGGTCCGGGCGGCGGCCCGGGGCGCGGCGGTCAGAGCAGCAGCACCGCCGCGCCCCACAGCACCGACAGGGCGACCAGCGGCGGTCCGACCGGCATGCCCTGCCGGGCCGCCGGCGCCTCCTCGGCGGGCCGCAGCTCCGGACCGAGCTGGAGGGCCCGCAGTTCCTCGGCGGCGCGCTCGGCGTACGGCTCGCGGCCCAGGCGGCGTTCCAGCCACGCCCAGCCGGTGGGCGACAACTCGACGTTGTCGGACCCCTTGCCCGTACCGATGCGGATGCCGTCCTCGGAGTGGCGTACGGCGGTGATCGCGTCCCACTCGATCCGCCGCACCCGCCATGCCCCGGTGACCCACAGTCCGTCGCGGTCGGCGGTGATCCGCCAGGTGAGGGCCGTCGCGACGGCGGTCATCAGCCACGGCAGCCCGATGACCAGCCAGAGCCAGGTCCAGGAGAACCCGTCGTCGAGCATGGCCCACATACCGCCGCCCTGGACGAGGAGCAGGCCGACGCCCACGGCGCGCGAGAGACCGTGCGCCTTCCACACCCGCAGGCCGTCCGTGGGGGTCATGGAGGCGGCGATCTCCTCGACGGACCGCCGCGGGCTCTTCCGCCCGGTGCCCTCCGCCGGGCTCTTCGACCGGCTCCGCAGCAGCTTCGGGCCGGCCGGCTTCACGGCGGTGACGCTGCACTCCACCAGCACATCGGGCGTCTCCTCGTCGGGGCGTGCGGCGAGGGCGACCTCGGCACCGGTGCAGGGGGCGCCGTACAGGACGGCCTCGCGCAGCGGCGGCGGAGGGTCCTCGCCGTTGAGGATCTGCCGGAACTTGGTGAGGTCGACGGCGTCCGCGTCGACGCCCTCGGCCCCTTCCTCGTCCTCGTCCTCGTCCTCGAAGGCGGCCATCGAGTGGAAGTGCAGGACGGGCCGGAGGGCCTCCGGGTCGTCGGCCGCGTACACCCAGGTACGGCCGTCCTCGTGGTCCTCGCGCACCAGCACCTTCAGCACCGGCAGGGGCCCGCGCCGCAGTCGTACCGAACGCGTCCGCCCGTCCACGCCGTTGGCGAAGAACGCCAGCCCGCCGACGAGACCGCCGAGGACCAGCAGCTCCCAGCCGAAGGCGTCGTACGGCTCCGCGACCAGCGCCACCCAGTCGCCGTCCACGACGAGATCGACGGTGCTGCCCTCGGGGAAGTCCTCGGGAAAGGCCGTCTCGATGCGGTGGGTACGCCCGTCGGCCTCCACCTTCACGAAGTCGGCGTCCTCGTCGCCCCGGTCCAGGGCCACGACCTGGCCCGACAGCTTCGTGGCGCGCGCGGCCCGCTCCTCGTACGCGTCCGCGACCCGCTGGGCCTGCCAGTAGCCGAACCCGGCGACGGCCAGCAGCAGGGCGGCAAGCCCGAAGGAGAACCGGCCCCGGCGGAACGTCCGCGCGGCCCCGGGCAGCGGCTGCCGGACCTCCCCGGCCGCCTCCAGGGCCAGCGCCCGCTGCCGCGCGGCGAGGGCCAGCCGGTGGACGAGCCCGGCGGCGGCGAAGGCGGCGGCCACGGGGTGGGCGAGCGCGTACGGCTCCCCGAACGACTCGGTGAACCCGCCGTCCTCCGCGAACCCGACCAGCCCCGCCGCCAGCCCCGCGAGGGCGAGCCGGGGCTGCCGCCACACCCAGTACAGGGTCAGCACCAGTACGACGGCCATCAGGAGCCCCGGCCAGTCGGTGCCGCACGGCGCGGCGGAGGTGCAGGCGGCGGCGGGCGACCCCTCCAGGTACCAGACCCCCGCGGCGACGAGCGCGAGGACCGCCCAGAGCGGGTGCGCCCAGCGAGCCGGCACGGCGGCCAGCCACCGCTGGGTGTCGGGGGTCCGCCAGTCGGCGGTGCCGGGGGGTATGTGCTCGGCGGGGAGGGGCAGAGGAGCTTTGTTCACCCGCGCATTATGACCAGATGTGAGGTGATGGCCTGGGGTCCGGGTCCCCGGCGGTTCCCGCTTCCGCGGGGGAACGAACGGGCCGGGCGCGCGGCCCGGCCCGTGGGAGATGGTCAGCGTGTGGCGCGCCTGTGCTGGGAGATGCTCAGCGCGTGGCGCGGCTGCTCTGGGGGATGGTCAGCGCATGGCGCACCCGCTCTGAGGCGGTGTTCAGCGCATGGTGCGCCCGCTCTGGGAAGGTGTTCAGCGGGTGGTGCGCCTGCTCGTCGTCGCCTTCTTGGTGGCGGTCGTCTTCTTGGCCGCCGTCTTCTTGGCCGTGGCCTTCCTGGCAGGGGCGGGCAGCGCCGTCTTCTTCGCCGGGGTCCGTCCGGCGGCCGCGCGCTTCGGGGACGCGGCCGCGGCCGCCGCCTCCTCGGTGTCGGCGCCGGCGGTCGACAGCCTGCCGGAGCTGCTCTCCAGGTGCGCGCGGACGAACCACTGGAACTGCTCCAGGCCGCGCAGGTGCTCGATGAGCAGGTCCTCGGTGACGGGGTCGATCCCGCCGACCTTCTCGACCGCCGCGCGGTGGTCCTCGATGATCCCCGTGTAGACCAGGTCCAGGGCGCCGAGGTGGGCGATGGCGTCGGCGCGGCCCACGCTGTAGTCGTCCCAGGTGCGCTCCTTGACCAGGGCGCCCGGCGTGCCCTGCGGCTCGCCGCCGAGGGCGGAGATCCGCTCGGCGGCGGCGTCGGCCATGTCCCGTACGGCGGCGGTCTGCGGGTCGAGCATCTCGTGGACGGCGATGAAGTGCGGGCCGACCACGTTCCAGTGGATGTGCTTGAGCGTCAGGGCGAGGTCGTTGAGCGCGTGCAGGCGCAGCGTCAGGAGGTCGATGACCTGACGGCCCTCGTCGACGCCGAGACCGGGGACGGTGTAGCGGGGGGTGCGTGCGGGGGACATGGGACTCCTGTTCCTGTGTTCTGGTGATGTGCCGATGGGTGGTTGAGGTGGTGGTGGACCGGCCGGTATCTCCGTTGGGGCCACCGCTGCGGGGCGCGGGCGGGCCGACGCGTCTCCGGTGCGGCGACCGCTGGGGGCGCGGACCGGCCGATACCTCCGGTGCGGTCACCGCTGCGGGACGCGGACCGGCCCGTGTCGCCGGTTCCGCGACCGCTGGGGGCGGCGGCTAGCCGGCGTCGGCGGTGCCGCCCTCGGTCGGGGTGGCGCCGGGGCGCTCGCCGCCGGGGCGGACCGGGCCCGCCGCCGCGCGGATGCTCGCCAGGGCGGCGTCGGCCACCGCGCGCGGGGTGATGCCGAACTCCTCGTACAGCCGCTGGTAGTCGGCCGACGCGCCGAAGTGCTCCAGGCTGACCGTGCGGCCCGCGTCGCCCACGACGTCCCGCCACCCCTGGGCGACGGCGGCCTCGACGCTGACCCGGGCCCGTACGCCGGGGGGCAGCACCTCGTCCTGGTACGCGTACGGCTGGTCGGCGAACCACTCGCGGCAGGGCATCGAGACGACCCGCGCGTCATGGCCCTCGGCGGCGAGCATCTCCCGGGCCTCCAGGGCGATGTGGACCTCGGAGCCGGTGCCGATGAGGACGACGTCGGGCGTGGCGCCGCGGCTGTCGGCGAGGACGTACCCGCCCCGGGCGGCGCCGGACGCGGGGGCGCACGCGCCTTCGCCCGCGCCCCGTTCCAGGACGGGCAGCGGCTGGCGGGTCAGGGCGAGGCCGGCGGGCCGGTCGTGGTGCTCCAGGACGGTGCGCCAGCAGACGGAGGTCTCGTTGGCGTCGGCGGGCCGTACGACGTCGAGGCCGGGGATCGCGCGGAGTGCGGCCAGTTGCTCGACGGGCTGGTGGGTGGGGCCGTCCTCGCCGAGGCCGATGGAGTCGTGGGTCCAGACGTAGGTGACCGGGAGCTTCATCAGGGCGGCGAGGCGGACGGCCGGGCGCATGTAGTCGCTGAAGATCAGGAACGTACCGCCGTAGGGCCGGGTGAGGCTCTGGAGCGCGATGCCGTTGAGGATCGCGCCCATGGCGTGCTCGCGGATGCCGAAGTGGAGCGTGCGGCCGTAGGGGTTGCCGGGGAACTCCCCGGTCTGCTTCCCCTCCGGTACGAAGGACGGCTCGCCCTCCATGGTGGTGTTGTTGCTCCCCGCGAGGTCGGCCGACCCGCCCCACAGCTCGGGCAGCACGGGGGCCAGCGCGGTGAGCACGTCGCCGGAGGCCTTGCGGGTGGCGATGCCCTTGGGGTCGGCGTCGAAGACGGGGAGGCTGTCGGTCCACCCGTCGGGGAGCCGCTGCTCCCGCAGCCGGTCCAGGAGCGCGGCGCGCTCGGGGTGGGCGGCGCGCCACTCCTCGTAACGGGGCTGCCAGGCGCGGTGGGCCTCGGCGCCCCGTTCCCGTACCGCACGGGCGTGTTCGAGTACGTCGTCCTCGACGGTGAAGTCGGCGTCCGGGTCGAAGCCGAGCAGCTTCTTGGTGGCGGCCACTTCGTCACCGCCGAGGGCCGAGCCGTGGGCCTTGCCGGTGTTCTGCTTGGTGGGGGCGGGCCAGCCGATGATCGTGCGGAGCAGGATCAGGGAGGGGCGGCCGGTCTCGTTCTTCGCGGCCTCGACGGCGGCGTGGAGGGCGTCGACGTCCTCCACGTAGTCGCCGGTGCGGGTGAAGTCGACCGTCTGGACGTGCCAGCCGTACGCGGAGTAGCGGGCGGTCACGTCCTCGCTGAAGGCGATGTCGGTGTCGTCCTCGATGGAGATGTGGTTGGAGTCGTAGAAGACGACGAGGTTGCCCAGTTCCTGGTGTCCGGCGAGCGAACTGGCCTCGGAGGTGACGCCTTCCATGAGGTCGCCGTCGGAGGCGACGACGTACACATGGTGGTCGAAGGGGCTGGTGCCGGCGGGCGCGTCGGGGTCGAGCAGCCCGCGCTCCCGGCGGCCCGCCATGGCCATGCCGACGGCGGAGGCGAGCCCCTGGCCGAGCGGTCCGGTGGTGATCTCGACGCCCCGGGTGTGGCGGTACTCGGGGTGGCCGGGGGTGATCGACCCCCAGGTGCGCAGCGCCTTCAGGTCGTCCAGCTCCATCCCGTACCCGCTCAGGTAGAGCTGGATGTAGAGGGTGAGGCTGGAGTGGCCGCAGGAGAGCACGAAGCGGTCGCGCCCGAGCCACTGGTCGTCGGCCGGGTCGTGCCGCATGACCTGCTGGAAGAGCAGATACGCCAGCGGGGCCAGGCTCATCGCGGTGCCGGGGTGGCCGTGGCCCGCCTTCTGCACGGCGTCGGCGGCGAGCAGCCGCACGGTGTCGACGGCCCGGACGTCGAGCGGCCCCCAGCCCGCCGCGTCCGCGACCGGCAGGGCGAGCTTCGGGTCGCGGGTGCGGTCCGGGCCGCCGCCCGGGGCGGCGGGGGCATCCGTGGCCTCGGGGGCATCGGGGGCATTGCGGGGTGCCATCAAGTCCTCCTGATCGGTGGGGCGGTCAGCGGCGAGCGGCGCGCCTGCGGACCCCGGCTCCGCGACGCCCGGCCGCTTGGCCGGGTCCCCCGGAACGACGGGTCCAAACCTGCGATGGCGTACGCAGCACGACAGAAGGAGCAAATCACCCCTGCGGGACAAAGGGCGGAAGACCTGCGGGAGGACCTGCGGGAGGAGAAATCCTGCGGAGCAAGACCCGGAGGAGCGGGCCGCCGGTCCTAGGCCGAAGGGCTGATCACTTCGGGAACCTTCCTGCTGTTAGCCTGCTCCTGCATATAGGTTGCAATAACAACTGGACGGCATTCCCAGCAGTCGGAGGGCTCGCATCATGGCCACGTACACGCTCCCGGAACTCCCGTACGACTACGCGGCGCTCGAACCGGTCATCAACCCGCAGATCATCGAGCTGCACCACGACAAGCACCACGCCGCCTACGTCAAGGGTGCGAACGACACCCTGGAGCAGCTGGAAGAGGCCCGCAACAAGGAGGCCTGGGGAGCCATCAACGGCCTCCAGAAGAACCTCGCGTTCCACCTCTCCGGCCACATCCTGCACTCGATCTACTGGCACAACATGACCGGTGACGGCGGCGGCGAGCCCCTCGCGGCGGACGGCGTGGGCGACCTCGCGGACGCGATCACCGAGTCCTTCGGCTCCTTCGCGGGCTTCAAGGCCCAGCTGACGAAGGCCTCCGCCACCACGCAGGGCTCCGGCTGGGGCGTGCTCGCCTACGAGCCGCTCAGCGACAGGCTGATCGTCGAGCAGGTCTACGACCACCAGGGCAACGTGGGCCAGGGCTCGGTCCCGATCCTGGTCTTCGACGCCTGGGAGCACGCCTTCTACCTGCAGTACAAGAACCAGAAGGTGGACTTCATCGAGGCCATGTGGCAGGTCGTCAACTGGCAGGACGTGGCGAAGCGTTACGCGGCGGCCAAGGAGCGCACGGACGTTCTGCTGCTCGCCCCCTGACCTCCGCGCCCGGCTCCACCGCAGCCATCGGCACAGCCACAGCACGTCCTGCCTCGTGATCGTCTTCTCAACCTTCACCCGGCAGGCGGATGGACGGAGAACCCCCGCGAGGACGTGACTCGCGGGGGTTTTCCCATGTCCGGCGAGCGTTTGGCTTTTTAGCTCTTTAGCTTATGTGCTAAATATAGGGCCATGGAATCCCCCTCTGCCGCTCCCGACGACGAGGCGAGCGCCTTCCGGGCCCTGGCCGACCCCACCCGCCGTCAGATCCTGGAGGATCTGCGCGGCGGCGAGCTGGCCGCCGGGGAGATCGCGAGCCGGTTCTCGATCAGCGCCCCGTCCATCTCGCGCCATCTGGGCGTCCTCAAGGGGGCCGGGCTCGTCACCGAGCGCCGCGACGCCAACCGCATCCTCTACTCGCTCGCGGAGGAACGTCTCGCCATGTGCGTGGGCCGCTTCCTGAGCGCCGTGTGCCCCGAACAGATCGTGCTCCGGCACACGAAGTGGCGCTCCGCGCCGGAAGGCGACGCCTCATGATCCGCCCCAGGCTCTCCAGCACCATCGAACGCCGCCTCTTGGTGAACTACCGGGTGGACCCGCACATCGCGGCGGCCCTGCTGCCCGCGCCGCTCCGCCCCCACCTGGTGCGCGGCCAGGCGGTGGCGGGGATCTGCCTGCTCCGGATCGGCGGGGTCCGCCCCGCCTGGGCCCCGGCGGGGACCGGCCTGACCAGCGAGAACGCGGCGCACCGGATCTCCGTCGAGTGGGACGGCCCGGACGGTGTGGAGCGCGGCGTCTACATCCCGCGCCGCGACACCGCCTCCCGCCTCAACGCCTTCGCGGGCGGCCGGATCTACCCGGGCGAGCACGGCCGGGCGGACTTCACGGTGCGGGAGGAGGCCGACGCGGTACGGGTGGCCTTCGCGACCCGGGACGGCGAGGTGGAGGTGGACGCGACGGTGGAGGACGCCGGGGAACTGCGCGGCAGCGAGCTGTTCACGGACCTGGCGGAGGCGTCGGAGTTCTTCCGCCTGGGCAGCCGGGGCCTCTCCCCCGCCGCCGGGGGCGGCCACCTGGACGTCCTCGAACTGTCCACGCCCGCCTGGAAGGTGACGGCGGGCCGCCCCCGTACCGTACGCTCCTCGTTCTTCGAGGACCTGGACCGCTTCCCGCCCGGCAGCGCGGTGCTGGACAGCGCGCTGGTGATGCGGGGCGTGGCGGCCCGGTGGACGCAGGGGGCGCCGTTGCGGGTGGGGGCGCGTACGGAGGCGGGGGCGAGGGCGGCTTAAAGCACTACGACTGCCGGGCCCCCGCCGCCCCCGGGGCACACCGGGCCGGAAACAGGACGGCGGGCGGGGCGAGTTCGTCCGGGAGTACGCCGGGTAGGCGCAGGCTGGCGTCGGGGTGGCCGTCCTCGGGCGGATAGTGGAGCACGGCCTGTACGAGGGGTGCGGCGCGGCCGGGGCGGTGAAGCTCCGCCGCCACCGACATACCGCCGCCCGGCCAACGCCCCGCGAGAGCACCGAAGGCCAGGGCCCCGTCACCCTCGGCCACGGCCTCCTCGACGTCGAACCGCCAGTGCCCGTCCGCGTCCGCGAGCAGCCGTCCGCCCTCGGGCCCCGAGGCAGCGAGAAACCCGGCAGCGCCCCGGACCCGGTCCGCGAGGGCGCAGCAGATCGGGACGGCTTCGGCGTAGGAGGTCGCCACCCGCGTGGAGGCGTCGTGGGTGGCGAACACCAGGGCGTCGCCGAGCAGCCCCAGGGCGGTCGCCCGGGCCGCCGGGTGCCCGTGCCGGACGATGGCGAGGAGCAGCGGGGCCGCGGTGACGGCGGCGGGGAAGACCTCACCGCTGTGGTCGTGCACGAGCCCGCCACCGGCCAGGAGGGAGCCGGCGTCGGCGGCCTGGACGAGTCCCGTCGCCGTGGCGAGGGCACGCAGTCCGACGGCGACGCGGTCGGGCTCGTAGCGGAGGGCGGGGCCCGGCAGCGCGCCCCAGTCCACGGCGTCGATCGCGTTCAACACGGGGGCATCGTCCCATCCCGGGCCGGCCCGCCCCGCCCCGGCCCGGCTCGGGATGGAGCGGCGCGGCCCGGAGCGGCGCGATCCTGCCCCGCCCTGCCCGGCCCGGCCCGGCCCGGCCGGAAAATACCCGCGGTTCACGGACCCCGAGTGCCACGATGGCCTCCGCACTTTCACCCTCCGCCCTCCATCCTCCGCCTGCGATCACGGAAAGCCGGTCCATGAGCCTCGGTCCCACCCCCGTCCCAGCCGACCCCACCGCCCTGCACCCGATGCCCGGCCAGCCCCGGGTGGTACAGCTGAAGCCACTGGTCACCTCGGGGCTGATCGAGGCCGGGGAGTACTCGTACTACGACGACCCCGAGCACGCCACGGAGTTCGAGACCCGGAACGTGCTCTACCACTACGGGCCGGAGCGCCTGGTGATCGGCAAGTTCTGCGCGCTGGGGACGGGGGTGCGGTTCATCATGAACGGCGCCAACCACCGTATGGACGGCCCGTCCACGTTCCCGTTCCCGACACTCGGCGGCTCCTGGGCCGACCACTTCGACCTGCTGACCGGGCTGCCCAACCGGGGCGACACGGTCATCGGCAACGACGTCTGGATCGGCTACGAGGCGGTCATCATGCCGGGCGTCCGCATCGGCCACGGCGCGATCATCAGCTCCCGGTCCGTGGTCGTCTCGGACGTCCCGGACTACGGCATCGTCGGTGGCAACCCGGCCCGCCTGATCCGCACCCGCTACGAGGAGGCGGACATCGCACGCCTGCTGGCGGTGGCCTGGTGGGACTGGCCGGCGGACCACCTGACGCGCCACATCCGTACGGTGATGTCGGGCACGGTGGCGGAACTGGAGGCGGCGGCTCCAGGAGCACCCCCGAAGAGCTGAAACACATGGCGCCCCAGCCCTCGCCTCCCCCTTCTCTTGCCCGACCTATCGAAAATCGATAGATTCCCATCGCATCTCGATAGGAGGATGAGTCATGGGGAAGCTGACAGTACGCGCGCTGCGCATCGTGCTCGCGGTGGTGCTCACCGGCACCGTGTTCGTCCAGGCGCTGATGGTGTGGGCGCTGGTCAGCGGGAACGACCCGGAGGACGGTTCGCTCCCGCTGACCCCGCTGCGCCTGATCACGATCCTGGGCATCGGGACGGCCCAGGTCGCCCTGGTCTGCGTATGGCGGCTGGTGACGATGGTGCGGCGCGGAACCGTGTTCTCGCACGCCGCCTTCCGGTACGTGGACCTCATCATCGGCGCGATCGTCGCGGCCGCTCTCGTGTGGTTCGCGGTCACGGCCCTGAACGCGCCCGGCCAGCGGGACGACCCGGGCGTCACCCTCATCATGGGCGGGGTCGGCGTGGCCATCCTGGGGGTCGCGCTCATCGTGCTCGTACTGCGGACTCTGCTCACCCAGGCCGTCGCCCGCGACGTCGAAGCGACGCAGTTGCAGGCCGAGTTGGACGAGGTCATCTGATGCCGATCGTCGTCGGCATCGACGTGATGCCGACCCGGCGGAAGATGTCCGTGGGCGAACTCGCGGACCGCGTGGGGATCACGCCCGCCAACCTGGCGGTCCTCAAGAACGGCCGCGCCAAAGCGGTGCGCTTCGCGACGCTCGCCGCCCTCTGCGAGGTGCTCGACTGCCGGCCGGGCGACCTCCTCCGCTGGGAGGCCGAGGACGAGGAAACCGCGAACAGCCGGACCTCGCCCGCCGACGCGTCGTCATCGATCCCGCCGGCCTGACCGACTGCGCCGAATCCCCGCCTTCGGGGCCACTTCGGTGTCGCCTCAGGCGGAAACCTCAGGACAATGCCACCGACGGGCATCGATACTGCTTGCCGGCCGCGTCGACGAACGACTGGAGCATCGCACGGGCTACGCCGTCGGCAGGGTCGAGATCGTAGTACTCATCGCTCCACCGCATGCTGAAGTAGACGTTCTTGCTGTCACACGTGAGCACAGCAGCGTTTCTGGACCAGTCGACTTTGGCCTCGGAGCCAGGGATCTCCTTGAATCCATCGTCATGGAGAAGCGCTTCATCGACGACATGCGCCCCCGGGGCGGCGGAGAACCATACTTTGGCGCCGGCACTCCCTGAAAGCTCCAATCCACAGGACCAGGTTCCCGGCATACTTCCGGTCGTCTGCTCCTTTCCTGCCGTTGCCTCGCCCTTGACCAGTGCGTTCTGGGGGAGCTTGAAACCGGGGAGCCGGCAGACCGCAGCCGCATCGGTGGTGGACAAACCGCTGGGGTTCTGGATCTCGGGAGCTTCGGTCGAAGCGCCGGCACCGCACCCCGCATCGTCGGCAATCCGCTGGGCAGCCCTGACCAGCATCTTCGCCAATGCGGCCCGATCGGCAGTCCCTTGGTTCATCACCGCCTCGACAACGGTGACTTCACCCGTCTCCGGAAGCTGCCTGCGGGCAGGGTAGACGGTGCCTATCTTGTCCCTGCACGAATCGGGCAGCAGGACCCAACCCCGCTCGTCGGACACAGCCCCTGTGCTGCCCTTCGAGAAATAGGACATAGCCGAAGGATTCTTCCAGACATGGGTCTGGAACTGGAAATCAGGCTTGTGTACGGCGGTGGTCAACGTGACTTCCATGGGTTCCGCACCCAGGAACTTACTCTCGCGCTTCACCCCACACGCAACCTCGGGAAGCTTGCTTCCTGTTGACCAGACGGTCGACAGGCGCCCCTGAGTACCCAGCACGGAACCCATGTCTGCGGAGTTCACAGCACCGTCACAGAATTCCGTTTCACCGAACAGATTCGTGTTCCACCAGGAAAACAACCCTGCGCACGCCGCCATGACCGCGACTCCGGCGACAGCGACCCCGGCGTTCCTCTTACGCGAAGACATCGGCAGACTTCCCTCCTTGACCTTTCAGAGGATCGACGAACGCTCTCCTCATCAGCTTCGGCTCCTCAGCGCCTGGAAAACCGTCGAGCGAGCACCGTCGTAACTCTGCCGCGCCTCGTTCTGAATTTTTCCCAAAGTTTCGTCGCCGACGAGCTTCCGCTCGTTGTTCCAGTTCTTCAACATCTCATCGAGAGCATCATGGGCCGCGTCGTTCCGGCTTGCCAATTTTTCCTTGGCCAGCAGCCCGTTCTCGGCCTGCACCGCAGAGAGCCAGTCATTGAGTCCGATGTCGACGGTTCGCTGAGCTATGTCGCCGATCACTGGAATCCCGGTGATCGCACCACCCAGAGCGTGGTAACCGTAGAACCTGGTGTTCGTAGCGTCTGAATTCTCCTGGTCCCGGACATCGAGATCCAGGTCCCCACCGATCGCGGTGATCGCTCCGAAAACCTCTCCGACCCTCTGCGCGCGGTTCTCCTCGGAATCGCGCGCAGAGAAGTCTCCTGTCGCGAGCTGTTCTCCCATGTATCCCAATTGGGCTTGGGCGATCAGGTCGAAATTCTTCGACTGCTCCGAGTCCCCCGGAACCTCTGATACCCCTCGCATCATGCGGAGGAGGCTGCTCCGGCTGTTCTGGATCTGCGATTCGTCGCTGCTCCCGAACGCCTTCCCCTCGCCGCTCCTTCCCCCATGGCCTTCGCCTGCGATGATGTCGACCACGTCGGGCGAGTACGTGGCGAAGGCGCGGGCCAGCGGGTCGCGCATGTTGGCATAGCCTTCGCTCGCAAGGATCTCGTCGGCTCGGCCCAGACGTTTCTGGTCCCCCTCTTTGCCTTCGGGGTT
Source organism: Streptomyces bacillaris (assembly GCF_003268675.1). Taxonomy (NCBI): domain Bacteria; kingdom Bacillati; phylum Actinomycetota; class Actinomycetes; order Kitasatosporales; family Streptomycetaceae; genus Streptomyces; species Streptomyces bacillaris. The sequence continues at coordinate 5,466,496 of NZ_CP029378.1, read as the reverse complement.
GCCGTAGTCGATCAGGTTGATCGTGTCATGCATGATGCGGGCCTGGGCTTCCGTGTGACGCCCGAGTTCTGCCCCCGGACTGCCCGGCGGTCGCCCTGTCGTCGCCGATTCCAGCAGGGATCCAAGTCCCTTGCGGACATCGGCGTCCTCTTCCGGGGTGCCCCTCTCGACACGGCTCGTCTCGGCCTTGGCACCCCACTCCGAGGACTCCGGAACGATGCCTTTCCAGTCGCGGTCCTTCAGGAGGTACTCCAGCTTGGTGTCCTCCCTCCTGTCGCCCGGGTCGAGGAACTTGGTCGCCTCGTCCGGGTGGTGGCTGAGCATGCCAAGAGCGCTGTCCAGGGGGTCGTTGACGAACCAGGGGGAGTTCTCCTGGTCATACATCTGGTTGATGTCCCAGACATCACCCTTGCTGCCCTTCTCGACGTCGTAGATGTCGTTCGCCAGACCACTGAGGAACTTACTGTCGAAGCCGGCCGGATCACCGGCGCTGACCAGGCCCATGACGGCCTGATAGCCGCGGACCTTCCCCTCGGAACCCTTGGCGGGCACCCCGCTTCCCCGCGGGCCCTCGAACTCCTTTGTGCCTACGGTCTTGATTTCATCGCGCCACTTCGTGGCGAACTCAGAGTCCTTGGTGGCGTGGGCCAGAGTGTCGGCGAATCCGTTCTTGATGCCGAGGTATGCGGCCTTGTTACCCTTGTCGTCGAGATACGCGAGAGCATCCAGCTTGGTTGACAACTTCACCGTGCCAGTGGCGCCCAGGCTGTTGAGGAATGTCTGGCTGAACACCCGATCGTCGAGGCCGGGACGCGCGTTGTCCCGGAAAGCACGCTGGAGTTCTGCCAGGTCAGCCGCCGAGACTTTCTCACCGCTGTTGATCCTGGTGGCGATCTCCTTCGCGTTCTCGGCCTCGTACTCCTCGACATCCATCTTGGCCTTGTGGTTGAAGCCGTTGAGGGTGCCATCCGTGACATCGGTGTCGATAGTGACGGCGTCAAGGGCAATTTTGACGCCACGGTCGGCGTCATCGAGGGCTGAAACCGCCTTGCGGATGTGTTGGGTCCACGACTGCTCGGTGGCATGCAGGTCCGGGTCGTGGCGGATGGCGTCGGCCTCCTGGGCACTGACTCTGGAGAAGTCGAAGCTGGCGATGCCCCGCTCGGAGACCTTCATCCCGGCCTTGACAGCATCAGCTCGTGCTGACTCGACCATCTTCTTCAGGGCGACGAACTGGGTGTACGCGTCCCGCAGAAGCGCGGCTATCGCCTTCGCTTCCTTCTGAGCTCCCTGAAGCTCCCTGAGTGTCACATTAAAACGTTCATTGGCTGCCGCCGCGCTGAGACCCATCCATGATTCGTTCACGGTGACTCCGTGGACGTCCCGCTTGTACTGACCTTCAAGCTTCTTGAACTCACCCGCCATCGCCTCCCACTTGCCGGCAGCAGCAGTGAGCTTGGACAGGTCCGTCTGCATGACTTCGTAGTAAGTAGGCACAGTCCCCCCGGAATCGGTCAGAAATAGTCGATGGTGGACTTGGACCGAATGTTTCTAGCGATACCGATATCGTCGCTCCGCAGATCAACGGCCGTCTTCAACAACCCGTTCTGCTCGTAGAGCAAACGATCCCTCAGCGCCTTGACCTGCTTCTCCCACGTCGCATGCGCCTTCTTCAAACCAGCAGCGGTGTCCCACCCCTCGCCGTCTCTGGCGCCGAACTCCTTCACCGCCGTTGCTGTGCTCTCTTCAGCATCATTGCCATGGTCTTTGACACCGGGCACCAGATCGTTGCGAATCGCGTCACCCGCCGCCCTCTTACGAGCGGGGCTCGAGGCCAGATCCGGTGCGCCACCCCCTCCACCACCAGGGGTGAGCTGATTCAGCTGTATGGACGTGGGCTCACGCTCACGCACTCCGGCCTTGATCTCCTGCCATTCCCGGTCCCAAGACATCGTCGCGCCCTCCCGTTGCGGCTGTCGTGTGCTGTGAGGCTGCGTAAGCCCGAAGCCCCGGCCCCGGCGCGGCGGCCGGCCAGTGGCGGGTGGCGTCGAGTGCCCTCGGCAGATCGTCGCCCCCCTCATTGAAGGCGTTCATCCTTTCGCGCTTCGATCGCCAGAGCATTCCGCAGATTCACCGCGTACCGGCTGTCGCCCGAATTCCCCGTGCCCACCGACCTCGCCGACCCGTCTCCCCCGCGCGCACAGCGCTCCTCCTCATACAGCCAACGCCCGAACAGTCATTCTAGGCTGAGCAGTAGAGGGAGATTCAGAGGAGCAACGGAACGAGGACGGAACCTGCATCTGAGCCGCTTTCGGTGGCGCGACTCCGGTGTCGCGAGTCCCTGAGGAGCCAGGCACCCCGGCCCGGCTACCCCGCCGCCCCGCCCCCGCGCGGCAGCGCCGCCAGCAGCAGGTGCAGCTCTGTCTCCACCGTGTCGGCGTCGACCTCGTCCGGGCGGGTGAGGAAGACCGAGCGGGCCACCGTGGTGCCGACCAGGACCAGGGTCAGGACGTCCAGGTGGGCGGCGCCGAGGGGGGCGGGCAGTTCGCCGCGGGTGACCGCCTGGGCGATGAGGGTTTCCAACTGGCCGCGGACCACCGCGTAGACGTCGTCGTGGAGGATGCGGCGCAGTTCCTCGTCGTGCGGGGCCTGGCCCATCAGGGAGAGGAGGGCGGGGCCGGTGGCGTTCTCCAGGATGCGGCGCTTGGAGGAGAGCAGTTCGCGGAGGTCGCCCTCCAGGGAGCCGGTGTCGATGCCGCCGAGCTCGTCCAGGGCGATGTGCCGGGCGACGGCTCCGGCGAGGGCCTGCTTGGAGGGCCAGCGGCGGTAGAGGGAGGCCGTGGAGGCGCCGGCGCGGCGGGCGACCGCCGTGGTGGTGAATGCGGCCCAGCCCGATTCGTTCAGGACCTCGATCGCCGCGTCGAGCAGCGCCGCGTCCACGCGCGGGTCCTTCGGCCGGCCCTTCGGCGGTTCGGTGTCGCCCTGTGCTGTCATACCCGGATTCTCTCGCGCTGGTGTGTCACCCCCGCCTCCGCTACCGTAAACGAAAAGCATCCGTTTCGTATTGAGGTACGGTGGTTCCCATGGCCCCGACAACCGCGACGACCACGACCGAGCCTTCCTCCCCGGCCCGCGCAGCCGTATCCGAGACGCGCCGGGTCTTCGACTCCGGGGACACCCGGCCCCTGGCCGCCCGTGCGCGGCGGCTGCGGGCACTGCGGGCGCTGATCATCGAGAACGAGGCCGCGATCGAGGCCGCCCTCTGGAGCGACCTGCACAAGGGGTCCGGCGAGGCCCAGCTCACCGAGATCGGCGTGACCCTCGCGGAGATCGACCACACCCTGCGGCACCTGCGGCGCTGGGCCCGGTCCCGGCGCGGTCCGCTGCCCCTGGCGCTGCTGCCGGGCCGGGCGCGGCTGGTCCCCGAGCCGCTCGGCGTGGTGCTGGTGATCGCCCCGTGGAACTACCCGGTGCAGCTCCTGCTCGACCCGCTGGCCGGTGTGCTGGCGGCGGGCAACACGGCTGTCCTCAAGCCGAGCGAACTCGCGCCCGCCACCTCGGCGCTGGTCGCCCGGCTCGTGCCGCGCTACTTCCCCGACGGGGCCGTACGGGTCGTGGAGGGCGGGGTTCCGGAGACGACGGAGCTGCTGGCCCAGCGGTTCGACCACATCGTCTTCACCGGCAGCGGGACGGTCGGCCGGGTCGTGATGCGGGCGGCGGCCGAGCATCTGACGCCGGTCACGCTGGAGCTGGGCGGCAAGTCGCCGGTCTGGTTCGACGACGACCCCCACCTCCGCCAGGCGGCGCGGCGCATCGCCTGGGCCAAGTTCACCAACGCCGGCCAGACCTGCATCGCCCCGGACTACGTGATGACCACGCCCGACCGGGTTCCGGCGCTGGTGGACGCGCTCAAGGAGGCTGTCGCCGATCTGTGGGGCGCCGATCCCCGTACCGGTGACGACTACGGCCGGATCGTCAACGAGCGGCAGTTCGACCGGCTCGTCGGGCTGCTGGAGGGCACGGAGGTCGTGGTCGGTGGTGACCATGACCGGGCCGAGCGTTATATCGCCCCCTCCGTGGTGCTCGTCCCGTCCTCCGGCGAGGGCTCTTTGGCCGTCGGGCCCGACGCCGCCCACCCCGTGCTGCGGGACGAGATCTTCGGGCCCGTCCTGCCCATCGTCCCGGTCGCGTCGGCCGAGGAGGCCGTACGGGTGGTCAACGGCTGGGACAAGCCGCTCGCCCTGTACGTCTTCTCCTCCTCCGCCCGCACCCGCCACCTCTTCGAGCAGCGGACCTCATCCGGCGCGGTGGTCCACGGCGCCGGTCTCATCCACGCCGCCGCGACCGGGCTGCCCTTCGGCGGGGTCGGCGCCAGCGGCATCGGCGCGTACCACGGCGTCCACTCCTGGCGCGCCTTCAGCCACCTCAAGCCCGTCCTGCGCAAGCCGCTCGCCCCGGACACCCTGCGCCTGGCCCAGCCACCGTTCACCGACGGCCCCGCGCTGCGGCTGGTCCAGCGCATGATGCGGCGCGGGTGAGCCCTCCTCTCCTCTTCCCGTACCGCTTGGCCCAGCTCTCGAAAGGTGCGATGCATGCAGAACCATGAGCCCCTGGATGACACTTCGGCGTACGACGGTGATCCGGACGCCACCGTCGTCGTCGTGGGGGCCGGCTCTCCGGGCTGACCGCCGCCCGTGAACTGCACCGCCGCGGTGTCGACGTCCTCGTCCTGGAGTCCGCCGACCGGACCGGCGGGCGCGCGATGGCCGAGACGACGGCCCTGGGCTCCCGGCTCGACCTCGGCGGGCAGTGGATCGGCCACGACCACCACCGGATCATGGCCCTGGCGGCCGAGCTGGGCGCCACCCGCTACCCGATGCACACCGGAACGGCGCCCCAGGTGATCGACGGGGGCCGCAGGCTGCCGCTCGCCTCGCCGTCCGTGCTGCCCGCCGGGGCCGCCCTCGCCGGGGTCGGCGTGCTGTCACTGACCGGGACGCCGGAGCGGTGGAACGACACCACGGTCGACGCCTGCCTGCGCAAGGTGCCCGGACGCGTCTCGCGCCGGCTGCTCGAAGTGATCGCGTCGATCTCGTGGACGGCCGACCTCGACCGGTACTCCGTGCACGCGATGGCCCGCATGGTCCGGCAGCAGGGCGGGCTGCGGACCATCCTCTCCACCAGGTGCGGGGCCCAGGACTCGCTGCTCGTCGAGGGGGTGGGGACGCTCACCGACCGGCTGGCCGCCGAGCTGGGGGGCGCGCGTACGCACGGGGCACCGGGTGACCCGCCTCGTACGGGACGCGCACGGGGTCACCGTGCACACCGGGGCCGGTACGTTCCGGGCGGCGCGGAGCATCGTCACCGTACCGCCGCCGGTCGCGGCCCGGATCGAGCACCACCCGCCGCTCCCGGCCGACCGGGCCGCGCTGGAGCGGAACACGTACATGGGCTCCGTGTACAAGGCGTCGCGGTGTTCGAGCGGCCGTTCTGGCGGGACCGGGGGCGGGCCGAGTTCCTGGTGCTCGACTCCCCCGGGCGCGCGGTGTTCGACACCGGGTCGCCCGGCGGGCCGGGGCACCTGTGCACGCTCGTGGCCGGGCCCGAGGCGCGCGCCCTGGACGACCTGGACGCGGAGGAACGCCGACAGGTCCTGCTCGCCCCTCTGGTCCCGCACCTCGGGACGGGCGTGCTGAAACCGGTGAGCTGGCACGAGAAGGCGTGGCACCTCGACGAGCACGCGGGCGGTGGCTATGTCGTCCTGCCCGAGCCGGGAACCACCGAGGGCATCAGCCCTCTGCCCCACGCCCCGCTCGGGCCCGTGCACTGGACGGGCACGGAGACCGCCGACGAGCACGCGGGCTACCTGGAGGGCGCCATCGCAATCGGGGGTACGCGCGGGCCGGGAGGTGGCGGAGACCCTGGCCGCCGGGCGGACTCGGTGACCGGCCGTCGGCGTGGCCGGGATCCTGGCCGCCGCCCGGCCCCGGTGACCACCTGCCGGTGTGGCCGCATGCCTCGTACCACCGCCCCGGTGACCGGCCGTCAGCCGACCCGTGCGGCCCGCCGGTCGACCGGTGCGACCAGCGCCCTCAGTGCGCCCCCTCGTCCGCCAGGCAGAACTCATTCCCCTCAGGGTCCTGAAGAACCGTCCAGGTCAGGCCGTGCATGGAGTGCTCGCCCAGCACCGTCGCGCCCAGGCCCGTCAGGCGCTCCACGTCCGCCGGGCGGTCGGGGGAGGCGAAGTCGATGTGCACCCGGTTCTTGACGGTCTTGGGCTCGGGCACCCGCTGGAAGCCGAGGACCAGCGGGGTGGCGGGGACCACGACGAACTCGCCGTAGTCCTGCGTGCCGTCGACCCCGAGCGCCGTGGCCCACCAGGCGGCCAGCGTCTGGGGTCGGGGCAGTCGATCGTGATCATCTCCGGTGAGATTCGCATGGTCATCACCGTACGGGCCGCCACTGACAACGGGCCGGGAGCACGCGCTCACTCCCGGCCCGAGACCCTCCGAAGGCAGAGGCCATCCGAAGCGGAGGTCAGCCGAAGCGGAGGCCATCCGGAGGCGGAGGTCAGTCGAAGATCGGGCCCTGCGTGCGGGTCCGCTTGATCTCGTAGAAGCCGGGGATGGAGGCGACCAGCAGCGTGCCGTCCCAGAGCTTCGCCGCGTCCTCGCCCTTGGGGGCGGGGGTGACGACGGGTCCGAAGAAGGCGACCTGCTCGCCGTCCGCGCCCGGCACGGCGATGACCGGGGTGCCGACCTCCTGGCCGACCTTCTCGATGCCCTCCTTGTGGGAGGCGCGCAGCTCGGTGTCGTACGTGTCCTTGTCGGCGTACTCCACCAGGTCCTCGGGGAGGCCGATGTCCTTGAGCGCGCCGACGATAGCCTCGCGGGTGGGGCCCTCGCCGTTGTTGTGGAAGCGGGTGCCGAGGGCCGTGTAGAGCGGGCCGACGACGTCGTCACCGTGGAGCTGCTGGGCGGCGATGACGACCCTGACCGGGCCCCACGCCTTGTTCTCCAGCATGTCGCGGTACTCCTCGGGCAGCTCGTCCAGCTTGTCCTCGTTCAGGACGGCCAGGCTCATCACATGCCAGCGGACCTCGATGTCCCGGACCTTCTCGACCTCCAGGATCCAGCGCGAGGTCATCCACGCCCACGGGCAGAGCGGGTCGAACCAGAAGTCGGCCGGGGTCTTGCCGTTCGCGGGGGTGTTCTCGGACATCTCGCTCCTCAGAAAGGCCGGTTGCTGCTGTCGGGCAGAACGCCTCCGGGAGGTCCGCCATTCCCGGAGGGCTCCCCCGATGTCGTCCGGTGCGGCGGCACCGCATACCGGATACCGGTCGCCGGAGACGCGTGCAAGGATCAATGGGTTCGAACACGACACATGACGCGCGTCACGAAGGAGTGCCCGTGCCCGGTGAAAACCTGTCCCGCGACGAGGCCCAGCAGAGGGCCGAGCTGCTGACCGTCGACGGTTACGAGGTCCAGCTCGACCTGCGTTCCGCCGTCGACGGGCCCGAGGGGGCCGGCGGGGGCGCGGAGGGGGGCGACGGGGACGCCGGTCCGCGGACGTTCCGGTCGCTGACCACGATCCGGTTCCGCTCCGCCCGGGCCGGTGCCTCGACCTTCGCGGACCTGGTGGCGCCGGGCGTGGACGCCGTGACGCTGAACGGGAAGGCCCTGGACCCGACCGCCGTGTTCGACGGGGCCCGGGTGGCCCTGGACGGGCTGCTGGAGGGCGAGAACGTCCTCGTGGTCGACGCCCGGTGCGCGTACAGCAGGACCGGCGAGGGGATGCACCGCTTCGTCGACCCGGAGGACGGCGAGGTCTACCTCTACACGCAGTACGAACCGGCCGACGCCCGCCGGGTCTTCGCCAACTTCGAACAGCCGGACCTGAAGGCCCCCTACCGCTTCCAGGTGACCGCGCCGGAGGGCTGGCGGGTCTGGTCCAACGGGGCCGAGGAGTCGCAGGAGGGCGGGGTGTGGCGGTTCGCGGAGACCGAGCCCATCTCCACCTACATCACGGCCGTCGTCGCCGGTCCGTACCACTACGTGACCGACCACTACACCCGTACGTTCGACGACGGCACCACCCTGGAGATCCCCCTCGGCGCGATGTGCCGCAAGGGGCTCGCCAAGCACTTCGACGCGGACGACGTCTTCCTGGTCACCAAGCAGGGCCTGGACTTCTTCCACGACAACTTCGACTACCCGTACCCCTTCGGGAAGTACGACCAGGCGTTCGTGCCGGAGTACAACCTCGGGGCGATGGAGAACCCGGGCATGGTCACCTTCCGCGAGGAGTACATCTTCCGCGGCAAGGTCACCTCGGCCGCCTACGAGCGGCGCGCCAACGTCATCCTGCACGAGATGGCGCACATGTGGTTCGGCGACCTCGTCACCATGGAGTGGTGGGACGACCTGTGGCTGAAGGAGTCCTTCGCGGACTTCATGGGCTCCTTCTCGATGGTCGAGGCGACCCGCTTCACCAACGGCTGGATCACCTTCGCCAACAACCGCAAGGCGTGGGCCTACCGCGCGGACCAGCTGCCCTCCACCCACCCGATCACGGCCGACATCCGCGACCTGGAGGACGCCAAGCTGAACTTCGACGGCATCACGTACGCCAAGGGCGCCTCCGTCCTGAAGCAGCTGGTGGCGTACGTGGGGCGGGACGCCTTCCTGGAGGGCGCGCGGCGCTACTTCAAGCAGCACGCCTACGGCAACACGCGCCTGGGCGACCTGCTCTCCGTGCTGGCCGAGACCTCCGGGCGGGACATGACCGCCTGGTCGCGCTCCTGGCTCCAGACCGCGGGCGTCAACGCGCTCACCCCGGTGCCGACGTACGACGCGGCCGGGACGCTGACCGAGCTGGCCGTCGTCCAGGAGGCCGCCGCCTCCCACCCGGAGCTGCGCCCGCACCGGGTCGCCGTCGGCCTCTACCGGCGTACGCCGGAGGGCGAGCTGACCCGGTACGCCCGCGCCGAGGTGGACGTGGCCGGGGAGCGCACGGTGGTGAAGGAGCTGGCCGGGGCCGAGCGGCCCGACCTGATCCTGGTCAACGACGACGACCTCACGTACTGCAAGATCCGCTTCGACGAGGGGTCGCTCGCCACCCTCCGCGACCACCTGGGCTCCATCACCGACCCGCTGGCCCGCGCCCTGTGCTGGTCGGCCCTGTGGAACCTGACGCGGGACGCCCTGCTGCCCGCCCGCGACTTCGTCGCGCTGGTGCTGGCGCACGCCGGGCGCGAGAGCGACATCGGCGTCCTCCAGATGCTGCACGCCTGGGCGCAGTCGGCGCTGGTGAACTACGCCGCCCCCGCCTGGCGCGAGGAGGGCGGCCGGGCGCTGGCCGAGGGCGCGCTGCGCGAGCTGCGGCAGGCCGAGCCGGGCAGCCAGCACCAGCTGACCTGGGCCCGCTTCTTCGCGGCCGTCGCGGGCTCCGAGGCGGACTTCCGGCTGCTGGGCTCGCTGCTGGACGGCACGGCCCGGATCGACGGCCTGGAGGTCGACCAGGAGCTGCGCTGGGCCTTCCTCTCGCCGCTCGCCTCGCACGGGGCGGCGGACGAGGCGGCCATCGACGCCGAACTGGCCCGCGACGACACGGCGTCCGGCAAGCGCCACCACGTACGGTGCCTGGCCTCGCGCCCCTCGGAGGCGGTCAAGGCCCAGGCCTGGGCGGCGGTCGTGGAGTCGGACAAGCTCTCCAACGCCCTGGTCGAGGCGACGATCACCGGGTTCGAGCAGCCCTCGCAGCGGGAGCTGCTGGCTCCTTACGCGGACCGCTACTTCGCGGTGATCGAGCGGATCTGGGCCGAGCGGTCCATCCAGATCGGCATGCACGTGGTGCGGGGGCTCTTCCCCGCGCTCCAGGACAGCCCGGAGACCCTCGCGGCGACCGACGCCTGGCTGAGCGACCACGAGGACGCCGCTCCGGCGCTGCGCCGGCTCGTCCTGGAGGCACGGGACGACCTCGCGCGGGTGCTGCGCGGGCAGGAGTGCGACGCGCGGGCGTGAGCGGGGTCATTCCCCGTACGTACGTGAGCGGGGTCCCCGGCACGTGCGTGAGCGGGGTCGTCCCTCGTACGTGATCGGGGGCGGCCCCGGCAGGAGGGGGCGCGCGGGTCCGGAGTGTGCGCGGCGCGAAATCGGCGCTCGTACATCCGCCCGACGCGCCCCTCCGCATTCTTCGCGCGACGGTCCTTTTCGGTCCTCGAACGCCCGTACTTTAGGGGCGCGTTGTCCGGAATTGTCGACGGCTATGTAACAGGGGTTAGGGCAGCCCGGGTTGGCGGGAAATCATCAACCATGACCCAGAACACCCCGCTCTCCCCTTTGCCCCCGCTTTTCCCGCGCCCCGCGCACCCCTTCCAGGACGCGCCCCACCGCGTCCTGTCCGCCGCCCAGCTCCGCGCACGGGGTGTCTCCGCCGCGCAGACGTCGGCGCAGTGTCTGCCCGGCGGGCCCTGGCAGCCCCTGCTGCCGGGCGTCTATCTGCTGCACGCGGGCCCGCCCAGCGGCCAGGAGCGGCTGCACGGCGCCCTGTTGTACGCGGGGCGCCCGCCGGCCTCCTCCCGGCGTACGCCCCCGGAGCCCACGGACGACGGGTTCGGCGAGGCGATGGTGACCGGTCTGGCGGCGCTCGCGCTGCACGGTTTCGCCTCGGCGCCGGACCTGGAGGCGCTGCACCGCGTCGATGTCCTGGTGCCGCGGACCCGGCGGCTGCGCTCGACCCGGTACGTGGAGGTGGTGCGGGCCGCCGCACTGCCCCCGCCGGTACGGCTGGCCGGGGTGCCCGTCGCGCCGGTGGAGCGGGCGCTGGCCGACGCGGTGGCGGGGGCGGGCGACGCGGCGGACGTACGCCGGCTGCTGACCGAGGCCGTGCGGGCCGGGCACTGCGAACCGGGTGCCGTGGTGCGGGAGTTGAGTGCGGCGAAGGTGCTGGGGCGACCGGCGGTGGTGGGCGCCGTGGACGCGCTGCTGGCGGAGGGGCGCGCGGCGGCGGAAGGGCGGCTGTACGCGATGGTGCGCGAGCACGGGCTGCCCGAACCGCTGTGGAACGTGGAGCTGCGGCTGCCGGGCGGGCCGGAGCTGGGCGGGGTGGACGCGTACTGGCCGGATCTCGCCGTTGCCGTGGAACTGGACACCCGGGCACCCCGGTTCGGTGCGCCGGAACCGGAGCGGCGGGGTGGGAACCGGGGCGCGGGGCGCACGGAGGACCCGCAGTGGTCCGCGTACGCCGCCAAGCGGGAGCGGCTGGAGCGGCTCGGGATCACGGTCGTCCACCTCACCCCGCGGAAGCTGCGCGAGGCGACGGAGCAGCAGGCCACAGTGGTGCGCACGGCGCTGATGGCGGCGGGCGACCAGGAGCCCGCGGCCTATGTGATGGTGCTGCCGCGCTGAGCGGTCCGGACCGGTGGCGCCGGTTCCACTGGTCCGGACCACTGGGCCCGCGGTCCGGACCGCAAAGCCGGAATCCCTGATTCCAGCAGCCGCTTTGGCCTCATTCATCCCACGTGGCGCATCGTCCCCAGTGGCGGATCTGTGCCATGTACCTGACTCGTCTCCGTCAACTCTCCACAAACCTCTGTCATTTACGCCAGGCTGAGCGGTCATCCGGTACCGAATTCCGGACTCTCTCTTTCAATTACAGGGATGCTGATGACCAAGGAATCCCCCAGCTCCATATCCGGGACGAGACGCGCCGCACGCATCGCGGCCGCTGCCGGCCTGGCTGCCGCCCTCGCGGCGTCCGGTGCCGCGCCGGTGTTCGCCGTCGACGACCCGGCACCGGCACCCGTCAAACCGGCCGCCACGAGCGACCGGGGCGACAAGCTCGGCAAGGCCGACGCCGAAGTTCTGGCGAAGGCCGAGGCCAAGGGCGAGAAGAACATCACGATGATGATCGCCACCGCTCCGGGGGCGACCGAGCAGGTCACCGAGCAGCTGGACGCCGTGAAGGGCTCCGTGCTCGGCCAGACCTACGACAAGCTCGGCTACGTACGGGCGACGGTGCCGACCAGCACCGCCGGGGCCACCATCGAGGCGGCCTCCAAGCTCAAGTCCGTGCTCGGCATCGATCTCAAGCAGGAGATCAAGCTGGACGACCCGACGCCCTCGGGCGACCGGGCCGCGGGGGCCAAGCAGCTCAAGGCCACAGGCACGTACCCGGCACCGGGCAAGAAGACCCCGGCCGCCAACCCGTACAACCCGTCCTTCGAGACGGGCGCGGTCGACTTCGTGAAGAAGAACCCGAAGGCCGACGGCCGCGGGATCACCATCGGTGTCCTGGACTCCGGTGTCGACCTCGGCCACCCGGCGCTGAAGAAGACCACCACCGGCGAGCGCAAGATCGTCGACTGGGTCACCGCCACCGACCCGGTGTCCGACGGGGACGGCACCTGGCTGCAGATGTCGCAGACGGTCACCGGCCCGACCTTCACGGCGGCCGGCAAGACCTGGTCCGCCCCGGCGGGCAGCTACAAGTTCGCCACCTTCGCCGAGTCGGCCACCACCGGCGGCGACATGGCGGGCGACCTCAACCGCGACGGTGACACCACCGACGTCTGGGGCGTGCTGTACGACCCGGTCAAGGGCACCGTCCGGGTGGACCTGAACGAGAACGCGGACTTCTCCGACGACACGGCCCTCAAGCCGTACAAGGACAAGTTCCAGGTCGCGTACTTCGGCGAGGACGACCCGCGCACCAAGGTCGTCGAGCGCATCCCGTTCGTCGTCGAGACCCGTAAGAACGTGGTCTACAACGCGTCCGGCGCCAAGGCCGACTACGTCAACATCGGCGTGATCGAGGGCTCGCACGGCACGCACGTCGCGGGCATCACCGCGGCCAACGGCCTGTTCGGCGGCGAGATGAACGGTGCCGCCCCCGGCGCCAAGGTCGTCTCCTCGCGCGCCTGCACCTGGTCCGGCGGCTGCACCAACATCGCGCTGACCGAGGGCATGATCGACCTCGTCGTCAACCGCGGCGTCGACATCGTCAACATGTCGATCGGCGGCCTGCCGGCGCTGAACGACGGCAACAACGCCCGCGCCGAGCTGTACAAGCGCCTCGTCGACATCTACGGCGTCCAGCTCGTCATCTCCGCAGGCAACAGCGGTCCGGGCCTCAACACCATCGGTGACCCGGCCCTGGCCGACCACGTCATCTCGGTGGGCGCGTCGATCTCCAAGGAGACCTGGGCCGCGAACTACGGCTCCAACGTCACCAAGAAGTACGACATGCTCCCCTTCTCCTCGCGCGGCCCGCGTGAGGACGGCGGCTTCACGCCGACCATCGCGGCCCCGGGCGCGGCGATCAACACCACCCAGACCTGGTCCGAGGGCGGGCCGGTCAAGGAGGCGGGCTACGCCCTGCCGCCCGGCTACTCGATGCTCCAGGGCACCTCGATGGCCTCGCCGCAGGCCGCCGGCGCCGCGGCCCTGCTGCTCTCCGCCGCGAAGCAGAAGGGCCTGGAGCTGCCCCCGGCCGACCTCCGTGTTGCGCTGACCAGCTCCGCGTCGCACATCAAGGACGTGCCCGCGCACGTCCAGGGTTCGGGTCTGATCGACATCGTCGGTGCCTGGAAGCTCATCACCAAGAAGGGCAACCCGGCGCACGAGTACAAGGTGAAGGCCCCGGTCGACACCGCGATCGACTTCGCGCTCAAGGACCCGGGCTTCGGCACCGGCCTCTACGACCGCGAGGGCGGCCTCAAGGTCGGCGAGACGAAGGTCTACGAGATCACCGTCACCCGCACCACCGGTCCGGACCGCAACGTCCAGCACAAGCTGTCGTGGAAGAACAACGACGGCACCTTCAAGTTGAGCAGCCCCGAGTACGTCTCGCTGCCGCTCGACGTGCCGGTCAAGCTGAAGGTCACGGCGAAGGCCAAGAAGGCGGGCGTGCACAGCGCCATCCTGGAGCTGGACGACAAGAAGACCGTCGGGATCGACCACCAGGTCCTCTCCACCGTCGTCGTCGCGCACGAGCTGAACCACCCCGGCTACGCGTTCAAGAACTCGAGCTCGGTGCAGCGCAACGGCACCACCTCGTACTTCTTCAACGTGCCGGAGGGCGCCAAGACCCTCGAGGTCGCCCTCAGCGCGCTGCGCTCGGGCAGCCAGACCCGGTTCATCGCCCTGCACCCGTACGGGACGCCGGTCGACCCGACCTCCACGGTCAACTGCTACCCGAACTACGAGAACCCGGCCAACACCTGCCGCCCGGACGTGCGCTCCTACAAGGACCCGTACCCCGGCGTCTGGGAGATCGAGGTCGAGTCGCGCCGTACGTCGCCGCTGCTGGACAACCCGTTCAAGCTGGACGTCTCCGTCCTGGGCGCCTCCTTCGACCCGGCGGTGCAGACCATCGCCGAGGCGAAGGTCGGCACCCCGGCCGCGGTGAACTGGACGGTCACCAACGGCGCGGCAGCTCTTGAGGGCAAGCTCAAGGGCGGCTCGCTGGGCTCGGCCAAGGTCGACAAGCCGTCGATCTCCACCGGCCAGACCCGCCAGACCACCGTCACCATCGGTGCGGGCGTCGAGAAGCTCGACTTCGCCATCGGCGGTACGTCGGACGCCAACGCCGACCTCGATCTGTACGTCTTCCGGGGCGCCACCCAGGTCGGCAGCGGCACCACGGCCGGCTCCGAGGAGCGGGTCAGCCTGACCAACCCGGCCGCCGGTACGTACACGGTGATCGTCGAGGGCTACTCGGTTCCGTCCGGGTCGACCACGTACGACTACCGGGACGTGTACTACACGCCCTCGCTCGGCACCCTGAAGGTCGACGCGTCGAAGACCTACAGCCTGGCGAACGGCGCCTCGGCTCAGGTCGGCGCCGAGGTCGTGGTCGCCGGTGCGGCCCCCGAGGGACGTCAGTTCTTCGGTGAGGTCCAGCTCGTCAACGCGCGCGGCACCGCCGCGGGCACCGGCAGCGTCGTGATCGAGAAGGTCACGCCGTAACGGACACCGCACGAACGGCAGCGGGGCGGGCGCTCTCCACGAGCACCCGCCCCGCTGTACGTGTTCCCGCCCCGCTGCACGTGTTTCCCGGCCCGCTGTACGTGTTCATGGTCACACCCGGGGACGGCCGCCGCAGATGTTCCCCTTGGCACGCACGGCCGATGCAGATCCTGCGGTCCCCGCGCGGAGAGTCCGCAGGTCGGACAATGGATTGGACAAGCCGGGCCCGGTCATACGCATCATGGAGCGGCAAACGGGCCGCACAGCCGCACAGGTGTACAGAACAGAGGAGTCCTCGTGAAGGTCGGAATCGTCGGCGCCACCGGTCAGGTCGGCACAGTCATGCTCAGGATCCTGGCCGAGCGGAACTTCCCCGTCGACGAGCTGCGGCTCTTCGCCTCCGCCCGCTCCGCCGGTTCCACGATCGACTTCAAGGGCTCCGCCGTCACCGTCGAGGACGCCTCCACCGCCGACTACACCGGCCTGGACATCGTGCTGTTCTCCGCCGGTGGCGCGACCTCCAAGGCGCTGGCCGAGAAGGTCGCCTCCCAGGGTGCCGTCGTGATCGACAACTCCTCCGCCTGGCGCAAGGACCCCGAGGTCCCGCTCGTCGTCTCCGAGGTCAACCCGCACGCGGCCCGCGTACGCCCCAAGGGGATCATCGCCAACCCGAACTGCACCACGATGGCCGCCATGCCCGTGCTGCGCCCGCTGCACGAGGAGGCCGGTCTCGAAGCGCTGACCGTCGCCACCTACCAGGCCGTCTCCGGCTCGGGGCTCGCCGGGGTCTCCGAGCTGCACGGCCAGGCCTCCAAGGTCGTCGCCGACGCCGAGAAGCTGGTCCACGACGGCGAGGCCGTGGACTTCCCCGAGCCGGGCGTCTACAAGCGTCCGATCGCCTTCAACGTGCTGCCACTGGCGGGCTCGATCGTGGACGACGGCTCGTTCGAGACGGACGAGGAGCAGAAGCTCCGCAACGAGTCCCGCAAGATCCTGGAGATCCCCGGGCTGAAGGTCTCCGGCACCTGCGTCCGGGTCCCGGTCTTCTCCGGCCACTCGCTCCAGATCAACGCCCGCTTCGCCCGCCCGATCGGCGTCGAGCGCGCCTACGAGCTGCTGAAGGACGCCGAGGGCGTCGAGCTGTCCGAGATCCCGACCCCGCTCCAGGCGGCCGGCAAGGACGCCAGTTACGTGGGCCGCATCCGGGTCGACGAGACGGTGGACCACGGCCTCGCGCTCTTCGTCTCCAACGACAACCTCCGCAAGGGCGCGGCGCTCAACGCCGTGCAGATCGCGGAGCTGGTGGCGGCCGAGCTGAAGGGCTGACGCGCGGCCGTACACACCGCGGAAGGGGCGGTCACCAGTGTCTCCGGTGACCGCCCCTTCCGCATGCCGGATCAGAGGGCGAGATGGCGACGGAGAGCCCTGTCGATCTCTACCATGCGCTGGCGGGGCACCTGGCCGATGCGCTTCAGGACCCGGTCGGGGGAGACCGCTCGGATCTGTTCGCACTGAACCTTGGAGTTCTGCGGGAGGTGGCTCTCCTCCGCTGCCAGGAGGACCTGGAAGCTGAGGATCCGCGAAGTGTTCGAGGTCAGCGGCACCACGGCGACGACGCCCCTGCCGGACAGCTCGACCGATCGGTTGGCGGCGTTGTTGGAAACGATCACAGCCGGACGTACCTTGTTGGCTTCGCTTCCCCGGGCGGGCTCCAGATCCACCAGGTGAATGTCGCCCCTACGCATCCGTGAGCCCGTCGGCCACCGTACGGTCCCACAGAGCGGCGTCCTCGCTCGCGTCCCACTCCCGGAAGGCTTCGGTGTACTCCGCCTCAAGGCCTGCGGTACGCAGCAACTCGATAGCGGCGTGTATGACAGCGGACCGGGAATCGGCGTCGGTCCTCGTCGCGTACTCGTCGACGAAGGCGACATCCTCCTCAGGCAGACTCACACTGATCTTCATACCAGAAATGCTACCACTAGTGAGAAAGGGTGCACTACCCATCGTCCGACGAGGGTGGACGTGGAAGGATGCTCGCAAACGTCACCATCGAAGGAGATGACCGCGTGCCTGGCACGAATCTGACCCGCGAAGAGGCACAGGAGCGGGCGCGCCTGCTGACCGTGGACGCGTACGAGATCGATCTCGACCTCTCCGGAGCGCAGGAGGGCGGCACCTACCGGTCCGTGACCACCGTGCGCTTCGACTCCGCGGAGGCCGGTGCGGAGACCTTCATCGACCTGGTCGCCCCCGCCGTCCACGAGGCCGTGCTCAACGGCGAGGCGCTGGACGTCGCCGCCGTGTTCCGTGACTCCCGGATCGCCCTGGCCGGGCTGCGCGAGGGCCCCAACGAGCTGAAGGTCGTCGCGGACTGCGCGTACACCAACACCGGTGAGGGGCTGCACCGGTTCGTCGACCCGGTCGACGAGCAGGCCTACCTCTACACCCAGTTCGAGGTGCCGGACGCCCGCCGCGTCTTCGCCTCCTTCGAGCAGCCGGACCTGAAGGCGACCTTCCAGTTCACCGTGAAGGCCCCCGCCGGCTGGACGGTCATCTCGAACTCTCCGACGCCCGAGCCGAAGGACGACGTCTGGACGTTCGAGCCGACGCCGCGCATCTCCACGTACATCACGGCGCTCATCGTCGGCCCGTACCACTCGGTGCACAGCAGCTACGAGAAGGACGGCCAGTCCGTCCCGCTCGGCATCTACTGCCGCCCCTCGCTGGCGGAGTACCTGGACGCGGAGGACATCTTCGCCGTCACCCGGCAGGGCTTCGACTGGTTCCAGGAGAAGTTCGACTACGCGTACCCGTTCGCCAAGTACGACCAGCTCTTCGTCCCGGAGTTCAACGCGGGCGCGATGGAGAACGCGGGCGCGGTCACCATCCGCGACCAGTACGTCTTCCGCTCCAAGGTGACGGACGCGGCGTACGAGGTGCGGGCCGAGACGATCCTGCACGAGCTGGCCCACATGTGGTTCGGCGACCTCGTCACCATGGAGTGGTGGAACGACCTCTGGCTCAACGAGTCGTTCGCCACATACACCTCGATCGCCTGCCAGGCGTACGCCGAGGGCTCGAAGTGGCCGCACTCCTGGACCACGTTCGCCAACTCCATGAAGACCTGGGCCTACCGCCAGGACCAGCTGCCGTCCACGCACCCGATCATGGCGGACATCACCGACCTGGACGACGTCCTCGTCAACTTCGACGGGATCACGTACGCCAAGGGCGCCTCGGTGCTCAAGCAGCTCGTGGCGTACGTCGGCATGGACGCGTTCTTCCAGGGCGTGCAGGCCTACTTCAAGGCGCACGCCTTCGGCAACACCCGCCTGACCGACCTGCTGGGCGCGCTGGAGAAGACCTCCGGCCGCGACCTGAAGACCTGGTCGAAGGCGTGGCTGGAGACGGCCGGCATCAACATCCTGCGCCCGGAGATCGAGACCGACGCCGACGGCCGGATCACCTCCTTCACCGTGCTCCAGGAGGCCCCGGCGCTGCCCGCCGGAGCCAAGGGCGAGCCGACGCTGCGCCCGCACCGGATCGCCATCGGCGCGTACGACCTGGACGAGAGCGGCAAGCTCGTCCGGACCAGCCGGATCGAGCTGGACGTCGACGGCGAGCGCACCACCGTGGAAGAGCTGGTCGGCCAGGCCCGCCCGGCGGTCGTGCTGCTCAACGACGACGACCTCTCGTACGCCAAGGTCCGCCTGGACGAGGAGTCGCTGCGGGTCGTCACCGAGCACCTGGGCGACTTCACCGAGTCGCTGCCGCGCGCCCTGTGCTGGGCCTCCGCCTGGGACATGACCCGCGACGGCGAGCTGGCCACCCGCGACTACCTGGCGCTGGTGCTCTCGGGCATCGGCAAGGAGTCGGACATCGGCGTCGTCCAGTCGCTGCACCGCCAGGTGAAGCTGGCCCTGGACCTGTACTCCGCGCCGGAGACCCGGGAGGCCGCGCTCAACCAGTGGACGGACGCCACGCTCGCGCACCTGCGCGCGGCGGAGCCGGGCAGCGACCACCAGCTCGCCTGGGCCCGTGCCTTCGCGGCCACCGCCCGCAATCCGCAGCAGCTGGACCTCCTCCAGTCGCTGCTGGACGGCACGGAGGCGATCGAGGGCCTGACGGTCGACACCGAGCTGCGCTGGTCGTTCGTGCAGCGGCTGGCGGCCGTCGGGCTGCTGGACGAGGAGGAGATCGCCGCCGAGTACGAGCGGGACAAGACGGCGGCGGGCGAGCGCCACGCGGCCTTCGCCCGGGCCGCCCAGCCCTCGGAGGAGGCCAAGGCCCAGGCGTGGGCCTCGGTCGTGGAGCAGGGCGACCTGCCCAACGCCGTGCAGGAAGCGGTCATCAGCGGCTTCGTCCAGCCGGACCAGCGTGAGCTGCTGGCGCCGTACACGGAGAAGTACTTCGCCTCGGTGAAGGAGGTCTCGGACTCGCGGAGCCACGAGATGGCCCAGCAGATCATCGTGGGCCTGTACCCGACGCTCCAGGTCTCCCAGGAGACGCTGGACGCCACCGACGCCTGGCTGGAGTCGGCCGAGCCGAGCGCGGCCCTGCGCCGGATGATGTCGGAGTCGCGGGCGGGCGTGGAGCGCGCGCTGAAGGCCCAGGCGGCGGACGCGGCGGCGGCCACCGCGTAGCTGTCGGTCCGTACGTGCCCGGGGGCGCTCCTTCCGCTGCGGCGGAGGGGGCGCCCCTTCGCGTTCGACTGCGCTCTTCGGCTTGCGCCCGTGTGCATGGGTGCGCCCGCGCTTGCCGTACGTCCGCGCGCGGGGTGGTCTCCCGTGGCCTAGGGTCTTTCGTATGGATCAGGCCGGATCAGGGAGCGGGGTCCGGTGCGTGTAGCTGCAAGGCGGAGGATTGAGGCAACGCGATGGGGTCTCCCCTGCTCGAGCGAAGCCGAGAGCTTGGGGAAGTTGGTGATTGACGACAACGCCGCAGATGCGCGTGCCGGACCCCGCGAGCCCGGCATGATCCATACGAGAGGCCCTAGGGTCCGAAGGGTCGTCGCAGCTCCGGACGCAGGCCACGGGAGGGTCGATGCCCGGCACCGCCTCCGTACCGGTCGTGCTGGCCCTGTGCGCGGGGCTGCTAGCGGGCCCGTCAGCCGCGCCGGAGGCCCCCGCACCGGAGTCCCCCGCGCCGAAGGCCCCCGCCGACTGCCGGGTGGGCCCGGTGGGGTGCTACGACCTCTACACGTACGGGTACAGCCTCGGGCTGCACCCCTTCACCGGCGCGCACGAGGTCCGGCAGCAGCTGACCGACCGCTTCTGGCTCTTCCCGGTGAGCGGCGGCTGTGCGGGGCGGATCCGGGCGGGGGCGCGGTGCGAGCTGCTGGGCGGCAATCCGGTGGAGGTCGAGTACATCGGGAACGACTTCTTCCAGATCAACTCGCTCCCGGGCCACCAACTGGGCGCCGGGATGCACATCCGCTTCGCGTTCTCGCGGACGCTCGGCTTCCACACCCTGACCGTCCACGCCTGGCAGGACCGGCCGACGGACTGCACGGAGAAGGCGTTCTGCAACACGGCGAACAGCGCCTTCGCGTGGGGCACCTGGCGGGTGCTGGCCCAGACGCTGCGGTTCTCCGCGTACGCCGCCTGAGCCGCGTGCCTCGCCGGGAGGTCTGGAAACCGCCCGGCGGGCGGGCGCAGGAGCGCAGCCGTCCGCCGGGCGGGAACTGGGGGGCCGTGGTTCAGGGGGGTACGGGGTCACGCGCCCGACTCCTCGTAGCGGCGGGTCAGTTCGGCGGTGCCGGACTCCGTGAAGCTGCCGTGCAGCCGCATCCGTGCCACCCCGCCGTCGGGGAAGGCGTCGAGGCGGACGTGGGTGACGACGGCCTGGGCGCGCAGCACGAAGCGGTGCAGGGTGTCGGGCTGGAGGCGGGTGCGCGGGATGATCTCGAACCACTCGCCGGTCTCGCCGTTGCGGCCCTGGAGGGCGACCCAGCCGGCGGAGTTGCCCTTGAGGTAGGCGGTGTCGATCTCGACCGCGCGGACCGCGCCCTGGGCGGGGAGGCGGAAGCGGACCCAGTCGTTGGTGTCGCGGACCCGGCGGCGGCGGTTCTCCCAGCCGTCGTCCATCTTGCGGGAGGTGCCCGGCAGGATGATCTGGGTGGGTGAGGAGTAGAAGCGGTCGGAGGCGTCCTCGTACGTCCCGCCGTTGAGGACCGAGATCAGGTCGACCGTGCCGAGCGCGGCGATCCAGGCCGGGTCGGGGACGACCTCGCCGTGGACGCGGAAGCGGGCGATGCCGCCGTCCGGGTGCTGGCAGAGGCGCAGGTGGGTGTAGCGGCGGCCGCCGGCGATCTCGAAGGCGTTGGCCGCGTGGCCGCGTACGGGGGTGGGCGGAAGGATCTCCTCCCACTTCACGTCGTCGGCGAGCAGTTCCTCGGGGCCCGGGGCGCCGTCGACGGCGGTGGCCTGCACCGATACGCGCTGAGGATAGTTGCCGCGGAAGTGGGCGGTGTCCACGACCAGGCCGCGGACGATGCCGGGGGCGCCGAGGCGGACGATCGCCCAGTCGTGGTCCTCGGGGGCCGGGAAGGGGTGGTCGGCGTCCGCGCCGCGACGGCGGCGGGTCTCCCAGCCGTCCATGATCTTGCCCTTGTGCCCGAAGTGCTCGGGGTCGAAGACGGCGCGCTCGCGCAGGAGCAGGTTCTCGCGCTGGGCGAAGAACTCGTCGTTGGCGGCGATCACGCCCGCGCCCAGGCGGCGGTCCGCGAGGTCGACCAGCTCGGTGAAGGGGAGGTCGCCCGCCTCCCGGTAGTCGGCGTACGGGTCGCCGCCGCCGTAGGGCGCGGCGTCATTGGCATGAGGGTCGGTGTCGGGGTTCTGGAATGTGGTCTCGCTCGCGTCGAAGGTCATGCCCCTACCTTCGCGCCGACCGACCCATCAGGTCCATCGAAAGTTTCCGCAGATACCGTTCATCTCAACTGAATGATTCCGCGATCCGGGTCAGCGCCCCGAGCACCCGCGCCACCGCCGGGCCGCTCTCCGCCCCGTGCCGGACCGCCGCCACCACATGGCGGCGCGGCTGGTCCGCCTCCAGGACCCGGGTCACCACGCCCTCCGGCCGCTGCCCCCGGGAGGCCATCCGGGGGACGAGCGCGATGCCCATGCCCGCCTCGACCAGGGCGAGGATCGCGGTCCAGCCGGCGGCGCTGTGGGCCTGCTCCGGGACGAAGCCGGCCGCCTCGCAGGCGGCCGTGGTGATCTCGGACCAGGGGCCCGAACCGCCGAAGATCCAGCGGTCGGCGGCCAGGTCAGCGAGGCGCAGCGCGGGCGCACCGGCCAGCGGGTGGGCGGCCGGGAGCGCCACGTCCAGCGGGTCGGCCAGCAGCGGGAAGAGGGAGAAGCGCGGGTCGCGGGCGGTCGGGGCGTGGGCGGCCAGCGAGAGGGCCAGGTCCACCTCGCCCGCGGTGAGCAGCTCGTACGCCTGGGCCGCCTCGGCCTCCCGTACGCGTACGTCGGGTCCCGGGCGCTCCTCGGCGCGCAGGAGCCGCACGGCGGGGACGACGAGGGCAGGCACGGCGGTGGAGAACGCGCCGACCCGGACCTCGCCCGCCTCGCCGCGCAGATAGCCGGTGAGTTCGGCGTCGGCCCGCTCCAGCTGGGCGAAGACCGCCTCGGCGTGGCGCAGGACGAGGTGGGCGGCATCGGTGAGGCGGACCCGGCGGCCCTGCGGCTCCAGGAGTTCCACGCCGAGCTGTCTGGCCAGGTTGGTGAGCTGCTGGGAGACGGCGGAGGGGGTCATCAGGAGCGCCTCGGCGGTCGCCGTCACCGTGCCGTGGTCGCGCAGGGTGCGCAGGATGCGGAGCTTCTTGACGTCCCACTCGGTCATGGCCGCAACCTACCCGGGGAGCACAAGGCGGGAGCCGCCCCGGCCCGTCCGGCCACGCCCCGTCCGGACACGCCTCGCCCGGCTCCGCCCCGTCCTGCGCCGGACATGCGTGTGCGCCGCGCGGTAGCTGCTACCGGCGGCGCACCCCGCGTACGCCTGCGGGTCAGACCTGCTTCTTGGACTTGTCCAGGACCATGACCAGGGCCGTGATCGCCAGGAAGATCACGATGGGCGCCACGACGTAGAGGCCGATGGTCTCCATCGCGCTGAGGCCCGGCCCCGGGTCGTCACCGTCGTCCCGGACGAGTGCGAGTGCCGGGGTCGACATGAGCATCATCATCAGCGTCGTCCCGGCCGCAACGACGCCGGCGCGCTTAGCGTTCTTCTTGTCCACGGTGCCAACGTAGCGAACGGCTAGACGGGGCGCTCGCCCGGGGGTGCCGTACGGGACCTCCGGGGGCGCAGGACCTCCATCAGGGCGTGCAGGCGGGGCGAGGCGGTGATCTCCTCCAGGGTGACGGGGTGGCCCTCCAGGTCCGCGATCGGCAGCCGCCAGTTGGGGTACTGGTCCCAGGTGCCGGGGAGGTTCTGCGGGCGGCGGTCGCCCACGGTGTCGGGGAGCCAGACGCCGATCATCCGGGCGGGGGTGGCGGCCAGGAAGCGGTGGACCGCGCGGACGGCGGCGGGCTCGTCGCCGTCGCCCTCGGGGAGCATCCGCAGCCGGGCGAGGAGCGCCAGCCACTCGGCGGTGCCCGTGACGTCCTCGGTCAGCTCCTCCTCCAGGGTGCGGGTGAGCAGGCCGAGGCGGTGGCGCAGCGTCACATGATCGCCGGTCAGCCGGGCGGCGGTGGAGGGCAGATCGTGGGTGGTGGCGGTGGCGAGGCAGTCCTGCCGCCACTTCTCGGGGGCCAGCGGGCGGCCGTCGCCGTCCCAGTCGCGCTCGAACCAGAGCACGGAGGTGCCGAGCACCCCGCGCCGGGCGAGCGCCTCGCGGACGCCGGGCTCGACGGTGCCCAGGTCCTCCCCCACGACGACCGCGCCCGCGCGGTGGGCCTCCAGGACGAGGACGGCGAGCATCGCCTCGGCGTCGTACGAGACATAGGTGCCGTCGGTGGGCGGGCGCCCCTCGGGCACCCACCAGAGCCGGAAGAGGCCCATGACGTGGTCGATGCGCAGGGCGCCCGCGTGGGCCAGCAGGCCGCGCAGCAGGCCCCGGAAGGCGGCGTAGCCGGTGGCGGCGAGGGCGTCGGGGCGCCAGGGCGGCAGCCCCCAGTCCTGGCCGCGGGCGTTGAAGGCGTCCGGGGGCGCGCCGACGGACATGCCGTGGGCGAAGGCGTCCCGCTGGGCCCAGGTGTCGGCGCCCGCCGGGTGCACCCCGACGGCCAGGTCGTGGACGATCCCGATCTCCATCCCGGCGTCCTCGGCGGCCCGCTGGGCGTCGGCCAGCTGGGTGGCCGTCAGCCAGGCGAGGCGGCAGTGGAGGTCCACCCGGTCCAGCAGCCGGGCGCGGGCGCGGGCGGTGGCCGGGGAGCGGGGGTCGCGCAGGGGCTCGGGCCAGGCGTGCCAGTCGGGCCCGTGCTCCTCCGCGAGGGCGCACCAGAGGGCGTGGTCCTCCAGGGCCCGGCCCTGCTCGGCCAGGAAGTCGCAGTAGGCGGCGCGGCGGCCGGGGGTGAGCGGGACCTCCGCGATCAGCTCCAGGGCCTGCCGCTTCAGCTCCCAGACGGCGTCCCGGTCGATCAGGGCGCCCTTGTTGAGCACGGCCTCGCTGAGGGCGGCGGCGTCCTGGCGGAGGTCGTCCAGGAGGGCCCGGTCGTGGAGCTGCCCGTACTCCGGGATGGACTCGACGTGCAGATGGACGGGGTCGGGAAAGCGGCGCGAGGAGGGGCGGTACGGGGAGGGGTCGGTGGGGCGGCCGGGGAACGCCGCGTGCAACGGGTTGACCTGGACGAACCCGGAGCCGAGGGTGCGCCCGGCCCAGGCGGCGAGGTCGGCCAGGTCCCCGAGGTCCCCCATGCCCCAGGAGCGGGCGGAGAGCAGGGAGTAGAGCTGGACCAGGAAGCCGTGGGTGCGCTCGGGCGGCTGCGGGACCCGGGCCGGGGCGACGACCAGGGTGGCGGTGGCTTCGTGGTGGTCGGGCGTACGGACGTGGAGGCGGTGGATCCCGTACGGAGGCTGGGTCCAACCGGCGGGGGCGGCGGGATCACGGGGGACAGTGCCCCCGGTGGTTCCGGTTCCGGTCTCCGGTCCGGCGGCACTCGTGGGTCCGGCGGCACTCGTGGGTGCGGTGGCCTGCGCCGGTCCGGCGGGCACGTCCGGCGCGGGCCCGGGGGTCTGCACGGGTGCGGCGGTTCCGGTTCCGGCTCCGGTGGCCTGCGCGGCCCCGACAGGCGCGGCGGCCTCACCGGGCGTTTCCGGCGCGGGCCCGGCGGTCTGCGCGGATCCGGCGGCCCGCGCGGGTCCGACGCCCCCGGTTCCGGTGACCGGTCCGGACCCCGGGGCTCTCCCGCCCCCGGCCGCCGGCTCCGGCTCGACCCTGACGGTCGAGCCGGGCGGCAGTCCGGTCAGTGCGGGCGGCAGTGGCTCACCGGCCCAGACCACCACGGTCGGCGGCAGCAGGCGCGAGCGGGACTCCGTGGCGACGAGCGACCTCCGTACGGCCTCCGGAGTACCGGCGTCCACGCCCAGCGCGGCGAGCACGGCGATGACCGTGTCGTCGGGGACGGACACCGTGGCATCCGGGGACGGGGAGTAGGAGGTGGCGACACCGTGCAGTGCGGCGAGCCGGGACAAGCCCATTCAGACTCCTGGGAACTCCATGCCCCCTGCGGTGCCGGGTGCGGTCGGCTCGCTGGTCAGAGGGGCGACGGCGGCGAGCGGTGGCTCGCTCGTGAGCGGGGTGGCATCGGCGAGCGGGGGCTCGCTGGTGAGCGGGGCGGCGTCGGGGTAGGGGGACTCGCCGAGCAGCAGGGAGAGGTCGGCGATCGGGGGTCCGCTGATCAGGTGGGCGACATCGGCGAGGGGCGGTGCGCTGGTGAGCGGTGCGGGATCGGCTTGGGCGGGTACCTGTTTGGAGAGGGCGGAGAGCAGAAGCTGCGCGGATGCGGGCATGGTGGCCTCCTGGCCGTGGAGAACAGGACCTTGAGGGCCTACCCAGACCTCGCGGGCGCAGACCTGGACGTGACCTACCCGTCACACATGGCGTCGTGACGGCGGTGTACACCTTCGGGCGACGGCGTACACCCTCGGACAACGAGCCCAACGTGCCCTAGGTCACATTCCGTTCCCCCGTGCGGCAGGTATCAGCCGTTTTCAGCCATTCCCGTCGGCCACACCAGTCCCACCAGGCACGAAGATGTCACTATTCCCGGCAAATCCGGCAGATCAGCCATGCGCATTGACACCCTCGCGCCCGGGTGGTGGGCTCGGACCCCAGTCAGGCCTTTCGAGGGAGCGCGACGTGCGGTTCGGGCGCAGGAAGCAGGCCACGGCCGTGGCCGTCGCCGTGATCGGTGGGCTGCTGAGCCCCTTCGCCCCGGCCGCCACCGCCGCGCCCGCTCCCCCCGCCGACCCCGGCAAACCCCCCGCCGCCTCCCCCGACCGTGCCGACAACGCGCAGCCGCCCGCCGTCTGGCCCCGGCCGCAGAGCATCAGGGCCACCGGCCCGGCCGTGCCGCTGGGCGCCGAGGCCACCGTCGTCGCCGCGCCGGACGCCGATCCGTACGCCGTGGCGGAGCTGCGCTCCCTGCTCCGCGACGCCGGGGTCACGACCGTGCACGAGAGCCTTCCCGGGCGCGGGCCGCTGATCCGGATCGGCGGTCCGGGCGCCGGTGAGGCCCTGCGGGCGCTGCGCGCGCCCGACCGCGCCGATCTGCCCACCGGCGGCTACCGGCTCGCCTCCGGCGAGGTCGGCGGGCGCGCCACGGTGGCGCTGGACGGGCTCGGCGAGGACGGCTTGTTCCATGCGGTCCAGACCCTGCGGCAGCTGGTGAGCGGCGGCGCGGTGGCCGGGGTCGTGGTGCGGGACTGGCCGGGCACGGCCGTACGCGGCATGGCCGAAGGGTTCTACGGACAGCCCTGGACCCAGGAGGAGCGGCTCGCACAGCTGGCCTTCATGGGCCGCACCAAGCAGAACCGGTACCTCTACGCGGCGGGCGACGACCCCTACCGGCTGGCCCGCTGGCGCGAGCCGTACCCGGCCGAGCGGAGGGCCGACTTCCGGGCGCTGGCGCGGAAGGCGGAGGCCGAGCACGTCACGCTCGGCTGGGCGGTCTCCCCCGGTCAGGCCATGTGCATGGCCTCCGACCAGGACGTCCGGGCGCTGACCAAGAAGATCGACGCGATGTGGGCGCTGGGGGTGCGGGTCTTCCAGCTCCAGTTCCAGGACGTCAGCTACAGCGAGTGGCACTGCGACCTGGACGCCGAGACGTTCGGCAGCGGACCCAAGGCGGCGGCCCGCGCCCAGGCGAGGGTGGCCGGGGCGGTGGCGCGCCATCTGGAGGAGCGCCATCCGCGCGCGGCCCCGCTGTCGGTGCTGCCGACGGAGTTCTACCAGGACGGGGCCACCGACTACCGCACGGCGCTCGCCGCCGAGCTGGACGACCGGGTGCAGGTGGCCTGGACGGGCGTCGGGGTGGTCCCGAAGAAGATCACCGGCGGTGAGCTGGCCGGGGCGCGCGCCGCGTTCCGCCACCCGCTGGTGACGATGGACAACTACCCGGTCAACGACTACGCCCAGGACCGGATCTTCCTCGGCCCGTACACCGGCCGGGACCCGGCGGTGGCGAGCGGTTCGGCGGCACTGCTGGCCAACGCGATGGAGCAGGCCGCCGCCTCCCGTATCCCGCTCTTCACTGCCGCCGACTTCGCCTGGAACCCGAAGGGGTACCGCCCGGACGAGTCCTGGCGGGCGGCGATCGACGATCTGGCGGGCGGGGACGCGGGGGCCCGGGAGGCGCTGCGGGCGCTCGCGGGCAACAGTGCGGACTCGGTGCTCGGCGCGGAGGAGTCGGCGTATCTGCAGCCCCTCTTCGCCGCGTTCTGGCAGTCCCGGGCGGCCGCGCCCCCGGTACGCGACCGGGCGGCGCGCGAGCTGCGGGCGGCCTTCTCCGTGATGCGGCAGACCCCCGAGCGCCTGGCCGGCCCGGCCGACGGGCGGCTGGCCGGTGAGGTGCGCCCGTGGACCGAGCAGCTGGCCCGCTACGGCCACGCCGGTGAGCTGGCCGTGGACCTGCTCCAGGCCCAGGCGGGCGGCGACGGGGCGGGGGCCTGGCGGGCCCTGCTGGCGCTGGAGCCGCTGCGCCAGGAGATCGCGGCGGGGCGGGCCACGGTCGGCAAGGGCGTGCTGGACCCCTTCCTGGACCGGGTCGAGAAGACCGCCGACGGCTGGAACGGTGTGGACCGCACCAGCGGCCGGGTCACCAAGGACAGCCACAGCTATACGGTGCGGCTGGAGCGGACCCGCCCGGTGGAGGCCGTGACGGCGCTGGCCGAGCCCGGCTCCGGGCTGACCGGCGCGGTGGTGGAGGCCCATGTTCCGGGCGAGGGCTGGCGGGCGCTGGGGCAGCTCTCCCCGAGCGGCTGGACCCAGACCGCGGCGAAGGGGCTGCGCGCCGACGCCGTACGGGTGACGCTGCCGGAGGCCGCCCGGACCGCGCCGCCCTCCTATCTGAGCCCGAGCCTGCCCCCGGCCCCGGCGATCCCGGCGGGGACCCCGAAGCTGCGGGCCCTGGTGCCGTGGTTCGGGGACGAGCCGGACGCCGTGCTCGACCTGGCCCGGGGCGAGACGGATGCCGAGATCGGCGGGGAACCCCAGCGGGTGGCGGCACGGCTGGCCGGGCGGCGTCCGGCCGAGGTGAAGGGCGCGCTCACCGCGAAGGCCCCCAAGGGCATCGAGGTGCGGCTCCCGAAGCAGACGACCGTGCCGCGTGGATCCCGTACGGAAGTGCCCGTCGACATCACCGTTCCGGCGGACACCCCGGCGGGTGAGTACGAGGTTCCGCTGACCTTCGGCGGCCAGGAGTCGACCCTGACCGTGCGGGCCTTCCCCCGGACCGGCGGCCCGGATCTGCTCCGTACGGCCACGGCCTCCTCCTCCGGCGACGAGACCCCGGACTTCCCGGCCTCCGCCGCCGCCGACGGGGACCCGGAGACCCGGTGGTCCTCGCCCGTGGAGGACGGCGCGTGGTGGCAGGCCGAGCTGCCCCGCCCGGTGCGGCTGGGGCAGGTGGTGCTCTCCTGGCAGGACGCGTACGCCTCCGCCTACCGCGTCCAGACCTCCGCCGACGGGCGCACCTGGCGCACCGCCGCGACCGTCCGGGAGGGCCGGGGCGGGCGCGAGTCGGTGCGGATGGACGCGAAGGACACCCGGTTCATCCGGGTGCAGGGCGACGCGCGGGCGACCGAGTACGGCTACTCGCTCTGGTCGGTGGAGGCGTACGCGGTGGCCGAGGCCCCGCCACGGACCGACGCACCGGCGGACTGACGCACCCACTTCCGCCGGACGTCCGCCGGACGGGGGACCGGGGACGCGGGGCGGGGGACGACGAAGGCCCGGTCTCAGGCGGAAACGCCGTCGATCCGGGCCATCACGTCGTCCGCGCCGAACGGTTGCAAGTACGGCAGCCAGCGCGGGTCCCGGTGTCCGGTCCCGATGATCCGCCAGGCCAGGCCGGTCGGCGGGGCGGGCTGATGGCGCAGCCGCCACCCCAGCTCCGGCAGATGGCGGTCGGCCTTGACGTGGTTGCAGCGGCGACAGGCCGCCACCACGTTGTCCCACGCGTGCTGTCCACCGCGGCTGCGCGGGATCACGTGGTCGACGCTGGTCGCGGCGGCCCCGCAGTACATGCAGCGCCCCCCGTCCCGGGCGAAGAGCGCCCGGCGCGTCAGGGGGACGGGCCCCCGGTAGGGGACCCGGACGAAACGCTTGAGCCGGACCACGCTGGGAGCGGGCACGGCACGGGTGGCACTGTGCAGGAAGGCGCCGGACTCCTCGAGGCAGATCGCCTTGTTCTCCAGGACGAGGACGAGCGCGCGGCGGAGCGGTACGACGCCGAGGGGCTCGTACGACGCGTTGAGAACCAGGACATGCGGCACGGTGGATGCCTCCTTGTACGCCGGCGGCGCGTGGCTCGCGCCGGGACGATTCCGATCTCAGTCTCTCCTCATGCCTGGTCAAAGCGCCACCACGTAGGGGTAACGGGCCGGGAGGATTTTTCTCACCCTCACGGCGTCATGTGCCCCGCCCGGCCCCGGACAGGCGCCTCACCAGCGCGGCCGTGCGCACTGTGCGATCGGCACAGCGCGGCCGTCCCCGGTGAGACCTGTCTCTCCCCCGCCGACGGCAACGATCCGCTCCCCCGGCTTCGTTACTCTTGTCGGTCAGCCGTTCGCCCTCTGGAGGCCCCGTCGTGTATCTGTCCGCCCTGTTGGCCGCAGCGCCGTCCCCCGAGCCGGGCAGTTCGCTCGAAGAAGCCGCCCAGCAGGCCGGGGACGCCGCGGGCTGGGTCGAGGAGAACTGGTCCACGTGGCTGAGCACCGGTCTGCGGATTCTGCTGATCATCGCGGTAGCGATCACCCTGCGCTATCTGATCCGGCGCGCCCTGACCAATCTGATCGACCGCATGAACCGCAGCGCCCAGGCCGTGGAGGGCACCGCGCTGGGCGGTCTCCTGGTGAACGCGGAGCGCAGACGCCAGCGCTCGGAGGCGATCGGGTCGGTGCTGCGGTCGGTCGCCTCGTTCCTGATCATGGGCACGGCGGCGCTGATGGTCCTGGGGGCCTTCAAGATCAACCTGGCACCGCTGCTCGCCTCGGCCGGTGTCGCCGGTGTGGCGCTCGGTTTCGGCGCCCGCAACCTGGTCACGGACTTCCTCTCCGGCGTCTTCATGATCCTGGAGGACCAGTACGGGGTCGGGGACACGATCGACGCGGGTGTGGCCTCCGGTGAGGTGATCGAGGTGGGCCTGCGGGTCACCAAGCTGCGCGGCGAGAACGGCGCGATCTGGTACCTCCGCAACGGTGAGGTGAAGCGGATCGGCAACCTCAGCCAAGGCTGGTCCACCGCCGGGGTCGACGTCACGGTGCGCCCCACGGAGGACCTGGAGCGGGTCCGCGAGGCGATCACCACGGCCGCCGAGGCGATGGCGAAGGAAGAGCCCTGGTCGGAGCGGCTGTGGGGCCCGGTGGAGGTGCTCGGCCTGGACGCGGTCCTGCTGGACTCCATGACGATCCGGGTCACCGCGAAGACGATGCCCGGCAAGTCTGTGGGCGTGGAGCGCGAGCTGCGCTGGCGCATCAAGCGGGCACTGGACGACGCGGGCATCCGCATGATCGGTCCGGTGCCCACCCAGGCGGACGGCGAGGGAGCGGCGGACCCGGCGGCGGGCATGGCCGCCCCCTCGGCGTACGCGTCCGCCGTCTCCCCTCAGTCCCTGGCGACGGCACCGATACCGCCCGCGAACCTGAACAAGCATCCTTAGGAGCACGGGTCAGCGGAACAACCGCGAACGCAGGCACAAGAAGGGGCGCCCCACCGAACCGGTGGGGCGCCCCTTGACGTCCCGGTGAGCTGCGCCTTACGGTCCTTCCCAGGATAGGAAAGTTTCCTAACAGAGTCCGTGCGGGCCGGCGGAGCTGCTCACAGAGGCGGGTGCATCCACGATGACGGGAACCACTCCGGGCACCCCCCGGGTGCTGCGGGCCATGAACGACCGGGCCGCCCTCGATCTGCTGCTGGAGCACGGACCGCTCTCCCGGACCCGGATCGGCAAGCTCACCGGCCTCTCCAAGCCCACCGCCTCGCAGCTCCTGGCCCGGCTGGAGGCGGCCGGGCTGGTCGTGGCCACCGGGACCAGCGAGGGGCGCCCCGGGCCGAGCGCGCAGCTCTACACGGTGAACGCGCGCGCCGCGCATGTGGCGGGGCTCGATGTGAACAGCCGCCGGATCATGGCCGCTGTCGCGGACGTGACCGGGTCGGTGGTCGGGGAGTTCGAGCTGGCCACGCCCGGCCGACGCGCCGACAGCGTGGTGCGGCAGGTCTCCGACGCGCTGGACGGGGCAGTGAAGGAGGCCGGGCTCGTCCGCGCCGACATCCACCGGATCGTCATCGGCACCCCGGGCGCCTTCGACCCGGGCACCGGCCGCCTGCGGTACGCCTCGCACCTGCCGGGCTGGCACTCCCCCACCCTCCTGGACGAGCTGGCCGCGGCCCTGCCGATGCCGGTGGAGTACGAGAACGACGTCAACCTGGTCGCCGTGGCCGAGCAGCGCCTCGGCGCCGCCCGCGGCCACGAGGACTTCGTCCTGCTCTGGAACGAGGAGGGGCTCGGCGCCGCCCTCGTCATCAACGGGCGGCTCCACCGCGGCTTCACCGGCGGCGCGGGCGAGGTCGGCTTCCTGCCGGTCCCCGGCACCCCCCTCGTACGCCAGGTCGTCAAGGCCAACAGCGGCGGCTTCCAGGAGCTGGCGGGCGCCCAGGCGGTGCCCCGGCTCGCCAGGGCGCTCGGCATCGACACCCCGCAGCAGCCGCACGCCAGGGCCGCCGCCGAACTGCTGAGCCGGGCGGCGGAGGCGTACGACCGGGACGAGGCGCTCACCGAGCTGCTCGGCCAGTACGCCCACCGGCTCGCCACCGGCCTCGCCTCCGTCACCGCCGTCCTGGACCCCGGCCTGATCGTGCTCTCCGGCGGCGCGGTCGCGGCCGGCGGCGAGATCCTGCGCTCCCTCATCCAGTCCGAGCTGGCCGAGCTGGCCGCCTCCCGGCCCCGGCTGGTCCTAGGCGAGATCGACCGCACCCCTGTGCTCCGCGGCGCCCTGGAGCGGGCGCTCGCCGACACCCGCGACGAGGTGTTCGACACCTCGCGCTGAAGCCGCACCGCCTTGCCCGTCCCTGTCGTCTGCTTCTCTTCCCCGCCCCTGGGAGTTTTGTCATGCGCACCAGCCGTCTCACCACCACCGCTGTCGCCGTCGCCGCGATATCGGTGCTCGCCACCGCGTGTACCGGCCAGTCCGAGGCCGGAGCCACCGACGACCCCAAGGCGAAGACCACGATCAACTTCTGGCACGGCTGGAGTTCACCGGCCGAGGTGAAGGCGGTCCAGGACAACATCGCCCGCTTCGAGAAGGCCCATCCGAACATCACGGTGAAGGTCTCCGGCAACATCAACGACGACAAGCTCAACCAGGCGCTGCGCGCGGGCGGTTCGGACGGGCCGGACGTCGTCTCCTCCTTCACCACGGCCAACGTCGGCAAGTTCTGCTCGTCGGGCGCGTTCACCGATCTCGAGCCGTTCATCGAGAAGTCGAAGCTCGACCTGGAGAAGACGTTCCCGAAGGTCCTGCTCGACTACACCCAGTTCGAGGGCAAGCGCTGCGCCCTGCCGCTGCTCACGGACGCCTACGGCCTCTACTACAACAAGGACGCGTTCAAGAAGGCCGGGATCACCGCGCCGCCGAAGACGATGTCCGAACTGGCCGATGTGGCGAAGAAACTGACGGTCGAGAAGGGCGACACCTACGAGCAGCTCGGCTTCATGCCGAACTTCCACGGTTACGAGACCGTCGTCAGCCACTACATGTCCTCGTGGGACCACACGTACTTCGACGAGAACGGCAAGTCCACCCTCGCCACGGACCCGGCGTTCGCGGAGATGTTCACGTACCAGAAGAAGCTGGTGGACAGCCTCGGCGGCTATCAGAAGCTGGAGAAGTACCGGGGCACCTTCGGTGACGAGTGGGGCGCCAAACACCCCTTCCACACCGGCCAGGTGGCCATGCAGCTGGACGGCGAGTGGCGGCTCGGGATGGCCGAGGACGCCGGGGTGGACTTCGAGATCGGGGTCGCGCCGATGCCCGTCGCGGACGACGAGGCCGACAGCTACGGCAAGGGCTATCTCTCCGGCACCATCGTGGGCATCGCCCCCGCCAGCAAGAAGCAGAACGCCGCGTGGGAGCTGGTGAAGTACATGACCACCGACACCGAGGCGGTCGTCAACTTCTCCAACGGCATCCGGAACGTG
This sequence comes from Streptomyces bacillaris, assembly GCF_003268675.1. Taxonomy (NCBI): domain Bacteria; kingdom Bacillati; phylum Actinomycetota; class Actinomycetes; order Kitasatosporales; family Streptomycetaceae; genus Streptomyces; species Streptomyces bacillaris. The sequence goes on along the minus strand of NZ_CP029378.1, from coordinate 5,432,667 downwards.
CCCTCCACCCTGGCGGCGCTGAAGTCGCCGGACCTGAAGTTCGACCCGCGCTTCAAGACCTTCCTGGACATCGCCCAGCACCCGAAGTCCAGCACCTCCGACGGGGCCGTCAACGGGGCCGCGTACCAGCTGACCATCCAGGACTTCGGCTACCAGTACGAGAAGGGCGCGGTGAAGGACCTCCAGGCGGGGCTGGAGAAGACCGCGCAGCAGATCGACACCGACATCGCCAAGGCCAAGTAGCCCCCGATGACGACGCACACCCTCCGCGCCAAGCGCCGCAGGTCGGCGCTGCGGAACGCGGCCTTCATGTCGCCGTGGCTGATCGGGTTCTCGGTCTTCTTCGCGTACCCGATGGTCTCGACGGTCTACTTCTCCTTCACGTCGTACGACGGGTTCGGCGCGCCCACGTTCAACGGGCTGACGAACTGGACGTACGTCTTCCGCGACTACCCGATGTTCTGGCCGTCGCTGTGGAACACGCTCTGGCTGGTGGTCGTCGTGGTCACCTGCCGGGTCGTCTTCGGCCTCGGGATCGGGCTGCTGATCACGAAGATCAAGACGGGGACAGGCGTCTTCCGGACCCTGTTCTACCTGCCGTACCTGGCCCCGCCGGTCGCCGCGACGCTCGCCTTCGTCTTCCTGCTCAACCCCGGCACCGGGCCGGTCAACGCGATCCTCGGGGACTTCGGGCTGCCGACGCCCGGCTGGTTCAACGACGCCACCTGGTCCAAGCCGGCCCTGACGATGCTCGCGGTCTGGGGCATCGGGGACCTGATGGTCATCTTCATGGCCTCGCTGCTGGACGTGCCGACCGAGCAGTACGAGGCGGCCGAGCTGGACGGCGCCTCGGCCTGGCAGAAGTTCCGCTTCGTGACACTGCCGAACATCTCCCCGATCGTGCTGTTCGCGGTGGTCACCGGGGTCATCCAGGCCATGCAGTACTACACACAGCCACTGGTCGCCGGAAAGGTCGCCTCCGGTGTCATCGGCGGCTCGGGCCAGTCCTTCGAACCCGGCTATCCCGACAAGTCGACACTGACGCTCCCCCAGCTCGTCTACAACCTCGGTTTCCAGCGCTTCGACTACGGCGCCGCCTGTGTCGTCGCCCTCATCCTGTTCGCCCTGGCCATGGCCTTCACCGCGCTGCTCATGCGGGGCCGCAACAACCTGATCCAGGCCGGTGACTGAGCCATGACCCAGCTCCTCGACAAGCCCGCCCCCGCCTCCCCGGCGAAGGCCCCGCACACACCCGCCGCCCGCACCGCCCGGCGCAAGGCGCTGCTGCACTGGATCGCCGTGCACTCGCTCGGGGTCGCCGCCGCGCTCTTCTTCGTGCTGCCGTTCGTCTTCGTGGTGCTGACCTCGCTGATGAACGACCAGCAGGCGCTGACCCGCGACCTCATCCCCCGTACCTGGGAGTGGGGCAACTACGAACGCGTCTTCAACACCCCGGGCTTCCTCACATGGTGGCGCAACACCCTGCTGTACGCGGGGGTCGGCACGGTCCTGACCGTCGTGTCGTCCATCCCCGTGGCGTACGCGCTGGCGAAGTTCCGCTTCCGGGGCCGCAAGCTGTCCCTGATGCTGGTCATCTCCATGATGATGCTGCCGCCGCAGGTCGTCATCATCCCCATGTACCTGTTCTGGGCCAAGCAGATGGACCTCTCCGGCTCCCTGTGGCCGCTCATCATCCCGATGGCCTTCGGGGACGCGTTCTCCATCTTCCTGCTGCGGCAGTTCCTGCTGACCATCCCGAACGAGTACCTGGACGCCGCGAAGGTGGACGGGTGCGGTGAGTTCCGTACGCTGGTCAAGGTCGTTCTGCCGATGGCCAAGCCCGGCATCGCTGCCATCGCCCTCTTCCAGTTCTTCGCCGCCTGGAACGACTACTTCGGACCACAGATCTACGCCTCCGAGAACCCGGCCGCCTGGACCCTCAGTTACGGCCTGGAGTCCTTCAAGGGGGCGCACCACACCGACTGGAACCTGACCATGGCCGCGACCGTTCTGGTCATGGCCCCCGTGATCGCCGTCTTCTTCTTCGCCCAGAAGGCCTTTGTCGAGGGCGTCACACTGACCGGAGTAAAGGGCTGACAATGAAGCTCGCAGTAGTGGGTGGCGGGTCCACCTACACCCCTGAACTGATCGACGGCTTCGCCCGGTTGCGTGACACGCTGCCGGTCGAGGAGTTGGTCCTCGTCGACCCGGCGGCCGACCGGCTGGAGCTGGTCGGCGGTCTCGCGCGGCGGATCTTCGCCAAGCAGGACCACGCAGGGAAGATCACCACGACCACCGACCTGGACGCGGGCGTCGCCGGTGCCGACGCGGTCCTGCTCCAGCTGCGCGTCGGCGGACAGGCCGCGCGCAACCAGGACGAGACCTGGCCGCTGGAGTGCGGCTGCGTCGGCCAGGAGACCACGGGCGCGGGCGGCCTCGCCAAGGCGCTGCGGACCGTGCCCGTCGTGCTGGACATCGCCGAGCGGGTGCGCCGCACCAACCCGGACGCCTGGATCATCGACTTCACCAACCCCGTCGGCATCGTCACCCGGGCCCTGCTCCAGGCCGGGCACAAGGCGGTCGGCCTCTGCAACGTGGCGATCGGCTTCCAGCGCAAGTTCGCCCGGCTGCTGGACGTGGAGCCGGGACAGGTCCACCTCGACCATGTGGGGCTCAACCACCTCACCTGGGAGCTGGGCGTGCGCCTGGGCGGCCCGGACGGCGAGAACGTGCTGCCGAAGCTGCTGGCCGAGCACGGCGACACCATCGCGGACGACCTCCACATGCCACGGAAGCTGGTGGACCGGCTCGGCGTCGTCCCCTCCTACTACCTGCGCTACTTCTACGCCCACGACGAGGTCGTCCGGGAGCTGGGCACCAAGCCCTCCCGGGCCGCCGAGGTCGCGGCGATGGAGAAGGAGCTGCTGGAGATGTACGGCGACCCGGCGCTCGACGAGAAGCCGGAGCTGCTCGCCAAGCGCGGCGGCGCCTTCTACTCGGAGGCGGCGGTCGACCTCGCGGCCTCCCTGCTGGGCGGCGGCGGTTCATCGGTCCAGGTGGTGAACACGTACAACAAGGGGACGCTGCCGTTCCTCCCGGACGACGCGGTCATCGAGGTGCAGGCCCGGGTGGGCCACGACGGCGCGGTCCCGCTGGCCGTGCCCGCGCTGGACCCGCTGTACGCCGGTCTCATCGCCAACGTGACGGCGTACGAGGACCTCGCCCTGGAAGCCGCGCTGCGCGGGGGCCGGGACCGGGTCTTCAAGGCGCTGCTCTCGCACCCGCTGATCGGCCAGTACGACCAGGCCGAGCAGCTCACCGACCGGCTGATCGCACACAACCGGGAGCATCTGGCGTGGGCGTGAACGTCCCGGTCGTCGCCGTCGACGCGGGCAACAGCAAGACCGATGTGGCGTTGATCGGCGCGGACGGGACCGTCCTGGCCACGGCCCGGGGCGGCGGTTTCCAGCCGCCGCGGGTCGGGGTGGAGGCCGCGGTCGACGTCCTGGGCTCGGTCCTGGACCGGGCGGTGTCCCAACTCCCCTCGGAGCCCGGCCTGTTCGGCCACATCTCCGCCTGTCTCGCCAACGCCGACCTGCCGGTCGAGGAGGCCGAGCTGACCCGGGCGCTGGAGGCCCGGGGGTGGGGGACGTCGGTGGAGGTGCGGAACGACACCTTCGCGATCCTGCGCGCGGGGGTGGACGAGCCCCGGGGCGTCGCGGTGGTCTGCGGGGCCGGGATCAACTGTGTGGGCATGGTGCCCGACGGGCGGACCGCCCGCTTCCCCGCGATCGGCCGGATCTCCGGTGACTGGGGCGGCGGCGGGGGGCTGGCGGAGGAGGCGCTGTGGTGCGCCGCCCGCGCGGAGGACGGGCGCGGTGAGCCGACCGACCTGGCCCATACGCTGCCGGCCCACTTCGGGCTCGACTCGATGTACGCGCTGATCGAGGCGCTGCACCGAGAGGTGATCCCGTCGGCCCGCCGTCATGAGCTGACCCCGGTGCTGTTCGCCACGGGGGCCGCCGGGGATCCGGTGGCCGCCGCGCTGGTGGAGCGGCAGGCGGAGGAGGTGGTGGCGATGGCGTCGGTGGCGCTCACCCGGCTCGGCCTGCTGGAGGAGGAGGTTCCGGTGCTGCTGGGCGGCAGCGTGCTGGCCGCACGCCACCCCCGGCTGAACGACCGGATCGCCGAACTGCTGGCGGCCCGTGCCCCGAAGGCGGTGGCGCGGGTGGTCTCCGAACCGCCGGTGCTGGGGGCCGCGCTGCTGGGCCTGGACCGTACGGGGGCGGGCCCGGAGGTCCACCGCCGGCTGCGGGAGCAGTACGCCCGACCCTGACGGCAGCCTGCCGGCCTCCACGACAACCCGCTGATCCTTACGACAACCTGCCGGGCACCCCGTCGCGTTCGCGGCGGGGTGCCCCTCGTTCGGGGGAACGCGGAGGGGCGCGGGAACCGATCAGGCGGCCCGCTCGTGTACCTGATGGGGGTCCGGAGCGGCGGGGACGGCGGAGCGGGCGAGCGGCCGGGGGATGCCGGAGACGGGGGCCGGTTCGTCACCGGCGATGGGGCCGGTTCGCTTATGGGGATGTTTCGGGGCACCTTGCGCCGATCGCCTTGATCGGCCGCGTCCGCACTGGTCGAATGCGTTGACCGGTGCGGAATCCAGGCGTTCGTGATGTGTGCGGGATCCAGGCGTTCGTGATGTGAAGGTCCCTCCCCGCGGCCATACTTCTGGCCGGGCTCCGGCCCCGGTCGGCCGGGGCCGGAGGGGACCGTCGGTGACCGAGGGGGAGGTCGAGTGACACAGCTGCCGCAGGGCGGCCCGGGGACGCAGCGCGCGCCGGAGCACGCGCCCGCACCACCCGTCGGCCTGCCCGCACAGTCCGGAGCGGCCGGAAGCCCGGCCCGACAGCCCCTGCCCGCGCGGCGCCCCTCGGCCTGGTCCGTGCAGAGCCGACGGCTGCGCGCCGCCGCGACGACCGAGCCGGGCCGCCTCCGGATCATCGGGGCCGTGCTGGCGCTGCTGGTCGTGGCGTTCGGGGCGGTGACCGGGCTGGAAATCTCGCAGCGGGCGTCGGCCGCCGACGACGTGGTGGGGCGCAGCCAGCCGCTCAGCGCGGACGCGGCGGCCATCTACCGCTCGCTGGCAGACGCGGACACGATGGCGGCCGGTGGCTTCCTCGCGGGGGCGCAGGAACCGAAGGCCGTGCAGGAGCAGTATCGGAAGGACATCGAGGAGGCGGCCCGGCTGCTGGTGAAGGCGGCGGCCACCACGGACTCCTCGACCAGTTCCGGGCAGGAGATCACCACGCTCAACGAGGTGCTGCCCGTCTACACCGGTCTGATCGAGCGGGCCCGCGCCAACAACCGGCAGGGGCTGCCGCTGGGCGGCGCCTATCTCCGGTACGCCAACCAGAAGATGAGCAACGAGCTGCTGCCGGCCGCCGAGCGGCTGTACGCGGCGGAGACCGGCCGACTCGACCGGGCCGCGGCCGACGCCCGGCGCTGGCCCTTCCTCTCCCTCGCCGCCGGGGTGGTGGTGCTGGCCGCGCTGGTGTGGATGCAGCGCCGCACCTACCGCCGTACCAACCGGGTGTTCAACCACGGGCTGCTGGTGGCGACGGCCGCCGCGTCGGTGCTGCTGCTCTGGCTGGCGGTGGGGCACACGGTGGCGCGTGCGGAGCTGCGGGCGGCGATGACCCAGGGTCAGGAGTCGCTGGACGTCCTCAACAACGCCCGGATCAACTCCCTGAAGGCGCGGGCCAACGAGAATCTGACGCTGGTGGCGCGCGGCGCGGTGCTGACCCCCGACGGTTCGGCCGATCAGTACGAGACGGACTACGCCAAGGGCATGAGCGCCCTGGCGGCGCAGCTGAAACAGGCCGAGCGGCTCGCGGACGACGAGCGCGGCCGGGCGCCGGTCGCCCAGGCCGCCCGGAGCGTCACCGAGTGGCAGGAGCGCCACCGCACGGCACGGGCCACGGACGACCAGGGCGATTACGAGGGTGCGCTGATCCAGATCATCGGGGCCGAGGACTCCACGGGGCAGTCCTTCCAGCAGGTGGACACCGCGCTGCGGAAGGCGCTCGCCCATGAGCAGGGCGAGTTCACCGCGGCCGCCGAGGACGGGCGCGGGGCCCTGCGCGGCCTGCCGACGGGAGCCGCCGCGCTGGCGGTGCTGGGAGCGGTCGCCGCGATCCTCGGGGTCAACCGCAGGCTCTCGGAGTACCGGTGAGAGGGGCAGCGATGACCAGGGCGAGGACATGGACACGGCGCCGCACCCCGCGGGTCCGGCTGCGCGGCTGGGGCGGGGTGACGGCGATGGCGGTGGCATGCGTGCTCACCGCCGCGCTGACCCTGCTGCCGCTCTCCCAGCACGGCGGGCGGACCGCCGGGGCGGACACCCCGGGCACGACGGGGACGACCGGCACGACGGGCGGGTCCACCACGGCCACCCTGCCGGTGCGGGCCGATGCGTGCACCGAGCCGGAGGCGAGCCTGCCGCCCTCCTCGGCGGACGGTCCGGGCATCGCGAAGATCAAGGAGCGCGGGAAGCTGGTCGCGGGCGTCGACCAGAACAGCTACCGCTGGGGATACCGCAACCCGTACAGCGGCGAGCTGGAGGGGTTCGACATCGACCTCGTGCGGGCGCTCGCCAAGGACATCCTGGGCGACCCCGACGCGGTGATCTTCCGGGCCATCCCCACCAACCAACGCATCGCCGCCCTGGAGCGGGACCGGGTCGACGTCATCGTGCGGACGATGACCATCAACTGCAAGCGGCTGGAGCAGGTCTCCTTCTCCACCGCCTATTTCGAGACCGGGCAGCAGATCCTGGCCCCCAAGGACTCCCCCATCACGGGGTACGACGAGTCGCTGAAGGGGATGCGGGTCTGCTCCGGCGAGGGCACCACCGCGTACGAGGCGCTGGAGAAGAAGTCGTACGGGGCCATGTTCAAGGACGAGTTCGACGGCACCGAGAAGGACCCGGACCGGCTGACCGTCCCCAACCAGCTGGACTGCCTGGTACGGCTCCAGCTCGGTGAGGTCGACGCCGTCCTCACCGACAACGCCCTTGGCGCGGGGCAGGCCGCGCAGGACCCGGCGGTGGCCCTCAAGGGCGCGGGCCCGTTCACCACCGAGTACTACGGCGTGGCCGCGAAGAAGGGCGCCGACGATCTGGTGGCCCGGGTCAACAAGGTCCTCGTCGACTACCGGGCGGGCGGCAAGGACAGCGCCTGGATGGTGTCGTACCGCAAGTGGCTGGCGGCCGGACTGCCCGGCATATCGGCCCCGCCGGCCCCGAAGTACCGCAGCGAGTGACCCCGAGGCGCCGGAGCGCGTCAGCACCCGAGGGGCGCGTGCCGGAGTGGACGCGTACGTACCGGAGCAATTTGACCTCCGTCCGGCCCACCGGCCCGGCGGCGAGAGCGGAGAGGTGATCGATGAGCGTCGCGGGATCCTTCCCCGGCTTCGCGGGGAGGCCCCCCGGCCCGGCGATGGACCGGGAGGAGGCGGACCGTGCGCTGGCCCGGCTCGGCGCGGAGCACGAGGCCATCGAGACCTCGCTCCTCGCCCTCCAGGACCACGCCGGACGCCGGCTCCTGGAGGGGGCCGAACTGACCGGCATCACCCGGGAGCGGTGGGCCAATACCGAGCGGTCGATCACCCTGCTGTGGGGGTATTTCGACGCCTACGCGGGCGCGTTGGAGGAGGCCAGGGACATACGGGCCCGCCGCCGCCACCCCAACCGGGAGGACCTGGCCGCCCTCACCGAGCTGCTGAGGGGCGAGGCGGTCACGGTCGCCAACCCCGATGCGGTGCCGCCCCCTTCGGCCACCGGCCCGGCCCGGCTCTCGGAGCGGTTCTCGCTCCAGGAGCTGGTCGCCCGGATGAACGAGCTGTACGCCAGGTCGCTGGACATGGTCGTCGCCTCGGACTCCGTCTGGTCGGCGCTGCCCGCCCGGATCGACCTGCTCGCCGCCGAGCTGCACCGCACCCGCTCGCTGGCCCACTCGGTCGGTGTGCGCCCCGGTGAACACCCCGCCGGGGACGACCTGGAGGAGATCACCGAGGAGCTGACCACGCTGCGGGTGCAGGTGATCTCCGACCCGCTCGCGTTCTGGCTGCCCGGCCCCGGCAGCGCCGCGCCCGGCGGCGGCCGCCCGGACACCTCCCGCTACGACCGGGCCGCCCGCGCCCTGGAGGACGTACGGCGGGAGATCGAGGCGGTGCTCGCGGTGCGGCAGGACGCCGAGGCACGGCTGATGCGGCTGCGGGACGTGCTCTCGCGGGCCGACCGCACGCTGACCGAGGCGCGGGCGGCGCGCGGCGAGGTGCTGGCCAAGATCGCTGCCTCCGAGGTGCCCGCCGTCAGCGGACCGCCGACGGCCCTCCAGGAGCGGCTGGCCGCCGCCGCCGAGTACCGCAGGCGCGCCCAGTGGCACCGGCTCTCCCCGCTCCTGGAGGCGCTGGAGCAGGAGGCGGAGGACGAGTTGCTGCGCGCCCGCGAGTCGCTGACCTCGGTGACGGCGCCGCTGGCGATCCGCGCGGAGCTGCGCGGCCGGCTGGACGCGTACAAGGCGAAGGTGGCCCGGCACGGTCTGGCGGAGGACCCGCTGCTGATCGAGCGGTACGACGCGGCGCGCCGGATGCTGTGGAGCGCGCCGTGCGATCTGCGGGTGGCCGAGCAGAACGTGCTGCGCTACCAGCAGGCGGCGGCCGAACTGCTGACGCCGAGACCGCCGGAGGGATCCGAGGGCCAGGCGGGGTCCGGGGAGCCCGAGGACCGGCGGGGTGACCGGGGGGAGACACGATGAGTACGCAGTGCCAGCGCCCGGAGTGCGGGGGCGCCTACGAGGACATGGGCGGCGGCGAGCTGTACTGCGACACCTGCGGTCTGGCCCCGGTCGTCTCGCCGACGGGCATGGTCTCCTCGCCGCCCACCGGGATCGCGGGCGGGGGCAGGGCGGCGGGCCGGGACAGTTCCTCGCAGCGCTCGTCCTCCCGGGCCTCCGCGCGCTCCTCGTCCCGTTCGTCGTCGTCGCGGCGCTCGGTGTCGGGGCGGCTGTCGCGCTCGCTCTCCGGCTCCGCCGCCTCCCGTTCGGTCTCGGTGCGCTCCTCGGGCTCGTCGTCCGCCTCCTCCGCCCGGGGCCGGCTCGGCGTGGGGCTGGTGGAGGTCCCGGGCGTGCCCCGGCCCGATCCCCGGACGGCGGTGATGGAGAACCCGGAGGTGCCCGAGCGCAAGCGGTTCTGCTCCCGTTCGGACTGCGGGGCCCCGGTGGGCCGTTCGCGGGGTGAGCGGCCGGGCCGCACGGAGGGGTTCTGCACCAAGTGCGGCCACCCGTACTCCTTCGTGCCGAAGCTGACCGGCGGCGACATCGTGCACGGCCAGTACGAGGTGGCCGGCTGCCTGGCGCACGGCGGGCTCGGCTGGGTCTACCTCGCGGTGGACCGGGCCGTCTCGGACCGCTGGGTGGTCCTCAAGGGGCTGCTGGACACCGGCGACCAGGACGCGATGGCGGCGGCCATCTCCGAGCGCCGCTTCCTCGCCGAGATCGAGCACGCCAACATCGTCCGCATCTACAACTTCGTGGAGCACCTGGACCAGCGGACCGGTTCGCTCGACGGGTACATCGTCATGGAGTACGTCGGCGGGAAGGCGCTCAAGGAGATCGCCAACCAGCGCCGCACCCCGTCCGGCAAGCGCGATCCGCTCCCGGTCGAGCAGGCCTGCGCGTACGGGATCGAGGCGCTGGAGGCGCTCGGCCATCTGCACAGCCGCAACCTGCTCTACTGCGACTTCAAGGTCGACAACGCGATCCAGACCGAGGACCAGCTCAAGCTGATCGACATGGGCGCGGTCCGCCGCATGGACGACGACGAGTCCGCCATCTACGGCACCGTCGGCTACCAGGCTCCCGAGGTGGCGGAGGTCGGCCCGTCCGTCGCCTCCGACCTGTACACGGTGGCGCGGACGCTGGCGGTCCTCACCTTCGACTTCCGGGGGTACACGAACGTCTACGTGGACTCCCTCCCCGACCCGGACAGCATCGAGGTGTTCCGCACCTACGAGTCGTTCTACCGGCTGCTGGTCCGGGCCACCGACCCGGACCCGGGCCGGCGGTTCGCCTCCGCGTCGGAGATGGCCGAGCAGCTGACGGGGGTGCTTCGCGAGGTCGTGGCGCTCCAGAGCGGGCGGCCGAGACCGGCGCTGTCGACGCTGTTCGGCGCGGAACTGCGCGTGACGGACACGGAGTTGTTCGCCGAGCAGGTGGATGACGTCTCCCGGCTGGGCGCCCGCTCGACGGCCCCGGGGCGCGGCGGACTCTTCGGCAGGCGCGGCGGCGGCGGTTCGGGAGGCGGCGCGGCGGGCTCGGGGCCGTTGCCGGTGGTCCCGGCGCAGGGCGGGGGCGTACCGCGTCCGGGTGGTTCCGCACCGGGCGGCGGCCCGGTGGCTCCGGGGGCCGTGACGTCGGCCGTGGCGGGTGCGCTGCCGGTGGGCGGGCAGCCCTCCGGGCCGGGAGCGGGCGCAGGGCCCGGCGGCCCGGGGGCGGCACCGCTGACGGCGGCGGCGACGCATGTACGGGGCGGGGCGCAGGGCACAGGCCCGCAGGGCGGCTCGTACGCGGGTTCGCGGGGAGGTCCGTCCCCGGGGGCGCAGGGCGGAGGCGTGCAGGGAAGCCCGTACGGCGGTCCGCGAGGTACAGGCGCACAGGGCAACTCGCACGGCGGCTCGCAGGGCGGAGGCGTGCAGGAAGGCTCCTACGGCAGCGGCTCGGCGGGCGGTGGTCCGGCGGCGGCCCACGCGCACCCCGCGCCCGCTCCCGTACCGACGGCGCACCGGGAGACCGGTCCCGCCCCCGCTCAGCCCGGGCCCGCCACCCCGTACGGCCCCTTCGGGGCGGCGGCCGGGAGTGTCCGGCTGGCCCCGTTCGACGCGCCGGCGACCGCCCTGGCGCTCCCCGTCCCCCGGGTCGACGCGAACGACCCGAACGCGGGGTTCCTCGCCGGGCTGATGGCCTCCGCGCCCGCCGAGCTGATCGCGGCCCTGGAAGCGGTGCCCGCGGCCTCCCTGGAGACCCGGCTGCGGGAGCTGCGGGCCCGGCTGGAGCTGCGCGAACAGGACGCCGCCGGCGGCGCGTTGGCCGCCCTGGAGGCCCGGCACCCGGACGACTGGCGGGTCGTCTGGTACCGGGGCGTCGCCTCGCTGGTGACCGGTGACCACGAGGTCGCGGCGCTCTCCTTCGACGCGGTGTACGACGCGTTCCCCGGGGAGCCCGCGCCCAAGCTGGCGCTGGGGATCTGCGCGGAGGTGCTGGGCCAGCTGGACAACGCCGCCGAGTACTACCGCCTGGTGTGGGCGACCGACCCGGGGTTCGTGAGCGCGGCGTTCGGCCTGGCCCGGGTGCAGATCGCGGCCGGGGACCGGGTGGGCGCGGCGCGGACCCTGGAGTCGGTGCCGGAAGCGTCGATCCACTACACGGCGGCCCGGGTCGCCGCCGTACGGGCCCGGCTGCGCGAGCGGGACCCGGTCGAGCCGCTGACGGCCGATCTGACGGCGGCCGGTGCGCAGGTGGCGGCGCTGACCGGGTTCGGTCTGGACCCGGTGCGCCGCGAGCAGTTGACGACCGAGGTACTGGGCAAGGCCCTGGACTGGGTACTCTCCGGTAGTCCCGGCGCCCCGCCGCCGGGCGGATCGGCGGCCGGGCCTCCGGACACCCGGAAGCTGCTCGGCGCCGAACTGGACGAGCGGGGACTGCGGTTGGGCCTGGAGCGCTCGTACCGCATGCTCGCCCGGCTGGCGCAGCGGGGCGAGGAGAGGATCGAACTGGTGGAGCGGGCCAACCGTTTCCGCCCCCGGACGTGGGTGTGAAGATGTCAGAGAGCCACCAGCAGCCCGCCCTGGCGAGATGCCCCGGCTGCGAGGAACCGCCGGCGTCCGGCGACCTGTTCTGCGGCGCGTGCGGCTACGACCTCTCGGCCGTGCCGGCCCGCCCCGACGACCGGCCGACGCTGCCCATCGGCGTGCCGCCGGGTGCCCCGGCGGCGGCCGTGGAGTGGCCCGCCGCGTCGGAGACGGACAGCTCCGATGTGCCCGCGCCCACGCACCGGGCGACGGACCTGCCCGGCACGGACTCGGGCGGCAACCTGCTGCCGACGACACCGCCCGCGCCCCAGGCCGCGCAGACGGCACCGCCGGGCCCGGCACCCGCCACCGCCCCCGAAGCCTCCGCCGCCGTCAGCACACCCGACACCCCCGCACCCGCCGTCACGCCCGGCACCCCCGAACCCCCGGAGGCCTCGGGCGACTTCACGCTGGCCGCACCCGACCCCCGTACGGCGGAGCCCGCCGCTCAGCCGCCCAGCGCCGGGGCGAAGGTCTGTGTGGCCTGCCGGTCCGGCCGGGTCGACCCCGACGGGTACTGCGAGAACTGCGGGCACGCCCAGCCGCGCGAGCGCGACCACGTGGAGCAGGAGCTGGGCTCGGTGGCCGCCGTCAGCGACCGGGGCCTGCGCCACCACCGTAACGAGGACTCCTTCGCGGTCTCCTCCACCGCGCTGCCGGACGGTTCGCCCGCCGTCGTCGCGATCGTCTGCGACGGCGTCTCCTCCGCGAGCCGGCCCGACGAGGCGTCGGCCGCCGCCGCGAGCGCCGCCAACGAGGCGCTGCTGGAGTCCCTGCCGCGCGGCACGCACCCGCAGCAGGCGATGCACGAGGCGATCGTGGCCGCGGCCGAGGCCGTCAACGCCCTGGCCCAGGACCCGTCCGGGGCGGCGGAGCACGAGGCCCACCGCCGCCAGAACGCCCCCGCCTGCACCCTGGTCGGCGCGATCATGGCGGGCGGGCTCCTGGTCGTCGGCTGGGTCGGGGACAGCCGGGTCTACTGGGTGCCGGACGACCGGAGCGGCCCGCCCGCCCGGCTCACCGAGGACGACTCCTGGGCGGCGCAGATGGTGGCGGCGGGCCTGATGAACGAGACGGAGGCGTACGCGGACGAGCGCGCCCACGCCATCACCGGCTGGCTCGGCGCCGACTCCTACGAACTGGAGCCGCACACCGCCGCGTTCAAGCCGGACCGCCCCGGCCTGGTCGTGGTCTGCACGGACGGCCTGTGGAACTACGCGGAATCCGCCGAGGAGATGGCCGCGGCCGTGCCTCCGGAGGCCCACCGGAGCCCGCTGCGGGGCGCCCAGGTGCTCGTCGGGCACGCGCTCGACGGCGGGGGCCACGACAACGTAACAGTGGCGCTGCTGCCGTTCGCCGTGGAGCCGCAGGGGGCAGGATCGAGTCCGGGACCGGCCGGCACCGCCGTGTGAACCACCAGGCCGTGTGAGCCACTAGTAGGGGGACAGACCGGATGGCCAACTTCTCCAAGTCGAACGTGCCGCAGTTCTCCGTCGAGGTGTACCAGAACGAGTTCCTGCCGGAGGGCGGCCGCGAGGTCAACGCGATCGTCACCGTCACCTCGACCGGGGGCGGCACGACCGGCGGCGTCCCGCTGCCGGGGACCTCGGCGGCGGCGGACGCGCCGGGGCGGGCGGCGGACGCGGCGGTGGTGCTGATGGTCGACTGCTCCGGTTCGATGGACTATCCGCCGACGAAGATGCGCAACGCGCGCGACGCGACGGCGGCGGCGGTCGACACCCTGCGCGAGGGCACGCGGTTCGCGGTGGTCGCCGGTACGCATGTGGCGAAGGACGTCTACCCGGGCAACGGACGGCTCGCGGTGGCCGACGCGGGGACGAAGGCCCAGGCCAAGGAGGCGCTGCGGAGGCTGAGCGCGGGCGGCGGGACGGCGATCGGCAGCTGGCTGCGGCTGGCCGACCGGCTGCTGGGCGCGGCCGACGCCGGCATCCGGCACGGCATCCTGCTGACCGACGGCCGCAACGAGCACGAGGCCCCCGAGGATCTGCGGGCCGCGCTGGACGCCTGCGCGGGCCGGTTCACCTGCGACGCCCGGGGCGTCGGCACCGACTGGGACGTGAAAGAGGTCACTTCGGTAGCCTCCGCGCTGCTCGGCACCGCCGACATCGTCGCGGACCCCTCGCACCTGGCCGCCGACTTCACGCGGATGATGGAGAACGCGATGGGCAAGGAGGTCGCGGACGTGGCGCTGCGGCTCTGGACGCCCGTCGGGGTGGAGATCCGGTTCGTGAAGCAGGTGGCGCCCACGGTCGAGGACCTGACCGGCCGGCGCACCGAGGCCTCCCCGCGCGCCGGGGACTATCCGACCGGCTCCTGGGGCGACGAGTCCCGCGACTACCACGTCTGCGTACGGGTCCCGGAGGCCGGAATCGGCCGGGAGATGCTGGCGGCCCGGGCCTCGCTGATCCTGCCCGACCCCACGGGCGCGGCGGCTCCGCAGGTGCTTTCGCAGGGGCTCGTACGGGCGGTGTGGACGGACGACATGGTGGCCTCGACCTCGATCAATCCGCAGGTCGCGCACTACACGGGCCAGGCGGAACTGGCACAAGTCATCCAACAGGGGCTGGATGCCCGCAAGTCCGGTGACTTCGACGGGGCAACGGCGAAGCTGGGCCGCGCGGTGCAGCTGGCGTCGGCATCCGGGAACGAGGAGACTGCGAAACTGCTTTCGAAGGTGGTCGACGTGGTCGATGCGGCGACCGGTACTGTGCGACTGAAGGCGAAGGTCGCGGAGGCGGACGAGATGACCCTCGAAACGCGCTCCACCAAGACGGTTCGCGTCAAGAAGTAGCACGTCAGCGGTACCACGTCTTCGCCAGTACACGAAGCCACGATCGACAGCATGACGGCCCCGGGGCCGGACGAGGAGAGGGGGAAGCGCCGACATGCCGACCTGCCCGAACGGACACCAGTCGGGTTCCGAGGACTGGTGCGAGGTCTGCGGACACCGCATGACCGGAACGGGCGCCCCCGCCGGCGCCGTACCCCCGCCCCCTCCGCCGCCCCCCGCACCCGGCTACGGCTACCCGCCCGTCGGCAACGACGGCGGCCCTCCGACGATGCAGGCGGAGCTGTGCCCGCAGTGCCGTACGCCGCGCGAGGCGATGGCGCCGTTCTGCGAGGAGTGCCGCTGGAACTTCATCACCAGCACCGCGACCTCGTACACACCGCTGGCCCCGCGGCACAGCGCGCCCGGCGGCTCCGGCGCACCCGGCGGCCCGCCGCCCGGTCTCAACCTGCCGCCCGGCTTCCTGGCCCAGCAGGGTCCGCCGTCCGGCGGCCCGGGGGGACAAGGAGGCCAGGGCGGTCCCGGCGGTGCGCCGCAGCAGCAGGACCCGTACGAGTTCCAGGGCTCGCGTCCCTCACAGCTGAACCGCCCCGCCGAACCGCTCGCCCCGGAGCGGGCCGGCGACGACGGCAGGGCCCCTCACGGCGGCCGGCCGGACCACGGCGGACAGCCGGGTCATGGCGACCGGCCGGGCTATGACGGCCGACCGGGTCACGGCGGGCAGCCGGGCTACGGCGAGCAGAGCGACCGCGACGACCAGGACGAGCGCGGCGGCTCCACGGGCCCCGGTCCCGGCTCCGGCTACCAGAGCGGTCCGGGCGGCCAGGGCGGTCCGTCAGGGCCCGGTGGCCAGGGCGGTCATGGTGGCCAGAGCGGTCCGTCAGGGCCCGGCGGCCAGGGCGGCCCCCCGCCGCACGCGTTCCAGCAGGGTCCGCCGCCCCCGCCGGTCTTCCAGCAGGCCCCGCCGCCCGCACACCAGCAGCAGGCCCCCTCGCCGTTCGAGCCGCAGCAGCAGGCCCCTTCGGCGTTCGAACCCCAGCAGTCGGCGCCCTCTCCCTTCGCGCCGCCCCGGCAGTCGCCCCAGCAGCAACAGGCGCAACAGCCACAGCAGCCTGCGCAGCAGCAGCCTCCGCATGGTGGCGGTGAAGACGACTGGGTCCTCTCGCCGCCCTCCCAAGCCCAGGCACCCCAGCCACCTCAGGCGCCCCAGCCCCCGCAGGGGTTCCAGCAGCAGGACCCGTACCAGGGTGGAAACTCCGACCGGAACCAGCCCCCGCCCTACGGCGGCAACGACGGCTACGGCCAGGGGCCCGGCCACGGACAGGGCCAGGGCCAGCCGCAGCAGGCCACGCCCACCACCTGGACCGCCGTCATAGCGCCGGACCGGGAGTACTTCCTCGCGATGATGCAGCGCAGCGGCCCGGAGGCGAGCGGGCTGAACCTGCCCGCGTACTCCCCCGAGCAGCGCATGCCGCTCACCGGGAGCCAGGTCACCATCGGCCGCCGCCGGCACAGCACGGGCGAGTCCCCGGACATCGACCTGTCGGTGCCGCCGGAGGACCCGGGCGTCTCCCACCAGCACGCGGTGCTCGTGCAGCAGCCCGACGGCAGCTGGTCCGTGGTCGACCAGAAGTCCACGAACGGCACCACGCTCAACGGCGCCGAGGACCCGATCCAGCCGTATGTCCCTGTCCCCCTCCAGGACGGCGACCAGGTGCACGTCGGAGCCTGGACGACGATCACGATCCGCCGGGACTAGGGACTAGGAGCCCTCGCCCAGAGGCCAGGTGTACGGCCCCTCCGGGTCGTCCAGCCAGGCCCACTGTTGGCCGTCCGCGACCGTGACTCCGTACCTCTCCCGCTGCGGGCGCCCCTCGCGCTCCCAGAGGGAGAGGGCCTCGTGCGGGTCGAGGCGGCCCGCCGTCAGGGTCAGCAGGAACCGGAAGAGTTCGTCCCCGATCGCGCGCCTCGGCACTCCGCCGGGGCGCGCGACCGGTTCCGGCAGCGGTGAGGCGCCGCGCAGGGGCACGAAGTACGCCGGGGTGTGCAGGAAGTGCCCCTCGGCGCGCGGTCCGTGCGCCGTCGCGCTGACCTCCAGCAGGACGAGCCCGGTGGCGACCGGCGCGAGGATCAGCGCGCCCGGGGTGCACTGTTCCGGCCAGGCGGGCGGTACGGAGGGGAGCGTGCAGGTCGCGATGATCCGGTCGTACGGGGCCCGCTGCGGGCAGCCCCGGGCCCCGTCGCCGGTGACGACCGCGGGGCGGTACCCGGCGGCGGCGAGGTGGGAGCGGGCCGACTCCGTGATCTCCGGGTCCAGATCGACGCTGGTCACCGCCGCGTCGCCGAGCCGGTGGGAGAGCAGCGCCGCGTTGTAGCCGGGGCCGGTGCCGATCTCCAGCACGGTGTGCCCGTCCCGTACCTCCAGCGCCTCCAGCATCAGGGCCATCAGCGAGGGCTGACTGGAGGACGAGATCAGCTCGCCGTCCCGCATCCGGGTGGCCAGCGCCTCGTCCCCGTACACACCGCGCAGCCAGCGTCGGCGCCGTACGGGATCGGGGTCCTCGCCCCAGAGCCGCTCGTACCCGCCGATGCCGTGCACGTAGTAGTACGGCACGAACAGATGGCGCTCCACCTCCTCGAAGGCGGCCCGCCAGGCGGGGTCGGTGAGCCCGCCCCGCGCGACGATGTTCCGTACGAGGATGTGCCGCGCCTCGTCGGCCTCGGGGTCGGGGCCGGAGCCGGTCCCGGCGGGAACTTCCCGGTGTGCGCCCATGTCTCCACTGTCCTGCGGTGGGACCGCGGAGGCGACCGCACGACGACCGCACACGGATCGCGGCGGGGTCCCGGCCATTGGTCCTAGGACCCCTGACCTCGGCCGCCGCGTCTGCGACCATGGACGGGTGACAGAGATTCCGCGCGACACGCTTCAGGAGCAGACCTTTTACGAGCAGGTCGGCGGCGAGGAGACCTTCCGGCGCCTGGTCCACCGCTTCTACGAGGGGGTGGCGGGCGACGAACTGCTGCGGCCGATGTATCCGGAGGAGGACCTCGGCCCGGCCGAGGAGCGCTTCGCCCTGTTCCTGATGCAGTACTGGGGCGGCCCGCGCACCTACAGCGACCACCGGGGCCACCCGAGGCTGCGGATGCGGCACGCCCCGTTCCGGGTGGACCGGGCGGCCCATGACGCCTGGCTGGCCCATATGCGGGTGGCGCTGGACGAGCTGGGTCTGGCGCCCGAGCACGAGAAGCAGCTGTGGGACTACCTGACGTACGCGGCGGCCTCGATGGTCAACACGGCGGACTGACGCACACCGGGCTGGAACAGGGCTGACGAGCCGGGCGATCCGATCGATCGGCCCGGCCCAGTCGTGCCCGGGACGGTGGGAGCCGCTCAGCTGGCGCCACCGGTCGGAGCAGTGTCGGAGCGGCCGCCGGAACGGCTCAGTTGTGCTCCACGGTCAGCGCCAGAGCCCCCAGCCCGCCCACCGGATCGCGCCGCAGGGCGACCGAGCCGAACGGGGTCCGCAGCCGCAGCCAGCCGCCCGCGGCGAGGAGCGAGACGGGGAAGCCGGGGTCGGCGCGGAGGAAGCCGAGGGACTGGGCGGCGTGGACGGCCCGCAGCGGCAGCTCGGTGGCGCCGACCGGGCGGGACCAGATCTCCCGGCCGATGCGGTCGCGCTCGGCGCGGGTGCGCAGCTCCTCGGGCAGCGCCTCGTCCCGCGTACGGAATTCGGCGACGGCCTCGTCGAGGGCGGCGCGCAGGGCGTCGGGGCGGGGCAGCCCGGCCTGTTCCCGCCAGGGCCCCCGAGGCGGCAGGACACCGGTCCAGGGCGGCCCGGTGACGGGAGCGGGCAGCGCACCGCCCCGCTCCCCGGGGCCCTCCTCGGAGACGTCGAGGGACTCCAGCAGCTCCCCGGCCGACACCGTGACGTCGAGCGTCTCGGGCCGGGCCAGGCGGGCGGCGCGGATGGCGAGGACCTCGAAGGAGGGCGGGCGGCCGAACACGGCCAGTGCGTCGCCGCCGCCCGCCTGCAACCGGACCGCGGCGGCCCGGTCGTAGTGGAGCAGCCGACCGAGGAAGGCGGCGAGATCCGCCGCCTCCCTCGGGTCGGCGAACAGCAGCGACTGCACAGGCACGGTCATGCCGCGGCGGGCTCCTCTGCCAGGTACTCCTGGAGGAAGAGCTTCTCCTCGGCGGAGATCCGCCGGGGCCGCTCCGCCGCCAGGTCGTACGGGACGACGACGGTCGAGGCCCGTACGTACACCTGCTCGGGGTCCTTGATCTCGTAGGCGATCGTCAGCGACGCGGCGCCTATCTTCGTGACCCACGACTCGACGGTGACCGGCTCGTGCCGGTGCACGAGCGGCCGTACGTAGTCGATCTCGTGCCGGGCCACGACGGACCCGCCCGAGAACGACGGCGAGCCGTCCCCCGGCGCCAGCCGGAACATGAAGTCGATGCGCGCCTCCTCCAGGTAGCGGAGGAAGACCACGTTGTTGACGTGGCCGAAGGCATCCATGTCCGACCAGCGCAGCGGGCAGCGGTAGATATGACGAGCCAAGACCATCAGCCTCGCGTGAGCTTCTTGTACGTGGCGCGGTGCGGACGGGCCGCGTCCGGGCCGAGACGCTCGATCTTGTTCTTCTCGTACGACTCGAAGTTGCCCTCGAACCAGTACCACTTGGAGTCACCCTCGTAGGCGAGGATGTGCGTGGCGACGCGGTCCAGGAACCAGCGGTCGTGGGAGATGACCACCGCGGCGCCCGGGAACTCCAGGAGCGCGTTCTCGAGCGAGGACAGGGTCTCGACGTCGAGGTCGTTGGTGGGCTCGTCGAGGAGCAGCAGGTTGCCGCCCTCCTTGAGCGTCAGCGCCAGGTTGAGGCGGTTGCGCTCACCGCCGGAGAGGACACCGGCCGGCTTCTGCTGGTCCGGGCCCTTGAAGCCGAACGCGGAGACGTACGCCCGCGAAGGCATCTCGACCTGGCCGACGTTGATGTAGTCCAGCTCGTCCGAGACGACGGCCCAGAGGGTCTTCTTCGGGTCGATGTTGGCGCGGGACTGGTCGACGTAGGAGATCTTGACGGTCTCACCGACGCGGATGGAGCCGCTGTCGGGCGTCTCCAGGCCCTGGATCATCTTGAACAGCGTGGTCTTGCCCGCGCCGTTCGGACCGATGACGCCGACGATGCCGTTACGGGGCAGCGTGAACGACAGGTCGTCGATGAGGACCTTGTCGCCGAAGGCCTTCGAGAGGTTCTCGACCTCGACGACGATGGAACCGAGGCGCGGCCCCGGCGGGATCTGGATCTCCTCGAAGTCCAGCTTCCGCATCTTGTCGGCCTCGGCCGCCATCTCCTCGTACCGGGCGAGACGGGCCTTGGACTTGGTCTGGCGCCCCTTGGCGTTCGACCGCACCCACTCCAGCTCCTCCTTGAGGCGCTTTTGCCGCTTCTCGTCCTTGCGGCCCTCGACCTTGAGGCGGGCGGCCTTCTTGTCGAGGTACGTGGAGTAGTTGCCCTCGTACGGAATCGCGCGGCCGCGGTCCAGTTCGAGGATCCACTCGGCGACGTTGTTGAGGAAGTACCGGTCGTGGGTGACGGCGACGACGGCACCCGCGTACTTCGAGAGGTGCTGCTCCAGCCAGTTCACCGACTCGGCGTCGAGGTGGTTGGTGGGCTCGTCGAGGAGGAGCAGGTCCGGGGCCTCGATGAGGAGCTTGCAGAGCGCCACGCGGCGCTTCTCGCCACCGGAGAGGTTGACGACGGGCCAGTCGCCGGGCGGGCAGCCCAGAGCGTCCATGGCCTGCTCCAGCTGGGCGTCCAGGTCCCACGCGTTGGCGTGGTCCAGGTCCTCCTGGAGCTTGCCCATCTCCTCCATCAGCGCGTCGGAGTAGTCGGTCGCCATCAGCTCGGCTACCTCGTTGAAGCGCTTGAGCTTGCCCATGATCTCGGCGGCGCCGTCCTGGACGTTCTCCAGCACGGTCTTGCTCTCGTCCAGCTCCGGCTCCTGCATGAGGATGCCGACGCTGAACCCCGGCGACAGGAACGCGTCACCGTTGGACGGCTGCTCCAGGCCCGCCATGATCTTCAGCACCGTGGACTTACCGGCGCCGTTGGGCCCCACGACACCGATCTTCGCACCGGGCAGGAAGTTCAAGGTGACGTCGTCAAGGATGACCTTGTCGCCGTGCGCCTTGCGCGTCTTGCGCATGGTGTAGATGAACTCAGCCAAGAGAAACCGTCCGGCAGCAATAGAGGTGTGGGCAGATACACCCCATCTTGCCTGACGTCCATCCCTGGGTGGTAACCCGTCCAGGAACGGACGGGCTCCGGCCCCGGGGAGCAACCGGCTGCGGCCCGGGGGATCGACCGGTTCCGGCCCGGGACCAGCCGCCGGACCAGCCGCTACGCCCGGGGCCGCGCGGCTTACGCGCCCGGCGGCCCGGCCGCTTCCTTCCGGCGGAGGACGAAGAGGGTTCCGCCGCCGACGACGAGGAAGCCGACGGCGAGGGCGGCGATCATCGGGGTGGTGCTGGAGCCGCCGGTGGCCGCGAGGTCGCCCTCCAGGCCCGAGGTGGCGGTGCCGGTGGAGGCGGGGAGGGAGTCGCGGGCGCTCTGGGTGCCGATGCCGCTGTCCTCGTCGGCCGGGAGGTCCTTCCCGGCCGCGATGACGCTGCCGCTGGTGGCGCAGTCCAGGACGCCGGTGAAGTTCTTCCGGAAGCCGCCGGGGCCGGTGATGGTGAAGTCGTACGCCTGGTCCTCGGCGACCGGGATGGTGACCGTCTCGGTGGCTCCGGCGGCCACGGTGTGCTCGGTGCCGCCCAGCTCGAAGGTGAAGGGCTCGTCGCCCCGGTTGGCGGCGGTGAGGTCCACGCCGCCGGCGGCGCAGTTCTTACGGGCGGTGAGGGCGGGGGCGGCGCCCGTCTCGGACCAGGTGGCGGTGGCGCGTGCGGAGACCGTGGACTCGCTGGAACCGGCCAGGATCTGGGTCTGGGTGCGGGTGGTCCCGGCGAAGGCCCGGCCGACAGGTACGGAGGTGGTGGTCTGGACGGTGAGCGAGGCGGAGCCGTCGGTGGAGCCCTCCGGCACGTCGAAGTAGAGGCGGGCGCCGTCCCTGGCGGAGGTGACGGGTGTGCCCTTCTCGTCGGTCACCGTGATGCCGCTCGCCGCCGCGTCCACCGGAGGCGCCACGGAGACCTGGTCCGCGTCCGTACGCACGGTCACCGGGCCCAGCCGCTCCCCGGCCCGGCCGGAGACCGCCGCGGGCTCCAGGGTCAGGGAGGCCCGGGGTTCGGCGGCGTTGCGCGCGCTCTTCTGCAGCCAGTCGGCGAGCTTCTCGGCGTGCTTGTCCGACGCGGTGACATCGGCGCCGTCCGAGTAGCGCCAGATGGCGACCTGGGTGCCCGCGGCGGCGGTCCTCTCGGTGAGCGGTCCGGTGCCCGCCGCCTCGGCGAGTGCGGCGAGGTCGTCGACCTGGGGGTAGGAGTGCTGGAGGATCCACCGGATCTTCCCGGCGTTCCGGTTGGCGCCGAGCGAGGTCTCGGCCCACGGGGTCTCCAGGTACTTCGCCTGGTCCTGGGCGGGGTTGTGGAGGTCGATGCAGTACGTCTTGAGCCTGCCGCCGCCGTCCACGGTCATCTCGAAGAGCCCGGCGGGCAGTTCCTGCGTACGGGCGGGGGCACCGTTCTCGCCCGGCATGCGGAGCACGGCGTTGTCGAAGGTCTTCAGTCCGTCGAGCACCGCCGCCGCGCCGCCCTGGTGCCGGCCCGAGTCGTCGGCGGCCGCCGTGCCCGCCCCGGCCAGGGTGGCCGCCGCCGTGACGAGACCGGAGAGCAGCAGCGCGGCCACCGGGCGGAAGAGGCCTCGTCCGCGCCCGGGAGTCTTCCCGGTCCGCGCCGCTCTGCCGCGGGCGGCGTGCCCCGCCTGCGCGTAGGACGGCGAAGCGGACACTGCAGGCGCAGAAAACACAGGATTCCCCTCCGGGCGAGGCCCTCGCGCATGGTGCGCGTGTGGGGAATGCCTCGCCAGCAGACTCAAGTGACCCATGAGCTCTGGGAATCCTAAGGAACGGGCGATCCGTAATCCCCCGTCCTGCCTCCGCCCAACCATTCCGAATCGGAATCGTTATCGCCGGGCCGCCCACCCCGACCAGCCCTTTCAGGACACGGCGGCCCTTTCGGTGACGCGTTCGGCAGGGCCTTCCGACAGGGTCTGTGACGCGCCGGAATCGCCTCCTGACGCTCCGTCTGTTCCGCTCCGCAGGGCGGAGGTCAAGGCCGGTTCGGTCCGGACGACCCGGCGGAAGGCGGCGGTCCCCCGGCTCAGGTCATGGCCGACCGCGACCGCCTCCACATCCACGAACGTCCTTCGCCCGCCGTCCCGTTCCTCCTCGCGGACCTTCAGCCGGCCGTGCACCACGAGGGGTTCCCCGATCGCCACGGACGCGGCCAGATTCGTGGCGAGCGTCCGCCAGGCCCAGACCGTGTAGAAGCTGGTGGGCCCGTCCGTCCAGAGCTGGGTCTCGCGGTCCCGGCGCCGCGGGGTCACGGCGAGGCGAAATCGCGCCATCCCCCCGGTCGCCGTGTCGCGGAACTCCACCGCAGTGGCGGCGTTCCCCACCAGCGTCACCATCGTCCCGTTCATTTCCGCCCCCGCATTCCGTCGTCATGTTCCGGGTGACCGGTGACCGTCGTTCCCGGTCACCGGCACTGACTTCATGGTGGACGCCGCGGACGGAGTGCGCCGGAGCCTGTGGATTACCGGCCGGTTGTGGAAAACTCCGTCACCGCCGCGTACCGCTCGCGCACCTCCCGGTAGCGCACCAGCTCCGCCGAGACCGGGTCCAGGACCCTGGCCCGTCCGCACGCGGCCGCCGCCTCGCGCAGCCGCCGTTCGGCGTCCTGCCCGTAGCGCCGGGCGGGCCCCCGGATGGCCGCCGCGCAGGACCACTCCACCAGCGGCCCGCCGACGACTCCGGCCAGCATGATCAGGGCGGGGGTGACGAGCCCGGGCTCCAGGACCCCGATGATCTGGCCGAGCAGCCACAGCCCGCCGAAGATCTGGATCAGCGTCATGGACGCCTGGACCAGTACGGCGGCGGGCCACCACTTCGGCCGGGGCGGCTTGGCCGGCCGCCCGCCGAGCGCCGCACCGGTCGCCGGGCCACCGCGGCCCGCCGAACCGGCGCGCCCGCCCCCGTAGGAAGCACCCGCGACCGTCCCGGAGGACGTCTCGGACGTCTTGTCCGAGCCCTTCCCTGAAGCCTTCCCCGCCTTCTTCCCGGACGACCTGCCCGAGCCCTTGGCAGGCCCCGCCCCCGCCTTCACCGCCAGCTCGTCCAGCGCCTCCGGCAGCCCCTTCGCCCCGGTGAACGCCGCCTCGCGCACCGCCTGGGCCCAGGGCGCGGGCAGCCCGTCGGCGGCGTCGTCCGCGACGATCCGGACCGCCTGCTCCACTCGCTGCCGGGCCGTCAGCTCCTCCTCCGGCGGGGCGAGCGCCTGGCCCATCCGGTCCAGGCTGCCCGGCAGCCCCCGGGACTCGTACCAGCGCCAGAGCCGCAGCCACGGCGTCCCGCAGGCGCGCCCCGCGTTCCGGCGCCACTCCCGCTCGGCGGCCTGCCCGGCGGCGGCCGCACCGACCGCCTCGGCCAGCCGGTCCGTGAACTCCTCGCGGGCCCGCTCCCCCAGCCCCGGCCGCCCCTCCGCCACGTACACGGGACGCAGCCGCGCCGCCGCCGCGTCCACGTCGGCGGAGAGCCGGCGGGTGGCCGCCGTACGGTCCTGGACGAACCGGCCGACCAGCTCCCGCAGTTCGGGCACCCCGTCGCCGGTCAGGGCGGAGAGGGACATGACGGTGGCGCCGGGTTCGCCGTGTTCGCCGAGGGCCATGCCGTCCTCGTCCAGGAGCCGGCGCAGGTCGTCGAGGACGAGTTCGGCGGCCTCGCCGGGGAGCCGGTCGATCTGGTTGAGGACGACGAAGGTGACCTCGGCATGGCCGGCGAGGGGGCGCAGATAGCGTTCGTGCAGGGCCGCGTCGGCGTACTTCTCCGGGTCCACCACCCAGATCACCGCGTCGACCAGCGCCAGCACCCGGTCCACCTGGTCCCGGTGGGCGGTCGCGGCGGAGTCGTGGTCGGGCAGGTCGACCAGGACGAGCCCCTGGAGCGCCTCGTCGGACGCGGCGGGCCCCGGGTGCGGCCTGCGGCGGAGGCGGCCGGGGATCGCGAGGCGGTCGAGCAGCCCCGCGGCCCCGTCGGTCCAGCTGCAGGCGATGGGCTGGGAGGTGGTGGGGCGGCGCAGCCCGGTGTCGGAGATCTGGGCCCCGGCGAGGGCGTTGAACAGGGTCGACTTCCCGCTCCCGGTGGCCCCCGCGATGGCGACGACCGTGTGCCGCGAGGAGAGCCGTTGCCGGGCGGCGGCCTCGTCCAGGACGCGTCCCGCCTCGGTGAGGGTGTCCCGGTCGAGCCGGGCCCGGGAGAGGCCGACGAGTTCGCGCAGGGCGTCCAGCCGGGTCGGCAGCGGCCCGCCGGAAGGGACGTACGCCTCGACCTGCGGACGTACGTCGTCCTCATCGGCGGCGGGAGCGGAGGCGGAGCCCGCACGGGAACGGCCCCGGCCCCCCGTACGGGAGTCGCCCCCTCCGGAACCGTCGCCCCGCCCGTCGACCGCGGCCGCGCGGCGGGCGATGAGCCCGTCGTCCCAGTGCCCGTCGTCCTTCCCGGGAGCCTCGGCCTCCTTCGGCCCGCCCGTGGCCGCCGTACCGTTTCCCTGGTTCTCGTCCGTGACGGCGGTCATCGCTGCCACCTCTCCTTCTGCATGACGGACAGTGCGGCGATCAGTTCGGCCTGCGGTTCGGGGGCGACGTCGAGCGCGTCGAGCGGGGCGAGGCGGCGGTCGCGTTCGCCGCCGAGCACCTGGTCCAGATAGGTCGTCAGCAGTTCGCCGCCCTTGTCGCGGAGGCGCAGGGCGCCCTGGGCGCCGATGCGTTCGGCGAGCTGCTCCCCGGCCGTACGGGCCCGCCGACCGCCGAGCAGGGCCGTGGCGAGCAGGGCGGCGACGCTCTCGGGGTCGGGCGCCACACTGCGTTCGAGCTGCCGCACCTCTTCCTCGGCCAGCTCCTCCAGAACCCGCCGCCACCGCCGTACGGCCACGGCGATCCGGCCCTCGATGTCCTCGACGGGCCCCCACCCCCCGGCCTCCCGCCCGGCGCCCTCGAACCGGAACACCCCGGCGGCGGGCTCGCGGCTCCACTGCGTACGGATCTGCGCGTCGGCGGCGGAGACCGCGCACTGGAGGAGGGCGATCAGGCTGTCCACCAGGGCTTCGAGGAGTTCGCCGGGGGCGCTGTAGAGGGGGTAGCCGCGCCAGCGGGTGCGCGCGTCCCCGGAGAGGACCGCTCCGCTCTGCAGCCGGCGCCGGATCCGGTCGGCCTCGTTGGCGTACGCGTCCTCGACGACACCGGTGAGCCGTACGGATGCGGCGTACTGCGCGGCGACGGCCGACGCCAGCGCGGGCATCCGGACGTTGAGCGACTCGATGAGCCCGGAGGCCGTACGCCCCACCGCCTGCTGCCGGGCGGCGGGGTCCTGGGCCCGGTGGGTGAGCCAGGCGCGCAGCGGGGCGACGGCGGTGGTGGGGAGCAGTCCGCTGCCGCCGCCCGCGGACTCGGGGAGTTCGGGGATGGTGAAACGGGGTACGTCCCCGAGCCCGGCGCGGGTCAGGAGCGCCGCGTACTGCCGGGAGACCTCGGCGATCACCTGGTGGGGGACCCGGTCGAGGACGGTGACGAGGGCGGCGTCGTACTCCTTGGCCGTACGCAGCAGATGCCAGGGCACCGCGTCGGCGTACCGGGAGGCGGTGGTGACCATCACCCAGACGTCGGCGGCGCAGATGAGTTCGGCGGCCAGGACCCGGTTGCGTACGACGAGGGAGTCGATGTCGGGGGCGTCGAGGATGGCGAGCCCGGGGGGCAGGCTGACGGCGGTCTCGATCCGCAGCACGTCGGCCTCGTCGTCCGCACCGGCGCCGAGGTCGTCGAGCCCGTCGGGGTCCCGGGGCCGGCCCGGCGGCAGCCAGATCCGGGTGAGCTGCGGGAGCACCCGTACGCCCGCGAACCAGTGGTGGTCGTCGGGGTGACAGACCAGCACGGGCGTGCGCGTGGTGGGCCGGAGCACCCCGGCCTCGCTGACCCGGCACCCCACGAGCGAGTTGACCAGCGTGGACTTCCCGGCCCCGGTGGACCCGCCGATCACGGCGAGCAGCGGGGCTTCGGGGTCCTTGAGCCGGGGCAGGAGGTAGTCGTCGAGCTGCGCGAGGAGTTCGACCCTGGTCTGCCGGGCGCGTTCGGCCCCCGGCAGCGGGAGTGGAAGACGCACGGCGGCGACACGGTCGCGCAGGGCGGAAAGTGCGTCGATGAGCTGAGGCCGTACGTCCATGGTCACCACATGCGAAGAATGCCCAATTTTGGTGCCCTTTTGAAGCTTATAGACCCCTCTGCGCGGCGGTTCCACTCTCCGGACAGCGCCCGGACGGGCGCCCGGGCGGACTCCGGACAGACTCCTGACCGACCCTGGACGGACTCCGGACAAGCGGGACGAGTGGGGCGCAGGCATAACGAGTGCACAACACCCGGCCCGCATGACGCGAAAAGCTATGCACGATCCGCACTCACCTGCGATTATCGGTTCGCTTCACCGAACCTCCACATCGTGCCACGCAGGTGAAGCAACCGGGTCCAGGCGATCGGAGCCCTATCCTTGTCCCGGCACGGCCACGGAACCACCCGATCAGGGCTCCCGGCCCCCGTAGCTCAGTGGATAGAGCAGGCGCCTTCTAAGCGCTTGGCCGCAGGTTCGAGTCCTGCCGGGGGCGCACCGACCGCACGACCGTGAGGCCCTCCGCACCGGAGGGCCTTTTCGCTGATCGGGGCAGGTTAGCGGGGCGGGGCGCAGTGACGACGTAAAGGGGGAGCGGCGGCTTCGCCGACCGAGTCGACGCCAACGTGCAGGGCCCGGCAGTTCGCACCGCCCGGGAGACCCCCGCTTCCGCGAACTGCTGCGGCAAGGAGCACCCATCATATCCCGGAAGTAGCCAGGGCCCCATAGGTTGCGGATGCCCGCATCCGCCCAACACACCCGACCCCGGACTTCACAACGCGAGCAGTTCGGCCTCTCCCTCGAAAGCTTTGACGAACGCGCCACGAAGGGAGGGGTCGACTGCGAAAGCCTCCTGGAGGATGCCTACGCAGTGCGCCACTTCCGATCGCCGCCCCAGCTTCGAGGCGGCGCTCAGGGCCAGACCGCAGGTCGCTGCCCGCTCATATGGGGTCAGGGCAGTGCCGCCGATTTCCAGCGACTGCATGGCGTGCCGGAGAGACTCATCCCAGTTCTCGATGACCTCATATTCACGGGCCAGCACTTGATGCGCGGAGGCCACTGCCTTCACATCGCCGAGGAGCATCATCGTTTCGATCGCGGCAGCTGCTCCCTCCACCGCCTCCTCGATCCTCCCGTCCTCGAACAGGATGGGAATGTGGGAGATCATGGCCTTGGCCAGCCTCTGATCGTCACCGAGCCGAGCGAAGACGGACCGAGCCGTCATCGAGTACTCAATCGCCTCACTTTTTCTACCGAGCCGATGAAGAGCCTCTGCAGCGTTGCTGCGGGCAAGCGCCTCGCCCGAAAATACCAGACAGCGCGAGAGCGAGTCCGACCACACGCTCCGGGGCGTCATAGGATTCAGCAACACCCAAGGCCGCCACCGCGTTCAGAAATTCCGAATCCACCCAGGCTGCCGCCGTCTCGATCGAGTCGATCTCAGCACTTCCACTGTCCGGAAGCTCAACCTCGAACACGCCCCCCAGAGTAGACTGGACCTTCAGCGCGGACCTTTGAAGCCAGGTGAGCATACGCCGCCTGTCCCCCTGGACGCGGTCGGCCGGGCCCTTCTCCATCTTCTCTCGCGAGAAAACTTTCAGCAGGTCGTGAAACCTGAATCTTCCCGGCACTTCCGACTGCTCGACAAGATTTGCATCCACCAGCTTCCGCAGCATCTTCGCTGCCTGTCGGACCTCGAACACCGACACGGCCGAGCAGATACCCGTTCCAAAATCGGCGCCCGGCACATGGGAGAGGCTCTTAAAGGTATTCCGTGCCCCTTTGCCCATCTTTCGATAGGAGAGATTGAAAGCCGCCCGGACCGCCAGGTCATCGGCTTTCAGCGCTTCGAGTCGGTCACGCTCGTCACGCAACTCCCGAGCGAGGTCCGACATGCGCATATTGCAAGTGGAATGTAGTCGGATCGCAGCGATACGCAGGGCGAGAGGAAGATGTCCGCAGAACTCGGCGACGCGCTGCGCATCGCGCGGCTCTCGGTCGACTGCATCTTCGCCGACCACCTTCCTCATGAAATCGAGCGATGCCGAGGTGGGGAACATCTCAAGATCGCACCGGTGAACAGACTCCAGGCCTATCAGCCTGTTCCTACTCGTCACCAGAACCAGAGACCCGGCACCGGGTGGGAGCAACGTCCGGACCTGCTTTTTGTCAGCGGCGTTGTCAAGGACGATCAGTAGGGAGCGGCCCGTGACTGTCCGCCGGTAGGCATCCAGGCGAAGGCAAGTATCACCAGGAATTTCCGTCTCCGGCATCCCCAGCGCCTGCATGAAGCGAGCCATGATCTCTTCCGGCAGCGCCGGTCGCTCATCGACTCCACGCAGATCCGCGTAGAGTTCCCCATCCTCGTAGGCCACCCCCATCCGATGGGCAAGGTGCACAGCCAGGCAGGTCTTCCCGACCCCGGGTTTCCCCGTCACTACCGCCGTAACGGAGTGCTGGCCATGCCTGCCCACGAGCGCCTCACGCTCGATGACCTGGATTTCGGAGGCACGCCCGGTGAAGTCGGGCACTCCAGGCGGAAGATTCCGAGCTCGCGCGGCGGGAGGGGGCTCGTCGCAACGCACAGTCAGGTTAAAGGTGTTGTGCATGGTTGGGTTCGTGATGATAGGCGCCATGGCGTCTCCCCCGACGGCGACAGCGGCCTCGCCGCCCGCCTCGGTGGCCGGCGGCCGGTCCCACCTCAT
The DNA here is from genome assembly GCF_003268675.1 of Streptomyces bacillaris. NCBI lineage: Bacteria > Bacillati > Actinomycetota > Actinomycetes > Kitasatosporales > Streptomycetaceae > Streptomyces > Streptomyces bacillaris. The sequence goes on along the minus strand of NZ_CP029378.1, from coordinate 5,402,872 downwards.
GAAGTACCACCCGAGCCGTGGGCGACATCCGTCTCGATGACAGCCCGCGCCTCTCCTCCTACCGCCACAGCACCTGCCGCGGTTGCCGAAACCCCCTGGTCGACCGGGCCGCCCGCTGTGCCCGCAACGCCGACAACCTTGGTGGAGATGCGCTCGTGCGAGGAACCTCCGACCGCGACCGCGCCTGTGGCTGTGGCTCTGACCACCGGAGGCGAATCCTCCGGCGAGGCACCCCGGTGGAGGTAGACCTGCGGCACAACGCCGAAGAGAACCAAGACAGCCAGAGCAGCCCACCAAGCACCCGACGGATTGTCCGTCACGACGTTGGTGACCATCCCGGTCGCGGCAGCAATTACCCCTGCCATGACCATCGCGGCCACTCGTCCAACTCTTGCGGACATCCAACTCGCATTCCATGCTACCGAGAACCGAATGCCAGGTCCTGCTTGCATCCCCAACACTCGAATAGACTTCTCGAACACCTATACAGAACGCCAAGTCTGCACACCGGCAAGACCATACCTTCGACAGGCGAGAAGCATTCCCTTGCCCCGGCTTCGCCACCGGAGAAGCCGGACAGCGCCTGCAAAGCACAGTCCCGGGAAATCGATCCGCAGTCAAGCAGAATGATCGGCCGACACCTCAGGGTTACACTCTTCCTCTCATCTTTCTTTATTATCAAGCGAATTGACGGAGTCTCCGGGCTCCTCCCCGGTGGAATCAGCCGCACGCGCCCCAAACCATGCGGGCAGGGACGTGGGCCTCACGCGTCCCGCCGTCGGAGCAGGAGCAGGGCGGCCAGGGTGAGGGCCGTCGTGCAGGCTGTGACCAGGAGCAGGGAGGGCCAGGGGCCCAGGCTGCCCACCGTGTCGGCGGTGGCGTCCGAGGTCTGGGTGAGCTTCTCCAGGGCCGCCGTCGGGGAGAGGCCGGCAATCCAGCGTTCGGCGTCTCCGAAGAGCGGGCCGAAGAGGGACGGCAGGAGCAGGACGCCGATCACCGTGGTGACCGCGCCCGCCGAGTGGCGTACGAGGGTGCCGACCGCGAGGCCGAGCACCGCCGCCACCGCGAAGGACGCGGCGATGCCGAACAGGGCCGGTAGCGGCTCCCCCTGGGCGTAGCGGCCGTCCGGCAGCATCGCGCTCCCGACGACGTACGCGGCCGAGCAGGAGAGCAGGGCCAGGACATACATCACGGCCGCCACCAGGGCCGCCTTCGCCGCGAGCACCGTGCCTCGGCGGGGGACCGCGGCGAACGTCGTACGGATCGTGCCGCTGCTGTACTCCCCCGTGACCACCAGCGCCCCCACCACCGCCGCCAGCATCTGGGCGACGACGGAGAGCGTGAGGCTGCCGCCGAGGACCGTGTCGTCGGGTTGCAGGCTGCCGGTGGCCGCCACGAACACCGCGCCCAGGACGGGAAGTGCGACGGTCGCCGCCGTCGTCCACACCGTCGAGCGCACGCTGCGGAACTTGATCCACTCGTAGGACAGGGCCTGGGACGCGAGAGCCGGGGTCGTCGGTGTCGCCGTCGGTGTCGTCGTCGTTGTCATCGGACTGGATCCTTCCGGTTCTGGACAGAGGTGCGGTACTCCACCGACGACTGCGACAGCGCCGTGTAGACCTCCTCCAACGAGGAGTGCGTGGAAGTGAGTTCGTGGAGGGCGAGCCCGTGGTCGCGGGCCAGGTTCCCGATCGTGGCCGCGTCCGGGCCGTCCACCCGCCAGCCGCCCGTGGCGTCCAGCCGGACCCGGGCGCCCGCCGCTTCCAGCAGCGCGCGGAGCCGGTCCGGTTCGGGGGAGCGTACGAGCGTATGGGCGCGGGAGTTGGTCTCGATGAAGTCGCGCATGGTGGTGTCCGCGATGAGCCGGCCCTGGCCGATCACGATGAGGTGGTCGGCGGTCAGCTCCATCTCGCTCATGAGGTGGCTGGAGAGGAAGACCGTACGGCCCTGGGCCGCCAGGGACTTCATCAGCTCCCGGATCCAGCGGATGCCCTCGGTGTCCAGTCCGTTGACCGGTTCGTCGAGGATCAGCACCTCCGGGTCCCCGATGAGCGCCGCCGCGATGCCCAGGCGCTGGCCCATGCCGAGCGAGAAGCCCTTGGTGCGTCTGCGGGCCGTCGCGGCGGGCAGGCCGACCAGGTCGAGCACCTCGTCGACGCGGCGGCGCGGGAGGCCGTTGCTCGCGGCGAGCCCGGCCAGGTGGTGGTAGGCCGAGCGGCCGCCGTGGACGCTCTTGGCGTCGAGCAGCGAGCCGGCCTCGCGGAGCGGTACGGGCAGGTCGCGGTAGGCCTTGCCGCCTACGGTGACCCGTCCCCCGGTCGGGGAGTCCAGGCCCAGGATCAGCCGCATGGTGGTCGACTTCCCGGCACCGTTCGGGCCGAGGAAACCGGTCACCCGGCCGGGGCGGACGGTGAACGAGAGCCGGTCGACGGCGGTCCGCTCGCCGTAGCGTTTGGTGAGTTCCGTTGCTTCGATCATGCGGCCGACGCTACGAGCGGGGCGCGGTGGGCGAATCCCTCGATGGGAGTCGGGGGGTACTCCCGGTGGAGTACGAACCGTTTCTCCCCGTCCCGCTTCTCTCAGTGCTCGCCCGGTCTCACCAGGCCCGTTTCGTACGCCAGCACCACCAGCTGGGCCCGGTCCCGGGCACCCAGCTTCGTCATCGTCCGGCTGACGTGGGTCTTCGCCGTCAGCGGGCTCATGATCAGTGCACGGCCGATCTCCTCGTTGGACAGCCCGGCGGCGACCAGCGCCATCACCTCGCGCTCCCGGCCGGTGAGGACCGCGAGCCGTTCGGCGCCCGCCGCCTCGGGGGCCTTCAGCCGGGCGAACTCCTCGATCACCCGGCGGGTGACGGCCGGGTCGAGCAGGCCGCGCCCCTCGGCCACCGTGCGGATCGCGGCGCGCAGGTCGTCCGGCTCGATGTCCTTGAGCAGGAAGCCCGCGGCTCCGTGGCGCAGGGCCTCGAAGACGTACGCGTCGACCCGGTACGTGGTCAGCATGACCACCCGGACCCCGTCCAGCGAGCGGTCCCCGGCGATCCGGCGGGTGGCCTCCAGGCCGTCGACGCCGGGCATCCGGATGTCCATCAGGACCACGTCCGGGCGGGTCGTGCGGACCGCCTCCACCGCGCGGGCGCCGTCGGCCGCCTCCGCGACCACCACCAGGTCGTCGGTGAGGTCGAGCAGGGCGCGGAATCCGGCCCGTACGACGGTCTGATCATCGGCGAGGACCACGCGTACGGTCACGGCCTCGCCCTCCCTTCGGTGCGCCGTGCCGTCATGGGGGCGTTCCCTCCGTCGGACGTAACCGTCATGAGGACGCTCCCTCCCTCGGACGCAGCCGTCATGAGGACGCTCCCCCCGTCGGCAGTACCGCGTGGACGCGGAAGCCGCCGCCCGGCACCGGGCCGTACGTGAGCGTCCCGCCCACCGCCAGCACCCGCTCCCGCATGCCGATCAGCCCGTAGCCCTCGCCGGTGGCGGGCTCGGGGCGAGGGGGGCCGTCGTCCACGATCTCGATCTCCAGGCGGGTGTCCGCGCCGGTCAGCGAGAGCGCGACCCGCTCGGCCCCGGAGTGCTTCACCACGTTGGTCAGCGCCTCCTGCACGATGCGGTACGCGGTCGTCTCGACGACCCCCGGGTACGCCCCGCCCGACGGCTCCCGGCGCAGTGTGACCCGTACGCCGCCCGCCTCGACCCCCTCCAGCAGCCCGGGCAGCTCGTCCAGGCGGGGCGCCGGGGCGGTGGGCTCGGTCTCGCGCAGGACGGACAGGGTGGCGCGCAGCTCCCGTACGGCCTCCTTCCCGGAGGCGCGCACCTGGGTCATCGCGCGGCGCGACACCTCCGGGGCCGTGTCCAGCGCATCGAGCGCCACCCCGGCCTGCACGGTCATCGCGGACACCGTGTGGGCGAGGATGTCGTGGATCTCCCGGGCGACCCGCACCCGCTCCTGGCGGACCCGGCGAGCGGCCTCCCGCTCCCGTTCCGCCTCCGCCCGCTCGGCCCGGGCCGCGTACTCCGCGAGCAGCTCCCGCCGGGTCCGTACCGCCTCGCCCAGCAGCAGCGGGACCAGCGGCCAGATCATCTCCAGCACCGGCAGACCCTGCGGGTTGACCACGTCCCGGCCCACGATCAGGGCAACCACCCCCGAGACGACCGCGGCCGTCACCCCGGTCCACAGGGTGCGGCGGCGGTCACCGAGGACGGCCACCGTGTACAGCGCCACGATGACGGGCAGGTTCAGCAGCTCACCGATGTGCCCGTACAGCGCCCATCCGGCGCACGCGGCCCCGGTCACACACGCCACCGGAACGGGCCGGCGGCGGCGGACGGCCAGTGCCGCCAGCGAGACGGCGAACAGGGCCCAGCTGAGCGCGTCGGCCTGCCGGTAGCCGGGGTCGTTCACCGCCAGGTCGGGCGCGGTGAACAGGCCCACCACCGCCACCACCAGCAGATCCGCGGCGAGCGGCGGCAGGGCGCGCGCCCGGGCGGCGAGGCGGTCGAAGGTCGTCACCCCTTCACGGTAGGAGCCGGGGGCGCCGGGCGCATACGCCGACGGGAGTACGTACCCCCGGGCGCGCGCCGCCTTTCCCCGCGCCCACCCGGCGCCGGAACCTCCGCCCCACCCCGCCGGAAGTTCCGCCCCCGTCCCGGCACCGGACGTCCCCGCCCCCGCCCCGGCGTCGGCACTTCCGCCCCAGCCGTCCTCCGTGCCTCCCTAAGCGGAATCCGTCGCACAAGGGTGGCGGGCCGACGAAACGTTCGGTAAGGGACGACGTTCAGGGCCGCGCAAGAACGGGCAAATCGATCCTGTACGGCCCGTAGGCGGAATCCGCCACAGGGCGCCCCCCACCTCTCCGCAAACCCGTTCGGGCGAGCGCCACTTCGGCGTGCCGTCCGACACCCCGTCCTGCCCGCCGCCCCTCGAACATTTCCCGCACACCCCCCGTACATCCCTGCGAACACCTGCACCGCCGGGAAAGGAGCGCCACGATGGCGACGCCACTGTCCGCCGACAAGCTGCTCAAAGCCCTCCGCGACGAAGGCCTTCAGGTCGTCGAGCACCGGAGCTGGCGAACCAACAACCGGAATCACAAGGGGCCCTGGGGCCCGACGCACGGCGTCATGATCCACCACACCGTCACCTCGGGCACCGCGTCCTCGGTCGAGCTCTGCTACAACGGCCACTCCGCCCTCCCCGGCCCCCTCTGCCACGGGGTCATCGCCAAGGACGGGACCGTCCATCTCGTGGGGAACGGGCGCGCCAACCACGCCGGGCTCGGCGACGACGACGTGCTCCGTGCCGTCATCGCGGAGAAGGCCCTGCCGCCGGACAACGAGGCCAACACCGACGGCAACCGGTACTTCTACGGCTTCGAGTGCGTCAACCTCGGGGACGGGAAGGACCCCTGGCCCGCCGCCCAGCTGCTGGCGATCGAGCGCGCCGCCGCAGCCGTCTGCCGGGCGCACGGCTGGGGCGAGCGGTCGGTGATCGGGCACCTGGAGTGGCAGCCGGGCAAGGTCGACCCGCGCGGCTTCACCATGAGTTCGATGCGCACCAGGATCGGGAAGCGGCTGGGCGGCGCGCCGGACGGACCCTCCCGGCCGCCGAGACCGACGTACGAGCCGTTCCCGGGAGCCTCGTTCTTCACGGTGGGCCGCAACAGCCCGGTCATCACCGCGATGGGCAGGCGCCTGGTGGCCGAGGGCTGCGGCCGCTACACCGTGGGCCCCGGCCCCTCCTGGTCGACCGCCGACCGGAACTCGTACGCGGCCTGGCAGCGCAAGCTCGGCTACACGGGCACCGACGCGGACGGCATCCCGGGCAGGACCAGCTGGGACCGGCTCAAGGTGCCCAACGTGTGAGCCGGGCCGACGGGTCGTTCACAGCGCGATGGCCAGCAGGGCGCAGGCCACCAGCACGAACGCGGTGCGGACCTGGTGGAAGGTGTTCCAGCGGGGTTCGAAGGCCTTACGGGCGGCGGTGTCGTCGCCGCCCGCCGACTTCGCGAGCGCGTTGTTGAGCGGGATGTTCCCGGCGATCGTGACCAGGTGGCCGGCGACCACACAGACGAGCGCCCCTGCGAGCGCGGGGCCCGCCACCTCGTCGTGCTCACCGAGCCCGGTGAGGAGCGCGGCGGCGGGCAGGGCGACCACGGCGAGGAAGAGGACGAGGAAGGCGGGCCCCGGGACCTTCTCGTTGAACTTCCGCATCGCCGCCGTGAACTGCTGATCCGGCAGTTCGGCCAGGCCGGGCATGACCGCGATCAGGAACGCCAGCATGAAGCCCGCGTAGAGGCCGGTCACGATCACGGAGAGCACCAGGAGCAGGGAGGTCATGGCGGCCATCATGACCGGCAACGGGTTTTCGCACAGACGCATTTCGCACAGACGAACTTGGCGCGACCGTATGCCCCCGCAGCCGGACCTCGTACAGCCGCATTCCGTACGGTCGCGTCCCGCCACAGTCGTGTTCCGTACGGTCGCGTTCCGTACGGTCGCACGAACGCCCCCACCGGCCCGGTGAGTTACCGGCTCAGCCGATCTCCCCCTCGCCCCCGTCGCCTCCCTCGTCCTCCGGAGCCCTGCCGTTCCGGAGCGCCTCCGCCTGGCCGATCGCCGTCGCCAGCTTCCGTACGGAGTCGTCGTCGGTCTCGGCCGCCAGCTTCTTGGCACGGGAAGTCAGGTCGCGGAGTGCGGGGGTGCCGGGCAGGTCGCCGCCGCGCAGGGTGTCGGCGAAGTAGGCGGCGACGGCGGCCACCTGGAGCCGCTGCGGGGCGGCGCCCCACAGCGTGCCCTCGATCGCCCCGGTCCGCACCGTGCCGCTCTCCTCGTACGCCTTGCGGGTCTCGGGGTCGAGCCAGCGGACGGTCGCCTTGGCCACCTCCCCGGACGCCCCTTCGCGCAGCCGTACGGCATAGAGCGCGGTCACCGTGTGGCCGGGGCCGACCTCGCCGCCGTCGACGCTGTCGTCGCGGAAGTCCTCGTCGGCGACCTTGCGGTTCTCGTAGCCGATCAGCCGGAACTGCTTCACGGTCTTCCGGTCGAACGCCACCTGGGCCTTGGCGTCGCGCGCCCGAAGCTGGATGTGGGCGGGGAGCTGGTCGACGAAGACCTTGCGGGCCTGCTCCTCGTCACCGACGTACGTGGTGTGGCCGTCGCCCTTGTTGGTGAGCCGCTCCATGAACGCGTCGCCGTACTCGCTGCCGACGCCGACGCCGAAGAGCGTGATGCCGTACTCGCGGCGGGCGGAGTCGATCCGCTCCAGGATGTTCTCGGCCTTGGTGTCCCCGGTGTTGGCGAGGGCGTCGGAGAGCAGCACCACCCGGTTGTTGACGCCCTCGCGGTGGCCCTTAACCGACTCCTCGTAACCGCGCATGATTCCCGCCTCCACATTGGTGGAGCGGGCGGGCCGCATCTCGTCCACCGCGTCCCGGATCTTGTTCCGGTTGCCCTTGAGGCGGGTCATCGGCAGCCGGGTCTCGGCCTTGTCGCTGAAGGTGACCAGGGAGACGGAGTCGTCGTCGCGGAGTTCGTCGGTGAGGATGTTCAGGGACTTCCGGACCAGCTCCAGACGGCCGGGGCCGGCCATGGAGCCGGAGATGTCGACGACGAACGTGAGCGAGGCGGGCGGCCGTTCGCTGCTCGGCGGGGCCGCCTTGGTCGCCAGTCCGACGCGGAGCAGCGACCAGTCGGAGGGGCCGGAGGCGGTGGAGATACCGGAACCGGCGGGGATCCGGGCTCCGTCGACCGTGACGGAGAAGCCGTTGCCCTTCGGGCGCTCGTACCCCTGCTTGAAGCTGTTGACGAACTCCTCGGGCCGGATGTCCGCCGCGTCCGGCAGCCTGCCGTTGCCGAGGGTGGTGCGCGCGTAGCCGTAGCTCGCGGTGTCCACGTCCAGGGCGAAGGTGGAGAGGTAGTCGGGGGCGGCGGGGTCAGGCACGGCCTTGTCGGCGCCCTCCTCGGACGGCCGGTTCCGTTCCGGCGCCGCGACGTCCGGTGCGGGCTGCCCGCCGCCGGTCGTCCCCTGCGGGGGGCGTGCGCCGGAGCGCTTGTCGGCGGCGGTGCCCTCCGACGTCCCCTCACCACTGCATGCGGTGAGCAGCATTCCGCCCGCGAGCAGAAGCGCCACCGCGCCTGCCCGGCCCCCTGCCCAGGCCCCCGCCCGTGCCCCCGTCGTTCGCCTGCCGCTTCGCTGGTGCATCCGTAACCCCCACGTCATCACGGTGCCGAGTCCTTTCTCCGACACCTGTGAATGTGACGTACGAGCCCGCCGAACGGAGTCGACGAAAGCGTTGCGGAACCATCTCGATGCGGCAACAGAGGCCGGGCGGAGCGACTTTGCGGTCGACTCCGCCCGGCTGCGGTCGGCCAAACCTGCGGAACATCAGGTTCAGGACACGATGTCCTTACGACTGAACCCGCGGAAGGCGAGGGCGAACAGGATCAGGGCGTACGTCAGGGAGATCGACGCTCCCTTGATCATGCCGCCCCACTCCAGTTCGGGCTGGAGCGCGTCGGCCCACGCGAACTGCCAGTGCGCGGGGAGGAAGTCGCGCCAGGAGCCGAGCGCCGTGACCGCGTCGAGCACATTGCCGACGATGGTGAGGAAGACCGCGCCGCCGACCGCGCCGAGCGGGGCGTCCGTCTTCGTCGAGAGCCAGAACGCCAGCCCCGCCGTGACCAGCTGGGAGACGAAGATGAACGCGACGACGAGCGCGAGGCGGGGCACGGTGTCCCCGGCCGCCAGCGCTCCCCCGGTCGGCAGTTTCAGCGGCCCCCACCCGTAGGCCGCCGTGCCCGCCGCCAGGGCGACCACCGGCAGCAGCACCATCGCGGCCAGGCTGAAGCCGAGCGCGACGACGAGCTTGGACCAGAGCAACCGGGTCCGGGGCACGGGCGCGGCGAGCAGATAGCGCAGCGAGGACCAGCTCGCCTCGGAGGCCACGGTGTCCCCGCAGAACAGGGCCACCGGGATCACCAGCAGGAAGCCGGCCGAGACGAAGAGGGAGGTGGCGGCGAAGTTCGCGGCGGACTCGGTCGCCACGTCCATCAGGTTGATCCGGTTGCCGCCCCGCCCGCCGCCGTCCTCGCCGTCCGGAGTGCCGCCGATGGCGAAGGCGATGATCAGGATGAACGGGAGGGCCGCGAGGACCCCGCCCATGAGCAGGGTGCGGCGGCGGCGCAACTGCCGCATGGCCTCGACGCGGAGGGGGAGCGTGCGCCCGGCGCGGTAGCCCGCGGCCTCCGGGTGCTCGGTCCCGGGGGCGCCGGCCTTCCCGCGGGCCTCGGGGGGCTGGACGGGGGCGCTCATGCTGCTCCTCCGGAGATCAGGGTGAGGAAGGCGTCCTCCAGGCGGCGGTGCGGGCCGACGCCGGTGACCGGGACGTCGAGCCGGACGAGGTCGGCGACGAGGCGCGAGGTGGTGGCCCCGTCCAGGCGGACGAGGAGGCCGCGCCCGTCGTCGGTGCGGACGGCGGAGCCGACGCCGGGCAGCGCGGCGACCTTCTCCGCGAGCGGCTCGGACACCTCCTCCGCCGTGGTCACCAGGATCATGTCGCCGGAGCCGGTGATCTCCGCGACCGGACCGGCCTGCACGAGCCGGCCCCGGTCCATGACGACCAGGTGGGTGCAGGACTGCTCGACCTCCGAGAGGAGGTGGCTGGAGACGATGACGGTCCGGCCCCCGGCCGCGTAACGGATCATCACGTCACGCATCTCGCGGATCTGCGGCGGGTCCAGCCCGTTGGTCGGCTCGTCGAGGATGAGCAGGTCCGGCATGCCGAGCATGGCCTGCGCGATGGCGAGCCGCTGCCGCATGCCCTGGGAGTACGTCCGTACGGCTCGGGCCAGCGCGTCGCCGAGGCCCGCGATCTCCAGGGCCTCGTCGATGTGGGCGTCCTCGGCGGGGCGGCCGGTGGCCTGCCAGTACAGGTCCAGGTTGGCGCGCCCGGAGAGGTGCGGCAGGAAGCCCGCGCCCTCGACGAAGGCGCCCACCCGGGAGAGGACCGGGGCGCCGGGGCGGATCGCCTGCCCGAAGACGCGGATCTCGCCCTCGTCGGGGGTGATGAGCCCCATGAGCATGCGCAGGGTGGTCGTCTTGCCCGCTCCGTTGGGCCCGAGGAGTCCGAGGACCTGGCCCTTCTCGACGCGGAAGGACAGCTCGCGCACGGCGTACCGGTCGACGGACTTCGCGTACTTCTTCGAGAGCCCGGTGATCTGGAGCGGTACGTCGGTGAGTCCGGGGTCCGGGGCGGGCGTCGCGGTCCGCCGCCGGGCGGTGAGCAGGAGCGCGGCCGCGATGACGAGGGCGGCGGCCGGGAGGCCCCAGGTCCACCAGGGGAGGGCGGCCGCGGCGGTCCTGACGGCCGGTGCGGTGGGGACGGTCAGGGGGCCGTCGAGGGTGACGGCGTACGTGGCGGGCTCGGCCGGGGAGGCGTAGCCGAGGTCGGTCGCGGAGAGGACGAGCCGCATCCGGTGCCCGGCGTCGAACTCGTGGTCCACGGCGGGCAGCGCCAGCTCGATCGGCTTGCCCTGCTGGTCGGGGGTGATCCGGTAGGGGGCGACGAGCTGGGCGGGCAGCCGCTGCTGGCGGCCGTCCGGCGACACGTCGTACACCTTGCCGAAGAGCACCGCGTCCCGGCCCTCGGTCGCCTTGACGGTCACCCGGACCGTGGGCGTGCCGGTGACGCGTACGGAGGTGTCCAGCGGGGCCGAGTCGAAGCGGCCGAACTGGCCGGGGAAGTCGAGCGAGAGCCCGACACCCAGCGAGGAGAGCTGCGAGATCCCGCCGCCGAGGCCGGGGACGGCGGAGATGGCAGGCGGGGCGGAGCCGGCGGGGTTGCGGAAGGTCTTCGTCCCCTCCCCGAGCGCGATCTCCCGGCCACCGCTGCGCAGCCCCGGGTAGGTGTCGCTGCTCGCGCCGCGCCGGAGGGCGGCGCCGTCGGTGGAGTCGATACCTCCGGTACGGGTGACGCGGAAGGCGGGTCCGGTGTCGGTGCCGGTCTCCTCCTTCAGATACCGGTCGAACCAGGCGCCGACGCGCCCCTCGACCCGGGGCGTCTCGTTGTCGCCGCCGTCATGGCCGCCGGAGATCCAGTCGACGGAGACGGGGGCGCCGTTGGCGCTGATCGCCTTCTGCATGGCGTCGGCCTGGCCGAGCGGGAAGAGGGAGTCGGACTGGCCCTGGAGGATGAGCGAGGGGACCTCGATGCGGTCGGCGACGGCGGACGGCGAGCGCTCGGTGAGCAGCTCGATCGCGGCCGGGTCGGGCTTGCCGCTGACCGCGACGCGCTCGTACATCTCGCAGAGCCGCTTCTCGAACTTCTCGCAGCCGCCGCCGGAGGTGACGAAGATCCCGGCCCAGAGCTTCTTGAAGACCCCGTCGGGGAAGAGGGCGTCGGCCAGGTTCCAGTACGTGATCACGGGGGCGATGGCGTCGACCCGCTCGTCGTGCCCGGCGGCGAGCAGGGAGACCGCCCCGCCGTAGGAGGCCCCGGTGAGGCCGACGCGGGGGTCGCCCTCCGCGTCGAGCTGGACCTCGGGCCGCTTGGCCAGCCAGTCGATGAGCCCGGAGACGTCCTTGACCTCGGCCTCCGGGTCGTTGAGCGAGATCGCCCCGCCCGACTTCCCGAACCCGCGCGCCGACCAGGTCAGCACCGCGTACCCGTCGGCGGCCAGCTTCTCGGCCTGGTCCCGTACGTCGTTCTTGCTGCCGCCGAAGCCGTGCCCGATGAGCACGGCGGGCCGCTTGCCGGAACCTTCCCCGTAGAAGTACGAGGTGTCGATCTCCACCCCGCCCGGCCGCAGCGTCCGGTCCTCGCGCTGCACGGCGGGCGAGCCGTCATCGGCGACGGCGGTCCAGGTGCCACCGCCCACGAGCACGGCGAGCGCGGCACCGGCCGCGGCCCACCGGCCACGCGTACGGGGCAGCAGGCGCCGCCATCGAGCAGTAGGGGTCTCCATCCCTCGACCCTAGACGGAGGATCCCACCCCCCGAAGTGCCACCAGGCGGAGGTGGACAGCCTCCCTGAGAGGTACGGTGCGCCCTCCCCGTACTCCGGACGCGGTACGGCCTTTATGCGGGCCGAAGGCGATTGGGGACATTGGGCGCGCATCGGGCCGTGCGTCGGGCGTCCCGTGGTGGCGTCCGTGGCCGGGAGCCGTCAGGCCACGGGGGCTTCGGCGGGGAGGACCGGGCGCGGTGCGGGCAGGTCGAGCGGGGTCTCCACCGGCAGGAGACCGGCCGCGCGCTCGCGGTCGCCCGCGCGGACCGCCGCGTGGACCTCACGGGCGAGCGGGGTGACGTCGCGGATGGAGAGGGTCCACTCGTCCGCGTACCGGCGGGACGCCTCACCGCTCAGGCCGAGTTGCAGGGAGCGGTACGGGAGGGGGTTCAGGTCCAGGTCGCGTTCGGGGTCCCACTGGACCCGGGCGGGGGTGGTGCGGAGGCTGCGCTTCCAGGTGGCCTGGTCGGGGTGCACGCCGCGTACGTAGTGGGAGAGTTCGGCGTTGGCGAGGGCCCATTCCAGGCCGCTCCGGTCGATCTCGACGGCGAGGACGGTCTCCTGGCCCTCCTTGGTGCCCCAGCCGCAGCGGTACATCATCCAGAGAAAGCTGGGCTTGATCCACGTCATCCGGTCCCGCTTCCATGCGGCGGGGAACCGTCCGTCGCGTGCGGCGGGGAGGCCGATGGCGGGGCGGTACGCCTGGTAGACGGTGACCGTGGTGGCGGTCTGGTGGGCGCGGATCTCGTGGCGGGGCGGGTCGGGCGGGGTGTTCATGGGGCCAGGGTGCGGGACGGGGGTGCGGGGGCGCACCTCGTTTACTCACCTTGTTCATTCCCGGCCTTGTTCAATTCCCGGCTCTTCTCCAGCCCTGTGCGGCATGATCGGCCGGGGCGGGGTGGCGGCGGTGAGGTGTCCGTCGGCCGTTCGGCCCGGCGAACACCGAGGAGCACGTCACCACCATGCATGTCGAGTACGACCACGAGAACGACGTCGCGTACGTCTCCCTCGTCGCGCACATCGCCGACGGCGCCTCCGTACGGCAGATCATCGTCGAGACCCCCGGCGGGAACGCCGAGTTGAACCTCGACTTCGACGCGGCGGGGCGGCTGCTCGGCATCGAGGCCGTCGGCGCCCGTGCCGCCCTTCCGGCGGAGGTCCTGCGTCGGGCGGCGCCGGGCCACCGGGCCGGGTAGCGGCGGACGCGCTTCCGCCCGCCCCCGGTGGTGCGGGAGCGGGCGGGAGGCACCGTCAGTGGTTGCGCGGGAAGCCCAGGTCGACGCCGGCCGGGGCGTCCGCCGGGTCGGGCCAGCGGGTGGTGGTGACCTTGCCGCGGGTGTAGAAGTGCACGCCGTCGTTGCCGTAGATGTGGTGGTCGCCGAAGAGCGAGTCCTTCCAGCCGCCGAAGGAGTGGTAGCCCACCGGGACCGGGATCGGCACGTTGACGCCGACCATGCCCGCCTGGATCTCCAGCTGGAAGCGGCGGGCCGCTCCGCCGTCGCGGGTGAAGATCGCGGTGCCGTTGCCGAACGGCGAGGCGTTCATGAGGGCGACGCCCTCCTCGTACGTGTCCACGCGGAGCACGCACAGGACCGGGCCGAAGATCTCGTCCTTGTACGCGTCGGAGTCGGTGGAGACCTTGTCCAGGAGGGAGAGGCCGATCCAGTGGCCGTTCTCGAAGCCCTCCACCGTGTGGCCCGTGCCGTCGAGGACGACCTCCGCGCCCTGGGCGGCGGCGCCCGTGACGTACGAGGCGACCTTGTCGCGGTGGGCGGCGGTGATCAGGGGGCCCATCTCGGAGGTGGGGTCGTTGCCGGGGCCGATCTTGATCTTCTCGGCCCGCTCGCGGATCTTGGCGACCAGTTCGTCCCCGATCGCGCCGACCGCCACGACCGCCGAGATCGCCATGCAGCGCTCACCGGCGGAGCCGTACGCCGCCGAGACCGCCGCGTCCGCCGCCGCGTCCAGGTCGGCGTCCGGGAGGACCAGCATGTGGTTCTTGGCGCCGCCGAGGGCCTGGACGCGCTTGCCGTTGGCGGAGGCGGTGGCGTGGATGTAGCGGGCGATGGGGGTGGAGCCGACGAAGGAGACGGCGGCCACGTCGGGGTGGTTCAGGAGCGCGTCCACCGCGACCTTGTCCCCGTGGACGACGTTGAGCACACCGTCCGGAAGCCCCGCCTCCGCCGCCAGCTCGGCCAGCAGGTTGGCGGCCGACGGGTCCTTCTCGCTCGGCTTCAGCACGAACGTGTTGCCGCACGCGATCGCCAGCGGGAACATCCACATCGGCACCATGGCCGGGAAGTTGAACGGGGTGATGCCCGCGACCACGCCCAGCGACTGGCGGATCGAGGAGACGTCGACCCGGTTGGAGACCTGCGTGGACAGCTCGCCCTTGAGCTGCGTGGTGATCCCGCACGCCAGCTCGACGATCTCCAGCCCCCGGGCGACCTCGCCCAGCGCGTCCGAGTGCACCTTGCCGTGCTCGGCGGTGATCAGCGCGGCGATGTCGTCGCGGCGGGCGTCCAGGAGCGCGCGGTAGCGGAAGAGGACGGCGGTGCGCTGGGCGAGCGAGGAGGTGCCCCAGGTGGCGTACGCGGCCTTCGCCGCCGCCACGGCCGCGTCGGCCTCCTCGACCGAGGCCAGCGCCACCTGCGTGGTGACCTCGCCGGTGGCCGGGTCGGTGACCGGACCGTACGCGCCCGACGTGCCCTCCACTGTCTTGCCGCCGATCCAGTGGTTGACGGTCTTCGTCATGACGTACTCCTTCGGACTTCAGGCTTCGGCCGGGCTTCGGGCCTCAGCGCTCGATGCGGGCGCGGGGCTGGTTTCACAGGTGGCGGCGTCGGGCGGCGACCTGCCGGTCGTACTCCTCCCGGGCCTTCACCGCCGCCGGTCGGCTCGCGGTCTCGGCCACCGGAACATCCCACCACGCCTGTGCCGGAGGGGGGCCCGACACAGTGTCGGGCGTTTCGGTCTCGACGTAGACACAAGTGGGGCCCTCGGCGTCGCGCGCCTCCGCGAGGGCTTTGCGCAGGTCGTCGACGGTGGTGGCGCGCAGCACGTGCAGGCCGAGGGAGGCCGCGTTGGCGGCCAGGTCGACGGGGAGCGGCGGGCCGGTGAAGCCGCCGTCGGGGGCGCGGTGGCGGTAGGCCGTGCCGAAGCGCTCGCCGCCGACCGCCTCGGAGAGTCCGCCGATGGAGGCGTAGCCGTGGTTCTGGAGGATCACCAGTTTCAGCGGCAGGTTCTCCTGGACGGCGGTGACGATCTCGGTGGGGTTCATCAGGTACGTGCCGTCACCGACGAGCGCCCAGACGGGGCGGGGCCGCGTACGGGCTTCCGTGGCGAGCAGGACGCCGATCGCGGCCGGGATCTCGTAGCCCATGCAGGAGTAGCCGTACTCCACGTGGTACTGGTCGCGGGAGCGGGCGCGCCAGAGCTTGTGGAGGTCGCCGGGGAGCGAGCCCGCGGCGTTGATGAGGATGTCCTCCTCGGTGACCAGGGTGTCGAGCAGGCCGAGGACCTGGGTCTGGGTGGGGCGCGCGGTGGGGTCGGGGGTGGCGAAGGACGCCTCGACCCGCTCCTCCCACGCCTCCTTCGCGCCGGTGTACTCCGTCTCGTACGCCGGGTCGACCCGGTAACCCCGTCCGGCGAGTGCGCTGGTGAGCGCCTCCAGGCCGGTGCGGGCGTCGGCGACGAGGGGGAGGGCGGCGAGCTTGTGGGCGTCGAAGCCGGTGATGTTGAGGTTGAGGAAGCGGACGGCCGGGTTCTCGAAGAGGGTGCCGGAGGCGGTGGTGAAGTCCGTGTAGCGGGTGCCGACGCCGATCACCAGGTCGGCGGTCCGGGCCAGTTCACCGGCGGTGGCGGTGCCGGTGTGGCCGATGCCGCCGACGTCCGCCGGGTGGTCGTGGCGCAGGGACCCCTTGCCCGCCTGGGTGGAGGCGACCGGGATGCGGGTGGCGGCGGTGAACGCGGCGAGGGTCTCCTCGGCCCCGCTGTGGCGGACCCCGCCGCCCGCGACGATCAGGGGGCGGCGGGCGGAGCGCACCGCCCGTACCGCCGCTTCCAGTTCGGTCGCGTCGGGCGCCGGCCTGCGGACCGGCCAGACCCGCTCCGCGAAGAACTCCTCCGGCCAGTCGTACGCCTCCGCCTGCACGTCCTGCGGCAGCGCCAGCGTCACCGCGCCGGTCTCGGCGGGGTCGGCCAGGACCCGCATCGCCTGGAGGGCCGCCGGAATCAGCGCCTCCGGGCGGGTGACCCGGTCGAAGTAGCGCGAGACGGGGCGCAGGCAGTCGTTGACCGACACATCACCCGCGTACGGCACTTCGAGCTGTTGCAGTACGGGGTCGGCGGGCCGGGTCGCGAAGGTGTCGCCGGGGAGGAGCAGGACGGGGAGGTGGTTGATCGTGGCGAGGGCGGCGCCGGTGACGAGGTTGGTGGCGCCCGGGCCGATGGAGGTGGTCACCGCGTGGGCGGAGAGCCGGCCGGACTGCCGGGCGTAACCCACGGCCGCGTGCACCATGGCCTGTTCGTTACGGCCCTGGAGGTACGGCATCCGGGGCGCGGTCCGGCCGCCGGTGCCGTTCCTGTTCCCGTCGCTGTTGCCGTTGGCGTTCCAGTCGCTGTGGCTGTGGGCGTTCCCGTCGCTGTGGGCGTTGGTGTTGCCGTAGGCGTTGGCGTCCCCGTTGCCGTGGCCGTTGCCCGCCTCCACGAGCGCCTGGCCGATGCCCCCGACGTTGCCGTGGCCGAAGATGCCCCACGTGGCGCTGATCAGGCGGTGGCGGCGGCCGTCACGCTCGGTGTACTGCCGGGCGAGGAAGGCGACCAGGGCCTGAGCGGTGGTCAGGCGGCGGGTGGAGCGCGTGCGCGTGGTGCTCGCGGGACTCGTCGGGGTCTCGGCACTCGTCGGGGTCTCGGGGCTTGTCGGGGTCAACCTGTTACCTCCGGGCCGGGCGACGGATGCGCCGTGTCCGGGCGGGCCGTCTGCGGATGCGCCGTGTACAGCGGCAGTCTGGCGTCGACCGGTTCGTGTCGCCAGGTGTCGCGGATCCATCCGTGGTCCGGATGGTCGCGGATCAGCCAGGCCCGCTCCTCCCCCGGCCCCGCCATGACGTTCAGGTAGTACAGCGTGCGGCCGGGCGGGGCGATGGACGGGCCGTGCCAGCCGTCGGGGATGAGGACCGCGTCGCCGTCGGCCACCTCGGCGAGGACATCCGTACCGCCCTCGTGCGACGGGGAGACCCGGTGGTAGCCGAGGCCGCCGCCCTCCACCTCGAAGTAGTAGATCTCCTCCAGCTCGCACTCCTCGCCCGGGACGTGCTCGTCGTGCTTGTGGGGCGGGTAGGAGGACCAGTTGCCGCCGGGCGTGAGGACTTCCACGGCGATCAGGCGGTCGCACACGAAGGTGTCGGCGGCCGCGAAGTTGTTGACCTGGCGCGAGCAGGTGCCGCTGCCGCGCAGTTCGACGGGTACCTCCGGCGCGGGGCCGTAGCGAGCGGGGAGTCGTCGCTCGCACTTCGCTCCTGCCAGGGCGAAGCGGCCTCCTGCGCCGGAGGAGATCTGCGCTCGGTCGTCGCGCGGCACGTAGGCGAAATCACTCACCCCGCTGAACACGCTTTCCCGGCCCAGCAGTTCAAAGGTGCCACCTGCCGTATGCACCGTACAGCCACCGGTCAACGGCAGGACGATCCACTCGCAATCCCCGGTGACGAGCGTATGAACTCCGCCCGGCTCAAGCTCCAGAATGCGGAGACTGGACCGATCCCATCCGGCCATTTTCGGGTCGATGTCCAGGACATAGGGCCCGCGCGCGGCACTGCCGGAGGGCAGATGATGCCGCCCGGCACGGCGCTCCGGGTACGGGTCCTGGTCGTGGTTCTCGTGCTCCTGCTGGTCCTGGTGCTCGTGTTGTTCCTGCTGCTCGTGCTGGTCCTGGTGCTGGTGGTCCTCGTGGTGATGCGTGCCCATGCCCACTCCCTACCCGTCCCGGCCCGGCTGCAGCAGCGACACGGCGGTGTCGACGGCCCCGGCCACGTCCCCGTCGACCGGGTAGAGCAGCGAGCGCCCCACGACCAGCCCCCGCACGGTCGGCAGCCTCAGCGCCTCGCGCCACTTCTTGTACGCCCCGTCCAGGTCGTCGCCCACCTCACCGCCGAGCAGCACGGCGGGGAGCGTGGAGGTCTCCATGACCCGGGCCATGTCGTCCGGTTCCTCCGTGACAGGGACCTTGAGCCAGGTGTACGCGGAGGTTCCGCCCAGGCCCGACGCGATGGCGATGGAGGTGGCGACGGCGGCGGCGTCCAGCTCGTTGCGGAGGCGGCCGTCGACGCGTCGGCAGAGGAACGGCTCGACGAAGACGGGCAGCCGCAGCGCGGCCATCGCGTCGATGGTGCGGGCGGCGGCGTGCAGGGTGTCGAGCGAGCCGGGGTCCTCGTGGTCGATCCGGAGCAGCAGCTTCCCCGCGTCGAACCCGTGGCGGACCAGGTCCTCGGGGCGGTGCCCGGTGAACCGGTCGTCCAGCTCGAAGGCTGCGCCCGCGAGCCCGCCCCGGTTCATGGAGCCCATGACGACCTTGTCCTCCAGCGCGCCGAGGAGGAGCAGGTCCTCCAGGACGTCGGCGGAGGCGAGGACCCCGTCGACCCCGGGGCGGGAGAGGGCGAGGCAGAGCCGCTGGAGCAGCTCGAACCGGTTGGCCATGGCGAGCGCCCGGTCCCCGACGGCGAGGGCGCCGCGCGCGGGGTGGTCGGCAGCGATGATCATCAGCCGGCCGGGGTGGTCGGTTGCGCTGCCGGTGGTTCTGCGGCCGGGAGCGGTCCCGCTGCCGGTGCCGGTGCCGGTGTTGTGGTCGGGGGCAGAGGCGTCGGCCGTACGGAGCAGAGATCGCCGCTTCCGTCGCGCGGCGGCTTCGGCCACCGCCTCGGGGTGCTCGGCGCGGAGCCGGACGAGATCGTGGACGGAGGGCACGACGGGCGTGGCGGGGCTCATGAGGCCGCCCCGGAGGGCCTGGAGACCGAGCCGTCCGCGCCCGCCCCGAAGGGCCCAGTCTCGGAGGACCCGGTCTCGGAGGACCCGGTCGTGGACGGCCCAATCGCGGATGGCCCTGTCGCGGACGACCCGGCCGGGCGGTCCGCCGGTACGGCCCCCTCCTCGAGCGCCCGTTCCACCTCGTCCGGGAAGGGCATCGCGGAGGAGCAGGCGAGGCGGGAGGCGACGATGGCCCCGGCGGCGTTGGCGTACCGCATGATCCGGTCGAGGTCCCACCCGGCCAGCAGCCCGTGGCAGAGCGCGCCGCCGAACGCGTCCCCGGCGCCGAGCCCGTTGACGACCTCCACCGGCAGCGGCGGGACCTCGGCGGTGGAGCCGTCGCGGTGGGCGGCGAGGACGCCCTTCGGCCCCTGCTTGACGACGGCCAGCTCCACCCCGGCCGCGAGCAGGGCGCGTGCGGCGGCGTGCGGTTCGCGCTCGCCGGTCGCGATCTCGCACTCGTCGATGTTGCCGACGGCGACGGTGGCGTGGGCGATGGCTTCCCGGTAGCGGGCGCGCGCCACCGAGCCGTGGTCCCCGCCGTCCCAGAACATGGGCCGCCAGTCCAGGTCGAACACGGTGGCGGAGACGCTGGTGTCAGCGACCGTGTCCGTACGGGGCTCCCCGGCCCGGTCCTCGCTGCGGGCCCGGAGCGCTGCCAGCGTCGCGGCCCTGCTGGGCTCGGCGCTCAGTCCCGTACCGGTCATCCAGAAGATCCGGGCCGCGCGCACCGCGTCCAGGTCGAGTTCCGACGGGTGGATCTCCAGGTCGGGCGCCTTGGGCTGCCGGTAGAAGTAGAGGGGGAAGTCGTCCGGCGGGAAGACCTCGCAGAAGGTGACCGGCGTCGGGTACTCCTCGACCGGCGTCACCCACCGGTCGTCCACCCCGAAGCCCCGCAGCTCCTGGTGGAGGTAGTCCCCGAAGGCGTCCCGGCCCGTCCGGGTGATCACCGCCGTCCGCCGCCCCAGCCGGGCCGCCGCCACCGCGACGTTCGTCGGGGAGCCGCCGAGGAACTTGCCGAACGTCTCGACCCGGGCGAGCGGCACCCCGATGTCCAGGGGGTAGAGGTCGACCCCGATCCGCCCCATGGTGACCACGTCGTACGGCTCAGGCATCGTGCATCCCTTCGGCCTCCGTTCCGCCCCTCGGTCCGCCTCCGTGCGCCCCCGCCGGCCGGCTGGTCCCAGGTCTAGTCCCCGCCCGGGAACCCTGTCAACATTTTGTCCGGACATTCGGACGAACTCTTGACACTCATCCGTACGGCCCGCGACGCTGGCCGATATGACCCCCTCCGCACCCTCTTCGGCCCGCATCCGTATCGGCTCGGCACCCGACTCGTGGGGTGTGTGGTTTCCCGACGACCCGCGGCAGGTGCCCTGGCAGCGCTTCCTCGACGAGGTGGCGGAGGCCGGGTACGAGTGGATCGAGCTGGGGCCGTACGGCTATCTGCCCACCGACCCGGCCCGGCTGGCGGACGAGACCCGCAGCCGCGGGCTGACCGTCTCCGCAGGGACCGTCTTCACCGGATTGCACCACGGGCCCGACGTCTGGGACCGGACCTGGGCGCATGTCGCGGACATCGCCGAACTGACCCGGGCCATGGGCGCCGAACACCTCGTCGTCATCCCCTCCTTCTGGCGCGACGACAAGACGGGCGAGGTCCTGGAGGACCGCACGCTCACCCCCGCGCAGTGGCGGGATCTGACGGTCCAGACGGAGCGGCTCGGCCGGGAGGTCAGGGAGCGCTACGGGCTCCGCATCGTCGTCCACCCGCACGCGGACACCCACATCGACAGCGAGGAGAACGTGACCCGCTTCCTCGACGCCACCGATCCCTCCCTCGTCTCGCTCTGCCTGGACACCGGGCACTACGCCTACTGCGGCGGCGACAGCGTCAAGCTCATCGAGACGTACGGGGAGCGCCTCGGCTACCTCCACCTCAAGCAGGTCGACCCCGAGATCCTGGCGGCGGTGGTGGCGGACGAGGTCCCGTTCGGCCCGGCCGTGGCGCGGGGCGTGATGTGCGAACCGCCCGGTGGCGTGCCCGCTCTGGAGCCGGTCCTGGCGGCGGCGCGCGCCCTGGACGTCGACCTGTTCGCGATCGTGGAGCAGGACATGTACCCGTGCGACCCGGACAAGCCGCTCCCGATCGCACGCCGCACCCGCGCGTTCCTCCGCTCCTGCGGAACCCCCGGCCCCGGCACGGCCGTCTGACGCCACCGCCCCGCCGGGCCCTCGTACGTCCTCAGACCCCTGTGCGCCCATCGATACGCTCCCGGATCAGATCGGCGTGTCCGCAGTGGCGCGCGTACTCACCGATCATGTGCGTGTAGATCCACCGCAGCGTCACCTCCCCGCCCATGAACGGGCTCGTCTCGTCGAGCCCCCGGCCCGCGCAGTTCTCCCGCCCTCGCCGGATCTCGTCCTCCCACACCGCCACCGCACCGTCGTACGTGGCGTCCTCGGCCAGCTCGAACCCCCCGTCGTGCCCTTCGCCTCCGCCTCCTCCCCCGCTCCCGCCCCCGTCGGCAGGGGCGAACAGCCGCGGAACGTCCTCCTGCGCGAGGACCCGCCGGAACCAGTTCCGCTCCACAGCCGCGGCGTGCTGAACTAGCCCCAGCAACGTCATCCCCGAGGGCGCCGCGGACGCCTCCCGGAGCCGCTCCTCGGGCAGCCCCGCGCACTTCTGGGCCAGGGTGGCGCGGTAGAAGTCGAGCCAGCTCTCCAGCGTGGTGCGCTCGTCGGCCATCAGCGGCGGCATCGCGCGTTCGGACGTACTCATGGTCACCATCGTGGCACCCGGGTCTGACAACGCCCGTGAACCAGTCGGCCATTCGCCCCTTCTGTCACAACAGTCACTGTTTCGCGACACATATCTCCGTTACGCGGGTTTTCCGTCACAGGCGTACAACAGCCCCACCCCGCCTCCCGTCGGAGTTCGTTCAACCGAGCACAGGCTTGAGTGATCACCGAACAGAGCAGCGCAGAGAGGTGTCACGGATGACGGACAGAACACTCTGGTCCTACAAGGACATTGCCGCCCACATCCAGGTCCAGCCGGACACCGTCCGCTCCTATCGCAAACACGGCCTCCTCCCCCCGCCCGACCAGGTGAAGAACGGAAAGCCCTACTGGTACGGAGACACCGTCCGGGCCTGGGTCGCCTCCCGCCCCCGCAACCGCGGCCGTTGACCGTTACCCCTTTCTCTCCTCACCTCCCTTTGCTCACCTCTTTGCGGAACAGCGCCGTCCAGAGGAAGGGCTCACCGAAGAGCGGCGACTCGGGTGTCTCGTCGCGCATCCGGCGCAGCTCGATCTCCGTCAGGCCCGGGGGCGAGAAGATGCGGCGCAACTCCTCGGGGGTGTAGGCGAGTCCGCCGCCCAGGCCCCCCTGTCGGTAGAACTCCACGTCCGGCAGCTCGGAGCCCATTCCGCCCTTCCCCGCGGCGAAGCAGGTGAGCGCGAAGTGGCCGCCGGGGGCGAGGCAGCGGTCCAGGAGGGCGAGGTAGCTGATACGCCGGTGGGGCGGCAGGTGATGGAAACACCCGGAGTCGTAGATCAGGTCGTACGGGCCCGCCGCCTCCGCCCCCTCCGCCGTCAGGTCGAAGGCGTCACCGAGGTGGAACCGGGCCTCGACCTCCGACGCCCCGACGCGCTCCTCGGCCCAGGCGATCGCCGCCGGGGAGAGGTCGATGCCGTCGACGTCGAAGCCGAGCGCGGCCAGCCGGTGGGCGTTGCGCCCGGGGCCGCAGCCCAGGTCGAGCACGCGACCCGGCCCGATCAGCCCCCGGTCGACGTACGAGACGAGGTTCTCGTCCGGCTTGTCGACGAAGAAGGGCACCGGCTTCGAGCGGTCCTCGTAGAAGCCGTCCCACCAGGAGGCGGCCTCGGCGGTCCAGCGGTGCGCCTCGGGTGCGAACAGGTCGTCCAGAAGCGTCATCACATCGTCCGGCGTGCGGATGTCGCGGCCCATCAGGTCCCCTTTCTCCATGCACCGATTTTAGCAATCGGAGGGAAGAAAGCCCAGGTCACAGCAGGTGCGACGAGGGCTCAGGGGGTGGCTGGGAGGCACGTGGCCGGGTAACCGGCCCCGCCCCCTGCCCCCGGGCCGCCACCCGCTCCACGCGGCCCCCACGGCCCGCCAGAAGGCCTTCCACGGACGACCCGAGCCCCCCTTTCCGAACGGGTTCGCGGGCCGGCCCTGGAGCGGTCGTCGGGCGCCTACGCCCCTGTGGTGACCTTCTCCCCCTCCCGGGCCGCCCCGGGTATCTCCCCTGTCCCGCCATCGGCCGTGGGCTTCTCCGGGTCGCCGGAACCGCCCTTCGCGCCGGAGGCGGCCGGTGCCGACTCCCCTTCGCTGAGGCCGAACCTCTGGTGGAAGGCGCGCAGGGGCCTGGGCGCCCACCAGGTGGCGTGGCCTGTCAGCTTCATGACTGCCGGGACCAGCAGGCTGCGGACCACCATGGCGTCCATCAGGACGGCCAGGGCGATCCCGAGCCCCAGCATCTTGGTGTTGGTGACCCGCGAGGTGCCGATGGCGACCATCACGACCGCCAGGATCACGGCGGCCGCGGTGATCAGGCCGCCGGTGCGGGACAGCCCGAAGGTGACCGAGCGCTCGTGGTCGCCGGTGCGGTCGTACTCCTCCTTGATGCGGGAGAGCAGGAAGACCCCGTAGTCCATGGAGAGGCCGAAGGCCACGCAGAACATCAGGACGGGCAGGGTCGTCTCGATGTCCCCCGTACTGGTGAAGGCGAGGACCCCGGAGAGGTTCCCGTCCTGGAAGACCCAGACCACCGCGCCGAACATCGCCGTCAGGCTGAGGGCGTTGAGCACGACCGCCTGGATCGGGATGAGCACGCTGCCGGTGAGCAGGAAGACCAGGAGCAGCGTCACCACGACGATGATGCCGATCGCCCAGGGCAGCCGGTCCGCGATGGCGTCCTTGGAGTCGACGAGGACGGCCGCCGTGCCGGTCACCGAGGTGTCGAGGGAGCCGGAGCCGGTGGGGAGTGCGCGCAGGTCCCGTACGAGCTGCTGGGTCTCCTGTCCGACCGCCTCACCCTTCGGCAGCACGCTGAAGTAGGCGACCGCATCCCCCGTGACCGGGCCGTCGACGCGCTGCACGCCCGGGACCTTCTCGACCCGCTCCTTGAGGGCCGCGTACGCGGCGGGCGTCCCCTCGCCCTCGACCAGCAGTTCCAGGCCGCCGCCCGGGCTGCCGGGGAAGCCGTCCCTGATGTGCTCCTGGACCACCCGGGACTCGGCCCCGGCGGGGAGCTGGCGGTCGTCCGCCGTACCGAACTTCACGCCGAGGAAGGGCAGTCCGAGGAGGACGAGCCCCACCGTCGTGACGATGGCGAAGACGGGGGCCCTGCGCATCACCAGCCGGGCGAAGCGCGCCCACCCCTTGCCGGACTCCTCGGCGGCGACCGCCGCGCCGGACCCGCTCCTCCGCCCCCGGCGCAGCAGGCGGCGCAGGTCGAGTGCGTTGACCCGGTGGCCCAGCAGCATGAACGCGGCGGGCAGCAGGATGAGTGCGGCGGCGGCCGCCAGCAGGACCACGGCGATCCCGGCGTAGGCGAAGGACCGCAGGAAGTACTGCGGGAAGACGAGCATCGCGGAAAGGGACACGGCCACGGTCAGCGCCGAGAAGAGCACCGTGCGGCCGGCCGTGCGCAGTGTGGTGCCGACCGCCGTCCGGGTGTCGGCCCCGGCGTCCAGCTCCTCGCGGAAGCGGCGGACGATGAACAGGGCGTAGTCGATGGCCAGTCCGAGGCCGAGGGCCGTGGTGAGGTTCATGGCGAAGACCGAGACGTCGGTGAACTCGGTCAGACCGCGCAGCACGGCGTTGGTGCCGAGGATGGCGACGATGCCGACAAGGAGCGGCAGCAGGGCGGCTACCGCGCTGCCGAAGACCATGACCAGCAGGACGAGCGTGACCGGCAGGGCGATCAGCTCGGCCCGCAGCAGGTCCTCCTGGATGATCGTCTGCATCTCGTGCTGGACGGCGACGGGCCCGCCGACCGAGACCGTCACCGGCCCGCTCTCCCCGGCGAAGTCGGGCGCGATCCGTTCGAGCGTCTCGCCCGCCTCCGTCTCGTCGCCGCCTATCCGGGCCGCGATGAGCGCTTCGCGGCCGTCCTCGGCGCGCAGGGCGGGGGCCTTGGTCTGCCAGTACGAGGTGACCCCCGATATGCCCGGCTCCCCGGCGAGCCGCTCGGTGATCCTGCCGGCCTCCGCGGCCACCGCCGGATCGTCGACGGAGGCGGTGCCGCTGTCCACCAGCAGGAGCAGATTGGGCTGCGAGGCGGGGAACTCCCGCTCCAGCGCCTCGGTCGCGTACGACGACTCGGCGTCGGGGGCCTGCCAGCCACCGCTGCCCATCCGGTCGGCCACCCCGCTCCCGGCGAACACGGCCAGGGCGGTGATCACCAGGGCGGCCAGCAGGGAGAGCCGGGGCCTGGCGGTGACGAACCGGGTCCAGCCCCCGACGGGCCGCGCACCGGCCGGGCCGGACGGACCGGGGCGGCCGGACGAGCTGGATGTGCCGGACGAGCTGGAGGCGCCCGGCGAGCTGGAGGCGCTGGATGAACCGGAGGGGCCGGACGGGCCAGGCGGGCCGGACGGCCGGGCCGACCCGGGTGGACCGTTGACTTCGGACATGGTGCGGTGTCCCCTTCACCGAGACCCGGCGGCGCAGGGCAGCATGGGTCAGTCGTTGCCACTTACACTGGCAAACACGAGTGATCGCTCGCGTTTCACAAGAATGCGAGCGAGTACTCGCGTTTGTCAAACGCATCACGAAAGCTGGGGATTTGCCGTGCCGGAGGCCAGAGCCAAGAAGGGCGCCGCAGGGGACGGCGCAGCCAGGAAACCCGCGGCCGACGAGGCGGGCGGCACCGCGGGGACCGCCCGCCCGCGCCGCCGCCAGGCCCGCGGCGAAGCCCGTATCGCCCAGCTCCTCCAGGCGGCGGCCAGCGTCTTCTGCACCAGCGGTTACACCGCGTCCAGCACCAACGCCATCGCCCGCGAGGCCGGCGTCTCGCCGGGCACGCTGTACCAGTTCTTCCCCAACAAGGAGGCCATCGCCGTCGAGCTGGGCGACCAGTTGCTCGCCCGCTGGCGCGACACCTACGGAGCGGCCTTCACCCCGAGCCACATCGAGCTGCCGCTCGACCGGATGCTCGACGCCGTGCTCGACCCGCTGATCGCGTTCAACTGCGAGAACCCGGCGTTCTTCGTGCTGATGCACGGCTCGGAGATCCCCGGCCGGATCACCGAGGAGCACGACACCCTGCACGTCACGATGCTGGGCCAGGTCGAAGGAATCCTCGCGGGCTATCTCCCGACCGTCCCGGCGGCCCAGGTCCACCGGGTCGCCGACATGACGTTCATGGTGTTCAAGGCCGGGCTCGACCTGATCCTGGCGCACGAGGGCGAGGAGCGGGACGCGTACATCCAGGAGCTGAAGACGGCCATGTACCGCTACCTGGACCCCCTGATCGGCGACGACTCACCCCACATGACCCCGCACGCCCGAGAGGGCCGCACCCCCTAGAGCGCCGGGCGACACCACTCGGAGCCCCGGCCGGCGCGCCCATCTCTGCTCAATACCCCCTAGGGGTATAGTATGGAGTGAGCGAGGCGCCCCGGGCACCCCTGTGGCCCCCCGCGCCACACTCGTACGCCGAAGAGGAGAACGCCATGACCGCCGAGACCGAGCCCACCACCCAGTCCACCGGCTCCTGCTGCTCGCCCACCGGCGCCTGCCACGGCGGGGGCGCCGCCGACGCGCAGGACGTACAGATCGAGCCGACGGAGTCGGTCACCGCGGTCTACGAGGTCAAGGGCATGACCTGCGGCCACTGCGAAGGGGCCGTGTCGGAGGAGATCTCCTCGCTCGGCGGGGTGACGTCCGTCGAGGCCGTCGCCGCCACCGGCCGCGTCACCGTCTCCTCCAAGGCCCCGCTGGCCGAGGACGCCGTACGGGCCGCCGTCGACGAGGCCGGTTACGAACTCGTCGGCCGGGCCGCCTGAGCGCCGCCCGCACCACCTCCCGCCTCGGGCCGGCCCCACCAGCAGATACTGGTGAGGTACGGCCCGATGTGCGTCACCGGGTCACCGGTCACCGGTCACGACCCGCGGGCCGCAACCGGTGACCGGCCCGCGTACCACCGCACCACCGCACCACCCAGGAGTTCGGACATGGCCAGCACAGCAGCAGCCGAGACCCCGGCCGCGAACGCCTCCGAGGCCGAACTGATGATCGGCGGGATGACGTGCGCCTCGTGCGCGGCCCGCGTCGAGAAGAAGCTCAACCGGATGGACGGCGTCACCGCCACGGTGAACTACGCGACCGAGAAGGCCCGCGTCACCTTCGCCGAGGGGCTGGAGCTGTCGGACCTCGTCGCGACGGTCGAGAAGACCGGCTACACGGCCCGCCCGATCGCACCCCCGAAGCGCCCCGTCGCGCCTCCGAAGCGGGAGAAACCAGAGCCGGAGCAGGAGCAGGCGGAGGAGCCCGCATCGGCCGACGTACGAGCGAAGGCAGAGGAGGCAGAGGAGGCTGAACCGACCGCCGCGACAGAAGCTGCCGATTCCGCGGAGGCGGAACAGGCCGCCTCCCTCGCCACGCTCCGGCAGCGGTTCGTCGTCTCCGCCGTCCTCAGCGCCCCCGTCGTCCTGCTCGCGATGGTCCCGGCCCTCCAGTTCGACAACTGGCAGTGGCTCTCCCTGACCCTCGCCGCGCCCGCCGTCGTCTGGGGCGGCCTGCCCTTCCACCGCGCCACCTGGACCAACCTGCGGCACGGCGCGGCCACCATGGACACGCTCGTCTCGATGGGCACCCTCGCCGCCTTCGGCTGGTCGCTGTGGGCGCTGTTCCTGGGGGACGCGGGGATGCCGGGCATGCGCCACGGCTTCGACCTCACCGTCTCGCGCGCCGACGCGAGTGCCACGATCTATCTGGAGGTCGCGGCCGGGGTCATCACCTTCATCCTGCTGGGCCGCTATCTGGAGGCGCGGGCGAAGCGGAAGGCGGGTGCCGCGCTGCGGGCGCTGCTGCACCTGGGCGCCAAGGACGTCGCCGTACTCAGGAACGACGGTACGGAAGTACGCGTTCCGGCCGACCGGCTCGCCGTCGGGGACCGGTTCGTGGTCCGGCCCGGGGAGAAGATCGCCACCGACGGCACGGTCATCGAGGGCACTTCTGCTGTGGACGCCTCGATGCTGACGGGTGAGTCCGTGCCGGTGGAGGTCGCCGCCGGAGACACCGTGACCGGCGCGACGATCAACGCCGGCGGCCGCCTCGTCGTCGAAGCCACCCGCATCGGCTCCGACACCCAACTCGCCCGCATGGCCCGCCTGGTGGAGGATGCACAGAACGGCAAAGCCGCAGCCCAACGCCTCGCCGACCGCATCTCCGCCGTCTTCGTCCCCATCGTCATCGCGCTGGCGCTGGGCACCCTCGGCTTCTGGCTCGGCAGCGGCGCCGGACTCACCGCCGCCTTCACCGCAGCCGTCGCCGTCCTCATCATCGCCTGCCCCTGCGCCCTGGGGCTGGCCACCCCGACCGCCCTCATGGTCGGCACCGGACGCGGCGCCCAGCTCGGCATCCTCATCAAGGGCCCCGAAGTCCTCGAAACCACCCGCCGCGTCGACACCATCGTCCTCGACAAAACCGGCACCGTCACCACCGGCAAGATGACCCTGCTCGACATCCACACCGCCGAGGGGACCGACGAGAACGACGTCCTGCGACTGGCCGGAGCCATCGAGCACTCCTCCGAACACCCCATCGCCCAGGCCGTCGCAGCAGGAGCCGTCGAGAGGCTGGGCGGGGCCGCCCTCCCCACCCCGGAAAGCTTCACCAACGTCCCCGGACTCGGCGTCCAAGGCGTCGTCGACGGGCATGCCGTCCTCGTCGGACGCCCCCGCCTCCTCACCGGCGCGGGCATCTCCCTCCCCCCGGAGCTGGCCGCCGCCCTCACTGAGGCCGAGGAGCACGGACGTACGGCGGTGGCCGTCGGCTGGGACGGGGCGGCGCGGGGCGTGCTCGCGGTGGCCGACGCCGTCAAGGACGGCAGTGCGGCCGCCGTGGCCGAGCTACGGGCCCTGGGGCTGCGGCCCGTCCTCCTGACCGGCGACAACCGGGCGGTGGCCGATGCCGTGGCCCGTGAGGTGGGCATCGAGGAGGTCCACGCCGAGGTGCTTCCCGAGGAGAAGGTGGCCGTGGTCAAGCGCCTCCAGGCGGAGGGCCGGAGCGTCGCCATGGCCGGCGACGGGGTCAACGACGCGGCGGCTCTGGCCACGGCAGACCTGGGGCTGGCGATGGGTACCGGGACGGATGCGGCGATCGAGGCGAGCGACCTCACGCTGATTCGTGGAGATCTCAAGGTGACTGCTGACGCAATCCGCCTTTCCAGGCGTACTCTTTCCACCATCAGGGGCAACCTCTTCTGGGCCTTCGGGTACAACGTCGCGGCTCTGCCCCTGGCTGCAAGTGGCCTGCTCAACCCTATGATCGCGGGAGCCGCCATGGCGTTTTCGTCCGTGTTCGTCGTCACGAACAGCCTCCGGTTGCGTGCCTTCACGTAACTTCCACAAAGAGATTTAGATCACACCGGCTTCAGGGTAACCATCCGGTGGGTTCATGAGTCTTAGAGTGCGATGCCAAGGATGTCTTGGGGGACGTCCGAGTGGGAGTGTCTTGGGGGACGCTCCCGTGGCAAGCGTTGAGCCGGGGCACGTGCACCGGGGAGCTTTGAGCGGCCCTCCCGTGCGTACGTACCCCGGCAGACCGCAGCACAACAACGGGAGCTTCGGCTCCCCGCAGAGACGCCCGGCCGGATCCCGTGGGGGGAATCCGCTCCGGGATATGGGAAGCGCCCTGACCGTCGACCCGTGGGGGGATCGGCGGCGGGGCGTTTCTCGCGTTCAGGCCCGCCTGAGCCGCCCACGGCCGCCGGGCAGGCCCCAGTTGGTCCCGCGGGCGCTACAGACGCCCATGGCCCCCTGGTGGCCCTACAGGCGCCCCGTAAGCCGTATCTGTAGCCGTAAGCCCCGCCCTGCCGACACCCCCAAGAAGAGCCCCAGAACGCCGAATCGCCCCGGACACCGCGCTCTGTGCGAAGCGCGGTACGCGGGGCGAAGGCAGTCGGCCGAAGAGGCCGGGCACGACAGGGTGGTGCGGAAACCCGGCAGTGCGGTGATGCGGTGGTGCAGGTCGTACGCGTACGGGTCGTACGCGTACGCGTAACGGGTACGGGACCCGGCTCAGCGGCCCTCGACCGGGACGAAGTCGCGGAGGACCTCACCCGTGTAGATCTGGCGCGGGCGGCCGATGCGCGAACCCGGCTCCTTGATCATCTCGTGCCACTGGGCGATCCAGCCCGGGAGGCGGCCGAGCGCGAAGAGCACGGTGAACATCTCGGTCGGGAAGCCCATGGCCCGGTAGATCAGACCGGTGTAGAAGTCCACGTTGGGGTAGAGGTTGCGCGAGACGAAGTACTCGTCGGAGAGCGCGTGCTCCTCCAGCTTGAGCGCGATGTCGAGCAGCTCGTCGGACTTGCCGAGCGCGGACAGCACGTCGTGGGCGGCGGCCTTGATGATCTTGGCGCGCGGGTCGAAGGACTTGTACACCCGGTGGCCGAAGCCCATCAGGCGGACGCCGTCCTCCTTGTTCTTCACCTTGCGGATGAAGGAGTCGACATCGCCGCCGTTGGCCTGGATGCCTTCCAGCATCTCCAGCACCGACTGGTTGGCGCCACCGTGCAGCGGGCCCCAGAGGGCCGAGATGCCGGCGGAGATCGAGGCGAACATGTTCGCCTGCGAGGAGCCGACCAGGCGCACGGTGGAGGTCGAACAGTTCTGCTCGTGGTCCGCGTGCAGGATGAGCAGCTTGTCCAGCGCCGAGACGACGACCGGGTCCAGCTCGTACTCCTGGGCGGGGACCGAGAAGGTCATGCGCAGGAAGTTCTCGACGTACCCGAGGTCGTTGCGCGGGTAGACGAAGGGGTGGCCGATCGACTTCTTGTACGCGTACGCCGCGATCGTCGGCAGCTTCGCCAGCAGCCGGATCGTGGAGAGGTGGCGCTGCTTCTCGTCGAACGGGTTGTGGCTGTCCTGGTAGAACGTGGACAGCGCGCTGACGACCGAGGACAGCATGGCCATCGGGTGGGCGTCGCGCGGGAAGCCGTCGAAGAACCGCTTGACGTCCTCGTGCAGCAGCGTGTGCTGGGTGATCTCGTTCTTGAAGTCCGCCAGCTCGTCGACCTTGGGGAGGTCGCCGTTGATCAGCGTGTACGCGACCTCGAGGAACGACGAGCGCTCGGCGAGCTGCTCGATCGGGTATCCGCGGTAGCGCAGAATGCCCTGCTCACCGTCGAGGTACGTGATGGCGGATTTATAGGCGGCGGTGTTGCCGTATCCGCTGTCCAGCGTGACCAGGCCCGTATTGGCCCGGAGCTTCCCGATGTCGAAGCCCTTGTCGCCGACGGTGCTGTCGATCACCGGGTAGGTGTACTCGTCATCGCCGTACCGCAGTACTACAGAGTTGTCGCTCACGTCATCCCTCACCGACGTAGTGCCTCTTCTTCGAGGTGCCCTGACTGTCTCCACCCTCCCCCATTCGGCTCAGGAGAGTGCACTCGGGGTCGTCCATTGGACCTACTGACGGCACTGAGTGCCGCCAACTTACTCATCCTGCCCCCTTGACTGCGGTTCCGGAAGACCTCCGTGATGTTTGCCACCGATTTGATCGATCATTTTTGTGCAGAGGTCACGCGAAGTCTTCTCCCGAGCCGCCACGGAGCCGGAAATCCAGTGCCGTACAGCGTCTGCCTGCGGAAACCGTGCGGACGGCCTGACCGATCGCCTTACGGGACCCGACCAGCACCACGAGCTTCTTCGCGCGGGTCACGGCGGTGTAGAGGAGGTTGCGCTGGAGCATCATCCAGGCACTGTTGGTGACGGGGATGACGACCGCCGGGTACTCGCTGCCCTGGGAGCGGTGGATGGTCATGGCGTAGGCGTGGGCCAGCTCGTCCAGCTCGTCGAAGTCGTAGGGGATCTCCTCGTCCTCGTCGGTGCGGACGGTGAGCCGCTGTTCGTCCAGGTCGAGGCCGGTGACGACGCCGACCGTGCCGTTGAAGACGCCGTTCTCGCCCTTGTCGTAGTTGTTACGGATCTGGGTGACCTTGTCGCCGACCCGGAAGACTCGGCCGCCGAACCGCTTCTCGGGGAGGTCGGGGCGGCCGGGGGTGATGGACTGCTGGAGCAGCCCGTTCAGCTCGCCCGCGCCCGCCGGCCCCCGGTGCATCGGGGCGAGGACCTGCACGTCACGGCGCGGGTCGAGGCCGAACTTGGCCGGAATACGGCGGGCCGCCACGTCCACCGCCAGCTTGCCCGCGTCCGCCGTCTCGTCCTCCACGAAGAGGAAGAAGTCGTTCAGCCCCTGGGTGAGGGGCGGCTGTCCGGCGTTGATGCGGTGGGCGTTGGTCACGACGCCCGACTGCTGGGCCTGCCGGAAGATCCGGGTCAGCCGGACGGCGGGCACCGGGCTGCCCTCCGCGAGCAGATCGCTCAGCACCTCCCCGGCCCCGACCGAGGGCAGCTGGTCGACATCGCCCACGAGGAGGAGGTGGGCACCGGGTGCCACCGCCTTCACGAGCTTGTTGGCGAGGAGCAGATCGAGCATGGAGGCCTCGTCGACGACGACCAGATCGGCGTCGAGCGGCCGGTCCCGGTCGTACGCCGCGTCCCCGCCCGGCTTCAGCTCCAGCAGCCGGTGCACGGTGGACGCCTCGGCTCCGGTCAGCTCGGAGAGGCGTTTGGCTGCGCGCCCGGTGGGAGCGGCGAGCACCACCTTGGCCTTCTTCGCCCGGGCCAGCTCGACGATGGACCGGACGGTGAAGGACTTCCCGCAGCCGGGCCCGCCGGTCAGGACGGCCACCTTCCGGCTGAGCGCGAGCCGTACGGCCTCCTCCTGTTCGGGCGCGAGATCGGCTCCCGTACGGGTGGCGAGCCAGGCCAGCGCCTTCTCCCAGTCCACGTCCTGGAAGGCGGGCATCCGGTCCTCATCGGTCCGCAGCAGCCGCCGCACCTGCCCGGCGAGGGACAGCTCGGCCCGGTGGAAGGGCACGAGGTAGACAGCGGTGATCGGCTCACCCCCCTCCGGCGACGGCACCTTCTCCCGTACGACACCCTCCGGATCGGCGGCCAGCTCGGCCAGGCACTCGATGACCAGCCCGGTGTCGACCTGGAGGAGCTTGACCCCGTCCGCGATGAGCCGCTCCTCCGGGAGGAAGCAGTGCCCCTGGTCGGAGGACTGGGAGAGGGCGTACTGCAGACCGGCCTTGACCCGCTCGGGGCTGTCGTGCGGGATGCCGACCGCCTGGGCGATCTTGTCGGCGGTGAGGAAGCCGATGCCCCAGACGTCGGCGGCCAGCCGGTAGGGCTGGTTCCTCACGACGGAGATCGAGGCGTCCTCGTACTTCTTGTAGATGCGCACGGCGATGGAGGTGGAGACGCCGACGCCCTGGAGGAAGACCATGACCTCCTTGATGGCCTTCTGCTCCTCCCAGGCCGCCGCGATCATCTTCGTGCGCTTGGGGCCGAGGCCGGGGACCTCGACGAGCCGCTTCGGTGCGTTCTCGATGATGTCGAGGGTGTCAACGCCGAAATGGGTGGTGATCCGGTCGGCCATGACCGGCCCGATGCCCTTGATCAGCCCGGAGCCGAGATAGCGGCGGATGCCCTGGATCGTGGCGGGCAGGACGGTGGTGTAGTTCTCGACGGTGAACTGCTTGCCGTACTGGGAGTGCGAGCCCCAACGGCCCTCCATCCGCAGCGACTCACCGACCTGCGCCCCGAGCAGCGCACCGACCACCGTGAGCAGATCCCCGGCCCCGCGCCCGGTGTCGACGCGGGCGACCGTGTACCCGTTCTCCTCGTTGGCGTACGTGATCCTCTCCAGGACCCCTTCGACGACGGCCATGTTGGACATGACCCGACGCTACCGCCCGCCACTGACAACGCGGTTCGCGGCCCGGCCCCGGGGGTGGGACGGGGAACGGCCGACCTGGTCGACAACTCACTCGTACACGCCCCTCCCCCGCCCCCATGATGAGCGCATGGCACTGAACGACACCCTGGCCCGCGTGGACGCGGACCTCGCCTCCGGACGCATACCGGTGGCGAGGCAGCGCCTGCGCGGACTGGTCTCCTCCTACCCGCACGAACCGGCACCCCGGCGCCGCCTGGCCGAGGTCTACCGCCTGTACGGGGACCCGGCGGAGGCGGGCCGGTGGATGTACCTGGAGGAGGACCGCTCCCCGGAGGAGACGGCGGCCTTCGAGGAGCGGTACGCGAACGCCGTACGCCGGATGCGCGCGGTCGCCTGGCGCGGCCCGGAGTCGGCGGCTCCGACACCGTTCGCCGCTCGTCAACTGGCCGCCGTACGGGAGGCCGCCTCGGACACCCTCGGGCGCCCGGTGACGTGGGAAAGCCTGGCGAAGGTGAAGGGGGACATCGGGGAGAGCAGCCGGCTGTCGGACGTCCTGACGGCCGGCGGGTGCCTGCTCTTCGCGATCGTGTTCCTGGGCATCTGGATCTACGGGCTGGTGTCGCTGTTCAGGTGAGGCCGCGCTTCCGCAAGCGCGGCCTCCAACCGGGACCCCCGACTCTCCGCGATCCGCTGGACCTGCTCCAGGGACTCGCTCAGCCGGCTGGCGAGGAAGTGGAGTTGCGGCGCGGTGGCATCGGTCCCGGCCAGGAGCCCTTCGGCGTGCCCGAGCAGCTCGTACGCCATGTCGAGCTGGATCTCCTCCACCTCGTCGGCCCTCCGCGCCACGTACCCGGTGCCGCTCCCGACGAGATAGCAGGGCCTCCCACCCGTACCCGTCCACGGCAACAACCGCGCGGGGGCGCTGGCGCTGCTCTGCCCACCCATGACCCTCATGCGCGGACCTCGCTTCCGGGTGTGGAGCACGGACTCGGGGAGGGCGGCAACGGGGTGGAGGGCGAGGCGACGGGGTGGTTCATGGGGGCCTTCTCTCTTGCTTCGAGCGTGCTTCGAGGGCGAATGGGCGCCGCTTCTTTCCGTAGCGAACCCATCACAGAGTGGGGTCGGGAGTGGCTACGCTTCCAGGGGGTCGGGCATGACAGAACGCCGGTCAGATCGAGGAGTTGGGCGCGCATGAAGGCGGACGGAAGGCCGCGTACGGCACGGGAGAAGTACGGCGAGGAGCTGAAGCTGCGCCGCATGGCGGCCGGATTGACGCAGGAGGCACTGGCGAGGGAGGTGGTCTGTTCACCGACGCTCATCAGCCACTACGAGGCGGGGCGGCGGCTGCCAAGCCCGGATGACGCGCGGCGGATCGACCAGGCGCTGGGGACGGACGGGTTCTTCGAGCGGTGGCTGGAGGACTTGGACCCGGCGTTCGCCCACTACTTCGGTGTGGTGGCGGAGCTGGAGCAGGAAGTCACGGAGATCCGTCACTACGGCGGTTCGCTCATCCCGGGCCTTCTGCAGACCAAGGCGTACTCACGAGCCGTGTTCGAGGCATACCGCCCGAATTACTGCGCGGAGGAGCTTGACGAGCTCGTTGTCAGCCGCGCCAAACGGGCCATGCTGCTCGAAAAGCCTTCAGCGCCCGTAACTTGGATCCTCCTCGACGAGGCGGCACTCAGGCGTCGAGTCGGGGGGCCACAGGTGATGGCCGAGCAGCTGCACAAGGTAGCGGACATGGCCGATGCCGGTCGCGTACGACTGCATGTGCTGCCCCTCGCATCCGGAGCACATGCACTCCTGGAGGGCATGCTCTATCTGTTGACCTTCGCCGACGCCGCCCCGCTGGCATACATCGAAGGGCTTCACAACGGGCGCTTGGTGGACGATCCAGCGCTGGTTGACGCCTGCCACACCTCCTACACTCTCGCCCTGAGTGACGCGGCCTCGCGGCAAAAGTCGGTGGCGCTCGTCAGAAGCATCGCGGAGGAGCACGAACATGCACATCACCGAGCCCACCACTGACGTCGCGGCCCTGACCGGATGGCGCAAGTCCAGCTACAGCGGTGGGGCCAACGGCGATTGCCTGGAGGTCGCGGACGGCCACGCCTCCGTCCCCGTACGCGACAGCAAGACGCCCACCGGCCCCACGCTGACCTTCTCGCCCCAGGGGTGGTCCGGGTTCGTCATGGCCGTCAAGCGCGGCGAACTCTCCGCCTGACCTTCCGCCTTACCTACGACGACTGCCCAGCGGCCCCGTCACGGTCATCGACCTGACGGGGCCCTTGTCATACCCCATTGCCCACGTAATCAAATTTGACTACCTTCAAGGCCATGACCGAGAAGACCATCCCTCTGCTGCCCTGCCGCACGGAACTGCTCCAGTCCGTGGTCGACTTCTACGCGGCCCTGGGCTTCGAGACAACGCACTTGCAGAAGAGCCCGTACGCGTACGCGGTGGTCGAGCGCGGGGCCGTCGAGATCCAGCTGTACGGCCTCAAGGACTACGACCCCAGCACCTCGCACGCCAGCTGCTACGTGCTCACGGAGGACGTGGACGGCCTGTACGCCGCGTTCCGGTCGGGCCTGAAGACGACGTATGGGCGCGTTCCCACGCGCGGGCTGCCGCGTATCGGCCCGCTGAAGGACATGTCATACGGGGCACGGCAGTTCCTGGCGACCGACCCGACGGGCAACACGATCCGGGTCGGCCAGACGATCGACGACGACAGCCCGGAGGGCCCGGCCGACGCGGCACCGAAGGACGTCTTCGCCCGCGCCTTGCACATGGCGGACCTCTTCGCTGACTCGAAGCAGGACTTCCCGGGGGCCGCCAGGATCATCGACCGGGTACTGGACCTGAAGGAGGAACAGCCGACTCAGGTGCAGCGGTTGCAACTGCTGGTGCTGCGTGGAGACCTCGCGCAACGGCTGGGAGACGCGGAGGGGGCTCGGGGGTGGCTGGAGACGGCGGAAGCGGTTCAACTCACCGCCGAGGAGAAGGCCTTGGCCCGCGATGCGCTGGCTCGGCTGGAGGAGCTGCGGGGGTGATGGAGCAACCGGTCGGCCGATGGGGGCTACCCCTCCAGGCTCGGCGGGGACGCCCCCTCACGACTCTCCGCCGAATCACCCGCCACGTGGACGGCTCTCGAACCAACTGCGCCCGGCCGTCCCCCTCTGTGATCATGTAGAGGTGAGTACGCAACCTAAGGGTCAAGGACTGGCAAAGTCCCTATAAACCAGCAGGTCAGGAAGTGGGGCCCTGCGCGAGCGGGGGTGTTCCGGCCTCACCCCTGCGTTTCCATTGGAACGGCTGTGGCCCCGCGCGAGCAGGGGTGTTCCGAACATCGCCGGCAGCTACGACGGTCATCGGGGCCACCCCGGAGGTGCCCCGGTGCGGGGGTGGGCACGCATGATGCTGCCTCCGTTCTCACGGATGGGCGGTGCCCCGCCCGGCCGCGGTCCTTGCACGGGTTGCGCGGCCGGGCGGGAGTCTGCAAGAGGCGGCCCCGGGCCCGCCGTGCCACGGGGCCGGGGGTCAGGAGACCGCGTACGGACGGGGCGGGCCGCCCCGTCGGCGCTCCCTGTCCGTGCATGCCGCGCAGAGGAACTCCCAGACCGCCCCCGTGAACCGGGCCGCGACGGCTGGGGGCCGACGGCAGAACTGGCAGGCAGGATCAGAGTCCGGCACGTCCAGCATGATGATCACTGGCGTTCCTGCGGGTACGACACCGGAAGCGCACGGGCGATCTCGCAGCCGCCGCGGTGGACGACGGCCGTGCCACCGCCGCCGGATGCCCCGTCGATCAGGAAGCGCTCGGCCTGCTCGGGCGTGATGGGCTGGTCGCAGCGGTCGCACCTCATCATCGGCGGGCCTCCCGCCAGGCCCGCCCCAGCCGGACAGCCGTCGGGCAGGCGGCTCCCGCCCGGCAGGCCGCGCAGGTGGTGGTGTGCCCTATCCACGCCCGGTACGCCACGTCGTCGGTCTGCTCCGCCCTGGTCGTCGTCTTCACGGGCGGCGTCCCTTCCAGCAGGTGTTGCAGCAGCGGGGGAACCAGCGGACGGCGGACCCGAACGCAACGAGCGAACGGGGTCCGAGGTCCCGGGCGGCGACGATGCTGAGCGGGGCCGCGCACCACACGCAGTTCGCCCCACGCTGCTGCTCCGCAGAAAGCTCAGCAGAGTTGGGTAAGACTCTCTGAACCAGGGGCATGCACCCAGGGTGAGGCGATCCGCTGCCCGCAACGCTCACAGATTTGTGAGTGCTTACTGCCCGACCCAGGCAGCCATGTACGCCAGTCCTTCAGGGGGTCGGCGCATCGTGTGGACGAGGCCGGAGATCGCGTCACGAGTCCCGGGCAGATACCGGGTCTGTTCCGGCGCTACGCGCCGAGCCTCGCCGAGATGCTGGAGGGATGCGGCTGTATGCCCGGTCTCCATCTCCACTACCGCTCGGTCCACCAGATACCGAGCGCGGCGGGAGGTCAGAGTGTCCGACCGGAGCCGAATCGCCCGAGCCTGTACCAGGGCGTCGTCCCACTGCCGCATCCGGATACGGGCACCGAGGGCGTGGATGGCAATGTTCGTGCGCCCGAAGGACAGCCAGTGGACGTCCCCGGCCTCGCCGCCCACTTGGTCGGCCAGTCCCTGGGCCGCGGCGAGGTGTCCGGCCACCGCCTCGCGATCGCCAGCGCGTGCCGCTACCGCCACGGCCCCGAGGTGGAGCTGCCCCGTGACAACGAGGGCCTCGCGGGTCCTCTCGTCAGCCAGGAGGAAGTGCCCTGCCTCGATCAGCCGAGTACCTAGCTCGTGTGTCTCCTGGCGGACCAGGGCCCGCTTGTAGTGCCGGACGGCGGCCAGGCACGGATCCGAAGCCCGCTCGGCAGCCCACCCCATGCGGTCCAGCGCTACGCCCGCCAGATCGCTGTACCTCACCTTCAGGGCGACGTCGTGCGCAGTGCGGTAGACGGAGGCGAGCGCCCGCCAGGCGTCGGTGCTGGGCCGGGTCTGTACCTCGTGAGTGAGGCCGGTGATCAGGTCCGGCAGTATCCCTGCCGCAGCGCGTAGCCGGGTCGCACGCACCTGCCTGCATGCGGTGTCAGCACCCGCGATCAGCCGGGCCAGCGGCGGCCGGTCCTGCACAGGGGCGGGAGACAAGTCGTAGAGGTCCAGGGCGTGGCGGATCGGCTGCACCATGGCAGCCAAACGCTGGCGCTGGGCAGTGGTCACAGTCTCGGGCTCGGTCAGCAGACTGATGTCGATATGGAGAGCTGCCGCCACTGCGGCGACGAAGCCCGCCGAGGCCTCCCGTGCCCCGCACTCCACCTGGTTGAGGAGGCTGTACGAGTAGGGGAGCCGCTGGGCAAGCTGCCGTTGCGTGAGATGAGCCAGCCGACGCTGCTCCCGAATCCGGGCGCCAACGCCATTGGATTTGTTTGGTGTTGGCATACTGGACTCCGTTCCTGACTCGCTATCCGGAACGCTACCCACGTGGTGACCGCGCCGCCTCGTTCCCTCCGGGATCGGTGCGGCGCACGTGTGGTGCCATAGGGCGATGACGACACGAACTCTGTACCTGTTCTGCGCCGCGGCCCCTCCGATCCAGTACGTGGCAAAGGCCATCGGGCAAGCTCAGGAACGTGGCTGGTCCGTGTGCCTCGGGTTCACACCGACCGCAGCCCAGTGGATGCAGGAGCAGCTCACCGGCCTGGAAGAGCTGACCGGGTACCCGGTGAGGTCTGCGTACCGGGTACCGGGCGAGGCGAACCCGTGGCCGAGGGCTGATGTGATGGCCTTCGCGCCGATCACCGCCAACTCACTGAATGCATGGGCGCTGGGACTTACCCCCTCATGGCCGGTCGGGGCCGTCGTCGAGGCGATGGGCGCGGCCGTCCCTGTAGTGGCCATGCCGTGTGTGAACCAGTCTCTGGCAGCGCATCCGCAGATCGACCGATCGGTCGCGGTACTGCGCGAGGCAGGCGTCGCGGTGCTCTACGGCGAGGGCGGGTGGATGCCGAACGCGCCGGGCCAGGGCCGCCCTGACGCGTACCCCTGGGGGCTCGTTCTCGATCGAGTAGATCGAGCCGAAGCCGAGCGCCGGAGCGGTAGCTGACACCCATAGGCGGTCCCCGTGCGAGCGGGGGCTTCCTGAATCAACAG
Organism: Streptomyces bacillaris; assembly: GCF_003268675.1. Taxonomy (NCBI): domain Bacteria; kingdom Bacillati; phylum Actinomycetota; class Actinomycetes; order Kitasatosporales; family Streptomycetaceae; genus Streptomyces; species Streptomyces bacillaris. The sequence continues at coordinate 5,362,676 of NZ_CP029378.1, read as the reverse complement.
CGGTACGGGTAAACGTCAGCAGCTCTCTTCGAACTTGACCGCAGTGAACTCGACCGGCTGCCCATTCAGAGCGACCCCGGGGGAAGGCGACTGGGTGCACACCCGCCAGTTGCTCTCCATGAGTACCTTCCGGTCCTGGGCCGCGTCCTTGACGGTGATCGACGTACTGGAGTCGAGTGCCTTGCGGGCGACCTTCACGGACTTCCCGACGAAGTTCGGCATCTTTCCACCGACCACCTCAGGGTCTTTCGCATCACCGGCCGGGCACTCCTCCTCCAGCTTCACGGTGCCGAAGTCCAGCACCGTGTCCGTGGAGATGACCTTGCCCGCCGCCATGTTCTGCGAGCAGACCTTCCAGTTCCGGTCGAAGGCCTGCATACGGCCACGACCGGCACTGTCGTGGGACCTCAGCGCGTAGAACCCCTCCTTCTGCGCAGCGTCCTGTGCGGACTGGAGTCCCATGCCGACGAAGTCGGGAACCGCCTTCGTCTCGACCGGCTCCTTCTCCTTGGCCGGCGCGGACGTGGGAGATTCACCGGAGGGGGTGGCGGCGGATGACTCGGGCTTCGCGTCGGTGCCCGCAGGGTCGCAACCGACAAGAGCTATGGCGGCGATACAGGCGAGCGCGGCGGTGAGTGTGCGGCTGTTCAACTCGTCCCCCTTGGGCGGTTCGTGAAAGCCGACCGTAGCCACCCGAGCACACCTCAGGAAGCCGGAATGTTCCGGCGGTGACGGAGTTGTGACCCATGACGGCGGGCTGAGGATGCCTTCCCGAGACGCCGTCAATGAGCAGGCCACGACAAGTCGAGCACTGCCCACACCCGGCGACCGTCCTCAGCCGTATCCATCCCACACGAGGCGGCGCCCAACCCGGCAAGTTCCAGGAGCGCCCCGCCATCCACGACCGGGCGCATCGGCCGGTGGGACAAGGCAACGATGAGCGCCTGTTGCCCTTGGTCCGCGAGCTGCACGGAAACCTGGCGTCCGCCGTCCGCGGCAGCCATGCGCACGAGCAGTTCCGTCAGATCCGTCGCGCGCCGATCCCTTTCACGGTGGCCCCACTCATGCAGTTGGAGGACCACGTGGTCCGAGGCCAATTTGGGCGCCCAGGAGGAGGATTCCAGAAGCCAGTTCACCGATCGCCTGTGGTGAACCAGCATCCGGGGGCCCGCCGTACCGACCCGTCCTGTCTCCGGGCGCGGCGGGGAAATCGGGCGCTTCGGCGGAGGCGGGGTCTTCGGCGGATGGTCCGGGGCGTGATCCGACACATTGGCTCCAGGGGCGGCGGGGCGCCCATCGTATGGCCGCTCATCACGGCCCCTGCCCCCGATGAGCCGCCCCTTCACCCGTACAGATGGGGATCCCCGTCCAACTTGACGCGATTTTGCGCCAGGTTCCAGCAGGCGGGAGAGGGGGTGCGGGAGAGGTGGGCGCTTGCCTGCACAGCACCTTGCGGTACGCCGACGCGAGCCACTGTTCCGTGCGGCAAGACGTTTGCCGTTGCTGATGGTTGGGGCTCTGCCACCATGTCAGGGTGAGGGCCGCAACCATGAGTCGAGAATCGGCAAGCCCCTATAAACCAGCAGGTCAGGAAGGGTGGTCCCCGCACGAGCGGGGGTGTTCCGACCGACCCGATGATGGAGCCGAGGTTGCCGAGGTGGTCCCCGCACGAGCGGGGCTGTTCCGTCGAGAGCGATCAGTGGGGCCTGCTTGCGGGCATGGTCCCCCGCGCAAGCAGAACATTCCGCTCAGCGCGCATACCGATCCCACCACCGACTAGCAACATCATCAACACGATCCCCGCAAACCCCACACGTAACAGACACCTGCACGACATGATGATCTCTCACGAACCGCACCCAGGGGGTCACCATGCGCCGTACGATCATCGCCGCCACAGCCGCGGCCGGGCTGCTGCTCACTGCGACGGCCTGTACCGATGACGAGATCACCACCGCACCCAGCAAAACCGGCGCTGCCGAGGAGTCCAAGAAGGCCGAACCCACCGAGCCCGCTGCCGAGGAAGAGGCCGAGAAGCCGTCCAAGGACGCGAAGGTCGGTGACACCATCGCCCTCAAGGGGAACGAGGGGGAGAAGGTCGACGCCGTTCTGAAGAAGTGGGTCGACGACGCCAAGTCCGCCGATGAGTTCTTCAAGCCGGCCGACGGGAAGCGCTGGGTCGCCGCCCAGTTCGAGCTCACCAACACCGGCGAGAAGCCGTACGTCGACAGCCCCTCGAACGGGGCGCAGGTTGCCGACGCGGAAGGCCAGCGGTTCGGGGCGACGTTCGCGGACATCGCCGACGGGCCCTCGATGACGTCGGACGCCAACGTTCCCCAGGGCGAGAAGGTCCTCGGGTGGATCGTGTTCGAGGTCCCGAAGGCGTCGAAGGTCGTCACGGTGCAGTTCGGGCTCAGCAGCGGGTTCGCCAGCCAGACCGGGCAGTGGAAGGTCTCCTGACCGTCCCTTTCGCGGGCCCCGGCCACCGCCTCCGCCGGGGCCCGCACCGCGCGGTCGGGCCCCGGTGCATCGGGTACGCCGCTGGGCGAGATCGCCTCCACTGCGTCACGGGCCCGCCCGCACCCGCCGTCACGGCGTCGGCGTCGGTGACTTCGAGGTGGGGAGGGGCGAGCTGCCCGGCGGGCTCGACCCGGTCGGCTGCAGGGACTCCCTCAGGCCCCAGCGGTCGTGGAGGGCTGCCAAGGGGCGCGGAGCCCACCAGTTGGCCCGGCCCGTCAGGCGCATCAGGACCGGGACCAGGACCGCGCGGATCAGGGTGGCGTCGATGAGGATCACGGCCACCATGCCCAGGCCCAGCATCTTGAGGAAGACCACGCCCGAGGAGGCGTACGTCGCGAAGGACGCGGCCATGATCACTGCCGCCGAGGTGATGAGCGGGCCGCTGCGCTCCAGGCCCGTGGCCACCGAGGCCGTGGGGTCGCCCGTGCGGTCGTACTCCTCCTTGATCCGGGAGAGCATCAGGACCTCGTAGTCCATCGAGAGGCCGAACGCCACGCAGAACATCAGGATCGGGATGCTCGGCTCGATCGTTCCGGTCGCCGTGAAGCCCAGCGCGCCGGACAGGTTGCCGTCCTGGAAGACCCAGACCAGGGCGCCGAACATCACCCCCAGGCTCAGCACATTGAGCACCGTCGCCTTCACCGGGAGCAGCACGCTGCCGGTCATCAGGAAGAGCACGACCAGGGTGACCAGCAGGACCAGCCCCAGCACCAGCGGCAGGCGGTCGACCAACGTGGTGCGGAAGTCGGCCAGTTCGGCCGGGTAGCCGCCGATCCTGATGTGGTCGGCCGCCCCGGCGTCCGATCCTCCGGCCGCCGTTGTTCTGACCGCGGAGAGCAGGCCCTCCACGTCGTCGGCCAGGCCCTCGTGGGTCGCCACCACCGAGTACCACGTGTCCTTCTCGTGGGCGAAGCGGTCCGCTAGGTGGTCCGTGGAGTCGGTGTCGGCGGGCGTCGTCCTCTCGCCCTGCGCGTATCTGCCCGTCAGCGCCTCCACCTGGTAGACCCCGGGGAGGCGGGACAGTGCCGTGGCCGTGGCCTCGATCTCCGTGCTGTTCGCGGCCGTTCCCGGGCGGCCCCGGTGCAGCACCTGGATCGCGTCCATCTCCTCCGCCGCGAAGTTGTCCCGGATCTCCTGCTGGACCACGCGGCTGGAGACGCCCTCGGGCAGCACCCGTTCGTCGGGCGTACCGAACGTCAGGCCCAGCGCCGGGGCCGCCAGCGCCAGCAGGACCACCAGGGCCGGGATGCCGTAGCGGAGCGGGTGGCGCATCATCCTCAGGGCTGTGGTGTGCCACCAGCCGTTTGTCGTAAGGGAGTTGGCGGCGCGCTTGGGCGCTACCCGTGCGCCCAGTGTCGCCAGCGCCGCCGGCAGGATCACCAGCGCCGCGAAGACCGCCGTGAGTACGGTGCCGATCCCCGCGTACGCGAAGGACCTCAGGAACGGGAACGGGAAGAGGAGGAGGCACGAGAGCGACACCAGGACCGTCAGGCCGCTGAACGCCACCGTACGGCCCGCGCTCTCCACCGTGAACGCCACCGCTTCCGGGACCGGGCGGCCCCGGCTCAGCTCCTCCCGGAAGCGGTTGATCACGAACAGGCTGTAGTCCACGCCGAGGCCGATGCCCATCACCAGCGCCAGGTTGGCCGCGAACGTCGACACCTCGGTGACGTACGTGACCAGGTGCATCAGCGCCAGCGTGGTGATCACCGAGAAGAGGCCCATGCCGAGTGTCAGCGCCGCCGCCGAGAAGCGGCGGTAGATCACGAAGAGCAGCAGCAAAACCAGCGGGAACACGATCAGTTCGGCCCGCAGGAAGTCCTGCCGGGACTGTTCGGCCACCTGGCGGAAGATCTCGTCGCCGCCGCCCACGCGGACCGTGAACAGTTGCTCGTCCCGGGTGAACTCCGGGGAGATCCGGGCCAGTTCCGTACGGGCCTCGGTTACCGTTCCGGCCATGCGGGCGATGATCAGGGCCTGCTTGCCGTCCGTGCTGCGCAGGGTCGGTGACCGGTCGCGCGACCAGTACGAGGCCACCTCGGCCACCCCGTCCTCGCGCCCCAGCTCCGCCGCCAGCCGGTGGCCCGCGGCGGCGACCGGTTCGTCGTCCACCGTTCCCTGCCGGGCCGTGACCATGAGCAGCACGCTCGGGGTGCCCGTGACGAACTCCTTCTCCAGGACGGCCCTGGTGGTCACCGATTCCGAGCCCGGGGTCTCGAAGCGGCTCAGGACGAGCCGGTCCATCGCCCCGGCCGCGAGGACGAGCCCCACGAGGGTCAGGAGGACGCCTACCCCGATCACCAGCCGGGAGCGGGCGGCGGTCAGGCGGCCCCAGCGGTGCAGGAAAGGGGGGTCGGGCGCGGATGTGCGGGGGGACGGTTGCGAGGTGCGGTGGGCAGAGGGCACGTTCCACTCTCCGGGGCAGCGGCACTCGTTCGTCGGACAGGACACGGTGGGCCGCGTCCCCGCCACCCTCACGTACGCCGCTGGAGGGAACGCTGGACGAAGCGCTGGACTCCATGGCCGCACGAAAGGCCCTAGCCTGGAACGAGCGTTCGCGGGCGTGGCCTCGGGGCCCAGGGGGAGACATGTCAGGTGTGCTGCTGCGGGGCCGGGACGAGCCGGACGAGAGGCGGGCGGAGGACGTCACGGAGGACGGTGGCCCCTCGCGCCTCACCATCCGTCTCTTCGGGCCCCTCCACGTCAGCCGGGGCGCCACGGTCCTGGAGTTGGGGCCGCCCAAGCAGCGGGCCCTCCTCGCGGTGCTGCTCCTGCGGCCCGGCATGGAGACCGGTGTCGATCAGCTGACCGAGGCGCTCTGGGGCGAGGAGTACCCGGCGTACGCGAAGAACCTGATCCAGAAGTCCGTCTCGGGGCTCCGGGCCCTGCTCCAGCCGGGCGGGGACGGGGAGCGGGGGGCGGTGATCCACTGGTCCGGGGGCGGCTACCGGCTCGACGCCGATGACGCGGACGTCGACTTCTACACGTACGAACGCCTCGCCGTCACCGGTCTCGCCGCCGCCCGCGGCGGCCGGCTCCAGGAGGCGTCCGAGCTGCTGGAGCGGGCCCGCACCATGTCCACCGGACCGCTGGTGGAAGGGCTCGACGGGCCGATGATGGAGCGGGAGCGGCTCTTCCGCCAGGAGCGGTTCCTGACCGACATGGAGGTGCTGGCGGAGGTGGAGCTGCAGCTCGGACGGCATCGCCACGCCGTTCCCCTGCTGCACTACGCCGTGCACAAGTATCCGCTGCGGGAGCGGTTCGCCTGGCTGCTGATGCTCGCGCTCCACCGCTCGGACCGGGGCAGCGAAGCCCTCGTCGTGTACGCGCAGCACCGGGCCCGTCTGGTGGCGGAGCTGGGCTCCGAACCGGGGCCCGCCCTGCGCGCCCTCCACGCCCGGCTCCTCGCCCAGGACCCGGAGCTGATGGAGCTGCCCACCGTGCGGGAGGACTCCCCCGGCGATCGGTATCGGGTGCCATCCTGACCCTTGGCCCTTGGCCCTGGCCGGGTGCCGTTCTGAGCCCTGGCCCTCGGCCGGGGCCGTGCTGCGCCGATCCCCACCCCGGGGGCGCGCGCCTTGCAACGGGCCCGGAAAGCCGAATGGGGCCCGGCCTCGCAGCCGGACCCCCCTCGCTTTCCCCCTGTCGGGCCTTCCCGTTCCCCCGGACCCCTCCCCGGAAGTCCCGACGCCATGTGTGACCCGGGAGGGCACGCAAAGGTTGCAGCCCTTTACGATCTCTTTACCTCCAGGTCCGATCAGGGCTCTCAGCAGGCATGTTGCCCGTAGCGAGCCGCGACCTCGGCCAGCACCTCCGCCCCGTCCCTGGCCCACAGCGCCTCGTTGAAGATCTCCACCTCGATCGGGCCGTCGTAGCCCGCCGCCTCCACCGCCGTACGGAACGCGCGGAAGTCCACGCTGCCGTCGCCCAGTTGGCCCCGGCCCAGCAGGACGCCCGCCGGGAGCGGGGTGATCCAGTCGGCCAGCTGGAAGGCGTGGATACGGCCGCCCGCCCCGGCCCGGGCGATCTCGGCGGGGGCCCGGTCGTCCCACCAGAGGTGGTACGTGTCGACGACCACGCCGACCCGCTCGGCCGGGAAGCGTTCCGCGAGGTCCAGGGCCTGGGCCAGGGTCGAGACCACGCAGCGGTCGGACGCGAACATGGGATGCAGCGGTTCGATCGCCAGGCGTACGCCGCGCTCCGCTGCGTACGGGGCGAGTTCGGCCAGCGCCTCGGCCACCCGCTCCCGGGCGCCGTACAGGTCTCGGCTGCCGGGCGGGAGTCCACCGGAGACCAGGACCAGGGTGTCCGTGGCGACGGCTGCCGCCTCGTCCACCGCGCGGCGGTTGTCGTCCAGGGCGCGGGTCCGCTCGGCCGGGTCCAGGGCGGTGAGGAAGCCTCCCCGGCAGAGGCTGGTGACCGTGAGGCCGGCGTCGGAGAGGAGCCTCGCCGTGCGCTCGACGCCGTACGCCTGGATCGGCGCCCGCCACAGGCCGACCTGGCCGATCCCCGCCTTGACGCACCCCTCCGCCAGCTCGGGCAGCGACCACTGCTTGATCGTCTCCTGGTTGATCGAGAGACGCGCGAGGGAGGCGGTGGGGTTGGGGGTGGGTGTCTGTGCTGTCGTCATCTTGTTCCTCCCTGTACCTGTAGCAGGGCCCGCATCCGGTGCGCCGCCAGCTCCGGGTCCGGGAACAGGCCCAGTCCGTCCGCCAGTTGATACGCCCTCGCCAGATGCGGCAGCGAGCGTGCCGACTGGAGGCCGCCCACCATCGTGAAGTGGTCCTGGTGGCCCGCCAGCCAGGCCAGGAGGACAACGCCCGTCTTGTAGAAGCGGGTCGGCGGCTGGAAGAGGTGGCGGGAGAGTTCGACCGTGGGGTCGAGGAGGGTCCGGAAGCCGTTCACTTCACCCGTGTCGAGTACGCGTACCGCGTGTGCCGCCAGAGGGCCGAGTGGGTCGAAGATGCCCAACAGCGCGTGGCTGAAGCCCTGTTCGTCGCCCGCGATCAGCTCCGGGTAGTGGAAGTCGTCGCCCGTGTAGCAGCGCACCCCGGACGGCAGGCGGCGGCGTACGTCGATCTCGCGGGCCGCGTCCAGCAGGGAGATCTTGATGCCGTCCACCTTGTCCGGGTGTTCGGCGATCACCTTCAGGAACGTGTCCGTCGCCTCGTCCAGGTCCGCGCTCCCCCAGTAGCCCTCCAGCGCCGGGTCGAACATCGGGCCCAGCCAGTGCAGGATCACCGGCTCCCCGGACTGGCGCAGGAGGTGGGCGTAGACGGCCAGATAGTCCTCGGGGCCCCTTGCCGCGCGGGCCAGGGCGCGCGACGCCATCAGGATCGGCTGTACGCCGTTCGCCTCGGCCAGGGTCAGCTGTTCCTCGTACGCCGACGTCACCTCCGCCAGGGTGGGCGTGGAGGAAGAGGGCAACTGGTCCGTACCCACTCCGCAGGCGATCCTGCCGCCCACCGCCCGCGCCTCCGCCGCCGAGCGGCGGATCAGCTCCGCCGCGCCCGGCCAGTCCAGGCCCATCCCCCGCTGAGCCGTGTCCATCGCCTCCGCCACGCCCAGGCCGTGCGACCAGAGGTGGCGGCGGAAGGCGAGCGTGGACTCCCAGTCGACGGCCGCCGGGCCGTCCGGGCCGGTGTCGGCGTACGGGTCCGCGACCACATGGGCCGCCGAGTAGACCGTACGGGAGGTGAGCGGCACACCCCGGGCGGGCAGCTCCAGCGGGGTGGCGCGGGGGGTGTACGGGCCCTGCGGCAGCGGTACCGGGGCCGTCACAGCGTCAGCTCCGGGACGTCGAGGCGGCGGCCCTCCGCCGACGACTTCAGTCCCAGTTCCGCGAGTTGGACGCCTCGTGCCCCGGCCAGCAGGTCCCAGGTGTACGGCTCGTCGAGCACCACATGGCGCAGGAACAGCTCCCACTGCGCTTTGAAGCCGTTGTCGAACTCCTGGTTGTCCGGGATCTCCTGCCACTGGTCGCGGAACGGCTCGGTGACCGGCAGGTCCGGGTTCCAGACCGGCTTGGGGGTCGAAGAGCGATGCTGTACGCGGCAGTTGCGCAGCCCGGCGACGGCGGAGCCGTGGGTGCCGTCCACCTGGAACTCCACCAGCTCGTCCCGGTTGACCCGGACCGCCCAGGAGGAGTTGATCTGCGCGACCGCCCCGCCCGCCAGTTGGAAGATGCCGTACGCGGCGTCGTCGGCGGTCGCCTCGTACGGCTCGCCGTGCTCGTCCCAGCGGCGCGGAACGTGTGTCCGCACCTGGGCCGTCACGGAGGTGACCCGGCCGAACAGCTCGTGGAGCACGTACTCCCAGTGCGGGAACATGTCGACGACGATGCCGCCGCCGTCCTCCGCCCGGTAGTTCCACGAGGGGCGCTGGGCCTCCTGCCAGTCGCCCTCGAAGACCCAGTAGCCGAACTCCCCGCGGATGGAGAGGATTTCGCCGAAGAAGCCGCCGTCGATCAGGCGCTTCAGCTTCAGCAGGCCCGGCAGGAAGATCTTGTCCTGGACCACGCCGTGCTTGATGCCCGCCTCGCGCGCCAGCCGGGCCAGGTCGAGGGCGCCCTCGACGTCCGTCGCCGTGGGCTTCTCCGTATAGATGTGCTTGCCGGCCGCCACGGCCTTCTTGACCGACTCCACCCGGGCCGAGGTGACCTGGGCGTCGAAGTAGATCTCCACCGTGTCGTCCGCAAGCACCGCGTCCAGGTCCGTGGACCACTCGGTCAGGCCGTGCCGTGCCGCCAGCTCCTCCAGGGCGTGGGCGCGGCGGCCGACGAGGACGGGCTCCGGCCAGAGGACCTCTCCGCCGCCGAGGTCCAGGCCGCCCTGCTCGCGGATCGCGAGGATCGAACGCACCAGATGCTGCCGGTATCCCATGCGACCCGTGACGCCGTTCATGGCGATGCGCACTGTCCTGCGTGTCACGAAGTTCCCTCCATACAGCCGTAGCAAGCGCTTTCTATACGAGATGACGCTAGCCTGCGGACAGCGGCCGGACAAGAGGGGCGCCGCACGTGACCTCACGGAGGAAAGCGATGACAGTCACCCTGGCGGACGTGGCGGCCCGCGCCCGGGTGTCCCCGGCCACCGTCTCCCGTGTGCTGAACGGCAACTACCCGGTCGCCGCCTCGACCCGGGAGCGGGTCCTGCGCGCGGTCGACGACCTCGACTACGTGCTCAACGGGCCCGCCAGCTCGCTGGCCGCCGCCACCTCCGACCTCGTCGGCATCCTGGTCAACGACATCGCGGACCCCTTCTTCGGGATCATGGCCGGGGCCGCGCAGACCCAGATCGGCGGGCCCGGGGACGGCTCCGGGCGGGCGGGCGGCGAGAAGCTGGCCGTCATCTGCAACACCGGCGGCTCCCCCGAGCGCGAGCTGACCTATCTCACCCTCCTCCAGCGCCAGCGGGCCGCCGCCGTCGTCCTCACCGGCGGCGCGATCGAGGACCCCGACCACCAGGCCGCCATGGCCGCGAAGCTGGCCAAGCTGGCGGACGCGGGCACCCGGATCGTCTTCTGCGGGCGTCCCCCGCTCCCCGAGGGGGACGCGCTCGTCGCCGCCCTCGCCTTCGACAACCGGGGCGGCGGGCGGCGGCTGACCGAGCACCTGATCTCGCTGGGCCACCGCAGGATCGGTTACGTCGCCGGGCCCCCCGAACGCACCACCACCCGGCACCGGTTGGAGGGCCACCGCGAGGCGCTGCGGGACGCTGGGCTGGACGGGGAGGGCGGGGACGGCGAGCGGCTCACCGTGCACGGCCCCTACGACCGGCGCTCCGGCTACGAGGCCACCCTCGACATACTGCGCCGGGAGCCCGGCATCACCGCCGTCGTCGCCGCCAACGACACCGTCGCGCTGGGCGCCTGCGCCGCCGTACGGGACCAGGGGCTGCGCATCCCGCAGGACATCTCGGTGGCCGGCTTCGACGACCTGCCGTTCTCGGTGGACGCCGTGCCCGCGCTGACCACCGTACGGCTGCCGCTCTTCGAGGCGGGCGCGCGGGCCGGGCGGCTCGCGATGGGCAAGGAGAACCCGCCGCCCGGTGGAATCGCCACCATCGCCGCCGAGTTGATGATCCGGGGGTCGACGGCCCCGCCCCGCGTGGGGTGAGGCCGCACCGGCCCGGGTGAGACCGGCCCGGCCCCGGGGCGCGTCCGGCGGATCCCGGCCGGGCCCGCGGACGCCCGGCACGGGCTGTCCTGCCCTGATCCGCCGGACATGCCCTGGTGGGGCCGTACGGAACCCCCGGGGTGCGCGCCGACGGGCGAAAGATGGGGGCAACTCCCCCATGCGCCACGGGAGTCCCCACCGCCAGGATGGTCGCAGGCGGTCCGGTGGGCCGCTCCCGACCTGGGAGGTGCGGTGGAGAAGGAACTGATCGGCAGCGGCGGTACGGGGGCTGCTGCCCGGCTCGCTCCCCCGGCCGTCACCGTGAACGGGTCCACCGCGGTGGTGCACATGAACGGGACCGGCGGTGCGCCCCCCGTCGGTGGGTTCGCCCGTGCCGCCGGTACCGTCCGCCCCGGCGCGTCGCCCAGGGCCGCCGCCGACAACTCCCCCCGCAGCGGCCCCTGGTGGCTGCCCGGGGTCGTCGGGGAGCCGCCCGTGGGCGAGCCCGACTGGGTGGTCTTCGTCCAGGGGGTCATCGCCGACGCCTCTCCCGTGGTGTCCGTGCCCGAGCGGGAGTACCCCGGGCTCACCGGCTTCGCGCTCGTCGTGGCCCCGTTCGCCGAGCGGGCCGCCGCACGGCTGCTGACCTCCCCGTCGAACAACGCCGTACGGGCCGGGACCGCCGTCGGGCTCGCCCCCGTACTGGAGGACTTCCGGTCCCAGCTGACCGCGCGGCTGGCCCGGCTCGCGGCGCGGACGCTGGTGCTGGAGCTGCACAAGGCGCGGCGGGCCGGGCGGCTGGCCGGGGAGGGGCCCGAGGAGCGGTTCCGGGACTTCCTGCGGCTGACGGCCGGGCGGGACGGGCTCGCGGCCTTCCTCACCGCCTACCCCGTGCTGGCCCACATCCTGGCCCGGACGAGTCTGAGCGCGGCCGACGCCCTGACGGAGATGCTCGGCCGGCTGGCCGACGACCGGGAGCTGCTGGCCGCCTCCGGGGTGCTGGGCGACCGGGGTCCGGCGGCCGGATCGCTGGGCGCCGGGCCGGGGCCCGGAGCGCTGACCGGGGTCGACACGGGGGCCGGTGACAGCCACCGCGGGGGCCGCTCGGTGATGCTGCTGCGCTTCAACGACGGCACCCGGCTGGTCTACAAGCCGCGCCCGCTCTCGGCGCACCGGCACTTCAACTCCCTGGTGGAGTGGTTCGGTTCGCTGCCGGGCACGCCGTCCCTGCGGGCGCTGCGGGTGCTGGACCGGGGCGAGTACGGGTGGGTGGAGTTCGTGGCGGAGCGGCCCTGCTCCTCCACGGCGGAGACCCATCTCTTCTACCGGCGCCAGGGCGCGCTGCTGGCCCTGCTCCATCTGCTGGACGGGACCGATCTGCACCAGGAGAACCTGATCGCCTGCGGGCCGCATCCGGTCCTGGTGGACGTGGAGACCCTGTTCCACCCGCCGCTCGCCCAGGCGCACTCCGCCGACCCCGCCGCCCGCGCCCTGCACGCCTCCGCCTACCGGGTCGGGCTGCTGCCGCAGCTGCTGGTCGGGGACTCGGCCGCGCTCGACGTCTCCGCGATCGGCGGCGGCCGGGCCGCCCCCTCCCCCATCGAGACCGCCGACTGGGCCGACGCGGGCCTGGACACCATGCGGCTGGTACGGCGCTCCGCGCGGTTCACCGAGTCCGCCAACCGGCCCCGGCTGGAAGGGGTTCCGGCCGATCCGTCCACGTACACCGACGCCCTGTGCGAGGGTTTCCGCGTCGGCTACACCGCCATCAGCGAGTACCGCGACGAACTGCTGGGCAAGCGCGGCCTGTTGACGGACTTCGCCCGGGACGAGGTCCGGGTGGTCTCCCGGCCGACCTGGACCTACACCACCCTGCTCGACGAGTCGACCCACCCCGACCTGATGCGGGACGCGGCCGAACGCCACCAGGTCCTCTCCCTGCTCCGCACCCCCACCCTGGGCACCCCCGCGCTGCCCGGTCTGGAGGAGGAGGAGATCGAGGAGCTGTGGACCGGTGACGTGCCGGTCTTCCTCACCCGGCCCGGCTCCACGGAGCTGTGGAGCGGCACCGGCCGCGGGGTGCCCGGCACGCCGGGCCCCACCGGTCTCGAGCGGGTCGAGGCGAAGGTCCGGGCCATGGACTCCGTCGACCGCCAGGACCAGGAGCGGATCATCTGGGCCGCGATGGTCTCCACCTCCGCCGAGCCGCCGCACCGGTCGGAGGGCGGGGCGCGGGCCCGGACGGCCGCGACGGCCCCCGAGCCGGAGCACCTCCTCTCCGCCGCACGGTCGGTGGGCGACCAGCTCGTCTCGCTCGCCTACCGGCACGAGCACCGCACCAACTGGATCGGCCTGGAGCTGCTGGGCGAGCGGTACTGGCGGCTCGCCCCGATGGCCGCCGACCTCGCGAGCGGCTACACCGGTCCCGCCCTCTACCTCGCCCAACTGGCCGCCCTCACCGGGGCCGAGCGGTACGCCGAGGCGGCCCGTGAGGCGCTGGCCCCGGTGCCCGGGCTGCTGGACGCGCTGCACGGCCGGGTCGACGACCTGGCGGTGCTGGGCTCCGGGGCCTTCGCGGGGCTCGGCGGCATCGCGTACGCCCTGGCCGAGGTGGGCGCCCTGCTCGACGACCGTACGGTGACGGAGCTGGCGGGCCCCGCCACCCGGCTGGCCTGCGCCGCGGGCGCCGCCGAGGAGGGGTACGGGGTACGCGGCGGGGCGGCCGGCGGGCTGGTCTCCCTGCTCACGGTCCACCGCACGACCGGCCGGGCCGAGGCCTGGCGGGGCGCGGAGCGGTGTGCCGAGCGGATCGCCGTGGCCCCGCTCCCGGAGGCGGGCGGCTTCGCCGAGGGAGCCGCGGGCATCGGCTGGGCGCTGCTGCGCTTCGCCGCGGCGGGGGGCGGTGAGCAGTACCGTACGGCGGGGCTGCGGGCCCTGCGCCGGGCGACCGTCGAGGTGACGGAGGGCGGGGCCTGGTGCGAGGGGGCCGCCGGGGTGGCCCTCGCGGTCGCGGACAGCCCGGGCGCCCTGGCCGACCCGGACCTGTCGGGCTGGCTGGCGGAGCGGGCCGGTGAGCTGGCCGACCGCGCCCCGCTCGCCGACGACAGCCTCTGCCACGGTGAGCTGGGCCTGCTCGAACTGCTCGGCCACCCGGCCCTGACCGGCGACCGCACTCCGTGGGTGCGCCGGGCCGGGATGCTGCTGGCCGCCGTCGACCGGGAGGGGCCGCGCTGCGGGACCCCCGGCCATGTACCGCACCCGGGGCTGCTCACCGGCCTCTCGGGGATCGGGCACGGACTGCTGCGGGCGGGGTTCCCCGACCGCATCGGCTCCGCGCTGCTGCTCAACCCGTCCATGGGGGCCGCGTGACGGCCCCCGGGCCCGGACCGCACCCCCGTACCGCCCGCAACACTTGTCGACCGACCGACGACCGATTTACCTGGACGACCGGCCGATTACTTGACCTAACGTCAGAAACCTTCCGTTTCAAGGAGAATGAGGCAGAGATGACGCACATCAGCGAATCGGCGATGCAGGGATCCGGCAAGCACTCCCAGGAGGGCGGCTACGACCACCCGGCCGGGCAGATATCCTTCGGTATCGGCGGTGGGCTGGGCATGCGCAGCAGGCTTCTCAGCGCCTCGGAGGGCGAGACGGGCAACACCATCGACCTGCCGTGGACCACCATGATTCCGCTTTAACCACGCCTCGGCCGGATTGTGGCGCATTGGGGCACTGCCGGATGAGTTACGACTCCAGTAGCCTGCGCCCATGCGAGCCACTTCGCCGGTCATCGTCGGGCGGGACGAGGAAATCGGCCTGCTGAGCAGCGCCCTGGACGCCGTGCGACGGCGTTCGGGGCGCGCCCTGTTCTTCGTCGGCGAGGCCGGGATCGGGAAATCCCGGCTGGTGGGTGAGTGTGCCTACCGGGCCTATGGGCTCGGCATGCCCGTGCTGCGCGGCCGGGCCACCTCGACCGGCCTCGTCGTCCCTTTCCGGCCACTCGTGGAGGCGCTCTCCTCCCGCTTCCGGGCCGCCGGCACTCCGACCGATCCCGAACTGGCCCCGTACCACCCCGCGTTGGCCCGGCTGGTCCCCGAGTGGCGCCAGGAGGCCTCGCCCGGCTATCCGGAGACCGTGGTCGAGCTGGCGGAGGCGCTGCTGCGGCTGCTCTCCGTGCTGGGCCGGGAGTCCGGCTGCACGATCCTGCTGGAGGATCTGCACGACAGCGACACGGAGACGATCGCGGTCGTCGAGTACGTCATCGACAACCTCGCCGACCTGCCGATCCTGCTGCTGGGGACGCTGCGCCCGGAGGCGGGGGCCGCACTCGAACTCGTACGCTCCGCCGAGCGCCGACAGGCCGCGGGCGTACGGGAGTTGAAACCGCTCGGGGACGACCAGATGCGAGTGCTGACCGGTGCGTGCCTGGAGGCGGCGCCCGAGGAGATACCCCAGGTGGTGCACCAGCGGCTGGCCGAACGGGCGGGCGGCAATCCGTACTTGGTGGAAGTGCTGCTGGCGGATCTGCTCGACACCGGCCAGTTGCGGCAGGCGGAGGGCGGCTGGGAGGCGGCCGACGATCCGGGCGGGCCGGTCCCCTCGGGGATCGTCCGGAGCTGGGCCCGCCGGCTGGACCGGCTGGACGAGCCGGTGCGGGAACTCTTACTGGCGGCGGCCACCCTGGGCGGCCAGTTCTCGGTCACCGTGCTCCAGACCGTCACCGGTTTCGAGGACCGGGCCCTCTTCACCCATCTGCGCTCCGCCGTGGAGGCCGGGGTGATCGCCCCGGACGGGGCCGCCCCCGACCGTTACGCCTTCCGCCACTCGCTCACCGCCGAGGCCCTGATCTCCTCGCTCGCCCCCGCCGAGCGCGCCTCGCTCGCCCGCCGCGCCGCCGGGGCCGTCGAACGGTCCGGGCAGCCGCTGGACGAGGACGGGCAGCAGCTCGTCGCCTCCCTCCACCTGGCCGCGGGCAACCGGGCCGGGGCCGCGCTGCGGTTCGCGGAGGCCGGGAGACGGATGCTCGCTTCGGGAGCGCACGGTTCGGCCGTGGTGCTGCTGGAGCGGGCCTGCCCGCTGGCCGCCGACGCCGACCGGGCCGCCATCTCCGAGTCGCTGGCGGTCGCGAAGGCCGAGGGCGGTGACCTGGACGCGGCCCTGGAGCTGGCCGACGCGCTGCCGCCGGTGCCCGCGCGGACCGAGGCCGCCGACCGGCGCGGCGAGATCCACATCAAGATCGCCTGGGTGGCCGTGATGGCCGAGCGGGCGGCCGACGCGGCCCGCCAGATCGAGGCCGCCCGCGCCCTGCTCGGCGAGGAGCCCGCCCCCGGCCGCCGGGCCGCGCTCGGCGTCGCCGACGCCCATCTCGCCCTGCTCCCCGGCCAGGAGCACCGGTGCCCGTCGGAGACCGAGCGGGCCGCCCGGGAGGCGGCGGAGATCGCGGAGGCCGAAGGGCTGCCCGTGGTCGCCTGCCAGGCCTGGCAGTTGCTGGCGCTGCTGCTGCGCGAGAGCGGGTTCGACGCGGCGGACGCCTGTCTGGAGCGGATGCTCGCGCTCTCCACCGACCACGATCTGCCCGTCTGGCGGGTGGAGGCGCTGGTGCGGCTCGGCGCCAACGCCTTCATGCGGACCGGGGACGCCTCCCGGCTCCGCTCGGCGCGGGCGGCGGCGATCGAGCTGGGAGCGCTGCTGCTGACCCAGACGGTGGACGGGCTGCTCGCCATGAACGCGGTGCTCTGCGCCCGCTGGGACGAGGCGCAGGAGATCATCGACCGCTCGCTGGAGGCCAGCGCCCGGGTCGGCAACCACTCGGCCCACCGCTATCTGCTGCTCTCCGCCGCCACCATGGCCGCGCACCGGGGGCGGCGGCGGGACATGGACCGCTCGCTGGCCGCGTTCAAGCGGGCGGGCGGTGAACAATCCCTGCTCGTTCCTCACCAGTTGGGGCTGTGCAAGGCGATCGGCGCACTCCTGGAGGAGGACCGGGAGCGGGCCCTCGAGAAGCTGGACGCGGTGCTCGCCTGGGAGCGGGACCACCCCAGCTACTTCTACCTGAGCGGGAGTTACGGGCTGCGCCCCCTGCTGCGGGTCCTGACGGGGGCGGCGGACGGGGCCGAGTTCGCGGCCGTACGGGCCTCGCCCGGGGCCCAACTCGCCTGGAACGGGCAGTTCCTGGAGCTGGCGGAGGCGGTGCTGCTGGGCCGGGAGGGCGACCGGTCCGGGGCCGCCCGGCTGGTGGCCTCCTTCGACGCCCGGGCCACCCCGTTCCCGGTCGCCCGCCATCTCGGGCTGCGCCTGGTCGCGGACGCGGCCCGCACCGACGGGTGGGGCGAGCCGGTCGCCTGGCTGCGCCGGGCCGAGGAGTTCTTCTACGGGGTCGGGGTGCAGCCGGTCGCCTCCGCCTGCCGGGCCGGGCTGCGGCAGGCCGGGGCCAGCGTCACCCAGCACCGGGGCGGCTGGGACCGCATCCCGCTCTCGCTGCGGACCAGCGGGGTGACCCCGCGCGAGTACGAGGTGTTCGTACTGCTCCCGGAGCGGCCGGGCAACCAGCAGATCGCCCGGCGGCTCTCCATCTCGCCGCGCACGGTGGAGAAGCACATGGCCAGCCTGCTCAGCAAGACGGGCCGGGCGGACCGCTCGGCGCTCTGCGAGTTCGCGGCGGAGTGCGCGGTGGAGGTCGAGCCCGCATGAACGGCTGATTCCCCCCGTCCCGCACCCCCACAACATGGGGGTGCGGGACGGTTTCGGTCGGGTGTGGGGGCGGAACATGCGGGTACCGCCCCGATGTGCCGGCCACCGTGCGGTAGGGAGCATCGAGGGGTACGTACGGCAGTCTGCCCTTCGTCCCCGCTTTCCGGAGGCCCGCTGATGATCCGACCTCCCGCCCGCCCGGTCACGGCCGGCGCCGTGTACTTCTCGCTGCTCGGCCCGCTCACCGCCGTACGGGACGGCAGGCCGCTCCCGCTCGGTCCCCGCAAACAGCGCATCGTCCTGGCCACCCTGCTCTCCCGGCCCAACACCCCGGTCTCCGTCGACGTGTTGACGGACGCGGTCTGGCCAGACGACCCACCGAGAACCGCGCGCAAGAACCTCCAGGTCTATGTGAGCGCCGCCCGCACCCTGCTGGGCAGCACCGGCGTGGGCGACCGCGAGCGGGTGGTCCACGGCTGCGGCGGCTACCGGCTCACCATCGACGAGGGCGAGTTGGACACCCTGCGCTTCCGGTCCCTGGCCCGCGCCGGGCGGGCCGCCGGTGAGCGCGGCGATCTGCGGGCGGCGGCCCGGCTGCTGCGGGAGGCGCTGGACCTGTGGGAGGGGCCGCCGCTGAACGACCTGCGGGACTCCACCGGGGTGGCGGAGGAGGCCGAGCGGCTGGAGGCCCGCTGTCTGACCGTCTACGAGGACTGGGCCGAGATCGAGACCGAGCTGGGCCGGGGCGCGGCGGCGGTGGACGGGCTGCGCGATCTGGTGGAGCGCCACCCGCTGCGGGAGCGGCTGCGGGTGGCCTGGATGAACTCGCTGCACCAGTCCGGGCGGCAGGCCGAGGCGCTGGCGGTGTACGACGACTACCGGCAGTTGCTGGCCCGGGAGTTGGGCCTGGAGCCGAGCCCGGCGATGGCCGCCCTGTACAAGGCGATGCTGGGGCGCGGCCGCACCCACCGGCCCCCGGCGGCCGGGCGGGAGAGCGCGCGCGGTACGACCCTGCCCGCCGCGCCGCGCCATTTCACCGGCCGCCGTGAAGAACTGCGCGAGTTATTGGGGCTGTTGGGAGCCACGGACGAGCGGGTGGTGGTCATATCGGGTCCTGCGGGGTCCGGCAAGTCGGCCCTGGCGCTGCGGGCCGCCCATCTGCTCGGCGACGGCTTCCCCGACGGGCGCTTCCACGTCGGGGTCCGCCGGGAGGACGGCTCGGCCCGTACGCCCGCCGAAGTCCTGGGCGAACTGGCCCGGTTGTGCGGGGTGCGGGGGCCGGGGAGCGTCCCGGGGGTGACGGGCGGCCCCGGAGGCGTGCCGGGGGTGGCGGCCGGCGGCGGACCGGGCGGTGTGCCGGGCGGTGTTGCGGGCGGCGTTCCGGCGGTGGGGGTCGCGGTGGCGGTGTCGCAGGGGGCGGAGGACGCCTGGCAGGAGTGGCTGTCGCTGCACCGGGCGTTGATCGTCCTCGACGACGTACCGGACGAGGCGTCCGTACGGGGGCTGCTGCCCCGGTCCTCCGGCCCGTCCTCGGTGGTGCTCACCGCGCGCGGCCAGTTGCCGGGCCTCGCCCCCGTCCACCGGATCGCCCTCGCCGCCCTCGCGGACGCCGAGGCGCTGGAGCTGCTCGGCAAGCTGATCGGGCCCGGCCGCCTGCGGACCGATCCGGCGGCGGCCCTGCGGATCGTCCGTGCCTGCGGGGCGCTGCCGCTGGCGGTCTGGGTGAGCGGGATGCGGCTGGCGGTGCTGCGCCATCTGCCGCTGGCGGAGTTCGCGGACCGGCTGGACGACCCGGCGGCGGCCTTGGACGAACTGGTCGCCGGGGACGTCTCCGTACGGCGGCGCATGGCGTCCGGCTGGCAGGACCTGGCGGCCGACGACCGCCGGGCGCTGGGGCGGCTGGCCGGGCCCGCGCAGGAGGGCGGCATCACCCTGGACGGGGCGATGGAGGCGCTGGGGTGCGGGGAGCGGGCGGCGATCCGTACGGTCGAGTCGCTGATCGACGCGGGGGCGGTGACCTCACCGACGGGCGAGGTCACCGCGCACGCCGCGCTCTACGAGGTGCCGCGGCTGCTCTGTCTGTACGCCCGCGAGCGGGTGGGGGCGGCGCAGTAGGGCGGGACGGGGGCGGCGGCGCGGTAGGGCGGGGCGGGGACCGGCACGTGGGAGGGGCCGGGGCCGCGCGGGCCGGGCCCCGCCGGTCCCGGCCCCGGTCTTCGTCCGGCCCGGCCTGGTCTGGGCCCGCCCGGCCTGGTCTGGGCCCGCCCGGCCCGTTCGGCCCGGTCTCGGTCCAGCCACCCCGGCCCCGGTCTCGGCCGACAGGAGCGCGCGGCCCGGTGGCCGGTGCGTCACCCCAGGGTGAGCAGCTCCAGCAGGCCGGGGGTCCCGACCGCCTCCGTTCCGGCCGTCCCCGCCGCGCCCGTTCCCGCCGTTCCCGCCGCCTCCGTCCCCGTACCGCCTCCGGAGAGGAAGTGCAGGGCCAGCAGCAGCCCCGCCGCGCCCGTCGCCAGGTCGGCGGAGCAGCGGCGCAGCCGGGCTCCCGGGACCAGCAGCCGGTCCTCCTCGGCGAGCAGGTGCCAGGACAGGTTCCGTACGGAGGCGAGGACGTCGGGCGCCCGGCGGCCCTCGGGCGACAGTTGCCCCGCCGTGGCCATGAGCCCTGCCCGGCCGGTGAACAGCCCCGGCTCGCGGATGAATTCGAGGGTGCAGCCCCGCCGGACCCCGGGCAGCAGGGCCGCCAGCGACGGGGCGGCGCGGCGGGCCAGATACGCCTGGGCCACCAGCGCGACCCCGCCACTGCCCTGGTCCAGGTAGAGCAGATGGCGGCGGCCGTCCTTCACCTGGACCGTGCCGCCCGGCATCGTCACACAGTGCCCCGCCTCCCGCTCCAGGGCCCGGCCGGCGGCCCGCAGATGGCGGTCGTCACCGGTGAGGGCGTGGAGTTCGAGGTGGAGCAGGGCGGCGCCGCTGAGCCCGCGCAGCAGCCCGGCCGAGGCAGGTGCTGCCAGCCCCGTTGCGGATTCGCCGCGGACCAGGCGGTCCAGGTCGTGGGCGGTGCGCACAGCCAGCTCGACGAGATCGTGGTCGACCTTGGCGTCGGGGCCGGTGGTCGCCCGGCCCGCCGACCGGGCCAGGCGCAGGGCGGCGAGGGCGATGCCCGCGCGGCCGTTCAGCAGGTCGGCCGAGGCGGACGGCGGTGCGGCGGCGGCACGTTCGAAGAGTTCCCGCCCCTCGTCGGCGCGGCCCAGCAGGGAGAGGACGACCGCCGTGCCCGGCAGCCCGCCGTAGAGGCCGCCGGGCGCGGCCGGGTCGCGGCGGCGGGCGGCATCGGAGAGCCAGTCGGTCCAGGCGGGGTCCACGGGGGCGCCGACCCGGTGCAGGGCGTACAGCACCCCGGCGGCCCCGTGCGCGAGGTCGCCGCCGCCGGTCGCGAAGGCCTGCGGGTCGCCGGGGAAGAGGCGGTCGGTGCGCTCGGGGGTCGCCCCGGCGTGGATGCCCGCGATCAGCCGGGTCCGCAGCTCCGCCCAGTCGGGGACGGGCCCGTCGAGCAGCGCGGCGATATCGCGCTCGCCGCCGAGGCGGTCCTCCGCGGCCCGCAGCGCGGCGGGCCGGATGGGCCCGGCGTCGGCCCGCAGGCGGTACCGCCTGCGGGCCCACCGCTCCAGGGTCACCGCCTTGGCCCGGTCGTGCCCGGCCATCTCCATGATCGGCATCAGCATGTAGAGCCAGGTCGCCCAGAGCGCGTACGCGTCGGACTCGGCGCCGGGCGTCCCGGTGGGTGCCTGGAGGCCCGGCGCACCGGCCACCGGGGTGTCCTGGTCGTCGAGGTCGGTGGCGTACTCGAAGTCGACGAGGACCAGTCGGCCGTCGGGGCGGATGATGACGTTGGTGGGGTGGAGGTCGCCGAAGCGGAACCCGCGCGCGTGGATCGCCGCCAGCGCCTGGGCGAGCCGCTCGGTCACGGAGTCCACCCAGGCGGTGTACGTGGCGAGTTCGGCGTCCGTGCCCGAACCGTGGAGGAGGGCGAAGCGGGCGACGATCTCCTCCAGGAGGGTGGACCCCTCGATGTGCTCCTCGATCAGGAAGTGGTGCTCCCACACGCTCCGTACGCCGTGGACCTCGGGTACGCAGTCCAGCCCGGCCAGCGCGGTCAGGGCCCGGTGCTCGCGGTGCAGCCGGGTCACCGCGTCATGGCCCACCGCGTCCAGCCCGCTGTGCGGCCGGGCCTCGCGGAGCACCACCTGCCGGCCGGTCTCGCGGTGCCGGGCCCGGTAGATCCCGCCCGCGTTGGAGAACTGGAGGGACTCCGTGACCGTGTACGGGAACGTGGTGTCCCCGGCGGCGGCGCGGGCCGCGAGGTGGGGGCGCAGCGGTTCGGGGACGGTGACCCACGGCGGCACCCGGAAGACCACGCCCCGTTCGTCGGGGACGAGTTCACCGGACGGGTGGCGCAGGGCCGGGACCCGCTCCCCGTCGGCGTCCGTGCACCAGCGGGCGACGAAGGCTCCATACCGTACGTAGACCGGGGCGTCCCCGATCCGCAGATCGCTGAGGATGTACGGGCCACGGCGTCCGGCGAGGGCCGGGACCAGTTCGTCCAGCACCCGCAGGAAGACGGTCTCGTCCGGCGGGTAGAGCGTGAGGAACTTCCCGGCGCCGGAGCGGGCCATGTACTTGTCGGACATCAGCAGGAGCGCCTGTTCGCTGCGGAGGAACTTGAACGGTACGCCGTGGGCGAGGCAGATCCGGGCGGTGTCGCGCAGGGTCGCCTCCGCCTCCTCCGGGACGGTGGAGATGTGGATCTTCCAGCCCTGCTCGGCGAGTTCGCGGCCCTCGGGGAGCAGCGAGGTCCACAGCCCGCTCCGGACCCGGCGGCGGCCCTCGGGGGCGGGGCGGAGTCCAGCGGATAGCGGGTCTCCTCGTCCCGGAGCCGGGCCGGGGTCTCGTAGTAGGTGGGGTCGGCGAGGCAGTAGAGCTGGGTCTGCTGGATACCGGAGACGGACACGGTGGATCTCCTCAGTGCGCGCCGGGACCGGCGGAGTCGGGGGCGGGGCGGGACGTTCCGGCAGGCTCCGGTTCGGGTTCCTGCGCCGACTTCGGCTCCGGCTTCGGTTCCGGCTCCCCGGTCGGCGGGGCCGTCGCCGCACCCGCCCGTACCGAGGGGGCGAGCGTGACCACGGCCGCCGAGACGGCCAGCACACAGCCGATAGCGCTAAAAGCAATACGGCTGCCGAGCAGCGTCAGCAGGGCCCCGCCCGCGAGCGGCCCGAACGGCTGGACCATCGAGGAGAGGAAGCCCGCCGCGCTCTGCACCCGGCCGATCCGGTCCTCCGGGGTGACGATCAGCAGCGTGGAGAGGAAGCCGATGCTGGCGACCGTCGAGAGGCACATGCAGATCGCGCAGAGCAGCCCGGCCAGCAGCGCGCTGCTCAGCCAGGCCAGCGCGGCGGCCGTCAGGACGCACGCCCAGCAGGTGGCGACGATCAGGGCGCGGGCGTGGCGGTCCGGGGCGATGCGGGCCGCGATCAGCGCCCCGGCGAGCGAGCCGGCCGAGACGCAGGTGAGGACGAAGCCGCCGCCGAGTCCGGAGGCGCCGTTCTCGGAGAAGACGGCGAGCGCCGTGAAGGTGAGGGCGCCGAAGGCGAAGTTCATGCCGAGGCCGAAGACGAGCAACACGGTCCGCAGGTAAGGCAGTTGCCAGAGGAAGGCGAGCCCGGCGGTGAGTTCGCGGCGGCTGAAGACCGAACCGGCCCGGCTCCTGGCCTCGGAGCGGGTGCGCACCAGCGCCACGCAGACGGTCGAGAGGAGCAGCCCTAGGAACTGGGCCGCGAAGGGCAGGGCCTCATGGATGCCGAACAGCCCGCCGCCGACGAGCGGGCCGACCATCTTGACCGTGGAGGTACGGGCCTGGAGCCGTGCGGTGGCCGTGCCCATCTGGTCCGGCGGGACGACCGCCCGCATCAGCCCGAAGGCGGCGGGGCCGTAGACGCTGCTCAGGACGGCGCCCGAGGTCGCGACCAGCAGCACGAGCACCATGGGGGCGTGTCCGTACCAGACCGCGATGGTCAGGGCCGTGACGGCGGCGAGGCTTCCGGCGTCGCAGAGCCGCATCAGCCGACGGCGCTCGACCCGGTCGGCCATGACCCCGCCCGGCAGCATCGTCACCAGCAGGGCGCAGACGGAGACCGTCCCCACCGCACCGGCCTGCACGGCGGAGCCGGTCATCTTGAGGACCAGCAGAGGCAGGGCGAGGGCGCTCATCTGGCTGCCCAGAACGGCGAAGAGGCCGCTCAACCAGAGCAGCCGGAAATCCCGGTTGGAGCGGAGCGGCGTGGCCATCGGGGGCTCCCGTTGTTCGTCGGGTCGTCGGCTGTGCGCGGGGGGGCGGGCGGGTTTCGGTCCCGTACGCGGAGGGGGCTGGGACCCGTACGCGGGGCGGGCGGTCCCGTACGGCGGCTCGGTTCCGCATGCGGGGCCCTGACCCGTACGCGGGGGCTCGGACCGCACGCGGAGGCTCGGACCGCACGCGGGGCGGGCGGCATTCGGGCCCGTACGCGGGGCGGGGCGGCCTCCGTGGTGTACGGAGGCCGCCCCGACTCCGGCGGTCGGCGCCACGACGGGTTCAAGGCCGACGTGGCGCACGCCCCAGTGGACCGGCGGGTCAGCCCAGGACGAGGCTCACGGTGCTGACGCAGTTGCCGGGGACGATCTCGCGGTCGACGACGCCCGGGGTCTCCTGGAGGTCCAGCACGGAGTGCGCCTCCACCTCGGGGGTCTCGGCCTCGTTGTTCTCGTCGGCGGCGGGCTTGGTGTTCTCGGACATGGTGGTCTCCGTCCACTCGGGGTGGGCCGGCCCGGTCTCCGTGGCGTCTGCCGCGGCCCGGTGCCTGCCGGTGCCGAGAACGTTAGGAACGGCCGCCTGACGGACGCTTCGGCGCCGGTATGGGGCCGGTATAGGGCCAGCGCAAAGTGGCCGAAAGGCGACCCCGCCGACCGGCCCGCCCTCCCCCGGACCGCGCTGACCTGGGCCCATACCGAACCTGAAGCGGCGGCCGACCGTCGGCGAACCGGTCCGCCCCAGCCTGGGCGTGCGCCCGCCGCGCCCCCGGCCCCGAAGGAGGCGGCCCGTATGGAACTCGCCGAACTCGTCGGACTGCGGCCCTTCCCGGCCGCCGGTCTGCTGCTCGGCCTCACCCGCCGCTGCCCCCTGCGCTGCCGGCACTGCTCCACCGGGTCGGACCTGACCGTGCGGGAGGAGCCGAACGCCGCCCAACTGCTGCGGTTCGTCAGCTCGTTCACCGCCGAGAACCGGCCGGACGTCGTCATGCTGACGGGCGGCGAGCCGCTGCTCCTGCCCACGCTCGCGGGCGAGCTGAGCTTCCTGGCCCGCAGCGCCGGATCGCGTACGGCGGTGTTGAGCGGGATGTTCTTCGCCCGCTCTCAGCGGATCCCGCCCGCGATCCTGCGCGCCATCGCCCAGGTCGACCACTTCTCCGCGAGCCTGGACGTCTACCACGAGCGGGAGGTGGCGCGCGCGGATGTGTTCCGGGCCCTGCACCACATCCGCGAGTCGGGGGTGAGCGTGAGCTTCCACCTCACGGGGACCGGCGCGGACGACCCGTATCTGGCCGACATCACCCGGGCCATCGACAAGGAGTTCGGCGGCCGGGTGCCGTCGCTGGTCAACGAGGTGCGGCCGTTCGGCCGGGCCGCCTCCTGGGCCCGCCCCGCGCGCACCGGCCCGGACCCGTCGGCGGCGGCGCCCTGCTCGATGGCCGCCTGGCCGGTGGTCGCCTTCGACGGTACGGTGCTGGCCTGCTGCAACCAGGACACGGTGGACCGGCGCCCTGCCCCGGCCCATCTGGACCTCGGCCACATCGGCTCCGACGACTGGGCGACCGTACGCCGACGGGCCCTGGAATCCCCGGTGTTGCGGATGATCCGTACGGTCGGCCCGACCCATCTGGCCGCCCGTTCCGGCGCCGCGCCCCACCCCGGCTCCTACTGCGACGGGTGCCGCGCGCTGGGCGGGAACGAGGCGGTGGCGGCCGGGGCCCGCGCGGTGGCCTCCGGCCCGGCGGGCGCGCTGCTCGACCTGGCGGCGGCCCGGCGCGGTGCGCTGGGCGGGCCCGAGGGGGTCGTCCGGCGGCACGGCTGCTCGGCGTACGCGCGACTGGTGGGCGCGGGGGCCGAGGCGGCGGGCACCGGGGGCGAGGTCGGGGCTCGAGCCGGGGCCCGTACCGGAACCGGGGCCGGAGACCGGGCCCGCACCGGGGCCGCGCCCCGTACCGGAACCGGGACAGCGACCCGTACCGGAGCCGGGAGCGTACGGTGACCACCGCGGCCATGGACATCTCGGCGCGGCTGCGCACCAAACTCCTCCTGCTCGAACCGGAGTTCCGGGGCGCGACCACCCACATGTGGCGCCCCGAGGGGCTGTTGGAGCGCTACCGGACCTACCTGTGCACCATGCACGCCGTGATCCGGGCGTCGGTCCCGCTGATGGAGCTGGCCCTGCGGCGCATGGCGGACCGGCCCGGCGATCCGCTCTCCGGGCCGCTGACCGCGTATCTGGCGGAGCACATCCAGGAGGAGGCGGAGCACGACGCCTGGCTGCTGGAGGATCTGCGCGCGGCGGGCGCGGCCCCCGAGGACGCGCTCGGCCCGCTGCCGCCGCCGGATGTGGCCGCCCTGGTCGGCCCCCAGTACTACTGGATCGAGCACCACCACCCCGTGGCCCTGCTCGGCTATATCGCGGTGCTGGAGGGGTACGCGCCCGCGCCCGGGCTGACCGACCGGATCGGCAGGCTGACCGGGCTGCCCGCCGCCGCCCTGCGGACCGTACGGGAGCACGCGGCGCTCGACACCGGCCACCTGGACGAGCTGTACGCGCTGCTGGACCGGCTGCCGCTGACCCGGGACCAGGAAGCGGCCGTCGCGGTCAGCGCACTGCACTCCTTCGACGCGCTCACCCGGCTGTTCGTCCGGCTCGGGCGCTCCGCACCGGCGCCGTCGCTGCGGGGAGCCGGACCCACCCCACCGACGGGAGTCACCCGATGACCGGACAACCACCACCCACCGCCCCCGAGCCCTCCCCGGACACGTCCACCTCGGACACGTCCTCCTTGGAGGCGACTCTGCACGCGGCGGGCTTCCCCGTGGATCTCCTCACCGACGAACAGCGCCTGGTCCTTGGCGAGTTGACGCCCGAGGAGCTGACCCTGCTGCTCGACGTCAAGAGCCGGCTGGACGCGGTGGGCCCGGAGGTCCAGGCCCACGGCGAGATCGCGGGCGGCGCCCTGTTCTGAGCGCGCCGCCACGGACCCCCGGGTGTCCGCGCCAGGACGGGGGTCCGGCGCGGCGGGGCCGGTGCGGCCGGGCACGACAGCCGGCCGCACCACCTCCGGCCCCGACCCTGGCCCCAGGCCCCGGCCCCGGCCCCGGCCAGCCGAGTTGACCCACGACGTGGACCACGACCCCTTGAGGACCCGCCATGATCTGCCCCTCGTGCCGACAGGACCTTCCCGCCACGGCCCGGTTCTGCTCGTCCTGCGGGACACCGTGCGCCGGTCCGGCCGCGGCGGCTCCGGCCGCCCCCGTCGCGCCTCCCCCGGAGGACGAACGCAAGCCGGTGACCGTGCTGTTCTGCGATCTCGTGGGGTCGACCGCGCTGTCGGGGGTGCTGGACCCGGAGACCCTGCGCACGGTGACCCTGCGGTACTTCGAGGCGATGAGCGCCCAGATAGTGGCGCGCGGCGGCACCCCGGAGAAGTTCATCGGGGACGCGGTCATGGCGGTGTTCGGGGTGCCGGTGGTGCGTGAGGACGACGCCCGGCGGGCGCTGGCGGCGGCGCTCGGGATGCGGCGGGCGCTGGACGCCCTCAACGAGGAGCTGGATGCCTCGCTCGGCATCCGGCTGACCACCCGGGTCGGCGTCAACACCGGTCAGGTGGTGGCGGGTTCGGACGCCACGGCCCGGCAGGCGCTGGTCTCCGGCGAGGTCGTCAACATCGCCGCGCGCCTGGAACAGAACGCGGGCCCCGGCGAGATCCTGATCGGCCCGCAGACCCTGCTCGCCGCCGGCCCCACGGTGAAGGCCGTACCCACCGGCCCGCTCCAGCTCAAGGGGAAGCGGGAGAGCGTCGAGGCGTACCGGCTGCTCGCCCTGGGCGCCGACGACCCCGAACTGCTGCGCCGCTTCGACGCCCCCTTCGTGGGCCGCGCCGCCGAACTCACCGCGCTGGAACGGGCGTTGGAGGAGACCGTACGGGACGACCGCCCCGGTCTGCTGCGGGTGACCGGCGAGGCGGGCATCGGCAAGACCCGGCTCGTACGGGAGTGGCTGACGCATCACGGCGGGGAGGGCACGTTCCGTTACGGGGCGGGCCGCTGCCGCACCTACGGGGACCACGGCACGCTGGCCCCCCTGGCCGACGCCGTACGCTCCCTGCTCCCCCAGACCGACGACCCGGCCTGCCCGCCCACAGACACGGACGCCGACGCACGTACGGGCGCCCCCACGGACACTGATACCCCCGCGGACGATGCGACGGCCGACGCGATGGCCCTGCTCTCCGGGGGCCTCCTGCGCGACGGCACGCCCAACGCCCCCTTCGAGGACATGTGCGCGGCGCTGACCGTGGTCCTGAAGCGGGCGGCCCGCACCCGTCCCGCGGTCCTGGTCTTCGACGACTGGCATGCGGCGGCGCCCCTGCTGGTACGGACGGTGGAACGGCTGACCGGGGACGCCGGGCCCGCCCGCACCCTGGTGATCTGCGCGGGCCGCCCGGACGGCATGCCCGAGGGCCGGGCACACCTCCACCTCTCCGGCCTCCCCCGTGCTGATGCGGCCCGACTGGCGGCCGGGCTGGCCCGGTTGGACGGCCGGCCCGCCCCGGCCGACGAGCGTCTCCTCGCCCGCGCCGAGGGCAATCCGCTCTACCTGGAACAGCTCCTGGTCGGCGAACAGCTCCCGGACGGCGGCGCAGGCGCGGCCACCACCCCATCGGGCCCCGACGGCGAGCTACCACCCACGCTCCAGGCCCTGTTGGGCGCCCGGATCGGCGCGCTCGCCCGGCCCGAGCGCGGGGTGGTGGACCTGGCGGCGGTGATCGGCCGGGAGTTCGCGGCGGCGGAGCTGGTCCGCCTGGAGCGGTCGGTACGGCTGGAGCAGTCGGTGCGGACAGCGGACCGGGCCCGTGCAACTGCCGCCCCGCCCGGCGCGGAAGACTCTCCCGGCGCTCCACCCGACGACCGCCACCGCGTCGACGAGGCCCTCGCGGAGCTGGCCCGACGGCGGCTGGTGGAGCCCGCGCAGCCCTCCGGGGCCGGGGACCCGTCGGCGTACCGGTTCAGCAGTGGGCTGGTGCACGAGGTCGCCTACTCCTCGCTCTCCAAGCGGGCCAAGGCGGAGCGCCACGCATGGGCGGCCGAGCTGCCGAGCGTGGCGCGGACCGGGGACGGTGCGGTCGGGGGCCATCTGGAGCGCGCCTACCGCTACCGCGCCGAGCTGGGGCTGCTGGACGACCGGGCCCGGGAGCTGCGGGACCACGCCGCCGCCGCGCTGGCCCGGGCCGGTGCGCAGGCCGCCGCCCGGTCCGACCTGCACTGGGCGCACGGGCTGCTGGAGCGGGCGGTGGAGCTGCGGCCGGACGCGGCGCGGGCGGTGCTGGGGCTCGGCGAGGTACGGGTGGCGCTCGGCCGGACCGAGGAGGGCGCCGAACTGCTGCGTACGGTAAGGGACTTGCCCGCCGCCCCCGTGGAGTCCGCGCACGCCCGGCTGGCGCTGGCGGTGCTGGACCCGACGGCGCCCCCCGGTCCCGCCGCCACGGCCCGTGCGGTGCTGCCGGTCTTCGAGGCGGCCGGGGACGCGGTCGGCCGGGCCCGGGCCCACCTCCGCCTCGCCCAGCAGCTCCAGCAGTCGGGCCGCCACGAGGAGGCGGAGCGCGACCACGCGCGGGCCCTGGAGCACGCGGTGGCCGCCGGGGCGGAGCCGGAGCGGGCCGGGGCGCTTGGCGCGATCGGGATCTCCCTCTGGCGCGGGCCCGTCCCGGTGCCGGAGGCGGTGGAGCGCTGCCGCACCCTGCTGACGGCCCACGGTGCGGGCCGGCCGACGGTGCGGGTGACGCTCAACTGCCCGCTGGCCGTCCTGTACGGGCTCCAGGAACGGTCCGACGAGGCGTACGCGTGCCTGGCCGAGGCGGAACGGCTGGCCGGGAAGCTGGGGTTCGCGGAGGCGGAGGTGTTCCTTCCGGTGTTCCGGGCGACGGTGGAGGCGCTGCTCGGCCGGGGCGCGGAGGCCCTGGAGCTGCTGGCCCGGGCGGACGCGGCGGCCCGGCGCATGGGGGCGGCGGGCATGCGGACGGCCGTCGCGCTGGACGCGGCCCGGCTGGAGCTGGACGCGGGCGCGGAGGACCGGGCGGTGGAGTGGCTGGCGACCGTGGGCGAGTTGTCGGGGCCGAGCGGGGCGGACGCCGTCGACCTGGAGGGGCTGCGGGCCCGGCTGGCGGCCCGGGAGCGGCCGGACGAGGCGCTCCACCACGCCGAGAGGGCCGTACGCGCCTCCCTCCTCACCGACTCGCCGCTGGTGCAGGCCACCGCCGAACTGGACCGGGCCCGCACGCTCGCCACGCTGGGCCTCACGGCGGCGGCGGGGGCGGCGGCCCGGAGCGCGGCGGACCACTTCGCGGGCAAGGGCCATCTGCCGGGGGCGCGCCGGGCGACCGCGTTCCGCACGGCGCTGCACCTCCCGAGGACGAGGACCACGACGGACACGGGCACGGCGGCCACGGCCACGGCGGACCTGGCCGCGACGATCACGGCGAGGGAGGGGAGCTGACCCGATGGGCACCACGGGAGAGACGACGACAGTGACCACTCATACGGCCCCGGGGCTGGGCCTGACCTGGAGCCTGCGCGGACGCGGCCCCGAGGACGTCCCCGTACTGGGCGATCCGGGGCCGCCGGGCGGACAGCCCGCGGCCCCCGCCACCGGACGCGGCGTACGCGTCTGCGTGGTGGACTCGGGCGTGGAACGCGACCATCCGCTGGTCGGTGAACCGGCCTCGTCCTGGGTGGTCGTCAAGGACGAGGAGAGCGGGGAGATCACGGTCGAGCCGACGACGACCGGCGACACCTGCGGCCATGGCACCGCGTGCGCGGGCATCATCCGCCGGACCGCGCCGGAGTGCGAGATCCACAGCGTACGGGTGCTGGGGGAACGGTTCTCCGGTACGGGCGACATCCTGATGGCCGGGCTGCGGTGGGCGGTCGAGCAGCGCTTCGACGTGGTGAACCTGAGCCTGTCGACCACCCGGACCCGGTTCGCGCAGGAGCTGCACTCGCTGGCGGACAGCGCCTACTTCGCCCGTACGGTGATCGTCGCCTCGGCCCACAACACCCCGGTGGAGAGCTTCCCGTGGCGGTTCGCGTCGGTGATCTCCGTGGGCAGCCACCAGGAGGACGACCCCGACCTCCACCTCTACAACCCGGCCCCGCCGGTGGAGTTCTTCGGCCCTGGCCAGAACGTGACCGTGCCGTGGCTGGGCGGCCGGACGATCCGCACCACCGGGAACAGCTTCGCGACGCCGTACGTGGCCGGGCTCTGCGCGCGCCTGCTGTCGGCGCACCCGCGGATGACGGCCTTCCAGCTCAAGAACGCGCTCTATCTGTCGGCGGCCAACGTCCGCCACGACCCGAGCACAGCAGACCACGCCCCGCGTCCTTCAACAGCGGCAGGAGACACCCACGATGACGCCGAAATCTGATTCCGCCCTTTCGCTGTCCGCCCCCGTGCCTGCCGCGTCCGCTTCCGCTTCCGACGCGCACCGCGACGAACTGCTCCAGTCGGTCGTGGATGTCGCCCGGGCCATCTTCGGCGCGGCGGCGGGCTCGGTGCTGCTGCTCGACGAGGAGGCGGACGAGCTGGTCTTCCGGGCGGTCTCCGGGGAGGGCCAGGAGTTCCTGGTGGGCCGCCGGTTCCCGGCCGGGCGGGGCATCGCCGGCTGGGTGGCGACCTCGGGCGAGCCGATGGTGGTGGACGACCTGGCCGACGACCCGTCGTTCGACCGCTCACTGGCGGAGTCCACGGAGTACGTCCCCAACTCCCTGATGGCGGCCCCTCTGATCAGCGACTCCCGGGTCCTCGGCGTCCTGGAGGTGCTGGACGCGTCACCGCAGGCCAGGAGCAGCGTGCGGGAGCTGGACCTGCTGGCGATGTTCGCCCGGCAGGCGGCGGCGGCCCTGCGGGTGATCACCCCGGAACCGGTGACCTCGGCCCCGGCGGCGCGTCCGCTGGAGGCCACCGAACGGGAGGACGCGCTGCGGCTGCTCGGTAGCCTGGAGCAGGTGCTGCGGGGCACCGCATAGCGTCCCGGGCGGCGGGCAGGAGCCGGGGGAAGGGCGCCGGGCTCCCCGCGCGGCGACGACGGAAGGACGCACACGTGAAGCTCGCTTTCTCCACGCTCGGGGTACCGGGCCTGCCGCTGCCCGAGGTCGTCCGGCTCGCCGCCGACCACGGGTACCAGGGCGTGGAGCTGCGCGCCCACCCCGAGGAGCCCGTACACCTGGGGCTCTCCTCCCTCGAACGGGCCGATGTGGTGGAGGCGTTCAAGGCGGCCGGGGTGGAGATCCTGACCGTGGCGGGGTACGTCCAGGTGGCGGCCGAGGGCGACGACGAGGCCGTCTCCGCCGAACTGGCCGAGCTGCTGAAGCTGGCCCGGGACCTGGGCGCCCGGTACGTCCGGGTCTTCCCCGGCGGCGGCGACCAGGACCCGGCGGACGCCGACGCCACGGCCGCCCGCCGCCTGGGCTCGGCCGCCCCGGCCGCCGCCGACATGGGCGTCACCATCCTGCTGGAGACCCACGACTCCCACCGCGCGGGCGCCGACGTGGCCCGGATCGCCGGCACGGTCGGCCACCCCAGGGTCGGCGCCATCTGGGACGTCCTGCACACCTGGCTCGCCGACGAGGACCCCACCGCCACGCACGCGATCCTGGCCCCGCACCTCGGCTACGTACAGGTGAAGGACGTCGCCTCCCCGACCGACCTCACCCCCCTCCCCCTGGGCACGGGCGCCCTCCCCCTGGCCGCCTGCCTGGAACTGCTGGACCCCGACACCTGGGTCTGCTGGGAGTACGAGAAGCGCTGGCACCCGGACGCGGCCGACCTCCCCGGCCTCCTCAGCGCGGGCCGGGAGCACCTGCTGCGGCTGGGGGCGCCGAAGGGGTAGGCGGCGGTTCCCCCACGCCCGCCGACAGTGACACTTGTCACAGACCGGATGCCCGGTTTTGGCGGCTTAGTGTCTCCATAACTCCCTGGCGATTCACACAGGATCTTCATAGAGTCCCGCATGACTCCTCATTCGCGATGGGGAGCAGCACGCGTGGACGGGGTGGGGACTGTGTCGGGGAGACGGCGTTACCGAAGAACAACAGGGCTGGTGGCAGGGGGTATCGGCCTTGTCCTGCTGGCGGGCCTGGCGCCCCAGGCGGTCGCCGCACCGAGCGGTCGGCAGGCCTCTCCGCCGAGTGAAGCCGGGGAAGCCGGAGAGCCCGGCGCGGGCGTGGACGCCGCGTCGGCGGAGGCAAAGCGTACCGGGCGGTCCGTTGAGGTGACGTCGTTGCGTGGGGAGAGCAGCGAGGTTTTCGCGACGCCTGAGGGCAGCTTGGAGGCGCGGGAGTATCTGCGTCCGGTGCGGGCCCGGGTGAAGGGCGTGTGGCAGCCGGTCGATACCGGGCTGGTCCGTGCGGCGGACGGCAGTGTGGTGCCGAAGGTGGCCACGGTGGATCTGGCGTTCTCCGGGGGCGGTGACACACCGCTCGTTCGGATGCGGAAGGCGGGCCGTGAGCTGGCGCTGTCCTGGCCGGAGAAGTTGCCTGTGCCCGAGACGGAGGGGCCCCGGGCCACGTACCGGAATGTGCTTCCGGATGTGGATCTGCGGATGGAGGCGCAGGAGGACGGTTTCACGCAGCTGCTCGTGGTCAGGTCCGCGGAGGCGGCGGCGAACGAGAAGCTGTCCGAGCTGCGTCTGAAGCTGGCCGCGGACGGTATGGAGGTGCGGGAGACGTCCGGCGGTGGTCTGGAGGCGGTCGACGAGGGCGCCAAGGGTGCGGTGTTCGAGGCCCCGCGCCCGATGATGTGGGACTCCAGCACTCCGGCGGAGTCCACGCCGAGCGGGGCCGGGAGCGCGTCGGCCCGTTCGGCTCGCGGAGCGGCGCTCTCCGATGCCGATACCGCCCAGCCTGCCTCTGCCGAGGGCAAGGAGGAGGCGGCTCCCACGGAGTCGGGGAAGCTGGCTCCGGTGGGGGTGGCGCTTCCGGCCGGTGGCGGGGAGTTGGTGCTGACTCCGGACACGGAGGTGCTGCGGGGCGAGGACACGACGTATCCCGTTTTCATCGATCCGCAGTGGTACTCGCCGAAGGCTTCGGCGTGGACGATGGCGTCGAAGTACTGGGCGTCCTCCCCGCAGTGGAAGTTCAACGGCCAGCCGGACGCCGGTATGGGGTTGTGCAACTGGAACTACTGCCAGCCCAATGACACCAAGCGCCTGCTGTACCAGATCCCGACCTCCCGGTTCGCCGGTCAGACGGTTCTGTCGGCGGAGTTCGTGGTGCGGAACACCTGGTCGGCCTCGTGCACGGCCAAGGGGGTGCAGTTGTGGCGGACCAAGGGCATCTCGTCGTCGACGACGTGGAACTCGCAGAACGCTTCCGGGTTCTGGATCAAGCAGCTCGCCTCGAGGTCGTTCGCCCACGGCTATACGGGCTGTGCGGCGAAGGACGCCGAGTTCGATGTGAAGTCGGCGGTGCAGGAGGCCGCGAACGGCAAGTGGTCCACGATGACGTTCGGTCTGCGGGCGGCGAGCGAGTCGGACGGGCTGGGCTGGAAGCGGTTCTCCGACAAGGCGTTCCTGCGGGTGCAGTACAACCGGCCGCCCGGCCAGGTGAAGATGTCGCAGCTGTCGATGGAGTACGGGGGCGTGTGCAAGCCCCCCGCGAGTGCTCCGCGGGTACGCACCCTGGGCAAGATCAATATCGCCGGTGTGACCGACCCGGACGGTGACAACGTCGCGGTCCAGGTGCAGGCATCCTGGGACGCGGGGGACGGCAAGGGCCTGATCACTCGGTGGAACCCCGCCCTGACCTCGTACAAGAAGTCGGGTTCCACATTCACCCTGAGCCTGCCGACGACGATCCCGCAGAACACGCTGGTGGACTGGCGCGTCCGGTCCTACGACGGTGCCCAGTACTCCCCGTGGTCGTGGGCGGGCGATGCGACGTCGTGCTACTTCGTCTACGACAAGACCGTTCCGGCGGCCCCGACGATCGCGTCGCCGGAGTACCCGGCATCCCAGCCGGAGGATCCGAATGATCCGTGGCTGGACGGGGTGGGCCAGTACGGCACGTTCACCTTCAAGTCGTCGTCCAGCGACGTGACGCGCTACTGGTACGGCATCAACAGCGACCCCACCTCGGACCGCCAGTTGACCACCACGGGCGGCGCGGCCAAGAGCGTGCCGTTCCTGCCCTCGAAGCCGGGTCTGAACTTCATCACCGCCCAGGCGTTCGACGCGGCCGGTAACGGGTCGGAGATCCGTACGTACCAGTTCCGGGTCAAGGCCGGCCAGCCCGAACGAGCCACCTGGCAGCTCGACGAGGAAGCAGGCGCCACCGAAGCACGAGGCACGACCCCGCCGAGGACGCTGGCACTCCACGGGGGCGCGACCACCGGGGCACCCGGCACGAAGGGCACCGCTCTCGAACTCGACGGCACCGACGGCTACGCCTCCTCCGACCTCTCGGTGGTCGACACGACCCGGGGCTTCACGGTCTCCACATGGGTCAAGCTGTCCAGGATCCCGCAGGGCACGGCGATCATCGCCTCCCAGCCGGGCAGCCACACGACGAGCTTCGAGCTGTACTACTCGGCCGCCTACGACCGGTGGGTGTTCAACCAGTACGAGACGGACACACCGAACGCGAACATCGTCCGGGCGATGGCCGCCCAGCCCGGTGGGGTCAGCGCGGACACCTGGACGCATCTGACCGGTTCGTACGACGAGGCCGCCAAGAAGCTGCGGCTGTACGTCGACGGCCGGCTCGTCGGCGAGGCACCGCTGCCGAACGCGTGGAACGCCCGGCGCGGTCTGACGATCGGGGCCGGCTCCTACGGCGGAGCGAAGCAGTCGTTCTTCCCCGGCGCCGTGGACGAACT
This sequence comes from Streptomyces bacillaris, assembly GCF_003268675.1. NCBI lineage: Bacteria > Bacillati > Actinomycetota > Actinomycetes > Kitasatosporales > Streptomycetaceae > Streptomyces > Streptomyces bacillaris. The sequence goes on along the minus strand of NZ_CP029378.1, from coordinate 5,327,133 downwards.
CCAGATCTTCGACCGGACCCTGGCCCAGGGAGACATCGACAAGCTGTACGCCAAGCAGCCCGTCGGCGACCCCGGCAGCCCCGCCCTGGCCCTCTTCCCGCTGGACGAGGAAGCGGGTGCCACGGAGATCCGGGGCCATGGCGGTGTCCTGCCCGCGAAGTACAGCGGCGGGGTCACCACCGGCGTTCCGGGCATCGCCGGAAAGGCCGCCGACTTCGACGGCACCACCGGATACGCCCGGGTCGGCCAGGCAGGCAGCCCGCACGTGAACACCTCACGCAGCTTCACCGTCAGCGCCTGGGCCAAGTTGGACACCACCAAGCCCGGCAAGGCTGCGATCATCGCGGCCCAGACCGGCACCCACAAACCCGGGTTCGAGCTGTACTACTCGGCCGGCTTCGACCGCTGGGTCTTCAACCAGTACGCCACCGACACCGCACAGGCCCAGCCCATCCGCGCGATGCAGCCGGACGGAACGACGGCACGGGCCGACGAATGGGTCCACCTGACCGGCGTCCACGACACCGTCGCCAAGACCCTGACCCTCTACGTCAACGGCCAGAAAGCCGGCTCCGCCCCGATCAGCAACCCCTTCCACGCCGACCGGTCCATGACCATCGGAGCCGGCATCTACAGCGGAACCACCGACTGCCACTTCCCCGGCCTGATCGACGACGTCCGCCTCTTCCAACGCCCCGTCTCGGCCGAGGAAGTACAGCAGATGTTCCGGCAACGCCCCATCGTCAAGAGCAGGTGGAACTTCGAGGAGACGACTCCTGGAACGCCGTCCGGCACACCGGATTCTTCCGTGGAGAAGAACGACCTGACGCTCCACGGAGCTGCCGAGCTGGGCATGGGCTGGGTCGACAGCGGCGGCCTCCATCTGAACGGAACGAGCGGCTTCGCGGAGACGTCGAAGATGCCCGTCGACACCAGCACCAGCTTCACGATGACGGCCTGGGCCCAGGCGGCGGCTCTGCCCGAACACGACATGACCGTGCTCAGCGCGGGCGGCGCGAAGCGCAGCGCGCTCGAGGTCCGCTACCGCCCTGAGCCGGCCGACCCGAACGGGCCCGGCAGCTGGCAGCTCACTCTGCCCGACAGGGACGACGCGGCTGCCACGGTCAAGCAGCTGAGCAGCTCCGAGTTCTATGACGTCCGTCTCTGGAACCACATCACCGTGGTCTATGACGGCTTCGCCAAAGAAGCTCGCCTCTACGTCAACGGCGCGCTCCAGGAGGTCGCCTGCAATGACGCGGACGGGGACGGGGAGCCGGACCAAGCCGGCTGCCAGGACCTCATCGCCTGGGCCGAGGACGTCCTGACCTTCAAGGCCACCGGTTCGCTCCGGATCGGACGGACCCAGAGCACGGGCACCGGCCAGTACTTCGCCGGGTCGATCGACGATGTTTGGTTCTTCCAGGGGGCGTTGAACGACAGCCAGATCCGCTACCTCTTCGAAGGGCTTGTCGATATTCCGACCGAGGTCCCCGACGGCAGCTGACACCGCCACATCCGGAGGGCGGGCCGCCTCGCCGGGGCGGCCCACCCTGCGCCTTCCCGATCCTCAACTCTCCGTGCTCTGCCCTCTTTCGGGCACGGCACCCGGCAGCGATGGATACATCACCCCATGAAATCCAGACGTATACCTCCGACGCGGCTCCGGTTGGCCCGCCGCATCTCGTTGGCCGTGTCCACCGTGATGGTGGCGACCCTGCTGCAGGCCACGGCCACCCCGGCCCCGGCCGTCGCAGCCGCCGGCGACCTCCCCGGCCTGCCCGCATCCGAGAAGGCCATCGAAGGCAGGCGGATCAGCGAGGTCGAACCCCGCGCGGTGGACAAGAGACCCGCCTCCCCCGCCGCTGCCCCGCAGACGACGGTGCCCGCCCCGGGCCGGGCGACGATCGCGGTGCCGTCCGCGACCGCCGACGGCAGGACGCGCTTCGCCCGGCCCAAGGACCAGCCCATCGGCATCGGCCGCACCGCTGCGAGCCCGGGCTCCGACAAGGAGGGGAACGGAGCCCGACGCTCAGCTCGTGCGCTTCCCGCCGCCCCACCGACGTCACCTCACAGATCATCGACAGCAAGCAGGCCAAGCGGGCCGGGGTGAACGGGCTGCTCTTCTCGCTCACACCGCACAGCCCGGACGCCCCGGACGTCACGAGCCGTACGGCCGGGAGCGGCGGCGAGGCGCCCGTCGCCCTGTCGGTCGACTACTCGGCATTCGCCCAGTCCTACGGGGGTGCGTACGCCTCCCGCATGCGGCTGTTCCGACTGCCCTCCTGCGCGCTCACCACCCCCGACCGTGAGGAGTGCCGCGAGGGCACCCCCGTCGATGCGACGAACGACACGGCCGCACAGACACTCACCGCGGACGCCGTCACGCTGCGGTCCGGTACGGCCACGGTCCTGGCCGCGACGGCCGCCACGTCGGGCGACAGGGGGGACTACAAGGCGACCTCGCTGTCCCCCTCCTCCAGCTGGAGCACGAGCCTCAACACCGGTGACTTCACCTGGTCGTACGGCATCGAGGTCCCGGAGGTGCCCGGCAGCCTGAAGCCCCGCCTCGGGCTCTCGTACTCCTCCGGGTCCATAGACGGCCGCACCGGAGGCACGAACAACCAGAGCTCCTGGGTCGGCGACGGCTTCGACCTGTGGCCCGGGTTCATCGAGCGCCGCTACAAGCCCTGCGCGGACGACGGCGTGAAGAACGCCGACGGGAGCAAGCCCGGTGACATGTGCTGGGCGTACGACAACGCGTTCATCTCCTTCAACGGCGCCAGCGGCGAGCTCATCCCCGTCAGCAAGGACGAGTTCAAGCTCAAGCGCGACGACGGCACACGGATCACCCGCCTGAAGTCGGCCGACCGGGCCAACGGCGACAACGACAACGAGTACTGGCGCCTCACCTCCCCCGACGGCACCCAGTACTACTTCGGCTACAACCGGCTGCCCGGCTGGACCAGCGGCAAGCCCACCACGGACTCCACCTGGACCCTCCCGGTCTTCGGCAACAACTCCGGGGAGGACTGCAACGGCTCGACCTTCGCCAACTCCTGGTGCCAGCAGGCCTGGCGGTGGAACGTCGACTACGTGGTCGATCCCCACGGCAACGCCATGAGCTACCACTACGCCAAGGAGACCAACTCCTACGGCCGCAACCTCAAGGCCGCGGACAACACCCCGTACACCCGTGGCGGCACCCTCCAGCGCATCGACTACGGACAGCGGTCCAACGACCTCTACAGCACCAAGCCCCTTTCCCAGGTGGTCTTCGGCAGTGCCGAGCGCTGCCTCCCGCAGTCCGGTGTCACCTGCGCCGCGGACACCATCGACTCCAACGCCTTCCACTGGTACGACACCCCCTGGGACCTCAACTGCAAGACCGGGGCCACCTGTGACAACGGGCGGTTCTCCCCGTCCTTCTGGACGCGCAAGCGGCTGACGGACATCACCACCCAGGTACTCAAGTCCGACGGCACCTACGCCAAGGTCGACGCCTGGAAGCTGGCCCACCGGTGGGGCATGGCGGACACCGACTACCAGCTGCTCCTGACGAGCATCCAGCGCACGGGTGAGTCCACCACCCCGCAGGCCACCGGCGAGCCCGCCGTCCCGGCCGTGGCCCTCCCGAAGACGACGTTCGCGTACACCCAGCTCGCCAACCGGCTGGACAGGACCGGCGACGGATTCGCCCCGTTCATCAAGGAACGACTCTCCGCGGTCGACGACGAATACGGTGGGCAGATCAGCGCCAACTACTCGGCGGCGACCTGCGACTGGAACGCGCTGCCCACTCCGGAGACGAACACCACCCGCTGCTTCCCCCAGTTCATCGGCGGCAGCGACACGGACCCCGCGACCGTGCACTGGTTCAACAAGTACGTGACGACGTCCGTCACCCTGACGGACCGCACCGGCGGCTCACCGGACCAGGTGACCAGCTACCAGTACCTGGGTGACGCCGCCTGGCACTACGCCGACGACGACGGCCTGACGAAGGAGAAGGAGAAGACCTGGTCCCAGTGGCGCGGCTACGGGCAGGTCAGGGTCAAGACCGGTGGGCAGGGCGGCGACGCCGCCCTGAAGACGCAGGAGGACTCCTACTTCCTGCGCGGGATGCACGGCGACCGTAAAACCGCGTCGGGCGGGACCAAGTCCGTCTCCATCTCCCTCGCCGCGGGCGAGGGGGCCGCGATCACGGACCACGAGGCGGCGGCGGGCTTCGCGTACAAGACCGTCACCTTCGACAAGCCCGGCGGGAAGGTCCTCAGCAAGTCGGTCAAGCGGCCCTGGTACCACGAGACGGCGAAGAAGGTCCGCGACTGGGGCACCGTCACGGCCAACTTCACCGGCATCAGCAGTGGGAAGAACTGGATCTCCCTCGACGAGGGCGCGGGCAGCTCATGGCGCACCACGTCGACGTCCCTCACGTACGACACCGTCGCCGGACGTCTGACCGAGGCCGATGACTTCGGCGACGACTCCACGGCGGCCGACGACCAGTGCACCCGTACGACCTACCCGTCCAGCACCAGCGGCATCATCACCCTTCCCGTCCGCGTGGAGACCGTCGCCAAGGCGTGCTCCGCTTCCGTGAACCGCGCCAAGGACGTACTGAGCGACACCCGGTCCGTCTACGACGGCGGGGCCTACGGCGCGGCACCGGTGAAGGGTGACGTCACGGCCACGGCCACTCTGAAGAGCCACGACGGTTCCAAGGCCACGTATCTGGAGTCGGGGGCGACCTACGACACGTACGGGCGGCAGCTGACCACCACCGACCTCACGGCCGATGTGACGGTCACCGGCAGCGCGGCTCCCGTACGCACCGCGCGGGACGACGGCCGTACCGGCACCGTGGCCTACCTCCCCGCGACGGGTTTCGCCACCCAGATCAAGACCACCACTCCGCCGGCGAAGAAGGGCGACGCCAGCACGGCCCAGACCTCGACCACGGACGTCCTGCCGGGCCGCGACCTGGCGACGAAGCTGACCGACACCAACGGCAAGGTCACCGACGTCAGATACGACGCGCTCGGCCGCACGAAGAAGGTGTGGCTGGCCGACCGTCGGACCAGCCAGACGCCGACCCAGGAGTTCGGCTACACCATCGCCGAGAACAAGCCGGTGTCCGTGACCACCTGGACGCTGAACAACTCGGGCGGCCAGACGGCGACCTCGTACACCCTGTACGACGGCTTCCTCCGCGAGCGCCAGACGCAGGTCCCCGGCCCTGGGGGCGGCTCCCTCATCAGTGACAGCTTCTACGACGAACGGAGTCTGCCCGCGCAGGCGTTCGCGCCCTACTACGTGAACGGCAAGCCGTCCGCCACTCTCTTCAAGCCCGACAACGCCCTGTCCATCGAAACACAGACCCGTACCACCTACGACGGCCTCAACCGCCCCGTCGAGACCCGCCGGATCGCCGGCAACGGAGACGGCGGCACGGTCCTCGACATCACGAAGGCCATCTACGGCGGCGACCGGACCACGACCGTCCCACCCGTGGGCGGCACCACGACCACCGCGCTCACCGACGCCCGGGGCAACACCACCGAGCTGCGCCAGCACCACGCCCGGACAGCGGACTCGGCGTTCGACAGGACCCGCTACGAGCACACTCCTCGTGGCGAACTGAGCAAGGTCACCGACTCGGCGGGCAACAACTGGCTCTACGAGTACGACCAGCTCGGCCGCCAGACGAAGGCCACCGACCCCGACAAGGGCACCACCACCAGCACGTACGACGACCGCGGCCAGCTGACCTTCAGCAAGGACGCCCGCACGGGCGTTCCCGGCCTCGCCTCCGTCTACGACGGGCTCGGTCGCCGGACCGAAGTCCGTGAGGGATCGGACAGCGGGCCGCTCCGCACCAAGCAGGTGTACGACACCTTCCCCGGAGCCAAGGGCCAGCTTGCCGAATCCATCCGGTACGTGGGCGGCCACGCGTACACGACCAGAGTCGACGCCTACGACCAGCTGTACCGCCCGTTCAGAGCGTCCGTGGTCATACCGGCGGTCGAAGGCAAGCTCCAGGGCACCTACCAGACGAACAGCTCCTACCTTCCCTCCGGGCTGCAGGGCGGAGTCAACTACTCCAAGGCTGGATCACTGCCAGGCGGCTCGTTCAGCTACACCTACGAGAACGAGACCCTCAGGCCGATCGCCGTCTACGGGCAGGGCATGACGTCCAGCACGGCATACAGCTACACCGGAAAGCCTCTGCAGCACAGCATGGGCCTGACCGACAGCGCCAAAAAGACCCAGGTCACCAACACCTACGAGTGGGGCACCCAGAGGCTCTCCACTTCTCGGGTCGACCGGCAGGACCAGCCCGGGGTCGACCGCTCCGCGACCTACCGGTACAACGAGGCGGGCAACATCCTGTCCATCGCGGACGTCTCCCGTACCGGCAACGACACCCAGTGCTTCGCCTACGACCACCTCGGCCGGATCACCGAGGCCTGGGCCCAGCCCGTGACCACCTGCGCGTCGGCTCCGGCGGGCGACAAGCTCGGCGGCCCGGCTCCCTACTGGCAGTCCTTCACCTACGAGAACGGCAACCGGAAGTCCGAGGTCCGGCACGACCCCACAGGGGATGCCGCCAAGGACGTCACCAGGCAGTACGGCTACCCCGCACCCGGCTCGGCGCGTCCCCATGCCCTCACCTCGCTCACCACAACCGACGCGGCGGGCAGCAGGACCGAGTCCTACGGTTACGACGCGACCGGCAACACCACCACGCGCCCGGGCCAGGACCTGACCTGGGACGCCGAGGGTCACCTGGCCACGGTCACCGAGGACGGCAAGACCACCTCCTACCTCTACGACACGGCCGGCAACCGGCTCATCGCCCGCACCCCCACGGAGACGACCCTCTACCTCGGCCACACCGAGATCACCCTCGCCGCAGGTTCCGACGAGCCCAAGGCGACCCGCTACATCCCCCTCGGCGGCGGCCACACGGCCATCCGCAACGACGACGGCACCTTCGCCTTCACCATCGCCGACCACCACGGCACCGGCGAACTGGCCGTCCAGGCCACCAACCTCGCCCTCACCCAGCGCCGCACACTCCCGTTCGGCGCCCTCCGAGGCACGACCCCGAGCACCTGGCCCGGCACCAAGGGCTTCGTCGGCGGCACCGACGACAGCGAGTCCACCGGCCTCACCCATCTCGGCGCCCGCGAATACGACCCCGACCTCGGCCGCTTCATCTCCGTCGACCCGATCCTGGATCTCGCCGACCCACAGCAGATGAACGGCTACAACTACGGCAACGACAACCCTGCCACCCTCTCGGACCCCGACGGCCTGAAGCCGATGGCCACGGGCGGCAGCGCGCGCGACGAAGACGCCTACGACCGCAAGCACAAGACGGTTACGGTCAAACTGCCCGGCAGGAAGTTCATGCCGATCGCGGACACGTACCGGCGGGCGAAGCCTGCGGCAGTGGGGCCGACCGTCAATGACCAGCCCTACCTCCGATCGGGCGGGGGAAAGGAGCTCCCCTTCCCGAAGAGCAGAACGAAGGAATTCCTTGCGGCGTTCTCCAAAAATCTGAGGGATTTCGGCTACACGCCGGGAACCCGCGATGAAGAATCCTCCATCAAGGAGTCCATCTTCTTCCAGACCTGCCATCAGGGAGGATTCTCCTGCGAAGACGACCTGATGGAAGAGCACATTCTGGGTGCACTTCTGGAGGTCGGACTGGATGGTAACGGCGGGTCCCGGAAGGGAGGACGAAGCAGAGGGGGGTCACGCGGAAAGTGCACAACGGACAACAGCTTCACCTCTGGCACCCAGGTCCTCATGGCCGATGGCACGACCAAGCCCATCGAGCAGGTCGAGATCGGGGACCGGGTACTGGCCACCGATCCCGAAACCGGGGAATCACGCCCCGAGACCGTAACGGCCGAGATAGCCGGAAAGGGCAGCAAAGGTCTCGTCCGCATCACTCTGGCACCGCAGCCGGGCTCCACGGGCGAATCCAAGGTCATCACAGCCACTGACGGCCACCCCTTCTGGGTACCGGAGGCCGGCGAGTGGATCGACGCCACGGACCTGAACTCCGGCCAGTGGCTGCAGACCAGTACCGGCGGGCGCCTCAAGGTTACCGACGTCGAGCGGTGGACCCAAGAGGCAACGGTCTATAACCTCACTGTCAGCAACCTGCACACGTACTATGTGCTGGCGGGCGAGACCCCGGTCCTGGTACATAACTCCAGCGGATGCATTCCGATGTCGTCTGCTATCGGTCAGGATTCGCTACTGACGAAAGCGGCGCAGCAAGCAGGGAAGAATCAGGATGTGCAAAGGGACTTGGACCACCTGTTTGAACAACTTTCCCGCGGAAACATGAATCCGGGTAGAGGAAGTAAAGCACTGACTGGCACGGATGTGACCTACGCGCGAGGGAAAAACGGTGGGCGACTCTTCTTCCGGAATGTTGACGGCGGCATACAAGTTGTCGGCAAGGCGGACAAGGGGAACGAGTCCAAGGTGATCGCGAGGCTGAAGCAGATTCATGGACAGTAATCACGTCGAACCTATGGAAGACGACATCTACCACGTCGTCAGGGAACCTGAGTTCACTGCGCTTTTCCTGCTCGGTGCTGATGACTCGGCGGAAACAGTAGAGGACGTTGATGCCGAGTTGCGACTCCCTGACGGCACCCGGTGGAGTGCAAGTTTCATGACTCTCGGTGCGATCCAAACAGTGATGAATCGATGGAGGGAAACCGGCGAGTATGGCGGTGGAGTTTTCTTCCAGTGTTCTGATCTCGTGATCGTGCCCAAGGGTGGAGTGGCAGCCATGGTCGAGGCTTTCCGCGCGATCGTGGCGGAGGGTCCGCAGGGGACTCTCGGCAATCTGGAGTAGAACGATTCTGGCCCTCTTGCCGGGCCATTCCATCAATTCTGGAAGCTCCACCGACGCATTGTTCGGTGGAGCTTCCGGTCGTTTGACGGCAACGCTGACGGCAACGTCAGCGGACGACGGGTGCGCAGGGCGGGTCGTCGGGGTCGTTGTCCGTCGGGCTGAGGGCGTTGCCGAGGGCGTCGATGGCTTGGCGTTGGAGGCGGAGTCGGACGTGGGCGTAGACGCCAGCGGTGACGCCGATGTGGGCGTGGCCGAGGAGTTCCTTGATCACGACAAGGTCGACCCCCTGTTCCAGGAGCAGGGTGGCGGTCGAGTGCCGGAGGTCGTGGAAGCGGACGCGTCGGAGGCCGGCCCGGTCGAGGAAGCTGCGGAAGCGGCGGGTGATGTTGGCCGGGTCGAGAGGCCGGCCGGTAGGGGTGGTGAAGACGAGGCCGCTGTCCTGCCAGGCTGACCCTACGGTCCCGCGCTCAGTGTCCTGCTGCTGTTTGTGCTCCTTGAGGGAGTGGAGGCATTCGGTCGGGAGCGCGATACGGCGCTCAGACGCCCGGGTCTTGGTGGGCAGATGCGTGAGGCCGCCGGTGCGGGTGCGCTGGAGCGAGCGGCAGATGCTGGCCGTTCCGGTTGTGAGGTCGAGGTCTTCCCAGAGGAGGCCCAGGAGTTCGCCCTTGCGGAGTCCGGTGCGCAGCGCGAGTTCGTACAGCGCGTGGAGCCGGTCCGTGCGCGCGGCGTCGAGGAACTGACGAGCCTCCGTCGCAGTCAGAGGCCGGAAGCGCCTGGGCCGGGGCGTGACGGCTTTGACGTTCCGGGCGACGTTGCGCGGCAGCTCGTCCTCGCGGACGGCGTGTTCCAGAGCCGACTTGAGCACCGAGTGCACGTAGGTCACGGTCAAGGGGGACAGTCGTTTCTGGCAGCACTCGCCGATCGTGCTGCACTTCTTTCGTTCGGTGTCCAGGCCCTGGGTGCAGCACTGGCAGGTGGCGCGGAGCCGGTCGAGGAAGGTACGCACGTCCTTGGCCGTGAGGCGGGCGACCTTCTTGGCGCCGAGGCCCGGTATGAGGTGGAGGCGGACGCAGGCGGCGTAGCGGGTGTGGGTGTTCTCCCGAAGCCGGTGGACGGCGACGCTGCCGAGCCAGTAGGTGAGGTAGTCGCCGACGGTGCTGTCGGCGGTGGCGACAGGGAGGCCGCGGTTGCTGTCGGCGATCTTCTCGGCGAGTTTGTCGGCGGCTTCCCTCCGCGTGCTGCCGTAGACGCGGACGCGTTTACGGGTGCCGTTGGCGGCGAGGACGTAGCCGGCAGCTTCCCAGCGGCCGTCCCTGCGCTGGTAGATGGTGCCTTCGCCGTTGGCGCGGGCCTTCTTACGCTTGGGGGCGGTCATCGGGCGGCCTCTTCCAGGTGGCGCTGGACGTAGTCAGCGAGGGCGTGGGCGGGGATGCGGTGGGCGCGGCCGATGGTCAGCGAGGCGAGGCGGCGGGTGCGCATCAGGTCGTAGAGGGCGGAGCGGCCGATCTTGAGGCGGGCCATCGCCTCGGGGACGGTAAGGAGTTCGTCGTCACGCACGAGTCGCCACCTCCTGTTCGCCCGTCGGGCCACCTCCGATGAGTGCGGCGAGGCGTTCGAGGTCCGGGGTGAGGCCAGTGCCGTCGTAGGCCCAGTGGGAGAGGACCAGGGTGGCCCCGGATGGCGGAGGGGTGTGGCGGCGGTGCCAGGCGGAGCGGGCGGCGCGGAGGGCGCCGAGGGTGGTGGAGTAGGCGCGGGTCTTGGTGGAGAAGTGGCCGCGGAAGCCGAGCATGTGGGCCCACTTGCGCAGGTTCAGGTGCTTGAGGTCGGCGCGGTTGCCGAGGGCCCAGGCGGTGCGAATCATGCGGGCGGCGTGCACAGGTATGGACTCAAACCAGAAGTCGGTGATCCTCTTCAGCCGGTGGTCAAGGGTGCCGGTCGCGGCTTCGGTGCCCTTGGTGGCGTACTTGGCAACGTATCCGGCGACCTTGCCCTCGGTGATCATGGTCCCGGCCTGGAAGGCGGAGGACCGGATGACCCTGGTGTCGATCTGCTTGCCGAAGGCGAAGGCGCGGGTCCGGCCGTTGATCTCGGGCCCGTCGATGTGGGCGCGGGTGGCCGCGAGCCGGATGGCGTCGGCGAGGAGTTCGGGGGTGGCCCAGGCGGGTGTTGGGGTGTAGGGGCCTGCGGGGCCGTCGAGCCGGATGACGGCGTGGAAGTGGATCAGTCCGCGCTGCTGGTACTCGGCAACCTTGGCGTACGAGACCCGGACGACCTTGGAGAGCAGGCGCTGCGGGACACAGGCTGCGGCGGCGATGGTGCGGCGCAGGTGGAGCATGAAGCGGGCACACAGGGCCGGAGCGTGTGCGTTCCACAGCACCGCGCCGGTGTAGTCGTACCGCTCGGGGTCGAGCGGCGTGCCGAGGCGCGGGTCGCCCTTCGTGTGGGTGCGTCCGCAGCGGCAGCGGGCAGAGCCGTTGATTCGTCGCCCGTGGACGGGGCCGTATGAGGGTGCGGTGAGGGTGGCGAAGACGCGGGGGTGTGTGGCGACCTGGTCGGGGATGTTCTTGACGCCGCGCAGGTCGGCGGCGATGAGGTGGTAGGTGTCCTGGCGTTAGAGCTCGGCGCAGGAGGGGCAGCGGGTGGTGCGGCAGTTGCCGCAGCGGACCAGGAAGTGCCCGGCGGGCAGTTCCTTGGACTTCGGTTCGCGCAGTATCTCGCCGGTGAAGGCGTCGATCTCGGTGCGCTGGCCTTCGAGCCGGATCGGCTGGGCGCAGCCACCAAGGGAGGACAGCTGCCGGACCAGGCCGAGCAGGTTCCGATAGCCGGTGAACGTGGGCAGCGTGGCCGTGGCGGGTTCGGGGTGGGGGATTGTTGTGGTGGGGATGTGCGGTGGCACGCTGGCGGGACCTCTCTGCGCTGCGGCACACGTGTGTGCCGTGGGTGGATTGGGGAGGGAGGCCCCTGCAGGGGCGAGGGTTTAGCGACTGCACGCCCTTGCCGGGGATCGCTGCGAAGCGGGACCAGGAGGCGGCGGTCAAGCAGCCTTGTCCAGGTCGATGTGGTCGGGCAGGTCGCGGACCGCGACAATGGAAATAAGCGCACTGCTCATGCTGTTGTATCCCAGCTAATGGATCGCAACGGCATCACCAGCGGGCCAACCTCGGATGAGCTGTGGAGTGTTATATCCAGAGTCGCCACTCCCAAAAAGGCAGGCCACAGCATGGATGTTGGGGAGATTGCCTCGATGTTGCGATGGTATTGAGGGGAGTAGCGATGGTGGATATTGAGCTACTAATGGATCAGCTGGGGAGGGCTGGCGTCAGCGTCCTCCTCAAGGTTGACCATGAGCACATGCAGACAGGACACAAGCCCTGGACGATGGTGATGTCAGGTCCAGGACTGGGTGGGCGCGAGTTGATCCGCACGGACGCACCCACTCTTCAGAATTGCCTGAAGTACTGCCTACAAGAGCTGAGCACGTGTCCCGGTGATTGGGGATGGCTGGAGTTGCATTCGTAGGTGCATTGAGAGGCCCCGCCGGAATCAATTTCCGGCGGGGCCTCTGTCGTGTTTGACGGCAACGGTGACGGCAACGTCAGTGGACGATGGTTGCGGCGGGGGGGAGTCGGAGCCGTCGCCGGTGGGGCTGAGGGCGTTGCCGAGGAGCACTTGATGACGACGAGTCCGCTGCTCGGCTCCAGGGGCAGGCTGGCGGTCGAGTAGAGGAACGGAAAGTGGAGTCGGGGGGTTCGTGTCGCCCCGGCGTCGTCCCGGTAGCGAGGTCAGGGCCACTCCGCCCACCAGCAGGGCCGCCGCGCACCAGCGCAGGGGGCTTATCGGTTCGCCCAGGAAGAGGGCGGCCGAGGACATGCCGAAGACCGGGACCAGGAGGGTGAACGGGGCCACGGAGGGGGCGGGGTGGTGGCGGAGCAGGTGGCCCCAGGCTCCGAAGCCGAAGACCGTGCTGACCCAGGCGATGAACAGGATGATCGCCACCCCGGTCCAGTCCAGTGCGGCCAGGGCGGCCATGTCGCGGTCCCAGCCCTCGAAGAGGAGGGAGAGGGCGAGCAGCGGCAGGACGGGCACGGTGGAGACCCAGACCATGAAGCCGAGCGCGTCCGGTGGGGCGGCCCGGCGGGTCAGGACGTTGGAGACGCCCCAGCACGCGGCCGCCGCGACGACCAGGGCGAAGGCGAGGATCGGGCCGTCCGCGCCCTCGTCCACGGCCGCCACCCCGATGCCCGCCAGCGCGATCGCCATGCCCACCACCCGTACGCTGCCGGGCCGTTCGGAGAGGGCGAGGGCGGCGAACAGGGCGGTGAAGACGGCCTGGGCCTGGAGGACCAGGGAGGAGAGTCCGGCGGGCATCCCCTGGTCCATGCCGATGAACAGCAGCCCGAACTTCCCGACGCCGAGCGCGAGTCCCACCCCGATGATCCACTTCCAGGCGACGGCCGGCCGCCTCACCAGGAACACGGCGGGCAGGGCGGCGGCCAGGAAGCGCAGGGCGGAGAAGAGCAGCGGCGGGAAGTGCCCGAGCCCGACCTCGATCACGACGAAGTTCACGCCCCAGACCGCGGCGATCAGCACGGCCAGGGCGATATGGAGAGGACGCATGCAGAGAGCATCGACCAGGGGCACTGTGTAGCACCAGCACTTATTTCTTCAGGGTGCATTTAAGCGTTGCTGATGAGTGGTGGGCACTTCAAGTCGGAGGGCAGAGGCGTCGAGCGGACCGTGCGGCAGATGTGGCCCGTGGGGCCCAGGCCGTCCAGGACCCTGGACACGTCCCGGCCGGTGCCCTCCTCCCGGTGGTCGGGGCCGCGGTCGGGGGCGCCCCCGGTGTGGTCCGGGGCCGGGGTGTGCAGGACGGTGATCGTCGCCGCGTCGACGTCCTGGGGGCGGAGCCGGTCCAGGCTCGTGACCTGGCGGACCCGGAGCCCGGAGCGGGCGGCCTGGGCCAGGGCGGTGCGTACCAGGGGGCTGTCGCCGTTGCCCGTGACCAGGAGGGCGTCGGACTGGCCGAGGACGGAGCCGACCGCCGTGTCCAGGTCGTCCGTCGTGTAGCACCACTCCCAGGGGTGCTGGCCGCGCAGGCGCGGGAAGCGGCGGCGGAGCACGCGGAGGATCGCGGTCGCCCCGGAGACCACGGCCCCGGGGGCGACCACGAAGGAGAGGCGCTCCGGGTCCAGGACCGTGAGCTTCTCGGCCTCCGCCTCGCTCACCACCCGCTTCACCGTCCCGGCCGGTCTCCTCCGCAGCCACCCGCCGCCCGTCCCGGCCGCCGGCGCACCCACGATCACGACCTCGTCGCCCCGGGCCAGCGACCGGTGCAGCGAGCGTTCCGCCGCTGCGGCGGACGGGCAGGCGGAGGCGGCCGGGCAGCCGCAGGGCAGCCAGGCCGCCCCACGTGCTCTCGTCCCCTGGGGCGGTACGGAGGAGGGGTGGGGGCGGGACGGTGACGGTGTGGGGTGGTGGGGAGCCGCAGGGGTGTGGGGGTGGGGGGCGGGTGTGTGCAGGCCCCCCGAGGTCCACGTCGTGGGGGCCCACGGGCCCTGGGCATGGGGCGTCGACGTGTGGCCCGGGCGCGGCGAGCCCTCGGGCGCGGCTTCCGGCAGGGGCGTCTCCTCGCTCACGTACAGCACCCGCCGTGTCCGTAACACCGCCTGCCAGGACTCGATCTGCCGGTGGGCGAACGCGACCGCCGCGCTGTCCTCGCTGCGGGCCGCCAGCGCGATGCCCCGGTGCCCGCCCTCCGGGCGCTCGTACGAGACCGCGACGACGGTCGTGCCCACCGGGCCCCGGTCGTCGCCGTTCACCGCCGCCTCCTCCCACGGGCGGGCGTCGACGGTGAAGCCGGCCTGCCGGGCGTGGGCGGTGAGGAGGGGATGGGCGGGGCAGTCCATCGGGCCTCGCAAGGGGTGCCACCAGCGGGTGGCGACCGCGACCGTGCCGGGTGGGACGAGGAGGGAGGTGGAGGGGAACACGTCGGAGCGCTTGCTGCGGTTCATTCGTTCCTGCCGGTGGGTCCGAAGAAGGGAGTGGAGACGGGGACCGAAGATCCTCGTGGGCAGGGCCTACAACCCGGTGGCCTGCGCCGTTCTTCCACTCCCCGCCGCCCCTCACCCTTACGGCCCAACACCCGGCAGAGTTGGCGCGCCTGACGCTACGGCGGGTCCGGGGGGGCCTGACCCTACGGCGGGCCCGTGCTCCGACGCCCCGGCGGATCAGGCTCCGGGACCCCGCGGCATCGGCGGCCGCCTCCGGTGCGTCTCGCGTACGCGGCCGAGCAGCGCGGCCACCGCCGGATTCCCGCTGTACGGGCGGGTCCTGGCGATCAGCAGGCGCACCCGGTCGTCGGCGCGGGCGCTGTCGACGACCGGGTGCACGTCGAGGAACTCGTGCCAGGTGCGGCAGGCCTGTTCCAGGTGGCCCATGGCCAGCTGGATCTCCGCGAGTTCCGCCAGGGACAGGGCCCGGGAGCGGCGCTCGTCGGCGGGGCGGTGGCGCAGGGAGAGGTCCAGGGCTCGGGCGGCGGCGGGCCGGTCGCCCAGGCTCACCGCGACGGCCGCGCGCTGGAGGGCGAGCGAACCGGGGTGGAAGGCGCCGACCGGGGTGTTCCCGCCCGACGACGACCGCTCCAGGCAGCGGTCCGCCAGCGAGAGGTGCCGGGCGTGCCCGGCATCGCCCCGGCCCGCCAGCGTCACCGCCAATTGGCCATGGAAGAAAGCCTGTTGGTGGGGCGGCACATGGCGCAGCGCCGTGCTCGCCGCCTGTTCCGCCAGGCGGTGCGCCTCGGTGAAGTGCCCCAGCGCGTGGGCCTGCACGCTCAGGCCGCGCAGGGCCAGGCCGCGGCCGACCCGGTCCCCCGCCTCTCCCGCCAGCTCGGCGCTGGTGAGGTAGAGGCGCTGGGCGGCGGCGTGCCGGTTCATGTCGAAGTGGGTGAAGGCGCAGAGGTAGGTGAGGCGGGAGGCGACCGTGAGCAGTTCGCGCCGGACGGCCGGCTTCATGTCGTGCTTCAGCCAGGGGAGGACCGTGGCGGCCAGATACTGCCGCAGGGGCTCGTACACCGGCCCGGCCCCCAGGACCGCGTCCCCGCGCGAGAAGAGCGCCAGCAGCTCCTGCGCCGACGCCACATGGGCCATGTCCACCCGCCCGGCCGGGAGGGAGGGAGGCGTGGTGTACGTCGTGAGGTCGGGCGGGGGGTTCCGTACGAGCGGTGGACCGTACGCCTCTGCCGGTGGCCCGGACGCACCCGCCTGCGGCCCGTACGGCCTCGCCAGCGGTCCGTACGGGATCGTCAGCGCGGCCAGCGAATAGGCGCCGGCCAGGGCGACCCGGCGTCGGCCGGTCGTCCGCAGCGCCTCGTCCAGGCTCTCCACCGCGTCCCGTGCGCCCTGCGCCGCCCCGCTCCCGGGGCCGAGCCCGGCGTCCTCCTCCCGCACCGGGCGGCCCAGGCGGCGCGAGAAGGCCTCCGCGACCAGGGCGGGTGCGGGGCGGCGGGGGCGACTGCCGGCCAGCCAGTGCGCCACCGCCGTGCGGTCGTAGTACAGGGGCGTCCCCTGCGCCGCGCCCAGGGCGTTGACCTCGCGGGCCAGTTGCGCACCGCTCCACCCCGCCTCCGCCAGGAGGAGCCGCAGGGCCTGGTTCGGTGTGCGGCGGGCCCGGCCGCCTCCCGTACGGCCCGCTCTCCTGCCCATCACCCTCTCTCCCCCGTTTCTCCCGCGCCCCCTTGGTCCATTTCGTTCCCCCTTCTCCCTCTGGTTCGCGCCGCCGTTCAACATGCTTGCGTGTTCAACATGTCTGGAACCCGCCCATGGCGGTACCGGCCCGCATCCCGCACAGACTCAGGGTGAAGGCCCTCCCCCGGGCTCCCACAGTGCGCATTGCGTAGCGCGTCACCCGCATGACCTGCGCCCCCGCGCTCCCCCCAGCTGAGGAACATCATGTGCCCCGGTTCTGTCCCGCCTCCCGGCCCCGAAAGTCCCGCAGCCCTCGGAGACCCCGTAGCCCCGGTAGTTCCCGCAGTTCCAGGAAGCCCCGTAGTCCTCGAAGGTTCTGCCGTCCTCGACAGCTCCGAGCGTCCGCCGTTTCTCCGGCGGCGGCCCGTCCATCTCTTCCCCGGCCAGGGCGACTTCTCCGTCAGCACCCTGGTCGCCTCGGCCCGCACCACCCCCGGCCTGCGCAAGGCCGCCCATGAGGTCTTCGAGCAGGTCGACACCGTGACCGCCGAACGCGGGCTGCCCCGGCTCGGGCCCTGGCTGCTGGGGCCCGAGCCGCCCAGCGGGCGTGCCCTCGCGAGTGCCAGCACCGGGACCTCCCAACTGGCCCTGTTCGGGGCGTCGATGGCCGTGCACCGGGCGCTGAGCGAGGCGTACGGGGTGCCCTCGGCGGCCGTCGGGGTGAGCTTCGGCGAACTCGCCGCGCTCACGGCCGCCGGAGTGTTCACCGTGGCGGACGGCGCACGCGCCGCGCACGATCTCGCCCTGGCGCTCACCTTCTGCCCCGGCGCGCTGACCGCGCTCGCCTGCCCGGAGCGGTCGGCGCGCGAGCTGCTGGAGGAGGCGGGGGTGGCGGGGACGGGGACGGGAGCGGCGGATGTCGTCGTGGCCGTGGTCAACGACGAGCGGTCCGTGGTGGTCTCCGGGCCGGTGGCGGCGCTGGCCCTGGTCGAGAAGGCGGCCGCGGACCGGCGGGTGGGAGCGGTGCGGCTGCGGCTGCCGTTCTCCTCGCACCACCCGGCCCTGGGCCACGCGGCCCGGGAGTTCGCCACCGCCGTACGCGCCTATCCGCGCTCCGCCGCCCGGTTCCCGGTCCACTCGGCCGTGGCGGGCCGCCGCTACGGGCCCACCGACGATCTGGCCGCCCGGCTGGCCGACTGCCTGGTGCGGCCGGCCTCGGTGCCGCCCGTGCTGCGGCAGGTGCTGGCGTACCGGCCGGGGGTGCTCTTCGAGGCCGGTACGGGAAGTGCCCTGGCCTCCAGCGCCCGCACCGTGCTCGCCGCCGACCTCGACCCGGCACCTGCCGTCCACGCCCCGCTCGCGGAGCCCGCGTTCCCGTGGTGAACCGGCACCTGTCGGCGCCCTCCTCCGCGAGTCCCCTGCCCACTTCCCCTTCCGCCAGTCACCGGTCAACTCCCCTCCACCGAAAGGAGAACGCATGACGACCCTCGCCCCCTCCCTCTCCGAGAGCGGCCGTGCCGAGATACTCCGGCTCCTCCACGGCCCCTGCGATCCCGCCGCCCTCTCCGCCCTCACCGCGCTCCGCAAGGCCCTCGCGGACGGTGACCCCGGACCGGTCCACGGCCCCGGCCGAGGGGCTGCCCTGCTGGGCCGACTGCGGTCACTGGCCGACGCGTTGCCGCCCGGGGACGGGATCCTCGACGACCCGGCGCGGCTCGCCGCCGTCCACGCCCATGCCGCCGTCGCCGACCCCTCCCTCTGCCTGGCGGGGCTGGTCCACCATCTGCTCTGCCTGGGTTCCCTCACCGAACTCTCGGACGATCAGGCCGGGTTGGAGCCCCGGCTGTCGGCCCTGCGGGAAGGCCGGGCCAAGGGCGTCTACCTGATCACCGAGGTCGGGCAGGCCAACAGCCACCTCGACACCGGAACCCGCGCGGACTTCGACCCGGCCGACGGCTCGTTCGTCCTGCACACCCCCGGGCCGGGCGCCGCCAAGTTCGGGAGCGCCGGTACGGGGGGCGTCGAGCAGACGGGCGTGGTCCTGGCCCGGCTCTTCGTGGGCGGGACCGACCGCGGGGTCTTCGCCTTCATGGTCGGCCTGACCGACGCGCAAGGGCCGCTCCCCGGCGTCGAGTTGTCGGACCCGATCGCGCTGGACGCCCTGCCGCTCGACTACGTACAGGTGCGGTTCGACCGCGTCCGGGTGGCGGCCGCCCACTGGCTCTCCGACGGGGCCCGGATCGCCCCCGGCGGTGAAGGCAGTGGTACGGCGGCGATGTTCCACGACCCCGCCGGGTCCCCGGAGCAGCGCCTCCAGCGCACCCTGCGCGTGGGCCAGGGGCTGTGGGCGGCCATGCCCGCCGTCGCCGCCGCCACCTCCCGGCGTACCGCCGTCCAGGCCGTCCACTACGCCCGGACGCGGCGTACGCAGAGCCGGCTCGCCCCCGGAGTGCCGCTGCTCGCCTATCGGAGCCAGCAGACCGTGGTCCTGGGCGCGCTGGCCGACGCCTTCGCCCTGACGTGCGCCGCCGACGGCGCCCTGGCCGTACGGACCGGGGCCCGGGCCGCCGTACCGCCCGGGCCGGAGCGCGAGGAGGCCATGGGATTCACGCCCTGGGCGGCCGTCAGCCGGCCGCTCGCCGCCTACAAGGCCGTGACCGTCCGGACCGCCGCCCGGCTCACCGCCGCGTGCCAGCACCGGTGCGGCTTCTCCGGCCAGTTGACCGCCAACCGTCTTGCCGGATACCGCGACTTCCACCACGCCTTCGACACGGCGGGCGGCGACAGCCAGCTGGTCTTCTACGACATAGGCCGCTCGCTCGTGGAGGAGGGACTCGGCCGGGAGCCGGAACTGCGGGAGCCCCTGGAGCCCACCTCCCCGTACTGGTGGCCCGCCCTCCTCCGGCGCCATCGGGCCGCTCTCGTCAGGGAGTTGCTCTGGCTCGGCGCGGCCGACGCGTCCCGGGACCCGTTCGAGCGGTGGAACCCGCTGCTGGAGCGGGCCGGGCTGCTGGGCGAGGCGCACGCCACGCTGCTCATGGCCGATGACGTCGTCCGGGTCCTGGAAGGGCTCCGCGACCCCGGTCTCGTACGGGCTCTGACTCCGCTGGCCGCCCTGCACGGCGCGCTCTCCGCCCGCCGCTGGGCCGGTTCACTGCTCGCCCTCGGGCCCCTGGAGGCAGCGGAGTCCGGGACGCTGTCCGCTGCCGTCGACCGGCTCTGCGATGCGGTGATGGAGCAACTGCCGGTGCTGCTGGAGGTGTTCGAGGAGCCGGAGGACCACCGTGTCCTGGACGCCACGCTCACCTGGGCGCGCGGGGCAACCTCATGACCGCCGTCCGCCGCATCGGAGTCCTCGGCCTCGGCACCCACCTCCCGGCCGGCGTCCGGGACAACGAGGAAGTGGCCCGGGACGCCGGGGTGACCGCCCAGTGGATCGGGGAGCGTACCGGCGTCCTGACCCGCCATGTCGCCGGACCCGACGAGGCGGCCTCCGACCTCGCCGCCCACGCCGTCCGCTCGGCGGTCGAGGCGGCGGGTGTCGGGATCGCGGACGTCGGGCTGCTGGTCTGCGCCACCTCCACCCCCGACGAGCTGGGACCCTCCACCGCCTGCCGGGTCCAGGCCCTCGTCGGCGCCCACCGGGCCGTCGCCCTGGACGTCGGCGCGGCCTGCTCGGGCTGGCTCTTCGCCGCCAAGGTGGCGTACGACTGGCTGCGCGGGTCCGAGCGGGACGGCTACGCGGTGGTCGTCGGCGTGGAGGCGTACTCGAAGTTCCTCGACCCCACCGACCGGGGCACCTCCGTCCTCTTCGCCGACGGGGCGGCGGCCACCGTCCTGGGGCCGGTGGCCGAGGGGCACGGGTTCGCGGACTTCCGGCTCGGCTCCGACGGGACGCAGGCCGGGCTCGTCCTGATCCCCGGCGGCGGCAGCCGGCTGCCCGCCGCCCCGGCCACGCTCGCCGCCGGGAGCCATCGCATCCACATGGACGGGCGGAGCGTCAGCCGGTTCATCGTCGACGTGCTGCCCCGGCTGATCACCGAGGCCCTGGACCGGGCCGGGCTCGGCGTGGCGGACATCGCGTGCTTCGTCTGCCACCAGCCCAACCCCGTACTGCTGCGGCGGCTCGGCGGCGAACTCGGCATCCCGCCGGAGCGGTTGGTCGTCGTCGGTGACGAGGTCGGCAACATCGGGGCGGCCAGCGCCGCCTACGCGCTCGCCGCCGCCGCTGCCCGGCACGGACTGCGCCCCGGGGACCGGGTGCTGCTCACCGTCTTCGGCGCCGGGATGACCTGGGGCAGCGCCCTCCTCACCTGGAGCGGGGCCGACGCCCTGATGCCCGTACCGACCGCCGCCGCCGACCGCTCCGTACCCCGACCCCGTACGCCGGAAAGGAACCTGTCATGAACGCTCTCGACCTCTTCCGCCTGGACGGCGCCCGCGCCCTGGTCACCGGCGGCTCCCGGGGCATCGGCCGGGCCGTCGCCGAGGCCCTCGCCGACGCCGGGTGCGACCTCGCCGTGACCGCCCGGACCCTGCCCGCGCTGGACGCCACCGTACGGGCGGTGGCGGAGCGGGGCCGCAAGGCCGTGGCGCTCGACGGGGACCTGGCGGAGCCGGGGGTGGCGGCGGCGCTCGTCGACCGGGCCGCCGCCGCGCTCGGCGGGCTCGACGTCGTCGTGCACAACGCGGGGACCCTGCCCGCCGCCGAGGACGGCAGCCCGCTGCTGGTGCCGCTCCAGCACGCCGAGCAGCGGGACTGGGAGACCGTCGTCTCGGTCAACCTCAACGCCACGGCCGCCGTCTGCCGGGCCGCCCACCCGTATCTGGTGGAGTCGGAGCGGGCCAGCCTGGTGCTGATGTCGTCGATCGCCGGGATCGTCGGCACCCCGATGATGGAGGCGTACGCGGCCACGAAGGCGGCCCAGTTGTCGCTGGCGCGGAGTCTGGCGGTCGGCTGGGCCCGGAGCGGGGTGCGGGTCAACGCGCTCTGCCCGGGGTGGACGCGTACGGACATGACCGCCTTCGCCAGCGAGGCCGGTGCCCTGTCGGAGTGGCTCACCAGCCATGTGCCGCTGGGGCGTTGGGCCACGGTGGACGAGGTGGTCGGGGCGACGCTCTTCCTCGCCTCCCCCGCCTCCTCGTTCGTCACCGGGCACGCGCTGGTCGTCGACGGTGGTCTTGCCGTACCCGACGGTGGGCTGGCCGGGCACCCGAAGCCGCCCTCCCCCTTCGCGGCCACGGGCTGACGATGCGGACCCACGAGAACCCCGCCGTTCCTCCCGCCGTCACCCCCACCGCCGTCATCTCCGGCATCGGCTCCTGCCTCCCGCCGCGCGTGGTCGACAACGACGCCGTCATCGCGCGCGGCGCCCTGCTCACCGACCCCGGCTGGATCCGGGCCCGTACCGGCATCGAGCGCCGCCGCCACGTCTCCCCCGGCACCAGCACCGGCGACCTGGCGGTCGGCGCGGGCCGGGCGGCGCTCGCCTCCGCCGGGGGCGTCCGCCCGGACCTCGTCCTGCTCGCCACCTCCACGCCCGACCACCCGTGCCCGGCCACCGCCCCGGAGGTGGCCCACCGGCTCGGGCTCGGGACGGTGGGCGCGTTCGACGTGTCGGCGGTCTGCTCGGGGTTCCTGTACGCCCTGTCCGTCGCGGCGGGGCTCGTACGCGGTGGGGTCTGCGCCGCGCCCCTGGTCATCGCGGCCGAGACCTACACCGCGATCGTCGACCCCGCCGACCGGACCACCGCCCCGATCTTCGGTGACGGGGCCGGGGCCGTGCTCCTGCGGCCCGGCGGGCGGGACGAGCCCGGGGCCGTCCACGCCACCGACCTCGGCTCGGACGGCGCGGGCCGGGCCGCGATCACGATCCCGGGCGGCGGTGCCCGACACCCACGCCGGCTGCCGCCGCCCGGCCCGGACGCGCACTTCTTCCACATGGAGGGCCGTGCCGTCTACGCCCACGCCGTACGCCGGATGACCCGGTCCTCCGAGGCCGTGCTGCGGCGGGCGGGCTGGGGAGCCCCTTCCGTACGGGCGTTCATCGGCCACCAGGCCAACCAGCGGATCCTGGACTCGGTCGGTGACCGGCTGGGCATCGCGCCCGCCCACCGGTACGGCAACATCCGCGAGCTGGGCAACACCGCCGCCGCCTCCGTCCCCCTGGTGCTGGCCGACCCGGCCGTGCACCGGGCGGTGGTGCCCGGCGAGCGCACCCTGCTCACTGCGTTCGGCGGTGGCTTCACCTGGGCGTCCACCGCCCTGACCTGGCCCGACGTCACGCCACTGGCCGAGGAACCGGATGCCGGACAACCGACGGAGCACTCGGCCACCGGACCGCCGACCGCGGAGCCGGACGCCGCCCCTGCCTCCACCTCGACCTCCCCCGCTGCCGCTTCCCCCGTCTTCGTACCGTCATCACCCCTGTGAGGAGCCCCCGATGGAACACGTCTACACCCACCTCGTGACCCTGCTCACCGACAAGTTCGAGGTCGCCGCCGATCTCATACGCCCCGACGCCACCCTCGGTGACCTGGAGCTGGACTCCCTGGCCGTCGTGGAGCTGTACGTCACCCTCCAGGAGGAGTGGGGCGTTCCGCTCGACGACTCCGAGGCCACCGCCGAGCTGACCGTGGACGAGGTGGCCCGCTCGGTGACGGCTCTGCTCGATTCGGCCACAGCCGCGAGCACGGCCGCGAGCACAACGGCGAGCACGGCGAACGGCACACCGTGAGCGACGACATCGCCGTCACCGGCATCGGGCTGGTGACACCCGGCGGCACCGGCACCGAGGCCACCTGGGAGACGGTGTGCGCCGGGCGGGCGACCGCGCGCGTCGACCCCGTACTGACGGAAGCGGGTGCGCCGGTGCGGCTCGCCTGCCGGGTGGCGCCTCCGGCGGAGGAAGGGGTGCGGGGGCGGCTCTGGCGGTTCGACCCCGCCACCCGGTTCCTGCTCACCGCCGCCCGCGAGGCCCTCGCCTCCGCAGGGCTGGAGCCGGGGCGGTGGGACCCCGGGCGGGTCGCGGTGGTCGTGGGCACGGCGGCGGGCGGGGTCGCCACGCTGGAGGCGCAGCACCGCAAGCTGCTCGCCTCCGGCCCCCGCGCGCTCTCCCCGATGACGCTCCCGGCCTTCCTGCCGAACATGGCCGCCGGTCAGCTCGCCCTCGAACTCGGCGCCACCGGGCCCGCGTTGCAGACCTCCAGCGCCTGCGCCTCGGGGGCGACGGCGATCATCACGGCGGCTCTGCTGTTACGGGCCGGGGTGTGCGATGTCGCCGTGGCGGGCGGTACGGATGCCATGGTCACGCCCCTGTGCGCCTCGGCCTTCGCCAAGCTGGGCGCGCTGTCGCGGCGGGAGGACGGTCCGGGCGGGGCCTCACGCCCGTTCGACCGGGACCGGGACGGGTTCGTGCTGGGCGAGGGGTGCGGGGTGCTCGTCCTGGAACGCACCGCCCACGCCACCGCCCGTACGGCCCGGCCCCTGGCGTTCCTGGCCGGGTTCGGGGCCACCGGCGACGCCCACCACGCCACCGCCCCGCACCCCGAAGGCGCCGGGCTGCGGGCGGCGACGGCCCTGGCGCTGGCCGGGGCGGGCCACAGGCCGGGCGAGGTCGATCACATCAACGCGCACGGCACCTCCACCGCGCTCAACGACGCGGTGGAGGCCACGGCGATCCGCGAGCTGTACGGGACAGGTCTCCAAGTCCCCTCGGTCACCTCGGCCAAAGGGGTCCTCGGGCACACCATGGGCGCGGCCGGGGCGATCGAGGCGGCGCTCACCGTGCTGACCGTCGTCCGCGGGACCGTACCGCCCACCGCCGGGTTCACGGCCCCCGACGCCGCCACGGCGGGTATCGACCTCGTCCACGGGGCCGCCCGTCCGCAGCGCGTGCGCCTCGCGCTCAGCCACTCGCTCGGCTTCGGCGGGCACAACACGGTGCTGGCGTTCACGACCGTCTGAGACGGGACGCAGGGCGGCCACTCCTTCGCGCGCGTGTCGCTCCCGGTCCGCCCCCGCCCCCTTGACCGAAAGTTACTTCCCCTATATCCGTATCATCTTGGAAGTTTCTTTCAGGCAAGGAAGGAGCTAACACGTGCCCCACCGCACCTCACGACGCACCCTCCTCACCGTCACCGCCGCCGCCACGGTGGCCGCGGCCACCGGCGCCCTCGCCACCGCAGGTCCCGCCTCCGCACACGCCGCTTCCGGGCACCACCCCGCGTCCGGCCACCACGACGCCTCCACCGACCGCCGGCTGCGGTGGATCATCGCCGGGATGAGCCTGGAGGAGAAGGTCGGCCAGCTCTTCGTCATGCGGGTGTACGGGCACTCCGCCACCGACCCCGACCAGGCCGACATCGACGCCAACCTCCGCGAGATCGGGGTCCGCACGGCCGCCGAGCTGGTCTCCGCCTACCACGTCGGCGGAATCATCTACTTCACCTGGGCCCACAACACCCGCGACCCGCACCAGATCGCCGCCCTCTCCAACGGCATCCAGCGGGCCGCCCTGGCCGAGCGCCACCGCATCCCGCTCCTCATCTCCACCGACCAGGAACACGGCATCGTCTGCCGGGTCGGGGAGCCCGCGACGCTGCTGCCGGGCGCGATGGCACTCGGCGCGGGCGGCTCGCGCTCCGACACCCGGCGGGCGGCCCGGATCGCGGGCACCGAGCTGGCCGCGCTCGGCATCAAGCAGAACTACGCCCCCGACGCCGACGTCAACGTCAACCCGGCCAACCCCGTCATCGGCGTACGCTCCTTCGGCTCCGACCCCGCGTCGGTGGCCGACCTGGTCGCGGCGCAGGTGAAGGGGTACCAGGGTGCCGGGGTCGCGGCCACCGCCAAGCACTTCCCGGGCCACGGTGACACCAACACCGACAGCCACACGGGGCTGCCCGTCATCGAGCACACCCGGCAGGAGTGGGAGGAGCTGGACGCGCCGCCGTTCCGGGCCGCGGTCCGGGCGCGTATCGACTCGGTCATGACCGCCCACATCGTGGTCCCGGCGCTCGACCCGTCCGAGGATCCGGCCACCCTCTCCCGGCCGATCCTCACCGGCATCCTCCGCGAGGAGCTGGGGTACGACGGGGTGGTCGTCACGGACTCGCTCGGCATGGAGGGCGTACGGACGAAGTACGGCGACGACCGCGTCCCGGTCCTCGCCCTGCTGGCGGGCGTGGACCAGCTGCTCAACCCGCCGAACCTCTCCGTCGCGTGGAACGCGGTCCTGGAGGCGGTCAAGGACGGCGAGATCAGCGAGGCCCGGATCGATGAATCGATCCTGCGCATCCTGCGGCTGAAGACGAGACTGGGCCTGTTCCGCGATCCGTTCGTCAGCGCCCGGGGCGTCGACCGCACCGTCGGCATCCGGCCGCACCGCACCGAGGCCGACGGGATCGCGGAGCGGACGACGACCCTGCTCGCCGACCCCGGCGCCCTGCTCCCGCTCTCCCGCCGCAGCCACCGGCGGCTGCTGGTGGTGGGCGCCGACCCGGCGTCCCCGTCCGGCACGACGGGCCCGCCGACCACCACCCTGACGGAGGTCTTCTCCGAACTGGGCTTCTCCGCAACGGCGTTGTCCACCGGTACGGCCCCGAACCCGGCGAGGACCGCCGAAGCCGTCGCCGCCGCGCGGGGCAAGGACGCGGTGATCGTGGCCACGTACAACCTCACCGCGAGCAGCACCCAACTCGCCCTGGTCGACGCCCTCGTGGCGACCGGCGTCCCGGTGGTCGCCGTCGCGATCCGCAACCCGTACGACGCCGCGCACCTCACCGGGCGCGGGGTCGCCGCCGTCCTGGCGTCCTACTCCTGGACGGACGTCGAACTCCGCGCCGCCGCCCGGGTGATCGCGGGCCGCGCCCGGCCGCGGGGCAGACTCCCGGTCCCGGTCCAGCGGGCGGACGACCCGGCGCGGGTGCTGTACCCGGTGGGGCACGGACTGACGTACTGACCGCGCACCGCACCGCACTGCACGGCACCACACCGCTACGCGCCTGTGCCCGCCGCCTCCGAGGAGCCGGCGGGCACAGGTGCGTCAGCCGCGGAGGCTACGGGCGCAGGACCTCCTCGCCGCGCTCGACCTCACCGTTCAGCTGGTCCAGCCGCGTGTCGAACTTCGCCAGCGGCTTCGCCTTCGCCGGGTCCGCCTGGACGGCCGCCGGGGCGACGCCCGCCCAGCGCTGGATGGCCGCGGTGGCCTCCGCCCGCTCGGCGTCGGGGAGTCCGGAGATCCGGGCCCCGTGGTTGGCGCCCGGCACGGTGTAGACGTGACTGTCCTTGGCGCCGCGCCCGAGGCGGAACGGCTCCGCGCGCCAGGGGTCGTTCTCCCCGTACACGTACAGCATCTGCCGGGCGTTGTTCCGGACCCAGCGGTCCACGTCCCGCATCGCGCCCCGGTCGAACTTCATGGGGATGGAGCGGGGCACGAAGTTGCGCGGGGGCTGGTAGCCGTAACGGCTCAGATTGCCGAGCCAGGGCTGCCTGATGTCCGGCGAGCCGAGCTGGGTGCCCGCCTGGTAGTAGTACGGGGTGTACGCCTCCAGCTCCTGGTCGGAGTAGAAGCCGAAGCCGGAGATCGCGTCGATGGCGTCCCAGATCTCCCCGTCGGTGGCCTTCTTGGCGTCGGGCAGGATCTCGGTGCAGTCGGCGAGGGTGCTGTACTGCCAGAACGCCCAGATGTAGTCCATGACGGCGGCCTCGTAGGCGCGGTCGAAGGAGCCGAGGGTGGCGTAGGTGAGCTCGTTGGCGGCGGCGTGCTCCTTGAACTTCTTCAGGAGCGGACCCCGGCGGATCAGCCCCTCGCGCTGCACCGCCTGGAGCTTGTCGCGGCATTCCTTGGTGCCGACGTTCCGGAAGAACCGGTCGTACGCGGAGTCCTCGCGGTCGTCCACGTCGTTGGGCGCCACGTACGCCACGACGGCGTCCATGTCCTTCGGGTAGAACCGCTCGAAGTACGTGGCGGTCATGCCGCCCTTGGAGCCGCCGGTGGCCAGCCACTTCTGCGGGTAGATCTTCTTGAGCGCCGTGAACACCCGGTGCTGGTCGGTGGCCGCCTGCCAGATGTCGAGCTTGGACCAGTCGGCGGGCGCCGGGCGGGACGGGGTGAAGAAGCGGTACTCCAGGGAGACCTGGTTGCCGTCGACGATCTGCGTCGGCTCGCTGCGGCTGGGGTTGGTGGAGACGTGGTAGCCGCTGGTGGAGAAGACCGTCGGGCGGGCGGTGTCCTTGTGCAGCACGGTGATCCGCTGCTGGAACGTTCCCTTGGACGGGCGCCGGTGGTCGACCGGCTGGGTGTAGTTGAGGACGATGTAGCGGTAGCCGAAGTACGGCTTCTCCTCGATCAGGCTCATGCCCGGGATCGCCAGGATGCGGTCCTTGATGTCCTCGTTGCTCGCCTCGCCACCGTGTGCGGCGGCGGTGCTCCTGCTCTTCGCGTCCGGTTCCGCGGCGGTGGCCGCACCGGCCGAGGCTCCCGCCGCCGTGACGGTGCCGATGAGCACCGCGAGCGAGAGAACCCCTGTGAGCGCCTTGCGCATACACCCTCCCCTTGATTCACAACAGTGGCGGTGAACCTAGCGAGGTCAACGTGCCGGGCGCCAGACCCGGTTGGGTGTGTCCTGCGCGCTCACACGATTCCCGTACGGGTGAAACGGCGCCGGGTCAGCAGAGGATCCAGCCGGTGGAGGCCGACTTCCCGGCGACGGCTCCGGTGGCCCGTACGCAACGGTTGAGGGCGTTCACCGTCACCGGACCGGCCATCGTGGTGAACGAACCGCTGTCCTTGACCACGCGTCCGCCGCGCGGCTGGAGCGTGACGCTCATGGCCCGTTTCTTGCCCGGCGCCTTGGCCACGGCGACCGCGCACGCGTGGGTGCGGCTCTTGTAGACGCGCAGCTCCCCCGTCGCGAACGCGACGGTCTTCGCGGGGCGGCCGGAGCAGCCGGGGGCGGCCTGGGCGGCGGTGGCCGGGGTGCCGAGGAGGAGCACGAGTCCGGCCAGCAACGGCAGGACGAGCAGGCGTGCCGCCACCCCTCCGGGCCGGGGCCGGGGCTGCCGCCGCCGTTGCCGCTGACCGGATCTGACCGCCCTGTCGAACACTTCCGCCCCCACCTGACATCTGTACGCACCGGTGCGTCTCTGCCTACGACGCGGCAGAGGCCTGGAGGGTTGCACGGGGCGGGTGAGGGGCCGGTCCGGGTGTCGGCCGTTGCCGGGACCGGCCGTTGCCCGGTTCAGACGTCGGCCTGTTCAGAGGTCCGCCGGTTCAGACGTCGGCCGTTGACCCGTTCAGACGTCGGCCGTCTCGTCCTCGCCTATGTCCTGTCCTATGAACGTGCGCCACAGCCGGGCGTACCGCCCGTCCCGGGCCAGCAGCTCGTCGTGCGTGCCGTCCTCCGCGACGCGCCCCTGGTCCATCACCACGACCCGGTCGGCGCGGGCGGCGGTGGTCAGGCGGTGGGCCACCACCAGGGTGGTGCGGCGGCCGGCGAGCCGGTCGGTGGCCTGGTTGACCAGGGCCTCCGTGGCGAGGTCCAGGGCGGCGGTGGCCTCGTCGAGGAGCAGGATGTCGGGGTCGACCAGCTCGGCGCGGGCGAGCGCGATGAGCTGGCGCTGCCCGGCGGAGAGGTTACGGCCGCGCTCGGCGACCTCGTGGAGGTAGCCGCCCTCCAGGGTGGCGATCATCTCGTGGGCGCCGACCGCGCGGGCGGCGGCCTCCACCCGGGCGTCGGTGGCGTCGGGGAGTCCGTAGGCGATGGCGTCGCGGACCGTGCCGGCGAAGAGGTACGCCTCCTGCGGGACGACGCCGAGGCGGTGGCGGTAGGCGGTCATGTCGAGCCGGCGCAGATCGGTGCCGTCGGCGGTGACGCGCCCGCCGGTCGGGTCGTAGAACCGGGCGACCAGCTTGACCAGGGTGGACTTGCCCGCGCCGGTCTCACCGACGAAGGCGACGGTCTGCCCGGCCGGGATGCGGAGGTCGATGCCGGTGAGGGCCTCCTCCTCGTCCCCGTACGCGAAGGAGACGTTCTCGAAGGCGATCTCGCCGCGCAGGGAGAGCACGTCGAGGGGTTCGTCCGGGTCGGCGGTGGAGGTGGGTTCGCGCAGCAGCTCCTGGATGCGGCCGAGGGAGACGGTGGCCTGCTGGTAGCCGTCGAAGACCTGGGAGAGCTGCTGGACGGGGGCGAAGAACAGCTCGATGTAGAGGAGGTAGGCGACCAGGGCGCCGGTGGTGAGGGTGCCGGCCTCGATCCGGCCCGCGCCGACGATGATGACGGCCGCGGCGGCGATCGAGGCGAGGAGCTGGACGAAGGGGAAGTAGACCGAGATCAGCCACTGGCCGCGGACCCTCGCCCGGCGGTAGCCGTCGCTGCGCTCGGCGTACCGTGCGGCGCCGTCGTGCTCCCGGCCGAAGGCCTGGACGATACGGAGGCCGGAGACGGACTCCTGGAGGTCGGCGTTGACCCCGCTGATGCGTTCACGGGCCAGTTCGTACGCCTTGACGCTGCTGCGGCGGAAGAAGAAGGTCCCGACGACCAGCACGGGCAGGGTGGCGAAGACGACCAGGGCGAGCTGGATGTCCAGGACCAGCAGCGCGACCATGATGCCGAAGAAGGTGACGACGGAGACGAACGCGGTGACCAGGCCGGTCTGGAGGAACGTGGAGAGCGCGTCCACGTCCGTGGTCATCCGGGTCATGATCCGGCCGGTCAGCTCGCGCTCGTAGTAGTCGAGGCCGAGCCGCTGGAGCTGGGCGAAGATCTTGAGGCGGAGCGAGTAGAGGACCCGCTCGCCGGTCCGGCCGGTCACCCGGATCGCGCCCGTCTGGGCCACCCACTGGACGAGCACGGTGGCCAGGGCGACCGCGGAGGCGGCCCAGACCGCGCCCATCGCCACCCGGTTGACGCCCTCGTCGATGCCGTACCGGATGAGGACCGGCAGCAGCAGGCCCATCCCGGCGTCGACGGCGACCAGCCCGAGGGCCAGGAGCAGGGCCCCGCCGAAGCCGCGCAGCAGCCGGCGCAGCCCGTAGGAGTCCTCGGGGCGCACGGCCCGGGCCTCGTCGACCTGCGGGGTGTCCGTGGCGGGCGGCAGCGCCTCGACCTGGGCGAGCAGCTCGGGGGTGGCGGGCATCCCGGCGACCGAGGCGTCCCGCTCCTCCTCCTTGCGGATCCAGAGCTGGGGCGTGACCCCGCGCTCGGCGTCGAACTCGGCGTCCAGCTCCTGCTTCAGGGCCCGGTCGCCGTCGGGGTCGGCCTCGGCGCGCGGGGGCCGGTGGCCCGGGGACGTACCGCCCAGCTCGTCGGGGTCGGTGAGGAGGCGGCGGTAGAGGGCGGAGGTGCGCTCCAGCTCCTCGTGGGTGCCGAGGGCGGCGAGCTTCCCGCCGTCCAGGACGGCAATGCGGTCGGCCAGCTGCAGGGTGGAGCGGCGGTGGGCGATGAGGAGGGTGGTGCGGCCCTCCATCACCTGTTTGAGCGCCTCGTGGATCTCGTGCTCGACGCGGGCGTCGACGGCGGAGGTGGCGTCGTCCAGGAGGAGGAGCCGGGGGTCGGTGAGGATGGCGCGGGCGAGGGCGACGCGCTGGCGCTGGCCGCCGGAGAGGGTGAGGCCGTGTTCACCGACGGTGGTGTCGTAGCCGTCGGGCAGTTCGGTGATGAACCCGTGGGCCTGGGCGGCGCGGGCGGCCTGCTCGATCTGCTCCTGGGTCGCGCCGGGGAGGCCGTAGGCGATGTTGGCGCGGACGGTGTCGGAGAAGAGGAAGCTGTCCTCGGGGACGAGCCCGATGGCGGCGCGCAGGGAGGCCTGGGTCAGCTCGCGGACGTCGTGGCCGCCGATGAGGACGGCGCCGTGGGAGACGTCGTAGAAGCGGGGCAGCAGGAGCGAGACGGTGGACTTGCCGCTGCCGGAGGCGCCGACGACGGCGACGGTCTCGCCGGGTTCGACGGTGAGCGAGAACCCGTCCAGTACGGGCCGGTCGTCGTCGTAGCCGAACCGTACGTCGTCGAACTCGATCCCGGCCGGGGCGTCGGCCGGCAGCTCCTTCGTCCCGTCCTGCATCGACGGCTCGGTGTCGATCAGCTCCAACACGCGCTCCACACCGGCCCGGGCCTGCTGGCCGACGGTGAGGACCATGGCGAGCATCCGGACCGGGCCGACGAGCTGGGCGAGGTAGGTGGAGAAGGCGACGAAGGTGCCGAGGGTGATCTCGCCCCGGGTGGCCAGCCAGCCGCCGACGGCGAGCATGGCGACCTGGCCGAGCGCGGGGACGGCCTGGAGGGCGGGGGTGTAGCGGGCGTTGAGCCGGATGGTGCGCAGCCGCCCGGCGAAGAGCCGCCTGCTGACCTCGCGGAGCTTCCCGGTCTCCTGGTCCTCCTGCCCGAACCCCTTGACGACCCGGACCCCGGAGACGGCCCCGTCGACGACTCCGGCGACGGCGGCGGCCTGGCCCTGGGCGTACCAGGTGGCGGGGAAGAGGCGGGCCTTGGAGCGGCGGGCGATGAACCAGAGGGCGGGGGCGACGGCGAGGGCGACGAGGGTGAGCGGCAGGGAGAGCCACGCCATGATCACCAGGGAGATCAGGAAGAGCAGGACGTTCCCGATGGTCATCGGGAGCATGAACAGCAGCCCCTGGATCAGCTGGAGGTCGCTGGTGGCCCGGCCGACGACCTGCCCGGTGGACAGCTCGTCCTGCCGTCTGCCGTCGAGCCGGGTGATGGTCGCGTACATGTCCGTACGCAGGTCGTGCTGGACGTCGAGGGCGAGCCGGCCGCCGTAGTAGCGGCGGATGTAGGTGGCGATGTAGACGAGGACGGCGGCGCCGACGAGGAGGCCGGTCCAGAGAAGGAGCGAGCGGGTCCGGTCGGTGACGACGTCGTCGATGATCACCTTGGTGATCAGCGGGACGAGGGCCATGACGGCCATCCCGGCGAGCGAGGAGCCGAGCGCGAGCACGACGTTGCGCCGGTACCGCCACGCGTACCCGGTCAGCCGCCGGCCCCACCCCTGTCCGTCTGCGCCCGCCACGCGTTGCCTCCAGTTCCGCTGATCCAGCTGTTCCGCCTGATCTTCCGGAAGGCACCAACGCGGTGGGGGGCGGATTTCATCCCTCCGCAACAAAAGGGGTGGCCGGGTCAACGCCCGACGGCGTCACACTCGTCCGATGGATTTCCGGCTCGCTCCATACTGCTATACACTGCTGGATATATACGGTTCACTATATGAAAGCACCCTTCATCATCGAGATCGAGCCGGAGGTCCGACTGTGACTGACGAACCTGCCGGCGAGTGACTACGAGCGGGCGGCCCACGCGGCGGGCAGGCTGGCGCGGAGCGCGACCACGCTGGGCGAGCCGCACTCCCGGTTCATCGGGGACGGGGTGCGGGAGCTCAGATTCGAGATGGGACGCAATCACGAGGCCGTACGAATGTCGTACTGGCTGGCGCCTGGCCGCCGGGTCGTCCTGCTGACCGTCTTCCGCACGACACGGCAGCGCGAGAATGCGGAGATCGCCCGGGCCAGGCGCGCCAAGGCGGTCTGCGAGACGGAGCACGGGCCCGCCCACGACACATTCATCCGCGATGTCCAGACGCGACGTCTGGAAAGGAAGAGCCACATGGTGAGTCACGCACAGTGGAAGCTTGCCCGGGACCGGAAGGTCGCCGAGAGCATTTCGGAGGGCGAGGACAGTGCGGAGAGCGCGGAGCGGGTGAGGCGCCGCCAGGAGCTGGATCTGGCCTGGGACCTCGGGCAGGCCGTCTACGACCGCCGTACGGCGCTGGGGCTGGCCCAGACCGAGCTGGCCCGGCGGGCGCGGATGAGCCAGCCGCAGGTCTCCAAGCTGGAACTGGGGGGCTCCATGCCGACGGTGCCCCTGCTGGCCCGGCTCGCCCGTGCCCTGGACGCCGACTTCAGTCTGACGCCGCTGGGCGAGGGCGTCCGCGTCTCCTTCATCCCCCATGGCCCCGCCCACACGGGGACCGGCACGGAGCCGCCCGCCACGGAACCCGCGTCCACCGCCGGGGAAGAGACGGCGGCGGGAGCGGGCCCGGAGAGGGCGGCGGCCACGGGCTGAGGGGGCGCGCCCCGCAGACGCACCCCCCGCAGCCACGGCGGCGTCCTACAGATGCGTCGGCTCGAACATCCGCAGCAGGGCCGGAAGCACGACGACGGAGGGCCCCGGGGCCGCGAGGGCCTTGGCGAGGTCGGTGGCGAGGGAGTCCGGGGTGGTGCGGACGGCCGGGACGCCGAAGGACTCGGCGAGGGCGACGAAGTCCGGGCGGGCCAGCTCGGTGCCCGTGGCCTCGCCATAGGCGTCCGTCATGTACTCGCGCAGGATGCCGTAGCCCCCGTCGTCCACGATCAGCCAGGTCAGCGGCGCGTCGTACTGACGGGCGGTGGCCAGCTCCGCGAGGGAGTACATCGCCCCGCCGTCCCCGGAGACCGCGAGCACCGGGGTCGTCGGGTCGGCGGCGGCAGCCCCGATGGCCGCCGGGAAGGCGTAGCCGAGGCCGCCCGCGCCCTGGGCGGAGTGCATGGTGTTGGGGCGCCGGGCGTCGAAGGCGGACCAGGCCCAGTAGGACAGGATCGTCATGTCCCAGAAGCTGGGCGACCCGTCCGGCAGCGCCTGGCGGACGGCGGCGAGGACCTGCTGCTCCAGGGTCAGTTCCTGGGCGTCGATCCGGACCCGTACCTTCTCCAGCACCGTACGGACACGCTCCGCCGCCCCCGGGTCCTCGCGCCGCTCGACCGCCTCCAGCAGGTCGGACAGCGCCTCGCGGGCGTCGGAGTGGATGCCGAGCGCGGGGTGGTTGGACTCCAGCTTCCCGGCGTCCGCCTCGATCTGGATCACCCGGCCGCGCGGGCGGAAGGTGTGGTAGTTCGAGGAGAGTTCCCCGAGCCCCGAGCCGACGACGAGCAGGACGTCCGCGTCCTCCAGGAAGTCGGTGGTGTGCCGGTCCTCCAGCCAGGAGCGCAGCGAGAGCGGGTGCTCCCAGGGGAAGGCGCCCTTGCCGCCGAAGGTGGTGACGACGGGGGCGTCGATCCGCTCCGCCAGCGCGCGCAGCTTGCCGGAGGCGTCGGAGCGGACGACTCCGCCGCCCGCGATGATCACCGGGCGCTCGGCGCTGGACAGCAGGTGCGCGGCGGCGATCGTCAGCTCCGGGCGCGGGTACAGCTCGCGCGGGGTGGCGTCCATGGCGCTGACGACCGGCAGCGTCGTCTCCGCCAGCAGCACGTCCTGCGGAATCTCCACCCAGACCGGCCCGTGCGGGGCGGTCAGCGCGGACTCCCAGGCGGCGGCGATCGCGGACGGGATCTGCGAGGCGGCCCGCACGGTGTGCACGGACTTCACGATGTCGCGGACGGAGGCCTGCTGGTCGCGCAGCTCGTGGAGGTAGCCGTGGCGCCCGCCGCCGAGCCCCGCCGTGGGGACCTGGCTGGCGATCGCGAGGACGGGCGCGGAGGCGGCGGCGGCCTCCTGGAGCGCGGCGAGCGAGGTGAGCGCGCCGGGCCCGGTGGAGAGGAGGAGCGGGGCGACCTCGCCGGTGATCCGGCCGTACGCGTCGGCGGCGAACCCGGCGTTGTTCTCGACGCGGAGTCCGACGTACCGGAGCGACGAGCGGCGCAGCGCGTCGAACATGCCGAGCGCGTGCTGGCCGGGCAGCCCGAAGACGGTGGTCGCGCCGAGCCCCTGGAGGGACTCGACGACGAGGTCACCGCCGGTGCGGCCGGGCGGCGGGGTGAGTACGGCGGCGGCCTGGGCGGCGGTGAGCTGCGGCCGGTCGTCGTGGTCGTGGCTCACCGGGCGTCCTCGGCGCTCTTCGGGCCCCTGGAGGCCGCGATCTGGCGGGACATGATCGTCGTCAGCTCGTACGCGGTGTGGGAGGCGGCCACGGAGGTGATCTCGGCGTGGTCGTACGCGGGCGCCACCTCGACCAGGTCGGCGGAGACCAGGTGGCAGGAGGAGAGCCCGCGGAGGATCTCCAGCAGCTCGCGGGAGGTGAGGCCGCCGGCCTCGGGGGTGCCGGTGCCGGGGGCGTGCGCCGGGTCCAGGACGTCGATGTCGATGGAGATGTAGAGCGGCCGGTCCCCGATGCGCTGGCGCAGCTGGTCGGCGATCTCGTCGACGCCGCGCCGCATGACGTCGGCGGAGGTGACGATGCCGAAGCCCATCTTCTCGTCGTCGGTCAGGTCCTGCTTGCCGTAGAGCGGGCCGCGGGTGCCGACGTGGGAGAGGGCGGAGGTGTCGAGGATGCCCTCCTCGACGGCCCGGCGGAACGGGGTGCCGTGGGTGTACTCGGCGCCGAAGTAGGTGTCCCAGGTGTCCAGGTGCGCGTCGAAGTGGAGCAGGGCGACGGGCCCGTGCTTCTTGGCGACGGAGCGCAGGAGCGGCAGGGCGATGGTGTGGTCGCCGCCGAGCGTCATGAGGCGGGCGCCGGTGCCCAGCAGGTCGTCGGCGGCGGCCTCGACGGTCTCCACGGCCTCGTTGATGTTGAACGGGTTGGCCGCGATGTCCCCGGCGTCCGCGACCTGCGCGAGGGCGAACGGGGAGGCGTCCTGGGCCGGGTTGTACGGGCGCAGCAGCCGGGAGGCCTCACGGATGGCGTTGCCGCCGAAGCGGGCGCCGGGCCGGTAGGAGACCCCGCTGTCGAAGGGCACGCCGACGACGGCGACGTCGGTGCGGCCGACCTCGTCGAGCCGGGGCAGCCGGGCGAACGTCGCGGGCCCGGCGTACCGCGGGATGCGGGAGGAGTCGACGGGGCCGCGCGGCGCTTCGTTGCTGCTCATGGGGGTGTGCCTTTCCTTCGGGTTCGTACGGTGTCCAGTGTGCGGGGTGCGGGCAGACACGGGTGCGAGGAAGACGGTAGGTGGCCCGGGGGCGGGGCAGAAGTGTACGTTTCCTCCATCAGCACCGCCCCGAATGGACGAATCATCCATGCCGCCGCCCTCCGTGACCGCCCCGGGCCCGCCCACTCCTCCCGTCCCGCTCGCCGCCCTGCTCGCCCGCGAGGAGCTGGGCCTGCGCCGGATCGCGGGCCCGGCCGACGCCGACCTGCTCTGGGTGCACACCTCGGAGATGGCCGACCCCTACCCGTACCTCCTCGGCGGTGAGCTGCTGCTGAGCGCCGGGGTGCTGCTCACGGACCCGGACCGCTATGTGGCGCGGCTGGTGGAAGCGGGGGCGGCGGCGCTGGGGTTCGGGGTGCGGCCGGTGCACGAGAGCGTCCCGGAGGCGCTGGTCGAGGCGTGCGACCGGTACGGTCTGCCGCTGCTGGAGGTGCCGCCGGAGACCCCGTTCACGACGATCGCGCGGGCGGTGTGGCGGCTGATGGCCGAGGCCCGCCACCGGGAGCTGCGCCGGGTGACCCGCGCCCAGCAGGCCCTGGCGACGGCGGCGGCCCGCCCCGACCCCGTACCGGCGGTCCTCCACCAGCTCGCCACCCACCTGGACGGCCGGGCGCTTCTGCTGACGGCGACCGGCGAGGAACTCCACACGGCGGGCCGCCACCCGTCCCCGGAGGCGGCCGCGGCCCTGGCGCGCCTGGCCGGCCTGGTCACCCGCGACCGCCCGGGCGCCCCCGCCTCGGCCACGGACACGGCGGGCGGGACGCAGCTGTCGGCGTACGCGCTGGGCGGCGAGGTCTCCTCCGCCTCCTCCCGGGACCGGAGCGACCTCCGTACCCCGACGCGAGCCGACCGCCCCACCCGGGGCCAGGCCCGGGACGAACGCCGCACGCACTCCCGGGACGAACGCGTCACCGCACCCCCGCCCCAGCCCCAGCCCCAGCCCCAGCCCCAGCCCCAGCCCCAAGGCGAGCGCCTGGCCCTCGCCCTGGCAACGCGCCGACGGGAACCGGGCGACCACACGGTGGCAGGGATCGCGGTGGTCCTGCTCTCCCTCCTGACCGCCCCGCACCGGGGCACGGCCGCGGCGGACCGCTCGGCAGCGCTCGTACGGCTCCTGCTCGGCGCCTCCCCCGCCGAGGTGGCCCCGCTGCTGGGCCCGGAAGGCCCCTGGACGGTGGTCCACGCCCGCCGCACGGACGGCACGCGCGCGGACGCCCTGACGGCGGGGGCACTAGGTGCGTCACTGGGCTCGACCCTGGTGGACGCGGGGTACGGGGAGGGCGACGCAGTACGGGTCCTGCTCCAGGAGCCCCACGCCCCGGCCCCGCAACCCGGCTGGACCCTGGGCGCCGCCACCCCCACCCCGCTCCCCGCCCTCCCCGCCGCCGACCTCCGGGCGGCCCGCGCCCTGGCCCACGCGGAGGCGACTCGCACCCCCCTGGCGACGGAGACCCCCGCCACCGGTCTGGCTTCCCTGATCCCACCCGACCGGGCGGCCGCCCACGCCCGCTCCCTCCTCGCCCCGCTCACCCCGCCCCTGGCCGGGACCCTGCGCTGCTGGCTCTCCCTCCACGGCAGCTGGGACCGTACGGCGGTGGCCCTGGCCGTACACCGCAACACCGTCCGACAACGCATCGGACGGTGTGCGGAGTTGCTGGGGTTGGACCTCAACGACATGGACGTACGGACGGAGTTGTGGTTCGCGCTGCGGCAGGAACCGCCGTCCGCCCCGTGACCGCGGAGTGTGTCAGTGATTCGGAAACGAGGAGATCCGGTTGACGAGGAGATCTGGTTGACGAGGAGATCTGGTTCAGGAGGTGCGGTCCGATGGACCTGGTTCAGGCCCCCTCCCCCCGCCCCTCCTCCCTGCGGACCGCCACCGTGGCCGAGCGGGGGCGGCCGGAGCGGTGGTGGTCGGGCCAGTTGCTCACCTTGTGGGGGGTGCTGGCGTCCGGGGTGCCCCAGCGGGTCGTGCGCTCGCCGGGGTGCTGGATGTTGACGAAGAGCGTCCGGGCGTCGGGGGTGGTGGTCACGCCGGTGACCTCGGCGCCCCGGGGGGCGGTGAGGAAGCGGCGTACCTCGCCGGTCGTGGGGTCGGCGGCCAGCAGTGCGTTGTTCCCGGCCGCCCGGTGGAGGGGCGCGGGGCCTCCCAGGTCGCGGCCGGAGACCCCGGTGGAGATCCAGAGCGTGCCGTCGGCGGAGAACCAGAGGCCCTTGGGGGCGGCGAAGACCCCGTCGGCCGGGCGGTCCGGGTCGTCGGCGGCCAGGAACTCCTCCCAGTGGAAGGCGGGTTGCCGGGTGCGGCGGCCGGCCGGTTGCTCGCGCCAGCGGATGATGCGGCCGTACGGGTCGGTGGTGCGGCACACCCCCCGGTCGGCGGCGGCCGGCTCCTTGCCGCTCGTGCAGGCCGGGCCGCCGGGGCTGTTGGCCAGTGCCAGGTAGGCCCGGCCGTCCCTCGGGTTCACCGCGACCCGTTCGGGCCGGGCCAGCGGGGTGGCGCCCAGGGCGTCGGCGGCCAGCCGGGTCCGGAGGAGGACGTCGGCCTGGTCGCGCCAGCCCTTGTCGCGGGTGAGCGGGCCGTGGCCGTGGCTCAGCGGGAGCCAGTCGCCCCCGCCGTCGGCGCCGAACCGGGCCACGTACAGCGTGCCGTGGTCCAGCGGGCTCCGGCCCTTGGCCCGCAGTTCCCGCCAGTCGCCCGCGCTGACGTACTTGTACAGGTACTCGCCGTCCTCCGCGTCCGTGCTGTAGACGACGAGGCGTCCGGCCGCCTCGGTCACGGTGGCGCCGCCGTGGGCGAACCGGCCGAGCGCGGTCCGCTTGACCGGGGGCGCCGAGGGGTCCCGGGGGTCCAGCTCCACGATCCAGCCGAACTGCTCGGGGCTCGCCTTGGCGGAGGCCAGGTCGAAGCGCTCGTCCGCCCGGTGCCAGGGGTGGCCGTGGCCGTCGGCGGACAGCCCGTACCGTACGTGCGTCTCACCGCGCCGCCACTCCGGATCGTCGGTCCCGAAGACGGCGTCGGCGTTCTCCTCGGCCACCAGGCAGGTGCCCCAGGGGGTGAGGCCCTGGCCGCTCGGGGCCAGCACCCCGCGCGCCCGGCCCGCCGCGGGTCCCGGCGCCGGGACCGGGCCGGAGAACCGTACGGGCGAGTCGGCGGTGATCCTGCGGTTGTACGCGGAGTCCACCACCTCCCAGATGCCCTCCACCTCCCGCATCTCCAGCACGGTCAGGCCCTGCGCGGCCATGGCCTTGCGGGCGTCGCCGCCCAGCAGGGCGGGGTCCGTGCTCTCGTGGCTGATCACCAGGAGGCCGCGCGGTTCGCCCTCCGGCCCGTCGTCGAGCGGGAGGAACTGGACACCGTGGTGGTGGCTGCCGACCTGGCCCGCCTGGTCGGCGGCCGTCGCGCTCGCGTCCGCCCGCCAGTCGGGGCCGGTCGTGTGGACGGGGCCGCCCCAGGGGGCGAGGACGTCGGCCCGGAAGCCGGCCGGTACGGCGACGGCGTCCGCCTCGCTCGCCGCGACGGCCGTGAACTGCGCGAGGCTCCGGCGGGCCGCCGCCCCGGCCGGTGCGGGCGAGGGGCCGGCGGGCGGGGCCGGAGCGGTGGGCGCGAGCGCGGCCGCCGCCGGAGTGCCCAGGACGAGCAGCCCTGCCGCCGCCAGTGCGCCACCGGCGACCACGCCCCGTCTGGAGGGTCCGGCCGTCGGGTGGGTGGTGGCGGTCTGCGTGTCGTCGCGCATCAGAACCTCCCCTGGTTCAGCGCGGTCTGGAGCGCCCTGGTGGTGGTCGTGCCCCAGGCGCCGTCGATCGTGAGCTTGGTGCCGGTCATCAGCATCAGGTGGCGTTGCAGGGCCTTCACCGTGTTCGGGCCGGTGTCGCCGTCCACGGTCAGTCCGGCATTGGACCAGGTGTTGAGGTGGCGTTGGAGCGCGCGCTTGGACTCGGCGCCCCAGACGCCGTCGGCGGTGACGCCGATGGCCCGCTGGGTGAAGGCGATGGTCCGGGGGCCGAAGTCGCCGTCCACGGTCAGGTTCGGGCCGTCGGAGAAGCGGGTGAACGCGGTCTCGGTGTCCGGGCCCCAGAGGCCGTCGGCCGTGACGCCCACCCGGGTCTGGAGCCATTTCACCCCGGTCTCGGTCTGCGGGCCGAAGAGGCCGTCCTCCGTCAACTTGGGCGTGTGTCCCAGGCTGTTGACGGCTTTCTGCTGGCGCAGGACGGACCGGACCGTCGTCAGGCCGCCGTCGGACCAGGTGGCGCCGCCCTTGGCGAGGTCGCGGTAGGCGGCCTCCGTCGCGGGGCCCCACAGTCCGTCCGCGGGGACCCCGGCCCTGGTCTGGAGCCACTTCACACCGGCTTCGGTCCGCGGGCCGAACACGCCGTCGACGTCCAGCTTCGGCGTGTGGCCCAGGTCGTTGACCGCCTTCTGCTGCGAGGCGATGGACCGGACCGAGCTCATGCCCTTCCCGGGGCCGCCGGTGCTGGTGTACGCGCGGTAGGCGGCCTCCGTGTCCGGGCCCCAGATCCCGTCCGCGGTGACGCCGACCTTGGCCTGGAGCCACTTGACACCGGCGACGGTCTTCGGGCCCGTGATCCCGTCGACGTCCAACGGCGGTGTGTAGCCGAGGCTGTTGACCGCCTTCTGCTGGGAGGCCACCGACCGTACGCCGCCGGTGCCCCCGCCGCCGCCTCCGCCGTCACCGTCGCCGATGTCCGACCAGCCGTCCACCGGCATCCCCGAACTCACCCAGGCGCGGAGGTCGTTGCCGGGGCAGGAGGTGGAGCCCAGGGCGCTGTGGTACGTCTTGGAGAGCGTCCGGCCGAAGACGGTGTTCGCCTTCTCGTAGAGGCTGCGGATCGAGACCTTGGCCGCCTTGGTGGCGTCCCCGTCCCGGCCGATGAAGCAGACGGCGATGTGCGACCGGTTGTAACCGGAGGTGTGGGCGCCCTCGTTGTTCCAGCCCCGGCCCTCGTAGATGCGGCCCGCGGTGTCCACCAGGAAGTTGTAGCCGATGTCCGACCAGCCGTTGGAGTCCATGTGGTAGTTCTGGATCTGCCGCACGGTCTGCGAGGACGGTCCGGCCGAGTAGTGGACCACGAAGCCCCTGCGCTCCGACGCGGGCACCTTGACGACCGACTTCGGGGCCCGCGCTCCCCAGGAGCCCCGGGAGATGATGTTCAGGGCGGCGGCCTCCGCGCCCTGCTTGGCGGGCGGTTCGGGGTCGATGGACGAGCCGGCCTTCGCGTACGGGAGCAGGTTCGCCCCCGGGCACTCGGTGTCCCAGCCGCCTGCCCGGTGCGGGAGGAGTTCCCCTCCGGCCCGCCGCTCGCGCGGGAGTTCGTAGCGCAGGTGGTGGATGAGCTTCTTCATCGACGCGAGCATCGCGGACGTCGGCTTGTCGGGGACGCCGAGCATGCCCTGAATCGAGTAGAAGGCGGTGTTGCGGCCGAGTTCACGCCCGCCGCTCAGGGCGATGGTGGCGCCGCCGTTAGCCTCGCCCCGCTGGTGGCCCCGGCCTTCGTAGACCGTGCCGTGCGGGCAGACGAGGTAGTTGTACTTGATGTCGCCGGAGTCCGGGTAGTGGTCGGCGAACATGCTCGCGACCTTCTTGCGGCAGTCCGTCTCCGAGGCCGGGGAGAAGGAGGTCCGGCTCCCTGTGTAGTGGACGAAGACCCCGCCCCGCCACGGCTCCCAGGTCCGGCCGGAGGGCTGCGGCGGCTTGCCGTAGGTGCGGATGTACCAGTCGTTGTCGCGGCCCTCCCACAGGCGCGTGGCCAACGGCATGTCGATGTGCACGGCCCATACGGACCTCTTCTGGATGGTGACGGACGCCATGGTCCTCTGATCACCGCTCTCTCGGCTCTCACGGATCTGCTGGACGTGCGGGGAGAGGGGAGGGAACGGGAGGTACGGGCGGGCGCGCCCGCGCACCGGCCGGGCCCGCTCCCCCGTGGCGGGCCCGGCGGCTCTCCCGTGGGTCAGGAGGAGACGTTCCAGTCGAGCTTGCCGCTCCAGGTACGGGAGCCCTCACCGATGTCGGCCGCGGCGCCCAGGCAGAAGGAGGTGCCGGCCGCGAAGTTGGTGCCGAGCCGCTTGCGGCCGGTGTCGTGGGCCGCGAAGTGGACGGACTGGCCGCGCACGCTGCGGTCGCTGCACTTGTACCAGAAGACCTTCATGTCGACGGAGCGCGCGTTGATCTTCAGGTAGATGTTCGAACCGCCGACCGAGATCGTGCGGGCCGTCGAGTAGTACGTGGTCGTCGACTTCACCGTGCCCGAGACGGAGGCGGTGGCCGCCTGGGCGGGGCCGGCGAATCCGATCACGGCGGCCATGGCCGCAGCGGCGGGGACGAGGATCCTGCTCTTCTTCATGTCTCTTCCTGGGGCTGGTGGTCCGGAACGCCGTGATCAGCGGGTACGGGAGGACGGGCGGTGCCAGGAGCGTCGCCGTCCCTGGCGCGGGAGAGCCAGGAATCCCGTCGCATGCGGGAGAAGTCGGGACGGCCGCCGCCGTGAGCTGCGGTTTCCCTCCGGTACGTGGGACGGGCTGGGACGTCCCTGTCCGTACGGGGACACCTCCGCGGCGTCCCGCCCGTACGGGGACGCCCTCGCGGCGTCTCCCGGCCGCCGGGCCCCGTCCCGTACCCGTCCCTCGCACGTCCCCGCCCCGGCCCCGCCCCGGCCGGGTCCGTGCAGGTCAGAGACGTCCCGGAGCACGGCCCGTCCCCGGCTGTCCCCGGTTCTCCCAGGAGCCGGCGGATCGGCCGCCGGGCCGGTCAAGACTGTTGTGCGTCAAGGAAGTCCGCCCGAAGGAAACGAAGGACACATCCGCATGAGACGTCTCCCCGCCCTGCTCGCCACGGTCCTGGCAGCGGTGCTCGCGACCCTCCTGAGCGCCCCCGCCGCCCAGGCCGCGAGCTGGCCCGTGGTGGGCAGCGGCAGCACCGGCGCCAATGTCACCACCATCCAGCACCTCCTCACCGCCCGGAACCACGCCACCGCGGCCGACGGGATCTTCGGCAGCGGCACCGCCGACAAGGTGAAGAGCTTCCAGCGCTCCCAGAGCCTCACCGCCGACGGCGTCGTGGGCCCCGACACCTGGTCCAAGCTGATCGTCACGGTCTCCTCCGGCTCGAACGGCAGCGCGGTGAAGGCGGCGCAGGTGCAGCTCAACCGGTACGGTCACGGCCTGGCCGTGGACGGAGCCTTCGGGTCCGGTACGGCCTCCGCCGCCAAGAAGTTCCAGCAGAGCAAGGGGCTGAGCGCGGACGGGATCGTCGGCCCCGACACCTGGCGGGCGCTGGTCTCCGGCTCGGGCTCCGGCGGGGGCGGAGGCGGCGGTTCCACCAAGCTGACGCACGCCCAGGTCTCCTCGATGTTCAGCGGCGCGGGCATCACCTGGACCTCGACCGGCAACTGCTCGAACCGCAACGTCAGCACCTGCACCTCCTTCGAGCAGATGCGCCGGACCACCGCCGAGGGCACCGTCGCCCTCAAGCGCGCCAGCGGCTGCGCGATCCTGGTCACCGGGGGTACGGAGACGGGCCACGCCGGCGGCACGTACAGCCACTGGAACGGCTACAAGGTCGACTTCAGCCCGCAGTCCTGCATCAGCAACTACATCACCCGCACCTTCACCCGCATCGGCGACCGGGGTGACGGCGCCACCCAGTACAA
This sequence comes from Streptomyces bacillaris, assembly GCF_003268675.1. Lineage (NCBI taxonomy): Bacteria > Bacillati > Actinomycetota > Actinomycetes > Kitasatosporales > Streptomycetaceae > Streptomyces > Streptomyces bacillaris. The sequence goes on along the minus strand of NZ_CP029378.1, from coordinate 5,283,046 downwards.
GTCCGCCTCGGGCAACATCTACGCGCGCGAGAGCAGCCACTGGGACGTCACGTTCCACAACTGAGCCCGCCACTGGGCTCACTGAGGTTCCGTCAGCTGAGTCCGCCGAGGAGACATCGGCGGCACCCGGTGGCCGCTGCGGGCAGCGGCCACCGGGTCCCTCACCGTCGCAGGCGGATCAGCCCCGCTCGCTCTCGTCGGTGACGGATTCGCGCAGGGGCTTCCCGCCGCCCACGCCCGTGCAGAAGTTCTCCCCGTCGCGGAGATCCGCGCACGCCTTCACCGCGGCCGGGTAGGGCGCCTCGACCATCATGGAGTACGTGTCCCCGTCGTAGCTGATCGACCGCTCCTGGATCACGCCCTGCTCGGTCATGACCCGCGCGGTGTCCCCCACCCCCGCCTCGGTGAGCCGCGCCCAGGCCGACCGGCAGCCGGGGCTGTAGCGCAACTCCAGGTAGGCGTCCCCGCGTTGGGCGACGGCCGCCGTCCAGACGCCGATGTGGCAGTTCAGCCGCTGCGGGTCCTTCGCCCGGCACTCGGTCCCGATGCAGCCGGGGCCGCCCGCCGTCCGCTCCTCGCTCACGAGGGCGCCCGCCGTGGCTCCGGCCCGCTCCTTCTCCCCCCGGTCCGTACCGAGCGGGATCCCCACCGCCAGGCCGACGGCCGCCCCCACGCTCGCGATCCCCGCGAGGACCAGGCCCTTGCGCCACGGCCCGGCGACCGCCTTCCGGGGGCTCGGCGGTCCCCCGCCGTCGGAGCTTCCCCCGGCCGCGGGTTCCGGCGCCGGGGCCGACGCGAGGTCCGACGCGGCGGCGGGCTCGGTGGCCGGGAGGGAGGCCGGCGCGGGGACGGGCACGGAGACCGAGGCCGCGAGGGACGTTCCGGCGGCGTGGCCGTCGACCTCCGCCTCGCCCGACCCCTCTGCCTCCGGGGCGACTTCACCGCCCGCCGCGCGGTCCGGCCCGGCGGTCACCCGCCCCCCGGACCCGGCCGCCGCCGGGCCTCTGACCGGTGCGTCCCCCGTCTGCTCGCGCTCGGCCCGTTCCGCCCGCTCGGCCCGGTTCCTGAGCATCAGCAGCTCGTCGGGGCGTACGCCCACGGTCTGTGCGAAGGCCACCACGGCGGACTCGGGCGGGATCACCTTGCCGTTGAGATACCGCTCCCAGGACGACTTGCTGTAGTTGGTGCGCTTCGCCAGCGCGGCGAGAGTCAGCCTGTTGAGTTCACGCAGTCTGCGGAGTTCCGCCGACAGTTCCGGGGCCGCCGCTTCGACTCTTCGACGCTCCGAGGTCATGCTGTGCCTTCCTGCCACGCACTCACGGTCCAAGTAAAGGCACCTTAAATCGTGAAGGTGTCCGAGACCCTTGGCACAGTCGAATCCATGTCCGAGACTGGACGGCCGAAAACCTCAGCGGCCGCCGGAGAAAAGGCTGTTGGCGGTCGGCCGCAGGTGGTGTCGCCGTAACTGCCGTGACTGAGTACGCACACTCATGTCCGCAGCCCGCCCCGCTCCTACCGTGGCTCCATGAACACCGGTACGCCGTATGTGAGCGCTCTCGCCTGAACGCCGACGCAGTGGCCGCTGCTCTGTCTGCGCACCGTGGCCGTCCTGGCCGGATTCGGGCTGCTCGTGAACCTGGGCGTGCTGTACGCGTCCGTCTTCGCCACCGACGACTGCGGTTCGGCCACGCCCACCCCTTTCCGCTGCACCACGACGGGCACGCTGACGATGTACGCGCTGCCGTGGATGGGCCCGATCGTGGCGGCGGTGGCCGCGGCCGGGCTGGGGCTCGACGCCTTCGGGCGCGGGGAGTCGCCCTGGCGGTTCCTGCTGGCGGGGGCCGGTGCGCATCTGGCGTCGATCGCCGCCGTCGGCGCCATCGTCTTCCGGGGGCGCGGGGGCCGGAAGGCGGCCGCGTCATGAGCATCGGCACCGACGCGTACCGGCACTGGCAGGGCAAGGCGGTCCGCAGGCCCGGCGATGTGACGGCCACGACCCCGCTGGACTGGCAGGTGGAGAAGTACCGCGAGGCCGAGCGGCGCCTCACCCTCCGGCACCTGCCGTCCGCGGCCACCGGCCCCACGGGCCGCGCCACCGCCGACGCCCTCACGCAACTGGCGTTGAGCGAGTCCGTACGCCGTACCGTCCTGCGGCGCCGCGGCGGAACCGTCCACGCCGCCCTGGAGTTGGGGGCCACCTGGAGCGAGGTGGCCGCCGCGCTGGACTGCTCCCCGGACGAGGCGCGGGCCGCGCTCAGGTCGTACGCGGAGGAGCAGCGGCAGCGCCACGAGGACGACCTGAGGGCCGGCCAGAACCCCACGGGCCTCTCCCCCGGGCAGGACCGCTCCGCCCTCGCCCTCGTCGACCTGGCCGATCACGAACGTACGCCGGGCACGGAGCAGGGGCCGGGCGCCTGAACCGGGGGCGGGCGCCCGAACCGGAAGCGGGGCGGGGCGGAACGCGTACCTCCGCGTTCCGCCCCGCCCCGCTCTGTTCCGCCCCGCCCCGCCCGGCGCCGTCTCCGTCGCCGGATCGGGTCAGACGCGGCGGTGGCGACCGTAGTACTCCCCCGTCGTGCGGTGGAAGTCCGCGTCGCCGATGTGCTTGTCCTTGTCGAACTCCGGGGCGTCCTTGATCTGGTCCTTCGTGAGGTCGATGTAGACCTTGCGGTCGTCGGCGTCGATCCGGCTCACCGTGCCCGCCGGGAGCAGGACGTGCTTGCCGAAGATCCATACGCCGGTGTCGACCACCAGATACGAGGACGTGACGTCGTCGGAGTGCTTGTCGACCTTGCCGATGCTGCCGTCGGTCGCCTCGACCTTGTAACCGATCAGGTCGGTGCCGACGGTGTGGCCGACGGCCGGCTGGTAGCCCCACAGGTTCTCGCTCATGAAAAACTCCTTCGATCGCAGATCGCACATGCCGTGTCGTCGCGCCCTGTCCTGAGCGGCGGCTGCCAGCCTCGTGCCCCGCGCCTTCCGCACCATGTCCGCGAACTCGTGCGTTTTTCCCTCCATTTCGCGGGAATTCGACGCACCCGCGCAACGCGCCCCGGTCCCGCCCCCGGCGGCATCCGGAGCGGTGCGGAAAAGTCATGGGTTTCGGATCGGCTGGGGCGTCAACGCTAGGGAAAGACCCTGCCCACGGGCGCACGACGGGGCTCAGCTCGACCGAGGGTGTTCCAGCATGGGCGTAGAGCGTTCCGGGCCTGATCACGGGCTCCGCGACGTGGCGAGGGCGATGCGCGGGGTCATCGAGCTGCTGGAGGTCTACTGGGCGAGGGTTCCGGCGGGTGCCTTGCCCGTCACCGTCTCCGCGCCGCAGCTCCGGGTCATGTACGTGCTCGAACGCCGGGAGGGCATCAATCTGCGGCAGCTCGGGGCGGAGCTGGACGCCGCCCCCTCCTCGGTGAGCCGGCTCTGCGACCGGCTGGAGGCCCTCGGTTTCGTACGCCGGTCCTCCAGCCCGGCCAGCCGGCGCGAGGTCGAGCTGCGGCTGACCGCCCAGGGGCGGGCCCACCTCGACCGGCTGCGGGCCCGGCGCGAGGAGCGGCTGGCGGCCGTGCTGGCGCGGGTGACACCGGCGTCCCGGGCCCGGCTGATGGAGGCGGTGGAGGTCGTCCGGGCCGCGCTCGTCGACGTACATGCGGACACACCGGCGCCCGGGGCCGGGCACCCTCCGGACGAGGGGACGGCGCGGCGGACGGGCTGACCGCCCCGGCCGCCGGGGGCCCGGCCCCGCTCCCCTCGCGGAGACGCGGCGGGAGCCGGAACGCGTGCTCAGCATCACCCTGGACAGCTCCGTGACCGACCGGTAACTTCGATGGAGAATGAGCAAGCGCTTAGCCATGCCCGGTGAGCGTGCGCGAGCGACCGACACACCAGCCGACCAGGGAGGCACCCCGTGCGCCGTACGGTATTCAACGAGGACCACGAGGCGTTCCGGGAGACCATCCGCGCCTTCATCGCCGCCGAGGTCGTGCCGGTCTACGACGAGTGGTTCGCCGCCGGCCAGGCGCCGCGCGACTTCTACCTCAAGCTGGGCGAGCTGGGCATCTTCGGCATCGAGGTCGACGAGGAGTACGGCGGCGCGGGCATCGACTCGCACAAGTACGAGGCCGTGATCTACGAGGAGACCGCCCGCGCGGGCGTCACCTTCGGCGGCTCCGGCGTGCACACGCTGCTCGGTCTCCCGTACATCAAGATGCTCGCCACCGACGAGCAGAAGAAGCGCTGGCTGCCGAAGTTCGCGACCGGTGAGGAGATGTGGGCCCTCGCGATGACCGAGCCGGGCACCGGCTCCGACGTCGCGGGCATGAAGACCACCGCCAAGCTCTCCGAGGACGGCACGCACTACGTCCTCAACGGCGCGAAGACCTTCATCACCGGTGGTGTCCACGCCGACCGCGTCATCGTCTGCGCCCGCACCGCCGCCCCGCGCGAGGACGACCGCCGCTTCGGCATCTCCCTCTTCGCCGTCGACACGAAGTCCGAGGGGTACTCGGTCGGCCGCAAGCTCGACAAGCTGGGCCTGCGCACCTCCGACACCGCCGAGCTGGCGTTCGTCGACGTCAAGGTCCCGGTCGAGGACCTGATGGGCGAGGAGAACAAGGGCTTCGGCTACCTCGGCACCAACCTGGCCTCCGAGCGCTGGGGCATCGCCTTCGGCGCGTACGCCCAGGCCGCGGCCGCCGTCCGGTTCGCCAAGGAGTACGTGCAGGACCGCACGGTCTTCGGCAAGACCGTCGCCTCCTTCCAGAACACCAAGTTCGAGCTGGCCGCCTGCCAGGCCGAGGTGGACGCGGCCCAGGCCGTCGCGGACCGCGCGCTGGAGGCGCTGGACGCCGGTGAGCTGACGGCGGCCGAGGCCGCCTCCGCCAAGCTGTTCTGCACCGAGGTCGCCCACCGCGTGATCGACCGCTGCCTCCAGCTGCACGGCGGCTACGGCTTCATGAACGAGTACCCGATCGCCCGCCTGTACGCGGACAACCGCGTCAACCGCATCTACGGCGGCACCAGCGAGGTCATGAAGTCGATCATCGCCAAGTCGATGGGGCTGTGAACGCTCCGGAAACCGGTTCGGCAAGGACGGCGTTCTCTCCATGAGCGCAGCACTCGATTCCCTGCTCGATCTGCTCGACCTGGAGCGGATCGAGCGGGACATCTTCCGGGGCACGAGCCGCAGTGCGGTCGTGCCCCGGGTGTTCGGCGGGCAGGTCGCGGCCCAGGCGCTGGTCGCCGCGGGCCGGACGGTCCCGGCAGACCGGGGTGCCCATTCCCTGCACGCGTACTTCCTGCGCGCGGGCGATCCGGGCGCGCCCATCGTCTACACCGTGGACCGCATCCGCGACGGGAAGTCCTTCACCACCCGCCGGGTCGTCGCCGTCCAGCACGGGCAGCCGATCTTCCACCTCTCGGCCTCCTTCCAGAGTCACGAGGAGGGGCTGGAGCACCAGGCGGACATGCCCGCCTCGCCCGATCCGGAGACCCTGCCCACGGCCGCCGAGATGCTGCCCCGGTACGCGCACCTCTTCGCGGACCCGGGGATGGCGGACCGGCTGAGCGAGGCGCGGGCCGCCGTCGATCTGCGGTACGTGGACGAGCCGCCGTTCGGGACCGTGGGCGAGGCGCGCGAGCCGCGTTCGCAGGTCTGGTTCCGGACCAACGGCAAGCTGGCGGACGACCCGCTGCTGCACGTCTGCATGGCCACGTACGTCTCCGACATGACCCTGCTGGACTCGGTGCTCCTGGCCCACGGGCGGGGCGGCTGGGCGGTCGGGGACGTGGTCGGGGCGAGTCTGGACCACGCGATGTGGTTCCACCGGCCGTTCCGGGCGGACGAATGGCTGCTGTACGACCAGGAGTCGCCGTCGGCCTCCGGCGGGCGGGGGCTGGGCCAGGCCCGGATCTACACCGCCGACGGGCGCCTCGCGATCACCGTCATCCAGGAGGGTGTCGTCCGCGTGCCCCGGGGATGAGCGCCGCCTGACGCTCCCGTGATGAGCACCGCCCGAGGTCGCCTTTCGGACATACTCCGCACCATGAGCGATGCGCAGGCGACCGGGGCGGACGGGAAGGCAGACGGCGAGGAGTCCACCTTCACCGTGGTCGTGGCGGCCCTCGCCAATCTCGGAATCGCCGTGGCGAAGGCCGTCGCCGGGCTGATCAGCGGATCGAGCGCGATGCTCTCCGAGGCGGCCCACTCGGTCGCGGACACCGTCACCGAGGTCATGCTCCTCACCGCGCTCAAGCGGAGCGGGAAGCCGGCCGACGAGGACCATCCGCTCGGTTACGGCCCCGAGCGGTACATCTGGGCCATGCTCGCCTCGATCGCCACCTTCGTCGGCGGCGCGGTCTTCGCCGTCTACGACGGGGTGCACACGCTGGTCGCGGGCGAGGAGCTGGGCAACCCGCTCGTCTCGTACGTCGTCCTCGGCATCGCCTTCCTGCTGGAGGGGTTCTCCCTGCGCACCGGCGTCAGACAGGTGCGGCGCGAGGCGGCCCGGCTGCGGGTGCCGGACACGTACTACCTGCGCCACACCCCCGACACCGCGGTGAAGGCCGTCGTCATGGAGGACTCGGCGGCCCTGATCGGGCTGCTGCTGGCGGCGGGCGGGCTGCTCGGCGGGCAGCTGACGGGGTCCGGGGTCTGGGACGGGATCGCGTCCTGTCTGATCGGCCTGCTCCTGGTGTACGTGGCCTGGGTGCTCGGCCGGTCCAACGCGCAGCTGCTCATCGGGCGCCCGCTGCCCGCGGCGATGCGGGCGGGGGTGCGCGAGGAGCTGCGGTCGGTCCCCCACATCGTCGACGTACTGGAGCTGACCACGCTCATCCAGGGACCGGCCGAGATCATGATCGCCGCGAAGGTCGACTTCCGGGACATGGCCACGGCGGCGGAGGTCGAGTGGGCCTGCGAGGAGGCGGAGGCGCAGCTGCGGGAGCGGTTCCCCTCGGTGCGGCGGGTGTATCTGGACCCGACGCCGGGGCGCGGACAGCGGCGGCCTCCCGCGCCCTGAAGGCGGCCTCCCGGTCCTTACGCGGCCGGTTCGGGCTCCTGGACCGGCGCGTCGTCGTCCTCCAGCAGCCCCGCCGCGTGCAGCAGGTACTCCGTCATCGGGTCGTAGGAGCGCGGGTCGGTGACGTGGTCGTCCAGCGGGACGGTGACCTGGAGGGTGCCCTCCGACTCGCCGAGGAAGAGGGCCGGGTCGTTGCAGTCCGCGTACCCGATCGCGTCCACCCCGCGCTGGCCCGCGCATCCCGCCCAGCCGTGGTCCGCGACGACGAGGTCGGGCAGCGGGCGGTCCAGGTGGGCCATGGCGTCCAGGATGGCCGCCATCGGGGCCGGGGAGTGGGTGTGCCAGAGGGTGGCCCCGCGCTCCAGCATCGCGACGTCCGCGAACTGGACGACGAGCCCCTCGTCCGCGATCAGCCCCGACGGGATGCGGACGATCTCGCAGCCCGCGCGGCGCAGCGCGTCCGCCGTCCGCCGGTGCACGTCCAGCAGGCCGCCGGGGTGGCCGGTGGCGAAGAGGACCCGCTCCCGGCCGTCGGCGGCCTTGCGCAGGCGGGCCGCCATCCGCTCCAGGGCGTCGACCGTCAGCTCGGGGTCGATGGTGTCCTGGCCCGCCCGGTGCGCGGGGTCGTCGTTCACCCCGCACCGCTCGGCCATCACCGCGAGCACGTCCTGCTCGTCGGTCCAGCGGTCGCCCAGCTCCAGGCCCAGCCAGTAGTGACGGTCACCGTTGGCGAGCTTGCGGTAGTGGGAGAGGTTGTTGTCGCGAGGCGTGGCCACGTCCCCCGCGATACGCGTACGGACGAGGTGGTCGACGAGGGCGGCGCGGCTGGGTATCGGCATGCGCCCATTGTGCCGTCCGGGGTGCGGGGTGTGCCCGGTGTCCCGTACGTCGGACACCTCCGCCGGGGTCCGGCCGTACCCCGCCCACCGGGGCCCGTAACTCCTCCGGGGGCTCTCCCGGAAACTCTTCCGGGACTGTTCACCCGCGCGTGACCTGGCCCTTCCCCCGCCGGACGGCGGGGCGGTTCGAATGGGAACACCCAGAGGTCTGGACCAATTGAGATACGCCAATCCGCTGTCTCATTCCCGTCCGTCGCCTCGGTCTCGCGCAAGTGGTCTATACCTTTGGCAGTAGGGTGGGCCACCTGAAACGGGTACATACGCAGCCGTGGGGGGCTATATGACCGTGCATCACCTTCCGCAACCTCCGTCCGACGACGAGCTGTACTGGTACTTCGGGCCACAGCGCCGCTGGGTGCTGGTGAGCAGCTCGCTGGCCTTCGTCTTCACGGCGGCCACCATGTTCGCCTTCGCGTTACGGACCCCGGCTCTCTGGGCGTTCCTCGCGGTTCTCGCCCTCAACGTCGTGGCGCTGGCGCTCTCCTCGGTCAACGGCCTGCGTCAGCGGCGGCTCACCCGGGCCTCGCACGAGGTGCTCGTCCACGCCTGGGCGCCCGCCGAACTCCCCACCGTGGACCTGTACCTGCCGACCTGCGGCGAACCGCTTCCCGTCCTCGCCAACGCCTACCGCGCGGTCGCCGCCGTGGACTGGCCCGGCGCGCTGACCGTCTGGGTGCTGGACGACGGCGACCGGCCGGAGGTCGCGGAGCTGGCCGCCCGATACGGCTACACCTACGTCGTCCGCCCCGACCGGGGCCACCTGAAGAAGGCGGGCAACCTCAACCACGCGCTGACGCTGAGCAGTTCGGAGTACATCGCGATCCTGGACGCGGACTTCGCGCCCCGCCCGGACTTCCTGCGCCACCTCGTCCCGTATCTCGCGGACCCCGCCGTCGGCATCGTGCAGAGCCCCCAGTGCTTCGACACCGACGGCACGATGGGGTGGATCCAGCGCGCCGCCGGCTCGGCCCAGGAGTGGTTCTTCCGGTGGATCCAGCCGTCCCGGGACGCCAGTGACGCCGCCATCTGCTGCGGCTCCAACGCCGTCTACCGGCGCACCGCGATCGACCTGGCGGGCGGCTTCGCCCGGCTCGACCACAGCGAGGACCTGTACACCGGGCTCGCCCTGCACGAGCAGGGGTTCCGCACCCTGTACGTCCCCGTCCTGGTCGCCAAGGGCACCTCGCCCGACGAGCTGACCTCCTACGTCAACCAGCAGTACCGGTGGGCGATGGGCAACCTCCACCTCCTCGGGACGCCGGTCCTGAAGCGGATGCGGGCGCCCTGGCGGATGCGGCTCTGCTTCTACGAAGGTGTGGTCGGCTACCTCACCACCGCCGTGAACACCTTCGCCGCGCCGCTGCCGCCGCTGGTGATGATGTTCTGGTACCCGGACCACATCCGACCCTGGCACGTGCTGCCGCTGCTCGCCCCGCTCTGGCTCTGGCATGTGCTGCTGCCCCGGATCAGCCGGACCCGCTGGCGCGTCGAGGTGATCCGGGCCAACGTCCTGACCAGCGTGGCCGCCGCCACCGCGTTCTGGCACACCCTGCGGGGCCGCAGCGCCGCGTGGGTGCCCACGGGGGTGCGCTCCAGGGGGAGTTCGGGGTCGATGGCCCGCCGGGTGGTGGGCGTCTCGCTGGTCTGGCTCGCCCTCTCCAACGGGGCCGCGACGGCCGGGCTGGCGCTGGCCGTGGCCCGTAACGGCTGGGAGCCCAACTGGGGTCTGCTGCTCTACCTGTTGGTGCAGCTCCAGATCAATGTGCCGCTGATCCGGGACCTGTGGGCCGAGCTGCGACCGGGAGCGGGCGCGGAGGCGAAGGCAGGGGTCTCGGCGGGAGCGGTGGTGAGCACGACGGCGGGAACCGGACCGGGGGCGAGCGGCCTGCTCGACCGGCTCCGCGCCTCCCCCTCCGGCGTGCTGCCCCGCCGCTGGCCCGAAACCCTCGCCGCCTCCGCCCTCCTCCTGCTCACCGGTCTGCTCGCCTCGGGGTGGGTCAACCCGATGCTCCCCTGGTCGAGCTGAGCCGCGCCGCACCGAGCCGCCTCGAAAGGCCTCACCACCATGCCCTTCCTCCTCGCTCCCGGCCCCCGCCGGAAGCGCCCCGCCGCCCCGCCGCCGCCCGCACCGCCCGCCGCCCGCACGGGCGGTGAGTCCGGGCCGAGCCCGCACCGCTCGGCGTTCCGGCCCGACATCGAGGGGCTGCGCGCGGTCGCCGTCCTCGCGGTCCTCGCCTTCCACGCCGAAATCCCGGGCCTGGCGGGCGGGTTCATCGGGGTGGACGTCTTCTTCGTCATCTCCGGCTATCTGATCACCGGGCTGCTGGTCCGGGAGGCCATCAGCACCGGCCGCATCCGGCTCGGTGACTTCTTCTCCCGCCGGGCCCGGCGACTGCTGCCCTCGGCCGCCGTGGTGCTCGCGGCGGTCGCGGTGGCGGGAGCCTGGCTGACCGTACCGCTGCGCCGCACGGACCTGGAGTACGACGTCCTCGCGGCGGCGCTCTCCGTCGCCAACTGGCGGTTCGTCTCCCAGCAGACCGACTATCTGGCGGCCGGGCACGACCAGAGCCCGCTGCTGCACTTCTGGTCGCTCGCCGTGGAGGAGCAGTTCTATCTGTTCTGGGCCCCGCTGCTCGCGGTGGCCGCCCTCTCCGCCACCCGTGCCGTACGGCGGGGGCGGGCCGTGCGGGCGGTCGTGGCGGTGGTCACCGGGGCGCTGGTCCTCGGATCGTTCGTCCTCTCGCTGCACTGGACGGCGGACTCGGCCTCGCTGGCGTACCTCGGAACGCCCTCGCGCGTCTGGCAGTTCGGGGTGGGGGCGCTGCTCGCGCTGCTGCCCTGGCATCTGCTGCGCGGGCCGCGTCCGCTGCGGCTGCTGTGCGGCTGGGGCGGGGCGGTGGCGATCGGCTGGTGCGTGATGGCGTACGACGCGTCGACGCCGTACCCCGGCTGGGCGGCGCTCGTCCCGACCCTGGCCACCGCCGCCGTGATCCTCGCCGCGATACCGGGGCGGGGCGAGCGGGACGCCCAAGGTGCTTACGGGGTGGGCCGGTTGCTCGCCGGACGGGCGCCCCGGGCCATCGGACGGCTCTCCTACACCCTCTACCTCTGGCACTGGCCGGTGCTCGTCCTGGCGGAGGCCCGGCTCGGCACGCTCGGCTGGCCCGCGAGGACGGCGTGGACGCTGGTGGCCGTCCTGCCCGCGCTCGCCACCATGCGGTGGGTCGAGCAGCCGCTGCGCCGCAGCCGTACGGTCTCCGAACTCCCCCGGCGCGGACTGGCGGTGGGCGTCTCCGCCATCGTGCTGCCGGTCGCGCTCGCCCTGGTCGTGGGCACGGCGACGCTGCACCTGATGGGCCCCGCCACCCCGGTCGACGTCAAGGGGCTGCCGCCGGGGGCCGCTTCGGGCGCGTCGCTGCTCGGGGGTGCCGCGGCGGACGGTCCGGTGGTGCCGAACCCGGTGCAGGCCCGCAAGGACTTCCCTCCTGACCGGGACTGCCAGGTCGCCCCGGAGGTGACCCGCAGCCCGCAGTGCCTGTTCGGGGCGGTGGACAGCCCGGACCGGATCGTGCTGCTCGGTGACTCGCACGCGGGCCAGTGGTTCTCCCCGATGCTGGCGCTGGCCGCCCAACGCGGCTGGGCGCTCCAGGAGTTGGTCAAGCAGGGCTGCCCGCTGCCGCAGTTGACGGTGGACAGCCCGCAACTGGGGCGCGCCTACCGGGAGTGCGACACCTGGCGCGCCGACGCCCTGGACCGGTTGCGTACGGGGCCGAAGCCCCGGCTCATCGTGATCGCCTCGCTCAACCGGTACACCACCGACCGTGAACTCCTCGCCGCCGCCTGGGAGAAGACGCTCGGGCCGCTGCGGAAGATCGGCGCCCCGATCGTCTACATCGAGGACACCCCGGTCCCCGGCACGGACATCCCGGCCTGTGTCTCCGGCGCCCCGGCCGACGCGGCCGCCTGCGCGTTCGACCGGGCGGAGGCGGTCCGGGACGATCCGCTGGCGCGCCGGATCGCGTCGGGCGCGGTGCCGGGCGTGCGGACCATCAGCGTGAACCCGGCCCTCTGCCCGGGCGACGGCCCGACCTGCCCGGCGGTCCGGGAGCGCATCCTGCTCTACCGCGACGACGCCCACCTCACCAATGTGGCGGCCGTCGTGCTCACCCCGCGCCTGGAGCGGCTGCTGACGGAGGCGGGCGCACTGCCCACCACCGCAACGCCCACAACTGCCCCGGTCCCCGGGCCTGATGGCTGGACCGAACTGCTGCGGGACGACTTCGACGGCCCGGCGGGCACCCGCCCCTCCCCCGCCCACTGGCAGTACGACCTCGGCACCTGCTACCCCGGCTGCCCGGCCCCGCAGTGGGGGACGGGCGAGATCACGGCCATGACCGACTCCACGGAGAACGTGCGCCTGGACGGCCGGGGCGTGCTGGAGATCGTCCCCACGAGGAAGGGGGACCAGTGGAGTTCGGGGCGGATCACGACCGTACGGTCCGACTTCGCGCCGCCGCCCGGCGGGGTGCTGCGGATCGAGGCGTCGATCGCGCTGCCGGAGGTGACCGGGGCCGGGGCGGCGGGGTACTGGCCCGCGTTCTGGACCCTGGGCGCCTCGCTGCGCGACGGGTACACCGGCTGGCCGGGCGTCGGCGAGCTGGACATCATGGAGTCCGTCAACGGCCGTGACTCCGTGTTCGGTTCGATGCACTGCGGGGTGCTGGAGGGCGGCCCGTGCCGGGAGCCCGTGGGGCTGACCTCGGGTCCGCAGGCGTGCGCGACCTGCCGTACGGAGTTCCATACGTACGCCGTGGAGGTCGACCTCGGCGCGGACGAGGTCCGCTGGTATCTGGACGACCGCGTGTACTTCCGGGTGCGGGCGGAGCAGATGGACCGGCGGACCTGGCAACAGACTGTGGACCACGGGGTGTTCCTGATCCTCAACGTGGCGATCGGCGGTGCACTCCCGCTGGCGGACGGGGCGACGGCGGGTCCCGCCACCGAGCCGGGCCGTCCGATGCGGGTCGACCACGTCACCGTACGGACCAGGGAGGGCTGAGCGCAGACCCCCGGAGGCCGTGGACTGGCGCACACGCTCCCGTGTCGGGCAGGCTACTGCCACGATCGCAAGATCGGCTTCGACCGGCGGTGCGCAGGCGCCGGACGCCAGGTTTCACGGGGGAGGACCGAACATGTGGCCGCTGGATCAGGCGGATCCCGCCCGGATAGGGCCGTACCGGCTGCTGGCCCGGCTGGGCGAGGGCGGCATGGGGACGGTGTACCTCGCGGTGGGCGGCGGGGGTGAGCGGGTCGCCCTGAAGTCCATCCGGTACGGCTTCACCGAGGACCCCGACTTCCGGGTGCGCTTCGCCCGCGAGATCGAGGCCGCGAGTCTCGTACGGGCCGGGGGCATCGCCCAGGTCGTCGCCGCGGAGCCCGGGGCGGACGGCCAACGGCCTTGGGTGGCGACCGAGTTCGTCCCCGGCCTGCCGCTCCAGCGGCTGGTGGCCACGCAGGGCCCGCTGCCCGCCGCCTCCGCCGGAGCCCTCGCGGCCGGGCTCGCCCGGGCCCTGGAGGCGGTGCACGCGGCGGGGCTGGTGCACCGCGATGTGAAGCCGTCGAACATCCTGCTCACCGTCGAGGGGCCCCGGCTCATCGACTTCGGGGTGGCCAAGCTCGTCGACGCCTCGACCGGCGGCGGGCTCACCCGCACCGGCGCGTCCGTGGGGTCACCGGGCTATATGTCGCCCGAGCAGGTGCTCGGCCGCGCCCTCACGCCCGCGAGCGATGTCTTCGGGCTGGGCGGCGTCCTGGTGTTCGCGGCCACCGGGCGGCTGCCCTTCCCCGTACCGGACTCCACCAACCAGCACGCGCTGATGTACGCCGTCGTCCAGGACTCCCCCGCCCTGGACGACGTCCCCGACGAACTGCGCCCCCTCGTCGCGGAGTGCCTGGCCAAGGACCCCGCCGACCGCCCCGACGCCCCCGCCCTGGCCTCCCGGCTGGCCCCGTACGCAGCGCTGCTCGACGGCGATGGGGACGGCGATGGGAACGGGGCCGGCAGCACCGGGGCTGGTGCCGGGGCCGCCTTCGCCGACCCCTGGCTGCCCGCCCGTGCCCTCGCTGAGGTCGCGCGGATCTCCGGCCGGGCGGCGGCCCAGGGCGAGTGGCGACCGGGCGGGGCCGGTGGGGAGGCCGCGGGAAGCACGCCGGAACCAGTGGGTCCGGGTCCGGCTGCGGGATCGGGCGCGGGCTCGGGTGCGGGCTCGGGTGCGGGTGCGGGTGCGGGCAGCCCGTCGGAGCCGCCCGCCGCCTCGGCCGCCGCTGGGAGCGCCCCTTCAGCCCCGCCCGCCGCCGGGCACACCCCCTGGGCCCCGCCCGTCCCGGGCCACCGCCAGCCCGTCTCGCCGCCACCGCCGCCGTCCGCCCCGCTCGCGTACGTACCGACGATCGCCGCGGCGCCGGGCCCCGCCCCGCAGGCGGCCCCGCGCCCACCCGGGTCCGTACCACCGCCGACGCCACCGGAGCGGCCCGCGGCGGCACCCCCCGCCCGGGCCCCGGAACCGGCCCCCGCACCGGCGGACCCCGCCCGACCCCACTACGTACGTCAGGAGCCGTCCCCCGCCACGCCACCACGCCCGGCCCCGGCCCCGAACCCGGCCTGGTCGGCGCAGCGGGCGGTGTTCCGGTCGCCGGAGAGTCTGGCCATCGCGCTGTCGTGGCTCTACGGGGTCTACATCGCCTTCAAGTGCGTGGCCGTCGTGATGCACCTCGGCTTCGCGGGCGAGATCGGTGACTGGAAGAAGGCGGACTTCGCCCTGTGGACCGATGTCGAGACGCTGGTCGGGAAGGCGGACACCCTGATCCTGGTCGACAGCCTGCTGGCGGTCGCGGCAGGCGTCACCACCCTGGTCTGGTTCTGGCGCGTACGGATCAACGCGGAGGCCTTCGCGCCGCGCGAGCACCGCTACTCCCCCGGCATGGCGATCGGCAGCTGGTTCATCCCGGTAGCCGGCTGGATCATCCCGGGGAAGATCACCTTCGACATCTGGTACGCCTCGCTCCAGGAGCGGCACCGCGGCAGGCCCGACGAGTGGGGCTGGCAGACGACCCGGCGGTGGCCGGGGCGGCGGTTGCTCGGCCTGTGGTGGGGGTGGGGGATCGTCTTCTCGGTCAGCGCATCCGTCGTCTACTTCCTCCCCGATGTGATGCGGGGCGCGGTCGACTATCCGAACGCGATCCACTTCGACCGGATGCTGTCGGCCGTCCACTGGGGCACGTTCCTGAACCTGCTGTGCATTCCGGGCGTCGCCCTGTCCATCGCCGTGGTGCGGCGGCTGACGGAACTCCAGGACATCCGCTCCGCCGGGCCCAGCTGAGGAGGGGTGGCGGACCGGTGTGATCCGGCGCGTGCAGGACCGCGCCAGGTCGGCGCTCACCGCCGTGCGTCAGACCGGTTCGGGCTCCGCCCCGTCCGGGAGCGGGCGGAGGGAGGCCCAGATCCGGTCCGGGAGGATGCGGGCGGCCTGCCGGAGGTCGATGTCGTACGTGCTGGAGAGCCAGCGGCGGGCGGTCTCCTCCACCGGGCCCATCACCAGCACTTCGAGCATCGGGGTGGGCAGCGGCAGCACCGCGCCGGACGCGACGTGCGGGCGCAGCCAGTCGGCGATCGCCGCGAACTTGGTCTCCTTGAACGAGCGGATCTCCTGGGCGTGGGCGGTGAGATGGCCGGAGTACGCGGAGGCGTGGAGGAAGAGGGCGATGTCGCGGTGTTCCTCGGTGAACCTCAAGTAGTGCTGGACGATGGCCCGTACGCCGGCCCGTACCGTACGCGTACGGGTCAGCCCCGCGAACACCTCGTCGCACAACTGCCCCATGCAGCGGAGGTAGAGCTGGGCGGCGAGCCCGTCGAAGCTGCCGAAGTGGTGGTAGAGGCTTCCCAGGCTGACCCCGCTGGCCGCCGTGACCGCGTTCACCGTGAAGCCCTGGCGGCCGCAACTGGTGTGCACCTGGAGGGCCGTGGTCAGGAGGCGGTCGACGGTGGCCTCGCCGCGCTGCTGCTTAGGAGTCATGCATCAGGAGTCGTGCTCGGGAGCCGTCACGTTCATGACGGCGAGCCTAGCGCAGGCGCCCCTTCCCCGGACCTCGGCGGTCGGGGCCTCTGACCAGGGCTTCCGGCGGTCCTTCGGCTGCGCGCGGCAGGCCGTGCGGAGAGATCGGCCACGCGCGGGTCCCTCCCCCGTTGCCCGGGGACCCGCGCGCGCCGTCGTACCGGAAGTATCACCCCACGCACGGCGCGGAGTCGAATGATTTTCTAGAATTCTCTTCTACTCAGGGGCAGTTCACGCACGTGGCCGACGGCAGCTCACGGCACCACGGAGAGCACCGTCACCACGGTCACCGTGGAGATCGCGGCCTGGAGGTTGCGGATGGCCTCCCGCACGCTCACACCCGCCCAGTGGCCGTCGGAGATCTCCGCCATGCGCGGGGCCACCTGCTTCTTCGGCAGCCCGGGGAAGGTCTGCGGGTGCATCCCCGTGGCGTGCACCAGGGCGACCAGGGCGCTCGTCCGGGCGTCCGGCACCGCCCCGTGCAGCACCACCGCGGCGAGCCGCGCCCGCAGCTCCCGCTCGACGGACCCGTCGGCCTCCGGATAGCGGCGTACGGGGAAGAGACCGAGGGCCCGGTGCCGCTCCTCGGTCACCAGGCCGCGGGCGCAGAGGCTGTCGACGACGTCCTGGGAGCCCTTCACATGCTCCCGGGTCAGCCAGTCGACCACCTTGCGGCTGCTGGAGGCCCCGTGGACCCAGCGGACCAGCCGGTCGAGCCGCCCGTCCAGGAGGGGGTCACCGGTGGGCGTCGGGTCGAAGACCTCGACGCGGCCGCCCTTCACCGTGACGCGGCCCGCCATCACCAGCTCCAGGAGCATCCCGGCCGCCACGCCCCAGCGGGCCGCCGACTCCCCCTTCGCCGCGCCGGTCGTGTCGTCCAGCGACAGCAGCATGATCTCTTCGCCCAGCGAGACGGCCATGGCGGAACTCCCCCGTGCTCTCTTCACTCTCTGTCACTCTCTTCGTTCTGACCGGACAGACGTGAAGAACCGGCCCAGGGTTGCCCGCCGGGTGAAACTCCTGCTCAGACGGGGTGCACGGGCCGTCGGCCCCCGCTCGGGCAGGGCGTCTCCCCCTCGGGCAGGGCGTCTCCCCCTCGGGCAGGGCGTCTCCCCCTCGGGCAGGGCGTCTCCCCCTCGGGCCGGGCGCCGCCCGCTCAAGCCGGATGTCTCCCGCTCAGGCCGGTTCCGCGGCCGCCGCCGCGAAGGCGCCGCGCGCCAGCCGGTGCAGCAGCGCGGCGGTGGCCTCGCGGCCGGGGCGGGCGTCGGGGCGGGACTCCGGCCGGGCCAGGTGCGGGGTGGAGTTCAGCAGGCCGAAGACGGCGTGCACGGTGACGCGGGCCTCGTTCTCGGCGAGGGCGGGGTAGAGGGCGCGGACGACGCCGACCCAGACCTCCACGTACTCCCGCTGGAGCCGCCGCACCCGCTTGCGGTCCGTGTCGCGCAGCCGGTCCAGCTCGCGGTCGTGGAGGGTGATGAGGGGGCGGTCGTCGAGGGCGAAGTCGATGTGGCCCTCGATGAGCGCGTCCAGGAGCGCCTCCGGGGAGCCGTCACCCCGGGCCGCGTCCTCCGACACCCGCAGACGGCCGCCCTCGAGGAGCCGCTCGCTGATCCCGACCAGCAGTTCGGCGAGCATCGCGTCCTTGCCGGGGAAGTGGCGGTAGAGGCCGGGGCCGCTGATCCCGACCGCCGCGCCTATCTCGTCAACGCCGACACCGTGGAAGCCGCGCTCGGCGAAGAGGCGCGCGGCCTCCCGCAGGATCTGCTCGCGGCGGGTGGGGGCCGCGACGCGGGCGGCGGCATGGGTGCTCATGAGGATTCATTCTAGACAGGGTCGTTAGCGCTCGTTAACCTGAGGGAAATGCGTTAACGCTCATTAACGGAGCGCAGATGATCGCGGTACGGGCAAGGGGGCTCGACACGATGCAGCAGG
Organism: Streptomyces bacillaris; assembly: GCF_003268675.1. Classification (NCBI taxonomy): domain Bacteria; kingdom Bacillati; phylum Actinomycetota; class Actinomycetes; order Kitasatosporales; family Streptomycetaceae; genus Streptomyces; species Streptomyces bacillaris. The sequence goes on along the minus strand of NZ_CP029378.1, from coordinate 5,265,088 downwards.
CACCGGTCCTGGCGAGCGCGGCCGATCCCGCCTCGGAGGCCTGGCAGGCCAACGAGGCGGCGCATCAGGCGCTCTCCGACGAGCTGGCGGGGCGCCTCGCCACGGCGCGGCTGGGCGGGGGTGAGAAGGCCCGGGCCCGCCACGAGGCGCGCGGCAAGCTGCTGCCCCGGGACCGGGTGGACACCCTCCTGGACCCGGGTTCGCCGTTCCTGGAGCTGGCCCCCCTGGCGGCCGACGGGATGTACGGGGACCAGGCCCCGGCCGCCGGGGTGATCGCGGGGATCGGGCGGGTCTCGGGCCGGGAGTGCGTGATCGTCGCCAATGACGCGACCGTCAAGGGCGGCACGTACTACCCGATGACTGTGAAGAAGCACCTGCGCGCCCAGGAAGTGGCCCTGGAGAATCGTCTCCCCTGCCTCTACCTGGTCGACTCGGGCGGTGCCTTCCTGCCGATGCAGGACGAGGTGTTCCCCGACCGGGACCACTTCGGGCGGATCTTCTACAACCAGGCCCGGATGTCGGCGGCCGGGATCCCGCAGATCGCTGCGGTGCTGGGCTCCTGCACGGCGGGCGGGGCGTACGTCCCGGCGATGAGCGACGAGGCGGTCATCGTCCGGAACCAGGGCACGATCTTCCTCGGCGGCCCGCCGCTGGTGAAGGCCGCGACCGGTGAGGTCGTGACGGCGGAGGAGCTGGGCGGCGGCGAGGTCCACTCCCGGATCTCCGGCGTCACCGACCACCTCGCGGAGGACGACGCGCACGCCCTCCGCATCGTCCGCAACATCGTCGCCACCCTCCCGGGCCGTGCCCCGCTCCCCTGGTCGGTCGAGCCGGCCGAGGAGCCGAAGGTGGACCCGGCGGGGCTGTACGGGGCGGTGCCCGTGGACTCCCGTACCCCCTACGACGTACGCGAGGTGATCGCCCGGGTGGTGGACGGCTCCCGCTTCCAGGAGTTCAAGGCGGAGTACGGGCAGACACTGATCACCGGCTTCGCCCGGATCCACGGCCACCCGGTCGGGATCGTCGCGAACAACGGCATCCTGTTCGCGGAGTCGGCCCAGAAGGGCGCGCACTTCATCGAGCTGTGCGACCAGCGCGGCATCCCGCTCGTCTTCCTCCAGAACATCTCCGGCTTCATGGTCGGCAAGGACTACGAGCACGGCGGCATCGCCAAGCACGGCGCCAAGATGGTCACGGCGGTCGCCACCACCCGCGTCCCGAAGCTGACGGTCGTGGTCGGCGGTTCGTACGGCGCGGGCAACTACTCGATGTGCGGCCGGGCCTACGGACCCCGCTTCCTGTGGATGTGGCCCAACGCCAAGATCTCCGTCATGGGCGGCGAGCAGGCGGCCTCGGTCCTGGCCACCGTCAAGCGCGACCAGTTGGGCGACGAGTGGAGCGCCGAGGACGAGGAGACGTTCAAGGCCCCGATCCGCGCCCAGTACGAGACCCAGGGCAACGCGTACTACGCCACCGCCCGGCTCTGGGACGACGGTGTGATCGACCCCGTGGACACCCGCCAGGTCCTCGGCCTCGCCCTGACCGCCTGCGCCAACGCCCCGCTGCCCGAGAAGGACCCGGCCGGGCCCGGCTTCGGCGTCTTCCGGATGTGAGGAACAGATGACGACGATGTTCGACACCGTGCTGGTCGCCAACCGCGGCGAGATCGCCGTCCGGGTGATCCGGACCCTGCGCGAGCTGGGGGTGCGCTCGGTCGCGGTCTTCAGCGACGCGGACGCGGACGCCCGGCACGTACGGGAGGCGGACACGGCGGTCCGGATCGGCCCGCCGCCCGCCGCCGAGAGCTATCTCAACGTGCCGGCGCTCCTGGCGGCGGCCCGCCGCACGGGCGCACAGGCGGTCCATCCCGGGTACGGATTCCTCGCGGAGAACGCCGAGTTCGCGCAGGCGTGCACGGACGCGGGCCTGACCTTCATCGGCCCCCCGGCCTCCGCCATCGCGCTCATGGGCGACAAGATCCGGGCGAAGGAGACGGTCGCGGCGTACGGGGTCCCGGTGGTCCCCGGCTCCTCGGGCAGCGGCCTCACGGACGCCCAACTGGAGGAATCGGCACGGGAGATCGGCACCCCGGTCCTCCTCAAGCCCTCGGCGGGCGGCGGCGGCAAGGGCATGCGCCTGGTCCGGGACGCGGCGGTGCTGGGCGAGGAGATCGCGGCGGCGCGACGGGAGGCCCGCGCCTCCTTCGGCGACGACACGCTGCTCGTCGAGCGGTGGATCGACCGCCCGCGCCACATCGAGATCCAGGTGCTGGCCGACGCCCACGGCAACGTGGTGCACCTGGGCGAGCGCGAGTGCTCGCTCCAGCGCCGCCACCAGAAGATCATCGAGGAGGCGCCGAGCGTCCTGCTGGACGAGGCGACCCGGGCGGCGATGGGCGAGGCAGCAGTCCAGGCGGCGCGGAGCTGCGGCTATGTCGGGGCGGGGACGGTGGAGTTCATCGTCCCGGGCAGCGACCCGTCCTCGTACTACTTCATGGAGATGAACACCCGCCTCCAGGTCGAGCACCCGGTCACCGAGCTGATCACCGGCCTGGACCTGGTGGAGTGGCAGCTGCGGGTGGCGTCGGGCGAGCAACTCCCGTACGCCCAGGAGGACATCACCCTGACCGGCTGGGCGATCGAGGCCCGGGTCTGCGCCGAGGACCCGTCCCGCGGCTTCCTGCCCTCCGGCGGTACGGTGCTGGCGCTGAGCGAGCCGCAGGGCGGCGGGGTGCGGACGGACTCGGGGCTCAGCGAGGGTGTGCCGGTGGGCAGCCTGTACGACCCGATGCTGTCGAAGGTCATCGCGTACGGTCCCGACCGGGCGACGGCCCTCCGCAAGCTGCGGGCGGCCCTGGCGGACACGGTGATCCTGGGCGTCCCGACCAACGCGGGCTTCCTGCGCCGCCTGCTGGCCCACCCGGACGTGGTCTCCGGCAACCTGGACACGGGGCTGGTGGCACGCGAGGCGGAGGGCCTGGTGCCGGACGGCGTCCCGGACGAGGTGTACGCGGCCGCGGCGGCGGCCCGCCTCGACGCGCTGGCGCCCCGGCCGGACGCGGAGGGCTGGACGGACCCGTTCTCGGTGCCGAGCGGGTGGCGGACGGGGGGTGTGCGGGCGCCGCTGCTCTTCCCCTTGCGCGTAGCGGGAGTTGAACCCGTCACTCGGAGCGCTCCGGCTGCCGCGACCGTCACACCCACCCGGGTCACGGTCGAACTCGACGGCGTGACGCACCACTTCCACCGCAACGGCGACTGGCTCGGCCGGGACGGCGACACCTGGCACGTCCAGGACCACGACCCGGTGGAGGCGTCCCTGAGCGGGGCGGGCCGGGCCGGGGCGGACACGCTGGCGGCCCCGATGCCTGGCACGGTCACGGTGGTGAAGGTGGCCGTCGGGGACGAGGTCGAGGCGGGGCAGAGCCTGCTCGTGGTGGAGGCGATGAAGATGGAGCACGTGATCTCGGCCCCGCACGCGGGAACGGTGACGGAGCTGGACGTCACGGCCGGAGCGACGGTGGCGATGGACCAGATCCTGGCAGTCGTGGCCCCGCTGACCGAGGGGGAGGACGCGTCATGAGCGCACAGGGTCTCCCCATGAAGGTCCCGGCGGCCGGGCTGCCGCCCCGGGTCCGCATCCACGAGGTAGGAGCGCGGGACGGCCTCCAGAACGAGAAGGAGACGGTCCCGACGGAGGTGAAGGCGGAGTTCATCCGCCGCCTGGCCGTGGCCGGTCTCACCACCATCGAGGCGACGAGCTTCGTCCACCCCAAGTGGGTGCCCCAACTGGCGGACGCGGAGGCGCTGTTCCCCTCCTAGGCGACATCGCGGAGGCACGGGAGGTCTCCCTCCCGGTCCTGGTGCCGAACGAACGCGGCCTGGAACGGGCGCTGGCGCTCGGGGCCCGGTCGATCGCGGTGTTCGGCTCGGCCACGGAGACGTTCGCGGCCCGCAATCTGAACCGTACGGTCGACGAGTCGCTGGCGATGTTCGAGCCGGTGGTGGCGCGGGCGAAGGCGGAGAAGGTCCAGGTGCGCGGGTACCTGTCGATGTGCTTCGGGGACCCGTGGGAAGGCTCGGTGCCGGTCGCCCAGGTGGTGAAGGTGGCCAAGGCCCTGATGGACCTGGGCTGCGACGAGTTGTCGCTGGGCGACACGATCGGGGTGGCGACGCCGGGCCACGTAACGGAGTTGCTGGCAGCGTTGAACGCGGCGGGGGTCCCCACCCCGTCGATCGGCGTCCACTTCCACGACACGTACGGCCAGGCGCTGTCGAACACCCTGGCGGCGCTCCAGCACGGTGTGACCACGGTGGACGCGTCGGCGGGTGGCCTGGGCGGCTGTCCGTACGCGAAGAGCGCCACGGGCAACCTGGCCACCGAGGACCTGGTGTGGATGCTCGACGGCCTCGGCATCGAGACGGGCGTCGACCTGACCGCCCTGACCGCCGCCAGCGTCTGGCTGGCCGAACACCTGGGCCGACCGAGCCCATCCCGCACGGTCCGAGCCCTGACCCCTCCCTCTTCTTCCCCCTCCCACAAGGAGTGAGTGACCCCATGTCCCTGGACCACCGGCTGACCGCCGAGCACGAGGAACTGCGCCGCACGGTCGAGGAGTTCGCGCACGACGTGGTCGCGCCGAAGATCGGCGACTTCTACGAGCGCCATGAATTCCCGTACGAGATCGTGCGCGAGATGGGGCGGATGGGCCTGTTCGGGCTGCCGTTCCCGGAGGAGTACGGCGGCATGGGCGGCGACTACCTCGCGCTCGGGATCGCCTTGGAGGAGCTGGCCCGGGTCGACTCCTCGGTGGCGATCACCCTGGAGGCCGGGGTCTCGCTGGGCGCGATGCCGCTGCACCTCTTCGGCACGGAGGAGCAGAAGCGCCAGTGGCTGCCGAAGCTGTGCGCGGGTGAGGCGCTGGGCGCGTTCGGCCTCACCGAGCCGGACGGCGGCTCGGACGCGGGCGGCACGCGGACGACGGCGGTGCTGGACGAGGCAACGGACGAGTGGGTGATCAACGGCTCGAAGTGCTTCATCACCAACTCGGGCACGGACATCACGGAGTTGGTCACGGTCACGGCCGTGACGGGCCGCAAGGAGGACGGCCGCCCCCGGATCTCCGCGATCATCGTCCCCTCCGGCACCCCCGGCTTCACGGTCGCGGCCCCCTACTCCAAGGTCGGCTGGAACGCCTCGGACACCCGCGAACTGTCCTTCACCGACGTCCGCGTCCCCGCCACCAACCTCCTGGGCGAGGAGGGCCGGGGCTACGCCCAGTTCCTGCGCATCCTGGACGAGGGCCGCATCGCCATCTCCGCCCTGGCCACGGGCCTGGCGCAGGGCTGCGTCGACGAGTCCGTGAAGTACGCGGCCGAACGCCACGCCTTCGGCAAGCCGATCGGCGCCAACCAGGCCATCCAGTTCAAGATCGCCGACATGGAGATGCGCGCCCACATGTCCCGCATCGGCTGGCGCGACGCGGCCTCCCGCCTGGTGGCGGGCGAACCGTTCAAGAAGGAGGCGGCGATCGCCAAGCTGTACTCCTCCACGGTCGCGGTGGACAACGCCCGGGACGCCACGCAGATCCACGGCGGCTACGGCTTCATGAACGAGTACCCGGTGGCGCGGATGTGGCGCGACTCGAAGATCCTGGAGATCGGCGAGGGCACGTCCGAGGTCCAGCGGATGCTGATCGCCCGGGAGTTGGGGCTGCCGGCCTGAGCCTGTCGCTGTCTGCTGTTGCTGTTCCGACCTGACCGCCCCGGCCGCCGTGGAACGTTCCATGGCGGCAGGGGCGGTCGCGCCAGCCCTTCGACGAGCTCGGCAACCGGCCCGCGGCCGTGCCGGGGCCAGTAACCTGATCACGCTGCCGCCGGGAGCGGTGCGTAACTCGACTGCTGGCTTCCACCCGAGGTGAGAGAGATCCGTGTTCACAGCTGCGTTCGAGGTACGGCCTGTGGCCCACGTGGTCGGCGGTCACAGTAGACCGGCGGACGACTTCCAGGGTGGGGTGCGGTCCATCATCCGCCTCGACGAGGAGTACCCGCTCGAAACCCTCCAGGGGATCGAGGAGTTCTCGCACCTCGTCGTCACCTGGCACTTCCATCTGGCGTCCCCCGACGATGTCG